>NZ_BMIH01000002.1 GCF_014641735.1 Sphingomonas metalli | reverse complement strand
CCCCAAATGGAGCAGCTTACCACTGGCAGGATTTCTCTCCGCCGCACCGGCACCTATGCCGGCGCTCCCGTGGCCGGGTTTGTCACCGCCCTACACATTGAGCAGGCCGGCAGATGGCTGTGGCCGGGGTTGCACCAATTTCGGCGGTATCCGGACGGGTGTGGTCGTCTGGACGGTGATCGGTACGGATGCGGGTGGCAGGGGTTGTCGTCCGGCCGGAACGCATCCGGTAACCACGGTCAGACCAGCAACGATAGAGAGACGACGGTACAGCGAATCAAACGACAATGAGGCTTCCCTTTCCGAGCCTTCTAATGGCCTCCTCAGGGAGCGGAACGGAAGCAAGGAGCCTTGGCCGCGCATCGCGCTCGGCTTGCCGCACAAACTGTTCCGGATGCGCTGCCGAAGGACAATTCGACCAAGAAGGATAGTCCGGACAAGAGCTTGGGGCTAACGGGGACCATGCGTCTTCCCGGCTCTCCTCTCCTCGCGCCGCTACTCATTATCACCCTGCTGATCAGCTTGACCGCTGCCGCCTGGACAGAGACATGGGCGGGTTCGGTTGTGCTTTGGACGCTCAGCGGTGCCATCGCCCTGATTGTGTTCGCGGTGCTCCTTCGTGATGACGACTAAAGGCGCACGGCGCGACATGCGTGATGACGATGGCATGAGGCTGGACGTCACAGCACTGCGAATGGCGGCGTCATGGTTGCGCCGAAGAGTGCGTGCCAGCGAGGCGTTCCTTATCCTTCTGGCCGTTGTAATCGGCGGTGCTGCCGGTCTGCTGAGTGTGGTGCAAGGCGCGATCGCCCGGACCATACAGCACCTGCTATTCGCGCTGCCAAGCGGACAGCGCCTGAGCTCGACGCCGGCGATCCCCGCCTTGGCGCTCCTCGCGCTGCCCCTCGGCGGTGCCATCCTGGCGCTGTTCTCGTGGGTCGTGAAGGCGCGAGCCCGGAAGATGGTCGACGCGGTGGAGGCCAATGCTCTGCACGGCGGTCGCATGTCGTGGAGCGACAGTCTTGTTATCTCCGGCCAGACGATCATCTCGAACGGCTTCGGCGCCTCGGTCGGCCTCGAAGCCGCCTATGCGCAGCTTGGGGGGCTTGTCTCATCGATCGCGGGCGGATGGTTCAGGCTGAGACGCGCCGACCTTCGCGTCCTCGTAGGGGCCGGTGCCGGTGCAGCCATTGCAGGGGCATTCGGTGCACCGCTGGCAGGTGCCTTCTACGCGTTCGAGATCGTCATCGGTGCCTACACACCCGCTGCGATCGCACCCGTTGCGGCAGCGTCGCTATCCGGCGTGCTCGTGGCACAGGGCTTCGGTGCGCAGCCTTACATCGTCGACGCGACGGTCGGCGAGCAGGTTCAGACCCACCATTACCTGATCTACGCCGGCCTCGGCGCCATCGCCGCGGCGATCGGCATCCTGCTGATGCGCGCCGTGGCCGATGTCGAGGCGCTGAGCCGACGCCTGCCGATCCGCGCCTCGTTGCGACCCATCATCGGAGGGGTGCTGCTTGTTCCGCTGGCCTGGCTAACACCCCAAGTCCTGTCGGCGGGTCACGGCGCCCTTCACATCGATCTGGAGTATGGCGTGCCGCTGATGATCCTGGC
Source organism: Sphingomonas metalli (assembly GCF_014641735.1). Taxonomy (GTDB): domain Bacteria; phylum Pseudomonadota; class Alphaproteobacteria; order Sphingomonadales; family Sphingomonadaceae; genus Sphingomonas; species Sphingomonas metalli. Next base: position 892,763 of record NZ_BMIH01000002.1, on the reverse strand, counting down.
AGCCATTCTCGTTCTGAAAAGCGCGGCATCGATCGTATCGCTGGCCTTCTGTTTCCGAGGCGGACTCTTTTTCGCATCGCTCTTCCTCGGCAGTCTTCTGGGCCAGCTCTACGCGGGTGGACTGGGTTGGCTTGCAGGGCATCCGCTGGTCGATCCTACTAATGCAGCGCTGGTGGGGATGGCGGCGCTGGCCGTTGCGGTCGTCGGGGGCCCGATGACGATGGCGATGCTGGTGTTGGAGGCGACGCACGACTTCTCCCTCGCCGGCGCGACCATCGCCGCTGGGCTGGTATCGTCGACGATCGTACGCGAGACGTTCGGCTATTCCTTCTCGACGTGGCGTCTCCATCTTCGTGGAGAAACCATCAAGAGTGCCCGCGACGTCGGTTGGGTTCGCACGCTGACCGCCGGACGGATGATGCGGAAGGTAGAGCGGGCGACGCCCGCCCGGATCACTGTCGCCGAGTTTCGACGGCTTTTCCCGTTAGGATCGACGAGCCGGGTCGTGGTGATCGACGATCAGGATCGTTACGCTGGGATCGTACAGACGGCCAGCGCCTTTGCTGAGGGTGTGTCGACAACAGACGCGGTCGGAACGCTCGCGATCCACAGGGAGCAGGTTCTGGAGCCTGACGAAGGCATCAAGGAGGTCATGACAGCGTTCGATACCGCAGGAGCCGACGAAATGGCCATTGTCGCCGGTGACGGCAAAGTCCTCGGCATTCTATCGGAATCCTATGCCCGACGACGCTATGCCGAGGAACTGGACAAGTCTCAGCGCGAGATGTTTCGCGAGGATTGATATTTGACCACGACGAGCTGATTTGCTCGTCGCAGTTAGAAGGAGAGAATGTCAGGAGCGTCCGGTCCGCTATCAGACGCATCGCGGCAGACCGGACTATTCCGCAGCTGGGCCGAAGCGGTTCAAAGGCACCTTGAGGAAAGCCGTCCCGCACGCCTCCGCATCGGGGAGCCGGCCGCCACGAATGTTGACCTGAAGCGCAGCGAGCATCAGGTCGGGTAATGGCAGCGAAGCGTCGCGCTTCTCGCGGGTCGCCACGAACTCCGCCTCGTCTATGCCGTCGCGCACATGGATGTTGTCTCGGCGCTGGTCCGCCACGGTCGAGCGGCCGACTACCTCGCGACCGTCCTTGCCGTAGTCATGCCCGACATAGGTGGCGGTTTCAGGCGAGAGGTCGAGGATAGCGCGGATCGAGCGCCAAAGCGCGTGCGCGTCCCCGCCAGGGAAATCCGCCCGGCTCGTGCCGCTGTCAGGCACCATAAGGGTGTCGTGAACGAACGACGCGTCACCCACGACATAGGTGATCGAGGCGAGCGTGTGGCCGGGCGACAGCATGACGTGCGCGTCGAGCGAGCCGATCCTGAACTGCTCGCCATCGGCGAACAGGCGATCCCACTGGCTGCCATCGACGGGCAGGTCGGGCAGGCAGTAGATGTCCTGCCAAAGCTTCTGCACCTCTATGACCTTGGCGCCGATCGCGGTTTTGCCACCTGTCTTTTCAGCAAGGTACGGAGCAGCGGAGAAGTGATCGGCGTGGGAATGGGTATCGAGTACCCATTCTACTGTAAGACGCTTCGCGCGCACATATTCGAGGATCAAATCGGCATTGTCGGTTGCGGTCGCACCGGCGCGCGGATCGAAATCGAGGACCGGGTCGATAATCGCGGCGACCTTCGTGGCCTCGTCAACTACGACATACTGGAAGCTGCCGGTGCGCTCGTCATGGAGTGACGCGATCGTCATGCCCTTGTGATTATACTCGATCATGTTTCGTATCCTCTCGCATCGTCAGCTTTCTTCCCGCGCACGCGCGAACAGCCGTTTGAAATCGCCGGTGTCGATCGCGCCCATCACCAACAGGCGACCGGCAAGATAACCCGGGGTGCCGGCTAGCCCGATCGAATAGGCTTCCTGACCGTTCGCCCGCAGGCGGGCTGCGACAGCGTCAGCATGGGCCGCAAGCCAAGTCGTCGCGCGCAGCCAGTCGCCGCCAGCGCGCATCACGACGTCCCGCAGCATTGCGTCGTCGATCGTGCGGCTGTCCGTCATCAACGCACGGTGGACGACTGGGTAAATCCCTTGCTCGGCGCACGCGAGCGCCACGCTTGCGGCACGTTCGGATGGTGGACCGAAGATCGGCCAGTCCTTGTAGATGACCCGCACCTTGCCGTCGCGCTGCACAGCCTCTTCCAGCGCGGGAAACCCGTGACGGCAAGCCGGACAACGATAGTCGCTGAACACGGCAAGCCGGAGCGTAGCGTCGGCAGGCCCGTCCTCAGGCGAGCCATTGCCGGCCAGGATCAGGTCAGCGGTCGGCCCGACGTCGCGCCCGATCGGGGCGGTACGCCACAGAACCTGCCCGACTGCCCAACCACCCACGACCACCGCGCCTAAGCCGGCAAGCTGTCTCCGATTGAGCGGCCCGGGCATGGTCAGCGCGCCGCAGGTTTTTTGCGCGCTTCCGCGACGAGACGATGCAACGTCGGGAGATCGACAGCACCGGCGACGACCTGCGAGCCGACGATCAACGCCGGCGTTCCGTTGAAACCGATCGCTTGGGCGATGCTATCGGTGCGCGTGAGCAGTGCGTCGATTTCGGCGCCACGCGTCTTCAAATCGCGTTGCAGACGGGGCCAGTCGACCCTGGCTTTGGCAGCCGCTGCCTTGACGCCCGCGCTGTCGAGCCGCGCCGGCGAGGTCATGAGGGCCTCGTGAAAGGCGGCATGCCTGCCCTGCCATTGGCTCGCGACGGCCGCGCGTGACGCCTCACGCGAGGCAGGTCCGAAGATCGGCCAGTCCCGGTACACGACCCGTACTTTCGGGTCGGAGTGAAGCAGGGCGTTCAGCACCGGCTCCATGCGACGACAATAGGGGCAGTTGTAGTCAAAGAACTCGACCACCGTGACATCATAGGTCTTGCCCGCGCGCTTGGGAGCCGCGGGATCATCGACGACGGACTTGCGCGACAGATCGGGCTGCTGGGCCATGAGAGGCGTGATCGGTGCGGCGAAGGCAAGCGCAGCCAGGAGGCCCCGCGACAACAGGTTGCGACGGTTCATCGGTGTTTCCTTGCTAATTCGATTCCATCGGCGAGGGCAGCGCGTGACAATTCGCCGAGCTGGAGCTGCACGATCGTGCCGTCGCCTGCGACGAAAGCCGTTGCGGGATATCCCACCACCTTCAGGGCTTGGGAAAGCCCGCGATCGGGGTCGAGCGCGACATGCCGCGCACCGACACCTTCACGGTCGAGAAAGCCGCTGACGATCGCTTGTGCCTCGCCCTGATCGGCAAGAAGGATCGGGACCTCGCCAGGGCGCGATGCAACCGCATCGAGCATCGGCAGCTCACGCCGGCACGGGCCGCACCATGTCGCCCACAGGTTGACCACGAACGGCCTGCCACGGAGGCGATCAAGCGGAAGCGGAGCGCCGGACGGGGTCGTCAGGTTGAAATGATAGGGGAACGGGCCGTAGGTCACGGGAGGCATCAGGGCCTGAAGCGAGAACCAGAGGCCACCCGCAACAGCCAACGCTCCCCAGCCTGCCGCCAGCGCGCTTGAGCGGCCAAGCCGGGTGGCCAGCGTCGCCGCAGCGCCGAGAAGCCCTGCGACGGGGGAAAAGCCGCCCTTCCACACGGCAAGGATGGACAGCGGAGCGTCGGCGTAGCTCGACCAATGCGCTGCGACGTAACCGGTCCGCGCCGCGACCATTCCAGCGACGATGGCGCTGGTTGCGGCTGCCGATACGCGAGGGAAGCGGAACCGACCGGCCAGCGTCGTGAGGCCAAGGAACACGACGATGCATAGCACAGCAAGCCCGCGATCGACGACCAGCATCAGCGGCCCGATGGCAATCGCACCCCCCATCAGAGAAACGCGGCCGTGCTCTTCCAAATCATATAGGCCGCCACCACGAAGATCAGGACGGCGAAGACCGTGGTGAGCGTGCCGCCGGTGCCGAGGCGCTTCGCGATCCGCGTGCCGATCAGGCCACCGACAACCCCACCGGCGATGAACACGAAAGCGAGCGGCCAGTCCACCAGACCGGAAAACGCGTAATTGGCGGCCGTCGTCAGCCCGAACGCGGTGACGGCGACCAATGACGTGCCGACAGCGTTCAAAATCGGCATGCCCGTCGACCCGATCAGGCCGGGGACGATCAGAAAGCCCCCGCCGATGCCGAAGAAGCCCGAGAACAGACCGGTGCCGAGGCCATAGCCCAGCACCTTCGGTGCCTTTTCCCGGTTGCACTCCGCTCCCGGGCTACCCGTGTCACCCCGCCCGCGCAGCATCAGGACGCCGACGACGACCATGACCAGCGCGAACAGGAATAGGAGCTTGCCGCCGTCGACGGCCTTGCCCGCAGTGGAGCCGAACAGGGCACCGATGACGCCGGCGGTCGCATACATGCCGCCACAGCGCCATTTAACGGTGTGCGCCCTTGCATGACCGATCAGCCCGGTTGCAGCGTTAGCGGCGACCGCGAACGCGCTCGTGCCGATGGCGAGGTGGGCGTTGGGCACGCGCACCAGATAGACCATGAGCGGGACAGCGAGGATCGAGCCTCCCCCGCCGACCAGACCGAGGGTGAAGCCCACCAGGCTGCCCGACAGCGCGCCCAGCAGATACTGGATCGGTTCGAGGGTCATGCCGCCTTGCCGATCTCATGCGGAGCCGCCATCCACTCATGGCCTTTCAGCATGCCCTGCCAATAGATCGGGGGCAGCATCCGCTCCTTCAGGAACCAGGCCGCGCGCGTCGGGCGCGTGCCGTTCAGCAGCCACGACGGAAAGCTGGGGAGGAGTTTTCCACCATAGCCGAACTCGGCAAGGACGATCTTGCCGCGCTCGACGGTAAGCGGGCACGATCCATAACCGTCATAGTCGGCGACTGGGGCTTTACCATCGAGTGCGGCGAGCGCGTTGACCGCCACCACGGGTGCCTGCTTGCGGGCTGCCGCGGCCGTCTTCGCATTGCTCGTCCCGGCAGCATCGCCCAAGGCAAAGACGTCGTCGTACCGCTTGTGGCGCAGCGTGGCCTCATCGACCTCGACGAAGCCGTTTGCCGCCGCGAGCGGACTTTTGGCGACGACGTCATGCGAAACCTGAGGCGGCACGACGTGGAGCATGTCGAACTCGCGCTCGACCCGCTCGCTGACGCCGTCCCGCTTGTGCTCGAACGTGGCAATACGCCGATCGGCGTCGACCGCGACTAGGTTGGATTCGAGCCTGAGGTCGATCCCGTACTTCCCGACATATTCCATCAGCGCAGGGACGTAGGTCGCAACGCCGAACAGCGCCGGGCCGGCGTTGTGAAACTCGACGTCGATCGCTGGAAGAACACCGTGATCGCGCCAGATGTCGCAGGACAGGTACATCGCCTTTTGAGGAGCGCCGGCGCATTTGATCGGCATCGGCGGTTGCGAGAACAGCGCGCGTCCCCGCTGCAATTCCTGGACAAGCTGGCAGGTGTAAGGTGCCAGATCGTAGCGGTAATTGGACGTGACACCGTTGCGGCCGAGTGCTTCGGGAAGCCCGGCGATCTTTTCCCATGCGAGGCGCAGGCCGGGGGCGACGATCAGGACACGGTAAGCGATCGTATCCCCGTCGCCCAGGGTGATCGCCCGACGCTCGGGGTCGATGGCAATCGCAGGCAGCCGGATCCATTCGACGCCCTTGGGCATCACGTCGGCTTCCGCCTTGCGGGTCTGTTCGGGGGTGAAAACGCCCGCCCCGACCAACGTCCAACCGGGCTGATAATAGTGATCTTGGGCCGGATCGACGACCGCGATCGACACTTGGGCGTTGCGCTTCAGAATGCTGGCGGCCGTTGCGATACCCGCGGCTCCGCCTCCAATGATGACGATGTCGTAGGTCATTTGCCGGCCTTTCCGGAACGGCGGGCGAGCGCCGACTTCAGATCGGCCAGATCGTATCCGGCTGCCTTGGCCTGACCGATGATCGTCGCCGGATCGGCGTGATCCGCCTCCGCCAGCGCCCATAGGGTGGCCGCCCGCGTGCCGCTTCGGCAGAAGCCGAGCGTCGGCCCCGGCAGCGAGGCCAGCGCTTCCTTCATCCGGTCCGCATCGGCATCGGTCGCCTTGCCCGGCACGATCGGGACATGGGCGAACCCAAGGCCATGTTCTTCGGCGATCCGGGCCATTTCGTGCGCGCTCGGCTGCCCTGGCTCCTCGCCATCGGGCCGGCTCGAAATGATCGAGTGGTATCCTGCCTGTGCGGCAGCAGCGACGTCATTTCGGGTAAGTTGGGGAGCAGCCGAGAAGGACGATGTGATCTTCTTGAAGGCCATGTGACGTCTCCTATCCGGTCACGCCGAACGGCGTGGGGTGAGTGCGAAGCAGTGGATGGCTGCGCCGAGCGCCATTGCAGCGATGAAGAGCAGCGCGGGGGCAGGCTGGATCGCGAGTGCGGCGATGGCAGGGCCCGGGCACAGGCCGACAAGGCCCCAGCCTATGCCGAACAGGGCGGCACCGCCGATGAGGCGCGCGTCGATCGGCGACGTGGCGGGCGTATGGAATTGCTCGGCGACGATCGGCGTGGAGCGCCGACGCACGATGAGCCAGGCCAGCGCCATCGGCAGGATCGCTCCGGCCATGACGAAGGCGAGGGTCGGGTCCCAGGCACCGGCGACGTCGAGGAACGCCCGCACCCGCGCAGGATCGATCATGCCGGACACGGCGAGGCCGGCGCCGAACAGCGTGCCGCTCATGAGCGAAAGGAGGCTCTGGCGCATCACGATACCACTCCCGCCAGACGCATGAGGGTCACGGTGGCGATACCGGTCGCCATGAACGTACCCGTCGCAACGATGGACCGCGGCGACAGGCGCGACAGGCCGCAGACGCCGTGACCGCTGGTGCACCCCGCGCCGAGCCGCGTACCGATCCCGACGATCAGCCCGGCGACGGCGATCAGCCCAAGGGATGTCGGGAAGCGGGCTTCCACATCCACATCGGCCGCGGCCAGCGCCGCACCCAGCGGCAGCCCTGCCGTGAAAAGCAGTGCTGTCATCCAGGGAGCGCCCCCTTCGGAGAGGCCGAGGACACGCGCGAACATCCCGCTGACCCCGGCGATCCGACCGTTGCCCAGCAACATGATCGCCGCAGCGACACCGATCATCAGGCCACCGATGAAGCCGGCAAGCGGCATGGCATGGGGAAAAAATTCGGGCATCACAGCGCATCCAGTGGAATCTTGAGGTAGCGGGTGCCGTTGGCTTCCGGCGCCGGCAGATGGCCGCCGCGCATGTTCACCTGCACCGACGGCAGGATGAGCTTGGGCATCGCCAAGGTGGCGTCCCGACTGGTGCGCATCGCGACGAAGTCGTCTTCGTTCACCCCTTCGTGGACATGGACGTTGCCGACGCGCTGCGCGCCCACGGTCGTTTCCCAGACATACCGGTCGCGACCCGCAGCCTTGTAGTCGTGGCACAGGAACAGTCGCGTCTCGTCAGGCAACTGCATCAGCCGGCGGATCGAGCGGAATAGCTGGCGCGCATCACCACCGGGGAAATCCGCGCGTGCGGTGCCGTAATCCGGCATGAAGAGGGTATCGCCGGTGAAGACCGCGTCGCCGATGACATAGGCCATGTCGGCGGGGGTGTGCCCCGGCACATGCAGCGCGATGGCCTCGATGTCGCCGATCGCAAAACGGTCGCCATCGTCGAACAGGCGGTCGAACTCGGAGCCGTCGCGTTCGAAGTCGGTTCCGGCGTTGAAAATCTTGCCGAAGACGTTCTGCACGCGAATGATCTCGCGGCCGATCGCGAGCTGACCACCCAGCACCTTTTGCAGATAGGGCGCCGCAGACAGGTGATCGGCATGGGCATGGGTTTCGAGCAGCCATTCGATCGAGAGGCCGTGCTCCCGCACATATGCGATGACCGCGTCCGCTGATGTCGTCCCGGTGCGGCCTGCCGCGGCGTCGAAGTCCAGGACGCTGTCGACGATCGCCGCCTTCCGCGTGGCAGGGTCCCAGACGACGTAGGTCGCGGTGTTGGTCGGCTCATCGAAGAAGGAATGGACAATCGGCGCTCCTGCCGCCTTCGCACGTTCAATCTGCGCAACTGCCTTGTTTAACGCCGACTCCACGATCGTCTCCATTTATTGATTTCATGGTTTATGTAGTTGTATAATCTGCTTGCGTCAACGGGCTGCCCGTGCCATCTGAAAAGCATGGAAACGATGGATGCAGACGTACCGCGCTCGTTGCGCATCGGGGACGCGGCCCCGAATTTCATTGCCCGCACGACGCAGGGCGAGATGTCGCTCGATCAGTATCGTGGTCGTTGGGTCGTGTTCTTTTCGCACCCGGCTGATTTCACGCCGGTCTGCACCAGCGAGTTCGTGGCCTTGGCGAAGGCCGCACCGCAATTCGAGGAGCTGGATTGCGTCCTGCTCGGGTTGTCGGTCGACAGCCTGTATTCGCACGTCGCCTGGTTGCGCGCGATCAAGGATGTCTTCGGTGTAGAGGTGCCGTTCCCGGTCGTCGAAGACCCGTCGATGGCGGTGGGTTACGCCTACGGCATGCTCGACGAACAGGCCGGCGACGCCTCAGCCGTCCGCGCGACTTATTTCATCGATCCCGAAGGCATTATCCGTGCGCTCAACTGGTATCCGATGAACGTCGGGCGATCCGTCGACGAGATGCTCCGCACAGTCAGGGCATTGCAGCGTTCGGCCGATGGGCAAGCCTATACGCCGGCCGACTGGCAGCCGGGTGATGATGTCCTGCTGCCGCCTGCCTTGCCGGGTAGCGCCGGTGACGACTGGTTTCATCAGTTAAAGGCCGATCGATGACAGCGATCCATCAATCCCGCGCGATCGCCGATGCGGCGGTCGAAAAGCTGCGCGTGTTCGCCCAGCCTCAGCGCCTCATGATCCTGTCCTATCTGCTCGGCGGTGAGCGTCAGGTTGCGGACATAGAGGCTGCTACCGGCGTGACCCAACCGGCCCTCAGCCAGCAGCTTGCCGAGCTGCGCCGCGCCGATCTGGTGAAGACAAGACGTGAAGCCAAGCAGGTTCACTACCGGCTTGCCGATGACGCAGCTGCACTGTGCGTGCGCACGCTGGAAGCGATGTTCGGCGCTGACGATACAGCCGTGGAGGAAGCAGCTCCCGCTCCCCGTCCGGCGCGAGCGCGCGGGGCGTCGGTTGCCGCGCGGCCGCGAAACATGGGCGCGGCCGTGTTTGCGAGGGTCGGATGATCATTCCGGTTGTGGAAGGAAAAATGAGATGCGGCTTCCCGTTATCGCAGTTGCAGGATGCCTTGCCGTCATGAGCAGTGCCGGGTCAGCGGGAGGCACCGCTCAACAGCCCGTGATTGCCGGCTATGGCAAGATCACGCCGGTAGAAGGCGCGGTTGAGCGGCCGGACCGCTCCCTGCGCTATCGGGTACTGTTCAGCGTGACGAAGGCGGCGTCATCCCCCGACAAGGTCAATCCCTCGCTGGAGAAGGTCGCGCGCTTTCTGAATCTGCTCGGCGCGGACAACGTGCGGCCAGCACAGGGAGATGTGGTCGTGATCGTCCACGGCCCGGCGACACCGATTATTGCTGAAAATGGGGCGTATGCGACGAAAACCGGCGCTGCCACGAACCCTAATCTTGCCCTGATAGCGGCGTTGAAACGAGCAGGCGTGTCCGTTCGGGTGTGCAGCCAGGCTCTGGTCGGGAACGGGATTGCCCCTGCTGAGGTCGACAAGGTCGTCGAAGTCGATGTGTCGGCGCTTACGACGATGGCGACGTTGCAGATACGCGGTTGGGCATTGATCCCGGACTGATCGCTTTCACACTGTCCCGAAGCGCGATCGATTCCGAGAACGTCCCCTCGTCTCGTTGGCCGTTCCTTGGTGGGACGAGCGATAAGACCTCGGATACCGATCGGATGTCGACCGCCTGTTTGATGATAGCGGCCGCTGCAGCTCTCAAGGGCCTGCTTGGATCGTTTCAATTGTACGATGGGCTCACGGCACGACATGACGTTGCCCTGATGATGTGACGATGCGATAGCTCTCCCCGGGTGTTCGCCGCCATATTCGGAGGTGGGCAGGTTCTTACGCTGGTCGGGCCGCCAGCGTCCGAATTCTCACGTCCGGATACCCTGTTGATGAGCCATGCCCAATCGCACCCCAGTGCGATCCGCCGTTTTCTCGAAGCACAGTCATCAGCCGGACTGGTTCTCATGGCCGCCGCGGTGGTTGCGCTCATCATCGCCAACTCGCCTCTCGGACCGGGTTATGCAGCGATGCTGCACGCCTATGTCGGGCCGCTGTCGCTCGAACACTGGATCAATGACGGTCTGATGGCGGTGTTCTTCCTGCTCGTCGGGCTGGAGATCAAGCGCGAGGTAGTAGACGGCCAGCTCTCGACATGGCCGCGGCGCGTCCTGCCGGGCATCGCAGCCGCCGGCGGCATGATCGTGCCCGCTCTTATCTATCTCGCATTCAATGCCGGACCGACCGCGGCCGGATGGGCGATCCCCGCGGCGACCGATATCGCCTTCGCGCTGGGCGTCATCGCACTGCTCGGTAATCGCGTGCCTGCATCGTTGCGCGTGTTTCTCGCGGCGCTGGCGATCATCGACGATCTCGGCGCGGTGCTCATCATCGCGCTGTTCTACACGGCCGACCTCTCGTTGCCTGCACTAGCGGGGGCGGGAGCGGCGCTCGCGGTTTTGATCGGGTTCAACCTGTTCAAGGTACGACGCCTGTCGCCCTATCTTCTCGTGGGCATCGTTCTTTGGGTACTGGTTCTGCGCTCGGGCATCCACGCGACGCTCGCCGGTGTCATGCTGGCCTTCACCATACCGATGGAGCGCACTCCCGGTCGATCCGACCATGCCTGCGTCAGCCCGCTGCATCGACTGGAACATGCCCTGCATCTGCCGGTGAGCTTTCTGATCGTTCCCGTCTTCGGGCTGGCGAATGCCGCGGTGCCGGTGCTGGGGCTCCCGCCGAGCGCGCTGGTCGCGCCCGTCACGCTCGGCGTCGCGGCAGGATTGCTGCTCGGCAAGGTCGGAGGCGTCTTCGGCTTTGCGTCGATCGCGGTCAGGCTGGGGCTGGCCGACAGGCCCGCACATGCGGGGCGGCTTCAGATGCTCGGGGTAGCGCTCCTGTGCGGCATCGGGTTCACGATGAGCATCTTCATCACGCTGCTCGCCTTTCCGAGCAGTCCCCTCCTCCAGGCGGAGGCCAAGATCGGTGTTCTTGCCGGCTCGCTGATTTCCGGTCTGCTCGGCTATTTCACACTGCGATGGGCCAAGCGTGATTCCGGGGGCAACGTCAGGTGAGCGCCAGTTTCCCGGCTGCGATCAGAAGGACAGCGCCGAGCGCCTGAAGCAGGCGCCGGGAATCGAGCTTCGACACACCGAGCCGGGTGCCGATCAGCGCGCCGAGAAAGACGGCCACGACAAAGATCGGCAACTCGCGCGGCAACCGGCCGACCGACGTGAGGTTGTCAAGCAACCCGGCGATCGAGACGCACAGGATGAAGGCGGCCGACAGTCCCGACGTGCGGCGCGGCGTCTCCCAGCCCAGGAGCAGCACGAGCGGACTGAGGAATATGCCGCCCCCTGTCCCGGTCAGCCCAGACAGCGCGCCGATGCCCGCTCCGGAGAGGATCGCGATTCCATGGCGAGGCGGCACCGGTTCCGGCGCTTCATGCTTCGACGGCCACAACAGGCGGATCGCGGCAAGCAGCAGCACGGCCGCGACGATCGGGCGGTAGATGTACCCCGGCAGATGGACTTGCCCTGCCAGATAGGCGGCCGGGATCGCGCCGATCACGAACGGCAGCAGCAGCCTTGCATTGAATTGCCCGGCGCGCACGAAGCGCCAGGTCGTGAAACTTGCGACGAGAATGTTGAGGATCAGCGCGGTCGGGCGCATCGTCTCGGCGGGCAGCGAGAACAGCGCCATGATCGCCAGATAGGCCGATGCGCCGGCATGGCCGACCGAGGTGTAGAGTGCCGCACCCGCCATCATCAGAAGGGCGAGCAGCAGTACGGTGGAGGCATCCATCGCACGGACTTTCGGATAAGCAGTGACGGGATACGGCTATTGCGCCGATCCCCTATTGTCAGCCCATGACGATCATCTGCACCGCGATCAGTGCGAGCAGGACCATCACGAATTGGCGAAAGCGGTCGACGGGCAGTCGCTTGATAAGCGAGCGCCCGGCCCAGGTGCCGGCGATCATCGCGAGGCCCATCGCAATCGCAAGGGGCCAGAAAGCCGGTCCAAGATCGATCGTCGCGCCATAAACGATGGTCTTGGCACCGTGCATGGCAATGGCCGCAGTCGCATCGCTCGCAACATAGGCGAGCGGGGGCAGGCCGAGGCTGAGGAAGACCGCGGCGCCGAGCGGTCCGGCACTGCCCACAAGGCCGGATAGCAGGCCGGTAATGCCACCCCCGACGACCAGAACCCGGCGCGATGGCTTGAACGCGATCATACCCGTCGCCTTGAGAACGACGAGCAACAGGATCGCTCCACCGACCAGGCGAGTGACGAGGCTGGTCGGAAGTGATGCGAAGGACAATGCCCCCAGCATCGACAGCGGAATGGCCGCCGCGAGAAACAGCAAGATCGGGCGCCAGCGTATCTGCTGCCAGTTCATGACGGCACGGGCACCGTTACCGATGATCTGGACGATCGTCAGCAGCGGCACTGCTTCGGTCACGCCGACGACTTGGTTGAGGAGCGGCAGGAGCAACAATGCGCCTCCGAAGCCCGCAGACCCCGAGATTGCGGCTGCAAAGAACGCACCCAGGACGAGTAGCAAATAGTCAGTCATGCGGCGCCCGGCCTGCCGGCGCGAGCGCCGGGCATGGTCAGTCGTTGTCCTCGCGCTCGCGCGAGATGATCTTGTAGTCCGCTGACAGCTTCAGATCGTACACGCCGTCCTTGCAACGGGCGTTGTCCACCTCGAATCCACCGTCGTCACGCTCGACCTTCGTCGGATTGGTGCAGCCAGCGGCGCGGATTGCCTTCATCACCGATGCGCGCTGCGCCTTGGTGGGCATGTCATTATCGGCAAAAGCAGGCGTCGCCAACGCGATCGCGACCGTTGCCGCAAGCAGCATCTTCATGAAAATTCTCCCGTTGCAGTTCCGGGCAAACGTCATTCTTTCGAGAGCGTTCCTGATCGATATCAGTATCGGTCAACACCGTGCGTTGGTGCAGCTGTTCGCATCATCCCCAGCGCCGCGCGGCGAGAAGGGCGATTGCCAGGACCGTCAACGACAGCACGATGCTGGCAGCGGCATAAGCAATGGCAGAGCCGATCTCGCCGCGTTCCCATAACGTCACGATATCCAGCGAGAAGGTCGACCATGTCGTAAAGCCGCCGATCAGTCCGGTCGTCACGAACAGCCGCAGTTCGGGATCGTTGATGCTCCTTGCCGCGAACAGGCCGATCATCAGGCCCATCAACGCCGAGCCGACGACGTTGATGACGAGCGTACCCCAGGGAAAGTTCGCACCCGTGAAACGCAGGGCAAGCAGACCAACCCCGTGGCGCAGCATTCCGCCGATGCCCGAGCCAAGGAACACGACCAGGAAACCTGTCCAAAGAGGCATTGTCATTCCGTTGCTTGCAGAGTGGCAAAGAAGCCGACGGAAGGCAGCGCGTCGGTCAGCCCGAGGCGAGCAACCCGGCGACCACGAAGCCGAAGACGATCCGATACCACCCGAACGGCTCGAAACCGTGCCGACCGACGTAGCGGACGAGCCATCTTACGACCGCCATCGCGACGACGAACGACACCACCAGCCCGACACCGATCGCCATCACGTCATCGACCCCGATGATGTCGCGGTTCTTATAGAGATCGAGCGTAGCGGCGCCGAACATGGTCGGGATCGCCAGGAAGAACGAGAATTCCGTGGCCGCTCGACGCTCGACACCCAACGCAACGCCGCCCATGATGGTCGCGCCGGAGCGAGACACGCCGGGGATGAGCGAGAGAAGCTGGCAAAGCCCGATCCCGAGCGCGAGCGATGGCGACAGGTGTTCGACGTCGCCGGCAACGACCGCACGGCGCTTGGCCCACCGTTCGATCACGAGGATCGCAATCCCGCCTGCAACAAGGCTGACGACCACGACATAGGGCGAAAACAGCACCTGTTTGATGAAGTCGTGTGCCAGTCCGCCGACGATGACGGACGGAATGAAGGCGATGAGGACGTTGCGCGAAAAGCGTCGTGCGCCGGCATCGCCCTTCAATCCGGTCACCACCAACCACAGCTTTGCGCGATAGAGCCAGCAGACTGCCAGAATCGCGCCGACTTGGATGACGACATCGACGATGCCCGCTTGCCGTCCCTCATAGCCGATCAGACGCTCGGTGAGGATGAGGTGGCCCGTCGAGGAGACGGGAATGAACTCGGTCAGGCCCTCGACAATGCCGAGGACGACGGGTGCGACCAATGCGGTAGGATCGATCATGCCCGCCTCTCGACGTAACGGGCAAACGGAGCCGCCATGCGGGCACGATCGCCCAGCTCCGCCTCGATCGCGATGAGGCGGTTATATTTGGCAAGCCGCTCGCCGCGACACGGGGCGCCCGACTTAATCTGGCCTGCACCCATCGCGACCGCAAAGTCGGCGATGAAGTCGTCTGCGGTTTCACCGGAGCGATGCGACACCATCGTCCCCCATCCCGCTTGCTGGCAGATGCGGACGGCCTCGATCGTCTCCGTCACCGTTCCGATCTGGTTCGGCTTGATGAGGGCGGCATTGGCAGCGTGTCGGGCGATGCCTTCACGGATGATGCGGGGGTTGGTGACGAACAGGTCGTCCCCGACGATCTGTATCCGATCGCCCTGGTCGGCGGTCTGATCGATGAACCCGGCCCAGTCTTCCTCGCCAAAGCCGTCTTCGATCGAGACGATCGGATAGGCATCGATCCAGCGCCCGTAGAGTGCGAGCAGTGCCGCCCGATCGAGCCGTCGGGTGCGCGACCGCGACAGGTGATAGCTCTCACCCTCGGCAAAGGACGATGCGGCGGGATCGAGCGCAATCGCGATATCGACCCCGGGGCGATACCCTGCACGTTCGATGGCTGCGACGATCAGCTCGCAGGCGGCCTCGTTGCTGTCGAGCCGAGGCGCGAAGCCACCCTCGTCACCCACCGAGGTCGCAAGCCCGCGGTCGTGCAACAGGCTACGCAGGGCGGCATAGGTTTCCGCACCGTAGCGCACGGCTTCCGCGAAACCCGGCGCACCGTGCGGCACGATCATGAATTCCTGGAAGTCCAGGCTGCTGTCGGCATGTTTGCCGCCGTTCAGGACGTTCATGCAGGGCACCGGCAGGAGATAGTCATCGGCGTCGTTCAGGCTCCGGTAGAGTGGTCGCCCTTGTGCCAGCGCGGAGGCGCGCGCGACGGCAATGGAAACGCCCAGGATGGCGTTGCCACCGAGCCGGCCCTTGGTGTCGGTGCCGTCGAGTGCGATCATCACATGATCGATGTCGGATTGCGCGCGGGCATCCAACCCCATGAGTGCATCTGCAATCTCGCCTTCGACATGAGCGGCAGCGCGCCGCACGCCCTTGCCGCCGTAACGGTTACGGTCGTCGTCGCGAAGTTCGACGGCTTCGTGCAGGCCGGTCGAAGCCCCGGACGGGACCGAGGCGGTTGCCGAGTTTCCGTCCGTCAGCGTCACCGTGACGGACAGGGTCGGATTGCCCCGGGAATCCAGGATTTCCAGGGCTTGGAGACGGGCGATCTGGCTGTCGATGGACATGGGAAATTTCCTGTCAGGAGATGATCGCGCGATCGAGGATCGCGGTCGTTGCGGCGAATTCGTAGAGGATGGCACCGGCGGTCGGGATGTCGAACGTCTCGACCCCGACCGCATCGATGCCGTCGAGCGCCATGGCGAGTGCGCGCAGGCTGTTGCCGTGCGCCACGACCAGCGTGGCGCCGCCTTGCATAATGGCAGGCAGCATGACGTGGATGTGGTAGGCGAGCACGCGCGCTGCCGTATCGCGCAGGCTCTCCCCGTCGGGCGGTGCATCGGCATAGGAGCGGCGCCAGCGCAGCACCTGTTCGACGCCGTACCGATCTGCGGCTTCCGCCTTGTTCAGCCCTGTCAGCGCGCCGTAATCGCGTTCGTTGAGAGCCAGGTTTGCGATGACGGGAACGTCCTGACTGCCGGTCACGGCCGTGACGATGGCAGTGGTGTCGGCGCACCTGCGTAGCGTCGACCGGAAGATGCGGGCGGGCCGAATGCCGCGGTCCAGCAACTGACGGGCAACGGCGTCGGCCTGTCCGCGCCCGTTTGCCGTCAATGCGGGATCGGCCGATCCGGTAAAGCGATTGGCGGCGTTGGCTTCGCTTTCTCCATGTCGAAGCAGGATCAGGCGCGCATGGGCAGCTCCGTTCATCGTTCAATGGGCCATCAGCAACGGGATTTCGGCTGCGGCGAGCAGATGCCGCGTGGTGCCGCCCATGAACCATTCGACGAGCTGGTTGTGCCGGTAGGCGCCGGTCACCAGTAGATCGGCTCCGACAGCCTTGGCTTCCGCGACGAGCTGCGCACCCAGATTGTCACCCTGTCGGGGGACGACATGAAGTTCGTGCGTCACGCACAGTTCGTCGAGCAGCGCCTCGAGCTTCAGCGCCGGATCGCCATCCTCGCCGATGCGGATCGCGGTGACCCGGCTTGCCACCCGCAACCATGGTGCCGCCTCCCTGATCGCATGGCGGGCCGTATCGCTGTCGCTGAGACCGACAGCCATATGGCTGAATGCGGTGACGGCACCGGGCTGCCAGTGCGGTGGTACGATCAGGACCGGTTTGTCGGTGGAAAAGAGGGCTGCGTGAATGGCATCGCCACTGTCCATGCTCTGTTCGCGCGCGACCACGATCAGCGCATCGACGTTCGCGGCCTCGCTCGTAACGACGGCTTCTTCCGTGCCGACGACCGACCGCCAGAATACCCGTGGCGTGTCCTCGCCTGCCCCGGCGTTCCACGCGACGAAGGCGGCATGGGCCGCATCGGCACGCTCCTGCGCGGTCCCTTCATCACGTTCGCGCATGCGCTGGAACTGGATTTCCTCATCGCTGGAGGCGTGAATCCTATCGGGATCGACGACGACGTTGAGTGCTTCGATCGAAGCGTCGCCCAATGCTTTTGCGGCAAGAACCGCCGCATCCAGACAGGCAGGCGCGCTGTCCGCGCCCACGATGACAGCAAGCAGCTTCATGACATGATCTCCTGTGGCGAGGGATGAACGACTTTTGGATCAGCTATGCGCCCGGCCCGCGTCCGTGTGCCCAGCAGATAGTTGCGGAGCCACGGGTCCTGGCTGTGCTCCAGCTCACGGACGGGGGCGACGGCAAGGATCGTGCGATCCGACAGAACCGCGACACGGTCGCAGATGGTGTAGAGGGTATCGAGGTCGTGGGTCACGACCACCACGCTCAGGCCTAGTTCGCTTGCCAGACCACCGATCAGGGCATCGATCTGTGCTGCCATGATCGGATCGAGACCGGCAGTCGGTTCGTCGAGGAGGATGAGATCCGGGTCGCGCACGATCGCCCGCGCCACCCCCACACGCTTTTGCAACCCGCCGGAAAGCTCGGACGGGAACTTCCACAGCGCATCCTCGGGAAGTCCCGATGCGAGCGCCTTCATTCTTGCGACCGACAGGATCAGCTCTTCCGGCAAACCGTGATGTTCGCGCAGCGGCATCGCGATGTTGTCCAGAACGCTGAAATCGGAAAACAGTGCGTTGGCTTGAAAGAGCACGCCCCAGCGCTGTTTGATCGCGGCCAGCGTCCGGTCGTCAGCCTGGTACAGATCGTCTCCGAACAGCCTGACGGTGCCCGCTTTCGGTGGCAGCAGGCCGATAATGCATCGAAGCAGAACCGATTTTCCCGATCCCGACGCGCCGACCAAGCCAAGAACCTCGCCACGCTTCATGACGAGGTCCACACCGTCGTGGATGATCCGGCCGCTCAGTTCGGTCACAACGCCCTCAAGAATGAGCGGAGAGGCATCGTCATGCGTGTTCGTCATGACCGGCCCACCCACCAACCGAACAGGCCGGTGACCGTCAGGAGGACGACCGTCGCCACCGCCCCGCTTCGCAGGGCCTCACGGGCTGCCCGCCCCTTGGGAAGCCGGTGCTGGCTATATTCGGCGTAAGTGATGATGCCGGCGCTGATCCCGCCCAGCGGTGCGAAGATGCCCCCTATCGCCCATGCGAGGAGGGCAGTCCGGTTCATGCCAGATTCCATCCGCGAATGACCCGCTCGGCATCATTGTGCTCGTAACCGAGAATGCTGATGCTGGCGGTGTCGAGGATGAAGAGCGCACCGGCCGCGGCGGGAAGCCCCAGCCAGCGCGCAGCCAGCACCCGCAGGATATGGGCGCTGGAAAAGATCAGGATGTCGGACGTGGAGGCCCGCAGGCGTTCGACGACGCGATCCGCCCGCGCCGTGATGTCGTCAGGTGTTTCACCTTGCGGGCAGCCATCGCGAAACAGCATCCAATCCGGGCGATCGGCCAGAATCTCTTTCGTGGTTCGACCTTCGTAGGCACCGTAATCCCACTCCGCGAGGTCATCGACGATTGCGATCTTCCGGGAGAAGCCTGCCAGTTCGCCGGTTCGACGCGCGCGCTGCGACGGGCTGGACCATATTTGCGAAAAGGGACGTGCCGGCAGGCGCTCGCTCAGGCGTTGGGCAGCTTCCTCCCCGCCCTTCGTCAAGGGAATGTCGCTTCGACCCGTATGCTGACGTGTCAGGCTCCAGGCCGTCTCACCATGACGGACAAGCCAGAATTGCGGCAGCCCCGTCATCGACGCGCTCCCCGGCCAGCGGCTTCAGGTGCTGCCACATCAGCCAGGCCGAGAGTGCGGCCCGCAAAACCCCCGGCGTCGAGATAACGAATGCCTGCCGCCTCCTGATAGCGCAGCAGGGTGACGAGACCATTCCCGGCGGCAGCGGATCGCTGCTCGCCCCGGACATAGGGGGTCATCCGCCCCCCGGGCATCGCTTCGCTCAATACCCGGCCGGTCAGCGCACCATGCGGCGTCGGGGAGAGGCGTAGCAAGGCCATCATCGTGTGTCCGATATCCGCGTTGCTGACCGGTGCCGGATCGACGAAACGCCGTTTGAAATCGGGGCCGATCGCCGCTGTGAAGTTGAGGGTGTCGCCGCGGCCGAAGCTGCCGTGCATGCCCTGGCCTTGCTGCAGCGTCGTATCCGCCACCTCCACCTGACAGTTCGTCGGTATTGCGCAGCCGGTCGTTGCCGAGCGGAAGATGACGACGATCGACGGTACGGGGGGCAGCGCTGCCCCTTTGAGGTTGATCGACGATAATGGCAGCGTGCCGGCGATCGAGCCGAGCCGATCATCGACGAAGATTCCGCTGATATAATCCTGGTCAAGCAGCGCGGTGACGATACGGCGCGCGAGCGTCGGATCGCGTCCAGGCAGGTACAACAGGTCCGACCCGCCATTGGCGGCAACCACGATGTCGGGATGAGAGGGATCGGCCCCCAGCAGTGCGTTGCCGCGACTGGGATGAGCACCCGTTGTCACCGGCGCGTTGCCGGCCTCGGGATCGAATGCCGGCATATTCAGCGCCGACGCCAGATCAAGCGCGAGAAAGCCGGGCGGGAGGAAGCCTTCAGGAACATCGGCATACCGCGTCCGTGCTGCACGGCTCGTGTCGCTTTGCTTCGAGATCGTGGAAAAGCCGTGGTCCGACGTGACGATGATATCGGTCGTCCGATCTAGGCCAAGCCGCTTGAGCGCCGTTCGCAGCTTTGCGAGATCTCCATCCGCGTTGCGGATCGCAGCAAAGGTCGTCGGACCATTAATTCCGGGCGTCAGGCGGTTGAGACTGTCGCCCTGATTGTGCTGGGTCCCATCGGGATCGCGTGACCAGAAGACCATCGCGAAAGGCCGGTGACGTGCCTTGAATGACGGCAGCGCCACGCGGGTGGCGACATCGATGAAATAGTCCTGCTGCGCACGATTGGCCTCGCGCGTGCCGGGTGTGCGAGCGTCCCCCGAACGGCCGTTGGCACCCCTGTCCGGTGCGACGAGCGGCAGCCCCGCCCTGGTCATTCCTGTGACAGTGTCGGGCGAAAGCGCGATGCCGCCCGGCCGTCCGGTGGAGTCGTCGACGATGATCGTCGTCATACCGTCGCGAGCGAGGTGATCCTGGATAAGCGCTGGGCCGAGCTTGCCGATCGCAGCGGTGCCGTATCCCGCTTTGCGTGCGGCTTCGAGAACAGTCGTTTCGTTGAGGTAATTGCCGCCGAAGTGCGTATCGACCTCGCCGAGCACGGCATCGTTTTCGAGGAACGGGGTGACGCTGCCCGCCGCGCTTGCGATCGGGGCGGCCGTCCAGATCGTGTTGCTGAAATCGCCGGTATCGCCAAGCTGATGGCCGGTCGCGAGACTGGAGGCATTGGCGGTCGTGAACGTCGGGAATACCGAATGGCTGTTGGGAAAGTAGGTCCCGGCATCCCGTAGCCGGACCAGTTCAGGCGCGGTTTGAGGGGTGACGATCTTGCCTCTCAACCCGTCGATGACGACCAGAATGACGTTGTGCGGAGTGCGGGCGCGCTTTGCGGTGCGAGCTTCGAGTGCCGGTGTAGCGGCAATGGCGACGGCAGCGGCGACGATCGGGAGATAGCGCATCGTTGGTTTCCGTTCGAAAGGCATCAGGCAAGCGCGACGAGCACGGCGCCGGCACCGATCAAACCGATGCCGAACCAGCCCCGCAGGGAGAGGTGTTCACCAAGAAGCGTCACGCCGATGACGGCGACAAAAACGACGCTCAGCTTGTCGATGGGAGCGACCCGCGCTGCGTCGCCGATCTTCAGGGCGCGGAAATAGCAGAGCCATGACGCGCCGGTCGCCAGGCCGGACAGCCCGAGAAACAGCCAGGTACGTGGCGCGATGGTCCCGAGGGGCTGAAATTTGCCGGTAAGCGCGAGCAGGGCGGTCAGCACCACGACAATCACGAGCGTGCGGAAAAGGGTCGCCAGGTCGGAGTTGATTCCTTCGACCCCGATCTTGGCGAAGATCGCGGTCAGCGCGGCAAATCCGGCGGAACCCAGCGCCCAGACGAGCCACGAGGAGGAGCTGACGCTTCCCACTCTCACGCCTGCCCCGTTTCATCGGCCAGCTCGGCGGGCACCGCATCTTCATGCCGGACGCCGCCCGGACCGATGCTCCAATGCTCCAGATGCTTGTAGACGATCACTTTGCCCGCGAGCAGATCGCCATGCCCCTCGCAGAAGCGTTCGAGTTCGCCGCGCTGGCCGATCAGCTCGACACACATGGTCAGGTGCGGATCGGAAATCTCGGAGCCATTTTCCCGAATCGGGCCATGATTGCTGTAGCCGTAATGGGTGTGATGGGCGACGGCGTTCATAATGCCGTCGCGCTTCGCCTGCGCGACCAGCTCGCGGTACAGCGGTTTGCGCGACCAGAAGCTACGCGCGCCCGCAGCCTTGTCGGACGGCTTCATGTAGATGCGGATCATCCCGATCTCGCTGGGCGTGACCTTGTGGGGCATCAGTTATGCTCCTTGACGGTGTTGGAAGGACGCCGGCTACGGCGGGATGCGCGGGCGTCGCGCAGCGTTAAGGTGCCGGTATGAGCGCGGGCGGGACGCTTGGGCACGGCGATCCGCTGCGACAGGTAAATGCCGTTATGGCCCGAGCAGATGTAGGCGACGAAACAGGCCACCGCGATCGGCACGGCATGGGTGGCGCCGAACAGCTCGATCCCCATGATCGTACAGGCCAGCGGCGTGTTGGCCGCCCCGGCGAACACGGCGACGAAACCGAGCGCTGCGAACAGGTCGAGCGGTGCACCGAGCAGCCACCCCAGCGCGTTGCCGAGCGCGGCACCGATGAAGAACAGCGGCGTCACCTCGCCGCCCTTGAAGCCTGCGCTCAGCGTCACGACGGTGAACAGCATCTTGAGCGCCCAACTCCACCGATCGACCGGGCCGCTGAAGAAGCCCGCGATCGTAGGATCACCGGGGATGGCGGACCATACGCCCAGACCCAGATAGGCGCGGGTGCCGACGATCCAGACGAGCGCGATGACCAGGACGCCGCCCAGAGCGGCACGGGCCGGTCCGTAAGGTATGCGGCGCTTGAGGAAGCCGCCGAATGCGTGGTTCGCTTCGGCGAAGACGAGGCCGGCGAACCCGAAGGCGACGCCCGCGATCGTCGCCTTGAGGAGCATCAGCGGCTCGACCAGCAGCGCGCCCGTGGCGGGGGCGGCATAGGCGATGTGATAAGGCGTGTGGTGGATGCCCCAGGCATGACACGTCCAGTCCCCGACCAGCGCGGCGAGCAAGCACGGAATGATCCCGCCATATTCGACGCGGCCAAGCGCCAGCACTTCAAGAGCAAACACCGCGCCTGCCAAGGGCGTGCCGAACACCGCGCCGAAGCCCGCCGCGACGCCGGCCATCAGCAGGATGCGAATACCGGATGCATCGAGACGGAACAGGCCGGCGATGGCACTGGCGAGACTGCCGCCGAGCTGCACGGCGGTTCCCTCGCGTCCCGCCGAGCCGCCGAACAGATGCGTCGCGATCGTGCCAAGGAACACCAGCGGTGCCATGCGGAGCGGTACGCCACCCCCGGGCTCATGGATCTGCTCGACAATCAGATTGTTGCCGGCTTCGACCGAGCGCCCGGTGTGATGATAGAGAAACGCGACGGCTGCCCCGCCCACGGGCAGGAGATACAGCAGCCACGGATGATCGAAGCGGGCCTGTGTAGCGGCATCGAGGCTCCATAGGAAAGCCGCGCACAACGTCCCGACCAGCGCCGCCATCGGCAGCAGGATCAGCGTCCAGCGAACCACCGACATGGCATGGTCGTGCCGGTCGCAAAAGAACGCCGCCACGTTGAACTCATGGTACAGATTGCGAAACGTCGCGCGCACGATTCCTCCTTTGCTGCCTTGCGGCGCCAAGTAGGAATCATCGGCCCTTGCTAGGGCGGTTCGGTCAGACGACCCGGCGGAAATCCATCGCCTTGAAGAGATATATGTCGCTGCAATGCAGCAACGTCAATTCCCGAAATACCATCCTTGCGGGGAAGCCTTGGCCATGTCGTTGGTCGTTTCCCAACCGGGAACGCCGATCAAGCTCTGGCTCGCTCAGTTTGGCGCGTGATCGTCCAATGCTCCAGTTAGTTGTAGACGATCACCTTGTCGCCGAGCAGATCGCCATGACGGCGACAGAAAAGGTCGAGCTGATCGCGATCGCCGACCAGTTCGACACAGATCGTCAGATGCGGATCGGCAATTTCCGAGCCGTTCTCCCGGATCGGTTCGTGATTGCTGAAGCCGTAATGGGTATTTTGCGCGACGGCGTTGATGATGCCGTCCGCCTTCGCGGTGCGAATCAGCTCGCGATAGAGCGGCTTTGCCCCCCAGAAGCGACGCGGGCCGATCTTGTCGGACGGTTTCAGATAGATGCGCAGCATCCCGACTTCGCGGTGATGGACGGTGAAACGATTGGGCATGACGGGCTTTCGACAGGAAACAGGATCAGGCGCGCGTGCGCCGGCGAGAAGCGCGGTGCGTGCGGGCATCGCGCAGGGTCGCGTCGGGTGTGAGGTGTGCGGCAGGTACCTTTGGCACAGCGACGCGCTGCGACAGGTAGATGCCGTTGTGGCCTGAGCAGAGGTAGGCGACGAAGCACGCGACTGCGATCGGCACCGTATAGGCCGCGCCGAACAACTCGATCCCCATGAACGTGCAAGCCAGCGGTGTGTTGGCCGCGCCCGCGAACAGCGCGACGAAGCCGATCGTTGCGAATAGCCCCGACGGTACTCCGAACATCGGCGCGAGCGCATTGCCGAGCGCCGCGCCGATAAAGAACAGCGGCGTGACCTCGCCCCCCTTGAAGCCCGCGCTCAGGGTCACGACGGTAAAGAGCAGCTTCAGCGCCCAGCTCCACGAGTGCGTATCGGGACCAAAGAAGCTGGCGATGGTCAGGCTGTCCGGTGTCGCGGCGAGCGTACCCAGGCCAAGATAGTCGCGGGTTCCGAGCAGCCAGACCAGCGCAATCACGGCCAGCCCGCCGATAACGGGTCGTAGTGGGCCATAGGGGATCACGCGCTTCAACCATCCGCCCAGCGCGTGATTGGCCTCGGCAAAGGTCAGCCCGGTCAGACCGAAGGCAATGCCGGCGACACCGGCCTTGGCGACGAGCAGCGCGTCGACCGGCACCAGCGCATCGACATGGTAGACGCCGTGATGAATGCCCCAGGCAAGACAGGTCCAGTCACCGACCAGCGCCGCGACCAGGCATGGCACCAGCGCGCGATACTCGACCCGACCGATCGCCAGCACCTCCAGTGCAAAGACCGCGCCCGCAATCGGCGTCCCGAAGACCGCGCCGAACCCAGCCGCGATCCCGGTCATAAGGAGGGTGCGTGTCGCTTCCGCATCCAATCTGAGCGCGCGTCCAAACCCGCTGGCAAGACTGCCGCCCAACTGCACGGCGGTGCCTTCACGTCCCGCCGATCCCCCGAACAGATGTGTCACGACCGTGCCGAAGAAGATGAGCGGAGCCATGCGCAGCGGCACGCCGCCCCCCGGTTCGTGGATTTGCTCGACGATGAGGTTGTTGCCGCCTTCGACCGAGCGCCCTGTCAGATGGTAGAGCAGTCCGACCACGAACCCGCCGATCGGCAGCAGGTAGAGCAGCCAGGGAAAGGCGAAGCGAAGCCGGGTTACGGCGTCGAGGCTCCGCAGGAAGGCCGCGCAGAGCGTTCCCACCGCTGCGGCCATCGGGACCAGGATCAAAGCCAACCGCAGTACCGACGTGGCATGGGTGCGGCGATCGCGAATGAACGCTGCCATGTTGAACTGGTCATAGAGATTGCGAAATGTCGCGCGCACGATTCCTCCTTGCTGCCTTGCGGCGCCTGGTAGGAATCATCGGCCCTTGCGAGGGCGGTTCGACCGAATGGCCCGGCGGAAATCCATCGCCGTGCCTGCGCATATGCTGTCCGACCGCGACCCGGTCAACCAACCGCAGAAGCATGAGACTATCGTTTTGGTGAGGACCGATAAAATGGCTTTGGCCACGGAATAAACCCCGACGAGCATCGTCTACGCTTTCGAGACCGATGCGCTGGAGGCTTATGCGTAGACGAGATTGGATGCTGGGTCTGACGGCCTCGGCCCTACTTACCGGCGCAGTCGCGGCCGCCCCCGCCGATGGCTACGCTACCATGATGTCTGTCGCGATGGACCGGATGATGGCGGGCATGATGGTCAAGCCGTCCGGTGACGTCGACCGCGACTTCGTGGCGATGATGCTTCCGCATCATCAGGGTGCCATCGATATGGCGGTGGCGGAGCTGCGCTACGGCCATAACGAGCAGCTCAAGCGCATCGCGCAGGAAATTATCATCGATCAGCAGCAGGAGATCGCCGCCATGAAGCTGGCGATCGGTCAGCCGCTACCCCCTTCGACGCCAGCCCCGACGCAGGGCGGTGACCACCACAGCCATATGGAGCACTGACATGATCCGGACCATCCTGCGCTCGGCCGCCTTGCTGATAAGCGCCGCACCGGGCATCGCCATGGCCCAGCAGGCGCCGTGGAACGCCAGGGACGTGCCTGTCAGCCACCGCGACCGCGTCTATGCATCCGAACAATTCTCCAACACGGTGTCGGTGACCGACCCGGCCGACAACCGGCTGCTCGGCGTCATCAAGCTTGGCGATCCGCAGCCGATGAATTTTTCACCGCTCTACAAGGGGCAGGTGCTGGTTCACGGACTCGGCTTCTCGCCGGACGGGAAGACCCTCGCGGTCGTGTCGATCGCATCGAACGCCGTGTCGTGGATCGACACCGCCACCAACACCGTCAAGCATACGACTTATGTCGGGCGCAGTCCGCACGAGGCGTTCTTTACACCGAACGGCAAGGAAGTCTGGGTCACCGTCCGCGGCGAGGACTATATCGCCGTGCTCGACCCTACGACGTACAAGGAAACCGGGCGCATCAAGACGCCCGGTGGTCCGGGTATGACGATCTTCTCGCCCGATGGCCGATACGGCTATGTCTGTTCGTCGTTCAATCCGGTGCTGGCCGTGTTCGATGTCGCAACCCACGCGCAGGTCGGACAGGTGGCACAGCCGAGCCCATTCTGTCCCAACATCGCCGCGACGCCGGACGGCAAGCAGGTGTGGTTCACGCTGAAGGACATCGGCAAGACGGTCGCATTCGATGCCAGGCCACCCTTCGCAATCCTCAAGGTGCTGGATACCGGGCCGATCACCAATCACGTCAACTTCGCCCGCACGGTCAGGGGACAGTTCGCGTACGTCACGGTAGGCGGGGAAAACGCGGTGAAGGTGTTCCGCACGTCCGATTTCGCGCCCGTCGCCACCATCCCGGTCGGCAAGATGCCGCACGGCGTCTGGCCATCGGGCGACGGCCGGCGCATCTATGTCGGGCTGGAGAATGCCGATGAACTCGCCGCAATCGACACCACAGGCAACAAGGTGGTCGCCACCGTGCCGGTCGGACAGGCACCGCAGGCGATCGCCTATGTGCCGAACGCTGTCCCGACAGGCCCCGGCACCGACAATCTCCAACCGCTCGGTACGGCCGGCAAGGCGGTGCATCTGACCATGGGGCCGGTTGGCGGCAATGGTGCGGCAAGCAGCATCACCCTCTTCGACCAGGGCATCATCCAGGTCGTGCAAAGTGCCGTTACCGGTTTGCAGCCCAAAAAGCCTTACATGCTCGTGCTGACCGCCAACGCGGACGGCAGCGGTGCGGTAGAGCCGCTTGCGAACTTCATGAGCAACCCGGCAGGTGCGGCGATCGTCAACGCATCGGGGCCGATCCGGCAGATCGTTCAGGGCAGCACCGCGGCGCCCCGGCGCTTTCTGGCTGTCGCGGAGGTGGTGAACGGCGCGCCGGGTCGCATCGTGCAGGTGCAGCGCGACTGAGATGGACCCGCTTGCCGCCGCGATCGAACCCCTGATCCCCGGCCTGCGCCGCTATGCCCGATCGTGGTTGCGCGATCGGGCGATGGCGGATGACGTGGTGCAGGATTGCCTCGAGCGCGCAGTCGGGCGCTGGCGACAGCGACGCGGCGTGGAGGTGCGCCCGTGGGTCTATACGATCCTGCACAACCTGTTGGTCGACCATCAGCGGCAGCATAACCGGCGAGGCACGGCGGTTCCGCTCCACCTCGTGGACGACGCTGCGCTCGGCCGCCCGGCCGATCAGGATACAGGCCTGCACCACCGCGACCTGCTGCACGCGCTTGATGCGTTGCCTGAGGAACAGCGAACGGTGCTGCTCCTCGTCTCGGTTGAGGGGCTGCCCTATGCGGAGGTCGCTGCCGTCGTCGGGGTGCCGCTGGGCACGGTGATGTCGCGCATATCGCGGGGGCGCGACCGTCTGGCGACGCTCCTCCGGGAGGGTGAACGGCCGCGATTGAGGAGCGTGCAATGACCAGCCCGATCGGCGAGGACGATCTGGCCGCGTGGATCGATGGCAGGCTGTCGCCCGAGCGGCAGCGCCTGGTCGACGCTTACCTTGAAGGCCAGCCGGACGTGCATGCCCGTTTGCGAGAGCAGGCGGAGCAGGCGCGAGCCCTTGCATCCCTGTTCGCCCCCGTCGCGGATGAACCGATCCCGGCGACGATGCGCGTCGCAGCCATCAGGGGACGGCAACGGCAACCGCGTTGGCAGCTCGCCATCGCCGCGTCACTTCTGCTGGCGTTGGGGTTTGGCGGTGGCTGGTCGAGCGCGCGGTGGAGCGGCGAACCCCGCGCGGGCATCGCGGCGCTGGCCAACGAGGCGAGTGATAATTTCCGTGTCTATGCCGCCGACCGGATACGACCGGCGGAGATCGGCCCCGACCAGCGCGCCATGCTGATCCGATGGACGTCCGCTCGATTGGGTGAGCGCGTGACCATCCCGGACCTCAGCACGGCCGGCTATCGCTATGGCGGGGGGCGACTGGTCGCGACGCCCCACGGCCCTGCGGCACTGCTCCTCTACGACGGACCGCAAGCGTCGAAACTTGCGGTGCTGACGAGGCCCATGCAGATCGACAAGACCGCGAGCATGACCAGCACGTCCAGCGGGACCATGGGCCGGGTCACATGGGCGGTCGACGGGATCGGCTATAGTGTGGTGGGCGAGCGACCCGCGGCCGAACTGCATCCGATCGCCGATGAAGTCCGGCGTCAGGCAGATGCCGCGCTTGTGTCCTGATAGCGCCTTGCCGCCTCCCGGCGCCGACGGGCACCGGGCGGTCCAGCGCGATCACGGCTTGCGCTCGACATCCTTCCTGTCGGTCTCGGCCGGCGTCAGACGGGCTCGCTCGCGGATGCGGCGTTCCAGCGGCGCGCCGACGAACAGGACGAGCATTGCAAGGCTCACCCCGCCGATGATGAGCGGCCACACCGCCAACCCTGCTGCCGCGCCGATCGTGGCTGTCACCCAGATGCACGCGGCGGTCGCCAATCCATGCACTTCCTGACCCTGGCCGACCCGCAGCACCGCACCGGCACCGATGAAGCCGACGCCGGACAGAATGCCCTGCATCGCCCGTCCTGCGGCATCGGCGTTCACGTTCGGCAAGCCACTATGCACGATCGCCTGAACGGCGATGCAACTCGCCAGACCGACCAGACCCAGCGTCCGCAGGCCCATGATCTGCCGGTTCTCACGCGAGCGTTCCCAGCCGAGCACCATCCCGGCCGCGGTCGCCACCACCAGCCGGCCAATCGCATCGATCCAGAAAGCGACGTCCGGTGCCGCTGATGCTTCGATCATTCGACCAGCACGTGAACGTGATGCCAGGCGGTGCACAGATAGCCGGCGAAATTCCACATCGTATCCGGCCGCTCGGGCTGTCCCTGCCCGGTCTCGTCGAAGGCACGGGCGACAAGGTGCTGGCGTCCCTTGGCAAGTGTGGCGTCAAGGATCCAGCGCCGCCAGCCCCAGCGCGTCTCCGGATCATCGGCGAAGGTCGCCTGTTGCCAGTCGCGACCGCCGTTCACCGACACTTCGATCCGAGAAATACGGCGGTCATAGGCAATGGCATATCCCTCAATCCGCACCTCTCCGGCGGCCAAACTCTCGCCCGCACCGGGCGAGCAGATCGCGGCGTTGAGCGGCATGGCATTGATCGTCAGACCCTGGCTCCAGTCGACGGTGTCGCTCGTCACAGCGGCGGGGAAGAGCTTGTAGTCGTGCGCCTGGATCGGTGCCTCGGAGGGCGTTTCACGCACCTCGATCCGTGTCAGCCATTTGGCGCTGCGGACCCCGGCATAGCCAGGCACCACCATGCGGAGCGGGGCGCCATGTTCGGGCGTCAGCGGCTCGCCATTCATCGCCCAGGCGAGGAGTACGTCGGGCTCCCGCGCCTTGCTCATGGCGATCGATACCCCGAACAAGGCTTCTTCACCCTCCACGTCCACCTCGTCCGCGCCGGTGAACGCCACGAACAGCTCGGACGCATCCGGCGCGCCGACCGCATCGAGCACATCGGCCAAGCGTACGCCGGTCCACTCCGCATTGCCGATCGCGCCTACGTCCCACGGATCGCCGGAGGTGTTGGCGACCTGCTGGAGATCGGTACGCCGGTTGCCGGCGCACTGGAGAACCGCCGTTACCGTGCGCGTGGCAAACGTGCTCTTCAGTTCCTGCACCGAGAAGAAGCGGCTCGCCATGCCCCTCCCGCTCACCTCGATCCGATGATTGGCGGGCAGATCCGGCACCGGCCCGTGGCTGCGCACGTAGAACAGCGCCTGCGGCGTCAGAAACCGCTCGATCAACGCACCGGGCGTCGGCTCGGCATTGTAGGGATCAGAACTGCGCTCGATCATATCGGTCATGGACGATCAAACGTCGCGGGCACGCGTAACGCTTCAAGTCTTCGAGACCATCGCAGACGAAAGGCTGCCGACCATTCCGATATCCAGATTGGAATGACCATATCAAACGGTTGGTCGTATCGATCTAAGTACGCGATATATGCTGCATGACTTTGGAGCAGCTCAGAATATTCGTCGGTGTCGCGGAGCGCGAACACGTCACCAAGGCAGCGGAGGCGCTGAACGTCACGCAGTCTGCTGCCTCCGGGGCGGTTGCGGCCCTCGAAGCGCGCTACGGCGTTCCGCTGTTCCACCGCGTCGGGCGTGGCATCCAGCTTACCGAGGCAGGCCGCGGCTTTCTGGAGGAAGCGCGCGCGGTGCTGGGGCGGGCAGCGCATGCCGAGACGATGCTCGCGGACTATGCCGGGCTCGCGCGTGGTTCGTTGCGGATCGTCGCCAGCCAGACGATCGCGAGCTATTGGTTGCCGGCAAAGCTCGCCGCCTTCCACGAACGCCACCCACAGATCGCGGTCGAGCTGGCGATCGACAACACCGAAGGCGCGGCAGCGCAGGTGTTGAGCGGCGCGGCGGAACTCGGCTTTGTCGAGGGCGAGGTGGACGAACCGGCGCTTGCCCACTGGAATGTCGGGCATGACCCAATGGTGCTGGTCGGCCGCGAGGAAGCCGAACGCATCGACGAGGCCTGGCTGCGCACTACACGCTGGATCGTCCGTGAGCAGGGATCGGGTACGCGCTCGACTTTCGAGGACGTGCTGCGAACGCGCGGGTTTGATCCGGCCCAGCTGACGATAGCGATGACGCTGCCGTCCAACGAGGCGGTGCGCACCGCCGTTGAGGCCGGTGCCGGCGTTGCCGTCTTGTCGCGATTGGTCGTCGCGCGCGCGCTCAAGGCTGGCGATCTCGTCGAGCTGCCGCTCGGGCTGCCCGACCGCGCCTTTCACGCGCTGCGCCACAAGGAACGCTATCGCACCCGCGCGGCCGACGCGCTGACGGATCTCATCAAGGAGCAGGTCGCATGACTGCCGACACGCACTCCGTTCTCAGCGGCCTCAAGCCGCTCAGCCGGCTCGATCACCCCCGCGAGATGATCCGCCAGTTCACGCCCAACTGGTTCGCCGCGACGATGGGCACGGGCATCCTTGCCCTCGCGCTGCCGCAGGTGCCCGGCATCGGGCCTTCGCTTAAACCTGTCGGCGAGGTGTTGTGGTTCTTCAATATCGCGCTCTTCGCGCTGTTCGCCGGCCTCTATGGCGCGCGCTGGGTGATGTTCGGGCACGAGGCGCGGCGCATCTTCGGGCACAACACCGTGTCGATGTTCATCGGGACCATTCCGATGGGGCTGGCGACGATCATCAACGGCTGTCTCGCCTTCGGCATCGCGCGGTTCGGAAATGGCATCGTGCCGGTCGCGCATATCCTGTGGTGGATCGACGTCGCCATGTCGCTCGCCTGCGGCGTGCTGATCCCCTACCTGATGTTTACCCGCCACGAGCACAGCCTGGACGGCATGACCGCCGTATGGCTGCTGCCGGTCGTCGCTGCCGAAGTGGCGGGCGCCAGCGGCGGGCTGCTCGCGCCGCATCTAACCGATCCCCACGCGCAGATAGTGACGCTCGCGACCTCCTATGTGCTGTGGGCCTATTCGGTGCCGGTCGCGTTTGGCATCCTCGCCATCCTCATCCTGCGCATGGCACTCCACAAGTTGCCGCATGAAAGCATGGCGGCATCTTCCTGGCTGGCGCTGGGGCCGATCGGCACGGGTGCTCTGGGCATGCTGGTGCTCGGCGCGGATGCGCCGGCGATCCTCACCGCGCACGGGCTAGCCGGCGTCGGCACCGTCGCGCAGGGGATCGGCGTTGTCGCCGGGCTCTGCCTTTGGGGTTTCGGCCTGTGGTGGCTGGCGCTCGCGACGCTTATCACCATCCGCTACTGGCGCGCGGGCGTGCCGTTCAACCTCGGCTGGTGGGGCTACACCTTCCCGCTCGGCGTCTACACCGTCGCCACCTTCCGCCTCGGCACGACGCTGAACCTTATGTTTTTCGGTATCGTCGGCACGGTGCTGACGGTTGCGCTCGCGGCGATGTGGCTGCTGGTCGGTGCCAAGACGCTAGCCGGTGCATGGCGGGGCAACCTGTTCGTCTCGCCCTGCATCGCCACCCCGAACTGATCCGCCATGATGATCGGATCAGTCGGTCCGATCACTTGCAGAATGCCCCTTCGATCCGCCAGCGTGACTGGCCACAGGAGAGCCTTGTCATGGACAATTTCGACGCCGGGCTGGCGAGTGAGACCAGCCGTCGCCGCTTCCTCAGCCATGCCGCGCTCGGCACCGCCGGCCTTGCCGCCGCGCCGGCACTGGCGCAGCAGCTCGTCGACCTGAAGCTGCCCGGCGGCAATGCCGAGCGGCCGATGACCAGCGCCTTTCCCGGCAAGGGCAGCATGATCCTCCAGCGCGTCCATCCACCCTTGCTGGAGACGCCGATGGAGGTCTTCGACAAGTCGGTGTTCACGCCCAACGACCAGTTCTTCGTCCGCTGGCACTGGGCCGACATACCGACCTCGATCGACGTCGAAAGTTTCCGCCTCAACGTCTTCGGCCACGTCAATCGGCCGCTGTCGATCAGCCTCGCTCAGCTGCTGCGCCTTCCACGGGTCGAGATGGCGGCGGTGAACCAGTGCTCGGGCAACAGCCGCGGGCTGTTCCAGCCGCGCGTCGCCGGCGCGCAATGGGGCAATGGCGCGATGGGCAACGCCAAGTGGCTCGGCGTTCGCCTGCGCGACGTGCTCGACCTCGCCGGGGTCAAGGCAGGCGCGGTGCAGGTGCGCTTCGGCGCTCTCGATCAGCCGGTCGTGGCGGGCGCTCCTGACTTCGAGAAGGCACTCGACATCGACCATGCCCGCGACGGCGAGGTCATGATCGCCTTCGGCATGAACGGCGAGCAACTGCCGCTCCTCAACGGCTTTCCCTGCCGGCTGATCGTGCCGGGCTGGTACTCGACCTATTGGGTCAAGATGCTGAACGCGATCGAGGTACTGCCCGGCCCTGACGACCAGTATTGGATGGCCAAGGCCTACAAGATCCCCGCGACACCCGGCGCGAATGTCGCGCCCGGTGCCAAGGACTTCCCGACCGTACCGATCAATCGCATGATCCCGCGTAGCTGGATGACCAGCCTGCCCGATGGTCAGGCGATCGCCTATGAAGCGTCGATCCCGGTCGGCGGCATCGCAATGGGCGGCGATTGCGGCGTCGCCAAGGTCGATGTGTCGTCGGACGGTGGCCGCACCTGGTACAGGACGACGCTCGGAGCGGACGAGGGCAGGTACAGCTTCCGGCGCTGGGACGGGCGGGTGCCGCTGAGACGCGGGCCTAACCCCATCATGGTGCGCTGCTGGAACACCAACGGTGTCGCTCAGCCGATGAAGCCGATCTGGAATCCCGGCGGGTTCATGCGCGGCAACATTGAAACCACCACCATCATCGCGGCCTGAGGAGCGAGCAAATCATGAAGACTCCGTCTCCCGGCATGATGGCTGCTGGCCTGATCGGCCTGACCGGCATCATCCTCGTCTCGATCGGCGCGCCGAGCAGCCGCAAGGCGCCCGTTCCGATCTCCGAGATGTCTGAGCCGGCACCGGCCGCCAGCGTGTCAGCGCGCGGCTTCTCGCTTGCCTCGACCAGCGTCGACCTGCCGGCCGACGACGCGACCTACCCCGACGGTCCGCACGCCGACGTCATCAATGCCAATTGCACCTCGTGCCACTCAGCCAGCATGGCGCTGACCCAGCCTGCGCTATCGGCGGATCAGTGGAAGGCGACCGTCACCAAGATGCGTGAGGTGTATAAGGCGCCAGTGGCCGAGAAGGACGTCGATGCGATCGTTGCTTATCTCACCGCTATGCCGAGCCAGAAGGTGGCACCCGCGACCGGCAAGGCGCAGGACCCGGACCCCAAAGTGGCTCCTGATGTCTCAGGTGGAACCGGCTAACCGATCTACTTCCATAATCCCGAAATACCATCCCAATCGGGACGGTGTCGGAGCCGTCCGGTTGTGACGCAACCTCTTCGACGTCGGCCTTCCGCGGGTCTCGAGGTGTCACAAACCCGCGTCATGATGGCTGCTGGCGGCGGTTCATCCACAGCAGCAGCCAAAAGCCACGACCCACCTTTTCAGAAACGAACGGCCAGCGAGACCCTGGGCAGAAAACCAACTGGGCCTCGCGCCCGATGCTGTCGCAGCGGGTCCAAGGGCGAGAGCCGCCATGTCATCGCATCAGCGGGGGCAGCGCTGCGCTGCTTGGGGGGCTCCACGCTGCCCCCGCTGCCACGAGCGAGTGTCGTTTCTATCTAGCGGAGAATGTGTCTTTTCTAACTGGCAGCAACAGAGCGTAACGGCTTTTGATGTGTCTTACGCCGCCCCGATCGCGGCCGGCGCTTCGATCAGCCAGCGGCCGACGATCCGCTCGAAGTCGACATACGGGATCCGATTCGGATCGAACTCTAGCTCGGCCGCCAGATCGGGCAAGTCGGCTAGAAACGCCTCATAGACGCGCTGCACGCGGTCGGCGCTGGGCAGCTCGCGGCGTGACACGTTGGCGAGCCAATCACGCGCCTCGCGGAGCGCACGACCCGGGTCGCCGCCATGCTCATGGATGTCCATACCGGCCAGATCTGAGATGAAACGCTGGTAGCGGAACTGCTCCACGTCGAGGATCAGGACACGCTTGGCCTTCTGATGTTTGCCGCCGTAGCGCTTGGCGCCAAGGAACAGCCCGAGTTCCAACGGCATGTTGAAGCGCGGCAGGTTGTTGACCGCGTCCAGCTCGGTGCGTGACAGGTCATGGATGCCGTAGCGGCACTGCTCGATCAGCGCGAAGATCTTGTCGATCCGGGTTTGGCCACCGTCATCCAGCTCGCGCGCCGAGCGCGGGCGAAAGCCGCAGACGAGGATCGCAAAGATCAGTGCCCGGAACGTCGGCGCGAAGGCATCGTCGAACGGGCAATTAATGAAGACGTCGTCCGTCGACGTCTGGACAGCCGGCAAGCTACTTCTTCTTGGCCAGAACGCTCTTCACTGCCGCGGCGATACGCTGGTCGGAGACGGTCGCCTTCTTGGTCGCCACAGGCGCCAGAACGTAACGGCCCGTCGCTGCGCTGCGCCCGAGCACGCCCGGCTTGCTGCTCTTAGTGGTGATCGTATCGGACCGGGTCGCCATGACAGTGATATGCGCCTCCCATTCCCGCCGCGCAAGCGGCGTCCATGGCACCGGTCCGACTAGCGCCATCGTTCCCCGTCGCCGACGTCGAAGCTGATTGCATCGGCAAAGGGCCGGAGCACCTCGCTGGGAATTGCGTAGGTGATCGGCAGGCTGATCTCGCCCACGGTGAGCCCGCTCGTCACCATGCCGAGCACAGCACCCGTCTTCGCGTCACACACCACGCCGCCGCTGATGCCGCCGAGCGCCACCGAGCTGATCTGGAACAGTCGCGTCTCACCGCGCTGTATGGCCGGGATCACCGCGCTGATGATCCCTTCGAAAAAGGACGGCTGGACCAGCCCGCGGTTGGTCGCGTTGGAGAAAAACATCGCCTTGCCGAGCGGGAAGCCGCCGATCAGCACCCGGTCGCCGATTCCAACCTTGGTCGAGTCTCCCCAGGCCACCGGCGGCACGTCGTAGGGCGCCTCCTCGCTCTCGGTCGCAGGACAGATCAGGATGCCGGCGTCGATCCCCGGTCCGCCGTTCTCGAACCGTTGGTCATAGTAGCGCATGACGGCCGCGAACGGGTACGGCCGTTGCGCCTCTACGCCGTTCAGCCGGCTGTTCGCCCAGAGGTACGCTTCATGCTCCTTCAAGCGGAGCGCTTCCACGACGTGCCAGCAGGTGTAGAGCTTGCCGCGCCCAACCTGAAAGGCGGTACCCTGAATGTCCATGACCCAGTCCTCATGGGCGGGATCCTGGATCGCGATATGGAGCGCGAGGTCGCCCTTCGGCACGCCCGCCTTGTTGCCGACGGGTACGATCGATCGTGCGAGGCGGGAGATCGGCGTCTCCCGCCCGCGCGACGCCCAAGGCACGCGCTCGAGCGCCTCCTTCAAATTGGCCGGTTTCGGAGCCGGCCTTCGGTTACGCGCGGCCACTAACGCTCAGAGCCGATCCTTGAGGGCTTTGGCCGGCGCGAACGTGAGCTTCTTCGACGCGGCGATTGTGATCGGCTCGCCGGTCGCAGGGTTGCGGCCGCTGCGCTCGCTCATGCTCTTCACCTTGAACTTGCCGAAGCCCGGCAGGTTGATCTCGTCACCCGCCGCGGCGGCCTGGCTGATCGCGTTCAGCACCGCGTCGAGCAGGTCGCGCGTCTGCTTCTCCGTCGTGCCGAGGTGGTCGGCGACCTGCTTGGCGAGATCCTTGGTGTTCATGCTGTCCGCTTCCCCCCTGTTTGCCGAGCCGATGTCATAGCGGCGAAGCCATCCGCGGCAAACCGTCGCTGAACGGGATCGCCGTCCCGCTTCAGCCGTGAGCCCTCAGGCAGGAAGGTCCGCCAGACTGCCGCGCCAACCTGGATCCCCGGGGCGCCTGACCAGGCTGGTGAAGCCGAGCTCCGCCCGGATAGCCTCGAAGCGTGCAAGCACATTATCGACGTCGATACCCGACGCTCCATGCAGAACGCGCATGCGTTCCCGCAGGGCCGCCGGCCACCGCTCGCTGCCTCGAATCAGCATGGCCTGCACGCGTGTCGTGGCGTTCTCGAACAACCACTCAAGCTTCTGGGCCTTGACCTCGGAACCCGACGACCTGGTCCAGTACCAAAGGGAGAACAGCACGCTAATCTCCTCGCGTGAGATAATTGCGATCACCGCGCACAGTACCTTGGCCCTCATTCTCGGTGAAAGCTTGGGGAAGGAAGCGTCCGCCCAACTGCGAGGCCGGTGGTGCGGAACAGCGCCGATGAACTCGCATTGGAAGCGGTTGATCAGGCTGGTTTGGTCCAGATTGCGCGCGAGCAGCGCCTTTGTCAGATCGTCGAGCAGCGCCAGGAACTCGGACGGTTGGACCTCGCCTACCCCGAACCAGTGCGACGAATGGCCGAGCCAGGCGGCTCGCAAGCATTTCTCAAATGCCAGCAGCATCTCGAACTGTCGGGCGCCGCGCCGATCGTCACTCGGCCACTCGCTGGCGGGAACACGATGGACAACGGTCTGAAGGAGCTTGCGACAGTCGGGGCAGATCAGTTCGGTCGCGCCGTTGATGTGCACAAAGGTCGGCTGGCGAGTGGGCACGCAGTTGCGGCAGCTTTCGTATCGCCATCGCAAGTGACGATGACAGAGGACCAGCGGAAGAGCTGCCTCACGATCAAGGTAAGCGCCCCCCGCTCTGCGACCTTCTTCAAGACAGGTAGGACACCAGCAAAGAAGCAAAGGACCCGGGGCGTCTCTCGCCCGGTTGATGCAGCGTAGCCAGTCCACGGCAAGGTTCGGCCAAGCCTGCCCGAGGTCAAGCGCAGCGACGCATCCCGGGGCCAGTCCGAACGCCTCGGCGATCCGATCCCGCTCGTCGGGATCAAGTCCAACGTCCACACCGTTAGGAGCGACGTCGCCGTTCCGCAGCAGGCTGGCACGCAACCGGTCCACGTCCATGTCGTAGACCGCCGCAGTTCTGCCCAGCCAGGACGAGATCAGTTCGTCGGGATGCGCACGCGGGGCGACCGGCAGCGGGGATGCGTCGACGACCATCGCTCATGCAGTGCCCGCCGCGCCCGACACTGGCCGCCCTTGGCGTTTCGCGATCTCCTTCATGGTGACGCTCGGCAGCACAAGGTCATCGGCGTCCAGGTCTTCGGGTCCGATCGTCTCCGCGCTCCGCCGGATCGCCCGAACGGCGAGGTTCTCGACAAGCCGGAAGATACGGCCGGTATTTCCATCGGTCAGCTCCAGCAGCCTGGCCCTGAACAAGTCTTCGGCGAGCGGCGACGGGTTTCGGAGCGGCAGGATGGCGGCCAGCGTCACCAAGAGCAGCCGAAAGGCTTCGTCGTCTCGCCAACGCACGAGCTCGATCGCATCGAAGCGATCGGCAAGCGCGGCGTCCGTCAAGAGCGCCGCCCTCGCCTCGTGGTTGCCCGTGCAGACCAATGGAATGCGCAGATCGTTGGCGAAGTAGCGGATAGTGTTCAGGAAGATGCGTTGCTGTCGCGGTGTGCAGGCCAGCATGTGGTTGATCTCGTCAAGCAGCAGCATGCGCGCGCCGACCTGACCCATCAATCGGCGCGTAAGCTGCCGGGCGCGTCCGATGTCGGAGCCACCGGCGAAGCCAGCACCCAGCGCGGCTAGGACTTCGTCGTAGAACTCGCCCTCGGTCGGCTCCGGCGGCAGCTGCACGGCGACGACCGGAATGGTCGCCAGCCCCGTTCTGTCATCGAAGGTGCGCGGGTTCTCGTCCGCAAACCGCTCGACGATATGCGATTTGCCCATCCCTGTTTGCCCGAAAACGAGAAGGCAGGGCATGCGGGTGCGAGGCGGGTGCGCCAGCAGCTCGCCCAGCATCAACCGGACCTTCTCCGCCTTCGGAAAACCGACCCAGCGATCCTTGCGTATCCATGCGATACGCTCATCGTCAGGCCAGAGCGCCTGGTCGCGGTAGCCTTCCGCCAGATGCGCGAATCTGGTCATCCTCTCTTCTCGTCGACCAGGAACGGGAGGTCGCCCGCTGAAGGCGCGGGTGGCGGTAGTTGGCCAGACACAGGCGCCGGCTCGGCACGCTTGGGCAGATCAGAGTGCTTGGCCGCGCGGACGCGTTGAGCGTCCGCGAGCGCCGTCGCGGTGCGCTGCATGGCCAGCCGGGCCGCCTTGGTCTTGCGGGCAGCCTCGGCGACGATGAAGCGCTGCGTCTCAACGGCATCAAAGATGAGCTGCTCGTTGACGGCCCCGCGACCCCGCTCGCGCAGGGTACGCTGCGCCTCCAGCTGCTCCCATCGGGTGATCGCTGGCCGGCGAAGGTCGCGGTACGGCACCTCAAGATGATCACCATCCGGCAGCTCGAGCCAGATCCGCGACAGGTCGCGCGGGTCCCACCGGACGGGCAGCTTGCCGCCGAGTCGAGTATAATGACAGGACAGGGCATCATCCCAGTAGTGGGTGTTGAACAGCTCGATCCCTTCGCGCGTGACCGCTCGCACCTCGCAGGGCAGAAAGTCGAACAGGAACGTGGCCGGATCAGCGGGCAGCCGCATGAGTTCCGTCCGTCGCTCGACCGCTTCGTCCCAAGCTGTCGCAGGCGGGATGCCGAGCCCGCGGTGAATATCGGCGTGGTACGGCCCGATGATCTCCGCCGCGAGCCAGGCCTCGATCTCCGCCAGCGTCATGCACGCCTTGCCTTCGGCCTGGTAGTCGCCGCGCTCGGCGACGTTGGAAAAAGTGGTGCCGGGCAGCAGGTGGACGGCGCCCATCATCGTCCCGATCAGCCGCTCGATGTGCGCACCATAATGGGGACGCTTGCGAGGCCGGTACTCGAGCGCGATCGAGTAGGCACGGCAGCCGCGCTTCAATGCCTTCGAATGATGCTCCCGCGCATTGTCGAGGTGAAGACGGTCCATCAAGCCCTGATTGCCCCAGGGCGCAGACATGCCGCGTTCGGCGAGCCAGGGGTCCTTCGGCAGCACGGCGTGGCGCATGGCCATCCCGACCGACACCGCCGACGGGTGCAGCATCGTGAGGTAGAAGCCCGGCACCGTCCTGCTCGCAATGTCGATCATGAGCGTGATCCACGGCCGGCCGATCGGCCGACGATACACGTCGTCGACTGCGATTACGTCGACGAGCGTGTGGTCGGACTGCACGAGTTCGAGTGCGTAGCCTGCCTCAAGGCGGCCGCGCACCGGCCGAAACCGGTCGGCCGCCACCTTGGCGCCCTCGCGCGCGGCGATGATGTCCTTCGGCGGGAGCGCCGCGATGCGAGCGCGCAGCGCCTTGACGCTCGGGATTGGGACGCCGGCCTTCAGGCACTCGTGACGCAGCCAACGTCGCAAGCTGGCTACGCTCGGCTTCTCCGCGGTGAGATAAACCTCGCGAAGCGCTCGGCCGATCAGGTCTTCCTGTTCGCTCAGCAACCGGCGCTCGCCCCGTACCCGACCGCGCTTGCCCGGGAGAAGCGAGGCGAGCTCCGGTGAAGCGCGGTACGCCCGGATTAGTTCGAACAGGCGGGAGCGTCCAAGACCCAAGGTGGCTGCAGCGTTCGCTGCGGTCTGGGCATTGATCGTGACCTTGGCGGCAAGAGGCCGGATCACGAGTTCCCGGCGATGGGCCTCGCTAAAGGCTGCGTCACTCGCACCGTCCGTTCCCGCCTCGCGCATCGGTTCACAACCCTGCCGCTTGGACTGCGGACAAAGTCTATCTTTTCAGGGCATGAGTCCAGCGTTTCGGGAGCAGAATGCCCGGGCGAACCGGCAATCAAGGCCGCAGTCCACCTATTCAGGAACTGCGACAGACGGCGCGTCAAGCGACCGGCCCGAAAGTGCTTGACAGCGTCACGCTGTTTGTGTACAAAACAGGAACATCGAGATGGTGTGAACGGGTCGGAGCGACCCGGGCGGAGCGGAGCCGCCCGGGTGGTTGTCCGGCCCTTTCTGCGTGCGGGGGAGGCGGGCATGAAGGGTGATGCTGGCGCGCCCGGCGCGGCGGGAGCGGCGAAGGCGGCGAGCCTTCGCCGGACGGGCGGCGGCGCGGGGCAGGCGGTGCGCGCGCGCTTTCTGGAGCTGCTGATCGAGACCGGCAATGTCCGCACCGCGGCGGCGCGCGTGGAGGTGCCGCTGTCGACCGTGATGAGCTGGCAGGCACAGGACATCGATTTCGCGGCCGGCTGGGCGGCGGCCTGGGATCACAGCTATATGCTGCTCCACAGCGACCTGTTCGCCCAGGCGGCGGGGACGAACGATGCCGGGCGCAAGCTCGACGTGTCGCTGTCGCTCAACCTGCTGAAGCGCCGCGACGCGCTGGCCGCCGCGCAGGTGACGGGCAGCGGGGTCGAGCCGGTGCGCGTGCCGCTGCTGCGCGCCCAGTCCGAACTGCTGCGGCGGATCGCGGCGATGCGGGCGGAGGCGCAGGAATGACGGAAGCGGTGGCGGAGACGCGCGCGGCGCTGGCGCGGGTGGCGGCGCTGCCCGAACCCGCGCGGGCGCGGCTGGTGGGCGACCTGCCCGAGGGCGCGGTGCGGGCGCTGCACGACTGCTGGCCGCTCTGGGCGCATCCGGGGCAGCTGCCGGGACACGAGGACTGGTCGGTCTGGCTGATCCGCGCGGGCCGCGGCTTCGGCAAGACGCGCGCCGGGTCGGAATGGGTGCAGGCCTATCGCTACCGCGTCGGCGAGAGGGTGACGCGGCTGGCCGCCGATGCGGAGCGGCCGCAGGTGATCCATGTCCGCAGCTTCAACCCGCTCGACGATCATTACGGCATGGGGTGCCTGGGCGCGGCGTCGGCGGCGGTCGCCGTGCACAATGCGGCGGCGCGTTGGGGCAAGGCGCTGCTCGACAATGCGGCGCGGCCGTCGGGGGCGCTGGTCTATGATCCGGGCGACGGATCGGCCCTGTCGGCGACGCAATATGAGCGGCTGAGGGCGGAGCTGGATGCCTTTTCCGGCGCGGGCAATGCCGGGCGGCCGATGCTGCTGGAAGGGGGCCTCAAATGGCAGGCGCTGAGCCTGTCGCCGGCCGAGCTGGACTTTGCCGGGACCAAGGCGGCGGCGGCGCGGGAGATCGCGCTCGCCTTCGGCGTGCCGCCGATGCTGCTGGGACTGCCGGGCGATTCCACCCACGCCAATTATCGCGAGGCGAACCGCGCCCTGTGGCGGATGACGGTGCTGCCGCTGGCCGAGGAGCTGCTGACCGGGATCGCGCAGGGGCTGGCCGGGTGGTTCGCCGACCGACAGCGTCCCGCCGCCGCTCGCCGTCACGCCGTCGATCGCCGTCACCGGCCGCTCCGCCAGCGACTGCCAGCCGCCCGTTCCCGTCACCGCCTCGCTGACCGTCCGCACGAGGAAACGCTGCCCGCAAAACGCCTCCCCCGCCTCGAACGCGGCGCGGACCAGCCGCACCAGCACCGCATCCTCCGCCGTCCCCTCCAGCCGCAGCATCGCCTTCGCCGCCGCCACCGCCGCGGCGACCGCCGTCGCATCGGTCATCCCGCTCTCTCCCGCCTGTACGAAGGAATCCGGCCCGGGCGCCGCCGGGCCGGACCGGTCGATCAGTTCGCCGCGAACTTCAGCAGCTTGATCGCCTCGCTATTGGTCACGCAGCCGCCGATCCGCTTGGTGGCGTAGAAGCTGACGAACGGCTTGTTCGAATAGGGATCGCGCAGGATCGCCGTCTCGCGCCGCTCGGCCACCAGATAGCCCAGCCGGAAGTTGCCGAACGCGACCGACAGGCTGCCCGCGCCCATATCGGGCATGTCCTCGGCCTCGATCGCCGGATAGCCCAGCAGCGTCGCCGGCTGCCCCGCCGCCAGCCCCGCCTGCCACAGGAAATTGCCGTCGCTCGTCTTGATCTTGCGGATGCGCGCCAGCGTCCCCGCATTCATCACGAAGCACGCACCCTGCCGGTACGGGGCCTTCGAGGCCTATGCGATCGATATCGTCGAGGGCGTGGGGCGGGTGCGGCTGCCCGCGGGGGTGACGGCGCTGGTCGCCTATCGCGCCGGGCTGGCGGCGCGGTGGAACGCGCTGCCCGCCGGGCTGGCGCATGGCGTCACGCTGCTGGCGGTGCATTGGTGGGAGAATCGCCAGGCCGATGCGGCGCTGCCGACGGCGGTGGCGGCATTGTGGCGGCCGTTTCGCCGGCTGGGGATCGGGCGATGAGCGCGCGCGAGCTGCTGGTCGCGGCGGTCATGGCGCGGCTGAAGCCGCTGCCGCTGGCGGTGTTCGACGCGCCGCCGGTGCGCGCCACGGTGCCGCGCGCGGTGGTGGAGGAGCCGGCGCTGGCCGACTGGGGCGCGGCGGGGATCAGCGGGCGCGAGGGACGGCTGACCGTGGCGCTGTCCGACGAGGGCGAGCGGCCGGGACGGCTGCGCGGGCTGCTGGCGGCGGTGGAGGAGGCGGTGCCGCGCACCGCGCCGGTGCTGGGGCAGGGCTGGCGGATCGCGCGGCTGCAACTGGTGCGCAGCCGGCTGACCGCGGGGCCGGCGGGGCGGTGGAGCGGTGCGGCCGAGTTCGCGGTGCGATTGTACCGCGAGGATAGCTGAGGAGATGCGAGCATGATCGAGAAGGGAAGCGCCTTTCTGTTGAAGATCGGCGACGGGCAGGCCGTGCCAGTATTCGCGACGGTGGCGGGGCTGCGCACGACGCAGCTGTCGATCAACGGCGAGGCGGTGGTCGTCACCAGCAAGGATTCGGGCGGGTGGCGGCAGCTGCTGTCGGGCGCGGGGGTGCGCAGCGTCAGCGTGTCGGGCGCGGGCGTGTTCACCGGATCGGCGGCGGAGGGGCGGATCCGCGGCCATGCGCTGGCGGGAACGATCGAGGACTATCGGCTGAGCTTCGAGGGGGGCGAGACGCTG
This sequence comes from Sphingomonas metalli, assembly GCF_014641735.1. Classification (GTDB taxonomy): domain Bacteria; phylum Pseudomonadota; class Alphaproteobacteria; order Sphingomonadales; family Sphingomonadaceae; genus Sphingomonas; species Sphingomonas metalli. Next base: position 849,310 of record NZ_BMIH01000002.1, on the reverse strand, counting down.
ACCGGGCGGTTCCTGGTGACGCGGCTCGACTTCGCGGGCGATTTCAACGGGGAGCGGACCTACACCCTGTCGCTGGAGAGCAGCGGCCAGGTGGTGGCGGCATGAGCGCGCCGGCGAACCCGGTGCGCGGCGAGGCGATGCTGCGGGTCAAGGGCGAGACTCTGGTGCTGCGCCCGAGCTTCGCGGCGCTGGTCGCGGCGGAGGGCGAGCTGGGGCCGCTGTTCGCGCTCGTCGAACGGGCGGCGGAGGGGCGGCTGGCGCTGGCGGAGATGGCGGCGCTGTTCTGGCACCTCGTCCAGGACCGGCCCGACTGGGCGACGCGCGAGGCGCTGGGCGAGGCGGTGGTGGCGGGCGGACTGGCGCAGGCGACGCCGGTGCTGCGCACGCTGCTGTCGCAGATCCTGGGCGGACGATGAGCTTTGCCGAACAGGCGGCGCGGCTGGCGGGCTTTGCCGGGGCGGTGCTGGGGTGGAGCCCCGACGCCTTCTGGCGGGCGACCCCGGCCGAGCTGGCGGCGGTGGTCGCGGCACTGAGCGGAGAGGCGGCGGGCGCGCCCGCCGATACCGCGACGATGGCGCGGTTGCAGGAGGCGTTTCCCGATGGATGACGGGTCGATCGACGGGATGAGGGTACAGGTCCGCGCCGATACGGCGGGCTTCGGACAGGACGTGGCGGCGATGCGCGCCGATCTGGAGTCGGTGCTGGTACCCGGCGCGCAGCGGGCGGGCCGGGCGATCGAGGCGTCGCTGCTGACCGCGGTGCGGACCGGGCGGCTGGCCTTCGAGGAGCTGCGCGCGACGGCGCTGAAGGCGATGGACGCCATCGCGGCGGCCGCGCTCCATGCCGGCGTCAAGGCGGTGACGGGCGGCGGCGGGATCGGCGGGCTGCTGGAACGGCTCGGCGGGGTGCTGGGGGGCGTGGTCGGCGCGCCGGGCCGGGCGACGGGTGGGCCGGTGACGGGCGGGCGGCCCTATTGGGTCGGCGAGCGCGGGCCGGAGCTGTTCGTGCCGGCTGCGGCGGGGCGGATCGAGCCGGTGGCCGCAGCGGGTCCGCGCGAGGTGCGGGTGGCGATCACGGTCAACGCCAGCGGGAGCGATGCGCCGGCGGCGATGGCGCGATCCGCGCGGCAGGTGGCGCGGGCGGTGAAGGCGGCGTTGGAGGGGTAGGAGTCGGAGCACTGTAGCCCCCTCCCCTTCAGGGGAGGGGGCGGGGGTGGGGGCCTGTCCGCGGGCGGAACTCTTGGGGAGACGCCCCACCCCAACCCCTCCCCTGAAGGGGAGGGGCTTAGATGGAGGTTGCTATGGCGCACTGGCTGGCGCGGGCGCGGGGCGGGCAGGAGGCGGGGTTCGTCTCGCGGTTCGATCCGACGCTGTGGACGGTCAATTTTCCGCGGCCGATGATGGCGGCGGTCACGACGACGGCAGCGGATGCGCTGCGGGTGGATGGCGTCTTCTACCGGCGCGACGATCTGGCGGGGCTGATCTGGGAGTCGGCGGACCGGTTCGACCATGTCCTGCTCGCCTATGAGACGGCGCGGGACTATCGCGATTGCCGGCTGCGGTTCCGCTGGCGCTCGCACGGGATCGTGCCGCTCGACGCGGTGAACGGCCCGGTGCTGACGATCGAGGGGCGCGACGCCGGCGGGCAGCCGCGCGCCTGGTATGTGCGGCTTTGGAACTATGCGAGCGGCAGTCCCGAGGACGCGCTGATCGCACTCGACTTCGCCGATCTGGCGGGCGGCTTCCTGCACCCGGCCGAGGCGGATCCGGTCTGGGCGGGCGATGTCGACCGGATGTTCGTGTCGCTGGTGCCGCCCGGCCACGATGCGGGCGGCGGTGCGCTGCCGGCGCCGGTCGAGGGCTGGGCGGAGATGAGCGGCATCGCGTGCGAGGGGCCGGGCAGCGTGCTCGAGCGGGGCGATGTGGTGGTGCCCGCGCATCCGCTGGGGATCGCGGGCGGCTATGACGACAGCTATCACCTGACGCCGGCGCGGCTGCTGCGCAACGCGCTGCAGCTCGGCTATCGCGGGCCGATCGTCCATTATGTCGGGATGAGCCATTACTTCCGGCTCGATGCCGCCGGCCTCGCGACGGTGACGGGCGGGGCGCTCAACATCGCCTGCGCGGCGTGGCACCGGGACTTTGCGGCGCGGGCGAAGATGCTGGGCTATGACCTGATCTGGTCGCTGTCCTACGAGCTGTTCGATGCGCATTGCCCGGCGGCGTGGAAGCAGCGTCGGGCGGACGGCGCGGCGGCGCTGACCGGCTGGTCGCCGCCCTCGACCCTGCTGAGCCCCGCCAATGGCGAGGCGATGGCCTATCTGGCGGCGGTGGCGCGGGCGCTGCTGGCGATCGGGACGGCGGCAGGGCTGGCCCCGCGCTTCCAGATCGGCGAGCCGTGGTGGTGGATCGATCCGGCCAGCCAGGCGCCATGCCTGTATGACGCCGCGGCGGTGCAGGCCTTTGCGCCCGTTCCGATTTCCAGCATCCGCGCGGTCGAGAGCGACGCCCAGCGGGCGACGCTCGACCGGGCGGGGGCGTGTTTGGCCGCCTCCACCGCGGCGCTGACGGCGGCGGTGCGCGCGGCGGCCCCGGGCTGTGTCGTGCATCTGCTGGCCTATTTGCCCACGGTCCTCGATCCGCTTGCGCCCGAGGCGCGGCGGGCGAACCTGCCGGTCGGCTGGGCGAGCCCCGCCTTCGACGTGCTGCAGGTCGAGGATTATGACTGGGCCGCCGCGGGCGACCGGGCGGCGACCGCGGCCGGCGTGGCGGCGGTGACGGCGCGGCTCGGCTATCCGGCCGACAGGCAGCATTATCTCAGCGGCTTCGTGCTGCGCGCCGAGGATGCCGGGCAATGGGCCGCGATCGACCGGGCGGCGGCGGATGCGCGGAGGCGGGGCGTGGCGGCGACGATCCTGTGGGCGCTGCCCCAGGTGATGCGCGACGGCTTCGTGCATTTCGATACGGACGAGGAGGAGGCGATGCAGGCGTTCGACGACGTGGCCTTTCCGCTGGCGCTGGGCCGCGAGGCGGAGGTGGCGCCGGGCTTCTCGACCCAGATCGTCACCGCGGCGAGCGGGGCGGAGCAGCGCAATGCGAGCTGGGCCGAGGCGCGCTGCCGCTATGACGTCGGGCCGGGCGTGCGGTCGGAGGCGGATATCGCGACGCTGCTGGCCTTCTTCCGGGCACGGATGGGGCCGGCGCGCGGGTTTCGCCTGCGCGATCCCTTCGACTGGCAGGGGATCGACGAGCATCTGGGCACCGGCGACGGGCAGACCCGGCGCTTCGCGCTGGTCCGCCGCTATGGCGAGGCGGTGCGGCGGGTGACGCGGCCGGTGGCGGGCAGCGTGAGCGTCGCGGTCGACGGGGTCGCGGCGGCCTTCGCGGTCGCGCCGGGCGGGTGGGTGACGCTGGACCGCGCGCCCGCGGCCGGAACGACGGTGACGGCGAGCTTCGCCTTCGACGTGCCGGTGCGCTTCGCCGAGGACAGGCTGACGGTCAGCCGGTCGACCTTCCAGGCGGGGGTCGCCGCGTCGGTGCCGCTGATCGAACTGCGCGAGGCGGCTCCATGACCTGGCTGGAGAGCGAGGCGACCACGATCGCGCTGTGCTGGCGGATCGAACGGCGCGACGGGGTGACGATCGGGCTGACCGCGCACGATCACGACCTGACGGTCGACGGGCTGGTCCATCGCGCGGTGCCGGGCATGACCCCCTCCGCCGCGACGCGCGGCACGGGGCTGGACGCGGATACGATGGAGGTCGCCGGGGCGGTGTCGGCGGCGGCGATCGCCGGCGCGGACCTGCTGGCGGGGCGCTTCGACGGCGCGCGGGTGCAGCTGTTCGCGATCGACTGGAGCGGCGCGAGCGATGGTCGGGTGGCGCTGGGCGAGGGGACGATCGGCACGGTCGAGATGCATGACGGGCGATTCTCGGCCGAATTGCAGGGACCGGGCGCGCTGCTGGGGCGGAGCGTGTGCGAGGAGACCTCGCCCGGCTGCCGCGCGAGCCTGGGCGACAGGCGCTGCCGGGTGCCGATGGCGGGACGGCGGCGGTTCGCGCGGGTGACGGCGGCGGCGGGAGCGGTGCTGACGCTCGACAGCGCAGAGCCGGTAGCGGGCGCCTATGGCGGGGGGAGCGTGCGATGGATGGACGGCGGCAATGGCGGGCTGCGCCAGACGATCGCGGTGTCCGCGGGCGCGACGGTGACGCTCGAGGCGGCGCCGGTCGCGCCGGTGATGCCGGGCGCGCTGGTCGAACTGATCGAGGGCTGCGACCGGACGCTGGCGACCTGCGCGGCGCGGTTCGGCAATGCGGCGAACTTCCGCGGCGAGCCGCATCTGCCGGGGATGGACCTGATCACCCGCTGGATCTGAGTTCCGCGATCGTCGCGCGGGCGCGGGGAGCGATCGGGGTGCCGTTCCGGCTGCACGGCCGCGACCGGGCGGGGCTCGACTGTGTGGGGCTGGCGGCGCTGGCGTTGGACCTGCGCCCGGTGCCGACCGGCTATCCGCTGCGCGGGCATGGCGGGGCGGCGGCGTGGCTGGATGCCCGACTGACCGGCGTGGCGGCGGCCGCGGCGGGCGATGTGCTGCTGCTGTCGACCGGGCCGGGCCAGCTGCATCTGGGGATCTGGACGGGCGGCGGGCTGGTCCATGCCGATCTGGGATTGGGACGGGTGGTCGAGCGGTCGGGCGCGCCGCCCTGGCCGATCCTCGGCACATGGCGGAGGGAGCGATAGATGGCGACGCTGGTGCTGACCGCGGTGGGAAGCGCGCTGGGCGGGCCGGTCGGCGGTGCGATCGGCGGGCTGATCGGGAACGGGCTGGACCACCGGCTGCTCGGCCGCCGGCGCGACGGGCCGCGCCTGACCGAACTGGCGGTGCAGACCTCGTCCTACGGTACGGCGATCCCGCTGGTCTTCGGGACGATGCGGGTCGCCGGGACGGTGATCTGGTCGACCGATCTGAAGGAGGCGCGGAGCGGCGGCGGCAAGGGGCAGGGGACGCGCTACGGCTATTCCGCCTCGTTCGCGGTGCTGCTGTCGGGGCGGCCGATACGGCGGATCGGGCGGATCTGGGCGGACGGCCGGCTGGTGCGCGGCGCGGCGGGCGACCTGAAGGTGAAGGCGGGCCTGTGCCTTCATGCCGGCGGCGAGGACCAGCCGGTCGACCCGCTGATCGCGAGCGCGCGAGGCACGACGCCCGCCTATCGCGGCATGGCCTATCTGGTGTGGGAAGATCTGCCGCTGGCCGATTTCGGCAACCGGATTCCGCAGATGACGGTGGAGGTGATCGCCGACGATGCGGCTGTCGCGGCGGGCGCGATCGCGCGGGCGGTGGCGGCCGAGGTGACGGCCGGCGAGGGGATGGCGCTGGCCGGCTTCGCCGCGACGGGCAGCGTGCGCGGCGTGCTGGAGGTGCTGGCCCAGGCGGCCGGCGGCTGGTGGTCGCCGGCAGGCGGCGGCCTGGCCCTGTGCCTCGATGCCGGCGCGCCGGGCGTGGTGACCGATGACGGCGTCGCGACCCAGGGCGTGAGCGGCGCCGCGCGGAGCCGGCGGACCGCCCCGATCGAGACGGTGCCGCGCGCGATCGCGGTCAGCCACTACGACCCGGCGCGCGACTATCAGGCGGGCGTGCAACGCGCCGCCCGCATCGGGCCCGGAACCGGCGAGGAGCGGATCGAGATGCCCGCCGCCCTGTCGGCCGGCGCCGCACGGAGCCTGGCCGCGCAGCTGCTGGCGCAGGCGGCGGCGGCGCGCGTACGGCGGACGGTGACGCTGGGCTTCGCCGGCATGACGGTGGCGGCGGGGCGGGTGGTGCGGATCGGCGAGGAGCCAGGCCGCTGGCGGGTCGCCGAGGCGAGCGTCGAGGGCCTCGCCACCCGGCTGACGCTCGAGCCGCTGGCGGGGGCGGTCGCGGTGCCGGCAGGGGCGTCGAGCGGCAGCGTGGCGGCCGCGCCGGACGTGCCGCTCGGCACCACCGTGCTGCGTGCCGCGGAGATTCCGGCGCTCGACGACGATCTCGCCGGCACGCCGCGGCTGACGGTGGTGGCGAACGGGACCGGCGCAGGCTGGCGGCGCGCGACGCTGCTGTGGAGCGCCGACGACGGCGCGAGCTGGACCGACGCGGGGGAAACCGGGGCGCCGGGCGTGGTCGGCTCGGTCGAGGCGGTGACCGATTTCGCCACCGCCTGCCTGTTCGATCTGGCCGGATCGCTGACGGTGCGGCTGGCGCGGGGCGACATGATGCTGGCGGATGCCGACGATGCGGCGCTCGATCGCGGGGCGAACCTGGCGATGGCGGCGGGCGAACTGATCCAGTTCGGCCGGGCCGAGATGCTGGGGGCGGGACGCTGGCGGCTGACGCGGCTGCTGCGCGGACGGCGCGGAACCGAGGCGGTGCCGGCGCGGGCGGGCGACGGCTTCGCGCTGCTCTCCGCCGACAGCGTGCGGACGATCGCGCTGCCGCTGGCGCTGCTCGGGCGCGAGATTCGCGTCGCGGCCGCGGGCGCCGGAGACGCGGCGCCGGTCGAGGTGCGGGTGCTGCTGGACGGCGCCTCGGTCCGTCCGCCCGCGCCGGCGGCGCTGATCCGGAGCGGCGCGGGCCTCGTCTGGACGCGGCGGAGCCGGGCGGGCTGGGGCTGGCGCGACGGCGGCGACGCGCCGCTGGGCGAGGAGGCGGAACGCTACCGCCTGACGCTGACCGCGGCCGACGGTTCGTCGACGACGGTCGAGACGGAGGCGCCCGCCTGGCCCGGGCCGGTCGCGCCGGGGACGCGTGTGGCCCTGCGCCAGCGCGGGACCTGGGCCGATTCGCTGCCGCTGACGGCGGATGTGTAGGGAGGGAGACGAACATGGCGAACAGGACGGCGCGGCTGGGGCTGCCGCTGATCGAACCCGATCAGGCGCAGAAGGAGTTGACGCACAACGAGGCGCTGGTGATCCTCGACACGGTCACCTGCCTGGCCGTCGGGGGCGCACCCCGCGACGAGCCGCCGGGCGACCCGGCCGCCGGCCAGTGCTGGATCGTCGGCCCGGCGCCGCGCGGCGCCTGGGCGGGCCGCACCGACCAGGTCGCGGCCTGGACGAGCGGCGGGTGGCGGTTCGTCGCACCGCAGGAAGCGATGGTCGCATGGGACGTGCAGAACAGGATTATACTGCGTTATCAGTCCGGTGCGTGGAAGGCTCCGGCGTCCGTGACGATCCCGGCGGCGACCGGCGGCGGTGACGGCGAAGCGCGGCAGGCGATCGCGGGGCTGGCGGGCGCCCTCCGCGCCCAGGGCCTGCTGGCCGGATAAAAGCGTTGCATCCGCGCAACACCGATCAAGTTTGTCGACTTGCCTGGAAACCAACCCCTCTATAGTGGGTTTGCGCTGTCCGTAGTGACAACCAGGAAAGGGGACTATTATGCGGAAGCTTGCCGTCGTTCTGGCACTTGCCTCCACCGCTCTGGCCTCGCCCTCGCTCGCCCGTGACAAGGCGTGGTATGTGGGCGTCGAGGGTGGCGCGATGATCGTCGAGGACATCGACTGGAACATCAAGAACGCTGCCGGGACGTCGATCGGCACCTCCACCACCGACCATGACTATGGCTACGATGTCGATGGCATCGTGGGCTATGACTTCGGTGGGTTCCGGGTCGAGACCGAGGTCGGCTATCGCCGCGCGACCGTCGACGGCTTCTCGTCGACCGCCGCCACCCCGACCGGCATCGGTTCGGGCACGGTCGCTGCCAATTCGTACGACTATGCCGGCGGCTCTTCGTCGGCGCTCAGCTTCATGCTGAACGGCCTGCTCGACTTCGGTCCGGACGATGGCGTCCAGGGCTTCGTCGGCGGCGGTGTCGGCGTGGCGCGCGTCAAGGCGAACTACAAGCTGAACAACACGGCGTCGTTCCTCGACGACAGCGACACGGGCTTCGCGTGGCAGGTGCTGGCGGGGATCCGCGCGCCGCTGACCGAGAATCTCGACGTCAGCGTCAAGTATCGCTTCTTCAACGCCGAAGACGTGAAGCTGGTCAACGTCGCCAACCAGACGCTGGACGGGCGCTATCGCTCGCACAGCATCCTCGGTGGCCTGATCTACAACTTCGGCGAGCCGGCCGCTCCGCCGCCGCCGCCGCCCCCGCCGCCGCCGCCTCCCCCGCCGCCCCCGCCGCCGCCCCCGGCTCCGGAGCCGGTGGTCTGCTCGCCGGGACCGTTCATCGTGTTCTTCGAGTGGGACAAGTCGGACATCACGCCGGAGGCCGCGTCGATCCTCGACAACGCCGTCACCCAGTACCAGAACTGCGGCAATGCGCAGGTCATGCTGGGCGGCTACACCGACACCTCGGGTACCGCGAAGTACAACCAGGGTCTGTCGCAGCGTCGCGCGGATGCGGTGAAGGCCTATATGACCTCGCGTTCGATCCCGGATGCGAACATCACCACCCAGGCGTTCGGCGAGACGAACCTGCGCGTGCAGACTGCCGACGGCGTCCGCGAAGTGCAGAACCGTCGCGTGGAGATCACCTACGGCCCGGGTTCGGGTCAGTAATCTCCCACGCCTCGGCGCTGAAAAAAGAGGGAGGTCGGCGAAAGCCGGCCTCCTTTTTTGTGCGTCGGGGGGGGAGCCATCAGCGCTCCTCGTCCGGAGCCCTGAGCGCTTCCACGAGGGGGATGTCACCCCGGACCTGTTCCGGGGGCTACCGTGCCGCGAGAGCAACGGCCTGAACATAGGCGGATCCGTGGTCGCCGGAGCGGGTCCGGCATGACGGAAGGGTTGTAGGTGGCGACCGCGACCAACCGGCGGCGACCGCAACCTTGCCCGAATCAGTCTATCGCGAGTGCGTCCTCGAGCCAGTCCGGTCGCAGCGCATCGCCCAGCGCCTCGACGCGGCGGTGTTCGATCATCAGGCCGAGCTCCGGATAGGCCGCGCGCGTCCGCTCGCCCGGCTCGCCGAGCGGAACCACCACCAGCCGGCGGTTGACCTTGCTGCGGTGGTGCATCCGCGCGGTATTCTCCTGCCCGACATAGCAGCCCTTGGTGTAGCTGACGCCGTCGAGCTCGCCGGCATTGCACTCGAGCCAGAGGGTCTCGCCATCGCCGAGCTCCGCCACCCCCTCTGTCACGCCCAGCCGCAGGCGATGCGACAGCCATGCGGCATCGACCGCCGCGCCATCGCCGAGGGCGAGCCAGCGCCAGCCCAGCGTGGCGAGGCGCGGATCGGGCGTCGCGCCGTCGACCGGATCGGGCGACCAGTGGACCGCAAGCCCCTCCGCCGGCGCGAGCGCGATCGCGCGGCGCAGCCGGTAGAGGGTGAGCCGCTTCGCCAGCGCCTCGGCGCGCCCGGCCTCGACGTCGAGCAGCACGTCCTCGCCCGCCGGCCAGACGATCAGGTCGAACAACGCCTTGCCCTGCGGGGTCAGCAATCCGGCCCAGACCGGTCCGGTGCGCGCCGCCGCGCCCGCGACGTCGTTCGTCAGCAATCCCTGGAGGAAGCCGCGCACATCCTCGCCCGAGAGGCGGATCAGCGCGCGATGGGCCAGCATCGTCATGCCCGGAAGCTAGGGTCGCGCCCCGGCCATCGCAATGGCGCGCGATTTCGCTTAAGCGCCACCGCCATGACCCAGCGCCTCACCATCCGCCGCCCCGACGACTGGCATGTCCACCTGCGCGACGGCGCGATGCTGGAAGCGGTGGCGGGCTATACGGCCCGGCAGTTCGCGCGGGCGATCGTGATGCCAAACCTGACCCCGCCGGTGACGAGCGTCGCCGCCGCACGCGACTATCGCGCGCGGATCCTGGCGGCGCTGGGCGAGGGTGCGCGCTTTGAGCCGCTGATGACCTGCTATCTCACCGATCAGGCCGATCCCGATACGATCGCCGCCGGCCATGAGGAGGGCGTGTTCACCGCCTGCAAGCTCTACCCCGCCCATGCCACCACCAACAGCGCGCACGGGGTGACCGACATCGCCGCCATCGCGCCGGTGCTGGAGCGGATGCAGCGGATCGGCATGCCGCTGCTGATCCATGGCGAGGTGACCGACCGCAGCATCGACATCTTCGATCGCGAGGCGGTGTTCCTCGACCGCGTGCTGACGCCGCTGATCCGCGACTTTCCCGCCCTGCGCATCGTGCTCGAACATATCACGACGGCGGAGGCGGCGGTCTTCGTCGCCGAGGCGGCGCACCCGATCGCGGCGACAATCACGCCCCAGCACCTGATCATCAACCGCAACGCGATCTTCGACGGGGGCCTCAGGCCGCACGCCTATTGCCTGCCCGTCGCCAAGCGCGAGGCGCACCGGCTCGCGGTGCGCCGGGCGGCGGTGTCGGGCTCGCCGCGCTTCTTCCTGGGCACGGACAGCGCGCCGCATGTCGTGGGGGCCAAGGAATCGGCCTGTGGCTGCGCGGGCATCTTCAACGCGCCCTTCGCGCTGGAGACCTATCTGCGCGTGTTCGACGAGGAGGACGCGATCGATCGCTTCGAGGGCTTTGCCAGCGAGCACGGCGCCCGCTTCTACGGACTGCCGCTCAACCCGGGCACGATCACCCTCGAGCGGGTGCCGGTGACGGTGCCCGCCACGACCGGAGAGGGGGCGACCGCAGTGGTGCCGTTCCTCGCCGGCGAGACGCTGGCATGGCGGCTCGCCGGCTGATCGGCCGCGCGCGTCAGAAGGGCAGCCAGCGGCTCTTGTGGGTGAAGTTCATGTAGCCGACATTCACCCCGGCCCGCCAGCCGACGCCCAGCCGGATCGGGATCAGCACAACATTGCCGCGCCGCAGATAGGTCGCGGCGAACCCGCCGACGAGGTAGAGCCGCCCCTCGGCGCCCGGGAAGCGATGGAACAGCTCCTCGGTGTCGTAGAGGTTGTAGACGAGGACGAAGACCTTGTTGGCGTCGCCGCCGATGTCGAAGCCGACCGACGGACCGGTCCAGTAGACAGGCTGCTGCCCCTCCACCTTGTGCGTCATGATCCCCGAACCGTAGCGCACGCCGACCACCAGCGCACCCGACGCCTCGCGCCCGGCGATATAGGCATTGGGCCGCCCCTGATCCTTGAGGATCTTCTCGATGATGCCGGCGAGCCCCTCGGCGCCCTTGCCGAACACGCCCTCGCCCGCGGCGAGCAGGTCGTCGCGCTCATAGGTGTCGGCGGCCGCAGTGGTCCGCTCGGCGCGGGTGGCGGCGTCGGCCGCGGGCGGCGCTGGCTGGACGGGAGCCGGCTGGGCCGGCGCCGGGTCGGCAGGTGGCGGGTCGTAGCGTGGCGCGGGCGGGGTCGAGGCGGGGGGCGGACCCGCAAGATCGCCGTCGATCGCCCGGTCCGGATCGATCGTGCGCACCTGCGCCGCCACCGGCGCGGCGGTGAGCACCGCCGCCATCACCCAGCCCAAACCGATGCCGCGCATGCCTGAAACCCACTTCCTGCCCCGAACCGGGCGATTAGACCGCCCGCAGCCTTGCCCGGCGCTGAACAAGGACGCAACCGAACGGTTGATCGCCGCCGCCACGCTGGTTATACGCTGCGGCCTGCCGATCCGGAGACGTGGGTGAGCGGCTGAAACCAACGCTTTGCTAAAGCGTCATACGGGAAACCGTATCGAGGGTTCGAATCCCTCCGTCTCCGCCAATTTCGGTAAAATCGTCAGTACCTTGAATGGTTTAATGGGGGATGCGCAGCGTCGCCCAAAATTTCGGCCTACATAGTCATCGCATTTGGTTTCAGTTGCCGTGGACAGCGTAGCCGGTTTGGGTAAGAAACGAGCGTAGGGGGGCTCGCGTTGGGGGATAGACGGCAGAAACCGTTTTTGAAGTGGGCGGGCGGCAAGCGATGGCTGGCTCCCAAACTGGAAATGCTGTTCGCCGTCCCAGGCAATACCTATTTCGAGCCCTTCCTTGGTTCAGGTGCAGTTTTCTTCCATAATACACCTTCGAATGCGCGATTATCCGACGCGAACGAAGACCTCATCGCCTGTTATCAAGCAATCCGGGATCGACCTCAAGAGGTGATCGATTACCTTGAAGCGCTATCGCGGCACCATCCAGACGAACATTATTATATCATACGTGATTCTAGCCCATCTGGTCCGATTGAAAAGGCCGGTAGATTTCTATATCTGAACCGTACTTGCTGGAACGGTCTCTACCGTGTGAACAGGAGGGGCCGTTTCAATGTTCCGCGGGGAACTAAGACCGCGATTGTCTTACCTGACGACGACTTTCACGGAGTGGCTCAGCTGTTGAAGGGCGTGGAACTCGACGCCAGGGACTTCGAAGAGAGCATCGACGAGGCCAACGCGGGCGACGTCGTATTTTGTGATCCGCCGTACACGGTCGCTCACAACATGAACGGCTTTGTCAAATACAATCAAACTATGTTTTCTTGGGAAGATCAGCGGCGGCTGGCTAGCGCTCTTCGACGCGCAGACAAGCGCGACGTGGCTGTTGTCATGACTAACGCCGACCACCACGATCTCAGGTGCCTGTACAGCGACTTCGCAAACATGGTAGCTGTCGGTCGAGCAAGTGTAATAGCGGGAGCCGTAGCGGGGAGACGCCAGACTACGGAACTATTGGTGACTAACGACGTAGCTCAGCGTAGGCTGGAGGCGAGTAATTGTGAGTAGTCTACCCATAGTAAAAACCCTCTCAGTGTGTACCGCCGCTGGAAAGCGTAGCGCTAGGCATGAGCTGCTGTGGAACATCGGCTTCGCGTTTTTACAGGTAATTGTGATTGCTCTTATCGTTCTTTTCTCCCGCTCTATATATGAAATGCCATCTCGGGTTTGGGCCGTAATCAGCGGAGGCGAGCTGATGGTCTATGCCGCGTCCGTTTGTGGATCCGTCTTGTACAGCCTACGGCATAACTTCGATGGGCCGATACCCGACGCACTAAAAGAAAGCGCAACTCCCCTCGGAGTGTTCTGGGTTTCTGCTGGCGGTTGTATGTTTGTAGCTGTTATAGCCTATATTATCAGAAGACTAGGCCAGCTCAATAACTTTCCGGTGAACATAGGCGTGATTGACACAGTCTCTGTGATATTGTTCATATTCTCGATAATCATTGCATACGTTGTTTTTTCGTTGAAGCATTCACTGGCAAGCGGCATGACACCAGCGACGACTGAGCAGACTGCAAGTTTCCGTGAGCAGTGGGAGGCGCGTCGTGACGCTTGATCTGGACCTGCCGCCCGATCCCAGTAAGGTCGAAATAGAAATTGACGTCTTGCGGAGTCGTCAGCCTATTGGCGACTTGTACTTGGCATCGCTTGATGCTGACATACTGACGCGGATCACAGATTTCGATGTCCGTCGCCTTGTCAGTGAGGAAAGAGACGTTGAGCAGTACCTAGGTATACAAAGGCCCTTGGACAAAAAAAGGGTCAATGACCTAATAAAGTATGTGAACTTCGCCGACGCAACCTTTCCGACAGCGTGCATCCTTGCAGTGGATTCCGACTATGCTGCCTATGACGAGGACGCGCGCAAACTCACCATCCGGAACTATAAGTACGGCGATGAACAACCTAGCCGCAATATTCGATACATTGCCCGAGTCCTTGACGGACAACATAGAATCGCCGGTCTCGGGAAGTTTGCGGGAGAGACATTCCAAACGCCCGTAGTTTTTTTCGTTGGCGCAGACCTCGCTGAACAGGCAAGTATATTTTCTACGGTCAATTTAGAGCAAAATAAAGTCGGTAAAAGCTTAGCATACGATCTGTATGCATTAGCCAAGACTCGTAGCCCGCAAAGGCTCGGTCATGAAATTGCGGTCGCTTTCGACCAGGATCCAAAGAGCCCTTTTTACAAGCGCATCAAGCGACTGGGTGTAGCAACCCCTGGTCGGTACCGAGAAACCATCTCGCAGGCCCAATTTGTGCAGGGGATTATAGATCAACTCAGCCGCGAACCTAAGCTTGACCGTGACATTCTTCTGCGTGGACGTCATTTAGGTCTACCGGACGCTGATGAGGCGAAACGCTTCGTTTTCAGGATCGCATTTGTCCAAGGACGTGACTTGGATATCGCGCAGTCTCTCGACGCTTACTTTCGAGCGGTAAAGGATCGATGGCCAGTCGCTTGGGATGAGTTTGGGCAGGGGTTTGTGCTCAATAAGACAAACGGATTTAGAGCATTGATGCGCCTGTTGCGTGTGATCTTTAACGATCGGTATGGTCCCGGGAATAACATCAAATATGATGACGTGAAAAAGATTTTGGACCGGTCGAGCCTGCTTGATGAGGACTTTAATACCGAGCGATTCCCGCCTGGAACTTCAGGAGAGGGAGCGCTTTTCAGGGCACTTGTGGAAACGTGCGGCCTAAATACATGATTTGTTTCGATTGGTGGCCCCGGCTGTGAGCGTAAGTCGGCATTTCCGTATTGGGGCTTTCCATTAGCGATCTAAGCTTAGGGGGTGGCCCAATTTCTACTACTGGCGCGGACTTTTCGTGTGCGCAAGCCACGCGTGGCTTGCGCAGATTTGGGTATACCCGTGCGAGACGATCGGGTGAGACGCGAAAGCCGTCTCAACCGCGGTATCGGCCGCGGCTCGGAACAGGCTGGTTCAGGGGCTTAAACGAACGCCGCTGTCGCAATGTGGTCATAAACCCGGAGCAAGGGCCCGGTGCATGCGAGCCGGCGCATCGATCGCGAGCCGGCCGTCAGGGGGCAGACATCATTATGACGTACCGTAAACTCGCAGCGACGCTGCTGGTCGGCGCAGCGACTGCTGCGACCGTGCCGTTCGCTCAGGCGCAGACCGCAGCGGAGACGCCGGTCGCGGATAGCACGGAGGCCGGAGACGAGATCATCGTGACCGCGAACCGGCGGTCCGAGAACGCCGTCGATGTTCCGATCGCCGTATCGGTCATCCGGCCGGAAGCGCTCCGCGACTATCAGGCGGCGGGCGCCGACACGCTGCTGTCGCTCTCCGGCCGGGTGCCGGGCCTGTACGTCGAGTCGACCACCGGGCGCATCTTTCCGCGCTTCTACATCCGCGGGCTCGGCAATATCGACTTCTACCTCGGCGCGTCGCAGCCGGTCTCGATCATCCAGGACGATGTCGTGAAGGAGCATGTCGTCCTGAAGTCGAACCCGGCGTTCGACGTCGCCCAGGTCGAGGTGCTGAAGGGGCCGCAAGGGTCGCTGTTCGGGCGCAACACCACCGCCGGTATCGTCAAGTTCGACAGCGCCCAGCCGACCGAGACCTGGCAGGGTCGCGGCTCGGTGAGCTATGGCACCTTCAACAGCGTCAACGCCGATGTCGGCATCGGCGGACCGCTGACGCGCGATGGCAGCGTCAGCTTCCGCGTGTCGGGCCTGTACCAGCATCGCGACGACTGGATCAGCAACACCTATACCGGTCCGTCCGACGACGGGACCGTGCCCGGCCGGAACGTGATGGGCGGCTTCGACGAAAAGGACGTGCGCGTCCAGATCCTCGCCCGGCCCAGCGACCGGGCCAGCCTGCGCCTGTCGGGGCATATCCGCGACTATGACGGGACCGCATCGATCTTCTATCGCGGGTCGATCAGGGTGGGGACCAACGCCGTTCCCGCCGCCTTCGACCGCCGCGTGGTCGCCTATGACGAAGCGCGCAACAATCCGCAGGCGTACAAGAACCAGGGCCTGTCGCTGAAGGCCGATTACGATTTCGGCGGCGCCACGCTGACCTCCATCACCGCATGGGAACATGCGGCCGGCTATAGCCGCGGCGATACCGATGGCGGTGCGGCGGCGAACTTCGGCGGCGTCGCGCCCAATATCTGTGCGGCCGGGTGCGGCCAGTCGCAGGGCAGGCTGCGCGGGCTCGACCAGTGGACGCAGGAATTGAGGCTGGCCAGCCCGGATACCGGCCGTTTCAAGTGGCAGGTCGGCGGCATCTATTTCGATGCGCGCGACCGGACGGAGTTCGCCCAGCGCTCCTTCTTCCTGACGAGCAACGCCCTCGGCACCGCGCCGAACCCGCGCAACTTCATCCTGCTGCGCAACGTCAACACCAGCTGGGCGGCGTTCGGCCAGGCCAGCTATGCGCTGACCGACGCACTGACCCTGACCGGCGGCCTGCGCATCACCAACGATGTCCGCAACACGCGGCTGCTGCGCAACCCGAACTTCACGGCGCTGACCGTCCCGGCGACCGCCCCCACCTCGTCCTACGCCTGCGGTGCGGCGACCTCTTGCCGGCTCGCCGACACCCAGCCCAGCTGGGATATCAGCCTGCTCTACAAGCTGGCCCCCGACGTCAGCATCTATGCGCGCCAGGCCCGGGGTTTCCGCGGTCCCACCGTGCAGGGCCGGTCGGCCGTCTTCGCCTCGGCCTATTCGACCGCCGGGTCGGAGAAGAATACCAGCTATGAAGGCGGTATGAAGGCGGCCTTCGCCGATGGCCGGATCAACGTGAACATCGCGGGCTTCTACTACGAGGTCGACAATATCCAGCTGAACGGCAATGACAGCAACGGCAACGGCGTGCTGTTCAACGGCAGCAAGGGCAAGGGCTACGGCAGCGAGTTCGAGATCGAGGCCCGGCCGGTCGACAGTTTCCGCATCAGCGCCGGCCTCAGCCTTCTCCATACGGAGATCAATGCGCCCAACGTCTTCGCCCAGGTCGGCGCGGCCGGCGGCGTGGTGTCGCAGACGGTGCTCAACCCGACGGTGCGGATCGGCAACAACTATTATGCCAATATCGACGGCAATCCCTTTCCGAATGCGCCCGACTACAACCTCAACATCAACGCGCGGTACGACCTGCCGCTCGGCAACGACAGCAAGCTGTTCATCTCCAGCGACTTCACCATGCAGGGCAAGACCAATTTCGTCCTGTACCGCTCGGTGGAATATCGTGCCGACGGCAATTACGAACTGGGTGGCCGGATCGGCTATGCCTTCGGCCAATACGAGATCGCCGGTTTCGTGCGCAACCTGACCAAGCGCACCAATCTGATCGGCGTGATCGACACGTCGAACTACCGGGCCGGTATCTACAATGATCCCCGCGTGTTCGGTGTCATGTTGAGCGGCGCGTTCCGCTGAGCGACGGGCTGGAGGGGGCACCGGTGTCCGCCGCCTCCAGCCGTTCGACGCCCGGGCTCCGCCCCATCATCGGATCACGCCGAACCGCATGCGCGCGGTGAGATCGAGGATCACGATACCGTCCCACAGCGCTGCATTGCCGAGCACGCCATCGGTCGGCACCGGCCAGTCCGCGAAACTCTCCGGCGCGTCGGGGTTGGTGAACACGGAAATCGTCCCGAGTGGCAGCTCGCCGACCATCACGGGTGTCGCGGCCGGCGCGCCCGCGAGGGTGAAGGGCTTGCCCCATGCCGTCCCCTGGATCGTGGCCGGGGCTCCGGCCGTGGCCGCGCGCCCGGTGATGCGTTTCCAGGCGGCGAGATCGACGTGGAGCGGCATCTCGCTCGATCCGGTGTCGAAGACGATCGTGTCGCTTGTGAACGCCCCCGTCCGGATCGGGACGTGGAACTTGGCGTTGCGGAGCATCGCGCGGACGTATCTCGCCTGCTGGATCGGGGCGGGAAGGTCGGGTTCGGCAAAGAGGCAGAAACGCTGCTCCGGATAGTCGATGACGGCGATGCGACCCATCAGCGCCGGCAGCCCGAGCGTGCCGCGCAAGGTGGCGTCTTCCTCCATGTCGGGGTTGAGATAGACCTGCGCGCGGTCGAGCGTCGTACCCGCCAGCTCGAACGTCCTTGCGCGGAACGTCTCGCTGCCCTTCGCCGCCCAGCCGGCCGTGATCGGGAAGCCGCCGTAGAGGCTGGTCACATTGGCGCCGGTGTCGAGTTGCAGCGGGAGGTCCCGTCCGTTGATGCGGACCGGCACGCTGATTCCACCACGTGGCGACCCCTTCTCGTTGGGCAGCCAGGTGAATGCGACGCATTGCGGTCTACCGGCCAGGCTGGCGGACGCTGCGGCCAGCGTTACGGCAGCGGGTGGCGATGGTGCGGGAGTGGAACCGGTGGCCAGCATCAGCGCGACGGCGACGGCAGTGTTGAGCATGTGTTCTGCGAAGACCCTGTGCACGGAAGGAAGCCGATCGGCCTCCCGCGTTTTAGCGACCGGTCAGGTCCGCGTCTAACAGGCGAAGACTATATGGGTCGGGGATCATGGGTCTGGACTTTGGTGCGGCGCGTGCCGCCCTCGCCCTGAGCGCAGTCGAGGGGCGTGAGACTCACCTGTGCTTCGACGTCGCTCGGCACCAACGGGTCGATGTGAGGTCATCCAGCTCCAGACGGCCCGTATCCGCGAAGCCCGGGAGGCAGCGGACGCGCATTCGACGCCAGCGGCGGCGGACCATCAATTCCTGGTCGGATCGCCGGCGATCGCTGCAAGCAGCGCGAACGTCGCCAGCCAGTGCGATCCCATATAGTCGTCGTCGAGATGCGGCAGGCTCGAGGCGAGATGACGATCGGCGGCATCCCTCATCGCGGCGGTACAGGGGTGCGAGGCGTCCAGCGCCTCGACGATCCCGCGCCAGCACCAGGCGCGGCTGAGATTGAGGCCGTCCAGGTGCGCGATCTTGCCATCGCTGCGGTCAGATACGGCGGCGGGCGTGAACAGCGTCGCCGGCTCGCGCCGGGCGAGAGCGGGGAGGAAGGTGTCGAACCAGCCGGCATAGTCCGCCTGAGGCAGCACCCGGCTCATGAGCAACGCCTCGATCAGGGTCGGCGACAGGAAGTCGTCGCCCGAAGGCTCCCATGCCTGGCAGCCGTGATCGCCGCCGAACCATTCGCGTGCGCGCGCATCGATCTGCACGGCGAGCATCGGGTCGTGTTCGATCGCCCAGTCGCGGGTGAGGACGAGCGCGAAGGCGGTGTTGCTGTGGACGCCGGTACGCACAGGGTAGGTCAATTTGGGGAGGTAGGCGGCGAAGCGGCTCGCGAAAGCGGCGGCGAGCGGCGCGAGCGCCTCGCCCCACGGCGCGGCGTGGCGCGCCGCCTCGGCGTGGAGCGCGAGCAGCCAGGCCCAGCCGTACGGCCGCTCGAACCCGGCGGTCATCGGTCGGTCGAGATAGGCGAGCTCGCCCGCGACCCGCGCCGGGGTCAGCATGGCACCGGCGCGCGCCGTGATCGCGGCCGCCTCCGGCAGGTCGGGGCAGAGGCGGGCGATCGTCAGCAGCTGCCACCAGCCGTGAACGCAGCTGTGCCAGTCGAAGCTGCCGTGGAAGATCGGGTGGAGTGCGGCAGGCGCCAGCAGGTCGCCGGGTCCGGTCAGGATCTGGTCGAGCTTATAGGGGTATTCGCGACCGATATGATCGAGCGTGATCCGCGCGAAGCGGGCGGCGAGGTCGGGGGTCAGCGTCGTCATCGTACAACCCACCAGAGGAGCAGGATGTTGAACAGGAGGAGCGGCAGCGCCGTCGCCACCTGCGCCCGGATCACGCCGTAGCGGTCCTCGAGCTCGAGCAGGGCGGCGGGGACGATGTTGAAGTTCGCCGCCATCGGCGTCAGCAGCGTTCCGCAGAAGCCCGCGAGCATCCCGATCGCCGCGACCGGTGCGGGGTCGCCTCCATATTGCCGGACGAGGAGCGGGATGCCGACCGCCGCCGCCATCACCGGGAAGGCGGCGAACGCGTTTCCCATCACGATCGTGAACAGCGCCATGCCAAGCCCGTAGGCGATCGCCGCACCGAGCACGCTGCCCGCCGGGATCGCCTGGCCGACCAGCCCGCCGACGACCTCGCCGACCCCCGCCAGCGCGAACACCGCGCCGAGGCTGGCGAGGAGCTGCGGCATCACCGCCGCCCAGCCGATCTCGTCGAGCAGCCGTCGGCCGGCGCGAACGCCTTCGAGGGGCGTCCGGCGCAGCACCGCCCAGCAGAGCGCGAGCGCGAGGAGCACGCCCGTGGCGAGCGCGATGAGCGTCGCCTGCCTGGAGTCGACCAGCGCCGGCATCTGCTTGAAGAGGAAGGTGCCCCCGAGCGCCACGGCGGGGATGACCAGCGCCAGTGCGAGAAGCGGGCCGTGCGGTGCCGCCGCCTCGGCCGTCTCGCCGCGCCGCATCCGCCCGGAGGTGGCGATCGCGACCAGCGCCAGCACCAGCACGCCGTTGCTGAGGTCGCCGATCCGGTCGCCTGCGAAGAAGGAGGTGGCGAGCAGGCCGTGGAACAGCGTGTTGGCCCAGCGCCGGTCGGCCAGACCGAGGATCGCGCAGGTCGCGAAGAAGCTGCCCGCGACGCAGTAGACGAAGCCGATCCCGATCATCGCGCCGCCCGTGCCCGCCGCCGGTCGAGCCGCCAGAGCCGGAAGCCGTGGATCAGGAAGGCCGCGATCGCGGTCGGAATCGCCCATACCGACAGGTGGAACGGTTCGATATGGATGCCGTAGCCGTCGAGCACGCCCTTCATCAGCAGGATCGATCCGATCGCGATGAAGATGTCCTCGCCGAAGAACAGCCCGACATTGTCGGTGGCGGCGGCCAGCGCGCGGACGCGCTCGGCATCGCCCCTGTCCTGAACGTCGGCGGCGGCCTCGGCCATCGGCGCGACGAGCGGACGGACGGTCTGCGCGGGACCGGCGATGGCGGTGAGGCCGAGCGCGGCGGAGAGCTGCCGGAAGAGCAGGTAGCCCGTCAGGAACCGCCCGGCCGTCAGTCCCTTCAACCCCGCCACGAGTGATCGCGCCCGCGCCTGCAGCCCGGCGCGTTCGAGCAGTCCGATCACCGGCAGCACCATGTAGATCGCCGTGACGTAGCGGGTCTCGTTGAACGCGTGCCCGAAGCGCGCCAGCACGGCGAGCGGATCGAGCCCCGCCGCGAGCCCCGTCACCAGCGCCGCGACGACGATCACGAGCAGCGGGTTGAACCGCAACAGGAAGCCGAGCGCGATGATCGCGACGCCGGACAGGACGAGCATCAGCGCGCAACTCCGTAGCCGCCGCCGCCCGGCGTCTCGATCACGAAGACGTCGCCGGGGGCCATGTCGGCCGAGGCGACCGCTCCCAGGGGCTCGACACGGCCGTCGGCGCGCTCGATCCGGTTGGCCCCCACCGCGCCGTCGCCGCCGCCCGCCAGCCCGAACGGCGCGACGCGGCGGTGATTCGACAGGATGTTGGCGCGCATCGGCGCGAGGAAGCGGACCCGCCGCGTCGCGCCGTCGCCGCCGGTCCACGCGCCGGCGCCACCCGACCCGCGGCGGATCGAGAATTCCTCGAGCAGGACGGGGAAGCGCGTCTCCAGGATCTCGGGATCGGTCAGGCGGCTGTTGGTCATGTGCGTCTGCACCGCGCTCGCGCCCGCGAAGCCGTCGCCAGCGCCCGCGCCGCCGGCAATCGTCTCGTAATATTGGCGTCGCGGATCGCCGAACGTGAAGTTGTTCATCGTTCCCTGGCTTGCGGCCATCGCGCCGAGCGCGCCCATCAACGCGTCGGTGACGACCTGGCTGGTCTCGACATTGCCGGCGACCACCGCGGCGGGGAAGCGCGGGTTGAGCATCGACCCTTTGGGCACGATCAGCGTCACCGGACGCAGGAAGCCGTCGTTCAGCGGCGTGTCCTCGCCCACCAGCGTGCGGAGCACGTAGAGCACGGCAGCGCGGGTGACGGCGAGCGGTGCGTTGGTGTTGCCGGGGCGCTGATCGCTGGTGCCGGTGAAGTCGACGGTCATCGCTCCCGCGTCGCGATCGACGTGCACCGCGACGCGGACGGTCGCGCCGTCGTCGGTCGGATAGGCGAAAGCGCCGTCGCCGAGCGAGCGGACGACGCGGCGCGCGAGCGTTTCGGCGTGCGCCTGGACGTGCTCCATATAGGCAGAGACGACGTCCGCCCCCTGCTCGGCGATCAGCCGCTCCAGTCCTGCCGCGCCGCGCGCGCAGGCGGCGAGCTGCGCGGCGAGGTCGGCCATGTTCTGCTCGACATTGCGCGCCGGATGGGGGCCGCCGGCGAAGAGCGCGCGCAGTTCGGCATTGCGCAACCGCCCCTCCGCCAGGACCAGCACGTCGTCGAGGACGATCCCCTCGTCGTGGAGGGTGCGGCTATCGGCCGGCATCGAGCCGGGGCTGGTCCCGCCGATGTCGGCGTGGTGGCCGCGCGCGGCGACGAAGAAGGCGGGCGCGTCGCCGTGCTCCGCGAATACCGGCTGGACGACGGTGATGTCGGGCAGATGGGTGCCGCCGCGATACGGGTCGTTGACCGCATAGGCGTCGCCCGGTCGCATCCCGCGCCCGTCGGCGGAGCGACTCGCGATCAGGTGGCGGACGCAGTCGCCCATCGAGCCGAGATGGACCGGAATGTGCGGCGCGTTGGCGATGAGGTGGCCGGCCGCATCGAAGATCGCGCACGAGAAGTCGAGCCGCTCGCGGATATTGACCGACATGGCGCTCCGTTGGAGCGCCGAACCCATCTCCTCGGCCAGCCCCATGAAGAGCCCGGCGAAGATCGCGAGGCGCACGGGATCGACCGACGCGTCCGCCGCGCCCGTCGCGGCGCGCGGGATCGTGCGGACGATCCGCAGCGTCCCGTCGGCGAGGACGGTTGCCGACCAGCCCGGTTCCACCGCGACGGTCGTGGTCGCGTCGACGATCAAGGCCGGTCCTTCGATGCGGACGCCCGGCGCGAGCGCCGCGCGGCGATGAAGCGGTGCGTCGTGGCGGACGCCGGCCATCGCCATCTCGACCATTTCGGCAGCCCCGGATGCGGCCGTCACCGCGGCGGGGGCGAGCGGCCGGGTGGCGAGCACCGCCTCGACCTGCAACCGCTCCACCATCAGCGTGTCGTCGCTCTCGAAGCCGAACCGTTCGCGGTGCGCCGCCGCGAACGCCGCCGCCATCGCCGCGGGCTCGGCGACGGCGACGTCGATCCCCTGGTCGGTGCGCGCGTAACGCAGCGTCGCGGTCGCCTCGATCGCTGCCGCCGCACCCAGATCGCCGCGCGCCTCGGCTACGAGCTCGTCGAGCGCGGTGTGCCAGTGTCCGTCATCCAGCGGGGCGCCCACGCTGCGCTGGCGTACCGCGCGCCGGTCGGCGAGCGCGATCCCCCATGCGGACAGGACGCCCGAGAGAGGGTCGACCAGCACCTCGGTCATGCCGAGCGCGTCGGCGACGAGGCAGGCATGCTGTCCGCCCGCGCCGCCGAAGCTCATCAGCGCATAGGTCGCGGGATCGTGGCCGCGCGCGACCGATACCGCCTTGATCGCGTTCGCCATTCCCGCGACCGCGATCGCGATCAGCCCCTCCGCCGCCGCGAGCGGATCGGGGCGGATGCCGGTCGCCGCCTCCACCTCGTCGAGGAGGGCGTCGAGCCGAACCCGCGCCGCGTCGCGGTCGAGCGGCCGGTCGCGATCGGGACCGAACACCGCGGGAAAATGGCCGGGGACGATCTTGCCGAGCAGCAGGTTGCAGTCGGTCACCGTCAGCGGCCCGCCGCGCCGGTAGCAGGCGGGGCCCGGGTCGGCTCCGGCCGACTCCGGTCCGACGACGAACCGCCCGCCGTCGAAGCGGCAGATCGAGCCGCCGCCGGCCGCTACCGTGTCGATCCGGAGCATCGGCGCCGACACGCGCGTGCCGCCGATCACCGCCTCCTGCCGCCGCTCGAAGCCGCCCGCCCATAGCGACACGTCGGTCGAGGTGCCCCCCATGTCGAAGCCGATGACCCGCCCGACACCCGCATTCGTCGCGGCGGCGGCCATGCCGACGATGCCGCCGGCGGGACCGGAGAGCAGCGCGTCCTTGCCGCTGACCGCGCGCGCCACGGCGAGTCCGCCCGACGACTGCATGAACAACGGCGCGCCGCCGAACGCCGCCTCCAGCCCGTCGACATAGCGGCGGAGCACCGGCGACAGATACGCGTCCGCCGTTGTCGTGTCGCCACGTGCGACGAAGCGAACGAGCGGCGAGACGCGGTGGCTGGCGGAGACCTGGGTGAAGCCGACCGCCACCGCGAGGTCGGCGAGCGCCGCCTCGTGCGCGGTGTGTCGCCAGCCGTGCATCAGGACGATGGCGACGCTGCGCAAGCCGGCATCGTAGGCGGCGCGGAAGCGGGCCTCCGCTGCCGCCAGGTCGAGTGGCCGCAGCACGGTGCCGTCGACGTCGACGCGCTCGTCGATCTCGACCACCTGCGCGGGCAGCGGCGGGGACTTGCGGATCGCGCGCGCGAAGATGTCGGGCCGATCCTGGTATCCGATCGCCAGCGCGTCGCCGAAGCCGCGGGTGATCGCCAGCAGCGTCGGCTCGCCGCGCCGTTCGAGCAGCGCGTTGGTCGCCACCGTTGTGCCGATGCGGACGTCGATCGGGGGCAGCGTTCCGTCGCCCACGCCCGACAGCCGCCGTACCGCCTCGACCGCGGCATCGTCATAGCGTCCGGGATCGACCGAGAGCAGCTTGACGACCTCGACCGTGCCGTCGGCCCGCTCGGCCACCACGTCGGTGAAGGTCCCTCCCCGGTCGATCGCGATGCGTCGAAGCGGAGACGGACGGGGCGCGGGCGAGGCCATGGTCGTCGGTATCGCAGCGCTTCCCGCGGTTGTCGATCGATACGGCTCCGCCACGCCATCCGGTCACCTCGTGGCGGCAACGCGAGACGCGTCCGCTAGGAATGGAATGCCCCGCCAGAAAAACAGTGCACAGACCAGTTCCACGTGTCGACGCGGGGCGAGGATGCGAACGCGCTGGCACGGTGTTGCCGATGCCGCGACGAGCCCGGTGCCAGCGGCGTTGCCGGCGCGAGCATTCAGGCGTGCGGCACGGACCCGGTACCGTGCGCGTCGTCGCCGGTCGGGCCCGCCCAGGCGACGATGCCGTCGGGGCGAACGAGCAGCGCGTCGATCCCGGGATCGAGGCGGGACCCGGCGATGACGTAGTCGATACGGGTGGACGGGCGGGCGGTCGCCGCCAGCGGACCGGCGGGATCGAAGTCGACCAGCAGGGCCCGGCCGCTGCGCAGCGCCTCATCGAGCCTCCGGCCGTCCGCGAGCATCATGTCGGGGGCGCTCCGGCCGGCGAGAGGATGGATGGCGGCGAGCGTCCCGTAGCGCAGCCCGGCCCCCCATACGCGTCCGGCAAAGTAGGTCGCGCCGTCGCGCGTGTTCAGCAGATCGCGCACCACGTTCCGCAACGCCGCCGCGCCGGGATCCGGGCGCAGCAGCGCGACCTGCGCGCGCGACCAGTCGAGCACCTGCTCCGCCACGGGGCGGCGTTCCTGCTCGTAGCTGTCGAGCAGCGACGGCGGCTCTTCGCCGCGAAGGACGGCGGCGAGTTTCCATCCCAGGTTCATCGCATCGCCGATGCCCAGGTTGAGGCCCTGTCCGCCGAGCGGTGCGTGGACGTGCGCGGCGTCGCCGGCAAGAAGCACGCGCCCCTGGCGGTAGCGGGCCGCGAGAAACGCACGGTCGGTCCATGTCGTGGCGAGGTCCACCGCCTCCACCACGACGTCGGTGCCGGAGACACGCCGCAGCACTGCCTGCACGGGATCGCGCGTCAGCGGCGCCTTGCGGTGGTTCGCGCCGCCATCGAAGTCGACCAGGGTGACGATGCCCGGCGGCGCGTAGGTATACATGCCCGCGGCGCCATGCTGGCGGCCGGGGTGCAGCGGATTGGGTTCGCCGAGGCGCAGCGCCATCGAGTAGCCGGTGAATTCCGGCTCGGTGCCGGCGAAGCCGATCCCTGCCGCCTTGCGCACGGTGCTGCGACCGCCGTCGCAGCCGACCAGCCAGCCCGCCTGGTGCGTCACGCCACCGGCCTCGACTTGGACGCCGTCGAGCGACACCGCCACGCGAGCGACGCCGCAGCCGTGGCGGATCGTGACGCCCAGCTGGCGCGCGCGCACCGCCAGGACGTGCTCGAGATCCGCCATGGTGACGGCGAGCATCTCGGTCGCGCCCCCCGCGCGCCATGGCCACGCATCCTCGTCCACCATGTCGCGGAAGAACTGGAGGCCGGCGAAATGCCCGGCGGGACGCCGCGCGCCGGCCACCCAGGGCGCGCTGGCCGCCACATCGCTTGCTTCCATGCGGGCCCGCAGCGGTGCGAGCAGGTCGCGGCGATCCAGGCTTTCCATCGTCGACAGGTTCAGCCCGCGCAGCCCGAACGGCAGCTGCTTCAGCGAGGAGGCCTCGGCATCGCCTTGCTCAAGTACCAGCACACGGCGGCCGGCCTGTCCGAGTTCGCACGCGAGGAAGAGGCCGACCGGCCCGGCGCCGGCGATGATGACGTCGTAAGTGGAACGATGATCGGGTGACATGGCGAGGCTCCTTCAGTCGAATGTTCGACCGGAGCGTTCCCCATCCAGGCACCCTCGCGGACGAACGACGGGACGCCGGGATCGGCGTCCGCTGTTCGTCGTGGGGATCCTGGCCGAGGCCGAAGACCAGAGCTTCCGTTACCGGAAGGGCTTGGGCTGACCAGACCAAGCCTGCCTTTTCCGACGGCGCCGTCATAGCCGATGCCGAGCGCCCGGGGAATATCCTCTATGATCGGTCCGCGATGCCGCGCGGCCGATCCCGGTCGCCGGGTCCCTACAAGGACTGCTTCACGCTCTCGACCACCAGGACGAGCAGCCCGGCCACGGTCGGATAGAAGGTCAGGGCGAAGCCAAAGGCCCGCGCCTGCGCGTCCCGTGCATAGCCGATCCAGAAGAGGAGGCGCCCCGTCGCGAAGAGCGCCGCGAGCGCGAGGGTCAGCGGCACCGACGACGCGACCAGCAACGCGAGAGACATGTGGACGGGAAGGGCGAACACCACCTGCTCGAGCGTGTTCTGCAGGATCGCCCTGGCGCGCTCCACCTGCGGCGTGGCGACCCCTGCACCGCTGCCGGCGATGTCATCGGGCGAAAAGAAGCGCAACCGAGCGACGTTCGCGATCGTCGCCGCGAGCCAGACCATGACGATCACGTCCGCCTTCGCCGTGATGATCAGGCGCTCGCTCGGCGAAAGCGTCGTCGCGGCACCCCGGTACAGGCACAGCGCCGAGACCAGAAGGGTGACGCACAAGGCCGCCGCCATGCCGAACGCGACGCCGCGCTGTTCCTGGGGAAAGCTCTTCGAGGAGGGCATCCGACTTCCTTCCGACCGACGCCCCGGATGGATCGCCCGGGCGCCAGCCCCGCCGACCCGATCCCGCCACCGCTCGTGGATGGATTTGGGCGAGGCACTCCGGACGCGCCATCGTTGCAGGACCCGGTGCGACGCCGTCGTGAGGGACCGGTCTTCACCGATCCCGACGATCCAGTGTCGCCACGGCAGGAAACTTCCGACCGGCCCCGCTGGTTGCCCGCACATGATTGCCGCGGGCCGGTGCGAGCACGGCGCGCAACCAGTCGCCGGCCAGCGACACCGCTCTGGGCGAGCCCAGATTGGCCCCGAGCTTCGGCACTTCTTCCGCGCCGCCCGTCTGCGCACCCTCCTGGAACCAGTGGCTGAGCCCTTCCAGTACCACCACCTTCGCCCGGGGGTTGCCGGCCAGTGCGCGCCGGGCCTCGGGAGCCTCGTCGGATGCGATCACGAGCGGGTCTTTGGAGCCGAACACCGCGAGAACCGGTATTTGCAACGCGCGCAGATCGGAGGCGGAGCGCATCTCTTCCGCCCGCCACGCTTCCCTGACGTCGATCATCGACAGCGCCGCCTCCGCTCGGGGCCGCGAGAAGCCTGCTGCCACGAACCGGTCGGTCAACGCCGCGCGTAGCCGGGCGATCGTCTCGGCATCCTCGCCGTCCGATCGCGCCTGAAGCAATGTGCCTGCGGCGTCCACGACGGGCGCGACGACCGCTTCCGCCAGGCCGGCGGCGATCATCTGATTGTGGATCGCCCGCCGGAGATAGGGCAGACCGTCCCCGACCGATCCCGCCAGCGTGACCACCGCCTTGATCATCGGGTCGGAGGCCGCGACTGCCGGCGCGATGACGCCGCCCTGGCTGTGACCGACCAGAGCGATCCGGCGACCGTCGATCTGCGGTCGCCGGCGCATGGCGGTAACCCAGGCCCTGGCGTCGCGGGTCAGCGCGGCGATGTCCTCCTCATAGACGCCGGTCGAGGCGCCGATGCCGCGCTTGTCATACTCCAGCGTGGCGATGCCGTCCGCCAGCAGCCGGTCTGACAGGCTGCCATAGCCGCCCCGCCCGTTGGGGCCATGTCCCTGGATCAGGATCGCGAGCGCAAAGGGGCCGGTGCCGTGGCCCGTCGGCGTGCGAAGCGTGCCGGCCAGCACCACGCCCGGATCGGAGGATATCCGCACGTCGTGCGCGACGGAGCGCGCGCGGAAGCCGGCGAAGGCGTTCCGCACGGACGCTGCGTCGGGCTCGCCCGGCAGGAAGGCGACCGGACCGAGCGATACCGCCACCGCCGCCTGGCCGGTTTGCACCGTGAGGGACTGGGACCGTGCAGGCAGGTCTTTCGGCGCCAGGCCGGTGATCGTGTAGCGCCGCCAGCCGGGCGTGAGGTCGATGGGGCTGACCGTCAGCGCGGTATAGGCGGGCGCGGCGCCGTTCATGGTGGCTGTAACCCGGACCGGCCGCTCGGCGCGTGCCCAGAAGACCGCCGAGACGTGCTCGCCCGCGCGCAGGGGGTCGGGGATCACCAGCCCGGCGCCGCTAGACCAGACCTCGCCCGCTGCGCGTCGCGGTTCGATGCGCAGCGCACCGTCGCCGGGCACGCGGGCGTCCCGCTGATAGGTGGATCGTGCGCCATAGGGCTGCCAGCGCCCCACCTCGATCGCCGAGGATTGCGCGAGGACGGGCGCGGGCAGCAGGGCCAGCAGCGCGAAGAACGAGGCATGATGGTTGGCCGAGACGATCATGGACGGTTCCTTCTCGTTGAAACGTGGCGGAGGTCCGGGCGCGGCCGCCCGATCCGGCCGATGCGCCCGGCCGGGTAGTTTATGCGGAGGCGTGGCTGTCTTCGCCCGGCCGCTAGCCGTCGGGCACCTCGGCGAGCACGTCCTCGCCGGCGTGGCGGGATTCCTGCGCGAGCGCCATCACGGCGAGTGTCTCCGTCACGAGAGCCATCAGGGGCAGCAGCATCGGCCTGATGTCGAGCGCGAGCAGCGCGGTCACGCAGGCCAGGCTGGTCAGCGCGGCGGCGTTGCAGCGGCCGACGGCATGCGCGCGGGTCCAGTCGCGCTCGAGCAGGAACCAGGCGAGCGCGATCTGCCCCACCGCCAGCGCGAGCACCAGCAACGTCAGCGGCGGCGCGGCGCACCAGTTACCGGCGTTGAGCAGCGGCAGCCGCTCGCTGGTGCCTGTCACCAGCCCGCGCAGGCCCGCACGGCCGACGCCGAGATAGGGGAAGCCGTACCAGGCGCTCAGCAGCGAGACCGCCGCCGCTGGCAGGATGAAGCCGAACGCCAAGGCATGGGCGGCGAGTATGGCGCGTCCCTCGCGCTCGGCAGCGAGCGTCCGCCACGCGGCGAACAGGCAGCCGAGCGCGAAGGCCAGCGGGCGCCCGTCCTCGATCGCGGCGTCGAGTTCGCCTTCCATCGCCGCCGCCCATCCGCGCCTTCGGGAGCCGAGCGACCGAGCCGCCAGCGTCACGAGGATGCGGGACAGGGTGACGATCATGCCGGCAGTGCCTTGCTGTCCGGCATGTCCCGAGCCTCCGCGGCCGCCCTCGCCAGTGCAAGGCCGGCCGCCGTCAGACGATAGGCATGCCGTGCGGGCCGTCCGGGCTGCTCGGGCGCCCGCCACTCCGCCTCGACCAGCCCCTGATCGCTCATTCGCATCAGCAGCGGGTAGAGCGTGCCGGACAGGATCCCGGTCGACCTCATCAGATCGTAGCCGTGGCTCCACTCCGGCGCAGCGGCATGAAGCGCGCGAAGCAGCGCCAGCATCTGCTTGGACGGTCGCCGGTTACGAGCCATGAGCTCATACAACATATGTAGATTTAATGGTCAAGGGCGATGAGGCTCGTGCGCGGCGGCCGCGCGGCGGCCTTGCCTCCGATCGGGGAGGGGAACGGGTCCGGCACACCGCCCGTTGCGCCCTT
This sequence comes from Sphingomonas metalli, assembly GCF_014641735.1. GTDB lineage: Bacteria > Pseudomonadota > Alphaproteobacteria > Sphingomonadales > Sphingomonadaceae > Sphingomonas > Sphingomonas metalli. The sequence goes on along the minus strand of NZ_BMIH01000002.1, from coordinate 819,403 downwards.
TTCCATTCTGTTACCGGAACTTGCCTGTGACTGTTGCCGCTCCTGCGCGTGAATTGACGGCGCCTCTCGCACCCGCGCAGGATCTGGGCATCGGCGAGACGGCCGCGGCGCTGGCAGAGGCGCTGGCGGACGGCGACCTCGTCTTCGCGGCCGCCGACGAGGCGCGGGCGGCGGGAGTCGCGCAGGCGCTGGCCGCCGCCTGTCCGGACGCGGCGGTGCTTTATTGCCCCGGCAGCGATGCCCTGCCCGGTGACGATTCGCCCGCCTCTCCGGCGAATGTCGGCGCGCGGGTCGCCGCCCTGCGCCGGCTTCGGACGCTGCTGGGGCGCAAGGCGCGGCCCCGCATCGCGCTGGTCGTCACGGGCGAGGCGCTCGCCCGGACCTGTGCCGCGCCGGACGCCTTCGATGCCGAGCCGCCCTGCGTCGCCGCGGACGCGCCGGTCGATCTTTCCGCGCTCTTCGACCAGCTCGTCGCGATCGGCTATCTGGCGGACGAGCGGGTCGACGAGCCGGGGGAGGTCGCCCTGCGCGGCGCGGTGCTGGACGTGTTCCCGGCGGATGCCGAGCGGCCCTTGCGGATCGAGGCGAGCGAGGGCCGCGTCGCCCAGCTGCGCAGCTACGATCCCGTCACCCAGCTGACCGTCGCCGACGAGCGCCGCCGCGAGATCGGCCGCGTCGCCGAGCCGCCTGTCGAGGACGGCACGACCCTGCTCGACCATCTGCCCGGCGCCGCGCTGTCGATCACCCGGGGGGCGGAGGATCGCCGCCACCGCTTCCTCGCGCTTGCCGCCGACGCGGCGCGGCGCCGCCCCAGGCGCGCCGCGCGCGACATCGTCGATCCCTCCCGCTGGGACGAGGCGCTGGCCGGGCGGCGTCGGCTGGACCTCGCCCGCATCGGCACGCCGCCGCCCCGCTTCGTCGAGCGCCGCGCGCTCGCGCGCGCGCTGACGGCCGCCGTGCGCGAGGCCGCCGCCGCCGGGGAGCGGATCGTCCTCCTCGGGAGCGAGCGCGATCTCCGCTTCCTCGCCCGCCGCCTCGCCGCGATGCTCGGTCAGGCGGTGACGCCCGTCGCCAGCTGGGCCGCCGTGCGGGCCGGCGAGCCCGGCAGCGTCTCCGCCCTGGCCATGCCGGCCGAACGCGGCTTCCGGCGCGAGGGCGTGCTGGCGATTGCCGCGGCCGACCTGCTCGGCAGCCGTGCCGAGCGCGACGATGCGGCCCCCGGCAGCGGCGCGGCGGCCTCGTTCGGCCTGGGCGAGATCCGCATCGGCGACGTCGTCGTGCACGAGGATCATGGCATCGGCGTCGTCGCCGGGCTGGCCGCGATGCCGGCCGGCGACGCGGGCGATGGCGGCGAGGCGATCCAGCTGCGCTACGCCGGCGACACGCTGCGCCGCGTCCCCACCGCTGAGGCCGACCGGATCTGGCGCTACGGCGCGGATGCCGACGCCGTCACGCTCGACAAGCTCGACGGATCGAGCTGGCAGAAGCGCCGCGGCGAGATCGAGGCCGCGATCGCGCAGAGCGCCCGCGCCCTGACCGACCTCGCCGCCGAACGCGAGACCCGCACCGCGCCGGCGCTGGTCGCCGACACCGCCGCCTATGAGCGGTTCGCCGCCGGCTTCGCCTATACCGAGACCCCGGATCAGGCCCGCGCCATCGCGGCGGTGCGCGACGATCTCGCCGCCGGCAAGCCGATGGAGCGGCTGGTCGTCGGCGATGTCGGTTATGGCAAGACCGAGGTGGCGCTGCGGGCCGCGGCCATCGCGGCGCTCGCCGGCAGGCAGGTCGCGGTCGCGGCGCCGACCACGGTGCTCGCCCGCCAGCATATCGAGACCTTCGTGGCGCGGTTCGAGGGTACCGGCATCGCCGTCGCCGGCCTGTCGCGCCTGTCGACCCCGGCCGAGAAGAAGCGGGTCAAGGCCGGGCTGAAGGACGGCAGCATCGGCGTGGTGGTCGGCACCGCCGCGGTCGCGGGCAAGGACGTCGTCTATGCCGATCTGGGCCTGTCGATCATCGACGAGGAACAGCGCTTCGGCGCCGCCGACAAGGCGCGGCTGCGCGACCTCGGCGCCGGGCACGTGCTCACCCTGTCGGCGACGCCGATCCCGCGGACGCTCCAGCACGCGCTGGTCGGGTTGCAGCAGCTGTCCGTGATCGCGACGCCGCCCGCGCGCCGGCAGCCGATCCGCACCCAGGTCGGCGCGTTCGATCCGCAGGTGGTGCGGACCGCGCTGCTGCGCGAGAAGAGCCGCGGCGGCCAGAGCTTCGTGGTCGTGCCGCGGATCGAGGACATGGGTCCGGTCGGCGACCGGCTGCGCGCGCTCATCCCCGAACTCGCGCTGCTGGAAGCGCACGGCAAGATGCCGGCCGCCGAGATCGACAAGGCCATGGTCCGCTTCGGCGGCGGCGACGGCGACGTGCTGCTCGCGACCAATATCATCGAGGCGGGGCTGGACGTGCCCCGCGCCAACACGATGGTGATCTGGCGCGCGGATCGCTTCGGCCTCAGCCAGCTCCACCAGCTTCGCGGCCGGGTCGGGCGGGGCAGTCGGCGCGGCCAGGTGCTGTTGCTCACCGATCCCCAGCACGCGATCGCGCCGCGCACCCTGAAGCGGCTGCGAACCCTCGAGGCGTTCGACCGGCTGGGGGCCGGCTTCCAGATCGCCGGCCGCGACCTCGACCTGCGCGGTGCGGGCGACCTGCTCGGCGAGGCGCAGGCCGGGCACATGAAGCTGATCGGCGCCGACTTCTACCAGCATCTCCTCGAAAGCGCGGTGCGCGCCGCCCGCGGCCAGGATGTCGAGCGCTGGACGCCCGCGCTGCACCTCGGCGTCGAGGGGCGCCTGCCCGACGACTGGATCCCCGACGACGAGCTGCGCGTGACGCTCTACGCACGCCTCGCGCGGCTCGCCGACGGCTACGACATCGACGCCTTTGCCGGGGAGCTGGAGGATCGTTTCGGGGCACTGCCCGCGCCCGCCGCCGCGCTCGTGGCGCTGGCCCGCATCCGTGCCGATGCCCGCGCCGCCCGCATCGACAGGATCGATGCGGGTCCCGGCGCGATCGCCCTCACGCCGCGGCGCGACTTCGCGGGCGATGCGGCGGCGGCGGGGCTGGTCGAGAAGAACGGCCGCCTGCTGCTGCCCGAGCGGATCGAGGATCCGCTGTTGCGCGTCGACCGGGTGGCCGAGCTGGTCGCCGGCCTCGCCGCGAAGTGAGCGGACGCGCATCCGATCGCCGCGTCCGACGTTCACCCGGCGGACCGACCGGAAGGACAATGGAATGGCCATCTTCAACAAGGACATGATCGAGCTCGCGACCCGCAACGAGCTGTGGCAGAAGGAAGTCTATCGCGACGCCAAGGTGCAAGTGGTGCTGATGAGCATCCCGGCGGGCGAGGAAATCGGGTTCGAGACGCATCCCGCCGACCAGACCACCTTCATCGTCGCGGGCGATGCGCAGGTGACGATCGACGGCCACGGCACCAAGGCGGGGCCCAACCATATGGTGATCGTCCCCAAGGGATCGGAGCACAATATCGTCAACAAGGGCAGTGCCCCGCTCAAGCTCTTCTCGGTCTACGCGCCGCCGGCCGAGCCCGAGGGCGCGGCATTCCGCACCAAGGAAGAGGCAGAGGAGGCCGAGAAAGGCCTGCTCGGCAAGGCGGCCGACGCGATCAAGGGCGCGGTCGGCCATTGAGCCGCGGGTCGCGGCGCGGGCAGGCCCGTGCCGCGATCGCCGCCCGCCCCAGGCGGCGGGCGGTTCAGTCCTTTTCGGCCAGCACGTGCGCGACCAGCGCATTGGCGTGGCCATGGCCCAGCCCATGGTCCTGCTTGAGCATCGTCACCAGCGCCATGTGCTTTGCCGGCAGCCGCGCGCGGATCAGCGCCTGCCATTCGGCGATAGGACGGCCATAGGTCTTTTCGATTGAGGGGAAATAGGAGGCCGGGCCTTTGATGGGGGCATCGGTCACGATCGTCTCCTTCGATAGGGGGGAGTTGCAGCGGCCGGCGACCGCCCATTCCGTGCACGCGTCCCGCGTCGATCTTCAGGCTTTGCCGCCAAGATGTCGATATCGTTCGGCTTTCTGTGCCCGGACCCCAACATGCATCAGCGTCGGTACGGTTGAGAACAATGTCGGTCCCGCCCTAGATGCCCGGCCGTGCATCGATGCCCGCGCGCATCAAGGAGATCGAAATGGCCTACCCGATCCATCGCTTTCGGGCGCTGGCGGATCTGACCCCGCAGGAGGAGCAGGCGCTGCTGGCCCTCGGCAATCCGGAATCGCTGCGGCGTCGCGGCGAGACCTTCCAGCGCGAAGGCGAGCCGACCAAGGGCTTCCACCTTCTGATCAGCGGCTGGGTCGCCTCGTCGCTCACGCTGCGCAACGGCAACCGCCTGATCCAGAAGCTGCACCTGCCGGGCGACATGCTGGGCACGCCGAGCATGGTGCTGCCGACCTCGGCCGACACGCTGACCGCGTTGACCGAGGCGGTCACGGCCTTCGTTCCCTTTGCGCGCTATGGTGCGCTGTTCGCGGCGGAGCCGCGCCTTGCGGCGCTGTTCACCATGGCCATCCAGATGGAGCGGCTGGCACTGATGGACGTGCTGGCGGTGACCGGCAACGCCTCCGCCAAGGAACAGCTGGCGCGGCTCCTCCTCGACCTGCACGCGCGGCTGATGCCGATCGGCCTGGTCCGCGACGACACGTTCGACCTGCCGATCACGCAGGAGGTGATCGGCGACCTGCTCGGCCTGACGGGAGTGCATGTGAACCGCACGATCCGCAGCCTGGAGGAGGCGTGGCTGATCGCGCGCGAGGGGGCGCAGGGGCACCGGGTGCGGCTGCTCGACCTCGACGGACTGCGGCAGCTGTCGCCGCTCAAGGCGCGCCAGCCGAGCTTCCAGCCCGAGTGGCTGCCCGCCGCGCGATAGAGCTGGGTGACCTCACATTGCCCCGTTCGTGCTGAGCGACGTCAAAGCTCGGTCAGGTCTCAGGCCCTTCGACTGCGCTCAGGGCGAACGGTCGGGCGCGCGTCAAAGCGAGATCATCTTGCTCCAGCCCGCAGGCACGACGTCGTGGCGCGGCGCCGGAGCCGCCTGACCGCCTTGGCCGGCGCGGGGGCGACGGGCCGGGAAGGCGTGATCGGCCTCCGGCGACCGTCGGCAGGGCGTGGGGTTGTGCGGGCAAGCCGCTGAAAAGGATGCAGCTTCAGCCACCGGACGGGCTATGATCGGATCGGGACGACGGCCGGCGCATCGCGTCGGCCGGCCTGCGTCCCGGTGTACCCGCGTACCATCATCACGAGGGAGACAGGCCATGCCGTATATCAGCACGACCGACGGAACCGAGATCTTCTACAAGGACTGGGGGCCGCGCGATGCGCCGGTCATCCATTTCCACCATGGCTGGCCGCTCAGCGCCGACGACTGGGACGCGCAGATGATGTTCTTCCTGGGGGAAGGCTATCGCGTGGTGGCGCACGACCGGCGCGGTCATGGCCGCTCCTCCCAGTCGGCGGGCGGGCACGACATGGACAGCTATGTCGCCGACGTGATCGCGCTGACCGACGCGCTCGACCATCGCGATGCGGTCCATGTCGGTCATTCGACCGGCGGGGGCGAGGTGGCGCGCTATGTCGCCCGCGCCAGGCCGGGCCGGGTCGCCAAGGCGGTGCTGGTCAGCGCCGTCGCACCGATCATGGTCCGTACCGATGCCAATCCCGACGGGGTGCGGATCGCGGTGTTCGACGACGTCCGCCATCAGACCGCCACCAACCGCGCGCAATTCTTCTACGACTTCACCCTGCCCTTCTTCGGCTATAATCGCGACGGCGCCGAGGTGAAGGAAGGGGTCCGCCGCAACTGGTGGCGGCAGGGCATGCAGGGCAGCGTGCTGGCGCACACGCTGGGCATCAAGGCCTTTTCCGAGACCGACTTCACCGAGGACCTGAAGGCGATCGCCGTGCCGACGCTGGTGATGCACGGCGAGGACGACCAGGTCGTGCCCTTCGCCACGACGGGCAAGGTCTCGGCGACGATCGTCCGGGACGCGGTGCTGAAATCCTATCCGGGCTATCCGCACGGCATGCCGACGACCCATGCCGACCGGATCAACGCCGACCTCCTCGCCTTCATCCGCGGCTGAGCCGCGCCCGCCATGGCTCGCCGCCCTGCGCCATGGCGGGATATCGGCGGCTCCAGCCTGATCATCGCTCCATGACAGGGCGGCGGGGCGCGCCGGCGAAAACTGGATGATGCAAATCAAGTTGCTGTAAATACATGGTTTTCTTCGGAAACTTGGGTCCGGGCCGCCGTTAACCACGCCGCGGGTCCAAGGCCCGTCCTTTGCACAGGGAGGGTTTCCATCATGGTTCGAACGATCGGGCGCGCGGCACTTGCCGCGGCCATGGCTTGCGCCTGCCCCGCGGCGGCGAATGCGGCGACCTTCGTCGCCGATCTGGCACCGTCGCGCGGCGAGACGCCGCTCGGCCGGGTGACGGTCGATTACGATGCCGGTGCCAGCACCATCCGCTTCCGCATCACCGCCGCGGCCGGCGCGCTGGCCGCGGGCGACCACCAGCTCCACCTCCACGCCAATTATGCGGGCAACCTCAATATCGGCGATCCGCTCACCCAGCAGGTCCAGGCCCTCGCCCCGGCGCTGAGCGACGATCGCGACGGCGACGGCGTGATCGAGGTGTTCGAAGCGGCGCCGGTGATCGGCGAATCCTGGTGGACGATCGCCACCGTCGCCTCGGCGGCGGACGGCTCGCTCGATTTCGACAGCGGCGTGCTGGCGCTGGGACCGGGCATGATCTTCCTGCCCGATCCGATCGAGATCGGCTCGCCCGGCGTCAGCGGTCCGGACGACATCGACAACCCCTATAATGTCGACAATATCGGCTTCTACCGCTCGGCGCTGGACCGGTTCGACCTGCTCGCCTTCGACATTCACGGCGCGCTCGATCCGGTCGGGATCGGGGCGGCGCCGGGCGAGGTCGACGGATCGGACGGCTTCGAATCGCTGCGCCCCGCGCTGGCCGGTTCGTTCGCGACTGCGGTGCCCGAGCCCGGCACCTGGGCGATGATGCTGCTCGGCTTCGGCATGGTCGGCGCGGCGGCGCGCTATCGCCGTCGCAAGCTCGCGATCAGCTATTGATCGGCGCCCGCTGATCGGGGTCCGCCCTTTCCGCCGCGCGGGAAGGGTGGACCCCGGTCCCGGCGGGAAATCCAATTCCGATTCAAGTTGATGACAAAGGGCGCCGGGCGTCGGAGAGAGGCGGCGTGAGCGTGCGCCGTCACTTCGCGATCATCGCCCCGCCGGTGCCCGGACACCTCAACCCGTTGCAGGTGCTGGGCGGCGCGCTCGTCCGCCAGGGGCACCGCGCCACCATCGTCCACATCCCCGAATGCGCGCGCTACGTGACCGCGCCCGATATCGGCTTCGCGCCTTTGGCCGATGGCCCGCAGCCGTCGCTGGCGCCCTATCTCGACCGGCTCGCCGCGCCGACCGGGCTGGGCGGGCTGACCCGGATGATCGCGGCGACCGCGCGGATGACCGAGCGGCTGCTCGATGCCGCGCCCGCCACGCTCGAGCGGATCGGTGCGGATGCGGTGATCGCCGACGCGGCCGAGCCCGCCGGCCCGCTCGTCGCGCAGCGCCTGCGCCTGCCCCATGTCGTCAGCGTCACGGGCCTGCCGCTGCTGGCCGAGGCGGAGGTGCCGCCCCCGTTTCTCGGCTGGCGCTATCGTTCGGGGCCGCTGGGTCGGTTCCGCAACCGCGGGGGCTATGGCGTGTCGGCGGTGCTGATGCGCCCGATCGACCGGGTGCTGCGCGAGCGCCGGCGCCTCTGGCGGATCGCGGACGCGGGCGAGGATGCGTTGGCGCAGGTTGCGCAATGCCCCGCCGCGCTCGACTATCCCCGCCGCGCGCTGCCGGCCCGTTTCTTCTACGGCGGCCCGTGGCGCGCGGTCCCGCCGGCCGGTGCGGCGCTGCCGGTCGACGGCCGGCCGCTGGTCTTCTGCTCGCTCGGGTCGCTCCAGGGCGGGCGCAAGGCGGTGTTCGCCACCATGGCGCGCGCCTGTGCGCGGATCGGGGCGCGGGCGGTGATCGCGCATGGCGGGGGACTGACCCCGGCGGACGAGGCCGCGCTGCCGGGCGACCCGCTGGTCGCCGCCTTCTGGCCGCAGGAGACGGTGCTGCCGCAGTGCGCCGCCGCGGTGCTGCATGGCGGGTTCAACACGGTGCTCGACGCGCTGGGCGCCGGTCTGCCGATCGTCGCCGTCCCGATCGCTTTCGAGCAGCCGGGCACCGCGGCGCGGCTGGCGCGGATCGGCGCGGCGGAGGTGATCGCGCCGCGCCGCCTGACCCCGGCGCGGCTGGCCGCCGTGCTGCGGCGGGTGCTCGACCAGCCGTCCTATCGGGAGGCGGCCGGGCACGTCGCGGCCGAGATGGCCAAGGCGGGCGGGGCGGAGGCCGCCGCCGCCCGGATCAGCGCCGCGCTGGCGCCTCTGCCCTGATCCGCGGCAGCTGCCACCAGGGGGTGGCGGGGCTGAGATGATGTTCGTGGTGATAGGCGCCGAAATGGAAGCAGGTCACCAGCGAGGTCAGGCGCGACCAGTCGTTGCTGCGCGCCCGGTGACCGTCGACGAAGCCCGTGTCGTGGTGGCGGTGCGGCAGATAGGTGCCGAAGACGAACAGCTGCGCCAGCGCGAGGAGCGCCGGCACCGCCCAGAACAGGATGATGTTCGGCAACGTCGCGCCGAGCAGCAGATAGACGATCGCCGCCAGCGTGATCCGCAGGATCTGCGCATGGGTGTAATAGCCGGTGAAGAAGCGGACGAACCAGGGCAGGGCGCGCCGCGGTTCGGCGGGATGGAAATCGGGATCCTCCGCCGTGCCGGGCGCGCGGTGATGTTCATGGTGCTTGGGCAGCAGGTGCCGATAGGAGAGCCCGGCATAGGCGGCGAGGCACAGCGCGCCGACCAGGCGGTTCAGCCGCGGCCGCCCCGGCGCGAACGAGCCGTGCATGCAGTCGTGCGCGATAATGAACAACCCGGTGCTCAGCCAGGCCTGGACGAGGATCAGCAGCGCGGCGAGCGGCGCGGTCGGCAGCGACCAGCGCCAGCCGAAGATCGCGCCGAAATGGATGCCGAGCCACGCCGTCCCGATCGCCGCAGCGAGGGCGAGGCTGGCGCGCGTCTGGCGGGCGCCCGCGCGGGCCGGGACCGCGGGGCGGCGCGCGGCGGCGGGATGGATCCCGTCAGTCCCAGCCATGGATCGCCTCCGATGCCGCTACCCGGCCGGCCCCGCCGGCGACAGGTGCCGGCAGCGGCCGCGCCGGAAGGTTGCGCGTGGGCCCGCGCATAGCAAACATGCCCAGCCAAGTCTCGGACGATACGATGAAAAGCGCGGCGGGAGCCATGGCGATCCCGGCCAGCACGTCGACCCCGTAATGGCCCCCGAACACGGGCGTGGCGAGGATCGTCAGCGCCGCCCAGACCGGCGCGATGACCCGCAGCCAAGGCACGTCGCGCAGCCCCCAGGCGAGGATCAGCGGCAGCGCGGCATGATAGCTGGGGAAGGTGACGATGCCCCACAATTGGGTCAGGTCGATGCTGCGCTGGCTGCCGTCGCGCAGCCCCGCGATCAGGTCGCGCTCCAGCCATGCGACCGAGGGCCACAGCGCCGAATAGCGATCCGGATCGAAGACATTGCCCATGGCGGGGATCGCGCCGGAGATCAGGATCGTCGCCATGCCGCAGGCGATCGCGGCGGTGACGGTGGTCTGCAACGCGGCGTTGCGGCTGGTGGCGCTCAGCACCACGATGCAGACGACCATCTGCACGGGCAGGCTGTGATAGGCGATGCCGCCGATCCAGAGCAGCGCGCCCGAGCGGTCCGCCGCGGCGAACACCGCCGGCCAGTCGAACCAGAGCTGGCGGTCGAGCCGCGCCAGCGCCCCGTCCCACAGGGCGCCGCCCCGCGCCGCCAAAGCATAGGAGAGGACGACGCCGATCAGGGTAAAGAGCGTCATCAGCAGCAAGGCGCCCGCTCCCGCCCGCAGCCGCGGCCGGTCGGTGACCGCGCCGACGATCGCTGCGCCGGCGAGGAGCAGCACCGCCCCGGCCGGCAGCGCGGGATGGACGAAGCGGAAGCCGAGGCGCGCACAGGCGAGCAGCGTACACAGCGTCAACGTCGCGATCAGCGCCCAGGCCGGGGCGAAGCGTTCTGCCGTCTGGGTGCTGCATACCATGTCCGATGAACGCCGCCGGGACGGGGCGGTGCCGCGCCACGGTCAAATTCCGGAGTCGCCGACATGCGATGAACCCAAGCTAAGACAAGGCGTTATGGTAACCGCCTCATTAAGCAATTCGCAGGTCCTATGCTGTACGCCATGCTCGGTTGCGCGCTGCTCGTCGCGCTGTTCGTCCATCAGCATCAGCGCGTCCAGCGGGCCGGGCGGCGCGGGCGCGAGGCCATGATCCTGCGCCCCGTCCGGGTCCAGCGGCGGACCCGGCCGATCCCCGCCAAGCTCTATCGACACGCCCCCGACTGGACCCGGGTCGAGGCCTATGACATGGCCGAACGGCTGATCGACTGACGCGGCCTCAGCGCCGGCGTCTCGCCCGCGCCCTGGCCGGGGTCGGCGCGGCTTTGGCCGGTGCCGAGAAGCCGAGTTCGATGAGGTTGGCGACCCGGACGTCGCGCGCCGGTGCGGTCCGCGCGCCGAGCACCACCACGACCATCCGTCGCCCCCGCCGCACGGCCGAGGCGACCAGATTGTAGCCGGCGGGCACCGTATAGCCGGTCTTCATCCCGTCGACCCCGCGCACCGTGCCGAGCAGCCGGTTATGGTTGGGCCGCGTCTGCCCGCGCCAGCGGATCGACCGGGTGGCGAACAGCCGGTAGCGGGCCGGGTGGCTGCGGACGATGTAGCGGGCGAGCGTGGCCATGTCGCGCGCGGTCGTCATCCCGCCGGCCGGAGCGAGGCCGGTCGCATTGGCGAAGCGGGTATGCGCCATGCCGAGCTGCCGCGCACGCCGGTTCATCTGCGCGACGAAGCGCGGCTCGCTGCCCGCGATCCGCTCCGCCAGCATGACCGCGACATCGTTGGCGGAGATCACCGCGACGCTGCGCATCGCCTCCTGCAGGCCCATCCGGCGTCCCGGCGCCAGGCCCAGCTTCGATGGCGCCTGCGCCGCGGCGTGGCGGCTCATCCGCAGCTGCTCGCCCGCGCGCAGCGTGCCCCTGTCGAGCGCCTCGAAGGCGAGGAGCAGCGTCATCAGCTTGGTGAGCGAGGCGGGCGGGCGCACCCGGTCCGCCGCTGCGGTGTCGAGGACGCGGCCGCTGCCCGCGTCGATTACGATCTCCGACACGGGGGCGGCCGCCTGCGCGGCGGCGGGCAGGGCGAGCGCCGCGGCCGCGATCAGGCGCAGCACGGGGGCGGGCAAGAGTCGGCGGGCGGGCATCGCGGGCGCCTTAGCGGGGTCCAGCTGAACCGCAGATAGCCTGTCCGTTCGCGGTCAGTGGTCGCTCGCCTTCGCCGCGCCGATCCCGGTCTCGCTCCGCACCCGCTGGGCGAGATAGCCCGCCCGGTCCACCGCCGCCCGGCCGCTCCGGTCGAGCCGCGAGACGAGCCAGATCGTCAGGAACGCCGCCGGCATCGAGAAGAGCGCGGGCGAGCCATAGGGAAAGACGGGTGCGGCATGGCCCAGCACCGTCACCCAGATCGCCGGCGACAGGATGGTCAGGCCGAGTGCCAGCACCAGCCCCACCGCGCCCCCCGCGACCACGCCGCGCGTCGTGCAGCCCGGCCAGAGCAGCGACAGGAGCAGCACCGGGAAATTGGCCGAGGCAGCGAGCGCGAAGGCGAGCGAGACCATGAAGGCGACATTCTGCTTCTCGAACAGGATGCCGAGCCCGATCGCGACGATCGCAAGGACCAGCACGGTGATGCGCGACACGCGCAGCTCCGCCGCCTGGTCGCTCCGCCCCCGCCGCCACACGCTGGCATAGAGATCGTGGCTGACCGCCGAGGCCCCCGACAGGGTCAGCCCCGCCACCACCGCGAGGATGGTGGCGAAGGCGACCGCCGAGACGAAGCCGAGGAACAGGTCGCCGCCCACCGCATGCGCCAGATGCACCGCCGCCATGTTGCCGCCGCCGCGCAGCGCGCCGTCCGCATCGAGGTAGAAGGCGTCGGTCCCCACCAGCACGATCGCGCCGAAGCCGATGACGAAGGTGAGGAGGTAGAAATAGCCGATCCATCCCGTCGCCCACAGGACCGAAGTGCGCGCCGCCCGCGCATCGGGCACGGTGAAGAAGCGCATCAGGATATGCGGCAGCCCGGCGGTGCCGAACATCAGCGCCAGGCCCAGCGACAGGGCGGAGACGGGATCCTTGATGAACCCGCCCGGCCCCATGATCGCGCGGCCCGCGGCGGCGGCCTGGTCGGCGGCCATGCCCTTGGCGGCCGCCGCGGCGGTCTTCGCCTCGATCGCGCGGGCGAACAGCGCCTCGGGCGAGAAGCCGAAGCGCCACAGCACGGCCGCGGCCATGAAGCTCGCCGCGCCGAGCAGCAGCACCGCCTTGACGATCTGCACCCAGGTGGTCGCGAGCATCCCGCCGAACAGGACGTAGAGCGTCATCATCACGCCGACGATCGCCACGGCATAGGGATAGGGCAGGCCGAACAGCAGCCGGATCAGCTGCCCCGCGCCGACCATCTGCGCGATCAGGTAGAAGAGCACCACCATCAGCGTCGAGATCGCGGCGAGGGTGCGCACCGGCGTCTGCGCGAAGCGGAAGGAGGCGACATCGGCGAAGGTGTAGCGGCCCAGGTTGCGCAGCCGCTCGGCCATCAGGAACAGCACGATCGGCCAGCCGACGAGGAAGCCGATCGAATAGATGAGGCCGTCATAGCCGTCGGCGAAGATCTGCGCCGAGATGCCGAGGAACGAGGCGGCCGACATGAAGTCGCCGGCAATGGCGAGGCCGTTCTGGAAGCCGGTGATGCCGCCGCCCGCGGCGTAGAAATCGGCCGCGGTGCGCGTGCGCCGGGCCGCCCAGCGGGTGATGCCGAGCGTCAGCAGCACGAAGGCGGCGAACATCGCGAGTGCGGGCCATCCGGTGCCGCCGCTCATGCCCGCTCCTCCGCGACGATCGCGGCGACCTCGGCATCGAACTCGCGATTGGCGCGGCGGACGTAGAGGCCGGTGAGGAGGATGGCGAGCAGGATGACGCCGAGGCCCAGCGGAATGCCCACCGATGTCGCGCCGCCTGCGACCGGCCGCGCGAGCAGCGGCTTGTCGAAGGCGACGAGCAGGATGTAGCCGAGATAGGCGACGAGCATGATCCCGGTGAACACCGCCCCCAGCCGCCCGCGCCGCCGGACCAGCCGGCGATAGCGCGGATCGTCGGCCAGCCGCTCAAGCCTGATGCTGTCCGCCTGACGCTCCATCCGGTCCTCCCCCTTGATTTCGCGGGGATCATAGGCGGCGCGGGGGACTTGGCCAGCGGATTTGGCGGGGACTGCTCCCCTTCCTTCCGTCATCCCGGCGAAGGCCGGGATCTTCCCGTGATCGCGCGGGGCAGGAGCCGCGAAATGCCCCAGCCTGCGCTGGGGCAACGATTCTGGGTCAGCGGATCAGGCGACTGCATGGTTCCGGGGTCCGGCTTCCGGCCCGTATGGGACCTCATGCCAAGCTCCCCTCGACACCCCGGACCCGTTCCGGGGTCCACCGCGCCGCGGGAGCAGAAGCCGGGTCGTGTGCGGACCCGTAGATGCCGGAACCGGTCCGGCATGACCGAGTGCAGCACCGCGAAGGACTGAAGCAATGTTCCAGGAATGTTCCACGTGGAACATTCTCCAACAGCGCTCACACCCCTCGCGCGGCACTCCCGCCGGCGCAGCGCCGGATCGCGGCGGAGAGGACAGCCGGTGCGCTGGGCTTGGGGCAGATCTTCGCCTGCGGATAGCGGTTGCGCAACTCCATCTCGTCGGCATGGCCGGAGTGGAAGATCAGCGGCACGCCATGCGCATAGAGCCGGTCCGCCGCCGGGAAGACCGTGCCGTCCGCGAGCCGCACGTCGAGCAGGGCCGCGACCAGCCCGCGGGCGCCATGCCGGTCGATCGCATCCTGCGCCTCTTCGAGGGTCATGCACGGCCCCTCGACGCAATAGCCCGCCTCCTCGATCGTAGCCTGGAGGTCCAATGCGATGAAGAGCTCGTCCTCGACCAGCAGCACCGTCTCAGCCATCGGCGAGCACGCTCCGCGGCAGCGTGACCGCGAGGCGGAACAGCCGGTCGTCGACCTGGCGCGACACGCTGCCCCGCATCTGGCGGACGCTGGTATCGACGAGGACGGACCCGAACCCCTGTTTGGCGGAAGGCTCCGCGCTCACCGCCGTCCGTTCCTCATCCCACGCGATCTCCAGCCCCTGATCGGTGACGTGCCAGCTGACCGACAGCTTGCAGGCCCCCTCGCTGCCCAGCGCCCCGTATTTCACCGAGTTGGTGGCCCATTCGTGCAGCATCAGGGCGAGGGGAGACAGGCAGCTGCGATCCAGTGCAACATTCGGACCCGCGATCTGGATCCGTGCATGGTCGCGATAGGGGTCGATCGTCGCCTCGACGATCTCGGCCAGCCCGATCGCCTGGGGCTGGCCGGCGGGCGAGGCCAGCGAATGCGCCCGGCCGAGCGCGGCGATGCGGTTGCGCACGTCGTCGGCGAAGCGGCGCACGTCGGTGTGGCTGCGCGCGGCGATGGTGATGATGCCGGAGATCACCGCGAAGAGGTTCTTCACCCTGTGGTTCATCTCGCGCAGCATCAGGTCGCGCGTTTCGGCCAGCGCATATTCGGGCGTGACGTCGATCGACACGCCGACGAGGCGCGGCGGCACGCTGCCGGCGACGACCCGGCCGAAGCCCTTCACCCAGCGGGTGCCGCCCTGATCGAGGCGGACGCGGAAGGTCGCCTCGTAATCGCCGTCGCCCTCGATCGCGCGGCGCAGCGCCTCCTCCACCGTGGATCGGTCCTCGGCGACGATCCGGTCCATCAGCGGATCGATCCGCGCCGCGGCGGCCGCCTCGACGTCGAACAGGTCGCGGCCGGTGCCGTCGAGCATCGTCTCGCCGCTGTGCGGGCAATATTCCCACACGCCGATCCCCGCCGCCTTGATCGCGAGGTCGAGCCGCTCGCGTTCGGAGGCGAGCTGGCGTTCGAGCGCCAGCGCCTCGGTGATCTCGGTCAGCACCAGGGTCGCGCCGTCGACCTTGCCGGTCTGGGTCCGATAGGGGAGGACGCGCAGCGAATAGACGTGCGCGCCGTCCTGCGTCGTCACGCGGCGCTGCGTTCCGGGACCGCCGGCCGCGACCGCACGGGCATCTTCCATATGCTCGGAATCGCGCAGCCGGCTGGCGACGTCGGTCAGCGGCCGGCCGCGATCGGCGGGCTTGAGCGGGAAGATCGCGGTCGCGGCGTCGGTATAGCTGCGCACCCGCAATTCGGCGTCGAGCACCACCACCGCCAGATCGGTCGATTCGTAGAAGTTGCGCAGGTCGGAATTGGCGACCGTCAGCTGGTCGACCTTGCTCTTCAGCTCGTCGTTGACCGTGGACAGCTCCTCGTTGGTCGACTGGAGCTCCTCGTTCATCGACATCATTTCTTCGTTGGAGCTCTTCAGCTCCTCGTTCGCGGTCTCCAGTTCCTCGATCGCCGAGCGCAGGCGGTGGCGGGTGAGGCGCAACTCGTCCTCCAGCGCCTCCAGATGATCGCCGCCCGATTCGAGATCGCGCAGCTCGCCCTCGTCGGCGGGGCTGAACGGCCCGATGTCGCGGAAGACGAACAGCAGCGTGCCGTCGCCCAGCGGATCGCAGATCACCTCGATCGGCTGGGTGCCGTAATCGGTCTCCACCTCGACATCGCGGGCGATGACGCGACGGCGCTCGTCGCGCGTCTGGCGCAGCAGCGGGCCGATGATGTTGCGCAGCCCCGGCCGGGCGAGGTTCACCGCGCTGCTGCCGCCGGTCCGGGTGACGGGAAACTCGAAATAGCGGCTCAGCTTGCCATAGGCGGAGATGATGCCGCCGTCCTGATCGACGATCAGGCTGGGCGGCGCATAGCGCTCCACCATCCGCCGGATCGCCAGCCCCTCGCTCTGGAGCGATGGGCCGTCGCCGCGTCCGTCGCGCTCGCGCCGGGGCAGGCGCTGGCGGGTGCTGCCGGGCAGGTCGATCGGATAGTTGGGCGCGCCCGGCGCGCGCTCGAACAGGCGGGCGTGCTGGTCGATCGGCAGGAAAAGATGCTCGAAGCGGCCGACGCTCTCCGACGGGCCGAGGAACAGATAGCCGCCCGGCTTCAGCGCATAATGGAGCAGCGGCAGCACCGATTGCTGGAGCCGGTCGTCGAAATAGATCAGCAGGTTGCGGCACGACACCAGATCGATCCGCGAGAAGGGCGGATCCTTGACCAGGCTGTGGTTGGAGAAGCGGATCAGGTCGCGGATCGGGCCGGCGATCGTGAACCGCTCGGCATGCGGCACCGTATAGCGTTCGCGCATCGCCGCCGGCAGGTCGGCGAGCGCGGCGGCCGGATAGACGCCCTCGCGCGCGATCTGGAGCATCTGCTCGTCGATATCGGTCGCGAAGATCTGGACGGCGACCGGCTGGCCGCTGGTCCGCGCCGCCTCCGCGAAGAGCATCGCGATCGAATAGGCCTCCTCGCCGCTCGAACAGCCCGGGATCCAGATCCGAAGATCCTCGTCCGGCGTCCGGTCGCGCAGCAACGGCTCGATCACGCGGGTGCGCAACGTCTCGAAGGCGTCGCTGTCGCGGAAGAAGCGGGTGACGTTGATGAGGAGGTCGCGGAACAGCGCCTCGCATTCGTCGCCGTCGCTGCGGATGCGGGCGAGATAGGCGCGGCCGGTCTCGATGCCGAGCACGTGCATCCGCCGTTCGACCCGGCGCACCAGCGTCGAGCGCTTGTAGCCCGAAAAGTCGTGGCCGATCGCGGTGCGCAGCACCCGGCACAGATCGTCGACATGGTCGGCGACGACGTCCGCCTCCGCCTCGCCGCCGTCCTGGGCGCGCCGCTGGAAGAAGGCGCGGAGGCAGTCGAGGATCTCGCCGGCGGGCTTGATGAAGTCGATCAGCCCGGTGCCGACCGCGGAGAGCGGCATCCCGTCATAGCGCGCGCTTTCGGGCTGCTGGACGACGCAGACGCCGCCATTCTCCTTGATCGCGCGCAGCCCGGTCGTGCCGTCGGCGCCGGTGCCCGACAGGATGACGCAGGCGGCATTGGACTGCTGGTCGCCGGCGAGCGACAGGAAGAAATCGTCGATCGGCCGGCGCAGCCCGCGTGGCTGCTGGAAGTCGGTGAGCTCCAGCACGCCCTCGCGGATGGCGAGGCCGCGGCCGGGCGGGATGATGTAGACGGTGTCCGCCTCGATCCGCTCGCCGCCCGCGCATTGCAGCACCTCGAGCGTGGTGTTGCGGTCGAGCAGCTGGGCCAGCATGCTCTCGTGATTGGGATCGAGATGCTGGACGACGACGAAGGCGAGGCCGGTCGGCACCCGCGCCGGGGCCAGCATCTCGCGCAGGGCCTCCAGCCCCCCCGCCGACGCACCGATGCCGACGATCGGCGTCGTCACGGCGGCCTGAGGCGACGGGGACGGGGCGGCGGCCCCGACGCGGTCATGCATGGGCGACCGGTCCGTCCAGATCGGCCAGCATCATCTTCGCCTGGGCGATGGTGGCGGCGGTGTTGGCGATGGTCAGCAGCGTCCCCTCGACGACGATCCCCGCCTCGCCCGCGACCGGCGTCAGGTTGCCCAGCGTGCGGCGCAGCGCCGCGTCATAGTCGGCGAGCAGTTCGGGCTGCGAGCGGCTGACGTCGAACTGCGAGGCGAAGATGTAGCGCGCCTCGCCGTCGAGCGTGCGCAGTCGCGACATGTAGAGGAGGTTGACGAATGGCTCGCCATTCTTGCGGAAGTTGATGATCGGCGTGCGCACATTGGGCTGGCGATCGCGCGACAGGAATTCGTGGATGCGGGCGCGGGGCTCGACATTGGGCGCGTCGCGCTGGAGCATCCGGCAATTCTGCCCGACCACGTCCTCGGCCGTATAGCCGGTCAGGGCGGTGAACGCCCCGTTGACCATGAGCAGCGGATTGTCGTCCTCGGCGGACGCGATCGCCAGCGCTACCCGCGACTGCGTCAGATATTCGCTCAGTTGCGACGATAGCTCCGGTACCAGGGTCATCGATTCTCCAGGGCGACGGGGATTAGGCACATAGGTGAACGGCGACAAGGTGCCCGACCGGACCAACCGGGCATAGAGTACCTCTGGATCAATCTTCTAGGCTATCGCCGCCAGCGCCACATCCGCTTTGTCGGCAGCGGATCCGGGGAATCTGTTCCGCTGCCGGACAAAGCCGGTGCCGATCGGTGCGGTAGCGGCCTTTTCGGAGCTCGATCAGCTCCCTAAATCCTGATCCATGATGGAATCGAGCGATGTGCGGCGGCTGATCTATGCCAGCCGCGCCGTCGGGGCGAATGCGGTGCACGATCACGAACTGATCCTTGCCCAGTCGCGCCGCAACAACGGCCTGGACGGGATCAGCGGCATCCTGTCGATCCGCGACGACCAGTATCTCCAGCTGATCGAGGGGCCGGCGGACAGCGTCGGCATGGCGTTCGAGCGGATCGCGCGCGATCCCCGCCATACCGACATCCGCCTGCTCGACGACCGGATGGTCGAGGAGCGGCAGTTCGGCGACTGGTCGATGGCGAGCCTGCCGGGGGATCATCCCGAAGACGCGGCCGCCCGGCTGCGCTGGCTGCTGCGCAATGCCGACCCGGAGGTCGCCAGCTTCTTCCTCTGATCCGGGTCGGTCAGACCAGCGCGTTGCGGCGGATCAGCTCCCTGTACCAGAGCGCGCTGAGCTTGGGCGTGCGCTTCTGGGTGGCGAAGTCGACATGGTGGATGCCGAACCGCTTGCCATAGCCGTCGGCCCATTCGAAATTGTCCATCAGGCTCCACAGGAAATAGCCGTTCAGCGGATAGCCCTCGCTGGCGGCGCGGCGGAACTGGCCCAGATAGTTGCGCAGGTACATGATGCGATCGGAGTCATCGACGCGGCCGGCCGCGTTGAGCACGTCGTCGGCGGAGCAGCCATTTTCCGAGATATAGATCGCCTTGGGGTTCCACAGCTCGCTGACCGTGCGCACGCCCCAATAGCCCGCTTCCGGACCGACATAGAGCCAGGGCGAGGCCATGCGCGGCGACGAGGCGAGGTGCGGCAGCTGCGCATAGCCGCCGGGCGCGGACGCATCCGCCTTGACGAAGGTCGGCGTGTAGATGTTGAGCGCCACGAAATCGAGCGGGCTGCCGATCGCCGCCATGTCGCCCGCCTGCACCTTGGGCGCCGCGGCGCCGGCCGCTTCGAGGTAGCTGTCGATATAGCGCCCCTCCATCACCGCGGTCAGGAACATCGCATTCTCGTTGCGCATCGCCGCCTTGGCCGCGGCGATATGTTCGGGCGTCTCGATCGCGGGAACGTAGATGTTGGCATTGTCGGCGATCCCGACCCTGGCACCGCCCCTCGCATGCGCGCGGATCGCCTGGACGCCGAGCCCGTGCGCCAGCACGCCATGGTGGCGCACCTGGTTGGCGGCAGCGGGATCGAGCTTCAGGCCGGGCGCATGGATGCCCTGCACATGCCCCAGATCGGTGAAGCAGCGCAGCTCGTTGACGGTCATGAACTGATGGACGCGATCGGACAGCTTGCCCGCCATAAAGCCGGCATAATCGGCAAAGGCCTTGGCGGTGTCGCGATTCTGCCAGCCGCCGGGCAGCGCCTGGGGCAGGTCCCAGTGGAACAGGGTGACATAGGGCGTGATCCCCGCCGCCAGCAGCGCGTCGACCACGCGGTCGTAATAGGCGACGCCTTTCGGATTGGGCTTGCCCCGCCCCTCGGGAAAGATGCGCGACCAGGCGATCGACATGCGATAGGCGCCGACCCCCAGCCCCTTGAGCAGCGCGACATCCTCGGCATAGCGGTGGTAGCTGTCGCAGGCGACGTCGCCGGTGTCGCCGTTCGCGACCCGGCCGGGCGTGTGCGAGAAGGTGTCCCAGATCGACGGTCCGCGCCCGTCCTCGCGCACCGCGCCCTCGATCTGGTAGCTGGCAGTGGCGCAGCCCCAGACGAAGCCGTTCGGGAAGCGCTGGTCCTGCGGCACGCCGGCCGCCTGCGCCACGCCCGCCACCATGCCGGTGCCGCCGGCCGCCAGGGCACCGCCCGCGGCCATGCCGGTCTTCAGGAAATCGCGCCGGTCCATGTTCGTCATCCCTTGCTCGGTGGTGTCGGTTGCGTCGCCGGCATCGCCAGATCGGCGGCGAGCCAGACCAAAGGCGCGTTCCAGTTGATCGCGACCTCGTTGTCGGCATAGGCGCGGGCATCGTCGATCCAGCAGCGCTGGGGCGCGCAGCGGCCCTTCAGCGTGGCGGAGACGGGGTCGGCGAAGGCGGTGTTGTTCGCGCCGCCGCTGACCGCGCCCGGCGGCGGGCCAGGCAGGCGCGGGTCGAACTGGCTCGCCCAGAAGCGGTGGTGCGGGTGGCGCAGCGGCTGCCAGCCGAAGCCCGAGACATAGCTCTGGTCGAGCGGGTTGCGGCCGAGGACATAGTCGATCGCATCGACCGCCCCGTCGCGATAGCGGCGCGCGCCGGTGAAGCGCGCCGCCATCGCCAGGATGACGCCGCGATTGAGCACGCTGCCGTTCGATCCCCAGGCATAGCGGTCGCTGCCATAGGGCAGGTGATAGCCCGAGCGTTCGCCCTCGGCGAGGAAGCGGTCGGCGAGCGCGACCAGCCGCTGCCGCGCGGCATCGCGTTCGGCGGCGGGGACGCCCGCCGCCGTCGCCAGCGTCATCGTGCCGAGCGCGGCGACGCTGCCCCAGCTCGGTTCGCCCGCCAGCGGCCCCGTGCCGCCGGCCATGCGGTGCAGCGTCGCGGCGAGCGCCGGGCTGGGCGCGACGGCATACATCTCCGCCGTCGCCCAGTAGAATTCGTCGGACAGGTCGCCGTCGCCATAGCCGCCGCTGCCGGTAAAGCCCTGCGCGGCATAGATCTCAGGATTGCGCAGCGCGGCCCGATAGGCGCGGTGCGCCGCGACGAGGCACCGGCCGGCGAAGTCCGGATCGATCGCGCGCCAGATCCGGGCGCACTGCGCCGCGACCGCGGCGAGGTTGAGCGTCGCGGCGGTGCTGGGCGGATAGAGCAGCCGCTCCTCGCGATCCTCGGCCGGGACGGTCGGCAGCGGAGTCCAGTTGCGGTCGGCGACCTTGTGGTGGGCCATGCCGCCGGCATCGACGGGGGTCAGCGCCAGCGCGCCGCGGCCCTGTCGTCCGACCGGCAGCGCGAGCCGTTGTCCGTCGGGCACCTGCATCGCCATCAGGAAGCGCATCTCCCAGCGCGCCTCGTCGAGCAGGTCGTCGATCCGGTTGCCGGCTTCGGGCAGGGCGGTGCTGCCGTCGGGAAAGGGCGAGGCTGCCTGATGGGTCTCGTAGAGATTTTGGAGCGTCCACAGCGCGATGCCGCCGTTGACGACATATTTGCCATGGTCGCCCGCATCGTACCAGCCGCCGGTCACGTCGAGCGTGTAGCCGCAGCCCGGCCAGGTCGTGCCGGTCTCGTCCGGTCCCTTGAAGCAGCCGGCGACCTCGTGCGGGTGGCCGGCGGCCCGCGCCCAGGCCGCCCCGCCGGCGAAGCGCGCCTCGATCGGCGTGCCGGCGCGGTTCTGGTAGAAATAGTTCAGCGCGGCTTTGGCGAGCGGGCGATAGGTGTCGGCCGCGATGACCAGCGGATGCGCGGCCGCGCGGCCGCCGACCTCCAGCCGGTAGCGGCCCGGCCGGGTGACGCCCGAGACGTCGATCCAGTGGACGTGATCGCCCGACACGGGATCGTCGCCGAATACGCGGCTCTTCCCCGTCGCGACCGGCGTGCCCGACTCGTCGAGCAGCCGCCAGTCGAGCGGGCGCGTGGCGGGATCGGTGACGACGATCCGCTTCGCCGCATCGGGCAGGAAGCCGATCTGGTTGGCGTGGACCGCCGGTGCCGGCGCGTCGGGCGCCGGCGCGGCGCCGATCAGCGCGAACAGGGGAAGGAAGCGGCGAATCACAGCAACGGGCCTTTCGGGTCGTTCGGCGGGGTGGCGGCGAAGGCGTAGCCCGGGCTGCCGGTCTGTGGCGGGGCGGCCATGCCGGGTGCGAGCGGCGAGGGCGCGGCCATGCGCAGGAAGTCGCCATGGCTGGGCAGCCGGGCGGCGGTGTCGGCATAGCCCTGGCGGATCTGGTCCATCGCACCGGCGACGAGCGTCTCGTCGAGGGCGTCGGCGGCGGGCTCCCAGGTCTCGGGTACGATACCCTGGCCCAGGCACACCGCAACCCAGCTGGGATTGCTGAACAGGTCGTAGCCCTCGCGGAACAGCCGGCCCTTGCCGCGCCACAGGTCGAGCTTGCGCGACAGGCTGTCGGGCACCTCCATCGTCCGTACCTGGTTCCAGAAGGGCGAGTCGTCGCGTCGCGTGGCGTGATAGTGGAGGATGATGAAGTCGCGCACATCCTCGTACAGGTCGCGCATCTGGCGGTTGAACTCGTCGCGCTCGGCGGCGGCGAAGCGGCGGTCCGGGAACAGGGCGATCAGCCGCTGGATGCCCGCCTGCACCAGATGGATGCTGGTCGATTCGAGCGGCTCGATGAAGCCGCCGGCCAGCCCGAGCGCGACGACGTTGCGGTTCCAGCTGAGCAGCCGGCGACCGGCGGTGAAGCGCAGCCGCCGCGGCGGCGCGAGCGCCTCGCCCTCCAGGCTGGCGAGCAGCTGCGCCTCGGCATCATCGTCCGACAGGAATTTACTGCAATAGACCAGGCCGTTGCCCAGCCGGTGCTGGAGCGGGATGCGCCACTGCCAGCCGGCGGCGCGCGCCGTGGCGCGGGTAAAGGCTTCGGGTTCGCGCGGGTCGGGCAGCGCGCAGGGCACGGCGACGGCGCGGTCGCAGGGCAGCCATCGCGCATAGCTCTCATAGCCGGTGGCGAGCGCCTCCTCGATCAGCAGCCCGCGGAAACCGGAGCAGTCGACGAACAGGTCGCCCTCGACGCGGCGCCCGTCGGACAGGGTCAGCCCGGCGACGTGGCCGTTCGCCGGGTCGAGGTCGACATCGGTGATACGCCCCTCGACCCGGGTCACGCCGCCCCGCTCGGCATAGTCGCGCAGGAAGCGGGCGTAGAGCGCCGCATCGAAGTGGAAGGCGTAGAACAGCTCGCGCACCGGCGAGCGCGCATCGGCCTTGGCCCGGCCGAACCGGCCCTGCGCGGCGGCGGCCGCGCTCATCGACCAGTCGGTGATCGCCGGCAGCGCGCGACGGCTGCGCTCGCGTAGCCAGAGCTGGTGAAAATGGACGCCCTGGAGATCGTGGCCGAAGGCGCCGAAGGGATGGAAGTAGCGCTCGCCCTGCGCGCCCCAGTCGACGAATTCGATGCCCAGCTTGAAGGTGCCCGAGGTGGCGGCGAGGAACGCGTTCTCGTCGATGCCGAGCATGCGGTTGAAGCTGATGATCGGCGGGATCGTCGCCTCGCCGACGCCGACGATGCCGATCTCCTCGGACTCGACCAGCGTCACCTGCGTGTAGCCGGTGTTGAGGCTGCGCGCGAGGGCGGCGGCGGTCATCCAGCCGGCGGTGCCCCCGCCGACGATGACGATGCGGCGGATCCTGTGATCGGTCATGCTGAAACGCGTCCTGGCTGCATCGCGAAGCCGGCGGCCGGACGCGACGGTGGGGGTGGGGCGGCGATCCCGTCCGCCATCCGCGCCAGCATCGCGCGCAGCTGGTCGAGCGGCAGCGCCTCGGCCAGCGGATCGACGCGCCGCGGCAGATGGCCGCGGCCGAGCAGGATCGCGGCCCAGCCGTCGCGGGTGAAGGTCTCCTCCTCGTAGAAGGGCAGGCGACCGCGCTCGAACCACTGGGTCAGGCTGTGGGCGAGGCTCGCCGGCGGCTCCTGCTCCACCGCCTGCCGCCAGAAGCCGGTCTGCCCGCGCGCGGTGCGATAGTGCATCGCCACGAAGTCGCGCACCCGCTCCGCCTCGGCCAGCGTCTGCCGGTTGAAGTCGGCCGCCTCGATCGGTGCCATGTCGCGGTCCGGCAGCATCGTCACCAGCCGGTCGATCGCGCTGAGCGCGAGGTGCAGGTTGCACCATTCGAGCGGCTCGATCTGCGTCGCCGCATCGCCGATCGCGACGCAATTGCCCTGCCAGGGTGCGCGCCGGATGCCGGGGCGGATCGCGATCGCAGAGCCCGGCTCCGCGCCGGCGGTGCGGCGCAGCATGTCGCGCGCCGCCCCCTCGTCGCGATGGGCGGCGGCGTAGGCGAGGCCGTGCTGCGTGCCGCTGGTCCACTGCCAGCCCGCGTCCAGCGCGGTGACGGGGGTGAGGAGCGGCGGCGCGGCCCGCGGCCTATCGGCGAGCAGGACGCGGTCGCAGGGCAGCCAGGCGGACCAGTCCTCCCATGCGGCGTCGATCGCGGTGCGCAGCCGCGCGTCGGGACCGGTCGCGTCGACATAGAGGTCGGCGGCCAGCGTCTCGCCCGCGACCGTCACGCCGGCGACATGGCCGCGCGCGTCGATCGCCACCGCCTCGACCGCGCCCGGCCGCTCGCGCACGCCGATATGGAGCGCGAAGGCCCTGAGCATGCGGCATTGTTCGGCGGGGTCGATCGTGAGGCCGCAGACCGTCGGGCCGAACGCGCCGACCGGGGCGAAGCGGCCGCGCCGGCCCATCACCGCTTCGGGCGAGAAGCGGTCGAACGGGGCGACGGCGTCCGCCCTGGCGGCGCGGATCCACTGGACGTGGAAGGGCGTCGGCCCGATCGGCTGGCCGTATCGGCCGTAGGCATGGACATGTGGCTCGCCGCCCCAGCCGATGAACGCGGTGCCGAGCCGCTGGCGCGCGCCGGTCCGCCCCAGCGCATCCGCCTCGCCGATGCCGAGATCGGCATGGAAGCCGATCAGCGAGGGGAGCGCCGCGGCGATCCGGTCGGCGAGCCCGGCGGGCGCGGCGGGGCCGGCGACGATCGCGACGTCGAGGAACGGCGCGCGCCGCTTCAGCGCGGCGGCGGCGCACCAGCCGGTCAGTCCGCCGCCCGCCACCAGCACGCTGCGCATCGCACCGTCCCGCATCAGGCCGCCTCGCGCATCGGGCAGTAGCGATCGATGAAGCCGCGATGATCGGGTCGCCCGGCGACATCCGCGGCGATCGCCGCGCGCAGCTGCTCGACGCCGTCGCGCAGTGCCGCACCATCGGCGGCGTCGGCGCGCGGGTCCCACCCGGCCGGGACGATCCCCTGGCCGAGATAGACCGCGATCCAGCTGGCATCGAGGAACACGCCCTCGCGATATTTCACCACCCGCCCGCGCCGGCGCCACAGCTCCAGCTTCTCGGCCAGGCTGTCGGGGATCGCCATGGTGCGGACATAGTCCCAGAAGGGCGAGTCCGACCGGGTGGTCGCGTGATAGTGCAGGATCAGGAAGTCGCGGATCCGGTCATATTCCAGGTCGATCACGCGGTTGAACTCGTCGCGGTCGGCGGCGGCGGGCTCGCGGTCCGGGAACAGCTCGATCAGGGCGGTGATCGCCTGCTGGACCAGATAGATGCTGGTCGATTCGAGCGGCTCGAGAAAGCCGCTGGCGAGCCCTACCGCGACGCAATTGCCGACCCAGCTGCGCCGCCGCCGGCCCGCGCGAAAGCGGAGCAGCCGCGGCGCGGCGATCGCCTCTCCCTCGACCGCCGCCTCAAGCGCCGCCTGTGCCGTATCGTCGGACGTGAAGGCACTGGCATAGACATAGCCATTGCCGGTGCGATGCTGGAGCGGGATGCGCCAGCGCCAGCCGGCGGGCATGGCGATCGCGCTGGTATAGGGGGTCACCGCGGTACGCGTCGCACAGGGCATCGCCACCGCCCGGTCGGTCGGCAGCCAGCGCGACCAGTCCTCGAACGGCTCCTCCAGCGCCTCGCCGAGGAGCAGCGAGCGGAAGCCCGAACAGTCGACGAACAGGTCGCCCTCGATCCGCTCGCCGCCCTTCAGCGTGATCGCGCGGATCGACCCGGTCTCGCCGTCGCGCTCGACATCGACGACGATCCCTTCGGTCCGCTGCGCGCCCATCGCCTCGGCGAGGCTGCGCAGATAGGGCGCGAAGAGCAGCGCATCGAACTGATAGGCATAGCCGAAGGTGCCCGACAGCCCGCCCTGCCCGGCGGGGGCCGGATGGTCGAACTTGCCCGCCCGGGCGAGCGCACAGGCATAGGAGAGCGCGTCGAGATGGGGCAGGTCCGCGCCCTCGGCGAGCAGCCGCGACCAGTAATGATGGAAGTCGATCGCGCCGGTGCCGCTGCCGAACGTGCCAAAGGGGTGGACATAGCTGTCGCCGATCCGTCCCCAGTCGCGGAACTCGATGCCCAGCTTGAAGGTGGCGCGGGTCCGCGCCATGAAATCGGCCTCGGCGATGCCGAGCCGCTCGTTGAAGGCGCGGATATGGGGCAGGGTCGCTTCCCCGACGCCGACGACGCCGATCGCGTCCGATTCGACGAGACGCACCGAGCAACGGGTCGGCAGCAGCCGGGCGAGCGCCGTCGCCGTCATCCAGCCGGCGGTGCCGCCGCCGACGATCACCACCCGTAGCCGTTCCGCCTCCGCCATCGCTCTTCCTCACGCGGTTCGCCGTTAGGCGAATCCTGCAGACCTTTCTTGCTTCGCCTCGACCCGCCCGGCAACGGTGACGGGCGCCGACCGTGGCAGGAATGTCGCACTTGCTGACCGATTATGCGCGCCCCGATTTCTCCATCTTGTCGCGCGCACTCTGATAGCGCAATCATTATGTGTTCGTTCAACGATTTGCCACAAACGGCAAACATTCCGGCGCGTGCTGTACGCGTTCAGGGAGGGGATTAAAATGCGCAACTCAGCGCCGACTGCTCGCAATTCCTATCGCTTCGACCGCCTCCTGATCGGCGCGTCGGCCACCGCCCTGTGCATCGCCAGCCTGGCCGCCCCCGCCATGGCGCAGACCGGCGACCCGTCGCCGACCGGCGCGCAGGCCGGCGAAGGCACCGCGGGCTCCACCACGCCGGCGACCAGCGCCAGCACCACCCCGGCGGGCACCCAGCCGGTCGCCGGCACCGCGCCGGGCGCCGATGCCGAGACCCAGGCCGATCCCTCCACCGGCGGGGCGGACGAGATCGTCGTCACCGGCATCCGCCAGAGCCTTGCCAACGCGCAGAACATCAAGCGCAATTCGGACACGGTCGTCGACGCGATCACCGCCAGCGACATCGGCGCGTTGCCCGACCGTTCGGTGACCGAGGCGCTGCAGCGCGTGCCGGGCGTCGCGATCAGCCGCTTCGCCGGCAGCAACGACCCCGACCACTTCTCGGTCGAGGGCTCGGGCGTCAACGTGCGCGGCCTCAATTTCGTCCGCTCCGAGTTCAACGGCCGCGACACCTTCTCGGCCGGCATCGGCGGCCAGGCGATCAACTTCGGCGACGTGCCGTCCGAGCTGCTCGGCTCGGTCGAGGTCTACAAGAACGCGACCGCCGAGCTGATCGAGGGCGGGCTCGCCGGCACGGTCAACCTCAACACGCGCAAGCCCTTCGACAACAAGGGCCTGCATGTCGCGTTCAGCGGCGAGGCCAATTATGGCGACTTCCAGAAGAAATGGTCGCCGACCGGATCGCTGCTGGTCAGCGACACCTGGGACACCGGCATCGGCACCTTCGGCCTGCTCGGCAACGTCTCCTATTCGCGCATCCGCAGCCGCGCCGACGGCATCCAGGTCACCAATTTCCAGACCCGCGACAACCAGCTGGCGCTGGCGGCCAATTCGACCACCACGACCGTGTGCCGCAATCCGCTGCCGGGCTCGGGCGACAGCACGACGCTGCCGGTCTCCGGCGGTACGGCCGACACCAACGCCGCCTGCGGCGCCGCCAACCTGCCGGGCGCGGACGGCTTCGCGGATCCGGCCGACCTGCGCTATGCGCCGATCGGCGGGCAGTTCCGCACCCAGGATTTCGACCGCAAACGCGACGGCTTCGCGCTGGCCGGCCAGTGGCAGAGCACCGACGGCAAGACGGTGCTGACCGCGCAGTTCCTGCGCACCCACTCGACCAACCTGACCAACGAGCACACGTTCGAGACCGCGCCCGACCTGTCGGAGTACAGCACCTATCCGGTCGGCTGTCTCCAGAACGGCAACGGCCCGGTGTCCAACGGCAACACCACCACCCGCGCCGAATGCCCGGTCGGCGGCTTCACCAACTATACCTATACCGACGGTGGCCTGTTCCAGTCGGGCTACATCACCCAGCCCGGCAGCGGCTATCGCGCGGCGTGCAGCGGCCAGGTCACCTGCGTGATCCCGACCGGCGGCACCCAGCAGTCGCTGTCGCGCGGCCAGACCTATGACGAGAACAGCGTCAACGACTTCGGGATGAACCTGAAGACCGAGCTGAGCGAGCGGCTGTCGCTGAACCTCGACGGCGACTATACCCGCGCGCGCCACACCAATACCGACCTGCGCGTATTCGGCTCGACCTTCGCCGATTCGGAGCTCGACATCTCGGGCAAGCTGCCGGTGGTGATCCCGCACAAGCCGACGACGCTGGCGGCGAGCTGGGCGACCCCCAACCCGACCCTGGTCGGCGAGACCGACCAGCAATATTTCGCCGATCGCAACGTCCAGTTCTGGCGCGCGGCGATGGACCATGTCGAGGACAGCACCGGCCGCGAATATGCCTTCCGCGCCGACCTCGACTACAAGTTCGGCGAGGGCGGCTTCCTGACGCACGTCAAGTTCGGCGCGCGCTACGCCGACCGCAGTGCGGATGTGCGCTACACCACCTATAACTGGGGCGCGCTGAGCGAGGTCTGGTCGGGCACCGCCCCGGTCTCGTTCGCGCAGTCGGCCGGGTCGACCGACTTCTACAGCTTCCCCAACTTCTTCCGTGGCGCGACCAACGGCCCGCCGGGCGCCTATTACTATACCGGCGACCTGGTGCGGGGCGGGTACGACTCGTCGGTGGCCTATCTGAAGCAGGTCGCCGGGCTCTGGGCCGCCAACGGCGCGACCGCGACCACCTGGACGCCGGCCGCCGAGCGCGCCGGCGTGGTCGCCGGCACCCCCTTCCTGCCCTCGGAGATCCAGCAGGTCACCCAGCAGGACAAGAACCTGTACGCGCAGCTGAACTTCGCGACCCCGGGTTCGCTGTTCGGCGACGTGCGGCTGAGCGGCAATGTCGGCGTCCGCTACGTCGTCACCGACGTGACCTCGGCGGGCTCGATCGGTGCGCCGACCCAGCAGCAGACCGGTACCGCCGATCCCTATAACGTCCGCTGCGTCACCACCACGACCACCCGTCCCGACGGCACCGTCGTGACCAACACGCCGGGCGGCGCCTGTACGCTGGGCGAGGCGGGCTACAATGCGCTGCGCACCTTCTCCAACGGCCAGACCAACGCGCAGATCGCGCGGACCAACTACGGCTACTGGCTGCCCAGCGCGAACCTGAAGTTCGGGCTCGGCCGCGACCTGATCCTGCGTCTGGCGGCATCGAAGGTGCTGACCCGGCCGGACCTGGCCAATATCCGCAACTTCCTGCAGGTGGGCTTCGATCCGAACAGTGGCCAGCCGACCGCGACGGCCGGCAACCCCTATCTGAAGCCGGCGACCGCCTGGCAGTTCGACGCGACGCTGGAATGGTATTTCGGCCGGGTCGGGCAGCTGTCGATCGACGCCTTCTACAAGTCGGTCCACAACTTCTTCTACCAGTCGCTGATCAACCGCGACGTGACCAGCGCCGGCATCACCCAGACGGTGCAGGTCCGCGGCCCGGCCAATTACGACGGCTATGGCAAGATCAAGGGCTTCGAGGTCGCCTACCAGCAGACCTTCGACTTCCTGCCCTCGTTCTTCAGCGGGCTCGGCACCAGCCTCAACTATTCGTATATCGACAGCAAGGGCCTGCCCAACTCGTTCCTGAACGGCGGCGCCCCGTCGGGCACGTCGAACATCGTGCCGGGCAGCCTGCCGCTGGAGGGCCTGTCGAAGCACAACGCCAACGCGACCGTCTTCTACGAAAAGGGTCCGGTGTCGCTCCGCGCCGCCTATAGCTGGCGTTCGCGCTACCTCTTGACCGCGGCGGACGTGATCTTCCCCTATACCTCGATCTATCAGGCGGCCGGCGGCCAGCTCGACGCGTCGGCGCTGCTCAACGTCACCAAGAACATCAAGATCGGCGTGCAGGGCGTGAACCTGGCCAACCAGGTCATCAAGACCGAGCAGGCCTATATCAGCGGCTCCACCGCGACGGCGCCGCGCTCCTATTTCGTCAACGACCGCCGCTTCTCGTTCATCCTGCGCGGCAACTTCTAAGCACGGATCTCCAACGGCACCTTGGGGGCGCGCTCTTCCTCGTGGAGAGCGCGCCTTTTCTTTGCCTCTTGCGGAATACGGACATCGTCATCCCGGCCGGGGCCGGGGCGACGTTTCAGGATGGCTGGAGAGGCCGGCTACCGCGCCATCGCCCGCGCGATCGCCGCCTCCGCCACCGGGCGCATCGCGGCGTAGCCGGCTGGTGTCGGGTGGACGCCGTCGGTGGCGAGGCCCGGCCTCATCCCGCCCTCCGGCGTCGCCAGCACCGGGTGATAGTCGACATAGGTGAAGCCCTGCGCCTTGGCATAGGCGGCGATCCAGCGGTTGAGCGCGGCGATCTGCGGCACCGGCTGCTTGTCCTTGGCCCAGGGAAAGGCGGCGGCCGGGGGCACCGAGGCGAGGATCACGCGGATGCCGTGGGCGCGCGCCAGCTCGGCCATGGTGGCGATATGGCCCTCGACCGTCTCGATCGTCGCCGCGCCGGTATTGCCGGCGATGTCGTTGGTGCCGATCATGATGTGGACGAGCTTCGGCTTCAGCGCGAGCACGTCCTGGCGGAAGCGGACGAGGAGCTGAGGCGTCGTCTGGCCGCCGATGCCGCGATCGACGATGCCGTTGGTGAAGAAGCCGGGATCGGCGCCGATCCAGTTGTCGGTGATCGAGTCGCCGAGGAACACCACGCGGACCGGCTGCTTCAGCGCCGCATTCTCCGCGCGATAGCGGCAGAGCTGGCCGAAATCGCGGGTGTAGTTGTGGAGCTGCTGCTCGTTCCAGCCGACCTTGGGATGCGGCGGGCAGGGATCCGCGACGATCCCGACCGGGTCGCTCGCAAAGGGATCGCCGGCGGCCGTGACCTGCGCTGCGGCGGGCGATGCCGCCAGCGTCGCGGCGGCGACGGCCGGCCAGGCGTGAAGGCGTGGTGTCCGGTGGCGCATCGGCGGGTCCTCTCCTGTGTCTATGGGTGCGCTATCCTATCGACGGCGCGGACGCGGGAAAAGGGCAGCGGGCGTTCGGGGAAGCATGGTCCGCACCGGCCGGCCGCGCATCGACCTTGACCTCTATAAGACTGATTTCGCGTTGCTAATCCGGTCGCAGCGGCTAGTCTGGGATCGCTACCATGACCTTGTCCGAGGTCGCGGAAAATGCGGCACCTGCGCGGCTGGACGACCTGATGTCGGACGGGCGTGCGAGTGATAACGCTATCATCGTTTGAGGGGAGGAAGACATGCCCAAGCGTGTTCCGTTCGCACTGCTCGCTACCGCCAGCCTGATCGCCGCGGCCTGCGGCGTCCACGCCCAGACGCTCACCGTCTCGCCCAACGAGACGCTCGAGACGCAGGGGCTGAGCGTCCTGATCGACCAGAACCAGTTCAGCCCGATCTTCTTCGACGAGAAGAATGCCGGCATCCAGATCGTGCTCCACGGCGACCGGATCGCGACCGACGGCGCCGTGCGGCTCGACCGCACGCCCGAGCAATGGGCGCCCGTCCCCGCCTTTGTCAGCCGCACGCGCGGGACCGAGCCGAACCAGATCGTCGTCCGCTCCGCCTATAAGGAGCAGAACCTGTCCTATGCGGTGAAGGTGACGGCGGAACCGGGCGGTTTCCGGATCGCGGTCGATCTCGACCAGCCGCTGCCCGCGGCGCTGGCGGGGAAGGCGGGCTTCAACCTCGATTTCCTGCCGACCGCCTATTTCGGCAAGACCTATCTGATGGACGCCGCGCCGGGCCTGTTTCCGCGCCATCCGACCGGGCCGATGGCGCGCGACGGATCGGGCGACCCGCTGCCGCTGGCGCAGGGTGGCAAGTCGATCACCCTGTCGCCCGAAGACCCGATGACGCGCGTGTCGATCACCTCCGACCAGGGCACGCTCGCGCTCTACGACGCGCGGGCGCGGGCGCAGAATGGCTGGTTCGTGGTCCGCTCGCTGATCGCGGCCGGTGCGAAGGAGAACGCCGTCGTCTGGCACGTCCGCCCCAATGTGGTGAAGAACTGGGTGCGCCAGCCGGTCGTCTCGTTCAACCAGGCGGGCTATACGCCGGGGCGGAGCAAGGTGGCGCTGATCGAGCTCGACCCGAACTTCAGGGCGCCGGCCCAGGCGCAGCTCGTCCGGCTGGGCGCGGACGGCAGCCGGCAGACGGTGCTGACCGCGCGGGTGCAGCCCCGCGGAAAGTGGACGCGCTACAACTATGCCGCGTTCGACTTTTCCAGCGTGCGCGAGCCGGGCGTCTATGCGATCGCCTATGCCGGGCAGACGACCAATCCGTTCCGCATCGCGGCCGATGCCTATGACCGGATCTGGCAGACCTCGCTCGACACCTTCATCGCCGAGCAGATGGACCATATGGGCATTCGCGAACAGTATCGCGTCTGGTCGGCGCCCTCGCATCTGGACGACGCGCGGCAGGCCCCGCCCAACCACGTCCATTTCGACGGCTACAAGATGGGGCCGACGACCGATTCGCCGTTCAAGGCCGGCGAGCATATTCCCGGCCTTGCAATCGGCGGCTTCCAGGATGCGGGCGACTACGACATCCAGACGCCGGAGAACGCCTCGGTGGTCCGCGACCTGGTCTGGGCGCGCGAGCTCTACGGCCTCGACTGGGACGAGACGAGCGTCGACGAGGCCGCCCGCGCGGTCGAAATCCGCAAGCCCGACGGAGTCGAGGACGCCATCCAGCAGATCCGCCACGGCACCCACCAGTTGCTCGCCCAGTACAAGGTGTTCGGCCATGCGATCGTCGGCATCATCGATCCGGTGCTGCGCCAATATGCGCATCTGGGCGATGCCGGATCGCAGACCGACGGACTGCTGTTCGATTCATCGCTGAAGCCGGGGGAGAGGAAGGGCCTTGCGTCGGGCAATCAGGACGATCGCTGGGCCTTCACCACCGACCTGCCCGCCAACAACCTGATGGTCGCGGGCGCGCTGGCCGGATCGGCACGCGCGCTGGCGGCGAGCGACGCGGCGCTGTCGGCGGAGGCGCTGGCGGCGGCCAAGGCGCTGTGGGCCAAGCAGCAGAACGGCCCGATCAAGGCCGGCGACGGCCGCGACGATTCCTCCTCGCCGCGCTCGGCGGATGCGGCGAACGTCGTCGCGACGGTCGAGCTGCTCATCACCAGCAAGGGCGACCGGGTCTATGCCGACCGGCTGCGCCAGCTGCTGCCGGTGATCCGCCAGAATTTCCTGTGGGTCGGTGCGCCCGCGGTGCGCGCCATCCCCTTCATGGACGCATCTTATCGCCAGCAGCTCGAGCCGCTGGTGCGCGAGATGAAGGCGAAGATGGATGGCGAGCTGAAGGGCAATCCCTTCGGCGTGCCGATCGGGCTGGGCACCTGGGCCGGATCCCAGCAGGTGGTCAGTTTCGGATCCACCATGTACCTGATGCACAAGGCATTCCCGGAGATCGTCGGCACCGGCTACACGCTCGACGCGATCGACTATGTGCTGGGGCGGCATCCGGCGACCAACGTCTCGCTGGTCTCCACCGTGGGCACCCAGTCGAAGCTGATCGGCTATGGCCACAACCGGGCGGACTACAGCTTCATCCCCGGCGGGCTGGTGCCCGGCGTGCTGGTGGTGAAGCCGGACTTCCCCGAGCAGAAGCTCGACTGGCCCTTCCTGTGGTTCGAGAACGAGTACACGGTGTCGACGACCTCGGCCTACATACTCGCCGCGCGGGCGGCGATGGCCGCGACCGAGGAGGTGAAGTAACGGGGGAGCGCCCTTCTGCTAACCCGTCATACCCGCCTTCGCGGGAATGACGGGGGTGGGGGCGGGGCTCTCGCTCAGCCCGCGACGGCGGCGGTGGTATAGGGGGCGAGGACCGACCAGCCGAGCGTCGCGTAGAGCTGGCGGCCGGCGTCGGTCGCGACTAGGAGTTGCGGGATTGCGCGGTCCCGACGGGTCGCGCCGAGCGCCGCCATGACTGCGCGGCCGAGGCCCTTGCGGCGGTGGTCGGCCTCGGTGACGATCCGGTCGTAGATGAAGGCATCCGGCGTCTCCGCGGCATAGCCGTTCGCGGCGCGATCGCCCGAGAGGGTGCGGATCGTGACCTGCACCCGCGCGCGCTCTTCGATCAGGTCGATGCGATAGCCTGCGGGCAGGTGCGGCTCCGGCGGCGGGGTGTCGCTGCGCATGAACCATGTCCCGCCCTCGACCCGCCAGCGCGCAGGCAGCGCCACCGCGTCGGCGGTGCCGCACCATTTGAGCAGCCGGCCGGGCTCCGCGATCGTCTCCGCCAACTCGGACAGGCCGGGGCACGCTGCTGCGAAGATCCAGCGGCAAGCCTCGTCCGGCATGCCGGTATCGACGCGCCAGCCGCCCCTGTCCGCCACCGGCGCCGGTACGCCGCGCGCCAGCGAACGGCCGGTCACCCAGGCGCGCAGCGTCGCGTCCGGCACCGCCATCGTCAGGCGCGCACCCCGTCCAGCCGGCGGCCGAGCGCGACGAACAGGTAGATGGCGGGCGGCACCAGCACCGCCGACAGCACGACCTTGGCGAGCATCTGCCCGACCAGCAGCTGGCCGATCGGGAACACGCCGAGAAAGGCGATGGTGACGAACAGCAGCGTGTCGACGATCTGGCTCAGCACGCTCGCCAGGCCGGCCCGCAGCCAGAGCAGCTTCGCGCCCTCCCGCCCCTTCAGCCACGAGAAGAGGGTGACGTTGAGCGTCTGCGACACGCCATAGGCGACGATGCCGCCCGCCCAGATGCGCGGCGTGCCGCCCATCATCAGCGCGAAGGCGTCGGCGCGGGCGGGGTCCATCTCCGGGCTCGCCGGCACCGCCAGCACCACCACCGCGAGGACGATCGACGCGACCAGCGGGACGAAGCCGATCCGCACCAGCCGGTTCGCGACCGCGCCGCCATGCAGCTCCGCCACCGCGCTCGACGTGACGACGAGGAGGAGGAAGGCGAAGATCCCCGCCTCCACCGCCAGCGGCCCCAGCGCCACCTGCTTGTTGCCGAGCACGCCCGCGATGCAGACCATGCCGCCGTAGAAGATCGCGAAGGCGAAGAGCGAAGGCGAGATCGGCGCGCGGGTCTGGTCCATCCTCCGTTAGCTAGCGTTGGTCACCCGCGCGCACAATCGGCTGTTCCGCACGGCGGTTATGGTGATAACGGAAGGCCTGACAGGGGTCGGGACGGGCGGATCGCCCGGAGAAGGGGTTGTTCGCGTGGCTTTGGGCATTTCCGGCATGATCTGGTTGGCGGGCGCGGCCCGGTGAGCCGCTTCCTGATCGGCGTCGCCGGCATCATCGTGATCCTCGGCATCGCCGTGCTGATCTCCACCGACCGGCGGGCGATCCGGCTGCGCGTCGTCGGCGCGGCCTTCGCGCTCCAGGCGCTGATCGCGGTGATGGTCCTCTACTGGACGCCGGGCCGCGCGGCGCTGGCGGGCGCCTCGGCCGGGGTGGCGGCGCTGCTCGGCTATTCGCAGGAGGGCACCAAGTTCCTGTTCGGCAATCTCGCCAGCCCGGCGGTGGGCGGGCTGAGCTTCGCCATCTCCGCCCTGCCGGTGATCATCTTCTTCGCCAGCCTGGTCTCGATCCTCTATTATCTGGGGATCATGCAGCTCGTCGTCCGCTGGCTGGGCGGGGCGATCGAGACGGTGATCGGCACCAGCAAGGTCGAGAGCCTGTGCGCGGCGGCGAACGTCTTCGTCGGGCAGAGCGAGAGCCCGCTGGTGATCCGCCCCTATCTCGCCGGTCTGACCCCGCCCCAGGTCTTCACGGTGATGACCAGCGGCATGGCCGGCGTGGCGGGCACGATCCTGGCCGCCTATGCCTCGATGGGGATCAGCATCCAGTATCTGCTCGCAGCCAGCTTCATGGCGGCGCCGGGCGGCATCCTGATGGCCAAGATCATCATGCCCGACCGCACCGTGCCGCCCGAGGGCGAGCTGCCGCTGGGCGACCTGCCCGACGAGGGCCGCGCGATCGCGCTCGCCGAGGCGCGGATCAGCGGGCAGGGGCCGGCCGCGCTGCCCCCCGAGGGCGTGCCCGGCGAACCGCTGCCCGAGGCGACGCATGACGAGGAGAAGCCGGCCAACCTGATCATGGCCGCTGCCCAGGGCGCGCAGACCGGCGTTAGGCTGGCGGTGGCGGTGGGCGCGATGGTGCTCGCCTTCGTCGCGCTGGTCGCGCTCGCCAACGGGCTGCTCGGCGAGGTGGGGCGCTGGTTCGGGATCGCCGACCTCTCCTTCCAGGGGCTGCTCGGCTATGTCTTCGCGCCCGTCATGTTCCTCCTCAACATTCCGTGGAGCGAGGCGGGGATCGCCGGCGGCCTGTTCGGGCAGAAGATCGTGCTCAACGAGTTCGTCGCCTATATCGATCTCGGCAAGCAGGCGGCGCAGCTGTCGCCGCGGACGGTCGCCGTGATCACCTTCGCGCTGTGCGGCTTCGCCAATTTCTCGTCGATCGCGATCCAGATGGCGGTGACCGGCAGCCTCGCGCCCAACCAGCGTCCGGTGATCGCGCGGCTGGGCATCCGCGCGCTGATCGCGGGCAGCCTCGCCAACCTGATGTCGGCCGCGCTGGCGGGGCTGCTGATCGGCTGAGGCGCGGGGGGGGGGGGGCGCTGCCGGGGCGGGGCTTCTCGCCGGCACCCCCCGTCCCTATACTGGGTGCCACAATCCTTCGGAGCGCCACAACTTGATCGCCATTCTCCAGATCGTCCAGCTGCTGCTCAACATCGTCTGGTGGATCATCATCATCCAGGCGATCCTGTCCTGGCTAATCGCGTTCAACGTCATCAACACGCACAACGACTTCATCCGCTCGGTGTGGAACGCGCTCCAGCGGATCACCGAGCCGCTCTACCGGCCGATCCGGCGCATCCTGCCCGATTTCGGCGCGCTCGACCTGTCGCCGCTGGTCGTGCTGCTGATCGTCTACATCCTGCAGAACATCATCATCCCGAACATCGCCGCCAGCTATCTGTCGACCACCGCCGGCTATTGATGCCGGCCTGGGCGGAGCGGGCGGACGGGCTCGACATCGCCATCCGGGTGACGCCGCGCGGCGGGCGCGACGCGCTGGTGGCGGGCACCGCCGATCACTTCGCCGCCCGGCTGGCAGCGGCGCCGGTCGCGGGCGCGGCCAATGCCGCGCTCGTCGCGCTGGTGGCGAAGCATTTCGGCGTGGCGCGACGCGACGTGACGCTGCTCGCCGGCGAGACGGCGCGGCTGAAGCGGTTGCGCATCGCCGGCACGCCCGCGGCGCTGGCGAAGATCGCCGCCGCGCTCTATGAGGCGGCGCCATGACAGCCACGATCATCGACGGAAAGGCCATCGCCGCGGACCTGCGCGCGCGGGTGGCAGAGGGCGTAGCGGCGTTCCGCCAGAGCGCCGGGCGCGTGCCGGGGCTGGCCGTCGTGCTGGTGGGCGAGGACCCCGCCTCCGCCGTCTATGTCCGCTCCAAGGGCCGCGCCACGCGCGAGGCCGGAATGGAGAGCATCGAGCACCGCCTGCCGGCCGACACCGACACGGAGACGCTGCTGGCGCTGGTCCGCTCGCTCAATGCCGATCCGGCGGTCGACGGCATCCTCGTGCAATTGCCGCTGCCGAAGCCGGTCGACACGCAGGCGGTGCTGCTGGCGATCGACCCCGACAAGGATGTCGACGGCTTCCACCCGGTCAATGCCGGGCGGCTGGCGACCGGGATGCCGGGCTTCGTGCCCTGCACGCCGCTGGGCTGCGTGATGATGCTCAAGACGGTGCATCCCGACCTGACCGGCATGGACGCGGTGGTGGTCGGCCGCTCCAACATCGTCGGCAAGCCGATGGCGCAGCTGCTGATCGCCGAAAGCTGCACCGTCACGGTCGCGCACAGCCGCACGCGCGACCTGCCCGCAAAGGTGCGCGCGGCGGACGTGGTGATCGCGGCGGTCGGCATCCCGGCGCTGGTCAAGGGCGACTGGATCAGGCCGGGCGCGACGGTGATCGATGTCGGCATCAACCGCACCGAGGCGGGACTGGTCGGCGACGTCGACTATGCCGCGGCGTCGCAGGTGGCGGGCGCGATCACGCCGGTACCGGGCGGGGTGGGGCCGATGACGATCGCGTGCCTGCTGTCCAACACGCTCGATTCCGCGCGACGGCGCGGCTGAGCGCGGGCGCGTGCTCGAGCTCTTCGTCTCGTCGCTGATCACCTTCTTCGTGGTGATCGACCCGCCGGGTTGCGCGCCGATCTATGCCGGCCTGTCGGCGGGAACCACCCCGGCGCATCGCCGCGCGATGGCGGTGCGCGCGGTGCTGGTCGCCGCCGCGATCCTCCTCGTCTTCGCGCTGTTCGGCGAGAGCCTGCTCAAGGGGCTGGGGATCGAGCTCGCCAGCTTCCGCATCGCGGGCGGGATCATGCTGTTCCTGATCGCGCTGGAGATGGTG
Source organism: Sphingomonas metalli (assembly GCF_014641735.1). Lineage (GTDB taxonomy): Bacteria > Pseudomonadota > Alphaproteobacteria > Sphingomonadales > Sphingomonadaceae > Sphingomonas > Sphingomonas metalli. Next base: position 780,535 of record NZ_BMIH01000002.1, on the reverse strand, counting down.
TTCGAGAAACGCACCCAGCGCCGCGAGGACCGCGCCGCCAAGATCGCCGAACATCCCGAGGAGGCGGAGGACGTCTCGATCTTCCCCATGGCGATGCCGATGATCGCCGGGCCGGGCTCGATCGCGTCGGTGATGCTGCTGATGAGCCGCAACGACGGGCTGGAACGGTCGCTGGTGGTGCTGGCCGCTCTGGCGACGATCCTGGCGCTGACCCTGGTCGCGCTGCTCGCGGCGGGGCCGCTGATGCGGCTGCTGGGGGCGAAGATCGAGGCGGTGATCACGCGGCTTCTGGGCGTGCTGCTGGCGGCGCTGGCGGTGCAGTTCGTGATCGACGGGGTCGAGGTGGCGTTGCGGTAGAGGAGGCCGCTTCCGTCCGAGCCCCGGCTAACACCCGCCGTCATTCCCGCGACGGGAAGACCTTTGCGAAAGTCGCGACGTCGCCATCTCCAATGGTCATCCCGGACTTGTTCCGGGATCCACCGCTCCGCAGAAGCAAGGGCTTGTGCATTTGCGGCACCGTAGATGCCGGAACAAGTCCGGCATGACGGGGCGGCTTTCGCAGAAGTTTCGCGAAGGCGGGGGTCCAGAGACGCTGACGTTGCGCCTCCTTACGCCGACCTGCGCGTCTGGATTCCCGCCTTCGCGGGGATGACGGACGTAAGAGCGGCTCAGGAGATCCGGTACAGTCGATAGGGCGACTTGGCGGGCAGAGGCAGCGGCGTCAGCCAGTCGTACTTCATGCCGTGCGCCATCCGGTCGTAGAAGCCTCCGGGATTGCGGCTGCGGTAGATGGTCGATTCCGCCATGTTGGGGCAGAGCAGCAGCAGCGTCGCGCCGTGGCGCTTCATGATCGCGCGGGCCTGTTCGGGCGAGCGGCTGAAGGCGTGCTGGACGTCGAGGATCGCCGCGCCGTTGCGGTGATAGGGGCCGGCGATCGCGCGGTGGTGGGTGACGGTGATGAGCCGCGGGCCGAGGTCGACGAAGGTGAAGACGGTCGCCGCCGGATAGCGGTTGAGCGTCATCAGGCGCGAGGTGCGCATGCACTCGCCCGTCGCGGCGTTGACGCGGCGCGTATAGGCGCTGGGCGGGTCGATATGGAGCCACTGGATCGCCAGCGTCGCGAACGATCCGGACACGATCACGAAGGCGAGCACCGCGCCGATCACCCGCACCGGCATCAGCCGGTGGCCGAGGATCCACGGAAAGGCGATCGCCGCCAGCGCCACCGCGCCCGGTATGGCGAGGAGCTGCGCCGCTGGTCCCGCGCGGGTCTGCCAGGCCAGCATCGCGGTGGCGAAGGCGGTGAACAGCGCCACCGCCGCCCAGCCGACCGCCCATGGGCCGCGTCGCGCGCGCCAGGCGGCGACCAGCGCGCCGATCAGGCCGACCACCGGCAGCGTCACGATCGGGAAGGCAACGCGGAAGGGATGGGCATAGACGGGCTTGGCCTCGCGCACATTGTCGAGCCAGGTACGGGCGAGTTCGGGCGAGACCTGCTCGGGCCGGCCGAGGCATTGCGGGAAGAAGCTGGCGAAGCCGATCGCGATTCCCGCGCCGACCGCTACCGCCAGCGCCAGCCGCACGATCACCGCACGCGGCGACAGGAAGGCGAGGATGTAGAGCGCCACGCCCGCCGCGACGACGACCGCCAGCCAGACGGGGGTGAAGGCGTCGCAGCGCAGCGCCCAGTTGGCGGTCGAGGAAAAGGCAGCAAAGGCCGCCGCCCCGCCCAGTCCCAGGCTAACCGCATAGGCGTCGAGCCGTCGTTCCTCGCCCGCATCCCACACCCAGCGCAGGGTCAGGATGACGCCCGCCATCGCGATATAGGGCAGCATCTCCAGCCCGATCGCGAGCGAGACGACGCTGGCGAGCCCCACCAGCGCGCCGCCGCGGGGCCCGCGCGGATCGCACAGCCCGGCGACCGTCACCGCCAGGCAGGCCAGCTGCCAGCCATGATGATCGATGCGCAGCGGCATGAACATCGACATGGTCTGCGCGGCGCCGACCAGCAGGAACAGGACCGCGACCGGCCACCAGGCGAGCCCGACCAGCCGTCGCACCGTCGTGCCGAGCGCGACCAGCGCGACCCCCAGCGGCAGCAGGGGGGCGATGCCGCAGGCCAGCCGCTCGGCCATCGCCGGCGTAGTGAACTGGCGGAACAGCAGGATCAGCCCGGCGATCGGGAGGTCGACGATACGGCTCCAATGGATGTCGAACCCTGCGGGCGGGTTCATCCGGTATTGGCGCAGATCGTACCAGTCCTGCCCGGCGAGCAGCCCGCGCACCTGCATCAGCCGCATATTGTCGTCGGTATCGCCGAGCGACAGCCAGCGGATTCCGGTCCAGCGATCCCAGACGAACCAGCCGGCGATGGCGAGCCAGGCGAGCAGCATCAGCGCCAGCCAGTGCCGCTCGAGCGGCAGGCGCAGCGCCGGGGGCAGGTCGCGCGGCAGGCCGGCATGGGGCCCGGGCGCGGCGTCTTCCGGCTTCGCCTCGCCCCCGTCGGCCGCGCGCTGGTCGATGTCGATCAAAAGGCTTTCCCCTCGCGCAGGCGCGCTCTACATCCCGCCCGCTCTAGAGCGGGCGGCGTAAAGAACAAGCGGGTGACGGGCGCGTGGCGATGACGGCAAGGATCAGGGCGTTGCGCGACAACGAGGTGCTGGGGCAGCTGGTCCGCTTCGGCATCGCCGGCGGCATCACCACCGCGCTCTACACGATCGTCTACTCGCCGCTCGCCGCGCACCGCATCACCTCCGAACAGGTGGCGAACCTGATCGGCTATCTGGTCGCCATGGCCTCGGGCTATGTGATTCACAGCCGCTGGAGCTTCCGCGGCCATGGCGCCGATGCGCGCCAGACGACGATCCGCTTCTTCCTCGTCTCGCTGGTCAGCTATGCGCTCAACAGCCTGTGGGTCTGGGTGCTGACCGGCGACGCGATGCTGGCCGGCCCGTGGTGGTGGCCGCTGCTCCCGGTGCTGTTCGTCACGCCGCTCATCATCTTCGCTCTCAACCGCCTGTGGGTGTTCGCCTGAACCATGGATCGCATCGTCTATGACCGCATGGCCGCGCACGACTCGACCCATTGGTGGTACCGGGCGCGGCGCGACATCCTGGCCGACTATCTGACCCGCTATGCGGCGCTGCCGGCCGAGGCGCGCATCCTGGAGATCGGCTGCGGCACCGGGCACAACCTGCCGATGCTGGCGCGGTTCGGCACGGTCGAGGCGATCGAGATCGATCCGGCCGCGCGGGCCATCGCCGGCGAGCGGCTGGGCCGGCCGGTCGGGGACGCGCCGCTGCCCGCACTGCCGGGGGTGGAGCGCGGCGCCTATGACCTCGTCGCGGTGCTCGACGTGGTCGAGCATATCGAGGACGACGTGGCCGCGCTGGCGGCGATGAAGACGCTGCTGGCGCCGAACGGCAAGATCCTGATCGCGGTGCCCGCGCACCAATGGATGTGGAGCGCGCACGACGTGGTGAACCATCACCACCGCCGCTATTCCAAGACGACCCTCGGCCGCGCCATCGCGGCGGCCGGGCTGAGGGCGGAGCGGATGAGCTGGTTCAACAGCCTGCTCTTCCCGCTCGCCGCGGGCGCGCGGATCGCCGGGCGGCTGACCGGCCGCGACGACAGCGACGATTCGCCGCCCCCGCCCGCGATCAATTCACTGTTCGAGACGATCTTCCGTCTGGAACGCCATCTGGTCGGCCGGGTACCGCTGGGCCCCGGCGTGTCGATCGTCACGCTCGCCCATCCCGACTGATGCCGGCGCCGCCGCGCTGAAGCCCAGGGTCGCGCGGCCCTGCACCGGGCCGGCCACGTCGGCGACGAGATAGAGCGGACGCCGCTTGGACTCGATGTAGAGGCGGCCGAGATATTCGCCGATCATCCCCAGCACGAACATCTGCACCGCGCCCAGCACCACGGTGACCAGCATCGTCGAGGTCCAGCCCTGCACCGCCGAGCCGGACAGCCAGCCGGCGGCGATATAGAGGATCAGCAGCAGCGACACGCCGGTCAGCGCCAGCCCGACATGGCTGGCGAAGCGGAGCGGCGCGGTGGAGAAGCCGGTCACCGCGTCGAAGGCGAGGCGGACCATCTTGCCGAGCGGATAATGCGTCTCTCCCGCATGGCGCTCGGCCCGGTCATAGGGGAAGGGCACCTGGCGGAAACCGATCCACGCGACCATGCCGCGGATGAAGCGCGCCTGTTCGGGCAGCGACAGCAGCGCGTCGAGCGCGCGCCGGCTCATCAGCCGGAAATCGCCCGTGTCGAGCGGGATGGGCGTGTCGGTGACGCGGTCGAGCACGCGGTAGAAGGCGGCGGCGGTCGCCTTCTTGAAGATCGTCTCCCCCTCGCGTCGGCGGCGGACGGCATAGACGACGTCTGCCTGCTGCTCCGCCATGGTGCGGCGCATGTCGGCGAGCAGCTCGGGCGGGTCCTGCAGGTCGGCGTCGATGATCAGGATCTGCTCGCCCGCGCACAGGTCGAGCCCCGCGGTCAGCGCGAGCTGGTGGCCGTGGTTGCGCGACAGGTTGATCGCCACCACCCGCGGATCGGCGGCGGCGATCCGCTGCATCACCGCCCAGCTGTCGTCGCGCGAGCCGTCATTGACCAGCACGATCTCGTGATCCTCGCCCACCGCGGTGCGCGCCGCGGCGGCGACGCGATCGTGGAGCATGTCGAGGCAGGCGGCCTCGTTATAGCACGGGATCACGACGGAGAGCGCGGGACGATGCATCGCCCGGCTATAGCGGCCGGGGCGGCGGGTGTCATGGGGCGGTAGGTGGCGATGCCCGGATCACCCCTCGGTTACAGAGAATCCCTGCCCGACCTGTCCGTCATCCCCGCGAAGGCGGGGATCCAGACGCGCGGGAGGGTTCCGCATCATCCGCAAAGGTCAGGGGTTCTGGATCCCCGCCTTCGCGGGGATGACGAAGAGAAAGGCGGGCACAGGGCTTTCGCAACGATCCCCTGAAGGGGAGGGGCGAGGGATGAATCACCCGCTCACCACCAGCTTCACCAGCATCCCCGGCCGGAGCGGCGCGTCGGGGCCGAGGCCGTTGAGGGTCAGGAAGCGTTCGCGCTTCAGGTCGGGATAGGCCATGCGCGCGGCGAGCCGGTCGATCGTGTCGCCGGCGGTGACGCTGTGGATGCGGATCACCTTGCCGCGGATCGCATTCGCCTCTGCCGCGGTCAGCGGGGCGACGCTGTCGAGCAGGGGCGCGAAGGGGCCGACGCCGCTGCCGGCCGGGGTCACCAGCGTGAAGGTGTAGACGGCGGACGGGAACTTGTATGCCACCACCGTCGCGTCGACCGCCTGGTTGTTCACGGCGGCGCGGACGGTCTGGGTCGCATAGGGGATGCCGTTGGTCGCGCCGGTGCGCACCTCGCCGGACGGGCTCGCGCCCAGCGCGCGGAAGCGGGCGGCGACTCCGGCCTCGGCGCTGGCGGCGGCGATCGTCTGGAATTGCGCCTGGCCGCCATTGCCCAGCACCGTCACCGCATCGTCGCCATTGGCGATGCGGTAGCCCGACGGCGCGGTGAAGCGCACGCGCAGACCGGGATGGCGGAAGGTCTGGCCGTCGACGATCCCCTGCTGCGGATCGTCGTCATAGGGCAGGCCGTCGAGCATGCGGAGGAAGGCGACGTCCTGCGCCGGCGCGGGTTCCGGCCGGCCGGTCGCCGCGGCGAGCTTCTCGGCGCGGGCGACGCGATCCTGGCTGTTGGGATGGGTCGAGGCCCAGGTCGGCACCGCATTGGCGTCCTTCCCCGACGCTCGGGAGGCAAGGCCGGTCGAGGCGTCGAGCGCGCTCAGCATGTCGGCGGCGGCATAGGGATTGTAGCCGGCGGCGGTGATGTAGCGCACGCCGAGCGCATCGGCCTGATATTCCTGATCGCGGCCGTATTTGAGTGTGTAGAGCTGCGCGCCGGTGCCGGCGAGCTGGCCGACGACGTTGCTGCCGGTCAAGAGCCCCGCGCCCGCCGCGAGGATCGATCCGATCGTCGAGCGCGTCTGCCGCCCCTGCGAGTGGCGGGCGGCGACATGCCCGACCTCGTGCCCCAGCACCGAGGCGAGTTCGGCTTCCGAATTCATCAGCGCGAGGAGCTGGCGGGTGACGTAGATATAGCCGCCGGGGATGGCGAAGGCATTCTCGACCGAGGAGTTGAGCGTCGTGACGACGAAATCGCCCTGCGCGTTCGACAGGCCCGACTGGACCGCGACGCGCTTGCCGACCCGCTCGACATAGGTCGCCTGCGGCCCGGTGTAGCGGCCGCCATATTGGGCGACGAGCTGCGGATTGGCGGCCGCGCCCTGCTGCTTGTCCCCGGCGGAGATGGCGCGGACGCGATCCTGCGCGGCGAGCGGCGCGGTGACGAGGCTCGCGGCGAGAAGGCCGGCGGCAAGGCGGTGGTGCATGGCGATGGTCCCCTTTGACCCCGGATGAAAGCACCGATCCGGCCGCGGTTCCATCCCGATCCCCGGCTTCGCCCGTCGGCGTGCCACGACGGCGCAGCGCGGGATCGCGGTCAGGTCCGCTCCACCGAATTCACCGCATCGAGCGCGCGCAGCGCGGCAAGGAGGCGCATCAGCTGCTGGACGTCGTGCACCTCGACATCGATCGTATTGGTGTGGAAGCGCGTGTCGCGCGTGTCGAGGCGCAGGTTGATGATGTTGGCGCGGTGCTGGCCGATCACCGTCGCCAGCACGCCGAGCACGCCGGGCTCGTTCTTCACCGTGACCTGGATGCGCGCGACCGCGCCGTCGGTGGCGTCGCCCCAGGAGACGTCGACCCAGTCGGTCTCCTCGTCGCTGCGGTCGGCCAGTTCGGCCAGCGTCGCGCAGTCGATCGCATGGACCTCGATCCCCGCATCGGGGCGGCGCAGCCCGACGATGCGGTCGCCCGGCACGGGATGGCAGCATTGCGCCAGCTCATAGGCGACGCCGGGGGTCAGCCCCTTGATCGACAGGGCGTTGGACTGGGGCGCCTCCGCGGCGATGTCCGCCCCGGCGGAGCCGGGCATCAGCGCCTCCATCACCGCCGCATCGGACAGGGTGCGGCGCGCGATCGCGATCATCAGCGCCGCCTCGTCGGGCAGCTTCAGCCGCTTGAGGGCGTGGCCGAGCGCATCCGCGCCGAGCTGCGCGGGCAGGCGGTGGACGAGCTGGTCGTAGAGCTTGCGGCCGAGCGCGATCTGCTCGGCGCGTTCGGTGTGGCGCAGGTGACGGCGGATCGCGGCCAGCGCCTTGCCGGTGACCGCGACGTTGAGCCAGGCGGCCTGCGGCGTCTGCCCGGCGGAGCGCAGGATCTGCACCTGATCGCCATTCTCGATCACCGTCGACAGCGGCACCACGCCGCCGTTGATCTTCGCGCCCACCGCCTGATCGCCCAGATCGGTATGGACGGCATAGGCGAAGTCGACCGGCGTCGCGCCCTTGGGCAGCTGGATCAGCTCGCCCTTGGGGGTGAAGGCGAAGATCCGGTCCTGATACATCGCCATGCGGGTATGTTCGAGCAGCTCCTCGGGGCTGTCGGCGGTGTCGAGGATCTCGACCAGGTCGCGGATCCAGCTGACCTGCGTGTCGGGCTGCGTGCCCTGCTTGTACGACCAGTGGGCGGCGAGGCCGAAATCGGCCTCCGCATGCATCTTGGCGGTGCGGATCTGGATCTCGATCCGGGTCTGCTCGGCGGTCAGCACCGTGGTGTGAAGCGAGCGATAGCCGTTGCGCTTCGGCGTCGAAATATAATCCTTGAACCGCCCCGGCACCATCGGCCAGCGACGATGGATGATGCCGAGCGCGCGGTAGCAATCCTCCTCGGTCGGCACGATCGCGCGGAATGCCATCACGTCGGACAGCTGCTCGAAGCTGATGTGCCGCTCGTTCATCTTGCGGAAGATCGAATAGGGGTGCTTCTCGCGCCCCGACACCTCCGCCTCCAGCCCGCTGCGCGACAGCAGCAGCTTCAGCCCGGAGGCGATCCGCGCGATCCGATCGCCGCCGCCCTGTTTCAGCTGCTCCAGCCGGCGGGTGATCGATTCATACGCCTCGGGCTCGAGCTGCTGGAAGGCGAGCGTCTGCATCTCCTTCATGAACTCGTACATGCCGATCCGCTCGGCGAGCGGGGCGTAGATGTCCATCGTCTCGCGCGCGATCCGCCGCCGCTTCTCGGGCTTGGCGATATGGTGGAGCGTGCGCATGTTGTGCAGCCGGTCGGCGAGCTTCACCAGCAGCACGCGGATGTCGCCCGACATGGCGAGCAGGAACTTGCGCAGATTCTCCGCCGCGCGCTCGTTCTCGGTCTGCGCCTCGATCTTCGACAGCTTGGTGACGCCGTCGACCAGCCGCGCGACATTGGGGCCGAAGATCCGCTCGATCTCGTCGAAGGTCGCGACCGTATCCTCGATCGTGTCGTGCAGGATCGCGGTCGCGATCGTCTCGTCGTCGAGCTGCAGGTCGGTCAGGATGCCCGCCACCTCGATCGGATGGCTGAAATAGGGATCGCCCGAGGCGCGCTTCTGGCTGCCGTGGGCGTGCATCGAAAAGACATAGGCGCGATTCAGCAGCGCCTCGTCGGCCTCCGGGTCATAGTCGAGGACCCGATCCACCAGTTCATATTGCCGCAGCACAGCACGATAGATGGCGGCTCTCCTGCCCCTTTGGCAACCATATTGATCCGATGGGAATAGATGGCGCAGTCGATTACGGGGTGGATCATGGGGCCGATGACGGCGGCGGCACCCCGTCCTGCCCCTCCATCCCGTCGCGCGGACCCATGACGAAGCGCACCCGCTCGATACAGCCGACCGCACCGCGATCGGACGGCGGCTTGCGCGCGGAGCGGATCACCTGCTCGGCCTGCTGGCCGAACGTGTCGGCCGGCTCGCTGGCCAGGACCCGGATATTGCCGGGCTCTCCCCAGGGCGCGACGTCATAGGCGACGATCGCCCAGCCTTCGATCCCGCGCCGCTGGAAGGCCGAGGGATAGGTGAGCACCGGCGGCCGCTGCCAGGCGCTGTCCACCGGACAGGTGGCGCCGGCGGGACGGAGGCTCTCGGGATCGGGGCCGTCCGGGGCGGGCAGGGGCAGGGCGGCGCGCCAGAAGGGATTGAGACAGCCTGTTCGCCGGCCGGCGACGAAGCGCCAGTTCCTCATCGCCTTGCCGGCGGCGGCGTTCAGCGCGCCATTGCCGGTGCTGTACAGCGTCTGCACTTCGCGGGGGCGGCCGCGGGCATCGATGTCATGCCCCAGCAGCACCCAGTCGCGGACTCCCGGCGTACCCGGCAGCGTGCGGAACTCCGGCGAGACGCGGACGAGGATCTCGGGCGGCCGCCGGCAGTCGCTTCCGGCCGGGCTAAGCCGCGCCCAGCCGGCCTCGGGCAAGGGCCCCGACTCGGGCGCGAGGCTGTAGGAGACGATGTCCGCGACCGGCGCGTCGGCGAGCGGGGTGATCGCCTGGCGGTAGCGGATCTCGCATCCCGTCCGCGGCGCGCCCGACGCGAAGCGGCTCGCGGCGAGCGAGGGGGCGATGTCCTGCGACGGATAGGTGTTGCGCGCCGACTTGGTATCGATCGACAGCGGCCGGCCCTCGGCGTCGATGCGGAAGCGGACCGTCACGGACTCGGCCACGGGCATGCGCGACCAGCCCAGCGTGGTGAGCGGGCGGCGCATCGTCACCGGCTGCACCGCCGTCCCGTCGCAGAGCACCTCGCCGGGAAGCCAGGCGACGAGCGGTCGCTCGCCATCGACGGGCGGCGGCGGCGGAATGGATGCACCGAGGAGGAGCAGCGAAGCGAGGGTCGCGATGGCCATGCGGGCAGGATGCGCGCCCGATGTGACCGCTGCAAGTCACTCGGGCGCAAGCATTATCTCACGCCGCGGGCAGGGGATCGGCAACCGGTTCGGGAGCGGCTTCCGGCTCCGCGGTGCGATGGCCCCAGCGGACCAGCGACCAGGCGCGCTCGTGGAAATAGAACAGCGCGATCTTGGTGATCACCTCGGTGCCCGCGATCGCGCCGGCGATATGCGCGTTGCCGGAGAAGAACAGGCCGAGGATGAAGGTGTCGATCGATCCCACGGTGCGCCACGACACCGCCTTGACGAAGGACCGGGGATGGCTCTCCAGGCCGTTGAACAGGAACATCGTCGGGCATCCTTCCGCCAGTCGGCACTCCGACCGATCCTATCGCCCCGCCGCCCCCGCCGCGAGCAAGAGCAACGATGCCACCGCCAAGTTTAACCTCTTCATCGAACGGCTCAGCCCGAGTTGCGCAGCGCCGTCGCGATCGCGTTGATCGAGAGGAGGATGCCCTCGCCGATCCGCGGATCGTCCTCGCCGGCGCGGTGACGCTTCATCAGCTCGATCTGGAGGAGGTTGAGCGGCTCGATATAGGGCAGGCGGAGCCGGATCGACGCCTCCAGCGCCGGATGCTTCTCGAGCAGCCGCGACTGGCGGGTCACGGCGAGCAGCCCGTCATGCGTCTGCTGCCAGCCGTCGCGGATCCGGTCGAAAAAGGGGCAGAGGTCGCGATCGACCAGCGTCGCGTAGCGCGCGGCGATCGCCATGTCGGACTTGGCGAGGACCATTTCCATATTGGCCAGCGTCGCCGCGAAGAGCGGCCAGCCCTCCGCCATCTCGGCGAGCAGGCCCTTGTCCGGAAAGGCGGCGATCGCCTGGCCGACGCCGTACCAGCCCGGCAGCATCACCCGCGCCTGCGCCCAGCTGAACACCCAGGGGATGGCGCGCAGATCCTCGATCCGGTCGGACTTGGTGCGGCTGGCGGGACGGCTGCCGATCTTGAGGTTCGCGATCTCGGCGATCGGCGTCATCTGACGGAAGAAGCTGCGGAACGCGTCGTCGCCATAGACGAGGTCGCGATAGGCGTGGAACGCCTCGCCCGACAGCGCGTCCATCGCCGCAGCGAAGGCGGCATTCTCGGCATCGGAGAGGCGCGCCGGCTCCAGGCTGGCGAGCAGGGCGGCCGAGGCCATGGCCTCCAGATTGGTCGCCGCGCCCTCGCGCGTGCCGTATTTGGCGGCGATCACCTCGCCCTGTTCGGTGATGCGGATGCGGCCCTGCACGGTGCCGGGCGGCTGCGCCCGGATCGCCGCGAAGGCGGAGCCGCCACCGCGCCCGACCGCACCGCCGCGGCCGTGGAACAGCTGCAGGCCCACGCCCGCCTCCGCGAACACGGGCGCGAGCGCGGTCGATCCCTTGGACAGGCCCCAGGTGGAGGTGAGATAGCCGCCGTCCTTGTTCGAATCCGAATAGCCGATCATCACTTCCTGATGCCCGCGCGCGCGGGCGATCGCGGCGATCTCCGGCATCGCCAGCCAGGCGCGCATGATCGCGGGCGCGGCATCGAGATCCTCGATCGTCTCGAACAGCGGGACCGCCATGATCGCCGCCTGCGGGTCCGGGCCGGGGCGGTAGAGGCCGGCTTCCTTGAGCAGCAGATTGACCTCGAGCAGGTCGGAGACCGACTTGGTCATCGAGACGATATAGACGCGGATGGCGGCCGCGCCGTAGCGGGCATGCGCCTCCGCCGCCGCCTCGACGATCGCCAGCTCCGAGGCGGTCTCGTCCGAATAGGCGTGGAAGCGGCTGACGAGCGGGCGCGCATTGGCGAGCTCGCGGCGAAGGAGGGCGATCCGCGCCTCCTCGTCGAGCGCGATATAGTCGCTCTCGACACCCGCGACCTGAAGCAGCTCGGCGACCACGCGCTCGTGCACCGCCGAGTTCTGGCGCAGGTCGAGCGTGGCGAGGTGGAAGCCGAAGACATCGACCGCGCGGATCAGCCGGCCGAGCGCGCCGCTCGACCCCAGCGTCCCGCCGCCGCCTGCCGCCAGCCCGCGCGCGATGGTGACGAGGTCGGCCCGCAAGGCCTGCGGATCGGGATAGGGCTCGCCGGTCAGGCGGCCGGGCCGCGGGGCAGGCTTGCCGGTCAGCGCCTGATGGGTCGCGGCGAGGCGCGCATAGATGCCCGACAGGGCGCGGCGGAAGGGCTCGTCGCTGCGGCTCCCCGCCGCGTCGCCGCTCGCCGCCGCCAGCGCCTCGACCGCGGGATCGATCGGGGTGCGGACCGAGGAGATGGACAGCTCCGCCCCCAGCGCATGAACGGTGTCGCAATAATGGCCGATCGCCGCCTCGGCCGCGCGCGACAGCGCCAGTCGCAACGAGGCCGCGGTGACATTCGGGTTGCCGTCGCGGTCGCCGCCGATCCAGCTGCCGGGCCGCAGGAAGCTCGGCACCCGCCGTCCCATCGCCCGGTCCCAGCGCTGGTAGAGAGCGGGGATGGCGGGCAGAAAGACGTCGCGGAAATAGGAGAGGGCAGTCTCCACCTCGTCCGCCACGCCCAGCCGCTCGCGGCGCAGCGCGCGCGTCTGCCACAGCAGCGCGATCTGGCGCTTGATCGCCTCGTCCACCGCATCGCCATCGGCGGTCTCGGTGCGGCCGGCATCGCGATCGGCCATCAGCGCAGCGATGCGGTTGCGGTGGTCGATCATGCTCTTGCGCCGCACCTCGGTCGGGTGGGCGGTGAGCACCGGCGCGACCAGCGCATGGTCGAGCAGCGCCAGCACCCGCTCGCGGTCGATCCCCTCGCCCGCCAGCCGGTCGAGCGCGGCGGCGAGGTCCGCCCCCTCCTCGGCGGCGATCCCCTGCCGGTCCTCGGCCATGTTGGCGAGCATCGAGAAGAGCATGAAGCCGCGGACGAAGTCGATCGTCTCGTCCAGCCCCAGCTTTTCGAGCTGGAGATCGACCGTGGCATGGTCGCCGCCGTCGCGATGCCGCTCCACCGAGGCGCGGCGGATCGTCTCGGTCGCCTCGAACAGCGCCGCCCCGCCATAGTCGCGGATCACCTCGCCGAGCAGCGCGCCGAGAAAGCGGACATCGGGATTGTTGGCGATCGGGGGAAGGCTGGCCATGCAACGATGCTGCGCTGCGGCGCAGGCAAGGTCAATGACGATAGGGCGACGACACGACCGGGAAATACGTATGTCCGGGTGGATCGGATACTCTCTTGCTGTTCGTTTGGTTGAACCAGCAATTATCTTGCGGCTCGCTCTCCGGCTCTACGTCATCCTCGCGAAGGCTGGACGTCCTGGCGACGCCCTCTTTCACCCGTCATCCCGGACCTGTTCCGGGATCCACTGGTCGGCGCGGTCAACGGCTCGTGTGTTCGCGGCGCCGTGGATGCCGGAACAAGTCCGGCATGACGGTCTTCGTGCAGCGGTCTCGCCTCCGCATGACCCACGGCTGTGCCGGACGTTCAGGGACACGCCGCGCACCCTCAGCCGGGCGACGCCGCCGAGCCGGCGAGCAGGCCGCCGTCGATATTGATCTCCGTCCCGGTGACATAGGTCGCCTCGTCCGAAGCAAGCATCGCCGCGATCGCCGCGACCTCTTCGGGCCGGCCGAAGCGCTTGAGCGGCGTATCTGCCACCAGCGCCTGCATCCGCGCCGCGCGATCGGGGCCCTCGCCCAGCATCGGCTCCCAGATCGGCGTCAGGATCGCGGCGGGATGGATCGAGTTGCAGCGGATCCCCCAGCCCTGCGCGGCGCAGTAGAGCGCGACGCTCTTGCTGTGGTTGCGGATCGGCGCCTTGGACGAGGCATAGGCCACCGCGCCGGGTATGCCGACCAGCCCCGATCGCGACGAGATGTTGATGATCGAACCCGCCCCCGCCGCCTTCATCGCGCCGATGGCATAGCGACAGCCGAGGAAGGTGCCGTCCAGATTGACGCGGTGCACCGCCCGCCAGTCCGCCAGGCTGGCATGTTCGGGATCGTGCGGCACCATGCCGCCCTCGAACCCCGTGACGCCGGCATTGTTGACGACGACGTCCGCGACCGGAACGACCTGCGCGAGCCGCAGCCAGCCGGCCTCCTCGCCCACGTCGAGCGGCTCGAAGCGGCAGCCGAGGCCGTCGGCCGCGGCGATGCCGGCGGTCTCGTCGATGTCGGTCAGGACGACCGTCGCGCCTTCGGCAAGGAAGCGGGCGGCGATGGCGTGGCCGATGCCGCGCGCCGCACCGGTGACGACGCAAATCTTGTTCTGCAGTCTTTGCATGGTGATCTCGCAACAGGAGGTCGCACGGCGGATGGACCCGCCGGCTCTGCGTTCGCCAGGTAAGATGGCGTGAGGCCGACCCGACTGCGCTCAGCCCGAACGGGTCAGAGCGAGGTCATGCCGCCTTGACGCTGCTGCTGGACCATGACTGCGAACTCCCGTGGTGCGGCGATCCTATCGGCAACCGCCGGGATCCTCAACGAGGCTACTTCGCCGGCTGCGCCTGTTGCCGCGCCATCGCCGTGCGGCGCTCCTCCGAGGTGACGGTGCCGTCCTGGTTCAGGTCCATCCGGTCGAACCGGGCCAGCATCCCCTCCGACCATTCGCTTTCGGTGATCTCGCCATCGCCGTTGCGATCGAGCGCCATCAGCCGCGGCGCCTCCGGCCGAGGCAGCTCGTCGTCGCTGATGATGTCGTCGCCATTGCGGTCCAGCGCCCGGAAGCGGCGGGAGGCCGAGCTGCCGAAATCGAGGCGCGACATCACCGAGGGCGGCTGGAAGCTGGCGGCCCGGGCATCCGCCTCGGCCTGCTTGTCCTTGTCGGAAGTGCCGCACGCCGCCGTTGCCGCCGCCAGCATGGCCGCCACGATCCACAGTCCCGCCTTCATCGTCGCTCCTTAATGGGGATCAAGCCTCCAGCTCAACGTCCCAATAGAGCCAGTCGTGCCATGTCTCATGCAGGTAGTTGGGCGGGAAGGACCGGCCATGCTCCTGCAGATGCCAGTTGGTCGGGCGGATCGGCTCGATGTGCAGCGGCATCCCCGCCTGGCGCGGCGTGCGCCCGCCCTTGCGCAGGTTGCACGGCGCGCAGGCGGTGACGACATTCTCCCACGTCGTCCGCCCGCCCTGGGCGCGCGGCACGACATGGTCGAAGGTCAGGTCGCGGCCATGCCCGCAATATTGGCAGGCGAAGCGGTCGCGCAGGAACAGGTTGAAGCGGGTGAAGGCCGGAAACTGCGACGGCTTCACGAACTGCTTGAGCGCGATCACCGAGGGCAGCTTGAGCGACACGGTGGCGCTGCGCACCTCCCGCTCATAATGGGCGACGATGTCGACGCGGTCGAGGAACACCGCCTTGACCGCGGTCTGCCACGGCCACAGGCTCAATGGATAATAGGACAGCGGCGTATAGTCGGCGTTGAGAACAAGCGTCGGGCAGCTGTCGGGATGTCGGATCAGGTCGGGATGAAACACACGCTCCCCCAATCATGGCCGGAAGCCCCAAGGTCTCCCGAGAGGCTGGCGAAGCCCTTGTCGCGCATCGGCGTGACGACTGCATGACAGCACGAGGCGCGATTCGTGGTCAAGCCTTAACGGGACCGGGTGCGGCGGTGGTCAGCCGGTTCGCGCCGAGCCCGACCGGGCGGCTGCATCTGGGCCATGGCTGGTCGGCGATCCTCGCCCATGATCTGGCCGCCGCCGCCGGCGGCCGGTTCCTGCTGCGGATCGAGGATATCGACGGCGCGCGCAGCCGGGCGGAGCATGTCGCGGGCATCGGCGAGGATCTGCGCTGGCTGGGGCTCGACTGGGAGGGACCGGTCTTCCAGTCGCAGCGGCTGGCGCTCTACGACGCCGCGCTCGGTCGATTGCGGGCGATGGGGCTCGTCTATCGCTGCTTCTGCACCCGCGCGGAGATCGCCGCCAGCCTGTCCGCCCCGCATGGACCCCAGCCCGCCTATCCCGGCACCTGCCGGCGGCTTTCGGCCGAGGAGGCGGAGGCCCGCGCCGCGGCCCCGCATTGCTGGCGCCTCGACATGGCGGCGGCGCTGGCGCGGGCGGGCGGCGACCTGATCTGGCACGACGCGGCCGCCGGGCCGGTCCGCGCCGATCCCGCGCCGCAGGGCGACATCGTTATCGCGCGCAAGGACGCCCCCGCCAGCTATCATCTCGCCGCGACGGTCGACGATGCGGAGCAGGGCGTCACCGACGTGGTGCGCGGAGTGGACCTGTTCGAGGCGACGCATGTCCACCGGCTGCTCCAAGCGCTGCTCGACCTGCCGACGCCGCGCTACCACCACCACCGGCTGATCCTCGACGCGACCGGACAGCGGCTCGCCAAGCGGCGCGGCAGCCCCTCGCTCGCCGATCTGCGCGCGGCCGGCGCCGACGGCGCGACGCTCGCCGAAGGGCTGCGCGCGGGGCGTCTGCCCACTAGTTTTTCCTGGCCGAATTCCTAGATTGGTCGCCATGAACACCTTTCTCGTCATCCTGCTGATCGCCGCGATGATCGCGACGGTCGTTGCGCTGGTCCGCGGCATCATCGCCTTCCTCCAGGAATCGACGGCGGAGGTGAAAGGCGAGGGGCCGAGCAAGGCGGCGCTCAAGTCCAACCGGATGATGCAGCAGCGCATCTTCTTCCAGGCCGGCGCGATCCTGATCGTCGTCCTGATCCTGTTCATGGCGGGCCGCACCTGATCCCCGGGCGCGCCGGCCGATGGTCCGCCTGACCCGCATCTACACGCGTACCGGCGACGACGGCACGACCGGCCTGGTCGACGGGTCGCGCGTGTCGAAGGCCGATGGCCGCATGGCCGCGATCGGCGATGTGGACGAGCTCAACTCGGCGATCGGCGTGGCGATCGCCCAGCTGCCGGCCGGCCCGCTGCGCGACGAGCTGCTGACGATCCAGAACGATCTGTTCGATTGCGGCGCCGATCTCGCGACCCCGGGCGACGACCCGCAGGCGCTGCGTATCGTGCCTGCGCAGGTCGCCCAGCTGGAACGCGCGATCGACACGCTCAACGACGATCTGGCGCCGCTTCGCAGCTTCATCCTGCCCGGCGGCAGCGCCGCGGCGGCGGCGATCCATCTCGCCCGCGCCATCGCCCGCCGCGCCGAACGCGCGCTGGTGGCCGCCGCGGCGGGTGCCGCGATCAATCCTGAAGCATTATCCTACATCAACAGACTCTCGGATTTCCTGTTCGTCGCGGCCCGCCATGTGAACCAAAGCGGCGAGGGTGACGTTCTTTGGGTTCCGGGAGCATCGCGCTGAGCCGTCCCGCTCCGCTCGACGACCATAGGAGCGGGGGCATGGCCGAACAGGCACCAGATCTTGCGGCGGTCGCCGGCCGGGACGGCGTGGCGGACCGTTTCGCCCGGACGCGCGCGCTGACGCTCGCCCTCGCCGCACCGCTCTCCGACGCCGACGCCACCGTCCAGTCGATGCCCGATGCGTCGCCGGCGAAATGGCACCTGGCGCACACGACCTGGTTCTTCGAGACCTTCGTCCTGCGCGACCATGTGCCCGGCTACGCGCTGCACGATCCGCGCTGGCCGTTCCTGTTCAACAGCTATTACGAGGCGGAGGGGCGGCGGCATGCCCGGCACCGTCGCGGCATGATCACCCGGCCGACGCTCGACGAGGTGCGCGCCTACCGCGCCCATGTCGACGCGGCGCTGACGGCGGCGCTGCCGTCGCTGCCCGATGCGGCGCGCACGCTGGTCGAGCTGGGCTGCCACCATGAGGAGCAGCACCAGGAACTGCTGGTCACCGACATCCTCCACCTCTTTGCCGAGAACCCGCTCGAGCCCGCGCTGTGGGCCGCCGCGCCCAAGGTGCCGGTCGGCATGCCGGGGCCGATCGGCTGGATCGAGCATGGCGGCGGCGTGGTCGAGATCGGCCATGGCGGCGGCGGCTTCGCCTTCGACTGCGAGGGGCCGCGCCATGCCGCGCTGCTCCATCCGCATGCGCTCGCCGACCGCACCGTCACCAATGGCGAGTGGGCGGCCTTCATCGCCGATGGCGGCTATCGCGATCCGCGCCACTGGCTGTCGGACGGCTGGGCCTGGGTGAAGGCGGAAGGGATCGCCGCGCCGCTCTATTGGGAGCAGGACGGGGCGGGCTGGACGCGGTTCGGGCTCGACGGCCGGCGGCCGGTCGATCCCGCCGCGCCGGTCACGCATGTCAGCTTCTTCGAGGCGGACGCCTATGCCAGCTGGGCCGGCGCGCGGCTGCCGACCGAGGCGGAATGGGAGGCTGCGGCGGCGGCGCACGATCCGGCGGTCGGCAACCAGATGGATGCGGCCGGCCCGGTCGAGCCTCGCCCGGCCCCGCACGGCCCCGCCTTTTTCGGCGACGTGTGGGAATGGACCGGCAGCGCCTATCGTCCCTATCCCGGCTTCACCCCCGTCGAGGGCGCGGTCGGCGAGTATAACGGCAAGTTCATGAGCGGCCAGTTCGTGCTGCGCGGCGGCAGCTGCGCCACCCCGCGCGGCCATGTGCGCGCCTGCTACCGCAACTTCTTCTACCCCCATCAGCGCTGGCAGTTCACCGGCGTCCGCCTTGCAAAGGACATCGCATGTTGAAGCCGGAAGCCGAGGACGGGCAGGCGAGCCTCGCCGACCCGCAGTTCCGCGCCGACGTGCTCGCCGGGCTCGAGCGCCGTCCGCGGGCGATCCCGGCACGCTGGTTCTACGACCGGCGGGGCTCGGAGCTGTTCGAGGCGATCACCGACCTGCCCGAATATTACCCGACCCGGACCGAGATCGCGATCCTCGAGCGGATCTGCCCCGACCTCGCCGCGCTGACCGGCAAGGGTCGGGCGGTGGTGGAGTTCGGCTCGGGCTCCTCGACCAAGACGCCGGTGCTGCTGCGCTGCATCGCACCCGCCGCCTATGTGCCGATCGACATTTCGGGCGAGTTCCTGCGCCAGTCGTCCAAGACGCTGTCGGCCGCCTTTCCCGAGCTGCTCGTGCTGCCGTTCGAGGCGGACTTCATGCGCCCGCTCGCGTTGCCGCGCGCGATCGCCGACCAGCCCAAGCTCGGCTTCTTTCCCGGCTCGACGATCGGCAACATGACCCCGCTGATGGCGACCGACCTGCTGCGCGCGATGCGCGCGTCGCTGGGCGAGGGGGCGATGCTGCTGATCGGGATGGACCGGATCAAGTCGCCCGACATACTCCTCCCCGCCTATGACGATGCGGCGGGAGTGACGGCGGCGTTCAACCTCAACCTGCTCGAGCGGATCAACCGCGAGCTGGACGGCGATGTCCCCGTCGACCGCTTCCGCCACGTCGCGCGCTGGAACGACGATCGCGCGCGGATCGAGATGCATCTGGAAGCGCAGGAAGACCTGTCCTTCACCGTCGCCGGCCGGCCCTTCGCCATCGCCGCCGGCGAGACGATCCATACCGAGAACAGCCACAAATATGGCGCGCGCGACGCCCGCATCCTGTTGCGTGCCGGCGGTTGGACGCCGGTGGCGGAGTGGACCGACCCGGACGGCAATTTCGGCGTCTATCTGGCCGAGGCGCAGGCGGAGCGGCCGGCGCCGTAGGGCGGCGTCCGCCCCCACCGTCATCCGCGCGAAGGCGAGACAAATGCGAAAGTCATCCCGTCATGCCGGACCTGTTCCGGCATCCACGGCGCGGCAAACGCACAGGCCATTGCTTTCGCGGAACCGTGGATCCCGGAACACGTCCGGGATGACGAGTGGAAGGGGCTGCCGTCGCGAGTTCCGCAGAGGTCTCGCCTTTGCGGGGATGACGGGGGGGCTGTCCGTCGGCATGACTCTACCGCACCACCACCCTCGCCCGCCAAACGGGAATATAGTCCATCGACCCGCGGCATTCGCCCATCACCGTCTCCTCGACCAGCCGGAAGCGCGCGCCGTCCCAGGCGAAGCTCTGCATGTCGCCGCAATCGCCGATCCCCCGCCCCTTGGCGAAGGAGCCGAGGCGACGCTCCCGGGGATCCCAGTCGCCGTTCACGACGACGTTGTCCTCGGTGCCGTCGACTCCCATGCCGGGCGTGGAATCGAACCGCGCGGGCGAGGGCTTGCCGGCCTCGTCGACCACGAACAGGCTGCTGAACAGGTTATAGGCGCCGTTGCCGCAGGGATGATCGACCACCACCAGACTGTGCCGGGCATCGAGGCGATGGGCCTTGGGCGCGACCGGGCCGTTGGCATAGTCGCATCGCGCATTGTCCCGGCCGATCAGCCGGGTCGCCACGGCCACGCCGATCGTGCGCGGCCGGGCCTTCGACGCCGGCGGCGAGACGATCACCGGCAGGGCCGGGGCGGCCGCCCGCGCCACGCGATTGCCCGGCCGGCGCAGCGCCGAACGCGTTCCGACCAGCCCTTGACGATCGTCCATATAGAGCATCGCCGCCGCCAGCCCCTTGAGCGAGGCTGCGGCGCGCGACTTGCCTCGGGCATCGACCAGCGTCGCCCGATCGCCCTCGGCCAGCGCATCGAGCATCGATCGGGTCAGCGCCAGCGTCCCGCCGTCGTCGCCTTTCGCCGAGACCGTCCCGATCGCGCGTCCGTTGACGGTCAGCCGATAGGAGCCCGCTGCCGGTGCCGGCACCGACAGGCGCGCCGCCGCGCCGCCGGCATCCCGGTTGAGGACCAGCATCAGATAGTCGTCCGGCGAGCCGGACTCGGGCACCAGCGCCACCGCCTGACAGGCGGCGCCATTGTCGCAGCCGACCGTCCAGTCGGTGAAGGTCTTCACCCCGCCCGGCTTCGGCCCGGCGGGCGCGGCGGCGGCGAGGGTGAGGGCGACGAGCGATGCGATCATGACGAGGCGGTCTCCGGCTGCGTGCCCCTGCCGATTAGGGACAGTGCGGCTTCCGCGCCAGCCGGCAGGCGGTTAAGGCCACCGGCAAAGACGATGGAAGGATGAGGCGATGCAGTCAGTCGGCGTGATCGGGGCGGGGCAGATGGGTGCGGGGATCGCCCAGGTCTCCGCGGCGGCGGGCTATCGCGTGCTGCTCAGCGACGTGTCGCAGGAGCGGGCCGAGGCGGGCAAGGCGGGGATCGCCAAACTCCTCCAGCGCGCCGTCGACAAGGAAAAGATCGCCGCCGCCGATCGCGACGCGACGCTGGCGCGGATCGAGCCGGTCGGCGACGTCGCCGCCATGGCTTCCTGCGCGCTCGTCATCGAGGCGGCGACCGAACGCGAGGCGATCAAGCGCCAGATCTTCGCCGAGGTCGGCCGGGTGCTGGCGGACCATGCCGTGCTGGCGTCGAACACCTCCTCCATCCCGATCACCCGGCTGGCGCAGGCATCGCCCGATCCGGCGCGCTTCGTCGGCGTCCATTTCTTCAATCCCGTGCCGGTGATGGGGCTGATCGAGCTGATCCGCGGGCTGGCGACCAGCGACGACACGGTCGCGCGGGTGGAGGATTATGCCCGAACGCTCGGCAAGCGGGTGGTGCGCGCCAACGATGCGCCCGGCTTCATCGTCAACCGCGTGCTGATGCCGATGCTCAACGAGGCCTGCTTCGCGCTGGGCGAGGGAGTGGCCACCATCCCAGACATCGACGCCGCCTGCCAGCTCGGCCTCAACCATCCGATGGGGCCGCTGACCCTGGCCGATTTTATCGGGCTCGATACCTGCCTCGAGATCACGCGCGTGCTGTTCGAGGGGACGGGCGATCCCAAGTTCCGCCCCGCGCCGCTGCTCGTCAAATATGTCGAGGCTGGCTGGTACGGCCGCAAGACCGGGCGCGGCTTCTACGACTATTCGGGGCCCGAGCCGGTGCCGACCCGATAGGGCCTGCCCTGTCCCGAAGCGGGATGGTCCCCCGCTGTCGCAATTCCGTCACGGCGGAGACGCGGCGGCGTAACGGAGTTGGTGAAAGGCGCCGGTAAACAGGGAGTTTACCATGATGCGTCGTTCCGTCGCCACCGCCCTTGCCGGCCTTTCGCTCGTCGCCCTCGCGCCTCTGCCGGCGGGCGCCGTCACGCTCGTCAGCGCCTTCGAGGTGCCCAACGGCACCGACCTGTCGGGGCAGCAGGGCGTGGGCAACAATCGCTTCGGCGGCTTCGGTTCGGACCTGATCTACGATGCGGGGACCCAGACCTTCTGGAGCACGACCGATCGCGGGCCCGGCGGCGGCGTCCTGTCGTACAATCCGCGCCTTCAGGGCTTCAAGCTCGACATCAATGCCCAGACCGGCGCGATCGGCGGGTTCACGTTGACCGATACCGTTCTCTACAAGGACGGCCAGAATTTCTTCAACGGGCTCAACCCCACCCTGCTCAACAACGATCCGAGCATCCTCGGCCGCTCGCTCGATCCGGAGGGCCTCGCCCGGCTGCCGAACGGCAACCTCCTCGTCTCCGACGAATATGGCCCCTCGGTGCTCGAATTCACCAAGGACGGCCAGTTCGTCCGCGCGTTCGAGACGCCGGCCAACCTCCTGGCGCGCGACGCCAACGGCAAGCTCAACTATACCAATGTCAGCGTCGCGGGCAGCACCGGGCGGCAGGACAATCGCGGCTTCGAGGGGCTGACGATCAGCCCCGACGGCAAGACCGCCTATGCCATCCTCCAGGATCCGCTCGCGCAGGACGGCAAGGCGGCCAAGGCGAGCGACGTCCCCGGCGTCTACAGCCGTAACGCGCGCATCGTCGCGTTCGACGTCGCGACCGGCAAGCAGACCGCGCAATATGTCTATCAGCTCGAGTCGCTGGCCGACATCAACGACCGGATCCCCGGCACCAGCGACGATTTCAAGAGCGACAAGCAGGGTCGCTCGATCGGCGTATCCTCGCTGGTCGCGGTCGGCGACAAGACGCTACTGGTGCTGGAGCGCGACAATCGCGGCTTCGGCATCGACGATCCCAACGGCGCCAAGCCGGTCGGCGAGAAGCGCGTGTTCAAGATCGACCTGACCAACGCCACCGACGTCAAGGACATCAGCCTGGCCGGCAGCAACGACCTGCCTGCCGGGGTCAAGCCGGTGCTCAAGGGATCGACTCCCTTCCTCGACATCGCCGCCGCGCTGAAGGCGATGGGCTTCCCCATCCCCGAGAAGATCGAGGGAATGTCGTTCGGGCCGCGCCTGGCGGACGGCAGCTACACGCTGATCGTCGTCACCGACAACGACTATTCGGTGACGCAGGATTCGAAGACCAACGTCCAGTACGACGTCTGCACCAGCGGCGTGAACGGCAGCGGCTCGAGCGTTCAGGTCGCGATCGGCGCGGGCTGCCCCGCGGGCTACAGGCTGATCCCGAACATGGTCTACAGCTTCAAGCTGAGCGAGGCCGAGTATAATGCGCTCACCACCGCGGTGCCCGAGCCGGCCACCTGGGCGACGATGGTCGGCGGCTTCGCGCTGATCGGCGCCGCCGCCCGCCGCCGCCGCAAGCGGACCGCGCGTCTCGCAGGGTGATAGCGGAAGGGGCGGCGTTGGCTGGTCGCCGCAGGTTCCGACCTGTGAATTGCGGAGCCACGCCCTCTCCACAGCGCCCGCTTCGGTCATCCCGGCGAAGGCCGGGATGACGGTCGCGAGTGGCGCTGACGCTGCAACCCTACCGCTATGATTCGCCTGCCGACCCCCGCCGCGCCTCGCCCACGCTGCGGATGAAGGTCCAGACCTCGGCGGGGAAGGGCGGCGATTGCTCGCCCTGCCAGCTGGCCATGTCGTCATACAGGCGCGTCACCCCCGTCGCCATTTCGGGCGTCGCGATCCGCGCGAAGGGCGCGAGCAGCGCCTGCCACTCCGCGTACAGCGCATCCGCCTCCGCCGAGCGCGGGTCGAGCGGCAGCGCGGCGGCGATGCGGCCGGACAGCTCCGTCCATGCGGCGCTATAGGCGGCCTGATCGAAATCTGCCGGCATCGCCTTTGCCGCCTCGGCGAAATCCGCCTTGCCCTGTTCGCTCAGATAGCGGTCGGACACCGCTTTCCAGTTCTGGTCTTCCATCATCGTGTCTCCGGTTCGGATGAGCGAGCAGAGCGTCGCGACATCGACCGGCTCGCGGCGATCGAGGCGGGACTGGACGGCGCGGAGCAGGTCGCGCGCCGCCGCAAGTTCGGCCGCGCGCGCATCGATCGCGGCCAGTTGCGCGGCGACGAGGCCGGCAAGGTCGACCTGCCGGTCGCCGAGCAGCGCCGCGATCCGCGACAGGGTGAAGCCGGCACGCTTCAACGCCACCACGGCGTGCAGCCGCGCGAGCTGTCCGGGACCATAGAGCCGCCGCCCGCCACCGCTGCGGAGCGGCCGCACCAGCCCCCGCGCCTCGTAGAAGCGCAGCGCCCGCGGCGTCAGCCCCGTCGCCCGCGCCACCTCCGCAATGTCGATCGCCTCGTCCATGGCGAGGGGATAGCGGTTGACGCTGCGTCAGCCGCAAGGGGGAAAATGCGGCGATAGGTTCAACACGCGGGCGAGAACCTGTCGGGGCATGACCCGTCCAGCTCCCACAAACCACCCGTCATCCCTGCGAGGGCGAGACCTCTGCGAACGTTCGAGCGCTCACCGTTTCGCGTCCACCCCGGCGCAGGCCGGGGTCCAGCAGGGTGAAGCTTTGCAATGACGTACTGCCGTTTTCCAACTGGACCCCGGCCTTCGCCGGGGTGGACGGTGGACCTTTGCACGAGTCTCGCCAAGGCGCGGATCCGAACGTGCGGGAGCGCACCGCATCACCCGCAAACGTCAGAGGTTATGGATCCCCGCCGCCGCGGGGATGACGGGTGGGAAGGGGGGGCAGGCTGTTACGACGACGCCCGCATGGCTGGCTTAGGACCTGACAAACTCTTCACCGCTCCACCGCGCGCGCGCTCACCAGCGTGCCCGCGCCACGCCGGGTGAAGATCTCCAGCAGCATCGCGTGCGGGATGCGCCCGTCGAGGATCACGGCCGCGTCGACGCCGGACTGGACCGCCGCGACGCAGGTCTCGATCTTGGGGATCATCCCGCCGGTGATCGTGCCGTCCGCGCGCAGCTCCGCGACCCGCGCGGGATCGAGCGCGGTGAGCAGATCGCCCTGCTTGTCGAGCACGCCCGCCACGTCGGTGAGCAGGAAGAAGCGCGCCGCGCCCATCGCCGCGGCGACCGCGCCCGCCATGGTGTCGGCATTGATGTTGTAGGTATGGCCGTCCGCACCGATGCCGACGGGCGCGATGACCGGGATGATCCCGGCCGAGGACAGGGTGTCGATGATCCGCCGGTCGACCGCGATCGGCTCGCCGACGAAGCCCAGGTCGACATGCCGCTCGATGCCCTGGAGCGGGTCCGGGTCCATCCGCCCGACCTTCTCGGCCAGCACCAGCCCGGCGTCCTTGCCCGAGATGCCGACCGCCCGGCCGCCCGCACGGCCGATCCAGCCGACGATATCCTTGTTGATCGAGCCGGCCAGGACCATCTCGGCGACCTGCGCGGTCTCCGCATCGGTCACGCGCAGCCCGTTGACGAACTGCGATTCGACGCCCAGTCGCTTGAGCATCGATCCGATCTGCGGCCCGCCGCCATGGACGACGACGGGGTTGATTCCCACCGCCTTGAGCAGCACCACGTCCTCGGCGAAATCGCGCTGCAGCTCGGGATCGCCCATCGCATGCCCGCCATATTTCACGACGAAGGTCTTGCCCGCATAGCGCTGGAGATAGGGCAGCGCCTCGGTCAGCGTTTCCGCCTTGGCGAGCAGCGCGGGATCGGGGGAGTGGCTGGTCATGGCGCGCCTTTAGCGGCGGTGCGGCGGGATGGGAACCGGCGGCGGTCCGTCAGTCTAGCCAGCCCCTCGCGTCGCCCCGGCGAAGGCTGGGGCCTCGCCCGGCTCCTGCTGCGCCCTGCCACCGGGAGACCCCGGCCTGCGCCGCGATGACGTTCGGTTCAGCGGGGCTGTATTACGCCGAGAGACCGGAGAAGATCACCTTGACCCGATCGTGCCGAGCGAAGTCGAAGCACCGGTGAGTCTCGGGCCCTTCGACTTCGCTCAGGGCGAACGGCTGGAGCGGGGCCAACCTGGGGTGATCTTGCCCTAGAACGCCGCGATCCCGGTGATCGCGCGGCCCAGGATCAGGGCATGGACGTCGTGCGCGCCTTCATAGGTGTTCACCGTTTCGAGGTTCATCAGGTGGCGCATCACCTGATATTCGCCCGATATGCCGTTGCCGCCATGCATGTCGCGGCTGGTGCGGGCGATGTCGAGCGCCTTGCCGACATTGTTGCGCTTGACGATGCTGACCATCTCGGGCGCGAACCGGCCCTCGTCCATCAGCCGGCCGACACGCAACGACGCCTGCAGGCCGAGCGCGATCTCGGTCTCCATGTCCGCCAGCTTCTTCTGGAAGAGCTGCGTGGCGGCGAGCGGCCGTCCGAACTGCGCGCGGTCGAGGCCATAGCGGCGCGCGGCATGGAAGCAGAATTCCGCCGCCCCCATCGCGCCCCAGCTGATCCCGTAGCGGGCGCGGTTGAGGCAGCCGAACGGCCCCTTCAGCCCCTCGACATGCGGCAGCAGCGCGTCC
The DNA here is from genome assembly GCF_014641735.1 of Sphingomonas metalli. Classification (GTDB taxonomy): domain Bacteria; phylum Pseudomonadota; class Alphaproteobacteria; order Sphingomonadales; family Sphingomonadaceae; genus Sphingomonas; species Sphingomonas metalli. The sequence goes on along the minus strand of NZ_BMIH01000002.1, from coordinate 754,260 downwards.
TCGCCGACCTCCACCTCGTCCATCGCGATCATGCCGGTGATCGAGGCGCGCAAGGAGAGTTTGCCCTCGATCTTGGGCGCCGACAGGCCCTTGGCGCCCTTCTCCAGTACGAAGCCGCGGATCGCGCCGCCATGCGCGTCGCTCTTCGCCCAGACGACGAAGACATCGGCGATCGGGGCGTTGCTGATCCAGGTTTTGGCGCCCGAGATCGCATAGCCGCCGCCGTCGATCGCCTTGGCCCGCGTCGCCATGCCGCCGGGATCGGAGCCCGCATCGGGTTCGGTCAGGCCGAAACAGCCGATCCACTCCCCGCTCGCGAGCCTGGGCAGATAGCGGCGCTTCTGTGCCTCCGAGCCATAGGCATGGATCGGATACATGACGAGGCTTGACTGGACGCTCATCATCGAGCGGTAGCCGGAATCGATCCGCTCCACCTCGCGCGCGATCAGGCCATAGGCGACATAGGAGGCGCCGACGCCGCCATAGTCTTCGGGCACGGTCGGCCCGAGCAGGCCGAGCGCGCCCATCTCGCGGAAGATCTCCGGATCGGTATGTTCCTGCGCAAACGCCTCGACGATGCGCGGGGCCAGCCGGTCGTCGGCATAGGCGCGCGCGGTGTCGCGGATCATCCGCTCGTCGTCGGTCAGCTGGTCGTCGAGCAGGAACGGGTCCGCCCAGTCGAATCGTCCCATCCCGGCCATCGCGCTCTCCTTGCTGTCCCGCGCGGTTAGGCCCAGCGCGACGGTGCGGCAAGCGCCGGGATCGAAGCCGGGGCCGGATCGTTGCGTGGGGTCTGACACTGGCGTCCGGTGGGGACCGACGCCGATAAGACAAACCGAGCGACGGTCGGGGAGCATGGATCAGCCACGTCAGCCTATCATCATCGATCCCGCGCGGCGACAGGCGGCGATCGAGCGCTATCGTATCCTCGGCACCGGCACCGAGCATGGGCTGGACGAGCTCGCCCGCCTCGCCGCCGATCTGTGCGGCGTACCTGCCGCCCTGGTCGGGCTGCATGGACGCGGGCAGCTGATCCTGAAGGCGGCGCACGGTCTGTCGCCGCAGGCGGTGCCGCTGGACGATCCCGGCATCCTCGACGAGGCCGTCACCGTCAGCGAAGCGGCTGACTTCCCGCTGATGGCGGCGCTGCCCGGCGCGCGCTTCTGCGCCGCGGCGGCCCTGCGGACGCGCGAGGGCGCGGCGATCGGCACGCTCGCCGTCCTCGCGCCGGCGGCGCCCGAATGGACCGAAGGACGCGCGCGGGGCCTTGCCGTCCTCGCCCGTCAGGTCGTCGCGCAGCTCGACCTTGCGAGTATCGCCGCCGAGGGCACCGAGCGCGACGATCGCTACCGCACCCTGTTCGAGGCGATGGACGAAGGCTTCTGCATCATCGAGTTCCTCGACGGCCCCGAAGGCCCCTTGAGCGACTATGTCCATGTCGAGGCGAACCCCGCCTATACGCGCAATGCGGGCATCCCCGACGTGGTCGGCCAGCGGGTACGGCAGATGGTGCCCGACGAAGCGGGCGACTGGGTGGAGCGCTACGGCGCCGTGCTGCGGACCGGCAAGCCGATCCGCTTCGAGCGCGAGCTGGAGAAGACCGGGCGCTATCTGTCGCTCTCCGCCTTCCGCATCGAGCCGCTCAGCCGACGCCAGGTCGCGGTGCTGTTCCAGGACATCACCGCGCGTCGGCGCGCCGAGGTCGAGCTGGTGCAGGTCAATGCGACGCTGGAGGCGCGCATCGCCGAGGCGGTGGCGCAGCGCCAGGTGCTGGCCGACGTCGTCGAGGGGACCGACGCCTTCGTCCTCGTCATCGACCGCGACGGCCGGCTGCTCGCGATCAACGGCGCCGCGACCGCCGAGATCGCGCGGCTGTGCGGCGTCGCGCCCCAGGTCGGCGACCGCCTGCCCGAGCTGTTCGCGGCCCGGCCCGAGATCACCGCGATCGTTACGCCGATGTGGCAGCGGGCGCTGTCGGGCGAGGCGTTCGTCGAGACGCTGGCGATCGGCGACCGGCATTACGAGGTGCGCTACAACGTCCTGCGCGACGCGATGGGGGTGCAGGTCGGCGCCTATCAGTTCGTCTACGACGTGACCGACCGGCTGGAGGAACAGTCCCGCCTCGCCGCCGCCGAGGAGGCGCTGCGCCAGGCGCAGAAGATGGAGGCGGTCGGCCAGCTGACCGGCGGGCTCGCGCACGATTTCAACAACCTGCTCGCCGGCGTCTCGGGCGCGTTCGAAATGATCGGCACCCGGCTGTCGCAGGGGCGCGGGCGCGACGTGGAGAAATATCTCGCCGCCGGCCAGGGCGCGACCCGCCGCGCCGCGGCGCTGACCCATCGCCTGCTCGCCTTCTCGCGCCGCCAGACGCTCAGCCCGCGGCCGCTGATCGTCAACCGGCTGATGACCGACCTGGTCGAGCTGGTCCAGCGCACCGTCGGCCCCGACATAAGGGTCGAGACGATCGCGGCGATGGGGCTGTGGCCGACGCTGGTCGACGCCAACCAGCTCGAGAACGCCATCCTCAACCTGTGCATCAACGCCCGCGACGCGATGCCGGAGGGCGGCCAGATCACGCTCGAGACCGCGAACCGCTGGATCGACCGGCGTACCGCCGCCGCGCGCGGGCTGGAGCCGGGGCAATATGTCACCATCTGCGTCAGCGATACCGGCACGGGCATCGACGCGGCGACGCTGGAGCGGGTGTTCGATCCCTTCTTCACCACCAAGCCGCAGGGCGAGGGGACCGGCCTCGGCCTGTCGATGGTCTACGGCTTCGCGCGGCAGAGCAACGGCCATGTCCGCATCTATTCGGAAGTGGGGCAGGGGACGATGGTCTGCCTCTATCTGCCCCGCCATCTGGGCGAGGCCGACGAGACCGACGACCTGACCGTCGCGGCGGTGCCGCTCGCGCGGGTCGACGGCAAGGCGGTGCTGGTGGTCGACGACGAGCCGACCGTCCGCATGCTGGTGGTCGATGCGCTGGAGGAGATGGGCCATGCCTGTGCGGAGGCGGGCGACGGCCCCGAAGGGCTGCGCATCCTCGACGCGGCGGAGCGGATCGACCTGCTGATCACCGATGTGGGCCTGCCGGGCGGGATGAACGGGCGGCAGGTGGCCGAGGCGGCGCGGGAGCGCATCCCGGGCCTCAGGATCCTGTTCATCACCGGCTATGCGGAGAATGCGGTCCTCAACCACGGCCATATCGCGCCGGGCATGGAGGTGCTGACCAAGCCCTTCGCGATCGAGGACCTGCGGATGCGGGTGGACCGGCTGTTGCGGGAGTAGCGATCCCGCGTGCAACGACAATCCAGACATAGTCAGTAGCTTAGAAAGAAGCTTTCGTCAGCCATTAGCGGTTATGACAGCGCGACGATTCGCGCGGAATGAGTGTACGGCTACAGGTCTGATAATAAGGTTTCTAGAATCTCTCTCAGAAATAACGCAAATTTTTTATGTGATCTCCTGTGGTAGTCTTGTACAATGGACAAGTGAAGGAGGTTGTTATGGCGAGATACAGTTTATTTCTGTTTGCGATTGTCATGCCTTCGACGTTATCAGCTCAGTCAGTTATATCATACGATGATGCAACCTTTTCATCATCAATATCATGCCAATCAGTGGCAGCTATGTCGAAATCATCATCAAATTACTATGACATGAAACTTGAAATTCTGTACAGAAACCAGGACAGGGGGACCCCGATTCAGCACTACGAAAGAAATACCAATATTGTATATTACTCGTGTAGCGCTTGTGAAGCCGAGGAAGTGGTCACTCGTCACTACCTTTCAAATGCGAGAAATGGCGTAGGTCAGTCGGTCTACATGGCCCCATGCAGCGGTGCAGGTGGTTCATATGGAACAACATCGGCTACATTGAACCGCCAAGGGTGCAGTGGCCGGCCGCCATGGGAGCTGTAAGATGAGCACATCCTCATTCGCTCTGATCGCTCTTTTGCAAGCGACGACGATCATCTCGCCGGTTCCCGAAAGAATGAAGGGCAACGGAGCAGAACCGGTACGATTTTCACCGGACTTTGATCTTACGAAGATCACGCCGCAACCAAAAGGGACGGTGGAGACACCACTGAGCGTCAAAGACGGAGCAATCGAATCACCTGCTTCGTTGCTGCGTAAAGGGCGGTATCTGGCGAAGCTCGCCTCGGCCGATAAGACCGCGTCGATCGTGCCGCCACTTCAACGGCGCGATCTTATTTCCGGTTGCCGCTTCGACTCCGAATATCCGAGCGGGATCAAGGTTGCGGGGAGCACCGAGCTCAACAGACTCACGACAAGCTTCGATTGCGGGTCGTACACCGCATCGATCGAACATGAGGATCTTTCACGACCTCTCGAATCGCTTGTCCAGGAGGGCTTCCATCCCTCCCAGCTGGACGCCGTGATCAACGGAGGCGCCGTGCGCCACGTTTATAGGCGGTCGCCCGACGGACGCGTGCGGGTGACGGTGCAATGGGTCGGCGCCGGCCGGCACTACCTGATCGTGCTGCTGTCGGATACGGTCGGCCTTGCACGCCTGTCCGCGCAGGCCGACTCGATGCTGAATGCGCTTACGCTCTTCAATAGCAAGCACCGCACATAGTTATGCCGACTGTAGCCCGGAACGAATATCTCGTTCCGGCCTGCCGCTTTTCAGAACGAGAACCCGGCCGACAGCTTGATCGTGCGCGGCGGGTTGCCGCCGATGCTGTAGCCGACCCGCTCGCCATAGACGGTCGGCGAGTCTGCGGTGCGGGTGGTGTCGCCCGGATCGTTGTTGAAGTCGACATAGTTGCGGTCGTTCATCAGGTTGATGATGTCGACGCGCAGCCGCACCCGCGTCGCGTCGCTGATGAAGTGCAGCGGGATGTACTTGGTCGCGGCGAAGTCGAGCTGCCGGCGGCCCCAGCGATCGCCGTTGCCGTTGCGGAAGCTGCCGATCACCTGCCGCTGGAAGGGCGACGAGGTGCTGAGATAGGCCACCTGGTAGAGCGGCGACTCGATCTGGAACTTGGCCGACAGCGTCAGGCCCAGCGGCGTGTCGACGCTGCCCGCCGTCACGAAGCGGTGCCGCGGCACCCCGGCCGAGGGCAGGAACGGATAGTCGTTGATGCTCGGGAAATCGAGCGAGAAGGTCTCGCCGAACTGCCGGTTCTCCTCCGCCTGCGTATAGGTATAGGTCGCATCCAGGCTCCAGGGCGAGGCAGCCTTATAGGTCTTGGTCAGCTTGACATAGGCGGCGTCCGAATTGGTCTTCAGCCCGTTGGTGCCGATGATGATCGAGCCATAGCCCGGCGGCGCGAAGCCGAAGGGCGAGTTGGGCGCGTCGTTCGGATCGTTCGGATCGTTGAAGAAGAAGCTGCCGTCCGGGCGGCGGTTGCCGAGCAGGAAGACGAAGCCGTCGCGGCTGGAAATATGGGTGTAGCCGACCTCCAGCTCGACCGGGTTGAAGCGCGTGCGGAAGCCCAGGCTGAACTGGTCCGAATAGGGAACCTTCAGGTCGTTGTTGATGAAGCGCAGCTCGCGCCCGCCGCCCACCGCATTGGCCGCCAGCCGCGCACGGCCCTCCGCGGTCAGATAAGAGGGATCGTAAGGGATGCAGGTCGCGCTGGGCGAGCACGGCTCGAAGCTGTTGTTGCCCTGGAACTGGAAGCTGCGGACCGGGAAGGCGCCGAAGCTCAGCTCCTGCTGCAGGAAGTCGAACTGGTTGCGATCATAGGAGCGGCCATAGCCGCCGAACATGGTGAAGCGGCCCGCCTCGTCGAAGCGATAGGTGAAGCCGATGCGTGGCTGGAACGCACCCTTGAACGCCTTCCGGTTGTTGCCGGTCGAGATATAGTCGTTGATGTTGTAATCGGCGTTGGTCAGGTTCGGATAGTTGGCCGCCGACACCGCATCGAGGTTCGACTGCGGCGTGACGAAGTCGAGATAGGCGGGAGTCCGCTCATAATCCCAGCGCAGGCCGAGGTTCAGCGTCAGTCGGTCGGTGACATCCCAGTCGTCCTGCGCATAGATGCCGAACTGGAAGTTGTTCGACTGGACGATCGGGGTGCCGAAGCTGCCCTGCGCGCCGAAGTCGACGCGATAGGGCAGCGTGTCGTTGAAGCCGGTCTGGCTGAACAAATTGGTGTCGTAGTAATAGAGCGGGTTGAGCCGGTTCTGCTCCAGCGTGCGCAGCTTGATGAAGCGCGCCTTGGCGCCGACCTTGATCGTGTGGCGATCGAAGCCGGTCCAGGTGAAGTCGTCCTGCACCGTCCAGCCGCGCTGGCCCTTGTCCTGGTAATTGCCGCCGCCGCCGGTAGTGAAGATGTTGAAGCGCGAGACAGAGGTGCCGTTCTGCCGGGTGGCGACGAAAAGCTGCCCGTCGCCGAACACCGCGGGCGTCGGCGCCCAGCGCACATCCTCATAGGCGACGCGGAAATCGTTGATCCAGTTGTCGGCGGTATGCTGCCACCGGGCCGTCCCGCGCTTTTCCTTCACGCGCTGATTGTTGCCGGTCGACAGGGTGTTGCTGCCGTTGCCCAGCTGGAAGCCGGTCTCGTTGCGATACTTGCCGGTGAATTCGATCAGGTCGGCATCGGTCGGCACGATGTCGATCTTGCCGAACACCAGATCCTCGTTGAACGTCGTCTGGAAGGTGCCGAACAGGTTCTGGTACTGGCTCGGCAGCGAGCTGGCGAGAACGCCGTTCTCGGGGCGGATGTCGACCGGAAGCTCGCGCCGCTTGCCTTCGTAGCTGGCGAAGAAGTGCATCACGTCCTTGATGATCGGACCGCCCAGCGCGATGCCGTATTGCTTGTCGGTGGTGCGCACCTTGTCGACGCTGTTCGGATAGATCTCGGACGGGCGCTTGTTGCGAAGGTTCTGGTCGGTATAGTCGAAGAAGCCCTCGCCATGGAATTCGTTGGTGCCCGACTTGGTCGTCGCGGTGATCGCGACCGAGCTGACCTGATCGAACTCCGCCTTGTAGTTGGACGAGAGGACCTGATACTCGCCGATCGCGAGCTGCGGGAAGGGATTGCCCGCCGACGAATCCTGCCCGGTGATGCCGTTCTTGAGAACGTAATCCTTCTGGCTGATGCCGTCGATGAAGACGTTGACGCTGTTGCTGCGCTGCGCGCCGCCCTGGATGCGGGCCGAGCCGTCCGCCTCTTCCAGGAAGCGCACGCCGGGGGCGAGGTCTGCGAAGGCGAGGAAGTTGCGGCTGTTCTGCGGCAGCTGCTCGATCAGCCGCTGGGTGATGTTGATGCCGACCTGCCCGCCCGACAGCGAACGGATGCGGCTGCCGGTGACGATGATGTCGTCGCCGCTCGTCTGGGTGCCGCCGCCCTGCGCATTGCCTTCGGGCGTCGCGCCCGGTTCGGCATCCGCCTGGTCGGGCGTGCCGGGGGTGGCGGCGGGGGCCGCGGTCAGGTCGATGTCGAGCCCGGCATTCTGGCCGACGCGCAGGGTGAAGGCATCCGAGTTGCGGGTGCCGTTCTGGAGCCGGATCTCGAGGCGATAGGTGCCCGCGCGCAGCGAGGCGAAATTGTACGAACCGTCGGCGGCGATCGGCACGCTGCGGCGATAGTTGGTGCCGGTCTCGACGATCGTCACTTCCTGCGCGGCGTTGCTGCTCGGCGAGGTGATGCGGCCGCGCAGCGACGCCTGGCCCACCTGCGCCTCCGCCACCATCGGCAGCATCACGGCGCTGCCCGCCAGCATGGTCGCGGCCGCCAGTGCCGCACGGAACATGGTCTTGGTCATGGCGTATCCCCTCCAGCCGGACATGCGGCGGTTCGTTGTTGTGACGGTGGTGCGGCGCGCGCGGTCGGGGCCCGAGGCCCGGCGGCGATGCGCAGTGATGATGGCGGATGTGGCGGCGATGCCGCGCGGTCCTGCCGACGTGCCCAAACGATCCTCTCCTGCAGACGCTCGCGCTCGGGTCGCGATACGCTGCTGTAACCGGTTACATGATGATGCAACCGGTTACAGCGCGATTGGAACCGGTACAATCCCGTTTCTGTTCCACCTGAGTCATAGAAGTGGCGAGGTGTTGCGCGCGTGCAACGCGGCAGGTTACCGGGCCAGCCAGCCGCCCGTGAAGCCCGCGCGCTCCAGCCCGCGCCGGATCGTGGGGGAGCGGCGCATGGTCTGCCAGACGAAGCCGTCGCGATGATTGGCGATGGCGCCGGCGATCGCGCCCTGATCGATCCCCAGATAGTCCTTCGCCACCCAGCCCCAGCGCGGATCGACGCTGCCGGTGGTCACCTTCGGCTCGACATAGCGGAAGGAGGGATTGAAGCTGTCGCGAAAGCCGTATTCGCCATAGAGGCCGGGCCAGCGCCGCATCGCGTCCGCCGCCGGCACCACGATCTCGGGCGCGAAGGCGAGGCTGCCCAGCGCGGCGGTCGGCGCCAGCGTGCCGTCGTCGCGCTCGTCGGGCTGCCCCAGCGGCCCGCGCGCCGAATAGCCGAAGAAGGTCGCCTGCCGTCCCTCGAACGGCTGCACCGTGTCGATCGGGCCGTCGCAGGCGGTCAGGCCCCAGATGTCGCGGCCATAGCCCTCCCAGCCCATCGGATTGGCGATGCAATAGGCGCGGTTGGCATAGGTGGCGCGGCGGCTGTTCTCGGCATAGTCGAGGCCGGCCGCGCGCATCGCGGGATCGCGGATGCCGCGAAAGTCGATCCACATCTGGCTGTATTGATGGCCGAACAATGGGGCGAAGGCGAGGTGGCGGGTCGCGCCGCTGCCGCGCCAGCAGGGCGGATAGGTGCGCGCCCAGGCGTCCCACGCGCCGTCGGCCAGGGCCCGGCCGCGGCTGCCCAGCCCGACGACATAGACCATCATGCCCTCGTTATAGCCCTCCCAGGCGCGCGCGATGAAGCCCCGCTCCGGGTGCCAGCCCATCGACACGCTGCCGCGATCATTGGTGAACCACGGCCAGTCGGCGCGGTCGGTGATCCGCTGCGCCAGCCGCCGGATCTCCGCCTCGACCGGATCGGCGCGGTCGTACCAGGCGCCGGCGAACAGGATGCCGAGGAAGAGCAGCGTGGTGTCGACGCTCGACAGCTCGGTCTCGCGGAAGCGGGTGCCGGTCTCCATGTCGAGGAAGTGGTAGAAGAAGCCCTTGTGCCCGGCCGTCCCGCTGCGCGCCTCGCCCTGCGGCGCGGTGTCGAAGAAGCGCAGCGTGGTCAGCGTCAGGTCGCGCGCCTCCTCGCGCCGGATCCAGCCGCGCATGACGCCGACCGGATAGGCGGTGAGCGCGAAGCCGACCGCGGCGATGCTGGCGAAGCTGGGCGAGGGCCAGCGATCGGGGACGAGCCCGTTCCGGCGGCTGGCCAGGTCCCAGAAGAAGCGGAAGGTGCGGTGCTCCAGATCGTCGAACCAGCGCGGCAGCGGCACCCGCGCCGCGGCGGCGCCGGCCGCCGATCCCGCGAGCGCGGCCCCCGCCGCCGCCAGCGGCATCCGGGTCAGCAGGTCGCGACGGGCGAGCGGAAGGGTAGCGATGGTCATGGCGACGTCCTGTCAGGAGTGGTGGTGCGCACGACGAGCTCGGGCGTGACCAGTTCGAGGGTGCGGGCGTCCTCCGCGCCTTCCAGCGTATCGACCAGCCGCGCGACGGCACGCGCGCCCATCTCCGCCAGGTGCAGCCGTACGGTGGTCAGGCCCAGATAGCGCGCGAGCGGGATGTCGTCGAAGCCGGTCACCGCGACTGCGCCCGGCGCGTCGACGCCCGCAGTGCGGAGCGCGGTGAGCGCGCCCAGCGCCATCATGTCGTTGGCGGCGACGATCGCATCGAACGCGGCGTCTTCGCGCAACAGCGCGGCGACGGCCTGCTGTCCGCCTTCCTCGCGGAAATTGCCGGCGACGATGCGGACGGGACGGTCCGGGGCGTGGCGGGCCATGGCCGCCGCGAAGCTGGCGCGCCGCTCGTCGCCGTCGATATTGCCGGCAGGTCCCGCGATGTGGACGAGGTCGCGCCGGCCGCTGCCGACCAGATGCGCGACGAGCGCGTCGATCCCGGCGGCATTGTCGATCCGCATCCCGGCATGGCCGCCGGGATCGCGGGCGTTGACCAGCACGGCCGGCACGCCGGGGGGCAGCGCCTCGTCGAGGCCCGTCGCGTCGAGCTGCGGCGCCATCACGATCAGCCCGTCGACCCGCCCGCGCATCGAGCGCATCGCCTGCGCCGCGAGCTCCGCATCGGCATGCATGTTGGACAGCAGCAGGTGATAGCCGCGCGCGCCGGTCTCCCGGTCCATGCCGCGCACGATCTCCGAGAAGAACTCGCCGTGCAGGTCCGGCAGCACCACGCCGATCGCATGGGTGCGCGCCATCGACAGGCTGCGCGCGCCGGCATGGGGGACATAGCCCAGCGTCTTGGCCGAGGCGACCACGCGGGCGCGCGTTTCCGGATGCACGCTGTTCAGGCCGTTGAGCGCGCGAGACACGGATGCCACCGAAACCGCCGCATGCCGCGCCACGTCGCGGATCGTTGCCGAACGCCCTTTCATCGCCGTTCACCCCCTCTGCCTGTTGTCGATCGACGCGCCGCTTGCGCCGGCACGATTCCTGCCGGATAATCGGTTGCCTTCTCGCACTCTTCCTGACTATGTAACCGGTTACAGGCGGCGGTCAACGCGAAATGCCCTGCCCTCGGGCAGGCCACGCCGCCGATGGGGATGGAGTCTGACGGGATGAGCGACATGACGATCTCGCGCCGCGCGGCGCTGATGGGGGCCGGGGCGGTCGCCGCCTGGGCGACGAGCCCGGCGCGCGCGCTGCTGGCGCAGGCGGAGGCATCGGGCACGCTGCCGCCGCGGATCGAGGCGCTGATCGGCCGGATGACGCTGGAGGAGAAGGCCGGACAGCTCCAGCTCAACGCCGCCGCCTGGGCAGGCGGAGCGGCCGTCGCGCTCAACCCGCCGGGCGGCAGCGGCAATTTTGACAAGCAGCTCGCCGATGCGGTCGCGGGCAAGCTGACCGGCGTGTTCAACGGCAACGGCGCGGCGATGGCGCGGCGCATGCAGGGCGCGGTGATGAAGGGATCGCGGATGAAGATCCCGCTGATCTTCGCCGCCGACGTGATCCACGGCCATCGCACCATCTTTCCCGTGCCCGTCGCCGAGGCGGCGAGCTTCGAGCCCGATCTGGCGCGCCGCACCGCGCGCGCCGCAGCGGTCGAGGGCGCGGCCGCGGGGATCGACTGGACCTTCTTTCCGATGGTCGACATCGCCCGCGACCAGCGCTGGGGCCGGACCATGGAGGGCGCGGGCGAGGATCCGATGCTGGGCGAGCTGTTCGCCGCCGCGCGGGTCAGGGGCTTCCAGGGCGAGGGGCTGGCCCGCGACGACGCGATGATGGCCTGCGTCAAGCATTTCGCCGCCTATGGCGCGGCGGAGAGCGGCCTCGACTATAATAGCGTCGACATCAGCGAGCGCACCCTGCGCGAGGTCTATCTGCCGCCCTACAAGGCCGGATTCGATGCCGGCGCGATGAGCGGCATGGCCTCGTTCAACGAAATCAACGGCGTCCCCTCGCACGGCAATCCCTGGCTGATGAAGACGGTGCTGCGCGACGAGTGGAAGTTCCCCGGTATCGTCGTCTCCGACTATACCGGCGACGAGGAGATGATCGCGGCGGGCTTCGCCAAGGACGGCAAGGATGCGGCGCGCATCGCCTTCCTCGCGGGCGTCGACATGTCGATGCAATCCGACCTCTACGCGCTCCACCTGCCCGCGCTGGTGCGCGGGGGGGCGGTGCCGCAGGAACTGCTCGACCAGTCGGTGCGGCGCGTGCTGCTGGTCAAGCATCTGCTCGGCCTGTTCGACGATCCCTTCCGCCGGATCGACGAGAAGCGCGAGAAGGCGCGGTCGCGCACCCGGGAGAGCCTGGCCCTGTCGCGCGAGGCGGGGCGCAAGGCGATCGTGCTCCTCAAGAATGACGGCGACGTGCTGCCGCTGCGCAAGGAGCAGCGGATCGCGATCATCGGCCCCTTCGCCAGCGGCCAGCACGATCTGAACGGGCCCTGGGTCGTCTATGGCGACAATGCCAATGCCGTCGACCTGGCGACCGGCGTGCGCGCGGTGGCGGGCAGTGTCACGGTGACGCCGGGCTCGGGCGTCGAGGAGGCGCTGCCGGGCGGCATCGAGGCGGCGGTCGCGGCGGCGCAGGCGGCGGACGTGGTGCTGCTCGCGATCGGCGAGAATGAAGGCATGTCGGGCGAGGCGCAGTCGCGCACCGCGATCACCGTTCCCGCCCCGCAGATGGCACTCGCCGAGGCGGTGGCGAAGACCGGCAAGCCGGTCGTCGTGGTGCTGAAGAACGGCCGGGGCCTCGCGCTGGAAGGCGCGGTGAAGGACGCGCCCGCGATCCTCGTCACCTGGTTCCTGGGGTCGGAGACCGGCCATGCCATCGCCGACGTGCTGTTCGGCGCCTATGGCCCGTCGGGCCGGCTGCCGCTCAGCTTTCCGCACGAGAGCGGGCAGGAGCCCTATTATTACGCGCACAAGGCGACCGGGCGACCCCAGCCGGCGGGCGAGCGCCAGCCCTACAAGGCCCAGTGGCGAACCGCGCCCAACGCCGCGCTCTACCCGTTCGGCCACGGCCTGACCTATGGCAAGGTCGGCTATGCCGGTCTGGCGGTCAGCCCCGCCGCCCTGCCGCAGGGCGGCCGGCTGACGGTGAGCGCGACCGTGACCAACAGCGGCACCCGCGCCTGCGAGGAGGTGGTGCAGCTCTATATCCGCGACCGCGTCGCGACGCTGACCCGGCCGGTGCGCGAGCTCAAGGCCTTTCGCAAGGTCGCGCTGGCGCCGGGGGCGTCGCAGACGGTGAGCTTCACGCTGACGGTCGACCAGCTGCGCTATCTCGGCGCGGACCTGAAGCCGACGGTGGAGCCGGGCACCTTCGACGTCTGGATTGCCCCCTCCGCGCAGGCCGAGGGCGTCCATACGACCTTCGAGCTGCTGGCCTGACGCGAAGGGGTCAGCCCGCCAGCTCGCGCACCACGGCATCGTGGGCGCCGGGCTTGAGCGGGTTGAGGGCCATCAGCAGCCCGGAGAGGAGGAAGAAGCCGAGCGGCACCAGCGCGATCGTCCAGCGCATCTCCGCGAGCGTCTGCGGAGACTGGGCGATGTTGGCGGTATAGCCCGCCTCGCCGAAGCTCGCGCCGAGCAGCGCGGTCGCCAGTCCGATCGCGACCCGCTGGAGCAGCGCGGCCAGGCCGAACACCGTGCCCTCCGATCGCGCGCCGCCCGCGCGCTGGCCCCATTCGACCGTGTCGGGCAACATCGCCCAGAAGGCGAAGTGAAGCCCGACCGTCGCCGCCTGCATCGCCATCAGGAACAGCTGCATCGCGCCCGCGCGCGGCAGGTCGGCCAGCGCGAACAAGGCGAGCCCCAGGCTGTTGAGCGCCACCGCCACGAACCATAGCCGCCGCACCCCGATCCAGCGTGCGACCAGCATCCAGACCGGCACCGCCGCGGCGCTGACCGCCATCATCGAGGCGAGCGCGAGCTGGCCGGCGGCCTCGTCGTGCAGGAAGTACTTGAAGTAATAGAGGACCGACTTGTTGAGCATGGTGGTGGCGACGATCATCGCCATCATCGCACCACTCAGGGTGAGGAAGGCGCGATTGCGCGCCACGCTCCCCAGGGCCGCGCGGACCGAGCCGCCCGACGCGGGCGGGCCCGGAACCGCGTCGCGGAACGTCGCGCCGACCCAGAGCAGCAGCGCGGCGCCGATCGCGGCGAAGAGCAGGGCCGCGGCGAAGAAGGCGGGCGGTCCGGCACTGCCACCGCTCAGCCGCTCGCCGAGCGGCACCGTGCCCGCCGCGACGACCACCGCCGCCATCGTTCCGGCGAGCATCCGCAGTCCCGCGACCAAAGCGCGGTCGCGCGAGTCGGCGCTGACCCGCGCCGACATGGCCAGATAGGGAATGTTGACGAGCGCATAGGCGGTGCGGAACAGCATGTGGCCCGCCAGCACGAAGCCGATACCGGCCGCGACCGGCCAATAGGCAAGCGCGAAGGCCGCGCCCAGCGGCACCGCCCCGGCGACCAGCGCGAGCCGGTAGCGACGTGCCGATCCCAGCCGGTCGGCCAGCGCGCCGACCGCGAAGCTGGCGATCCCGTCCCATATCGAGGCGGCCAGATAGATCGCCGCGGCCGTCGCCATCGGCAGGCCGAGCGCGTCGGTATAGTAGAAGAGCAGGTAGAGCATGACGCTCTGCCAGTAGAGATTGAAGGCGAAGTCCCCGCCCGCGAACAGGATCAGGCGCGGGCGGGAAACGCGGCTCACTGCCCCGGGGCGGGCGGGGTGGCGGGCGCGTCCGGATCGCCGGCCAGTCCGCCGCCGAGCGAGCGGTAGAGCTCGATCAGGTTCGATTCGCGGGTCAGCCGCGTGGTCACCAGCTGCTGCTGGGCGGCATAGGCGTTGCGCTGCGAATCGAGCGTCGTCAGGAACGAGTCGACGCCGGCGCGGAACCGCGCCTCGGACAGGCGGGCGGTCGCCTGCGCCGCTTCGGCCCGGGCGGTCTGCGCCGACAGCTGCTCGCCGACCGTGCCGCGCTGGGCCAGGGCATCGGCCACTTCGCGGAACGCCGTCTGGATCGTCTGGCCATAGGTGGCGACCGCCGCCTGTTGCGAGGCGCGGGCATAGTCCAGATTGCCGCGCCGCCGCCCGCCGTCGAACAGCGGCAGCGATACCGCCGGCTGGGCATTGTAGGTGAAGCTGCCGCCCGCGAAGAGCCCCGACAGCGCGGTGCTGATCGTCCCCAGCGTCGCGGTCAGCGAGATGGTGGGGAAGAGCGCCGCGCGCGCGGCGCCGATATTGGCGCTCTGCGCCGCCAGCTGATGCTCCGCCTGCAACACGTCCGGCCGGGCGAGCAGCGCGCGCGACGACAGGTCGGCGGGCAGCGAGTCGAGCGTGTAATGATCCGCGTCGAAGCGCTGGGGCAGCAGCTCGGCCGCCACCGTCGTGCCGGCCAGCAGGTTGAGCGCATTCTGATCGCGCGCGATCTGCGTCCGCAACGTGGCGATGTCGCTGCGGGCGCCCTGATAGCTCGTCTCCGCCTGGCGCACCTCCAGCTCCGAGCCGACGCCGATGCGGAACTGCGCGCGGGTCAGCTCCAGCGTCTGTTCGAAGGTCTTGAGCGTCTCCTGCGACAGGCGCAGCTGCTCCTGGTCGGACGCCATGGTCAGCCAGGCCGAGGCGATCTCGGCGATCAGACTGATCCGCGCGGCGCGCTGCGCCTCCTCGCTGGCGAAATACTGTTCCAGCGCCGCGCGGCTGAGGTTGCGCACCCGGCCGAACAGGTCGAGCTCGAAGGCGGAGAAGCCGGCATTGACCGAATAGGCCTCGATGTTCGACGAGGCGCCGGTGCCGACGCCCGCACCCGCGCCCGCGCCGCCGCCGGTCCCCGCCCCGGCACCCGTGCCGGCCCCGGTTCCCGTCCCGGTGCCAACGCCGGTCGCCGCGCCGGCGCTTCCGGCCGCACCGAAGATGTTGTTGGTATAGATGCCCGCGCCGGATGCGGTGGTGGAGGGCACGAGGTCGGCGCGCTGGACGCGGTACTGCGCGCGTGCCTGAAGCACGTTCGCCGCCGCGAGCTGGAGGTTGCGGTTATTGGCAAGGCCCAGCGCGATCACCTGCCGCAGCCGCGGGTCGGTGAAGAAGTCGCGCCACGCCACCTGGGTGATGTCCCGCCCGTCGGCGGCGGCCGCCGGGTAGGCGCCGCCCTGCGGCAGGGTGGCGGGGATCTCCCCCGCCGGGCGAAGGTGCTTGGGCGCCAGGTTGCAGCCGGCCAGCGTGGTCGACGCCGCCAGCAACGCGGTGACGAGACGGTTGCGCATCATCGGATCAGGCTTCCTGCGGCCGGGGGCCGCCATCGTGATGGAGGTCGTCGGCGGCCTGCGGGCGGTCCGCATCGGTCTTGCCATGGCCGAACAGGCGGCTGACGACGACGAAGAACATCGGCACCAGGAAGATCGCGAGCGCCGTCGCCGACAGCATGCCGCCGACCACTGCGCGGCCGATCGCATTCTGCCCGCCCGCACCCGCACCGGTCGAGATCGCCAGCGGCAGCACGCCGAAGACGAAGGCGAGGCTGGTCATCAGGATCGGTCGCAGGCGCAGCTTGGCCGCCTCCACTGCCGCCTGGAAGACGGGCATCCCCTCGCGGATCCGCTCCTCGGCGAACTCGACGATCAGGATCGCGTTCTTCGCCGACACGCCGATCGTGGTGATCAGGCCGACCTGGAGATAGATGTCGTTGTTGAGCCCGGTCAGCGTCGCCGCGAGCAGCGCCCCGACCACGCCCAGCGGCACCACCAGGATGACCGCGATCGGCACCGACCAGCTCTCGTATAGCGCCGCGAGGCACAGGAAGACGATTAGCATCGACAGGCCGTAGAGCGCCGGCGCCTGGCCGCTGGACAGCTGCTCCTCATAGGACAGGCCGGTCCATTCGAGCGAGGTGCCCGGCGGCAGCTTGGCATGGATCGCCTTCATCGCGTCCATCGCCGCGCCCGACGACACGCCCGGTGCCGGCTGGCCCAGCAGCTCCATCGCGGGCACGCCGTTATAGCGGGTCAGCTGCGTCGGTGCCTGCGCCCAGCTGAGGGTCGAGAAGGCGGTGAACGGCGCCATCGTCCCGGTCGCGCCGCGGACATAGAAGTCGCCGACATCCTCCGGCCGCTGACGATAGGGTTCGTCGGCCTGGATATAGACGCGCTTGACGCGGCCGCGATCGATGAAGTCGTTGATGTAGGCACCGCCCCAGGCGGACGCGATCGTGCTGTTGATCGCGCCGATGTCGAGGCCGAGCGCCTGCGCCTTCTCCTGATCGACATTGATCTTGAGCTGGGGCGCGTCGTCGAGCGCATTGGGGCGGACGCCGACGAGCTGCTTGTCCTGCGACGCCATGCCCAGCATCATGTTGCGCGCCTCGACCAGCTTGGCATGGCCGATGCCGGTCTGGTCGACCAGCTGCAGGTCGAAGCCGGTGGCGCTGCCCAGTTCGATCACCGCGGGCGGGATGACCGCGAAGATCATCGCGTCCTTGAACTGGCCAAAGGCACCCATGGCCCGGCCCGCGATCGCCTGCGCCTTGTTCGCGGCGCCCTTGCGCTCCGACCATTCCTTGAGCGGGATGAAGGCGATGCCGTTATTCTGGCCCTGACCCGACAGGGTGAAGCCGTTGACGGTGAACACGCCCTGGACGTTGCCGCCCTCCTCTTTCAGGAAATGGTCGCGGATCGTATCCAGCGCCTTCTGGGTGCGCGCCGTGGTCGCGCCCGGCGGGCCCTGCACCAGCGCGATCATGATGCCCTGATCCTCGTCGGGCAGGAAGCCGCCCGGCAGGCGGGTGAACAGCACGCCCATGCCCAGCACGATCAGCAGATAGACCAGCAGCGACTGTTTCCAGCTGCGCGCGGTGCGCACCACGCCGCGTTCGTAGCGGACCTGGCCGCGATCGAACTTGTCGTTGAACCAGCGGAAGAAGCGGGCGAGCGGGCCGTTGCCCTCCGCCTTGTTCGGGTCGTGCGGCTTCAGGATCGTGGCGCACAGCGCCGGGGTCAGGATCAGCGCCACCGCGATCGACAGGATCATCGCCGAGACGATGGTGATCGAGAACTGGCGATAGATGACGCCGGTTGAGCCGCCGAAGAACGCCATCGGCAGGAACACCGCCGACAGCACCAGCGCGATGCCGATCAGCGCGCCGGTGATCTCGTCCATCGACTTGCGCGCCGCCTCGCGGGGCGAGAGGTGCTCGGTCGTGATCAGGCGCTCGACATTCTCCACCACGACGATCGCGTCGTCGACGAGCAGGCCGATCGCCAGCACCATGCCGAACAGCGTCAGCGTGTTGATCGAATAGCCCGCCACCGCGAGGATGCCGAAGGTGCCGAGCAGCACCACCGGCACGGCGATGGTCGGGATCAGCGTCGCGCGCCAGTTCTGCAGGAACAGGAACATGACGAGGAAGACGAGGATCACCGCCTCGACCAGCGTATGCACCACCTGCTCGACCGACAGGCGGACGAAGGGCGAGGTGTCGTAGGGGTAGATGACCTTCACGTCGGGCGGCAGCTGCGCGGCGATCTGGTTCACCCGCTCCTTGACCGCGGTGACGGTGTCGAGCGCGTTGGCGCCGGGCGCGAGCTTGATGCCCATGCCGGCGGCCGGCTTGCCGTTCCACTGCGAGGAGAAGCCGTAATTCTCCGCGCCGATCTCCACCCGCGCCACGTCGCGCAGGCGGACGAGCGAGCCGTCCGCATTGCTCTTCAGCCGGATCGCGCCGAACTGATCGGGCGTGGTCAGCCGCGACGACACCGAGACGGTGGCGTTGAGCATCTGCTCCTTGGGCGCGGGCTGCGCACCCAGCTGCCCGGCCGAGACCTGCGCGTTCTGGGCGCTGATCGCGGCGGTGACGTCTGCCATGGTGAGCGAGAACTGGTTGAGCTTGAGCGGATCGACCCAGATGCGCATCGCATATTGCGAGCCGAGCACCTGCGTGTCGCCGACGCCGTTCACGCGCGACAGCGGATCCTGGATGCGGGACACGACATAGTCGGCCAGATCGGCGTCGCTATGCGAGCCGTTCTCCGAATAGAGGCCGATCCAGAGCAGGAAGTTGCGCGTGGCCTTCGCGACCAGCAGTCCCTGGCGCTGCACCTCCTGCGGCAGGAGCGGGGTCGCCGCCTGCAGCTTGTTCTGCACCTGCACCTGCGCGATGTCGGGGTCGGTGCCCTGCTCGAAGGTCAGGGTGATGGTGACGATGCCGGCGGAGGACGAGGAGGAGGAGAAGTAGCGAAGGTTGTCGATCCCCTTCAGCTGCTGCTCGATGATCTGGGTGGTCGTATTCTCCATCGTCTGCGCGTCGGCGCCGGGATAGGTCGCGGTGATCGACACCTCGGGCGGTGCGATCGCCGGGAACTGCGCGATCGGCAGGGTGCGGATGGCGAGGATGCCGGCCAGCATGGTGACGATCGCCAGCACATAGGCGAAGATCGGCCGATCGATGAAATAGCGCGACATGTTACTTCGCCTGACCCTGCGTCTGGCCCTGGCCCTGCGGCGGCTGGCCGGCGGCGGGCTTGGCATTGGGATTGAACGGAACCGGCTTCACCGGCATGCCCGGCCGCAACATCATCCCGCCTTCCACGATCACGCGGTCGCCCGGCTTCAGCCCGGCGGTGACGAGCCAGCTGTCGCCGATCGTGCGCGGCGCGGTGAGCACGCGCGGCTCGACCTTGTCGCCCTGGCCGACCACCATCACGGTCGGGTTGCCCTTCTCGTCGCGCGACACGGCGCGCAGCGGAACGGTGATCGCCTGGCTCTGCACGCCCTGGACCAGCTCCGCGCGGACGAACATGCCGGGCAGCAGCAGCCCGCGCGAATTGCCGAACAGCGCTCGGATCGTCTGGCTGCCGGTGGTGGGGTCGACCGTGACGTCGGCGAACTTCAGCGTCCCCTCGACCGGATAGGTGGTGCCGTCCTCCAGCTTCAGCCGGACGCGCGCGGCGCCCGCGCCGCGCGACAGGTCGCCGGCCATGATCTGCTGGCGCAGGCGGAGCAGGTCGGCGCTCGACTGCTGGATGTCGACATAGATGGGGTCGAGTCGCTGGATCGTCGTCAGCGGCTGGGTCTGCGCCGCGGTGACGAGCGCGCCGGTGGTGAAGGTCGAGCGGCCGATCCGGCCCGCGATCGGCGCCCGGATCGTGGTGCGGGCGAGGTCGATCTGCGCCGAACGCAGCGCCGCCGACTGGGCGGCGACGTCGGCCTCCGCCTGCTGCGCCTGGGTGGTCGCGTTCTCGAACTCCTGCCGGCTGATCGCGTTGATCCGCACCAGCTCGCCATAGCGGCGGGCGAGCGCGCGGCTCGAGGCGATCGCGGCACGGGCGCGGGCGACCGCGGCCCGCGCGCTGGCGACCTGCGCCTGATAGGGGGCGGGATCGATGCGATAGAGCGCCTGGCCCTTCGCCACGAAGTCGCCCTCCTGGAACAGGCGCGCCAACACGATGCCGTTGACCTGCGGGCGGACCTCCGACGTTTCATAGGCCGAGGTGCGGCCCGGCAGTTCGGTGGTCAGCACCACCGGCTGCTGCGACACCTGCACCACGCCCACCTGGGGCGTCGGGGGCGGCCCGGCCTGCTGCTGCTGCTGCGACTCGCCGCCGCAGCCGGCCAGGATCAGGGCGCCAAGCGCCGGCACGAATTTCCTCATGAACTAGCCCGCCGTTTATGCTAAACCGTGAGTGATCGATCATTCACGGTTAAGGCGCCTAGCGCTAAAGAGGCCGGGTTGGCAAGTAGGCGTAAGGCGCAGGCAGATGAATTTATTGCAGTGCGGCAAACCATGCAGGGCGACGCGGGCGACCGAGCGGCGCCAGCATCTTCTGAATACCGCGCGCACGCTGTTCACCGATCGCGGCTTCCACCAGACGGGCATGGCGCAGATCGCGGCGGCGTCGGGCGTGAAGGTCGGGCAGATCTATCGCGACTTCGCCAGCAAGGAAGACATCATCGCCGCGATCGTCCAGCGCGACCTGGAGGAATATCTCGACGCCGGTGCGCTCGCGGCGGCGATCGCGTCCGGCGACCGGCGCGCGATCCGCGCCTGGCTGGTGCGACTGATCGAGCCCTGCGATCCGATCGAGGATTGCTGCCTGATGGTCGAGATCCATGCGGAGGTCACGCGCAACCCGCGCATCGCCGAGATCAACCGCTGCGTCGACGCGCAGGTCCGGGCCCGAATCGGTGAGGCGCTGGGCGCGCTGGTGCCCGGATTGCGCGACCCGCGCCATCTCGAACTGCTGATCGATCTGGTCGGCGTCTTCTCGCTGGGTGTCCTCTACCGCCGCATCTCCGACCCCGCGCATGACGCGCGGGCGCTGGCCGACCAGCTGATCCGCATCCTCGATCGCGAACTCGAGTCGGTGATGTGCTGCTCCGGGGTGCCCGCCGGCGCGATCCGCGGTTCCCGGCTGGAGGCCGCCGCGGCCGGTTAGGGGCTGATTCAGGCGGCCGGGGCCGTCTGCAGGACCAGCGACTCGGCCCTCGCGGCCCCGCCCGCGGCGGTCAGCTGCCCTTGGGCGGCAGGCGCGAGGCGGGGGAGGCCTTGGTCACGCGGGCGACGCCGTTGCCGTCGATCGAGATGACCCAGGGCGTGGTGCCGTCGCAGGTCACCGCCCAGGTCGGCCGCCCTTCGATCGCCCCGATCTCATATTCCTTCGTCACCTCCTGGCACTGTTCCTTGCCGTCGCGGATCGCGCGCAGGAACACGCCGGAGCGCTGGCCTTCGGGCAGCTGGCGGATCCGCTCAGCATAGCCTTCGGCCGGGGTCTCGGACGCGGCGGCGACGGTGTTGGCCGGGGCGGGCGCATCGGCCTTGCCACAGCCGGTCAGCGCACCGGCGGTCAGCAACAGGGTCAGGCAGGTCGATGCGGAAGCGAGCGGACGGGTCATCGGCAGGATCCTCTTTCCTGAAGCGCTGAACGGGCGAACGCGGGACGGGTTGCGACCGAGGGTACGGTCGCGGCGGTGACAGGGGGTCTGATCTACGCTAGTTCTGGCCCGAAAGGCGGTACCGGGTATGCGTATGGGCGGTATGCGTGGCAAGCTGACGACGGCGCTGGCGAGTCTGGCGATGTTGACCTCCTGCGGCGGCGGGGGTGGCGGATCGAGCAGCGGCACCTTCTCCAATGCCCCGAGCCCGACCCCGACGCCGTCGGGCACCGGCTCCACCGTCGCCGGATGCAGTCTCGCCGACCGGCAGAACTGGGCCGCGGCGCAGCTGCGCGAATGGTATCTCTTCCCCGAGACTCTGCCGGCGTCGCTGAGCCCGGCGGGCTATACCGACGTCGAATCCTATGTCGACGCGCTGACCGCCACCGCGCGCAGTCAGCGGCGGGACCGGTATTTCACCTACGTCACCTCGATCAAGGAGGAGGACGCCTATTACAACTCCGGGTCGAGCGCCGGTTTCGGCGTGCGGCTGAGCTACGATAGCGCCAACCGCCGCGTCTTCGTCAGCGAGGCGTTCGAGGGCGCGCCCGCGCTCGCCGCAGGGATCGATCGCGGCACCGAGATCCTGGCGATCGGCACCAGCGCCGCCGACCTGCGTACCGTCGCCGACCTCTATGCCGCGGGCGGGCAGGCCGCGATCACCGATGCGCTCGGGCCGTCGACCGCCGGCACCACCCGCGTGCTGCGCGTCACCGACGCCGGCGGCGTCCGCAACGTGACCGTCGCCAAGGCCGACTACAGCCTCGCCCCCGTCTCCAGCCGCTACGGCGCGAAGATCATCGACGAGGGCGGCCGCCGCTTCGGCTATGTCAACCTGCGGACCTTCATCTCGACCGCCGATCCGGCGCTGCGCACGGCCTTCGACACGTTCCGCGCCGCCGGCGTGACCGACATCGTCGTCGACCTCCGCTACAATGGCGGCGGGCTGGTCGCGATCGCCGAGCTGATGGGCGACCTGATGGGGGCGAACCGGTCGACCAGCGACGTGTTCAGCTACACCAGCTTCCGTCCCGAAAAGGCATCGAACAACCGCACCCGCTTCTTCGCGCCGGTCAGCCAGTCGGTGGCGCCGACGCGGCTCGCCTTTATCGGCACGGGCGGCACCGCCTCGGCCAGCGAACTCGTGATCAACGCCTTCGTGCCCTATCTGCACGGCAACGCCGCGCTGATCGGCGGCAACACCTATGGCAAGCCGGTCGGCCAGATCGCCCGCGACAACACCGCCTGCGACGACCGGCTGCGCGTGATCGCCTTCGCCACCCAGAATGCGGCGCGGCAGGGCGACTATTATGACGGGCTGGCGGGCAAGGTCGAGGCGAGCTGCCGTGCCGCCGACGACACCGCCTATCCGCTCGGCGACCCGCGCGAGGCCTCGACCCGGGCCGCGCTCGACTTCCTGCAGGGCAAGACCTGTACGCCGATCAGCGCCGAGGCGACGACGCAGTCGCTGGCCGGCGGGGGCCGTCGCGAGCTGCTGTCGCCCCTCCGCCCCACCACCGCGCAGCGCGGGGTGCCGGGTCTGTTCTGAGACCGCCTAGGCAATCCGCCGCCTTTTCCGTGCTGTGTCACGGCGGCATTGCCGGGGCCGATCCCGCCGCGATAGGGGGCGGTCATGGCAGATCCGCACATCGACCCGAGCTGGCTGGAACCGCTGCGCGACGCGTTCGCGGCCGACTCCATGGCGAGGCTGCGCGCCTATCTCGACGCCGAGGAGGCGGCGGGCAAGCGCATCTTCCCGCCGGCGGCGGACCGGTTCCGCGCGCTGGAATTGACGCCGCTGCCCGCCGTGCGCGTCGTCCTTCTGGGGCAGGATCCCTATCATGGCGCCGGCCAGGCGCACGGCCTGTGCTTCTCGGTCCGGCCCGGGGTGAAGCCCCCGCCGAGCCTCATCAACATCTACAAGGAACTGGCGAGCGACTGCGGCATCGCGCCTGCACGCCACGGCTTTCTCGAACATTGGGCGCGGCAGGGCGTGCTGCTGCTCAACAGCGTGCTGACCGTCGAGGAGGGGCGCGCCGGCGCCCATCGCGCGCGGGGATGGGAGACCTTCACCGATGCGGTGGTGCGGGTGGTGGCGGCCCGGCCGGAGCCGGTCGTGTTCCTGCTCTGGGGGGCCTATGCGCAGAAGAAGGCGGGCTTCGTCCGCAGCGTGGCCGAGGGCGGCCACCATCTGGTGCTGAAAGCGCCGCATCCGTCGCCGCTGTCGGCGCATGGCGGCTGGTTCGGCAGCCGGCCGTTCAGCCAGGCCAACGCCTTTCTGGAAACGCATGGCCGCGGCACGATCGACTGGGCGCTGCCGGCGACGGTCTGACTTTCATCGGGGGCATCGGAATGAGCGACGACGACTATGTGTTCGACGAGGAGAGCGGCGAATGGCTGCCGGCCGCCGACCTCGCCGCTAAGCGCGCCGCCGCCGACCGGATCGAGGTGCGCGACTCGGTCGGCAACCTGCTGGCCGATGGCGATCAGGTGACGCTCATCAAGGATCTGGACGTCAAGGGCGCCGGCCAGACGCTGAAGCGCGGCACGCTGATCAGATCGATCCGCCTGACCGGCGACCCGCAGGAGATCGACTGCAAGTTCGACGGGATCAAGGGGCTGGTCCTGCGCGCGGAATTCGTGCGCAAGCGGTAGTGGCGATGACCCGATCGTCGGGACGGCCCGATAGCCACAGACCTTGCCAGCATAGACGATTCGCATCGGTGCGAGACGACCGGCCTGCCACTCGGGCGTGATCGCCATCTTGGCGCGTCAGATCGCGCCGCAATCGCCCTCGACTGGCCGGTCGGGCAGGTCACCCGATA
Organism: Sphingomonas metalli; assembly: GCF_014641735.1. Taxonomy (GTDB): domain Bacteria; phylum Pseudomonadota; class Alphaproteobacteria; order Sphingomonadales; family Sphingomonadaceae; genus Sphingomonas; species Sphingomonas metalli. The sequence goes on along the minus strand of NZ_BMIH01000002.1, from coordinate 729,941 downwards.
TAGACGCCCGCCACCTTCCACTCACCGCCATCCCGGTCGAGCGATACCGTCTCGATCACCCCGCGCCGGTTGGCGAAGTCGGTGCGGAAGCGGACGGTGCGATAGCCGTTGGGCGGGGCGGGGATGTCCTGCTCGTCCAGCAGCGTGCGCGACACCATCCGGCCGAGCGGCGCACGCGCCCGTTCCGACGCGGCGCGCCATGCCGCGACCGTGTTGAGCGTGCGGAAGGGCGCGGCGGTGCCGGCATAGCTTTCGTTCCAGCGGCCGGCATCGACCAGCGCCAGCCAGTCGCGCGCCGTACGGCTGGCGGCGGTTTCGGCCGGCGCGGTCGCCGGCGACGGGGCGGTCGTCTGGGACGGGCCCGGCAGCTGCACGGCGAGCAGGGCGGCGATGAGCGAGATCATGATGCATCCTCCGATCACCCGGCGCGTGCGACGCGATGGCGTCGCATCCTCGCCGGGCGGATCGGCGGGATGGCGCGCCGGGCTCGCCCCGGCATCCCCCAAAGCCTTGTCCGTCACGGTTTCGGGGTCCTGTTCCGCCTGGCGCAGCAGGCGCGCGGCCTCCTTGCTGCTCGACACGGCCAGCTTGCGCCGCGCATCGCGCAGCCGCTCGTTGACCGTATGGACCGACAGGCCGAGGTGGCGGGCCATCGACTTGGCGTCATGCCCCTCGAGCAGCAGCCGCAAGCTCTGCTTCTCCCGCTCGGTCAGCGCCGCATATCCCGTGATCGTCACCGCCTGTCGCCCGTGCATGGGTCCGAGGCTAGGGGAGCGGCGGACGGCGGGTCACCCCTAAAGATTTGGGTGGGAGGCAGGCCGGCTCCGTCAAGGCGCCGCGCGGCGTACCTCGCCCGCGGCGCGGATGATCGGCGGGACCGACAGCAGGATCGCGGCCACCATCCCGCCGATCGCCAGCAAACCGACAGGCGTGACGCTGACCTCCGCCCGCAGTCGGGCGCGGCGGCCGAAGCGGATCGCGACGCGCGCGGACTGGGGTGTCGACAGGGACATGACGCTGGAACGAGCGGGCGCGCCAGGGGTGCCGCCGCCTTTGACATTGGACAATGTTCTGGCCTATTTGGGCGATGCAGGCCGTCAGCTATTCCGAAGCGCGCGAGAATTTGAAGGCGATGATCGACAAGGTCGTCGCGGACCGCGCCCCCCTCGCCATCACCCGGCAGCGCGGCGAGGGCGCGGTGCTGGTTTCCGCCAGCGAATGGGCATCGATCGAGGAGACGCTGTACCTGCTGCGCTCGCCCAAAAATGCCGAGCGGCTGCTGGAAGCTGTTCGCGGCTTCGAGTCCGGCGACGAAGGCGTGCCCTTTCCGTGAAGGTAGAGTTCTGGCCGACAGCGTGGGACGACTATCGCTGGTGGCAGGAACATGACGCCAAGCTCACGGACAAGATCAACGTGCTGATCGAGGAATGCCGGCGCCATCCGTTCAAGGGGACGGGCAAGCCGGAGCCGCTCGGCGGCAACCTATCAGGCTGGTGGTCGCGTCGGATCAACGCCGAGCATCGGCTGGTGTATCGCGTGGCGGGCAGTGGTGAGGAACAGGTGCTGCAAGTGGCGCAGTGCCGGTATCATTATTGAGGCGGAAGAATTGCCGGTGTGATTTCGGTGTCGGAAGGCGTCACATTCGCCGCTCGCCGAAATGGCAAACTTACTGGCAGGCTGCTGGCAACGTCGGGCAGCCGCTTCCACGTCGCCTGATACAAATCGCGCGATCGATCGGCGATGGAGCGAGTGATGTCACCGATACAGCGGTCGAAATAGGCGGCACCATCGCTGGCCATCTTCTTTAGCGCAGCAAGGTTTTCCCGCGACAGCAGGGCCTTGATCGTTTTCAGCACGAAACCGGCAACGGATCGGACGGATTCGACGCCCGTCGCGAATATCGTCGCCACGGACGCCAGAATTGCTGCCTTTTCCTGTTCGGACAAGGCATTCCATCCATAATGGATCGCTCCGATGGCGGCACAGGTCAGGGTCACCGGGTTCGAAAGGCTGACGACACCGCCAACAGGCACTACGCCGCCGCTGAGCAGCGTTTGACCGAGCGCGATGACCATGAGCGAGTGTTCTCCGCCCACACCGAAACCTTCACGTACCGCCGCCAAGACCTCGCCACAGCGGCTGACCAAGGCATTGTCTGCTCCTTGCAGGGTCGCGATATGACTGACAATGAAGTCGCCGACATTGTCGTGGCCGTACAATTTAGCAACGGCGGTTGCGCCCGCGCTGAACCTTTCGATCATCTTTTTTGACCCCTTGCCCCGTTGTCGCAATAACGCACTATAGGCTGAGGCGAGCATCTTCTGCACCGCTCCTCCCCGCATAGCGGGGAGAAGTTTGGCTTACCTCACTCTGCCGGCAGGTAAACCTCCCCGCCCTTCTCCCGGAACGTCTCGCTCATCTTTGCCATGCCGGCTTCGGCGTCGGTTGCGTCCAGCGGCAAGGCCCCTCCACCATTCGGCTGCGCCGAACGGTCCCCCTCCCCGCGGAGCGGGGAGGAGCTGAGGAAGCTCTCCACCGGCGCGTTCTGCTTCGCCGCGAAGTCGCGGACTTCCTGCGTGATCTTCATGCTGCAGAATTTCGGCCCGCACATCGAGCAGAAATGCGCGGTCTTCGCGCCTTCCGCCGGCAGGGTCTGGTCGTGATAGGATTCCGCCGTATCGGGATCGAGCGACAGGTTGAACTGGTCGCGCCAGCGGAACTCGAAGCGTGCCCGCGACAGCGCGTCGTCGCGCAGCTTGGCGGCCGGATGGCCCTTGGCGAGGTCGGCGGCATGAGCGGCGAGCTTGTAGGTGACCACGCCGACCTTCACATCGTCGCGGTCGGGCAGGCCCAGATGCTCCTTGGGCGTGACGTAGCAGAGCATCGCCGTGCCGTACCAGCCGATCATCGCCGCGCCGATGCCGCTGGTGATATGGTCGTAGCCGGGCGCGATGTCGGTGGTCAGCGGCCCCAGCGTGTAGAAGGGCGCCTCGCCGCACGCCTTCAGCTGCTTGTCCATATTCTCCTTGATCTTGTGCATCGGCACATGGCCGGGGCCCTCGATCATCACTTGCACGTCCTGCGCCCAGGCGCGGTGGGTCAGCTCGCCGAGCGTGTAGAGCTCGCTGAACTGCGCCTCGTCATTGGCGTCGGCGATCGAGCCGGGGCGGAGGCCATCGCCAAGCGAATAGGCGATGTCATAGGCCTTCATGATCTCGGTGATCTCGTCGAACCGCTCGTAGAGGAACGACTCCTTGTGATGCGCGAGGCACCATTTCGCCATGATGCTGCCGCCGCGCGACACGATGCCGGTCACGCGCTTGGCGGTCATCGGGATGTACGGCAGCCGCACGCCGGCATGGATGGTGAAATAGTCGACGCCCTGTTCGGCCTGTTCGATCAGCGTATCGCGGAAGATCTCCCAGGTCAGGTCCTCGGCGATGCCGCCGACCTTCTCCAGCGCCTGATAGATGGGCACGGTGCCGATCGGCACGGGGCTGTTGCGGAGGATCCATTCGCGCGTGTCGTGGATGTTGCGGCCCGTCGACAGGTCCATCACCGTGTCCGCACCCCAGCGGATCGACCAGACCAGCTTGTCGACCTCTGCCGCGACATTGCTCGCTACCGCGCTGTTGCCGATATTGGCGTTGATCTTCACGAGGAAGTTGCGGCCGATCGCCATCGGCTCGCTCTCGGGATGGTTGATGTTCGACGGGATGATCGCCCGGCCGCGCGCCACCTCGTCGCGGACGAATTCGGGCGTCACATAGTCGGGGATCGCCGCGCCGAAGCTCTCGCCGTCGCGCTGATATTCGCGCAGCATCTCGCGGCCCAGATTCTCGCGCGTGGCGACATATTCCATCTCGGGCGTGATGATGCCGCGACGTGCATAATGCATCTGGCTGACGTTCGCGCCGGGCTTCGCCCGCAGCGGCCGCTTGACGACATTGGGGAAGGGCTGGACCCCGCCCGACCGGTCGGGGCCGAGCTGGCCGTTATCCTCCGGCCGGATCTCGCGCGCGTCGTAGCGTTCCACATCGCCGCGCCCCTCGATCCAGCTGCGGCGCAGCGCGGGCAGGCCGGCCATGATGTCGATCGTGGCGGCGGGATCGGTATAGGGGCCGGACGTGTCGTAGACGTTGAGCGGCGGCTCGCCGCAGGAAGGATCGAGGTCGATCGCGCGCATCGCGACGCCGAGCGGGCCGACATGGATCTTGCGGCTGCCGCGGATCGGCCCGGTGGTCACGCCGATCTCGGTGCGAGCCTGGATGTCTGCCATGTCACGTCTCTCCGTTGGTCGGAGCGAGGACGGATCACGGCTATGCGACCGCTCCCTCCCTCCGCCGGTATCAACCGGATCAGGTTCGGCGGGTCGGAGCGTCCTCGCTCCCTCTCAACCGCGGATCGGCGGTCCCCCGGGGATGGCGCGAGCATAGGCGCGTCGGCTCTTCGCCACAAACGAAAAGGGCCGGCACCCTGGGGAAGGTGCCGGCCCGCCGTCGCAGCATTCGGAAGAGGGGGCTCAGGAGCTGCGAACGGAACCGTTGACGCCCGCGGGGAAGAAGCCCCCGCCATTGGTCGACGTCGCATTCAGATAGACGATGTTCAGCACCTGCTGGGGCGAGCGGACATAGACGATGCCGTTCGAGTCGGTCGGCACGATGTTCGCGATCGACGAGGACGACCCGATGATCCCCTGGTCGCGGTCGCCGCCCTGGTTGAGCAGGCCGGTGTTCGACGTGCCGTCCAGCGAATCGCGCGCGTCCGAGATCTGCTGGGTGGCGGTGAAGATCGACGCGGTCGTCAGCCCCTTGCGGTAGAGGACGGTGCGGACCAGGCCGGCATGATAGGCCTCGACAGCATGGATGCCCGCCGCCGCCTCGATATAGGCCGGCGTCGAGAGCAGCTGGACGCCGCCCATATAGGCGGTGACGCCGACATCCTCGAACAGATAGGCGCCGAGCAGGAAGCTGTTGTCGTCGGCATAGGGGTCGAAGGTCGCGCCCGAGCCGACCACGCCCGCCGCCCGCGCCGCGGCGGTGAAGGCGCCGGTGGCGTCGCCCGAGATGTTGATCGCCGGCTGCGCCGCCGCCGATCCGCCCAGTGCGGTGCGCAGGAAGGTGACGTGGGCGATCTCGTCGGCGGCGATCTCGCGGGCATAGGCCGCGACGATCGGATCCTGGAAGGACACCGCGCGCGGCTGGCCCGCGGTGGTGCCGGACACGATCTGCACCGATCCGGGCGTGCCGGTGCCGGACCGCAGCGTGCTGGCGATCGGCTGGCCGAAGGCGGCATAGCTGTAGAAATTCGCTTCCAGATATTCGAGCTGGAGCGCGAAGTTCAGCACGTCGACCTCGCTGACCGCGGCCGGCGTGGGGGTGGGCGTCGCGACGGGGACGTCGCGGTCGTCGTCGTTGTTGCAGGCCGCCAGCAGCGACAGGCCACCAGCTGCAGCAGCGGCGCCGCCGGCCATCTTCATGAAACGGCGACGCTCGGTGCGGCGCTTGGCACTGGCTTCCTCGATCACGTCGAGAATGAAACGCTCTTCGGTCATGTCCTGTGTCCTCCCTGGAGGATGAAGTCGATGGGGCTCGGGCTTGCGGCTCAGGCCGTGCCGATGCTGGCGTTGATGTTGCCGTTGACGCCGTTGGGGAAGAACCCGCCCATCGTCGTCGCTGCCGTCGTCAGGTTGAGGTAGACGATATTCAGGACTTGCCCGGCCGTGCGGCTGTAGGCGAGGCCGTTGGTGTCGGCCGGGACGATGTTGGCGTTCGTCTGGCCCGACGTGGTGGTCGTCAGACCCTGGTCGAGGTCGCCACCGGACACGCGGCCCGACGAGCGGTCGAGCATGCCGAGCGCGGCCGAGCCGGTGCCGTCGAGCAGGTCGCGGGCGTCGGAGATGCGCTGCGCCGCGGTGATCAGGCCGGGCTGGGCGGTGACCGCCGGAGCGCTGCCGATGGCGGGAGTGCCGATCCCCTTGGCGTAGAGCGTCGCGCGGACGATCGCGGCATGATAGGCCTCGGTGGCGAGGATGCCGGCGGCGGCCTGGAGGAAGGTCTTGTTGGTCAGGAGCGGCGACGCGCCCTTATAGGCGGTGACGCCGACGTCCTCGAAGATATAGGCGCCGAGCAGGAACGCCTCGTCGCTCGAATAGGGATCGAACACCCCGTCGCTCGACAGCGGCACGCCGGCCGCGGAGGCGGCGGCGGTGAATGGCCCGTCGCGATCGCCGGAGATGTTGATCGCCGGCTGGGCGACGGCAGAGGTGGTGCCGATCGCCGTGCGCAGGAAGGCGACGTGCGCCACCTCGTCCGCGGCGATCTCCTGCGCATAGGCGCGGACCGCGGCGTCGGTGAAGTTGACCTGGCGCGCCTGGTGCGGGCTGTTGCCGGTGATCACCGCACCCTGGCGCCCGGTTCCGGTCTGCAGGTTGGCCGCGATGCCGCTGCCGGTCGCGGCATAGGCATAGAATTGCGCCTCGAGATATTCGAGGTTCAGCGCGAAGTTCAGGATGTCCACGTCGGTGATCGTCTGCGTCTGGGCGCTCGCCTTCGTCGAGAAGGTCAGCGCGGCCGCGCCGCCGGCCGCCAGCGCGCCCATGCCCAGCGCGGCCTTGAAGAATTCGCGGCGTTCGTCCCGGCGCCGGACGCGGTTGTCCAGTGCCTCCATCATCTGCACGCTGTCAGCCATTTCGGAACATCCCTTTTGGGGCCGGCGTGCACGGGGCACGCCGACGGCATCATCGCCCGATGCCCGCCGCTCCTCCGGCGTCACCGGTGAAGGCAGGAACGTTCGCCCGCGGCTGACGGACGCACGAAATAAATCGAAATTAAGCTTATGTCCGATTACGTACCCAAATGCCTGGCCGGCGCGTCGCCGGCGTGGGCCAAGGGGTCGATAACGACTACAGCATGTAGCGCATCAGGATCTGCTGGGTCTGCGCCTCGCCCTGCAACTGGAAGCGGGCGGCGGCAAAGCGCGGCGGGCCGAAGCGGATCGGCGGGTTGCGCGAGAAGCCGAAGCCCTCGCGCGGGATGCCGACAAAGGTGTCGAGCTTCGAATTGCCGTTCTCGTCATGGATCACAGCGATTGCATAGCCCCCCGCGGGCAGGCCGGAGAGGCGGACCAGCGGGCTGCCGGCCGGCACCGAACGGCTGAGCGCATGGGCATCGTCGACGCAATTGGGGAAGTTGTCGGGATCCGCGGTCAGGCAGAGGCGGATCATCCCCTTGGCCGAGCGCAGCTTCTCGACGTCGACGTCAAGCCGCGTGACCGGGCTCGCTCCGCCGAGCGCCGTCCACCCCGCCGCCAGCATCGCCACCGTCAGCGCCGCGCGCAGCCGCGTCCGCCCGGCGGCGCGCCCGCGCATGTTCGCGTGTGAAGTCCCCGATCCCCCGATCGGTCCCACACCACCGATCCCAGTGGCGGAAATAGAGACCATAGTTACACCCGTATTGCTCGTGATGCCGCTGATGATGGCTTGCGGTGATCAGCCAGCCCCCCAATGGCCCGGCCCACATGAACCGGGGGAAAATCTCCCAGCCCATGTGATTGGTCACTCCCATAATCGTCATCGTCGCCAGGACGAAGCCCAGCGCGCCGACATGGATCGGAATCAAGAACACCAGTAGCGGAATTGCCACAGCACCGGTCAGTGCCTCGATCGGATGGAACGCCATCGCGGCCCAGGCGGTCGGGGGCCGGCTGGCATGATGGACGGCATGGGCGAGGCGGAAGGGCTCCGGCCGGTGCATCCAGCGATGCGTCCAGTAGAACCAGGCGTCATGCGCCAGCAGGTAGAGCAGCACCGAGACGGGCAGGTACCAGAGCGGCCGGTCGTGGACATCGGCATAGATCTGCGTCCAGCCGCGATTCTGCCAGCCCCAGGCCACCACCCCGGCGGGCACGCCGTAGATGACGGCGGAGGCTAGGCTCCACCAGATCTCCCGCCGCACCTGCGGGTCGAGCCCGGTATAGAGCCCCGGATGCCGCAGCCGGGTCGCCCAGGCGAACGCCCCCGACACGATCAGGTAGCGCACCCCGACGATCGCGGTCATCGCCAGCGCGGAGAGGAGCATTGCGATCCACATGGCGCGGCCATAGCCGATTTCGCGAGTGGGGGCGACTTAGAGTTGGATTCGATCAGCTGTAACCACCCGTTCGTGCTGAGCGCAGTCGAAGCATCTCGGGGAGAGCTGACCTTCGACTTCGCTCAGGGCGAACGCAAGTGAACAAAGCTGATCGCTATCGACTCCCTGTGTTGGGGCTGTTCGCTGTCGGAAGCTCACCTACCCCCGAGAGATCTGGAACCCCGCGAAGGACTGCCGCGTCGGCATCAGCTCCAGCCGGTTGATGTTGAGATGCGGCGGCAGCTGCGCGACCCACAGGATCGTCTCGGCGATATCCTCGCCCGTCATCGGCTCGACCCCGGCATAGAGCGTGTCCGACGCGGCCTGGTCGCCGCCGGTGCGCACCAGCGTGAACTCCGTCTCCGCCATGCCCGGCTCGATCGAGGTCACGCGAACCCCCGTGCCGGCGAGATCGGCCCGCAGCCCCAGCGAGAATTGCCGCACGAACGCCTTGGTCCCCGCATAGACGTTGCCGCCCGAATAGGGATAGGTCGCCGCGATCGACGACAGGTTGATGATCGCGCCCTTGCGCTCGATCAGCTGCGGCAGCAGCCTGTGGGTCAACGCCATCAGCGACACGATATTGGTGTCGACCATCGTCTTCCACTGGGCGATGTCCGCCTGCTGCGCCGGCGCGGTGCCGAGCGCGAGGCCGGCATTGTTGACCAGCAGGTCGATGTCGCGAAACCCCTCCGGCAGGGCATCGAGCGCTGCATCGCGCGCGGCCTCGTCGCGCACGTCGAACACCGCGGGGTGGAGCGCTTCGCCCAGCTCGTCCCGCAACGCCGCCAGCCGCTCCGCCCGCCGCCCGGTCGCGATCACGCGCCACCCCGCACCGACAAAGGCGCGCGTGGCGGCGGCGCCGATCCCGGCGGTGGCGCCGGTGATGAGAGCGGTACGGGTCATGACAAGGCTCCTCGCTGCATTCGGTCGAGGCGCCTTAACGCAGGGGAGGCGGGAAGGTCACGGGGTGGTGACCCGGCTACGGCGCGCGTCTGCTTCTGGTGGAAAGCGGACGTCCATTGTAGCCTCACGCAGCCGCGGAAGCGCCGCGAGCGCATCTTCGAACGGGATAGGTAGGCCGTGAGGCTGACCGGCCCGCCGTTACGGCGACCAATGCACCACGCTCTGATGAGACAACGTGGGATAGGGATGCCAGCCGAGCCAGGAACCGAGTATGGCTACGCTCAGCGAAAGGGAGGCGGCACTTTGGTAGCATTCCACTCTCGAACAATCGCCTTCCAGCCTTTGGTCTGGACCAGGCGCCCGGAAGCAAGGCAGTTCCGGCGATGAAGGCCGCATATTGCCTGCCAGTGGCAGCCTTGCTGACGTTTAGTGCCTGTGGACCACCCACGCACAGCAAGGCTCAGACACCGGAGCAACCACGCCCCCTCCGCACCTCCGCGGAAGTGAAAGCATTCATCGCGGGCTCACGCTATGTCTACTACGGTTTATCCGACAAATATGGGACGAACTTTATAAGTTTTCTCCCGAATGGGAGATACGAAGAACGCCTTGGGATCGAGGCTGCTGCGGGTACCTACTCAATCACCGAGACAGGCTTCTGCGTGAATTGGCGGGTGTCAGGCAGTACCTGCTTTTACGTATTTGTAAGCAGCTCTGGAGATTACTTCATATCTCGAGATAGCACGACTGAATTTGCGCCGCCGGTCCGTCTGGCAAAGACGGAAAACTCGTCGCTATAATAGGCCAAAACCCTCAATGCCGGGCCACTGCGGTGTTGCGATGCCTCGGTGGGGCTGCTTGATGCTGATCGCAGGCTTCCTGGAGTAGTCGTTCTAGATGCATGATTGACCGAACGTCCGCTATTGGGCGTAAGCAGACCTATGGTGTCAATTGAACCCAAATCGTAGGCACGCTGTATCTGTCGGCCCACAGCTGCGCCGCTGCCAGAGCTTCGGTTAGGGAGTAGTCGCTCTCGGGCAGCGAGCCATAGCCGACCCATTCACCATTAGGTTTCCACGCTGAACCAGTTCCGAAGAACCGGCCGTCGTCTGATGCCTCCACGAGCAACCACGGCTCGTCGTACTCGCAATCCTGCATCTGTTCGCCGGGCGATAGATAGATGATCGCAGCCATGGCTTCGAGGATGCCAGCACGTCCCTATGTCCGCAATTGGGCGAACCTGTGGTTGCCAACGTAGCTTCAGAGCAGCACAACCCGAGCTATGAGGCTGCCCTGTGCCCTGCTGTTCGTTGGTTTGCCTCTCACAGGGTGCAGTTCCCAGACGTACTCATCTGGGCAGTGTCCAAACACGCTAACCATGTGGAAGAAGCCAGGATGGTTGGGCCACCAGGTTCCGGCATACTTCTTGAAGTTGAACGATAAAGGGAAGCTTCGCGCGAACTTGTGGATGGGATACCGAACCGCACCCGCTTTCGACATCGATCGCGCGGCTCTGCATCCTTTTCTGCGGGGCGTGAAAGAGATGCGTCCGGAACCGGTTGTCATCTTACAGCCGACCGGAGTCCCAAGTTGCGAAGATGTGGATGAGGTAAGATCTGACATGAACGCCACTTTAGATTGCAGCGCTGGGCAGTGTGGCGAGGGGTTTGGTTGGTCCGAGCTGCCCGATGGCGCCGAAGTTGATCTCTAGTCACTTTATGAAACAAGTAACGGCTCCGAGGCGCAATGAAGTATTTGTAGAATGGTCGCATCTGACCCTAGGCGGACATCAACAGAGTTATCGTTGGGGTACGGGCATGCTCGTCAAAAGTCCTGCCCCCTCGGCGAGCTGGCACCGCGACGGAGGTTGCCTCCGCCTCCCCGACGTCCGCTATTGGTGGGAAGCAGCCGCCGGCTGTCAACGGGCTGGCGGCTGCATGAGCTCTATCGTGACGTGATCGGGGCCTGAAACGTAGGCCACCAAGGTCCCCTGCCGTGGACCGCCGGGGATCGGCAGCGGACTCCCCTTCGCATTCCATCCTGCCGCTTCGACGCGGGTGATGGCGGCGTGAATGTCCCTCACGGTCAAAGCCAGGTGAGCGGCTCCGATCGATCCCGCGCTATCGGGTACTCTCCCGTTCCGGAAGCCGTTCGAATATTGCAGCAATTCGACCAAGTAGCCGTCGGGTGCCTTGACGATCGCTGTCTTTACATCCGGGTCAATGACACCAGTCACCTGATGCAGGAAGGCGCCGCCCATCTCCGTCTGACGCTCTAGCGTGAAGCCGAGCGCTTCCGTCCAGAATCGGATGGCTGCGTCCAAAGACGAAACAGCGAAGCCTGTGTGGTCGACGGTAATTACGTTTGCGGCATCGGTCATGAGCGGATGTGTGGGGCCGACGCAGGATGTCCGCAAGCGGGCGCGACCAGACGCCAGTCAATCATACACCGCCTCCCACATCCGTCCCGCAATCGCCTCCGCCGTCATCTCAGCGGCCGGCGCGGTCGCGACGCTGTCGCGGACCGCCTGTGCCGCCACCGCCACCGCGATCGTCAGCGCTACCGCGCGCAGCTGCTCGATCGGCGGGAGGAGCGAGCCGTCGGCCGCGCCGCCCAGCGTGCCGAGCGTCTCGGCGGCGGCCATGAACATGCCGTCGGTCACCCGGCTCGCCTGCGCCGCCAGCGCGCCGAGGCCGACGCCGGGGAAGATGTAGACATTGTTGACCTGCGTCACGCCCGCGACGCCGAACGGGCTGCCGGTGCCGACCAGCGCGCGCCCGTCGGTCCAGGCGAGGAGGTCCGCGGGGTGCGCCTCGGCGCGGGAGACGGGGTTGGAGAGCGGGAAGATCACCGGCGCGGCGCAGCCCGCGGCCATGGCGCGCACCACCGGCTCGCCGAACGCGCCCATCTGGCCCGATGCGCCGATCAGCACGGTCGGCTTCACGTTCACTACTGTGTCGTACAGGCCGATGCGCGCGTCGGTCAGCGTCCAGCCCGTGACTTCGGCGGGATCATGGGCGAGCGGCACCTGCTGCGCAGGCAGGCGGGGGATGTTGGACAGGATCAGCCCGTCGCGATCCACCGCCCAGATGCGCGAGCGCGCCGCCGCCTCGTCCAGCCCCGCCGCCATCATCGCGCGCACCAGCATCTCCGCCACGCCGCTGCCCGCCGCGCCCGCGCCGAACAGGACGATGCGCTGCTGCGCCAGCGGCTCGCCCGTCCGCCGGATCGCGGCGAGCAGCGTGCCGGTCGCGGTCGCCGCAGTGCCCTGGATATCGTCGTTGAAGCTCAAGAGCCGGTCGCGATAGCGGTCAAGCAGGTCGTAGGCGTTCCTGCCCGCGAAATCCTCCCATTGGAGGAGCACGCCGGGGAAGCGATCGGCCACGGCCGCCACGAACGCCTCGACGAAGGCGTCGTACTCCGGTCCGCGGATGCGCGGGTTGCGCCAGCCGACATAGAGCGGGTCCTCGCGCCGGGCGACATTGTCCGTGCCCACATCGAGCAGGATCGGCAGCACCTCGGCCGGGTGGATGCCGGCGCAGGCGGTGTAGAGGGCGAGCTTGCCGATCGGAATGCCCATCCCGCCCGCGCCCTGATCGCCCAGCCCCAGGATGCGCTCGCCGTCGCTGACCACGATCACCTTCACCCGGTCGAGCGCGGGATCGGCGAGGATGTCGGCGATGCGGTTCCGGTTGGGGTAGGATAGGAACAGCCCGCGCGGCCGCCGCCAGATATCGCTGAACCGCTCGCACCCCTCGCCGACCGTGGGCGTGTAGACCAGCGGCAGCATCCGCGGCAGGTCCGACTGGACGAGGGCGTGGAACAGCACCTCGTTCGAATCCTGCAGCTCGCGCAGGAAGGCGTAGCGGTGGAAATCGTCCGCCATCCCTTCCAGCGCGCGGCGGCGACGGGCGATCTGGCTGCCCAGCGTGCCGACATGCGGGGGCAGCAGGCCGTGCAACCCGAGACGGTCGCGTTCGGCCTCGGTGAAGGCGGTCCCCTTGTTGGTCAGCGGATCGGCGAGCAGCGCGCGGGCGGCGGCGTGGACGGCGGGAGAGATGGCGATGATCCTTGTCAGAAGCGGAAGCTGATCCAGCCCGCGAGGAAGTCCGAGCTCTTGTAGCCGGCATCGGTCAGGGCGGGGCCGGCGGCGAGATGCTCGTAGCGGCCGGTCACCGACAGGCGCGGGCTGATCGTCCACACCGCCTGGAGCCGCGCCACATCGGCGATCTTGCGCGCGCCGAACCGCTGGGTCCCGGCGAAGGGCTGGCCGTTGGCGCGATAGACCGCATCGCGCACGTCGTCGCGCCAGGTAAACTGGTACTCGGCGGTGACGCGCAGGTTCCTGAGCGGCGAGAACGTCACGTTGGGCGCGGCCGCGATCAGGTTCGACGGGGTCAGGAACAGCTGGTAGCTGTAATAGATGTTGTTGCCGAACGGCGCATAGGCGTCGCGCAGCTTGCCGTCGCCATAGCCGCCCCCGCCGCTGGCATAGTCGACATGGAAGCCGATCCGCGGCGCGGTCGCCGGCTTGCCGAGCCGGTAGGTCTGGGCGAGGAACACCTGCCAGGCGTCGATCTTCTGGTTGATATAGGTGCCGAACTGGTGGTTGGCCGACCAGTCGATCGTCAGCGGCCCGGCATCGCCCCAGATGCGCGTGCCGGCATAGAAACGCTCCGCCGGTCCGATCCGCCCGCCCCAGGCGCCGACATTGTTGCGCCGCCGCCAGAAGAAGGGATCGACATAGAGCTTCGACCCGCCGAACCAGCTCTTTGGCACGGCCCAGCCCATGGTGATGCCGGAAAAGCGGCGGGCGGGATCGCTGATGTCGTCGTCGGTGCCGAGATCGCCATAGGCGGTCGGCTTCAGGTCGAACAGATCGGCGCGCAGCGTCGCGCTCCGCGCCCAGCCGCGCCAGCCGTTGAGCGTATAGCGGATCGTGTTGTTGTCGCGCTGCGAGACGAGCAGGTTCGGCCCGTCGGTGAATTCCTGCCGGCCATAGCGCAGCCCGAACGAGACGCCCGCGGCCTCGACATCGCCTTCCACGAAGGCCTGCTGGACGACGAGGTCGTTGCGCAGCGTCGCCGCCGGCACGCCCAGCTCCACCCCGCCGATGCCGCCATGCGCCACCTCGACGAAGCCGCGCAGATGCGGTCCGACATGCAGGTCCGCGCCCGCGACGATGCGGTTGATGTCCTGCCGCTGCGCCGGCAGGTCGCGCAGATTGGGGTTGGTGGTGTGGTTGACCCGCAGCCGCAGCTCGCCCGACAGGGTCAGGTAGATGTCGCCGTCCCCGTCGAGCGGCAGGTATTTGAGCCGGTCGAGCGGGTCGTCGCGCTTCTTCGGATCGCGATAGCTGCTCCAGTCCTCCGCCCAGCGCGACAGGTTGAAGCCGTTGGTCGTGGCGCCGTCGCCGGCCGCGGCGGCGGGGTAGGAAGTGACGGTGGGGGTGGCCGGGTTGCGGGTCTGCCCCGCCTCACTCGGCGCGGGAGTCTTGGTCTGCGCGGCGAGCGGCGCGGCGAGCGTTGCGGACGCGAGCAGGGCGGTGGCGCGAAGGATGCGCGTGGTGCGGGTCATGGGCTGGTCCTTGGGACTGGAACCGGTAAGGGCAGGAAAGCTCGACCTACCCTCCGCTTCCCCGTTCGTTCGGGCTGAGCACCCCTCTCCCCCGTTCGTGCTGAGCTTGTCGAAGCACTGTTCTTCTCTTCGTGCCGCACACTCCGCGGCCAGGAAGAGCAGCCCTTCGACAAGCTCAGGGCGAACGGTCGGGGGGTAGGCGAGTGGGGAGCGAGGAGCGGTAAGCAAGCGGACGGATCACTCCGCCGCGACGACCCCCTCGGGCAGGTCCTCGACCCGCGGCAGGCGACCGGCGAGCGCCGCGTCGAACTGCGCCCGGTCGAGCTTGCCCTCCCAGCGCGAGACCACCACCGTCGCCACCGCATTGCCGATGAAGTTGGTCAGGCTGCGGCACTCGCTCATGAAGCGGTCGATGCCGAGGATCAGCGCCATGCCCGCAACCGGCACCGAGGGGACGATCGACAGCGTCGCCGCCAGCGTGATGAAGCCGGCGCCGGTCACCCCCGCCGCGCCCTTGGACGAGAGCATCGCGACGCCGAGCAGCAGCAGTTGCTGGCCGATCGTCAGCTCGACATTGCAGGCCTGGGCGATGAACAGCGCCGCCAGCGTCATGTAGATGTTGGTGCCGTCGAGGTTGAAGGAATAGCCGGTCGGCACGACCAGCCCGACGATCGACTTGGGGCAGCCGGCCCGCTCCATCTTCTCGATCAGCGAGGGCAGCGCGCTTTCCGACGAGGAGGTGCCGAGCACCAGCAGCAGCTCCGCTTTCAGATAGGCGATCAGGCTGAAGATCGAGAAGCCGGCCAGCCGCGCGACCACGCCGAGCACGATCACGACGAACAGGATCGAGGTGAGGTAGAAGGTGCCGACCAGGAAAGCGAGGTTGGCGAGCGCGCCGACGCCGTACTTGCCGATGGTGAAGGCCATCGCGCCGAACGCGCCGATCGGCGCGGCCTTCATGACGATGCCGACCAGCTTGAAGAAGGCGATCGACACGTCGTCGAGCAGGTCGAGCACTTTGGCGCCGCGATCGCCGACCATCGCCAGGCTGATCCCGAACAGGATCGCGACGAACAGCACCTGGAGGATGTTGCCCTCGGTCATCGCCGACAGGAAGGTGTCGGGAATGATCCCGGTCAGGAAGCCGGTGATCGTGGTGTCGTGCGCCTTGGCCGCGAACTCGCTGACCTTGGACGTGTCGAGCGTGGCGGGATCGATGTTGAGCCCCGCGCCCGGCTGGACGACGTTGGCGACGATCATCCCGACGATCAGCGCGAGCGTCGAGAAGAAGAAAAAGTAGAGGAAGGCCTTGCCCGCCACCCGGCCGACCGAGGCGAGGTCGCGCATCCCGGCGATGCCGGTGACGATGGTGAGGAAGATGACCGGCGCGATGATCATCTTCACCGCCTTGATGAAGGCGTCGCCGAGCGGCTTGAGCGCCTCGCCCGTCGCCGGGGCGAAATGGCCGAGCAGCACGCCGGCGGTGATCGCGATCAGCACCTGGACGTAGAGCTGGGCATACCAGGGCCGGGCCGCGGGGGGCGGGGCGCCCGGGCCATGGTGCGGCACGGTTTCCATCTTCATCATGCTCGGCTCCTCTCGATCGGTCCGCCCTGTCGGCGGTTATCGCGCCATTCTCCGGCACTGCTGCATCGGGCGCAAAGGCCCATGCGTGCAGTGCATTCGCCGCGGATTTCCGCCGTTTATCGCCCGACCTGACCCACGGCGCGTGCAGTTTTCCGCCGCTGCGGGCCGCGAGGAGTGCAGGAAATTGCACATCGCCGGGCCCGCTCCTAGGATGCGGACCATGGGTGATTCGCGGACGCTGCGCCGCGCCGGCTGGGTCATCGCGGCGCTGGTCGCGAGCCTCGCAGCGGCGCTGATCGCGGGGCTGGTGGCCGAACGGGGCGCGCGCCTGCGCTTCGCCGCGACGCTCTCGGCCGACGTCCGGCTGCGCCAGGCGCTGCTTGCGAGCGAGGTCGCCCGCTTCCGCCTGCTGCCGGAGGCGATCGCCGACGATCGCGATCTCGTCGCGACACTGGCCGGGCAGCAGACCGCGGCGCACGCGCTCGACCGCAAGCTGGAAACGCTGGCGGCGCATACCGGCGCCGCGGCCATCTATCTGGTCGGGCCGGCCGGGCGCGCGCTGGCGGCCAGCAACTGGCGGCGGCCGACCAGCTTCGTCGGGCAGGACTATCGCTTTCGGCGCTATTATTCGGCCGCGATGCGCGACGGCAGCGCCGAGCAGTTCGCGCTCGGCACGGTCAGCCGGCGGCCGGGCCTCTATCTGTCGCGGCGCACGGCCGGCGGCGGGGTGGTGGTGGTCAAGCTGGAGTTCGATCGGATCGAACAGGCGTGGCGTGCGGCGGGCGGCATCACCTTCGTCACCGCGCGCGCGGGTATCGTGCTGGTCACCAGCCGGCCCGACTGGCGCTTCGCCGCGACCCGCCCGCTGACCGGCGCCGAGGCTGCGGCGGCGCGGACCGACTATGGCGTCGCCGCGCTGGGGGCGCCGCCCCTGACGGTGCGGCCGGACGGGCTGGTCGAGACGGCGGGCGCGGCCGGGCCGCTGCTGGTCGCCCGCAGTCCGATCGACGAGCGCGGCTGGCAGGTGGCGCTGGCGATGCCGGTGCGCGGCGTGGTGGACGTCGCGACGCGCAACGCCGCGATCGCGGCCGGGCTGGCGACGCTGGCGCTCGCCGCGCTGGTCTGGGGCTGGCGCGAGCGCGCCCGGCGGCGCACCGAACGGACCGAGGCGCTGGAAGCGGCGGTGGCGGAGCGGACCGCCGATCTCAGCCGCGAGATCGCCGAGCGCGCCGCCGCCGAAGCGCGCGCGGCCGAGCTGCGGGAGGGGCTACGCCAGGCCAACCGGCTCGCCGCGCTCGGGCAGATCACCGCGAGCGTCGCGCACGAGACGGCGCAGCCGGTCGCGGCGATCCGCAATTATGCGGTCACGGGCGAGCAGCTGCTCGATCGCGGCGCGCTGGAGGAGGTGCGCGGCAATCTGCGCGCGATCGACCGGCTGACCGGGCGGATCGGCGCGGTGACGGCGGAGCTGCGCGGCTTCTCGCGCAAGGGCTCTGGCGCGATCGGGCCGGTGCCGCTGGCCGAGGTGATCGACGGCGCGCGGCTGATCCTGAAGGAGCGGCTGGCGCGGGTCGCGCTGATCCTGCCCGACATTCCCGCCGACCTGATTGTGATCGCCGGTCGGGTGCGGCTGGAGCAGGTGATGGTCAACCTGCTTCAGAATGCGATCGAGGCGCTGGAGGGGCAGGCCGATCCGCGCATCGTGCTGACGCTCGCGACGATGCCCGACACGGTCGCGCTGACCGTCGCCGACAATGGCCCCGGCATCGCGCCCGACATCGCGGCGAAGCTCTTCACCCCCTTCGCCACCAGCCGCCCGCAAGGCCTCGGCCTAGGGCTGACGATCGCGCAGGACATCATGCACGATCTCGGCGGCGCACTGCGGCTGGTGCCGGGCGGCGGCGGCGCGGTGTTCGTGGTCGAGATGCGCCGGGGATGAGCGACGCGGCGAACGCCTGCCCGGTGGCGCTGGTCGAGGACGACGAGGATCTGCGCGCCTCGACCGCGCAGTTGCTGACGCTGGCCGGGTTCGCGGTGGAGGCGTTTCCCGCCGCCGCCCCGGCGCTCGACCGGATCGACGCCGATTATCCCGGCGTGGTGGTCAGCGACATCCGGATGCCCGGCCTGTCGGGGCTGGAGCTGTTCCGCGCGCTGCATGCCCGCGACGCGACTCTGCCCGTGATCCTCATCACCGGCCATGCCGATGTCGAGACCGCGGTCGCCGCGCTCAAGGCAGGAGCCTGGGATTTCCTGACCAAGCCCTGCGCGCCCGATGCGCTGGTCGCCGCGGTCGGGCGGGCGGCGACGGCACGCGCGCTGGCGCTCGACAATCGCCGCCTGCGTGCCGCGGCGGAGGCGGGAACGGGCGACCATGTCGCCGCCGCGCTGATCGGCGACGCACCCGCGATCCGCCGGCTGCGCGAGATGGTGCCGGTGCTGGCCGGCGCCGATATCGACCTGTTCCTCGAAGGCGAGACGGGCACCGGCAAGGAACTGCTCGCCCGGCTGCTCCATCGCGCGGGGCGGCGGGCGCGGCACCGGTTCGTCGCGGTCGCCTGCGCCGCGCTGCCCAATGCGCTGGTCGAGGGCGAGCTGTTCGGCGGCGGCGAGGGCGGCGTCGCCGCGGCAAGCCGGGGCACGCTGTTCCTCGACGATGTCGACCGCGCCTCGCCGCGGCTGCAGGCGCAGCTGGTGCCGCTGCTCGAGGAGCGCGCGCTGCGCCAGCCGGGCGGGCGCGAGCCGCTGCCGCTCGACCTGCGCGTGGTCGCGACCGCCGGCGACCCCGGTGAGCGCGCGGCCGATGCGATCCGGCCCGAGCTGTTCTATCGCCTCGCCGCGGTGCGATTGCGGCTGCCGCCCCTGCGCGAGCGGCGCGAGGACGTGCCGCTCCTGTTCGCGCATCTGGCCGACGCTTCGGCCGCACGGCTGCGGCGGCCCATACCGCCGCTGACTGCATCGGTGCGCGACCATCTGGCCGGGCATGACTGGCCCGGCAATGTCCGCGAGCTGGCGCATTTCGCCGACCGCTTCGTGCTGGGGCTGGAAGGCGAGGCGGCGGCCGAGCCCGATGCCGCCGGCACGCTGCCCGACCGGGTCGCCGCCTTCGAGCGCGACGCGATCGTCGAGGCGGTGCTCGCCGCGCGCGGCGAGATCGGCGCGGCGATGGTCCGGCTCGGGCTGCCGCGCAAGACCTTCTACTACAAGGTGCAGCGCCACGGGATCGATCTCGGCGCGCTGCGCCGCAAGGGGCGGGGGTAGCGGCGATAGCCCCTCCCCTTCAGGGGAAGGGTTGGGGTGGGGCGTCTCCTCACGCGCCGCGCCAGCGGAAGTGCCCCACCCCCAGCCCCTCCCCTGAAGGGGAGGGGGGTGTAAAGGCCGTCAACCGTCGAATCGGAACTTCAGCAGATAGGTCGTCTGGATCGGCAGCCAATTGTCGTCCGACACCAGCCACAGGACGGTAGCCCCGTCCTCGCGCAGCGCCGCGATGCCTTCGAAATTATCGTGGACCAGCGGCGCCTCCAGCCGGGCGATCTCGCGCCCCGAGACGGCGGCACCCGGGCGGAGCGCATCGGGGTCGATCAGGACCAGCCGGTTCGACCAGCGAAACGGCAGGAACAGCGCCCGCTCCAGCACGAGCAGCCGGCCATCGGGCAATTCGGTCAGGTCCGCCGGATCATAGCCGGGGGCGGGCACGTAGCGGAAGGCGAAAGCCGGGCGCGGATCGGCGACCGGATCGCCGCGCCAGACCAGCCCCGCGCGCGCCGCAGCGCCATAGGGCCGCGACTCGCTCAGCGCGACGAAGCGGCCGTCGCGCAGTCGCGCGAGCGACTCCGGCCCGCCATTGCTCCGCCACGCCCGCATCGCCGCGGGCGCCGCGAAGGCGATCCCGTCGGGGCCGTAGCGCCAGATCTGGTTCGCGCTCTCGAACCCCACCCACACCCGCCCGGTGGCGGGATCGCGCGCAAGCGACTCCGCATCGCGATCGCGCTTCTCCCACCCGGTGCGCGGGCCGGCGGGCAGTTCGCCGAAGCGCGGATCGGCGATCCGCCAGCGCGCGTCCAGCGTCATCCGGGCGACATGGCCGGCGTCGCTGACCAGCATCACCCGCGTCCCCGCGCGCGCCGGCGCGACCGCGATCGCGGAGAAGCTGCCAAAGGCCCGGTCGGGACTGGCCAGCGCCACCCCGCCGAGAAAGCGCAGCGCACCCACCCGCCGCCGCGCGGGATCGGCGGGATCGAGCGCCACCGGCGTTGCCACGATACGGGCCGGCCCCGGCTGGGGCAGCGCCCGCCGCTCCTCGCCCGACCAGCCCGTGCCGAGCACGAGCGGCAGCAGGATTGCGGCGGCGAGGGGGGCGGGACGCGGGCGGGACACGCGCCCTCATAGGCCGGGCGATGCGGCTGCAAAGGCTGAACCGACGATAACGGACACATTCAGGATGCACTCAACGCGAATCGTCCAGAAGCATGTCATCGACGACGGGCCTTGAGACGACGGATCAGGCCCCGCCGCCGGGAAGACCGGGAGAAGACATGATGTTCAAGAATTTCACCCTCGCCACGGCCGCGATCGCCATGACCGCCTCGACGCTGGTGCCGCTGAGCGCCGCCGATGCGCGCCCCCGCTATCGCGGCGAGCGCTATTCGCAGGGCTATTATGAGGGCCGCCGCGACGCCGAGGCGCGCCGCCAGTGCAAGAAGGGCAATACCGGCCTCCTCGTCGGTGCGATCGCCGGCGGCCTGCTCGGCCGCACCATCGACACCCGCGGCGACCGCACCATGGGCACGCTGCTCGGCGCCGGTGCCGGCGCGCTGGCGGGCCGCGCGGTCGAGCGCGGCGACCGGCCGGATTACTGCCGCTGATCGCTGCGGCGGATACAGGTTCCCTCGCGTAGCGTATCGAGGGCGGAGGGTCGGTGCCGCAAGGCGCCGGCCCTCTTGTCATGGCGGGCGATCCTTGCCTCGAGCGGCGAAGGACCAGGAGCGTTCATGCGGCGATGCGACGGAGCCGTCGCCCGATCCTTGGTCGCCCCAATCTCGGGCTTGTTTCGACCCGCTGTCATTACCCGTTCGTGCTGAGCGCAGTCGAAGCACTGTGTGGAGAGCTGCCCTTCGACTTCGCTCAGGGCGAACGGAGATGGGCAGGGCCGATCGATCTCGACTCCAATCCTCCCCCGCAAGGGGGAGGTGGCCGGCTCATCCGGTCGGAGGGGGAGGAAGGGGTGGAGCCATCGAATGTGCGCCGCCGCCCGCCCCCCCCCGTCAGCCTGCCGGCTGCCACCTCCCGCTCACGGGGGAGGATTTAAAGTTTGATCCACCCGGCTTGAATCGTTTCCCATCGTCACCCCGGCGAAGGCCGGGGCCCAGTTGGGAAGGCCTGCGAAACAAGGCGCGACCTACATCATCAGCGTCCCCCGACTGTGCCCCGGCCTTCGCCGGGGTGACGCTTCAGCTTGGAAGGGTCACTCTCTAGGGGAGCTCGGGTCGCGGCAACGGCGAAGCCGCCGCCGCGACGTCGGACGGGTTCGGCGAGGCGCCGACCCGCCGACCGTGCCGGTAATTCGCCGCCTCGGCGGCGGATGATCGTCAGTACATATGCTGCCCGCCGTTGATGCTCAGCGTCGAGCCGGTGACGAACCCGCCATCCTCCGAGCAGAGGAACGCCACGCCGCGCGCGATCTCGTGCGCCTGGCCGAGGCGGCCGACCGGAATCTTGGCGACGATCTTCTCCAGCACCTCGGCGGGGACCGCGGCGACCATGTCGGTGTCGATATAGCCCGGCGCGATCGCGTTCACCGTCACGCCGGCCTTCGCGCCTTCCTGCGCCAGCGCCTTGGTGAAGCCGTGGATGCCCGACTTGGCGGCGGCATAGTTCACCTGGCCGTACTGGCCGGCCTGACCGTTGATCGAGCCGATATTGACGATCCGGCCCCATTTGCGCTCGCGCATCCCGGGAAAGGTCGCCTTGGCCATGTTGAAGCAACCGCCCAGATTGGTGTCGATCACCTCTTTCCACGCCTGATAGCTCATCTTCAGGATGGTGCCGTCGCGCGTGATGCCGGCATTGTTCACGACGATGTCGACCGGGCCGAGCTCTTCCGCGACCTTCGCGCAGCCGGCCTGGCAGGCGTCATAGTCGGCGACGTCCCATTTGAACGCCTTGATCCCGGTCCGCTCGGTGAATTCGGCCGCGCGCTGGTCGTTGCCGGCATAATTAGCCGCGACGGTGACGCCGGCCTCCTTGAGCGCAAGGCTGATCGCCTCGCCGATCCCGCGCGTGCCGCCCGTGACGATCGCCACCCGTGCCATTCAAGCCTCTCCTGCTCCCGTTGGCCCCCGACGCTAGGGCAGGCGCACCCAGCCTTCAAGCTCGCGCCTGAGGATTCGCGCCAACATTTCGATGCCGCCATCCTCATCGTTGAGACAGGGCAGATAGGCGAAGTCGGTGCCGCC
Organism: Sphingomonas metalli; assembly: GCF_014641735.1. GTDB lineage: Bacteria > Pseudomonadota > Alphaproteobacteria > Sphingomonadales > Sphingomonadaceae > Sphingomonas > Sphingomonas metalli. Next base: position 707,290 of record NZ_BMIH01000002.1, on the reverse strand, counting down.
GGCCTCGATGAAGCTCTCGCGCCCCCGGATCGCCAGCTCCTCCAGCGTCTCGAGGCAATCCGCCGAGAAGCCGGGCGCGAAGATCGCGACCCGCTTCACTCCGCGCGCCGGCATGGCTTCCAGCGTCGCGTCGGTCGCCGGCTCCAGCCATTTGGCGCGGCCAAAGCGGCTCTGGAAGGCGACCTCGACCGGTCGCCCCATCGCTTCGGACAGGAGGCGCGCGGTCTTGCGGCAATGGCAGTGATAGGGGTCGCCCAGCTCCAGCGTCCGCTGCGGCATGCCGTGGAAGCTGGCGATCAGCGCATCGGGCGTAAAGCCGATCCGGGCCAGGCTCTCCTCGATCGAGACCTTGAGCGCGTCGACATAGAGCGGATCGTCATAATAGGGCGGCAGGGTGCGGATCGCCGGCTGCCAGCGCATCCGGGCGAGGTGCGCGAAGGCCTTGTCGTTGGCGGTTGCGGTCGTCGCCGCGCAATATTGCGGATAGAGCGGGGCTAGCAGGATCCGCTCGCACCCGGCATCCTTCATCGCCTGTACCCGGTCGGCGATGGCGGGGCGTCCGTAGCGCATCGCCCAGTCGACCAGCACATCCGGCCCGAAAGCATCTTTGAGCCGGGCCGCCTGCGCCTTGGTGATCGCCGCGAGCGGCGAGCCGTCCTCGCGCCAGACCTGGCTATAGGCATGGGCCGATTTCTTCGGGCGGGTGTTGAGGATGATCCCGCGCAGGATCGGCTGCCACGCGATTTGCGGGATCTCCACCACGCGCCGGTCGGAGAGGAATTCGGCCAGATAGCGCTTCACGCTGCGCGCGTCGGGGGCGTCGGGGGTGCCGAGGTTCATCAGCAGCACGCCGATGCGCGGAGACGGGATGGCGGGATGGCCCGGGGGCAGACTGGTCATGATGCGGTCCTAACGGTCCGCGGCGCAACGCATAAGGGGGCGGTTGGTGGCGCAGGATCGGCCGCCGCTCGTGCAGGCGGCGTACTGAATCGCTGAGTCGCTGCCAGCGTGTAGATTGCAGTATTTGTCCGGGCAGATTTCGCCTGCCAACGTCCTGTGAAAGCGCAGGAATTCAAGATCAGGTTGATCGATGTTGCTCGGCATAGTAGCTCGGCCGCAGAGTTGGACCTGTTCGTAGTCGAGGTACCATGTATCTGCTCCGACATATAATGGCTGGTGCGCTGTTGATGGCGTCCGCGGCGGTGGCGGCGAGCGGGTCCGGTGCGGGCGAGGATCACCCGCTGTTTCCACGCTATCCGAACGCTGTCCTCAAGCTCTACCGGGCGCCGTCGCTGGACGAGATCGTCATGCCGACCGGACCGATCCAGGATGCGGACGGGACGGCGAATCGGCAGACTGTGACGGGAACGGTCAGTCATTTCGACTATGCGGTAAGGCCGGCAGTCTCGGCGCTGCAGGTCGCACGCTTCTATGAGGCGCGGTTGAGGTCGACCAGCTACACCATCGTGTTCGGCTGCTCGAGCACGGCCACCTGCGGCAACGACATGGGCAAGCTCATCCTCCTGTCGGGCAAGGTCGCGCCCGAGGGCGTGGACGGGCTGTTCGGCGACAAGCTGCGCGTGATCGTCGCCCGGCGCGACGCGAGCTGGATCCTGCTGCACATCTATGAAGGGCCGGATCGCACGATCGTCTATCAGGCGAATGTCGATCCCGAGGAGACGGCAAAGCCCGCCGCCACCCCGGTCGCGGCGGGGGCGGGGCCGAAGGTGCATACCTCCGCGGCGAAGGACGTGACCGATTGCACGAAGCACACCGACGGCGGCGGCCGGACGGCGACGGGCGGGATGCTCGGTGGCCTGCTCGGCAGCAAGGTCGGTGGAGCGAAGGCCGTCTATGCCGGTGCGGCGGTCGGCGGTGTGATCGGCGACAAGCTCGACATGCAGGCGCGCTGCGGCCCGTCCGCCCGGGTCGAGAGCAACGCCGCGGCGGACGACGATGCCAAGCCCAAAAAGAACAAGCTGCGCAGCGTGCTCGGCTTCTGAGCCGCCGCTACGGCAAGGGAGGATAGGGGTGACGGCACGATCCTTCTGGCTGGCGATCGCCGCCGCGATCGTCATCGGCGGCACGTGGTTCGGCTGGCGGTCGCAGGCGGTGGCGCAGATGCCGACGGTCTTCATCTGCAACGGCGTACCGCAGGGCGGTCCCAACTGCCCGCCACCGACACCGGTGCTGAAGAACTTCGTCCGGGTCGACAAGTCGTTCGGCGCGCTCGCCTATGACGCGGCAAAGGCGCTCTGGTACGGCAGCTACCAATATCCGTCGCGCAAGGATGCGCAGCAGGGCGCGATCGGCCATTGCCGCGAAAATGGCGGCACCGACTGCCGGCTGATGCTGTCCTATACCAATCAGTGCGCGGCCGTGGCGCGGGCGGTCAACGGCAAGCAGGAAGTGCCCGGCAACGATACCGTCGATACCGGCAGCACGCAGGAAGAGGCGGAGGCGCATGTCCGCCAGGCTTGCGAGCGGGACTGGAGCACGAAGACCTGCGTGGTGAAGCTGGTCAATTGCAGCCATCACGGCGTCACGCGCTGGCAGCAATGGGTGTATGAATAGGCGCGGCTGACGGCAGCCGTTACCCTCTCACCCCGTCAGCGGCAGATGGCGGATGCGCTGGCCGGTCATGGTCTGGAGCGCGTTGGCGATGGCGGGGGCGACCGGGGGAACGGCGAGTTCGGCGACGCCGCCCGGTGCCTCGTCGGAGCGGATGATCTCCACCGTGATGTCGGGGCTGTCGGCCAGCCGCGGCAGCCAGAGCGTGTCGAAGCCGCGGGTGGTGGCGAGGCCGCGCGCATAGCCGGTCGAGGCGCCGAGCGCCTGGGCGAGACCGAAGATCAGCCCGCCCTCGATCAGTTGACGGACCAACCCGGGATTGACGACGCGCCCGCAATCGACCGCGGCGACCAGCCGGCCGACCTGGGCGCGCCCGTCCGGCCCCGGCTGCGCCTCCGCCATCACCGCGACGTAGCTGCCGCGAAAGGCGTGGGCGGCGATCCCCTGGCCGCTGCCGGGCACGCCCCCGTCCCAGCCGCCGAGCGACGCGGCGGTCGACAGGCAGCGGGCGAGGCGCGGCTCGCCGCCGAGCATGCCGATGCGGTACGAGACCGGCTCCGACCGGGCGGCGTGAGCCAGTTCGTCGAGAAAGCTTTCGGTGAAGAAGCAGGTCAGGCCGTGCATTCCGGCGCGCAGATGCCCGGTCGGCAGGCCGATCGCCGCCGGGTGATGATCGATCGCGACGGCCGGGATGCGATAGGGCGGCAGCGCGCCGCCGACCGCATAGCGGTCCGCCGGATCGAGGCCCAGCGCCAGTCCCGTCAGCCGGTCGGGCCGTAGTGCCGCCGCCAGGTCGCGGCCGGTCGCGGGCGCGGCGATCTTCGCCTGCCAGCCCAGGATCGCGCCGCCCTGGCCGAGCCGCGCCGCCATGCGGGCGACCGCCGGGGGGCGGGGGCGCTGGTGGAGCAGCGCCTCGCCGCGCGACCAGACGATGCTGACCGGCCGCTTCAGCTCCATCGCGAGGATCGCCGCCTGCTCGGCCGCCCGCGGGTCGAGCGCGCCGCCGAAGCCGCCGCCGAGCTGCAGCGGGTGGAGCGTCACCGCGCCCTCCGCCAGTCCCGCGGCGGCCGCGGCGGCGGCGCGCAGCCGGCCCGGCGCCTCCGCCTGCGCCCATAGCTCGAGCCGGTCGTCGCGAAGGATCGCGGTGGCGGCGGGGGTTTCCATCGCGGCATGCAGCCCGGCCGCGGCGCGATAGGTGGCGGTGAACAGCGTTGCGCCCGCGAAGGTCTCGCGCAGGTCGCCGCTGCCCGCGATGCGGTGGCCGTCGCCGTCCAGCGCGGCGGCGAGGGCCGCGGCGATCGCCTCGTCGTCCACGACCGCGCCGTCGGTGGCGAAGCGCGGATGCGCGGCATCGAGCGCGCGCTGCGCCGCCCAGCCGGTCGCTGCGGCCGCCGCCACCCAGCCCGGCCGCTCGACCAGGGCGATGAACCCCGCCACCTTTTGCGCGGCGGCGCGATCGACGGCGAGCAGCCGGCTGTCGCCCGGCGGGGCCTGGCCGATCGCGACATGGACCATGTTCGGCAGGCGGATGTCGGCGGCGAAGGGCGCGGAGCCGTCGACCTTGGCGGGCGCATCGAGCCGCGGCAGCGGCTGGCCCATCAGCGCGCCCGCGCCGGCGACGCCGATCGGCAGCGGATCGGGCGGGGAGAGGCGCGCCGCCTCGGCCGCCAGATCGGCGAAGCGCAGCCGTCGCTTGCCCAGCGTGACGAAGCCCTGCGCGGCGCTCGCCTGCGTCCAGTCCGCATCCCAGCGCTGCGCCGCGGCCATGCACAGCACCGCACGCGCCGCCGCCGCGGCGGCCCGCAGCGGCTCCTCGAACATGCGGATCGAGCTGGACGCGGCGGTGAGCTCGGGGGCAGGGGCGGCACTGTGCGCGTCTCCGGCGGGCCAGTGCGCCGGCATCCCCTCCAGCAGATCGTCGATGCCGAGCGGATTGGCGTAGAGCGGATTGAGCGGCGCCGGCTCGACCCCGACGGTGCGCCAGTCCGCCCCCAGCTCGTCGGCGGCGATCTGCGCGAGGCCGGTCCAGCTGCCCTGGCCATATTCGACCTGCGGCACGGCGACGACGATGCGGCCGTCCTCGGCGACCTTCAACCACGCGCCGAATGCGTGCTCGCCGGGTCCGGCGGTGAGCGTCGGCGCATAGCGGCGCGGCCACAGCGTCCACGCCGCGACGAGGCCGATCCCCGCCCCGCCCCCGATCAACACGCCGCGCCGAGAGATCTGCACCATGGCGCCCGCGTTTAGGGTGAATTGCGGGGCAATCAAAGCGTTCGCGGGGCTTTCGTGGCGCGCGCGGGTGCGGCGCTCCTGAGGAAGCCGGCACCTTCACTTTCCGTCACCCCGGCGAAGGCAAAACCTTTGACCTATTATCCGTCATCCCCGCGAAGGCGGGGATCCAGACGCGCGGGAGCCTTCCGCATCTCTCGCAAGCGTCCGAGGTTCTGGATCCCCGCCTTCGCGGGGATGACGGAAGGGGGACGCGTCGCGTCCGTCTCTGACCGGGAACCGGCAATCCCCCTCAGGCCGCCGCGATCCAGTCGTCGCCGACGCGGCGCAGCACGTCGAGGGGGACGCGGCCGTGCGCCAGCACCGCGCCGTGATAGGCCTTGAGGTCGAAGCGATAGCCGAGCTTCGCCTTCGCCTTCTCGCGAATGTCGACGAAGACCGAATGGCCCAGCTTGTAGCTCGCCGCCTGGCCGGGATTGACGCAGTAGCGGTCGATCTCGCGGCCCGCGTCGCTCTCGGTATCGCCCTGCTGCTCGACGAAATAGGCGACCGCCTTTTCGCGGCTCCAGCGGTAATGGTGCAGGCCAGTATCGACCACGCAGCGATTGGCGCGGAACAGCTGGGCGACCAGATAGCCGCAGCGGCCGAGCGGATCGTCGTCGTACATGCCGATCTCGTCGGCGAGCTGCTCGGCATAGAGCGCCCAGCCCTCGCCATAGCCCGAAAAGCCCCCGGTCTTGCGGATCAGCGGCAGGCGCGTGTTCGACAGGGCGAGCCCGCTTTCCATCTGATGGCCCGGCAGCCCCTCGTGATAGGTGGTGGTGACGAGCGCGAAGCGCGGCCAGTCGCCGATGTCGCGCAGGTTGAAATAGACGAGGCCGGGCCGGCTGCCGTCGAGCGAGGGCGCCTGCGCATAGGCGCTGGCCGAACCCGCCTCGTTGGCGGGTGGCACGCGGCGCACCTCGAAGCGATAGTCGGGGAGGCGGGCGAAGACGGTGGGCAGGCGGCCGCGGATCGCCGCCAGCCGTTCGTTGCAGAACGCGATCGCCTGTGCGCGCCCGGCCTCGCTGTCGGGGAAGAGATATTTCGGATCGCGGCCCAGCGCCGCCATGCGCGCGCCGGGCGTCCCCTGCGTATAGCCGAGCTTGCGCAGCTCCGCATCGAGCCGCGCGCCGATCGCCTTCGCCTGATCGAGGCCGAAGCGGTGGACCTCTTCGGGCGAGAGGCTGGTGGTCGTCGTCGCCTGCAAGGCGGCAGGGTAGAAGTCGGCGCCGCGCGGCAGCTTCCACACGCCGGCTTCGTGCGTGGCGGTGGCGCGCATCGTGCGGGCCTGCGCGATCTGGCGGTCGAGCGCGGGAAGGACCTGCGCCTCCCAGATGCGCGCAGCCCGGTCCGCATAGCTGGCGGAAAGCCCCTTGGCCGCCGCGCCCTTCGCGAGTGTCGCGACGATGGTGGCGTCGGCGGCGGGTGTGCGGAGCGTGGCCATCTGGGCGAGCGTGAGGTCGAGGATGAAGTCGGGCGGGACGACCTTTCCCGCCGCCTCGCGTCGCATCCGCTCGGTCTGGGCATCCAGCTGGCCGGCAAAGGCGCACATGCGCTGGAGATAGGCGTCGGCGTCGCCGGCGGTGTCGATCTTGTGGCGGGTGTCGAGGAAGTTCGGCACCGACTGATAGACGCCCGCCTGTTGCGAGACCGTATAGGGGCTGGGGCCATAGGCCTGGCCGCCGAAATCGAACTGGCCGATCCGCACTGCGGAGCGCCGGATATAGAGGACGCTGTCGAGGTCGATTTGCTGTTCGGGCGTCAGGCGGCGGCGATCGACCGCCTCCAGCCGGGCCAGCTCCGCCCGGGTCGCGGCCTTGTTGGCGGCGATGGCGGCGAGCGACTGGTCGGAGAGCTTCGCGCGCAGATCGGCATTGGCGCCGGTATCGAGCCCCAGGCTGGTCGCGCCTTCCGGGCTGCGGCGCAGCTGCGCCTGCATCAGATCGGCGAAAAGCGGGTCGAGCGGGGAGGCGGGTGCGTTCTGGGCTTCGCTGCTGCGTGGGAGGGTGGTGGCGGCGAGGCTGGCGGCAGTGCCGGCCAGGAAGGTGCGGCGGGTCGTCATGCAGGCGAACGTCGCAACTTCTCAGGGGGTTGTACAGGGGTGGATGGGATGCGGAGTTCCGGGGGGAGGGGTTTGCCGCGTCTCAGAATCTCACCTGTGCTGGGATGACGGACGGGAGGAAGCCTAACCCTCTCCGCAGTGGCGCCGACGGACGCCACGTTCCACGAATGTTCCACGTGGAACATTCGTGGGCATACTTTCCCTCTGTCATCCCGGCGCAGGCCGGGATCTCGCCGGGTGGCCACAGCGCCAGCCAACCGGAAGACCCCGGCCTGCGCCGGGGTGACGTTTCGGTAGGATATCAGGTGGCTTGCGGCGTCCGCTTCACCCCACCCGCGTGCCGTTCATCGGAAAGCTGCCGAACGCGCCCGCCCCGACGGCGCCGACCAGCGTGTCGCCGTCGATCGTCGCAAGACAGTCGAGCGTCATCGGCATCGGAACGGTCATCTGCTGCTTCCAGCTGACCTGGTTGCCCGCGACCTCGCCCGAGACGTCCATCGCGCCCATCGCGCCCGAGACGTTGCCGGTGAAGCTGCTGCCGTCGCTCTTCACCGTCAGCGTCATCTTCTGGTCGCCCAGCGGCGACTTCACCGTGCAGTCGTAGCTGCCGTCCACATCCGCCATCGCAACTCTCCTTATTTGGCCGCGGCGGCCTGCGGCGCTGCGCCGCCGGCGACCGCACCTGCCGGGATGACCTCGACCGGCAGTCCGGCCGTGTCAAGCTGGGCCCGCACCTTCGCCGCATCGCCGACCACGACCCAGACGAACCGCTTCGGATCGAGCGAGTTGCGCACCGCGCCACGCACCTGATCGATGGTCAGCGCGCGCAAGCGGGTGGGCAGCGTCGCCTGATAGTCGTCGGGACGGCCGAACAGGTCGTTCTGCTGCATCGCGCCCAGGATCGCGCCCGAGGTCTCGTAATCGCCCGGCAGGGAGCGGATCGCCCCGGTCACGGCACGATCGAACTCGGCCTGGGTCATCGGGCGGGCACCGACATAATCGGCGAGCTCGCGGCGCATCTCCGCCAGGCTGGCCCCGGTCTTGTCGGCCTGGACGCCCGCGCGCAGCGTGTAGGGCACCGCATTCTCGAAATGATCGTAGCTGCCGCCCGCACCGTAGGACCAGTGCTTGTCCTCGCGCAGGTTCATGTTGATCCGCGACAGGAAGTCGCCGCCCAGTGCGTCGTTCGCGATCCCCGCGGGGAGCAGGTCGTCGCGTCCGCGCAGCGGCGTGGCGGTGCCGCCCGCGACGATCGATTGCGGGCTGTCCGGGCGGTCGACCAGCACGATCTTCGGGCTGGCCGACTGGATCGGGCCGAAGGTCTTGGTGCCCGCGGCGCCGGTCGCGCGCCAGTCGCCAAAGGCGCGCTCCAGCACCGGCGTGAGCTCGGCGAGCGGCCGGTCGGAGGTGACGAAGATGCGGGCCTTGTCGGGGCGCAGCCACGCCTGGTGGAAGGCGGCGAGGTCGCCGCGCGTCGCCGCGGTCACCGCCGCAGCATCGCCCTGGCCGCGATTCTTGGCATAGGGCGAGTCGGTGCCGACGACCAGCGGCGGCAGGACGCGGGCGACGAGGCCGTAGGGCGAGGTCAGTTCCTGCTGGATGCCGGCGAGCTGCTGCGCCTTCACCCGCGGCAGCTCGCTGTCCGGGAAGGTCGGCGCGCGGAGCATGCCCGACCACAGGCTGCTCGCCGCGACCAGGTTGACGCTGGGCACCGACAGCGAGCTGGTGGTGCGGTCCGGCGAGGCACCCGTGCCGATCGCGGCGCCCAGCCGCTCGCGCGCCTCGGCCAGCGCGATCGCGTCATAGCCGGGAATGCCCTCGTCGAGCATCGAGATCGTCAGGCTCTGCGTGCCGAGCCGGTTCGCCACATCGGCGGCGATGCCCGCATCGAAGCTGATCACCGCAGTGGTCATCGGCACCGCGGTCCGCCGCGCATAGACGACCTTGATACCGTTCGACAGCGTCGCACGCTCGATCGCGGGGAAGCTCAGCCCCTTGAGCTCGGCGACGGCGGGAAGCGGCCCGCGCGTGCCCTTGGCCGGAACCGGCGCGGCGGCAACGGGCTGGGCGGGCGGCGGCACCTTGGCCTCCGCATAGGCGGCGCGCTGGCCCGGCACGACGTCGACGGTGAGCGCCGGGCGACCGAGCCAGCGGCCCGCGACCGCGCGCACCTGCGCCGGCGTCACCGTCGCCAGCTGCTCCAGCTGCTTCTTGTAAAAGCCCGGATCGTCCGAATAGAGCGCGCCCTCGGCCAGCGCGACCGCCTTGCCACCGAAACCGCCGACCGATTCGAGCCCGCGGATGCGGCCGACGACCCGCCCGGTGACCGCGCGCGTCACCTCGTCCTGCGTTGGGCCGGTGCGCAGGAAGTCGGCGACGATCGCGTCGAGCCGCCGCGCGGCCACCGCCGGATCGACGCCGGGACGGACGAGTCCGTAGATCTCGAACGTGCCGACTTGCGCGTAGCTGTTGTTGTCGACGCCGACCTGGACGAACAGCTGCTCCTTGCGGACCAGCTGGTTGGTGAGGCGCGACGAGGCCATGCCGCCGAGCACCGACGCCGCCACGTCGAGCGCCGCCGCATCGGCATCGTTGACGCCCGGCACCGCCCAGTAGCGCGAGACCATGGTCTGGGCGACCCGATCGTTGAGCGTGATGGTGCGGGCCGCGGGCAGCGTCGGGACGGGCGCGACCGGCCGCTGCGTCTGGGGACCGCGGCGGATCGCGCCGAAATACTTTTCCACCAGCGGCCGCGCGGTGCGCGCATCGATGTCGCCCGCCAGCACGAGCACCGCATTGTTCGGGCCATAATGGTCGCGGAACCAGTCCTTGACCGTCTGCAGCGAGGCGGCGTCGAGATCGGCCATCGAGCCGATCGTGTCGTGCGCATAGGGGTGGCCCGCCGGGAACAGATTCTCCGTCACGGCATAGCGCAGCAGGCCATAGGGCTGGTTGTCGCCCTGCCGCTTCTCGTTCTGGACGACGCCGCGCTGCTCGTCGAGCACCCCTTGCGTGATCGCGCCGAGCAGATAGCCCATGCGGTCGCTCTCGAGGAACAGCGCCCGGTCGAGCGCGGCGGTCGGCACCGTCTCGAAATAGTTGGTGCGATCGAAATAGGTCGTGCCGTTGAGGTCGGTCGCGCCGATCTGCTTCAGCGGCTCGAAGAAGTCGCCGGGCGCGTTCTCAGAGCCGTTGAACATCAGATGCTCGAACAGATGCGCGAAGCCGGTCTTGCCGGCGGGTTCGTGCTTGGCGCCGACATCGTACCAGACGCTGACGGCGACGATCGGCGCCTTGCGATCGGTATGGACGACGACGCGCAGGCCGTTGGCCAGGGTGAACTGCTCATAGGGGATATCGACCTGCCCGACGAGCTGGGCGACGGGCGCGGGCTGACCCGGCTGCGCCGCCGCGGGCGGGGCCGAAAGAATCGCTGCCGCGCCGCAAAGAGCCAAAGTCTTGAAAGTCATCGGTTCGGTCGTCCCCGCTTCAACATGATCCCGGATGCTAGACCGCCATTGCCGGCAGACGCAATAAAGTGTCTCGCTCAGGGTCTTGTGTTGCGCAAATGCAACACTAACTTGGCTGCAGACCAAGGGGTGCCGAACCACTATGAACATCGAGAAATTCACCGACCGCGCCAAGGGCTTCCTGCAATCGGCGCAGACCGTCGCGATCCGCATGAACCATCAGCGGATCGCCCCCGAGCATGTGCTGAAGGCGCTGCTGGAGGACGAGCAGGGCATGGCCGCCGGGCTGATCCAGTCGGCCGGCGGCGATCCGCGCCGCGCCGTCAGCGAAACCGACTCGGCGCTGGCGAAGATCCCGGCCGTCAGCGGCTCGGGCGCGCAACAGACGCCGGGGCTGGACAACGACACCGTCCGCGTCCTCGATACCGCCGAGCAGATCGCGCAGAAGGCGGGCGACAGCTTCGTCACCGTCGAGCGGCTGCTGGTCGCGCTGGCGCTGTCGCTCACCACCGCGGCGGGCAAGGCGCTGAAGGCGGCGGGAGTCACGCCCGAGGGGCTGAACGGCGCGATCAACCAGCTGCGCCAGGGCCGCACCGCCGACACGGCGGGGGCGGAGGACCGCTATGACGCGCTCAAGAAGTTCGCGCGCGACCTGACCCAGGCGGCGCGCGACGGCAAGCTCGACCCCGTGATCGGCCGCGACGAGGAGATCCGCCGGACGATCCAGATCCTCGCCCGCCGCACCAAGAACAATCCCGCGCTGATCGGCGAGCCCGGCGTCGGCAAGACCGCGATCGCCGAGGGGCTGGCGCTGCGCATCGCCAATGGCGACGTGCCCGATACGCTGAAGGACCGGCGGCTGATGGCGCTCGACATGGGCGCGCTGATCGCGGGCGCGAAATATCGCGGCGAGTTCGAGGAGCGGCTCAAGGGCGTGCTGGACGAGGTGAAGGCGGCCGAGGGCGACATCATCCTGTTCATCGACGAGATGCACACGCTGATCGGCGCGGGCAAGTCCGAGGGCGCGATGGATGCGGGCAATCTGCTCAAGCCCGCGCTCGCCCGCGGCGAGCTGCACTGCGTCGGCGCGACCACGCTCGACGAGTATCGCAAATATGTCGAGAAGGATCCGGCGCTCCAGCGGCGGTTCCAGCCGGTGTTCGTCGGCGAGCCCACGGTCGAGGACACGATCAGCATCCTGCGCGGGCTGAAGGACGTGTACGAGCTGCACCATGGCGTGCGGATCACCGATGGCGCGATCGTGGCGGCGGCGACCCTGTCGAACCGCTACATCGCGGACCGCTTCCTGCCCGACAAGGCGATCGACCTGATGGACGAGGCCGCATCGCGCATCCGCATGGAGGTGGAGAGCAAGCCCGAGGAGATCGAGACGCTTGATCGCCGTATCATCCAGCTGAAGATCGAGCGCGAGGCGCTGAAGAAGGAGACCGACGCCGCCAGCCGCGACCGGCTGGAGACGCTGGAGGAGGATCTCGCCAATCTCGAGCAGCAATCGGCCGAGCTGACCCAGCGCTGGCAGGCGGAGAAAGACAAGATCGGCGCCGAGACGAAGCTGAAGGAGCAGCTCGACGCGGCCCGGATCGCGCTCGATCAGGCGCAGCGGCAGGGCGACCTCGCCCGCGCCGGCGAGCTGTCCTACGGCACCATCCCGCAGCTCCAGAAGCAGCTGGAGGAAGCGCAGGGCGCATCCAAGGGCGCGATGCTGCGCGAGGAGGTGACCGCCGACGATATCGCGGGCGTCGTCAGCCGCTGGACCGGCGTGCCGGTCGACCGGATGCTGGAGGGCGAGCGCGACAAGCTGCTGCGCATGGAAGAGGTGCTGGGCCGGCGCGTGATCGGCCAGGCCGATGCGGTGCGCGCCGTCTCCACCGCCGTCCGCCGCGCGCGGGCGGGGTTGCAGGACCCGAACCGGCCGCTGGGCAGCTTCCTATTCCTGGGGCCGACGGGCGTCGGCAAGACCGAGCTGACCAAGGCGCTCGCCGAATTTCTGTTCGACGATCCCAACGCGATGGTGCGCATCGACATGAGCGAGTTCATGGAGAAGCACGCGGTCGCGCGGCTGATCGGCGCGCCGCCGGGCTATGTCGGCTATGAGGAAGGCGGCGTGCTGACCGAGGCGGTGCGGCGGCGGCCCTATCAGGTCGTGCTGTTCGACGAGGTGGAGAAGGCGCATGGCGACGTATTCAACGTGCTCCTCCAGGTGCTCGACGACGGGCGGCTGACCGACGGGCAGGGGCGCACGGTTGATTTCAGCAACACGCTGATCGTGCTGACATCGAACCTCGGCAGCCAGTTCCTCGCCAATGTGGCCGACGATCAGGATGTCGCGACCGTCGAGCCGCAGGTGATGGAGATCGTCCGCGCGCATTTCCGCCCGGAATTCCTCAACCGGCTGGACGAGATCATCCTGTTCCACCGGCTGGGCCAGGCGCATATGGCGCCGATCGTCGACATCCAGGTCGGCCGCGTCGGCAAGCTGCTGAAGGACCGCAAGATCACGCTCGACCTGAGCGATGCGGCGCGGGCGTGGCTGGGGCGGGTCGGGTACGACCCCGTCTATGGCGCGCGGCCCCTGAGGCGGGCGGTGCAGCGCTACCTGCAGGACCCGCTCGCCGAGGCGATCCTGCGCGGCGAGGTGAAGGACGGCTCCACCGTGAAGGTGGACGAGGGCGACGGGAAGCTGGTGCTGACGGCGGGGTGAGGGGGTGGGGCGCAAAAAGGGGGCGGGTCCTTGCGGACCCGCCCCCTTTCGCCAACTCGGGTTCTTCGATCCTAGAAGGCGATGTCCAGGCCCAGCCGGACATAGCGGCGCGGCTGGTAAAGCGATGCCAGTCCGTAGTTGGGATCCGGGATGTAGCTGGTCGGAAGATTGTTGGACCCGGACACGACGTCGAGATCGCCCGTCTGCACGCGACCAAGAACGGCCTGCGAATTCAGAAGGTTGAAGACGTCTGCGCGCAGCGTCAGCTGCCGGTCGGCGATCTTCGCATTGTACCGTACCGCGAGGTTGATGGTTTCGAACCAATCGCTCTTCTGTGCGGAGCCGCGCGGGCTGGGCTTGCCACCGCAATAATGCGAGGCCGCGCCGTAGCCGTTGGCAAAAACGTCCTTCGGATGGAAGCCGAAGCAGCTCAGTGACGCCGGCGACTTGATCTCGGTGTTGAGGCCCAGCACCAGCTGCTCGCCAAGCGCGACGTTGCCGAAGGCCTTGATGATGTGGCGACGATCGTTCGGGAGGTTGCCGTACGAATAGTCCACGAAGCCGGGCTGATCGAAGTCCTGGGTGATGCCGGAGTCGGACTGGCCGAAGTCGGACTGTACGTAACCTTCGGAGTTGCCCTTCGATTTGGACCACGTGTAGCTGCCGCCGAACGACACCATGCCGTCCCACTTACGATCGAAGCTGAACACGACGGCGTCGTAGGTTCGCTTCGCCTTGCCATAGCCGAGAGCGTCGGCCGACAGATTCACCGTGCGATTGTTGATGTCGTAACCGGTGGCGAGCAGATTGACGGTGATCGCCTTTCCAGGATTGTTGATCACGTACTGGTGGTAGCCGCTCCAGATGGTCGAGCAGGGAACGGCGGCGCCACCCTTGGTGGGACGCGCGACGATCCCGTTCGCGGTGCAGTAGGCGTTGATGGCGGCATCGACTGCGGAGTCCTCGGCGGTACGATCGAGGTTGCGGTGCGTGTAGCTGACGCCGAACGTCCAGAGACCGGCCTTTTGTTCGTACCCGGCGATGAATTCGCTCTGCCGGGTCGCCTTGAGATTCGCGGCAACACCCTGTGTCGTGTTGATGTCGGAGCCATCGCCAGTGACGTTGCAGTTCGTCAGCGCGCCGCCGGGTAGAAGCGCGAATGGGCATGCGGCTTGGTAACTGCCGTTGTTCGTCACCAACCCGCCCAGGATCGGCGTACCATCTGCGCGCACTCCGGTGAAGTTATAGCGCTGGCGGATATAGTAGGACGGAGCACCCTGTCGAAAGGCCGTGTTGCTCGCGATCGGCAGATAGTACCAGCCGTAGGAGCCGAACAGCTTGCCCGAGCGATCTCCGAACAACCGATACTCCGCGCCCACCCGAGGTGCATAGTTCTTGCTGAGATCGGCAAAGGTGTTGCCGCTGGGCTTGTTGATCCTGAAATCGTCGCGACGGGCGCCCAGGTTGAGCGTCAGGCGACTGAAAGGCTTCCACTCGTCCTGGATGTAAAACGCCTTGTTCTTGGCCTTGAACGTACCACCGGTGTTGAAATAGTTCAGTTCCACCACCGGGCCGTTGGCGTTGGCAGCGCGGGCGATGTACTGGACGCCGGCACCTCCAAAAACGGCATCGTAGGCGGCTTGCGAGATGTAGCCCTTGCTGAACTGGAATGCGCCGCCGTTGCGCACGGTGACGTGCTCGAGCGTGTTATTCTCCTGATCGTACCCGCCCCGGAGGTGGTGATTGCCCAGGAGCGTGAACAGGATATCGGCATCGGCGCGGAAGAACTTGCGCTCCGTGCTGTAGACGACATCGTTGCTGCCCAGCCGCTGCCCGTTATAGTAGCCGCCATTCGGGACGCCGTACGTGGTAGCACCCGATGCATTCGAAAATGCGGGAAGATTGCCGGCACCCGCCAGAGGTACCTGATCGAAGCGGTCGCGCACCCGACCGTAGGCCGCCGACACCGTCAGCCAGTCGGTCAGGCTGCCGGTATATTTGCCCACATAGTTGAGCCCGCCGCCCTTGAAGCCCGTGACGGCCGTCGCGGTGCCATAGACGACTTTCCCGTTTACGGTCGAATAGGTGAGATCCGATCGCTCATTGGTGTTGCGCGTGTCGAAGACGGTCAATTCAAGGTGCTGGCTGTCGAACGGATAGGCATCGATCTTGACCCCCCAGAAGGGATCGTCGTTCTTGTACGAATAAGCCGTGCCGGCGCGGGGGCTGTTGTCGATGCTGGTTGCGCGCTGGAATTGGGCCAAGCCGTAGACAAACAGGCGATCCTTGATGATCGGGCCACCCGCCTCGACCGTGACGGACACGTTGTCGGCCTTGTCCGCGCGGCGATTGGTGTTCGGCGTGTACGCAGAACCATCCCAGGAAAGGGTATTCTTGCTGGGCGACCGCAGGAAGTTGGGTGACCAGTCCAGATGCACGGCGGCGGTGAAGTCGTTCGTGCCCGACTTGGTCACGGCGTTGACGATGCCGCCAGTAGCGCGACCATATTCCGGCTGGTAGCCGCCATTCTTGATCTCAATGCCTTGGTAGAAAAAGAACGGGACCTTGGCGCCGCCGAGATAATTGTCGAAATTGGTGAGGTTCAGGCCATTAAGATAATAGGCGTTCTCGGCCACGGACGAGCCGCCGATCGATGGCAGGCCGTTGAACGTCGAATTGGACGAATTGCCTGCCGTCGTGCCGGGTGCGAGCAGGATCACCGACGTCAGGTCGCGGCCGAGCGGACGATTGGCAATGAAGTCCGTGACATCCACGTTCAAGCCGGTTGTCGTACCCGTGAAGGACGCAACGGCGCGGGTACCCGTAACGACGATGTCATCGCTCCCCGATGCGGCGAGTGCGATGTTCAGCTGTGCGGTCTGACCAGCGAGGATCCTGACATCATCGGCTCGCCAGCTTGGCGCGTTCGGAGCATCCACCTTGACGGTATAGGCGCCGATCGGAAGGCCGTTGATGAGAAAGCTTCCCGACCCATTCGACCGGGCCGTGCGGGCCGTGCCCTGCGCGACGGAGGTGATGTTGACGACGGCGTTGGCAACCGGCCGACCGGCATCGTCCAAGACGGTACCGCCGATGGCACCGGACGTATAGTCCTGGGCGATTGCGGGCGTCGCTGCGACCGTCGCGCCGAGACCAGCGCCGAGCAGCGCAAGAGCTCGAAATGCACTGCCGCCCCGCAAGGTTCGGCGCGCTACGTTCAAGGTGCTCTTCACGTTGAGTGGTTCCCTCTTTTTGCGATCCCCGGCCTTTGTCGACCTGTCGCGGGATCGGTCGTTGCGCTTCGCGACCGTCAGACACGCGTTCGGACGATCGAGCGGCGGCAAAAGTGATTGCCGGACCCGAAGCTGTAAAGAAGACCAACTAAACGGAAGAGACGTTTCAACGAAGTTGTAGCAGAAACGCCACAAAAGAATAAGCTGTTATGTTGAATTAATCCGGTATGTTGCTTCCGATATGTACTGGAATTGAGTCTTGTTAGTGCTGATAATTTGTCGGTTTCTAAGTTTAAGACATGTATTTCGTCGCTACTACATGCGCTAAGAGTCTGAACATGTTGCCTTTGGAGGTGGAAGACCCGTGCCGCCTCTGAGTTCGTGCGGATCGATCTGGCGCCGGCACGGCCGCCGAGGAATGTGCGCGGATGGTGCATGCGGCTCTTGACAAGAAGCGGAAAGCGCGTCGCAGACGTACAAGTGCATGTGGCGGGCGCATCGCTCGCGGCAGCGCTTCGTCAGCGCCACGCTCTCGTCAGGGTACGCCGACGGTGGCGTGACGAGGCCCCGATCGCAGGGCGTGAGAGCGTTGGACTTCGCCCTCAACCGGTCGGCGGGAAGCGGTAGTGGAGCGCCGGTCAGGGCCAGGCGGCGTTGACATGCCGGAACAAAAAAAAGGCGGGTCCTTGCGGACCCGCCCCCCATGTCCGGGACGATACCCTTCCGCGATCAGAAGCGGAAGCGTGCGCCCACATAGTAGCGACGGCCGAACACGTCGTACACGCCAGCGGCGGTGTCGGTGCCGGTCACGTTGTACGGCGAACCCGACAGGATGTTGGGCGCCTTGGTGTCGAGCAGATTGTCCACGCCGAAGTAGAACTCGTACTGGCTGGCCGCCTTGAACGAGGCCTGGGTGTCCAGATAGAACTTCGCCGGGATCTTGATCGCGTCGGGGCCCAGATCATAGGCCGCCAGCGTCTGGTCGTCCTCGTTCGACCGGCCGATATAGGTGCCGGTGAAGTTCACGTTGAAGCGGTCGCCGACATAGCCGATCGTCGAGGTGAACCGGTCCTTCGCCGCACCGATCTCGCCCGCGAAATTGTCGCGATCCGAACCCGGCAGCGGGATGATGTAGCCGTTGAACACATGGGTGTAGGACACCCGCGCATTCAGATCACCCGGCAGACCCAAGCCGGCCAGCGGCAGGCGCTGGGTCAGCGTCACGTCCAGACCTTCCGTGGCGAGGCGGCCGGCATTGACCGACGCCGCGTTCACGAATTCCAGCGTACCGGCGCTGTTCACCGCGGTCGCCGCAGGACGACGCGAGATGAAGGCGCAGTAGGTCGGGTTGTTCTGATTGTAGCACTGATCGAGGATGAAGGCGCGCGGCGGCGCCGAGATCGCGTTCTTGATCTTGATGTTGAAGTAGTCGACGCGCAGCACCGTGTTGCGCAGCAGGTTGATCTCCCGAGGGTTGATCGTGACGCTGGCGGTGTACGAGTCCGAGGTTTCCTCGTTCAGGTTCGGGTTGCCGCTGTTGAAGCCGCTGACGCCCTGCCGATCGAGCAGCGTCACCGCGAACGCGCCGCCATTGGCCGCGATGTTCGCCAGCACGCCCGGTGCCGCACGGCAGGTGTCGCCCAGGACGCCGCCACCCGTCGCGCCGATGCCGATGCAGGGATCGTTGACGGTCGGGAAGGTCTGCGACGGACCGGTGAACAGCTCGCCGATGTTGGGCGCACGCACCGCGCGGGCATAGGTGCCCGAGAAGCGCACCGCCTCGATCGGCATCCACTCGACGCCGCCGCTATAGCTGTAGACCGTACCGACCGTGCTGTAGTCCGAGATACGGCCCGATCCGCGCAGGTTCAGCTGCTGAATGAAGGGCGTATTGTGGATCAGCGGGACGTTGATCTCGCCATAGACTTCCTTGACGTTGAACGACCCGGCCGTGTCGGGCAGCGCATTGCCGCCGTTCAGGCCCTGATTGGTGAGCGAATCGTTGTTCTCGCTGCTGGTCTCCTTGCGGTACTCGGCGCCGATCGCGATGCCGAGCGGGCCGGCAGGCAGATCGACCAGCGAACCCGAGAAATTGCCCTGCACGACCTGCTGGGTGATCTTCGTCTGGAAGGTCTGGTCCGCCTGCAGGTAGTTCAGCGCCTGCTGCGAGATGGTGCCCAGCCCGAAGATGTTGACGGGGACGCAGCCCTCCGCCCGCGCCTGCGCGCTGGCGCAGACCGGCGTGGTGCCGCCCGGCAGACCGACGCTCTGCGCGGTCACCACCGCGAAGGCGTTGCGGAAGTTGGCTGTGTTGATCTGGCCGTTGCCGCTCTGGTTCTCCGTGGTCTGACCATAGTTATAGGTCAGGTCCCAGTGAAACTTGTCGGCGAACACGTCACCCTCGAAGCCCGCGACGAAACGATAGAAGTCGCGGGTGGTCGAGCTGCGGCGGTTGCCGAACTCGAGCAGACGGCGCGAGAAGCCGATGTCGCGCAGCCCGTCGCCATCGGTATCGGTCGCGGCATTGTAGATCGCGTCGGGCACGTAAGGATTGCGCACGATCGAGAAGGTCGGCGCAGCGCCGCCCACGCCGGCAGTGGTGACGCGGGTCTCGATCGGCGCCTGACCGCCCGAGCCCGGGAACGCACCGCCGGTGCCGGCCGAGGTAAAGCCGAACGGTTCGATGTTCCGGTCCGACGTGGTCTTGGCATACGTGCCTTCACCGATGAAGCGGATGCTGTCGGTGATGTCGTAGTGCGCGCGTGCCGCGAAGAGGTAGCGCTCCACCGGCACCGCGATGGTGCGGTAATTCTGGCGGTTGAACCCACGCGATGGCAGCGCGGTACCGGCGGGAACGCCGCACGCCGCGGACTGGGCCGCGCTGATCGTGCCGCCATTGGCGCTGAACCCGCGCTCCAGCGCGCCGGTCGGGCCGTAGGTGAACTGGCAGCCACCGGCGGTGAACACGCCCTGTGGCGGGATGCCCGAGAAGGTGCCCTCTACCGGAACGCCGTAATCAGCGGGATCGCCGGTCACGTTGAAGAAGCGGTCCGAATCGTCGACCCGGGTGTTGGGACGCTGACGCGACAGCAGCTGGCCCTGGTTGGTGTAGCCCAGGTGCACCATGATGTTGCCGCGGCCGTCGGAGAAGTTGCTGCCGACGGTGACGTTCGCCTGATAGTCGCGGTTATCGCCGCGCTCGGTGAAGTTATACTGGGCGTTGCCCTCGATACCTTCGAAATTGTCCTTGTAGATCAGGTTGACGACGCCTGCGACCGCGTCCGAGCCGTAGAGCGACGAAGCGCCGCCGGTCAGGATGTCGACGCGCTGCAGGAACTGCACCGGCACGACGTTGAGGTCGACGGTGGCCGACCCCGGCAGGCCGGCGACGACGCGGCGGCCGTTGATGAGGACCAGCGTACGGTCGGTGCCGAGGTTGCGCAGGTCGACCGTCGCGACGCCCGTGCCCGAGGTCAGGAAGGCCGAGTTGGTGCGCGCCAGGGCCGGTGAACCGAACACCGGGTTTTCGAGCAGCAGGTCCTGGAGGTTGGACACGCCCGACTGGTCGATCTGGAGATCGCTGACGACCTGCACCGGCGAAACCGAGGTGATGGTCGGCGAAGCGATGCGCGAGCCGGTGACGACGATGTCGTCGCCCGTGCGGCCTGCAGCGGCGGCAGGCGCCTCGGCGGCGTCATTCTGCTCGGCGGGGTTCGGCGCCTGCTGCGCGAAGGCGGGGGTGGAGGCAACCAGACCCGCGCCCATCAGCGCGAGCGTCACGGTCGCTGCGCTGCCGCGCAATCCCCCCCGGATGGCGTTGAGACTCTTCATGCGGAAAAATCCTATTCTGGATCTTGGCTACGAGCGTGTCGGCCGCTGATCCGTGCTTCCCTGTCGTTTTCCATCGCCTTTTGAATGGGCTGGATAACCGGGGCACTTAGAACTGGGGTCTCGAAAAACAGCAACCTTGCTGACCTAACCGAGATTAAGTTTGTCGGAAAATTGCTAATATGTTGCATTTTCGACACGTGCGACGCGACATAGGTTGTTTTGCGGAGCACCAATTGACGCAACTTCCAGACGGAAGAGTGCGGGTGGATCGGCTGGTTTCCCCATGCACGGTCGCGCCTGTGCGGACGGTCGCGGGTTTGGTGGACACACAAGAAAGGCGGCGCTCCCGAAGGGAGCGCCGCCCAAGATGTCGAGGTTGATCGACGGATTAGAAGCGCAGGCGACCGCTGACGAAGAAGGCGCGGCCGAGCACGTCGTACAGCGTCGGGAAGGTATTCGACTGCTCGCCGTTACCGCCCTGCTGGGTCGACGCCGACAGCGGCGGAGTCTTGTCGAACAGGTTGCTGACGCCGACGTTCATCTGGAAGGTCTCGGTCGCGTCGAACGTCGCGGTCAGATCGAAGTAGCTATAGCCCTTGATCGTCTCCGAGCCGTACAGCGTCGCGTCGTCGTCGTCGCGTGCCTTGCCGATGTAGCGCCACTGGAGCGAGCCGGCGATATCGCCGATGCCCAGGGTCGTGCGCAGCGTGTGCTTCCACTTCGGCGTCGGGACGCCGCACTGCGCGCCGAAGCGGCCGGCGCAGCTGATCACCGTGTCCTCGCCGATCACCGGGGTCAGCTTCAGGTTCAGCAGGCGGGTGCCCGAGAAGCTAAAACCGAGACGGGCGTTGTCGGTGCCCAGGATCGCACCGAGCGGCTGGGTGTAGCCGGCGGTGATGTCGATGCCCGACGTCTTCAGACCACCGGTGTTCTGCAGCGTCGATGCGAAGCTGTCGATCTGACCCGACGAGTTGCGCGTGATCAGGTTGCAGTAGGTCTGGTTGAACTTGTCGAAGCAGAGCGACCCGATCGTGTCGGTCGGAACCGAGCCGATATAGCCATCGATCTTGATGTTGTAGTAATCGACCGTGACGGAGAAGCGCGGGATGAACGACGGCTGGAACACGCCGCCGAAGGTGTAGGTCCGGGCTTCTTCCTCGCGGAGGTTGCGGTTGCCGCCGGTGAAGGTCAGCGGATTGACGTCCGTTCCCTGGATGCCGGCGTTGCCGATCAGCGAGGCAGGGGCGCCCGCCGCCGCGAACTGCGCACGGCAGATCGTGTTCAGCTGGGTGTTGGTCAGCGCCTTGGCGAGGCCGCACTGGTCGGCGTTGCCGTTGAAGCTGACGGTGTTGCCGAGGAACAGCTCGTTGACGCTCGGGCCGCGGATTGCCTTCTGATACTGACCGCGGAAGGTCAGATCCCGGATCGGCGCGAGCTGACCGCCCGCCGACCAGGTGAAGACGTTGCCCGGCGCGTTCGAATAGTGCGAGGCGCGGGCCGCGGCGTTCAGCTCGAGTCGGTGGATGATCGTGTCGGTGAGCAGCGGAACGCGAAGCTCGCCGAAGAACTCACGCACCGAATAGCTGCCCGCGGTCGGCTGGCCCGGGTTGAAGCCCGCGACGTTGCCCGACGACAGATATTCGTCCGGGGTGACCGAACCGGCTTCGTTGCGCCACTCGGCGCCGACCGCCAGACCCACGCCGCCTGCGCCGAAATCGACCAGGCTGGGGTTGGTCACCACGAAGCTGGCCACCTGGGTGGTGTACTGCTCGAGGTTGGTCGCGCCGATGCCGATATAGGTGATCGCTTCCGGGCTCAGGCGGTTGAGGCCGAAGATATTGACCGGAACGCAGCCCGCCGCCCGTGCGGAGGCACTGGCGCACTGCAGGTTGCCCGCGGCGTCGAACGAGGTCTGCACGCCCGCCAGGAAGCGGTCGATGGCAACGTTGCCGTCCTGCCGCTGCGAGTTCTTCGTGCGGGCGTACATATAGTAGCCGTCATAGCTGAAGCCGGCGCCGATATCGCCCTTCATGCCAGTGACGATACGGAAGGCGTTGCGCTCGTCCTGGTTGAGCCGGCCGCCCAGCTGCGTCGTACGATAGTTGAAGTTCGCCCGGACATAGCCGTCGCCGCGGGTCGCAGCGGGAGCGCAGGTCTGGTTCGGCGCGGTGCCGGTGCAGGTCACCTCGTTCTGGTCGTAGGCGGTCAGCGCGGTGCGCAGAGCGGCCGACAGATAGGGCGAGTTGGTCTGGATCGAGATCGGACCGGTGGTGCCCGAGCCGAACGGCGTGCCGTTGCTGATCGGGGTCGCCGCCAGCTGCGTGTTCACGCGGTTGTTGGCGAACTGCGCCTCGAAATAGGGGCGGAAGTGCTCGTTGATCTCGTACTCGCCCATGGCGGAGACGAGGAAGCGCTCCTGCGGCACCTGCAGATAGTTGACCGGGTTGAAGTTGTACCCGTCGGCTGCGGTGTAGCAGGTCGACGCGCCGGCCGGCGTGAACACCTGATAGATGGTGTTCGAGGTGGCGCAGCCATTGTTCAGGCGCGCGTTGAGACCGGGATTGAGCACCACCGGGGTGGTGCTGCCGCCGACCTGCGCCGTCTGGTTCTGCAGGAGGATACGGCCCTGCGGGACCGAGCCCGAGCCGCCGGCGGCGAAGGGTGCGCTGCCGTCCTGGTTGTCGCTGAGCGCGTTGCGCGAGAAGTCGCGCTGGCCGGCGAAGGTCGGCTTGCGCTTCAGATAGTCGACGAACAGCGTCACGTTGCCGCGATTGTCGTCGAAATTGGCACCCATCGTGCCGTTGATGTCCCAGATCTGCGCGTCGCCGCGCTCGGTGACGCGGTAGCTGCTGCCGAGCTCGACGCCCGAGAAGTCGCGCTTCAGGACGAAGTTGACGACGCCCGCGATCGCGTCCGAACCGTAGACGGCCGACTGGCCGCCGGTGACCACGTCGACGCGGCTGATCAGCGAGGCCGGGATGGTGTTGAGGTCGACCACCTGGCTGACGTCATACGACATGTAGCGGCGGCCATCGACCAGCACGAGGGTGCGCTGCGAGCCGAGGCCGCGCAGGTTGACGGTCGCGACGCCGCCGCCCGGATTGTTCGAGGTTGACGAGGTCGTGGCGGTGACCTGCGGCAGGTCGTTCAGCACGTTCTCGATGTTCGCCGAGGCGGCCTTGAGGGCGATGTCCTGCGACGAGACGACGGCGATCGGGCTGGTGCCCTCGAGATCCGGACGCGCGATGCGCGATCCGGTGACGACGATCTCGCTGCCGGCGCCGGCATCGTCCTGCGCAGCCGGAACCGCGGCGCCCGGAGGGGCAGCCTGCGCGAACACGGGCGAAGACATGGCCGCAAGGCCGATGGCGAACGTTGCAGCGCTGCAACGCAGGGAAGAGTTGATTCGACGGCGGGTCATTGCTTGAAAATTCCCCTTTTTGAGGCTCTTAGTAAGAGATGCTCCGGCTCGCTTATGCAATGTCCGCGCGTCTCATCAGCCGAACGGGAATTCCGTCCGATTTGATGTTCTGATTTGTGCTAAGTCGCCGGGGCGCTGTAAAGCGGCAGAGTTATCGAAGCCGCACTTCAGGCTAGTTGTGTCGCAAAGCTGCAACACTAGTGAATTCGAACGCCTATGTGTTTGTTGAACAACGCATTTTTCAAGGTGAGCGCTGGAATGAAAAGGTCAGCTTTACTGCTGTTAGTTGCAACTGGCACCTCGATCGCGGCAGACGCTGCACCGCGATCAGAACCTGCAGCGGTCCTGCGCGACCTGACGGCCTGTCGAGCGGTAGTCGATCAGCAGGCGCGTCTTGCCTGCTATGACGAGAAGGTTTCGGCGCTCGCCACGGCGGAGCGGACGGGCGACGTCGTCGTCGCCGACAAGGCGCAGATCCGCCAGTCGAAGAAGGCGCTGTTCGGCTTTGGCTCGCTGCGCCTGCCGATCTTCGGCAGCGACGACGGCGACGCGCCTACCCAGATCGAAGCCAAGATCGCGTCGGTGCGGAGCGCCGGCTTCCAGAAGTGGGAGTTCACGCTCGATAACGGCATGCGCTGGCGGCAGACCGACGATACCGAGATTTTCCCGAAGGCGGGGCAGCCGGTCGTGATCAAGTCGGCGGCGCTCGGCAGCTATTTCCTGCGGCTGCCGTCCCGATCGGTCAGGGTCGTTCGCGTCCAGTAGCGGCGGCTACCCCTCGAATCGACCGAGAACCTGATGCGCGCGCCGCAGGGCGGTGCGCTCATCGGCATCGAGACAGGGATTCCACGCATCCATGATCAGGATCACGCGGGTGTGATCGCTGTCGTTCCAGGCCTCGTGCTCGATCGTATCGTCGAAGGCCCATGCCTCACCCTCGCGCCAGTGCCGCGTCTCGGACCCGACGCGAAAACCGCAACCGTCGGGCACGAGCAGCGGCAGGTGGACGACCGCTCTCACATTGGTCACGCCGTGATGCGGCGGGATGCGGGTGTGGGGGCGCAGCGTCGAGAACATGACCGTTGGGCCCCGATGCGGAATGTCGAGCAGCGGCAGGCTGCGCAGTAGCGCCATGGTCTGCGGACAGCGTTCCGCGGTTTCGGCGACCTCAGCGCCGTCCTTGAAGAGGAAGATCGCACCCCAGTCGAGCGAGTTGTTCAGGGCCTGCCACTGGTTGACCGGCGTGCCCGGCGCGATGCGGACATAGGGCGCGTTCCGGTCGCTCTCGCGCGTCATCGCCAGCAACTCGTCGCCGATAACGTCGGTGGCGGCCTCCAGCGCCTGGAACCAGGGGAAGTCCGCGCGGTCGAAATATTGGAGCGCGGGCAGATAGGGGAAGTGCAGCCCCGCAGGCTTGGGATGGTAGATGCGGCGTCGCCCGCCCAAAATCTCCAAGGCATGGTCGAGCCGGGTCGAGCCGACGGGCAGATCCCTCAGCTCCTCGCGGATCGCCGACTCGACGGCCAGATCCTGTGCCGCAACCAGCTGGCGCCCGTGTTCGAGCGCCTCGCGCAGGCCCGGCTGGAGCGTCTCGATCGGCGGAGCGGCGTCGAGCAGCGAGCGATAGGCGGCGACGGCATCGGCGACGCGATCATGACGTTCGAACCATTGCGCCTTCTGCAACAGCGCGACGACGAAATAGGGGTCGGCGACGAGCGCCTGATCGAGCGCGGCAAGTTCCGCCGCGTCCTCTCCCAGCATGCGGAGCACGCCAGACAGGTTGAGCCAGATCGCTCCGGCCCTGGGGTCGGCCGCGACCGCGCGCTCGAACCAGGATCGTGCTGCACCTAGTTCGTTCGCCGTCAGGGCCTGATTGCCCAAGGCATTGAGCGCACGTGGATTGTCCGGAGAGAGGGCAAGGATCCGCTGATACAAGGACGCGCTTTCCGCCCGCCGGCCGGCACGCGCCGACTGCTGTGCCTGCTCGAACAGGGCTTCGAGAGCGTGCGGGTTCATGCAGCGGCCGTTGGTGCTGGAAGGACAGCCAGGTGCTGGCGAATGGCGGGAGCGGACATGTCACTGGTATCGGCGCGCAAGGGCGACCGAAGCAAGACGTCTTCTTGGCGACGCGCGGCGCCAGCGGTCAGCGGGACAGTGGAGCGAGGAGCGTGATCGACAGGAGCAGCGTGCGATCGTGGCCCGGTGCGGGGTGCCAGCGACCGCCTAGCCAGCCCGGCATCAGGACCATGTCGCCCGCTGCGGCGGGCAAGCTCACCTCCGGCGCATAGATGGCACCGGGATTGTCGAGGCGAAGGCGCAACCGGACATTTGCCGCTTCCATCATCGGGGCCGGCAGGCGGGGGTCCGCCAAGACGATCCGGCCGGAAGCCTCCGCCCCCTGCCCGTCCCCCAGAACGAAGAGAGCCTTCCAGAAGGCCTCATATTCCGGAGCGATGGGGAGGCCGTGGTGGCCGTCGGCGGCATGGCCGGTGACGGCGGCGTGCCAGTGGATCGGTCCGGCGCCGTTCGTCTGTGCGGTCGCACGGTTCGCCAGCCCGACCGCATGGTCGATTATCGGCTGCACCGCCGGTCCGGGAGCGATCGCGGCCGACGATCGGCCCTGTTGCCGCAGTGCTGCCTCGACCTGCCGCATGGTCGCTCCGCGATCGATCGGTACGGCGTCCGGCCGGTCGAGGATCACCGGTGTGGCAAACAACGGTTCGACATGGATGGCGGGCGGGCTGGTCATGCTGGCGGTCGTGCGACGAGGTTGATCGCGATCGATAGCCGCTCCGCCTCGCCACGATAGGGGCGCACCGAATGGGCGAGGAAGGACGGGAAAGCGATCAGCAGGCCGGAAAAGGGCCGCACCCAGGTCTCGTGTTCCTCGACCGCGCCATTGGCGACACGGTGGCGCAGGTCGGGCGTCCGCATCCGGAGGAAGGGCATGCGCGGATCGACGAACACCAGTTCCCCGCCGAGTTGCCGGTCGCCGGACCCGGCATAGCCGTCGTCGACATAGTAGACGAAGGACAGATAGGATCCGGGATGCCAGTGGCTCTGGTTCGAATCGCCGGCACGATTGACGTTCGCCCACATTTCCGGCTGCCAGCGGACCGAAGCCGGCCGGCCGCTCGGATCGGCGGTCATCCGCTCGGCGGCTGCGACGCACTGCGCCGCAAGGACGGCCGCCGCGTCGCCGCCCCAGCGGAGCATGTCGTCGGTCGACTGCCACCCGCCTACGTTTGACTTGGACACCCCGAGGACCCGCTGCCGCTCGGTGGCGATCGCCGCACGCAGCGGCGGGTTAAGTGCGGCCGCATCGGGCAACGCGATGGTGTAAACGGGCGTTTGGAACAGGGTGACGATCCGGGCCGCCATCACTCCGGCTCCGCCCCCACCACCAGCAGCGGGTCGAGCCGTGCGCCCTGCCAGGTCAGTCCCCAGTGCAGGTGCGGCCCGGTCGCCCGGCCGGTGGCGCCGGACAGGGCGACCGGCTGGCCCTGTCGGACATGGTCGCCCACCGCCACGTCGATCCGCGACAGGTGCATCAGCGCGCTCGACAGGCCCATGCCGTGATCGATCAGGAGGAGGTTGCCCTCCAGCGTGAAGGGCGCGGGCGTCGCGAGGATGACGACGCCGTCGGCGGGCGCGACGACCGGCGTGCCGGTCGGCACCGCGACGTCGGCGCCCGAATGATAGCTGCCCGGCTTGCCCTGATAGATGCGCTGTGCGCCGAACCAGCCCGACTGCCGGCCATGGGCGGGCCAGGCGAAGCGCTGGCGCCAGCCCGCGGCATCGGTCTGGCGGGTGCGGGCGGCGGTGATCTGGGCCAGCTCGGCGGGGCGCAGCGCGTCGAACTCTGCGCTGGTGCGGCCGGCGCGATAGGGAGCATCGACCGGCTCGAGCCGCCAGGCGCGCGGGGCGACGCTGATGCGGACCTCGGCGGGCGGGGCGCCGCTGGCCTGCTGGACGAGGAGGGCGGAAGGAGCCGCGTCGCGATCGAAGCCGAGGATGAAGCGGCCGTCCGCCGCGACTCGCACCGGCTTGCCGTCGAGCGTCAGCATCGCGCCGGGCTGCGCACGGCCGGCGACGAGGCCGCCCTGGACCGCCATGCCCTCGATGGCCGGCGGGGCAGGGGCCGTCGTCGGGGCGGGAGCGGGCGAAACGGGCCGGGGCCCCGGTGCGGGGGGCGGCCCGGTGGGAGCGACGCAGCCGGCGGCCAGCAGGGCAAGGGCGAGGCCGCCCGCAACCCTCATCGCGGCGCCAGCGCCTCGCTGGCGATCTGCGCGCTGGCATAGGCGGCCTGGCGCGCGACGCTCCAGTAGCGCAGGTCGTCGAGCGCGATCCGCGTGCCGCTCTCGGCGCAGACGACATGGTCGCCCGGCGACAGGACGCGGAAGCCGTTCGCCATGTAATGAAGGCGCGCGGGGCGATCGGTGTTCGACATCAGCATCGTTCTGGACACATTCCGGCAGGGTTACAGCAGGCTGGGCTGCTCGGGGGGAACATAGGTTTTCGTCGCCGGTCGCTCAACCCGCGCGTCGACGGCGCCGTCGCGGAAGTGGAGCGTCACGGCGCCCGCCGCCCGCGCCGCCGCCGCCCCGGCCAGCGTCTCGCCGCCCGCGCGCGCGGTGACGCGGGCATAGCCGCGCTCCAGCACCCGGTCCGGATTGAGCGACTGGACCAGCCGCCAGGTCGCGTCGAGCCGGCCCCTGGCCGTGTCGAGCTGGCGTGCCAGCACCGCCGGCCGCAGCGCGCCGGCCGCATGGGCGAGCTGCCCCCGCGCACCCGCGACCCGCGCCGACAGGCCGCGGTCGAGCCGCGCACCCGCCTCGTCCGCGCGCTGGCGCTGGGGCCCCAGCAGCGCATCGCGCTTCGGCAACAGCCGGGCGAGCGCCGCCAGCCGCTCTCGCCCGCGCTCGACATAGCGGTTCGCGCAGCGGTTGGTGCGCGCGGCATGGGTGGCGACGGTATGGCGCAGCTCGGCGAGCACCGGCACCGCGATCTCGGCCGCGGCGGTGGGGGTGGGGGCGCGGCGATCGGCGGCATGGTCGCACAGGGTGGTATCTGTCTCGTGCCCGACCGCGGAGATGATCGGG
Organism: Sphingomonas metalli; assembly: GCF_014641735.1. Taxonomy (GTDB): domain Bacteria; phylum Pseudomonadota; class Alphaproteobacteria; order Sphingomonadales; family Sphingomonadaceae; genus Sphingomonas; species Sphingomonas metalli. The sequence goes on along the minus strand of NZ_BMIH01000002.1, from coordinate 678,607 downwards.
ATCGAACAGGCCGCGACCGCGCGGACCACCACTTCCTCGTTGAAGGCCCAGAGATCCTCGATCGAGCCGCCGCCGCGCGCGACGATGACCAGATCGGGGCGGGGAACCGGGCCGCCGGGCGCGATCGCATCGAACCCGCGCACCGCCGCCGCCACCTCGGCCGCCGCGCCCTCGCCCTGCACCTTGACCGGCCATACGAGGACATGGGTGGGGCAGCGATCCTCCAGCCGGTGCAGGATGTCGCGGATCACCGCGCCGGTGGGCGAGGTGACGACGCCGATCACGCGGGGCAGGTAAAGAAGCGGCCGTTTGCGCGCGGGATCGAACAGCCCCTCGCCGGCGAGCTGCGCCTTCAGCTTCTCCAGCAGCGCCATCAGCGCGCCGGCGCCGGCCAGCTCCATCCGCTCGATCACCACCTGATATTTGGAGCGGCCGGGATAGGTGGTGAGACGGCCCGTCGCGACCACCTCGATGCCGTCCTGCGGGGCGAAGGCGAGCGCGCCGGCCGCGCCCTTCCACATCACGCCGTCGATCACCGCCGCCTCGTCCTTGAGGCACAGATAGGCATGGCCCGAGGCGGCGCGCTTGTAGCCGGAGATCTCGCCGCGCAGGCGGACATGGCCGAACTCGCCCTCCACCATCCGCTTCAGCCGGCCGGACAGTTCGCCGACCGACAGCGTCAGCGCGTTGTCGCCCGGCATGTCCTCCGCTACCAGCCGCGGTTCGTCTGAAAAGGGATCCGGCATGAACGTCCTGTTGATCGGCTCTGGGGGCCGCGAGCACGCGCTGGCGTGGAAGCTGGCCCAATCGCCGACCCTCGATACGCTCTTCGCCGCGCCCGGCAACCCCGGCATCGCGCGGCACGCCACGCTGGTGGCGCTCGATGCGGCGGACCATGGCGCGGTTGCGGCCTTCTGCCGCGAGCAGGCGATCGGGCTGGTGGTGATCGGCCCGGAGGCGCCGCTGGTCGACGGGCTTGCCGACACGCTGCGGATGGCGGGCGTGCCGGTGTTCGGGCCATCGGCGGCGGCGGCGCGGCTGGAGGGTTCCAAGGGCTTCACCAAGGATCTGTGCGCGCGCGCGGGCATCCCGACCGCCGGCTATATCCGCGTCACCGATCGCGACACGGCGGTGGCCGCGCTCGGCGGCACCTTCGGCCTGCCGGTCGTCATCAAGGCCGATGGCCTCGCCGCGGGCAAGGGCGTGACCGTGGCGATGACCCGCGACGAGGCGCTGGCGGCGATCGACGCGCTCTTCGCCGAACCGGGCGGCGAGGCGGTGATCGAGGAGTTCCTGACCGGCGAGGAGGCGAGCCTGTTCGTGCTGACCGACGGCACGCACCTCGCCCCCTTCGGCTCGGCGCAGGACCACAAGCGCGTCGGCGAGGGCGATACCGGGCCGAACACCGGCGGCATGGGCGCCTATAGCCCGGCGCGCGTGCTGACCCCGGCGCTGGAGGCGCAGGCGATCGACACGATCGTGCGGCCGACCGTTGAGGCGCTGCGGGCCGACGGGATGCCGTTCGTCGGCGTGCTCTATGCCGGGCTGATGCTGACGCCGCAGGGGCCGAAGCTGATCGAATACAATGCCCGGTTCGGCGACCCGGAGACGCAGGTGCTGATGCTCCGCTTCCAGGGCGATCTGGTCGCGCTGATGCTGGCGGCGGCGGAAGGGCGGCTGGCGGGCGAGGCTGCGCCGGTCTTCTCCGCCGATTGCGCGCTGACCGTGGTGATGGCCGCGCAGGGTTATCCGGGCGAGCCGAAGAAGGGCGGGGCGATCGCCGGGATCGAGGCGGCGGAGGCGGACGGCGCCGTCGTCTTCCAGGCGGGTACCGCGACCGGCGCGGAGGGCGGGCTCGTCGCCGCGGGCGGGAGGGTGCTGGCGGTGACGGCGGCGGGACCCAGCGTCGCGGCGGCGCAGGCGGCGGCCTATCGCGCGGTGGATCGGATCGTCATGCCCGAGGGTTTCTGCCGCCGCGACATCGGCTGGCGCGAGATCGCTCGCGAACAGGGTTGAAACCCCGCTTTGCGGGCACCGCCTGCCGCTTTAGGATAATGGCATGAACGACAGCACCGCCTCCGCCCCCGGTTCCAGCCTGCTGCCCGACGGGATCGCCGCGATCACCAGCATCCATATCGTGCTGATGGCGATCGTCGCGATCGCCGCCATCGCGATCATCGTCGCCGGCGCGCGGCGCAAGCGCCAGCGGGTCGAGGCCAAGCGGGCGGTCGAGGAGCGGGCGGCGGAGGTCGGGCTGACCCCGAGCGTGCCGGAGCCGGGTCCGCTGCGCGAGGAGACGCCGGCGATCGCCGATGCCGCGCCGCCGCCGCCTGCACCGGTGGAAGCGGCGGTGGACGAGCCGATGCCGGTCGATCCCGCGCCGCTCGCCGACGAGCCGATCGCGGCGGCGGCGCCGATGGATGCGAGCCCCGCCAGCGTCGCCGCCGACATACCGGCCGCGACGGAGCCCGGCAGCAGCGCCAGTCCGGCGGATGGGCCGATCACCCAGCTCAAGGGGCTCGGCCCCAAGCTCGCCGATCGGCTTGCCGGGCTCGGCATCACCACGGTCGGCCAGATGGCGGCCCTCACGGACGACGAGGCGGCGGCGCTCGACGCGCAGCTCGGCCCCTTCGCCGGCCGCATGGCGCGCGACCGCTGGATCGAACAATCCCGCTTCCTCGCCGCCGGCGACCGGGCGGGGTTCGAGGCGGTGTTCGGGCGGCTGTGATCCGACCCGCCTGTGGATACGGCCGACCGGACCGACTCCGCGCTTGATCGGCTGAGCCCGCGCGAGCGCGAGGTGCTGACGCTGATCGCCCGGGGCCACGACGCCAAGTCGGCGGCCCAGGCGCTCGGCATCTCCGTCCATACGGTCAACGACCGCTTGCTGGGCGCGCGCCGCAAGCTCGGCGCGACGACCAGCCGGGAGGCGGCCCGGCGACTGGCCGGGGCGGTGCCTCAATTGTTGGGGCCCGAGCCAATGGGGCTCGCTCAGGGCGGGGAGGATCGGCTGGCAGGGCCGCGGCCCGTCTCGCGGGCTGTCACCGCCTGGTGGTGGCCGATCCTGATCGCCGGAGTCTCGCTCATGCTGTTCCTGACCGTCACCGCTGCCGCCTTCTGGCTTTCGCCCGATCGTGCCATCGTGCCGCCCGTCGATGCACCGACCTCACGCCCGCGCGTGATCGCGACCGAACCGCGCGCTGGCGCCTCGATTCCGGCCGGCGAATTCGATCTCGTCGTACGATACGATCGAGCGATGCAGCCGGACAGCTTCTCCTATGTTCAGCGCGTCGCGGGCACATTCCCCGATTGCATCGGCAAGCCTCGCTTGCTGCGCGACGGCCGCACCTTCGTCTATCGCTGCCGCGCGGACGCCGGTCGGCGGTACGAGGTTTGGTTCAACGACGACACGTACAGAAATTTCCGTGGCACGAACGGCGCGGCGGCCGAACCGCATACGCTGACTTTCACGAGCGCGGCGTGGTAAGGCATTTCGCCCCCTCGCCATCCCGGCCTCGCGCGACCTTTGCCCGGGCCGGTTCGGTGCATAGCGTTCCGTCACCCCGGACCTGTTCCGGGGTCCACCGTGCCGCACAAACAATGGCTTGATCGCGTGCGGGGCCGTGGATGCCGGGACGAGCCCGGCATGACGGATGAGGTTTGCCAAGATCCGGCCCGCGCCGGGCCGATGAGGACGGTCGCAAGTGCAAGAATGCGGTCCGACCGGCCGCCACCGGCGAGATTACGCCACGCTGACCAGCAGCTTGTCGATCCGGCGGCCGTCGAGGTCGACGATCTCGAACTTCCAGCCCTGCTCGACGAAGCTCTCGCCCTCGCCCGGCAGGCGGCGGAGGATGGCGAGGGCGAGGCCGGCGACGGTGGCGTAGTCGCGGTCTTCGGGCAGGTCGATGCCCAGCCGCTCGGCGAGCGCGTCCGCGGCCATGGTGCCGGCGACGAGCAGCGATCCGTCGTCGCGGACGACCACGTCGGGCGCCTCGTCGGGATCGGCGTCCGACGCGAAGGCGCCGCCGATCGCCGCGAGCAGGTCGGCGGGCGTCACGATCCCTTCGAAATGCCCGTATTCGTCGTGGATCAGCGCCATCGGCACCTCCGCCCCGCGCAGGGCGAGCAGCGCGTCGGGCGCATCGAGCCGGTCGATCACCACCGGCGCCTTGCGCATCAGCCGCGGCAGGTCGAGCGGCTCGCCGCGCAGCAGCGCCGCGGCGATGTCGCGCGCCTGGACCACGCCGAGCACCGAGTCGATCGATCCGTCGCCGACCGGCAGGCGGGTGTGCTGGCTGACGCTCAGCTTCTCGCGGATCGCGGCGGGATCGGCGCGACAGTCGAGCCAGTCGACCTCGGTGCGCGGCGTCATCACCTCGCGCACCGGCCGGTCGGCGAGGCGGACGACGCCGGAGATGATCGAGCGCTCATGCTCCTCGATCACGCCGGACTTGGACGCCTCTGCGACGATCAGTTGGAGCTCCTCCGCCGTCACCTGCTCGTCGCCGTCGCGGTCGAGCCGCAGGAGCTTGAAGATCAGCGCGCTCGACGAATCGAGCACCCAGACGAGCGGCGCGGTGATCTTCGCGATCCAGCCCATCGGCCGCGCCACGACCGAGGCCACCGCCTCGGGCGAGCGGAGCGCGATCTGCTTGGGCACCAGCTCGCCGACGATCAGCGAGGCGAAGGTGGTGAGGCCGATGACGAGCGCGAAGCCGAGCGACTGCGCCGCCTCCGCCGGAACGCCCGCCGCCTGGAGCCTCGCCGCGGTAGGAGTGCCGAGGCTCGCCCCCGAATAGGCGCCGGCGAGGATGCCGATCAGGGTGATGCCGATCTGCACGGTCGAGAGGAACTTGCCCGGATCCGCGGCGAGCGTCATCGCCGCGCGCGCGCCGCCGCGACCGCTACGCGCCATCGCCTCCAGCCGCGCCTTGCGCGCCGAGACAAGGGCGAGCTCGCTCATCGCGAACACGCCGTTCAGCGCGACCAGCGCCAGGATGATCGCGACATCGATCCAGGGAAAGGGGGGAAGGGGTGCCATCGGCGTGTGCGCACCTGTAATGGCGGCAAAAGCGGCGCGCGACAACCATGCGTGTGCGGGGTGCGTAATTTCGTTGCGGGACCGGCCTCGCCGCGGCGGGGAACTAGGACCGGTGCGGCCGGGTTGATCCGGTCTGACAGCAAAAGGGCAGTGCATGCGTATCCAGCGTCTTCTCCTCGCCGCCGCGGCGGCCTCCACCCTCGCCACGGCGGGCTGCACCACCGACCCGGAGACGGGGCAGCGGCGCATCTCCAAGGCGGCGATCGGCGGGATCGGCGGGGCGCTCGGCGGCTATCTGCTGGGCGACGTGGTCGGCGGGCGGCGCGACCGGACCGAGAAGATCGTCGGCGCCGGGATCGGCGGCCTCGCCGGGGCAGGGATCGGCGCCTATATGGACCGGCAGGAGCGGGCGCTGCGCGAGCGGACCGCGGGCACCGACGTGCAGGTGATCCGTCGCGGCGACGATCTGGTGCTCAACATCCCGTCGGGCATCACCTTCGCCTATGACAGTGCGGACGTGCAGCCGCAGTTCCGCCGGACGCTCGACCAGGTCGCGGACACGCTCGCCGAATACAACCAGACCTATGTCGACGTGTACGGCCACACCGATTCGACGGGCAGCGACGCCTATAACCAGACGCTGTCGGAGCGGCGCGCGACCTCGGTCGCCGACTATCTGGCGAGCCATGGCGTGCAGAGCGCCCGGATCGGCACGCGCGGCTATGGCGAGACGCAGCCGATCGCGTCGAATGATACCGACGAGGGCCGGGCGGCGAATCGCCGGGTCGAGATCAAGATCGTGCCGGTGACGCAGAGCGACGTCGCGCGGTAATGACGTCTCGAAGCTGAGCCAATTGGCCGCACCCGTCGCCCCAGCGCAGGCTGGGGCCTTTTGCGGCTTTTGTCCCGCGCAACAACCGGGAGATCCCAGCCTTCGCTGGGATGACGGACTGGTCTGAATGGATCGCGGCCTACCGCCGCGCGGCGAAGAAGTCCCTGAGCAGCCTGGCGGCCTCTGCCTCACCGATCGCCGGATAGACGTCCGGCCGGTGGTGGCAGGTCGGCTGGGCGAAGAGGCGCGGGCCGTGCTCGACCGCGCCGCCCTTGGGATCGCTGGCGGCGTAGAAGAGGCGGCGGAGCCGTGCATGGGCGATCGCCCCCGCGCACATGGCGCAGGGCTCCAGCGTCACCCACAGGTCGCAGTCCTGCAAACGATCGTCGCCCAGCGCGGCGGCGGCGGCGCGAATCGCCAGCATCTCGGCATGGGCGGTGGGATCGTGGAGCGCGCGCGGGGAATTGGCCGCGACCGCGATCACCGAATCGCCCCGCATCACCACTGCGCCCACCGGCACCTCGCCCGCGCGTGCCGCCTCGGCAGCGGCATCGAGCGCGCGGCGCATCGGCGGGGGCAGCGGGATCATCGCGCCGCCCTGCCGCGCGCGCGACGCGCCTGTCAAAGCCTCAATTGGCGTTGGCGGGACGCTCCACCTCGACCGTGGGAACCGCCACCGTCTTGTTCTCCGTCCCGACCGAGACGCGGGCGACATCCGCCTTGAACGCAGGCGCCTGCACCACCGCGGGGCGGGTCTGGTCGATCGAGATCAGCTGGAAATGCATCGCCACCGCGACCCCGAGGATGACGACAGCCAGGATGACCAACAGCGCGCGCATGGACGTTCCCTCTCCGGTTGTTACGCCAGGATAACGCCGCGCGCGGCGGGCCGTTGCATGGCGTGGATGTTGACGTGCCCGCCAGCCTTCGCTAAGCGCGCGGCCTTTCCGGGCAAACCCCGAAACCAGGATATTCGATCATGTCGCGCATTTGCGAGCTGACCGGCAAGGGCCGGCAGGTGGGGAACAACGTTTCCCACGCCAACAACAAGACCAAGCGCACGTTCCTGCCGAACCTGCAGAACGTCACCCTGCTGTCCGACGCGCTGGAAACCGGCGTGCGCCTGCGCGTCTCGACCCACGGCCTGCGCTCGGTCGAGCACAATGGCGGTCTCGACAACTGGCTGGTGAAGACCAGCGACGACAAACTGTCGCTGCGCTGCCGCCGCCTGAAGCGCGACATCCTCAAGAAGCGCGCCGCCGTCGCGGCCTGATTCGCAGGCGGCCCCCTTCCGGGGCTGCTGCGAATTGCGTGGACATCGCCCCTGCCGGCCTTGCCGGCGGGGGTTTCGTCGTGTCGTTTTGCCGGGCATTCCCGCGTCATCCCGGCTAAGGCGAGACCTTTGCGAGAGCCGCGACGGCAACCCCTCCCAGTCGTCATCCCGGACTGGTTTCGGGATCCACCGTTCCGCGGATACCATAGCATGTGCGCTTGCCGCGCCGTGGATGCCGGAACAGGTCCGGCATGACGAGGTCACTTTCGCAGAGGTCTCGCCTTCGCGGCGATGACGCAAGATTGGCTAGTGCAGAGGTGTCCGGCTGCCGGTGATGGCGCACGGCAGGGACCGCATGAGGCGCCAGCCTGCGCCGGGCGACGGTTCAGAATGGCTGCATGATACTCGAATCCGGAAGGGTGCCCTCGGGACATTTCGAGTCGTCCCGCCTCACCCCACCGGCTGAAAGTTCCGCAGCGGCCCGCCCTGTGACGGATCGGGCGCGAAGGCGCGGAGGAAGCAGCGGGCGACGCGCGTGGCGTTCTCGTCCATCTCCGCCGCGGTCATCGTCCGGTTGTTCCACAAGAGCCGCGTGTGCGGGCCGGCACTCATGTTGCTCAGGACCTCCGCCATATGGGCGGGGCCCGAGTCGCGCAGCCATCCCGCGGCGATATGGTCGGCCAGGAAGGCCGCGAGCCGCGCCCGGGTCGGCTCGACCGCCTGCTGGTAGAAGATCCGGCCGACCTCCGGAAACCGCCCGCTCTCGCCGACGACCAGCCGGTAGGTGGCAATCGAATCGGGATTGTTGAGCTTGCGCATCAGGCTGCGGCAATAGGCGGTCAGCGCGGGTTCCAGCTCGGTCGCGGTCGACAGCGCCTCCGCCATCTCGAGTCGCGACGCCTGGGTCAGGTCGGCGATCACCGCGGCGAACAGCTCTTCCTTCGAGCGGAAATAGCTCCACAGCGTCGCCTTCGACCCGCCCAGCGTCTTGAGCAGTCCGGACATCGACGTCGCCGCATAGCCGTCTTCGAGAAACGAGATCTTCGCCGCATCGACAATGGCCTGGCGGCGGTCCTGTTTGCGCTGCTCGCGTCGGGTGGCGCAGGGGTCAGCAATCTCCGGTGGCATCTGCGTACTATAGGGTACAGTTTCCCATTGACAAGCCGCACCGGCGGGACCACTTGGCGCACCTGTACCCAACAGTACGGCTTTTGCCATGGACCGTCGCTTCTCTCTCCCACGGATCGCCGCACCGGTGGCGCTGCTCGGGCTGGCCCTGGACCTCGGCGCGTGCGCCGCCGTGCCGCATCTCGGCGCCGCGCCGGAGGTGCGCACGCCCGACAGCTTCGCCGCGTCCCGCAGCCTGAGCGCCGACGGCGATGCGCCGGCCGCATGGCCCGTCGCCGACTGGTGGCACAGCTATGGCGATCCGCAGCTCGACGGCCTGATCGCCGAGGGGCTGGCCGGTTCGCCCGACCTTGCCGCCGCACTGGCGCGCGTGCGCCGCGCCGATGCGCTGGCCGAACAGGCCGGCGCGGCGCGGCTGCCGTCGCTCGACGTCGGCGCGACGGTCGGCGCGACCAAGCAGAGCTATAACAACGGCATTCCGGCGGATTTCGTCCCGAAAGGGTGGAACGACACCGGCCGGCTCGAGGCGGATCTCGGCTTCGATCTCGATCTGTGGGGCCGCAACCGCGCCGCGTTCGCGGCCGCGCGCTCGGATGCGGAGGCGGCGCGGCTTGATCGCGAACAGGCCGCGCTGACGCTGACGACCGGGATTGCCGGCGCCTATGCCGATCTCGCCGCGCTCTATGCCGTGCGCGCGATCCAGCAGAATGCGCTGGAGGTGCGGCAGGGCACGCAGAAGCTGACGGCCGATCGCGTCGCCAACGGCCTCGACACCCAGGCCGAGCAGAAGCAGGCGGATGCCGCGGTACCGGCCGGTCGCGCGGCGATCGCCGCCACCGACGAACAGATCGCGCTGACCCGCAACCGGCTGGCGGCGCTGCTCGGCAAGGGACCGGACCGCGGGCTCGACATCGCCGCGCCGGCGCTCCCCGCCTCGGTGCAGGGCGTCCCCGCCGGGCTGACCACGGACCTGATCGGCCGCCGTCCGGACATCGTCGCCGCCCGCGCCCGCGTCGAGGCCGCCGCGAGCCGCATCAAGGTGGCGCGGGCGGACTTTTATCCCGCGATCAACCTGTCGGCGATCGTCGGTCTGCAATCGCTGGGCCTCGGCAATCTGCTGAAGGGCGGATCGACCTTCGGCACCGCGGGGCCGGCGCTCAGCCTGCCGATCTTCCGCGGCGGCGAGCTGCAGGGGCGCTATCGCGGCGCGCGGGCGGATTATGACGAGGCGGTCGCTTCCTACGACCGTACCGTCACCGATGCCTATCGCGCCGTCGCCGACGCGCTCGCCAGCCGCCGCTCGCTCGGCGTGCAGCTCGACGAATCGCGCCGCGCGCTCGCCGATTCCGAAGCCGCCTATCGCGTCGCCCGGCTCCGCTACGAAGGGGGGCTGTCGCGCTTCCTCGACGTGCTCGCCGCGCAGGACCGGGTGCTGGAGGCGCGGCGCAGCGTCGCCGACCTCCAGGCGCGCGGCTTCTCCCTCGATATCGCCCTAGTCCGGGCGCTGGGCGGCGGCTTCACCGCGCCCCAGCTCGCCACCCGGACCAGCAGGAACTGACCGCCGTGACCGACAGCACTTCCGACATCGTTCAGCCGAAGAACGGCAAGCGCCGCAAGGCGCTGACCGGCATTGCCATCGCCGTGCTGGCGATCGGGCTGGTCTATGGCATCTGGTACGCGCTCGCGGGGCGCTTCCATATCGAGACCGACAACGCCTATGTCGGCGCGGATACCGCGCAGATCACGCCGATGGTCGCCGGACAGGCGGTGGCGGTGACGGTGTCGGATACCGACCGCGTCCGGCGCGGCGACGTGCTGGTGCGGCTCGACGACAGCGACGCGCGGATCGCGCTCGCCTCCGCCCAGGCGGACCTTGCCAAGGCGCGGCGGCAATTCGGCCAGACCGCAGCGAGCAGCGACGCGCTCGACGCGCAGGTGGAGGCGCGCGACGCCGACATCGCCGCGGCGCGCGCGACCGTCCAGTCGGCCGAGGCTGCCTTCGCCAAGGCGCGGGTCGATCTCGACCGCCGTACCAGGCTGGCCCCGCAGGGTGCGGTGTCGGGCGACGAGCTGACCAGCGCCACCAACGCCTTCGCCGCCGCGCAGGCCGGGCTGGCGCAGGCGCGCGCGGCCCTGCGCCAGGCGCAGTCGCAGCGCGGCACCGCACGCGGCAACCTGGCCGCCAACGAGGCGCTGATCCGCGGCACCACCGCCGCGACCGCGCCCGACGTGCTGGCGGCGGAGGCGAAAGTGCGGCAGGCGCAGCTCGACCTGCAACGCACCGTGATCCGCGCGCCGGTCGACGGCGTCGTCGCCAGCCGCAGCATCCAGGTCGGCCAGCGCGTCGCCGCCGGCACCACGGTGATGCGGATCGTGCCGATCGACCAGGTCTATGTCGACGCCAACTTCAAGGAAGGCCAGCTGGAGCGGGTGCGTCCCGGCCAGCGCGTCACCCTGACCTCCGACCTCTATGGCGGCGGCGTCGAATATCATGGCCGGGTGGCGGGCTTCGCCGGCGGCACCGGCTCCGCCTTCGCGCTGATCCCGGCGCAGAACGCGACCGGCAACTGGATCAAGGTGGTGCAGCGCCTGCCCGTCCGCATCCGGCTGGACCCGAAGGAGCTGGCCGCGCATCCGCTGCGCGTCGGCCTGTCGATGACCGCCGAGATCGACGTCAAGGCGCAGGACTGAAGGGAGTTCGGGCGATGGCCGGAGCCGACGACTTTCCGCCGATCACCGGCGCCCGGCTGATCGTCGCGGGGCTGGTGCTGGCGCTGACCAACTTCATGGTGGTGCTCGACACGACCATCGCCAACGTCTCGGTGCCGCACATCGCCGGCTCGCTTGGCATCTCGTCGAGCCAGGGGACGTGGATCATCACCTCCTATGCGGTGGCGGAGGCGATCTGCGTGCCGCTGACCGGCTGGCTGGCGGGGCGGTTCGGCGCGGTGCGCACCTTCACCTGGGGCGTGATCGGCTTCGGCGCCTTTTCGATCCTGTGCGGTCTGTCGGTCAGCCTGCCGATGCTGGTCGTGTGCCGGATCGGCCAGGGGCTGTGCGGCGGCCCGCTGATGCCGCTGACCCAGACGCTGCTGCTGCGCATCTTTCCCAAGGAGCAGCATGGGCAGGCGATGGGCCTGTGGGCGATGACCACGGTCGTCGCGCCGATCCTGGGGCCGATCCTGGGCGGGACGATCAGCGACAGCTGGTCGTGGCACTGGATCTTCTTCATCAACATTCCGGTCGCGATCGTCTGCACGATCGGCGCGGGGCGGCTGCTGCGCCAGGTGGAGACGAAGGTGCAGGCGATGGGCATCGACCTGATCGGGCTGATGCTGCTGGTCCTGTGGATCGGCGCGCTCCAGATCATGCTTGATATCGGGCGCGAGCATGACTGGTTCGCCGACGCGACGATCGTCTGGCTGGCGATCGTCGCCGCGATCGGCTGCGCGGTGTTCGTGGCGTGGGAGCTGACCGACCGGCGTCCGGTGGTCGACCTGCGCGTCTTCCGCCATCGCGGCTTCACCGTCGCGGTGCTGGCGCTCGCCTTCACCTATGGCACCTTCTTCGCCTCGGCCGTGCTGATCCCGCAATGGTTGCAGGCGACGATGGGCTATACGGCGACCAATGCCGGCTACGTCACCGCCTTCTCCGGCGTCGGCGCGGTGATCATGGCGCCGGTCGTCGCACGGCTGGTGAACAGGGTCGATCCGCGCGGGCTGGTCTGTTTCGGCATCGCCTGGCTCGGCTTCACCGCGCTGCTGCGCGTCCACTGGACGAGCGGATCGGATTTCTGGACGCTGGCGATCCCGCAGATGCTGCAGGGCATCGGCATGCCCTTCTTCTTCATCCCGGTCACCACCATCGCGCTCGGCGCGGTGGCACCGGGCGAGACGGCGTCGGCGGCGGGCGTGATGAGCTTTCTCAGGACCATGGCGGGCGCGATCGGCACCGCCATCTCGACCACCGACTTCGCCAACCAGACCACCGTCGCCCGGTCGGAAATCGTCGCGCGGATGCATACGGATGCGACCGCGACCGCGTTGCAGAACAACGGCTTCTCGCTCGAGCAGGTGCGGCTGGCGGTGGAGCGGACGGTCAATCAGGAAAGCGCGGCGCTGGCGATCAACCACGTCTTCCTCGTGTCCGCGATCATCTTCGCCCTGTCGGCGATGCTGATCTGGGCGGCCCGCCGCCCGCGCCGGCCGGTGGAGGCCGGCGCGGCGCATTGAGGTGTGGACGGGTGTGGTGACACGATATGTGGCCGAGCCACCCCCCTCCCCTTCAGGGGAGGGCTAGGATAGCGACTTCACCCCGCCACCGCCTCCAGCGTCACGCGAAACGTCGCGCCTTCGGTCGTGTCGACCAGATCGATCGCGCCGCCATGCGCCTGCAAGAGCGAGCGCGCGATCGGCAGGCCGAGGCCGGTCCCGCCCTGCGCCCGGCGGGCGGTGAAGAAGGGTTCGAAGATGCGGCCACGGTCGCCAGTCGGGATGCCCGGCCCGTCGTCGGCGACGGTCAGGACGATCCGTGCGCCCTCGCGCGCGGCGGCGAGCGACACGCTTCCGGCCCCCGCCTGCCGGCTGTTCTCAACCAGCGCGGTCACCACCGCCTCCACCGCCACGGCGGGGATGGCGGCGGGTGGCAGGTTCGGCGCGATCTGCAGCGCGATCGCAAAGCCGGATGCGCGGTGGGCGTCGGCGACCCGCCTCAGCGCGCCGGCCAGATCGGTGGCGGCCCCCGCATCCGCCGCAGCCATGTCCGCGCGCGCCAGATCGAGCAGCCGGCTGGTCAGCTGGTGCAGCCGCACGGCGTCGGCGGCGATGTTGGACAGGAAGCGCGCGCGATCGGCCGCGGCCATGTCGGGATGGTCCTGCAACAGCTCGATTGCACCGCCGATCCCGGCGAGCGGCGTCTTGAACTCGTGGCTGACCGCATGCGCGAAGTCGCGCACATAGCGCGAACGCCGCTCGATCGCCTCTGCCATGGTCGCGAAGTCGCGATAGAGCGCCTGGATCTCGACCGCAGCGGTGGTCGGCGGCGGATCGACCGTGCCGCCCTTGCCAGATGCCACGGCCCGCGTCGCCGCGCCCAGCGCCTCGACCGGGCGGACGATCCCGCGCGACAGCAATCCGCTCAGCGCCACCAGCGTCGCGAAGATCAGGACGATGCCGATCGCGATCTTGCCGCCGTCCGCCATCAGCCCGGTGACGAGCGCGCGCGGGGTGCGCGCCAGGAGGATCACGCCGACCACCTTTCCGCCGACCAGCACCGGCCGGGCATGATGGATGCGCAGGTCTGACGCGCGGCTCAGCCATTCGAGCGGGTAGTGCTGGCGATAGGCATCGTTGCGGCGGAGCACGGTCGCCGGCCGCCCTGCGAGCGCGGCGCGCACTTCCGGCAGCATGGCCCAGCTGCCCGGCGCGGGACCGATCAGGATGCGGCCGCCTCTGTCGAGCAGGGCGATGCTCGCGCGCGTCGTGCGCGCGGTCTGGCGTAGGACGGGGGCGAGCTTCGCGCTCCATCCGGCGTCCTCGCTCCCGGCGGATGGATCGGGCAGCGGGTCGGGGCGCTCGGGCAGGATCGGCGTCAGGCTGAGATCGATCGATCCGAGCTCGGGCGGCGCCCGAACCGGCAGCGCGCCGCCGCCGGGCCACTCGACCGCCGCGATCGCCGCCAGCGCGCTGCCCTGCGCCACCAGCTCCGCCTCGGTCTGGCGGACCAGCGCATTCTCGTACACCCGCAGGAACAGCGCGCCGAAGCCCGGCAGCGCGGCGACGAAGGTGAAGGTGAGGAGCAGGATCGTGCGCAGCCGCAGCCGCGGCCAGTGGCGCCGGACGACGCGCTTGAACGGCTCGATCATCCCGCCCCGCAGCTGCCGAGCCGATAGCCGATGCCGGGCCGCGTCTCGATCACGTCCTCGGCGCCCGCGCGCGCGAACTTGCCGCGCAGGTTGCGGACATGGCTGTCGACCGTGCGGTCGGTGATGGCGAAGCCGGGACCATGCAGCCGGTCGATGATCGCGTCGCGGCTGAACACCTTGGACGGCATCGCGGCGAGCGTGCGCAGGATGCCGAACTCCGTCACGGTCAAGGGCACCTCCCGGCCGTCCCACGCCGCCTGCCAGCCATCGGGATCGAGGGTGAGCCGGCCGTGCCGGAGCGGCGCGGTCGCGCCGGCTGGGGCGGGTGGCCGGGCGGCGGTGCGGCGCAGGATCGCGGTGACGCGGGCCACCACCTCGCGCGGGGAGAAGGGCTTGGTGACGTAGTCGTCCGCGCCGAGCTCGATCCCCAGCACCCGGTCGATCTCGTCGTCGCGGCTCGACAGGAACAGGATCGGCAGCTCGCCCGCGGCGCGCAGGCGGCGGCACACCTCGATCCCGTCGAGCCGCGGCATGTTGATGTCGAGCACCACGAGATCGACGCCCCCCGCCGCCACGGCGGCGAGCGCCGCCTCGCCATCCTCCGCCTCGACCGTGTCGAGCCCCGCCTTGGCGAGCGCGAAGACGAGCAGCTGCCGGATATGCGCATCGTCGTCGGCGATCAGGATGGTGCGCGGCATGGGACAGGGGATCATCGCTCGTCTCCCGCGGGTCAAGACCAGGGCGCGTCGACGATCGCGCCGTTGCAGTCGCGGGTCTTGCCCTTGGGCAGGGACAGGGGCGGCGACGGACGCGGACCGAGCGCCGCCTGCGCCGCCGAGAGCCGCCGCGCGCCGCGCGGGGTCCATTGCCGCCAGTCCGCCTGCCGCGTCGCGAGGCGTTGCAGCATTTCCGCCCGGATATAGGCGATGCCGTCTCGCGTCGCGGGATCGGCGGTGCGCGCCTCCAGCGCGATCAGCGGCAGCAGCGCGCCGTCGCCGACATTGCGCAGATAGCAAAGGTCGACCCGCGCGGGATCGGCGGCGCGCACGTTCCACGCGGCGACGAGCGCGCCGAGATCGAGCATCGCGCAGGCCGCCAACACCAGCGCCGCCGCGCCGGCGTTGAGATTTACCAGCCAGCGCGCGCTGTGACCCTTGGCGATCCGCCAGCCGATCGAGAGCAGCCCGAGGGCGACGAGCGCCATCCAGACCAGCGCCGCGATCCGCCAGGCGGTGAGCATCGAGGCGGCGATATAGTCGAGCGTGCGCAGCGCGCTGGAGGCGACGAGGATCAAATTCTGCCCGACCCAGACCGTCACCAGCAGGCGCGCGCGGCGATCATCGGCGGCGGGGCTGCCGGGGCGCAGCATCGCCAGCGCCATCACGCCGGCGATTAGCGCGGTGACGATCAGCGGATAGGCGCCCTGATGGACATAGCCGGCGCGGCTGGTGCCCGCGGGCAGCGGGGCGCCGCTCCACAGGAACAGGATGTCGAGCAGATTCTGTACCGCGAACAGCGCATTGAACAGCGCCAGCGCGATCAGGACCGAGGGCAGCGAGGTGCCCGGCAGCAACGGCTCGGGTTCCGGCAGCCGGTGCGCGATGCGGATGGCGAGGGGATGCGGGCGCAGGCTCGCCCAGACGAAGAGCAGCGCGAAGCCCCAGAGCAGGATCCGCCACACGGGCGGCAGGCGGAGCGCGGCGAGCAGCTGGCCAATGAGCGGATTGGCGGCGGCGAAGAGCAGGAGGAAGAGCGTCCCGCCGATCGCCGGCAGCGCCAGCGTCGCGGCGACGGCGCGACCGCCGATCCGGATCCGCTTCTGGCTGCGGAGCAGCGCGGCGGCGTCGATGACGGGGCGGAACAGGCCGGTCAGTCCGTGCACGGCGAGGCGTGCGGACCATCGCCACGCATCGTCGAACCGCGTCGTCCGCGGGGCGAGCGTCGCGAAGGAGAGGGCGACCCAGAAGAGCAGCCAGGCGAGCGGACCCGGATCGTCGGCCAGGCTGAGCGCTAACCACGCCGCAGCGGCCAGGCCTGCCCATGCCAGTCGCCGTCGTCGCACATCGGCGCGGGCAGCCACCACCCCGATCAGCCACCCGCCCGCCAGCATGCCGAGGCCGATG
Source organism: Sphingomonas metalli (assembly GCF_014641735.1). Classification (GTDB taxonomy): domain Bacteria; phylum Pseudomonadota; class Alphaproteobacteria; order Sphingomonadales; family Sphingomonadaceae; genus Sphingomonas; species Sphingomonas metalli. Next base: position 662,344 of record NZ_BMIH01000002.1, on the reverse strand, counting down.
CCCTCGACCTCGAAGGCGACGATCCGGTCGAGCAGCCCCACCAGCATCGCGGCGACCGCGACTTTCCACCAGAAACCGAAGCGCATGGAACGAAGCCTCCCTGTGATCGGGGAGGGGGGTAGTGGTCCGATATGGGGATGCTGTGGTGGATGTCGTGCAGAAGCGGTGCAGGAGGTGGCGCGGGTGGGTGGTGAGATTGCAGCCACTACCGGCCCGGCCTGGTTTGATGCGTGGGCGACAATCGTCATCCCGACGAAGGCATGACGGACACGCGCTCGTCCGTCGTTCGTGCGAAGGCGAAACCTCTGTGAAACTCACCCCGTCATGCCGGACCTGTTCCGGCATCCACGGCGCGGCAAACGCACAAGCTGTTGCTTTGGCGGAACGGTAGATCCCGGAACAAGTCCGGAATGACGGATGGGAGGTTGCCGTCGCGACTTTCGCAAAGGTTTCGCCTTCGCTGCGATGACGCCGGTTCAGCGTGAAACATGGCAGATCGACGCCTTACGGCAGGGCGGCGATCTGGGCCTGATTGGCGCGCATCTCGTCGGTCACCAGCAGTTCCGGATCCAGCCGCGTGCCGCTGACGAACGCGTCGGTCACCACCACGGTCGTGCCCAGTTGCGTCGTCTCGAACAGCTTCTTGGCGAACCCGGCCGGCAGGCGGACGCAGCCGTGCGAGGCGGGGAAGCCGGGATTGCGACCGGCGTGCAGGGCGATCCCGTCCCAGGTCAGCCGCTGCATGAAGGGCATGGGCGCGCTGTCGTAGAGGTTCGACTTGTGGTTCTGGTTCTTCTGCAGGATTGGGTAGATGCCGGTCGGTGTCTCCTTCCCGTCCTTGCCCGTCGACACGCTCGACGCGGCGACCAGCGTCTCGCCGCGATAGACGAAGGCGCGCTGTTGCGGAATGCTGACGACCACCGTCACCGGTTCGGCGGAGCTGGCATCGTCCTTCCAGACATAGGCGTTGGGGGTCAGCGTTTCGGCCGCTTCCTCGATCGCGGCATCGCTTCCCGCCGCCGCGAATGCCGGGGCGGCCGGCACCATCGCCATCGTCGCCAGAGCAAGGAACAAGGCGCGCTTCATAACAGACCCTCTTTGTCAATACCCTTTCGATGATTTCAACGCGCCTCGTCGGATTTGGTGCCATCGCATTGTCGACGCGGCGAACCGTTAACGCGTCGCGACCAGCGGAGGTTTTGAACATGCAACCAAAGCCGATGCGGGGCGGATGTTAACCCTTTTCCGTGCTATAGAGGCCGGCACTGGGGGATCATCTTCACGATCCGGAATGTCGATGCACGAACAGCCTGCCGCGCGCAGTCGGCGCGCGCTTTTGAAGAATGGCCTGACCCTTGCCGGGGCGCTGGCGGTGCCGGGCGCGGTGCACGGGTTCACCCGTCGGCTCAGCCTGCCGATCCAGCCCCAGCCGGCCGCGCCGGCGGGCGCCGCGGTGCCGGGCCTGGTCTCCGCCAACCCGATCCGCCCGGAGCTTCTCCGGCGCGCCATGGCCGCGCTCCAGCAGCATGGCGGCCAGGTCCAGCGCGACAGGATGGCGATCGTCGATTTCGCCACCGGCTCCGCCCAGCCGCGCTTCCACTTCGTCGATCTGGTCAATGGCCGGTCGAGCGCGCTGCTCGTCGCGCACGGCAGCGGCTCCGATCCGGCGCATACCGGCTATCTGAAGCGCTTCTCCAACGATTTCGGCTCCAACGCCTCGTGCGAGGGCGCCTTTCTCACCAGCGACTATTATGTCGGCAAGCACGGCCGCTCGCAGCGGCTGATCGGGCTCGACCCCACCAACAGCAATGCGCTGGGTCGCGCGATCGTGGTCCATTCGGCCTGGTATGCGAATCCCGACATGCTGCGCACCCACGGGATGCTGGGCCGCAGCCAGGGCTGTTTCGCGGTGGGCGAGCGGGACCTCGACCAGGTGTTCGCCCGGCTGGGCCAGGGGCGGATGATCTACGCCGCCAAGGTGTGACGGTCAGGCGGTGGTGAGGGTTCCGCCCTGCACCGCCACCGGCCAGGGCGTGAGCGACTGGCCCATGCACGGCCCGCCGACGCAGGCGCCGTCCGCGATCCGGAACAGGGCGCTGTGCCAGGTGCAGGCGATCAGCCCGCCGTCCGGCGTCAGATAGTCGTCCAGCGCCTGCGCCAGCGGAAAGCCGACATGGGGACAGCGGTCGACATAGCCATGCACGGCCTCCCCCTGCCGGACGACGAAGCCGTGGAACCGGCCCGCGCGCATTTCCAGAACGAAGCCGCGCGCCTTGCCGTCCGGGATCAGGTCCAGCGGGCCGAGCGCCACCCCGGCGGGCGTGGCGTAGAGGCGCGCGACCTCGCTCACCCTCGCGCCGGTGCGATGCGCGCGCGGCACTCGCCGAAGCCGATCGGTACATAGCCCTCGGCTGCGGCATGGGCGGACAGGATCAGCTCGTCGCCATCCTCCAGAAAGCTGCGCGTCTCGCCGCCGGGAAGTGCGATCGGCGCCGTGCCGCCGCGGCTGATCTCCAACAGGCTGCCGAGCCCGTCATCCGTCGGCGCGGAGATCGTGCCGGTGCCGAGCAGGTCACCCGGCCGCAGGTCGCAGCCGTTCGACGCGTGATGGGCGACGATCTGCGCGATCGTCCAGTACATGTTCGACGCGGGACCGCGGCTGAGGCGGTGCGGCGGCGTACCCTGTGCGCGCATCGCGGCAGTGGAGAGATGGACTTCCAGCTCGATCGCCAGCGCGCCCCGCGCCTGATCCGCCGCGTCGGCCAGATAGGGCAGCGGCGCGGGGTCGCCGTCCGGCCGCGGCGGCTGGGCGATGCGGAAGGGGGCCAGCGCCTCCGCCGTCACCACCCAGGGGCTGACGCTGGTGTGGAAGTTCTTGGCAAGAAAGGGCCCGAGCGGCTGATACTCCCAGGCCTGGAAGTCGCGCGCCGACCAGTCGTTGAGGAGCGACAGGCCGACGATGTGCTCGCCCGCCTCCGCGATCGGGATCGGCTCGCCCAACGCATTGCCGCGGCCGATCCAGACGCCCAGCTCCAGCTCATAGTCGAGGCGGCGGGTGGGGCCGTAGTCGGGCGCGTCCGCCTGGGGCGGCTTGCGCTGGCCGCGCGGCCGGATCACCGGCTCGCCCGAGGGCCGGACCGACGAGGCGCGGCCGTGATAGCCGATCGGCACCCATTTGTAGTTGGGCAGCAGCGGGTTGTCCGGCCGGAACTGGCGGCCGACATTGGTCGCGTGGTGGATGCCGACATAGAAGTCGGTGTAATCGCCGATCGCCGCGGGCAGGTGGAGCGTGCAGTCGGCGGCGCGGTGCAGCGCCGGCTCGACCACATCGCGCTGCCCCTCGTCGCTCAGCAGCGCCGAGACGCGGCGGCGCAGCGCGCGCCGGTCGGCGGCGGGGAGCGCGAACAGGGGGTTGAGGGTCGCGCCGCCCAATGCGCGTGCGGGGGCATCGGGCAGCAGCGCAGCGACGGCTTGCAGGTCGAGGATCCGGTCGCCGATCGCGATGCCCGGCCGCGGCGCGCCGCCGGCTGGCGCGAAGATGCCGAGGGGCAGGTTCTGGACGGGATACTCGGCATGTCCCGCCGCGCTCTCCACCCAGCAGCGCAGGTCTGGGTCGTGGGTCTCGTCGATCATGGCAGCACGGCTTTCGGGAAATCGGACCAGACGGCATCATAGTCGAGTTGCGCATGGTCGAGCGCGTAGGATGTCGGGCGGTAGGGCCAGCAGCTTTCGATCATGAAGGCCATCGTCCCCTCGATCCGGTGCGGCTTCAGCTCCGCCTGCGACGCGGCCTGCCAGCTGGCGTGGTCGGGGCCATGTCCGGCCATCAGATTGTGCAGCGACAGCCCGCCGGGGCGAAAGCCTTCCGCCTTCGCGTCGTACGCGCCGTGGATCAGCCCCATCGCCTCCGACATCACGTTGCGGTGGAACCAGGGCGGGCGGAACGTGTCCTCCGCCACCATCCAGCGCGGCGGAAAGATCACGAAATCGGCGTTGGCGCGGCCGGGCACGTCGCTGGGGCTGGTCAGCACGGTGAAGATCGACGGATCGGGATGGTCGAACGACACGGTGTTGATCGTGTTGAAGCGCGACAGGTCGTAGCGCCACGGCGCGAGATTGCCGTGCCACGCCACCACGTCGAGCGGCGAATGGTCGAGCGTGGTCGTCCACAGCGAACCCATGAACTTCTGGATCACATCGGTGGCTGCATCGCGATCCTCGAACCAGGCGACCGGGGTCTCGAAATCGCGGGGGTTGGCCAAGCCGTTGGCGCCGATCGGGCCAAGATCGGGCAGGCGGAAGAGCGCGCCGTGATTCTCTGCGACATAGCCGCGCGCCGTCCCGTCGGGCAGCAGCGCGCGGAAGCGGACGCCGCGGGGGATCAGCGCGACCTGCCCGGGCGCGATGTCGATCCGGCCCATCTCGGTCAGCAGCGTCAGTCGCCCCGCCTGCGGCAGGAACAAGAGCTCGCCATCGGCATCGACGAAGACGCGGTTCGTCATGTCGCGATTAGCGGCATAGACGTGCACCGCGACCCCCTCCAGCTCGGCGGGATCGCGATTGGCGAGCATCGTCGTCATGCCGTCGACCAGATCGGTTCCGGGCGCCGGCTCCGCTACCGGATCCCAGCGCAGCCGGTTGGGGGCGAGCGGCGCGTCGCTCGTCCCGGGCGCGAAGCGTGGTGCGCCGTCATAGCGGGTGAAGGCGGGATGCTCGGCGGTCGGCCGCATCCGGTAGAGCCAGCTGCGCCGGTTCTCGTGCCGCGGGGCGGTGAAGGCGGTGCCGGAGAGCTGCTCGGTATAGAGGCCGAAGGCGGGCCGCTGCGGCGCATTCCGCCCGACCGGCAGCGCGCCGGGCACGGCCTCGGTCGAGACATGGTTGGCGAAGCCGGGGATGTAGTCGGTCATCTTCACCTCAAAGATCCTCCCCGGCACGGGGAGGGGGACCAGCGAAGCTGGTGGAGGGGGGTATCCACCAGCGATACCGTGTGCGGCCAGCCCCCTCCACCAGCCTGCGGCTGGTCCCCCTCCCCGCGGAGCGGGGATGATTCAGGCATCCACCTTGATGACGCCGCGCCGGATCTGGTCCAGCTCAATGCTTTCAAACAACGCCTGGAAATTCCCGTTCCCGAACCCCTGATTGCCCTTGCGCTGGATGATCTCGAAGAAGATCGGCCCGACCATATTCTCGGTGAAGATCTGGAGCAGGATGCCCTCGTCGCCGACATTGCCGTCGATCAGGATGCGGTTGCGCTTGAGCCGCTCCAGATCCTCGCCATGGCCGGGGACGCGCTTGTCGACCAGTTCGTAATAGGTCTCGATCGTGTCCTGCAGCCGCACGCCGCGGGCGCGGAGTTTCTCCACCGTGTCGTAGATATCGTCGGTGGTCAGGGCGAGGTGCTGGATGCCCTCGCCCTGATATTCGCGGATGAACTCCTCGATCTGGCTGTTGTCGTCCTGGCTCTCGTTGAGCGGGATGCGGATCGCGCCGTCGGGCGCGATCATCGCCTGGCTGAACAGGCCGGTCGCCTTGCCCTTGATGTCGAAGTATTTCTGCTCCTCGAAGCCGAACAATCGGCCGTAGAAGCTCGACCAGGTCCGCATCTCGCCGCGGCGGACATTGTGGGTGAGGTGGTCGAGCAGGTCGAGACCGACGCCATTCTCCGCCGCCGCCTGCTCCCAGCCGGGCACCTCGTTCCAGTCGGCATAGAGATCGGCGCCGGCGCGCACGAGATAGAGATAGCTGCCGCCGATCCCCTCGATCACGCACGAGCCCTCGCCCAGCGTGCCGCGTGCGGCATCGACCGCGGTCGCGCCCTCGGCGATCGCGTGGTTGTAGGCAGCGGCGGGATCGGCGACGCGAAAGGCCATGCCGCTCGCCGAGGGTCCGTGCGCGGCGCGGAAGTCGGCCGCCTGCCCGGTCGCCTCGCGGTTGAGGAGCAGGTTGATGCGCCCCTGGCGGTAGCGGGTGACGTCGCGGGCCGGATGCGTATGCGACGCGACGAAGCCCATCGCCTCGAACTGCCGCGCCAGCAGGTCGGGATCGGGCGAGGTGAACTCGCAGAACTCGAATCCGTCGAGGCCCAGCGGGTTGTCGGCCGCCGTCACCGCCCCGGGCGTCTCCATCGTCGTCACCATGGCATCCTCCAATCCGGTATCATTTGCAACTGGATCGCATGGTTGCGGAGATGGTGTCAAATGCTACCATCATGCGATGGCTTCTTCGGACGCATCCTCTTCCGAGCCGGCGCAGCTCAGGCTGGACGATTTCCTGCCCTATCGCCTGTCCTTCACCTCCAACCTCGTCAGCGACACGGTAGCGGGAACCTATATCGCGCTGTTCGACCTCCGGATCCCGGAATGGCGGCTGATCGCGGTCGTCGCCGAGGAAGAGGGTGGGATCACCCAGCAGGGCATCGGCGCGCGGACCCGGATGGACAAGGTGACGGTCAGCCGCGCCGCGATCGCGCTGGTCGAGCGCGGGCTGATGGCGCGAATGCCCCATAAGGGCGACAAGCGCTCCCACCATCTCGTGCTGACCGAGGCGGGGCGCGAGCTCTATGCGGCGGTGGCGCCCAAGGCGCTGGAACTGGAACGCCGCATCTTCGCGCGCTTCGATCCGGAGGAGCTGGCGGCGTTCACGCGCATGCTGCGCCGGATCGATGCGGCGATTTTGGACGGGGTGTGATAGTCGAAGAGTGAAGTGTCCGGCTTCGGACCCGCTTCCTTTCACCAGAAGCGCGTCATCCCAGCAAAGGCTGGGATCTCCTGGCGACGGCGCGAGGCTGGATCCGCCCGAGGCCCCAGCCTGAGCTGGGGCGACGGTTTCGGCCGAGTGGCTCGAACTTCAAGACGTCAGAACGAGGTCGACAGCTGGACGAACCAGTTGCGCGGCCGGGCGAAGATGCGTTCGGCATAGCCCAGCGTCGCCAGCGACGCGTTGCCCTGGATGAGATAGCGCTCGTCGAACAGGTTGTTGACGCCCGCGCTCACCTCGATCCCGCTGTTCAGCTTCAGGATCAGTGAGGCGTTGCCGACGAAATAGCCATTCTCCTCGATCAGCGGGATGCTGCCGGTGATGAAGGTGAACTTCGAGCTGTAATTGCCGTCGAAGCGCGGCGTCAGCGAGGTGCCGCCGCCCAGTTCGATCTTGTAGCCGATGCCGACATTGGCGGTGAGATCGGGGGTGAAGGGCAGGTCGTCGCCCGGCGCGACGGTGGCGGTGGCGCCGGGGATCTGGGTGATGCTCTTGATCTTGTCGCCGAGCACGCTGATCCCGCCGTCGAAGATCAGGCCCCAGGGCGCCCGATAGCTCGCCTCCGCCTCCAGCCCGCGGATGCGCGCCTTGCCGGCGTTGAACAGCAGCGGCACCACGCCCTGGCGGAAGATCAGTTGGATATCGTCATATTCCGCCTGGAAGGCGGCGAGGTTCAGCCGCAGCCGGCCGATATTGGTCTTCACGCCGATCTCGTAGCTCGTCACCTTCTCGTCGGCGAAGGGGACGGGCAGATTGTCGGTCGTGGCGGCGTTGTAGCGGGTGTTGAACCCGCCCGACTTGAAGCTGCGCGCCCAGGAGGCATAGGTGCTGATCGCGTCCGACCAGCGATATTGCGCGCTGGCCGAGCCGGTCAGCGCCGCGAAGTCGCGGACGAACGGCCGGTTGAAGATGAACAGCGGCCCGCCCTGCGTCGTCGCCAGCGAGGGCAGCGGATTGGGATCGGGCTGGGTCGCCGGGAAGAGGTTGAGCACCGTCCCCTGATAGTATTTGCGGTCCGAGGTGTAGCGCAGGCCGCCGGTCAGCTCGAGCCGCTCGATCGGAGTCCAGCTGACCTCGCCGAAGGCGGCGACCGAATTGGTCTTGAGCCGCGAGACTTGAAGGTCGCGGCTGCCGGGGCCGCCGCGCAGCAGCGACGAGATCACCGGGGGCGAGGGCGGGAAGGCCAGATAGACGGTGGCGCGCTCGTCGGTCACCTCGTCGAAATAATAGCCGCCCAGGATGCCGCTGACCTTGCCGAAGTCGAGCTGGAGCTGGACCTCCTGGCTGAACTGGTGCGACTTCGATCCGACATCGGTGGTGATGAGGGTGAGCGGCGTATTGTCCGCATCGCGCACGCCGCGCGACGTCGTCTCGCGATAGGCGGTGATCAGCTTGATCAGTGCCTGCTCGGTCAACCGGATGTTGGCGGTGTTGGCGAGGCCCCACACCTCCGACATGCTCATCACCGGCGCGGTGCCGCCGTTGGTGAAATCGCCCTTGGCCTGGAAGTCGTTGGCGCAGCGGGGATCGTTGATCTGCGGTACGTTGGGCGCGCCGAAGCGCGGGTCGCCGCGCACGATCGGGCTGAACGGGATGGTCGCGCCCGGACAGCCGGCGGCGACGCTGGCAATCGCCGCGACTGGCGCCTGTTCGTTGATCCCGGCGAAGACGAAGGGTGCGCCATGCTCGTCGCGGCGCGAATAGTCGCCGCGCAGGAACATGTCGAAGGCGCTCGACGGCTCCCACTTCAGCGCGCCGTTGAACGAATAGCCGTTCTCGTTGCCCAGATCGAGATTGTCGGAGGCGCGGCGGACATAGCCGTCGCGCTTGCGGAAGCCGGCGGAGACGCGCGCCGCCAGCGTCTCGCCGATCGGAATGTTGAGCGCGGTGAATCCCTCGAAGAGGTTGTAGTCGCCGACGCGCACGCGCGAGCGGGTCGACCAGACACCCAGTTCGGGCTGGCGGGTGCGAACCAGGATCGCGCCGCCGATCGTGTTGCGGCCGAACAGCGTGCCCTGCGGACCGCGCAGAACCTCCACCCCGGCGATGTCGCCGAAATCGATCGCGCCGCCGACCGCGCGGCCCAGATAGACCTCGTCCAGATAGATGCCGACACCGGGATCGACGGCCGCGGTCGGGTCGACCTGTCCCACGCCGCGGATGAACACCACCGAAGAGGCACTGTTGCCCGAGAGCTGCCCGGCGGGCTTGAACTGCAGGCTGGGCGTGACCTTTTCGAGGTCCTGGGTCTGGACGATCTGCCGGTCCTGCAGCGTTTCGGCGCTCAGCGCGGTGATCGCGATCGGCGTGTCCTGCAGGCTCTCCTCGCGGCGGCGCGCGGTGACGACGATGTCGGCGTCCTCCGGCGCTGCGCTCGCCTCCGGCGCGGCGGCGGGCGGCACGTCCTGTGCGATGGCCGGCGTGGTCAGCGTCAGAATGGCGGCGGTGCTACAGGCCAGCAGCGCGCGCACGGTCGATCGATGCCCGGTCATTCCATCCTCCCGATGTCGAAAAGGTCTTCGCCCCTTCTTTGCGACCGGATGGTAGAACTGGATCAGCTATTGTCAATAACTGTAATGGCAGAAAACTATATTAGAAGGTCAGCAGAGGCTAACTATCCGTTTGTTCAACATCTTCATCGGCGGACACGATCCGGCCCTGCCGCTCCTCGGTCAGGATCCGCCAGCCGGTCAGGAACAGCGCCGCGACCAGCGGGCCGACGACGATGCCGCTCAGGCCGATCAGGTCGATGCCGCCCAGCGTCGTCACCAGCACCAGCCAGTCGGGAATGCCGGTATCGCGCCCCACCAGGATCGGCCGGAGGATATTGTCGGCCAGTCCGATGACCAGCACGCCCGATGCGATAACCACCGCCCCCTGCCAGATCGCGCCGGTCGCGAGCAGATAGATGGCGACCGGTCCCCAGATGATCGCGGGGCCGATCGCCGGCAGCAGCGCCGCGATCGCCATCAGCACGCCCCACAGGAGCGCGGCGGGCAGGCCGACGATCCAGAAGGTGATCGCGCCGAGCGCGCCCTGCGCCAGCGCGACGAGGCCCGAGCCCTTGATGGTCGCGCGCACCACCGCAACGAACTTGGCAGTCAGTCGCTCGGCCACGGGCCGCGGCAGCGGCAGCGCGCGGATCACCGCGGGGCCGATCCGCTCCCCGTCGCGCAGCAGGAAGAAGGTGACGTAGAGCCCGACGCCGAAGGCGAGCAGGAAGGCGGCGGCATTGGCGCCGATCGACAGCGCCCGGCGCGCGAGCATGCTCGCGCTATTGCCCAGCGTCTGCGACACTTGCTCGCGCGCGCGGTCGAAACTGCCGAAGCCCGAACTGTCGACCAGATGCTGGAGCCGGGCGGGCAGGGCATCGTGGATCTGCTCGAAATAGACGGCGAAGTTGATCTGGCCGCTGCGCAGCTGGGCATAGACGCCCGCCGCCTGGTCGGCGACCAGGCTGGCGATGATAGCGGCCGGCAGGATCACCGCGACCGTGATGATCAGCAGCGTCGCCGCTGCGGCGCTGTTGCGCCGATCCGGCCAGCGGCGCAGCAGGCGCCGGAACAGCGGCTGGAACAGGATCGCCGCGAGCACCGCCCAGAGCAGCGCGCCGATAAAGCTCGAGACGATCGCGATCAGCCCGAGGGTGATGAGGGCGAGGAACAGGATCAGGCCGCCATGTTCGACCCGGTCTTTGGAAATCAGCATCGTCCGCCCGTCTCTGTCCCTGGGACGATCAGCCTTGGCACGGGGGCGGGCGCATGGCGAGCGACAACAGCCCGCCCGCCGCGGTCAGCGCCGCCAGCGCGATCAGCAGCGGGCTGAAATTCTGCGGCGTCGCCAGCCACCAGGTCAGGATCGGTCCGATCACGGCGGGAATGGTGTTGGACAGGTTGTACAGTCCCAGGTCGCGCCCCCGCCAGGCGGGGTCGGGCAGCAGCCGGAACGAGAAGCCGATATGCAGCGCGAGGAAGATCGCGGAGCCGGCGGTGTAGACGTAGAAGGCCGCGATCGCCGTCCGCCAGTCGCCGGCGGCGGCCATCACCGTCATCCCCAGCGCCGCCACCAGCCCGGCGGCGACGAGGAACAGGCGGCGCTGCTGGATCCGGTCGGACAGATGGCCGAGCAGCAGGGCGATCGGCACCGGAATGACATAGCCGATGGTCAGCAGGGTGCCGACCCGGGCCGCGAGCTCGGCCTGCGGGATCGGTCCCGACACAGACTCGAGATAATAGAAGAGATAGAGGCCCAATACGCTGCCCGCCGCCTGCACCAGCAGCCGCGCCGCGATCGCCAGCGCCAGCGCCCGGCGGCTGGCGGCGGCCTCGACGGGGGCGGGGCGCGGTTCGGGCGGCAGGGGATCGCTGCCGCGCAACAGGAAGGGCAGCATGCCCAGCGCGATCAGCACCGGCAGCAGCAGCAGCCGGGCCGCCTCCGATATCGCGGGCAGCGAGACCATCAGCGCCAGGATCGCCGCCGCGATCGGCTGCCCCAGCGAGAGCAGCCCGCCGAGCTTGCCGCGATCGGCTTCCGGCACCTCGTCGGCGAGCAGCGCAAGAAAGGGGGCGAGCACGGCGTTGAAGCTCACCTGGACCGCCACTACCCCCGCGACGATCCCCAGCGGCGTGGTCGCCGCGGTCAGCAGGGCATAGGCGAGCGTGACCGCCACCAGCCCCGCCGCGATCACCGCACGTCGGGCAATGCCGCGTGCGAGCAGCACATCGCTCAGCCAGCCGAACAGGATGTTGGCGACGCTCGCCGCGATGCCGCCGACGACCGCGCTGATCGCCAGCAGCGCGATCCGCATGTCCGGCGCCAGCCGGTCGATCCGCAGGGCGAGCAGCAGGTTGAGGAGCGGCAGCCAGCCGACTACCGTGGCGGCATTGGCGAGCCCGCAAGCAGGAAGGAGCGGGACGGCGAAGCGGCGGACCATGGCTGTGCCCCCGATGTGCCGGACGCCGCCGCCGGTGGCAAGCGCCCGTCGAGCCGCTCTAATCCTCCGCGATCGCGCTGGCGTGGCGGGTGTCGCGCATCCGCAGATAGGTGATGAGCGAGATCGCGATCATCGCCGTCACATACCAGTAGAAGCCCCGCTCCCACCCTGCGTCCTTGAAGCGGAGCGCGACATATTCGGCGCTGCCGCCGAACAGCGTGTTCGCCAAGGCATAGGGCAGGGCGACACCGAGCGCGCGGATGTGTGCGGGGAACAGCTCCGCCTTCACCACCGCGTTGATCGACGTGTAGCCGGTGACGATCACCAGCCCGCCCATGACGAGGAGGAAGGCGGTGACGGGATCGCGCGTCGTCTCCAGCGTGGCGAACAGCGGATAGGTGAGCAGCGTGCCCAGCACGCCGAAGCCGACCAGCAGCGGCTTGCGGCCGATCCGGTCGCTCAGCGCGCCGGCGACCGGCTGGAGCAGCATGAACAGGAACAGCGTGCCGCCATTGATCCGCGAGGCGACCTCGCGGCTGAAGCCGCTCGTATTCACCAGGAACTTCTGCATGTAGATCGAATAGGCGTAGAAGGCGAGCGTGCCGCCCGCGGTCAGCAGCATCACCGTGATCGCCTCGCGCGGGTGATGGCGGAACAGCGCGAACATCCCCGATGACGGCGCCGCCCCGTCCTTGCGAGCATTGGCGAAGCTCTGCGTCTCCGCAAGGCCCCGGCGGATCCAGAAGACGACGATCGCCAGCACCGCGCCGATCGCGAAGGGGATGCGCCACCCCCACGCCTCGAGCGCCGCTTCGGACAGGATCGACTGGAGCAGCAGCAGCACGCCGATCGCCACGAGCTGCCCGCCGATCAGCGTGACATATTGGAAGGACGAGAAGAAGCCGCGCCGGTTCCGGCCCGCCATTTCGGACAGATAGGTCGCGCTCGCGCCATATTCGCCGCCGACCGACAGCCCCTGGAGCAGCCGCGCCAGCACCAGGATGGCGGGCGCGACCAGGCCGACTCTCTCATAGGTCGGTGCGACCGCGATCAGCGCCGAGCCGGCGCACATCAGCGTGACCGACAGCGCCAGCCCGCTCTTGCGGCCCTTGCGATCGGCATAGATGCCCATGATCCACGCGCCGAGCGGACGCATGAGAAAGCCGACCGCGAACACCGCCGCCGCACCCAGCAACTGCGCGGTCCGGTCGCCCGAGGGGAAGAAGTGCGGCGCGAAATAGAGGGTGAAGGCCGCATAGGCATACCAGTCGTACCATTCGACCAGATTGCCCGTCGATCCGCCGACGATCGCCTTGACCCGGTCGCGCGTGGCGGGGCCGGTTTCCGCGGCGGGTGAAGCGGTCATCGCGCGATCCTGTCCTGGCCCATCGGCGCGATGCTCTACCGCACCGGGCGTCAGGGCAAGGTCAAAACCGGCGGTCAGTAGCGGACGCTGATCGTCCCCAGCACGGTGCGCGGCGCGCCGTAATAGCTCTGGTCGACATTGGCGGCGACGAGATACCTGGTGTTGGTGACGTTGCGCAGGTTCGCGCTCACCGAGATCCGATCGGTCAGCGCATAGCGGGCGAACAGGTCGAGCAGCGCATAGTCCTTCTGCCGGAACACGCCCGAGGGATTGACGATGCGGCTCTGATATTGGGCGGACGCGCCGAGCTTCAGCGCGGGCAGGGCCGGCGGGGCGTAGCTGAGGTTCAGCCGACCGGTGTTGCGCGGCACGTAGCGGCGCACGGGCTGGCCGTCCTCGCCCTCGATCCGCATCAGCGTATAGCCGCCGGTCGCCTGCAAGCCCGGCGCGATCTGGCCGCCGAAATCGAGCTCGATCCCCTCCGACTTGGCGTCGATGCCGGTGTAATAGCTGCGGCCGTTGGCGAAGCCCGCATATTCGGCGGTATTGTCCTGCCGGGTCTGGAACACGGCGACGCTGGCATTGAGCCGCCCGCCATACCAGGCGCCCTTCAGCCCCGCTTCCAGATTGTTGCCGCGGATCGGTGCGAGGATGCGGTTGTCCACGTCCGTCTCGGTCTGCGGATTGAAGATCGTGGCGTAGCTCGCATAGGCGCTGACGTTGGTCGACAGGTCCAGCACCGCACCCACGAAGGGCAGGAAGCGGGTCGCATCGAAGCGCGACGGTACGCCATAGGAATAGCCGTCGCTCTTCGCATGGGTCAGGTTCGCGCCCAGCATCAGCTTGAGCGGATCGGCGAGGTCGAGGCGGACCATGCCATAGGCGGTCTCGCGCCGCGTATGCTGGTCGAGGCTGAGCGTGTAGGTCTGCGGGAAGTTCGGCTTCGGATAGGAGCCGGCCAGGATGTCGGGCAGCAGCACCGGCACATCGACCGCGGCGTAGCTCGAATATTGCTTGTAGGTCTGCGCGCTGCGGTTGACGCCCAGCATCACCTCGTGCCGGCGCCCGAACAGGTTCAGCGGCCCCGTGGCATAGGCCTCGAGCGTCAGGTTGCGCGTCGGGGCGAGGAAGGCGCCGGGATAGGCGAGGATGCCGGTGCCCGTCGTCCGGTCCGGATTGCCGTAGACGTAGAAGAGCTCGTTGTCCTCGTTCGTCGCCCGGCGGATCGCGCTGACCCGAACGACCCAGTCGTTGCCCAGCTTGTGGGTGATGTCGCCGAAGATCTGGCGGTCGATCACGTTCCAGCTCGACCAGTCGGGCGCGACGCTCGAGGAGCGGTCGTAATCGATCCGCGTGCCGTCGCTATAGGTCAGCGGCAGGCTGCCCCACAGTGCGCCGTGGCTCTGGTGATCCTGATGGCCATAGCCCCCGCTGATCGTGGTATTCGCGCCCAGGTCCGCCTCGACGATGCCATAGCCGGTCCAGCGTCGCAGATGGTAGCGGTCGAGATGGCTGTCGCCGTCCTGATAGACGCCGACGCCGCGCGCCCGGATGCTGCCGTCGCCGGTCAGCGGCACGCTGACGTCCGCATCGAGGCGCAGCGTGTCGAACGAGCCATATTGCGCGCTGGCGCTCGCGCTGAGCTCGCGGGTCGGGCGCTTGCGGATGAAGTTGACGACCGCCGAGGGATTGCCGGTCGAGGACAGCAGCCCCGGCGCCCCGCGCAGCACCTCGATATGGTCGTAGATCGCCGTATCGATCGATCCCGTCTGGATGCCGAAGGCGAAGGGGACGCCGATCCCGTCGATCTGGAAGGTCTGGATGTCGAAGCCGCGCGCCGAATAGTAGACGCGGTCGCTTTCCACCGCCTGCACGTTGATGCCCGGCACCGTGGTCAACAGCGCGTTGATGTCGTTGAGCTGGAAGTCCTGGATCTGCGCGCGCGTCACCGTGCTGATCGACTGCGGCGTCTCGCGCAGGGTGAGCGGCAGCCGGGTCGCGGTGCTCTGGCTAGAGATGGTATAGTCCTCGCTGCCCTCGGTCCGCGTTCCCGTAACCACGATCTCCTCGCCGCGCTGGTCGACATTGGCCGCCGGAACGGCGGCGCCCTCGACGGTAGCGGCGGAGGGATCGGCAACGGCGGCGAGAAGGGCGAGAGCGATCGACATGCGGGCAAGTCCCTGAATCTGTTGTTGCGAGCCCTTTGCAATTGCTCCGAGGTAAATGCAAGTCGTTATCATTAGCTCTGGTTAGAAGCGCCGGGTGGCGCGATGACGGCTTCCCGGCTATCGGGCGGTGCATGACGACGTCCGGCCTGCTGCCCGAAGGATTCCACGATCGCCTCCCCCCCGCCGCGGACATCGCCGCCGGGGTGGAGAGGCAGGTGCTCGAGGCGGCGCGGCTGCACGGCTACGAGCGGGTCGATCCGCCGCTCGCCGAATATGCCGAGGCGCTGGCGGCGCGGCTCAAGGCGGGCGGCCTCACCAATGCGGTGCGCTTCGTCGACCCGGTCGGCCAGGCCACGCTGGCGATCCGACCCGATCTGACCGCGCAGGTCGCGCGGATCGCAGCGACCCGGATGGGGCATCATCCGCGCCCGGTGCGCCTCTCCTATGCCGGCTCGGTGCTGTCGCTCCGCGCCTCGCAGCTCGCCCCGGCCCGCGAGCGGCGGCAGGTCGGGGCCGAGCTGATCGGCCTGGATTCGGTCGCCGCGGCGACCGAGGTCGTCGGCGTCGCGGTGGAGGGGCTGACGGCGGCGGGGATCGCCGACCCGTCGATCGACTTCACCCTGCCCGATCTGGTCGACACGCTCGCAGCCGGGCCGTTGCCGGTCGCGGTCGAGGCGATCGGTTCCCTGCGCGAGCGGCTCGATGCCAAGGATGCGGGCGGGGTCGCCGCGATCGCGCCCGCCTATCTGCCGCTGGTCGAGGCGGCAGGGCCCTTTGCCGGGGCGGTCACCCGGCTGCGCGCCTTCGACACGTTCGGCGCCCTGACCAGCCGGCTCGACGCGCTGGAGGCGATCGCCGCGACTCTCCCGTCTTCGGTCGCGCTGACGCTCGACCCGACCGAGCGGCACGGCTTCGAATATCAGTCCTGGCTCGGCTTCTCGCTCTTCGCCGCGGGCGCCGCGCGCGAGCTGGGGCGGGGGGGCACCTATCTGATCGTCCACGCCGATGGCCGCGAGGAGCCCGCCACCGGCTTCTCGCTCTATGCCGAGGCGCTGGCGGCGCTCGGCGCGGGCGGGGAGCGACGGCGCCTGTTCCTGCCGTACGGCACGCCGGCGGACGTCGGCGCGCGGCTGCGCAGCGAGGGCTGGGTCACCGTCCGCGCGCTGGAACCGGGCGACTCGCCCGAGGCGCAACTGGCGACGCATGTCTGGGACGGCGCGGCGGTTCGGGCGGTGTGAGGGCTGTTCCGTTCTGGTCCATACGAATCGAACCACGCCGATGACAGCATCGCTGCCGGCCCTTTAGCGCAGGCGTCGGCGGCAATCCCGCCGCCGATCCAATGGGAGACAGCCATGTCGTTTGGCGATGTGTGCCTGTTCCTTGCGGCGCTGTTCGGCTTCGGCACCCTTGTCCTCAAGGTTGTCGAAGTGGCACGTCGCGAATAGGCCAACGGGCGGGGGGCGCGTTGCCGCGCGTCCCCCAAACGATTGAACCCCCGCCATTGCCGTGGCGGGGGTTCATCCAATGGCAGAGCCATGTCGTTTGGCGATGCCGTATATAATCGATCTCGCTTCCCCACGCAACCGACCGCCCTTTCCCGGTTGACCCGCCACCGTCCTGCCGGTAGGCGCGCCACCGCATCACTGGCATCCCCGCCGCGCCGAGTCCTGTCGAAGGGCGCGCCGGGTTCCTCCGGCAGGGGGACGAGGCATATCATGGCGAACGTGGCGGTCATCGGCGCGCAATGGGGCGACGAGGGCAAGGGCAAGATCGTCGACTGGCTGGCCGAGCGCGCCGACATGGTCGTGCGCTTCCAGGGCGGGCACAATGCCGGGCATACGCTGGTGGTCGGCGAGAATGTCTACAAGCTTTCGCTGCTTCCCTCCGGCATCGTGCGCGGTACGCCCTCGGTGATCGGCAACGGTGTGGTCCTCGATCCCTGGGCGCTGAAGGCCGAGATCGAGCGGCTGGGCGCACAGGGCGTGGTCGCCACGCCCGAGACGCTGCGCATCGCCGACAATTGCGCGCTGATCCTGCCGCTCCACCGCGATCTCGACGCGCTGCGCGAGGATGCGAGCGGCGCCGGCAAGATCGGCACCACGCGCCGCGGCATCGGCCCGGCCTATGAGGACAAGGTCGGCCGCCGCGCGATCCGCGTCTGCGACCTGGCGCATCTCGACGCACTGGGACCGCAGCTCGACCGGCTGCTCGCGCATCATGACGCGCTGCGCGCCGGTTTCGGCACCGATCCGATCGACCGCGAGGCGCTGATCGCCGAGTTGCGCGCGATCGCCGGCTTCGTCCTGCCCTTCGCCAAGCCGGTGTGGCGCGACCTGAACGAAGCGCGCGCGGCCGGGCGGCGCATCCTGTTCGAGGGTGCGCAGGGCGTGCTGCTCGACGTCGATCACGGCACCTATCCCTTCGTCACCTCGTCCAACACCATCGCCGGCACGGCGGCGGGCGGTTCGGGTCTCGGGCCGGGCGCGGTCGGCTTCGTGCTCGGGATCGCCAAGGCCTATACGACCCGGGTCGGCTCCGGCCCCTTCCCCACCGAGCTCGAGGACGACACCGGCGAGCGGCTGGGCGTGCGCGGGCATGAGTTCGGCACCGTCACCGGGCGCAAACGCCGCTGCGGCTGGTTCGACGCCGTGCTGGTCCGCCAGTCGGCGGCGGTCAGCGGCATCACCGGAATCGCGCTGACCAAGCTCGACGTGCTCGACGGGTTCGAGGAGGTCCGCATCTGCACCGGCTATCGCCTGCGCGGCGAGACGCTGGACTATTTTCCCTCGCATGCCGCCGACCAGGCCGCGGTCGAGCCGGTCTACGAGACGATGGAGGGCTGGAGCCAGTCGACGGCCGGCGCGCGCAGCTGGGCGGACCTGCCGGCCCAGGCGATCAAATATATCCGCCGGGTCGAGGAGCTGATCCGCTGCCCGGTCGCGCTGGTATCGACCAGTCCGGAACGCGAGGACACGATCCTCGTCCGCGACCCCTTCGCGGACTGACGCCGCTATTTCGGCGGTGCGTCGCTGGCGCTGGTCGGTTCGCCGGCCGGCGGCGCGGCGTCGGCGCGGCGCGAGTTCGCACTGTCGGGCACCGGATCGCCCGGAGGTGCCGCAGGCGGATCGACTTGGTCGGCTGCGGGCGTGGCCGTCGCCGTGGGTGAGGGTGATGGGGTCGGCGAGGGGCGCGGGGACTGGGCGACAGCTATCGTCGATAGGGTCAGCGCGCCGACAAGAAGCGGAATACGCATCGGATCGCCTCCTGATGCAAGACGGGCCGCCCTTTCGGGCGGCCCGGATCTGAGATCAGCCGCGCGGCGGGGTGGTGGAGCCCGTCGTCGGCGTCGCACCGCTGCCGACGGCATTGCCGGTCGCCGTCGTGGTGCTGCCGGTCATGCCGGCATTGGCACCGTCATAGGTGCCCGCCGAACCCGCGCCCATCGGCGTCGTCGTGCCCATCTGGCCCGTCGTGCCCGTGCCCGCGCTGGTGCCGGACTCGACCCCGGTACCCGTCGTGGTGCCGGTGCCGCCCGTCGTGGTCGAGCCGCGGCGGGTCGACCGGCCCCGCGTGGTCGAGCGGGTGCTGGTCGTGGTGCCGGTACCGACGCTCGTGCCGGTCTGACCGCTCATCGTCGTGCCGGTCTGGCCCATCGTGCTGTCGGTGCCAACGCCGGTGCCCATCGTACCGCCGACGCCCACGCCGGTGCCGCCGACCGATCCGGTCCCGGTGCCACCCACGCCAACGCCGGCGCCGGTGCCGGTCTGGGCCAGAGCGGCCGCGGGCAGCATCATCGCTGCGATCATCATCATCGGACGCATGACATTCTCTCCTGCTGGAAGTGCGGGCTAGAACGGTCACGCGAAGGCGGGCGTTCCGTTAGTTAACCATAATCATCCCATTTGGGCCCGGTGCAACAACGCCTGGTCGGCCAGCACCAGCGCCATCATCGCCTCGACTACCGGCACCCCGCGAATGCCCACGCAGGGGTCATGCCGGCCGCGGGTGGCGATCTCCGTTGCCGCACCGTCGCGGGTGATCGTCTCGACCGGCGTCAGGATCGAGCTGGTCGGCTTGAACGCCGCGCGCACGCGGATCGGCTGGCCCGTAGCGATCCCGCCCGCGATCCCGCCGGCATGGTTGGCGAGGAAGCGCGGCCCCGCTGCATCGGTGCCGCCCGGCCGCATCGCGTCGGCGTTCGCCTCGCCCGACAGCGCGGCCGCGGCGAAGCCGTCGCCGATCTCGACGCCCTTCACCGCGTTGATCGACATGATCGCGGCGGCCAGCTCGCTGTCGAGCTTGGCGTAGAGCGGCGCGCCCCAGCCCGCCGGCACGCCGGTCGCCTCGCACGTCACCACCGCGCCGAGCGACGAGCCAGCCTTTCGCGCGGCGTCGACCAGTACCTCCCAGCGCGCCGCCGCGGCCCGGTCGGGGCAGAAGAACGGGTTCTCGTCGATGGCCGCGTCGTCGAACGCCGCCGGATCGACGGCGTCGCCGCCGATCGCCTCTACCCAGGCGCGGATGCGCACCTGCGGGATCACCTTGCGCGCGACGGCCCCCGCCGCGACCCGCGCCGCGGTCTCGCGCGCCGACGAGCGCCCGCCGCCGCGATAGTCGCGAAAGCCGTATTTGGCGTCATAGGCGTAATCGGCATGGCCCGGCCGATAGGCGAGCGCGACCTCGCCATAGTCCTTCGACCGCTGATCCACATTCTCGATCATCAGGCTGATCGGTGTGCCGGTCGTCCGCCCCTCGAACACGCCGGACAGGATCCGCACCTCGTCGGGCTCCCGCCGCTGGGTGGTGAAGCGGCTGGTTCCCGGCCGACGCCGGTCGAGCCAGGGCTGGATGTCCGCTTCGGACAGCGACAGTCCGGCCGGGCAGCCATCGACCACCGCGCCCAGCGCCGGCCCATGCGACTCGCCCCAGGTCGTGAAGCGGAAGACGCGCCCGAAGGTGTTGTAGCTCATCGCCGGTCGCCCGGCGCGAAGGGGAGAGGCTGGACCATGGGCTCGCCCATGGCAGATCGGCGGCGGTTAGAACATAGCCGGGCGTCAGCGCACCGGCCGCAACCGCGAAGCGAGCGCGATCCCCGCCGCCAGCTGCAACAGGCCATAGGCGCGGCGACGGCCGGGGTGGCCGGCGAAGGGACGGACCAGGGCGTCCACGGTAGTGACCCGCGACCGCCACAGATCGACGTGCCGCTCCGGCTGCAGCAGCCCGAGCAGGCCATCGCCGATCATGAACACGCTCGCCATCTCGGCCGTGCGGCGGATCGCGAGTTTACGGGTGGTGCTGTGCATGCTGGCCTCCGAGTATGGATCGTCAACGTATCGACACCCGCAAACGCCCCATCGCCCTGTCCGCTGGCGTCGGGCGGTCAGGCCGGCTCGGGCCGCTCGTACCGCCGTGCCGCGACGTGCAGTCGGTCCGGGCAGCGGAAGAGCCACGCCGTCCATCGCGTCGCCGTCGCCCGGTGCACGGCCAGGCTGCCTGCGACCGAAAGCGCCGCGATCAGCGGCAGCAGTAGATAGGCCTCTGCCCCGGCCCGGGTCGGGAAGACGTAGCGCGTCAGCATGATGATGAAGAACATGTGCAGCAGATAGACGGGCAGGGTGTTGCGTCCGATCCAGCAGAGCCATGGCGCATCCCGTCCCGCGAACAGGGCCCGGCCGATATTGAGCGCGACGACGCAGCCGGCGATGCGCACGGCAAGCCCCATCAGCCTCAGGTCGGTCGATCGGCTGGCGGCGAAGTGCAGGGCGAGGATGACGCAGAAGGCGGCGATCGCCATCAGCAGCAGCCGCGTCGAGACAGGCGTGCCGAGCATCGCGCGGAGGCGGTCGGCATAGAGCGCGCCCGCGAAGTAGAAGACGCTGAAGCGCAGGATGTTGTTCTGTGACGGATGGATCTCGATCAGCCCCAGGCAGGACACGAAGCTGATCAGGCCGGCAGCGACGAGAACGCGCCGCCGATCGCGACCGCGGATGAGCGGTGTCAGGATGGTGTAGATGCACAGGACCCAGATGAACCACAAATGGGTCGACGGATGCAGCGCCTCGCGCGCGAGTTCGAGTGGCAGAAAGCTTGCCGGCGAAATCTCGACGTTGATGATCAGCCCGAGGTGTAGCGCCAGGGCAAGCGGCAGCCAGATCGCGCAGAGCCAGGCGAGGCTGATCGCGCGATTGAGCGCCCGCAACGGCTCGCGCACCAGTGACGCGCACACGAAGCCGCTCAGCAGGAAGAGCGTCGGCATGCGAAGCGCGGTCAAGACCGCGCCCATGGCCCGATAGGGCGCCGGTACCGCCATCAAGCCGAAGCCGCAGCTATGGTCGAATACGACCAGCAGCAGCGCGCAGCCGCGCAGGGCGTCGATGATTTCGATCCGCGGTGTCGATCGCCGATCGACCGACCGCGTCGAATAGTCCGTCCCGTCGCCGGCGATGTGCGTCAATCCCGATCTCGCTGAAAGTACCGATCCGGCCAAGATCAAGAGGTAATGCCGGATATGTGAGTAATCGGCGACTTCAGCAGGACAATCCGGAGTTAACGCCAAAATGGCGCGGACGGCGCGCCTTTGTCTCCACTACGGACACAGTAAGACTTGTCGTCGCGGCGGAGGGTCGGCCTCTCCTGTCCGCGCAACTATCCTTTACGGCTCGATGTTCGGCACGGGTGGATCGATGATCGTTTGCGCCGGACGGGCCAGCCTTGTGGCCGGCCGCCGCCGGTCACGGATGGGCGGCAGTCCGTGGTCCGGGGAGCGGGCCGCAAGGGCCACGCCGATTCCGTGTGCCGCGATCCTGCGCAATGGTGGTGATTGGATGCCCGACGTGGATTCGAACCACGATTGACGGAGTCAGAGTCCGTAGTCTTGCCGTTAGACGATCGGGCAACAGGTCGGCGCGTCTAGGCGCGCGGCGGCGCAGGGTCAAGTCCGTTTGCGCCGCTATCGCCGCAGCGGTGAAAAGCCCTGTGCGCCAGCCCGCTTGTCGACGGCGACGGGGCTCGCTACGTTGACGGCAAGCACCGGCGCGGCAGGCGATCCTTCGGGTCGCTTCGTCCGCGTGACGGGATAACACGAACGAAAGACAAGAAGCACGGCTATGGGGGATCGATCCACCCGACAGCCGTACCGGCAGGACCGTCCTGCCCGTCCGGCGCCGACCCGGCCGCCCCGCGGCCGCTGGTCCGATGCGCGAGCCTATGCGGCGCTCGACCTCGGCACCAACAATTGCCGGCTGCTGATCGCGCGTCCCCAGGGCGGCGGGTTCGCCGTCATCGACGCCTTTTCCCGGATCGTCCGGCTGGGCGAGGGGCTCGGCGCGAGCGGGCGGCTCTCCGACGCCGCGATCGACCGGACGCTGGCGGCGCTGCGCGTCTGCGCGGACAAGCTGAAGCGCCGCAACGTGGTCCTGTCGCGCGCGGTCGCGACCGAGGCATGCCGCCGCGCCGCCAACGGGGCAGAGTTCATCGCGCGCGCGCACCGGGAGACCGGCATCCGGCTCGACATCATCTCGGCCGAGGAAGAGGCGCGGCTGGCGGTACTCGGCTGCCATGCGCTGATTGAGCCGGGCGCGGACCCGGCGCTGGTCTTCGACATCGGCGGCGGCTCGACCGAGCTGGTGCTGGTCGACACGGGCGGGGAGGAGCCGCGCGTCCTCGACTGGCATTCGGCGCCCTGGGGCGTGGTGTCGCTGACCGAGAGCGTCGCCGGGCTGATCGGCGATGGCCGCGACCCCGTGCGGCGTACCGATGCCTATGCGCAGATGTGCCGCACGGTCGCGGCGGCGATCGCGCCCTTCGCCGCGCGGCTGCCGACCGTGGCGCGGCCGCGGCTGCTCGGCACTAGCGGCACGGTGACGACGCTGGGCAGCGTGCATCTCGGTCTCGATCATTATGATCGCGCCGCGGTGGACGGCATGATCGCCCCGGCCGAGGCGATGCGCGCCATCTGCCGGGGCCTGTCCGGCCAGTCCGTGGCCGAACGGGCGACGGTCGCTTGCATCGGCCCCGAGCGCGCCGATCTGGTCGTTGCGGGCTGCGCGATCCTGGAGACAATCATGGACATTTGGCCGGCCGAGCGGCTCGGCATCGCCGATCGCGGCATCCGCGAGGGCATATTGCGCTGCCTGATGGGGGAGCGGCGGCCATGAGGAACGCGGGTATGGAGTGTCAGGCATGAGTCGCGGCGGTGGCCTGCGCCAGCGGGTGAAGACGGCGCGGGGACGCACCGCGGCCTCCACGCGTTGGCTCGAGCGGCAGCTCAACGATCCCTATGTCCGCCGCGCCAAGGCCGACGGCTATCGCAGCCGGGCCGCCTACAAGCTGCTCGAACTGGACGAGCGCTTCGCCCTGCTGAAGGGACGCAGGCGCGTGGTCGATCTGGGCATCGCGCCGGGCGGCTGGAGCCAGGTCGTGCGCCGCCGCTTGCCCCAGGCGGAGGTGGTCGGCATCGACCTGCTGCCGGTCGACCCGATCGACGGCGTTACCATCTTCCAGCTCGACTTCATGGCCGACGAGGCGCCCGAGCGGCTGACCGCGGCGCTGGGCGGCGCGCCCGATCTCGTCCTGTCGGACATGGCCGCCAATACCGTCGGCCATCCGCAGACCGACGCGCTGCGCACCATGGCGCTGGTCGAGGCCGCGCTCGCCTTCGCCTGCGACGTGCTGGCCCCCGGCGGGACCTTCGTCGCCAAGGTATTCGCCGGCGGTGCGGATTCGACGCTCGTGGCCGAGATGAAGCGCAATTTCGCCACGGTGAAGCACGCCAAGCCGCCCGCCAGCCGCAAGGGCTCGGTGGAATGGTTCGTGGTGGCGCAGGGCTTCAAGGGGCGGACGGAAGGGGCCTAGATCGGGTCGTATCCCACGGACGGCGCGGTTGCGTTAAAACATCTTCGCGCGCCTGTGACGCTTCCTGCCCCGCAAGACCGACCTCGACGCTAAACCCCACGCCTTGGTTCACCGGCTCAATGACTTGCCCGGGAAATGCCTCGACTGCCAAACCCCCGGGGAGGCGTTTCCACGAACCTTAAGCGCTCCACTTCAAACGCAAATCCATAACCGCGCCTTTGCCGAGACGACGGAAGACAGCAGGCTGTGCGCGTGTGTGAATGTCTCGCCCCTGCCGATTGTCTCTGCGGCTCGGCGGGAATATTGCGTTCCTAGCGAATGAAGGGGGGAGGGACACGGCGATAACGATTAGGTTAACGAGCCGCACCCTCCCCATCTTCGAACCTTGTGTGCCACCTCCCCCTGCGGGGAAGGATGACCAGGCTCAGGCAGTCCGCATCTTGACGATCTTGCCGGGCTCGCGCGGCGGTTCGCCCTTGGGCAGCGCGTCGATCAGGTCCATGCCGTCGGTCACCTCGCCCCACACGGTATATTGGCCGTCGAGGAAGCGGGCGTCGTCGAAGCAGATGAAGAACTGCGAGTTGGCGGAATTGGGATCCATCGTCCGCGCCATCGAGCAGGTGCCGCGGACATGCGGCTCCTTCGAGAATTCCTGTTTCAGGTTCGGCTTGTCCGAGCCATGCATGCCGGTGCCGGTCGGGTCGCCGCCCTGCGCCATGAAGCCGGGAATGACCCGGTGGAAGACGACGCCGTCATAGAAGCCCTCGTCCGCCAGCTCGGCGATGCGCTTCACATGTTCGGGCGCCAGGTCGGGGCGCAGGCGGATCGTCACATCGCCGCCATCCAGCGTCATGATCAGCGTCTCGGGGGTGTCGGCCATGGGTCTTCTCCGTGTTGTCGCGCCCGCAGATAGGGATAGCCGACGCCGCTGGCAAATCGCGGGCGGCCGGGATAGGACGCTGGCTCGCACCGGCAGGCAAGGGAGGCGGCAATGGGCGAAAGCGAGCTTCCCGAAGCGGATACCGAGCGCGACCTCGACGAGCTGGACGAGGACGACCGGCTGCGGCCCGAATTCGTCCGTGCGGTGCTCGATGCCGTCGAGGAGGGCGATGTCGACGCGGCGCGCGCGCTGGTCGAGCCGCTCCATCCCGCCGACATCGCCGACCTGTTCGAGCTGGTGCCGCACGAGCAGCGCGGCGCGCTGGCGCATGCGGTCAGCGACCTGCTCGACGCCGACGTCTTCGCGGAAATGAACGATTATGTCCGCGAGGACCTGATCGACGCGCTGACCCCGACCGAGGTCGCCGATCTCGCCGCGGAGCTCGATACCGACGACGCGGTCGCGATCATCGAGGACATGGAGCCCGAGGACCAGCGCGAGGTGTTGCGCGCGCTGGACCCCGACGATCGCGCCGCGATCGAGGAGGCGCTGTCCTATCCCGAGGAATCCGCCGGCCGCCTGATGCAGCGCGACCTGGTCGCGGTGCCCGAACATTGGACCGTCGGCGACGTCATCACCTATCTGCGCGGGCATGAGGAGCTGACCACCGATTTCTGGGAGGTGTTCGTGGTCGATCCCGGACACCGCCCGGTCGGGACCTGCGCGCTGTCGTGGATCCTGCGCACCCCGCGCTGGGTGCCGGTGGCCGATGTGATGGCGCGCGAGCAGACGCTGATCCCGGTCGACATGGACCAGGAGGAGGTGGCGCTCCGCTTCCAGAAATATGCGCTGATCTCCGCCGCGGTGGTCGACGGGGCGGGACGGCTGGTCGGGATGATCACCGTCGACGACGTCGTCCACATCATCCAGCAGGAGGCGGGCGAGGACGTGCTACGGCTGTCGGGCGCGGGCGAGGGCGACATCAACGAGCCGATCCGGCTGACGGTGCGCACGCGGCTGATGTGGCTGCTGATCAACCTGCCCACCGCGATGCTGGCGGCGACGGTGGTCGGGCTGTTCGACGAGCGGATCGCGCGCTTCGCGGTGCTGGCGCAGCTGATGGGGATCGTCAGCGGCATGGGCGGCAATGCCGGCACGCAGACGCTGGCGGTGGTCGTCCGCGCGCTGGCGACCAACCAGCTGACCAGCTCCAACACGATGCGGATGATCTGGCGGGAGCTGCGCATCGCCGCCAGCAACGGCAGCGCGCTGGGGCTGGTGGTGGGTGCGGGCTGCTATTTCTGGTCGGGCAACCCGGCGCTGGCGGTCGTGTTCGGGCTGGCCCTGCTGATCAACAATGTCGTGGCGGGACTGGCGGGCGTGTTCGTGCCGATCACGCTCGACCGGTTCGACGTGGATCCGGCCGTCTCCTCCTCCGTGTTCGTGACGATGTGCACCGACACGATGGGCTTCCTGTCGTTTCTGGGACTTGCGACGCTCTGGGGGCTCGGCGGCTAGCGCTTGCGGCCCCGCGGCGGCGGCCCATATCGGGCCGATGCTGCATCTGACCAAGGTCGCGTTCGGGATCACCAGCGTCGAGCATCTTGCCGAACGGCTGGCGACGCGTGCCGAGGCGGGAGAGCTGTTCCTCACCACCCGCTTCCTGCCCAAGCGGCACGAGGAGATCGCCGGCGCCGGCTCGCTCTACTGGATCTTCAAGCACCAGCTGATCGCGCGCTCGCCGATCGTCCGCTTCGGCGAGGCGGAGGGCGGCCGGGTGGCGATCCATCTCGGCCCCGACTTCCAGCTGGTCGAGGCGCGGCCGAAGCGTGCGCATCAGGGCTGGCGCTATCTGGAGGCGGGCGACGCGCCGGCCGATCTGGGGGGCGGCGCAAGCGGACTCGCCGCGATGCCGCCGTCGCTGGTGGGGAAGCTGGCGGAGCTGGCGTTGATCTGAGGGTTTGTTTCACGCAAAGGCGCGAAGGCGGTTGGTTCGCGCGACGGCGCTGAGGCCGCAGAGGATTTTTTCACGCGGAGACGCGGAGGCGCGGAGGTGTTGCGCGTACCGCGGCAGCAGCTCTTCATCTTGGGCGCAGGCGAAGATGAAGCGCCGCGCGCGGCGTGTGCCACGGCCCTCTCATTCCCTTCTTCTCCGCGCCTCCGCGCCTCCGCGCGAACCAACCTTCTTCGCGGCGCAGCGCCTTCGCGCGACCGAAGCACATTAGGCGAACATCACCCCTGGTCGCTCTTCACGAAGTCGCTGAACAGCCAGTCGTGGAAGATCCGCACCGGCCGCGCCTGCATGGCGCGGGGGCGGCAGACGAACCAGTGGCTGTAGGGGCTCTCCACCTCGATCTCCGGAAAGAGACGCACCAGCCGCGGGTCGTTGGCATGGTTGAAGTGGCTCGCATGCATGAAGGCGACGCCGAGGCCCTGTGCCGTCGCCTCCAGCATCAGCCCCCCGGCATCGAAATAGTCGACTGCGAGCGGCTTGATCGGGTCGACGCCCGCCGCGCTCGCCCAGGCGCTGATCGTGTCGGGCATTTCGCGGTGCAGCAGCGCGGTCTGGCCGGACAGCTGCTCCGGCCGGGTGATCGGCCGCGGACCTTCCTGCATCGCGCGCGAGCCGATGACATAGACCGAATTGGTGTCGATCCGCTTGGCGTAGAGCGAGGGCTCGATGTCGCGCGCGAGTGCGATCACCGCATCCAGCCCGTCGCCCAGCCGCGCGATGCCATGGCCCGCCGTGTCGATGTCGAGGTGCAGATCGGGATGGGCCCGCCGCAGGTCGCCGACCCGGGGGAAGAGCCGTTGCGCCGCGAACAGCGGCAGCACGCCGAGCCGCAGCCGCAGCAGCTCGCGCCCCGCGGTCATCGCCTCGACCGCATTGGACAGCTGGTCGAGGACCGGCGCGATCTCGGTCAGCAGCCGCTCGCCATCCTCGTTGAGGACCATCGCCTGATGCCGGCGGGCAAAGAGCGGCCGGCCGATAAAGCGTTCGAGCGACTGGACGCGCCGCGACAGCGCCGGTGCGGACAGCGCGAGTTCCTCGGCCGCGGCCTTGACCGAGCCGAGCCGCGCAACCTGGACGAACGCCTCGATGGCGCCCAATGGGGGAAGCCTTCGCATCTCTCCGGTCTCCGGTATCGTCCCGTTCTATAACGATTGCGGTTGATGCAATCTTAATCACTCTTTTCGCACTTGCAACATACCACGGTGCAGCGCAAAACGAACCTGCCTTTCAGGCATCCTCTCCTAAAAACTTCCAGGGCTGGTCCATTCGGACCGGCCCTTTTTTTCGCGTCTGCGATCGCTACCTGCTGCCGACACACGCCGGAACCCGGTTACGGGCCATGCGCTTGCCGGCAGGAAAGGACAAAAGACGATGGCCGATGCCGAGACTCCCCAGCGCAAGATCCAGGTGGCCAATAGCCGGCCGGAGGATTCGGGCCGCGGCCTTGCGCATCTGCCGCGCACCCTGATGGCGGCGCTGGGAGTCGGCGAGGGCGATATCGTCGAGATCATCGGCAAGCTCTCCACCCCCGCCCGCGCCGTCGCCCCCTATCCAGAGGACGAGGGGCTGGAGATCCTGCGCATCGACGGGCTCCAGCGCGCCAATGCCGGGGTCGGTTCGGGTGATTTCGTCGAGGTCCGCCGTGCCGTATCGCGGCCGGCGACGCGGGTCGTCTTCGCGCCGGCGCAGCAGAACCTGCGCCTCCAGGGCTCGGCGAACGCGTTGAAGCGCACGTTCCTCGGCCGGCCCTTCTGCCAGGGCGACGTGGTCGCGACCGCCGGGCACCAACGGGTGGCGGACATGCCGCCGACCGTCCAGCGCTTCATGAACGCGCCCGCCTATGCCCTGCAGGAGATCCGGCTGCAGGTCGTCTCGGCCAGTCCCAAGGGCATCGTCCATATCGACGAGAATACGGAGATCGAGCTCCGTCCCGAATATCAGGAGGCGGGCGATACCCGCCGGGCGGACGTCACCTATGACGATATCGGCGGCATGGCCTCGACGATCGACCAGCTGCGCGAGATGGTCGAGCTGCCGCTCCGCTATCCCGAGCTGTTCGAGCGGCTGGGGGTCGAGCCGCCCAAGGGGCTGCTCCTCTACGGCCCGCCGGGCACCGGCAAGACCCGCCTCGCGCGCGCGGTGGCGAACGAGAGCGACGCGCAGTTCTTCCTGATCAACGGGCCGGAGATCATGGGCTCCGCCTATGGCGAGTCCGAAGGGCGGCTGCGCGAGATCTTCGAGGAGGCGGCCAAGTCCGCGCCCTCGATCGTCTTCATCGACGAGATCGACTCGATAGCCCCCAAGCGCGGCAATGTGCAGGGCGAGGCGGAGAAGCGGCTGGTGGCGCAGCTGCTGACGCTGATGGACGGGCTGGAAGCGCGCGCGAACCTGATCGTGATTGCCGCCACCAACCGGCCCGAGGCGATCGACGAGGCGCTGCGCCGGCCCGGCCGGTTCGATCGCGAGATCGTGGTCGGCGTGCCCGACGAGCGCGGGCGGCGCGAGATCCTGGGCATCCACACCCGCGGCATGCCGCTGGGCGAGGGCGTCGACCTGACCGAGCTGGCGCGCACCACCTACGGCTTCGTCGGTGCCGACCTCGCCGCGCTGACCCGCGAGGCGGCGATCGAGGCGGTGCGCCGGATCATGCCGAAGCTCAATCTCGAGGAGCGGACCATTCCGCCCGAGGTGCTGGAGACGCTGTCGGTGACGCGCGACGACTTTCTCGGCGCGCTCAAGCGGGTCCAGCCCTCGGCGATGCGCGAGGTGATGGTGCAGGCGCCGACCGTCCGCTGGGAGGATGTCGGCGGGCTCGACGCGGCTCAGGAGCGGCTGAAGGAGGGCGTGGAGCTGCCGCTCAAGGATCCCGACGCCTTCCGCCGGCTGGGCATTCGCCCGGCCAAGGGCTTCCTGCTCTACGGGCCGCCGGGCACGGGCAAGACATTGCTCGCCAAGGCGGTGGCGCGCGAGGCGGAGGCGAACTTCATCGCCACCAAGTCGAGCGACCTGCTGAGCAAGTGGTATGGCGAGAGCGAGCAGCAGATCAGCCGGCTCTTCGCCCGGGCACGCCAGGTCGCGCCGACGGTGATCTTCATCGACGAGCTCGACAGCCTCGTCCCCGCCCGCGGCGGCGGACTGGGCGAGCCGCAGGTGACCGAGCGGGTGGTCAACACGATCCTCGCCGAGATGGACGGGCTGGAGGAGCTGCAATCGGTGGTGGTGATCGGCGCGACCAACCGGCCCAACCTCGTCGATCCGGCGCTGCTGCGGCCGGGCCGCTTCGACGAGCTGGTCTATGTCGGCGTGCCCACCGCCGAGGGGCGGCGGCGCATCCTGTCGATCCAGACGCAGAAGATGCCGCTCGCCGCGGATGTCGATCTCGACGAGGTGGCGCGGCGGACCGAGCGCTATACCGGCGCCGACCTTGAGGACGTGGTGCGCCGCGCCGGCCTCGTCGCGCTGCGCCGGTCGCTCGGCGCACGCGAGGTCTATATGAGCGACTTCGAGAAGGCGCTGGAGGACAGCCGCGCCAGCGTGACCGCCGAAATGGAGCGCGACTATGAGCAGATCGCCGCGCGGCTGAAGCAGGAGGCCGCGGCGATCCAGCCGATCGGCTTCATCTCGCCGGGGCAGCTGACGCCGCGGGGGGAAAAGGGGCGGTAAGGACCAGACTGTTCCCCGGCGCAGGCGAAACCTTTACGCAAAGCCCGTCGTCATGCCGAAATTGTTCCGGCATCCACGGCGCCGCAAACGCACATCCCTTTGATTTCGCGGAGCAGTGGATCCCGGAACACGTCCGGGATGACGAGTGGGAGAGCGCGCTATCGCGGCTTTCACAAAGATCGGGGAACAGTGGGCGCTCGAGTTGGATAACATGACACCGACCCGTTCGTGCTGAGCGAAGTCGAAGCACAGCTTACGTCTCAGGCCCTTCGACTGCGCTCAGGGCGAACGGTGAGAGGTGGGTCAACCTCAAGTCATCTTGCTCTAATGAACCCTACCCCCGCACCCAGCGATAGCCGCGCGTTACCTGCGCCACCGTCACCTCGTACCTGTCATACCATAGCGCCCGCCCCCGCTCGCGCACCGCGGCGTGCGCCGGGTCGTCGCGCCACGCGATCGCGGCGGCCTCGTCGGCCCACCAGCTGATGGTGATGCCGACGCCCTCGGCATCGCGGACGCTCTCGATCCCGCGATAGCCGGGCATGGCCGCCGCGCGCACCTCCATCGCCGCGGCCGCGGCGGCATAGCCTGCCGGATCGGTCCCGTTGCGTTGCGAACGGAAGATCACCGCGATCTCGCCGGGCCCATCCTGAGTCATGTCGGAAACTTCCCCCTCGCCTCTGCACCCATAGATCGGCTTGTCCTTCGTCGACAGTACGCCCCTCCATTCGTCGCGAAACCGTCATCCGTGCGCAGCGTCCGGTCACGGATATGAAACTCGCCGGCTTGAAACCCGTTTGGGAGTTGTGCGACGGAGAGGCAGACCTCGCCGTTCGTGTGGGGACCACGATCGACAGGACCTTTCATGGCCACTTCCAGCTCTGCTGCCCGCCGTGCCCGCCCCGCTGGCATTCCCTCTCCGGCGCAGATGTTCTTTCAGGGTTTCCTCAAGCACCCGGTGATGGTCGGATCGATCATCCCCTCGTCGGACAAGCTGATCCGCAAGATGCTGGGGCCGGTCGACTGGGCGAACTGCAAGCTGTTCGTGGAATATGGGCCGGGCGTCGGCACCTTCTGCCGGCCGATCCTGGAGCGGATGGCCCCCGATGCGACGCTGATCGCGATCGACACCAATGCGGACTTCATCCGCTATCTCGACGCGACGATCGTCGATTCGCGGTTTCAGGCGGTCGAGGGGTCGGCGGCCGACGTGCAGCGGATCATCGGCGAGCGCGGTTTCGATCATGCCGACTATATCCTGTCGGGCCTGCCCTTCTCCACCCTGCCCGCCGGCGTCGGCCCTGCGATCGCCGCGGCGACGCATCAGGCGCTGCGCCCGGGCGGCGCCTTCCTCGTCTATCAGTTCAGCCCCAAGGTGAAGGACTTCCTGGTCCCGCACTGGCAGCGGATCGACCATGCGATGGAATGGTGGAACGTCCCGCCGGCGCAGCTCTACTGGGGCTGGAAGGACTGACGGGCCGGCCTCGAACTGGATGACATCAGGTCGACCCGCCCTCTGACCGTTCGCCCCGAGTGCCGTCGAAGGGCCTGAGACCCGCCTGTGCTTCGACTTCGCTCCGCTCCGACGGGGCAATCTCCCGCAATTTCGACCTAATCGTCGATCCCGAAATTGAGGCCGCGCGACAGGCCCGGATCGACGAAGGCGAGCAGGACATAGGCGCCGAACTGCTTGGCCCGCTGCCACCAGCCGGTGCGCGCCCGATAGCCGGCGGCATCGATCTCCTCCGACCGCGCCACCTCGCCATCGACATAGCGGCGGACATGCGCCGCGAAGGCGGCGTCCTCGATCCGGAGCATCAGCTCCAGATTGATGAACAGGCTGCGCATGTCGAAATTGGCCGAGCCGATATGGACGGCATCGTCGACCACGTAGAGCTTGGTGTGGAGCTTGGTCGGCTGATATTCGAAGATCCGCACCCCGCGCCGGAGCAGGCCCGCATAGGTGAAGCGTGCGGCGGCGATCGTGGCATTGTTGTCCGACCGGGCGGCCGTCACGACGCGCACCCGCTGGCTGGCACGACCCGCCTTCTCGATCCGTCGCAGCAGCAGCGGGCTGGGGGTGAAATAGCCGGCAATCATGTCGATGCAGCGGCCCTGTTCCAGGTCGCGACGTAGCGCTCGGGCCCAGGGCGACAGCTTGCGCGTCGGTCCGCCGATCAGCCAGCGCAGCGGCCCGTCTTCCTCGCTGAAGCGTGCGAGCGTCTTGTTGAGCGGTCGGACCCGCAGCGCGCGCCCCTCGATACCGGCGCGCAGCGTGTCGAAATAGCCGCGCATCCGCGTCGCCGCCGGCCCCTCGACGAGCAGGCCGAGATCGCGCCACGCCTGATCGGCGGCGGTGCCGAAATAATCGTCCTCGACGTTGAAGCCGCCGATGATGATCCGCGGCGCAGGCCCCTCGGCATCGGCCAGCGCCAGCTTCTGGTGATTGCGCAACAGGTAGCGCCGGCCGAAGCGCGGGGCGAAGCGGCACAGGTCGACGCCGGCGGCGACGACCTCGTCGAAAAAGTCCTCGGGCGTGTCGTCGCTGCCGAACCCGTCGATCACCAGCGCCACGCGCACGCCGCGCCTGGCGGCGGCGGCGAGCGCGGCGTTGACCCGCCGGCCGGTCGCGTCGTCGGCGTAGATATAGTAGAGGATCCGCAACGAGCGGGTCGCGCCCTCGATCAGGGCGATCAGCGCCTCCAGCCGGCGCGGTCCGGTGTCGAGCAACGTCAGCCGATTGCCCGCGACGACGAACACCGGCTGCTCCTCGGCAGCGGCGGGCGGGACGGGGTCGGGCAGGCGCGCGAGCGACAACATGGTTCCGATGATACGCGCGGCGGAGCCGTGCGATCCAGCCCGCGAGGGTCGCCGCGACGCAAACCTTGCTTTTCGGCGCGGCTTCCGCTAGCTCCCGTCAATCCCACCATTGGTGCTTATCAAGGACACGGCATGGCGCGCGTCACCGTCGAGGATTGCGTCGACAAGGTTTCCAACCGGTTCGATCTGGTATTGTTCGCGGCGCAGCGCGCCCGGCAGATTTCGGGCGGCGCCGAGCTGACGCTCGACCGCGATCGCGACAAGAACCCCGTCGTCGCGCTGCGCGAGATCGCCGAGGAGACGGTGCATCCGGCGCATCTCGAGGATTCGGTGGTCGCCAGCCTCCAGCGCGTCCAGATCGACGACGATGACGAGGTCGATGCGGTCGGCTCGCTGTCCGGCGCGGCCGAGGCACTCCGCCTGACCGCGGCGGCCCCGCCCCGGAACCAGAATCTGGGCGCCGACTACGAGGGCTGACCGGACCGGGTCCGGCGCAGGGCCGGACTGGACAGATGTGGACGCCGCGGCCTTGCCGCGGCGCTTGTTTGTGGGGGATGTTTCTGGTTCTGGAAGCCGCCGGGTCGATCCGTTCGATCCGATGCCTTCGCAAGATCAAGCGCTTGCTCGCTTGTCGCGCGGGGGATGCCGGAACAGGCCCGGCATGACGAGGTGTCCTTCGTAAAGCTCTCGCCATCGCAGGGAAGATGGAAGAACTGGCGGAAGGGTACCGTGCGGGCTGAGAACAGCCCGACGCGACGGAGCTACAGCCCGCCGCGCCCGCGCCCTGGCGCAACCCATGGCCCCGCTCGCGCATTCCCCTTGCCATGCAGACCGACGCTACGCGCCCCGCCGAGCACGATGACGCGATCGTGCCGCCCGACACCAAGCGTGCGCTGCTGCGCCGGCCGGTCCTGCCCTGGTGGACGATGCTCTTCCCCGCGGCGGGGATCGTGGCGGTGGTCACCTCGCTCTACGCGCTCAACACCATCGGTATGGTCGCCGCGATCGTCGTGCTGATCGGCAGCGTCCTGGCGGCGGTCCATCACGCCGAGGTCGTCGCCCATCGCGTCGGCGAGCCCTTCGGCACGCTGATCCTGGCGGTCGCCGTCACCGTGATCGAGGTATCGCTGATCGTCAGCCTGATGCTGTCCGACGCCGGCGATGCCTCCGCCCTCGCGCGCGACACGGTGTTCGCGGCGATCATGATCATCCTCAACGGGATCGTCGGCCTGTGCCTGCTGGCCGGCGGCGTCCGCCATGGCGAGCAGCGCTTCTCGCTGCGCGGCGCGAGCGCGGCGCTCAACGTGCTCGCTGCGATGGCGGTCCTGTCGCTGGTCCTGCCCAACTACGTCTCCAGCGCGCCGGGCCCGCTCTATTCCCCGTCGCAGCTGGTGATGGTCGCGGTCGTCAGCCTGATCCTCTACGGCACCTTCGTGATGGTGCAGACCGTCCGCCACCGCGAATATTTCCTGCCCGCCGAGGAGGATCTGCCGGGCGAGGCGCATGCCGAGCCGCCCGGCGACCGCGCCACGCTGGCGGCGCTCGGCGTGCTGGTGGTGGCGCTGGTCGCGGTGGTGCTGCTCGCCAAGGGCCTGTCCGCCAAGGTCGAGAGCGCGATCCTGTCGGCCGGGCTGCCGCTCGCCATCGTCGGCGTGGTCATCGCCGCGCTCGTCCTCGCGCCCGAAAGCCTCGCCGCCTATCGCGCGGCGAAGCGCAACCGGCTCCAGACCAGCCTCAACCTCGCGCTCGGCTCGGCCCTGGCGACGATCGGCCTGACCATCCCCTCGGTCGCGGTCGTGTCGCTGTTCCTCGGCCTGCCGCTGGCACTCGGCATCGGCGCCAAGCAGATGACGCTGCTGGTGCTGTCGCTCTTCACCATCACGCTGACGCTCGGCAACGGGCGCACCACCGTGCTCGGCGGGGCGGTGCACCTCGTCATCTTCGCGGTCTATCTGTTCGTCACCGTCGTGCCGTAGGGCGGGATTCAGACTGATCCGGCGTTATCCCGGCGAAGTCTGGGATCTCCCGGTTAGAGCACGAGGCAGGAGCCGCAGGAGGCCCCAGCCTGCGCTGGGGCGACGCTTCTGACCAAATGGATCGGGCCGCAAAGGCCGACGCGGCGGGTCAGCCGCAATTGACGCGGCCGCCGCCCATCTTGGTCACCGAGCACTTCGCGCCCCCGCCGATCGTCACGTCGCCCGATCCCATGATCGTGACCTCCGCCGTGCGGGTGATCGTCGCCTGCACGTCGCCCGCGCCGGCGATCGTCACCTCGCCGGTCTCGGCGCGCAGCGGCTGGAGGCGCACCTTGCCCGAGCCGCCGATCGACACCTCCACCGACCTGGCGGTGCCCGCCGCCGCGATCTCGCCCGAGCCGCCGATCGCGAATTCGAGCTTGTCGACCGCGACCTGGCGCAGGTCCAGCCGGCCCGATCCGCCGATATTGCCCTCGAACGATCCGCCCGACACCTTGTCGACCGTGATCGTCCCCGATCCGCCGATATCCGCCCCCTCAATCCTGGGCATGGTGACGAGGAACCGGACCTTGCCGCTGCCCCAGCTCATCCCCTTCTTCCGCCGCAGCTTCAGCGTCTTGCCGTCGCGCTCGACGACGATCTTGTCGAGCTGGTCGGGGTCGCCCATCGCCTTGACCGAATAGCTGCCGCCGGTGCGCACCTCGACATCCCCCGCCGCGCCGAGGCCGATCTGGTCGAAATCGGCGACCGCATAGGTGCGCTCGTTGCCCGAGCCCTGGCCGGCGACCCCTTCGCCGTCGCCATCGCCCCACGACATGGAACAGGCGGCCACGGGCACGGCGATCAGCGCGAGCAGCGGCAGGGCGATGTAACGACGGATCATGCGGGCCTCCCGTTGTGTGTTGGTGTTATAATACACGCCGCGGTGGGGTTCGCAATGGGAAAGGGGCAGGTGATGGAGGCGGTTCGTGCGCGACCCTCTTCCCGTTCGTGCTGAGCCTGTCGAAGCACTGGTCTTGTTCTCTCTCCCGTGTTCCTTTGGAGAGGAAGAAAGGCAGTGCTTCGACAAGCTCAGCACGAACGGAGGGGTGACGCGGGGGCCGGGGGGCGGTGCGGGCGGACAGTCACTCACTCACTCAGCCCCAAATGAAAAGGGCGGCCCCGCAGGACCGCCCCCTTCATCGAACCGGTGATCCGCCCGATCAGGCGACCGCCTTGTCCTTGTTGTAGATCGCTGCGGCGGCGCGGAGGATCTCGAGGATCTTCTCCTGCGCGCGCGGCTCGTCGATCTCTTCCATCGCGGCCAGTTCGCGGGCGAGGCGGCTGCACGCGGCCTCGAAGATCTGCCGCTCCGAATAGCTCTGCTCGGGCTGGTCGTCCGCGCGGAAGAGGTCGCGGGTCACCTCGGCGATCGAGACGAGGTCGCCGGAGTTGATCTTCGCCTCATATTCCTGCGCGCGGCGCGACCACATGGTGCGCTTGACCTTCGGCTTGCCCTTCAGCGTCTCCATCGCCTCGCGCATCGTCTTGTCCGACGACAGCTTGCGCATGCCGACGCTTTCCGCCTTGTTGGTCGGGACGCGCAGCGTCATGCGCTCCTTCTCGAACCGGAGGACGTAGAGTTCGAGGCTCGTGCCGGCGATTTCCTGCTTCTGCAGTTCGATCACCCGACCGACACCGTGCTTGGGATAGACAACATAATCGCCGACGTCGAAGAACAGCGCCTTGGCAGCCATGATGGGCC
Source organism: Sphingomonas metalli (assembly GCF_014641735.1). Lineage (GTDB taxonomy): Bacteria > Pseudomonadota > Alphaproteobacteria > Sphingomonadales > Sphingomonadaceae > Sphingomonas > Sphingomonas metalli. The sequence continues at coordinate 625,171 of NZ_BMIH01000002.1, read as the reverse complement.
TTTCATCGGAACGCCGGTGCCGCCGACTGGAACGCCGGGGACCGGTTACGGGAATGCAAACAGACGGGGCGCACGCGGGCGGCCCTGCCGGATTCGCATTTAACACGTCCGCAACAAAATTACCAGCGGCGCGGCGATTCGCCGCGCGCGTCGGGCAGCCTGCGATCGATGCCGGGGAAAGACCAAGCTTTCCCTAACGTCGATCAGTCGCCCTTGCCCGGCTCCGGCGAGAAGAACTGCTCATACTTGTTCTCCACGCCCTTCATCGCATCCGCATCGGGCGGTGTCTGGTCGAGCTTGCGCGTCACGTTCGGCCATTGCGCGGAGAAGGTGGTGTTGAGCTCCAGCCACTTCTCCAGCCCGTTCTCGGTGTCCGGCAGGATCGCCTCGGCCGGACATTCGGGCTCGCACACGCCGCAGTCGATACACTCCGACGGGTTGATGACGAGCATGTTCTCGCCTTCATAGAAGCAGTCGACCGGGCATACCTCGACGCAGTCCATATATTTGCAGCGAATACATGCGTCGGTGACGACGTAGGTCATAACAGGCTCCGGGAACGTCTGGCCGCGCTGCTATGCGGGCATGGCCGGCGCGTCAATCAAGCTCGCCTTGCTGCGACACGTTAGCAGCTTGTTGCAGATCGATGTAACACAGCTGCGCCTCGGCCGGCGGCCCGCGCCGGCGGGGCAGGGCCTCGACCCGCAGCACCCGCACCCGCCCGCCATGCGCGACATAGGTCAGGATGTTCCCGGGCCGCACCGCGACATGCGCGCGATCGATCAGCCGGCCGTCGAGGCGCAGCCGGCCGTCCTCCGCCAGAGTCTGCGCCGCCGTGCGCGTCCGCGCGAGCCGTGCCCACCACAGGAACCGGTCGAGCCGCATCGAGGCGGCGGCGCCAAGGGCCGATCCGTCAGCCATGGCCGATCAGCTCGGACAGGCCGGCAAAGGCGTTGCCCGGCCGCGCAGGCGCTGGGCTCGCGCCCGCGCGCGCCGGCGGCCGGCCGCGCCACGACCATTGCGCCGCGTCCCCTTTCAGCCGCTGGAAGCCCAGTTCCGCCATCAACCGCGCGATCGTCTCCGCTTCCAGCCCCATCGAGGTGGCGAGCGCCGGATCGGGGGCAAAGGGCGCGCGCCCGCTGCGCGCATCATGGGCCGCGCGCGCGATCCGCTCGACCAGGTCCACCCGCACCGCCTGCGCGCCGATCGGTCGGAAGCCGGACGCGACCACCGCGCCATCCTCGCCGCGCGCCAGCACCGTCGCACCGTCCCGCGCCGGCGCCACCGACTGGCCCCGCACCGCCATCAGCGCGCGGCGCAGCTCCGCCGCGGCCGGCTTCATCAGGCGCGGGTCGAACATGTCGAGCGTGCCGACGACGATCCCCATCGTCCGCAGCCGCCGCCGCTCCTCCGGCGGCAAGGCATCGAGCGCGGCCGCCAGCGGCCGGCGCGGCGCGATCCCGCCCGCCGTCTCGAGCGCCGCGGCGATGCTGCGGAATCCGGCGGTCGCCCGGGGGTCGCGCGCGGCGTCGGCCAGCGCCGCCAGCACCGGCGCGCGCCGCGCCACCGTCGCCGTCAGCCACCGCGCCAGCCGCTCGGCCACCGCCGACCGCCTGTCCTTGTCGAGACAGTCGAGGTCGCGGTCGGCCACGATCCGCGGTCGGGCCAGCGCAATGCCCGGCGCCAGCATGCCGACCCGGTGCCCGCCCCACAGGATCGCACCGTCAATCAGCGTGAAATCGGCATCGGGCGCGTCGATCAGCGCGTCCGCGCGCTTCGCCCGCTCGCCGCCCAGCCGCTTCTCGGCGGCGGCGAGCAGCAGGCGCTTGTCGGCCGCGCGGGCGCCCGGCTCGACCGCGAAGCGAAAGCCCTCCAGCCGGCCGATCGGCTGGTCTTCCACCGTCACCTCGCCCTCGGGCCCGACGGTGACCGGCAGCGCCCCGGCATCGGCGCCGATGCGGCGGATCAGCGCCGTGGTGCGCTTGTCGACGAAACGCTGGGTCAGGCTGGCATGGAGCCCGTCCGACAGCCGCTCCTCGATCGCGCGGGTGCGGTCCGCCCAGTGCGCCGGGTCGGCCAGCCAGTCGCGCCGCTGCGCGATATAGGCCCAGCTGCGGATCGCCGACAGCCGCCCGGCCAGCGTCTCGACATCGCCCGCCACCGTGTCGAGCCGCGCGATCTCGTCGGCGAACCACTGGTGCGGGATATGGCCATGGCCCTCGGACAAATGCCGGAACACCCGCTCGACGAAGCGCGCATGGGGGTCGAGCCCCAGCTTGCGGAAGTCCGGGATGCCGCACGCCGCCCAGAGCCGCGCCACCATGCCGCGCCCGCGCAGCCGGTCGCGCACCCAGGGCTCGTCGGCCAGGCGCTTGAGCACCGCAAGATCGGTCGCCTGCGGCGCGGCGCGCAGTACCCCGGCCGGCGGCGGCGCCTCCAGCGAGGCGATCAGCGCATCGACGGTCGACAGGTCGGGGGCGCCGTCGCGCCAGAACAGATGCTCCAGCCGCGGGAAGCGATGCTCCTCGATCGCCAGGATCTCTTCGGGCAGGAAGGCGTCCGGCCCCTCCTCGGCGATCGCGCCGAAGGTGCCGTCGCGCTGGTGCCGCCCGGCGCGGCCCGCGATCTGCGCCATCTCCGCCACGGTCAGCCGGCGGCGGCGCCGGCCGTCGAACTTGTGCAGCCCGGCAAAGGCGACGTGCGCGACGTCCATGTTGAGGCCCATGCCGATCGCGTCGGTCGCGACGAGATAGTCGACCTCGCCCGCCTGGAACATCGCCACCTGCGCGTTGCGGGTGCGGGGGGACAGCGCGCCCATCACCACCGCCGCGCCCCCGCGCAGCCGGCGCAGCATCTCCGCGACGGCATAGACCTCCTCGGCGCTGAACGCGACGATCGCCGAGCGCTTGGGCAGCCGGCTGATCTTCTTGGCGCCGGCATAGGTCAGCGTCGAGAAGCGCGGCCGGCCGACGATCTCCGCCTCGGGCACCAGCTCGCGGATCATCGGCCGCAACGCCTCCGATCCCAGGATCATCGTCTCCTCGCGCCCGCGGGTGCGCAGCAGGCGATCGGTGAAGACATGGCCGCGTTCGGCGTCCGCGCCCAGCTGCGCCTCGTCGAGCGCGACGAAGGCCGCCTCCTGGTCGGGCATGCTCTCGGCGGTGCAGAGGAACCAGCGCGCGTCGGGCGGAACGATCTTCTCCTCGCCGGTCACCAGCGCCACCCGGTCCGCGCCCTTGATCGCGACGACGCGGTCATAGACCTCGCGCGCGAGCAGGCGCAGCGGAAAGCCGATGATGCCGCTCGAATGCGCGCACATCCGCTCCACCGCCAGATGCGTCTTGCCCGTGTTGGTGGGCCCCAGAACGGCGGTCACGCTGCCGGAAGCGCGGCTGGTCATGGCGATGAACATCGGCATTTGCAGGCCCCGGCGCAATAACCTGTCGGTCGCGATCGGCGGATCGGCGCGGGCGCGCCACCTCTGGTCGCAGCGAAGCCGCCGCGCATGCCTGCTTAATTTGACTTTAGCACCTTGGCTTCACAAGCATTCCCGCCATCGCCGGGGGGATCGGCGGCCATTCGATCAACAACAAGAGCGTCGCCGACGTGTTTCTGAAGAACGATCAGGGCCTGGAGCTTGCCGGTGGCACCAGCATGCGCGGCTTCGGCCGGCTCGCCACCCCGCCTGCCCCGACCGACTGGCGCGCCCGCGCCGCGACGATCGACTGGGTTCCCGACCTCGGCACGCAGATCGGCACCCGCCACTGGTGGCGCGGGGTGGCGACCTGTTCGGCGCTGTGCGCCGCGACCTGGATGCTGTCGCCGGGCCTCGACCGGTCGCTGGTCGGGGCCGTGCCCGCACCGCTCGCGGGCAGCGACTGGGACGAGGCGCGGACGCTCGGCGTCGCGCCGCTCGGCCTGGGCGCCGGCACCGGCCGCCGCATGGCCGCCGCCACCGACTTCGTCCGCCCCCTCGCCGAAGCGCCCGAGCGCCCGCTGATCGAGCTGACCGCGACGCTGGGCGACGGCGACAGCTTCAGCCGCGCGCTGGAGCGCGCCGGGGTGGGGCGCACCGACGCTGGCGCCGCGGCGCGGCTGGTCGGCGACGCCGCCAGCCTGTCCGATATCCCCTCGGGCACCCGCATCGCGCTGACCCTGGGCCGGCGGCCGAGCCGCACCATGCCGCGCCCGCTCGAGCAGCTGTCGCTGCGCGCGCGCTTCGACCTCGCCGTCACCGTCGCCCGCGCGGCCGACGGCAGCCTGTCGCTCGAGCGCAAGCCGATCGCGATCGACCATACCCCGCTCCGCCTCCAGGGTCTGGTCGGCTCCAGCCTCTACCGCTCCGCCCGCGCCGCCGGCGCGCCCGCCCATGCGGTCGAGGCCTATATCAAGGCGATCGCGACCCGCCTGTCGATCGGCCGCGATGTCGCCTCCGCCGACACCTTCGACCTCGTCATCGAGCAGGATCGCGCCGCGACCGGCGAGGTGCGCCTCGGCGAGCTGCTCTATGCCGGGCTCGACCAGGGGCGACGCAAGCTGCGCCTCGTCCACTGGACCGCGGCCGGCGAGCGCCAGCCCGACTGGTTCGATGCCGCCGGCCAGGTCGAGCGGCGGGGCAATATGGGCATGCCCGTGGCCGGGCGCGTCACCAGCAATTTCGGCATGCGCATGCATCCGCTGCTCGGTTTCCTGCGCATGCACAAGGGGATGGACATCGCCGCCCCCTATGGCACGCCGATCCTCGCCGCGCGCGACGGCACCGTCGCCAGCGCCGGGCGCAATGCGGGCTATGGCAATTTCGTCAAGCTCAACCATCCCGGCGGCCTGGCGAGCGGCTATGGCCATATGAGCCGCATCGCGGTGCGCGGCGGCCAGCAGGTGCGGCAAGGGCAGGTGATCGGCTATGTCGGCTCGACCGGCTTGTCGACCGGCCCACACCTTCACTGGGAAGTGTGGAAGAACGGCCAGTCGGTCAATCCGCGCTCCATCTCCTTCGCCAGCGTCGCGCGCCTGTCGGGCGGAAACCTCGCGGCGTTCAAGCGCCGTGTCGCGGAGCTCGCCGGGCTGCACGTGGGTCGCTGATCCGCCGGGAGTCGCTTCGTCTTCTCAGGCGCTAGAATCCAGACGGATCCGCCGGCCACCGTCATCAGGCCGTGACAGAGGCCCGTAAGTTGTTGATGCTACGACCAACAAGTCAATGGTGCGCAGGCTGTGCCAAATTGACGCTAAGGTAACACTGGTTACTCTGCACGCCGCGGAGCTATCAAGTTCGTGGCGCAAGCATCTTCCGGAACCTCCTGAGTCGAGGCTTGCACCTTCAGAACCTTCCTCAGGGTCGCCGGTCTGTCCCGGCGACCCCTTTTCTTTCCGAGTCGGACGATGAGCGGCATTTTGTAACGGGAATACAGCATCGAAATCGAGCAGCCGACATGTCGGCGCTGTCGATGCTTGCTACTGCAGCGGCATCACAGCACGAACGGGCGAAAACGCGGGCTTAATAGTATTGCAGATTCCGTGCCACTCGGCACGATCATGCCGACGTGCTATGAACTACGTTAAGTAGTTGAAGTTTTAGGCAAAATGAAAAAATGCCGCTGAAACGGCGCTATCCCGCCCGCCGACGTGATCCGGCAAGTGGCTGCAATGCCTTCGCAATTGATGCGTCACAACGAATTAACGTCTTGTTGGTTCCAAAAAGAGACTGGGTTTACGGTTACCTGAACCGAAGATGACCGATATCAGGTCATCCGACGCTACCGGTAACGGCCGGCTGATCGTCGAAGTCCTTCCGCCCAGGAGAAATTTCATGCGCAATCTCGCCCTTGCGGCAGCCCTTGGTGCTGCCGTTTTCGCCTCGCCCGCCCTTGCTGCCAACACCGTCAGCGGCACCACCAGCGCCACCTTCACCAACCCGCAGCCGAGCACCGGCGTGACGACCGGTATCGGCACCGCCAATGTGACCTGGGGGACCGCCGCCACCGACGTGAACAAGGATTTCAAGGCGAACAGCCTGAGCTTCAAGAGCAATTCGCCCTTCGCGGCCGCTTTGGGGCAGCAGTTCACCATCGGCTCGCTGACCTATTACAACGGCACGATCCTGAACGGCACCGAATTGACCGGCCTGACCTTCAATCTCTCCATCAACTTCACCGATCCCGCCCTCGGCCTGTTGACCAAGAGCTTCGCGCTGGGCCTGAAGAGCACGCCGAACACCGGAACGGATGACGAGAACGCCGACTACATCTATCTGCCCTCGCTGCAGAGCACCGCGAACTTCACCGCCAACGGCCAGTCCTATGCCTTCGAGTTGCGCGGCTTCGCCAACGTCAAGGGCGACGGCTACCTGAACTCGACCTCGCGCGAGTTCCACGTCCGCGAGAACGGCACCGCCACCGCCGACGTCTACGGCGTGCTGACGGCGGTGCCGGAACCGGCGACCTGGGCGATGATGCTGGTCGGCTTCGGCATGGTCGGCGCGGCCACGCGCTACCGCCGCCGCAGCACCAAGGCCGCGATCGCCTGATCCGCTTGCGCCGACGATTGTGACGGGCGGGTCACCGGCGGACGCCGGTGGCCCGTTCGCGATGGGCGACGCGGAGGGTGGCGCTTATCGCCCCTGCGCCCGCCAGCGCTTGATCGTCCGCTCCAGGATTTCCTCCTCGCCGCCGGCATCCTGCCATAGCCGCGAGAAAAGCGGATCGGCGGAGGCCGGCCGCCGGCTTTCCTCCAGCGGGTCGAAGACGACGCGGACCGGGATCGACACGCCCTCGCCGCAGATGATGCACTCGCGGTTGCGCAGCGCGGGGATCGCATCGAGGAAGCCGCGCGCGCCCTCGGGCATCGCCGCCTTGACGAAGGCCTGGTCGCGATCGTTGTTGAGCCGCATCGAGATGATCGTGCCGCACTGCGACAGCACCCCCTCGGCCAGGTCGGACGGGCGCTGCGTGACGAGGCCGAGCGCGACGCCGTATTTGCGCCCTTCCTTGGCGATCCGGCCCAGCACCCGGCCGACCGCGGTCGCGCTTTCGTGCGCGGGGATGTAGCGATGCGCCTCCTCGCAGACGAGCAGGATCGGCCGCTGCGGCTCGTTTCGCGACCAGATGGCATAGTCGAAGGTCATCCGGCTCAGCACCGCCACCACCACCGCGGTGATGTCCGACGGTACGCCCGACACGTCGACGATCGAGATCGGCTTGCCGTCGCCGTTCATGCGGAAGATCCGGGCGAGGAAGCCCGCCATCGTGTCCGCCACCAGCATGCCGGAGAACATGAATCCGTAGCGCGGGTCGGACTTCATCTCGTCGATCTTCGCCTTGAGCCGCAGATAGGGCGCGGTGTCGCTGGCGCGGTCGAGCTTGCCCATTTCCGCGGCGATGATCTGGGTCAGGTCCGACAGCAGATAGGGGATGGGCGCGTCGACGGTCAGCTTGCCGATATCCTGCCCCAGCCGGCTCTTCGCCTTGGCGGCCAGCAGGCATTTGGCGAGGATGTCGGCATCCATCTGCCGTGCCGAGCCGCTGGTGGTCAGGAACACTTCGCAATGTTCCTCGAAGTTCATCAGCCAGTACGGCATCTGGAGGTTGTTGACGTCGTAGATCGCGCCGTTGCCGCGAAACGCGGCGGCATATTCGCCGTGCGGATCGATCATCACCACATGGCCCTGCGGGGCCAGGTCGCAGATGCGGTGGAGGATCAGCGCCGCGGCGGTCGACTTGCCGGTGCCGGTCGATCCGACCAGCGCGAAGTGCTTGCCCAGCAGCGCATCGATATGGAGTGCGGCGCGGATGCCGGCGGTCGGATAGACGGTGCCGATCTGGATATGCGGGCGCTCGTCGGCGGCGTAGATCTGGTGCAGCTCCGCGGTGGTGACCGGATAGACCTCGGCGCCGGGCATCGGATGGCGGGTCACGCCGCGGCGGAAGCCGAAGATCTTGCCGGTCAGCCGCTCCTCGTCGCCCTCGCCGAGAAAGTCGATCTCGGCCGAGACCAGCGTGCCCGCCGCATCCTCGAGCGTCACCGACCGCACGCTCGCGATCAGCCAGGTGCCGCCCACCCGCATCTTCAGCTGGCTGCCGAGCTGCCCGGCAGCGGCGGCGACCGGATCGCGATCGTCGGCGATCGCGGCCATCGCCGAGCGGTCGAGCAGCACGCGGCTTCCCCCGCCGCCGACGCTCAGTACATGGCCGACCGGTGCGATCATGCCGAGCGGTCGATCGGCCGCGAACACCTCGGCCCCGTACATCTGAGTCATCGCTACGCTCCACCCGCCGCTTGCCGCGACCGGCCTAGGGCCCGGGGGTAAATTTAGCGTATCGGCCGACGCCCGGGATCAGACCCGGCGCGCGATCGTGCCGGCGATCCAGCCCAGCCCCACCGACAGGGCCACCGCGACCAGTCCGTAGAGCAGGCCGGCGCGCTGCGCGGCCCGGGCGACGAACCGCTCGAACCCGGACTTGCGGATGTCGATGTCGCGCACCGCCGCGGCCAGCACGCGGCCGTCGCGGATCAGGAAGGTCTCGGCGGTAAACCGCCCCACCGGCACGCGCGCGGGGATGGTGACGCGCGCCCGGTAGAGAACGCCGTCTGTGATCTCCACCGCGCGCGGATTCTCGACATAGAGGCCCGCGCGCGTCTTCAGCTCGACCAGCCCCTGGCCGAACCGCGCCTGCACGTCCGCCGGCGCGGTCGAGACGGGGGAGAGCTGCAGGCTGTCGACGCCCAGCTCGTAGATCGCGCGCTGCCGCTCGTCGACGATCGTCTGGATCGGCCGCGAAGAGGCGATCGCGTAGAAGCTGGGGGCGGAGCGGTAGCGGGCGCTCGCCGCATTCACCCAGATGCCGGCGACCTTCTCTTTCTCGCGCAGCAGGATCGACTGGGTCGGACCGCGCACGACGACGACGATGTCGGCTGGCTTCTCGCCCGCCGGCACCTGCCCGCCAGGATAGAGGATCGCACCGAACAGCAACAGGTCGGCGCCGGTGAAGCTGTAGGCGATCTCGATCGCGCGCTGCGACACGTCGGGCACCAGCACGGGCTTGGCCTGTCCCATGGTCAGCGGCGCGGCGACCGCCAGCAGGGCGGCGGCGCGCCTCACGACAGCGTCACCGTGAAGATCTCCTCGGGTCGCCAGACCAGCCCCAGGAAGATGCGCGAGCCCACCGCCAGCACCATCAGCGCCAGCGCCAGCCGCAGATATTCTGGGCGGATCTTGGTCGCCAGCCGCGCCCCGATCTGCGCGCCTGTGACCGACCCGACCAGCAGCAGCGCGGCGAGCACGATATCGACCGCGCGGGTGGTGGTGGCATGGACCAGCGTCGCGACCGCGGTGACGAACAGCGTCTGGAACAGGCTGGTGCCGACCACCACGCCCGTCGCCATGCCGATCACGTAGATCATCGCCGGCACCAGGATGAACCCGCCGCCGATCCCCAGCAGCATGGTCAGCACGCCGGTCATGAAGCCGAGCAGCAGCGGCGCGAGCGGCGAGATGTACAGGCCCGAGGCGTAGAAGCGGGTGCGGAAGGGCAGGGCGGCGACGAGCGGGTGATGCCGCCGCTTGCGCGCCCTGGGTGGCTGTCCGCGCCGGCGGCGGACGATCGCGGTCAGCGCCTCCTTCGCCATCACCCCGCCGATCCAGCCGAGCATGACGACATAGACGATCGCGATCACCGTATCGATCTGGCCGAGCGCCTGGAGCAGGCGGAACAGCCACGCGCCGGCAAAGGTGCCGACGATCCCGCCCGCGACCAGCACCCCGCCCATCTTGAAGTCGACCCCGCCGCGGCGGACATGCGCGAACACGCCCGACACGCTCGCCCCCGTCACCTGGCTGGCGCTGGACGCGGCGGCGACGGTCGGCGGGATGCCGTAGACGATCAGCAGCGGCGTGGTCAGGAAGCCGCCGCCGACCCCGAACATCCCCGACAGCAGCCCGACGCCGCCGCCGAGCAGCACGATCACCAGCGCGTTGACCGACAGGTTGGCGACGGGAAGGTACAGGTCCACGCGCGTCGTCCTACCCAGCTTCGCTGCCCGATGCCACTCGCGGGCACCCGGACCCGCGCGGAAAAATGAGCCCGGCGGAGACCGATCCGCCGGGCCCGAGGTACGCACGCGAGAAGGTGTAAGAAAACCGCGCGCCCGCTCCTTATGGTAAACGCGCCTTTAATCCGGCGTGACGGGGTCGTTCACCGGCGGTGCAGGCGTGGCTGCGGTTTTCCGCTGTTGAACGGCTCTTCGTGACTTTGGCCTTCGAAAGGCGCGACGGCGACCCCCTTCACTCGTCATCCCGGACCTGTTCCGGGATCCACCGTTCCGCAAACCTAGAGCTCGAGCGCTTGCGGTGCCGTGGATGCCGGAACAGGTCCGGCATGACGGTACGACTTTCACAGAGGTCTCGCCTTCGCCTGGGTGACGGAAGGCAAGTACGCAAACGACCCCGATCGCAACACCTCCGCGCCTCCGCGCCTCCGCGCGAACCCCGATCCCTTACGCCACTACCTTCGCCGCCGCCCGCAGATCCTCGACGAACCGCGCGAACTCCTCCTCCGCCTGCACCTTGTCGGGGAGGCGCAAGAGGTAGCTCGGATGCACCGTGATCCATGCCGCCCCGCCGTCCGGCAGGTCGAGCACCCGGCCGCGTTCGCGCGAGATGGTCATCGTCCGCCCGAACAGCGATCGCGCCGCGGTCGCGCCCATCGCCACCGTCATGCGCGGGCGGACCAGCGCCAGTTCCTGCCCGATCCACCAGCGGCACGCCTCGATCTCGCCGGTGCCGGGCTTGGCATGAATGCGCCGCTTGCCGCGCGGCTCGAACTTGAAGTGCTTGACCGCATTGGTGACGTAGACGCGCGTCCGGTCGACCTCCGCCGCCGCCATCGCCCGGTCGAAGACCTGCCCCGCCGGCCCGACAAAGGGCCGCCCCGCCAGATCCTCCTGGTCGCCCGGCTGCTCGCCGACGATCATCATCTCGGCATCGATCGGCCCCTCGCCGAACACCGTCTGCGTGGCCGGCGCGTAGAGCGGGCAGCGGGTGCAGCCCAGCGCCTCCTCGCGCAGCGCCTGCCAAGCCGCCATGCTGTTGGTGCCCTTGGGCGAAGGGGCCGCCGTCCGCGCCGTGTCGATCATCTGCGCCTCCCGTGCCTGTGCGCCGGCCAGCAATTCGGGGACCAGCGCGGTTTCCGGCATGTTCTTCCAGTATTTGCGCGGCATCTCCTTCAGCATCGCGCCGACCTTCAGCCGGGCGGGATTGAAGATGCTGGCATAATAGGTCTTCCACACCTCCTCGGTCGGATCGCCCTCCGGCGCGTCGCCGCGGGTCGCGCCCGGCCCCTGCGCCAGTGCCTTGCCGTCCCAGTGAAGCGATAGCTCGGGCGTCAGGATCGACCAGCGCATCGACGCGAAGCGATTGACGAAGAAGGCCGCATTGGCGCGGACGATGTGATGCTCCGGCTCGAACCACGCGACGTAGCGGCTCCCGCCCTCCTCGGCGACCTCGCGGAAGCGCAGAAAGGCGCGCATCTTGTGGATATCGCGGCGCACCGCCTTGGCCATCTCCTCGAGCCGGCGGACGAGCCGGTCGGCGCGGTCCTCCATCAGCTTGGGCTCGCGTCGCAGTCGGGTCAGCAGCGTATAGAGCAGCGCGAACCGCTCCGGCTCGCGCGACAGGATCGCCGAGCGCGCCAGGTCGAGAAAGGCGCGCGGGACGCCGAACGCCGGTGCCGCGCCCGGCAGCGCGCGCGTGTTGCTTTCACCCGCGAACAGGTCGGTCGGCACGTCGCCCACCTGCCACACCACATCGTCCGGCGGCACCGACGCGGCGGCGAGATCGCGTGCGGCGTCACGCCAGGCATCGAAGTCATCGGGCTCGGGAATCGTCACGACGCGCATGGTGCGGGGTCATCGTTCGAGCGGGGGACAAGGTTGCACGACGGCAACCGTCATCCCGGCGAAGGCAGGACCTTGGCAAAGCTCGCAACACCGCCCTCTTTCACTCGTCATCCCGGACGTGTTCCGGGATCCACCGTGCCGCAAGATCAATGGCCTGAGCATTTGCGGAACCGTGGATGCCGGAACGAGTCCGGCATGACGAACTGACTGTGAGCGCCATAGCCACGCAAGGCCCCAGCCTGGGTCGAGGCGACGACGCTGGAGGCCTTCAAGCGGCAAACAGCTCCAGCTGCTCGCGCTTGGGCGTCACCAGCGGCTTCAGGTCGGCGCGGTCGGTCAGCATCACCGGCCGCCAGTCTTCCGCGACGATGAAGGGCCGGATCTTCGTCACCGACACGGTCAGTCGCGCCACGTCGTCCAGCCGCAGCCGCCGCCAGCGCCGGCTGGTCAGGATCGCATTGACCGCCTTCACCCCCAGTCCCGGTACCCGCAACAGCATCTCGCGCGGCGCCCGGTTGATATCGATGGGAAAGCGGTCGCGAAACCTGAGCGCCCAGGCGAGCTTCGGATCGATGTCGAGCGGCAGCATCCCCGTCGACGGATCGGCCGCCGCCACCACCTCGTCGGGGCGATAGTCGTAGAAGCGCATCAGCCAGTCCGACTGGTAGAGCCGGTGCTCGCGCATCAGCGGCGGACGGCGCAGCGGCAGCACCGCGCTGGCATCGGGAATCGGGCTGAAGGCCGAATAATAGACCCGCCGCAGCCCGAACCGGTCGTAGAGCGTGGAGGCGCGCTTCACGATATCGCCGTCGGTCGCGGCATCGGCGCCGACGATCATCTGGGTCGACTGGCCGGCGGGCGCGAAGCGGGGGGCGGACTTGTACTTCCTGGTCGCATCGCGGCTGTCGGCGATCGACGCCTTCACGTCCGCCATCGCGCCCTCGATCCGCGCCCCGTCCTTTTCGGGTGCGAGCCGCTTCAGCCCGCCGGCGGTCGGCAGCTCGACGTTGATCGACACGCGATCGGCATGAACCCCCGCCAGCCGCACCAGCTCGGGATCGGCATCGGGGATCGTCTTGAGGTGGATATAGCCGCGGAAATGATGATCCTCGCGCAGGCTCCGCGCGACCTCGACCAGCTGCTCCATCGTATAGTCGGGCGACCGGATGATGCCCGACGACAGGAACAGCCCCTCGATATAGTTGCGCCGGTAGAAGGCGAGGGTCAGCTCCACCACTTCGTCCGCGGTGAAGCGCGCGCGGCGGACGTTCGAGCTCTTGCGATTAATGCAATAGTGGCAGTCGAAGATGCAGCTGTTGGTCAGCAGGATCTTCAGGAGCGAGATACAGCGACCATCGGGGGCATAGGCATGGCAGATGCCCATCCCCTCGGTCGATCCGATCCCCTTGCCGTCCGCCGAGTTGCGCTTGGCCGTTCCCGACGACGCGCAGGACGCATCGTACTTCGCCGCGTCCGCCAGGATCGCCAGCTTCTCGCGGGTATCGAGCTGCGCCATCCGTTCGATATACGTTCCGGGGGCGAGGCGGACAAGGTTGGAAAGGCCGGTTATTCCGGGCGAGGTTACATGGGTGAACGGCCGTGCCGGCCCCGGCGCGGGTACAGACAAGACTTGTGCGAAGGTCGCCCCCGTCATGCCGGACTTGTTCCGGCATCCACGGCACCGCAAGCGCCTAACCCGTTAGTTTGCGGAACCGTGGATCCCGGAACAGGTCCGGGATGACGATTGGAAGTCGCCGCGGTGACCTTCGCAGACGCCTTGCGACGCCGCGCGCCCCGCTTACGCCCCCGCGCGCTTCAGCGCCTCTTCGAGCTGCGACCAGCGCACCACGTTCGGCACCGTCTCGCCGTTGAGGATGAAAGTCGGCGTACCAGTCACCGTGCCGGCCGCGCTCGCCGTCTCGGTCGGCTTGGCGACGGCATCCATCTTCGCCTGGTTTGACAGGCACTGGCGGGCCTTCGCCTCCGGAATGCCGCGCTGCTTGACGAAATCGACCGCGCCGATCGCGTCGGCGATGGTGGTGATCGCCTGCAGCGGCGGCTGGCCCTGGATCGTCTGCTGCTGCTGCGGAGTCAGGCCCTGCAGCTTGTCGAGGAACTGGTTCTGATTGGCATAGGTCTGTTCGAGGATCGGGAAGAAGGTCGCCGGATCGCCGCAGGTACCCAGCAGGGCCAGCGCCAGATCGGGCGCGCCATGCACCAGGAAGTCGCGGAACTCGAAGCTGACCTTGCCGCTCGCGACATATTTCTCGGTCAGCGGCTGGAAGCCCTCGCGCGCGAAGGCGCCGCAGGTCGGGCAGGAGCGGGCGCCATATTCGACCAGCTTGATCGGCGCGTTCGGATTGCCCATCCGATAGCCTTCCTCGGTCTTGGTCACGACCTCGGTCCAGCTCTTGCCGGCGGGCGCGGGCACCGCGGCGACCGGAGCGGCGGCGGGGGCGCTGCCATTGGCGTCGCCGCTGCCCGAACAGGCGGTCAGCGCGGCGGCGGCAAAGAGGATCGGGAAAACAGCCTTCATCACGAAAACTCCAGAGGCGGATTGCAGCGGGCGGAAGAGGGTCAGCGGGCGCCGGCGGCGACGAGCTGCGGCTGGACGTCGGCCCAGCTGCCCGGCGGCAGCAGCTTGCCGTTGAGGAAGAAGGTGGGGGTGCTGGTCACCTCGGCAGGCGCGGAGGCGGTCAGGGCCAGCAGCTTGTCGGTCGCGGCGGCATTGGCGAAACAGGCGGCGATCTGCGGCTCGGTCAGCCCCTGCGCGCGCCCGATCGCCGACAGGCCGATCCCGTCCGCCAGCTGGCGCAGCGCCTGCGGGCGGGGCAGGGCGTTGAGCCGCTCCGCATTGGTCGACAGATAGGTCTGCGCGGTCGCCATCCATTTCTCCTGCCCCGCGAACATGGCGAGGTGCGTCGCCGCGAACCGCGCCGCCCCGCCGCACCGCACGATCGTCGCCGCGGCAAGGTCGATCGGATCGCGGACCATGTGCCGCACCTCGAGGCTGGTCGAGCCGGAGCGGATCATCCGGTCCTTTAGGACGGGCGCCGACTGGACCGCGAAATGGCCGCAATGCGGGCAGGTGTAGCTCGCCCATTCGACCAGCTTCACCTTCGCCGCGGGATTGCCGATGACATAGGCGCCATCGGGCTTCATCGCCGCCACCCGGCTCCAGTCGCGCGCCGCCGGCGCGGCGGCGGCGAGCCCCGCCAGGCCGGCGGCGGCGAGAACGACGGCATGGATCGGGCGCATCACGAAACCTTCGGCAGGGCACGGGTCGCCGCGACCCCGGCGGCGAGGGATTCGAGCACGGCGCGCAGCTCCGGATCGGCGATCGTCTTCAGCCCCTCGCCCATCTCTGCGGGCATGGCGCGAAGGCCGGGCGGCGCGCGTCGCGGCGCGGCGGCGCCCGCCACCTCGCCCTGCCGGATCTGGACGCGCGCGACCGCCGGATAGCCGAAGAAGCGGTTCACCCGCTCGACGATGTCGGGCAGGATGTGCTGGATCATCACCGCATGCGCGCCGCGCACCGTCAGCGTCAGCGTACCGTCCTGCTTCTGACCCATGGGAAAGCGGATCGATTCGGGTGCGCAGGCGCGCGCCAGCTTCTCGCCGACGATCTCGGGCCAGCGGCTGACCACCGAGGACTGGACGAAGCCGAATCGCCGGAATGCCGCGCCGCCGACCGCCGGCAGCAGTTCCGACACGGCGCGCGGGCGGTTGGCGCGGACGGGTTCGCTCGCCTTTTGGGGGGCGCGGAGGCGCTTGCTCATTCCCAGTCCCATGCCATAGCGGCCGGGTGGACGCCAAGCGATCTTCTGTACCCGCCAAGCTGCTGCACTGGTACGACGCCAACGCCCGCATCCTGCCGTGGCGCGCCCGTCCGTGCGAGGCGGCGGACCCCTATCGCGTCTGGCTGTCGGAGGTGATGCTCCAGCAGACCACCGTCGCCGCGGTCACGCCCCGGTTCCGCGAGTGGACCGCGCGCTGGCCGACGATCGACGCGCTCGCCGCCGCGACCGACGCGGAGATCATGGCCGCCTGGGCGGGGCTCGGCTATTATGCCCGGGCGCGCAATCTGGTGAAGGCGGCGCGCGCCGTCGCGCACGATCATGGCGGCCGCTTTCCGGCGACCGAAGCGGGCCTGCGCGCGCTGCCGGGACTCGGCGCCTATACTGCCGCCGCCGTGGCGGCGATCGCGTTCGGCGAGCGGGCGGTGGTGGTCGACGCCAATGTCGAGCGGGTGGTCGCACGCCTCTTCGCGATCGACACGCCGCTCCCTGCCGCCCGGCCTGCGATCCGGGCCGCCGCCGACACGATCACGCCGGACGTGCGGGCGGGTGATTTCGCGCAGGCGATGATGGACCTCGGCGCGACGATCTGCACCCCGCGCCGCCCGCGCTGCCTCCTCTGCCCGCTGCGCGAAGACTGCCGCGCCTTCGCCGCAGGCGATCCCGAGCGCCTGCCGGTCAAGGCGGCGAAGAAGGCGCGGCCGCAGCGGCACGGCACGATCTTCTGGCTGGAACGGCCCGTCGACATTCCGTCCCCGACATCGCCCGGCGTGTCGGCGCGCGCGCGCCAGTCCAGCCATCACCCCGGACTTGTTCCGGGGTCCACGGTTCCCCAGACTCGCCAGCCTGAGCCTATGCGGGTCGGTGGATGCCGGGACGAGCCCGGCATGACGGCTCTTGTGTCGCGAGAGGATCAGGCGCGCGAGATCTGGCTCGTCCGCCGGCCGCCGCGCGGGCTGCTCGGCGGGATGCGCGCGCTGCCGACCGGGCCGTGGGTCGAGGCCGCGCCCGCGCTCGACGACGCCCCCGCCGACACCGAGTGGCGCGTCCTGCCCGAGACCGTCGCGCACGGCTTCACCCATTTCGACCTCACGCTCGCGCTTGCGGTCGGGCGCGGGGTGCCGCACGGAGAGGGGGAGTGGTGGCCGCTCGCCGATCTCGAGGCGGCGGGTCTGCCGACCCTGTTCGCCAAGGCCGCCCGGGCCGTCATGGAGAGTGACCGATGAAGACGCTCGTCGCCGCCCCGCTGATCCTGTCGCTCCTCGCCGCGCCGCTGGCCGCGCAGCAGGCCGCGGCCCCGCCGCCGCCCGCCGCCGCACCGTCGGTCGCCGCCTTCCTGCCGAACACGCAGGCGCTGTTCGACGCCTATGTCCGCGACGACAAGATGCCGGGCATTGTCGGCGCCTTCGGCGTGGGCGACCATCCCACGCTGTTTCCCGCCGCAGGCCGGATCGCCGACGACGCCAACGCTCCGCGCGCCGATGCCGACACGCTGTGGCGCGTCTATTCGATGACCAAGCCGGTCACCGCCATGGCGGCGATGATCCTGGTCGAAGACGGCAAGCTGCGGCTCGACCAGCCGATCAGCGACTTCTTTCCCGGTTTCGCGAAGATGCGCGTGCTGACCCGTCCGGATGCCAGCCTCGACTCGGTGCCGGCGAAAACGCCGATCACCGTCCGCCACCTTCTCACCCATACCGCGGGCCTCGGCTATTCGATCATCACCAAGGGGCCGCTGCTCAAGGAATATGAGCGGCTGGGCATCGTCCCATTCGCGTCGAACGCGACCGTCGAGGCGCAGGTGCGGCCGACCCGCCCCAGGACGCTGCAGGAGTTCGCCGCGCGTGTCGCCACCCTGCCGCTGATCGCCGAGCCGGGGACGAAATGGAGCTATTCGATCGGCCTCGACGTGCTCGCCGCAGTGGTCGAGAAGGCGAGCGGCATGCCGTTCGAGCGGTTCGTCCAGGCCCGGCTGTTCACGCCGCTCGGGATGACCTCCAGCTACTGGACGGTGCCCGCCTCCGCCGCGCCGCGCCTCGCCACCAACTACGTCTTCACCGGCGATGTCCGCTCGCCGATCGATCCCGGTGCGACCTCCGCCTGGCTGTCGCCGCCCAGCTTCCCCTATGGCGGCGCGGGGCTGGTCATGTCGGCTCGCGACTATGACCGGTTCCTCCATATGCTGCTCGACGGGGGCACGCTGGAGGGCGCGCGGGTGATGAAGCCCGAAACGGTGCGGCTCGCCATGTCGAACCTGCTGCCGGCCGACGTCACCTTTGGCGGGGTCGATGGCGGGACCGGCGGCACCAATGCGGCGGTGCCGATGGGCTTCGGCGCGGGCGGCTCGGTCTATCTCGCCGACGGCCCCGGCGGCTTTCCGGGCAAGGGCACCTATGGATGGGGTGGCGCGGCGGGCACGGTCGCCTGGGTCGATCCCGTCCACAAGGTGCGGGGCACGATCATGGTCAACTACTTCCCTTCCGATCGCTACCCGCTGCGGCAGGCGGTCGTCGCCGCGCTGATGAAGGACTCGATGCGTCTTCACGGCACGCCGACCGGCCCGCGATGATCCTCGGCTTCACCGGCAATCCGCTCGACCGCGCCGACCGGCTGCGCCACGATCCGGATGCGCTGGCCGCGCTGCTGCCGGAGGCGCGGCTGCTTCGCCTCGACGCGCTGATGCCGCGGACCGACGGCGCGGGCGGGCTGGCCTGGACCGGCATGGCCGACTTCCCGGCGGAGGCGCAGCCGATCCTGCTCGGCCTGATCGACGGCCGCGCGCATGTCGCCGCGCTGCCGACCGCGCCCGCCACCGGCACCGCGCCCGCGATGCGCAGTCCGGAGCTGATGGCGCTCCTCGCCGCGCTCCGGCCGGGCGAGGCGGCGATCTACGCCGCCGCGCGCAGCCTGATCGACTGGCACGCGCGGCATCGCTTCTGCGCCAATTGCGGCACCCCCACCGATCCGTTCCGCGCAGGCTGGGGGCGGCAATGCTCCGCCTGCGGCGCCGATCATTTCCCGCGCGTCGACCCCGTCGTCATCATGCTCGCCGAGCATGACGGCCGCGCGCTGCTCGGTCGCGGCCGCAACTGGCCCGCGGGCCGCTATTCGGCGCTGGCCGGCTTCGTCGAGCCCGCCGAGTCGATCGAGGAGGCGGTCGCGCGGGAGGTGCTGGAAGAGACCGGCGTTCCCGTTGCCGAGGTCCGCTACGTCGCCAGCCAGCCCTGGCCTTTCCCGTCGCAGCTGATGATCGCCTGCACCGCCACCGCGCTCGACCCGGCGCTGTCGATCGACCGTGCCGAGCTGGAGGATGCGATCTGGGTCACCCGCGAGGAGGTGCGCGCCGCGCTCGCCGGTGAACCCGGCCGCTTCGTGGCGCCGCCGCCCTATGCGATCGCGCATACGCTGCTGGCGCGCTGGGCTGGCTGAACCCCCGCCCGACTTTCGCGTTAAAGCTCGCGATTGCAGGGAGTTACAATCATGGGTGAAGGCACGGACAGTCCGATCCTCGCAGTTCTGCTGATCTGCGTGGCCGGCTCGGTCGTACTGGCGGCGATCGGGATCTGGCTGCATCGCACCCGCCGCCTCACCTCGCGCCGTGCCGCCCTGGTCTGGGCGATCCTGACCCTCGTCCCGCTCTTCGGCGCCGGCTTCGCGATGATGACCCGCCACACGGTCGACATGGCCACGGGCGAGACCCGCGCCGGCGTGAACGAACCCCCGCCGACGCGCTAGCGGCGAGGACGTGCTAGCCCCGCCTGCGCGCCTGGCGATAGGTGCCGAGCAGCCGCACCCATTTGGAGTGGAAGCCCAGCTCCTCCACCGCCCGGTCGAAACCGGGCTCGCCCGGCTTGCCCTCGACATCGGCGTAGAATTCGGTCGCGGCGAAGCTGCCGCCGCGCTGGTAGCTCTCCAGCTTGGTCATGTTGACGCCGTTGGTCGCGAAGCCGCCCATCGCCTTGTAGAGGGCGGCGGGCACGTTCTTCACCTCGAAGATCAGCGTCGTCATCCACGGCCCGTCGCCCGCCGGCGGCCGGCCGCCGCGGGCCAGGGTGACGAAGCGGGTCGTGTTGTGGTCGGCATCGGCGATGTCGGTGGCCAGCAGGTCCAGCCCGTAGAGCTCGGCAGCACCCGGCGGGGCGAGCGCCGCGACCGCCGGATCGCCGAGCTCCGCCACCATCGCCGCCGCGCCCGCGGTGTCGGGATAGGCGACCGGCTCGATCCCGTGCGCGCGCAACCAGTGGCGGCACTGGCCCAGCGCCTGGGGATGGCTCATCGCCTGGCGGATACCAGCCATCGGCCCGGCCGCCATCAGCGCGTGGCGGATCGGCAGGAAATGCTCCGCCGTGATGACCAGCCCCGATTCGGGCAGGAGGAAGTGCATGTCGGCGACCCGGCCGTGGAGCGAGTTCTCGATCGGGATCATCGCGCAGTCGGCGCGGCCGTCCTTCACCGCGTCGAGCGCGTCGGCGAAGTCGAAACAGGGCAGGGGCAGCCCGTCCGGGAACGCCTCGCGCACCGCGACATGGCTGTTGGCGCCCGGCGCCCCCTGAAAGGCGACGGTCCGTTCGGGCGCGGCGGCGGCCGCTTCAGCCATGGCGGAGACGAGCGCGCGGGCGGGGGCGGCGAAATTCTGCATGGGGCCGGGTCTGTGGACGCTGGCCGGCCCCGGGGTCAAGCACCGCGGCCACGGCCGCTTGCGGTCGGGCGCGGCCGACCCTAAGGGGTTGGGAACGACATTCTGGGGCGGATTATGGATCTGAAGACCAACACGATCGCCGGCTGGGCTCTGGGGGCGGGGATCGTCGCGCTGGGGACCGCCATCGTCGGCGGCATGATCTTCGACGGGCACCGGCCCGAGAAGATGGGCTATGCGATCGAGGGCGTCGAGGAAGCCGGCGCCGGCGGCGGCGCGGCCGAGGTGCCGATCGCCACGCTGCTCGCCACCGCCGATCCGGCCAAGGGCGCCGAGGTCTTCAAGAAGTGCGCCGCCTGCCACACGATCAACCAGGGCGGCGCCAACGGCATCGGCCCCAATCTCTACGCCACGCTGGGCGAGGCGATCGCGCAGGGCAAGGCCGGCTTCGCCTTCTCCGACGCGCTGAAGGCGGTCGGCGGCACCTGGACCTTCGACGCGATGAACGCCTGGCTGACCAGCCCGCGCAAGTTCGCCAACGGCACCAAGATGACCTTTGCCGGCCTGTCCAACCCGCAGGATCGTGCCAATGTCATCGCCTATCTGAACAGCCAGGGCTCCAACCTGCCGCTGCCGGCCGCCCCGGCCGCGGGCGAGGCACCGGCCGCCGACGCGGGCGGCAATGTCGCCGCCGCGGCCAATGCGGTGGCCGAGGATACCAAGGCCGAGACGGGCGACATCGCCAACACCGGCACCCCGGCAAGCGGCGCGCCTTCGGTCGATCCGGCGGCCGCCCGCAAGGGTGCCCGCAGCGAGTGAGGTGAGGCCGGTCCGGCTTCGTCTTTAACCGGTTGTAAGCGGGCCCGCCCTTAGGGTCCCTGCCGGGGACGGGCAGGGAAGCGGCAGATGGGTGAAGACAACCGACTGGCGACGCTCAGAAGCTATGGGGTGATGGACACCCCGCCCGAGGCCGGATTCGATGCCATCGCGTTCGACGCCGCCCGGGAGCTGCGCTGTCGCCATGCGGTCGTGTCGTTCATCAACGAGGACCGGCAATGGTATAAGGCGCGGTTCGGTGTCGACGGCGTGGGCGTCGCGCGCGCCGACAGTTTCTGCACCCATACCATCGAGTCCGACGAAGTGATGGTCGTGCCCGATGCGCGGCTGCACCGGCTTTTCGCGCGCAACGCCTTCGTTCTCGGTCCGCCCTTCGTCCGCTTCTACGCCGCCGCGCCGATCCGTGCGCTCAACCGCGAGCGGCTCGGCACCGTCTGCGTCTTCGATCCGCAGCCACGCGCGGAGGTGACCACCCGCGAGCAGCGCATGCTCTCCGCCCTCGCCGCCCGCGCGGTCGAACTGCTCGAACGCCATCGCTGGAGCGGCGCGGCGCGGCAGGCGCGGTGAGGCGGTAAGGGGCGAACCCCGTCCTGTCCGTCATTCCCGCGAAAGCGGGAATCCCGACTCGCGGGAGCCGTCCGCATTGCCCACGAACGTCAGGGAATATGGATTCTCGTCTTTGCGGGGATGACGGAAAAGGCGGGAAGGTCACTCTTGCACAAGCGCCTCGCCACTCAGCCCCAAGCCCCCATCACCCCTGTTTCGCCTGCTCGTCGTAGAAGGCGCGCACCACGTCCCAGGCCTCTTCCGCCGTCTCGACATAGGTGAAGATCTTGAGGTCGCGCTGCGACACCACGCCTTCCTCGACCAGCGCGTCGAAGTTCACGACCCGCTCCCAGAATTCGCGGCCGAACAGCAGCACCGGGATCGGCGCGATCTTGCCGGTCTGGATCAGCGTCAGCAGTTCGAACAGCTCGTCGAACGTGCCGAAGCCGCCCGGAAAGGCCGCCAGTGCGCGCGCATGGAGCAGGAAGTGCATCTTGCGCAGCGCGAAATAGTGGAACTGCAGGCTGAGCGCCGGCGTGACATAGGGATTGGGCGCCTGTTCGTGCGGCAGCACGATGTTGAGGCCAACCGACTCCGCGCCGACATCGGCCGCGCCGCGATTGGCCGCCTCCATGATCGACGGGCCGCCGCCCGAGCAGACGACGAAGTGCCGCCGCCCCGCCTCGTCGCGCGGGATGCGGCTGACGATCTGCGCCAGCTCGCGGGCGACGTCGTAATACCGGCTCTTCGCCACCAGCCGCTCCGCGATCGCGCGCGAGGCGTCGTCGCTCGCCATCTCCAGCAGCGCGTGCGCCTTGGCCGGCTCCGGGATGCGCGCCGAGCCGTAGAAGACGAAGGTGGAGGCGATCTTCGCCTCGTCGAGCAGCAGTTGCGGCTTCAGCAATTCGAGCTGGAAGCGGACCGGCCGCAGATCCTCGCGCAGCAGGAAGTCCATGTCCTGGAACGCCAGCTTGTAGGCCGGGCTCTCGGTCTGGGGGGTGGAGACGACGGTCTTGGCGCTTTCGGCGTCCTGGCTGGCACGGGGGAAAACGCGGGCGGGAACTCGGGTATCAGTCATCCGAGGGAGTTAGAGCAAGATTTCGTGACACGCTAGGGTCAGCGATGCCTCCGTCCGCACAGCCGTCATCGGCAGAAATGCGCGTTGTCGTCCTCGAGGTGCAGGTGATTGCGGTGCGCGGCGTTATAGTCGGGCGACAGCACCGTGCCGTAGCGCTTGCAGGCGGAGGCATGGATGGTCCGCAGGAAGCGGTGCACGGCGGGATCGGGGCTGTTCCAGTCGGCGAGAATCGTGATCCGCCGCCCGTCCTTCAGCACGAAGCCGCCGATGTCGACCGCATTGGCCAGCGCATGGCCCGACCGGCGGTCGCCCATGCCGCGCGTGCCGACGATGTTGCGGCAGGCATAGGTGCCCATCCCCTCCACCCGCGCGAGCGGCGATCCGAGGATCTGCCAGGCCGCCGGCGCCACGGCATTGCGCACCCAGGTGGCGAAGGCACGGGCATTGCCGCAGCGCATCGCCGTCACCCCGGTCACCGGCACCCCGATATCGGTCAGCTGCACCGCGCCATAGAGGCCGCAGCCCTGCCCGAAATCCTGCGCCGGCAGCGCGCGATAGTCGACGCCCTCGCGCCGCAGGTCCGCCTGGCACTGCGCCGTCTCCGCCACCGGCGGCCTCAGCGGCTCGCGGGTGATCAGCGGCGGCGCCGGCGAGGGCGACCGGCCGCAGGCGGCGAGCAGCAGGAGGAGCGACAGCATTCCCCTGCATCGGCCCTCGCGCGATCTGGTTTCACGAGCGGTAATCATTGATCAGGATTGCTCTGCTATGTAGCCGCCAATTCGACGGATTTGGGGGCGAATTCAGTTGGTGAACAGCAGATACATGACGATGGACGCCGTGCGCGGCGTCGCGGCCTTGAGCGTCTTCACCCTTCATGCCTTTCCGTTCCTGGCGCCGATCCATCTGCCGCATGCCTATCTGGCGGTGGACCTGTTCTTCATGCTCAGCGGCTTCGTCATCGATCATGCCTATGGCAACCGCCTGGCCACTGACATGAGCGTCGGGCGGTTCGTCGTCGCTCGCTATATCCGCCTCTATCCCCTCTATATCTTCGGCTTTGGCATCGGTGCGTTGGCCGCCGGGATAAGTCTGGTCGCCGGCGCCGGCAATCTGGATGCGACGGGCTATGCCAAAGCGGTGATCGCCGGCACGCTGCTGTTGCCGTCGCCCACCTGGGCCGATGATGCGATGCTTGTCCCCTTCAACTATCCGGCATGGTCGCTGATGTTCGAGATCGCGATCAACATCGTCTATGCGGCGACATGGCGGTACTGGCGCGTGCCCGTCCTGATCCCGGTGGCGATCGCCGGCGCACTGGCGCTGATCGTCGTCGGCCACGCCTATGGTACAACGGGTTACGGTGCCTATTGGACCTATGGCTGGATCGGCGGGGTGCGCGTCGTCTTCGCGTTCGTCATGGGTATCCTCATCCGGCGCCTCTGGACGGGACAGGCGCGGCACAGCCGCTGGGCGTGGCTGGCACCGATCGCGACGCTCCCCTTGCTCTACGGGGTCGACGGCGTCGCCGGCGAGCTGGTCACCATCATCCTGCTCTTCCCGCTGGTGATCTGGCTTTCGGCCGCGATCGAGCCGCGCGGCGGCCGCGCCTTCGAGGTGCTGGGCATCGTCTCCTACCCGCTCTACGTCATCCATATTCCGATCCTGCAGCTGGTCGAACGGGCCTCGACCGTCCTGCATGTGCAGCCCAAGGACTATGCGCCCTGGCCGGGGCTGGCGATCGGCGCCGGTGTCGTGCTGCTCGCCCTCGCGCTCGACCGCTGGTACGACCGGCCGGTGCGCAGATGGCTGACGGCGCGGCTGGGCCAGCGGCCGGCGCGGATTGACAGGGGCCTCTGACCCGCTAAGGCCGTCGGCGGGCCACGCCGTCCCAACGCGGCGCGCGCTCTCTGTAAGGAGAGATACATTGACGGATACCGCCACCGCACCCGACGTTCGGGGTGCGACCAAGCCGGGCACCAAGCCGGCTCGCCCCTTCTTCAGCTCCGGTCCCTGCGCCAAGCCTCCCGGCTGGGATGCGTCGAAGCTGGCGAGCCAGTCGCTGGGCCGTTCGCACCGCTCCAAGCTCGGCAAGCAGCGTCTACAATATTGCATCGACCTGATGCGCGAGCTGCTCGGTCTGCCCGATACCCACCGCATCGGCATCGTCCCCGGCTCCGACACCGGCGCGTTCGAGATGGCGATGTGGACGATGCTGGGCGCCCGCCCCGTCACCGCGCTCGCCTGGGAGAGCTTCGGCGAGGGCTGGGTGACCGACGCGGTCAAGCAGCTGAAGATCGATCCCACCGTGATCCGCGCCGATTACGGCCAGCTGCCCGATCTCGGCGCCATCGACTGGTCGAACGACGTGCTGTTCACCTGGAACGGCACGACCAGCGGCGTCCGCGTGCCGAACGCGGACTTCATTCCGGCGGATCGCGAGGGCCTGTCCTTCGCCGACGCCACGTCGGGCGTGTTCGCCTATGACATCGACTGGGCGAAGATCGACGTCGCGACCTTCAGCTGGCAGAAGGTGCTGGGCGGCGAGGGCGCGCATGGCGTGCTGATCCTCGGCCCCCGCGCGGTCGAGCGGCTGGAAAGCTACACCCCCGCCTGGCCGCTGCCCAAGGTGTTCCGCCTCGTGTCGAAGGGCAAGCTCGCCGAGGGCGTGTTCAAGGGCGAGACGATCAACACGCCTTCGATGCTCGCGGTCGAGGATGCGATTTTCAGCCTCGAATGGGCCAAGGGCCTGGGCGAGCGCGGCCTGATCGCGCGCTCCGATGCGAATGCCGCGGCGCTCGACCGGATCGTCGAGGCGCGCGACTGGCTCGGCCATCTCGCCGCCGATCCGGCCACCCGGTCGAAGACCAGCGTCTGCCTGACGGTCGAGGGCGCCGACGAGGCGTTCATCAAGACGATGGCCGGCCTGCTCGAGAAGGAAGGCGCGGCCTTCGACGTCGCCGGCTATCGCGACGCTCCGCCGGGGCTGCGCATCTGGTGCGGCGCGACCGTCGATACCACCGATATCGAGGCGCTCGGGCCGTGGCTCGACTGGGCCTACGCGACCGCCAAGGCGGCCTGACCTTCGATTCTGTCACCCCAGCGAAGGCTGGGGTCTTTTTCCGTAATCGGTGCCCTCGCGGCACAAGACCCCAGCCTGCGCTGGGGTGACGAGGTGTAAAATGCCCAAAGTTCTCATCAGCGACAAAATGGACCCCAAGGCCGCCCAGATCTTCCGCGAGCGCGGGGTCGAGGTGGACGAGATCACCGGCAAGACGCCGGACGAGCTGAAGGCGATCATCGGCCAGTATGACGGCCTCGCCATCCGCAGCGCGACCAAGGTCACCAGGGAGATTCTGGAGCACGCGACCAATCTGAAGGTCGTCGGCCGCGCCGGGATCGGCGTCGACAATGTCGACATCCCCGCCGCGAGCGCCAAGGGCGTGGTGGTGATGAACACCCCCTTCGGCAACTCGATCACCACCGCCGAACACGCCATCGCGCTGATGTTCGCGCTCGCCCGCCAGCTGCCGGAGGCCGACGCCTCGACCCAGGCGGGCAAGTGGGAGAAGAACCGTTTCATGGGCGTCGAGCTGACCAGCAAGACGCTCGGCCTGATCGGTGCGGGCAATATCGGCTCCATCGTCGCCGACCGGGCGCGCGGGCTGAAGATGAAGGTCGTCGCCTTCGATCCCTTCCTGACGCCCGAGCGCGCGCTGGAGATCGGGGTGGAGAAGGTGACGCTGGACGAGCTGCTCGCCCGCGCCGACTTCATCACGCTCCACACGCCGCTGACCGACCAGACGCGCAACATCCTGTCCGCCGAGAACCTCGCCAAGACCAAGAAGGGCGTGCGGATCATCAACTGCGCGCGCGGCGGGCTGATCGACGAGGCGGCGCTGAAGGAAGGGCTCGATTCGGGCCACATCGCCGGCGCCGCGCTCGACGTGTTCGTCACCGAACCGGCCAAGGACAGCCCGCTGTTCAACACGCCCAATTTCATCTCCACCCCGCATCTGGGCGCGTCGACCACCGAGGCGCAGGTCAATGTCGCGATCCAGGTCGCCGAGCAGATGGCCGATTTCCTCGTCTCGGGCGGCGTCACCAACGCGCTCAACATGCCCAGCCTGTCGGCCGAGGAAGCGCCCAAGCTGAAGCCGTACATGGCGCTGGCCGAGAGGCTCGGCAGCCTGATCGGCCAGCTGTCGACCGGCGCGATCGACCGCATCTCGGTCCATACCGAAGGCGCGGCGGCGGAGCTGAACCAGAAGCCGATCACCAGCGCGGTGCTCGCCGGCTTCCTGCGGACCCAGACGGCCACGGTGAACATGGTCAACGCGCCGCTCCTCGCCCGCGATCGCGGCATCGAGGTGCGCGAGATCCGCTCGGAGCGCGAGGGCGACTATCACACCCTCGTCCGTGCCGCGGTGCGGACCAGCGACGGCGAGCGCTCGGTGGTCGGCACGCTGTTCGGCGACCAGAGCCCGCGCCTCGTCGAGCTGTTCGGGGTGAAGGTGGAGGCCGATATCGCCGGCCAGATGCTCTATGTCGTCAACGAGGACGCGCCGGGCTTCATCGGCCGGCTCGGCACGCTGCTCGGCGAGGCGGGGGTCAATATCGGCACCTTCCATCTCGGCCGCCGTCAGGCGGGCGGCGAAGCGGTGCTGCTCCTGTCGGTCGACGAGCCTGTCACTGCGGAGCTGCTCGCCCGCGTGAAGGCGCTGCCGGGCGTGAAGACCGCCATGGGCCTGTCCTTCTGACACTCCGATCCTCCCCCGCCCGGGGGAGGATCAAGCGTTTGGTCTCGGCACCGCCCATCCGCCCGGACGGACGATGACGTGAAGTCGGCCCGTCCAAGCGAGCAAGGCGAAGCGATCCAGTGGCCTGCGCGTGGTCCCGGATCGCTTCGCCACCCCCGCGGCGAGGGATGGTTCAACTTCACCCCGTCTTGCCCTAGGCCAGCGGCTCACAGTGTCGCAGGAGCCTTCGCATGACCCACCCCGCCGGACCCGCCATGGCGCTGGCCGGGGTGCGCGTGCTCGACCTGTCGCGGGTGCTCGCGGGTCCCTGGGCGACCCAGGCGCTCGCCGATCTGGGCGCGGACGTGCTCAAGGTCGAGCAGCCGGGCCGCGGCGACGACACAAGGGCCTGGGGACCGCCCTTCCTCGCCGATGCCGACGGCGTCGAGGAGCGCGGCGAGAGCGCCTATTACCTCGCCTGCAACCGCAACAAGCGGTCGGTGGCGATCGACCTCGCCGATCCCGCCGGTGCCGCGCTGGTCCGCGACCTCGCCGGCAAGGCCGATATACTGGTCGAGAACTTCAAGGTCGGCGGCCTGGCCCGCTACGGGCTCGATCATGCCAGCCTGCGCGCGGCCAATCCGCGGCTCGTCTATTGCTCGATCACCGGTTTCGGCCAAACCGGCCCCTATGCCGACCGGCCCGGCTACGACTTCGTCGCCCAGGCCATGGGGGGCTTCATGAGCATCACCGGCGAGGCGGGCGGCGGGCCGCTGCGCGCGGGCGTGGCGATGGCGGACCTGTCGACCGGGATGTACGCGGCGACCAGCATCCTCGCCGCGCTCCGCCATGCCGAGCGGACGGGGGAGGGCCAGCATATCGACCTGTCGCTGCTCGACACGCAGGTGGCGATGCTCGCCAACCAGGCGATGAACTGGCTGGTCGGGGGGATCGATCCGGGGCGGCTCGGCAACCGGCACCCCACGGTCGTTCCCTACCGCACCTTCACCGTGGCCGGCGGCGCGACGATCGTCATCGCGGTCGGCAATGACGGCCAGTTCCGTTCTCTCTGCCGCGAGCTGGGACGCCCCGAACTCGCCGACGATCCCCGCTTCGCCACCGCGCGGCTGCGCCTCCTCAACCGCGACGCGATCGAGGCGATCGTCCAGCAGGCGGTCGGGGACGAGGACGGCGCGGCCCTGATCGCGCGGCTCTCCGCCTGCGGCGTCCCCGCCGGGCCGGTCAATTCGATCGCGCAGGTCTTCGCCGATCCGGTGATCGCCGCGCGCGAGACCGTCCACCGCTTCGTCCGCGAGGACGGGGTCGCCATCCCCTCCGTCGCCTTCCCGGCCAAGCTCTCGGCTACGCCGGCCACCTGCCGCACCCCGCCGCCGCGCCTCGGCGAGCGTGGCCGCGCCGCGCTCCACGACTGGCTCGGGCTCGACGCGGCGCGGATCGACGCGCTCGCCGCGGCGGGAACGATCACGGCATGAGCCGCGCTTGCACGCCGCTCGCTGGCGGCGCAGGAGCATAGCCGATGCAGTTCGACATGGCCGAAACGGCGCCAGCCACCCGCTACAGGATCGTCAGCTCGACGATCACGCCGCGCCCGATCGCCTGGATCACCAGCCTGTCGCCCGCCGGCGTGGTCAATGCCGCGCCCTACAGCTTCTTCAACGCGGTGGGCGCGGAGCCGCCGCTGATCGCGCTCGGGCTGATGAAGGTGCCGGGCACCCGCGCGCTCAAGAACACGGCCGCCAATATCCTCGCCACGGGCGAGTTCGTCGTGAACCTCGTCAGCGAGGACGATGCGGCGGCGATGAACGCGACCAGCGTCGATGCGCCCGCGGAGGTGAGCGAGGTCGACTATGCGGATCTGGCGACGCTGCCCTCGCTCAAGGTCGCGCCGCCGCGCATCGCGACCAGCCCGGTGAGCTTCGAGTGCCGCAAGCATACGGCGCTCGACATCGGTACCGCGCAGACCGTGGTGCTCGCCGAGATCCTGGTCGCGCATATCGCCGACCGTTTCGTCACCGATGCCGAGCGGGTGCATCTCGACACGCCCGCGATGCGGCTGATCGGCCGCACCCATGGCGCCGGCTGGTACGCCCGCGGCACCGACCAGTTCCAGCTCGACCGTCCGGCCTATGACCCGGAATGGGCGGCGAAGCGCGGGGCGGAGGGCCGGTGATGCGGCTGCGCTCGCTGCTCTTCGTTCCTGCCGACCGGCCCGAGCGTTTCGCCAAGGCGGCGGCGAGCGGAGCGGACGCGATCATCCTCGACCTCGAGGACTCGGTCGCTCCTCCCGCCAAGGCGCAGGCGCGGGCGGCGGTGGCCGAACATCTGGCGGCGCCCGGAGCGGTCCCGCGGCTGGTGCGGATCAATCCGCTCGACGCCGGGATGCTGGCCGACGACATCGCCGCCGCGCGCGATGCGGACGCGGTCATGCTGCCCAAGGCGGAAGGAGCGGCCAGCGTCGCCGCCTTGCGTGCGGCCTGGGGCGCGGACTGCCCGCCCGTCCTGCCGATCGCGACCGAGACGCCGCGCGCGATCTTCGCGCTCGGCAGCTATGCGGAGGCGGAGGGTCTGCTCGGCCTGACCTGGGGCGCGGAGGACCTGCCGGCCGCGATCGGCGCGCAGACCGCGCGCGAGCCGGACGGCGGCTATACCGAGCCCTATCGCCTCGCGCGCGCGCTCACCCTGTTTGCGGCGCATGCTGCCGGGATCGCGGCGATCGAGACCGTCTATCCCGCCATCGCCGATATCGAAGGCCTCGCCCGCTATGCGGCGCGCGGCGCACGCGACGGCTTCACCGGCATGATGGCGATCCATCCCGCCCAGGTGGCTGCGATCAACGCCGCCTTCACCCCCGGCGCGGACGCAATCGCCGACGCCCGCCGCATCGTCGCCGCCTTCGCCGCGGCACCGGGCGCCGGCGCGCTCCAGCTCGACGGCCGCATGATCGACGCCCCGCACCTGAAGCAGGCCCGCGCGCTGCTGGCGCGGGCGGGGGAGTAGGCCGATCGCCGTACCGCCCGGCACGTCGATCGCGAGCGGCTTCTCACCGCATGCCCTGAGCGTCGTCGAAGGGCTTGCGACCCATTGGTGCTTCGACTCCGCCCGGCACGAACGGGTCGGATGTGTGCCGCCCGTTCCTAAAACCCGATCACCACGCTGACCGTGTCGGTATAGCTCCCCGCCGCCGGGGTGGTCTGGCCGGGATCGACCTTCGCCACATAGGTCTGCATCTGCGCCGGCGTCGTCGCGCCCGTGCCCGGTTGCGCGGCGGCGAGCGGATTGCTCTCGTCCCATATCGTCACGCCGTCGGGCCGATAGATGTTGTAGCGCAGCAGATTGGTCCCGCTCTTCATCTGCCGCCACGGCCGGGCGGTGGCGCTGTTCGCGCCGGCGGTGAAGGCGATGGTGTAGGCGGTGCCCTTGGTGCAGTCGACCGCCACCGCCTGGGTCACGCTGGCGAATTGCGATGCGAGCGGCGCGGTGCCGAAAGCGATGGCGGGCGCACTGATCCGGCAGTCGCGGCTCACCGTCAGCGTCACGGTGATCGTCGTCGTGCCCGATCCCGTCTCCTGCAGCACGCAGATCCCGCCCACGCCGAGCAGCCGGCACACGGCCCAGGACCAGTTCATCGTCACCGTGTCGGTATAGGTGCCTGCCGGCAGGTTCGGCAGCTCGCTCAGCGCCGCGTACATGGGCGGGACGATGTAGCCGGGGTTGAGGATGCCGAGCAGGCTGACGAATGCCGAGTCCATGTAGTTGATCGTGCCGCCCTGGGTGAAGGCGTAGCTGCCGGCGCTGTCCGCCGACAGGCGGTAGCCGATCGTGTCGCCGCTCGCGCTGCGCAGGCGAAAGGCGTTGGTGCTGGTTGCGGTCGCCTTCATGTAATCGGCCGAGAAGACCCCCAGGATCGAGCCGTTGCACGACAGCTGGGTCGGCAGCGCCTGCGATCCGCCGGTCGCCGTGCGCACGTCGTAGGAGGTGCGGCTGCCGAAGTCGTTGGTCACCGCCGAGGCGAGCGTGCAGGCGGCGCGGGCCGGCTGCGCCAGCAGGCAGAGCGCGAGGAGCAGAAGGGCGCGCAGCATCATCGGCATGGCACCGCCCCCAGATCGGCCATCGGCGCGCCCGCGGCCGCGATCGCCATCGTCGCGCGGCACGCGCCGCCATCGGCGGTGCGGGCGGACACGGTGACCCGCCCGGTCAGCGCCTCGATCAGCAGGATCCCGTCCCAGCCGATCGGCGCGCTGCGGCTGGCGCCGTCGCCGTCCAGCCGCGCGAGCGTGCCGGGCGGCAGCGGCACGCCCGCCCGGTCGACGATCCGCGCGGTCACGCTGCGGCGGACGGCGACCGGCAGGCGGACGATCCCGCCCGTGCCGGCGCGGATCGCCGCGCGCGTCTCCGTGCGATCGGCGACGGTGCCGAGCGGCAGGTCGATCGGATCGATCGCGAACCGGGCGGGCTGATAGGCGACGACGTTGGGCACGAACAGCCGACCGCCGCGATCCGTCTGTCCCATCGCCTGGTTCTCGTAATAGACCGGCACCCGCGCCATGCCTGTCTGCACCACCGCAAAGGCGCCGGGCAGCGCCCGTGCGGCGAAGACATGGCCGTCGAGCATGGCGACCGACCCGGTCACGCCCGCCCAGCCCGATCGGGCGCCGCCGTTGGTCGCGCCGCCGACCTCGACCTGCATCCGCTCGGTCCGCCACGAGGCGCTCGCCTGGCCCAGCACCTCGCCGCGCGTGTCGGCGGCCAGATCGGCGGCATAGCCGATCCCGCCGGCGGGCCGCGGCGTGCGCGCGACGCTGGCCTGCATCCGGCCGCTGCCGTCCGGCGCGCGGACCAGCCCCGCGCTGGCCACGCCGGTCCGGCCGAAGGGCAGGACGAGACGCAGCTGCGCACTCACCGCATGGCGCCCGAAATCATAGTCGACCGCCGCGAAGGCGGAGGCGGCACGCCCGATCGGCACCGAGGCGGAGGCGGAGG
Organism: Sphingomonas metalli; assembly: GCF_014641735.1. Classification (GTDB taxonomy): domain Bacteria; phylum Pseudomonadota; class Alphaproteobacteria; order Sphingomonadales; family Sphingomonadaceae; genus Sphingomonas; species Sphingomonas metalli. Next base: position 592,651 of record NZ_BMIH01000002.1, on the reverse strand, counting down.
CGAGCCGCGCCCGCAGCCCGTCTCCGGCGCGGGTCGAGACATAGCCGATCCCGACGCTGCCGAAGCCGGATACAGGCAGGCTGGCGCTCACCCGATCGCTCCGGCGACTGCCGGCGAAGCGCGCCAGGTCGAAGCCGGCGATGTCGCGATAGCCGGCGCTCCGCTCGACATGCTCGGCGCCCAGCGACAGGCGGCGGCTGGTGAAGCTGTAGCCGAGCGTCAGCTGCCGCCCGGTCCGGCCGGCCGCGCGGCTCACCGAGAGCGCGCCGTTGAGCGCGCCCCACAATCCCGGGCTCCAGGCCGCGCCCACCCCGCCATTGGCCAGCCCGCGGGTGCCCTCGGCATGGCCCGACAGGGTCAGGTGCCGCGTCAGGCCGTGCCGCGCCGAGGCGGTGGCGACCGCCCGCGCATAGTCGAAGCTGCGCAGGCCGAAGCCGCGCCGCAGGAAGCCCGCCGCGGTGCTGAAGTCGGTCAGGCCCGGGCGCAGCAGCTCGGGCGCGACGTAGAAGGGGATGACGGTCGCGATCTGTCGCCCGACCGCGTCGGTGGTCACGATCCGCGCCTCGCCCGCGCCGTTCACCACCGGCACCGAGTCGAGCACGAAGCGGCCCGGCGCGACCTCCGCGCGGCTCTGGCGATAGCCGTCGATGAACAGGTCGACCCCGGTCGGCACCGCGGCCTCTCCGGCGAAGCTCGGCAGCGGCACGGTGATCAGATCGGGCCGCAACGCGAAGTTGCGCGACAGCTCGGCGCCGCCGATCCGCACGGCGCCGTTCCAGGGCAGCACGCGGGTGATCAGGTCGCCTGCGTTCAGCTCCAGCGCGCGGTCCTCGTCGACGCGGCGATAGCGGGTCTCGAGCCGGACATAGCCGCGCCGCGCCCTGGGGCCGCCGGCGGTCAGCACCCCGGTGTTCGACACCGTGCCGAACCGGCCGAAGACGCGCTGCTCGGTCGACAGCGCGATGCTGCGCACGCCGCGCGCCGCCTGCGCGAACAGGTCGTAGTTGAGGACGAAGCCGGTATCGATCGTCGGCGCCATCGCCTGGCCCGCCGGCGCGCTGATCCGGCGCAGCGGCAACAATGCGGGGTCGACGTCGAGCAGCAGCCGCTGCTCCGGCGCGTCATAGGTCGCGCGCAGGCCGGTCATGTGCGCCACGTCGATCGTGCCGGTCGCGGCAGGCGTCGCGATTCCGGCGCCGTGCAAGGCCGTCGCCTCCACCAGCAGCGCATCGCGGTCGATCACCAGTCCCGCCAGCGCTCCGTTCGCCTGGCCGTTGACGACGAGCTCGACGAACAGCTGCGCCGGTCCTGCCGCCACTGCGGCCGGCGGCGGCACGCCCTCCGCGGGGGCGGCGGCGACCGGCGTCGCCCAGCCGATCAGCGCGGCGAGAAGAAGGAAGAGGCGCATCGTCGGCCGGCAAGGGCGATCAGGCCTGGCCGCCCAGAACCGTATCGGTGCCGTTCACCCCGACCCGCACTACGCCCCCCTGATGATCGCCGAGCGGAATGACGATCGTCGCGCCGGCCAGCACATAGCCGACCAGGCCCGCGCGCAGCATCGTCTCGCGCCCGCCGGTGCCGATCAGGCGCAGGTCGGTCAGCCGGGCATGCGTCGTGCCGTCATTGTGGATCGTCAGCATGCGTCCTGCCGGGCCCGTCGTCACCTGCGCGCCGAGCGCAGGCGCGGCCGGGGCGGCGGCATAGGCGAAGAGCGGGATCGAATAGCGCATCTGCACCTGCAACCGGGCCTGCACCGCACCATCGACGGCAGGCGCAGGCGGCGGCGGCAACTCGTCGACGATCAGGCGGTAGGCGCTCTCCACCGGCGGGGCGGCGGGGCCGGCCGGTGCACGGCGGATCAGCCGCACGAGCTGGCGCGCGCCCGGCGCGACGGTGGCGATCGGCGGGCTGGCGACCAGGCGGTCCTGCGCGTCCAGCCGGTCCTCGCCCGCCGGCTGCGACCAGCCGAAGGTGCGCACCTGCAAGGTCACCGGCGCATCGCCCTTGTTCTCCAGCCATATGGCCGTCGCGGTCTCGCCCGGGCGCAGGACCGGATCGACCGGCCAGATGACGACCGCCGCCGCGTTCGCCATGGCAGGGGCGAACAGGCCGGCGAGGCTCAGGAACAGGGCGGTCAGGCGCTGCATGGCAAGGGCTTTCGGATGGAGTGGCACGGGTCTCACCAGCTCAGCGTGACGCGCACCGTGTCGGTGTAGCGGCCCGCCGCGGCCGGGGCGGCGAGGGTGGCGACGGCGCGGATCGGCACGAGCCGCGGGCCGGCGGTGAAGGACAGCGGCGTGCTGCCCGCAAAGGCAGTGGCAGCGCCGTCGACATAGAGCTGGTAGGGGATCGTCGCGGTCCCGCCCATCAGCCCCAGCCGGCGCTGGCTGCCCGCCGGATGGTCGCCGGTATCGATCGCCAGCGTCGCCGACAGGCCCGGCGTGCACTCGATCGACACGCCCGCGCCCGCGGTCGAGATCAGCGACCCCTGCGCGCTCGCCCCGGCGGTGCCGGCGACGCTGCCCAGGTCGATCGCTCCCCAGCTGCCCTGGCCGTTGGCGACGACGATGCAGCCGGCGACGATCTGGGCGGAGACCTGGAAGGACTTGGTCGTCTCCGCCCCAACCGGCGCGGCCACCCAATACGCGGTGGCCGCGACGGCCGGGGAGAACCACAGGATACGCATGGCGGAGCCCCCGAAGCCCGGCACCGTCACCAGGTCAGCGTGACCTGCACGGTGTCGGTATAGCTGCCCGCCGCGAGCACCGATCCGGCTCCGGTCGCGCGGGCATAGATGGGCACGCTGATCGGTGCGCTGGCCGCGGTGCCCAGCGACAGGCTGCTGCCGATGCCGAGTTCGCTGGTGCGCTGCGGATCGCTGAACAGGCGATAGTCGATGGTGGTGCCGTTATAGGCCAGCCGCCGCTTGCCCGCGGCATCGTTCGCGCCGGCGCCGAAGGTCAGCTGCGGCGTCACCCCCGGCGAGCACTGGACCTGCAACGTGCCGAGCGAACCGACCAGCTGGCCGTCGACGGTGCCGAAGACGCCCGGCTGGCTCGGAAAGGCGATGTCGCCCATCGAACCCGTATTGCTCTGCACCTGGGCGGCGCCGTTGATGACGCAGGCATTGGTGATGGTCAGCGACAGGCCGATCGTGCCCGCGGTGCTGCCCGCGGCGGCGGCCGGTGTCGCGCCGAGCACGGCCGCACCCAGCACCGTCGCCAGTGCCCCCAGAGCAACGAAGCCGACCCGTCCCCCCGGATGCGGCATGACGAAAGACAGAAACATGAAACCTCCCCGCTCGTGATGGGAACGGGTTCGGCCGGCGCAGTAAACGGGGTCTTACCGGATCGCGGAAACGATCCCTCGCTTAGACCTAAGTATTAGGTTCGGCATCATAATCATGGGATAGGATGGTTGCGATCGCCGCCCGGGAAAGCTGCCGCGCCCGCGGCAGCGCCTCGGAGTCGCCCAGTGAAACGGCGCGCCACGCCTCGCCGGTCGCAGCGAAGCCGAGCGAACCCGCGGCACCCGCGATCCGGTGCGCGGCGAGCAGGATCGCCGGACCGTCGCCGAGCGTCAGGATCTCCTCGAGCGACTGGCGCAGCCCGTCCGCCAGGGCGGCCACCGGTCCCGTTCCGAACAGGGCGGCCAGCCGGGCGAGCGCCTCCGGGTCATCCTCCATCGGGAAGCATCGCGAGCCTGTGCGTCGCCGAGAAACCAATTCGCATCAGCAATCTATGTCCGATTCCGTGCTTTTCTGTCAGGAAACTATTATTTATTGGGTAGTTATCAAAGGCCGACCAGAGGGAAACTGGGTGTGAGAGCCGGTGGCCGGGTACTTGTTGCAGACGATCATCCCTTGACGCGCGAGGGACTGTCGCTGGTCGCGCGGACGGCACTTCAGGGCGCCACGACATTGGGCGTCGGATCGGTGGCGGAGGCCGTGGCCGAGGCGACACAGCGCGCGGCGTTCCGGATGATCCTGCTCGATCTGCAACTGCCGGATGCACGGGGCTATTCGGGCCTGCTCTCGCTCCAGTACCGGTCTCCCGCCTCGCCGATCGTCGTGGTGACCGCCTGCGAGACCGCGGCCTCGATCGAGGCTGCCCGCGCGCTCGGCGCCGCCGGCTTCATCCCGAAGAGCCTGCCCCTCGACGAGATCGCCGAGCGGCTGCGCCGGATCGATGCCGGACAGCCCTGCTTTCCCGACGAGGCCGCGCCCGATCCGCGCATCGCCGCCGCCCGCGCCCGCATCGCCGCGCTGTCGCCCGCGCAGCACCGCGTGCTGCTGGCGCTGGCCGACGGGCGCTCGAACAAGCAGATCGCCGGCGACATCGATCTCAGCGAGGCGACGGTCAAGGCGCATATGTCCGCCATCTTCCGCAAGATGGGCGTCAGCAATCGCGCCCAGGCGCTGCTGGCGCTGCAACCGCTGACCGGACCGGTCGCCGCATGACGGCCGGGGCGGTGCGCATCCGGCCTCCCTCGGCCCTGCGCTTCGTCGCCATCGCCCTGATCGTCCCCATACTCATCGTCGCACTGCTGCTCTGGGTCGGCAGCGAGTATCGCCGCGCGGAGGAACTGCGCGACGCGATGACGCGCACCTTCACCCATAGCCTCGCCGAGGAGCGGCTGCTGTCGCTGCTCAAGGATGCCGAGACGGGACAGCGCGGCTATCTGCTGACCGGCGATCGCCGCTTCCTCGATCCCTATACGCCCGCCGTGTCGGCGATCGGCGACGAGATGGCGGCGGTTCATGCCTCGCCCGAGCGTCGCGCGCTGGTCGCGGCGAAGCTCGCCGAACTCGATCGGACGATCCATCTGCTCGACGAGGGCGATCGCGCCGGTGCGCTTCAGGTCGTCCGTGGCGGCGAGGGCAAGGCGATCATGGACCGGCTGCGGGTCGAGGTTGCCAGAATGTTCCACGTGGAACATTCCGCCATCGAGGCCCGGCGGCGCAGCTTCGAGGCGCAGCGCGCCCGGCTGCGCGTGACCATCGTCGTGCTCGCCGTGCTGCTGATCGCCTCGGTGCTGGTCGGACTGGCGATCCTGTGGCGGTCGCGCCAGCAGCGCTACCAGTCGCTGATGGAGGCGCTGGAGGCGGCCGAACGCAACGCCGCGGTGCTCGACAACACTGCGGATGCCATCCTGATCCTCGATGCGAAGGGCCTTATCGAGGAGGGCAACGCCGCGGCGACGCGGCTGCTCGGCTATCCGGCGGAACAGCTGATCGGCTGCGACATGGCGGAACTGCTCGACCTGTCGGACGGGATCATCGACGGCCCGTCGCCCCCGCCCTTCCTGTCCGATGTGGAGGTGCGCCATCGCGACGGCCATTCGATCACGGTCGACGTCGCGATCAGCGCCCTGCGCCTGCCCGCGGGCGAGCGGCGGATCGTGTCGCTGCACGACCTGTCCGACCGCAAGCGGATGGAACAGGCCAAGGACGAGCTCATCTCCACCGTCAGCCACGAGATCCGGACGCCGCTGACCTCGATCGTCGGCTCGCTCGGCCTGTTGCGGGCCGGCAGCGCCGGCAGCCTGCCGCCGGCCGCGGCGCAGCTGATCGGCATCGCGGAGAACAACAGCGCGCGGCTCATCCGGCTGATCAACGACATGCTCGATATCGACTGGATCGCGACCGACCGGCTGCCGATGATGCGCAGACCCGTCGATCTGCACCAGGTGCTCGAACGGACCTGCGTCGGCAGCGAGGGACTGGCCCGCTCGCGCGGCGTGGAGATCCGTTGCACGCCGCGCGACCGGCCGGTGATGGTGGAGGGCGATGCCGACCGGCTGCTCCAGGTCGCGACCAACCTCGTCTCCAATGCCGTCGCGGTCGCGCCGCAGGGCTCGGCGGTCGAGATCGGGCTGCACCGGCAGGGCGGCCGGGCGATCCTGCACGTCGACGATCGCGGCCCGGGCGTTCCCCCCGCCTTCCGTGCGCGCATCTTCGGCCGGTTCGAGCGCGGCAGCGGCGCCGGCGACGGGGCGGGACTGGGGCTCGCCATCTCGCGCGAGATCGTCCAGCGCCACGGCGGCACGATCGGCTTCGAGGATCGGGCGGACGGTGGCACCCGCTTCTGGGTCTCGCTGCCCGACCTCGGCGCGGAGCGGGACGACGTCGACCGGCTGGAGCATTTCGGGTGACCGCGCCGCTCCACCTCCTCTATGTCGACGACGATCCGGATATCCGCACCATCGTCCAGCTGGCGCTCGGCCTCGATCCCGCGATCCGGCTCAGCCTCGCCGGATCGGGCGTGGAGGCGCTGGCGCTGCTCGGGGAAGGGCTGCGGCCCGACGCGGTACTGCTCGACGTGATGATGCCGGGGCCCGACGGCCCGGCGCTGTTCGACACGCTGCGCCGCGGAGCCGGATGGGACGAGATGCCCGTCTTGTTCGTGACCGCGCGCGGGCGCCGCCGCGATATCGAGGCGCTCGAGCAGCAGGGTGCGCGTGGCGTGATCCTGAAGCCGTTCGACCCTGTCGGTCTCGCCGCCGAGATCCGGGCGCTGCTATCGGCCTGACCGGAACCGGGATCGCCGGGCCGCTGCCATCTATTGACACCCGGCCGGACGCTGGCGAAGAGGCGCCATGTCCAGCCGCTACACGCGCAACGTCGCCCTCACCGCCGAATGGGACGGTTTCGTCACCGAGAGCCTGTCGTCCGGCGACTATGCCAATGCCAGCGAGGTGATCCGCGCCGGGCTGCGCGCCCTGCGCGACGGCCGCGCCGCTCGACCCGCGCCGGCCGGCTGGCCCTATGGCGGCGGCGAATGCGGCGACCTGCTCCGCCGCTTCGACTGGTCGAAGACCGCGATGGGGCCGATCGACGCCTGGACGGTGGAGCTGCGCGCGACGGTGGGCAACATCGTCAACTCGCCCATCCCCAAGGTGCTGATGTGGGGCGCCGACCATGTCATGATCTACAACGATGCCTATGCGCGCGTCGCGGGCGCCGCCCATCCGGCGGCGCTGGGCAGCACCGTGCCGGCGGTCTGGCCGGAGATCTGGGAATGGAACCGCGAGATGCTCGCGGCGGGGTTTCGCGGGGAGCGGCGCGCCTATCACGACCAGCCGCTGACGCTCGACCGCGGCGCGGGACCGGAAACCGTGGTGTTCGACCTGTTCTACACTCCCGTCTACACGGCGGACGGCCGGGTCGGCGGGGTCATGTGCACTTGTGTCGACAACAGCCCGCGCGTGGCGCTGGAACAGGAGCTGTCGGTCAGCAACACGCGGTTCCGCACCGCGATGGACGCGGTGCATGGCGTGCTGTGGACCAACAGCGCCGACGGCCGGATGATCGGCGAACAGCCGGGCTGGGCGGCGCTGACCGGCCAGACCTTCGCCGCCTATCAGGGCTATGGCTGGACCGCGGCGATCCACCCGGACGATGTCGAGCCGACGGTCCAGGCATGGCAGGCGGCGGTCGCGACGCGGAGCATGTTCGTGCACGAGCATCGCGTGCGCCGACATTGCGGCAGCTGGCGCAATTTCGCGGTGCGCGCCCTGCCGGTGCTGAACGGTGCGGGCGCCATCACCGAATGGGTCGGCGTCCACACCGACATCACCCATCAGCGCGCGGCCGAGGCGGCGCTGCGCGAACAGGCCGAAGCGCTCGCGCGGCAGGTCCGCCATCGCGAGCGGGCCGAGGAGCAGCTGCGCCAGCTCAACGAGACGCTCGAAGCGCGGGTGATCGCCGAGATCGGCGAGCGTCGCCAGGCGGAGGCGAAGCTGGCGCAGTCGCAGAAGATGGAGACGGTCGGCAAGCTGACCGGCGGCGTCGCGCACGACTTCAACAACCTGCTCCAGGTCGTGTCGGGCAACCTCCAGCTCCTGTCCAAGGACGTAGCGGGCAACGATCGCGCCGAACAGCGCGTCGCCAACGCCATGGCGGGCGTGTCGCGCGGGTCGAAGCTGGCCAGCCAGCTCCTCGCCTTCGGTCGGCGGCAGGCGCTCGAGCCCAAGGTGGTCAACGTCACCCGCTTCGTGCGCGGCATGGACGACATGCTCCGCCGCGCGATCGGCGAGGGGATCGAGATCGAGACGATCGTCGGTGGCGGCCTGTGGAATACCTTCATCGATCCCGGCCAGATCGAGAATGCGCTGCTCAACCTGGCGATCAACGCGCGCGACGCGATGGACGGGCAGGGCAAGCTGACCATCGAGCTGGGCAACGCCCATCTCGACTCGGACTATGCCCGCACCCATGACGAGGTGACGCCCGGCCAATATGTCATGCTCGCCGTGTCGGATACCGGATCGGGCATGACGGCGGACGTGCTCGACAAGGTGTTCGAGCCCTTCTTCTCGACCAAGAGCGAGGGCAAGGGATCGGGGCTGGGCCTGTCGATGGTCTATGGCTTCGTCAAACAGTCCGGCGGCCATGTGAAGATCTATTCGGAGCCGGGCGAGGGCACCACCGTGCGCCTCTACCTGCCGCGCGCGATGGAGAGCGAGGATGTCGAGGTGCAGGTCGACACCGGCCCGATCACCGGCGGCAGTGAGACGGTGCTGGTCGTCGAGGACGATGACGAGGTGCGCGCGACCGTCGTCGAGCTGCTGACCGATCTCGGCTATCGCGTGCTCAAGGCGTGCGACGCGACTGCCGCGCTCAACGTCATCGAGAGCGGGGTGCCGATCGACATCCTGTTCACCGACGTGGTGATGCCCGGCACGCTCAAGAGCCCCGAGCTCGCCCGCAAGGCGCGCGAGCGGCTGCCCGATATCGCGGTGCTGTTCACCTCGGGCTATACCGAGAATTCGATCGTTCATGGCGGCAAGCTCGATGCGGGCGTCGAGCTCCTGTCCAAGCCCTATACGCGCGAGGCTTTGGCGCGGCGCTTCCGCCACGTGCTCGCCAACCAGCGGCAGCGCGGCGCGCCGCGGACCGCTGCGCCCGCTCCGCGCGGCCCGGCGGGGACGACGGTGCTGCTGGTCGAGGACGACGTGCTGATCCGGATGAACACTGCCGAGATGCTCAAGGAAGCGGGCTGCGTCGTCGTCGAGGCGGGCAGCGCTGAAGAGGCGATGGCCGCGCTCCAGACCGCGCCAGTCGACGTGCTGGTCACCGATCTCAACCTGCCCGGCAGTTCCGGCGCCGAACTTGCGGCGCGCGCACGCGACATCCGCGGATCGATCGGCATCGTCTTCGCGACCGGCGACAGCCAGCGCGCGGGGGATGCTGCCCAGAGCGGCGATGTGGTGCTGTCCAAGCCCTATGACGAGGAGGGCCTGGCCAAGGCGCTGGAGCGCGCGCTGGCGGGGCGGGGTGTGAAGGCTGTGGGGGAAGCGGTGGGGTGAGGGTCTGCTCGATAGGACCAACTCTCAACCGTTCGCCCTAGACCTGTCGAAGCCTGTCCTGAGCGCCTGCCTTGGCAGATGGGGGCTGTTCTTCTTTTCGGAGGGGGAGGACAGGGTGAAGTTCGCCTAGTTTCTCACCCGAAAACCCCCGTGGCGGCCCGCCCTTCCATCCGCTACACCGCCCCTATGTCGCGCGGGCGCCGGATCCTGATCGTGGGCGGGGGAACGGCCGGCTGGCTGACCGCGGCCTATCTGGCCCGCGCGCTGGGGCCGGCGGTGGCGATCAGCCTGCTCGAGGCAGCCGAGATCGGCATCATCGGCGTGGGCGAGGGCACCTTCCCGACGATCCGCGATACGCTGCGCTTCCTCGGCATCGAAGAGGCCGCGTTCGTGCGCGAGGCGTCGGCGACCTTCAAGCAGGGGGTGCGCTTCATCGGATGGCAGCCCGACACGGACGGGCGATCGCACAGCTATTTCCATCCCTTCGAGCCGCCCTTCTTCACCGAGGGCGCCAGCCTGATTCCGCACTGGTTGTCGCAGGCGCCCGGCACGCGCCGCGCCTTCGCCGAGACGGTGACGATCCAGAACCGCGTCGCCGAGGCGCGGCGTGCACCCAAGCAGCCGGGCGAGGGCGACTATGCCGGGCCGCTCAACTATGCCTTCCACTTCGATGCGACACGTCTGGCGCGGATCCTCGCCGATCGTGCGCGCCAGCTGGGGGTGGAGCATCTGTCTGGGCGGCTCACGGAGGTGGTGCTGGATGCGCGCGGCGATATCGCGCGGATCGACACCGATGGCGGGCCGCTGACCGCGGACCTGTTCATCGACTGCACGGGCTTTCGCGCCGAGCTGATCGGCAAGGCGCTCGGCTCGCCCTTCCACTCAGTCGCCGACCAGCTGTTCACCGATCGCGCGCTGACCTGCAAGCTGCCCTATGACCGGCCCGATGCGCCGATCGAGAGCTACACGCTGGCGACCGCGCACGAGGCGGGCTGGATCTGGGATATCGGCCTCGCCGAGGGGCGCGGGATCGGCTGCGTCTATTCGAGCCGGCATGTCGACGACGCGCGCGCTGCCGCGATCCTGACCGACTATCTCGGGGCGGAGGTCAGTGCGCGCAAACTCGCGTTCGAGCCGGGCTGGCGCGAGCGGCCCTGGATCGGCAACTGCGTCGCGGTCGGCCTGGCGGGCGGGTTCCTCGAGCCGCTCGAATCGACCGGGGTGGTGATGATCGAGGCGGCGGTGGGCATGATCGCCGAGCTCTTCCCGCATCACGGTCTGATCGACCTGCCCGCGCCGCGCTTCAACGCGCTGATGGCGGCGCGCTACGCCAACATCGTCACCTTCCTGAAGCTGCACTATTGCCTCAGCCGCCGGCCCGAGCCCTTCTGGCGCGACAATGCCGATCCCGCGACCAGCCCGGAACGGCTGCGCGCGCTGCTGGCGCAATGGCGCTACCGCCCGCCGAGCCGGTTCGACTTCCTGCTCGACACCGAAAGCTTCGCCTTCTTCAACTACCAGTACATCCTCTACGGCATGGGGTTCGAGACCGAGCCCGCGCCGGCGCCCGCAAATGCGGCGGAGGCGGAACGGCTGTTCGCGCGCATCCAGGCGTTCGGCGAACAGGCCAGCCGCGACCTGCCGCCGCACCGCGTGCTGGTCGAACAGCTGGCCGGGGGAAGGGGGTAGGGACGGGGTGACCTGAGGTCGACCCACCTCAAACCGTCGCCCCAGCGTAGGCTGGGGCCTCATGCGGTTCCTGCCCCTATCCCTCGCAGGGAGATCCCAGCCTTCGCTGGGATGACGTTTGTGTCGGTTGTTCCCTCACCCCCGCACGAACAGGCTCTTGAGCCAGACCGGGCCACCCCGGGACAGCTGGCGCCAGTCCATCTCCTCCTCGGCGGCGTCGGGCGCATAGCCCCAGGGATTGACGAGGCGGACCTTGCCAGACCGGAAGTCGGCCGGGCGGCGGGTGGCGAGGGTGAGGCCATGCTCCAGCGCGGTGGCGGCGACGAGTCCATCGCGCATCGCCGGATAGGCGAGGCTGCCGGCGCGGCGGGCAACGGCGCCGTCCACCGACAGCACCCGGCCGTCAAAGGCGGCGATGACGGCGCCATCCGCCCAGCGCCGGATCGCGGCGGCAGCCGCCTTGTCGCTGCGCTCGATCTGGCCGGCGGCGCTGGCGAACTCGGCGAGGCTCAGGGCCGAGACGAACATCCCGGTGCGGGGCTGCGCCTGAGCCCAGGCGACGACGGCCGGATCGCTGCGCCCGGCCTTGCCGCCGCGCAGCTCCCAGACGACCTCCGTGTCGAGAAGGATCATCAGCGCGCCCAGCGTGCGGCGGCGCGCCAGTCCGGGTCGGCCGCGACCGGATCGTCCATGGCGAGAAGATCGACCAGCGATTCGTTCGGCCCCGCCAGCTGGCGAAAGGCATCGATGCTGAGCAGGACGTGAGTCGGCCGGCCGCGGTCCGTGACGAAGACGGGCTCGTCCCGCGCCAGCCGCTTCGCGGCGCTGACATCCTGGTTGAAGGCTCGGCTGGTCAGCGTTTTCATGATCCTACGTACCTACATCGCAGCCTGGAAGATGTAGGTACGATACTACAATGTTGTGCGCGTGCAACGCTTTGTCCGTCGGGCCCGGAAATCGGCGGGGCGATGGCGTTCCGCGCTTGCGCGCCGGGCCGCGACTCGTCTTCCTGCGCCGCGAAGAGGGACGGGCGACCCGCCGGGGCAGGCGTCCGCATGGGGAGAGCGATGATGGACGGCTGGCTGGAAAGCCTGGGCAAGACGGTGGCGGGCGTGTTGAGCCCGCACGGGCCCGCCACGCAGGCGGCGGCGACCAGCTATGCGCCGGGCGATTTCTCGATCCACTTCTTCCTGCAACTCGCGGTGATCCTGATCACCTGCCGGGTGGTCGGCTGGCTCGGCAAGCGACTGCTAGGCCAGCCCCAGGTGGTCGGCGAGATGATCGCCGGCGTGGTGCTGGGGCCCTCCCTGCTCGGTCTCGCCTTCCCGGCGCTGCAAGGTGCGATCTTCCCCAAGGAGACCAAGAACGTCCTCTATGCCGGCGCGCAGCTGGGCGTCGGGCTGTACATGTTCCTGGTCGGCACGACGCTGCGCCTCGACCATTTCCGCACCAAAGCAAAGAGCGCCTCGTTCGTCTCGATGGCCGGGATCGCCGCGCCCTTCGCGATCGCGGTGCTGATCACCCCGATGCTGCTGACCGTGCCCGGCCTGTTCGCGCCGACGATCAGCCAGGCGAGCGCCACGCTGTTCCTCGGCGCTTGCATCGCGCTGACCGCCTTTCCGATGCTGGCGCGGATCATCAACGAGCGCGGGCTGGCGAACAGCGCGCTCGGCACGCTGTCGCTGACCGCGGGGGCCTTCGACGATGCCTGTTCGTGGTGCGTGCTGGCGATCGTGCTGGCGACCTTCGGCGGCGGCGCGGGGGTGGCGATCCTCGCGATCGGCGGCGGGCTCGCCTGGGCGCTGTTCGTCCTCATCGCCGGGCCGAAGCTGCTGGCGCCGCTGGGGCGGATGGTGGAGCGCGAGGGCGAGCTCAGCCTGCCCGCCTTCGCGACGGTGATGATCGCCTTCTGCGTTTCCGCCTTCCTGATGGATCTGGTCGGCATCCATGCGATCTTCGGCGGCTTCATCCTGGGCGCGGTGATGCCGCGCGGGCGGCTGACCCAGGAGATCCGGCGCAAGCTGGAGCCGCTGACGGTCGTGCTGCTGCTGCCGATGTTCTTCACCTATTCGGGGCTGAACACGCGAATGGACATGGTCAATTCGCCCGAGCTGCTGCTGATCGCGCTCGGCATCCTGATCGCCTCGGTGCTGGCCAAGGGCGGCGCCTGCTATCTGGCGGCGCGGCTGTCGGGCGAGGACAACCGGACCGCTTTGGGGATCGGCGCGCTGATGAACTCGCGCGGGCTGATGGAGCTGATCATCATCAATATCGGCCTGCAAAAGGGCATTATCGGCCCGACCCTCTTCTCGATGCTGGTGCTGATGGCGATCGTGACGACGATGATGGCCAGCCCCCTGTTCGAGATCTTCTATGGCCGCAAGGGCCGCGAGGCGGGCGAGCTCGACGCGCTGGACGGCGGGATCGTCAAGGTCGCCTGATCCGCGGGGCGCGCTGACGCCCCGATCCAAGGACCCTCCTGATGGGCCCGGACGCGACCACCGCGTCCGGGCTCTTTTTTCGTGCGCGGCGCCTCTTCCGCCGGCCCGGCCAGCCCGTGTCTCCGGCTCCGGGCTTCGATCCCGCCACACTGTATCGTCGCTCCAGCGCCGTCTGGGGCTTCGGGCGGGTCCTGCCCCGCGCGACCGCCGCCTTGCTCGCGACGACGATCAGGCGGTCGTAACCAGTGAAAATGCAGTATTCGTCGAATCTACACAGCGGTTAGCGGATGATTCATCATTTACCGGGTAATCTACATCAACAGAGAGGAGCAATGATGATGAATACACCTCGGCAAAAACATCAGGATGATCGCTAAATACATTTAGTCCTAAAAACAGTTCTGTAAAATCCTAAACTGTAAAGCGGGATAGACTGTGCGAATCATCCGCTGAAAGGCGCTGCCTTCCAGTGAAAACCGCCTGATACTCAACATGATGGGAGTGCCGCATGTCGTCCACCACGGTGATGGCAGCCGAGAACCTGTGCCTGCCGACGATCGAGACGCTGGCCGACGCGCTGCGCGCGGCGCTGTCGCCGGGCCGCGCCGTTCGCCTCGACCTGTCCGCGGTCGCGGCGCCCGATCTCAGCGTGCTGCAACTGGTCCAGTCCGCCCGCGTCACCGCGGCGCGCGACGGCTGCGGCTTCGCGCTGGCCGTGCCGGCAACCGGGTCGCTCGCCGCCCTGCTGGACCGCGCCGGCTTCCCGCCCGCCTTCACCCCCGAAGATCGCCAATTCTGGTTCCACGGAGACACGGTTCAATGAGCGCTTCCATCCTGACCGTTGATGACAGCGCCAGCCTGCGCATGGCGATCCGGATCGCGCTGACCGGGGCGGGCTATGCCGTCACCGAGGCGGCCGACGGCGTCGAGGGGCTGGCGAAGGCGACCGCGACGCGGTTCGACCTGATCGTCACCGATCTCAACATGCCCAATATGGACGGGCTGCAGATGATCCGCGCCCTACGCGAGCAGCCGTCCCAGGCGGGCGTGCCGATCATCTTCCTGACCACCGAGTCCGACGACGGCATGAAGGCGCAGGCCAAGGCGGCGGGCGCGACGGGCTGGCTGGTCAAGCCGTTCCAGCCCGATCAGCTGATCCGCGTCGCGCAGAAGGTGCTGGCGAAATGAGCGGCGAGGATCCCACAGCCGCCTTCCGCATCGAGGCTGCCGAGCTGCTCGAGCAGATCGAGCAGGGGTTGCTCGACCTCGGGCACCGGCTGGACGATATGGGGCTGGTCAACGCGGTCTTCCGCGGGCTGCACACGCTCAAGGGCTCGGGGTCGATGTTCGGCTTCGATGCGCTGGCGGCCTTCACCCATCATTGCGAGAGCGCGTTCGACAAGGTGCGCAAGGGCGACGTGCCCGCGACGCCCGAGCTCGTCTCGGTCATCCTGTCCGCGGGCGACCATATGCGCGCGCTGGTCGAGGGCGAGGCCCCGGCGGCGGTCGGCGATGCGATCCTGGCGCGGCTGGCCGCGGCGGTCGAGGCGGCGGCGGGCGGCGTGCCCGTGCCGCACGCCCCGGCGGCGAAACAGGGCTGGCGCGTGGCCTTCCGCCTGCCCGCCGACGCGATGGCGAACGGCACCAGCCCGCTGGCGCTGCTCGACGAGCTGCGCGCGCTGGGCGAGGCGGAAATCGTCGCGCAGCTCGACGCGGTGCCGGCGCTGGACGAACTCCGGCCCTCCGACTGCCTGATCGGCTGGGACTGCACGCTGACCGGCGACATCGCGCGAGAGGCGATCGAGGACGTCTTCATCTTCGTGATGGATGACATGACGCTCACCATCGAACCGCTCGCGGTCGAGGCGGATAGCGGGGATGCCGCGGCGCCCGCCGCAAGGGGCGAACCCGATGCGCCGGTCCGTGCGGCGGGCGCACCCGCGGTGGTTGCCGCCCGGTCGCAGGGCGAGCATGTCCGCGTGCCGGCCGAGCGGCTCGACGAGCTGATGGACCGGGTGGGCGAGCTGGTGATCGCGCAGAGCCGCCTGTCGCAGCTGACCGGCGACGGCCAGGATCTGGCGCTGCGCTCCGTCTCCGAGGAGATCGAGCGGCTGGCGGGCGAGATGCGCGACACGATGATGGTGCTGCGCATGGTTCCGGTGTCGACGCTGTTCGGCCGCTTCCGCCGCCTGATCCACGACCTCGCGATCGAGACGGGCAAGGCGATCGAGCTCGCCACCGACGGCGAGACGACCGAGGTCGACAAGACCGTGATCGAGCGGCTGTTCGACCCGCTGGTCCATATCATCCGCAATTCGTGCGACCATGGCCTCGAGTCCGCCGAGGACCGGATCGCGGCGGGCAAGCCGGCCGCGGGTCTGGTGCGGCTGAGCGCGCATCAGGCGGGCGGCGAGGTGCTGATCACCATCAGCGACGACGGGCGCGGCATCGACGGCGACCGTGTCCGCGCCAAGGCGGAGGCGAACGGGCTGATCCAGCCCGGCCAGGCGATGGCGGACGAGGATCTGCTCAACCTGATCTTCCACCCCGGCTTCTCCACCGCC
Source organism: Sphingomonas metalli (assembly GCF_014641735.1). Taxonomy (GTDB): domain Bacteria; phylum Pseudomonadota; class Alphaproteobacteria; order Sphingomonadales; family Sphingomonadaceae; genus Sphingomonas; species Sphingomonas metalli. The sequence continues at coordinate 576,648 of NZ_BMIH01000002.1, read as the reverse complement.
GTGCAGGTCACCAACCTGTCGGGCCGCGGGGTCGGCATGGATGTGGTGAAGCGCACGATCGAGAGCCTGCGCGGTTCGATCGACGTGCGTAGCATCCCGGGGCAGGGATCGACGATCACGCTGCGCATCCCGCTGACGCTGGCGATCATCGAGGGACTGCTGGTCCGCGTCGGGCAGGGCAGCTATGTCATCCCGCTCTCCGCGGTCGAGGAATGTCTCGAACTGTCGCTGGAGGAGGATCTGCGCTCGCGCGGGCGCAGCGTCATCACGCTGCGCGACCGGCTGGTGCCCTTCCTGCGCCTGCGCGAGATGTTCGCGACGGGCACGAGGCCCGATCCCTATCAGAAGATCGTGGTGGTCGCGACCGGTCGCGAGCGCGTCGGGCTGGTCGTCGACCAGATCGTCGGCAACCACCAGACGGTCATCAAGTCGCTGTCCGCCTTCCACCGCGGCGTGGCGAGCTTTTCCGGCGCGACGATCCTGGGGGACGGCAGCGTCGCCCTGATCCTCGACGTCGGCCAGCTCGTCGCGCTCGCCCAGCCGCAAGAGGAGACGCTGCGTGCCGCAGGATGATGTTCTGGCCGCATCGGCGGCCGCCGCGGACGACCGTATCGCGTGGAGCCCGCATGGAGAGCTGGAGGTGCTGATCTTCGAGCTCGGCGGCGAGACCTTCGCGCTGGAGGCGATCATGGTGCAGGAGATCCTGGACCTGCTGCCCGAAACCTTCATCCCCGGCGCCCCGGAGCTGGTGGCGCATGTCGTCAACTTCCGCGGCAAGATCGTGCCCGTCGCCGACCTGCGCCTCGCCTTCGGCATGGAGCGCGCAGAGGCGACCAAGGACAGCCGCATCGTCGTGATCGAGCTGCCGCTCGACGGCGAGACGATGCTGATCGGGCTGCGCACCGACCGGGTCCACGAGGTCGCGACCTTCCAGCAGGCGCGCGCCGACGAGGTGCCGGCGGTCGGCATCCGCTGGAAGCGCCAGCATGTGCGCAGCCTGATCCGCTGGCACGAGGATCTGGTGGTGCTGCCGGACCTGGGCGCGATCTTCCTCTCGGCGATGCGCGGGCACCCGTCCGCGCCGGTCCACTGACGGGAAGGGCCGGCGATGACCCGCTATTCCCTTCAGGTTCCCGGCGTGCGCACCGCGGCGCTGCACGCGCTGGCCGGCTGCATCATGGCGCTGCCCGTCGCGGCGCAGTCGCTGGGTGACGAGCGCCCCTATTGCGCCTCGCGTCCGGGCCTCGGCACCACGCCCTGCACGATCGCGCCGAAGCGGGTGGCGGTCGAGTTGGCGCTGGCCGACTGGGAGCGGGACGCCGGCGAGGCGACACGCTCCGACACGATGTTGGTCGGCGAGATCGCCGGGCGGTTCGGCATCGGCCCGAATACCGAGGTCTCGGTCGACTGGACGCCGTTCGGCGAGACCTGGGTGGCGGGCGGCGGCCTGCCGACCCGGCGCGGCCTCGGCACCGGCGACCTGACCGTCGCGACCAAGATCAACCTGAAGAATCCCGACGGCAACGGCGTCTCGATCGCCGTCGCGCCCTATCTGGGCCTGCCGGTCGGCGGCACCGCCATCGGCTCGGGCCAATGGGCCAGCGGGGTGATCCTGCCGGTCAGCTACGCGCTGGGCGGGCCGTTCAGCCTGCAGGCCACCCCGCAGTTCACGCTGGAGACGGCGGGGCGGGGCGGCGGGCATCATGCCAGCGGCCGGATCGTCGGCGGGCTCGGCATCGCGGTCAGCGACCGGGTCGCGCTGACCGAGGAGTTGAGCGTCGGCCGCCAGCACGACGGCGCGGCGACCGTGACCCAGGGCTTCGCCGCCACCTCCATCGCCTACACCACGGCCAACCGCTTCCAGCTCGATGCGGGCGCGGTCTTCGGCCTCAACGACCATTCACCCGACGCCCGCTTCTATCTCGGCGTCTCCCATCAGTTCTGAACCTTTTCCGGGGGATCACATCATGCGCGCCACCATCAAGGTAAAATTGGCAGCCACCTTCTCGATCGTCGTCATCCTGCTCCTGGCGGTGGTCGGCATCGGGGTCACGCGGCTCAACACGCTCAACAACGCCATCACCGAGGTGATCAACGGCCCGGCCAAGCGACTGTCGACCGCGCAGGCGATCGACACGCTGCAAAGCCAGTCGCTCGCCGACCAGCAGTCGCTGATCCTCAACACCGACGCCAGCCTGATGCGGACCTATAACGATCGCGTCCTCAACGAGGTGTCGGAAATGGAGAAGCTGATGGCGAGCGGCATCGCCGCGGCGACCGATCGCGACAAGTCGGCCTGGGAGGCGGTCCAGCGGACCTGGGGCGAGCTGAAGCCGACCTTCGACCACATCCGTGAGCTGGGCTTCACCAACCACAACGACGAAGCGATGAAGCTGTCGAACGAGAACCAGATGAAGCTGATGGACAAGTTCCAGGGCGACATCACGGCGCTGAGCGACATCCAGAAGAAGGCGATGTCGGAAACGGACGAGCAGACCAACGAGCTCTATGCGTCGAGCCGGTCGGTCCTGGTCTCGGCGGGCGTCGTCGCCCTGCTCATCGCCGTCGGCGGCGCGCTGTGGATCTCGCTGCTGGTCTCGCGCGGACTGAAGCGGGTCGGCGTGGCGATCGATGCGGTCGCGATCGGCGACCTCGACCAGGACGTCACGGTGACCTCCAACGACGAGATCAAGGATCTGGTCGACACGGTGAACCGGATGACCGCCAGCCTGCGCCGGAGTGCCCAGCTGGCCGACACGATCGCTGGCGGCGAACTGACCGTCGATCACACGCCGCTGTCGGACAAGGACAAGCTGGGCCACGCGCTCGTCTCGATGGTCGAGCGGCTGCGCGGGGTCGTGGGCGACGCGACCGTCGCGGCGCAGAACGTCGCGAGCGGCAGCCAGCAGCTGTCCTCCTCGTCCGAGCAGGTCTCGCAGGGCGCGACCGAGCAGGCCGCGGCGGCGGAGGAGGCCTCTGCGTCGATGGAGCAGATGGCCGCCAACATCAAACAGAATGCCGACAACGCCACCCAGACCGAGAAGATCGCGCGCCAGTCGTCGCAGGACGCCGAAGTCAGCGGTGCGGCGGTCCAGAAGGCGGTCGTGGCGATGCGGACGATCGCCGAGAAGATCGGGATCGTGCAGGAGATCGCGCGCCAGACCGACCTGCTCGCGCTGAACGCCGCGGTCGAGGCGGCGCGGGCCGGCGAACACGGCCGCGGCTTCGCGGTGGTGGCGGCCGAGGTGCGCAAGCTGGCCGAGCGCAGCCAGACCGCCGCGGCCGAGATCAGCGGCATGTCGTCCGACACGGTCAGCGCGGCCACGCAAGCGGGCGAGATGCTGACCAAGCTGGTGCCCGATATCCGCCGCACCGCCGAACTGGTCGCCGAGATCAGCGCCGCGTGCCGCGAGCAGGACATCGGCGCGATGCAGATCAACGAGGCGATCCAGCAGCTCGACAAGGTCACGCAGCAGAATGCCGGCGCGTCCGAGCAGATCAGCGCCACGTCCGAGGAGCTCGCCGGCCAGGCCGAGGAGCTGCAGGAGAGCATCGCCTTCTTCCGGGTCGAGAATGGCAGCCGCCCGGCGACGCGGGCGCCCGCGCGCAAGTCCGCCGCCAGGCCGGCGGCTGCGGCGCCTGCCAAGGCGAAGGGCAAGCCGATCGCCAAGCCCCATTCGGTCGCCGACCAGCAGGCGCGCGTCCGCGGCTTCGCGCTCGACCTGACCAATGGCGGGCCCGACGGCGAGGATGCCGATTTCGGACGGGCGGCATGACGCGCGATCAGGACATCCAGGTCGTCGTCTTCGGCCTCGGCGCGGAGGAGTTCGCGCTCCCAGTCGCCGCGGTACGCGAGATCCTCGACCACCGGACCGCCTACCGGGTGCCCAGTGCACCCGGCTGGTTCCTCGGGCTGACCGACGTGCGCGGCAGTTCGGTGCCGATGGTCGACCTGCGCGTGCGGCTGGGCCTGCCGGCCGAGGACGCGACGGTGACGACGCGGATCCTGGTGGTCGACGTGCCCTCCGCCGACGGCGACGGCCTGTCGCTGGGTCTGGTGGTCGACCGGGTGCTGGACGTCAGCACCTTCGCCGCCGAGGCGATCGAGGACTCTCCCGACATCGGCGGGCGTTGGCGGTCGGAGCATATCCGGGCGATGCTGCGGCGGAACGCCGACTTCGTCGCGCTGCTCGACCTTGCCCGCATCTTCGGCGCCGATGCCGAGCTCACCGCGCTGCGCGCCGCGGCCTGACCGCCATGCGCTCCCGAGACCAAGGACCGAGCCGTTGAGCAACCTCGCCATCGCGCCCCTCGAGACCGACACGCTGGCACCGCGCGACTTCGAGCGGCTGGCCGCCTATATCTACAAGGCGGCGGGGATCCGGCTGCCCGCGCAGAAGATCACGATGATCGAGGGGCGGCTCCGCCGGCGCGTGCGCGCGCTCGGCCATGCCAGCATCCGCGACTATTGCGCCTGGCTGTTCGACGGCGACAATCTGGCGGCGGAGAACGAGCATCTGCTCAACGTCGTCACCACCAACAAGACCGACTTCTTCCGCGAGCCCAAGCATTTCGACTATCTGACCGGCGAGCTGTTGCCGCGGCTGAAGCGCGAGGGTGCCACGCGGCTGAGGGTGTGGAGCGCCGCCTGCTCGACCGGGGCGGAGCCCTATACGCTGGCGATGCTGCTCGATGCCTTCGCCCGGGATCAGGGTGGCCCCGACTTCGGCATCCTCGCGACCGATCTCGACACCGAGGTCCTGAAGATCGCGCGGCGTGGCGTGTTTCCCGTCGCGATGCTCGATCCGGTGCCCGCGCAGCTGCGCGCCCGCTACACGATGCGGGCGGCGGACCCGCGCCGGGCCGAAGCGCGGATCGTGCCCGAACTGCGCGCCGCGATCGGCTTCGCCCGGCTGAACCTCATGGACGAGCGCTATCCCGTCGGCGACCCGATGGACATCATCTTCTGCCGCAACGTCCTGATCTATTTCGACAAGCCGACGCAGGAGGCGGTCGTGCGCCGGCTGGTGGCGTGCCTGCGCCCCGGCGGGCTGCTGTTCCTCGGCCACTCGGAATCGATCGCCGGTTTCGACCTTGCTCTCGCTCCGGTGGCGAACACCGTGTTCCGGCGGACCTGATCCATGAAGAAGACCCGTGTCCTCGTGATCGACGACAGCGCCAGCGTCCGCCAGGCGATGACCCAGATCCTGGCGGCCGATCCGGAGATCGAGGTGATCGCCGCCGCCGCCGACCCCTTCGCCGCTGCGCGCTACATTCAGGACGAGCTGCCCGACGTCATCACGCTCGACGTCGAGATGCCGCGGATGGACGGCATCACCTTCCTGCGCAAGCTGATGAGCCAGTGCCCGGTGCCGGTGGTGATGTGCTCCTCGCTGGTCGAGGAAGGATCGGAGACGCTGCTCCAGGCGCTGGAGGCGGGCGCGGTGGACGTGATCCTGAAGACGCGGATCGGCGTCGCCGACCACCTGGTCGAGGCGCATCTGATGATCCGCGAGACGATCAAGGGCGCGGCACGGGCGCGGCTGGGCGCACGGCGCACGGCCCGGCCCGGTTCGGTGCAGCAGAAGCTGACCGCCGACGCCGTGCTGCCCCCGCCGACCGGCAAGGCGATGAGCCGCACGACCGAGATGGTGGTGTGCATCGGCGCCTCGACCGGCGGGACCGAGGCGCTGCGCGAGGTGCTGGAGGCGCTGCCCGCCAACGCGCCCGGCATCGTCATCGTCCAGCACATGCCCGAAAGCTTCACCCGCGCCTTCGCCCGCCGGCTCGACGGTCTGTGCGCGATCGACGTCAAGGAGGCCGAAGACGGCGACACGGTAATGCGCGGCCGCGCGCTGATCGCACCGGGCGGACTGCGCCACACGATGCTGGAGCGGCAGGGCGCGCGCTATGTCGTCTCGGTGCGCGAGGGGCCGCTGGTGTCGCGCCATCGTCCCTCCGTCGACGTGCTGTTCCGCTCCGCCGCGCGCAACGCCGGGGCCAATGCGGTGGGATTCATCCTGACCGGCATGGGCGACGACGGCGCGCGCGGCCTGCTCGAGATGAAGCAGGCGGGCGCGCGCACCTTCGCCCAGGACGAGGCGAGCTCGATCGTGTTCGGCATGCCCAAGGAGGCGATCGCGCGCGGCGCGGCCGACCGGATCATCCCGCTGGGCAGCGTCGCGCGCGAACTGCTGCAAGCCGCAAACCGCTGAAGCGTAAAGGACCACGACCATGCTGATGGCCAAGATAGATGCAGACGAGACCGCCATCGTGCAGGCCGTCGACCTTGCCGGTCACCTCGATGCCGAAGTCGGCGGGCTCGAGGCGACCTTCCGCGCGGTGGGCGAGACGCTCGCCGCCTCGATCGGAACGATCGACCAGATGGCACGCGGGCTGGAGGACATCCAGCGTTCGATGGCGCCCGAGACCGCCGGCCTCGCCGTGTCGCGGCTGCGCCAGGCGGCGCACCGGCTCAGCACCCTGCCGCTGATCCAGCAGCGCCGCGCGATCGAGATCGAGACGCTGACGGGCCGGGCTCGCGAGTTGAGCGCGCTGCTCGCCGACGTCAGCGCGATCCTGCACCTGCTCGGCATCTACGGGATGAACATCAAGATCGCCTCGTCGGGCGAGGCGAGCTTCTTCGATTTCGTCGTCGGCATGGAAAGCAAGCTGGCGAGCGGCAGTCGCGAGGTGCGCCATATCGAGCGCGAGCTGGAGCAGTTCGGCCGCGTGGTCGGCGACGTGCGCAAGGCGGACCGGATGCTGGCGCAGGAATGCGCCCGCGTCGGTGCGACCGCGCCGGCCGACCTGACGCGCAACGCCAACGCGCTCCAGGCGCATGTCGAGACGGTGCTGCAGATCGCCGGAGACACCGGCGGCATCATGCGCACCGTGCAGGGCGAGGTGGCCCGCATCCTGGGCGCGATCCAGATCGGCGACAGCGTGCGCCAACGCGTCGAGCATTGCGTCGCGATCCTGCGCCGGGTCGCGCCGGGTTCGACCGATCCGGCAGTGCCGGCGGTGCCGCCGGGGGCGGCGGCGCACATGGTGCGGCTGGTCGCGGCGCAGCTCGATACGATCGGCGGCGACTTCGCGACCGAGGTGGGCGCGGTGATCGACTCGCTCAACCGGCTGGGACCGCTCGCCGACCAGCTGCTCCGTTTGCTCGAATCGCATGCGGGCGGCGAGGATGCGCAGATCCTGACCCGGCTGGAGAGCGACATCGCCAAGCTGGACGACGTGACCCAGCAGCTTTCGCAGGCAGACCGCCAGCTCGCCTCGCTGACCGGCTTCGTCACGCGGACGCTGGCCGACCTCACCCAGGGGCTGGGGCGCATCCAGCGGATCGCGGTGGACGTACAGGACATTTCGACCAACACCCGGCTGCTGTGCCGGCGCCACGGCGTGATCGGCAACGCCGTCGCGGTGATCGCGAAGGAGGTCGCCCCCTGCGCCAGCCAGCTCGACACGCTGAGCACCAATGTCGCGCGGCTGATCGGCGCATTGGCGGCGATCGACCTGGTGCAGGACGGCTCCGGCGTCGACAGCGCGCTGATCCTCGACGAGGCGCTGGCGGTGGTCCATGGTGCCTGCGAGAGCGCGAACGCGGCGGTGGCGAAGGGCGGCGAGGACGCGCGCCGGATCGTCGTGTCGCTCGTGTCGAGCGCGGGCGACCTTGAGAAGCAGCGGAGCTTCGCCGAGACGCTGGCGCTGGGCGCCCGCACCCTGGCGCTGCATGCCGAGGGACTGGCGCCGGGCTCGTCCGCCGCCGCACTGCCGGGCGAAGTCGACGAGACGGCGCTGCGCGAACTCCTGCCCTGGGCAGCCGGGCTCTACACCATGGCGCGCGAGCGCGAGGTCCATGCGCTGTTCCTCCTGCCCGGCATGACCCGGCCACCGGTCGCGACCGTGACCTTCGACGAGGACGACGACGGGCTGTTCTGACGGCGGGGTTCGCGGAGGCCGGGCCGGGCAGTGTCGTCCCGATAATCCCGACCATCACGGAAAACATTGGCGAATGAACGCGTTGCACCGGCTCGATACGAAGAGGTGGTGCGATGAAGGCGATGGTGCTCGGGGCGCCGGCAGGGCTTGGCAATCTGCGGCCGGCGGAGCGGCCGGATCCCGGCCAGCCCGGGCCGGGAATGATCCGGGTGGCGCTGCACGGCAGCTCGCTCAACTATCACGATCTCGGCGTCGTCACCGGCCGGATGCCGAGCGCGGACGGGCGCATTCCGCTCGCGGACGGTGCCGGGCTGGTCGAAAGCGTCGGCGAGGGAGTCGAGGCGTTCCGCCCCGGCGACATGGTCGTCTCCTGCTTCTTCCCCGACTGGGCCGACGGGCCGCCCGCGATCGGCGACTTCGCGCGCACGCCCGGAGACGGCATCGACGGTTTCGCGCAGGAACATGTCGTGCTGCCCGCCACCGCCTTCACCCTCGCCCCCCGGGGCTATGATGCGGTCGAGGCGGCGACGATCACCACCGCGGGGCTGACCGCGTGGCGCGCGCTGGTCGTCGACGGGGCACTCAAGGCGGGGGATCGCGTGCTGCTGCTCGGCACCGGCGGCGTCTCGATCTGGGCGTTGCAGATCGCCAAGGCAATGGGCGCGCGCGTCGCGATCACCTCCTCGTCGGACGAGAAGCTGGCGCGTGCCCGGGAGATGGGTGCGGACTTCGCGCTCAACTATCGCGAGACGCCGGACTGGGGCCGGTCGATCGCCGACTGGGCTGAGGGGCGGGGCGTCGACCATGTCGTCGAGGTCGGCGGACCGGGCACGCTCGCCCAGTCGATCGAGGCGGTCCGGATCGGCGGCCACATCTCGCTGATCGGCGTGCTGACCGGCGGCAGCGGCGAGGTGCCGACCGCCGCGCTGATGGCCAAGCAGGCGCGGTTGCAGGGACTGATCGTCGGCAGCCGCCGGCACCAGCAGGACTTCGTCCGCGCGCTCGAGACCACCGGCATCCGCCCCGTGGTCGACCGTCGCTTTCCGCTGGAGGCGCTGGCCGAGGCCTTCGCCTGGCAGGAAAAGGGCGCGCATTTCGGCAAGGTCGGCATCGCATGGTAGCGGCGTCGCGCCGGTGCATTTGACGATGGCCGTGCGCCCGCCGATGCTGGCCGGCATGATCCGCCTGCTCGCGCTCCTCCTCTTCCTCGCCCTCGGCATCGCTCCGGCCGCCGCCGCGCCGCTCTGCACGGCGGGCGGCGCGGGGCAGACGGTGACGCTGACCGAGGGCGGACGCGGCCTTGCCGTCTTCCGCCCGGCCGCGCTCGCCGACGGCGCCCGCGCGCCGCTGGTGCTGCTGCTCCACGGCAGCGGCGCCACCGGCGCGGAGATGCTGCGCGACTCGCGGCTGGCGGAAGCGGCGGCGCGGCACGGGTTCCGGGTCGTCGCGCCCGATGCCGGGATCCGGCACGAGCGCGGCTATGTCTGGAACATTCCCGGCGTACCGACCGTGTCGGGTCGGGTGCCGGGACCGGGCGATCCCGACGACGTCGCCTTCCTGACCGGTCTGATCGACCGGATGGTGGGCGAGGGCTGTGTCGATCGCACCCGCGTCTATGCCACCGGATTGTCGGGCGGCGGGCGGATGACCTCGTGGCTGGGCTGCGTCGCCGCGGACCGGTTCGCGGCGATCGCGCCGGTCGTGGGCCTGCGCGCCGGCCGTCCGCTCGCCACCGACCCGCAGCGACCCGATCCCGCCACCTGCCGCCCCGCCAGGCCGATGCCGGTCATCGCCTTTGCCGGCGACCGGGACACGACCAATCCGATCGCGGGTGGGGGCGCATCCTATTGGCAATATTCCATGCATGCCGCCGAACGGCGCTGGGCCGCGCTCAACGGCTGTACCGCTGTGCCGGTGACGGAACGGGTCGCGCCGAACGCCTATGAGGAGCGCTATGACCGCTGCCGGGGCGATGCGTCGGTGACCGGCCGAATCGTCGAGGGCGCCGGGCACAGCTGGGTCGCGGACAATGACGTCATGTGGGCGTTCCTGCGACGCCACCGGCGCTGACGGCACCCGGCGCGGCGGGACAATCGCGCTCGCTATGCAAGAATGTGCTAAGTCGATAGCCGCTCTGCAATACTAAAGATCAAGCAACTTTGTCCGCATAATTCTAGGGAACCCGAAGAAGATCGTAATATCAAAAGCATAGATTTGCCGCATTGACGAGAAGACATCGAAGTTCCCGGCCGATTAACCTCCTCGAGAGGCCGGCTTACCCAAGATGATCCCCAACACGGATCTTCTGTTGGGGGAATGGAACATGGCACTTGCGAAGCGGACGGCGATCGGGAGTCCGCGCCAGGACGAGGATGCGACCGTCGTCACCGCGTCCCGCACCGTCCGCGTCACCGCCGAGGCCGAGAAGCGCAAGGCGCGGACCTTCGCGCGCCAGCAAAAGGCGGCCGAGCGGATCGCCTCTGCCACCACCGAGCTGTCGAGCGGGATCGTCGAGGCCAGCTCCGCGGCGGAGGAGCTGCGCAAATCGTCCGAGCAAATCAGCGTCGGCGCCGAACAGGCGTCGAGCGCGGCGCAACAGACGATGAAGTCGATCTCCCAGGCCGACGGCCTGCTCCGCGACGCCAAGGAGCGCGCCGACGCCTCGCTGAAGCTGACCCAGGCGCTGTCGGACCTGATCGGCAACACCGGCGTCGATGTCGCCGGCTCGATCAGCGCCATCTCGCGCGCGTCGGAGCGGCAGGAAAGCTCGGTCAAGATGGTCGAGGAGCTCGACCGACAGGCCGCCGGTATCGGCGAGGTGGTGAAGGCGGTCGCGCGGATCGCCGACCAGACCAACCTGCTCGCGCTCAACGCCGCGATCGAGGCGGCCCGTGCCGGCCAGCACGGCAAGGGCTTCGCGGTCGTCGCCGACGAGGTCCGCACCCTGGCCGAGACCAGCGAGAAGTCGGCCCGCGACATCCAGGAGCTGATCCTTCAGGTCCAGCAGGACGTGAAGCAGGTCGCCGAGGGCATCGACCAGTCCGCCACCAGCGCCCGCAACGAGGTGGAGAAGGGCACCGCCGTCACCGCCGGGCTGGAGCAGATCCGCACCGACATGATCGAGATCATGAAGGGCTGCGAGGAGATCGCGGCCGGTGCCGAGACCGCCACCGTCGCCGCCAACGAGGCGCTGAAGGGGGCCGAGGTGATCGCCACCGCCGCCGAGGAGCAGGGCGCCGCCTGCCAGGAATCCAACACGACGATCGAGCAGCAGTCCGCCGCGCTCCAGCAGTGCGAGCAGGCCGCGCAGGAGCTGTCGGAACTGGCCGAGGAGCTGAAGAACAGCACCAATATCGGCAAGAGCGCCGAGGAAGTCGCCTCCGCCGCCGAGGAACTGTCGAGTGCGGTCGAGGAGATCAACCGCGCCTCCACCCAGATCTCGACCGCGTTGGAGCAGATCAACCGCGGCGCGCAGCAGGCCTCGGCCGCGACCCAGCAGTCGGCCGCCGCGATCAACCAGATCGAGGGCAATGCGCAGGCCGCCGCGAGGCTCGCGACCGGCGCCGTCGAAAAGGGCAATGCGATCGCCGCGCGGCTGGCCGAGAACAAGGCGCTGGTCGAAGCGCTGATGAGCGGCGTCGCCCGGTCGGTCGACGCCGGGCGCAGCAGCCGCGACCAGATCGCCGCGCTGGAACAGGTCAGCCGCCGCATCGACAAGATCGTCGACGCGATCACCACCGTGTCGATCCAGACCAACATGCTGGCCGTCAGCGGCTCGGTCGAGGCGGCCCGCGCGGGTGAGTTCGGCAAGGGCTTTGCGGTGGTGTCGACCGACATCCGCAACCTGGCGCGCGATTCGGCAGAGAATGCCGACCGGATCAAGGACACGGTGAAGGAGATCCAGGACACGATCGCGCGCGTGCGCGGCGACCTGCAGGAGATCGCCGACGCCGCTTCGGTCGAGGTCGAGAAGAACCGCGCCATCGCGACCGGGCTCGACCAGATCGCCAGGGACGTGGCCGAGGTGGTCGGCGGCAACAGCGCGATCGCGGGCGCGGCGGCGGACATCGCCCGGCTGCTCCAGGAGACGCAGACCGCGATCGAGCAGATCTCGGCCGCGGCCCAGCAGGCGACCCATACGTCGAACGAGGCGAGCGGTGCCGCGCGCGAGCAGGCGCAGGGCGCCGAGCAGCTCGCCGCCGCGATCGAGGAGATCGCCTCGCTCGCCGACGAACTGCAGGCCGCCTGATCCCATCCCTCCAGCGCGAGAGGATTTGCGCTCATGGCCAAGAGACTGACATCCGCGACGGCGGCCGATCCGGCCGCCGCGCGGAGCCCGGACGCACGCGAGCGCGACGCCAGCCGCCAGTTCGTGATCTTCCACAGCGCCGGCGAGATGTTCGCCGTGCCGCTGGCCGAGGTGAAGGAGATCATCCGCGTGCCCGACGTGGTGCGGATGCCGCTCAGCCCGGCCGCGTTGCTGGGCCTGCGGGTAGCGCGGGGGAGGCGGTGCCCTTCGCCGGCAGCGATCGCGAGGATGCGGTCGAGGTGGCGGACGAGGACCAGCTCGTCTCCTTCCTGGTCGACGGGCAGGAATATGCGTTTCCGATCGGCGACGTGCAGGAAATCGTCCAGCTGCCGGAGGCGATCACGCCGGTGCCGAACGCGCCCGCCCATGTGCTCGGCGTCACCACGCTGCGCAGCCGCATCCTGCCGCTCGTCTCGCTACGCGCGCTGTTCGGCCTGCATGACCAGGCGCTGTCGGACGCGAACAAGGTCGTCGTCGTCTCGGTCGGCGACGGCGATCGGGGCCGCGTGTCGGTCGGCGTGGTGATGGACATGGTGAAGGCGGTGCTGCGGGTGAACCGCGCGCTGGTGGAGCCGGTGCCGACCACGCTCGGCCAGTCGGGCGGGCAGGGCGACATCCGCGCCATCTGCCGCCTCGACGACGGGCGGCGGCTGGTCTCGGTCCTCGCCGCGGACGGGATGCTTGACGTGGAAGAGCTGCGCACGATGCGCGGCGGCGACGGCGCGCAGGATGCCGCCCAACAGGAGGAAACGGTCGTGATCGACGCCCTTGCCGACGACGCGCAGTTCGTCGTCTTCCGCCTCATGGACGAGGAATATGGCGTGCCGGTCGAATCGGTGCGCGAGATCGTCCGCGTGCCCGAGCAGCTGACCCGCGTGCCGCGCACCCCCGATTTCGTCGAGGGCGTGATCAACCTGCGCGGCACGGTGCTGCCGGTGATCGACCAGCGCCGCCGCTTCGGCCTCGCCGAGATCGAGCGGTCGGACCGCCAGCGGATCATGGTCTTCACGATCGAGGGCCGCGACACCGGCTTCATCGTCGACAGCGTGTCCGAGGTGCGGCGCATCGCCACGCTCGCCATCTCGCCCGCCCCCGAACTGTCGGGCGAGCGCGGCAGGGTGGTGCAGGGCGTCGCCAACCTTCACGACCAGCGGCGGATGATCCTGCTGCTCGACATCGGCTGCCTGGTCGATGCCGAGGAAGAGGTGGCGCTGTCGGCCATCGAAGACCGGCTCGCGGCCTGAGGAGCAAAGGCTCGATGCCCGCGATCCGCGTTCTGGTGGTGGACGATTCGGCGCTGATGCGGCGCCATCTCGTCCAGCTGCTGCAAGGCCAGAAGGACCTGGAGGTCCAGGCCGCGCGCAACGGCGAGGAGGCGCTGGCGCTGGTCGACCGCTTCGACCCGCATGTCGTCACCCTCGACGTCAACATGCCCGAGATGGACGGCATCACCTGCCTCGCCCGCATCATGGTGGGCAGTCCGCGGCCGGTGATCATGGTCTCCTCGATCACCGAGGCGGGGGCGGAGGCGACGCTGCAGGCGCTGAGCCTGGGCGCGCTCGATTATGTGCAGAAGCCGGGGGGCACGATCTCGCTGTCGCTGGATCGGGTCGCCGAGGAACTGATCACCAAGGTCCGCATGGCGGCCAAGGCGGGTCGGCGGGGAGCGAAACCGGGCACTGTCAGCCCGCTCCCCGTCGCCCCGTCGCGGTTCCGCGCGGCAGCGCCCGTCCCCGTGTCCGTGCCGTCGCGGCCGGCGGGCGGGCGCGTAGCGACTGCCGCGGCAGGCGACCCGCCGGGGCTGGTGGTGATCGGCGTCTCGACCGGGGGGCCGCACGTGCTCGAGCAGATCCTGCCGGCGCTGCCCGCGACGCTGCCCTGGCCGGTGGCGATCGCGCAGCATATGCCGCGCAGCTTCACCGGCGTCTTCGCCCGGCGGCTCGACAAGCTCTGCGCGCTCGCGGTGCAGGAAGTGACCGGCCAGGCGACGCTCGCGCCGGGCAACATCTACATCGCGCGCGGCGATGCCGACATGCTGGTCGTCCGGCGCGGCAAGGCGCTGCACCTCGCCTCCGTCCCCGCCAGCGAGGCGCATGCCTGGCATCCCAGCGTCACCCGCCTGGCCGACAGCGCGGGCGAGCATGTGCCGCCCGCACGCATCCTGTGCGTGCAGCTGACCGGCATGGGCGACGATGGGGCGGAAGCGATGGCGCAGCTGAAGCGTCAGGGCGCGCGCACCATCGCGCAGAACGAGGACAGCTGCGCCGTCTTCGGCATGCCCAACGAACTCATCCGCCGCGGCGGCGCATCGGTGGTGCTGCCGACCGGCGCCATCGCCGGCCAGATCGCCAAATGGCTCAATCCGGCGTCGCTCGCCCGCGCGTCATAATCGAAAAGGGACGTCCATGCCGCTCATCAAGGCCCGCCATTCCGGCCCGGAGGAAGACCTGGCGCCCGTCATCACGCGGCCGGGCGACGCCGACGCGCTGCTCGCCGCGCCGACCGCATCCGAACGCCGCGCCGCCGTGCGTCGGCTGGAGGACAGCGTAGAGGGGCAGGCCGCGCTCTGCCGCCGCCTGCCCGACGAGACGGCGGCGAGCGTGCGCGAGGCGATCCTCGCCGCGCTGATCCGCCACCGCTCGCCCGCGATCGCCGCGGCGCTGCTGCCGCTGCTGCGCAGCGAGGATCCGGCGCTGCGCAACGCCGCGATCGAGGGACTGGCCGAGATGCCGGACGAGGTGGCCCCGCATATCGAGGCGCTGCTCGCCGATCCCGACAGCGACGTGCGCATCTTCGCCGCCAACCTGCTGGGCGTGCTGCCCCATGTCCGCGCCGGCGAATGGCTGCTGGCGGCGCTCTCCGACGACCACGTCAACGTCTGCGGCGCCGCGATCGACGGACTGGCCGAGATCGGCGGTCCCGATGCCGCCGATGCGCTCGACGCGGTGCCCGGCCGCTTTCCCGGCCACCGCTTCATCGCCTTCGCCGCCGGTGTCGCCGCACGCAGGATCCGGGGATGCTGAGCGCCGCCGCCACCGCACCGGCCCGCGCCGCGCCGGCCATTCCGCCCGAGGATTACGCCCGCTTCTGCGAATTCTTCTATCGCAAGACCGGCATCATGTTCGGCGACAACAAGACCTATTTCGTCGAGCGCCGTTTGCTGGAGCGGCTGGCCGCGACCAAGAGCGCGACCTTCCGCGACTATTTCACGCTGGTCCGCTTCCAGTCCTCGGGCGAGGAGATGCAGAATCTCGTCAACGCGATGACGGTCAACGAGACCTACTTCTATCGCGAGGATTACCAGTTCGAGGCGCTGGTGCGCCATCTGCTGCCCGAGATCGCGAGGACGCGCGCGCCCAGCGATCCGATCCGCATCTGGTCGATGCCCTGCTCGACCGGGGAGGAGCCCTATTCGATCGCGATGCAGATCCTGGAGAACTGGCCCCAGGCGGACGAACATGCCGTCGAGATCCTGGCATCGGACATCGACAGCCGGGTGATCGCGGAGGCGAAGGCGGGCCTGTACAGCGCGCGCTCGCTGCACCGCCTGTCGCCGACGCTGAAGACGCGGTACTTCGCCGCCTCCGGCGACAGCTTCCGCATCCGGCCGGAGCTGCGCGGCTCGATCGACTTCTCGGTCGTCAACATCGCCGACACGTTCGCGATGCGGAGATTCCGCAACCTCGACGTGATCTTCTGCCGCAACATGCTGATCTACTTCGACGACAGCTCGCGGCGGCAGGCGGTCGAGGCGCTCTACGACAGCCTGCGCCCCGGCGGCTACATCTGCCTCGGCCATTCGGAGAGCATGAGCCGCATCTCCTCCATGTTCCGGCCCCGCAAGTTCGGCGCGACCATCCTCTATCAAAGGCCCTTGGACAATGACTAAGCCCCATAACAACGGCAAGCGCGTCCTGGTGGTCGACGACGGCATGACCACGCGCCTCTATTATCGCGAGGTGCTGGAGGGCGCCGGCTTCGCCGTCGAGGAGGCGGTGAACGGCGTCGAGGGGCTGGAACGCGCCCTGATGGGGGAATTCGACCTCCTGATCGTCGACGTCAACATGCCCAAGATGGACGGCTACGAGATGATCACGCAGGTGCGGATCGACCCTGCGCTGCACGAGATCCCGGTCATCACCATCAGCACCGAGGCCGGCGGCCAGGACGCCGACCGCGCCTATCGCGCCGGCGCCAACCTCTACATGGTCAAGCCCGCTGATCCGGTGCAGCTGACCGAGACGGCGCAAATGCTGACGGGCGTCGAGGCGGTGCGATGAACACCGTCCTCCTCGAGCGCTTCGTCCAGGAGGCGCGCGAGTTGTTGCAGGCGTCGGCGTCGGGCCTGCTGACGCTCGAACGCAATCCGACCGACGCGACCGCGATCAACGAGGTGTTCCGCGCGGTCCATACGCTGAAAGGCTCGTCCGGCCTGTTCGATACGCCGGCGCTGACCCGGCTGGTCCATGCCGGCGAGGATGTGCTGTCGCAGGTCCGCACCGGTGCACTGGCGCTCGATTCCAATCTGGTCGACCTGCTTCTCGACAGCCTCGACCAGGTGGGTGGTTTCATCGACCAGCTCGACCGCGACGGCACGCTGGCGGGCGATGCCGACCGGATCGCCAGCCAGCATGCCGGCGCGCTGCGTGCGCGGCTGGGCGGCGCGGAAAGCGCCGCGCCGGTCGTCGTCGACGCGGTGCTGGAACCCGCGCCGGCCGCGTGGCTGACCGGCTTCGCCGAGCCGCACCGCACCGCCCTGCTGGATCGGGCGCGGGCGGGGGAGGCGATCCTCGTCGTCCGCTACACGCCCGAAGAGGGGTGTTTCTACACCGGCACCGATCCCCTGGCGGCGATGCTCCCCGTCGCGGAGGTGTTCGACCGCTTCCCGCGCCTCGTCCGCGACATCGCCCGCCGGCTCGACAAGCAGGTCGAGCTCGTGATGGAGGGCGCCGACACCGCCGCCGACAAGACGATCGTCGAGGCGCTGGGCGATCCGCTCCTCCATATCGTCCGCAACTCGCTCGACCATGGCATCGAGGAGCCGGCGACGCGCACCGCCGCCGGCAAGCCCGCCGCCGCGACGCTGCGCCTGCGCGCCTGGCAGGACAATGACTGCGTGGTGATCGAGATCGCCGATGACGGGCGCGGCATCGATCCCGTCCGCATCCGCAAGGCCGCGGTCGACAAGGGCCTCGTCACCCGCGAACAGGCCGATGGCCTGTCGGACCAGGAGGCGATCAACCTGATCTACCGCCCCGGCTTTTCGACCGCGGCGGAGATTTCGGACCTGTCGGGCCGCGGCGTCGGCATGGATGTGGTGCTCAGCACCGTCCAGAAGCTGGGCGGGCGCGTCTCGGTCAGCTCGCAACTGGGGCAGGGGACGGTCACGCGCCTGTCGCTGCCGCTCAGCATGGCGGTGACGCGGGTGATGGTCGTCGAGATCGGCGGCAGCCTCTATGGCATCCCGATCGATCATGTCGTCCAGACGACGCGGCTCGACCCCTCCGTCATCCAGCGGATCAAGCATCGCGAGGTCTTCGTGCTGCGCGACGAGGTGGTGCCGTTGGTGCGGATGACCGCGCTGCTCGGCGGGCGTCCCGCCGCGGTCGACCGCGAGCGCGGCGAGGCGGTGCTGGTCTGCCGCTTCGAGGGGCGCACCGTCGGCCTCGTCATCGACGATTTCCGCGAGGGCATGGACGTGATCCTGAAGCCGATGACCGGGCTGCTCGCCGAGGTGAGCGGCTATTGCGGCACGACCCTGCTCGGCGACGGGCGCGTCCTCCTCGTCCTCGATCTGAAGGAGCTGTTGTGATGGCGATCCGCTACACCCGCACGATGGCGCATTGCGAAGGGCGCTGCGCGGTCGAGGAGGCGCTGGACCTCGCCAACTTCCTGCGCGCCAATCCGCGCGCGAAGCTGGCCATGGCGAAATGCACCGGCATGCACGGTGCGCTGTTGCAGGTGGTCCTGGCGCTGCGGCCCAGGATCGCCAGCCTGCCCGCCGATCCGCTGCTCGCCGGCCTGATGGCGACCGATCCGGTCGCGCCGGCCGCCGCCGCCCAAACTTCTGCCTGACCCATCTGAGAGACCGACCGTGGCTGACCCCATCCTGATCGTAGACGACTCCCCCTCGATGCTGATGAGCGTTGCGATCGCGCTCAAGCCGACCGGGCTCGACGTCAAGGAGGCGTCGAGCGGCGAGGATGCGCTGGCGAAGGTACAGGCCGGCTTGAAGCCGCGGATGATCCTGACCGACCTCAACATGGGTGGCATGAGCGGCATCGACCTGGTCAAGGCGGTGCGCGGCCTGCCGGGCATGGGCTTCACCCCGATCGTGCTGCTGACGACGGAATCGCAGGAGGATATGCGCCAGATGGCCAAGTCCGCCGGCGCGACCGGCTGGCTGGTCAAGCCGTTCGATGCCGACAAGCTCGTCGCGCTGGTCAGGAAGCTGGTGCCATGACCCGCTTCGTCCTGCCCGACGGAACCGAGGAGCCGCGCGTCAACCCCTGGCGAATTCCGCCGCCTGCGCCACCTCCGCCGCCGTCGGACGGACACCCGTATAGAGGATGAACTGCTCCAGCGCCTGGAGCGTCGCGACCTCGGTGCCGGTGATGACGCGCTTGCCCGCCGCCCGGGCGGCCTGGAGGAAGCGGGTCTCAGGCGGGTACTGCACCACGTCGAAGGCGATGTCGCAGGCGGCGATCGCGTCGGCGGAGAAGGGCAGTTCGTCCTCGTTGCCGCCGGTCATGCCGATCGGGGTGACGTTGATCAGCAGCGGCGCGCCCTCGGTCACCGCCGCCGCCCAGCCGAAGCCGTAGAGCGCGGCGAGCGCCTGTCCGGCCCCGGCATTGCGCGCGACGATGGTGCCGTCGCGGAAGCCGGAGTCGCGCAGGGCGGCGGCCACCGCCTTCGCCATCCCGCCCGATCCGCGCAGGACGAAGCGCGTCGCCGGATCGATATCGGCGATCAGCGCCACCACCGCCGCATAGTCGGTATTGTAGCCGGTCAGCACGCCATCGTCGTTGACGATGGTGTTGACGCTGTCGATCGCCGCGGCGGACCCCGCCAGCCCGTCGAGCAGCGGGATCACCGCCTCCTTGAACGGCATGGAGATCGCGCAGCCGCGGATCGCCAGCGCCCGGATCCCGCCGACCGCGCCGGGCAGATCGCGCGTGCTGAACGACTTGTAGACATAGTCCAGCCCGCGCAGCTCGTAGAGCCGGTTGTGGAAGCGCGATCCGAAATTGCCGGGGCGCGCCGACAGCGACATGCACAGCCGCGTGTCGCGACCGATCGGGGGCTTCATGGTCATCGCCTCTCGCTAGAGGCTGGCGGCCTTGAGTTCAAACCGCTCCTGCGTGCGGCACCCCTCTCCGCCGCAGCCGCGATGATGCAAACGCACCCGTCTGCCGGCGCAAAGCTACCAGGAACGCATCATCCTGATCGAGGTTAGCTTTGCCGTTTCGCCCAACGTGCAACGGAGAATCTCGCATGGCCATCGCCGCCACCCCCCGACCACGCCCCGCCGCGGCGGCCCGCCGCCTCGCGGCCGAGACGATCGGCACCTTCTGGCTCGTGCTCGGCGGATGCGGGGCGGCGGTCCTGTCGGCGGGCGCGGCGGTGCCCGGGACGATCGGCCTGCTCGGGGTCGCACTGGCGTTCGGCCTGACGGTGTTCACCATGGCCTTCGCGGTCGGCTTCATCTCGGGCGGCCACTTCAACCCGGCCGTGAGCGTCGGGCTGGCGGTGGCCGGCCGGTTCCCGGTCCGCGACCTGCCCGGCTATATCGGCGCGCAGCTGGTCGGCGGCGCGCTCGGCGCGGCGGCGGTGGCGCTGCTCGCCGCGGGGCAGCCCGGCTTCGATCTGGTGCAGAGCGGGCTGGCGGCCAATGGATATGGCGCGCACTCGCCCGGCGGCTACGGCCTCGCCAGCGCCTTCGTGGCGGAGGCGCTGCTGACCGCGGCCTTTCTGGCCGTGATCCTGGGCGCGACCGACGAGCGCTCGCCGACCCCCTTCGCGCCGCTGGCGATCGGACTGGCGCTCACCCTGATCCACCTCGTCTCGATCCCGATCACCAACACCTCGGTCAATCCGGCGCGCAGCACCGGGCCGGCGCTGCTCGTGGGCGGCTGGGCGCTGTCGCAGCTCTGGCTGTTCTGGGTCGCGCCGATCGCGGGCGCGGCGGCGGCCGGACTGATCGGTCGCTGGCTGTTCGCGCACGAGGCCGCCGAACAGTCGCCCGGCCCGATCGGCGACATGCCGGTCGAGCTGATGGTGGAAGGGGAGCGGGCGGGGCGGTGACCCGCCGTTCCTGGGCGGGCTGAGATCACCCTGCCCCGTTCGTGCCGAGCGAAGTCGAAGCACAGGTGAGTCGCAGGCCCTTCGACGTCGCTCAGGGCAAACGGTCGGGAATGGGTGAACCTCGCGTCCGGCCCTACCGCAACGACTCGATCCTGTAGGTGGCGGCATAGCCGACATGGTCGGACAGCATGTCGCCCTCCGCATCGCGGCCGAACGGGGTGGCGATCGCCTGCGCCGCCAGTCCGATGCGCGTGCCGTCATAATGGATCTGCCAGTCGCGTGCGCGCATCAGCGACCATTGCGCGTCCGCGTTGAGGCGTCCGGTCGGGGCGATCTCGCGCAGCGCGTCGCGGCCGGGCTCGCCATCGTCCCAGCGCTGCGCCGCCGCATCGAAGCGGGTACGTCGCGGCAGGACGGGGCCGACGTTCATGTCGCCGCTGACGATCATCGGGCGGTTCGGATCGTGTGCGGCGGCGATGAAGGCGCCCAGCCGGCCGAGCTGGCGATCCCAGGCGGCGTCGGCGCGGGCGATGTCGACCCCGGATGCGCCGCGACTGTTGAGGTGGGCGGTGACGATGTCGACCGCGCCGCGCCCGCCCGGCAGCTGCACGGCGGCGATCATCGCTCCCTTGGCGGCGAGGCAGTCATAGCCGGCGCAGTCGAAGGCCGGAAAGCTCAGCCGCCGCACGTCGCGGATCGGCAGGTCGGACAGGATGGCAAGGCCGCTGCCCAGCACCTTGCCCTCCGTCTCGCCCGCGCTCCAGCGCGCGTCGGCGGCGAAGGCCCGGTCCGCAGGGGTGACAGGCGCGTCCGGCGCGGCATCGGCGCCCGCGCCCAGCGCGACATGCCGGTAGCCGGTGGCGGCGATCATCGCGCGGGCGTCGTCGGTGAACGCCTCCTGCAGCACGACGATGTCGGGCGCCGTGCCGTCGAGCCGCATCTGGCGCAGCTGCCGTCCGATCTGCGCCAGCGCCGCGCCGCGCCCGGCGGCGATCGGCCAGGGCAGCCCCTTCACGTTATAGGTCATCACGGTCAGCCCGTCGGCCGTCCGCGCCATGCCCGTCATCGCCGGCGCGCGCGCCAGAACACCATTACCCGCGGTCTGCGACGCCAGCAGAACCGATGCCGCGCACAGAATAGCCGCCCGTGCAAACAGAGACATGATCGATCCCTCCACCCGACCATGAGACGATACGCGGCCGCCTAATCCGCAGCGGTTGCGGGAAAATGACGGATATTTAGGAAAACCTTGGGGCTGGCCTTTTCAGCTTATTTCGCAACGGCTTGGGGCTGAACGAAGAGTGGGGCGTTTCCGGCTTGCGCGGCGATTCCGCCGCGGGAGACGAGCGATGAGCGAGCTGGAGACGTCGCGCCGGGGCCTGTTGGGCGGCGCCGCGCTGGGATTGGCGGCCGGGGCCGCGGGCGCTGCGGGCGCCGCGGCGCAGGGGAGCGCGGGCGGCGGCCGGCCGCTGCGCGACCCGCGCACCGCCTATCGGCGCGAGCCTTTCCCCGAACAGCGCCAGCCCTGGCCCGCGCTGACCAGCAAGATGAACCCGCGGCCGGATCATGGCGAGACGAGCTATCGCGGATCGGGCAAGCTGGCCGGGCGGCGGGCGCTGATCACCGGCGGCGACAGCGGCATCGGACGCGCGGTGGCGATCGCCTTCGCCCGCGAAGGCGCGGACGTCGCGATCAACTATCACCCCAGCGAGGAGAGCGACGCGCGCGAGGTGCGCACGCTGATCGAGCAGGCGGGGCGCAGGGCGGTGCTGCTGCCTGCCGACATCCGGACGCTGAAGGCGTGCGAGGACACCGTGCGCCGCGCCATCGCGCAGCTCGGCGGGCTCGACATCCTGGTCAACAACGCGGCCTATCAGCAGTCCAAGGCCGATATCTCGGAAATCACCGACGAACAGTTCGTCCGCACCTACGAGACGAACATCTTCCACGTCTTCCGCTTCAGCAAGGCGGCGATCCCGACGCTGCCGCCGGGCGGGGTGATCATCAACACCGCCTCGGTGAACAGCTACGATCCGGGCGAGGAGCTGATCGACTATGCCTCGACCAAGGCGGCGATCCTCAACCTGACCAAGGGCATGGCCAAGCAGCTCGCCAAGAAGGGCATCCGCGTCAACGCGGTCGCGCCGGGCCCGATCTGGACGCCGCTGCAGGTCGCGGGCGGGCAGCTGTCGGGCAAGATGGGCGAGTTCGGCCAGGACACGCCGCTCGGCCGCGCCGGCCAGCCGGCGGAGCTGGCGGCGCTCTATGTCACGCTCGCGTCCGACGAGGCGAGCTTCTCGACCGGGACGGCGGTGGGGGCGCATGGCGGGAAGGGAAATCCGTAAGGCATCTCCGCGTCAATCCGGCGAAGGCTGGGGCGGCGGTTAAGGCTTAGTAGATCGGTTCCTGGTGCAACATGATCTCGGGATGCTCCGCCCCCAGCCGTTCGCCCTGAGCGTAGTCGAAGGGCCTGCGACCCACCGTGCTTCGACTTCGCTCAGCACGAACGGACAAAGAACGACGTCTCTAGTTACAGGACGGTCACCATAAGGCCGTCTCAATACGCCTCCGCCGATCCGCTCGCGTCGAGCTGCGCCAGGAACGCCTGGGCCTGCGCCCGCGTCGCCGCCTGTTCCTCCGCCGCCATCCGGTCCCAGCTCCGGTATGGCATGGCCAGCCGCCGGTTGTCGCCGAGCCTGTCGCGGTGGCGGACAAGGAAGTCCCAGTACAACGCATTGTACGGACAGGCATCCTCGCCGGTCCGCTTGCCGACATCGTAACGGCAGCCGCGGCAGTAATCGGACATGCGATTGATGTACGCGCCCGACGAGACGTAGGGCTTCGACCCGACCAGCCCGCCATCGCCGAACTGGCTCATCCCCAGCGTGTTGGGCAGTTCGACCCATTCATAGGCGTCGAGATAGACCTCCAGATACCATTGATGGACCTGCTTCGGGTCCGCGCCGATCAGCAGCGCGAAATTGCCGATCACCATCAGCCGCTGGATGTGGTGCGCATGCGCGGTGGCGAGCGTCTGGCCGAGCGACTCGGCCAGGCAGCGCATGTCGGTCTCGCCGGTCCAGTACCAGCCGGGCAGGGCGCGACGATGGTCCAGATGGTTGCGGTCGACATAGTCCGGCCCCTCGCGCCAGTAGATGCCGCGCATGAACTCGCGCCAGCCGATGATCTGGCGGATATAGCCCTCGACCGAATTGAGCGGCGCCCGCCCGGCCCGATATTCCGCCTCCGCCCGGCGGCACAGGTCGAGCGGGTCGAGCAGCCCCGAATTGATATAGGGCGACAGGATCGAGTGCCACAGGAAGCGCTCGCCCGCGAGCATCGCATCCTCGAAGTCGCCGAAGCGCGGCAGGGCGTGGGCGAGGAAGTGCGCCGCCTGCCGTTCTGCATCCGCCGCCGTCACCGCATAGTAGAAGCCGGCAAGGCTGCCGGGATGGTTGCCGAACCGAGCCTCGACCAGCGCGATGACCTCCTGCGTGACGGCATCGGACGGGAAGGCGAGCGGGCGGGGCATCAGCAGGTCCGCCTGGGCCGGCTTGCGGTTCTCCTTGTCGAAGTTCCACCGATCGCCCTCGGGCTTGCGCCCGTTCATCAGCAGCCCGGTCTTCTGCCGCATCTGGCGATAGAAGAACTCCATCGTCAGCGAGGCGCGGTCTTCCGCCCAATCGGCGAACTCGGCGTGCGAGCAGACGAAGCGCGTGTCGGGGTGGATCTCGACCGGAAGGCCGAACAGCGTCTCCCAACTGTCGAGCATCGCGGCGACGCGCCACTCGCCCGCTTCGGTCACGACGATACGGTCCGGGCCATGGCGGGCGACCGCGCGGGCGACCTCGCCGGTGAAGCTGCCGCAATTGTCCGGATCGTCGAGGCGGACATAGTCCACCTGCCATCCCGCCGCGCGCAACGCCGCCGCATGATGGCGCATCGCCGACAGGATATAGACGAGCTTGGTCTTGTGGTGGCGGACGTAGCGCGTCTCGTCCGCCACCTCCATCATCAGCACGACGCCGTCGGCCGGGTCCGCGCCCCGCAATGCGGAGAGGTCGGGCGAAAGCTGGTCGCCCAGCACCGGGATCAGGACGGTCATGCGGGGCGAACGCGAAACCACGCGCCCGCGTTCAATGGCCGAGCGCCGTCAGCACCGCATCGAGCTTGGGGGCTTCCGACCGCGGCTGCCCGGCATATTCGCGCAGCCCCCAGGCGCCGAACTTGCCGATCGGACCGGTGGCGGAGAAGAGGACGAGCAGGTCGTCGTCGTTGGCGGCGATCGCCTGCGGGATGTAGTCGGCATAGAGCGCGCCCATGCGGGGATCGCGGTTGAGCCCGGCGACCACGTCAACATTGTCGGCGACGATGTGCTGGCCGCCTTCATAGGAGATCAGCCGCAAACCGAATTCCTTCGCAACGGCTCGATTCTGCGGCTGGATACCAGTCAGGATCCGGACCATGTCCGCGCGCAGCAGCGGAAACAGGCGATCCGGATCGGTTACGCCGGGATTGGCCGGAATGACCGCAGCGCCGAAATAGGGGGCAACGGCCAGGGCGTCGATCAATCCGGACCGGCCGAGACCGCTCTCGCGCAGCACGACATTGGCTGTCCATGGATTATCCTGCTGGGTCGCGGCGACGCGGATGAGCTGGCCGGGTCGATCCCTGAACACGTCCGTCCAGATGCGCATCAGCTCGGCGGTCCGGCGGGCATATTGGAACAGCCCGCTCTTGAAGGCGTCTCCGTCGCTCGACAGATTAACGGCCGCGCCTTCACGGTTTGCCTGAGCGGCGGCGGCGAACGCGAAGTTCCACACCTCGTTGGACAGTTCGACATAGACATGGCGATCGGCCGGGGTGGCGTCGTGGATCAGCTGCGCCATGCGCCGCTGATAGTCCTCATCGGCATTGTAGCTTACATTGTACCAGCCGTCCGCCTGCGCCGCCGCGGCGAGCGCGACCTGATGCTCGAGCGGCATGCCATCGCTGCCCGACAGCGTCAGGTCGTCGGGCTGCGTCCGGGTGGTCCAGCGCCATTGGCCGTTGCCGTTGACGCCGGAGGCGTCGAGGAAGCGCAGCGTCCCGAAATTGCGGTAATAGGCGACGACCTCCGGCAGGAAGAGATCGGTCAGCCCGACATGCGCGGCGGCGCGGCAGTCGAGATTGCGGATCGGGTCGGCGCGGTCGCTCGCCATGATCTGCAGCCACGTCATCTTGGTCATGTCGCGATTGGGTACGAAGGTCATCTCGTACCGTCCGCGACGCTCCACCACGCCGGCCGCGGAGTTGCCGCCGATCGTCACCCGGCCCTTGCCGGCCCAGGTGCAGACGACCGGTACGGCCTGAGTCTGGCTGCCGAGCGGCGGCTTGATGATCACCAGAGGCTGATAGGCGGCGGAGATCAGCTCCGCCTTGGGGATGCCGTCCGGGCCGAGATCCTCGCGCTTGGCATTGGCCCAGCCGGGCGCGCGCCATTCCGCGCCGCGGAGCAGGTTCACATAGGTCTGGTCGCCGCTCCACCAGGCACCGGGACCGGCGATGTTGATGCCCAGCTGGGCGCGGCGCGTGGTGGGCTTCGCGGCCAGCGGCCAGGCGCGCGGGCCGGCTGCGACGACCGGTTTGGAGGGGCGGACGGGTGGCGGCACGGGCGTGGCGGCGGCCGGCGGGTCGATGATCGTCGCGGCGGTCGTCTCGCAATGTTTGGGCGTGCCGAAGGCCGGGTCGCCAAAGCCGCCATTGCCGCAGGCGATGGAGCCGGTGACCAGCTTCTCCGACCATTTCCCGGCCGCGCCGTAGCGGACGCGCGCGCGGCCGCCGATCCGGCATTGGCCGCCTTCGTTCGCGCAGAGCCGCCAGTCCGCGGGGCGGCCGGGCGCAGCGGCCGTGCGCCTGGGTGCCGGGGGCGCCGCCGTCGCCAGGCCCGCGACCAGGAGCGGGGCGGCGGCGAGCAGCAGCCGTGGGAGCGGTCGACGGGCGCGGATCATGGACGGGGTTCCCGAAATGGTTCGCGGCCATGATAGCCCGCCGCCGGCCGGGCGGAAGCCCGATCGGGGCGAACCGGTCCCGCAAGCCGGTCCGTCCGCCCCTCGGCCCTCCGGTCAGCGCGCGAGTTCGACGTCGAGCGGCCTGCCCGTCAGTGGGATCGTATATCCGCCACGCACCGTCGTGCCGGTCAGCGGGCGATAGGGCAGGCCGCCACCGGGCGCCTCGACGATCAGCCGCGCTGCCGGCGTGACGGCGGTGGCGGGATCGAGGGTCAGGGTGATGCGGCCGGTGGCGGGCGCGTAGCGGACGCCGGCGATCTTGCCCGCGTCGAGCGTGATCCAGGCGCCGGCCGGCGCGATGAACAGCCGGCTGCGCGCCCCGTCTCGCGGCACGACCGTCACGACGCCGTCCTCCTCGCGCAGATTGCCGCCATAGGCGAGCCAGCCGAGCTCTGCGTCCTTCACCACATAGGTCGCGGCGGCGATGGCGTGGCCATAGAAGCCCATGCCATAGTCGCCCGAATAGGGGTCCCAGCGCATCATGTCGGGCGCGGAGTGGAAGGCGGCGGATGAGAAGCCGTCGCGGTCGATATTGGTGATCCCGCCCATCAGCCCGCCATAGGCGACCCGCAACAGATGCATGTCGGCCGGGTCGCGGCGGAAGGCGTCGAACAGCGGCACCGCGTTCAGCGTCGAGCCGTAATGGTGCAGCTGCCGCTCGATCCGCGGATATTTGCCGCCATAGAGGAAGTCCCAATAGCGGCGCGCATTGCCGTTATAGCCCCAGCTCGGGATGGCGGGATCGTAGCCCAGGATCACCTCGCGCGTGATCTCCGCCTGCGGCCGGTAGCCGAAATAGCGCATCCAGGCATAGACTTCGGGCTGGCCGGTGGAGTCCCACGCCATCTCGCTGCCGAAGGGGTATTGCAGCGTGCGCCAGTGATCGGCGCGGCCGCGCATCAGCCGCTCCATGCCGGTAGCCTCTTCCGTCATCCCCTCGCGCTTCAGGTCCCGGAGGATGTCGAGGAAGACGTCGCCCTCCATCAGGCCGAACTGCGCGTAATGGGGCGCGTCGCGCATCATCGCGACGGTCGTGCGGTATGCCCAGCCGAGATAGAAGCGCCAGTCGTGCCGCGTCACCAGCCCGGGATGGTTGCGTGCGATCCGGTAGAGCACCCAATGGCCGATCGCGACATGCGGATAGTTGTAGGCGCGGCCGAGATCCTCGGCCCCCTTGAAGTCCCAGCTGGTCCAGCTCTTCCACTTGTCCGCCGGAAAGGCGCGATAGGCGTCGGGGAATTTGGCGGGATCGTAATAGAACAGGCTCTTGCGCACCGCGCCCGCGGTCGGGCCGGCATCGTCCTGCAACCGGCCGAGCACGGTCTCGTCGATCAGCCGCTCGAGCCTGGCGACCTCGGCCGGATCGGGATTGTCGAGCTGCTTCGCCATCGCCGCGACCCAGCTGCCCGCGCCGCCCTCGTCGCTCATCCCCGCGATCCATACGCGCGGCTCGGACGCGACGATCGCATTCGCCTCGCGATCATAGGTCAGGATGGCGGGACTGCGGCCGAAGGGATCGCCCTTCCCCTCGAACCACTGTTTGGTGGTCGAGAAGCGGCCCAGATCCGCCATGACGCGCTCGAGCGGCTTGGTGACGTAATAGCTCACCGTCTGGACGCTGCCATCGGCATAGCCGATCGACAGCCGGGCGGGACCCCAGCCGGTGCCGCGCACCGCGAAGCGCCGCCAGCCCTTGACCGTGCCGGCCGGGTTGACCGTCAGCGCGTCGGCGGGCGACACCTCCATCCGCACGACCGCCGCCGGCGCGCGCAGGAACAGGCTCGCTTCCATGTCGGTCGGCACGACATAGCCGGGCACGCCGACCGCGACCGGCCGCCCCGCCGCCGCCAGCGTCGCCTCGATCCCCCGGATCTTCGGCGACAGGACGAGGCGGACGCCGACGCTCCGCCGCTCGCCGGGGGCGAGGGTGAAGCTGGTCGGCACGTTCCACTGCTCGCCCGCCTTGGCCCATTCGCGCTCGGCAAAGCCCTTGCTGGCGACGGTCCAGTCGTAGAAGCCTTCGGACGTCTGGCCGCGCGGGCTGTGGTCGGTAAAGCTCTCGTCCTTCGCCGCGCTGTCCTGCAGGATCGGCCGCCAGGCTTCCAGCGGCGATCGGCCATCGGGCAGGACGAGCAGTGCGGGACCGGCCCCGTTCAGCCGCGTGACCTGGAGATAGCCGGCGTCGCGCCCGATATAGGGATCGACGAAGCTCGCCTGCGCATGCGCCTGGTCGAGCGAGCGATCGGTGATGATGTTGTCGAACACCATCGGCATGCCGAGCGCACCGATCTCCACCGCCGCGCTGCCGGTGTTGACCAGCGTGAAGCGCAGCACCGGCACGCCGCGATCGTCGATCCAGTGCCGCTCCACCCGGATCGGCAGACCGGGGCCCATGGTTGCGGTGATATCCGCCGCGGCGAGGATCGGGCCGCCGGCGGGCAGGGGCGTGACCGGCCGGCGCGCGCTGGCCGAGGCGAAGTCCTGCCACGCGCCGCCCGCGACGCGCAGCCGCAGATGCAGGTCGCCGAGATGGACATAGCCGTCGCCCGACCGCTCCGCCTCGCGGCCGGAGGGCAGGAAGTCGAAGCCCGGCGCGCTGTCCGGCCGCAGGCTGGCGAGCGTCTGCGTGTCGCGGCGCAGCGCGAGCACGAAGCGGCCGACCCGGTGGCGGATAACCGGCACGGGGCGGATCGCCGGCATGGCGGCGGCCGGTCGGACCGGCGCTGCCATCGCCCCGCCGACCATCGGCGTCAGCAAGGCCAATGCCGACCATCCGGCCATACCCCATCGCGTCATCGTCGTTACTCCCGCTGCCCGGTCGCCATATCGTATACGAAAGCGGTCAGCCAGCCCGTTGTGAACATCGGGTCGCGCGCCATCCGCCGGGTCGACACGGCAGCGGCGAAAACTATGCTGGGCCGGCCATTTGAGGGACCGATCCGATGACCATCCGCTCCAGCACGATCGACGCGGTCGACACGATCATCCTGCCGCCCGTGCGCGATCTGGGCGACGGCTTCACCGTTCGCCGCGCGCTGCCCTCGGCGCACCGGCGGATGGTCGGGCCGTTCATCTTCTTCGACCAGATGGGGCCCGCCGCCTTCCGCGCCGGCGAGGGGCTCGACGTGCGGCCGCACCCGCATATCGGTCTGGCGACCGTCACCTATCTGCTCGACGGCGAGATCCTGCACCGCGACAGCGTCGGCTCGGTCCAGCCGATCCGTCCGGGCGAGGTCAACTGGATGACCGCGGGCGCGGGCATCGTCCATTCCGAGCGCACCGCGCCGGAGGTGCGCGCCGCCGACGCGTCGCTGTACGGGCTCCAGACCTGGGTGGCGCTGCCCGAACGGCACGAGGAGGCTGCCTCCAGCTTCGCGCACCACAAGGCCGGCGATATTCCCCGGACCGACGCGGACGGGGTGGCGATGACGGTGATCGTGGGCCGGCACGACGGGCTGGTCTCGCCGGTCGAGACCTTTTCGGACATGGTCTATGCCGACCTGACGCTGGCGCCGGGCGCGCGCTACCAGCTGCGCGCCGAGCATGTCGAGCGGGCCGTCTACGTCCTCTCGGGCGACATCGGTGCGGAGGGGCAGACCGGCGCCTTCGCGGCGCACGAGCTGGTCGTCTTCAAGCCCGGTGCCGAGATCGTGCTGACGAGCGAGCGCGGCGCGCGGCTGATGCTGATCGGCGGCGAACCGCTGCCGGAGCAACGCTACATCTACTGGAACTTCGTCTCCAGCCGGCCGGAGCGGATCGAGCAGGCAAAGGAGGATTGGCGACAGCGCCGCTTCCCCGGCGTGCCCGACGAGCACGAGTTCATCCCGCTGCCCGACGATCCGCCCGCGCCGGTCCGCTATCCCTGAGCGTCCGGCGCCATCAGCCGATATGCAGTTCGGTCGTGCCGTGCGGCACCGCGATGCTGGCGGCGGTGGCGACCGGAGCGTCGGGGCGTGAGACCGCCGCGACGGTGCGGACGTCGGTCTGCCAGCGTTCCGGGGTGACGTCGCAGACCAGATAGCCGCGCCGGTCGTTCTCGAATCGCAGGAAGGGGTTCCCGGCCATGATCCGGTCGGTGCCGGCCCGGCGGTCCGCCCCGTCCCCGCCCGAGGAGATCGACGTGGCGACGAACTCGACCGCCACCGCCTCGCCCCGGCCGCCCGCGCGCCGCAGCTCGCCGGCGAAATTCTGGTGTTCGTCGCCGGTCAGCACCACCGCGTTGCCCGCCGCCGACAGCTGGGCGAGGAAGCGTTCCCGCGGGGCGTCATAGCCGCCCCAGCTGTCCATGTTGCGGATCGGCGCGGGCTCGTCTCCGGTGCGGCGGTCGAGCGGCATCACCATCACCTGCTGCGCCAGCGCGTTCCACCGCGCGCGCTTCTCGGCCAGGCCGCGCGCCAGCCACGCCTCCTGGGTCTGGCCGAGCACCTGCGCCTTCTGGTCCAGCACGCCGGCGCAGACCGTCTGCAAGCCGTCGCCGCAGGGCTGGTCGGTGCGGAACTGGCGCGTGTCGAGCAGGTGCAGGTCGAGCAGCGTGCCAATCCGCGCCCGGCGATGGACGTGCATCCCGCCCGGTCCCGGAAACGACGCGCGGCGGAACGGCAGATGCTCGTAATAGGCCTGGAACGCCGTCGCCCGGCGCAGCGCGAAGATCTCCGGCGGGGTGTCGTCCTGATCGATGCTGCCCGTCCAGTTGTTGTCGACCTCGTGATCGTCGAAGGTCGCGAACCAGGCGGCGCTGGCATGCGCGGCCTGCAGGTCCGGGTCGAGCTTGTACTGGGCGTAGCGGCGGCGATAGTCGTCGAGGTCGTAGATCTCCTGCCCTTCGTGCATGCGCAGGAAGGGGGCGGTGGCGCCGCCCTGCTCGCGGCCCTGCGGCGTGCCCCGCCCTTCGTAGATATAGTCGCCATAATGATAGACGAAGGCGAGGTCCTCGTCGGCGAGATGGCGATAGGCGGTGTAGAGCCCGTCCTCGTAATTCTGGCACCCGGCGACCCCGAACCGGATCCGGGCGAGCGCGGCGCCCGGCAGGGGCAGGGTGCGGGCCCGTCCGGTGGTCGACCGCTCCCGCCCGACGAGGAAGCGATACCAATAGGGACGGTCGGGCTGGAGCCCGGTCAGCTCGACATGCACTGCATGGCCGAGTTCGGGCCGGGCGAGCGCCGTGCCCTTGGCGGCGATCGTCTGGAACTTCGCGTCGCCGGCGACCTGCCACTCCACCTCGACCGGGGCCATCGGCATGCCGCCATGCCGCTCGAGCGGCTCCGGCACGAGTCGGGTCCAGATGACGAAGCCGTCCGCCGCCGGCTCCCCCGCGGCGACGCCGAGGCGGAAGGGATAGGCCGTGAACAGCTGCTGCCCGCGCAGGATGGCCGGCGCCGCGACCAGCCCGGCGGCGAGGCCGCCGATGATCGCACGGCGGGAGGGGAGAAGGATCGACATGGACCGGTCGCTGCGCCGCGCGCGTGACAGGGGTATGACGGGAAAGGGCGGCCGGGCTGCGGAAGCCCGTCGTCATGCCGGACGTGTTCCGGCATCCACGGCACCGCGGATGAGCAACCCGTTGATCTCGCGGAACGGTGGATCCCGGAACACGTCCGGCATGACGACTGAAAGAGAGCCCCGTCGCGGCTGTCGCGACGGTCCCGCCCACCCCGGGATGACGTTTAGCGGACCGCCGGAGAGCATCCGCCCTAGATCTGCACGAACCGTCCCAAATCGGTAACCGTCATCGAACTGTCACGCGATTGTCGCGGATCGGGCCGAAGAGGCGGACATGGTCGCCCTCTCTCCCGACGCATCGCACCACAGCCAGCCGAGCCGCGCGCAGGCGCTCGACGGGCGACTCCACCCCGCCAGGCGGGCGGTGTTCCTGGCGCTGCTGGTCGGCGGTCTGCTCTATGCCGGCGCCAGCATCCTGTTCGATACGCAGCAGGTCGGCGAGCAGCTCGCCTTCGGCGTCTTCCTGTTCCTCGGCCTGGCGCTGGTGATCGCGCTCGGCTTCGAGTTCGTGAACGGCTTCCACGATACCGCCAATGCGGTCGCGACGGTGATCTACACCAACGCGATGCCCGCGCAGGTCGCGGTGGCCTGGTCGGGCTTCTTCAACTTTCTCGGCGTGATGACCTCCAGCGGCGCGGTCGCCTATGCGATCGTGACGATGCTGCCGGTCGATCTGGTGCTGCATGTCGGCAGCGCCGGCGGCTATGCGATGATCTTCGCGCTGCTCCTCGCCGCGGTCGGCTGGAACCTCGCGACCTGGTATGTCGGGCTGCCCAATTCGTCGAGCCACGCGCTGATCGGGTCGATCCTGGGCGTCGGCCTCGCCAACCAGCTCTTCTCCGGCCAGCCCGGCGGCACCGCCGGCGTCGACTGGAGCCAGGCGCAAAAGGTGCTGTACGGCCTGTTGTTCAGCCCGCTCGTCGGCTTCCTCGGCGCGTTCGTGCTGCTGCTCGTGCTCAAGCGCATCGCGCCGGACCCGGCCCTCTATCGCGAGCCCGCCGCCGATCGGCCGCCGCCGCGCGGCATCCGGGCGCTGCTGATCTTCACCTGCACCGCCGTCAGCTATGCGCATGGCGGCAATGACGGGCAGAAGGGCATGGGCCTGATCATGCTGATCCTGATCGGCTGCGCCCCGACCGCCTATGCGCTCAACCGCACCATGCCCGAAAGCGCTACCGCCGCCTTCGTCCAGACGTCGCAGGCGGCGGAGCAGGCCTTTGCGCGGATGGCCGGCGGCGACCGCCTGGCGCCCGATGCCGCGCGGGCGGCGCTGACCGACACGCTGCGCGCGCGCCATGTCGAGGGCGCGCGCACCTATGCGGCGCTCGGCGGCCTGTCCGGCGACGTGGCGGAGCGGATCGCCGCCTATGGCTCGCTCGGCAAGGTGCCCGCGGCGGCGACGCCGAACCTGCGCAACGACATGTATCTGGTCCATGACGCGACCGCGCTGGTCCGGAAGGACGAGACGGCGCGTGCGCGCATGTCGGCGGCCGAGCTCGACGCGGTCGGCCACTATGCCGACGGGCTGGAACAGGGCACCCGCTACATCCCGCTCTGGGTCAAGGTGGCGGTGGCGCTGGCGCTGGGGCTGGGCACGATGGTCGGCTGGCGGCGGATCGTGGTGACGGTGGGCGAGAAGATCGGCAGCACCCACCTGACCTATGGCATGGGCGCCTCGGCCGAACTGGTCGCCGCGGCGACCATCCAGCTGGCCGACTATTTCGCCGCGCCGGTCTCCACCACGCACATCCTCTCCTCCGGCGTCGCCGGCGCCAGCGTCGCCAACGGCGCCGGCCTCCAGCGCCGCACGGTGCGCAACATGGCGCTGGCCTGGATCCTGACGCTGCCGGCGGCGATGCTGCTGGCGGGCGTGCTGTACTGGGTGCTGCTGACCGGGGTGCGCGCGGCGGGATTGTAGACGCGACGGGGCCGATCCGCGCCGGCCTCCTGTCACCTCGCCGACGCGACTTCGTCATGCGGCTGCAAGATCATGCCGCCAGACGGTCCCGAGAGGGGCCGGAAGACGCCCCTGATATACAGGGACTCCTTCCATGAAGATCGTCACGCTCCTCGCCGGCGGCACCGCCGCGCTCGCTCTCGTCCCGGCACCCGCAACCGCGCAATCCGTCCTGCCGACCGCGTCCGCCCCTGCCCCTGCCGCCGCCCCGGCCGCGCCGGTCGAGGCGGAGGGCGGCGAGGCCTCGTCGGACATCGTCGTGACCGGGACGACCGTCACCCGTTCGGTGACCCAGATCAGCGGCGCGGAGATCCAGGCGATCCTGCCCGGCACCAGCCCGCTCAAGGCGCTCCAGACGCTGCCGGGCGTGACCTATCTGACCGCCGATCCCTGGGGCATGAACGAGCAGAACATCTCGCTCTTCATCCACGGCTTCAACGCGCAGCAGCTCGGCTACACGCTCGACGGCGTGCCGCTGGGCGACCAGCAATACGGCAATTACAACGGCCTGTCGCCGCAGCGCGCGATCATTTCGGAAGATGTCGGACGGGTCGTGCTCGCGTCCGGCGCCGGCGATCTCGGCACCGCCTCGACCAGCAATCTCGGCGGCACGATCGACACCTTCTCCAGCGATCCGCGCCGCGACTTCGGCGTAACCGTGCAGCAGGTGGTCGGCAGCTACGACGCGGTGCGCAGCTATGCGCGCATCGACAGCGGCGACATCGGCCAGAACACCCGCCTATATGCCTCGGGCGTCCGCCATCGCGCCCGCGCCTGGGACTTCAACGGCAAGCAGGGCGGCTGGCAGGCCGATGCCAAGCTGGTCCATGATGATGCGGCCGGCAAGCTGACCGCCTATTTCGCCTATTCGGACAAGACCGAGCCGAACGAGGACGCGACCGTCGTCGCCGCGAACCAGGCCTATCAGCCCTATACCCGCCCGTTCCTCTACCCGAACGTCCAGCAGGCGCTGGCCTATTATAACAATCGCGTGCCGTATAACGGCGCGGCGAGCTATGCCGCCGCGGGCAGCAACTACAGCAACTATTACAGCGACGCGCAGCGCACCGACTATCTCGGCTATGCCAAATACGACTGGACCGTCGCCAACGCGGTGACCTGGTCGAACCAGATCTACTTCCACCACAATGACGGCGTCGGCGTCGTCGCCGGGCCGATCACCGCGGCGGGGCTGCCGCTGCTCTTCTCCTTCTACTATCCGGGTGCGGCGGGCAGCAGCCCGACCTCGGCGGCGAACCTCGCGCGGCTGTCGACGATCTTCGGCGGATCGGGCATCGCCACCCGCACCACCGAATATCGGATCGACCGGGTCGGCGGCATCTCCACGCTCCGCGCGGAGATCGGCAACCACCAGATCGAGCTGGGCGGCTGGTACGAGCATCAGAGCTCGTCCGCCTATCGCCGCTGGTACGCCTTCGACGTCAACGCGCCCAGCTCGCCCTATGCCCGCCCGCTCGATCAGGCGCGGCCGCTGATCACCCAATATGGCAGCGAGATCCGGGTCGAGGTGATCCAGGCGCACCTGCAGGACGCCTGGCGCATCCTGCCGACCCTGACGCTCCAGGCGGGGTTCAAGAGCACCTTCCAGCGCGCGCGGCAGACCGTGGCGGTGCAGCCGATCCCGGGCTCCTTCACCGGATCGCGCGAGCTGCCGGTCGGCCGGATCAACACCGACAAGGGTTTCCTGCCGCAGGTCGGCCTGTTGTGGGATGCGACCGGGCACGAACAGCTCTTCGCCAACGCCCAGCAGAATATCCGCCAGTTCCAGACCAGCGCGGCGGCAGGACTGTCGCCCTTCGCGCTGGGCAGCCAGACGCTGTTCGACTTCTTCAAGGCCAATACCAAGCCCGAGACGAGCTGGACCTATGAGGGCGGCATCCGCACCCGCCGCACCCTCGATGCCGGCCCGCTGACAGGGATCGAGGCGCAGGTCAGCTACTATCACGTCGACTTCTCGAACCGGCTGCTGGCGATCAGCCCGACCACGACGATCACCGCGATCGTCAGCGGCGCGCCGATCATCGCCAATGTCGGCGATGTGCGCACCGACGGGATCGATGCGGCGGCGACGCTGCGCTTTGGCGACGCCTTCACCCTCTACAACGCGCTGTCCTACAATAATTCGCGCTACGCCGACGACTATCGGGTCGGGTCGGCGCAGACGGTGGTGCCGACCGCGGGCAAGAAGGTCCCCGGCTCGCCCGACTGGCTGAACAAGACGGTGGCGACGCTGCGCGGCGACGCGATCGAGGTGCAGCTGATCGGAGACTATATCGGCCGCCGCTATGCGACCTACACCAACGATCTGAAGGTGCCGGGCTATTTCACCCTCTCGGGCCGCATCGCCTTCGACTTGCCGGTGTCGGGCGAGGGGCTGGCCAAGGCGCTGACGGTCAGCCTCAACGTCACCAACATCACCGACAAGAAGGCGGCCTCGACGCTCAGTGTCGGTGCGGCCTCCGGCACCTATAACTTCTTCCCGGTCCCGCCGCGCCAGGTCTTCGCGACGATCCGGGCGGGGTTCTGATCCCCGCTGCGCCGATAGGGTGCCGGCGACGGGGCTCACGCCGCTCGGTCGCCGGCGACCGCCCCGTCGTCGTCGGTCGGCTTCGCCTTCGCGTGACGACGGCTGGCATCGCGCAGCACGTCCTCCATCTCGAACAGCAGCGCGCGGCCTGGTCACGAGATCGGGAAAAGCGCCTAAGCGATACACTCTTCGCCGATCATCGGGGTCGGTTCGACAGGGCTTGATCGCCTCGAACGGTCAGCCGTGCCGCAATGGCGATCCTACGGATCGAAACGCACCGAGTCGTCGTTCTCGTCGTCCAGGGACGGGTAGCCGATCGGCTTGTCGCCAAAATGCCGCCGCAAGGCCCGCTGGCTTCGGACGAACAGCTCCTCGTCGGGATCGATCTGGTCGGGATAGATATAGGCCACGTCGAACCGGCCGTCGCGAAGGACATATTCCAGCTCGGCCCACCTCTCTGGCCCAGGCTGCGCCTCCCAATAGTCCAGCAGTGCGAAAGATAGATCGGAATTTTTCGGCCAGCGGAAGAGGATGTGGTTCCCTAGATCTTTGTAGATACATTCCGCAATGGCGCCCGGTTCCATTCGCGCGTAGAGAAAGCTCCGTGCATCGGGATAGTCGGGATCCTGCATCAGATATCGCCCGAATGCTTCGAGAGCCTCGTCGTGGTCGCCCTTACCCATGATGCGCCCGCCCGGTTTCATTGGAGACCTTCTGGCTGCTCTTATGGCCATCGACCTGCCACCATACATTGATTGCAGACGGTCGAACGGACGTTCCACCAAATTCCGGAGCGATCTTGACGGATACGGCATGGCCCAGCCGCTTGCTGCGTGCCCATTCGTCCTCAAGCCGTCGATAGACGCCGCGATTGAACTTTGCATCCTGCGCGAAGTGATTGAACGCATCGGTCGGACCGTTGAAGCGCGCGGCGATATAATGGCCGCCGTCGTCGCTCGCTCGCCGCTCCGCGCCTCCCGCCTGGCGTTGCGCCGTACGAGAGCGAAGAGGCATGCTGGCCATCGTCAACGATCCGGTCACCCGACGTGTCCGCTCGCGTGAGTCGATCAGATAGGTATAGCCGTTGCGTGTGACGGAATGCAGATGTTCATCAGAGGAGGGTCCGGCCTCGGCATTTGGTTTCTGCACCCCGCCGCGAACCGTCGGCCCGCTGATCGACGATTTGGAAGTCGGCTTTATATAACGATGACCGAAAAAATCGGGCCACCCCGGCCCGGTCGCTCCTGCGCCACCGAAATCGCCGCCGCCGCCGCCGGTAAAGCCGCCGCCGCCCCAACTGCCCGACGGCGCCCTACGGGCGGGTCGATCAGCAGCCCGCGCAAAGGAAGCCGCCGCGCCGGGGCGTGTCCGGTGACTTGCAGACGATGAGGCGCTGGTCTGGCTCTCAGCGCCGCGTTTGCCGCCGCCGACTTGCTTGCCGCTCACGCCATCCGGCGGACCCTTGTGCGATCCGCCGGTCGTCGTACCCCCATCCGCGAAGGTGAAGCGTCCGCTCCGAGGATCGTGATAGGGATTGAACTTCAGTTCGCGCCCGTCCGCCCCGCGGGCCGTCGCAATACGCCCGGTCCGCAACCACCCCACAAAGGCTCGCCGTCGTTCGTCGCTCGATGTCGTCATCATGCCGCCCGCTCCCTGTCAGCAGCGGGAACATTTGAGCAACATATCCCAACAAAGCAAGCGGGCCGAGTGCACGCGACGGCCATCGATCCGCACGCATCGGCGGAGTTGATGTCAGGAACAGGAAAATGGTGCCCAGAAGAGGACTCGAACCTCCACGACCTTGCGATCGCCAGCACCTGAAGCTGGTGCGTCTACCAATTCCGCCATCTGGGCACGGGGTAGGCGGCGGCCTTTAGGGGTGGCTGGCGAGCCTTGTCAACCGGTCATTGCGCGGGCAAAGGCGCGGACGGGTTTTTTGCGGATGCGAGGGTCATGAAGAACAAGCTCGTCACGTTGATCGGCGGCGGCGGTTTCGTCGGGCGCTATGCGGCGCGCGCACTGCTGCTCGCCGGCGCCCGTCTACGCATCGCGCAGCGCGATCCGCGCCATGCCTGGTATCTGCGCACCCAGGGCGGGCTCGGCCAGACCCAGTTCGTCGCCGCCGACATCACCCGGCCGGACACGGTGGCCCGCGCGGTCGCGGACGCCGACATCGTCGTCAATCTGGTCGGCGTGCTCGCCGGGGCGTTCCAGCGGGTCCATGTCGACGGCGCGCGGATCGTCGCCGAGGCCGCGGCGAAGGCGGGGGCCGGAGCGCTCGTCCATGTCTCGGCGATCGGCGCCGATCCGCAGGCCGCCTCCGCCTATGGCCGGACCAAGGGCGAGGGCGAGGCGGCGGTGCGCGCCGCCTTCCCCGCGGCCACCATCCTGCGCCCCTCGATCGTGTTCGGGCGCGAGGACCAATTCATCAACCGCTTCGCCGGCATGATCCAGGCGAGCCCGGTGGTGCCGGTGCTGCGCGCGCCGGTGAAGTTCCAGCCGGTCTTCGCCGGCGATGTCGGCGATGCCATCGCGATCGCCGCCGGCGATGCAGGGCAGTTCGGCGGCAAGACGTTCGAGCTGGGCGGCCCGGACGTGATGACGATGGCGGAGGTGCTGCGCTTCATCGCCGACACGATCGACCGCTCGCCGTCCTTCATCGAGCTGCCCGACGCGATCGGGTCGCTGCTCGCCAAGCTGCCGCTCGCGCCGATCACCCGCGACCAGTGGCTGATGCTCCAGCACGACAATATCGTCTCGCCCGGGGCCGAGGGGCTGGCGGCGCTGGGCATCGCGCCGACCCCGCTCGCCGCGGTCGCGCCCGACTATCTGGTGCGCTTCCGCCGGCAGGGCCGGTTCGGCCGGCGCGCGATCGAGCAGGCCGCCTGATTCCTCCTGACGCGCCGGGAGGCCGCTGATGAACGACATACTGACCGCCATCGTCCTCGGCATCGTCGAGGGCGTGACCGAGTTCCTGCCCGTCTCCTCGACCGGCCACCTCGTCCTCGCCACCGAGCTGATGGGCTATGATCCCCAGAAATGGGCGGTGTTCAACGTCGCGATCCAGCCCGGCGCGATCCTGGCGATCGTGGTGCTCTACTGGCGCACCTTCCTGGCGGTGCTGACCGGGCTGATGAAGCGCGAGCCGAATTCGATCGCCTTCGTCCGCAACCTGCTGATCGCCTTCATCCCCGCCGCGGTCCTCGGCTTCGCCTTCAACGACCGGATCGAGGCGCTGCTGGAAAGCGCGCGGGTCGTCGCCTGGGCGCTCGTCGCGGGCGGCATCGGCATCCTCGTCGTCGAGCGGCTGGCGCGGACCCGGCCGGTGGGCGGCGTGGCGGGCGTGGGCGCGGGCCAGTCGCTCAAGATCGGGCTCGTCCAGTGCATCGCGATGATCCCGGGCGTCAGCCGCTCGGGCGCGACGATCATGGGCGCGATGGCGCTGGGGATCGACCGGCGGACCGCGGCCGAATTCAGCTTCTTCCTCGCCCTGCCGACGCTGACCGGGGCGACCGTGCTGCAGCTGGCCAAGCATCACGACCAGATCGGCGGCGACATGATCGGGTTGATCGGCATCGGATTCGTCGTGTCGTTCCTGGTTGCGCTGGCGGTGGTCAAAGGCTTCATCGCGCTGGTGACGCGCCATGGCTTCGCACCCTTCGCCTGGTATCGGATTGTTGCGGGAGGTGCTGCTCTGGCATTCCTGTATAGAATTTAGGCTTTATTGCGGACCTATAAAGTGAATGAAATTGCTGCAACTGAACGCGCGCTCATCCCGAAGCCGAATAATAGGTCAGCGTAGCTGACTTGTAGGTCGGAGAGTTGTCGGTAAAGGGCGCGTGACCTGGAGCGGGGAGACGCGCGCGTGGCTGACAATCCGATGCTGAAGTTCGTGGTGGAGGGGCAGGCTTATCCCCCCAAGCGCCCGGCCGACATGCGCGCCGAGGATTTCCGCGAGATCGCGGATCGCTACGCGCCGGAGGCGGCGGAGGACCAGGCGTCGCGCTGCTCGCAATGCGGCGTCCCCTATTGCTCGGTCCATTGCCCGCTCCACAATCATATTCCGGACTGGCTGCGCCTGACCGCCGAGGGGCGGCTGCGCGAAGCCTTTGAGCTGTCCAATGCCACCTCGACCATGCCCGAGATCTGCGGCCGCATCTGTCCGCAGGACCGGCTGTGCGAGGGCAATTGCGTGATCGAATTCTCCGGCCACGGCGCGGTCACGATCGGCTCGGTCGAGAAGTTCATCACCGATACCGCCTGGGCGGAAGGCTGGGTGGAGCCGGTTGCCGTCGGCCCCTCGCGCGGCCAGTCGGTCGCGGTGATCGGCGCGGGTCCGGCGGGACTCACCGCGGCCGAATATCTGCGCGGCCATGGCTATGACGTCCATGTCTACGACCGGCACGACCGGGCGGGCGGGCTGCTGACCTATGGCATTCCCGGCTTCAAGCTGGAGAAGCCGGTGGTGATGCGCCGCATCGAGCGCCTCGCGGCGGCGGGGATCGTCTTCCATTACGGCTTCGCGGTCGGCGAGCAGGCGAGCCTCGACGCGCTGCGCCAGCGCCACGACGCGGTGCTGATCGCGACCGGCGTCTACAAGGCGCGGCAGGTCGAGGTGGCGGGCAACGCCACGCCGGGGGTGGTGCCCGCGCTCGACTATCTCACCGCGTCGAACCGCAAGGGCTTCGGCGATGCCGTGCCCGCGTTCGACGACGGCTCGCTCGATGCTGAGGGCAAGAGCGTCGTCGTGATCGGCGGCGGCGATACCGCGATGGACTGCGTCCGCACCGCGATCCGCCAGGGTGCGACCTCGGTGAAGTGCCTCTATCGCCGCGACCGCGCCAACATGCCCGGATCGCAGCGCGAGGTCGCCAATGCCGAGGAGGAGGGCGCCGAGTTCGTCTGGCTCTCCGCGCCGCTCGCCTTCGAGGGCGAGGGGCAGGTGGCGGGCGTGCGCGCCAGCCGGATGCGCCTCGGCGCGCCCGACGCGAGCGGCCGCCGCGCGCCGGAGGTCGATCCGGGCGGCGAGCTGGCGCTGGAGGCGGATCTCGTCATCAAGGCACTCGGCTTCGACGCGGAGGATCTGCCGACCCTGTGGGGCGCACCGGAATTGGGCGTCAGCCGCTGGGGCACGGTGCTGGTCGACGGCAAGACGCTGATGACCAGCCTCGACGGCGTGTTCGCGGCGGGCGACATCGTCCGCGGTGCCTCGCTGGTGGTCTGGGCGATTCGCGACGGCCGCGATGTGGCCGCGTCTATGCACAAGTGGCTGAAGGCGAAGGCCAAGG
Organism: Sphingomonas metalli; assembly: GCF_014641735.1. GTDB lineage: Bacteria > Pseudomonadota > Alphaproteobacteria > Sphingomonadales > Sphingomonadaceae > Sphingomonas > Sphingomonas metalli. The sequence goes on along the minus strand of NZ_BMIH01000002.1, from coordinate 534,746 downwards.
CCGAGCGGGTGGCGGCGTGAGGCTGAAGCAACGGGACATCGACGCGATCCGCATCGCGACGCGGGCGACCTTTGGCGACACGGCCTCGGTGAGCCTGTTCGGCAGTCGTCTTCACGATGATCGGCGGGGTGGCGATATCGATCTGCTGATCGAGGCGGATGCCAATGGCGAGGCCGAATGGCGTCGGGTGGGCGCGTTCCGGGATATACTGTTCCGGCATATCGATGAACAGAAAGTCGATGTCGTGTTGATCGAGCGCGGTGTGCCGCCGTCGGCGTTCGCTCGGCTGGCGGCATCACAGGCCAGGCCGCTGCCATGACGACCGAGGAGCTGATCGGCGCGGCTGTTGCGCGGTGTGACCGGATCGTCGCCGGGTTCGACGATCTGCGGCCGGTATTGGCGCCGGTGCTGCCCGTGACAGGTGACGATCTGACGAAACTGCCGCCGGCCGAACGTATCGCGAGCATCGCCCTGCTGAAGCGGTACGAGCAGCTACAGGACATGCTTGGCCGGCTGTTTCGTGCCTATCTGACCTGGGAACTGGAGGATGTTCGCGAGATGACGCGGCGCGATCAGGCCAATCAGTTGGAAAGACTGGGCGTCGTCGCCGATGCCGACGACTGGGTCGCAGCGGCCGAATTGCGAAACCGCCTCGTTCACGAATATCCGATCGACGAGGCCGAGCAGGTCGACCGGGTGAATGACACATGGAACGCCTCTTTCGGTCTGATCAAGGTTTACACGAAGCTGCGGGCACGGCTCGCTCAACAGGGTCTTCTGTCATGACCGACCAGCGCACCTATCTCGCCGAGCACGGCATGTACCGCCCCGATTTCGAGGGCGATGCCTGCGGCGTCGGCATGGTCGCCGCGACCGATGGCAAGCCGTCGCGCCGGGTCGTCCAGTCGGCGGTCGATGCGCTGAAGGCGGTGTGGCACCGCGGCGCGGTCGATGCGGACGGCAAGACCGGCGACGGCGCGGGCATCCACCTCGACCTGCCGCACCGCTTCTTCGACGATGCGATCGCCGCCTCGGGGCACAAGGTGCTGCCCAACCGGCTGGCGGTCGGCATGATCTTCCTGCCGCGAACCGATCTGGGCGCGCAGGAGGCGTGCCGCACGATCGTCGAAAGCGCGATCATCGAGGCGGGCTACACCATCTATGGCTGGCGGCAGGTGCCGGTCGACGTCTCGGTCATCGGGCTCAAGGCGCAGGCGACCCGGCCGGAGATCGAGCAGATCATGATCGCCGGCCCGCTGCCGTCCGAGACGGACGAGGCGGAGTTCGAGAAGAATCTCTATCTCGTCCGCCGCCGGATCGAGAAGCGGGTGATCGCCGCCCAGATCAGCGGCTTCTACATCTGTTCGCTGTCGGCGCGCTCGATCGTCTACAAGGGGCTGTTCCTCGCGGAGAGCCTGTCGGTCTTCTATCCCGACCTGACCGACCAGCGGTTCGAGAGCCGGGTCGCGATCTTCCACCAGCGTTATTCGACCAACACCTTCCCGCAATGGTGGCTGGCCCAGCCGTTCCGCTGCCTGGCCCATAACGGCGAGGTGAACACGATCCGCGGCAACAAGAACTGGATGTTGTCACACGAGATCCGGATGGCGAGCATCGCATTCGGCGACAATTCGGAGGACATCAAGCCGGTGATCCCGGCCGGCGCGTCCGATACCGCCGCGCTGGATGCGGTGTTCGAGGCGATTTGCCGCTCCGGCCGCGACGCGCCGACCGCCAAGCTGATGCTGGTGCCCGAGGCGTGGCAGGCGGGCGACACGCCGCCCGATCATGCGGCGATGTACCAGTATCTCGCCTCGGTCATGGAGCCGTGGGACGGGCCGGCGGCGCTGGCGATGACCGATGGCCGCTGGGCGGTGGCGGGCATGGACCGCAACGCGCTGCGTCCGCTCCGCTATACCCGCACCAATGACGGGCTGCTGATCGTCGGCTCCGAAAGCGGCATGGTGGTGGTGCCGGAGAGCACCGTGATCGCCAAGGGGCGGCTGGGGCCGGGCCAGATGATCGCGGTCGACCTCGACGAAGGCGTCGTGCTGGAGGACCGCGCGGTCAAGGACCGGATCGCCGGCGAGCAGGACTATGCCGCGATGATCGGCGAGTTCCTCGCGATCGACGACCTGCCCGCTCCGGCCGACGACGGGGTCGTCCGCTATTCCCGTGCGGAACTGACCCGGCGCCAGATGGCGGCGGGCCAGACGCTGGAGGACATGGAGCTGATCCTGTCGCCGATGGTCGATGCGGCCAAGGAAGCGGTCGGATCGATGGGCGACGACACGCCGCTGGCCGTGATCAGCGACAAGCCGCGCCTCATCAGCCAGTTCTTCCGCCAGAATTTCAGCCAGGTGACGAACCCGCCGATCGACCCGCTGCGCGAGCGGCACGTCATGTCGCTCAAGACGCGGTTCGGCAATCTCGCCAACATCCTCGACGTGCGCGACCAGCGCGAGCGGGTGCTGGTGCTGGATTCGCCGGTGCTGACCGGCGCGATGTGGGCGCGGCTGAAGACGCATTTCGGGCGCGCCGCCGCCGAGATCGACTGCACCTTCGAGGCCGATGGCGGCCCGGAGAAGCTGCGCGCCGCGATCCAGCGCATCCGCAACCAGGCCGAGCAGGCGGTGCGCGAGGGCCGGTCGGAGCTGTTCCTGACCGACGAGCATGTCTCGGAAGATCGCGTCGCGATCGCCGGCGTGCTGGCGGCGGCGGCGGTGCATACGCATCTCGTCCGCCGGGGCCTGCGCTCCTACGCCTCGATCAACGTCCGTTCGGCGGAATGCCTCGACACCCATTATTATGCGGTGCTGATCGGCGTCGGCGCGACCACGGTGAACGCCTATCTGGCCGAGGCGGCGATCGCCGACCGGCATGGCCGCGGTCTGTTCGGCGACCTGACGCTCGACCAGTGCCTCGCTCGCCATCGCACCGCGATCGAGGAGGGGCTGCTCAAGATCATGTCGAAGATGGGGATCGCGGTGATCTCCTCCTATCGCGGCGGCTATAATTTCGAGGCGGTCGGCCTCAGCCGCGCGCTGGTCAACGACCTCTTCCCCGGCATGCCCGCCAAGATCTCGGGCGAGGGCTATGCCTCGCTCCACTATTCGGCGATGGTCCGGCACGAGGCGGCGTTCGACAGCGGCGTCGCCAACCTGCCGATCGGCGGCTTCTACCGCCAGCGCAACGGCGGCGAGACCCACGCCTATTCGGCGCAGCTGATGCACCTGTTGCAGACCGCGGTCGCGACCGACAGCTACTCGACCTATCTCCAGTTCAGCCGCGGCGTCAGCGACCTGCCGCCCGTCTATCTGCGAGACCTCCTGCAGTTCAACTTCCCGGGCGAGGGCGTGCCGATCGACCAGGTCGAGGCGATCACCGAGATCCGCAAGCGCTTCGTCACCCCCGGCATGTCCTTGGGCGCACTGTCGCCCGAGGCGCACGAGACGCTGGCGATCGCGATGAACCGCATCGGCGCCAAGGCGGTGTCGGGCGAGGGCGGCGAGGACAAGGCGCGCTACACGCCCTATGAGAATGGCGACAACGCCAATTCGGGCGTCAAGCAGATCGCGTCGGGCCGCTTCGGCGTGACGGCCGAATATCTCAACGCCTGCGAGGAGATCGAGATCAAGGTCGCGCAGGGCGCCAAGCCCGGCGAGGGCGGGCAGCTGCCCGGCTTCAAGGTGACCGAGTTCATCGCCCGGCTGCGCCATGCGACCCCCGGCGTGACGCTGATCTCGCCGCCGCCGCACCACGACATCTATTCGATCGAGGATCTCGCGCAGCTTATCTACGACTGCAAGCAGATCAACCCGCGCGCGCGGGTGTGCGTGAAGCTGGTATCCTCCGCCGGCATCGGCACCGTCGCGGCGGGCGTGGCCAAGGCGCATGCCGACGTCATCCTCGTCTCCGGTCATGTCGGCGGGACGGGCGCCTCGCCCCAGACCTCGATCAAATATGCCGGTACGCCCTGGGAAATGGGCCTGTCAGAGGTGAACCAGACGCTGACTCTCAACGGCCTGCGCGGGCGCATCCGCCTGCGCGCGGACGGCGGGCTCAAGACCGGCCGCGACATCGTCATCGCCGCGATCCTGGGCGCGGAGGAGTTCGGCATCGGCACGCTCAGCCTCGTGGCGATGGGCTGCATCATGGTGCGCCAGTGCCATTCGAATACTTGCCCGGTCGGCGTCTGCGTGCAGGACGAGCGGCTCCGCGCCAAGTTCACCGGCACGCCGGAGAAAGTCATCAACCTGATGACCTTCATCGCCGAGGAGGTGCGCGACATCCTGGCGCGGCTCGGCTGCAAGAGCCTCGACGAGGTGATCGGCCGTACCGAGTTCCTGCGCCAGGTCAGCCGCGGCGCCGAGCATCTCGACGATCTCGACCTCAACCCGATCCTCGCCAAGGTGGATGCGGACGAGAGCCAGCGCCGCTTCAGCCTGTCAACCTTCCGCAACGCGGTGCCCGACAGCCTCGACGCGCAGATCATCAAGGACGCCGCGGCGGTCTTCTCGCGCGGCGAGAAGATGCAGCTGACCTATTCGGTGCGCAACACCCACCGCGCGGTCGGCACCCGCCTGTCGAGCGAGATCACCCGCAAGTTCGGGATGGACAAGCTGGCCGACGGCCATGTCACCGTGCGGCTGCGCGGCTCGGCGGGCCAGTCGCTCGGCGCCTTCCTGTGCAAGGGGATCACGCTCGAGGTGTTCGGCGACGCCAACGACTATGTCGGCAAGGGTCTGTCGGGCGGCACGATCATCGTGCGGCCGGCGGTCTCCTCGCCGCTCGCCAGCCAGGACAATACGATCGTCGGCAACACCGTGCTCTACGGCGCGACCAGCGGCCGGCTGTTCGCGGCGGGGCAGGCGGGCGAGCGCTTCGCCGTCCGCAATTCGGGCGCGATCGTGGTGGTCGAGGGCTGCGGCGCGAACGGCTGCGAATATATGACCGGCGGCGTCGCGGTGGTGCTCGGCGGGGTCGGCGCGAACTTCGGCGCGGGCATGACCGGCGGCATGGCCTTCGTCTACGACGCCGATGGCCTGTTCGAGCGCCGGGCCAATCCGGAGAGCATCGTCTGGCAGCGCGTCGCCAGCCGGCATTGGGAGAATCAGCTCTACCGGCTGATCAGCGAGCACGCCGCCGCGACCGACAGCAAATGGTCGAAGGGGCTGCTGGAGGACTGGGACCGGGTCGCCGGCCATTTCTGGCAGGTCGTGCCCAAGGAAATGCTGTTGCGCCTGTCGCACCCGCTCGACGACACGGCGGAGGCGGCGGAATAGGGGATCAGAGCGCGGGCCGGATGTCGGTCCGCGCGAAATCCTCGCCCTTGTAGAGGAGCGGTGCGTCCAGCCGCTTCGCCAGTGCGTAGACGATGCAGTCGCCGAAATTCAGGCTGGCAGGGCGACCGCCGAAGCGACGCAAGGCGTCTGTGGCGAAGCCGAGATCGTCGGCCGTCCAATCGGCGATCTCGAGCGAAGGAAGCGCAAGAAGGGCGTCCGCGTCGAACATATCGTCCCGCCCAAGCTTGCGACACAACACGGTGCGTAATTCCAGAACCGATGGCGCTGCGATGACGACCCGATCGGCATTGGCCAAGGCGTCCAGATATTGCTGTGCGTCCGGTTCATTGAAAACGATCGCGATCAAGGCCGACGTATCGACGACGATCATTTCGGCAGACCATGTTCGTCATAAAGCATTTCATCGGGCGTCCGATCATCGAGGACCGGATAGGACGCCACCCGCGCCTGCATCGCCCGAATGCGACGAAGCCACTCTTCCTTGCTGGGCTTGTCGGCCTGCCGCGCCAGTTCGTTCTGCACCGCCAATCCTATGGCGTCGGTCAGGGAGAGGCCCCGGGCGGTCGCCAGCTCCCGAATGGCCCTTTCATAGGCCTCATGCTTGATGCTGATCCCCATAACCGGCCTTTCTAGAAATCCTGGCCATCATTCTAGAACGGCGAAGCGGATGGAACAATCGCCTCGCTGCGCCTAGAGGATGGGGCATGTGGCAGCTCTACCAATTTCCCATCTGTCCCTTCAGCCGCAAGGTGCGGCTCGTGCTCGGCGAGAAGGGCGTGGGCTATGAGCTGGTGCGCGAGTCGCCCTGGACGCGGCGGGACGAGTTCGTCGACATGAACCCCGCCGGCCAGACTCCGGTGATGGTCGATGCCGGCCGCGGCGTGGTGCTGATCGATTCGCAGGCGATCGTCGAATATTTCGAGGAGACGGTCGACAAGGCGGTGACGATCAACGGCACCGCCGCCGGTCGCGCCGAGATTCGGCGGCTGACCAGCTGGTTCGACATGCAATTCTATCGCGACGTCACCGGCCCGCTGCTCCACGAGCGGCTGATCAAGCGCATCGCCCATCGCGTCACCCCCGATGCCCGCGCCCTGCGCGAGGCGATGAAGGGGGCGGTCGGCCATCTCGACTATACCGACTATCTGCTCGATCATCGGCAGTGGTTGGGCGGCGCGACGATGAGCCTCGCCGACCTGACCGCCGCGGCGCATATCTCGGTCGCCGACTATCTCGGCGGGATCGACTGGAAGGGGCATGAGCAGACGGCGCGCTGGTATCGCGGGCTGAAGAGCCGCCCCTCCTTCCGCCCCTTGCTCGCCGAGCGGATGGAGCTGGTCGGCCCGCCCAGCCATTACGACAATCCGGACTTCTGACATGGCCGATACGATCGGGTTCGACGATTTCCTGAAGGTCGACATCCGGGTCGGCACGATCGTCAGCGCCGAGCCCTTCCCGGAGGCGCGCAAGCCCGCGATCAAGCTGACGATCGATTTCGGGCCGGAGATCGGCCGCAAACGCTCCTCGGCGCAGATCACCGTCTATTACGAACCGGAAACGCTGGTCGGGCGACAGGTGGCCGCCGTCGTCAATTTTCCGCCGCGCCAGATCGGCCCGATGATGTCGGAGGTGCTGACGCTCGGCTTTCCCGATGCGGACGGCGCGGTCGTGCTGATCGCGCCGGACCTGCCGGTGCCGGACGGCGGGCGGTTGTTTTAGGTCGACATTCTCCCCTCCCCTTCAGGGGAGGGGCCGGGGGTGGGGCGCTTCCCCAAGCGTGACGCAGGTGGACACGCCCCACCCCAACCCCTCCCCTGAAGGGGAGGGGCCAAGGGGAACGATTCGCTCTACCCCTCCAAACTCTTCGACGCCTGCTCGAACAGGTCCTTCGACAGCCCCGGCGTCGCCACGATCCGTTCCAGCTCGGCGCGCATCTGCGTGCCGCGATGCTCGTCGAAGCGGCGCCAGCGTCCGAGCGGGGGCAGCAGCTTGGCCGCGGTCTGCGGGTTCAGCCGGTCGAGCGCGATCAGCTGGTCGGCAAGGAAGCGATAGCCGCGCCCGTCCGCGGCGTGGAAGGCGCGCTGGTTGGCGCCGAACGCCCCGATCAGGCTGCGCGCGCGATTGGGGTTGGCCAGCGTAAAGTCGGGATGCGCCGCCAGAGTCTCGACCACCGCCGCCGTATCCCCCCGGGTGGAGAGCGCCTGGGTCTGGAACCATTTGTCCAGCACCAGCCCGTTGTCCGAATAGCGATTGTAGAAGATGTCGAGCGCCGCCTCGCGCTCCGCGAAGTCGCCATTGGCCAGCACGGTCATCGCCGACTGGCGGTCCGTCATATTGTCGGCCGCCTCGAACTGGCGAAAGGCGAGCGCTCCCGCCTCCGGGTCGCCCGCCGCGGCGATATAGCCGAGCGCCACGCCGCGCAGCCGGCGCTTGCCCTTCGCCTCGGGCGTATAGGCATAGGGCCCTTGCTGGAGCACGTCGTAGAGGTGCCGCCAGCTGTCGAGCAGCCCGCGCCCGATCGCGCGGCGCAGCGCCTCGCGCGCGCGGTGCACCGCCTCCGGATCGACCACCGCGAGCTGGTCGCCGACGAAGCTTTCCGCCGGCAGCAGCATCACCTCGGCCATGAAGGCATAGTCGAGCTCGGCATCCTCCAGCGTGTTGAGCACCGCGCTGACCACCGGCCGGTGATCGGCGACCCCCTCGATCGCGCCCGCCACCATCGTGTCGAGCATCAGCTGCTGCATCGCCTCGTACCGGGCGAAGGGATCGTCGTCATGCGCCGAGAGGAAGGCGAGGTCGGCGGCGCTGCGGTCGCTTTCCACGATCACGGGCGCGGAGAAGCCGCGGTTGATCGACAGGACGGGGCGTTCGGTGATTGCCTCGAAGACGATCGTCTCGGCCGGCTGGTCGAGCAGCACCAGCTGCTCGTCGGTCAGCGGCCGGCCCGTCTCCGCGCCGAACAGGCGGAGCCTCAGCGGGATGACCATCGGCTGCTTCTCGGGCTGGCCGGGCGTCGCGGGTACGTGCTGGCCGAGGCGCAGCGTCGCGCGGCCGCCGCCCGGCTGGTGCTCGATGCTGGCGGCAATGCGGGGCGTGCCGGCCTGGCTGTACCAGCGGCGGAACTGAGACAGGTCGCGGCCCGACGCCTCTTCCATGCACAGCACGAAATCCTCGCAGGTGGCGGCGGTCCCGTCGAACCGGTCGAAATAGAGGTCGGTCGCGGCGCGGAACGCCTGCGGCCCCAGGATCGTCGCCATCATCCGGATCAGCTCCGCGCCCTTGTTGTAGATGGTCGCGGTGTAGAAGTTGCTGATCTCCAGATATTCATCGGGGCGCACCGGATGGGCGAGGGGGCCCGCATCCTCCGGGAACTGGGCCGCGCGCAGGCCGCGCACATCCTCGATCCGCTTGACCGCGGCCGATCCCTGGTCGGCGGAAAAGCCCTGGTCGCGATAGACGGTGAAGCCTTCCTTCAGGCTCAGCTGGAACCAGTCGCGGCAGGTCACGCGATTGCCCGACCAGTTGTGGAAATATTCGTGCGCTACCACCGCGGCGATGCCGTCATAGTCGTAATCGGTCGCGGTGTCGGGATCGGCGAGGATGTAGCGGCTGTTGAAGATGTTCAGCCCCTTGTTCTCCATCGCGCCGAAGTTGAAGTCGTCGACCGCGACGATGTTGAACACGTCGAGATCATATTCGCGGCCATAGACGCGCTCGTCCCACGCCATCGACAGCTTGAGCGCGTGGAGCGCATGGTCGGTGCGCGGCAGATCGGCGGCGCGCACCCAGATGCCCAGCTGCACCTCGCGGCCCGAGCGGGTGGTGAAGGTGCCGCGATTGACCGCGAGGTCCCCGGCGACCAGCGCGAACAGGTAGCTCGGCTTGGGGAAGGGATCGCGCCACTCGGCCCAGTGCCGCCCGCCCGGCAGATCGCCGCTCGCGACCGGGTCGCCATTGGCGAGCAGCACGGGAAAGCGCGACTTGTCGGCGCTCAGCCGTACGACATAGCGCGACAGGATGTCGGGCCGGTCGGGGAAGAAGGTGATCCGGCGAAACCCCTCCGCCTCGCACTGGGTGCACAGGTTCCCGCCAGAGGCATAGAGGCCCATCAGCTGGGTGTTGCGGTCGGGCTCGATCTCCACCTCGGTCTCGACGACATGCGCATCGCCGCCGAGCGGCACCACCAGATCCTCGCCCTCGATCCGCCAGTCGTTGATCGCCTGGCCGTCGACGCGCACCGCCAGCGGCGTCTGCCCCGCGCCGTCGAGCCGGAGCGGCGCGTCATGCCCGCCGTTGCGCCGCACCTCCAGCCGGGCGGCGACACGGGTCGTCGCAGGGTCCAGGTCGAAGTCGAGCGCGATGTCCGGGACCAGCCAGGCGGGCGGGCGATAGTCGGTCCGGCGCACCACCGGCGGCGTCGCGAGGGGTCCCTGGGTGGCGCTGGCAAAGACATCGAGCATGGGACAGATATACCCGGCACGCCCGAGGGTTCCAGCAATGGCTTGCGCATGGTCGCATCGCTGCTAGTCCAGCCGGCGATGATGCAGCGTTTCTCGGGGCTGATCGCCCTTCTGTCGATGCCCGCCGCCGCGCTGGCGCAAACCCCCAACGCGCCGACGCCGGCACCGGCAAAGCCCGCCAAGGCCGATCCCTATGCCCCCTTGCCGGCGGATCAGGCGGCGATGCGCGCGCACGTCCTGTTCCTCGCCTCGGACGCGTTGCGCGGGCGCGAGGCGGGATCGGCCGATTTCGACGTTGCTGCGCAATATGTTGCTGCACAATTCTCCGCGGCCGGGCTGCGGCCGGCGGGCGAGGGCGGCACCTATCTGCAGCGGGTGCCGCTGGTCACCTACCGCGCCGCCGGCAAGGGCAGTGCGACCTGGCAGCCCGCAGGCGGCAGCGCGCGGCCGCTGGTGTTCGGCGAGGATTACGCGCCGATCGCCAATCCCCGCTCCGCCGCCAGCCGTCTGTCGGCGCCCGTCGTCTATGTCGGCCGTGGCATCGCCGCCCCGGCGCTCGGCCAGGACGATTATCGCGGCCTCGACGTGCGCGGCAAGATCGTCGCCTTCATCGAGGATCGCGCCGACATCAAGGATCCGGAGATCGCCGCCTCCTTCAATCGTCCGACCCGGCTGGAGGAAGCGGCCCGGCGCGGCGCGGTGGGTGCGGTGGTCGTCGCCGACAGCGCTGCGGACGGCAAGAAGTTCGAGGGCGCGGCCAAGGGCTGGGAGCGCAAGGCGATGACCTGGGCGACCCCGCAGGGACTGGGCGGCGGGGCGGCGGCGCGCGGCGCACCGCTGGTCGCGACCCTTTCCGCGAAGGCGATGACGGCGCTGTTCGGCGCGGCGGTGCCGAAAATCGGCACGGTGACGAAGGGCCGGCTGACGATCGAGACCGCGACCGGCTTCACCCCCGCCGCCAGCAGCAATGTCGTCGGCCTGCTCCCCGGCAGCGACCCGAAACTGGGCCGCGAAGTCGTCGTCCTGTCCGCCCATCTCGATCATATCGGCGTGTCCGACGGGGGCGAGGGGGACCGGATCAACAATGGCGCGCTCGACAATGCGATCGGCATCGCCAGCCTGATCGAGGAAGCCAAGCGCTTCGCCGCGAGCGGCAAGCCGCCGCGCCGCAGCGTGCTGTTCCTCGCCGTGACCGCCGAGGAGAAGGGGCTGGTCGGCTCCGACTATTTCGCCGGGCACCCCACCGTGCCGGCGGACAGGATCGTCGCGGACGTCAATCTCGACATGCCCGTCCTCCTCTACCGGTTCGAGGACATGACCGTGTTCGGCGCCGAGCGCTCGACGCTCGGCCCGATCGTGCGGCGCGCGGTCAATGCCGCGGGCGTCGACCTGACCCCGGATCAGGACCCGCAACAGGCCTTCTTCGTCCGCTCCGACCATTATCGCTTCGTCGAGCGGGGCATCCCCTCGGTCTTCCTCTGGCCGGGGCAGAAGGGCGCGGGCGCGGCGGCGTTCCAGGGCTTCCTGCGCACCTGCTACCATCGCCCCTGCGACGAGGTGACCCAGCCGATCCTGTGGGATCAGGGCGTCCGCTTCGTCGACGTCAACTATCGCATCGCCCGGGAGATTGCCGATGGCGATACCCGGCCGGTGTGGAACAAGGGCGACTGGTTCGGACTGAAGTACAAGGGCCCGATGGCGACGCGCTGAGCGGAGGGCGGGAATGCACCGGCTGTTCGTCTTCGGGCGCGGCTATGCCGCCGGGGTGATCGCCGACCGGCTCGCCGCCGCATCGGAAGGCTGGGCCGTCACCGGCACCACCCGCGACGGCCGCGACGGCACGCTCGCCTTCGACGATGCGGCGGGCGTGCGCGCCGCGCTCGCCACCGCCACGCACATCCTCTCCTCGGTCCCGCCGGGAGCGGATGGCGGCGACCCGGTGCTCGACCGTTACGGTGATGCGATCGAGGCGGCGTGGATCGGCTATCTCTCCTCGACCGGCGTCTATGGCGATGCGGGCGGCGCCTGGGTCGACGAGAGCGCCCCGACCGGCACCGGACGCCGCACGGCGCGCAGCGCGGCGGATGCGGCCTGGCTGGCGCGGGGCGCGCGCGTGTTCCGCCTGCCGGGCATCTACGGGCCCGGCCGCTCGCCGCTCGATCGGGTGCGCGCCGGCACGGCGCATCGGGTCGACGTGCCGAACCTGTTCAGCCGCATCCATGTCGAGGATCTGGCCGACGGCGTCCTCGCCGCGCTGACCGCGCCGGCCGGGGCCTATAATCTCGCCGACGACCGGCCCTGCTCGCAGAACGAGGTGATCGCCTTCGCCGCTCGCCTGCTGGGGCTGGAACCCCCGCCCTTCGTGCCGCTCGAAAGCCTGTCGCCGATGGCGCGCGGCTTCTATGCCGAGGATCGGCGGATCGCCAACGGCAAGGCGAAGCGGGTGCTGGGCTGGCAGCCCCGCTATCCCGACTACCGCGCCGGCCTGCGCGCCCTCAGGGCGATGACCAGCCCGGTCGCCGCCAGCACCGCGCCGCCGGCGGCGAGCAGCGACCAGCGATAGCCCTCGAACAGGGTCGAGAGCAGCATTGCGATGACGGGCACGATCACGCTCGAATAGGCCGCCTTGGCCGGCCCGATCGTCCGCAACACCCGATAATAGAGGGCGAAGGCGACCGCCGAGGCGGCGACGCCCAGATAGACGATGCCGAGCGCATAGCCGAGCCGGTACTCGACCACCGGCGGCCCGGTCAGCCACCAGGCGACCGCGCCGTCGATCGCCGCGCCGATCCCCATCGCGTATGTGAGCAGCGGCGCCATCGGCCAGCGCGTCGCCGTCCGGGTCGCCTGCATGACGTTGGCGCAGGAGGCGGACAGGATGCCGAGCAGGGTGAAGCCGATCCCGGTCATCACCCGGGTCGGTCCGGCCGAATCGACCCGCGCCTCGTGGACGAAGAGCAAGGTAATCCCCGCCATCGCCACCGCCGAGCCCGCGACCAGCTGCCGCCCGAGCTTCTGGCCGAGGAAGACGCGCCCGAACAGCGCATTGGGAACGAGGAGCAGCGCGAAGATCACCGCCACCAGCCCCGAGGTGATATAGGCTTCGGCCCGGTAGACGAAGTTGAAGTTCAGGCAGAATTGCAGAGTCCCGAGCGTCGCGGCGAAGGCGAGGCCGCCGCGCCCGACCTTCAGGCTCTCGCCCCGCCACAGCGCGTAGCCGGCCATCACCAGCGCGGCGACGAGGAAGCGATAGGTGACCGACCAGCTCGGCGGCACCACCGCGATCTGGTCGCGGATCACGAGCCACGTCGAGCCCCAGATCAGCGTCACGATCGCGAACGGGATCAGGATCGCCGCCCGGGTCGAGTTGGGCGGCGCGGGCTCGGCCGCGGGGCTCATAGCTGGCGGATCGCCGCGGCGAAGCGGTCGATGTCCTCCGAGGCGCTGTCCCAGGCGGTGACGAAGCGCACCTCGCCCGTTGCCCAGTCGTAGAAGTCGAAACCCTGCGCGCGCAGCCGCGCCGCCTCGTCCGGGGTCGCGCGCAGGAACAGCTCGTTCGCCTCGACCGGGTGGATCAGCCGGTCGCCCGCCGCCTCCGCCAGTGTCGTCGCCGCCGCATTGGCCGCGCGACCGTTGGCGAGCCACAGATCGTCCTCGAGCATCGCCAGGATCTGCGCGGCCAGATAGCGTCCCTTGGACAGCAGCAGCCCGGCGCGCTTGCGCCGGCGCAGCGTCGCCGCGGCGAGATCGGGATCGAAGAACACCAGCGCCTCGGCACTCATCCCGCCATTCTTGACGAAGCCGAACGACAGCGCATCCACGCCCGCGCGCCACGTCATCTCGGCGGGCGCGGCGCCGGTGGTCGCCATGGCGTTGGCGAAGCGGGCCCCGTCCATGTGGAAGCGCCAGCCGCGCGCGCGGCACAGTTCCCCGATCGCGGCGACCTCGGCGGGCGTGTAGACGCGGCCATATTCGGTCGCGTTGGTGATCGACACCGCATGCGGCTGGACGCGATGGACGTCGTCGGCGATCGCATCGGCGACCTTCGCGACCCCGGCCGGATCAAGCTTGGCGCCCGGCCCGTCCGCGAGCATCAGCTTGGCGCCGTGCGTGTAGAATTCGGGCGCGCCGCCCTCGTCATTCTGGATATGCGCGTCGCGATGGCAGATCACCCCGCCATATGGCGGGCAGAGCGCCGCCAGCGCGAGGCAATTGGCCGCGGTGCCGGTGGGCACCCACAGGACCCGCACCTCCCGCTCGAACAGTTCGCCCAGCCGCGCATCGAGGCTGCGCGACCAGCGATCGCCGTCATAGGCGGTATCGAGCGAATCGGCCGCGGCCATGGCTGCGAAGACGGACGGATGCACGCGCGCGGCGTTGTCGGAGAAAAAGCGCATGGCGAGGCGCTTAGGGGGGAGCGGGGCGGGGGACAACGGGGGAGATAGAACGGCAGTTGCCCGCCCGCCCCACACCGTCATCCCAGCGACGGCTGGGATCTTTGGCGGGGTTCGGGGCAGGAGTCGCGGAAGGCCCCGGCCTTCGCCGGGGCGACGGACTTGGGAGAATGACCCGGCTCTTCGGCGAGGCTCAGAGCGGAGCCGCGGGACGCTCAGGCCTTCGCCGGGACGACGGACTGCGGAGTGGCGTGCGGACGACGATCGCGCCACCGCCCGGATCACCGCCCCCTACCAGCGATCCTCGTCATATTGCGGCTCGTCATACCCGTCGTCCGGCCCGCGGCGATCGTCGTCGCGGCTGCGCCGCTCGTCGCGCGGGCCGCGTTCGCGGTCGATGTCCCGTTCGCGGCGGCGGGGACCGACGGCGATCGAGCCGTCGTCATTCTGCCGGATCTCGAGGCCCAGCTGGTCGAGCTGGTCGGCCGCCGCGTCGATCGCGCCGGGGACCACGTCGCCCAGTTCGTTGCCCGCCGCCTCGATCACGCCGTTGTCGATCGGCTCCGCCACCTCGCGCACCACCGGCGCGACCCCCAGCGCGGTCTGCATGAAGTTGCGCCAGAGCTGCGCCGGGATGCCGCCGCCGTGCAGGCCCGGCATGGGCGAGCTGTCGTCCTTGCCGACCCATACGCCCACCACCAGATCGCCGGCCGCACCGATGAACCAGCCGTCGCGGCTGTTCTGCGAGGTGCCCGTCTTGCCCCAGGCGTCGATCGACAGCGTCGCCTCGCGACCCGTGCCGCGCAGCGACGAGCCGAGCAGCGTCAGCATGTCGTTGCGCACCCGCTCGGGCAGGCGCTTCTGCCCGCCGGCGATCGCCTGGTACCAGGGCTTGTCCTGCACCTCGGCGACGCCGCGCGGCTCGACCGGATAGGCGCCCGCGGCGATCGCGGCATAGGCGGCGGTCAGCTCGATCAGCGACACTTCGGAGGTGCCGAGGCCGATCGTCGCCTCGTTGGCGATCGGGGTCGAGATGCCGAGGTCGCGCGCGGCGGCGATGACGTTGCGCACGCCCACTTCCTGCGTGAGCCGCGCGGCGACGACGTTGGACGAGCGCGCGAAGGCGCGGCGCAGGGTGATCGGGCCGAGATAGCGGTTGTCGTCGTTGCGCGGCTTCCACCCGGCGATCTCGACCGGCGAATCATCCATCACCGTGTCCGGCGACATGCCCGCGCGCATCGCGGCGAGATAGACGAACAGCTTGAAGGTCGATCCCGGCTGGCGGCGCGCCTGGGTGGCGCGGTTGAACGGGCTCTTCGCATAGTCGCGCCCGCCCACCATCGCGACGACGCGCCCGTCCGGATGCATCGCGACCAGCGCCGCCTGCCCGCCATTGAGGCCCGCGGCGCGGATCGTCCGCTCGGCGGCGCGTTGCAGCTTGGGGTCGAGCGTGGTGCGCACCGTCGCATCCGCCTTCACCTCACCCGCCTGGTCGCGCGCCTGCGGCAGCACCCAGTCGGCGAAATAGGTGCCGGTCGGCAGCGTCTGCGCCGGCCGGTCGAGCACGCGCTGCGGCTGCACCGCCGCGGCCTCCGCCTTGGTGATAAAGCCGGCATCCGCCATCGCCGCGACCACCACCGCCTGCCGCGCCCGCGCGCCCTTCAGGTTGACGGTGGGGGCGAGGCGGCTGGGCGCCTTGACCAGCCCGGCCAGCATCGCCGCCTGACCGACGTTCAGCCGGTCGGGCGTGCGGCCGAAATAATGCTTCGCCGCGGCGGTCAGGCCATAGACGTTGTCGCCGAAATAGACGTTCGACAGATAGCGCGACAGGATCTCGTCCTTCGTCAGCCACGCTTCCAGCCAGAAGGCGATCATGACCTCGCGCAGCTTGCGCGCGGCGGTACGGTCCGAATCGAGGAACGCGTTCTTGGCGAGCTGCTGCGTGATCGTCGATCCGCCCTGCCGCACCCCGCCCGATCCGACATTGGCCCAGGCCGCACGCGCGATGCCGCGCGGGTCGATGCCCCAGTGCGAGTAGAAGCGCCGGTCCTCGATCGCCAGAAACGCCTCGCGCACATGCTCGGGCAGCTTGGCGGCGTCGACCGGCGCGCCGATGATCGCGCCGCGCCGCGCGATCGGCGTGCCGTCCGCCGCGGTCAGCGTGATCGAGGGCGGGGTCGGCGGCTTCAGCGAGCGCGACAGCGGCGCGGTGACCGCCAGCCAGCCGATCGCGACGACCAGCAGCACGATTCCCGCCGCGAGCCCACGCACCAGCCAGCGCCACACCCAGCGATAGTCGCGCCGCTTCTCCGGCTCCGGCCCGTCGCCGAACCGGTCGCTCCACAGATCGGGCGCGGTATAGGCGGGCATCCGCTCCCCGTCGCGGCCGCGCGGCAGCCAGCGGCGCGGCTGGTCGGGATCGAAGGGGTCGGGGCGCATCGGCGAATTCCAGGACACGGGAGCGCTGTTTTACCTGTATATAACACCAAGCGCAATCGCGCGAGCATAGCGGCATGGCCGGGGCGGGGAAAGGCAGGGGCCGGTGCGGTACCGACGGTGAATTGCAGGTGAACCGCACAGGCCGCGATGCGCGCGCGCCGGGCGCCGCACGGGGTTGGCAAGCGCAGCCGGCCGGGCGCATAGGACCGCCCATGGAGAAGGATATAACCGCCCAAGCCCTTGCCGCCCGCCTGACCCAGGGTGCGCTGCCCGGAGAACTCGCCGATTTCGGCCCGGCCGAGGTCGAGGCCGCCGCCCGCTTCGTCGCCGCTGCAGCCGAGGGTCGCCGACCCGGCGAGGCCGCGATCGTGCTCGAGCCGATCGCCGCTGACGACGTCCGCCGCCGGATGCGCGTGGCGGTGGTCAACGACGACATGCCGTTCCTGGTCGATTCGGTCGCCGCGGCGATCACCGGCCACGACATCGCCATCCACCGCATCATCCATCCCGTCGTGCCCGTCGTCCGCGACGCCGGGGGCCGGCTGACCGCGATCGGCGACGCCGCGACGGGCGGCGGCGCCCGCGAGTCGATGATCTATCTGGAGATGGAGCGCGCCGACGCGCGCGAGCGGCGCGACTTGGTCGCGGACCTGTCGGCCGCGCTGGCCGACGTGCGCGCCGCCGTGTCGGACTGGGAGGCGCTGCAGCGCGCGATGGCCGCCGATGCCGATGCGCTCTGGTCGGGCGAGGGCGCGGCGCTGCTGCGCTGGTTCCTCGACGGCAAGCTGACCCTGCTGGGGCACGAGCGCTGGACCGCCGCGGAGGGCGCGACCCGCCAGCTCGGCATCGCCCGCATCCCGCAGGCGCGGCCGATCCTCGCCGATGCCTCGCGCCAGCTCGCGCTCGACTGGTTCACGCGCGGCGGCCAGCCGCCGCTGCTGCTCAAGTCCAACCTGATCGCTCGCGTCCATCGCGCCGTGCCGCTCGACCTGATCGTCATGCCGGTGCGCGAGGGCGGGGTGGTGACCGGCGTGTCGATCCATATGGGCCTGTGGACCTCGGCCGCGCTCGCCGCCGATCCGCGGGCGGTGCCGGTGCTGCGCGCACGGCTCTCCGCGCTGGAGGAGCGGTTCGGTTTCGACCCGCGCGGCCATGCCGGCAAGGCGCTGGCCCATGCGCTGACCGCGCTGCCCCACGACATCGTCGTCGCGCTCGATCCGGAGCGGCTGGAGGAGCTGGCGCTCACCGCCATGTCGATCGCCGACCGGCCGCGCCCGGCGCTGGTGCTGGTGCCCTCGCCGCTCGGCCGGCACCTGTTCGCCTTCGTCTGGCTGCCGCGCGACGAGGTGACGGCGGGCCGGCGCGCGCGGATCGCCGCGATGCTCGACGAGGCGGCGGATGCGGAGGTGCTCAACTGGTCGATCGCGCTGGAGGACGGGCAGGTCGCGCTGATCCGCTACATGCTCGATCCGCGCGGCCGCGGCGCGCCGCTGCCCGATCGCGAGGCGCTGAACAGCCGGCTGGAGCGGATGGTCCGCGGCTGGGTGCCGGACGTGGAGGCGGCGCTCGCCGAAACGATGGCGCCGCCGCGCGCCGCCCGGCTGGCGCTGCGCTGGGCCGACGCCTTCCCGCAGAATTACCGCAACATCAGCGATGCGGCCGCGGCGGCCGCCGATATCGTCCGTCTCGCCGCGCTGACCGACGAGACGGAGCGCGGCGTGCGCATCCTGCCCGCGGTCGCCGGCGAGGACCGGCAGCTCAAGATCTACAAGCTGAACGGCGCGCTTTCGCTGTCCGACGCCGTGCCGGTGATGGAGAATTTCGGCTTTCGCGTGATCGGCGAACTGCCGACGCGGCTGCGCGACGCCAGCAACGCCTTCGTCCACGACTTCGTCGTCGAGGGCGCCGAGGCCGGCGGCGATCCCGCCATCCTGGAGGGCGCGATCGCCGCGGTGCTGGAGGGCAAGGCGGAGAACGACGCCTTCAACCGGCTGATCGTCGAGGTGGGGCTGGCGCCGCAGGCGGTGGTGCTGTTGCGCGCCTGGTTCCGCTATCTGCGGCAGGCGGGGCTGACCTATGGCCTGACCACCGTGGTCGACGCCTTGCGCCGCGCGCCCGATGTCGCGCGGGCGCTGATCGCGCGGTTCGCCGCGGCGCACGGGCCCGATGGCGGCGACGTCGACGCGGCCGATGCGGCGCTCGCCGCCGGGCTGGACGCGGTGTCGGCGATCGATGACGACCGCATCCTGCGCGCGCTGCGCGCGGTGGTGGAGGCATGCCTGCGCACCAACGCCTATGCGCCGGGCGGGCAGGAGGCGCTGGCCTTCAAGCTCGACAGCGCGAAGATTCCCGGCCTGCCCGCGCCGCTGCCCTGGCGCGAGGTCTGGGTCTACAGCCCGCGCGTGGAGGGCATCCATCTGCGCGCCGGCCCGGTGGCGCGCGGCGGCCTGCGCTGGTCGGACCGTCGCGACGATTTCCGCACCGAGATCCTGGGCCTGATGAAGGCGCAGCGCGTCAAGAACGCCGTCATCGTGCCGACCGGCGCCAAGGGCGGCTTCTATCCCAAGCTCCTGCCCCCGCCGGCGCAGGACCGCGACGCGTGGCTGGCCGAGGGGACGGAAAGCTACCGCATCTTCATCCGCGCGCTGCTGTCGATCACCGACAATATCGTCGAGGGCGCGGTGACGCATCCCGAGGGCGTGCGCGTCCATGACGGCGAGGATCCCTATTTCGTCGTCGCCGCGGACAAGGGCACCGCGACCTTCAGCGACGTCGCCAACGCGCTGGCACTGGAGCGGGGCTTCTGGCTGGGCGACGCCTTCGCCAGCGGCGGCAGCCAGGGCTACGACCACAAGGCGATGGGCATCACCGCCCGCGGCGCTTGGGTTTCGGTGCAGCGCCACTTCGCCGAGCGCGGCGTCGATGTGCAGAGCGACCCGATCACCGTAGTCGGCTGCGGCGACATGTCGGGTGACGTGTTCGGCAACGGCATGCTCCTGTCGCGCAGCATCAAGCTGGTCGCGGCCTTCGATCACCGCCACATCTTCCTCGACCCCGATCCCGATCCGGCGACCTCCTATCAGGAGCGCGCACGGCTCTTCGCGCTGCCGCGCTCGTCCTGGGCGGACTATGCCGGGCCGGTCTCGGCCGGCGGCGGGGTCCACAGCCGCGCGGCCAAGTCGATCACCGTCACGCCCGAGGTGGCGCGCGTGCTCGACATCGCGCCCGGCGCGATCGAGCCCGCCGCGCTGATCGCCGCGATCCTGAAGGCGCCGGCCGACCTCCTCTGGTTCGGCGGCATCGGCACCTATGTGAAGGCGGCGGCCGAGAACAACGCCGCGGTCGGCGATCCCGCCAACGACCGGCTGCGCGTCGATGCCGAGGATCTGCGCGTCACCGCGATCGGCGAGGGCGCGAACCTCGGCGTCACCCAGGCCGCGCGAATCGCGTTCAGCGCCGCGGGCGGGCGGATCAACACCGACTTCATCGACAATTCGGCCGGCGTCGACTGTTCGGACAATGAGGTGAACATCAAGATCGCGCTCAACCGCGAGATGAACGAAGGGCGGCTGGCGGAGGAGGACCGCAACACCTTGCTCGCCGCGATGACCGACGATGTCGCCGAGCTGGTGCTGGAGGACAACCGCCTCCAGACGCTCGCCTTGTCGATCGCCGAGCGGGGCGGGGCATCGGCGATGCCGCGCTATGTCCGCGCGATCGAGACGTTCGAGGCGGCGGGCCGGCTCGACCGGCGTGTCGAGGGGCTGGCCGGCAATCAGGAGCTGCTGCGCCGCGGCCAGGAAGGGCGCGGGCTGACCCGGCCCGAACTCGCCGTGCTGCTCGCCACGGCCAAGCTGGCCTTGCAGGACGCGATCGAGCAGAGCGGCCTCGGCCACGACCCGGCGCTGACCCCCGACCTCTACGCGGCCTTCCCCCCGGCGATGCGCGAGCGGTTCGGCGAGGCGATCGAGCAGCACCGTCTGCGCGGCGAGATCGTCGCGACCAAGCTCGCAAACCGGCTGGTCAACCGGCTCGGCATCCTGCTGCCCTTCGAGCTGGCCGAGGAAGAGGGCGTCGACCTCGCCGATGTGGCGGCGATGTTCGTCGTCGCGGAGCGATTGTTCGACCTCGACGCGCTCTGGCAGGCGATCGAGACCACCCCGATGGCGGAGCCGGCGCGGCTCGCGCTGTTCGACGAGGTGGCGCTGGCGGCGCGCACCCACATCGCCGATCTCGTCCGCATCCCGCGCGTGGAGGGCGGACCGGCCGCCGTGGTCGCACGGGTCGGGCCGGGCATCGCCACGCTCGACCGCCAGACCGAGACGCTGCTGCTCGAGGAAGCCCGGGCCGGCAGTGCGCGCATGACGGCCGCCTTGCAGGCGACCGGCGCGCCGCAGGAGCTGGTGGCGCGCGTCGTCCGGCTGTTCGACCTCGACGGCGTGATCGGCCTGGCCGATCTGGGCGTCGAATTGGGCATCGCCGAGGAGGCGCTGACGCGGGCCTATACGCGGCTCGGGCAGGCGCTGGGCCTCGACTGGGCGCAGGCCAATGCGGCGCGGCTGGCGCCGGCCGATCCGTGGGAGCGGCTGCTGGTCGCGGGACTGGTGCGCGAGTTCGAGCAGCTGCGGCTCGCCTTCCTCGCCCGGCGGGCCGGGAGCGACCCGCAAGGCGCGGTGGAGGCATGGCTGGCGGAGAATGCCGCACGCGTCGCCCAGTTCACCGCCATCGTCGACCGCGCCCGCACCGCCGCCCAGCCGAGCGGCGCGATGTTGGCGCAGCTGGCGAGCCAGGCGCGGGTGCTGCTGGCGCGGTGAGGGGGGGCGTACGCAGACGTTGACGCATCCTCCTCAATTCGGCGCACCCCCCTCATCCGTTCGTGCTGAGCTTGTCGAAGCACTGTCTGTCTTCCTCTGACCCAAGCGCTTGCGGCACCGGGAAGAACAGCGCTTCGACAGGCTCAGCGCGAACGGCTGGGAGGGGCGCATGAGGCTCAGGCGTCGGACGGACCGCCAATGCGTTCCACAAATGTTCCACGTGAAACATTCGTGGCTCGGCGGCATGGAGCATTGGCCCTTCCCCCGTTCGTGCTGACCGAAGACGAAGCACAGGTAAGTCCAAGGCCTTTCGATTGCGCTCAGGGCGAACGGTCGGCGGTGGGTCGATCTCGGCCCGCCCTGCTCCAGTCCTTATCGTTCCTCAAATGTTCCACGTGAAACATTCGTCCTCGGTTGTCGCCTAGGCGCAGGCTGGGGGCCTCGTGCGGCTCTTGCCCAAAGCCGTAACGAGACGATCCCAGCTTTGTCTGGGATAACGCGCAGTTCGGTACGGATGGACCGCGATCCGATCGGTCTCGCTACCCCCTCACCGCCGCTTCGGACGTCTCCGCAACCCCAGCGCCACCAGCGCCGCGCCCAGCACCGCGGCCGCCCCGATCCACGCCCACGGCCCCCGCGCCGCCCGCGCCACGCTGGCCCGCTCCGCCCGCGCCGGGGTTGCCGTGCCGGTATCGTCCGCGACCTTCACCGTCGCGCCGCGGCCGCGGCCGGCGAAGCGCAGCGTCCAGTCCGGTGCATGGCCGCCCGGCCAGTCGATCCGCCGCAAGGGCGCGCCGTTCACCAGCGGCCGGGCGGCGAGCAGCACCGCGGTCAGCGGCAGCACCGGCAGTGGCGGCCGCGCTGCCGCATCCTGCGGGTCGCCCGGCTCGACATCCAGCACCGCCGCGGTCGGCGGGTCGAGATAGATCAGGCTGCCGTCGGTCGCTTCCACGGTCACCGGCGCGCGGCCGTCGGGCAGGGTCAGCCGGGCAAGACCCGTCCCCGCCGGCAAGGCCCGCGCGGCGGCATCGGCATAGCTGTCGAGCGGCAGCAGCCCTGTCCCGCTGACCCGGTGGCGCGCCGGATGGATCCAGGGGTCGGCGACGCCGCTCGTCCACAGGGCCGCGGCGGCGGCGATGAACAGGATGAGGAGGCCGAGCCGCTTCATTTCCGCGCGCCTGCCGCCGCGGCGCGGGCGCGTCAATCGGGTTCGGGTGCTGCGGCCGCGAAGCGCGTCAGGCGTCCGCCCAGCGGCGCAGGAGATTGTGGTAGACGCCGGTCAGCTGCACCACCGCCGCATCGCCCTGGCCGCGATCGGCGGCGACCGTCTGGATCGCGCGGTCGAGCTCGAACAGCGTCCGCCGCTCGCCGTCGTCGCGGACCATCGACTGCATCCACATGAAGCTGGCGGTGCGCACGCCGCGCGTGACGGGCGTCACGCGATGCAGGCTGGAGGCGGGATAGAGGATCAAGTGGCCGGCCGGCAGCTTGACCGTCTGCGGGCCGAACTGGTCCTCGATCACCAGCTCGCCGCCGTCATAGGCGGCGGGATCGTCGAGGAAGAGCGTGGCGGACAGGTCGGACCGGATGCGGAAGTCGGTGCCGCGCTTCATCCGGATCGCATTGTCGACGTGCAGCCCGAAGCCGTGCCCCGCGCCATAGCGGTTGAACAGCGGCGGATAGAGTTTGAGCGGCAGCGCGGCGGCGACGAACAGCGGGCTGCGCCCGAGCGCGTCGAGGATGATCCCGCCCGCCTCGCGCGCGGCCGGCGCATCCTCGGGCAGCTGCTCGTTGCGCTTGGCGAGCGCCGCCTGCGGGCCGGAGGTGACGTTGCCGTCCACCCAGTCGGCAGGATCGATCAGCGCGCGCACCCGCCCCAGTGCGGCGGCGTCGAGCACGTCGGGAATGGCGATCAGCATCGGACCGTGGCTCCATCGTCTCCTGCCCGCCTGGCCGGGGAAGGCGGCGGGCAGGAGTAGCAGAGCCTCAGAAGCTGTAGAACAGGCTGAACACCGCCTGCCGCCGGTCGCCGGGCATCGCCCAGCCGCCGGTGACGACGCCGGTGGTCGCGTTGATGTTGTTGCGGACGTTGGTGAGGTATTTCGCGTCGGTCAGGTTCTGGATGTTGAGCTGCGCGGTCCAGCCCCGGCCGAAGCTGTAGGCCAGATAGGCGCGGTGGATCAGATAGTCGTCGGTCCGCAGCTGCGTGGCCGTGGCCAGGGTCGGCACATAGGTGGCGAACGACCCCTGATAGGTCAGGCCGTAGCCGACCTCCAGGCCGAAGGGCAGGCGATAGGTGGTGAACAGGCTGCCCGAATGGCTGGGCGTCTGGACCAGCCGGGCGCCGCGCTGCGGATCAGGATTGGCGGCGCTGTTGCCGCATCCGCTTGCTCCCGGTCTGGCGAGGCAGAAGTCGGAGACCGACTGGACGACCTGGCCGTCGAGATAGGTGTAGTTGGCGAAGATCGACCAGGCCGGGGTGATGTTGCCCGACGCGCCCAATGCGATGCCCTCCACCCGGCTGCGCCCGTCGAGCACCTGCACGGTCGGCAGCAGCGGGTCGTTGGACGGCACGCGATAGTTGGTCCGCTCGTTGCGGAACAGCGCCGCGGTCAGCTCCAGTTTGCGGCCGAACAGCCCCGCCTTCGCCCCGACCTCGTAGTTGCGCGCGGTCTCCGGCGCGACAGCGCAGGTGTCGGTCACGATCGCGTTGGAGACGCTGACGCAGCCGGCGCGCACGCTGGCGGAGGAGGGGGTCCTGGCATTGCCATAGCCGGCATAGACGCTGACATCGGTCACCGGGTGCCAGACCGCGCCGATCCGGTAGGAGAAGAGCCGCTCGCGGTTGATCTGCGGTCGCTGGAGCGCCGCGGCGGGCTGGGTGACGCCGGGGGCGAGCACGGTCAGCGGCAGGGCGCGGAAATCGGTCTTCTGATATTCCCAGCGCACCCCGCCGTTCAACTCGAACGCGCGGCCCAGCTCCAGCGTATCGAAGGCGTAGACGGCGACATTCTCGCTCGTCGCGCGCGACTGGGCGGTGGTGACGGAGCGGATCGTGCCGCGATAGACGGTTTCCGGGTTGCTGATCGACAGGAAGGGCAGCGGCGCGGTCGCCGAGCCGTCGGCGTTGCGCAGCAGCGAGCCGGTGGTGATGTCGTAATCCTCCACCATCGCCTGCATGCCGATATCGGCGACGTTGCGGATGCCGCCCTTCTGCCCATGTTCCAGCCGGATATCGGTCTGGTTGGCGAAGAGCTGGTTGAGCTGGTCGCGGACATAGCCGCGCGGTCCGGAGGGGAGCCACTGGCCGGCCGGCACGGTGACGGTCGCGCCGTTGACGCTGGTGGTGCAGGCCAGGCCGCGCGGGTCGCTGGCGCTGGTCGCGACCGGCTGGCGGCCGGTGCCGGCGAGGCAGAAGGTGCCCTGCGGCGCGCTGGTGACGCTATACTGGCCGACGCGCTGCCAGCGGGTGAGGTTGCGCACCGACAGATGCTCGTCGACCTGATGCCGCAGCGTCGCGGTCAGCCGGTCGACGGTGATCCGCTGCCGGTCGAGGTTGCTGTAGCCGTAATAGTCGCTGCGATCCGACCCGGTGATCAGCCCGCCGACCAGCGCATTGTTGAAATAGGGAATGCCGTAGAGCGGCGTATTGTCGTCGCGCTGGTGGACATAGGCGAGGGTCAGGCTGGTCGGCCCGTCGATCCCGATCGTCACCGCGGGGGCGATGCCCCAGCGCTCGTATTTCTCCACGTCGCGGCCGGGCACGTCGTTGTGGTGATAGGCGGCGTTGAGGCGTACCGCGATCAGGTCCGACACGCGCGCATTGCTGTCGAGCGAGGCGCGGTAATAGGCGTCGGTGCCGATCGCCGCCTGCGCGACCGTCAGATCCTCCTTGCGCGGCTCCTTGGTGACGAGGTTGATCGTGCCGCCGACGCTGCCCGATCCGTTGAACACCGAATTGGCGCCGTTATACACCTCGATCTGCTGCAGGTTGAACGGATCGGTGCGGCTGTACTGTGCGCTGTCGCGGATGCCGTCGATAGTGATGTCGGTATTGGCCGAATAGCCGCGCAGGTTGATGCTGTCGCCATAGCCGCCGCCGCCCTCGCCCGCGCCGAAGGTGATCCCCGGAATGATCTGGAGCGCGTCGCGCAGCGTCTGGAGGTTCTGCTTGCGCAGCACCTGATCGGAGATGACCGTGACGGTCTGGGGCGTGTCGAGCAGCGCCGCCGTCGCCTTGGGGCTTTCGACCGCCGCGGGCATCGCTTCCGCCGTCGCGGTGACGACGATGTCGTCGCGGCCGAGGTCCCGCCGGCCGTCCTGGGCCCGCGCCTCCGGATCGCTCGTGGCGGCCAGCGGCGCACCGGCGGGCGCTGCCGCGGCGGGCGCGGTGACGATGAAGCCGACGCACGACAGCGCGAGAAAGGATGCGGACGACGATGCCATGATGAACCCCCTTGTTCTTATGGGGGCTCAGCTATTGAGAGTCGTTCTCACTGTCAATGCTATTGCGAGCGACTTGCATCATTGTCGCAAATGTACTGCGCGAACAGCCAGCTGCGCAGCGCGCTGGCGAGATTGGGAGGCTCCGCTTCGGCGATCCGCAGCGCGTCGATCTGGGCGACGAGCGCCGACAGGGGGAGGACGCGCTCCGCCGCCGCCCGCTCGAGCGCGTTCCAGAACAGCGGCTCGAGGCTGATCGACGTCTGGTGTCCGGCGATGGTGATCGAGCGCTTGACCGGCCCCTCGAACCCGCCGGGCGGGGCGGTGACGCGCGTCGCGCTCAGCGGTTGGTCCTGAGCCGCAGCGCGACCGAGCGGGCATGGGCGGGCAGCCCCTCCGCCTCCGCCAGCGCGATCGTCGCGGGGCCGAGTTCGGCGAGCGCCGTCTCGTCCAGTCCCAGGAAGCTGGTCCGCTTCATGAAGTCGAGCACCGACAGACCGCTGGCGAAGCGCGCGCGCCGGCCGGTGGGCAGGACGTGATTGGGGCCGGCGACATAGTCCCCGATCGCCTCCGGCGTATGCCGGCCGAGGAAGACGCTGCCGGCATGGCGCACCCGCGCGAACAGCGCATCGGGATCGTCGACCGCGAGCTGGAGATGCTCGGCGGCGAGGCGGTCGACCAGCGGCATCGCCTCCGCGAGCGACGGCACGACGACGATCGCGCCGTTCGCCTCCCATGCCGCGCGCGCGACCGATCCGGTGGCGAGCGTGCCCAGCTGCCGCTCCACCGCCGCCGCGACCGCATCGGCGAATCCGGCATCGTCGGTGAACAGGATCGACTGGGTGACGACGTCGTGCTCGGCCTGGCTCAGCAGGTCGGCGGCGATCCATTCGGGGTCGTTCGCGCCGTCGGCGACGACGACGATCTCCGACGGCCCCGCCACCATGTCGATACCGACCACGCCGTAGAGCTGGCGCTTGGCCTCCGCGACCCAGGCATTGCCGGGGCCGGTGACGACGTCCACCGGTGCGATCGGCCCTGCGCCATAGGCGAGCGCGGCGACCGCCTGTGCGCCGCCGACGCGCCACACCTCGTCCACCCCGGCCAGATGCGCGGCGGCGAGGACGAGCGGGTTGATCTGCCCGTCCGGGGTCGGCGTCACCATCGCCAGCCGCTCGACCCCGGCGACCTTGGCGGGGATGGCATTCATCAGCAGCGAGGAAGGATAGGCGGCCCGGCCGCCCGGGACATAGAGGCCCGCGGCATCCACCGGCCGCCACCGAGCACCGAGCCGCACGCCCGCCGCGTCTCGCCAGTCGCTGTCGGCGGGCCGCTGCTTCTCGTGATAGGCGCGGATACGCGCGGCGGCGAGGTCGAGCGCGGTGCGCAGCCCCGGCTCCAGCGCGTCATAGGCGGCGGCGCAGTCGGCGCGGTCGATCGCCCAGCCCGTCGTCGCCAGATCGTGCCGGTCGAGCCGCAGCGTCAGCGCCTCGACCGCCGCGGCGCCGCGCGCGCGCACCTCGGCGATGATCGCGGCGACGTCGCGCGTCACGTCCGCAGAGGATTCGCGGCGGGCATCGACCAGCGCGGCGAAGGCCCCGGCAAAGCCGGCGGCCGCGGCGTTCAGCCGGATCATGCCGCCGCCTGCCGCCCGGCGACGGCGCGGCGGAAGGCCTCGACCAGGGGCACCACGTCGCCGCGGGTCTTCATCGCCGCGCGGTTGACGACCAGCCGGCTGGTCACGTCCATGATCCGCTCGACCTCGACCAGCCCGTTCTCCTTGAGCGTGCGGCCCGAGGAGACGAGGTCGACGATCCGCGGCGCGAGGCCCAGCGTCGGCGCAAGCTCCATCGCGCCGTTCAGCTTGACGCATTCGGCCTGCACGCCGCGCCGGGCGAAATGCGCGGCGGTGACGTGCGGATATTTGGTCGCGACCCGCACATGGCTCCAGCCGCGCGGATCGTCGCGCTCGGCCAGCGCGACCGGCTCGGCGACCGACAGGCGGCAATGGCCGATGGCGAGGTCGACCGGCGCATAGAGCTCCGAATAGTCGAACTCGGCCAGCACGTCCGACCCGACGATCCCCAGCTGCGCCGCGCCGTGCGCGACGAAGGTCGCGACGTCGAAGGCGCGGACGCGGATCAGCTCGATCTGCGGCACGTCGGTGGCGAAGCGGAGCGCCCGGCTGTCCTCGTCCGAAAAGGCGGGCTCCGGCCGCACGCCCGCCGCGGCGAGCAGCGGCAGCGCCTCGGACAGGATACGCCCCTTGGGCACGGCGATGATCAGTGGCGCGGACACGGGCGGTGCCTTAATCCCCGGTTGCTCGGGGTGCAACGGCGCGGAGGAGGCAAGGAATGGCGGACGAGGCAGGCAATCGCGAGGCGTTCCGCATCCAGGCCTATTACTGCCGCCAGATGGATGCGCCCGTCTACGCGCATCTGTGCGACGCGATCGCCGACGGCTTGACCCGCGTCAGCGAGACGGGGCGGCGGGTGCTCGACTGGCCGGGCGAGCCGACCCGCGACGCGCTGCCGCTGCGGCTGGTCGGCGGGCTGCACGCACTGGTGCTGGCGGGGCGCGACGCCGGTCTGGCGGCGGTGTTCGACGGGT
This sequence comes from Sphingomonas metalli, assembly GCF_014641735.1. Classification (GTDB taxonomy): domain Bacteria; phylum Pseudomonadota; class Alphaproteobacteria; order Sphingomonadales; family Sphingomonadaceae; genus Sphingomonas; species Sphingomonas metalli. The sequence continues at coordinate 506,280 of NZ_BMIH01000002.1, read as the reverse complement.
CGGTCGACGATCGGGAGGCGATCGCCGCGGTCGTCGACGCCGTGCTGGTGCGCGAGAATGCGGCGCTGCTGCCCTGGCTGGACGGCCCGCCCCAGACCAACGAGCCGGGTCGGTCGGCGGCGCTGATGACCGGGCTGATGGAGGTGGCGCGCGCGCTCGGCCCGAAGCTGGAGCTGCTGGAGATCGGGTCGAGTGCGGGGCTGAACCTGCTGATCGACCGCTATCGCTTCGATCTGGGCGGGACATTGCTGGGGCCGGCGAACGCGCCGGTGACGCTGCGGCCCGCATGGCGCGGGGCCGCGCCGGCGGCGGTGCCGCTGGAGATCGTGTCGGTGCGCGGCTGCGATATCCGCCCGCTCGACGCCACCGATCCGGCGGTCGAGGCGCGGCTGACCGCCTATGTCTGGGCCGAGGCGCCCGAGCGGATGGCGCGCCTGCGCGCCGCGGTCGCGATGCTGCGGGAGCGGGGCGTGCGGCTGGACGCGGCGGATGCCGCCGACTGGGTCGAGGCACGCCTCGCCGAGCCGCAGCCGGCGGGCGTGACGCGGGTGCTGATGCACTCGGTCGTCTGGCAATATCTGCCGCGGGAGAGTGCCGACCGGATCCGGGCGGCGATGGCGCGCGCGGGCGCGGCGGCGACGGCGGATCGCCCGCTCGCCTGGGTGGTGATGGAGCCCGATCGCGCGACCGCGCAGATGCTGGTGCGGGTCCGCTGCTGGCCAGGCGAGGATGCGTGGCAGGTCGTGGCGAGCGCCCATGCGCATGGCGCCTGGATCGAACCGGGCGCGCCGGCGGGGGCGGGCGACTGGATCGCGCTGCCCGATGCGGCGCGGGCGGGGGTGGGGTGACGGCTAGTCCGTGATCCACCGAATTCGAACCGGCGTCATCCCAGCGCAGGCTGGGATCTCCCGGTTAGGGCGCGAGGCAGGAGTCGCAAAAGGCCCCAGCCTGCGCTGGGGCGACGGTTCTAGCCAAGTGGATCAGCCTCAAATCCCCCAGCGCCGCATCGCCGCCAGCACCGCCGCCGGCTCCTGCCACGGCACGAAATGGCCGCCGGCGATCCGCTCGACCGTCAGGTCCGGCACCAGCGCATCCAGCCCCTCCAGCTGCACCGGCAGCAGCGCCTTGTCGTCCGTGCCCCAGACCACCAGCGTTGTCTGCGTGACCGGCGGGAAGGGCGCGTCGAGAAAGGCGGGGCGGGGCGGGGTTTCGTCGGGGGCGGGGACGATGATGCGGCTGGCGCGATACCAGTTGAGCATCGCCGTCATCGCGCCGGGCTGGCTCCATTCGTCGAGATAGGCGGCCTTGTCCTCGCCCGCGATCGCGCTGGTGACGTGCTGGACGAAGGTGGAGGCGAAGAAGCGTTCGAGTCCGCGCCCGGTCAGCCCGGCGTCGATCCCGGTGTCGCGGAAGCGGGTGATATACTGGCTCGCCGCGCGCTGGGCCGGATCGTCGAACAGCGAGCGCTGGAAGACCAGCGGATGCGGCGCGTTGACGATCACCAGCCGCTCGACCCGGTCGGGCCGGCTCAGCGCCGCGGTCCATGCCACCGCGCCACCCCAGTCGTGGCCGACCAGCGTGAACCGGTCGATCCCCAGCGCATCGGCGAGCGCGATCAGGTCGGCGACGATCCGGTCGGGCGCATAGTCCTCGACCGCCGCCGGCTTGGAGGAGCGCGCATAGCCGCGCTGGTCGGGCGCGACGACGCGATGGTCGCGCGCGAGGTCGGGGACGATGTGCCGCCACGTCCGGTGCGATTCGGGGAAGCCGTGGAGCAGGATGACCGCGGGCGCATCCTCCGGGCCGGCCAGCTCGACGTCGAGGTCGACGCCCGTGGACAGCGACAGACGGGTCAGCGGCATCGCGTATCCTCCAGCATCTGCGCCAGATCGGCGGGGAAGATCGCCTCCGGCCAGTCGGCCAGCTCCGCGGGCGCGAACCAGCGCCAGCTGTGCAGCACGCGGCGCTCCAGCTCGGTCAGCGCGCCCGCGGCGATGTCGCAGGCGTCCATGTCGATGCGGAAATAGCGTTCGTCGGCATCGACCTCGACCCCCTCGAAGGTGGTGAACTGCGCCTGCCGCCGCGCCACCTGCGGGCCGCAATCGAGGATGAGGCCCGTCTCCTCCCACAGCTCGCGCGCGGCGGCCGCTTCGTAGCTCTCGCCCGGATCGACCGCGCCGCCGGGCGTGCACCAGAGCGGCGGGCGGTCGGAGGGGGTGAAGCGCATCAGCAGCACCCGCCCGTCGCGGTCGACCAGCAGGATGCGCGCCGCCGGGCGCGGCTGGAGCGCGGTGGCGGCGGTCATGCGGCGTCGAGCTCCGGATAGTGGCGGAAGATGCCGTCCTCGTTGAAGGGCAGGCGACGCTCGCTCTTGAGATAGGCGCGGATGCCGGGCAGCTCGGCGACCCGGTCGTGCAGCGCGATCAGGGCGGGATAGCGCGGCTCCAGCGCCGCCATCCGCTGCGGGAACATGTAGCGCAGCCCCTCGACCAGCTGGAACAGCGACGTGTCGCCATAGGACCAGCGATGGTCGATCAGCCAGTCGCCCTCCTGAGCGGTCAGCGCGGCTTCGAAATGCGACAGGAATTTGGGCATCCGCTCTTCGCGGAACTGGGCGGCGGCGCGGGCGGCCTCCGGCTTCTGATCGGCGTAATAGGCGCCGGTCGCGACCGGGTGGTGGACGTTGTGCACCTCGGCGACCATGTCGGCGATGGTCAGCTGCAACTGGTTGAGCCGCAGCCGCCCGGCCATGGCGGAGGGGGCGAGATCGTGCCGCTCGCCCAGGTACATCAGGATGTTGGCGACCTGCGCGATCGCGGTCCCGTCGAGCGCCAGATAGGGCGGGGCGAAGGGACGGAGCGCGCCGCGCGCCTCCATGTCGTCGAGCATCGCCTCGGCCCCGTCCTCTCGCGCGCGGTCGCGATAGGCGATTCCGGCGCCCTCCAGCGCCAGCCGGACGAACTCGCCCCGCCCCTGGATGCCGGGCCAGTACCACAGGTCGTAGGCCATGCTATTCCTCTCCCGGCGCGCGGGCGCGGATGGCGAGCGCGTGGATCCGCGTCTCCAACAGATCGGCGAGCGCCCGGTTCACCAGCCGCTGCCGCGCGACGCGCGACTGGCCGGCAAAGGCGGCGCTTTCGACATCGACCGAGAAGTGCGTCTCGCCGGTCCCGTCATCGCCCAGATGGCCGCGATGCTGGGCGCTGTCGTTGGAGACCGACAGGCGGGTGGGGGAAAGGGCGTCGCGCAGGCGGGCGGCGATCACCAGGTCGAGCGGCTCGGTGGAAGGGGCGGACATCGCGCCTATATAGGCGGTTTGGGATCGTTCGGAAAACTGCGTGGCACGTCAATCGGAGAGGAAGGAGCGCCCCGGCCAGCGCTTTCACGGCCGGATGGAGGCGAACGGGCGGATCTGCGCGCATCCGGGTTGCGCCGAGCCGGGCGAGTTCCGCGCGCCGCCGCTGGAGGGCGCGTCCGACGGGGGACCGCCCAATTTCCGCTGGATGTGCCTGGAGCATGTCCGCGCCTTCAACGCGGGCTATAATTTCTTCGACGGCATGACCGCCGAGGAGATCCATCATGCGCAGCGGCCGCTGGCCGGCTGGGAGAGCGAGACGCGCGCCTTCTCCCGTGCGGGCGGCGGCGGGCAGGGGCCGCGCTGGGCCGATTTCGCCGACCCGCTCGACGCGATCGCCGCCCGCTTCCGCCGCGAGCCGGCGGCGGACCGGCCGGACGGCAAGCCGCTGTCGGGGCAGGACCGGGCGAACCTGAAGCTGCTGGGGCTGCCGGCGGACGCGGATCGCTCGGCGCTGCGGAAGCGCTATTCGGAGCTGGTGCGGAAGTACCATCCCGATCGCAACGGCGGGGACCGGAGCCACGAGTCGAAGCTGCAATCGGTGATTGCGGCCTATCAGGCGCTGCGCGGGGCGCCGGCGTTCGCGTGAATCGACTCGGCCACTCTTCCCGTCATCCCCGCGCAGGCGGGGATCCAGAACCTCTGACCTTTGCGAATGATGCGGCAGGCTTCCGCGCGTCTGGATCCCCGCCTTCGCGGGGATGACGGAGGGTTGGTGCGGAGGCCCCGGCCTTCGCCGGGGAGGCAGTAAGAGAAAGTCCTAATCTGACTTAGCCAGCCGCTCCGCCACGGAGGCCAGCTGCGCCGCCGACGTCGTCCAGCCGGCCTCGAAGCCCATCGCCTCGTGCTGCGCCTTCGCCTCGGCGGTCCAGTGGCGGGCCGTGGCGGTGTAGCGGGTGCGGCCGTCCTCCTCGGCGAATTCGTCGATCCGCACCATCATCGGCCCGGCCGGCATCCACCCCGCGGTGAAGGCGTCGGTGGAGACGATGCGGCGTTGCGGCACCACCTCCAGATAGACGCCCTCGAGCGGCATCGACTCGCCGTTAGGGCCATACATGGTCATCGCCGAGCGGCCGCCGGGATGGAGTTCCATCACCGACACCTCGGCCCGCCACGGCACCGGGCAGAACCATTCGCCGAGATGCTCGGTCCAGGCGCGCCAGACCGCCGCGACGGGCGCGTCGATCAGCCGGGTGACCGAAAGTTCGTGGGCTGCCGTTCCGCTCATTCCGTCTCTCCCCGTACCGCCGCCTCGATCGCGGCGATGTCGATCCTGCGCATCCCCATCATCGCCTGGAAGGCGCGCGCCGCGGCGGCGGGATCGGGGTGGCGCAACGCCTCGGTCAGCTGCCGCGGCACGATCTGCCAGGCGACGCCCCAGCGGTCCTTGCACCAGCTGCACGCCATCTCGCTGCCGCCATCGCCGACGATCGCATCCCAGAGCCGGTCGGTCTCCGCCTGATCCTGGGTGTGGATCTGGAAGGAGACGGTGTCGGTCGGCGCGAACTGCGGGCCGGCGTTGAGGGCGAGCATCGGCAGGCCGCAGACGGTGAACTCGACGGTCAGCACCGCGCCCTTCTCGCCCGCCGGATAGTCGCCGGGGGCATGGGTAACGCGGTCGACCCGGCTGTCGGGGAAGGTCGCGGCGTAGAAGCGCGCCGCCTCCTCCGCCGCGCCGTCATAGCAGATGCAGGGGGTGATGCGCGCATCCATCGCTCAGGCCCCCGCCGCGCGCGGCCCGACCAGGCCGATATTGTGGCCGGCCGGGTCGAGGATCAGCGCCGAGTAGCTGCCGCCCGGGATCTCGCCCGGTCCCCAGATCACGGTGCCGCCATGGGCGGTCGTCGCCGCCAGCGCGGCATCGATATCCGCCACCTGCACATACCATTTCCACAGGCGGGGGCGCCGCTGAGCGTGCTCGACATGACCGCGCCGGGTCGCGCCTCGCCATCGCCGATAAAGGCGTATTCGCCCATGTCGCCCATCGGCATCGCCCCGGCCTTCTCCCACCCGAACAGCGCGCCGTAGAAGGCGAAGGCGGCGTCGGGATCGGGGCTGGCCAGTTCGGTCCACACCCCATGGCCGACCGCGCCGGGGTCCAGGCGGAAGGCAGTGGGGGATTCGGCGCTGTCGCCGCTCATCAGGGTGAATGGTACCCCTTGCGGATCGGCGACGGTGGCGAAGCGGCCGACCTGCGGAATGTCCATCGGCCCGAACAGCAAGCGCCCGCCCAGGGCGGTCACCCGCTCGGCCGCGGCATCGACGTCGCGGCTCGCGAAATAGACCGACCAGCCCGGAAAGCCGCCGCCGGGCGGGGGCGCCATGATCCCCGCCACCGCGCCCGTGCCCGCCCCGGCCTCGGCGATCCGGTACCCGCCATGTTCGGCCACGGGCGAGGACGCGATGCGCCAGCCGGCGATCGCGGCGTAGAAGTCGGCCGCCGCAGCGGGATCTTCGGTGGTCAGCTCGAACCAGACAGGCTGGCCGTCACGAACGGTCATGATGTTCCTCCCCTCTTGAGAATGACGACTTGAATTTGACCAAAGCTCTATCCGCTCGCCCTGAGCGCAGTCGAAGGGCCTGAGACTCGCCTGTGCTTCGACTTCGCTCAGCACGAAGGGGCGATGTTGGTTTAGCCCGTCGACTCGGGCGGTTACCGGTCGAGAATGACGGAAAAGCCGCCGAAGATCATCCGCTTGCCATCCCAGGGCGGCGGTGCGGCATCGGCCATGCGGGGGTCGGCCATGATCGCGTTCCAGCCGGCGTCGCGCGCCGCCTTGTCGGGCCATTCGACCCAGCCGAAGCCGACCGCTTCCTCGCCCTCCAGCCGCACCGCGCGCGGGAAGTCGGTCACCACGCCGGGCTGCACGTCATCGGCGAGCGCATCGACCACCCGCACCGCGCCATGATCGAGGAACACCGGTGCGAGCAGGGCGGCATGATCCGCATAGGCAGCGCGGCCCCCGCGGATCGGCATCAGCACGCCGTCGATAAAGCCGGCTCCACCCAACGATCCCGTCTCATGCACCCCGTCGAAGCCGCCATAGACCATCCGCCGCGCATCGAAGGGCATGTCGGCCATCAGCGCTTCCATGCGCGGATCGCTCATGATCTTCGCATTGGTCGCATCGCGCGCGGCACGATCGGGATATTCGAACCAGCTGAAGACGACCGCCTCGCCCTCCTCGGCGGCGACCGCGCCCCACAGGTCGTTGAGCGTGCCGCGCGGCACGTCCTCGCCCCAACTCTCGACAATCCGGGCGACGCCGAACGCCTTGAGCAGCGGCGCGGCGCGTTCGGCATGGGCGCGATAGGCGTCCCGGGCGGCGGACGGTACCGGTGTCAGGAACCCCTCGACATAGGTCATGCTGCGCGCTCCTTTCGCTGGGTCCATGCGGCCGGCGGCTCGCCGGTGAAGCCCGCCAGCTGCGCCGCCAGTGCCCGGCCGAAGGCGGGCCGCGCCTCGCCACGCGCGACATAGGCGGCGAGGTTCGGATGCGCCTCCACCAGACCGCTGCCCGCGGCGATGCGCAGGACGGAGATCATCAGCAGGTCGCCGGCGGTGAATGCCTCACCGTCCAGCCATGTCCGCTCGCCGAGCCGCTGCGACAGGTCGGCAAGCCGGGCTGTTGCGCGCTGCTCGATCGCGGGCAGGCGCGGCGCCGACCAGGGGCGGTCGCGCTCGAAGATGGTCGCGATCGAACGGTCCATCAGCGGCGGCTCGACCGAATTGAGCGCGGCGAACATCCACTCGATCGCCCGGGCGCGCGCCGCGGTGTCCTCCGGCAGCAGCGTGCCCGGATGGCGTTCCGCGATGTGCCACACGATCGCTCCCGATTCGAACAGGACCAGCCCATCCTCCTCATAGGTCGGCACCTGGCCGAAGGGCTGGAGCGCGCGGTGCCCGTCCGCCTTCTGCTCGCCCTGCGCGAGATAGCGCACGTCATAGGGCTGGCCGGCCTCTTCCAGCGCCCAGCGGACGCGCAGGTCGCGCACCTGCCCGCGGGCGAAGGGCGGCACCCAGTCGAAGGCGGTGATGACCGCTGTCATGCCTCCGCTCCCATCGCGATGCTCGCCGCCGCCATGTCCATGTAGAAGGGGCCGAAGCCGTGGCCGTCCGGATCCTCGAAGGCGCGGCTGTACATATAGCCGTGATCCTCCGCCGGATGCGCCTCGCGCCCACCGGCCGCGATCGCCGCCTCGGTGATCCCATCCACCTCGGCCCGGCTGTCGAGCGCCAGCGCGATCAGCACCGCGCTGACCGCATGCGGATCGGCGATCGGCTTGGGGGTGAAGGTCGCGTAGAAATCATGGGCCAGCAGCATGACGTGGATCGTGTCCGACCAGACCATCGCCGAGGCGCGATCATTGGAGAACATCGCGTTCTTCTCGAAGCCGATCGCCGCGTAGAAGGCGGCGGCGCGGTCGACGTCGGTCACCGGCAGGTTCACGAAGATCATCTTGGCCACGGCGCACCCTCTCCCTTGCGACTCGGTATTTGCATGGGATGCTCCGACAGGTTATTGATTGCAACCATGAAGTTAGAAAAAGTAACCGAGGGTACGACGAAGCGACGCTATGACGATGCCTGCGGTACGGCTCTGGCGCTGGAGTTCCTGGGCGAGCGATGGTCGATGCTGGTGCTGCGCGAGCTGATGTTCGGGCCGCGCCGCTTCGGGGCGATCAAGGCGAACCTGCCGGGGATCAGCGCCAACGTGCTGACTCAGCGGCTGGAGGCGATGGAGGCGGCCGGAATCCTCATTCGCCGCAAGCTGGCGCACCCGGCCAACGTGCCGGTCTACGAGCTGACCCGCTGGGGTTATGAGGCGGAGCCGATCGTGCAGGTGATGGGGCGCTGGGCCGCCCGCTCGCGCCGCCACGATCCCTTCGCCTTCATGTCGACCGCCTCGGCGATGCAGTCGCTGCTGGCGCTCGTCGATCGTGCGGGGCTGGCGGACTGGCGCGCGACGATCGGCTTCCGCTTTCCCGATGACGGCTTCCTGCTGCGGATCGCGGAAGGCGACATGACGATCGCGCGCGTGGAAGAGCCGGTCGCCGACACCGTCTTTTCGGGCGATACCATGGCGATGCGCCGAACGATCTACGGCAAGCAGGGCCTCGACGCGGAGGGTCTGCTGGGCCTGCGCGGCGACCCCGAAGTCGCCCGCCGCTTCGTCGACCTGTTCCGCCTGCCGGAGAAGATCGCCTGATCGACGGTTGATGTGCGCCCGGCCGCTATCCTAAGGCGTTGGGCGAGTTCCGAAGGCGAGCCATGACCGACATTCCCAACACCCAGCCCGACAGCCGCGAAACCACGATCCTCGACGCGCCCGACAAGATGGTCGGCGTGCGCGAGCTGTTCGACATCGATATCGACATGCAGGTCCCCGCCTTTTCGGAAGCGGACGAGCGGGTGCCCGACCTCGACCCGGCGTACGTCTTCGATCGCGATACGACGCTGGCGGTGCTGGCGGGCTTTGCGCACAATCGGCGCGTGATGGTGCAGGGCTATCACGGCACCGGCAAGTCGACCCATATCGAGCAGGTCGCGGCACGGCTGAACTGGCCGTGCATCCGCATCAATCTCGATGCGCATATCAGCCGCATCGATTTGATCGGCCGCGACGCGATCGTGCTGCGCGACGGCCAGCAGGTGACCGAGTTTCGCGAGGGGCTGCTGCCCTGGGCGCTCCAGACGCCGACCGCGCTGGTCTTCGACGAATATGACGCCGGCCGCCCCGACGTGATGTTCGTGATCCAGCGCGTGCTGGAGACGGAGGGCAAGCTGACGCTGCTCGACCAGAACCGCGTGATCCGGCCGAGCCCGTGGTTCCGCCTGTTCGCGACCGCCAACACCGTGGGCCTGGGCGACACGAGCGGGCTGTATCACGGCACGCAGCAGATCAACCAGGGCCAGATGGACCGGTGGAACATCGTCGTTACGCTCAACTATCTGCCCGCCGCGGTCGAGGCGCGGATCGTGCTCGCCAAGTCGGGCGAATATGACAAGCCCGATGGCAAGAAGACCGTCGACGCGATGGTCCGCGTCGCCGACCTGACGCGCAAGGGCTTCATCAACGGCGATATCTCGACCGTGATGAGCCCGCGTACGGTGATCACCTGGGCGCAGAACACGCTGATCTTCGGCGATGTCGGCTTCGCCTTCCGCCTGTCGTTCCTCAACAAGTGCGACGAGGCGGAGCGGCCGCTGGTGGCGGAGTATTACCAGCGCGTGTTCGGCAAGGACCTGCCGGAGAGCGTGGCGGCGGGTTGAGGACGAGGATGGACCAAGCTAGTTAGTCCACCAAAGGAGCCGCTGATGGCCGAGGCTGATCCGCAGAAGACGTTCAACGTCCATGAGGCGAAGACGCAGTTCTCGCGCCTGATCGATCGCGCCCATGCGGGCGAGGAGATCATCGTGGCCAAGGACGGCGAGCCGTGGGCGCGGCTGATGCCGATCGAACCGGCGGCGAAGCGCCGGCGGATTCCCGGTCGGTGGCCTGAACTTTCAGCCATCCCCGACTCCGTCTGGTCCAGGCCTCTATCGGACGAAGAACTGACCTTTATCGATGACCGCCCCGAGGCGGAGCGGCGCTGATTGGCCTATCTCCTCGACACGGTCGCCTTGATCCGCTGGTGGAGCGGCGCCGCAAATCTGGGCGACGCGGCGCGGCACGCGATCGAGCAAGAGGATATGCCGGTCCATGTCAGCGCGGTCAGTGTATGGGAAATCGCGAACAAGATCAGGATCGGTAAGCTGGCCGACCTGCCGGGCTTCGACGATCGGTTCTGGGCGATGATCCGGGCAGATGGGTTCACCATGCTCGACATCGGCGCATCCCACGCGATGCGCGCCGGTTATCTTCCCGGCCCGCACCGCGATCCCTTCGACCGCCTGCTTGCGGGACAGGCGCTGGTCGAGGACATGACGGTGCTGACCAACGATGCGGAATTGGCGGCATTCGGCTGCAAGGTGCTTTGGTAATGGCGAATGACACCCCTCTCGACCGGTTCAAGGCGGTGCTCGGCGGCACGGCGCGGGCGCTGGCGGACGAGCCGGAGGTGGAGCTGGCCTATAGTGCCGACGCGCCGGCGCAGTCGGGCAAGCATCTGAAGGTGCCGATGCCGGCGCGCACCCTGCCCGCCGAGCAGGTGGCGGAGGCGCGGGGCTTCGCCGACGGCTTCGCGTTGCGGCTGCGGCTCCACGATGCGGTGCTCCACCAGCGCGCGGCGCCGGTCGATCCGGTGGCGCGCGCCGTCTATGACGCGGTCGAGACGGCGCGGGTCGAGGCGCTGGGCAGCCGCGGCTATGCCGGGATCGGCGACAATCTGGCGCAGGCGCTGGAGGTGCGCACGAAAACGGATCCGATCGCGCGGGCGCGCAACCGGGCGGAGGTGCCGCTGTCGACCGCGCTCGGCCTGCTCGCGCGCGAGGCGCTGACCGGGCGCGCGTCGCCACAGGCGGCGGAGGCGGGGCTGTCGCTGGTGCGCGACTGGGTGGCGCAGCGGACGGACCTCTCGGCGCTGGCGCTGGCGCTCGACGACCAGCGCGCCTTCCAGTCGCTGGCCGCCAAGATGCTCGCCGAGCTCGAGCTGGTCGAGGGCGAGCAGCAGCCCGACGAGACCGACGAGGGCGGCGAGGAGGATGCCGCCGAGGACGAAGGCAGCGAAGGCGAGAGCGACGACGCGGCCGAAGGCGGCGCGGCGGAGGGCGAGGTCGAGGCGCGCGGCGAGGAGCGGCGCAGCGAGGACGAGCAGGGCGAGGGCGAGGAGTTCGACCAGGACGCCGACAGCGACATGGACGGCGAGCCCGGCGACGAGGGCGACGAGGGGATGCAGCCGGTCCGCCCGCCGCGGCCGCGCGACGACCTGTCGCCGCAGTTCGACTACAAGCCGTGGACGACCCAGTTCGACGAGGTGGTGACCGCCACCGACCTGTGCGACGCCGACGAGCTGGCGCGGCTGCGCGGCTATCTCGACCAGCAGCTGGCGCATCTGCAATCGGCGGTGTCGAAACTGGCCAACCGGCTCCAGCGCCGGCTGATGGCGCAGCAGAACCGGTCTTGGGACTTCGACCAGGAAGAAGGGCTGCTCGACGCCGCCCGGCTGGCGCGCGTGATCGTCAGCCCCGGCCAGTCGCTGTCCTACAAGGTCGAGCGGGACACCGATTTCCGCGATACGGTCGTCACGCTGCTGATCGACAATTCGGGCTCGATGCGCGGCCGGCCCATCTCGATCGCCGCGATCAGCGCCGACATCCTCGCGCGCACGCTCGAGCGGTGCGGGGTGAAGACGGAGATCCTGGGCTTCACTACCCGCGCGTGGAAGGGCGGGCAGAGCCGCGAGACGTGGCTGGCGGCGGGTCGGCCGCAACAGCCCGGCCGGCTCAACGACATCCGCCACATCGTCTACAAACAGGCGGACGAACCGTGGCGGCGCGCGCGGCAGAATCTCGGGCTCATGATGCGCGAAGGGCTGCTGAAGGAGAATATCGACGGCGAGGCGCTGCTCTGGGCGCACAACCGGCTGATCGCGCGGCCCGAGGAGCGGCGCATCCTGATGGTCATCAGCGACGGCGCGCCGGTCGACGACTCGACCCTGTCGGTCAATTCCGGCAGCTATCTGGAGCGTCACCTGCGCCAGGTGATCGGCTGGATCGAGCAGCGTAGCCCGGTCGAGCTGATCGCGATCGGCATCGGCCACGACGTGACGCGCTACTATGCGCGGGCGGTGACGATCATGGACGCCGAGCAGCTGGGCGGCACGATCATGGAGCAGTTGGCGAGCCTGTTCGAGCAGGAGTAGACGGCGGGAGTTCGGACAGAGGTTTCGGTTTGCTGCTCCCCTCCCTTTCGGGGGAGGGGACGAGGGTGGGGCGTGTCCGCAGGCGAGTCGCTGGTGGCAGCGCCCCACCCCAACCCCTCCCCTGAAGGGGAGGGGCTCTCGGACTACGAACACAATCCTTAACCGCTATTGCGACCAAGTTGCATTATCGCCCCGGCCTGCTATGACACGGCCGTCATCAACGGGGCGGGCCTTCCATGTCGCACGATCCAGATATGTCCGGCGGGGGCGCAGGCTGATGGAGGCCGCGATCGTCTGCATGCCGGTGGCGGCCACCGTCGCGCTGGGGCTGATCCGGGTCGGCTGGGACGGGCGGCGCTCACTTGCGCTGGCCGGCTGGGCGCTCGCGATCGCCGCCGCCGTCGCGCTCGCGATGCTGGCCGGCGCCTGGGGCCTCGCCATCGTCGCCACGACCGCGATCGTCGCGGCCCTCGCGATCCTGTTGCGCGACGCGTGGCGGGCGCCGCGGGGAAGGGCGGCGCCGGTGCGCAGCGCGCCTTCGATCGCGCTGCCGCGCCCTACGCTGCGATCGGTCGGTCGGCGCCTCGCGGTCTTCCTGCTCGTGGTGCCGGTCGCCGCCGCCGCGGCAGCGCTCCTCGCCTTCGGCCTGCAAGCCACGCTGGTGCGCGGACGGGCCGCCGAGGCCGATACCGTCGCGCTGATGATGGTCGCGCAGCCCGTGCTCTGGGCGCTGCTCGCCACGGTGCAGATCACGCGGGCGAGCGCGGTCCGCATGATCGCCCCGGCGCTCGCCTGCGCCGCGCTCGGCCTGATACTGTGGTGGCCGCTGTGAAGCACGAGCGGATCGAACGGGCCGCCGCCGCACCGGGCGAGCAGACGCTGGTCCAGCGCTCTCTGGGAGGCCATGCCGCGATCGGATTGCTCGCCGGCGCGCTCCTCTACATCATCGCGCTGAGCGGCACGCTGATCGTGATCCACGAACGCTGGCAGCGCTGGGAACAGCCGGGCGTCCCGGAGATGCAGGCGATCGCGCCCGCCGCCCTGGCCGAGGCGTTCGCGGCGAAGCTGGCGGCCGACGCGGGCCAGCCGCGATCGACCCATCTCTACGCGCGCCTGCCGACCGAGGCACTGCCCCGCACCACCGTGACGAGCGATCACGGCGCCATGGCCGTCGACGCGGCCGGCCGGCCGGTCGAGGAAGAGGCGGGGGGCTGGACCGAGTTCGTCATCGGGCTGCACGAATATCTGCATCTGCCGAGCACCGTCGGGCTGATCCTGGGCGGGGCGCTGGGCGTGATGCTGACCGCCCTCGCCGTGACCGGGGTGGTCGCGCACCCGCGCATCGTCCGCGACGCCTTCCGGCTACGCGCGCGCGGCAACCGCCAGCTCGCCCAGGCGGACTGGCACAATCGCCTGGGGGTGTGGACGCTGCCCTTCACGCTCGCGCTCGCGCTCACCGGTGCCTTCATCGGCCTGGGGTCGCTCAACGGCACGATCCTCGCCAAGGCCTATCACGGCGGCGATCTGATGAAGGTCTACGGCACGATCTTCGGCCGCGAGGGCGCGACCGATTTCCGGCCGGCGGCCCTGCCGGACGTGGCGCGCGCCATGGCCGAGATGCAGCGCCGGTTCCCCGGCGTCCGCCCGACCTACGTCACCATTCACGACCCCGGCACGGTCGGGCAGCACGTGCAGATCCTGGCGGACGTGCCGCGCCGTCTGATCTATGGCGAGACCTTCAATTTCGACGCGGCGGGCCGCTTCCACGGCCGGGTCGGCCTGTCGGACGGGCCGCTCGGGCAGCAGTTCGCGGCCTCCACCTACAAACTGCATTTCGGCAGCTTCGGCGGCCTGCCGGTCGAGCTTGCCTATATGGCCTGCGGGCTGGCGCTGTGCGTGGTCACCGCGACCGGCATGTCGCTGTGGTTGCAGAAGCGGCGGCGCAAGGGTCTGGCCGCGCCCCGTCTCGAGGGGTTCTGGACGGCGGTCGTCTGGGGCACGCCGCTGGTGCTCGTCGCGCTGCTGTGGTGGCGCTGGGCGGCCGGAGCGGCGGTGCCGCTCGGCGGCGGCTTCTGGAGTGCGATGGCGGTGCTGACGCTCGTCGCGATGCTCGCGCCGCGGCTCGCCGATCCGCGCCGGATGCGGCAGGTGCTGGCGGCGAGCCTGGCGGTGACCGCGCTGGGCCATGCCGCGACCGCGGGCGGGCTGGGGGCGGCGCTCGATGCGGGGCTGCTGCTCGCGGCGGCGGCGCTGTTCCTCGCCGACCAGCCGGCGCGGGCCTGAGCCTCAGCCGCCGCGGCGGCGCAGCGCGTGGAGCCGCGCCTGGGCGAGCAGCAGCTCCAGATCCTCGCGATCGATGTCGAAGCTCTCGTGCATGTCGGCCAGCGCGGCGTCGATATCCGCCTCGACGAAGCCCGCCGCCGCCTGCGCCGCGCGCAGCGTCTCGGCCGGCGCGGGCCGGTGCGGATAGGCGCGACCGGTCCAGCGGTGGAAGACCATGCCGAGCGTCACCAGCGCGATCGAGTTGATCCCGACCGGTGCGAAGGCGAAGGCGAAACCTGCGGCATGGATGCTCTGGCTGCCGATCACCGCGGTCAGCGCCGCGGCCCCGCCCGGCGGGTGCAGGCAGCGCAGCAGCGACATGACGAGGATCGCCAGTCCCACCGCCAGCCCTGCCGCGACCGGCGGGTTCGGCACGGCCGCGAACACCGCCACGCCGACCAGCGTCGACAGGATGTTGCCGCCGACCACCGGCCAGGGCTGGGCGAGCGGGCTGGCCGGAACCGCAAAGACCAGCACCGCCGAGGCGCCGAGCGGTGCGACGATGATCGGCAGGTCCGCCGCTGTCATCGGCACGCCGCCGCACACGATCATCGTCAGCGCGATCCCGATCGCCGCGCCCGCACAGGCGATCGCACGATCGGGCCATTGGGCGCCGGCGAGAATGGGTCGGAAGAAGCGCATCGGCGCAGGGGTTCCTGTCAGGGGGCGAGCTCGGGGCGGCCCTTATCGCGATCGTGCCGCGCCTGACCAGCCATCTTTACCTGCGATCAGAACAGCTTGCGCAATCCCAGCCGCACAGAGCGCCCCATCGGATCGAGATAGGCGGGCTGGAAGCGATAGGGCGTCGCGCCGTTGCGATCGACCACGTCGATCCGGTCGTTCAACAGGTTCTCGACCGTGAACTGCACTGACATGCGCTGCGCCCAGGGTCGGCTGACCAGCTTCGCCACATCAACCGATTCCCACAGCACCAGCCAGGTTCGCCCGGAGAAATGCAGATCGGCGGAGGCGAGATCGCTGCGCACCCGTGTCGACCCCTGCACCCGCGCGTAGAAATTGGTGGAGGTGGGGCCGTAGGAGAGTCCCACGGTGCCCTCCACCTCCCAGCGCGGCCGGCCGCCAGTACCGTTGAGCGTCGCACCATCGAGCAGGTCGATGAGCGGGATGCCGGGGCGGAGCAGCAGCCGGTCCTCCAGCCGCAAGGTGGTGGTGGCGAAGGTATAGAAAGAGGGGCGCTGCTTCGGCGGTCGGGGCGGGGGCGCGTCCGCGGTCTTCACGCCCGGCGTGGCGGCGGGCGTGGAGGGCTTGGGGCCGAGCGGGGTCGAGAAGTTGACGGTGGCGCGGATCTGGCGATCGTCCTCGCGCGCGATGTTGACCGAGCGGAAATCGACCGCCACCAGCCGACCGGCGGCGTCGCGGGTGAAGATATCGGGAAAGGCCGCCTGCGCCGCCGCGGTCAGCCCGCTGAGCTCGGCCGACAGGTCGCTGACCCGGGTCGCGGCATAGTCGATGTTCAGCCGCAGGTCGCGGTGCGCGAAGGGGCGCAGCGCCACGCCGGCGGTCGTCACCCGCCGCCGCTCGGGGGCGAGCGCCGGATTGCCGCCAGAGACCGAGGTGACCAGCGACGTGGTGCCGGTGGTGAAGTCGAAGAAGGGTGTGTTCGGCGATGTCAGCACCGGGTTGGTCAATTGGGCGATGGCCGGGGCGGTCTGCGTCGTGTTGACCGACAGGTTCACCTGGACCGGCGACCATCGCGACCAGGTCAGCCCGTAATTGGCGGTCACCAGCCGGCCATAATCGCTGACGTCGGATACGCCGAGCATCGCCGTCGCAGTCATCGTGCCGACCGGCGCCAGCACGTCGCGCTCGCGTTCGGCGATCGGCAGCGTCGCGTTGATGCTGGCGCCGCGCGTGGTCCGCGACAGGGCCAGCCGCGATGCGGCCAGCCCCGGCTGCACGCCGCTGCTGGCGGAGGCGGCATAGTCGGCGGTGACGGTCACCTGCGCCATGCCGGCCGGCAGCCGCAGCAGCGGCCCGTTGGCGGTCGCCTTGCCGGTCAGGGTGCGCGTCAGCGTCTCGCCCCGCAGCACGCGGCGGCTCGCCAGCATGGCGGCGTCAAGCGGCCGAAGCGGATCGCCGCCCGCCCGCACCGCTGCCTGCAGGCCGCTGTCCACGATGCCCTGTTCGGACAGGCTCTCGGCGCGGGTACGATCGTGGCTGGCGGTGACGTTCCATGCCCAGCGACCGATCGCGCCGAAGAGCGCCCCGCCGCCATGCAGCGTCAGGCTGGTGTTGCGCTGGCGCAGCACCGCGTCGGGCAGGGCGCGATAGACGCGGGTGTCGCCGGCAAAGGGCAGCACGTCGCCGCCCCCGGGCACGGTCAGCAGCACCGGGGCGGGGCCATTGCGGCCGCGCGTGCCCTGCGCCTCCATCGTCAGGTTGAGCGAGCCGCTGATCCCGCCGGCCACCGGTCCGGCGAGCGTGCCGCTCGAGCGGATCTGATCGCTCGCCTGCACCAGCCAGCGCCCGGCGCCGGGATCGGTCACCGCGGGCCGGTTCGCGCCCGGCAGATAGGCGGTGAGTGTCGCGCGCTCCGCGGCGGTGGCGGGCAGGGCAGCGACGGTCACCGGCCGGCCCGCCAGCGCGTCGAGCGCCGGATCGATGCTGCCGCCGTTCAGGCCGGTCACATTGCCGCCCGTCGCGAAGAGGAAGCCGGGATCGGGCGTGATCTGCCGCTGCGCCTGGGTGACCGGGCTGGTGCGAACATAGGAGGTATTGAGCGACAGGCGCCGGTCACCGTCGAGCCGCGTCGCGTTCATCTCGGTATAATCGGTGCCGCCGCCTCCTTCGGTCGTGATGCCGGGAAGGAATTGGGCCGCGACGGCGCGGAAGTGCTTCTTGGTGATGAAGTTCAGCACCGTCGCGGTCGGCGGGAAGCCGAAGCGTGCGGCATCCTCGCGCGGCAGCACCTCGGTCTTCTCCATCGCCTCGGGTGGCAGGTCGCTGAGCTCGTCCCAGCCCGAGATGCGGCGGCCGTTGAGCAGCAGGAAGGGATCGCCGCCGCCGCCCGCCGCGGTGAACGGCTTCAGCCTTTGAAGCAGTTCCTTCATACTGGTTGCACCCAGCGCCTCCAGCGCCTGCGCGCCCAGCACCGCCAGCGGCTGGACGTCGCCAATCGCGCTGCCGCGTACCCGCTCGCCGGTAACGACGATATCGCCGGCCTCGGCCGCCGGTGTGGGCTCGCGCGGCGGCTCGGCCGAAGCGTCCTCCGGCGCCGCCAGGATCGCGAACGGCAGGACCAGCCCGCCGACAGCCTTCCGCCGCTGCCTGCCACACCCCGCTCGCATCATCGCCCTCAACTCCCCGCCACGCCGGGCGAGTGCCCGGCGGGACCAGAATGTGAGTCAAAAAAAGGCTTTACTGTGACACGCGCGCAACACTCTCGAAACATGGCAAAACGGCCCGCCGGATCGCTCCGACGGGCCGTTTTCCCTACCGTACGACCGGGCGAATCAGTCGTTCAGATACTCGCCCGCCGCTTCGTCGCTGCCGTCGCCCGACGGGACGACGCTGGCCAGCGGATCGTTGCCGGTGCCGGTGTCGTCGCGGCGCGAACGCTGCTCCTCCGCCGCGCGCAGCTCGGCGGCCGAGGCCGGAGCGACGATCGCCGCCGACAGCGCCCGCTGCTGCGCACGCAGCGCCGCGTCGCGGCTGGAGGCCGCCACGCGCAGGCGGTTCATGCCCGCGCCGGTACCCGCCGGGATCAGGCGGCCGACGATGACATTCTCCTTCAGGCCCATCAGCGTGTCCTGCTTGCCCTGGACCGCCGCCTCGGTGAGGACGCGGGTGGTCTCCTGGAACGACGCCGCCGAGATGAAGCTGCGGGTCTGCAGCGACGCCTTGGTGATGCCCAGCAGGATCGGCTTGCCCTGCGCACGCGCCTGGCCCGGCTCCAGCTTGTCGTTGATCGCGTCCATTTCCTCGCGATCGACCTGCTCGCCCTTGAGCAGCGTGGTGTCGCCGCTCTCGGTGATCTCGACCTTCTGCAGCATCTGGCGAACGATCACCTCGATGTGCTTGTCGTTGATCTTCACGCCCTGGAGTCGATAGACCTCCTGGATCTCCGAGACGAGATATTCGGCGAGCGGCTCGATGCCGAGCACCTCGAGGATGTCGTGCGGATCGGGGCTGCCGCCGATCAGGTTGTCGCCACGCTTGACGTAGTCGCCTTCCTGGACGTCGATCACCTTCGACTTGGGCACCAGATACTCGACGACCTCGCCGCCATCCTCGGGCTGGATGCCGATCTTGCGCTTGGCCTTATAGTCCTTGCCGAACACGACGCGGCCCGAGACCTTGGCGATGATCGCCGCCTCCTTGGGCAGGCGCGCCTCGAACAGCTCGGCGACGCGCGGCAGACCGCCGGTGATGTCGCGGGTCTTGGCGGACTCGCGGGCCACACGGGCCAGAACGTCACCCGCCTGCACCTCGGCCCCGTCGTCCACCGACAGCACCGCGCCCGGCGCCAGCATGTAGCGCGCGGCCTCGGCATCGCCGCCGGCCCCGGTCAAAGTCAGGCGCGGACGCAGGTCCTCCTTCGACTTGGCGGCGTTGCGGAACTCGGTCACCACGCGCTGCGCGATACCGGTCGCCTCGTCGGTCTGCTCGGTCAGGGTCTTGCCTTCCAGCAGGTCCTGATACTTCACGACGCCCGAATTCTCGGTGATCACCGGCATGGTGAACGGATCCCACTCCGCCATGCGATCGCCCTTCGACAGCATGTGGCCGTCGTCGAACATCACATAGGCGCCGTACGGGATACGATGCGTCGAGAGCTCGCGGCCGTCCATGTCGACGATCGCGATCTCGCCCGAGCGGCTCAGCACCACGCGGCGACCACGCTGGTCGACGATCAGGCGCAGGTCGCGGAACTGGGCGGTGCCGTCGACCGGCGCCTCCAGGTTCGACTGCTCGTTGAGCTGCGCCGCACCGCCGATGTGGAAGGTGCGCATGGTCAGCTGGGTGCCCGGCTCGCCGATCGACTGCGCCGCGATCACGCCGACCGCCTCGCCGATATTGACCGGCGTACCGCGGGCGAGGTCACGCCCGTAGCACTTGCCGCACACGCCGATCTTCGACTCGCAGACCAGCGGGCTGCGGATCTTCATCGACTGGATGCCGATCGACTCGATCCGCGCGACCGCGGGCTCGTCGAGCAGCGTGCCGGTCGGGATGATCACCTCGCCCGACTTGGCATCGACCACGTCCTCGGCCGTGGTGCGGCCCAGGATGCGCTCGCCCAGCGACGCGATGGTCGAGCCGCCCTGCACGATCGCCTTCATCTCCAGCGCCCGGGTGGTGCCGCAATCCTCCTCGATCACGACGCAATCCTGCGACACGTCGACGAGGCGGCGGGTCAGGTAACCCGAGTTCGCCGTCTTGAGCGCCGTGTCCGCCAGGCCCTTGCGGGCGCCGTGGGTCGAGTTGAAGTATTCGAGGACGGTCAGGCCTTCCTTGAAGTTCGAGATAATCGGCGTCTCGATGATCTCGCCCGACGGCTTGGCCATCAGGCCGCGCATGCCGGCCAGCTGCTTGATCTGGGCCTGCGAACCGCGGGCGCCGGAGTGGGCCATCATGTAGATCGAGTTGATCGGCTTCTCGCGGCCGGCCATCTCGCCGTCCTCGTAGCGCCGCACCGCCTTGATCTCGTTCATCATCGAGTTCGCCACCTGGTCGCCGCAACGGCTCCAGGCGTCGATCACCTTGTTGTACTTCTCCTGCTGCGTGATCAGGCCGTCCTGATACTGCTGCTCGAAGTCCTTCACCTGGTCGCGCGTCTCGTCGACCAGCTTGTCCTTGTCCGGCGCGATGATCATGTCGTCCTTGCCGAACGAGATGCCGGCGCGGAACGCGTGACGGAAGCCGAGCGCCATGATCGCGTCGGCGAACAGCACCGTCTCCTTCTGGCCGGTGTGGCGATAGACCTCGTCGATCACGTCGCCCACGTCCTTCTTGGTCAGCAGGCGGTTGACGGTCTCGAACGGCACCTTGTGGCTCTTCGGCAGAGTCTCGCCGAGCAGCATGCGGCCCGGGGTCGTCTCGTAGCGCTTCAGATACTGGTTGCCCTGCTCGTCGGTCTGCGGAACGCGGCTGACGATCTTGGTGTGGAGCGTCACCGCGCCCGCGTAGAGCGCCTGATGCACCTCGGCCATGTCGCCCAGCAGCATGCCCTCGCCGGGCTCACCCTCCTTCATCATCGAGAGGTAGTAGAGACCCAGCACCATGTCCTGCGACGGCACGATGATCGGCTTGCCGTTGGCGGGCGACAGGATGTTGTTGGTCGACATCATCAGGACGCGCGCTTCCAGCTGCGCCTCGAGGCTCAGCGGGACGTGCACGGCCATCTGGTCGCCGTCGAAGTCGGCGTTGAACGCGGAGCAGACCAGCGGGTGGAGCTGGATCGCCTTGCCCTCGATCAGCACCGGCTCGAACGCCTGGATGCCCAGGCGGTGGAGCGTCGGCGCGCGGTTCAGCATCACCGGATGCTCGCGGATCACCTCGTCCAGGATGTCCCAGACTTCCTTGCGCTCCTTCTCGACCCACTTCTTCGCCTGCTTCAGGGTCATCGACAGACCCTTGGCGTCGAGGCGCGCGTAGATGAACGGCTTGAACAGCTCGAGCGCCATCTTCTTCGGCAGGCCGCACTGGTGCAGCTTCAGCTCCGGACCGGTCACGATCACCGAGCGGCCCGAATAGTCGACGCGCTTGCCGAGCAGGTTCTGGCGGAATCGGCCCTGCTTGCCCTTCAGCATGTCGGACAGCGACTTGAGCGGCCGCTTGTTGGCGCCGGTGATCGTGCGGCCGCGACGGCCGTTGTCGAACAGCGCGTCGACCGCTTCCTGCAGCATGCGCTTCTCGTTGCGGACGATGATGTCCGGCGCGCGCAGCTCCATCAGCCGCTTCAGGCGGTTGTTGCGGTTGATGACGCGGCGGTACAGGTCGTTGAGGTCCGAGGTCGCGAAGCGGCCGCCGTCCAGCGGCACCAGCGGGCGCAGCTCGGGCGGGATGACCGGCACGACCTCGAGGATCATCCATTCCGGCCGGTTGCCCGACTCGAGGAAGCTCTCGACGACCTTGAGGCGCTTGATGATCTTCTTGGGCTTCAGCTCCGACTTGGTCGTCGCCAGCTCTTCCAGCAGGTCGCGCTTCTCACCCTCGAGATCGAGATTCTCAAGCATGATGCGCACCGCCTCCGCGCCGATCCCGGCGGAGAAGGCATCCTCGCCATACTGGTCCTGCGCGTCGAGCAGCTCGTCTTCGGTGAGGAGCTGATACTTCTCCAGCGGGGTCAGGCCCGGCTCGATGACGATATAGGCCTCGAAGTACAGCACGCGCTCGAGCTGCTTGAGCTGCATGTCGAGCAGCAGGCCGATGCGCGAGGGCAGGGACTTCAGGAACCAGATGTGCGCGACCGGCGCGGCCAGCTCGATATGGCCCATCCGCTCGCGGCGGACCTTCGACACCGTGACCTCGACACCGCACTTCTCGCAGACGATGCCCTTGTACTTCATGCGCTTGTACTTGCCGCACAGGCACTCGTAATCCTTGATCGGACCGAAGATGCGCGCGCAGAACAGGCCGTCACGCTCGGGCTTGAACGTGCGGTAGTTGATCGTCTCGGGCTTCTTGATCTCGCCGAAGGACCAGCTGCGGATCTTGTCCGGCGACGCGATCCCGATCTGGATCTGGTCGAAGGTCTCCGGCTTCGCGAGCGGATTGGCGAAATTGGTCAGTTCGTTCATCTTGCTTTCCTCGCAGGGAGGGAAAAACCACATCCGTTCGCCCTGAGGAGGGACTGAGCGAAGCCGAAGGCCCATCTCGAAGGGCTCGCCCGGCATCGGTCCTTCGAGACGCCGCTTCGCCTTCGCTCAGCGGCTCCTCAGGACGAACGGTGTTACCTGTTACTCCGCGGCCTCGGCCATGCCGTCGTCCTGAACATCCTCCATCGACTTCAGGTCGACGTTGAGGCCCAGCGAGCGCATTTCCTTGACGAGCACGTTGAAGCTCTCGGGGATGCCGGCCTCGAACGTGTCGTCGCCCTTGACGATCGCCTCATAGACCTTGGTGCGGCCGACCACGTCGTCGGACTTCACCGTCAGCATCTCCTGCAGCGTATAGGCGGCGCCATAGGCCTGGAGCGCCCACACCTCCATCTCGCCGAAGCGCTGGCCGCCGAACTGCGCCTTTCCGCCCAGCGGCTGCTGGGTGACGAGCGAATAGGGGCCGATCGACCGGGCGTGGATCTTGTCGTCCACGAGGTGGTGGAGCTTCAGCATGTAGATGATGCCCACCGTGACCTTGCGGTCGAACTTGTCGCCGGTGCGCCCGTCATACAGGTCCGACTGGCCCGACGTGTCGAGGCCCGCCAGCTCCAGCATGTCCGACACGTCCTTCTCGACTGCACCGTCGAACACCGGGGTGCCCATCGGAATGCCGCCCTTCAGGTTGCCGGCCAGCTCGATGATCTCCGAGGCGTCGCGGCCGCGCAGGTCGTCGAGATAATGCTCGCCGTAGATCGTCTCCAGACGCTCCTTGACCGCATCGGGCATGTCCCCCGCCTTCGCGTCGGGATTGGCATCGCGCCAATCCTCCAGCGCCTGCGCGACCTGCTGGCCCAGGCCGCGCGCGGCCCAGCCCAGATGCGTCTCGAAGATCTGGCCGACGTTCATGCGGCTCGGCACGCCCAACGGGTTGAGCACCAGATCGACCGGCGTCCCGTCTGCGAGGAAGGGCATGTCCTCCTGCGGCAGGATGCGGCTGATCACGCCCTTGTTGCCGTGGCGGCCGGCCATCTTGTCGCCCGGCTGCAGCTTGCGCTTCACCGCGACGAACACCTTGACCATCTTCAGCACGCCCGGCGACAGCTCGTCGCCGCGCTCCAGCTTCTCGCGGCGGTCGTGGAACTTGTCCGTGATCCGCTTGGCCGCCTCGTCATACTGGGCCTTGACCGCTTCCAGATCCGCCTGGCGCGCATCGTCCTGCACCGCGAACTTCCACCATTCGTGACGGTCGACGCTGTCCAGCAGCTCGACGTCGATCGCCGAGCCCTTCTTGATGCCCTTGGGCGCGGCAGTCGCGACCTGGCCGAGCAGCATCTCGCGCAGGCGGCTCCAGGTCGCCCGGTTGAGGATGGTGCGCTCGTCGTCGGCGTCCTTCTTCAGGCGCTCGATCTCCTCGCGCTCGATCGCCATCGCGCGCTCGTCCTTGTCGATGCCGTGGCGGTTGAAGACGCGCACGTCGACGATCGTCCCGGCGACGCCCGGCGGCAGGCGCAGCGACGTGTCGCGCACGTCCGATGCCTTTTCGCCGAAGATGGCGCGGAGCAGCTTCTCCTCCGGCGTCATCGGGCTCTCGCCCTTCGGCGTGATCTTGCCGACCAGGATGTCGCCCGGCTCCACCTCGGCGCCGATATAGACGATCCCCGCCTCGTCGAGGTTGCGCAACGCTTCCTCGCCGACGTTCGGGATGTCGCGGGTGATGTCCTCCGGCCCCAGCTTGGTGTCGCGGGCCATCACCTCGAACTCGTCGATATGGATCGACGTGAACACGTCGTCCTTCACGATCCGCTCGCTGATGAGGATCGAGTCCTCGTAGTTGTAGCCGTTCCAGGGCATGAACGCGACCAGCGCGTTGCGGCCCAGCGCCAGCTCGCCGAACTCGGTCGACGGGCCGTCGGCGATGACGTCACCGACATTGACCACGTCACCCACCTTCACCAGCGGACGCTGGTTGATGCAGGTCGACTGGTTGGAGCGCTGGAACTTCATCAGCGTGTAGATGTCGACGCCCGACTCGGTCGCGCTGACCTCGCCGGTGGCGCGGATCACGATGCGGCTCGCATCCACCTGGTCGACGATGCCGGCGCGCTTGGCGGCGATCGCGGCGCCCGAATCGCGCGCCACGGTCTCTTCCATGCCGGTGCCGACGAACGGCGCCTCGGCCTTGACCAGCGGCACCGCCTGGCGCTGCATGTTCGAGCCCATTAGCGCGCGGTTGGCGTCGTCATTCTCCAGGAACGGGATGAGCGAGGCGGCGACCGACACCAGCTGCTTCGGCGACACGTCCATCAGCGTGATCGTCTCGGGCAGCGCCATCAGGAACTCGCCCGCCTGACGCGCGGACACCAGCTCCTCGACGAAGCGGCCCTCGTCGTCCGTCTCGGCCGAGGCCTGGGCGACGGTGTGCTTCTGCTCCTCCATCGCCGACAGGTAGACGACCTCGTCGGTCACCTTGCCGTCGATCACCTTGCGGTACGGCGTCTCGATGAAGCCGTACTTGTTCACGCGCGCGAAGGTCGACAGCGAGTTGATCAGGCCGATGTTCGGGCCTTCCGGCGTCTCGATCGGGCAGATGCGGCCATAGTGCGTCGGGTGGACGTCGCGGACCTCGAAGCCCGCGCGCTCGCGCGTCAGACCGCCCGGCCCGAGCGCCGAGACGCGGCGCTTGTGCGTCACTTCGGACAGCGGGTTGGTCTGGTCCATGAACTGCGACAGCTGCGACGAGCCGAAGAACTCGCGCACCGCGGCGACCGCGGGCTTCGCGTTGATCAGGTCGTTCGGCATCACCGTCGAGACGTCGACCGACGACATGCGCTCCTTCACGGCGCGCTCCATGCGGAGCAGGCCGACGCGATACTGGTTCTCCAGCAGCTCGCCCACCGAACGCACGCGGCGGTTGCCGAGATTGTCGATGTCGTCGATCTCGCCCTTGCCGTCCTTCAGGTCGACCAGCGTCTTGACGACGGCGAGGATGTCCTCGGTGCGCAGCGTCGTCACCGTGTCCGGGCAGTCGAGGTCGAGGCGCATGTTGAGCTTGACGCGGCCCACCGCCGACAGGTCGTACCGGTCGGGATCGAAGAACAGGCCGGCGAACAGCGCCTCGGCCGTCTCCAGCGTCGGCGGCTCGCCGGGGCGCATCACGCGATAGATGTCGGACAGCGCCTGCTCGCGCTCCTCGGCCTTGTCGGCCTTCAGCGTGTTGCGGATCCACGGACCGGTGGTGACATGGTCGATGTCGAGCAGCTCGATGGTCGAGATGCCCGCCTGGTCCAGCTTTTCGAGATTGTCCGCGCCGATCTCGTCGCCGGCCTCGACATAGATCTCGCCCGTCGACTCGTTGATCAGGTCATAGGCCGAGTAGCGGCCATAGATCTCCTCGGTCGGGATCAGCAGCTCGGACAGGCCGTCCTTGGCCGCCTTGTTGGCGGCGCGCGGGCTGATCTTCTGGCCGGCGGCGAACACCACCTCGCCCGAATTGGCGTCGACGATGTCGAACAGCGGCTTCACGCCGCGCCAGTTCTCGGCCGCGAACGGGATGCGCCAGCCGCCCTCGCCGCGGACATAGGTCACGCGGTTGTAGAAGTAGTTGAGGATCTCTTCCGAGTTCATTCCCAGCGCATAGAGCAGCGCCGTGACCGGCAGCTTGCGCTTGCGATCGATGCGGACGTTGACGATGTCCTTGGCGTCGAACTCGAAGTCGAGCCACGAGCCGCGATAGGGGATGACGCGCGCGGCGAACAGATACTTGCCCGACGCATGCGTCTTGCCGCGGTCGTGATCGAACAGCACGCCCGGCGAACGGTGCATCTGGCTGACGATGACGCGCTCGGTGCCGTTGATGAAGAAGGTGCCGTTCTCGGTCATGAGCGGCATGTCGCCCATGTAGACATCCTGCTCCTTGATATCGATGACCGACTTGGCCTCGGTATCCGGATCGACCTCGAACGCGGTCAGGCGCAGGGTGACGCGCATCGGCGCGGCATAGGTGATGCCGCGCTGGCGGCACTCTTCCACGTCGAACTTCGGCGGCTCGAGGACATAGTCGTCGAAGTCGAGATAGGCGGTGCCGGCGAAATCCTGGATCGGGAAGACCGACCGCAGCGTCTTCTCCAGCCCCGAGACATGGCCGGTGGCCTTGTCCGAGCGCAGGAACTGCTCGTAGCTCTCGCGCTGCACCTCGATCAGGTTCGGCATCTGCACGACTTCGTGGATGTTGCCGAAAACCTTGCGGATGCGGCGCTTGGCGGTGCCGCCCTTCTGCTCGCGCCGTGCGGTGCCGCCGTCGATCGCCTTGGTTGCCATGGAGTTGCTTGCCTCGTCAGCCAGAATTACCGGCGCAGGGGTCGGACGCAAAAAAGCCGATCGCAACCCGTGCGTCGGCTTCCAGCGTCCTGAACCGGCAGCCTCCCATTCGATCGACGCACTGCGCGACGGCGCATCGTTTCCCGGAAGCTGTGGTGAAGACGGCGATATAGGCAGGCTGTTGGACCGTGTCAAACGGGGACTCGACAGACCCGAATCGATGAGGAACCTTTCGTCGGATCAAGGCTGTGGGGCAATCATGGCGACCCGGTAGGGAGCAACAGGCGCGGCGGCCTTGCTGGCGGCGGTACCGCTCGCGGCGCAGATGCCGCCGACGTTGCCGGACCGCGCGCCGGACAGGCGACGATGCCGGCGCCCGACGCGACCGGCCGGACTGGCGCGGCCGCACGCGCCGCAGGCGATCCGGTCGGCGCGCTCGAGCCGGCGAACGCCAATCGCTTCGACAGCATCGACTTCTCGACTACCGACTGAAGGACCGTCGCACACTATATCGTCACACAGGCAGTTCCTCGGCTATAGCGATATTCGATATGCCACTTGCCGATTAACGATAAATCGCGCATGACCGGCCCGGTCGAAACCGGGGGCAGGGACATGCGCGACGAGACGCGGCTGGTGCGATGGGGTGAGCGGGCGTTGCGCGGCCTTGCGGTGGCGAACATCGCGCTCGGCGTCGCGGCTCTTCTCTTCATCCTCGGCACCTTCCTGTTCCAGCAGCCTTTCGCCGCGCATCTCATGCGCAAATATGGCGCGGCGGCACCGGTCATGACGATGATCTGGGAGGTGCGGCTGCTGGGCCTGCTCAGTGCTAGCGTGGTCTGGCCGATCGACCGCTGCCTGCGCCCGCTCGCCGATCTCGCCGCCAGCGTGCGGCTCGGCCAGCCCTTCGACCCCGCCAATGCCGGCCGCGTCACCACGATCGGCTGGGCGCTGCTCGCGATCCAGTGCCTCGATGTGGCGAGTGGCGTGCTGACCATGATGGTGGCGCGGACGGGCGCGGATGTGGTCGGCTGGCAGCCGTCGCTGGCGGGCTGGATCTCGGTGCCGGTCGCCTTCGTGCTGGCGCGGGTGTTCGCGGCGGGGGCGCGGCTCGATGCCGATCTGGAGGGCACGGTCTGATGCCGGTGCGCGTCCATCTGGACGACCTGCTGCACCGCCGCCGCCTGTCGCTGACCGAGCTGAGCGAGCGGGTGGGGATCACGCTGGCCAATCTGTCGATCCTGAAGACGGGCAAGGCCAAGGCGATCCGCTTCTCGACGCTCGACGCCATCTGCCGCGTGCTCGACTGCCAGCCGGGCGAGATACTGACCTGGGTCGAGGGCGACCCTGACGAAGAGGGGGAAGCATGACCGACCTGACGATGACCGAATCACGAACGCGTGGCGGCGGGTTACGCCGGATCGCCGGCGACCTGGTCGATATCTACCGCCGAGGCGGCCGGTCGCTGCGCGCCGCGCCGCTGCTCGCCGCGATCGCGATCCTGCCGGAAGCGGCGCAGCATGTCGCGGAGATCAAGCTCGGCATGTTCGTCTCGATCGATGCGTTTCGCGCCCTGTCGAACGACCCGACCCGCTGGGCGTTCGGCTATGCCAAGGTGGCGGGGTTCGTCGTCGCTTTTCTCGCATTCGCGCGGTTTCAGGCAACCGGATCGGTTCGGAGCGCGCTGCTCGTCCCGCCGCGCACGCTCGCGCGTATCGTGCTGCTGATCGCGTTGACCTTCGCGCTCGCCTGGCCGTTCGGTGAACTTCAAAAGCAGACCGGGTCGATGCCGCTCACTATCGCGCTCGGCACCGCATCCGTGGTCATTCAGGGGGCCATGCTGCTGCTCATCATCGGTGCGCTGGTCGGCGACCGCACGCTGTCATGGCATGCCGCCTTCACCAGCCATCTGCCCTCCGCGCTGCTGCTGACCCTCTACCTCGCCGCGGCCTTCGCGCCGTGCCAGCTGCTGCACATGGCCAACCACAAGCTCGCCATGGCGCGGCCGGAGCCGGCGGTGTGGGCGCTGATGGCGTTCGACGCGCTGTGGGTGGGCCTGTTCGCCTCTCTGGTCGGCGCGGCGCTGTTCGTCGGCAGTGGCGTGCGGCTGACATGGCGCGGCTGGCGCGACTAGGCTCCTAGCGCGCCAGGTGCCATTGCTGGTTGGGATGGCCGCCGCAGGACCAGACGCGGATCGGCGCGCCGCCGCTCAGTTCGCCGACATTGTCGAGGCATTTGCCGGTCAGCCGGTTGCGCAGCAGGAACCAGCCGCCGTCGGTCGGCATCATCTCCCATTGCTGCGCCGGCTGACCGCTAGCGGCGGCGAGACCGGTCGCCGCGCCGTCGGCCGTCGCGCCGAGCGAATCGATCCGCCGCCCGCCCGGCTCCGCCAGCGTCACGAAGCCATCGGCATAGGCGACCGTCCAGTCCTGCCCGGTCGCGCTGGCGGCAGGCGCGGTGCCGCGGCCGTCGAGCCACAGGCTGCTCGACCGGTTGACGAAGCGGCGGGTGCCGGCGATCGCGGCGGCGCCGTCGCTCAGCCCCATATCCGCACGCTGCGCGGCCACCATCGCGACGTTGCGCTGCGGATCGACGAACTCGCGATCGTAGTTGAGGCCATAGGGCCAGAAATGCTGGCCGTCGGCGTTCAACACCGCGTCCGGCCCCTCGAAGGCCTTGACCCGCGCCGTGGCGATCGGGCCGGTGAAGCGCCCCTCGGCCAGCAGCGCGCGCCACCCCGAATAGGTACCCGAACCCAGCCAGTGCGCCAGCTCGTGCAGCGCGACCCGCCGCCCGATCGCGCCGCCGAACTGGATGCGCCACTGATAGCCCGCCTCCGCCGTCGGCGTGCCGGCATTGTAGGTGACGGTCACCATTCCCCGATAATCGGCCAGCGTGTTGGTGTGGTTGATCGCCCAGTCCATCGCGTCGCGGATCCCCGGGCGCACCGCATCGGGTATGTCGCCCGCGAAGGACCAGCTCAGCCCGCCCGGCACGTAGAGGTCGGGCGCGGCGGTGGGCGTCGGCGTGGGTGCCGCGGTCGGGCCGGGCATCGGCGTCGGGGACGGCGATGCGGAGGGTGCGGGCGCCGGGGCTTCTGCGACCGGCAGGCTGTCGTCCTTTCCAGCCCCTCCGCACGCGATGAGGGTGAGGGCGAAGAGGGCGGGCAGGGCGAGGCGCAGGGGATGAAGCATCGGGCGCACCGGATGCCGCCGCGCCGATGAACGCCCGGTAGCCGGAACGCCGATCTTGCGCACGGACCGGCGGCCGATCCGGACTCCCGTGCGCCCGGCGCAAAAAAGGGGCGGCTCCCGGCCGGGAACCGCCCCTGTTCTGGGTCGAGACCCGGCCTTTCGACCGCGCCCCGACGGGCCTCGGGCCGGGCCTTGGCCCGGCTGCGCGGCTTACTTGAGCTCGACGGTCGCGCCGGCTTCCTCGAGCTGCTTCTTCAGCTTCTCGGCCTCGTCCTTGTTCACGCCTTCCTTGACGGGCTTCGGAGCGCCTTCGACCAGCGCCTTCGCCTCGGTCAGGCCGAGACCGGTGATCGCGCGGACCTCCTTGATGACGTTGATCTTCTTGCCGCCGTCGCCGGTCAGGATGACGTCGAACTCGGTCTTCTCTTCAGCGGCCGGAGCGCCACCGCCGGCGCCGCCAGCGGCCGGAGCCGCCGCAACCGCCGCAGCGGCCGAAACGCCCCACTTCTCTTCGAGCAGCTTCGAGAGCTCGGCGGCCTCGAGGACGGTCAGTTCGCTCAGCTGGTCAACCAGCGCGTTCAGGTCTGCCATGTCTATTCTCCATGCGGGGCATAAAGGCCCCAAAGTTCAGTTGAAAACCAGGAATGCCAGGACGGCTTACGCCGCCTCCTTCTCCGCATATGCTGCCAGCACGCGCGCGATCTGCGCGGCCGGGGCCTGCGTGATCGTGGCGATCTTCGTGGCGGGCGCCACGATGAGGCCGACGATCTTCGCCCGCAGCTCGTCGAGCGACGGCAGCGTGGCGAGGGCCTGCACGCCCGCGACGTCGAGGGGCGTTGCGCCCATCGCGCCGCCCACGATTTCGAACTTGTCGTTCGTCTTCGCGAAGTCGACGGCCACCTTGGCGGCCGCGACCGGGTCGGTCGAGGTGGCGAGGCCGACCGGGCCGGTCAGCATGTCGCTGATCGAACCATAGTCGGTCCCGTCGAGGGCGATCCTGGCAAGCTTGTTCTTCGAGACCTTATAGCTCGCGCCGGCTGCCCGCATCTTGTTGCGCAGGTCCGTGGACTGCGCGACGGTCATGCCGAGGTTGCGGGTGACGACCACCACGCCGACCTCGGAGAAGTTGCGGTTCAGCTCGGCGACGGCTGCGGCCTTTTCAGTCCGATCCATGCCATTCTCCTCACTTGGCCGCGCGCCGCCGAAACGGTTGCGCGACCGGTTACGTACCGGTGGGCGATTGCTCCCCGGCATGGTCCAGCGATGGGGAAAGGGGGGACCGGCCGCATGGAATAGCGGTCGGGCGAATCTCTATCCCCGTCTCGGCGAGAAATTAAGCCGCGGCAGGTCCGCGGCACTCGCTGTCTAGGACGGCGACACGGGGCCTGAGGCCCTGCGTCCGGGGGCGCCGTTAGCGGAAGAGCCGGTGAAACGCAACGCTTCTCTGAAGGGTCATGCCGGGCATGTCCCGGCATCCACTCCTCCGCGCGGAAAACGGTCGAAGCGTTGGCGGAACCGTGGATGCCGGGACGAGCCCGGCATGACGAAATGGGTCGGCGAGCCTTATGGCATTTCGTGCGGGCCTCGCCTATCGCTGCACCGCAAAAGGAGAAGGGTGGATGCGAAAGCTTTATCCCGATGCGGCGGCCGCGCTCGACGGGCTGCTGTTCGACGGCATGACGATCTGCGCGGGCGGCTTCGGCCTGTGCGGCATTCCGGAGCGGCTGATCGACGCGATCCGCGATGCCGGGACGAAGGATCTGACGATCGCCAGCAACAATGCCGGCATCGACGGCGAGGGGCTGGGCAAGCTGCTTCGTACCCGGCAGGTGAAGAAGATGATCTCCTCCTATGTCGGCGAGAACAAGGAGTTCGAGCGGCAGTATCTCTCGGGCGAGCTGGAGGTCGAGTTCTGCCCCCAGGGCACGCTCGCCGAGCGCTGCCGCGCCGGCGGCGCGGGCATTCCCGGCTTCTACACCAAGACCGGCGTCGGCACGAAGGTGGCCGAGGGCAAGGAGGTGAAGAGCTTCGACGGGCAGGACTATATCCTCGAACGCGGCATCCGTGCCGACCTGTCGATCATCAAGGGCTGGAAGGCGGACGAGGCGGGCAACCTCGTCTTCCGCAAGACCGCGCGCAACTTCAACCAACCGATGGCGACCGCAGGCCGCATCTGCGTCGCCGAGGTGGAGGAGGTCGTGCCGGTCGGCAGCCTCGACCCCGATTCGATCCACCTGCCCGGCATCTATGTGAAGCGGATGATCGTCGGCGCGCCATACGACAAGAAGATCGAATTCCGCACCGTGCGGCAGCGGGAGACTGTGTGATGGCCGGGGACGTGAAGGGCTGGGACCGCAACCAGATGGCCGCCCGTGCGGCGCAGGAGCTTCAGGACGGCTTCTACGTCAATCTCGGCATCGGCATCCCGACGCTGGTCGCGAACAACATCCCCGCCGGCATGACCGTGACGCTCCAGTCGGAGAACGGGATGCTCGGGATCGGGCCGTTCCCCTATGAGGACGAAGTCGACCCCGATCTGATCAATGCCGGCAAGCAGACGATCAGCGAACTGCCCTCCTCGGTCTATTTCTCCTCGGCCGACAGTTTCGCGATGATCCGCGGCGGGCATATCGACCTGACCGTGCTGGGCGCGATGGAGGTCAGCGAGGGCGGCGACATCGCCAACTGGATGATCCCCGGCAAGATGATCAAGGGGATGGGCGGCGCGATGGACCTCGTCGCGGGCGTCAAGAAGATCATCGTGGTGATGGAGCACGTCGCCAAGGACGGCAGCCCCAAGTTCATCCCCGCCTGCACCCTGCCGCTGACCGGCCAGAACGTGGTCGACATGATCGTCACCGACCTCGCCGTCTTCCAGCGGCCGGACCATGGCGCGCCGTTCCGCCTGATCGAACTCGCCCCGGGCGTGACGGCGGAGGAGGTGCGGGCGAAGACGACGGCGGCGTATCGGGAGTGAGCTACACACTGGTCACCGCGAACCGGAACTATTCTAGCTGGTCGCTGCGCCCCTGGGTGCTGATGCGCGCGCTCGACATCGCCTTTGTCGACCGGATCGAACCCTTTGCGGCATCGAACAATTACGAGGCCTTTCGCGCCTTCTCGCCGACCGGGCAGGTGCCGGTGCTGATCGACGAAGAGCGGACGATCTGGGACTCGCTCGGCATCGCCCTCTATCTCGCCGAACGGCATGAAGGGGTGTGGCCGGCGGGCGAGGCGGCGCGGACCTGGGCGATGTGCGCCGTCGCGGAGATGCATGGCGGCTTCGGCGCGCTCCGAGCCGAGCGGACGATGACTGTCGGCCAGCGCGTCGCCCCGCATCCCGGCTCGCCCGCGCTGGAACGCGACGTGGCGCGGCTGGCGGAACTGTGGGCCGAGGGGCTGGCGCGGTTCGGCGGTCCATGGCTGGCGGCCGACCGCTTCACCGCCGTCGATGCTTTCTACGCGCCGGTGGCTTTTCGCGTGCGGACCTATGGCATCGATGTGGGGCCGGCGGGCGGGCGCTGGGTCGAGACGATGCTGGCGCATCCCGCCATGGTCGAATGGGAGCGCGCTGCGCGGTCGGAGACGTTCCGCGAGCCCGGCCATGAGGCGGATGTCGCCACCTGCGGCACGGTCACGGCCGACTATCGCGCCTGAGTCGACCCACGATGCTCACGCACCGCTTTGACGGCCGGTCGACAGCTCTTCGTCCACCGCCTGTGCTTGCAGCACAGCAGGATCGGAGGCGAGTTCATACAGGAAGCGGCGGCGCTCCATCGTCCCGACCCGCAGCTTGTCGCGGGCATGAGTCTGTGCCTTGTTCAGCCGGAACGGCACATAGCCGCGCGACCGCAGGCAGGTTACGACGCGATCCTGCATAAATCTCTGCGTGCCCTTGATCCCGCCGCGGATCGAGCGCTGATAGATGCTCGAATAGTCGCGCATCATCCTGTCGAACTCCTCCGGATCAAGGCTCCTGCCGTCCTGCGCACCCATGGTGGTGGATCTCGCATTCGCCTGATCGATCGCCTGATCCTGCCTGCGTGTGCCGTCCAGAACTTGGCGGGTGTCCTCCCGCTGCGAAATATCGGCCGTTGCGCCGCCGGTCCCGCAGTCGATCGCGTCGCGGCGATACTGATCGAAGTCGATGCCCGCCTTACCCCAGGAGAGGTCTTTTCCGGCTGCGACAGCGGCCTCCGCGTCAAACGCCACGAACATAATCGTCAGACCCGCGGCGAGGATGATCGAGGCTTCAATCCTACGCCAAAAGGAGAGCATTTCTCAGCCGATCCGCCATAATTGTTGAATCGCTATACTTTGGACATTTCGCCTTGCACGCATTCAGGGCGTCCATACGGTCTTGCCAGCAACCGTCGCCGCCGCCCCTGCGCGAACAGAGCTCATAGGCTGACTCGGCTTCGGACTCGCATCCGGCATCGCATGCCCCAGATCCCCTCTGAGCTAGCAGGGAACTAGACAGCACCAAGGACCCAGACATGATCAGTGCAGCGTGCAGCCTCATGAGACCTCCCGGCGATATGCCTTATGGATTTTCGCATTATGGTATTTACATGTCGTCGTATTGTCGGTGCAAGAATATAGTTGCTTTATGTAGCAATGTTGTAGCGTTGACGCCCAATATCGTAAGGACGAAATTAAGGCGCGAACACATCCATTTGCGGGGAAAAAAAATACTATTAAGGTGGAGGCATTTTCAATGGGCAGGGCAATACAATTAAAGAATTTCATGGTAGAGATTCGCTGTGGCGTCAGCGTTGCTCAAAGCGTTGGCGGCGGTTTGATTCCGCGTCGGCCTTTTCCGCCGTCTCCGGCATCTTCCATGCGACCAGCACCAGCCCCACCACCGCGACCACGGCCAGCGTCAGGAACGCCGCGGTATAGCCCAGCCCGACGATCACCGCGCCGGCCAGCGTCGTGCTCAGCGCGCCGCCCAGCCCCTGCACCGTCGCGACCGCGCCCTGCGCGACGTTGAACCGGCCCGTGCCGCGCATGATCGCCGCCACGACGACCGGCAGCAGGGCGCCGAAGATGCCGGCGCCGATCCCGTCGAGCAGCTGGACGAACAGCAGCCAGGCCGGCGCGTTCGACAGCGGATAGAGGAGGCCGCGCAGCGCCAGCACCGCCAGCCCCGCGAGCAGGATCGGCCGATGGCCCCAGCGATCGGCATAGCGGCCGACCAGCACCGCCACCGGCACCATCACCAGCTGCGCGCCGACGATGCACGCGGCGGTGAGCGAGGTCGCCTGGCTGCTCCCCACCTCGCGGCCGAGCAACTGGCCGACCGTCGGCAGCATCGCCGCATTGGCGAGATGGAACAGGAAGCAGGCGAGCGCGAAGATGCCGAGCGCCGGCGTACCCATCAGCACCTGCCGCAGCGACTGCGGCGGCCCGTCGCGCTCCTGCGCTTCCTCGTCGTCGGCACAGCCGCGCGCCACCGCATGGTCGATCGCGCTCCCGTCCACCGACAGGATCGCGACGATGCTCAGCGCCGCCAGCCCCGCCATCAGCCAGAAGACGACGACCGGCCCGAACCGCCACGCCAGCACCCCCGCCAGCGCCGCCGCGACCGCGTTGCCGGCATGGTTGAAGGCCTCGTTGCGGCCGACCCGCGCGGTAAACGCCTTCGGCCCGACGATCCCCAGCGAGATCGCCGCGATCCCCGGCGCGAACGCCGCCGCCGCCATCGCGGCCAGCGACTGGCCCGCCGTCACCGCCAGGAAGCCGTGCGAGAGCGGCAGGGCGAGGCTCGCCAGCGTCACCGCGAGAGCCGCCGCGACGAGGATCGCGCGCTTGGCCTTGCTGCGGTCGACCAGCGCACCGGCGGGCGCATTGGCGATCAGCCCGGCGATGCCGGCGATCGTCATCACCAGCCCGGCGCTCGCCTCGTTCCAGCCGTGCGTCGGTCCGCGGACGCTGACCAGATAGATGGCGAGATACGGCCCGAGCCCGTCGCGGACATCGGCGAGGAAGAAGTTCATCGCGTCGAGCGCGCGGGTGCCGCGACGAGGCTGGTGGGCGTGCGGCATGGGCGAACCTTGATCCAGAGCAGTTTTCCCCGAACGGGCCGCGATCGCCATCGCTCCATGACAAAAGCTTCATCGTAGCAGGCGGCCGCCTCTCCCGGCGTCGCTGGCGACCGTGCCGCTTTCCGCAAGAAAATGTCGCCCGGCCTTTCCGCGACGCGCCATTTCGGTTAACGCGCGCCCGTCATGGTCCAGCCGCAAACCCTGTACGAGAAGATCTGGGACGCGCATGTCGTCGAACGCCGCGACGACGGCACCTGCCTGATCTATATCGACCGCCACCTCGTTCACGAAGTCACCAGCCCCCAGGCGTTCGAGGGGCTTCGCGCCAGCGGCCGCCGCGTTCGCCGGCCCGAGCTGACGCTGGCGGTGCCCGACCACAACCTGCCGACCACCCCGCGCACTGGCCCGGACGGCCGCCTGCTGCCGATCGCCGACCCGGAAAGCGCGCAGCAACTCGAGGCGCTGCGCCGCAACACCGCCGAGTTCGGCGTCGACTATATCGATGCGACCGCGCCCGAGCAGGGGATCGTCCATGTCGTCGGGCCGGAGCTGGGCTTCACCCTGCCGGGCACCACTTTGGTCTGCGGCGACAGCCACACCTCGGCGCACGGCGCGCTCGGCGCGCTCGCCTTCGGCATCGGCACGTCGGAGGTGGAGCATGTGCTCGCCACCCAGACGCTGCTGCTGAAGCGGTCGCAAACGATGGAGATCCGCGTCGACGGCACCCTCGGGTTCGGCGTGTCGGCCAAGGACGTGATCCTGGCGATCATCGGCCGGATCGGCGCGGCGGGCGGCACTGGCTATGTCGTCGAATATACCGGCGGGGTGATCCGCGGCCTGTCGGCCGAGGGGCGGCTGACCGTCGCCAACATGTCGATCGAGGGCGGCGCACGCGCCGGACTGATCGCGCCCGACGACACGACCTTCGCCTATCTCAAGGGCCGGCCGATGGCGCCGCAGGGCGCCGCCTGGGACAAGGCGGTCGACTGGTGGCGGACGCTGCCGAGCGATCCGGGTGCGGCCTATGACCGCAGCGTCACGCTCCACGCCACCGACATCGCGCCCTCGCTGACCTGGGGGACCAGTCCGGAGGACGTGGTGCCGATCACCGGCGCGGTCCCCGATCCCGACAGCTTCGCCGATCCCGCCAAGCGCGTCGCGGCGCGCAAGTCGCTCGACTATATGGGGCTCGCGCCGGGCATGCGGATGCAGGACGTGCCGGTCCAGCACGTCTTCATCGGCAGCTGCACCAACAGCCGGATCGAGGACCTGCGCGCCGCCGCAGCCGTCGCCGGCGGTCGCCGGGTCGCCGACGGCGTGCGGGCGATGGTCGTGCCGGGATCGGGCCTCGTCAAGCGGCAGGCGGAGGCCGAGGGCCTCGACCGGGTCTTCACCGCGGCCGGCTTCGAGTGGCGCGAGCCGGGCTGTTCGATGTGCCTGGCGATGAATCCGGACAAGGTGCCGCCGGGCGAGCGCTGCGCGTCGACCAGCAACCGCAACTTCGTCGGGCGGCAGGGGCCGGGCGCGCGCACCCACCTCGTCTCGCCCGCGATGGCGGCGGCGGCGGCGGTGACCGGGCGGCTGGCGGACGTGCGCGACCTGATGGCACGGGACACGATGGGAGCAGGGGCATGAAGAAGGTATTGGTGCTGCTGGTAGCGGGCGCGCTGCTCAGCGGCTTCGCCGCCTATGGCGCCGGCGTCGCGCGCACCGCCGCGACCCTGGCGGAGAAGCGCTGACGCCGTAACACCCTCCCCTTCAGGGGAGGGCCGGGGTGGGGCGTGTCCGCGGACGCCGCGCCCGTGGCGGCGCCCCACCCCCGGACCCCTCCCCTGAAGGGGAGGGGAGAACAGAGGATATCCCATGACCCCCGTCACCACCGTCTCCGGCAGCGCCTATCCCTGGGGCGCCAAGAATATCGACACCGACGTCATCATCCCCGCGCACTGGCTGAAGACCATCAGCCGCGCCGGGCTGGGCCGCGGCGCGTTCGAGACGGTGCGGGCGCAGCCGGGCAACATCTTCGACGATCCGCGCTATGCCGGCGCGCCGATCCTGATCGCGGGCGACAATTTCGGCTGCGGGTCGAGCCGCGAACATGC
Organism: Sphingomonas metalli; assembly: GCF_014641735.1. GTDB lineage: Bacteria > Pseudomonadota > Alphaproteobacteria > Sphingomonadales > Sphingomonadaceae > Sphingomonas > Sphingomonas metalli. The sequence goes on along the minus strand of NZ_BMIH01000002.1, from coordinate 468,354 downwards.
CGCCTGGGCGCTGGCGGACATGGGCATCCGGGCGGTGATCGCGCCCAGCTTCTCGGACATCTTCTCGGGCAACGCCTTCAAGAACGGCATCGTCCCCGTCGTCCTGCCGCAGGAGGCGGTCGACCGACTGCTGGAGGCGGCGCAGGACGCGCCGGTGACCGTCGACCTCGAGACGATGACCGTCACCACCGCCTATCAAGACCGCTTTCCCTTCCAGCTCGATCCCTTCCGCCGGCAATGCCTGATGGAGGGTCTGGACGAGGTCGGGCTGACACTGGCAAGAGATACCGCGATTTCGAAATTCGAAGGGGCGATGCACGAACGTCGTCCCTGGATCGAGGAGAGACGCGGTTATGCGGACGTTGCTGTCGAGGGTGCCGGGCGGACCTGAAACTCTGGAAGTCGCCGAGCTGCCCGATCCGGCGGCCGGTGCGGGGCAGGTCGTGGTCGCGGTCGGGGCCTGCGCGATCAACTATCCCGACGTCCTCGTCATCGAGGACAAATACCAGTTCAAGCCCGCCCGTCCCTTCGCGCCTGGCGGCGAGATCGCCGGGGTGATCGAAGATGTGGGCGAGGGGGTCACCGGCTGGCAGGCCGGCGACCGGGTGATCGCCGTCATCGGCCAGGGCGGGCTGGCCGAGAAGGTGGCCGTACCCGCCGCCGCGCTCCACCGCCTGCCCGAGGGGCGGAGCTTCGCCGAGGGCGCGGCGCTGATCCTGACCTATGGCACCACCATCCATGCGCTGCTCGACCGCGGACGGCTGAAGGCGGGCCATCGGCTGCTGGTGCTCGGCGCGGCCGGCGGTGTCGGCCTCGCCGCGATCGAGCTCGGCAAGGCGTTCGGCGCTGAGGTCGTCGCCGCCGTCTCGTCCGAGGAGAAGGCGCAGGCTGCGCGCGATGCGGGAGCGGACGAGACGATCGTCTACCCCCGCGCGCCCTTCGATCGCGACCAGTCGAAGGCGCTCGCCGAACGGTTCAAGGCGGCGGGCGGCCGCGACGGCTTCGACGTGATCTACGATCCGGTCGGCGGCGACTATGCCGAGCCCGCGCTGCGCGCGATCGGCTGGGAGGGGCGCTATCTGGTCGTCGGCTTCCCCGCCGGCATCCCCAGGCTGCCGCTCAACCTGACGCTGCTGAAGAGCTGCGACGTGTGCGGTGTGTTCTGGGGCGCCTTCGCCGCGCGCGATCCGGCCGCCAACGCCGCCCATGTCGATCGGCTCTTCGCCTTGTGGGCAGAGGGGCGGATCGGCCCGCGCGTCACCCGCACCTTCCCGCTCGAGCGGGGCGGCGAGGCGATCGCGGCGATGGCGGCGCGGCAGGCGATCGGCAAGCTGGTCGTGGAGATGATGGGCTGATCCCGCCGCCCGTTGCGCCCCGCTGCCCCCGCGCCTATCTCCGCCAATGGGACCAATGAGCGGGGAGCGCAGCACATGACCACCTTCGACGATCGGCAACGCGCCTTCGAGGCAAAGTTCGCCCGCGACGAAGAGATGGCGTTCCGCGTCACCGCCCGCCGCAACCGCCTGCTCGGCCAATGGGCCGCCGCGCAGATGGGCCTGACTCCCGCCGAGACCGACGCCTATGCCAAGTCGGTCGTCCAGGCCGATTTCGAGGAGGCCGGCGACGAGGATGTCGTGCGCAAGCTGCTCGGCGACCTGACCGCCGCCGGGGTCGAGACCGACGACGCCACCGTGCGCCGCGCGCTCGACGAGCAGACGGTCGAGGCGCGCCGCCAGCTGATGGAGGCGCAATAACCGCCATGCCGATGGCCGCCGACGACATCGCCGCGATGATCCGCGCCGCCATTCCCGATGCCATGGTCGAGATCACCGATCTGGCCGGGGACGGCGATCACTATGCCGCCCGCGTCGTTGCGCCCAGCTTTGCCGGGATGTCGCGGGTGAAGCAGCACCAGACCGTCTATGCGGCGCTCGGCGGGCGGATGGGGGGCGTGCTCCACGCCCTTCAGCTGACCACCGCGGCCGCGTGAAGGAAGACCAGCCATGACCGACATCACCGATACCGACACCCACGCCCGCATCGACCAGCTCGTGAAGGGCCATCACGCCGTGCTGTTCATGAAGGGCAGCCCGCTCTTCCCGCAATGCGGCTTCTCCAGCCGCGCGGTCGCGATCCTCAACCATCTCGGCGTCGAGTTCGAGAGCGTCGACGTGCTTCAGGACCAGGGCATCCGGCAGGGCATCAAAAGCTATTCGGACTGGCCGACCATCCCCCAGCTCTATGTCGATGGCGAGTTCGTCGGCGGCTCGGACATCATGATGGAGATGTACGAGAGCGGCGAGCTGGCGGAGCTGCTCGGCGGGACTCCCGCGGCGAACTGAGGCTGGCGGGCTATTTGTTCGCTTTGGGCTGGGCCTCGCGTCCTGCTCGTCCGTCATGCCGGACTGGTTCCGGCATCCACCGTTCCGCACACGCTCGCCGCGAAGAGTTTGCGGCGCGGTGGACCCCGGAACAGGTCCGGGTGACGGCAAGTGGTCGGGCCTGCCTCCACTGATACGCGCTCGGCCCACCGGCACCTTCCCCTTTCGTCATTCCCGCGAACGCGGGAATCCAGAACCTCTGACGTCTGCGGGTAATGCGGAACGCTCCCGCGCGTCTGGATCCCCGCCTTCGCGGGGATGACGGATATGGCAACGGCTTGCGGCGGGCCTAGAGCCGGGTGCGGGTGGACCGGCGCGAGACCAGTTCGAGCGACCGATCCACCCTGCTGAAAGCGATGTCGCTTCGGCTGCCCCTATCCTAGCAGCCTGTGTGCCAACTCTCCCGAAAGCGCAGTTTCCCCACGCTTGCGGCGGTTAACGTCGCCGGGTCGCCGCGCCTGCCTGTAAACCCGGCCGACACTCTGCCAACCTCTATTGACTACGTCCGTAATCAGTGCGATTACAGCTGTAGTTAGAGAGGGAGCCGAGTCGTGGCCGAGCGCATCAGCGATGCCGAGCATGTCGTGATGGAGGTGCTGTGGGACGAAAGCCCGCTCACCGCCCAGGATGTCGCCGAACGGGTGGACCCCGATCGCGGCTGGAGCGCCAATACGGTCAAGACGCTGCTCGGCCGTCTCCTCGCCAAATCCGCGATCGCGCATGAGGAGGACGGCCGCCGCTACCTCTATCGTCCGCTCGTCCAGCGCGAGGATTATGTCTCGGGCGAGAGCCGGCGGCTGATCGACCGGCTGTTCGGCGGCCGGCTGACTCCGCTGGTCGCGCATCTCGCCGAGCGTGATGAACTGACCGCCCGCGACATCGCGGACATCGAGGCCCTGTTGAAGGAGCTCAAGGCATGATCGCGTGGCTGACGGAGGCGCTGGTCGCCTCGGCGTTGCTGATGCTGCTGGTGCTGCTGGTCCGCGCGCCCGTGCGGCGGGTGTTCGGACCGCAGGTCGCCTATGCGCTCTGGGCGCTGCCGGTGTTGCGGCTGGTGACGCCGCCGCTGCCCGCAGCATGGCGCGAGCAGGCGGTGATGCCGATCAGCCGCGCCGGCGAGGCGGTATCGGTGATGATCGCCGCTCCCGTCGCCACGCCTCTGGTAGAGGCCGCGCCGGCCCCCGCCGCGACCGGCATGGCCGTCGCCGCCGCCCCGGCCATGGTCGAGGCGCCGTCCGTCCTCGCCGCGCTGCCCTTGCCGCTGCTCGTGGCCGGGCTGTGGGCGGTCGGCGCGGGCGGCTTCTTCCTCTATCACTTCCTGCGCCACCGCCGCTTCTGCCGCGGGCTGCTGCGCGCGGCCCGGACCGTCGACGAGGTCGATGGCGTTCGCGTGGTCGAGACGCCCGCCGCCGCCGGCCCGCTCGCCTTCGGGCTCCAGCTCGGCGGGCTCGGCCGCCGCTTCGTCGCCTTCCCCGACGATTTCGCCGACCGCTACGATCCCGAGGAGCGCGAGCTGGCGCTGGCGCACGAACTCGGCCACCACGCCCGCGGCGACCTGTTCGCCAACTGGATCGGCCTGGCGGTGCTCGCCATACACTGGTTCAATCCGCTCGCCTGGCGCGCCTTCCGCGCCTTCCGCGCCGATCAGGAGCTTGCCAACGACGCCCGGGTGCTTGCCGGCCGCAGCCGCGCCGACCGGCACATCTATGCCTGCGCCATCGTCAAGGCCGCGCATGGCGGCGCCGTCGCGGCGACCTGCCACCTCCACACCATTTCCGACCTGAAGGGGAGATTGCGCATGCTGTCCATCACCCGCCTGTCGCGCGCCCGCCTCGCCACCGGCGCCACTGCCGTCGCCGGGCTGGTCGCGACCGGCCTGCTCGTCACCGCCTCCGGGACGGAGGCCGCCGCGGCGATCACCGCCAAGGTCGAGGATGCGACCGGCGTCCGGCTCGCCGCCCCGCCGGTGCCGCCGGTCCCCGCCGTCCCCGCCGTGTCGGCGAAGGCCGATCTGGTCGCGGTCACCCGCAAGCCGCTGCGCGTCGTCGTCAAGCGGGCCGGCACGACGCAGGTCTATGAGGGCACCGACGCCAGCCGCTATCTCGCCCAGCATCCGCTGCCGCCGCTGCCGCCCATGCCGGCGACCCCGGTCACGCCGGTCACGCCGGTCGCCGCCGCCACGGCGCCGCGCCCGCCCGTCCCGCCGCGCCCGCCCGTCGCCGGAGACACGGTGGTCATCAACGAGGGGCAGACGATGATCATCCGCAACGGCGACTGCACCCCGCCCACCGGCCCCAGCGTCGTCCAGCGCGACCATGACGGTCGCCGCGAGATGGTGGTCTGCCGCAACCGCATCTCCGCCATGGCCGCGCGGGCCCAGGCCCAGGCGCAGGTCGCCATGCGCCAGGCGGACCGGTCGGCACGGGTTGCCGAACTGCAAGCGTCCGCCGCCGAACGCCAGGCCGCCGATGCCGAGCGACAGGCGCACTGGGCGGAACGATCGGCGCTCGCCTCGCGTCGCGCCGGCGTCAGCCAGGCCCTGGCCAGCATCGATATCGCGCGCCGCTCGATCGAGGCCAATCGCAGCCTCACCGCCGAACAGCGTCACGATGCGCTCGCCGGCCTCCAGGACGCGCAGAACGAACTGCGCGACAGCCTGAACGACGAATAAGCCTCTCCGGAAGAGGGAGGTCATGGCCTCCGGGCCGACCAGAGGGGAGGATGCGGGCGCGCTCGCGATGGGCTCATCGCGGGCGCGCCGGTCCGACCGGCCCTTGCCACCGCCCGCTCCACCCGCCATCTGCGAGCGCATGGCCGATATCCCCACCGGCATCCCGATCGTGCTGGAGCCGCTCGTCACGCGGGTGCTGGCGCCCAATGCCTCCGCCTATACCTATACCGGCACCCAATCCTATGTGGTCGGCGAGCCTGGCGGCGACGTGGCGGTGATCGATCCGGGGCCCGACGATCCCGCCCATCTTGCCGCGCTGGCCGCGGAGATCGCCGGCCGGCCGGTGCGCGCGATCCTGATCACCCATCATCACCGCGACCACAGCCCCGCCAGCCGGCCGCTCGCCGCGTCGACCGGTTCACCGGTAGTGGGCGCCGCGCCCTTCGCACCGGACGATCATGGCGCCCGCGCCGACGCCGCCTTCGACCGCGACTATGCGCCCGACCGGGTGCTGGCGGACGGCGAGGCGGTGGCGGGGCAGGGCTGGACCCTCACCGCGCTGGCGACGCCGGGGCATACCTCCAACCATCTCTGCTTCGCCCTGGCCGAAACCGCGGCGCTATTCTCGGGCGACCATGTCATGGGCTGGGCGACCAGCGTGATCTCGCCGCCCGATGGCGATATGGGGGCCTATATGGCCAGCCTCGAACGGCTGCTGGGCCGCGACGATCGCGTCTACTATCCCGGCCATGGCGAGGCGGTGGAGAGCCCACGCCGGCTGGTGCGCGGCATGCTGGGCCATCGCAAGCAGCGCGAGGGGCAGATCCTGCGGCTGCTCGGCGAGGCGGAACAGCCGGTGCCGGCGATGGTCGGGCGCATGTATGTCGGGCTCGACCCGCGTCTGCTGCCTGCCGCCGAGCGATCGGTGCTGGCGCATCTCTACGATCTTCGCCAGCGCGGGCTGGTGGCCGAACAGGGGGCGACATGGCGGATCGCAGCATGACACCTCCACCGCCCGCGCCCGCGCAGCCGGCCCGCACCGGCGGCGTCGGCGCCTTCCTCGCCAAGGCGGCGGGCGTGGTGATCTTCCTCCTCCTCGCCGTGCTGCTCGGCCTGTGGGGCGTGCAGCGCTATGTCGCCAGCCGGCTCGCCCCCGATCCGACCACCATCGCCTCGGCCAGCCTGCAGGGACTGCGCGAACAGAACCGCCTGTCCGCCTTCGCCGCGCGCTATGTCGCGGTCGTCACCTCGCGGCAGACGCAGCTCGGCTTTTCCACGCAGAAGACGCTGATCATGCCAGGCAGCGTCCGCTACGAGGTCGATCTCGGCAAGCTCACCCCGCGCGACGTGGCCTGGGACGCGGGCAGCCGCACCCTGTCGGTGCGCTTGCCGCCGGTCACGGTCGATGGCCCGCAGGTCGATCTCGCCGCGATCCGCGAATATGGCTCGGGCGGGGTGCTCTCGACCTTCACCGATGCCGAAAAGGCGCTGGACGAGGCCAATCGCCGGGCCGGCTCCGCCGAGCTGCTGCGCCAGGCGCGCGAGCCGACCGCGATCCGGCTCGCACGCGACGCCACCCGCCGCGCCATCGAGAGCAACTTCGCATTGCCGCTCCGCGCCGCCGGGGTCGATGCACGCGTCATCGTCAAGTTCGCCGACGAGCCGGTGGCGAACGACGAGCAGTGGGACGTCTCGCGCTCGATCGAGGATGTGCTAGGGAACCGCCCATGAAGATGGAACCGCTCCCGACCGGGCTCGACCTGCGCGCCGAGATCGACCGCCTGCGCCGCGAGCGCAACGCCGTGATCCTCGCCCATTACTACCAGAAGCCCGAGCTGCAGGACCTCGCCGATTTCGTCGGCGACAGCCTCGATCTCAGTCGCAAGGCGCAGGCGACCGAGGCGGACGTGATCGCCTTTTGCGGCGTCCGCTTCATGGCGGAGACCGCCAAGATCCTGTCTCCGCAGAAGATCGTCGTGCTGCCCGACATGGATGCCGGCTGTTCGCTCGAGGACAGCTGCCCGCCCGAACAGTTCGCCGCCTTCCGCGCTGCGCATCCCGATCATATCGCGCTCACCTACATCAACTGCTCGGCCGAGGTGAAGGCGCTGAGCGACGTGATCGTCACATCGTCGTCCGCCGAGACGATCCTCGCCAAGATCCCGCCCGAACAGAAGATCATCTTCGGCCCCGACCGCAATCTGGGCGGCTATCTGGCGCGCAAGACCGGGCGCGACCTGCTGCTGTGGCCGGGCGTGTGCATCGTTCACGAGGCGTTTTCGGAGACCGAGCTGCTCAAGCTCAAGGCGCAGTATCCGACCGCGCCGATCGCCGCGCATCCCGAATGCCCGGCGGTGATCCTCGACCATGCCGATTATGTCGGCTCGACCCGCGGCATCCTCGAATATGCCGCCACGGTGCCGGGCGACACGCTGATCGTCGCGACCGAGCCGCATATCATCCACCAGATGCAAAAGGCGATGCCGGGCAAGACCTTCATCGGTGCGCCGGGTGCGGACGGGAACTGCAACTGCAATATCTGCCCCTATATGGCGCTCAACACGATGGAGAAGCTCTACGTCGCGCTGCGCGATCTGGAGCCGCGGATCGAGATGGAGGAGGGGCTGCGGCTGCGCGCGCGCAAGAGCCTCGACGCGATGCTGGCGATGGCGAGCGGCACGGTGGGGCAGGGCGATCTCGGTCCCTTGCGGGTCACCGGCGACTGATCACCGCCGCCGCCCGCCCGTTTCCTCTCTTTCCATGAGTAGCCCCGTGTCCATCGACCTGCCCCCCGATTTCGATCTCGACGGCTTCATCAACGCCGCGCTGGCCGAGGATCTGGGCGCGGTCGGCGACGTCACCTCGGCCGCGGTCATCCCGGCAGACGCGCGCTTCACCGGCGTGATGGCCGCGCGCGAGCCGGTCGCGGTCGCCGGGATCAACCTTGCCCAGGCCTTCTTCCGGGACCTCGATCCCGCGGTCGAGATCGACGCGCCGGTCGCCGACGGCGAGCGGGTGCCCGCGGGCACGGTGCTGCTGCGCCTCGCCGGCAATGCCCGCGCGCTGCTCACCGCCGAGCGCTCGGCACTCAACACCGTCCAGCACCTGTCCGGCATCGCGACGCTGACCGCGGCCTATGTCGATGCGATGGCGGGGACGGGAGCGATCCTGCTCGACACGCGCAAGACCATCCCGGGCCTGCGCGTGCTGGAGAAATACGCCACCCGCATGGGCGGCGCGCAGAATCACCGCATGGGCCTGTGGGATGCGGCGATGATCAAGGACAACCACATCGCCGTCGCCGGCGGCGTGGAGGCCGCGGTCGGCCGGGCGGTCGCCGCGGGCATCGCGCGGATCATCGTCGAGGTCGACCGGCTCGACCAGATCGAGCCCGCCATCGCCGCGGGTGCGACGCATCTGCTGCTCGACAACATGGCGCCGCCGATGCTGGCCGAGGCGGTCGCGCGGGTCGCCGGTCGCGTCCCGACCGAAGCCTCGGGCGGCGTCCGCCTCGACACGATCCGCGCGATCGCCGAGACCGGCGTCACCTTTGTCAGCGTCGGCCGCCTGACCCAATCCGCCCCCGCCGTCGATATCGGGCTGGATTTCGCGGCCGCGTAAGGGGGTGGCGGCCACCCACGCCTGCGGTCGCAACCCACTGCCCACTCGTCGCCCCAGCGCAGGCTGGGGCCTTTGGCGATGGGCGTACTCCTTCTGCCAAAGATCCCAGCCTGCGCTGGGATGACGCTTGAGAGATGAACCGCGCCTCCTTCCGTCGTCCCGGGCTTGTCCCGGGATGCACGGTTCCGCGTTTACCGCGAGCTTCGCATCTGCGGAACGGTGGATGCCGGGACGAGCCCGGCACGACGATCAAGCGACAACCCTCCCACCCCCCACATCCCCGATTGCCTCCGCCCCCGCCGCGGCGCTATCGCGGCGGCGAACAGGGGGAAGCCGATGCGCCCGAAATCCGTGATCCAGGCCGAATGGGCCTATCTCGCCGCCACCGCGCTGCTGGTGCTGGGGACCGTGCTGGTCTGGGAGCCGCTGCGCCTCGTCTACGGCACCGGGCTGGCGGCGGGGGTGACGGCGTTCATCGCCGGGGCGTTCCTGCTCCTGATCCTCTTCACCACCCGCCGCGGCAGTCCGATCGCGCGCGGGCTGCTGGTCGCGCTGACCGCGCTCGGCACGATCTCGCTCCTCTATCAGGTCGCCACCGGCCAGGTCGCGCTCGGGCTGGTCGGGGTGGTCAACATCGTCCAGGTCGGGTTGACGATCGTCGGCGCGGTGCTGCTCTTCCGCCCCGCCGCCGCGCTCTGGTTCGCGCGCCCGCATGACGACTGGGAGGAGGACGCCCGATGATGCCGCGTTTCGCCGTCGCCGCCGCGCTCGCCCTGACGCCGGGCGTGGCCGCCGCCCAGGCCTATCGCTGCGCCGTTCCCGCGGGCGCGCAGCCGATCCGGCCCGACCTGCCGGATGACCGCCAGCCGCGCCGCATCCTGCCGATCGGCGGCTACACGCTCGCGATCAGCTGGTCGCCGCAATTCTGCCGCAGCGGCTCGGCCGACCGGCCCCAGTCGCGCTTCCAATGCGGGCAGGGCAACAGCTTCGGCTTCACCCTGCACGGGCTGTGGCCGGATGGGGAGGGGAAGGACTGGCCGCAATATTGCCGGCCGACCGCGCTGATCCCGGCGCGGGTGGTGCGCGCGAACCTCTGCTCCACGCCGTCCGCGCAGCTGATGCAGCACGAATGGTCGAAGCATGGCACCTGCATGGCCGGCTACACCCCTGCGCGCTATTTCGCCCGGTCGACCGCACTCTATCGGACGCTGCGCTATCCGGACATGGAAGCGCTGTCGCGCCGGTCGGCCACGGCCGGCGACCTGGCGGCGGCCATGGCTGCCGCCAATCCCGGCATCGCGCCCGACATGATGCGCATCACCGCCGACCGGCAGGGCTGGCTCGACGAGATCTGGCTCTGCCTCGACCGGCGCTTCCGCTACGCCCGCTGCCCGGTGCATCAGGGCGGGCTGGCGCCGACGACGCCGATCCGCATCTGGCGCGATCGGCGCTGAGGCGACATGCCGTCCTAACGTCTCCCGTCTGCGCGGGGCTGACGAGTCAGAGCACAATCAGGCTGATCCACCTTCGACCGTTCGCCCTGAGCGCAGTCGAAGGGCCTGGGACTCACCTGTGCTTCGACTTCGCTCAGCACGAACGGGTGAGCGCTATGTCATCCAGCTCCAGCTGAACCGGCGCCGCCCAGCCCCCGCTCACCCCGCGACGGTCACGGTCCCGGGATGATGCCTGTCAAGATGCTTGCGGATGATGCGCAGGTTGCGGCTGTTCGAGCGGAAGAAGAAGTCCGCCGCGTCGCCGACGAACGGCACCAGCCCCAGCAGCATGTCGAACCCGACATTGCCGGCCATCCGTGCCAGCTGGAACTTGGACATGCCGAGGTTGCGCGCCTCCCACACGATCCAGCTGCCCAGCGCCGCGGCGGCGACGTCGCCGACCACCGGGATGAGGCCGAGCACGAAGTCGAGCCCGACCGGCCGGTTGATCCCCGGCACGGTGAAGCTGCGCTCCAATACCCGCTCCAGCGCCTCGACGCGGCGGCGGACGGCGGCGGGATCGCGGGCGAGGGGCAGGCGATCGAGCTGCGACATGGTGCGTTCCATGCCGGTTAGATGGCGTCGGGGCGCAGCCTGTTCAATGGATGCCACGCGCGGGCGTTCGCCTGCCACGCGGCCAGCCGCGGCGCGACCAGCGACCAGCGAAAGGGGCGGGCGAGCGGGATGAAGCCCGCATCCCCGGCCATTGCGGCATCTGCCTCGGCGATCCGCGCCGCGCGATCCGCCGGGGTCGGCGCCAGTCGTGCCGCCTCCAGCGCGGCCTGCGCCTCGGGCCCGCAGGCGAGGCAGGCGGTCGCCAGGTACCAGCGCGCACTGTCATAGGGGGCGACGGAGTCGACGAGCGTCAGTTCCGCCGCGGCCTCCGGCGCGACCCGCTCGAGCACGATCCCGATGCTCGCCAGCGAGGCGGCGAGCTGCGCGTGGAGCAGCGTCGATCCCGGACCCGGCGGCAGGGCGATGCGCAGCCGCACCGGCTCGCGCCACGCCGCCACCCGCGCCCGCGCCGCCGCCCGTCGCTGGTCGAGCGTCAGCAACGACCAGTCGGGCACCTGCGGCGGCGCACCCGAATCCAGCGCCTCGGGCAGGATGCGGTCGGCGCCGGCCCAGTTCGGGGCGATCGCGGCGACCAGCGCCTCGCGGTCGATCGCCTCCGACAGCGCGCGGCGATTGGCGGGATCGGCGAGGAAGCCGTCGCGCCGCACGATCGCCAGGCCGAACAGGCCTGCCGCGGGATCGAGACGCACCGCGGTCCGCGGCAGGTCGGCGACGACCACCAGCGGCCAGTCGGCGAACCGCCCGCCGCTGACCAGATCGGAGCGGCGCTGCACGAAGCGCACGATCGCGCGGGCCGCTGGCTCGGCGATCAGCTGCACCGTCTCTTCGGGTTGGACCAGGCGCTGGTCCCCGGGATCGGCGCGATTGGGATCGAAGGCCGGGCGCAGCGACGGCATCCTGCCGCCGGTCGCGACGCGCAGCGGCCCGCTGCCGCCGGCCGGCGCCGGGCGGACCAGCGTCATCTCCGGTTGGGCGAACAGCTTGAGCAGATCAAGACGCGGCCGGTGCAGGCGGATCTCGATGACCTGCGGGGTCATGATGACGATCTCGTCGATCGCCGTCAGGAAGGGCGCGAGCGGATTGCGCGCCCGCGGCGACAGGCGATGGCGCAGCAGCCGCACCACCTGCTCCGCGGTGACGCGGGTGCCCCCCTGCCAATAGGCCTCGCGCAGGCGAAAGATATAGCTGCCGCCGCCGTCGAGCACCGTCCAGCGCTCGGCCAGCCCCGGCTCGATCTGCCCGGCGGCATCGAAGCGGACCAGCCCCTGCGCCGTCGCGTCGAGCAGCAGCCGCGCGGGAAGGTCGGCGGGCACGGGGCGCAGCGCCAGCCGGGTCGGGTCGGTCCAGTCCGGCGCCGGCCGCTCGCCGATCGCGCTCACCACCACCGGGCCTGAGTCGCTGCGGCGATCGCAGCCCGCCGCGAGCAGGGTCAGCGCGGCGAGGCTGGTGCGGACGACGGGACTCGAACCCGTACTCCGAAGGAAGCCGATTTTAAGTCGGCAGCGTCTACCGATTTCGCCACGTCCGCGCACCCTGCGGGCAAAGCCGAACGGCTGGGGAGCGTCAAGGGCGGGGCGTGATCTTCGGCGCCGCGAGCGTTCGTGGCTTGGGCGGCGATCCATCCAGACCACACTGGTCGTCATCCCAGCGAATGCCGGAATCTCTTGGTCGTGGCGCTGGGCCGAAGCCGCATCAGCCCCGAGCCTGCCGGGGCGACGACTACCGCCGATTGGAGCGGCCTCTGACGCCGCGCCAATCAATCAGACGACGGTGGCTCGTAGGGCGGCCATGCGGGCGGAAGGTCGAGATCGGCGCTGTCGCACCAGGTAAGCAGGCCTGCCGAGTACAAGTCATGTGCGATCAGCAGCGTATGAACTGATCGCATCGCCAGTATCAGCGCCTGTAATCCATCCAGTCCGCAGGCATGCTTCCACTTCGCGCCATGCGGCCATTCGATGCAATAGTAACACCGAAATTCGCCACCCGGCTGTAGGACCGGAGTATGGAAGCGAACCGGCAGGGTGCCGCCGTCGAACTCGAATACGCGCTCGACAAAGGGCAGGGCACCCGTACCGGCCACCGGAACGCGGGCCTCAACCCTCGCAGGTCAGGCGGGTGCGCATTTCCTTGCCGGGCTTGAAATAGGGGACGCGCTTGGCGTCGACCTCGACCGACTGGCCGGTGCGCGGGTTGCGGCCCGTGCGGGCATCGCGACCGCGTGTCGAGAAGGCGCCGAAGCCGCGGATCTCGACGCGGCCGTTGCGCGCGAGTTGTTCGGTGATCTCGTCGAAAAAGGTCGAGACGATCGTCTCGACTTCCCGGGCGCTGAGCGCAGGGTGGTGGCTGGAAATGCGTTGGACCAGTTCAGAGCGAATCACGACCTTATTCCCCTTCGAGAAGTCGTGATGGGCCTAAAGTTGATGCAGGTCAACTTTTGCTATCGTTACCAGACAGCGGAAAAATTGTGAAATATAAGTAATTTGATGGTGAGGTACCGGAAGGAAGTCCTTCCGGTACCAAACCTGCGTTACTTCTTGGACTGGTCGTTCTGCGCCTTCAGCGCCGCGCCCAGAATATCGCCCAGCGACGCGCCCGAGTCGGACGAACCATATTGCGCGACCGCCTGCTTCTCTTCGGCGATCTGCATCGCCTTGACCGAGAAGGTCGGCTTCTTCGACCGGTCGAAGCCGGTGACCATCGCGTCGAACTTCTGGCCGACCTGGAAACGCTCCGGACGCTGCTCGTCGCGGTCGCGGCCGAGATCGGTGCGCTTGATGAAGCCGGTCGCGCCATCGTCGCCCTGCTGCACCTCGAGGCCCGCGTCGCGGACTTCGAGAACGGTGACGGTGACGACCTGGTTCTTGCCCAGCTTGTCGCCCGCACCCGCCGAGACGGGGCCGCCGCGCTCGAGCTGCTTCATGCCGAGGCTGATGCGCTCCTTCTCCGGATCGATGTCGAGCACCACCGCCTGGACGGTCTCGCCCTTGCGATGCAGCGCCAGCGCGTCCTCACCCGACACGCCCCAGGCGATGTCGGACATGTGGACCATGCCGTCGACGTCGTTGTCCAGGCCGATGAACAGACCGAATTCGGTCGCGTTCTTGACCTCGCCCTCGACGGTCGAGCCGATCGGATGGGCGGCGGCGAACGCTTCCCACGGATTGGCCTGCGCCTGCTTCAGGCCCAGCGAGATGCGGCGCTTGTCCTGATCGACCTCGAGCACGACGACATCGACTTCCTGGCTGGTCGACACGATCTTGCCCGGATGGACGTTCTTCTTGGTCCAGGACATTTCCGAGACGTGGACGAGGCCCTCGATGCCCGGCTCCAGCTCGACGAACGCACCATATTCGGTGATGTTCGTGACCCGGCCCGACAGCTTGGCGCCGACCGGATACTTGACGCTCGCGCCGTCCCACGGATCGCTCTCGAGCTGCTTCATGCCCAGCGAGATGCGCTGCGTGTCCTTGTTGATGCGGATGATCTGGACGCGCACGGTGTCGCCGATCGCGATCATCTCCGAGGGATGATTGACGCGCTTGTACGACAGGTCGGTGACGTGGAGCAGGCCGTCGATGCCGCCCAGGTCGACGAACGCACCGTAATCGGTGATGTTCTTGACGACGCCGTCGATGATCTGGCCCTCGTGCAGCGACTGGATCAGGCCCGAACGCTGCTCGGCGCGGGTCTCTTCCAGCACGGCGCGGCGGCTGACGACGATGTTGCCGCGCTTGCGGTCCATCTTCAGGATCTGGAACGGCTGCGGGATGTCCATCAGCGGGGTGACGTCGCGCACCGGGCGGATGTCCACCTGGCTGCCCGGCAGGAACGCCACGGCGCCCGACAGGTCGACGGTGAAGCCGCCCTTGACGCGGCCGAAGATCGTGCCCTCGACACGGGCCGACTTGGAGAATTCGAGCTCGAGCTTGTCCCACGCGGCCTCGCGGCGGGCGCGGTCGCGGCTCAGCATCGCCTCGCCATGCATGTTCTCGACGCGGTCGACATAGACCTCGACCTCGTCGCCGACCTTCAGCTCGGCCTTCTGGCCGGGGGCGGGGGCGAATTCGCGGAGCGGCACGCGGCCCTCCGACTTCAGGCCGACGTCGATCACGGCCATGTCGTTCTCGATCGCAGTGACGGTGCCGTGCACCACGCGTCCCTCGAAGCTGTCGGCGCCGCCGAACATGTCATCGAGCATCGCCGCGAAATCGTCGCGGGTAGGGGCTTGGGTAGCCATAGGGTTAGAGTGTCCTATCGTGTGTTGTTTCCGGCCAAGCGGTTGGCTCCGCTGGTCTTGGCTGAAAACGCCGCGGCGACCCCATGCCGGTCGCGGCATCCATCGATCCGGCGTCGCGGAGGGCGGGAATCGCACATATGCGAAAAGGCGCGAGGGACAGCCCCTGCGCGCCACGCCTTTCCGCGAACGCTTGTGGCTCGACGGACGGCGGCGCGGTACACCAAAAGCGTGGCGGAGACAAGTTGACAATCCTTGCCATGATCCACAGGATCGCGGCCATGGCGACGATGAACATTTCCCTCCCCGACGCGATGAAGGCCTGGGTCGAGGCGCAGGCCGAAACAGGCCGCTACGCCAATTCCAGCGACGTCGTCCGCGACCTCATCCGCCGCGAACAGGTGCGCGCGGAGAAGATCGCCGCGATGCAGACGATGGTCGACGAGGCGCGGGCGAGCGGGATCGACCCGCGCTCGATCGACGAGATCATGGCGGATATTCGCAGCAAGCGGGCGTAATCGATGGCAGCGAAGTTCCGGCTCGCCCGTCGGGCATCGGCGGATCTGGAGGACCTATACTGGTCGGGCGTCGACCGTTTCGGTTTCGATCAGAGCGAAGCCTATCTCACCGGGCTGCTCGATACGGCCCGTTTTCTGGCGGAGTTTCCCCGAGCAGCGCGATTGCGGCATGAACTCGACCGGCCGGTCCGCGCGCACCCGTTTCGCGCGCACCTCATCGTCTATGAGATTGAGGACGACGGCATCGTCATCCTCCGCATACCGCACGCGCGGGCGGACTGGATGGATGATTAGGGCGGGGTCATCCTTTCCATCCGTGTTGAGAGTGTTGAAGCACTGCTCTTCCCGCCGCCAGCGCTAGCCCTTGAGGCAAAAGTACACTGCTTCGACTTCGCTCAGCACGAACGGGAGGTAGCGGGCGGGCAGCAGCCGGCCCCCCAGAGCCGCCCCTACCGCCCGCCCCGTCGCCGTTGCGCCTCGACGATCTCGATCGCCCGTGCGATCGCTGCCTCGATGCTCAGCGCGCTCGTATCCAGCGGCGCGGCATCCGGGGCCTGGGCCAGCGGCGCGGTCGCCCGGCCCGAGTCGCGCGCGTCGCGGGCGCGGATGTCGGCCAGCACCTTGTCGAAACCGAGCGAGGGATCGGCCGCGTGCAGCTCCGCGTAGCGCCGCCGGGCGCGGACCTGCGCGCTCGCCTTGACGAACAGCTTGGCGTCGGCCTGCGGGGCGATCACCGTCCCGATGTCGCGTCCGTCGAGCACCGCGCCGCCCGGCTGCCCGGCGAAGCGCCGCTGCCGCTGGAGGAGCGAGGCACGCACCAGCGGATGCGCCGACACGATCGAGGCGACCTGCCCGACCGGGTCGCTGCGCAACTCCGCCTCGGCCAGGAGCCGGTCGTCGAAGTCGCACGCCGCCACCGCGTCGGCCTCCACCGCCGGGTCGAGGCCGAGACGCATCACCGTCAGCGCCACCGCGCGATAGAGCAGGCCGGTATCGAGATGCGGCAGCCCGTAATGCTTCGCCAGCGCGCGCGCGATCGTGCCCTTGCCGCTCGCGGCGGGCCCGTCGACCGCGATGATCACGCCGGCGCCCCGCCGGTCAGCGCGTCGAGCGAGGCGAAGAAGGTCGGATAGCTCGTCGCGACCGGTGCGGCATCGTCGATCGTCACCGGCCGGCGTGCGTGGAGGGCCGCCACGGTCATGCTCATCGCGATCCGGTGGTCGAGCTTCGAGGCGATCGTCGCCCCGCCCGGGATCGCCTCGCCGCCGGAGCCGGTCACGGTCATCCCGTCCTCATGCTCCTCCACCGCCACGCCGCACGCGCCGAGCGCCGCGGCCATGGTCGCGATCCGGTCCGACTCCTTCACCCGCAGCTCATGCGCGCCGCGCGCGACCGTCCGCCCCTCGGCAAAGGCGGCGGCGACGAACAGCACCGGATATTCGTCGATCATGCTCGGGGCGAGGTCCGCCGGCACCTCGATCGCGCGGAGCGGCGCGTGGCGGACGCGCAGGTCCGCGACCGGCTCGCCGCCCACGATCC
The DNA here is from genome assembly GCF_014641735.1 of Sphingomonas metalli. Lineage (GTDB taxonomy): Bacteria > Pseudomonadota > Alphaproteobacteria > Sphingomonadales > Sphingomonadaceae > Sphingomonas > Sphingomonas metalli. The sequence continues at coordinate 451,321 of NZ_BMIH01000002.1, read as the reverse complement.
GCGCATCCTCCTCCGTGATGTCCGCCCCCATCATCCTGAGCGCGGTGATCAGCCCGGTGCGAGTCGGATTCAGCCCGACATTGCCGACGACGATGTCCGATCCCGGCACCACCGAGGCGGCGACCAGCCAGAAAGCGGCCGACGAGGGATCGCCGGGCACCACGATCGCCTGTGGGCGCAGCTCCGCCTCGCCGCGGATCGCAATCACCTTGCCCTCGGCCGTGTCCTCGACCGACAGCGCCGCGCCGAAGCCCGCCAGCATCCGCTCCGAATGGTCGCGGGTCGGCACCGGCTCGATCACGCGGGTGATGCCCGGCGTGTTGAGCCCCGCCAGCAGGATCGCCGACTTCACCTGGGCGGAGGCGACCGGCAGCGTATAGGTGATCGGCACCGCCGGGCTGATCCCGCGCAGCATCAGCGGCAGCTTGCCGCCGGGCGAGGCGGTGACGTCCGCACCCATCCGCGCCAGCGGCTCGATCACCCGCCCCATCGGCCGTCCCGACAGCGATGCGTCGCCCACGAACGTCGCGGTGATCGGATGGCTCGCCACCAGCCCCATCAGGAGGCGGGTGGAGGTGCCCGAATTGCCCATATCGAGCGCCTGGGCCGGCTGGAGCAGCCCGCCCACGCCGACGCCATGGACCCGCCACACCCCGTCCGCATCCCGCTCGATCGTCGCGCCCATCGCGCGCATCGCGGCGGCGGTGGCGAGCACGTCCTCGCCCTCCAGCAGCCCCTCGATCCGGCTCTCGCCCACGGCCAGCGCGGAGAGCATCAGCGAACGGTGGCTGATCGACTTGTCGCCGGGCACGGTGATGCGGCCGCGCAGCGCGCCGCGGGCGGAGACGGTCAGGGGCTGGGCGGGGGCGTGATGGCTCATCGGCGCTGCGCTTTGACAGCCGGGTTGTCGTATGGCAAGGCGCGCCCCACTTTCACGGGGCGAGGCATGGCTTTGCCGCGCGAATCCCAATTCCGAAAGGCACGACACGGCATGATCAAGCCGGAATGGGGCACGAAGCGCACGTGCCCGAAATGCGCGACGCGCTTCTACGACCTGACCAAGGACGAGCCGGTCACCTGCATCGCCTGCGGCTATGCCTGGGAGCCGGAACCGATCCTGAAGTCGAAGCAGCCGCTGCCCTTCGAGGTGGCCAAGCCCGACCAGCAGAAGCCCGACCAGGATCTGGAGGGTGACGACGAGGATCTGGAGGCGATCGCCGGCGACGACGAGGAGCCCTCGGCGGACGACGAGGTCGATCTGGGCGGCGACGACGATCTGGGCGTGGAAGCGCCCAACGAAGACGACGAACATTGATTTCGCGAAGGGCTCGGCAGGCGGCATGAAAACGCCGCTTGCCAAGCCCGAAGCGGCCCGCTAGGAGGCCGCCTCCCGCAGGGAATGGGGCCGTAGCTCAGCTGGGAGAGCGTCGCAATGGCATTGCGAAGGTCAGGGGTTCGATCCCCCTCGGCTCCACCATTATCCTGATCGTCCCGCAAAGGGCGCGGCGCTCCCGAAGCGCTTCGAGCGACCTCCTTGCTGCGGGTCGGGTTCAGGCTCTCTGCAAACCGGGCATCATCAACGTCATTCCAGCGAAAGCTGGGATCTTCGGATTATGGCGCGTGGCAAGAGCCGCAGGAGGCCCCAGCCTGCGCTGGGGCGACGGCTGAAGTTCAAGCCGTCAGGCTTTCATTACGTCCGGGCGAGGCACGGCGCGGTGCTTCGACACGCTCGGCGCGACCGTCTCACGTCAGCCACACCCAACCCTCGCGCACGTCCATCGCCAGCGGTGGCAACCCCGCTTTCACGCCCGCCCTGTCGATATAGTCCGCGGTCGCCGCGAACCGCTCGGGCCCTGCGGGTTCCGGCCGCCCGGGCGGGGCGCTCCACATCGGCAGGAAGCCGGCCTCGACGCGGCCCTCCGCGCCGATGCGCAGCCGCCCGATCATGCCGTTCACCGCCTCGGGGTGGAAGGGCGCGAGCGTATAGGCGGGGTCGGGCTCAAACCCGAACATCCTCTTGCGGCGCTCGACCCATTCTGCGCGCGCGGCGTGGTCCTGACCGGGGCTGAGCGCGTTGGTGACGACGCAGCCATTGCCCAGGCCGTGGAAGATCGGTCGCCCACGATACAGCTCGATCCCCTGCACGATATGCGCATGATGCCCCAGCACCGCGTCCGCGCCCGCCTCGATCGCGGCCTGCGCGACCGGCCGCTCATAGGGCGCGAGCGTCGCCGGGCGATGGGTAATTCCCTTGTGTAGCGCCACCAGCACCACATCCGCCGCGTCGCGCACCGCCCGGATCGCGTCCTGCATCGTCGCGACCGAAACGGGGTCGGCCGCAATGAGGTCGGCCTGAGGACGCGCCGGCCCGCCATCGGCGGCGAGCGTGCGGACATAGGCGCAGCCCGCTAGGGTTCCGGTCGCCCAGGCGAGCTCCGGTCCCACGCAGTTGAAGCTCAGCAGCGCCACCCGCCGTCCGCCTCGCGTCACGATCGCCGGTTGCAGCGCCGCCGCCAGCGTCGCGCCCGCACCGGCATGGGCGATGCCCAGCCGGTCGAGCTCGGCGACCGTGTCGGCGATCCCCTCCGCCCCGCGATCGGCGATATGGTTGCCCGCCATGGACAGAAGGGTGATGTTCGCCCTTGCCAGTGCGGCGAGATGATCCGGATCGGCGCCCGGTGCGGGCACGTCGCCCTCCATTTCCTGCCCGCCGCGCGTGTGCGGCACCTCCAGATGCCCTATCGCCAGATCCGCGCGCTGCGTGACCGGTGCGATCCCGCCCAGCCAGTGATCGGGCTCCGGCACGTCGAGGATGATGTCGCCGAGCAGCAATATGTCGAGCGCGCTCACCCGATCGCGCCTTCCGCGCGTAGCTGCGCCCGCGCCTCCGCATCGATCCCCAGCGTCGCCAGCACCGCATCGGTGTCCGCCCCCAGCACCGGAACCGCCGCCATCGGCTGAGGCTCGGTCGCGAAGCCCGCGCCGACCACCGCCAGCTCCCGGTCCCAGCCGGGCAGCTCGACCGAATGGAGCGTGCCGCGTTCGGCGATATGCGGATGCTGTGCGATCTCGCCCACCTCGCGCAGCATCGCCACCGGCACCCGCGCCGCGGCCAGCGCCGCTTCCAGATCGGCCGCGCGCCAGTGCGACAGCGCTTCGGTCAGCCAGGCGCGCACCTCGGCATAATGATCGACCCGCGCCTGATGGCTGGCGAAGCGGGGATCGGTGATCAGCTCGGGATGCCCCAGCACCCGCAGCAGCGTCTCGACCTGTGGCTGGTTGTTCGCGCCCAGCGCGATCCAGCCTTCACCCGTGGGATAGAATTCGGAGGTGGCGACCAGCCGGAAACCCTTGTTGCCCGTGCCCCCCGGCGTCCTGCCGGTATAGGAATGGACCGAGACGGTGGTGTTGACCAGCTTCAGCGCGGCATCGAGCATCGCCACGTCGACATGCTCGCCCACGCCGGTCGCATCGCGCCGGCGCAGCGCCGCGAGCAGCCCGATCGTCGCCAGATAGCCGGTGAAGCTGTCGATGATCGGCATCCCGATCTTCTGCGGCCCATCCGGCCCGGCATTGAGCAGCGCGATGCCCGACATGGCCTGGGCGATATGGTCGTACGCGCCGCGATCGGCGAGCGGCCCCGCCTGGCCGAAGCCGGTGATCGACACCATCACCAGCCGCGGGTTGCGCGCCTGAATGGCGGCATAGGACAGGCCGAGCCGGTCGAGCACGCCCGGCCGGAAATTCTCGACCAGCACGTCGGCCCGCTCGATCAGCTGCCACAGGATCGCGACTCCTGCCGGCGTCTTCAGATCGATCGCGACCGACCGCTTGCCCGCGTTGATCGAGGCGAAGGGGATGCTGAGCAACGGCTCGCCGCCATGTTCGGTATAGTGGCGAAACCCGTCGCCGACCCGTGGCGGCTCGACCTTGACCACCGTCGCGCCCAGTTCGACCAGCATGTTGGTGCAGGTCGGCCCGGCGATCGCATGGCTGAGATCGACGACATAGAGCCCGTCGAGCGCGTTCATGCCGACGCCTCCCGCACGCCGCTGAACGCGCCCGCCGCGGCCAGCGCCGCGATCGCTTCCGCATCGAAGCCGAGTTCGCCCAGGATCGCGTCGCGCTCCGCCCCCGGCAGTCCCGCCGGGCGATGCTCGGGCGGGGCCGCGCCGGACAGGCGGAAGGGGGTGCCGATCTGCTCGACCGTGCCGGTGCCGACCGGCAGCGTCACATGCATGCCCCTTGCCTCGGCATGGGGATGGCGCAGCGCCTCGGCCGGGGTCAGCACCGGCATCGCCTGCGTGTCCGCCGCTTCCAGCAGCGCGAGCCATGCGGCGCGCGGGCGTGTGCGGAACAGCGCGCGCAGATCGGCCTCGATCGCGGGATGCGCCTCGGTGTCGAACTGGCGCGCGGCATAGTCGGGCCGGTCGACCGCCGCGCAGAAACGCTGCCAGTAGCGCGGCTCCATATCGGTGGTGCAGAGCCACAGCCCGTCGCCGCATTCCCACACCCCGCCCTTGGGATGCCAGCCCCCGTCGGGCGGCGGAATGTCGTCGGGCGCGGCGCGGCCCAGCGCGACCGCGATCAAGGGCATGGCCGCGTCGGTCATCGCCACATCGACATGGCGGCCAAATCCCGTCCGCTCCCGCTCCTGCAGCGCGACCAGCACCGCGATCGCGGCGTGCGCCCCGGCCAGCACATCGGCGACCTGCACGCCCGGCAGGCTCGGCTGCGGCAGCCCGTTCAGCCGCGACAGCGCGCCCGCCAGCGCCAGCGCCGCCGGGTCGTGGCCGGCGCGCCCCGCGAGCGGCCCGTCCTGCCCGGCGAACGAGACCGAGGCATAGATCAGCCTCGGGTTGATCGCGGCGAGCGCGGGCTGGCCCAGCCCCATCGCCGCCATCACGCCGGGCCGGTAATCCTCGACCAGGATGTCGGCAGAGGCGACCAGCGTCTCCAGCAACGGCCGCGCCGCGGGATGGCCGGGATCGAGCACGATCGAGCGGCGGTTGCGCCAATAGGAGGGCCGCGCGCGCCGCAGCCGCGCTGCGTCGCCGGCATCGTCCGGATCGTGCCCGAACATGCGCGCGTGCTTGGCCAACTCGCGCGGATTCTCCACCCGGATCACGTCCGCGCCCATGTCGCCCGCGATCCAGCCCGTATAGGCGCCCGGCAGGAAGCGCGTGAAATCGAGCACGCGCAGCCCGGAAAGCGGCCCGGTCATGCCCGCCGCTCCGCCGCCCGCGCGCCGGCCGGCCCCTCGATGAAGGCGGTGATCCGCCGCTCCAGCGCCGCCGCCGTGTCGGCATCCATCGCGAAATTGTCGACGCCCAGCTCCAGCACCGGGATGCCCGCCGCGGTGAGCGCGCGGATGACGAAGGGGTCGGCGTCGGACAATGCCACCGCGCCGTCGATTGCGTGCGTCTGCGCTTCATGGACATGCCACGGACCCGCCCAGCTCGGCATCCGCAGCTCGTCGCCCATCGTCAGGAAGCGCGCCGCCAGCGCCCGCAACGGATCGCGCCCGCGGTCGAAGTGGCGGATATAGCCGTCCGCCGCCAGCGCGAGATACATCGACCAGACGAACACCGCGCCGTGGCTCTCTTCCCAGCGCTGGTAGAAGGCGGTCTCGCTCCACAGGCCGCGGCCGACCCACATCAGCCGCACCTTCTCCTCCGCCACCACGCCCGCGCCGGCCGCGACGCGCGCGGCGACCTCCTCGTAAAAAGCTTTAGCGGCGTCGCGCGCCCATTCGGTGCCGCGATGCCATTGCGGCACCATCGTCGCGGGCATCGAATCGACGATGCTGATCGGCGCGGGCACGGTGCGCGCGATGAGGTCGCGCGTGCGCCGGTAATAATCCTCCTGCTCGTTGACGCGGTGCATCACCGCCTCGAACCGCTCCTGCGAGAAGGTGCGCCCGGTCGCCGCCTCCAGCCGGCCGATCACCTCTTTCAGCTCGGCGACGAGCAGGTCGATCCGCTCCGGCTCCAGCTTCGTATCCCAGTCGTCGGGCAGGTCGTCCCACCAGCGGGTCGGGATCGACAGCCGCGGATCGACGGTGCGGGCATAGAGATAGGGGCTGGCCCCGCTCGCCGTCGCCCAGGCATCGAAGATCCCCGGCGTCGCGTCGCTCGACGTCACCGCATGGACGAAGTCCGGCCGCGGCACCCCGCCCCAGGGCGCGGCCTCCTCATCCTCGTCATAGGCGGCGGCCAGCCCTTGCGCGCTGTAGGCTTCGACATCGGTCGGGTGGCCGTGCGCCGCCAGCAGGTCGCGATAGCGCCGCGTCTGCTGCTTGGCCGCGACGATCGACGCCCACCATTGGTTGACGACGAAGGGGATATCGAGCGCACGCAGGATTTCCTGCGGGGCATTGGCGTTGACCATGGCGAAGGGCGCGCCGCCCGCCACCTCTGCGTGCAGCCCCTGGAACCAGGTCCGCTGATAGCTGCCGAAGCTGGCCAGCGACTCGAGCGACTTGCGGCTGCGCGGCGGCGGCGGCGGGGCGGTGCGGTTCGTGGAGGGCGGGGCGGGCGGCGCGTGCCAGCCGACCCGGCGCTGTTCGAAGGGCAGGCGATCCGCCAGCGCTCGTTCCAGCGCCGCAGCCGCCCAGGGCGCGGCTTCGTCATGATCGACCGCGAGGTGCAGCACCTGCTCCGCGCCGCTTGCAACCGCCGCGCGCGCGACCGCAGCGGCATCGGCGCTCGGGCAGCGGGCGGACAGCGGCGCGAAATACGCCGGCAGCGCGGCGGCATCGCGCGTCGCCGGCGGTGCAACCAGCCGCCGCTCGCCCCAGTCCTGATCGTCGCCGACGATCCGCAGGCCCTCCGCCTCCAGTGCCACGTAGACGGCGTCATCCTCCAGCGCGGTGCCGGTGACGAACACCGGTCGCCCCGTGACCGGCGGTGGCGCGATCGCGCTGACCAGCTCGGCAAGTTCGTCGGGCGGCAGGATCGCGGTGCAGCCGATCAGCCGCAGCCGGTCGCTCCCCGAAAGCCGCGGCAGCAGCGCGCGGATGGCTTCGATCACCGCCGCCTCCGTGGCCGCCGCCTCGGCCAGCGCGGCATCGGTCACTGCCCGGCCGCCCTGCGCTGCCAGCCAGTCGTCGAGCTGGCGCAGCCGCACCGCATTATAGCCCGCCGCCGCCGGCCGGTCCTGATGGACGAGATCGAGCATGTGCAGCCGTCCCGGCGCGGCCTCGCCCAGCCGCAGCCGTTCGCGCAGCGCCGCGAAGATCTGCGCCTGTTCGGCATCGGCGCGGGTGATCAGCACCGGCACCTCCGCCAGCGCCGGATCGAGCAGCCGCTCCATCAGCCGGTGCGCGCGCCGCCGGGCGGGGGCGCGCCCCATCACCGCATCGGCGCGTGGCGTCTCCGGTCCCGCCACGGGCGCCAGCCGTACCGGCGCAAGGCCTGCCGCGCGCAGCCAGGTCAGCGGCGCGTCGCTGCCGACCGTGCGCACCACCGTCGCGCCGCCGGCCGCGAGACGCGCGGCGACCGCATCGGCATCGGCATAGGCGGCGGCGATGGCGGCCAGCGCGTCCATCAGATCACGCCCGCCTCGGCCAGCGCCGCCAGTCGCTCCGCGTCATAGCCCAGCAGGTCGCGATAGACGTCGCCATTATGCTCGCCGATCGCGATCGGCAGCGCCGCGTCGAAGCCGGTCGTCGCCTCCGAAAAGCGGATCGGGATGCCGGAGGTGCGCAGCTCCGACTGGTGCGGATAGCGGGGATGCGCGATCGGCATCGTCTCGGCCCGCGCCATCACCCGTGGGTCGCTCAGCGCCTCTTCGGGATGGCGGACGGGGGCGGCGGGCACGCCCTCCGCCTCCAGCATCCGCACCACCTCGGCGGTCGGCTTGGTGCGCGACCATTGGGTGATCCGCGCCTCCAGAGCCACCGCATTGGCGACCCGCGCATCGCGGCTGGCGAAGCGCGGATCGTCGCCCAGCTCGGGCGCGCCCATCGCCGCGAACAGCCCGCGCGCCAGCTTCTCATGCACCGCGACCACCGCGACATAGCCGTCGGCGCATTCGAACACGCCGAAGGGCGACAGCCGCTGCACGGTCAGCCCGGTGCGCGCCGGCATCCCCGCCGCCGCCAGCGCCGACCAGTTCTCGATCGCCACGAACGACGTCAGCGCGCCCAGCATCGAGACGTCGACATGCTGGCCTGTCCCCGTCCGATGCCGCTGCTCCAGCGCGGCGAGGATGCCGATCACCGCGAAGACGGGGGCGAGCATGTCCGCCACCGGTATGCCCATCCGCACCGGCGGCGCGTCGGGGTCGCCGCTGGTGTACATCGCACCCGACAAGGCCTGGATGATGACGTCCATCGCCTTGCCGCCGTCGCGCGCATCCGCGCCGAAGCCGGAAAGCGAGCAGTAGATGATCCCGGGGTTCACCGCGCGCGCGACCTCATAGCCGACGCCGAGCCGGTCGGCGGTGCCCGCGGTGAAATTCTCCACCACGATATCGGCGCCGCGGCACAGATCCTCGAACACCCCGCGCGCGCCCGGCGCCTTGAGGTTCAGCGACACGCCCATCTTGCCGCGCGCGCGCGACAGGTGGCTGATCGACACATCGTCCTCATACGCGCGCTCGACCGTCACGCCGTTGCGCCCGACATAGGGGCTGTTCTCGCGCGCCAGATCGCCGCCGCGCGGATCCTCCACCTTGATCACCTGCGCGCCCAGCCCGGCGAGGAGCAGCGTGGCATAGGGACCGGCGAGCGCGCGCGTCAGGTCGATGACGCGTAGGCCCTCCAGCGGGCGGGCGGGGGTGGCGGCGGTATCAGTCATGGGTCGAAGGGTCCGGAGCAGGGGAGGCGCAGGGCGGCGGCGCGCCGCTGGCATCGGCCGCGATCAGCCGCTGCGCCTCGGTGAAGATCGGGGTGCCGTCCGCGCCGAAGCGGGTCAGCGCGCGGGCGATGCGGGCGGCGTTCCGGTTGTACATGGCATCGAACCGCGCCTGGTCGGCGGGCGAGATGGGCAGGAAGGTGACGCCATGCGTCTTGCCGAACTGGATGCCGGCCTGTTCGGCGGTGTTGATCTCATCGATCAGCGCCGCCTCCCACGCCCGTTCGCTCTCGGCGAGCAACTGGCGATCGGCGAGCGGCAGCGCGTTCCAGCGCGCCATGCCCATGGCCCGGGCGGGATAGGAGCCGCGGCTGACCTTCAGCGTCGTGAAATAGCGCGCGACCTCGGCGAAATGCAGGCTCTTCAGCGTGTCGGCGGGGGCGACGACGCCGTCGATCACGCCCTTGGCCAGCGCCGAATAGACGTCGGCCATCGGCATATCGACCGGGTCGGCGCCCAGCGCCCGCAGCACCTCCAGATTCTCGGCGGGTGCGCGCAGGCGCAGGCCCTTCAGGTCGTCGAGGCTGCGCACAGGCCGGCTGCGGGTGACGATGCCGGGGAAATTGCCCGGCTGGATCGCCAGCACGCGCAGCCCCTTCAGCTCGTCGGTCAGCGCCGGGAAGCGCGCCGCGATACACTGATAGACCGCGATCTGCTCGGGCATGTCGCGCACGCCGCCATAGAAACCGGCCTGTGCCCGCTGCGCATGCGCGCCGCCGCGGGTATAGATGGGGGTGATCAGGCCGATATCGGCGACGCCGTGGCGGATCTCCGCCATGCTCTGGTCGCTCGACAGCAGCGCGCCCGCCCAGAAGGGCTTGATGCGGATGCGCCCGCCCGACGCCTTCTCGACCCAGGCCATCCAGCGGATATCGGCGCGGCTGAACGGGTGGCCGGGCGGATAGGGGCTGGCATAGGTCAGCTCGGTCACCCCCGCGGGCACCGGCGCGCGGCCGCAGCCGGCCAGCAGGGCGGAGGCGAGCAGCGCAGCGATCAGGCGGCGCATCCTCATGCCATCACTCCCGGCAGCCACAGGGTCAGCGCCGGCACCGCGATCAGCAGCGCCAGATGCAGGAAGTCGGCGATCAGGAAGGGGATGATCCCGCGGAAGATCGTGCCCAGCGGAATGTCGCCCGCAATCCCCTGAATGACATAGACGTTGAGGCCGAGCGGCGGGTGGACGAAGCCGATCTCCATGGTGCGGACCAGAAAGATGCCGAACCAGATCGGGCTGAGGCCCAGATCGTGCGTGATCGGCAGGAAGATCGGCGTGGTCAGCAGCATCAGCGCCAGCCCGTCGAGGAACGAGCCGAGCAGCAGCAGCACCAGCGCCATCGCGACGATCGCCACGGTCGGCCCGGCGTGAAGGTTCGCGACCCAGGCGGACAGCGCCGCCGCGATCCCGGTCGCGCTGATGAAGGTCGCGAACAGGATCGCGCCGATCACCACGATATAGATCATGCCGGTGGTGCGCAGCGTCGTCTCCAGCGCGCCCGCTACCGCGGCGCGGGTCAGCCGCCCGCGCTTCCAGCACAGCAGCAGCGCCGCGACCGATCCGACCGACGCCGCCTCGGTCGGGGTGAACCAGCCGATGAACAGCCCCCCGATCACGAACACGATCAGCAGCGCGACGTCGGCGATGCCGCGCAGCGCCGGCCACCGCTCCCGCCACGGGGCGCGGACGGTCGGCGGCCCCAGTTCGGGCTTCAGCCGGCACAGGATCGCGATCGCGACGATGTAGAACAATGCCTGGGTCAGGCCGGGGATGATCGAGGCGGCGAACAGCTTGCCGATCGACTGTTCGGCGATGATCCCGAACACGATCAGTGCGCCCGATGGCGGCACCAGCGACCCCAAAGTCCCGCCCGCCGCCAGCGCACCGGTGGCGAAGCCGGGGGCATAGTTCGCCTTGCGCATCTCGGGCAGCGCGACCGAGGTGATGGTGGCGACCGTCGCCAGGCTCGACCCGCTGATCGCGCCGAAGCCGGCGCAGCCGCCGATCGAGGCCATGGCGAGGCCGCCGCGCCGATGCCCGACGAACCGCGCCGCGGCGTCGAAAAAGTCGCGGCTCGCGCCCGCGGCGAAGCAGAGATGCGCCATCAGCACGAACAAAGGCAGCACGCCGAGTTCGTAGCGGGAAATGGTGTCGAAGGTGACGACGCCGGCCTTGATCAGCGCCGCCTCGGGCGACAGCAACACCGTCAGCCCGACCCCGCCGACCAGCGCGAGGCCGATGCCGATCGGCACGCCGACGCCCAGCAGCGCGAGCAGCACCGCGATGCCGATCAGGCCGATCAGTTCGGGCGCGATCATGCCGGGATCCGCTTCAGCGCGCGGCGGGCGAACAGGATCGCGGTGGCGAGCGCCCCGACGATCCAGGCGAGCCGCAGCCAGCGCAGCGGCAGGTGCAGGATCTCGGTCAGCTCGAAACTGCTCCACAGGTCGGAGGCGAGCCAGGCCGACCCCGCGGCCAGCCACAGAAAGACCAGCGCGCTCAAAGCATTGGCGCCGCGCAGCCAGGCCGCGGCGCGCGCCGGCGCCATGCGTTCGAGCAGGATGTGGACGCGGGCATGGCCGTCGACGATCGTCGTCAGCACGATTGCGGTGGTGGCGATCAGCACGATGCAGGCCTGCACCACCTCGATCGCGCCGAGCAGCCGGATGCCGGCATGGCGCCCCGCCACCGCCAGCGCATCGGTCGCCATCGCCGCCAGCAACCCGGCCGATCCGATCGCCAGCATCGCGCGCGCCAGCGGCGACTGGACCGGGCGCGCCGCCTCCGGCTCGACATCGGCGTCGACCGGTGGGGCGTCGACGGGTTTGGCGTGCGGGGGCAAGGAGCTATGCGTCATAGAGAGTGTCCGACTCACCGGAAAAGGTTGAGTAAGTCAACAATCCATCTTCCGTATCTTCTACGGAATTCCCTTGGCGCGGTGCTTCGGCTAGCGAGGTGGGATGGAAGAAGCATTGCGTGCGCCCCAGTCCGCCGAACCGGATGCCGAGATCGCGCTCGGCCGGCTGGGCGATTTCGTCGGTTTCCGGCTGCGCCGCATCCAGAACCAGCTCTCGCGCGAATTCGCGCAGGTCACCGATCGCTACCAGCTGCGGCAGGGGCTGTTCTCCGCGCTCGCGATCATCTCGGCCAATCCAGGCCTGTCGCAGATCATGCTGGCGCGCGAAGTCGGTCTCGACAAATCCATGGCGGTGATGGTCGTCGACGAGCTGGAACAGCGCGGCTGGGCGGAACGCCGCCGCTCCCCCACCGATCGCCGCCGCCACGCGCTCTACACGACCGAGGCGGGCGAGGCGTGGCTGGCGGAGATGTTCGCGGCGCTCGAGGTGGTCGAGCACGACGTGCTCGACGCCCTGGGCGAGGGGGATCGCAAGCTCCTGACCGCGATCCTCGACCGCGTCTACAAGGCCTGTTTCCGCGGCTGATCCCGCCCGCTCGTCCACCGGTCAGAACCGCTTGCGCAGCGTCACCGCCACCTCGCGCCCGACCGGATTGGCCGCCGTCGCGTCATAGCCGCCGCTGCCGTTCACCGTCGGCGCGAAGTCGAGGAAGGGCGGCTTGCGGTCGAAAAGGTTGAGCGCGTCGAACGACAGGCTGAACCCGCCGTCGAAGAAGCCCTGCGGCTCGGCATCGCCGATGTTGAAGGTCACGCCCAGGTCGAATGTCGTGTAGCTGTCCACCTTCTGCACCCCGTTATTGGGCAAGGTGTTGTTGTCGTAGCCGCCGACATGGTTGACCGTCAGCCGCGTATTCACCCCGTCATACAGCCAGTTGAGGCTGCCCCGGCCCTTGAAGGTCAGCGGATTGAACACGGTATTGCGCCGGTCGATCAGCGTGCCGCTGGGCGTGATCGCGGCCAGGTAGCGCGTCAGGTAGGTGGCGTTGGCGTTCAGCGTGAAGATGCCCGCCTTCTCCGTCTCCAGCGTATAGCTGCCGACCAGATCGATCCCGCTCGTCTCCGACCGGCCCAGATTCTGAGTGCGGCCGTCGATGAACAGCACCGGATTGGCGGGCAGCACGCCGCGCGCGACGGTGATGCCGGAGGCGAGCAGCTCGCGGATCCGCGCCGCCGCGTCCGCCCCGCGCAGGATCACGCCGGTCCCGGCGAACTGCGCCTCGCGGCTCAGGATCGCCAGATCGCCCAGATAGCTGTCGACCTGCCCGGTATATTTGACGTTCCAATAGGTGAGGCTGAGCCGCAGGTTGCGCGTCGGCTCCCAGTCCGCGCCCGCCGACCAGGTCTTCGCCTCCTCCGGCCGCAGCCCGGTATTGCCGCCGGACAGCGCCGCGCCCTGGACGATCGTGCCGCCCAGCGTCGGATCGGCATAAGGCTGGACGAAGATGTTCGAGCTGTTGCCGTAGATCTGCGAGAAGAGCGGCGCGCGGAACGAGGTGCCGTAGCTGCCGCGCACCGTCAGCCCGCGGAAGGGCGACCAGTTGATGCCGAACTTGGGATTCGTCGTGTCGCCGACATCGCTGTACTTGTCGTAGCGGACCGCCGCGCTCAGCTCGAGCCGGCGCAGGCCCGGAATGGCGTTGCCGGTGCCGAAGATCGGCACGAACAGCTCGGCATAGCCCGAATCCACCTTGCGCGCATAGTTGCGAAAGGTGAGCGGCGTCGACGGCGCGCCGCGCTGGATGCCGAGCGCCACCTCCAGCTCCTGCCGCTCATAGCCCGCGGCCAGCTTCACCCCGCCGCCCGGCAGGTCGAACAGCGTGCCGTTGATCGTCGCCTCCGCGCCGGTGAAGCGGTTGAGCGTCGGCGCGTTGAACACCTGGTCGTTGATCGCCGCCAGCACCGCGGCGGAGGTGCGGCCGAGGCCATAGGGGTCGAAGGCGGTGGCCGGGTTGCTGCTCGCCAGCGCCGCGTTCAGCGCAGGCGTGTTGATGCCGTTGGGCGTGTTCGACGTATCGTCGTTGCGGCCGTAGATGATCTGGCCCTGCACCTCCCAGCTGCCGAACTTGGCGCGCAGGCCGCCCGCGCCCTGCCAGCTGCGGGTCGAGCCAAAGGAGATGTTGTTGGGCAGCTCGTCGAGCCGGATTTGCACCGACTCCGCATCGGTCGTCCCGGCCGGGCGGACGAAGAAGGCGTTGGTCGACGGTACCGTCACCGTCGCGCCGGTATAGCCGTTGTTGCGGCGGAAGCGACGGTTGGAGAAATAGCCGTCGCCGAACGCATCCAGCCAGTCGGTCAGATGGACGGTGAAGGTCGCGTTGACGCTGTCGTAGCGCGTTTCCGGGAACAGGTCCTGCCCGGTGAAGCCCTCGCAGCGATTGACGGTGTTCGGCACCAGCGCGGCGGCATTGGCGGCGGTGACGCCGCCCGCGGGGATCGCGTAGTTGACCCCGCCGACCGTCAGCGTGCCGGGATTGCACTGGGTGGTGCGGAAGTCGCGCCCGCCGAAGCGGCGCTGGTCGCTGGTGAAGAAGTCGCGATCGTCGCCCGACAGGTTGCTGCGGAAGACATGCTCATAGGCGACCATCACCTGGCCCCAGTCGCCGGTCTTGCCGCCCGCGATGCCGAACTGGCTCTCGTGGAAGTCGCGCGCCACGCCCATCCGCGCGATCGTCTCGATCCCGTTGAGGTTGCGGCGCGGGATCAGGTTGACGACGCCAGCGATTGCGTCCGAGCCATAGACGGCCGAGGCACCGTCGGCGACCACCTCGACCCGCTCCAGCCCCAGCGACGGGATGATCGAGGGATCGACCGAGCGGCTGTTGTTCACCACCCGGTGTCCGTCGAGGATGGTCAGCGTGGCATAGGGGCCGATACCGCGGATGTTGATCGCGTTGCCGAAGGTAATGTTGCTGTTGCCGCCCGACTGGCCGCGCGAGTTTTCGGAAGTGCCGAGGTCGAAGACCTGCGGGATCTCCTTGATCAGGCGGTCGGTCGTCACCGCGCCGGACGCCTGGATCGCCGAGCGGTCGATCGCGATCACGCTCGACCCCACCGGTGCGGCGCCGCGGATGCGGCTGCCGGTGATGACGATATCGGCATCGGTCACGTCCTCGCCGCCCACCGTCACCGGGCCGGCGGTCGCCGCCGGCGTCTGGACCGAGGCGGGGGCGTCGGGCCTCGCCTGTTGCGAGCTGGCGGGCTCGGGATCGGTCTGCGCGGCGGCGGCACCGGCCGAAAGGATGACGGCCAGCAGCGCGCTGGTCGAGAGGAGCAGGCGGCGGCGAAGATGGCTGTCCATGGTCATGTCCTCAAGGCGAAAGCGGGCGCGGGGTCAGCGGAAGCGGACGGGCGCGGTGAAGGGGATGGCGATGTGCGAGGGCGCGCCGCCGAACACGGTGATCGTCGGCGCGAGCGTGTCGCGGATTGCGGCGAGGTTGCGCTGGCGCGGATCGGCGCCGGTGATCGTCACGCGCAGCCGGTGGCCGGCGGGCACGGTATAGGCGCGCGGCGACAGGGCGAAGGACAGGGTCTCGGCCCGGCCCGGCACCGCCGGCGCGACATCGGCCTTCAGCCCCGAATGATAGGGCAGGCCGAGATGGTCGTAGGGCGCCTTGCCCGTCTTGCGATGGCTGAAGGCGAGCCGGCCGAAGGCGAGCATCGTCACCTTGCCCGCCGGATCGACCTCTTCCAGATAGCCGAACAGATTGGCGTCGCGCCCGTCGATCGCGGCGCGGACGGTCAGCACCGGATAGCCCTCGATCGCCGCGTCGGCGGCCAGCGGCCGGCTGGTATAGGTCACGCCCTTGCCGTCGAGCGCGCTCGGCCAGAACTGGAAATAGTCCTTGGTCGCGACACTGTAATCGACCTTGAAGGGGTGCGTGCCGGCGCGCGGTGCGGTCGCGGCGAGACTGCCGCGATCGAAGGCCGCCGGCGCGTCGTTGGGGGCGGCCGACAGGAAGAGGGTGGTGCGCGCGATCCCCGCGCCGGGCAGCGTCGCGCGGTGCACCATCGTGCCGCCCTGACCCTCTTCGCGCCACCACGCATAGCGCGGCTCGCGCTCGATGCCGTTGTCGATCCCTTTGAGATAATGGTCGAAGAAGCGACGCTGCTCGCCGACGATGTCGAACACCTTGGGCGGCTCGCAATGGCTGCCCGGGCCGACGATCAGCTTGGCGTCGAGGTTCGCCGCCGCCTGGATGATCTGCTCGGTCGGCTCGTCGTTCCAGTTGCCCCAGACATACCAGGCGAGCTGCGGGCTGCGCAGCCTGGCGAGGTGGGTATAGGGGCCGACCTCTTCCCAGAAGCGCGTGCCGGTCAGCGGCGACACGCTGTCGCGATAGGGCATCCCCGCCCAGAGCGGCGCCATCGGCGTGTTGCGCGCATGTTCGGCCACCGCCGCCTTGAGCAGCGCACCGCCGCGATCGGCATCGACCGGCACGCTGGCGAGATCGACGTCGAGCGGCTCGTCGGGCCGGGTATTGAACTGCGCGGTGATGCCGCCGTTGCGGACGAAGGCATATTTGTCGAGGTCGGTCGCTGCGGCGAACACCGCCTTCAGCGCCGGGGGCAGGGTGCCCGCGACCAGCATCGCGCTGCCGCCCAGATAGGAGCAGCCGGTGATCCCGACCTTGCCCGTCGTATAGGGCCGGGCGGCGAGCCACTGGACGATGTCGTACCCGTCGCGCGCCTCCGTCTGGTCGAGAAACCCGCGCCGCGCGCCGAAGGACGCACCCTTGCCGCGCACGTCGGCGGTGGCGACGACATAGCCCGCATGGACGAGGCCGCGCAGGCCGAAGGTGGTCGAGTCGATCAGGTCGACGACCTCGCCGTCCTTGTAATAGCGCGCGCGATAGGGGGTGAAGGCGAAGACGACCGGATAGCGGCCCTCGCGCGCCCGCCCGTTCTCGGCGGGACGGTAGATGTTGACCGCCAGCCGCGTTCCGTCGCGCACCGGCAGGTAGATGGACGAGCGCACGACGCCCGGATCGTCTGCGACCGCGCTATGGACATCGTTCTGCGCAGGGGCCGCGGTATCGACCGTCACCAGCGCCAGCGCCGCTGCGCCGAGCACGGCCTGCCGGAATGCAAAGCGACGGGTCGCCATGATCCTCTCCTCGAATCAACGTCATGCCGCTTCTTCGAGCGGCTTTGATGGGTGTAATCCCATTCAGTCGTACTTTACAACTGTTGTAGAAAAAAACATTCTTTTGGTTAGAGACGCCGGGTGGCGAATGTTCCACGTGGAACAATTGAGGAACGATTAGCGGCGCGTCGGCTGCTGGTCGCATCCGAGAGGAGCCCCGTGATCCCCGCGCAGGCGAGACCTCTGCGAAAGTCCCAGCGATCAACACCTCTCGTCCACCCCGGCGAAGGCCGGGGTCCAGCTGGGTGAAGCTTTGCAGTAACTTACGGCCGCCTCCCAACTGGACCACGGCCTTCGCCGGGGTGGACGAAGGACTTTCGCAGAGGTCATGCGAAGGCGGGGATCCATAACCGCTGACGTTTGCGCGTTATCCGGCACGCTTTCGCGCGTCTGGATCCCCGCCTGCGCGAGACCTCTGCGAAAGTCACCCCGTCATGCCGGACTTGTTCCGGCATCCACCGCGCCACAAGCGCACACGCCTTTGATTTTTTCCGGAACCGTAGATGCCGGAACAAGTCCGGCGTGACGATTGGAAGATGCTACCGCCGCGACTTTCGCAGAGGTCTCGTCTGCACGGGTTGACGGAAGACAGGCCTAACCGCCAATGTTCCACGTGGAACATTCCGCGAACAAAAAAATGGGCCGCGGTCGTCGGGCGACCGCGGCAGGAGGGGGCTCGGAAAATGGGTGCTCGGCGATCGGATCAGAATTTGAACCGGACGCCCGCGCGATAGACGCGGCCGATCTGGTCGTAGAGCGCCGGGTTGTTGAAGATCGTCGACTTGGCGGGATCGCGGTCGAAGACGTTGTCCACCTTGGCATAGGCGGTGATCTGGTCGGTCAGGTTCACCGTGCCGCCCAGGTCGAGATAGAAGGCGCCCGGCAGGAAGTTCCGGTCGATCGTCGGCCGCTGCGAGGTCGAGGCGGGGCAGGTGCCCGGCTGGCAGACGACATACTGGTTGCCCAGATTGCCGTCGCTGAACCAGCGCTCCTGCACGAACAGCGAGAACTGGTCGTTGGCATAGGTCTGGATCGCCAGCCACTTCCAGTCGGGGGTGGCGCCCAGATTGACCCCGGCGGTGTCGTTGGGCAGCGTTCCCGGCAGGCCCGTATCGGTGACGTACTTGATGACATGGGTCGCCAGCGCCCGCAGCGTCAGCGTGCCGGGCAGGCCCAGCGGACGCTGCCAGCGATAGCTCGCCTCGATATCGAAGCCGCGCGTGTCGATCTCGGCGAGGTTGAAGGCCTGGACGTTGATGAAGTTGGGGCCGGCGCTGTTGTTGAGGTTGAAGGCGCTGCACGTCTCCGGCAGTACGTTCTGGAAGCAGAGCTGGACGATATCCGCCGCCGCGATGCTGCTGATCACGCTTTTGATCTTGAGCGAGTAATAGTCGAACGAGATGTTCAGCCCCGGCAGCCAGGCGGGATTGGCCAGCGCGATGCCCGCCGTGGTGTTGCGGGCGATCTCCGGGCGCAGCGCGGTGTTGCCGATGCTGTTCTGGATCGCCAGCACGTTGGTGTTGCGGAACGGGTCGAAGAAATTGGGCAGGGTGGTGGTGACCGGCGCCGCGAACAGCTCCGACAGGTTGGGCGCGCGCACGTCGCGCGAGGTCACGCCGCGGACGCGGAAGCCTTCGATCGGCAGGTCCCAGGTGCCGCCGACCTTCCACGCCCAGACGGTGCCCGAAGTGCTGTAGTCGGTCACGCGCGCGGCGCCGTTGATGTTGGCGCGGCCGATCGCCTCCGAGTCCCAGATCGGCAGGTTCGCCTCGAAGAACGCTTCCTTGACGCTGTAGGCGCCCTGGCCGTTCTTGTAGTTGCCGGCATACCAGTTGTTGCCGCCGGTCAGCAGCACCGGGTCGGCGGGATAGTCGCCGCCCGCCGGCGAGGCGGCGAAGCCGGCGCCATAGGGATCGGCACGGACGCGGTAATATTCGTGGCGGAACTCGCCGCCGAACGCGATCGCGAGCGGCCCGGCCCACAGGTCGACCGGCGAACCGGAAAAGTTGAGGCTGACTACGTCCTGGGTCTGGCGGGTCCGCTGGAAGGGCCCGGCCTCCGGCATGATGTAGCGCAGCGCCGCTTCCGACGGATTGCCGCCGAAAATGTTGAGCGGCTGGCATCCGGCGGCGCGCGCGGTGGTGTTGCGGCAGACCACGACGCCGTTGACCGTCACCGCGTCGATCGCCTGGTTGAAGCGGTTGCTCAGCAGGATGTTGTCGACGTCGATATCGGTATAGTTGGTGCCGTGCTGATAGTAGATGTCGTAGGTCCAGTCGGTTCCCGCGACCGGCAGCCGGCCCTTGGCCCCCGCGACGAAGCGATACTGGCGGCGATCGGTGTGCACCTTCGTGTTGCCCAGCGCCGCGTTGCTGGTGCCGTACTGGAAGCTGGTGATGCCGGCATTGGTGCAGGCCGTCTGGATGCTTTGCGGCACGAAGGGGTTGCTGCACTGGATGGTCAGGCCGGGGCGGTTCTGGCCGTTGACCGGCTGGTTGCTGGTCTTCACCTGCCCGATATTGACCGTGCCGTAGATCTCGCCGTCCGGCATGAACTCGTAGCCGATGCGGCCATAGCTGTTGATCCGCTCGATGCTCGACTTGAGCGAGCGGCCGGCATCGACATTGCCCGACAGGTCGCCGCCCAGGCAGAAGCCGGGATAGCAGCCGGTGACCGCGCCGGTGCCGTTGCGGGTCGGTACCCCGTTCGAGCCGTACTGGAACTGGAACGGCACGCCGTTCTGGTCGAAGGCGGTGCCCTGCAGCGGGCCGTTGGTGATCAGCCCGTATTTGGCGAAGGTGATCGACTGGGCATAGTCGCGCAGTAGATATTGCGGCGACCCGTCGTTGAGGACGCCGCGGTTGATCAGCGTCGTCTGCTTGAACCAGTCGCGGCCGTTGGCAAGGCCGATGCCGAACTCGCCGCCGCCGATGCCGGCCTCGTTGTCATATTCGGTGCTGACGACGACATGGAGCTTGTCGTCGAGGAAGCTGTCGCCCGCGGCGAGCTGGACCAGCACCTGCGCGTCGTCGCCATAGGTGGTGATGCCGCCCTGGACGTTGCCCTTGATCCCCTTGAACCGGCTGTCGGTGATGAAGTTGACCACGCCGCCGACCGCGTCCGAACCGTAGCTGGCCGAGGCGCCGCCATTGACCACGTCGACGCGGGTGACGAGCAGCTGCGGGAACAGGCTGATGTCGGGCACGCCGGTGACGTTGGCGCCGACGACGCGCTGGCCGTCGAGCAGGGTCAGCGTGCGGATCGCGCCGACGCCGCGCAGCGAGAAGGAGCTGAGGCCCTGCTGCCCGCTCGAGGTGCTGAAGGTGTTGACCTGCGTGCCCGACGACCCCTGGAGCGAGGGCAGCTGGGCGATGGTGGTGAAGATGTTCGGCTGGGCGTTCGCCGCGATGTCCTCGGCCCCGACCACGGTGGTCGGCGTGGGAGCGTTGAAGCCGCTGACCGCGATGCGCGATCCGGTGACGACGATCTCCCGCTGGCTGTCGTCGTCCGGGGTAGTGCCGGCCTGCTGGAGCGTCTCGGCCGGCTGCGCCTGGGTCGGCGTGGTGCCGACCGGCGGGATCGGGCCGGGCGCGCTGGCGTCGGCGGGCGGCAGCTGCGCCAGCGCGGTCAGCGGCGCGGTACAGGCGGCGAGCCCGATCGCCCAGGCCGATGCCGTGCGGAGCAGCGTGCGGCGACCATCGGCCGCGGCAGTCGAAACACTTGCCATATCCTCTTCCCCTCTTCGTCGATTTATCGTTGCGATCGGGCGCTGCAGACCGGCGGGCCTGTACCGCCGGGTTCGACAACTTGCTGCAGCGCAACTTGTTAACGTGAACAATTTTGTAGGAGCGGAAGAATTGAGTGTCAATATAGGACTATATGGACTAGCCACTGTCATATGAGGCGACACGAACCGCTGGAAACCGCCGATCGGCGCCGGACGGGCGATGTTCGACCATCGTCCATCTGTTCACGTTAACGAGAGCGTGAGAGAAGAGCGCGCATGACGCGATTCGGCATTCCCCGGCTGCGCTGGACGATCATCGCCCTGTTCGTCGGCGCGATGGTGATCAACTATCTGGCGCGGGCGGTGCTGGGGGTGGCGGCGCCCGTGATCCTGACCGAGCAGCATATCAGCAGCGAGCAATATGGCTGGATCACCGGCGCCTTCCAGGTCGGCGTGATGTTCCAGCCGCTGGCGGGCTATCTGCTCGACGGCATGGGGCTGCGGCTGGGCTTCGCGCTGTTCGCCATGGCCTGGTCGGCGATCACCATGGCGCATGTCTTCGCCAGCGGCTGGCTGGGCTTCGCCGCGCTGCGCGGCGCGCTCGGCGTCGCCGAAGGCTCGGCGCAGCCCGCCGGGCAGAAGCTGGTCGCCGAATGGTTTCCGGCGCGCGAGCGCGGGGTCGCGGGCGGCATCTACAATATCGGTGCCTCGTTCGGGGCGGTGTTCGCCCCGCCACTGGTCGCCTGGGCGGTGATGACCCAGAGCTGGCGGCTTGCCTTCCTGGTCGCGGGCGCGCTGGGCCTCGCCTGGTCGCTGGTCTGGCTGTTCTTCTACGACAGCCCGGCGCGCCACCGCCGCATCCGGCCCGAGGAGCGCGCGCATATCGCGGCGGGGCAGGAGGTGCGGCTGGCGGCGGAGGGTCGCGCGTCGATCCCCGCGCTGCTCCGCCGCCGCGACCTGTGGGGAATCGCGCTGCCGCGGCTGCTCGCCGACCCGGTCTGGGGCATGCTGTCCTTCTGGATGCCGCTCTATCTGGCGCGGCAGCGGGGCTTCGACCTGACCCAGATCGCGCTGTTCGCCTGGCTCCCCTTTCTGGCGGCGGATCTGGGCTGCCTGTTCGGGCCGGCGATCGCCGCCTTCCTCCAGCGGCGCGGCGTGTCGCTGATCGATGCGCGGCGGAGCGCGTTCACGCTCGGCGCGGTGATGATGACCGGCATGGCGTTCGTCGGCGCGGTCGAAAGCCCCTATGCCGCCGTCGCGCTGCTGTGCCTGGGCGGTTTCGCGCACCAGACGCTGTCGGTGACGGTGATCACCATGGCTTCCGACCTGTTCCGCCGCAACGAGGTCGCGACCGCGGCGGGCATGGCGGGGTTCGCCGGCAATCTGGGCGTGCTCGTCTTCTCGCTGCTGCTCGGCGGCCTGGTCGATCAGGTCGGCTATACGCCCTTCTTCATCCTGCTCGGGCTGCTCGATCTGATCGGCGCGGCGCTTCTCTGGACCCTGGTACGCAAACCTCGATGACGCGAATTCCGAACCCGATCCTGCGCGGCTTCAATCCCGACCCCTCGGTGGCGAGGGTGGGTGACGACATCTATGTCGCGACCTCCACCTTCGAATGGTATCCCGGTGTCCAGATCCATCACAGCCGCGACCTGGTGAACTGGCGGCTCGCCGCGCGCCCGCTGCGTCGGAAGAGCCAGCTCGACCTGACCGGCGCGCCCGACAGCTGCGGCGTGTGGGCGCCGGACCTGACCCATGCGGACGGTCGCTTCTGGCTGATGTATACCGACGTCAAGCGCTACGGCCAGACGACCGTCGAGGGTGCGGCCGGAGCCTCGCTGCGCGACTTCCACAATTATCTGGTCACCGCCGATCGGATCGACGGCGAATGGTCCGATCCCGTCCACCTCAACAGCAGCGGCTTCGACCCTGCGCTCTTCCACGACGAGGACGGGCGCAGCTGGCTGGTCAACATGCTGTGGGACCATCGCCCCGATCGCGGGCGCTTCGCCGGAATCGTCGCGCAGGAGTTCGACCGCGCGGCGATGCGGCTGGTCGGCGAGCGGCAGCTGATCTTCGAGGGGACGGCGCGCGGCTTCACCGAGGGGCCGCATATCTACAAGCGCGACGGCTGGTATCATCTGCTCGTCGCGGAGGGCGGGACGGGCTGGGACCATGCGGTGGTGATGGCTCGCTCGCGCTCGCTGCTGGGGCCCTATGAGGTGCATCCGGACGGAGCGGTGCTGACCGCGGCCGGCGCGCGCGAGGGGGCGCTGACCCGGACCGGCCATGGCGATCTGGTCGAGCTGGCGGACGGGACGCCGTGGCTCTTCTATCTGTGCGGGCGGCCGCTGCCCGGTCGGGGGCGCTGCGTGCTGGGGCGCGAGACGGCGGCGCAGCCGATGCGCTGGGACGCGGACGGCTGGCTCCGCACTCTCGCCGGCGACGCCCGCCCCGACCCCGATCCGCCCGCGCCCGACCTGCCGCCGGCACCCTGGCCGGATGCGGCGTGGGACGGCAGCTTCGACGCGGCGCGCCCGCTGCCGGAGCCGCTGCAATGGCTGCGCACCCCCGATGCGGACGCGCTGTTCAGCCTGGCCGCGCGACCCGGCCACCTGCGCCTGTTCGGGCGGGAGAGCATCGGCAGCCATTTCCGCCAGGCGCTGGTCGCGCGCCGTCAGCAGCATCTGCGCTATACCGCGACCACCCGGCTGGATTTCGCACCCGCCAATTTCCAGCAGGCGGCGGGTCTGGTCTGCTATTACAACAGCACGAAATTCCATTACTTCCACCTGACCGCCGAGGATGGGCGACGGGCGCTGCACATCCTGTCGGCGGACCCGGCGCGCGGCTGCACCAGCCTGTCGGTGGCGGAGGACGTGCCGGCAGGCCCGCTGGAGCTGCGCGCGCAATGCGACGGCGACACGCTCCGCTTCGCCTGGCGGACCGGCGACACGGGCGCGTGGACCGAAGCGCCGGTGGCGCTCGACGCGACCATCCTGTCCGACGAGGTGACGGTGCCGGGCCTGCCCAATTTCACGGGCACGTTCCTGGGCATGGCCTGCCAGGACATGGCGGGTGCGGGCGGCTTCGCCGACTTCGCCTGGTTCCGCTATGTAGGGGTGGAGTAGCGGCGGGGGTCAGTCGCGGGAGTTTGCCGGCGCGGCGGTCGAGTTGCGCTTGACGATGCTGTGCTCGAGCACCCGGTCGCCGCCACGGTCCGCCGCGGCGCGGCCGCGGGCGGTGGCTTCGGTCGCGACGGCGGCGAGCGCCTCGGCGGCGAGACGACGCAGCGGCTGGTGGACGGTTGTGAGCGGCGGCCAGAGCGTCACCGCCGCGGTGGTGTCGTCGAAGCCCGCCACGGTCAGCTCGCGCGGGACGTCGAGCTGCTGGCGGTGTGCGACCGAGACGATCGCGGCGGCCATGTCGTCGTTGCTGGCGAAGATCGCGGTTGGCGGGGCGGGTCCGTTGAGCAGCTGCTCGCCCGCAGCGAGGCCCGAGGCGTAGCTGAAGTCGCCCTGCGCCACCTTCACCTCCACCCCGTCCGCCTCGCGCACCGCCGCGTAGAAGCCGGCCATCCGCTCGGCGCTGGCGGCCTGATCGGGGTTGCCGATGACGAAGCCGAGCCGGCGGTGGCCGAGATCGAGCAGATGGCGTGTCATCTCATAGGCGGCGGCGCGATCGTCGATCCGCACGCAGGTCGCCTCGCCCGGCTGATAGGCGCCGACCGCCGCGATCGGCCGGCCGGTGGCGCGCAGCGCCGCCAGCACCGTGCGCGATTCGCCGAGCGGCGGCGCGAGGATGATGCCCGACAACCCCGATTCGGCGAACGCGGCGAGCGCCCCGTCGTCGGGCGGATGCCCGTCCTCGCCCTTGAGCAGGACCAGCCGCGCGCCGCGGATCGACGCCTCCTCGAACACGCCGGTCAGGAACTCGCTCATGAAGGCGGCGCTGGGATTGGAATAGACGACGCCGATCCGCAGCTCGGCCGAGGTGACGAGGCTGCGCGCGGCGGCATTGGGCGTGTAGGACAGGGCGCGGATCGCCTCCTCGACCGCGGTCCGCGTCTCCGGGCGCACGCCGCTGCGGCCGTTGATGACGCGCGACACGGTCATCGCCGACACGTTGGCGCGCCGTGCGACGTCGATGATCGTGGCACCGCGTTCCAGCCGGCCGGATCTGCCCACCCTTGTCCCTCTTCGATCGTCGTCCCGCTCTACGACGCCGCGCCTCTTTGGCAAGGCTTGGTCGCCTGGCCGGCCCTTCAGCGCAGCCGCTTGGTCTGGAGACTGAGCCGCGGATCGCGGCAGAAGCCGCAAGCGGGCCCGACGAAGCGGGCCGCGGCGTCGCGGCGACCCTTGAGCTGCCAGTCCAGCCAGGCGGTCACCACCTCCGCCGCGACGCCGCCATGCGGCTGCATATAGGTGCCGCCATGGCCGACCGGGATGTCCACCAGCGCCGCGGGCAGATGCTCGATCCGGCGATAGTCGTCGCTGCCGTTTGCATGGGCGATGTCGGTCGGCCCGCCGAGGACGTAGAGGACCGAGCCGTGAAGCCTGGCGAGCGCCGCCTTGTCCGACGGGATGCCGGGGATCGGGCTGCGGCCGTCGTTGAACATGCCGCTGTTCATGACGACGACGGTCTTCACTCGCGGATCGGGCGCGACGGCAAGCGCCTGAAGCCCGCCGCAGCTCCAACCCGACACGGCGACGGCGCGGGGATCGAGCTTGCCGCGCAAGGGACTGTCGGCGCGACGGTTCTCGCGCTCCGCCCAATCGATCGCGTCGGTGAGAAGATGCGTGGGGGTCTGCGCGGTGAGCTGGCCGTTGGCGGGCCGCTGCGGCGGGCCCGCAGTGTCTCCGGCCTTGGGGATGGTGCCCGAGGCGATGACGAGATAGCCGTGCGAGGCGATCTCGAGCAGGTGGTTGCGAGAGGCGGTGCCGTCTGCGCCGCAGCCGCCGTTGCCGAAGACGTAGAGGCCGAGCTTCCGCCCGCCCAGCCGGTTCAGATCGGCGGGGCGATAGACGACATGGTCGGGCAGGTCGGCGCGCTCCTCGTAGAGAGCCGCGTAGGCGCCGGTGCCGCGCTCCGCCTCCGGCGCAGCGGCGGCGGCGGTCGCGAGCATGATGGTGGCGGCCAGCAGCAGGGGTCGGGTCATCGCGCCTCTCCTTGGTTCGACAGATGGGTCATGCCGCATGCTCATCGCCGCGCCCGGTGGAACAGCGCGAGCGGCACCGCGTCCGCCATGGCGCGGTAGCCGGCGGCGCTGGGATGGAGATGGTCGCCCGAATCATAGGCGGCGAGCAGCCGGTCGGGGCGGGCGGGGTCGCGCAGCGCGCGGTCGAAATCGACCACCGCGTCGAACGTGCCGCTGGTGCGGATGAAGGCGTTGATCGCCTGCCGGTCCGCCTCCGTCTCTGCGCCGGGGTGATAATAGTCGCTGCCGGCGAAGGGGGTGATCGTGCCGCCGATGACCATGAGGCCATGGGCATGGGCGCGCTCCGCCATCTGGCGATAGGCGCCCGTGATCGCGGCGACCATCGCCTGGTGCTCGGCGGCGCCGACCGGATGGTCGCGGGTGAGGACGCCGAGGTCGTTCACCCCCTCCAGCACGATCACATGCGTGACGCCCGGCCGGGCGATGACGTCGCGGTCGAAGCGGGCGAGGAGATTGGGACCGAGCCCGTCGAGCAGCACGCGGTTGCCGCCGATCCCGGCATTGACCACCGACAGGCCGCGCGTCGCGGTCGCGGCGGACAGGCGGCGGGCGAGCAGGTCGGGCCAGCGGGTGTTGCTGTCGTCGACGATGCCATAGCCGTCGGTGATCGAATCGCCGATCGCGACGATCGTGCCGCGCGGCGCGGTGCCGCCCTGCACCTCGACATCGGCGAGGCTCCACCACCCCCCGATCCTGGCCGCGTCGGCGAGATCGGGGCTCGCGGTGGCGTCGCCCGCGACCAGGAAGGTCGAGGCGCGCGCGCCAGGATGGCCGGTGGGAATGGCGGCGGGCTGCGGGAAGAAGAGGCTGATCGCGAGGTCGTCGCCCGCGACCACGGGGATGGGAAGCGGATCCGAATAGGCCTCCGCCCCGGGCGCGATGACGATGCCGGGCGCTCCCGCGAACCGCAGGGCGCGGGGCGCGGCGACGGCGGCCTTGCCGGGCGTGCCGCGGGCGAGGCTGGCGGCGGCGATGCGCAGCGGCGCGTCGCCGGCGATGTTCGACAGGCGGATGCGGACGCGGGAGCCGGCGGCGGAGACATGGACGATCTGGCGGATGGTGACGGCGCCGGCCTTCGCCACCCTGTCCGCGGCAGGGCCCTCGACCCGCATCTGCGCCGCGCCCCAGGCGACCTGCCAGCCCGGCATGCGCGCGGTCGCCGCTCCGCCGAGCAGGGCGAGGGCCGCGATCGCCGCGCTTCGCCAATGCCGCATCGTCATTCCCCTCCTGCCGCCGGGCTGTTCTTGCGGTCGCTCGACTGGTAGCGTTATCAAGTCGATATAGGCCAGGCTTGTCAAGCAGAACGGCTGGCGGAGCGCTGCGGCGGCGCTAGGCTTGCCGGACCGTCGCGGCGGTGCGGGCCGGAAGGAGAGAGAGGATGATGAACCCCAGGATGTGGCCGGCGATGCTGGCCCTGTTCGCGCCCGCCACCGCGCTGGCCGCGCCGCGCTGTCCGGGCATGGTGGCGGCCTGTCCCGCCTCGACGCCGGGCGCGCTGGCGCTGCTCGCGCCGGGCCGGACCGCGACGGTGGTGGTCGATCCGGCCGACGATGCGGGGGTGCGGCGGGCGGCGGCCGATCTGGTCGCCGACCTGAAGGCGGTCGGCGGCGGCGAGGTGCGGCTGGCGGGCGCGCTGGCGGGCGGCGCGACGGTGATCGCGGGCACGCTGGGCCACAGTCCCTTGATCGACGGGCTCGTCCGCGCCGGGCGGATCGACGTGACCGGGCTCAGGGGCCAGTGGGAGGGCTATGTCGAGCAGGTGGTCGAGCGCCCCGCGCCCGGCATCGCCCGCGCGCTGGTGATCGTCGGCGCCGACCGCCGCGGCACCATCTATGGCCTGTACGACATCAGCGCCAAGGCGGGGGTGAGCCCCTGGAGCTGGTGGGCGGACGTGCCCGCGCAGAAGCACCCGACGCTGTTCCTGACCGCGGGCCGCGTCGCCGACAAGCCGGTGGTCCGCTATCGCGGCATCTTCATCAACGACGAGGAGCCGGCCTTTGGCGGCTGGGCGCGGGCGACCTTCGGCGGGATCAACCATCGCGCCTATGAGAAGGTCTTCACGCTGCTGCTGCGGTCGAGGGCCAATTTCCTGTGGCCCGCCATGTGGGGCAAGTCGCTGTGGGACGACGATCCCGCCACCGCGCCGCTGGCGCGCGAGATGGGGGTGATCCTGGGCACCTCGCACCACGAGCCGATGGAACGCGCGCAGGTCGAATGGGCGCGGACCAAGGGCGGCAAATGGGACTATACCGCCAATCGCGACCGGCTGCGGGCGTTCTGGCGGGGCGGGATCGAGCGGCGCGGCGAGTCCGAGAATCTCGTCACGGTCGGCATGCGCGGCGACGGCGACGAGCCCATGACCGAGGGGACGGCGATCGACCTGCTCCAGCGGATCGTCGCCGACCAGCGCGGCATCATCGCCGACGTCACCCGCCAGCCGGCCGAGCGCACGCCGCAGGTCTGGGCGCTCTACAAGGAAGTGCAGGACTATTACGACAAGGGGATGCGCGTTCCCGACGACGTGACGCTGCTCTTCTCCGACGATAACTGGGGGAACATTCGCCGCCTGCCGGTGCCGGGCCAGCGGCGCGCTGGCGGCTATGGCGTCTATTACCACTTCGACTATGTCGGCGACCCGCGCAACTACAAGTGGCTCGACACCAACGCGATGCCGCGCGTGTGGCAGCAGATGACGATGGCGCGGCAGTTCGGCGCGGACCGGCTGTGGATCGTCAATGTCGGCGACCTGAAGCCGATGGAATATCCGATCAGCTTCTTCCTGGCGATGGCGTGGAACCCCGACCGGATGGACCTGGCGGCGATGCAGGCCTTTCCGGCGCGCTGGGCGGCGCAGCAGTTCGGCCCGGCGGACGCATCGGCGATCGGCGCGCTGCTGACGCGCTACGGCCAACTCGCCAGCCGGCGCAAGCCCGAGCTGATCGATGCCGACACCTATGGCGTGGCGAACGGCGAATGGGCGCGGGTGGTGGGCGCATGGACCGCGCTCGACACCGATGCGCGACGGCTGGGCGCGCGCATCCCGGCCGCGTCGCGCGATGCCTGGTACCAGCTGGTGCAGCACCGGATCGAGGCGATGACCAACCTCCACCGGCTCTACGCGGCGGTCGCCGCCAATCGCGCGGCGGCCCGGGCGGGCGATGCGGCGGAAACGTCGCGGCAGGCGGCGCTGGCGCGACGCTATTATGCCGAGGATGGCGCGATCCGCCGCCGGTACGAGGTGGACACGGCGGGTGGCAAATGGGCCGGAATGATGGCGCAGACGCATATCGGCTATACCGGCTGGCAGCAGCCCGATGCCGATGCCATGCCGGCGCTCGCCACGGTGGCGCGGCCGCTGCCGGCCGGCCCTGCGCAAGCGGCGCCGCCGCGCGCGACCATCGCGGCGGATGCCGGACGCGCGGTGGATGGCGGCGGCGTGCGCTGGCAGCGGGTCGCCGGCTTCACCGCGAACGGTGCGGCGATGATCGCGACGCCGGCCAGCGCCGCGCCGGTCGAGCGGCCGGGCGGGGCGAGCCCGCGGATCGTCTACGACGTCACCCTGCCGACGGCCGGCCCGGTGACCGTCGGGGTGGTCGCGGCGCCCGGCCTCGACGTGCGGGGGACAGGCCGGCACCGGCTGGCGCTGTCGATCGACGACGGCGCGCCGGTCATGCTCGACCTGATGGCGGGCGAGACCGCCGCCAGCTGGGGCAGGGCGGTCGCGGACAACCGGCGGACGGGCCGCGTGATCCTGCCGGCGACGCGGGCGGGGCGGCACCGCCTGTCGCTATGGCTGGTCGATCCGGAGGTCGTGGTGGAGGCGGTGACGCTGGGATAGGTGCGAGCGATTGCCGGCTCGCCGCCCTGGTGGCGAGGATGCCGGAACACGTCCGGGATGACGAGTGGAAGGTTGCCGTCGCGATTTTCGAGAAGGTCTCGCCTTCGCCGGGACGACGTTCGGTTCAGTTTTGGTGGCTCACAATCTAGCGCCCCCCTCTGAGCATGCGCATCGCATGGGCGCGCAGCGTCGCGAGGTTGCCGGGGATCGCGGCGAGGATGCCGTGGCGCTCGGGCGGCAGGTGGTCCAGCGGATGGCGATCCGGGCGGAAGGCATAATGGTCGAACCAGGCCTGCCACGCGCGGCGCTCGGGCAGCGGGCGTTCGGCGATCGCGGCCATCGCCAGCAGCAGCGTCGCGAAGGGCTGGTCGGGCCCGGTGGGGAAGGCATCCCACCAATAGTTGATCAGCAGGTTG
Source organism: Sphingomonas metalli (assembly GCF_014641735.1). GTDB lineage: Bacteria > Pseudomonadota > Alphaproteobacteria > Sphingomonadales > Sphingomonadaceae > Sphingomonas > Sphingomonas metalli. Next base: position 421,209 of record NZ_BMIH01000002.1, on the reverse strand, counting down.
AGCGGCGCGGTCGCCTCCACCCGGTGCCACCAGAGTTTGGGCAGGTAGAGCGCGTCGCCGGGGCCGAGATCGGCGACGATCGCCTGCTCGCGCCAGCGCTCGAAGCGCGGATAGCGGGGGTCGCCGGGAGCGCTGTCGGCCGCGAGCGAGACGGGCTGGCCGGCCATGGTGTGGTCGATCGGGCCGACATAGAGGTCGCCGATCGCCTCGGGCGGATAGAGGGTGAAGCGCCGCTGCCCGGCGACGACGCAGGCGATGTTGTCGAGCGTGTCGTAATGGCAGGCGACGGTCGAGCCGTGGCCGATCCATAGCCGCGGCGCGACCCCCGCCGGCACCGCTGCGAGCGGGTTCGCCGCCGCCAGCCCGGGCAGGAAGGCGTTGGTGGGCAGCGAGCCGGCATAGATGCTCGGCGCACCGGGCTGGCCGGCGGTGCGGCCGATCCGATCGAGTGCGGCGGCGAGCGGCATCGTCTCGCGCGTGAAGTTGAAGCCCGACAGATCGTCCGAATAGTGATAGCGGCCGGCGATCGCGGGCGCGCCGACAAAGGCACCGATCTCGGTCTGTGCCGCGAACCCCGTCAGATAGGCGATCAGCGCGTCATGACCCTGTGCCGCGGCCTGCGCCATCGGCCAGTCGGCGATCGCGCCGCGCAGGATGACCGGCCGGCACGGCTCGGCGATCTCGCGGCGGAACTGCTCCGCCGAGGCGAGCGCGGAGCGGTCGGCCTCGGCGGGACGCAGCGTCATGCGGGCAGGCCGGCGAGCCGGTCGTTGCGGCGGCGTGCGAGCGTCGGAATATGGTGGAGCGAGCCGGTCTGCGCATAGGCGATCTGGAGATCGCCGGCGCGGAACAGCTCGACCACCACGGCATCGGGCAGCGCATGGAGCGCGTCGAGGCTGATTGTATAGAGCGCCTCCAGCCGCAGCCGCTCGCCATCGTCGAACTGGAAGCTGAGGTCGATCGGCTCGATCAGACCATGGGCCATGAAGCGGTCGAGCAGCGTATCGGTCTCGGGCAGGCCCTTGTGCAGGCGGCGCAGGGCGGCCTGGACGCGGTGGAGGGCGGGGGCGGGTTCGCCGTCCATGTCGAAGACCGGATCGCTCTCGCCGGCGCCGGCGAAGGCGGCATGGGCAGGATCGATTGCGATATTCTCGCCCGAGACGAAGAAGCCCTGCCGCTCGAGATCAGCGGGTCGGTAGGGCAGGCGGCCGTCGCTGCCGAGCGCGTGATTCTCGCCCGGCTTCAGGCCCATGACCGCGCCGGCATAGAGCGCGCCGGTATCGGGATGGCGCGTGAAGAGCACCGGATAGTGGAGCGCGGCCGGCACGATCTCGTCAGCGACCAGCTGGACGAAGTGGCGGGTCGCATCGCCTGCTGCCGAGACGCGCAGGCCTGCGTGGCGCTGGCGGTCCAGCAGTTCCCATTGCTCCATCGAGATCCTCTCCTGCCGTCATGTTCGGGTGTGATCGCAATCACCTCAAGCCCGTTCGGACCCGTGTGAGAAGGCGGCCTTATCCGCTTCCCGCATGTCGTCAGCATAAAATGGAAGACAGGTTTACACAAACCAGTTGTTTTAGCGCTATCATAAGCGTACCATGCATACCTATTCGGTGAGATCGACCAGGCGCAAGCGTCTGGCGACCACCCAAGAAGCCGATGCAATTTCGAGAGGGGAAGTCATGATCCGTCGTCCATCTATGTCCATCGCGCAGGCCTCCCGCCGCGTGCTGTTGAGCGGGGCGTCGACCCTCGCTGCCATCGCCTTCATCGCTCCCGGAATCGCGGCCGCCCAGACCGATACCGGGCAGGCGCCGGGCGTCCGCCCCGATACGCCGGTCGAGGCGAACACCACCTCCGCCGCCGAGCAGGGCGCGCCGCGCGACCAGGCCGCCAGCCCGACCACGCAGAACAATTCGCCCGCCCCGGCCGATGATTCGAACGAGGACATCATCGTCACCGGCCTGCGCAGCTCGCTGCAGCGCAACCTCGACATCAAGCGCACCGCAACCGGCGTCGTCGACGCGATTTCCGCGGAAGACATCGGAAAATTCCCGGATTCCAACGTTGCGGCGTCGCTGCAGCGGCTGCCCGGCGTGTCGATCCAGCGCTCCGGCGCGCGCGGCGAGCCGACCGGCATCACCGTCCGTGGTTTCGGTGGCGACTTCAACACCACGCTCTACGACGGCCGCCGCATCGCGACCGGCACGGGTGGCCGCCAGATCGACTTCTCGACCGTCGGGTCGGACTTCATCGGCCAGCTGAGCGTGCTCAAGACGCCCGACGTCACCCTCGCCTCGAGCGCGATCGGCGCGACGGTGGACATTCAGTTCGCCAAGCCCTTTGACCGTCCCGGCTTCCGCGTCGCGACCAGCGCGTCGGGCTCGATCCAGGACCGTGCGGGCAAGGTCGTGCCGACCCTCGGCGCGCTGGTCAGCGACACCTTCGCCAACGACACGATCGGCATTCTGTCGAGCTTCGTCTACACCCGGCGTGATACCGATACCAACCGCGTCTACGTGTCGGGTTGGCCCGGCGGTTTCTACGCGCCGTGCCAGCTGACCGCCGCCTGCACGGACGCGCAGCTGGCGCAGGCGAACAAGACCGTGGTGGGCTGGTTCCCGCAGCAGTACGGCGCCGAGCAGCAGCGCACCAAGGACGAGCGCTACGACGGCCGCGTCGCGTTGCAGTGGCATCCGTCCGATGCGGTGATGGTCACGCTGGACAACAACTTCTCGCGCCAGTCGATCACCACCGACATCTACGGCTTCGGCGTGTGGTTCAACCAGAGCGACCTGCGCAACGTGCAGCTCGACGACAACGGCACCGCGGTCAATTTCACCCAGGCGGGCTCGCCGACCGACTTCACCGCCGCGCACAACCGCCAGGTGCTTCAGACCAACCAGACCGGCCTCAACGTCAAGTATGACGCGACCGAGAATCTGACGCTGGAGGCGGACGGCGCCTATGCGAAGAGCTGGCTGAATCCCGGCGGCGTGGTCGGCAGCAGCAACGGCGATATCGGCTATGGCGGCAATCTGGGCACGACGCTGGGCTTCAACATCAGCGGCGACAGCAACAAGGCCTTCCCGACGCTGAGCAATTACGGTCCGGCGGGCAGCGCCGCGGACTGGGCGAACCCGGCGCTGATCGGCTCGCACGTCACCGTCGTGCAGACCCAGAAGAATACCGACGTGCTGAAGCAGCTGCGCGCGGCCGCGACCTGGAAGCAGGACGGGCTGACGCTGAAGGCGGGCGGCCAGTATGTCGACGACACCTTCCGCTTCCAGAACGCCAGCACCTTCACCAACAATTTCTGGCAGGCCTATTCGGGCTATGGTGCGCCCTCGGGTCGTGGCGGCGGCGTGTCGCCGCTGCCGTCGAGCCTCTATCAGGGCTCGATCAGCCTCAACAACTTCATCTCGGGCTTCAAGGGCAGCCTGCCGCCGTCGGTCTTCATCTACAGCCCGGCGGCCTATCAGGCCTATCTGACCAGCCTGGGCAATCCGCAGGCTCAGAACGTGCCGGGCTTCAACTATGGCGCGGTCAACGGCTTCACCGGCACGTTCGACCAGGCGGTCGATCCGAACAGCATCCTGCGCGTCAACGAGAAGACGTGGTCGCTGTTCTTCAGCGCGGCGTTCGATGCGGAAATCGCCAGCATGCCGTTCCACCTCGCGGTGGGCGTGCGCAACGAGAACACGCATCTCAGCGCGACCGGCCAGGGCACCGTGCCGCTGACCATCACCCGCAGCACCACCGACCCGACGCTGCTGACGATCGGGTTCAGCCCGGCGCAGCAGGTCGTCAACAAGAGCGACTATTCGTATCTGCTGCCGACCCTCGACCTGCGGCTCGAGGTGACGGACAAGCTCCAGCTGCGCTTCGACGCGTCGCGCACGCTGACCCGGCCGACGCTGAACCTGCTCAACCCGGTACTGGGCATCGGCTCCGGCCAGCGCGTCAACGCCCTGTCGGGCAGCGGCGGCAACCCGAACCTGAAGCCCTTCCTCGCCGACAATTTCGACGTCGCGGCGGAATGGTACTATCAGCGCAACTCGTACATCGCGGTCGACTTCTTCCTGAAGAACGTCAGCAACTTCATCGTCGGCGGCGTGACGCGGCAGACGGTGAACGGCGTGATCGATCCGACCACCGGCCAGCCGGCCGTCTTCTCGATCACCCAGCAGGTCAACGGTCCCGACGCGACGGTGCGCGGCGTCGAGATCGCCTGGCAGCAGGTGTTCGGCGACAGCGGCTTCGGCTTCCAGGCCAACGCCACCTTCGTCAACACCAATAAGCCCTATGACCAGAGCAACATCTCGCAGAGCGGCTTCGCGGTCACGGGTCTGGCCAATTCGGCGAACTTCGTCGGCTTCTACGACAAGAACGGCTTCCAGATCCGCGCCGCCGCCAACTGGCGCGACGAGTATCTGGCGCAGTTCGGCCAGAACCAGAACACCGGCTCGTTCGGTGCGGAGCCGACCTTCGTCAACCAGAGCTTCCAGGTCGACTTGACGAGCAGCTACGACATCAGCCGCAACCTCAGCGTCTTCGGCGAGATCCTGAACCTCAACAACAACAAGCAGAGCACGCACGGCCGGTTCAAGAACCAGCTGCTCGACGTGTTCGACTATGGCCGCCGCTATACGGCGGGCGTTCGTTACCGCTTCTGATCGAAGCGGAAATGGTCGGGGAGGTCGGGCCGGCGGCTTGACTTCCCCGCCCCTTTCGCGGGACGCATGAGGCGCCATGGTGCAGCCGATCAACCATATCGTCATCGTCGGGGGAGGCACCGCTGGCTGGCTGACCGCCGGCGTGATCGCCGCGCGCCATCAGGGCCGCCGCGCGCACGGCTTTACCGTGACGCTGGTCGAATCGCCCAATGTCCCGATCATCGGCGTGGGCGAGGGGACCTGGCCGACGCTGCGCAATACGCTGCGCAAGATGGGCGTCTCAGAGACCGATTTCTTCCGCGAGTGCGACGCGTCGTTCAAGCAGGGCGCGCGCTTCAACCGCTGGGTCACCGGCGCGGCAGACGACGGCTATTACCACCCGCTGATGATGCCGCAGGGCTTCGCGCAGGTGAACCTTGCCGCCCATTGGCTGGCGGGGGAAGAGGGCGCGACCAACTTCTGCGACGCGGTGACGCCGCAGGGGCGGATCTGCGACGAGGGCCTCGCCCCCAAGACGATCGCGACGCCCGAGTACGAGGCGCTGGCGAACTACGCCTATCATCTGGATGCGGGCAGGTTCGCCGACTTCCTGCGCCGGCATTGCTGCGACAAGCTGGGCGTGCGCCATGTGCTGGCCGACGTGACCGAGCCGGTGATGGCGGAGAATGGCGACATCGCCGCGGTGCGCACCGAGCAGGCGGGCGAGATTGCGGGCGACCTGTTCGTCGACTGCACCGGCTTTCGCGCGCTCCTGCTGGGCGAGGCGATGGGCGTGCCGTTCAGGCCGCTGGGCGACGTGCTGTTCTGCGACACGGCGCTGGCGATCCAGGTGCCCTATGACGCGGCGGATGCGCCGATCGCCTCGCACACCATCTCGACCGCGCAGAGCGCCGGCTGGATCTGGGATATCGGCGTGCAGAGCCGGCGCGGCGTCGGCCATGTCTTTTCCAGCAGCCATATCGATGTGGATGACGCCGAGCGCGAGCTGCGCGCCTATCTGGGCGAGGCGGGGCGCGACCTGCCGGTGCGCAGGCTGTCGATCCGGGCCGGGCATCGCGAGCGGTTCTGGCAGGGCAATTGCGTGGCCGTCGGGCTGGCGGCCGGCTTCCTCGAACCGCTCGAAGCCTCGGCGATCGTGCTGATCGAGCTGTCGGCAAAGCTGATCGCCGAGCAGATGCCCGCCTGTCGCGAGGTGATGGACACGGTGGCGCGGCGGTTCAACGAGACGACGCTGTACCGTTGGGGGCGGATCGTCGATTTCCTCAAGCTGCACTATGCGCTGACGCAGCGCACGGACAGCGATTTCTGGCGCGACAATGCCCGGCCCGAGACGATGCCCGACCGGCTGAACGCGCTGATGGAGCTGTGGCGCTGGCAGGTGCCGTGGATGCATGACGAGCTGGACCGGGTGGAGGAGGTGTTCCCCGCCGCCAGCTACCAATATGTCCTCTACGGCATGGGCCAGCGTACCGCGGTGCCGCCCGGCAGCCTGGCCGCCGAAACGGTGATGGCCGGGCGTGCGCGGCGCGAGAACGATGCGATGACCGCGAAGCTGCTCGCCGGCCTGCCGCGGCATCGCGACCTGATCCGCAAGATCGTCGAGCGCGGTCTGCCCACCATCTGATCTTCCCTTTCGAACCCCCGACCGGAGACGCATTATGGCGCGTGGCCTGACGACCCTGTTCTTGTCTGCGGCTCTTTCGGGCGTGCTCGCCGCGCCGGCGCTGGCGGCGCCGCGGCTCGACGGGATCATCGGCGACCATGCGGTGCTCCAGCGCGGGCGGCCGATCCCGATCAGCGGCACCGCCTCGCCCAACGAACCGGTGCTGATCGCGCTCGGCGGCAAGACGGTGACGACGCGCACCGACCGCGACGGACGGTTCAAGGCGGAGCTGCCCGCGCTGCCCGCCGGCGGCCCCTATGACCTCAGCATCGCCGCGCCGAGTGGGGCGTTGGTCGCGCGCGACCTGATGGTGGGCGACGTCTATCTCTGCTCGGGCCAGAGCAATATGGAGATGCCGGTCGGCGTGGCGCAGAGCTGGATTCCGGACGCCAACCCGCCGCTCGATCCCAAGCTGCGGCTGGTCACCATCACCAAGCGCAGCTCCGCCGCGCCGCTCGACACGTTCCGCGACACGCCGCGCTGGGCCGCTGCCGATCAAGGCAACATTCCCGGCTTCTCGGCGGCCTGTTTCTACATGGCGCAGGCGCTGCGCCGCGCCGCACCGGACGTGCCGGTGGGGGCGGTCCATGCCAGCTGGGGCGGATCGCGGATCAGCGCGTGGCTGACCCCGGCCGGGCAGCGCGCGGCGGGGCTGGGCGAGGAGGCGGACCTTCTGGCCCTCTACGCGCGCGACCCCGCGGCCGCGGAACGTCGCGCCTCGGGCCGGTGGGAGGCGTGGTGGCGCGCCGGCAGCGGCGACGCGACGGGGCGCGAGCCGTGGCAGCCCGACGCCGCGCTCGACTGGAAACCCGTGCTGCGCTTCTCGCACTTCGAGGAATGGGGCGTGCCGGAACTGGCCGATTACAACGGCATGATCTGGTATCAGCGTGAGATCACCGTCACGCCCGCCCAGGCGCGCGGACCGGCGATGCTGTCGATCGGGATGGTCGACGATGCCGACCGCACCTGGGTGAACGGCGTCGGCGTCGGCGGCAGCAGCCTCGCCGGACAGGCGCGCACCTATGCGCTGGCGGAAGGCGTGCTGAAGCCGGGGCGGAACGTCATCACGGTCAACGACGACGACGTCTATGCCTTTGGAGGCATGACCGGCCCGGCCGAGACGATGCGGATCACCTTCGCCGACGGCAGCTCGATCCCGCTCGGCGATAGCTGGCGCTATGCGATCGCCAAACGGCTGACGGGCGGTGCGCCGCGCGTGCCATGGGACGACATCAACGGCGTCGGCACCCTCTACAACGGCATGATCGTGGCGCTGGGCGGGATGCCGCTGGCCGGCGTCGCCTGGTATCAGGGCGAGAGCGACACCGGGCTGCCCGGCTATGACACGCGGCTGAGCGAGCTGATGAAGGGCTGGCGCGCCCGCTTCGCCAGCCCGCAAATGCCTTTCGCGATCGTCCAGCTCGCCAATTATGGCGCGCTGGCGAAGGCGCCCGGCGAGAGCGGCTGGGGCTGGCTGCGCGATGTGCAGCGCCGGGTGGCGGAGGCCGATGGTCGGTCCGGCCTCGCCGTCGCGCTCGACCTGGGCGATCCGCGCGACATCCATCCGGGCGAGAAGCACGAGGTCGGCGTAAGGCTGGCGCGGGTGATGCGCGCGCGCGTCCTGGGCGAGGCGATCAGCCCCTCGGGCCCGGCGCTGGCCGGCGCGCGGCGGGAGCAGGACGGCAGCGTCTCGGTCAGCTTCACCGGCGTGACGGGCGCGCTGCACGCCACCGGTAGCGACCGGGCGATCGGTTTCGAGCTGTGCGGCGCGGCGGCGGGCTCGTGCCGCTACGCCGACGCGCGGGTCGAGGGGCAGACGGTGCGGCTGGCGGGCGCGAACGGCGCGACCAGGGTGCGCTATGCCTGGGCCGATGCGCCGAGCGTCAACGTGTTCGACGATGCGGGGCTGACGCTGCCGGGGTTCGAGGCGGCGGTGAAGTAGGGGGAATAGGCCCCCCACTGCCCAGCCTTAATCGTCACCCCAGCGCAGGCTGGGGTCTCCCTGTGGGAAGCGCAACGCCAACCAAGCGGGAGACCCCAGCCTTCGCTGGGGTGACGATGCAGGGGGGCGGCAGCGCTACTTTCGCTCCGCTCCCGACAGCGTGAACCGGTCCACGTCCATCCACCCGCCGCGGCCGGCGGGATTGTAGCAGAACAGCGCATATTGCTGCCCCTGGAAGGTCCCGGTCCGCCAGTCATAGGCGAGCGGGAAGGTGCCGCCGAGGTCCGTCCAGCGCTGTCCGTCGAGGCTGTAGGCGACCCGGGCGAGGTTCGTGCGGTAGTCCATGTCGGTGCGCAGCGACACGCGCGATCCCGTCAGCGGCACGGCGGCGACGCGGGTGTCGGTCTTCTGCGTGGTGCGCCCCTCGTCCGCCACGACATCCTCGACGACGCGCATGGTTAGCATCAGCCGTCCGCCAGCATCGCGGCCGATCGCGATATGGCCGTTATACTTTCCGAAGGTGCCGAAGCCGCACTGGTCGCCGCGGGCGATGTGGCTGGCGTCGATCACCACCTCGCCGCGGCTGACCGGGCCCTGCCCCTTCTGCACCAGCGTGTTGCGCGCGTCCCAGATCGTCTGCCCTTGCACGGCGCGGAGGCGCAGCCAGCCGGGCCGTTCGGCAAGCGACCAGCGGCCGGGCAGGGGATTATGGTTCCACTGCCATTGCAGCCCCAGCGTGCGCGCGCCGAAATCGTCGGAGGCGGGGAGTTGCGCGGGCGCCTCGCCCTGGATCGGCTTGCGCGCGGTGGCAGGGACGCGATTGGGAGCGTCGGGCGTGCCCCAATAGGGCCAGCCGTCCCGCCAGTAGATCGGGCTGATGTTGGTCATCCGCCCGATCGCACCGGCATCGACCATGACGAAGCCATAGTCGCGCCCGTCGGGCAGGTCGACGATCGCGCCCTGGTGCCCGCCCGTCCTGTCGTCGATCTGGTCGCGCGTCTCCCATGGGCCATTGAGGCTGCGCGCACGCGACACGGTCATGCCCAGCCGGCGCGGGATCGAGTTGAAGATGTAGTAATACTCGCCGCGCTTGACGACCTTCGACCCCTCCGCGCCCTTGTTGAAGTGGACCGCCCTGCTGGCGGTGATTGTCTTCAGGTCGCGGTCGAGCGTCAGCAGCGTCGCGGTGCCGTCCGCCATGGCGGAGGTGACGATATAGGCGCTGCCGTCGGTGTCGAAGAACAGGCCGGGATCGAACGCCTCCTCGCTCAGCCGGTTCATCGTCCAGGGGCCGCGGATGTCGCGCGAGCGATAGATGCGGGTCGGCTCGCCCACCGGCGTCACGGCGATGTAGAAGACCCCGTCGCGATAGCGCAGGCTGGGGGCGAAGATGCCGCGGCGATAGGCGCCGCCATCCTTCAGCTCATATTCGGGCCGCCCCTCCAGCCTGTCGATGACATGGCCGACGAAGCGCCAGTTCACGAGGTCGCGCGAGGTCATGATGGTGAGCCCCGGCACGTTCGCGAAGGTGGTGGTGATGAAATAGAAATCGCGCCCGACCCGGATGATGTCGGGATCGGGATAGTCGGCATAGAGCGGCGGATTGGCATAGCTGCCGTCGCCGCGGTCGGACTGCCACGCCTGCGCGAGCGCGCCGGTGGAGAGAAGGGCGGTCGCGAGCAGGGCGAGGCGCATGTCGTTTCCTGTCATGTGAGATGAGCGCTGCCCCGAGTTCGTCGCCCCAGCGAAGGCTGGGGCCTCTGGCGACTGGCGGGCTAACGGTTGCCGAAGATCCCAGCCTTCGCTGGGATGACGATTGGGGCTGGGATGACGATTGGGGCTGGGATGACGATTGGGGCTGGGATGACGATCGGGGCGGGGAGGCGGGGGCTGATCCTTTTTACCCCGGCGTATAGGCGAACGGCCCGACCACCGTGCCTACGAACCCGCCGGCGCGCTGGGTGCTGAGCAGGCGGGTGTCGACGCCCTGTTTCAGCGTCTGCATCGCGCCGCCCGCCTGCCAGTCGAAGCTGGCGGTGCCGCGGTCGAAGCGGATGCGGAGCGTCACCGGCCCCTTGGGATCGATCGGGGCGGAGGCGACCAGCGTCTCGGCCGCGCTCTGGTCGCGGGTGTAAAGCGCGATCATCGGTTTGCCGGCGATGCGGGTGATGCCGAAGAACAGGTTGTTCCTGTCGCTCTGCACCGCGGCGAGGCCGGCGCGGGCGCCGTCCTTGGTCGGAGTGAAGCGCACCACCGTGGAGACGGTGGCGATCGCATGTTGCTGGCGCCGGCCGACAAAGGCGGGGACGCCGCTCTGGTCGCCGAGCGCCGCGCCGCTGCCGAGCTCCAGCGCGCCGCCCTTCACGGAGTAGAAAGGCGTCTTGGGCGTGCGGATGCCGATCCACTGCATCGCCAGCCGGTCGCCGTCGAAGCCGTCGACATAGCCGAAGTCGCCGCTGGTCGGCAGCTTGGGCTTCGCGCCGCGCGGCAGATCGGGAAGCGCATGGGTCAGCGGCACCGCTTTCCCCTTGTCGAGGATGATCGGCCAGCCGTCGCGCCAGGTGACGGGGAGCAGGAAGGTCTCGCGGCCGATATTGTAGAAGTCGTCCGCATAGGGGCGGGTGGCGAGGAAGGTCGCCCACCAGTCGCCCTTCTGCGTCTGGACCAGTTCGGCATGGCCCGCGGCGCTGACCGGGTGCGCGCGGTCGGCGGGCATGTCGCGCTGGGTCAGGATCGGATTGCCGGCAAAGGGCGTGAACGGACCGCGCAGCGACTTCGACCGGAAGACGACCTGCGAATGGTTGACGCTGGTGCCGCCTTCCGCCGCGGTCAGATAATACCAGCCGTCCTTCAGGAAGATGTGCGGACCCTCGATCCACACCGGCTTCTTGGACAGGTCGACGCCGCCATTGATCAGCTGGGTGCTCTCGCCGACCATCTTGCCGGCGCGCCAGTCATATTCCTGCACCCAGATGGCGCGGTGCCCGTCGTAGCGGGCCGGCTCGGCGGGGGCGCGGTTGTTGACGATATAGGCCCTGTCTCCCTCCCAGTAGATGGAGGGGTCGATCCCCTCGAAGGGCAGCCAGATCGGGTCGGACCAGGGGCCGGCCGGGTTTTTGGCGGTGATGACGAAATTGCCTTTGCACGACACGCAGGTGTTGACGATGTAGAAGGTGCCGTCGTGGAAGGTGATGTCGGGCGCGAACACCGCTTCCGACACGCCGCGGCCGGTGAAGTCGAGCTGGGTGGGGCGGTCGATCGCGTTGCCGATCTGCACCCAGTTCACCAGATCCTTCGACCTGAAGATCGGCAGGCCCGGATAATGGGCGAAGGACGAGTTGACGAGATAATAGTCGTCGCCGACCCGCGTCACCGAGGGATCGGGATAATAGCCCGAAACGACCGGGTTGCGATATTCGCCCGGCCCCGCCTGCACCCCGTCGGGCGCGCGGCCGTCATAGCGGAACTCCTCGAACCGGGCGGTCTGCGCGGCGGCGGTGCCGGCGAGGAGCAGGGTGGCGGCGGCGGCCGCGAAGGACAGGAACTTCATCAGGCAACTCCTCGGGCAGGGGCGGCGCGGAGCGCGGCAGCGACGGCGGCACCCAGCGGCTTGGGCCGATAGGCGGCGTCATAGGGCAGCGGGCGCTGCGGCAGCTTGTCGGGCCGGGGCGTGAAGCCCTGCAGCCAGCTGTACTTGTCGATCATGCCCCAGAACAGCAGCTGGTCGAGCTGCCGATAGGACAGCATCCGGTCGAGATAGTCCTTCGCGATCGCCGCCACCTCCGCATCGCGTTTGGCGATGTCGCCGGTCAGGCTCTTGTCGTTCACGTCGAACTCGGTGATCAGCAGGCGGTAGCCCATGTCGGTGACGCGATCGACGAACTGCATCCAGTCGCGCCGCTGCGCATCCGAATGGTCGCCATCGGTGCCGATATGGCTCTGGATACCGAGCGCATCGACGGGGACGTTCTTCGCCCGGAACTGTTCGAGAAGGCGCAGCACGCCGGCGCGATGAGTCTCGTTGCCGCGCTCCCACGACATATAGTCGTTATAGACCCGCTGGGCCCGGGGAGCATGTTCGCGCGCCGCCTCATAGGCGATGCGCAGCGCGTCGAAGCCGAGCGTCTGGGTGAAGACGGTGTCGCGCAGCCCGCCGGTCTTGGGATCGATCGTCTCGTTGACGACGTCCCACGAATAGACCTGGGGAAAATGGGTGCAGACGCGGGCGATATAGTCGCGCAGCCAGCGCTCCGGCCCGGCGGCGCGGATCTGGGCGGCGAGCGGGGCGGGCATATATTCGACCCGATTCCATAACAGCGTATGCCCGCGCAGCTTCATCCCGTTGGTGCGGGCGAAGGCCGCCAGCCGGTCGGCGGGCGCGAAGTTCGGCCGCTTCGGATCGCCGCCCACCACATAGAGCTTCATCTCGTTCTCGGGGACGATCACGCCGCATTCGCGGATGAGGATGTCACGATAGGCGGGATCGTCGAAGGGCGAGGCGCGGCGACCGCTGACCGCGCTGCCGAACAGGATGCCCTTCTCCGCCGCCAGCTGGCGCAGCGACGGTCCGGCGCCGGGATCGCTAACGGGCAGGGCGCCCCCCGCCTGTGCCAGCACGCGCGCCGGCAGCGCCGCGGCGGCAAGCCCGCCGGCGAGCGCGGCAAGCTGCTCCCGCCGAGTCCAGTCCGATCCGGTCATAACCTCTCCCAAGCTGTTGTAAGAGTAGTAAAGAGCGGGCAAGCTAGCGCAAGCCACTGAAATCTTGCGATGCGGAAGGAGCAGGAAACGGGGCGGGGCGGCTGGCGTTACACTCCGGTGGCGGCCTGCTATGATCTTGATGACGCGCAGCCATAAGCGCGGGGGAGGGTGCCGACATGACCAGTGCCACGACCGGGGCGATCGGTCTCGAAGAGGATGCGGACGTGGGCGCCGGAGAGGATCTGGAAGCGGATGACGATGGCGCCAAGCGCCTTCCGCGCGGCTCCGGCCGGCGCCTGCGCGGGGCGGTGGCGCGGTACCTCGGCACCGCGATCATGTCCGGCCAGATCGCGCCGGGCGAGCGCCTGACCGGCGAGGTCGAGAATGCCGAAGCCCTCAACGTCTCGCGCGGGGCCTATCGCGAGGCGGTGCAGGTGCTGACCGCCAAGGGGCTGGTCGAGAGCCGGCCCAAGGCGGGGACGCGCGTGCTGCCGCGCAGCCGCTGGAACCTGCTCGATCCGACGGTGCTCGCCTGGGCATTCGAGGGCGGCGAGCCAGACGCGACCTATGTGCGCGACCTGTTCGAACTCCGCGCGATCGTGGAGCCGGCCGCGGCGCGGCTGGCGGCCGAGCGGCGCGACAAGGCCGATGTGAAGGCGCTCCGCGACGCGCTCGCCCGGATGCGGCGCCACACGCTCGCGACCGAGGCCGGCCGCGCCGCGGATCGCGAGTTTCACGAGGTCCTGCTGCGGGCGAGCGGCAACGGCGTGCTGCTGACGCTGAGCGCCAGCATCGGCGCCGCGGTCAATTGGACGACGCAGTTCAAGCATCGCGGCCGCGCGCTGCCGCGCGACCCGCTGCCCGACCATGTGCGGGTGTTCGACGCGGTGGCCGCGGCCGATGGCGAGGCGGCGGCGGCGGCGATGCACCAGCTGGTGCAGCTGGCGCTGGACGATACGCGCTCCTCCATGGGCGAGGTGTGACCGGGCGGCGCGGGCCGCTGCCGCTCTAGCCGATCCTCCCCGCCAGGGAGAGGTGGCGCGCTCCGGCGCGTCGGAGGGGGAGGGCGGGGGTGTCCAGTCGATACGCGCCGTGCTTGCCCCTTCCGTCAGCCTTCGGCTGGCAGGAGAGTTGGAGCGTCAGTCCAGCAACCTGGCGCCGCCCCAGCTGGCCACGATGCTGTCGGCCGCCGCGCCCTCGCCGCGGGCAACCAGTTCCACCAGCTTCGCGCCGCGCACGTCTGCCGCGATCCGCACCGCAGCCTCGCCCGCGCGCACCGCGCGTGAGCGGGCGACCTCGCGGCCATCGGCGTAGACCGCGAAGGTCACGCGCGCCGCTTTCGCCATCGTGGCGTCGTCGACCCCAACCTCTGCCGCGAAGCGGGCATGCCCGTGGTTGCGCACCTCGAGGCGGGATCCGGCGAGCACGCCGATGCCGCTGTCCTGAACTTGCCCGGCCACGCGGAGCGGATCGCCGAAGGGCGAGCGATCCGGCTGGGCGCCGCCCCAGCCGCCATATTGCGGCTGTTCGCCCGCACCATGGGTGCCGGTCCAGGGGATGACCGAGCGGTGGATGGTGGGATCGGCGCGGGGCACCAGGATCCCGTCGACCGCGGGGTTCACGTCGCCGGGCGTTTCCGACAGATAGACGCCGCCGGGCAGCACGCGCTCGCCCCGGGTGCGGAAGACCAAAGTCTCGTGCGGTGCGAGGCTGAGCTTGGTCTCGCCGGTGAAGGCGCTGCGCTTGCCCGTCCAGAGATCGGTCATCGCGACCGGCCGGTCGCCGCGCCATTTGAGGTGCGCGGCGGTCAGCGCCGCCTCTGCCGGGGCGAGGCCGCGGTTGAAGATCGCGACCGCCTTCTCGCCATCGGCCAGCGTCTTCACGAAGATCTGGATGTCGTCCGACAGATAGGCCGGGACTGCCTGATGCCCCGCCGGATCCTGGTTGAGCGCGATCAGCGCGCGATTGCCGAGCAGCGCCATCTGTTCCGCATTCGCCTTGCGCAGGTCGAAGCCGATCAGCAGCGGCGCGTTGACCATCGCCCAGAGCGCGAAATGCGATCGCGCCTCGGTCATGTGCCTGGCGTCGAAATCGCCCGAGCCGACGAACAGCATGTCCGGATCGTTCCAGCCATGCGGATGCGCATAGAGCGCGCGGGTCACCGTCGTGTCGAAATTGGTGAGCATCCGCGACCAGTTGGCGGTGATATCGTCGCTGGTGCGGGATACGTTGCCCATGTCCTTGGCCCAGGCGCGCACGTTCGACGATCCCCAAAGGCAGATCGAGAAGACATAGTCGCCATCGGGATTGTGCCGCCGCAGCGCGCCGGCGACCTGCGCATAGAGGTCCTTCACCGCCGGGATGTCGGTGCGGCTGAGCGCGTTAAGGTCGATCAGCGGCGCGAAGAGGCGGTAGTCACCCTTCTTCACATGGTCGCTGTCCGGCCCCAGCCCGCGGATGCCGCAGCCATCGACCTTGATATAGTCGAAGCCCCATTCGGCGAAGTAGAGCGCAATGTCCTGATCGATATGGCCGTACAGCCCGATCTCGCGTTCCGCGATGCTGCCTTCGGGCTGGTTGACGAAGTTGGGCGTGAAGATCTGGCCGCAGCTGTTGCGGCCGATATCCGAATAGATGCCGGCTTTGAGCCCCATGCCGTGCAGCCGGTCGGTGAGCGGGCGGAAGCTGGTGCGGCCGCCGGACGCGACGGCGGAGGGGAAGCGGTTGGTGCGGATCACCAACCGCCCGTCGCTCTGCCGGCGCTGGAGCCACCAGCCGTCGTCGATGTTGATGTAGCGGTAGCCTGCCGCGGCCAGCCCGCTGTCGACGATGATCCGCGCGGACGCGATCACCTTTTCCTCGTCGACATCGGTGTAGAAGGCGTTCCAGCTGTTCCAGCCCATCGGCGGCAGCGCCGCCTGACCCTCCGTGTTGGCGGACCAGCGTCCCGTCGGCGCCAGGGGATCGGCGGGGGCCCCGGCTGCCGGCGTGGTCAGGCCCAGCAGCACCGGCAGGGCCGTCATGGTCAGTCTCGTTCGAAACACGCGGGCCGTCCCCTCTCCACTCTTGTCGAACGCTGTTGTCAGACTAAAAGAGACGTCAAGGCAAGGGGCCGCTTTTTCGAACATTGTCTGCAACTTAATCGATTGCAGGTCGTGCGGAAAAAAGTGGTACCGCTATCAACGCCAGGAGGAAGGGAGAAGGGGATGTTCGTGAAGCAGCACTATGCCGCGTTCGTGTCGGTACTGGCCCTGTCGATCGCCGCAGCGGCGGCGTCGGCGCAGACCGGGGAGCCGATGCCGCCTGCCGCCGGCTCGCAGACCGCCGACCAGGCCGAGGCGCTCGCCGCCCGGCTCGTGGCGCGGATGACGACCGAGGAGAAGCTCGACCAGCTGCTCAACACCGCGCCGGCGATCCCGCGGCTCGACGTCCCCGCCTATAACTGGTGGACCGAGTCGCTCCACGGCGCGATCGGGACGCTGCCGACGACGAACTTTCCCGAGCCGATCGGGCTGGCTGCGACCTTCGACGACCAGCTGATCCACAGCACCGCCGGCGCGATCAGCAGCGAGGTGCGCGGTCTCCACGCGCTGGGCCGCCAGACCGGCAAGCTGGGCCGGATCGGTACTGGGCTCGACACCTGGTCGCCCAACATCAACATCTTCCGCGATCCGCGCTGGGGCCGCGGACAGGAGACCTATGGCGAGGATCCGTTCCTCACCGCGCGCATGGGCGTCGCCTTCGTCCGCGGCATGCAGGGCGAGGATCCCGGCCGCTACGACGTGATCGCCACGCCCAAACACTATGCCGTCCATTCGGGACCGGAATCGACCAGGCACGAGGCGAACGTCTACATTTCGCAGCACGATCTGGTCGACACCTACCTGCCCGCCTTCCGCGCGGCGATCGTGGAGGGGGGCGCCGGGTCGATCATGTGCGCCTATAATCGCATCGACGGCCAGCCCGCCTGCGCCAACGACATGCTGCTCAAGACCTATCTGCGCGGCGCCTGGGGCTTCAAGGGTTATGTCGTGTCCGACTGCGACGCGGTGAAGGACATCAACGCCAACCACCATTACGCCCCCGATCCCGCCAGCGCGGTGGCGGCGGCGATGCGCGCGGGCGTCGACAACGAGTGCAACACCCAGACGCTGAGCGATACCGACGGGCTCGCCAATCCCTATCGCGACGCGCTCAATCGCGGGCTGCTGTCGGTCGGCGATATCGACCGGTCGCTGATCCGGCTGTTCTCCGCCCGCTATCGCAACGGCGACCTGCCGGGCGTGCGGCCGCTGTCGATCACCAGCGCCTCCACCGCGTCGATCGGCACGCCACAGCATCAGGCGCTGGCGCTGGAGGTGGCGGAGAAGAGCCTCGTCCTGCTCAAGAACAACGGCACGCTGCCGCTCAAGTCCAGCGCGCGGATCGCCGTCATCGGCCCGCTGGGCGATGCGACGCGGGTGCTGCGCGGCAATTATTCCTCGGCGCTGTCGGGCCGGCCGATCTCGGTCGTCGAGGGGTTGCAGCGCGCCATGCCGTCGGCGCGCGTCCGCTACGTGCCGTTCGGCGAGACCTTCACCGATGGCGATCCGGTGCCGACCAGCGCGCTGCTGACGCCGGACGGGAAGCCCGGCCTCGTCGCCCGCTACTGGAACCCGGTGCAGAAGGTGCCGGCGCGCTTCGCGCCGGGCGCACTCGACGCCTTCGTCAAGGCGGCCCGCTATGAGGAGGCGCCGACCGTCACCCGGGTCGAGGCCGATGTGGGCGGGCGCAGCCTCGACCTGCCGCAGGTGCGCGACGTCCATCGGGTGAGCTGGACCGGCTTCCTCGTGCCGCCCGAGACCGGCCGCTATCGCCTCGGCATCAGCGGCTTCACCGGCACGATGACGCTGGACGGCCAGCCCTTCGTCGATCTGAAGGGCCGGTCGTGGAACAGCCTGCCGACGATGCGGACGATCGATCTGGAGAAGGGGCGGCGCTACCCGATCACCATCACCAGCGAGTCGCGCATCTCCAGCGGCATCGGTTTCGTGTGGAAGCGCGTCTCCGCCGATCCCGCCGCCGCATTGCGGTCCGCCGCGCGGGACAGCGACGCGCTGGTCGCGGTGGTCGGCCTGACCTCCGACCTCGAAGCGGAGGAGGCGCCGATCTCCGTCCCCGGCTTCAAGGGCGGCGACAAGACCACGCTGGACCTGCCGGCCGACCAGCAGCAGCTGCTCGAACAGGCCAAGGCGACCGGCAAGCCGCTGATCGTCGTGCTGATGAACGGCAGCCCGGTGAACCTCGCCTGGGCGAAGGCCAATGCCTCGGCGATCGTCGAGGCCTGGTATCCGGGCCAGGCGGGCGGGCAGGCGGTCGGCAACGTTCTGGCGGGCAAGACCAATCCCGCCGGGCGGCTGCCGCTGACCTTCTACCGCTCGGTCGACCACCTGCCGGCGTTCGGCGACTATGCGATGAAGGGGCGGACCTATCGCTACTTCACCGGCACGCCGGTCTATCCGTTCGGCTACGGCCTCAGCTACACCAGCTTCGCCTATGCGCCGCTGAAGCTGCAGCCGGCCGCGGGCGGCGCGGGCGCCGGGCTGACCGTGACGACCGAGGTGCAGAACAGCGGCAAGCGCGCGGGCGACGAGGTGGCCCAGCTGTACCTCGACTTCCCGAAGGTGGAGGGCGCGCCGCGCGTGGCGCTGCGCGGCTTCCGGCGCGTGCATCTGGCACCCGGCGAGCGGCGCGCGGTGACCTTCACCCTCTCGCCGCGCGACCTGAGCGCGGTGACCGCCGACGGGGTGCGGCAGGTGATGAAGGGCGATTACCGCGTCAGCGTCGGCAGCGGCCAGCCGGATACCGGCGTGCCGGTGCGCTCGGCTGCGTTCCGGGTGGACGAGGCGGGCGCGGTCGCGGAGTGACGGGAGCGGGCCGGCGGAGTGCCGGCCCGGTTCTTTGGACTGATACCAACTCCCCACCCCGTTCGTGCTGAGCTTGTCGAAGCACTGCCTTCTTGTCTCAAGCGCTGGCGCGCGTGGGACGAAGAACAGTGCTTCGACAGGCTCAGCACGAACGGGGTGGGGGGCGCGTGCACACCCGCACCCCTCAACATTACGTCACCCCAGCGAAGGCTGGGGTCTCAGTGGGGAACCGTCACGCTTGCCAAGCGGAGATCCCAGCCTTCGCTGGGATGACGGAATGGGTTGGTGAACGCCTCCCCCTATCCCAGCCGCACCTTCACCCCGCGCCCGGCGACCAGCGCCGCCTCGCGCCGCTCGCCCCCATAGCGGACCGTGCGCCGTCCGGCCTCGTCGCCGGTCAGCACCGCATGGGTCAGCCGCCCCTCGCGCCAGTGTACGTCCACCCGGCAGCGCCCGCGGGCGCGCAGGCCCTTGATCGACCCGGTCGGCCATGCCCGCGGCAAGGCGGGCAGGAGCAGGATCTCGTCGCCGCGGCTCTGCATCAGCATCTCGGCGATGGCTCGCGTGCCGCCGAAATTGCCGTCGATCTGGAAGGGCGGGTGCGAGTCGAACAGGTTGGGATAGGTGCGTGCGGGGCCGAGCAGATAGGCGATGATGCGATGCGCATGCTCGCCGTCGCGCAGCCGCGCCCAGAGGTTCGCGCGCCAGGCGGTCGCCCAGCCGGTCGACTCGTCGCCGCGCGCCTCCAGCGAGCGTCGCGCGGCGGCGGCGAGGTCGGGGGTGCGGTCGGGATCGATCTGGTCGCTCGGGAAGAGCGCGTAGAGATGCGAGACGTGGCGATGCCGCGGCTCGGGCGCCCTGGCGTCCCAATCCTCCTGCCATTCCTGCAACCGGCCGTCGCTGCCGATCCGGTCGGGTGCGAGTTTCGCACGTGCAGCGGCGATCTCGGCGGCAAGCGCGGCATCGACCTTCAGGATCGCCGCCGCCTGACCGACCTGGTCGAACAGGTCGCGCAGGATCTGCTGGTCCATCGCCGGCCCGGCGCAGATCGAGGCACCCATGGGATGGACATTCTCGGGCGAGAGCGACGGATTGGTCACCAGCCGCCCGGTCTTCGGATCGGTCTGCAGCGTGTCGAGGAAGAACAGCGCCGCGCCGCGCATCAGCGGATAGACCGAGGCCAGATATTCCCGGTCGCGGCCAAAGTCGTAATGGTCCCACAGATGCGTGCAGAGCCACGCGCCGCCGGTCGGCCACAGGCCCCAGGGCGCGCCGTCGATCGGCGCGGTCGCGCGCCACAGATCGGTATTGTGGTGGCATACCCAGCCGCGCGCGCCGTACATCGCCTGCGCCGTCCGCTCGCCGGTGATCGCCAGTTCGCGCACCATCTGGACGAGCGGCGCGACGCATTCGGGCAGCGCGGTGACCTCGGCGGGCCAGTAGTTCATCTCGGTATTGATATTGACCGTATATTTGGATCCCCAGGGCGGATCGGTCGCCTCGTTCCACAGGCCCTGGAGGTTCGCGGGCTGGCCGCCTTCGCGCGAGCAGGCGATCAGCAGATAGCGGCCATAGTTGAAATAGAGGGTGGCGAGCGCCGGGTCGCCGGCGGCGCGGTCCGCCTTGACGCGCAGGTCGGTGGGCTGGTCAGCCGCGGCGGTGACGCCGAGGTCGAGCGCGACGCGGCGGTAGAGCGCGCGATAGGCGGCGGTCGCATCCGCCTCCACCCGCGCGGGGCCGCGCGCGACGGCCTGCGCCAGCGTCTCGGCGGTCAGCGCCAGCGGATCGGCGGCATAATCGTCGAAGCGGCGGAAGCTGGTCGCCATCGCCACGACCAGCGTCACCGCGCGTGCGCCGCGGATCGCGAGCGCACTCTCGGCGGGTGCGATGCTGCCGCTCTCGGTCAGCGCCTGCACCCGCGCGGCGTAGCGGAGGACGCCCGGGACGCCGGCATGATCGGCATTGCGGCCGTGCATCAGCAGCGCCGGTCCCTCCGCCGTCACCGCGGTCTGCGGCTGGGGGGAGGAGAGGGCGACGTTCAGGTCGAATGGCCGATCCGCCTCGAGCCGCACCAGCAGAATGTTGTCGCCCGGCGCGGCGAGCACGGTGCGGCGATAGCGGGTGCCGCCGGCGGTGAAGCGCGTCTCCGTCACCGCCGAGTCGAGATCGAGCGTGCGGCGATAGTCGGCGATATCGGCGTTCGCGACCGCCGGCAGGTCGAGGATCAGGTCGCCGAGCGGCTGATAGGGCATCTGCGTGCGCGGCGTGCCGATCAGCGCCTTGTCCGCCAGCGCCTGCGCCTCGGCGTACCGGCCCGCATCGATCAGCCGGCGCACTTCGGGCAGGGCAGCGCGGGCGGCGGGGTTGACGGGATCATAGGGTCCGCCGGCCCAGAGCGTATCTTCGTTGAGCTGGAGCCGCTCATGCGCGGTGCCGCCGAACACCATCGCGCCGAGCCGGCCGTTGCCGACCGGCAGCGCCTCGGTCCAGACGCTGGCGGGCTGGCGATACCAGAGGCTGTGGGTAGGATCGGGCGCGCCCTCCGCCGCCGCGCTGGCGGGGCGGGCGAGGCTGCCCGCAAGGGCGACCCCGGCCGCGCCGCGCAGCACCGACCGGCGCGAGGGCGCGCCGCTCACGGCCGCGCCTGGGCGACGAGGTTGCGGCCGAAGAACGGCATGACCTGATCCTGGAAGCGCACCGCGATCCGGTTGGTATGATCGCCCTCATAGATCTGGAAGCTGTTGGCGATGCCATAGCGATCCAGCGCCTCGTGCAGCTTGCCCGCATCCGCCTTCAGCCCGTCCTGCGAGCCGACATCGATCGCGATCGCGCGATAGCGGCGCAGATTGCTGGTATATTGGTCGACGAAGGCGAGCGGCGAATTGGCCGCCCATTTCGCCGCGATATCCTCCCGCACCTGTCCGTTCTCGACCGGCAGATCGAGGTAGAGGGGCGGCTTCTTCGGATTGGGCGACCAGGCCGCGGCGCTCGCCAGCATCGCGCGCTGGCCCCAGGACAGGCTGGGCGAGTCGGCCGGGGACTTGAGCGCGGCGAGCGCGTCGGCATCCTTGGGGTCGAGCCGGGTCATCGCGCGCGGCGACAGGCAGCAGGGGCTCATCATGTACAGCGCGCCGAACACGTCGGCATGCTTCATCCCGATCCGCGACGCGCCATAGCCGCCCATCGAATGGCCGACGAGCCCGCGGCTCTCGCGCACCGGCAGGGTGCGGTATCTGGCGTCGATCGCCGCGACGAGGTCGTGCGAGATGAAGCGCTCATAGTCGCCGGTGGTGACCGAGGAGGAATACATCGAGCCGTTATGCATCGTCTTGCTGTCGGGCAGCACCACGATCATTCCGGGGACGCCGCGGGCGAAGGCGCCGGTGGTCGCCTCGATCGCGTGGATTTCCTTGCTCCACTGCTCCGCGCCGACCGAATAGCCGTGCAGCGCATAGACGACCGGATAGCGGCGGGTGCGTTCGGCGGCATAGCCGGGCGGCAGGATGACGATCACGTCGCGGGTCGCCGGATCGCCCTCAAGACTGCCTTCCAGCGCGGCGGAATGGATCCTGATCCGCTCCACGGTGACCGGCTTGGCGCCGGGTACCGCCGCGGGAAGCTCGGTGGTCATCTGCGCGGCCACCGGCAGTGCAGACAGGCAGAGACCCGCCGCGGCGAGCCAGCGGGCGGGAAGGGGGGCAGCCATGCGGATCATCCTCTCTGTGGACGGATGCCGCCGCTGACCGGCGGCCCCTTTTTTGTCGTCAGGCCGTCCCCCATGCCTGGCGGCACGGGGGACGGAAACGATCAGCCTTCCATGTCTTCCAACTCGCGGCCACGGGTCTCGTTGACCATGGCGCGCACGAAGAAGAACGAGATCGCCGCAAAGATGGCGTAGCCGGTATAGGTCACCGCCAGGCCGGGCGACACCACCAGCGCCGGGAAGCTGACCGAGATCGCGGCGTTCGCGATCCACTGGGCGAAGCCCGACACCGCCAGACCCGAACCGCGGATCTGGTTCGGGAACATCTCGCCGAGCATGACCCACATGATCGGGCCCCACGAAATGTTGAACGAGATCACGTAGAGGTTCGCCGCGATCAGCGCGATCACGCCGTTATTGCCCGGCAGCGACACCGCGCCGCCATCGCCGACCACCGCGGTCGAGAAGGCCCAGGCGACGATCGCCAACGTCACCGCCATGCCCGCCGAGCCGATCAGCAGGAGCGGCTTGCGGCCGATCTTGTCGACGAGGAGGATGGTGGCGATGCAGGCGCCGATCGACAGCACGCCCGACAGGATGTTGGTCTGGAGCGCATAGTCTTCCGAGAAGCCGACCGCCTCCCACAGCGTCGCGCCATAGTAGAAGACGACGTTGATGCCGACGAACTGCTGAAAGACGGCGAGGCCGATGCCGGTCCACACGATCGGACGGATCTTGCCGGTCGTCTTGTCCACCAGGTCCGACAGCTTGGGCCGGTGATGGTCCGCCGCCAGGCTGCGGCTGATGTCCGCGACCTTCCGGTCCGCCTCTGCGGCGCCGAACAGGCGGGTCAGGACGGCGCGCGCCTCGTCGATGCGGCCCTGCGCGACCAGATAGCGCGGGCTTTCCGGAATGACGAGCAGCGCGACGAGATAGACCGCGGCGGGGATCGCCTGCAGCCAGAACATCCAGCGCCAGGCCGGATAGCCGAGCCAGAACTGCGCGGTCGAGCCGCCGGCATAGCGGGCCAGCGCGAAATTGGCGACGAACGCGCCGGTCAGGCCGGTGATGATCATCACCTGCTGGACGCTCGACAGCCGCCCGCGGATCGCCGCCGGCGTGACCTCGGAGATATAGACCGGCGAGATGACGCTGGCCGCGCCGACGCCCAGGCCGCCAATGATGCGGGCGACGATGAAGATCGCGGAGGCCGAGGCCGCGCCCGCCAGCAGCGCGCTGACGAGGAACAGCGCCGCGGCGAGCATCATCACGCTGCGCCGGCCGATCCGGTCGGCGAGCCGGCCCGCCCCGAACGCGCCGATCGCCGAGCCGACCAGGATCGCGCCGACATTGACGCCGATGCCCAGCTTGCCGAGGTCGAAGGCGGCTTCCAGCCCCTTCTGGGTGCCGTTGATCACGCCCGAGTCATAGCCGAACATGAAACCGCCGATCGTCGCGACCGCCACGATCGCCGCGATGAAGCCGATATTCACCTGTTGCGGTAGTGCGCCGTCATTTGCGCCTGCCATGCTGCCCCTCTCCTATGATTCACGCGCGCAGGGTCGAACCGCCGCGCCGCCCTTCTGGTATCGCTATCAACTCCCCCCGGCGCGGACTGTCAAGAACGGGACCGGGCGAACCGCGGCACACTCTCGCCGCGCGGGCGGCGCAAGTCCAGCCCTATATGCGTCGGCGCATGGGACGCCACGACGAGGGCGGCGCGGCCGGGGGTTGGCGGGGGCAAGCGGCGGAAAAGAGGAGCCGTGTTGGCCGGTAAGTCTTGCCGGGCAGCGGGCGGGGTTGCGCTTGCGCCGGTGATCGGCAATCCTGCCCGCCGACCGACAGGGACGTTCCGTCCGCTTCGGCCCGCTGTCCCGACCAGCGCCGGACAGCGGGGCGAGGAGACGACGAACCCGGTTGCGCGGCACCTGTTGGTAGCGCTATCGTGCTGCTTTAGGACCGAACGATAGACCCGTGTGGAGAGGGAAGGGCGATCATGAAACGGATGATGTTGGCCGGGCTGGCCATGGGCCTCGGCCTGGCCGGGTGCGGCGGGCGGGCTGCGGGCGGCAACGAGGCCGTGGCTGCCAATGATGCCGCCGCGGCGGCGGACAACGGCGCCGAGGCACGCTCGCCGGAGGGCAAGCGCTATCTGTCGCAGCCGCTGGTGCGCGACATCTACACCGCCGACCCCTCCGCGCATGTCTGGGGCGACGGCAAGCTCTACGTCTATCCCAGCCACGACATTCCGACCGAGACGAAGGACGACGATCTCGGCAACCAATATGCCATGCGCGACTATCGCGTGCTGCGCATCGACGAGCCGGGCGGCCCCGTCACCGTCGGTCCCGTCGCGCTCGACGTGAAGGACGTGCCCTGGGCCTCGCAGCAGATGTGGGCGCCGGATGCCGCCTATAAGGACGGCACCTACTATCTCTACTTCCCGGCGCGCGACAAGACGAAGGACCGCAACGGCCTGGGCGCGTTCCGCATCGGCGTGGCGACCTCGAAGAACCCGATGGGGCCGTTCAAGGCCGAGCCGACCGCGATCCCCGGCAGCTTCTCCATGGACCCGGCGGTGTTCACCGACGCCGACGGCAAGGCCTATATGTATTTCGGCGGCATCTGGGGCGGGCAGCTCCAGCGCTGGAAGAACGGCAAGTACGATCCGAACGGCAGCGACACGGACCTGAAGCAGGACGACAAGCCCGCCCTGTCCGGCCAGATCGCGCGCCTCAATCCCGACATGAAGACCTTCGCCGAGACGCCGCGCGACGTCGTGATCCTCGACGAGAAGGGCAAGCCGGTATTGGGCGGCGACCATGAGCGCCGCTTCTTCGAGGCGAGCTGGGTCTTCAAGCGCGACGGCAAATATTACTATACCTATTCGACCGGCGATACGCACTTCCTGAACTATGCGATCGGCACCAGTCCCTACGGCCCCTTCACCTACAAGGGCCATATCCTGAAGCCGGTGCAGGGCTGGACCACCCACCATTCGATCGTCGAGTGGAAGGGCAAATGGTATCTCTTCTATGCCGACACCCAGCTGTCCGGGAAGAACCACCTGCGCAACGTCAAGATGACCGAGCTGACCTTCAACCCGGACGGGACGATCCCGACCATCGACCCCTTCGTGGAGTAGGCACAACCCATGTTCCTCGGGATCGATATCGGCACGTCCGGCGTGAAGGCCGTCGTGCTGGACGAACATGGCGCGGTGGCGGGGCAGGGGACGGCGGCGCTCACCGTCCAGCGGCCCCACCCCCTCTGGTCCGAACAGGATCCGGAGGCCTGGTGGCAGGCGACCACCGCCGCGGTGCGCGCGATCGACCCGGCGGTGCGCCGGGCGGTCCGCGGCATCGGCCTGGCCGGGCAGATGCACGGCGCGACCCTGCTCGACGCCGCCGACCGGCCGCTGAGGCCCGCGATCCTGTGGAATGACGGGCGCAGCCATGCCGAGTGCCGCGAGCTGGAGGAGAAGGCGCCCGACCTCCACCGGGTGGCCGGCAATCTCGCCATGCCCGGCTTCACCGCGCCGAAGCTGCTCTGGGTCGCGCATCATGAGCCGGAGCTGTTCGCGCAGGTCGAGACGGTGCTGCTGCCCAAAGACTATGTCCGGCTGCGGATGACCGGCGAGAAGGCGTCGGACGTGTCCGACGCGGCGGGCACGCTGTGGCTGGACGTGGCGGGACGCGACTGGAGCGACGAGATCCTCGCTGCGACCGGCCTGAACCGCGCGCAGATGCCGCGCGCGGTCGAGGGCACCGACCGCACCGGCATGCTGCGCGCCGACGTCGCCGAGGCCTGGGGCATCGGCGAGGTGCCGGTGGCGGGCGGCGGCGGCGACAATGCCGCGGGCGCGGCGGGCGTCGGCGTGGTGAAGGATGGCGACGCCTTGCTCTCGCTCGGTACCTCGGGCGTGATCTTCGTCGCGACCCGGGACTTCCGCCCCAATCCCGCGCGCGCGGTCCATGCCTTCTGCCACTGCCTGCCCGAAATGTGGCACCAGATGTCGGTCCACCTGTCGGCCGCCGCCTGTATCGACTGGGTGGCGCGGCTGACCGGCACGCCGGGCGCGGCCGAGCTGTTCGCGCGCGCCGAGAGCGCCGGGCCGGCGAGCGGGCCGGAGATCTTCCTGCCCTATCTGTCGGGCGAGCGGACGCCGCACAACGATGCCGAGGTGCGCGGCGGCTTCCTCAACCTCGACCATGACACCACGCCCGAGCGGCTGGCGCAGGCGGTGCTGGAGGGCGTCGCCTTCGCGCTCGCCGATGGCCTTGCCGTGCTGCGCGAGGCGGGCACCGAACTGTCGCGCCTGTCGGTGATCGGCGGCGGCGCGCGCTCGCGCTACTGGGGTCAGACGCTGGCGGCGGCGCTGGGCGTCGAGCTCGTCTATCTCCAGGGCGGCGAGGTCGGCCCGGCGCTCGGCGCGGCACGCCTCGCCCAGCTCGCGGTGGACGGCGGCTCTGCGCAAGAGGTGTGCGTCGCCCCGCCGACCAGCCACAGCATCGCCCCCGATCCCCTGCTCGCCGAGCGGCTCGCCCCCAAGCTCGCCCGGTTCCGCGACGCCTATCCCCGCATCACTCCAAGGAACGTCTGACCATGGCCACCGACTTCTTCGCCGAGATCCCGCAGATCCAATATGAGGGTCCGGACAGCGACAACGAGCTCGCCTATCGCTTCTACGACAAGGACAAGGTCGTGCTGGGCAAGCGGATGGAGGATCACCTCCGCTTCGCGGCCTGTTTCTGGCACACCTTCTGCTGGCCCGGCTCCGACGTGTTCGGCGGCGGTACCTTCAACCGCCCGTGGCACCGCGGCGCGAACGACAGCGCCGCCGCGGCCGAGAAGCGCGAGGTGGCGTTCGACTTCTTCACCAAGCTCGACATCCCCTTCTACTGCTTCCACGACGTCGACGTGATGGCCGACGCGCAGACCGTCGCCGAGCATCGCCGCCTGTTCGCCGAGGCGGTCGACCATCTCGAAAAGCTACAGGGCTCGTCGGGCCGCCGCCTGCTCTGGGGCACCGCCAATTTGTTCAGCCATCCGCGCTTCGCCGCCGGCGGCGCGACCAATCCCGATCCGGAAGTGTTCGCATTCGGCGCGATGCAGGTCCGCGACGCGCTGGAGGCGACCCATCGCCTCGGCGGCAGCAACTATGTGCTGTGGGGCGGCCGCGAGGGCTACGAGACGCTGCACAACACCGATCTGAAGCGCGAGCTGGACAATCTGGGCCGCTTCCTCAGCCTGGTCGTCGAGCACAAGCACAAGATCGGCTTCACCGGCACGATCCTGATCGAGCCGAAGCCGCACGAGCCGACCAAGCACCAGTACGACTTCGACACCGCGACCGTGTACGGCTTCCTCAAGAAGTACGGCCTCGAGAACGAGGTGAAGGTCAATATCGAGGCCAACCACGCGACGCTGGCGGGCCACACTTTCGAGCATGAGATCGCGACCGCCGGCGCGCTCGGCATCTTCGGCTCGATCGACGCCAATCGCGGCGACCCGCAGAATGGCTGGGATACCGACCAGTTCCCCAACTCGGTCGACGAGCTGACGCTGGCCATGCTGGAGATCATCCGCGCGGGCGGCTTCACCACCGGCGGCTTCAACTTCGACGCCAAGGTGCGCCGCCAGTCGATGGACGCGGTGGACCTGTTCCACGGCCATGTCGGCGGGATCGACGTGGTCGCCAAGGGCCTGCTCAACGCCGCCGCGCTGATCGAGGACGGTCGCCTCGATGCGATCAAGAAGGACCGCTATGCGGGCTGGGAGGGCGATTTCGGCCAGCAGATCGCGGGCCTAGACCTTGCCGGCATCGCCGACCTGGCGGTCGAGAAGGCGATCGACCCCCAGCCGCGCTCCGGCCGGCAGGAGCGGATCGAGAACATCCTCAACCGGATCGTCCATCCGGGGAAGTGATCTCGCCGAGCTGTGATGGAAAAGGGGGCGGCCTGCGGGCCGCCCTTTTTTATGCTTCCACAGGTCAGTGCGAGACTTTTGCGACAGCCGCGACGGCACCCTTTTCGCGGTCATCCCGGACTTGTTCCGGGATCCACCGTGCCGCGAAATTCTAGGCTTGTGCGTTTGCAGTGCCGTGGATGCCGGAACAAGTCCGGCATGACGACGGCCTCTTGCAAAGGTGTCGCCTTCGCTGGGATGACGTTCGCCTCAGTCGGGATAGATAACGGCCTTCCGCCCGTAAATCCGGTCCAGCACCTCGGCGGAGCGCACATAATCGTCGGCTGCCGGATCATAGCCGCGCCCTTTAGCGAGGCGGATGGCCCAATCCGCGGCGGCGCGGCCGCCCCAGTCGTCGGGGCCGTCCGCCAGCACATGCGTCGCCGTCCCGGTGAAGCGGGCGGCGGTGAAGTCGTAGAAGCTGCCGCCGACGTTGCGCAGCGTCGCGCCGCCCTCGGTCCCGTAGAACTCCGCGGCGATCACCGCGTCCTGACCGGCATGGAGCCGCCACGAACAGGCCAGCCGCACCGCCGCGTCGCCGGCGCGGAAGGTCGCGCTGGCATAATCCTCCACCTGTCCGGCTCGAAGCGGCGCACCGCCCGCGAACAGCTGCGCGTCTGCGTCGGATACCGGCGGAAAGCCGAGCGCCCAGAGCGCAAGGTCGACCAGATGCACGCCCAGATCGACCACGCAGCCCCCGCCCGACTGGGCCGGATCGTAGAACCACGGCTTGTCGGGGCCATAGGCATTGTGAAAGGTCAGATCGACCGCGAACACCCGGCCGAGCGCACCGCTGCGGATCGCGTCGGCGATCGCGACCATGCCGGCGGTGTGGCGATAGGAGAGGTCGACGCCCAGCAGCCGGTCGGCCGCCTTCGCCGCGGCGAGCACCGCCGCCACTTCCTGCGCATCGCGACCGAGCGGCTTCTGGCAGAAGACCGCGACGCCTGCCTCCAGCGCGCGGATCGCCTGCTCGGCATGGAGCGCGCTGGGGGTGGCGATGACGATCCCGTCGAGGTCCAGCGCGAGCAGGGCGTCGATCGAATCCGCCACCTGCGCCTCGGGCGCCAGCGCCAGTGCCTCGGCCCGGCCCGCCGCGTCCGGTTCGCAGACCGCCGCCGCCTCGATCGCGCCGGTCGCGATCATCGCCGCCATCCGGTGCCGGCCGATCCAGCCGGTGCCGAGAAACCCGACCCGCGGCCTCATCGCAGCATCACCAGCGCCTTGACGAACCCCTCCGGCTTGTCGCGCGTCGCGTCGAGCGCCTCGCCCAGCCCCTCCAGCGGATAGCGGTGCGAATAGAGGGGCGCGGGGTCGAGCCGTCCATCCGCGACCCAGTCGATCGCCTCGCGCAGCCCGCGCATCTGCACCGCGGGATCGCGCTCATGCGCATTGGCGACGTCGATCCCCTTCCAGTTCCACATCTGCATCGACACCTGGCGCGGCCCGTCCTGATGATAGCCCGCGATCACCAGCCGGCCGCCGAACGCCACCAGCTCGCCGGCGAGGTCGAGCGGCCATTGCTTGCCGACCGCCTCGATCACGCGGTCGCACAGCGCCTCGCCGGTCAGCGTCTTGACCTGTTCGATGATCCGCCAGTGATCGTCCATCGCGATCGTCTCCGCCGCGCCATAGTGGCGGGCGAGTTCGAGCGATTCCGGGCGGCGGGAGATGGCGATCACCCGTGCGCCCGCGGCGCTGCACAGCCGGGTCAGCACCGCGCCCAGAAAGCCGATGCCGATGATCGCCACCGTCTGTCCGGCGCGCACGTCGCTGCGGCGGAAGATGTTGAAGGCGCAGCCCAGCGGCTCGCCCGGAAAGGGCTGTCCGTCGAGCGCGGCCGGCAGCTTCGCCACCATGTCGGCGCGGGCCAGGTCATACTCGGCGAAGCTGCGATAGGAGAGGGCGGCGACGCGGTCGCCGATCGCGAGCCCGGTCACGCCCTCGCCCAGCGCATCGATCGTGCCCCAGCCTTCATGGCCGAGGCCGCCGGGCTCGCCCGGATAGGTCATCCATTCGAGACCGGCCCATGGTTCAAGATTGGAGGCGCAGACGCCGCAGCCTTCCAACCGGATGCGGACCTCGCCCGCCCCCGGCTCGGGACGCGGGGCGTCGGCGAGGTCGATGCGGCCTGGTGCGGCCAAAAGGGCGGCGCGCATCAGGCGGCGGCGAGCGGCAGCGCCGGAGCGGCGGCGGGCGCGTAGCGCTCGATCATCTCCGCGCAGAAATCGGCGAACATCTGCGGCTCGCGCGCGCAGCTGGAATGATGCGGCGCGACGCCCAGATGCTCGGGCGTGAAGCAGAAGGTGACGGTGACGTCGAACTCGGCGAGCGCCTCCATCACCCGGTCGTACCAGTCGAGTGCGCCCGGTCGGAAGCGATCGGCCCAGGACAGGCCGGTGCGCAGCTTGCGCGTGCCGAGGCGCCGCATCCACTGCACCGCCTCGTCGAGGCGGGGATCCTCGAAATGGAACCACTGCATCAGGCCCATCTCTTCCGCATGGCGGGCATAGACGTCGAGCGCGGGCTTGGGCGTGCCGTCCTCGCGGATCAGGCCCATGTAGAAGTGGCGGTAATAGCTCGATCCTTCCGCCTCGCGGTGGCGAGTGGTCGCGCCCCAGGCCCGGGGCAGGTCGTAGAGCGAATACCAGTAGACGCGCGGCACGCGGCCGAGGAGCAGCTCGGCCGTCTTCTCGACGCCGAACACCTGGACCTCCTCCGCGCCGAACGAGCCGACGCCGACCTCGGTCACCCAGACCGGCTTGTCGGGCACCACCGCCTCGATCTCGGCGATCTTGGCGGGCCAGTCATGGATCGACCAGAGGTTCCAGTCGAGCGGGAAGCCATGCACCGCGACCACGTCGACCGCGTCGAGCGCGCCATGTGTCCGCATCCGGTTCACCCAGCCGGGATCGATCGGCGACATGCCGCCCAGCACCCGCGTGACCGCGGGATTGATCGCGTGGATGGCCGAGCCGGCACGGATGACATGGTCGGCATAGATCGACCAGTCGGGATCAAGTTCGGGATCCCAGTGAGACTTGTTGTTCGGCTCGTTCCAGATCATCGCGGCTTCGATCACGCGGCTTCCCCCTTTACCGGATAGACGGCCGCCGGCCCATATTGCGCGAATGGCACGGGCGCGGTGCGGCAGAGATAGACATCGACTTCGGCGGTGGCCTCGACGGTGAAGCCGGCGGCGCGCAGCATCGCCTGGCTGCACGCGGCGTTCGGCGCCCACCAGTTGGTCCAGTCGCCCGCGAAGCACCGCTCGATGAAGTGCATCTTCGGATAGCCGGGCGCGTCGAAATAGGCGGGCTGGCGGTAGCTGTCGGGCTCGAAGAAGGGATGGTCCTCCGGCACCGGATCGACCGCATCCGATCCCTGCTGCAGCGTCTGGAACAGCATCAGGTCGCCGGCGACATGCTCGCGGATCAGGTCCAGCGCCAGCAGCGGGTGGCGCAGATGGTAGAGGACGCCCATGAAGATGACGAGGTCGAACCGCTCGCCCAGCGCGGCGACGTCGTAGACCGACAGGTTGCGGAACTCGACGCCTTCGAACCCCAGCGCCTCGGTCGCCAGCCGTGCCTGCGCCAGATAGCGGTCGTCGCTGTCGATGCCGACGACCCGGGCCGCGCCGCGCCGCTTCATCTCGACCGAATAGAAGCCGGCGTTGCAGCCGATGTCGAGCACGCTGCGCCCGGTCATGTCGGCGGGGACCGCATCGGCGAACCGCGCGAACTTGGCGGCGGGATAGTCGCCCAAGAAATGGTCCGGTGCGGTCGTGATGCCACCCAGGTCGATATTGTGGAACCAGGGTCCGAGCGCTGCTATCCGTTGCTCCAGCCCGACCTCAACGGTCATTCTCGCCGTATCGGCCGCGTCCATCTCACCCCCGAAAGATCTGTTCGCTGCTTTGCGGGCGAACATTCCTGATCCAGATCGATCCGCAACTTGGAAGCTGGCGGCATTCGTTTCGCTAACGGTCGGATCCACGGCCGGTTCCGCCGGGTAAGTAGATCATTTTTTTGCCTTAACTTGCCTCAACTTTCGATGTCGCGCGCCGGCCGGAAAAGCGAGCGACGATCCGGACAGGGGCGGATCCGACCCCCGGAAAACCGGGCTTTGTAGCTGGTAGCCTGCGCCTGTGACCGACTTCGCCGGGGCCGCAGGCCGCTCGGCGCGACCGGAAACTCGCGGGAACTACCTACAATAGAACGACATTCCTGTGACATGAGCAGGGCTGGGAACATGCCGCCGGGGGACTGGGCCGCCGCGATGCGGGCGGGAGCCTATGAGGAGGCATGGAGCTATTGCGGGGCGTTGCTGGCGGCGCGCGATCCCGCGACGCGCGACGACCCGACGCTTCCCTACCATCTGCGCTGGGTGTGGGACGGGCGGCCGTTCGACGCGCAGTCCGTGCTGGTCCGCTGCTATCACGGGCTGGGCGACACGCTGCAATTCGCGCGCTTCCTGCCCCTGCTCGCCGCGCGCGCGGCACGGGTGACGGTGGTGGCGCAGCCATGCCTCGCGCCGCTCCTGCGGCGGGCGTTTCCGGGCATCACGATCCATCCGTTCGACCCGGCCCGGCCGCTCCCGCCCGCAGCGTGCGATCTCGAGATCGGCGAACTGCCGTTCGCATTGCGCGCGCGGCCCGGCGATGCGCGCGCCGACTGGGCGTCGGCCATTCCCGATCCGCTCCATCGCGGTGCGATCGGCCTGTGCCATGCGGCTGGCGAGTGGGACCCCGACCGGTCGCTGCCCGAGCGGCTGCTCGCACCGATAGCGGCCGCGCATCGCTGCATCACCCTGGTCGCCGCGCCGAGCGGACTGCCGGTCGACAATCCCGCCGGCTGCCCGCTCGACATGGAGCGGACCGCCGCGCTGGTCGCGGGCTGCGCGCAGGTGGTCACGGTCGACACGATGATCGCGCATCTGGCCGGCGCGCTCGGCCGCCCGGTGCTGCTGCTGCTCAAGGCGGAGCCCGACTGGCGATGGAACCCCGCGGCGCGCGTCAGCGACTGGTATCCGGCGACGCGCCTGTTTCCGCAATCCCGCCCCGGCGACTGGTCCCGCCCGGTCGCCGCCATCGTCCGCGCGCTCGCGCCTCGCCCCGCAAAGGAAACGCCGTCATGGCCAGCATCGCCACGCCTTCCGTCCCCGTCTCCTGGGGTGAACTGCTCGACAAGCTGACCATCCTCG
Source organism: Sphingomonas metalli (assembly GCF_014641735.1). GTDB lineage: Bacteria > Pseudomonadota > Alphaproteobacteria > Sphingomonadales > Sphingomonadaceae > Sphingomonas > Sphingomonas metalli. The sequence continues at coordinate 387,455 of NZ_BMIH01000002.1, read as the reverse complement.
AGATCAAGCGCGACCGGATCGCCCGCGCCGAGGCGCGGGCCAATGTGGCGCGCGAATATGGCCTGTTGCGCCGGATCGGCGGCCAGGCCCTGTCCCGCGAGGGCGTCGCGCCGCTCGTCGGGGCGCTCAAGCAGGTCAACGAAGCCCTATGGGAGATCGAGGACGCGATCCGCGAGCGGGAGGCGGCGACCGACTTCGGCGCCGACTTCGTCGCGCTCGCCCGGCAGGTCTATCAGCAGAACGACCGACGCGCGGCGCTGAAGCGCGCGATCAACGTGCAGCTCGAATCCGACCTGATGGAAGAGAAGAGCTATTCGGGCAGCGAGACGATCCGGATCGCGCCGCCATCCCTCGCCGCGTCGACCGAGAAGCGCGCGAGCGAGCCCGGCGCGCAGGGCAGGTCGTAGAGCCGGTCGAGGCCCGCGCCGGACAGGAAGGCGATCATGCCGCGGATCACGTCGCAATGGGTGACGGCCAGGATGCTGCCGCCTCCCGAGCTCGTCCCGATCCCGCGCATCCAGCCGAGGGCGCGGGCGACCACTTCCTCCATCGTCTCGCCCCCGGGGCACCGGGCAGTCGCGCGCCGGGCGTTCCACAGCTGCCAGTCCGCATCACCGTCCAGCTCGGCGAAATCACGACCGGTGAAGCTGCCGAAGTCGATCTCGTCGAGCGCCGCCGTGGTGACGACAGGAAGCCCGCGCGGGTCGGCGATCCGGACGGCGGTCTGCTGCGTGCGCGGGCGCGGACTGGCATGGATCTCCGCCAGCGGTTCGTCGGCCAGCCGGGCTGCCAATGCGGCGGCCTCGGCATGGCCGCTCGCGTTCAGGCCGATCGCCGACCGACCGCTCAGGATGCGGCCGACCTCGTCATGCGTGCCGTGGCGCGCGAGCAGGATGGAGCGGGCCATCAGACCGTTTCGGTCACAAAGATCAACGGGAACAAAGACAAAGAAGATGCATTTGCTTTCATGTTGTGCCCGAAATGATCGTCAGAAATCAAGTCTGCGGACAAAGTTAACAAGCATCAAGCTAAAGTAGTAATTTAGATTAATACAGTTGATCGAGATTAATTTAGCGGGGGAGTCGAGGGACGATGGCCGAACAGATTCTTGTCACCGGCGGCGCCGGGTTCATCGGCCGCTCCGTCTGCCAGGAACTGCTGCGCCGCGGTAACCGGGTGCGCGTGCTCGATGCGATGATCGAACAGGTCCACGGCCATGTCGACGGCGCGAAGATGCTCGATCCCGAGGTCGAGCTGATCCGGGCGGATGTCCGCGACGGCGAGGCGGTGGCCAAGGCGCTCGAGAGCGTCGACAGCGTCGTCCATCTCGCCGCCGAAGTGGGCGTCGGCCAATCGATGTACGAGGTCGAGCGTTACACCTCGACCAATGATGTCGGCACCGCCGTGCTGTTCGAGCGGCTGATCGACCACCCCGTGCGACGCGTCGTCACCGCCTCGTCGATGAGCATCTATGGCGAGGGGCTCTACCGCGACGCCGACGGCCGGCTGGTCGAGGATGCCGAGCGCGGGCTGGTGCGCGACGGCCAGGCCGTGTGGGACCCGCTGGATGCGGAGGGACGCCCGTTGACCCCGGTGGCGACGCCGGAGAGCAAGCGCCCGTCGCTCGCCTCGATCTACGCGCTCAACAAATATGTGCAGGAGCGCACCACCCATATCATGGGCGCGCCCTATGGCATCGAGAGCGTGTGCCTGCGCCTGTTCAACGTCTACGGGCCGGGTCAGGCGCTGTCGAACCCCTATACGGGCGTGCTGGCGATCTTCGCCTCGCGCCTGCTCAACGGGCAGCAGCCGATGATCTTCGAGGACGGGGCGCAGCGGCGCGACTTCGTCCATGTCTCCGACGTCGCCCGCGCCTTCTGCGACGCGCTGACCGATCCGCGCGCGCCGGGCGAGACGCTCAATATCGGCTCGGGTCGCGACCGGTCGGTGACCGAGGTCGCGGAAGCACTCGCGCGGGCGATGGGCAAGAACGCGATCGCGCCCGAGATCGTCGGCAAGGCGCGGATCGGCGACATCCGCCACTGTTTCGGCGATATCGCCCGGGCCGGCCGCGTGCTCGACTTTGCGCCGCGACAGGACTTCGAAGAGGGGCTCGCAGAGCTCGCCGAATGGGTCGGCCAGCAGACCGCGCTAGACCGCGTGTCGGAAGCGCGCGCCGAGCTGGAGCGCCGGGGCCTCGTCGCATGAGCGGGGAGCGGATCCTCGTCACCGGCGGGGCCGGCTTCATCGGCTCGAACATCGCGGACCGGCTGGCGGGGGAGGGGCATGACGTCCTGATCTACGACGCGCTCTCCCGCCCCGGCGTCGAGCGCAACCTCGCCTGGCTGCAGGAGCGGCACGGCGCGCGCATCCACGCGATCGTCGCCGACATCCGCGACGAGGCGAGCCTGGCCCGCGCGGTCGACGATGCCGATGCGGTGTTCCACATGGCGGCGCAGGTGGCGGTCACCACCAGCCTGGCCGATCCGCGCGACGACCTGTCGATCAACATCCTCGGCACGTTCAACCTGCTGGAGGCGATCCGCGCCGCAGGCAGGAAGACGCCGCTGGTCTTCGCCTCGACCAACAAGGTCTATGGCGACCTCGCCGATATCGCCTTCCGCCCGACCGAGGCGGGCTATCTGCCAGCCGATCCCGCATTGCGCGCCCATGGCATCGGCGAGGACCGGCCGCTCGACTTCCACACGCCCTATGGCTGCTCGAAGGGCGCGGCGGACCAATATGTGCTCGACTATGCGCGCAGCTACGGCCTGCCCGCTGCGGTGCTGCGGATGAGCTGCATCTATGGCCAGCGCCAGATGGGAACCGAGGATCAGGGCTGGGTCGCTCATTTCCTGATCCGCGCGCTGACCGGCGAGCGCATCACCCTCTATGGCGACGGCCATCAGGTGCGCGACATCCTCGACGTGTCGGACGCGGTCGACGCCTATGTCGCGGCGTGGCGGCGGATCGACCGCGTCGCCGGCCGCGCCTTCAATCTGGGCGGCGGGGCGAGCAACGCCGTCAGCCTGCGCACGCTGATCGCCGAGATCGGCGCGCTGACCGGCGGCGCGCCGGACGTGGTGTTCGACGACTGGCGCGCGGGCGACCAGCGCTATTTCGTCGCAGACACCCGCCACGTTCGCGAGACGCTGGGCCTGTCCAACCCCGTGCCGTGGCGCGACGGCGTGGCGGCGCTCGCCCGCTGGCTGGCGGAGGAGCGCGGTCTGTCCTTGCCCGTGGTGACGGAGCGGCCGCGCGTGGCGGCGCTGTGACCAAGCGCCGCCTGCTGATGACCGCCGACTCGGTCGGTGGGGTGTGGCAATATGCGATCGATCTCGCCGACGCGCTGGCCCGCGACCATGACGTGGTGATCGCGCATCTGGGACCCGCGCCCGACACCGCGCAGCGCGCGGCGCTGGCGGCGCGCACCTCGATCCGGCTGGTCGAGACAGGCCAGCGGCTCGATTGGCTGGCCAGCGACTCCGCCGCGGTCCGCGCCGCGGCCCGCGGCGTGGCCGAGCTGGCACAGGCGATCGATGCCGATATCGTCCAGCTCAACTCGCCCGCCCTGGCAGGCGCGTACCGGTTCGACCGGCCGGTCGTCGCGGTCGATCATGGCTGCGTCGCGACCTGGTGGGATGCGGTGCGGCCGGGCGAGGCGCCGCCCGCGGCGATGCGCTGGCATGTCGAGCTGGTCGGGCAGGGGCTGCGCGCCGCGGATTGCGTCGTGACGCCCACCGCGGCCTATGGCGAGGCAGTGCGGCGCTGCTATGCGCTCCCCTTCGCACCGCTCGCCGTCCATAACGGCCGCACCCGGCTGACCCGGCCCGAGGGGGTGCCGACGCGCCGCGCCTTCACCGCCGGGCGGCTCTGGGACGCGGCCAAGTCGACCCCGCTGCTCGATGCGGTCGCGGCGCGGCTGCCGATCCCGTTCGTTGCCGCCGGCCCCGCGACGGCCCCCTATGGCGAGGCGGTGACGCTCGACCATCTCTGCCATCTCGGCACGCTCGGCGAACATGGGCTGGCGCGGCAGCTGGCGCAGCGGCCGGTCTTCGTCTCCGCCGCCCGGTTCGAGCCGTTCGGGCTGGCGGTGCTGGAGGCGGCCTCGGCCGGCTGTCCGCTCGTCCTGTCGGACATACCGGCGTTTCGCGAGCTGTGGGATGGCGCGGCGCATTTCGTCGCGGGCGAGGCGCCCGACGACTGGGCGCGCGCGATCATGGCGCTGGCGGACGATCCGCACGAGGCGGCGTGGCTGGGTCAGGCCGCCGCCGCCCGCGCCGCCCGCCGCACCCCGGCGGCGATGGCGGAGGGGATGCGCGCGGCCTTCGCCCGCGTCGCACCGCCTGCCCGGCTGCGGGAGAGGGCGGCATGAGGATCGCCTATTTCACCCACAGCCTCGCCTCCTGCTGGAACCATGGCAATGCGCACTTCCTGCGCGGGGTGATGCGCGAGCTGATCCGGCGCGGACATGACGTGCGCGTGTTCGAGCCGGCGGACGCGTGGAGCCTCGCCAATCTGCGCCAGGACCATGGCGAGGCGGGGCTGGACGCCTATCGCGACGCCTATCCCGACCTCTCCTCCACCGCCTTCGCCGCCGATGCCGATCCGGCGGAGCTGATCGGTGACGCGGACCTCGTCATCGTCCACGAGTGGAACGACCCGGCGCTGGTCGCGGCGATCGGGCGGGTGCGCGCGCGTGGCGGCACGTTCCGCCTGCTGTTCCACGACACGCATCACCGCGCGGTCAGCGCGCCCGAAGAGATGCGCGCCTATGACCTGTCGGCCTATGACGGGGTGCTCGCGTTCGGCGAGACGCTGTCGCAGGTCTATCGCGGCTGGGGCTGGGAGGGTCGCGTCTGGACGTGGCACGAGGCGGCCGACCTCACGCGCTTCCACCCGCCGACGACGGAGGGCCCGCGCGAGGGACTGGTCTGGATCGGCAATTGGGGCGACGGCGAACGCAACGCCGAGATCGAGGCGTATCTGCTCGCCCCCGCCGCCGCGGCCGGGCTGTCGCTCGACATCTATGGCGTCCGCTATCCCGAAGAGGCGCGCGCGGCACTGGCTCGGCACGGCGCACGCTATCACGGCTGGGCGCCCAACGCCGCCGCCCCGGGGATCTTCGCGCGGCATCTGGCGACCGTCCATGTGCCGCGACGCTACTACGCCACCATCCTGCCCGGCATCCCGACCATCCGCGTGTTCGAGGCGCTGGCCTGCGGCATCCCGCTCGTCTCCGCGCCGTGGGACGATGCGGAGGGGCTGTTCCGGCCGGGCACCGACTATCTGGTCGCGCGCGACGGCGACGAGATGACCCGCCATCTGACGACGCTTCGCGACGTTCCCGAGCTGCGCCGCGAACTGGTCGCGCACGGCCTCGAAACCATCCGGGCGCGCCACAGCTGCGCGCACCGCGTCGACGAGCTGGAGGCGATCGCGCGCCAGCTCTCCACCCCCGATAGCGTCAGGAACGCCGCATGAAGATCGCCTTCTACGGATCGAGCCTGCTGTCCTCCTACTGGAACGGCGCGGCGACCTATTATCGCGGCATCCTGAAGGCGCTGGCCGGCCATGGCCATGCCATCACCTTCTACGAGCCGGACGCCTTCGACCGGCAGCAGCATCGCGACATCGAGCCGCCCGACTGGGCGCGCGTCGTCGTCTATCCCGCGACGGAGGAGGGGCTGCGCTCCGTCCTGTCGCATGCGCCGGAGGCCGATGTGGTGGTCAAGGCGAACGGCGTCGGCGTGTTCGACCGCGAGCTGCTCGAAGGCGTGGTGCGCCTCGCCCGCCCCGACGCGCTGCGCATCTTCTGGGACGTCGACGCCGCCGCGACGCTGGACGAGATGCGCGACGCGCCCGACCATCCGGTGCGTCATGCGCTGCCCGCGCTCGACATGGTGCTGACCTATGGCGGCGGACCGCCGGTGATCGCCGCCTATGAGGCGTTCGGCGCACGGCGCTGCATCCCGGTCTACAACGCGCTCGATCCCGAGACGCATCATCCGGTGCCGCCCGATCCTGCCTTCGCCTGCGACCTCGCATTCCTCGGCAATCGCCTGCCCGACCGGGAAGCGCGGGTGGAGGAATTCTTCCTGCGTGCCGCCGCCCTGTCGCCCGACCGGTCCTTCCTGATCGGCGGCAATGGCTGGGAGACGAAGTACATGCCCGGCAACGTCCGCCATCGCGGCCATGTCTACACCGCCGAGCACAACGCCTTCAACGCGACGCCGCGCGCGGTGCTGAACGTTGCGCGCGACTCCATGGCGCATGTCGGCTTCTCGCCCGCGACCCGCGTGTTCGAGGCGGCGGGCGCCGCCGCCTGCCTGATCACCGATGCCTGGGAAGGGATCGAGCTGTTCCTGACCCCCGATGTCGAGGTGCTGGTGGCGCGCGACGGGCAGGACGTCGCCGATCATCTCGCCGCACTGACCCCCGAACGCGCCGCCGCGATCGGCAAGGCGGCGCGCGAACGGGTGCTGGCGCAGCACAGCTATGCGCTGCGCGGGGATCAGGTCGCCGCGATCCTCGCCGAACATGTGGCGCGCATCCTGGAGGCCGCATGAAACTCGTCGTCCTCGGCCTCAGCCTCGGCTCGTCCTGGGGCAATGGCCATGCCACCACCTTCCGGGCGCTGCTGCGCGCCTATGCCGAGCGGGGGCACGACATCCTGTTCCTCGAGCGGGAGGTACCCTGGTATGCGGGCGCGCATCGCGACCTGACCGATCCCGATTTCTGCCGGCTCGCCTATTATCGCAGCCTCGCCGCGCTCGACGACTGGCACGCGGAGATCGCCGCGGCGGATGCGGTGATCGTCGGCTCCTATGTGCCCGACGGGGTAGCGGTCGCCCGCTTCGTGCAGGCTCATGCGCAGGGCGTCACCGCCTTCTACGACATCGACACGCCGGTGACGCTGGCGAAGCTGGCGCGCGGCGAACACGAATATCTGTCGCCCGCGGTCATTCCCGGCTTCGACGTCTATTTGTCCTTCACCGGCGGGCCGACTCTGACCCGGATCGAGCAGCGCTATGGCGCGCCGCGCGCGCGGGCGCTCTATTGCTCGGTCGACGCCGATGCCTATCGCCCGCTCGGCGGCGAGACGCGCTGGGATCTCACCTATCTCGGCACCTATAGCGACGATCGCCAGCCGACGCTGGAGCGGCTGCTGATCGAGCCCGCGCGCCGCCGCCCCGACCTGCGCTTCGCCGTGGCGGGGCCGCAATATCCCGACACGATCGACTGGCCCGCCAATGTCGAGCGGATCGAGCATCTGCCGCCGGCCGAGCACGCCGCCTTCTACTCCGCCTCGCGCCTGACGCTCAACGTGACCCGCGCGGACATGATCGCGGCGGGCTGGTCGCCCTCGGTCCGGCTGTTCGAGGCGGGCGCATGCGGCACGCCGATCCTGTCCGATCGCTGGGACGGGATCGAGACGCTGTTCGCGCCGGGCGAGGCGATCCTGCTCGCCGACACGACTGACGACGCGCTCGCCGCGCTCGCCATAGACGCCGGGCCGATCGGGCAGGCGGCGCGCGAGCAGGTGCTCGCCGGCCATACCGCGCGCCACCGCGCGGAAGAACTCGAACGCCATCTGCAAGAGGCGTCGCAGGACAAGGGGAGAAGAACGATGGGGATGGCAACGACAGACCAGGAGGCGCCGCTGACGCTGGTCGCCGGCGGCGCGGGGTTCATCGGCTCGCACCTGTGCGCGGCGCTGCTCGCCCGCGGCGAGCATGTCGTGTGCCTCGACAATCTCCAGACCGCGCGCGCGTCGAACCTGCGCGCGCTGGAGGCGCATCCGCGCTTCGAGTTCGTCCGCGCCGATGTCGTCGATCCGCTGCCCGCCAGCATCCTCCATCGCGCGGCCCGCTTCACCCGCGTCTACAATCTTGCCTGTGCGGCCTCTCCGCCGCAATATCAGGAAGATCCCGAGCATACGATGCTCACCTGCGTGCTCGGTACCGACCATCTGCTGCGACTGGCGGAGCAGGCGGGCGCGCGTTTCCTCCTGACCTCGACCAGCGAGGTCTATGGCGACCCGGAGATCCATCCGCAGCGCGAGGATTATCGCGGCTTCGTCAACTGTACCGGTCCGCGCGCCTGCTATGACGAGGGCAAGCGCGCGGCGGAGGCGATGACCTTCGACTTCGCACGCACCGGTCGCGCCGATGTGCGCGTCGCCCGCATCTTCAACACCTATGGCCCGCACATGCATCCCGATGACGGGCGCGTCGTCTCCAACCTCATCTGCCAGGCGCTGTCGGGCCGGCCGATTACCATCTATGGCGACGGCACCCAGACGCGCAGCTTCTGCTACGTCTCCGATCTGGTCGACGGGCTGATGCGCCTGATGGAGAGCGAGATCGACGGGATGGAGCCGATCAATCTCGGCAATCCTAACGAGATGCCGGTCAATGACTTGCTCGACCGGATCGTCGGGCTGACCGGGGCGGAGGCGCCGGTCGAATATCGCCCGCTGCCGGTCGACGATCCCCGCCGCCGCCGCCCCGACATCGCCCGCGCCGCCGCGCTGCTCGGCTGGGCGCCCAAGGTGTCGCTGGACGAGGGGCTGGCGGCGACCTGCGCCTGGTTCGCGACCGAACTGGCGGAAGGGGAGGCGCTGGCCTGCGCCGCCGAATAGTGGACCCGCGCCGCGGACGCCCTATATTCCGGCCATGACCTATCAGGATCCGCGCGCGTTTCTCTACCGCGAGCTTTCGCCCGACACCGCCCAGGCACTGACCGCCGAGGCGCTGGGGCGGGCCGATGACGGCGAACTCTTCCTGCAATATCGCCGGACCGAGGCGTTCGGCTTCGACGACGGACGGCTGAAGACGGCGAGCTACGACACCAATGCCGGCTTCGGCCTGCGTGCGGTGTCGGGCGAGATGACCGCCTTCGCCCATGCCAGCGAGCTGAGCGCGGACGCGATCCGCCGGGCCGGTCAGACCATGGCGCTGATCGATCCCGCCACCGCGCCGCGGGCGCCCGCGCCGCAGCGGACCAATGCGCGGCTCTATACCGACACCGATCCGCTAGACCTCGTGCCCTTCGCCGACAAGGTGAACCTGTGCCAGACGATCGACGCCGCCGCCCGCGCGCGCGACCCGCGCGTCGCTCAGGTCTCGGTCGGCCTGTCGGGCAGCTGGAGCGTGGTGGAGATCGTCCGCCCCGACGGCTTCCTCGCCACCGATGTGCGCCCGCTGGTGCGGCTCAACATCCAGATCGTCGTGGAGTCGAACGGCCGGCGCGAGACGGGGACGTTCGGGATCGGCGGCCGCTATCTCTACGACCGGCTGCTCGACCCGTCGGTGTGGAACCGCGGGATCGACGAGGCGCTGGCGCAGGCGCTGGTGAACCTGGAATCGGTCGCCGCGCCCGCGGGCGAGATGACGGTGCTGCTCGGGGCGGGCTGGCCGGGCGTGCTGCTCCACGAGGCGATCGGCCACGGGCTGGAGGGCGACTTCAACCGCAAGGGCACGTCCGCCTTTTCCGGCCGGATCGGCGAGCGGGTGGCCGCGCCCGGCATCACCATCGTCGACGACGGCTCGATCGCCGACCGCCGCGGTTCGCTGACCATCGATGACGAGGGCACGCCGACGCGCGAGACGGTGCTGATCGAGGACGGCATCCTCAAGGGCTATATGCAGGACCGGCTCAACGCCCGGCTGATGGGCGTGCCCGCGACCGGCAACGGCCGCCGCGAAAGCTATGCGCACGCACCGATGCCGCGCATGACCAACACCTTCATGAAGGCCGGCCGCGACGATCCCGCCGAGCTGCTCGGCCGCGTGAAGAAGGGGATCTTCGCCAAGAGCTTCGGCGGCGGCCAGGTCGATATCGTCTCGGGCAAGTTCGTCTTCTCCTGCACGGAGGCGTACCGGATCGAGGACGGCCGGATCGGCGCGCCGATCAAGGGCGCGACGCTGATCGGCGACGGCCCCACGGTGCTCACCAAGGTGACCGGCATCGGCAACGACTTCGCCCTCGACGAAGGCATCGGCGTCTGCGGCAAGGGCGGGCAGAGCGTGCCGGCGGGCGTGGGCCAGCCGACGCTGCTGGTAGAGGGGCTGACCGTCGGGGGGACGGCGACGGGGTGAGGCGCGTCAGAAGCCGGTGATCAACAAATCCAGGGCCGCCTTGATGTCGTATTCGTGCTCGGACAAGGATACGACGATACCGAGTATGTCCCGCTTGTTTATGCTGCGGGCAAGCGGCGTGATCATGGTGAGCCTCTCGCCGTCAACGTCGAATGTCGGTGTCAACCGCGGAAGATCGACCTGTTTGGTCGCCCGCAGGGGCACCACGAAGCGGGTGTCTAGATCGGCCAGGAAATCGGACTGGCAGTCCAGCGCAATGACCCCGCCCGTCACTTTGACCGCATCGAACTGCGCCATCAGAGAGCCGGCAAATGCGCGAGCGGGTCGCCGTTTTCAGCGTACCATGCGTTGAAGCGCGCGATGCTTTCTCTGTTTTCTTCCCGCCAACGCTGTTCCTCGGCCTTTTTGACAGCAACGCGCAGCGCGGCCTCGGTCACACGCGACAGGTTGATGCCCGCCTTTCGCGCGGCATCGACGATCCCCGTGTCCAGCGAGACGTTGACGGGACGCCGGCGGCTTGCGGAAATATCCTCGTGCTTCATACGCGCAAGATATGCGCACGATAGATGCTCGTCAAGGAAGGCGATGCCATGAACCTCGTCGAACTCGGCCGCTTTTCGCGCAACGAGGCGCATATCATCGTCGGGCGGCTGGAGGCGGAGGGGATCCCCGCCGTCACCTTCGATGGCGGCGCGAGCATCGCGGATGGCAGCTGGCTGCTGATCCCGGTGCGGGTGATGATCGATGACGAGGACCTTGCCGCGGCGCAGGCAATCCTCGCTGCCCAATAAACAGGCATCTGCGCCGAACTGCCCGAAAAGTTACTGCTTCGTTACGGCCTGAGCGACCTCCGCCGCGCGGCGACAGGGCAGCGCGCAACTGGCACGACGCTTGCGATGCCAGTCCCCGGACACTCTTGCGAAAGAAGGGGGCGGGATGAAGCTGGTCATTGCGGTCATCAAGCCGTTCAAGCTCGACGAGGTGAGGGAAGCCCTCACCACCTTGGGCGTGGCGGGGATGACGGTCACCGAGGTGAAGGGTTTCGGCCGCCAGAAGGGCCAGACCGAAATCTATCGCGGGGCCGAATACAGCACCAACATGGTGCCCAAGATCAAGATCGAGGTGGTCTGCGCCAGCGGCATCGCCGACCGGGTGGTCGAGGCGATCCAGCAGTCCGCCAACACCGGCGCGATCGGCGACGGCAAGATCTTCGTCCTCGATGTCGGTCAGGCCGTGCGCATCCGCACCGGCGAGACCGACGATTCGGCGCTGTGATGATGAAGGGGGGTTCCATGAAAATCGGGAAGCTCGCCGGGGCTGCGGCCCTCGGCGTCGCGGCGCTCGCCGCTCTGCCCGCGTTCGCGCAAGGGGCGGCTCCGGCCGCGCCGGTCGTGCCGACCGCGGCGATGGTCAACAAGGGCGACGTGAGCTGGATGCTCGTCTCCACCGCCTTCGTGCTGATGATGTCGGTGCCGGGCCTCGCCCTCTTCTATGGCGGCCTGGTGCGCGCCAAGAACATGCTGTCGGTGCTGATGCAGGTGCTGACGATCGTCTGCGTCGCCTCGCTGGTCTGGGTCAGCTGGGGCTATTCCATGGCCTTCACCAACGGCGGCGGGCTCAACAGCTTCGTCGGCGGCTTCTCCAAGATCGGGCTGCAGGGCGTCGACGCGACCACCTTCGCCGCGACCTTCTCGAACGGCGTCTATCTGCCCGAGCTGGTCTTCGTGATCTTCCAGATGACCTTCGCCTGCATCACGCCGGCGCTGATCGTCGGCGCCTTCGCGGAGCGGGTGAAGTTCACGCCGCTGATCGTCTTCACGGTGCTGTGGCTGACGCTCGTCTATTTCCCGATGGCCCACATGGTCTGGTACTGGCCGGGCCCGGACTTCCAGCCCGGCGCCCCTGACGATCACGGCCTGCTCTGGGGCTGGGGTGCGCTCGACTTCGCCGGCGGCACCGTCGTCCACATCAACGCCGGCATCGCGGGCCTGATGGGCTGCCTCGTGATCGGCAAGCGCCGCGGCTACAAGGCCGAGCCGATGCCGCCCCACTCGCTGGTGATGACCATGATCGGCGCCAGCCTGCTGTGGATCGGCTGGTTCGGGTTCAACGCCGGCTCCAACCTCGAATCGAACGCGGTCACCGCGGTCGCCTTCATCAACACCTTCACCGCCACGGCGGCGGCGGGCGTGGCCTGGGCGCTGATCGAGCAGATCGTCCACAAGAAGCCCTCGCTCCTCGGCGCGGCCTCGGGCGTGGTCGCGGGCCTCGTCGCCATCACCCCGGCGGCAGGCTTTGCCCATCCCATGACCTCGATCGTCCTGGGTGCGGTGGCGAGCGGCGTCTGCTTCGTCTTCGTGACGACCGTGAAGAACAAGCTGGGCTATGACGACAGCCTCGACGTGTTCGGCGTCCACTGCGTCGGCGGCATCGTCGGCGCGATCGCGACCGGCATCGTCGCCGCGCCGTCTCTCGGTGGCCAGGGCGTGTTCGACTACAACGTCCTGCCGGCAACCTTCGACCCGGCGACCTACAGCATCGCCGCGCAGGTCTGGATCCAGATCAAGGCCGTGGTCTTCACCCTCGTCTTCTCGGGCGTGATCTCCTTCGTGCTGTTCTTCGTGCTCGACAAGACCATGGGCCTGCGCCCGACCGCCGAGGTCGAGGCCGAGGGGCTCGACATCGCCGAGCATGGCGAGCGCGCCTACAATATGTGACCCGATCGGGGGCGGCCCGGCGAGAAGGCCGCCCCCCACCGACGTTCCTCCTGCGGACGATACTGAAGGCCCGGTACGGCGACGTACCGGGCCCTTTTTTCGTCGACGTAACCTGCATCGTAGGACGCCGCGGCACGGTGGTGCAGGACCGCGGCATGGCGCAGGGCGACAGGCGGGACGGGACACGACAGGTCGGCCTGTTACGGCGGCTGGGCACCGGCGTGATCACCGGCGCGGCGGACGACGATCCCTCCGCGATCGGTACCTATGCCAGCGCGGGTGCGCGGTTCGGTTTCGCCTTCCTCTGGATCGCACCGGTGCTGCTGCCGATGATGTTCGTCGTCACCTATCTCTCGGCGAAGCTCGGGCGGGTCTATGGCAAGGGACTGTTCGCGGCGATCCGCGACCGCTACCCGCGCTGGCTGCTTCACCCGCTGATGATCGGCGCCTTCACCGGCAATGTGATCGAAGCCGCCGCCAATCTCGGCGGCGTCGGCGCGGCGCTCAACCTGCTGGTGCCGATCCCCGTCCCGGCGATCGTCGTGGCGGTGGCGGCCGGCGCGGCGCTGTTCCAGCTGTTCGGCAGCTACGAACTGCTCCGCCGCATCTTCCGCTGGCTGACGCTCGCGCTGTTCGCCTACGTCGCCGCCGCGATCATGGCGCAGCCGGACTGGGGCACCGTGATCCGCGCGACGCTCAGCCCGCAGATCCGCCTGTCGTCGGATTTCCTCGCCATGGTGGTGGCGTGCATCGGCACCTCGCTGTCGGCCTATGTCTATACCTGGCAGTCGAACCAGGAGGTCGAGGAGCAGATCGCCGACGGGCTGACCACACCCGGCCAGCGCCGGGGCGCCAGCCGGCGCGAGCTGGCGCGGACCCGGCGCGACGTGCTGGTCGGTATGGTCTTTGCCAATATCATCCTGTATTTCATCATCCTCTCCACCGCCGCGACGCTGCACCCGGCCGGCATCCGGCAGATCGACAGCGCCGCGCAGGCGGCCGGCGCGCTGGAGCCGCTGGCCGGCCCCTTCGCCAAATGGCTGTTCGCGCTGGGCGTGGTCGGCGTCGGCTTCCTCGCCGTGCCGGTGATGACGACGGGCGCGGCCTATGACCTGGTGCAGGGGCTGGGGCGCGAGGGGAGCCTGCACGACAGCCCGGCCGAGGCGCGGCTGTTCTACGGGCTGATTGTGATCGTGACGGTCGTCGCGGCGGGGCTCAACTTCCTCGGCGTGAACCCGATGCGCGCGCTGGTCCTGTCCGGGATCGTCCAGGGCTTCTCCGTCCCGCCGCTGCTCGCGATGATGATGCTGATGACGGGCGATAGGCGGATGATGGGCGCGCGGCGCAACGGCCGGCTGCTGACGGTGGCAGGCTGGGGGACGACCTCGGTGACGGCGCTGGCGACGCTGGCGCTGGTGGTGAGCTGGTTCTGAGGGGGGGCAAGCGTCCGGCCACCAATACCTTCTTCCCGTCACTCACACCCGTTCGTGCTGAGCGAAGTCGAAGCAATGTACTCTTCTTCGCCGGGCATCAGCGCTTGCGGCGCGAAGAACAGCGCTTCGACAAGCCCGGTGCGAACGGGGGGGGGGGGGGGATGGCTTTTGTCGCCCCTCAATACCGCCGCCGCCGCCGATCCAGCATCGGCCGCAAGCGAATCCCCACGAAGATCGCCGTCGGCCAGAACAGCGTGTTCGCCACGTCGCCCAGCGTGTCGTCCCACCGCCAGCTGCCGTACATCAGCCGGTCCATGATCTCGTTGAACGCCTCCGCCACGATCACCACCGACAGCGGCACCACGCTGCCCAGCGAGCGGCGGGTGACCAGCCGGGCGATCATCAGCACGGCCATGCCGGCATGGATGTGGAGGATCGTGTCGGGCAGGCCCGTGCCGTCGCCGATCCACTGGATGAATTGCTGGTAGAGCGCCGGCGCCTCGCGCGCATGGGTGGCGGCGCTGTGGGCGACGTCGTGGACGGTGTTGGCGGCGGTCATGCGCGGAAGGATTTAGGGGCCAGCCTGCGAATGTCGAGCGCATCGACCCCGGCGAGCGCCACCTCGCCCAGCCGCCGGTCGCCCGTCTCCACCAATATGCCGCGTTCGGTCGAGCGCACGGCGCGCCATGCCACCTCGCACGCGACCAGTTGCCGCCCGAGCCGCTTGACGGCCGCGACGCGCCCGTCCTCGGTCACCGCCAGCGCGCCGATCCCGTCCGCCCCCACCACGGCGCCGGAGACGCGGGTGCCGGGCAGCACCGTCTCCACCGCGGTCGCCGCATCCTCGGGGCTCTCGATCCGGGCCGGGCGGCGGCGGCGGAGCAGCAGCCAGCCGGCGCCCCCCAGCAGCACGACACTGCCCGCGCCCACCGCGGTTCCCGCGATCAGCTCGGGCGTGATCGCGATCACTGTCCGTTCGCCAGCGCGTCCAGCGTCGGCCGCAGCGCCGAAAGATCATAGCCCGCATGCGCCGCCTGGCCGACCAGCAGCGCGGGGTCGCGGCCGCCCTTCGCCGCCGCCAGCGCCCAGAGATTGCAGGACCGGGTGCCCGACCGGCAATAGGCGAGGACCGGACCCTCGGCTGCGGTCAGCGCCGCGCCCATCGCGTCGAGCATCGGCATCGACATGCCCTCGCGCCCCACGGGGATCGCGGTGTAGCGCAGTCCCGCCGCTTCCGCCGCGGCGCGGATCGCCTCGCCATCGGGCTGGCCCGGCTCCTCGCCGTCGGGGCGGTTGTTGACGATCGCGACATAGCCCGCCGCCGCGATCGCCGGCACATCCTCGGGCCGGATCTGGGGGGCGACGGCGACACGGTCGTTGAGCGGGCGGATCATGGTTACCGCCTAACTCATCGCAACCGCCGCGTCAGCAGCGAAGTCGTCACGCACGCGTCACGAAGCCTGCCGGATCACCTCCAGAAAGGCATCGCCATAGGCGTCGAGCTTGCGCGCGCCGATGCCGGACAGCATCGCCAGCTGGGCGCGGCCCGCGGGCCGCTGCGCCGCCATGTCGCGCAGCACCGAATCATGGAAGATCACATAGGGCGGGACGCCCGCCTCCTGCGCCAGTTCGCGTCGGCGCGCGCGCAGCGCCTCGAACAGGGGATTGTCCGCCGGGTTCGCCGCGACCGGCGCGCCGCGCCGCGAGGACCGCCGCTCGCGCTTGGGCGGGACGACGACCGACAGGCTCGCCTCACCCTTCAGCAGCGCGCGGGCGGCGGGGCCGAACTCCAGCCCGCCATGCGGATTGGTGCGCAGCGCGTCGCGCAGCTGGAGCGCACGGAACACGGGTTTCAGCAGCCGCGTCTCGTCGCCGTCCACGATCCCCCAGACCGACAGCGCCTCGTGCCCGCTGGTCAGGCTGCGCTCGGTCGACTGGCCGGTCAGCACCTGCTCGATATAGGTCGCGCCGAACATCTGGCCGGTGCGGAACACGGCCGAGAGATATTTCTGTGCCGTCTGCGTGGCATCGATCGCATCGCCCGAGCCGAGGCAATTGTCGCAATTGCCGCAGTCCTCGGTCGGGTTCTCGCCGAAATGGCGCAGCAGGATGCGGCGGCGGCATCCGCCCGTCTCGACCAGCGCGCCCATCGCTGCCAGCCGCTGCCGCTCGCCCGCCTGCCGTGCCGGCTCCACCTCCGCGATCCGCTGGCGCGCGCGGGCGAAGTCGTCGGCGCCCCAGAAGAGATGCGCGACCGACGGGTCGCCGTCGCGACCCGCGCGGCCGGTCTCCTGATAATAGGCCTCGATCGATTTCGGCAGGCCGGCATGGGCGACGAAGCGGACGTCGGGCTTGTCGATTCCCATGCCGAAGGCGACGGTGGCGCAGATCACCATGTCTTCGGAGGCGACGAAGTCCGCCTGGTTCCTCGCGCGCACCGGTGCATCGAGCCCGGCATGATAGGCGCGGGTCGGTCGCCCGGTGGCGCGGCCCAGCGCTTCGGCCAGCTTCTCGGTCTGCGCGCGCGTCTGCGCATAGACGATGCCGGGGCCGGGCGTGACCGCGATCAGGTCGGCGATCTGCCGCGTGATCTGGTCGCGCGGGCTGATGGTGTAGCGGATGTTGGGCCGGTCGAAGCCCGACACGATCGTGCCTTCCTCCGGGATGCCGAGCTGGCGGGCGATGTCGGCGCGGGTATGCGCGTCCGCCGTCGCCGTCAGGGCAAGGCGCGGCACCTCCGGAAAGGCATCCATCAGCGGCCCGAGCAGGCGATAGTCGGGCCGGAAGTCGTGGCCCCATTCGCTGACGCAATGCGCCTCGTCGATCGCGAACAGCGACAGCTTCGCGCTGCCGAGCAGATCGCGGAAATGCCCGCCCGACGCACGCTCCGGCGCGACATAGAGTAGGTCCAGCTCGCCCGCCTTTAGCCGCGCGATCGTCTCGCCGCGATTCTCGTCGACGGATGTCAGCGTCGCAGCGCGGATGCCCACCGCGGTCGCGGCGCGCAGCTGGTCGTGCATCAGCGCGATCAAGGGCGAGACGACCACGCACGTCCCCTCCAGCATCACCGAGGGTAGTTGGTAGCAAAGCGACTTGCCCGCGCCCGTCGGCATCACCGCCAGCGTCCGCTCGCCCGCCAGCACGCGCGCCACCACCTCTTCCTGCACGCCCCGAAAGGCGGGGAAACCGAAGACGCGGGAGAGTGTGGGAAGCGGGTCGATGACCATCTGCGGCCCTGTAGGCGAGGCGGCGGCGCGGGTCGAGCGTAACGCCGTCGCAACGACGTCCGGGTCGCCGAGTGCCGTTTAGGCCGATCATCGGCGGAGCCCGCAGGCCCGGAAGGCGTTGGGGCAGCCATGCAACAGGTCGTCAACAACCGCTCCGAACAGGAATATGTGATGGACGCGGACGGCGCGCAGGCCGTCGCCGCCTATCAGCTGGAGGGCGACACGATCGTCTTCACCCACACGGTCGTGCCGCCTGCGGTGGAGGGGCGGGGGATCGGCAGCCGCCTGATCCGCGGCGCGCTCGACGACGTGCGCGATCAGGGGCTGAAGGTTATCCCGCAATGCCCCTTCGTCCGGGCGTTCATCCAGAAGCATCCGGAATATCGGGACTTGCTGCGGTAGGGTTTGATCTACTCGGCCGAAGTCGTCGCCCTAGCGCCGGCTGGGGCCTCTTGCGCCCTTGCCTCGCATCGGAATTGGCTGATCCCAGCCTCCACGAGATCTTTGCGAAAGCCAATTCGTCATGCCGGACTCGTTCCGGCATCCACGGTTCCGCATATCCTCAAGCCTTTGATCTTGCGGCACGGTGGATCCCGGAACACGTCCGGGATGACGAGTGGAAAAGGGCGCTGTTACGACTTTTGCAAGGATCTCGCCTCCGCTGGGATGATGTGGAGTGTGGAGGGCCGTCACCGCAGTGGCAGGCGTGCCCCATCCGGAATATACCCCGCCCTCTTCAGAAACGCCGCCAGCGCTTCCGGATAGGTCGCGTAGCGAATAGTCTGGTCCGGCGGGCAGCTGCCATCGGCAGAGCGGCGGCGACATTCGGTATAAAGCGGCCAACTGTCCTGCCGGGCATAATGGCGCAGCATTTCGCGCCACGCATATGCGGTGCGGCCCAGCCGCGCGGCATCGGCGACATAGGCGGCGCAGGCGGCGCGGTCGCCCTTCAGGCAGAGGGGCCGCACTTGCGCCAGATCGGCGGCGAAGAGCGGGCGCAGGCCGGGCTCGGCGGAGATATCGACCTTGCGCCCCTGCCGGATCGTCAGCACCCGCGGCGGCGCATAGCTACAGGCGTAGCAGCCGAAGGCGTAGAGGAAGGCATTGTCGCTGATCCGGAAATCCGCAATCCCGTCTCCCGACAGGTCGCGCGGCCAGGCGATCGTGTCGCCGTCCCAGCTGCCCATGTCGACGACATCGATGCGGGCCGCAGCCGGCGTCGCGACCAGGATATGCTGGCAACAATGCGCCCCGCCCGAATAGCTGTTGAGGATGACGCTGGGCGGCGCGTCCTTCGCCAGCCGGCCGATGCCGACGAAATGCGCCATGCTGCGGCCGGTCGCCTCGCCGGTCAGCATCGTCGGCGGCAGGCCGGGCGCACGAACCTCGACCACCGGCGTCGTCATGGCGTCGGCGGGGGTACAGTCGAAGCGCCGGGAGTCGCACGGCGTCGCCCGGATCGTCGCGGTCGCACCGGCCTCGCCGATGGTCAGCGGCGGCCGGTCGCCCCGCCATTCCACCCAGCGGTAGGTCGCCGACGTAACCGGCGCAGCGGCGGTCAGCGCCAGTCCGACCATCAACCCGATCCAGCGCATCGTGCCTCCTCCGTGCCTGCTACGCCGCCGCCAGCGCCGCGTCCCGCTCGGCGGCCTGTCGCGCCCACATCGCGGCGTAGAGGCCGTCGCGGCGCAGCAGCTCGGCGTGGCTGCCCATCTCCGCCACGCGCCCTTCGTCCAGCACCACGATCCTGTCGGCCCCGACAACGGTCGACAGGCGATGGGCGATGACGATCGTCGTCCGCCCGCGCTCGACCGCTTCCAGCGTCGCGAGGATGTCCGCCTCGGTCCGGCTGTCGAGCGCGCTGGTCGCCTCGTCGAGGATCAGGATCGGCGGGTCTTTCAGCAGCGTGCGCGCGATCGCCACGCGCTGCTTCTCGCCGCCGGACAGTTTCAGCCCGCGCTCGCCGACGCGGGTGGCATAGCCGTCCGGCTGGCGGGCGATGAAGCCGGCGATCGCCGCGCCTTCGGCGGCGCGCGCCACCTCCGCCTCGCCCGCGCCCTCGCGGCCATAGGCGATGTTGTAGCCGATCGTCTCGTTGAACAGCACCGTGTCCTGCGGCACGATGCCGATCGCGGCGCGCAGGGACGCCTGCGTCACCGCGCGGACATCCTGGCCGTCGATCGTGATCCGCCCGCCATCGACATCGTAGAAGCGGTAGAGCAGCCGTGCGAGCGTCGACTTGCCCGCGCCCGACGATCCCACCACCGCCACCGTGCTGCCGGCCGGAATGTCGAGGTCGAGCCCCTTGAGGATAGGCCGCTCCGCCTCGTATCCGAAGCGGACATTCTCGAACCGGACATGCCCGCGGCCGACCAGCAGCGCCGGCGCGCCGGCAGCGTCGGTCACCTCGGGCGGGGTGTCGATCAGCTCGAACATCGACGCCATGTCGATCGCGCCCTGCCGGATCGTGCGATAGACCATGCCGAGCAGGTCGAGCGGCCGGAAGAGCTGCGCCAGCAGGGTCGAGACGAACACCACGTCGCCCGCCGAGAAGTTGCCGCGGCTCCACCCCCAGGCGACATAGGCCATGCCGCCGCCCAGCATCAGATTGGTAATCGCCGCCTGCCCGATATTGAGCCACGCCAGCGAGTTCTCGGACTTGGTGGCGGCGCGGGCATAGGCCTCGACCGCGGTCTCGTAGCGCCGCGCCTCGCGCGCCTCCGCCCCGAAATACTTCACCGTCTCGAAGTTCAGGAGCGAGTCGACCGCATGGGCGACGGCGCCGGTGTCGAGGTCGTTCATCCGGGTGCGCAGCGCGTTGCGCCAGTCGGTGACGATCCGCGTGAACCAGATATAGGCCGCGACCATCGCCACCGTCGCGCCGACCAGCGCGATGCCGAAGCTCTTCCAGAAGATGCCGAGCACCAGCGTTAGCTCGAGCACGGTCGGCGCGATGTTGAACAGGAGGAAATAGAGCATCGTGTCGATGCTCTTCGTCCCGCGCTCGACCACCTTGGTCACCGCGCCGGTGCGCCGCTCCAGGTGGAAGCGCAGCGACAGGCCATGCAGGTGGCGGAAGACGTCGGCGGCGAGGCGCCGGGTGGCGTCCTGCCCGACCCGCTCGAAAACGGCATTGCGCAGATTGTCGAACAGCGTCGTGCCGAACCGCGCCGCGGCATAGCCGGCGACCAGCAGCATGACGAGCGTGACGGCCGATCGGTCGCCCGACGCCATCCGGTCGACCGCATATTTCAGCGTATAGGCCGCGCCGAACACCTGGACGAGCTTCGAGGCCAGCACCAGCAGCATCGCCCCCGCGATCCGCGCGCGCAGCATCGGCTCTCCCGCCGGCCACAGATAGGGGAGGAAGCGGCGGAGGGTGGGAAGCAGCGGCTGGTCGGGCGTGGCGGGGGAGGGGGATTGGGGAGGCATGCCGCCCCCATGTCGGCGCGCCGGGGCGCTCGTGCAATGGCTGGTCGGATCCGATGCGGAACCCGCTGCTTTATCGCAGGTTTTTATGACAGGAAGGGGGACCTGTCATGGGTCCTATGTACTTCGTGATGGCGATCCTAGGCTGCGGCGACGGCAGCGAGCAGTGCCAGCAGGCGCGACTGGTGCCCCAGCGCTACGCAACCATGGCGCAATGCCGCGCGGCCCTGCCCGACCAGATCGCCCGGAATACGGATGTGCCGTTCCCGGTGATCGGAGCGGACTGCCGCAGGGCCGGTGCCGAGATTGCGGCGGCGGGCAAGCCGAAGGTTCGGGGTTAGGCGCTTTTCGCACCACCCACTTCCGTCATTCCTACGACGGTGAAACTTCTGCAAAACTTTTCCGTCCACCCCGGCGAAGGCCAGGGTCCAGTCGGGAGATGGTAGTACGTTATTGCAAAGCTTCACCCAACTGGACCCCGGCCTTCGCCGGGGTGGACGAAGGGGCTGATGGCTCGGCCAATCGCGACGGTTTCGCCCTCGCGGCAAGGACGGAGCTGGTAAGAGCGTCAGCGCGGCCGCGTCCACAGCCGCGGATCGCGCGGGGCGGCTGGGTACAGCGCGATCCTCGCCCGCGCCTGCCGCGCCGCGGTCGCGATGAAGCCCAGCTTCTCCAGCTTGCCCGTCGTCACCCGCCTGTCCCACGCCCGCTCGCCGCGCGCCGCGACCTTGCGGCCGATCGCGCCATAGATGGCCGCCGCCGCCAATACCGCCCAGGCCGAGCGGAAGGAGAGGGCGGGGGTGCCGCGCCGCGCGCTCGCCTCGAACGCGGCGGCCCTGTCGGCCAGCCGGCGCGCGAGCATCGCGACCTGCGGGCGGTGCTCGGGCGCGAACAGGCGACCCGGCGCGATGCCCAGCTCGGCAAGCCAGTCGGCGGGCAGGTAGCAGCGGCCGGCCCGGTCGTCCTCGTCGAGGTCGCGGGCGATGTTGGCGAGCTGGAACGCCATGCCGAGATCGCAGGCGCGGTCGAGCGTCGCGTCGTCCTCGGGGCTGACCCCCATCACCACCGCCATCATGCAGCCGACCACGCCCGCGACATGGTAGCAATAGCGGTAGAGGTCGGCCTCGGTCTGCGGCCGCCACTCCTCCGCATCGAGCGCGAAGCCCGCGATCAGGTCTCGCGCGAAGGCGGGGGGCATCGCCGTCTCGGCCGCGACGATGCGCAGCGCGTCGAAGGCCGGATCGCCCACCACCTCGCCCGCCAGCGCCGCCTCGGTCTTCGCCGCCAGGTCGGCGAGCCGCGCCCGGGCACCGGGGCGCACGGTCATGCCATGGCCATGGTCCTGCCCGTCGGCGATATCGTCGCAGCGGCGGCACCAGGCGTAGAGCAGCCAAGCGCGCGCGCGGGTCGGACGGTCGAACAACAGGCTGGCGGCGGCGAAGCTCTTGGAGCCGCGCGCGATCGATTCGCGCGCGGTGGCGACGATCGCGTCGCGGGTGGGCAGCGCTCCGCTCAAAGGTCCGCGGCGGACATGCGCACGATCGGCTGGGTCGGCCGGTGCGCCGCCATCCGATCGAGCAGCAGGTCGAGCCTATCGGCGACGATCAGCAGGTCGCGATGCTGCGGGCGCAGGAAGCCGGTCGCGGCCATCTTCTCCCAAAAGGCGATCAGCGCGTCATAATAGCCGGCGACGTTGAGCAGCCCGACCGGATCGGCGTGATAGCCGAGCTGCGCCCAGCTCAGCGCCTCCCACAGCTCGTCCATGGTGCCGGTGCCGCCCGGGATGGTGACGAAGCCGTCGGCGAGATCGGTGAACGCCTTTTTCCGCTCGTGCATCCCGGGCACGACATGCAGCTCGGTCAGGTCGCGATGCGCGACCTCGGCATCGACCAGAGCCTGCGGGATCACGCCGATCACCTCGCCGCCCGCGGCCATCGCCGCATCGGCGACCGCGCCCATCAGCCCCAGCCGGCCGCCGCCATAGACGATGCCGATGCCGCGTTCGGCGAGCGTGCGGCCGACCTCGCGCGCGCAATCGAGATAGAGGGGATCGGACGGCGTGGCGGAGCCGCAATAGATGGCGAGGCGCTTCATGATCTTCGCGCGCTAGGCGAGTTGCACCGGCTCGACAAGCCGGCCGCGGCGGGCAGGCGGTGATCGATTTGGATGGAACCGGGGGGACGCCATCATCCTGACCCGTTCGTGCTGAGCGAAGTCGAAGCACAGGTGAGTTTCAGGCCCTTCGACTGCGCTCAGGGCGAACGGTCAAAGGAAGATCCAGTTGTCCATAATCGTCATCCCAGCGAAGGCTGGGATCTCCCGATTATGGCGCGGCGCAGGAGCCGCCGGAGGCCCCAGCCTGCGCTGGGGCGACGATTCTGGCCAAAGGAATTAAGCTCTAACCGGTAGGTTCAGCCTCTAGCGGCGGCGACCGCCGAGGAACAGGCGGCGCTGCATGAAGGCATAGACCAGCACCAGCAACCCGGCACCCTTCAGAAACGCATCGAGGAACACCGCAACGTCGTGCCCGTTCGGCGCGATCCAGTCGGGCGTGTAGGCGGCGAGCGCGGCCTCGAACGCATTCTCGGTGCGGGGTGCGGGCCGGACGGCGATCGTCTGGTTCGCGGCGGGCGCGGCATCCATCAGCTCGGCGGCGCTGGCCGGAGCAGGGCGGTCGACGACGGTGCTGGCATGGGCGGGGGCGATGCAGGCAGCCCAGCAGGATGCTCCAATCAGCGCATCACGCAGGAGCTTCGCCATAGGATCATCCTCAACCGTGCAGGGCATCCACAATGCCTTCTATCACCATACTTTCATAAATGTAGGTAGGAGTAAAGCTGCGGCTCACCATAATCGGATTGATCGGCGACAATCATCGCACGAAGTTCTACCGGCTCTCCAGCATCAGCGCGGCCGTTGCCTTGGCGCTGCCGACCACGCCCGGGATCCCGGCCCCCGGATGCGTCCCGGCGCCGACGAAGAACAAATTTGGTATCGCATCGTCGCGATTGTGGACGCGGAAATAGGCGCTCTGCGTCAGCACCGGCTCCAGGCTGAAGGCGCTGCCGAGATGGGCGTTGAGATCGGTGGCGAAGTCCGATGGCGCGTAGCTGAATTTCGTGACAATCCGCTCGTGGATATCGGGAATGAACCGCCGGCCGACTTCGTCGAGAATGCGGCGTTCGAGGATCGGCCCGATCTCCGCCCAGTCGACCGGGAACTTGCCCAGATGCGGCACGGGGGCCAGCGCGTAGAAGGTCGAATGACCCTCCGGCGCGAGCGACGGATCGGTCACGGTCGGATGGTGGAGGTAGAGGGAGAAATCCTCCGACAGCACGCCGTGGTCGTAGATATCCTCCAGCAGTCCGCGATAGCGCGGGCCGAACAGGATCATGTGGTGCGGGATGCCCGGCCAGGCGCCCTTGATCCCGAAATGCACCACGAACAGCGAGGGCGAATAGCGCTTGCGCTCCAGCCGCGCCTTCGTTCGCTGCGCCGACCGGGAGTCGAGCAGCAGGTCGCGATAGCTGTGCATGATGTCGGCGTTGCTCGCCACCATGTCCGCCTCCGCCCGCCATCCGCTGCGCGTGACGACGCCCGTCGCCCGGTCGCCCAGCGTCTCGATCCGCTCGACGGGATCGCCCAGCCGCAGGCGGCCGCCGATCCGCTCGAACTGCGCGACCATGCCGGCGACCAGCCGGTTGGTGCCGCCCCGCGCGAACCACACGCCGCCGTCGCGCTCCAGTTTGTGGATCAGCGCATAGATGGCGCTGGTCGTCATCGGGTTGCCGCCGACCAGCAGCGTATGGAAGGACAGCGCCTCGCGCAGCTTCTCCGACTTCACGAAGCTCGACACGACCGAATAGACCGAGCGCCACGCCTGGTATTTCGCCAGCGCCGGTGCCGCCTTCACCATCGAGGCGAAATCGAGAAAGGCGACATGGCCGAGCTTCTCATAGCCTTCGCGGAACACGCCTTCCGAATAGGTCAGGAACCGCTGATAGCCTTCCCAGTCGCCCGGATGCAGCCGCTCGATCTCGGCGCGCAGCACATTGTCGTCATTGGTGTAGTCGAAGGTGGTGCCGTCCGGCCAATGAAGCCGGTAGAAGGGGCTGACCGGCTCCAGCACCACATCGTCGGCCATCTGCCGCCCGGTCAGCGACCACAGCTCCTGCAGGCAATCGGGATCGGTGATCACGGTGGGCCCGGCATCGAAGGTGAAGCCGTCCCGCTCCCAATAATAGGCGCGGCCGCCGGGCTTGTCGCGGGACTCGACGATGGTGGTGTCGATCCCCGCCGATTGCAGCCGGATCGCCAGCGCCAGGCCGCCCATGCCCGCGCCGATGACGACCGCGCGCCTCATCGGGCACCCCCGATCGCGCGGATCGCGCGGCCGATCGGCACGGGGGGCTTGCCGAGCAGAAGCCGGGCCTTGTCGCTCATCGTCGTGTCACCAGCATAGAAGCGGCCGATCAGGCCGGGGGAAAGGCGGTAGAAGCGTTCGAGGATGCGGTAGCGTTCCGCCGGTTCGGCGGCCCGGAACAGCATCGTGTCGAGCATGCGATAGAAGCCGCGCGCGCGCCAGTGCCGCGCGGCGATCGCCCGCGTGGCCTCGTGCAGCGCCGGGCCGGACAGGTCGGGCGCGGCGGCGATCGTCGCAGCGGTGCGCACCGCGTCGGGCAGCGAATAGCCGGTGGTGGGATGGAACATCCCGGCCCGCATCCCAGCCTTCGCAACCGCGCCGGTAGAGGCCCAGTAGCGGTCGAAGTCGCCGCCGATCACCACCGGCAGCACGCCCTCCTCCTCGTTCGCCGCCTGCGCCACCTGCCAGCCGCGCGTGGCGGCATAGGCGTGGATGCGGTTCGCCAGTGCGGGCCGGTCGAGATCGGGCGTGTCGCTGTAATAGGTGTCCTCGACGAACATCCGGTCCGCCGCCAGCGGCAGGCAATAGACGAAGCGATAGCCGTCGATCTGCGCCACGGTCGCATCCATGATCCGCGGATCGGGAGCATCATGCGGGGCGGACAGCCTCAGCTCGCGCCCGACGAACTTCTGCCAGCCGCATTCCAGCGCCGACAGGTCACCGGGGCCGCGCGCGTCGATCACGCCGGTCGCGGCGATGCGGGTGCCGTCGGCCAGCGTCACCCCGGTCGCGCTCGTCTCGGCGACCGGCCGTCCGAGCATCAACGCCTCTGCGGGGACCGCCCGACGCACGACCGCGTCCAGCCGCTCGCTCTCGATCGAGAAATAGGGCTTGGCGATGCGGCGGTGATGGCCGGGAAAGGCGACGTCGTGCGCCGCCCAGCCCTGGGTCACGAGCGGCGCGACGATCCAGCGGTCGGCGGCGGCGATGTCGTCGGCGAAGAAGGACCAGCGATGGTTGCCGCCGACCACCGGCGCGGCGTCGATCAGGCGGATGGCGATGCCCGGTCGGCGCGCCTGCACCGCCAGCGCGATCAGCCCGCCGGCCAGGCCCGCCCCGACGATCGCCAGGTCGCAATGTTCGGTGGCCGCCATGGGGAGCGGTGCTAGGCGAAAGCGCCCGCGGGGGGAATGGACTTTGGCGGCGCGGGTAACCTGTGGGGGTCGAGCGCCAATTCTCGGGCGCTTGCGCGGGTGCAGAGCATTGAAGCTCTGACGACGTTCACCCATCCGTTACCCCGGGTTTGTCCCCGGGGATCTCCTGCTCCGCATATTCCGACGCCGATCGTGCCCGGCACCGTGGATGCCGGGACGAGCCCGGCATGACGCAGTAGCGGGCGGCGATCCCGTGAGACCGCCGCCCTGCCTCTCCTTACAGACCGATCACGCCGCCGTCGTTGCGGGTGATGACGATCGTCGCCGAGCGCGGGCGCTGGCCCGACGTGGCGGCGCCGCCCTGGCTGTAGGGCCAGTTGCTGGTCGGCTGGTTGGGGTTCGCCGCATCCTCGCCGGGATGCTGGATGTTGACGAACAGCGAGCGGCCGTCCGGCGTCGAGTGGATGCCGGTGATCTCGCACTCCTTCGGTCCGACCAGGAAGCGGCGGAGCGTCGCGCCGGGCGTCTTGCCGATCCGGGTCGTGACCGTCTTGGTGGTGCCGCTCAGCGTGCTGGTGACGGTGCGGGTGCCGCCGTCGCCGACGCTGCCCGGGATCGCCGCGAGCAGCATGCAGTTGGTGACGTCGGTATAAGCGCCGTCATCGGTCTCGATCCACATCACCGGGGTGACCTGGCCCGAAGGGTTGCTGGGCAGTCCGAACCAGAGCCCGTCGGGCGACGAGAAGTCGTTGCTGGCGTCCAGCCCCGACAGGTTGATCGTCGCCGGGTCGAGGTCCGATCCCGCGCCGAAGGCATAGATGTCCCAGGCGAAGCTCGTCGCCTCGCTGGTGTCGCCGGTCTCGCGCAGGCGAATGATGTGGCCGTTGGCGTTGCCGGTGGTCGCGCCGCTGGTCGTCTTCGGGTCGGTATAGGCGCGCGGATTGGCGGCATCGACGCGCGCGGCGGTGCGCGAGGAGTTGTTGGTCAGCGTGCAGTACATCTCGCCCGTGACCGGGTTGACCGCGGTCCATTCCGGCCGGTCCATCGGCGTAGCGCCCAGCGCATCCGCGGCGAGGCGGGTGTTGACCAGCACGTCCGCCTGGCTGTCGAACGGATAGGCGGCGTTGGCCCCGGTCAGCGGGCCCTGGCCATAGACCAGCGGCAGCCACTGGCCCGTGCCGTCGGCGTTGAAGCGTGCGACGTAGAGGGTGCCGCTGTCCAGATACTTGTCACCCACCGCCAGCCGGTCGGTGGCGCTGGCATCGGCCGCCGCCCAGGGCGTCGCGGACACGAACTTGTAGATGTACTCGTTCTGCGCGTCGTCGCCCATGTAGAAGGCGGGGCGCACTCCCGCGACGGTGCGGCCGACCTGGCAGCCCTCATGGTTCATCCGACCGAGCGCGGTGCGCTTGCGGGGCACCGAATTGGGATTGTACGGGTCGATCTCGACCACCCAGCCATATTGGAACGGCTCGTTCCGGAAATCCGCGGTGCCGTCCGCGGCGAGCGAGGCGGAGGCGGTGGCGTTCCAGCGCGCATAGGTGATGTTGCTCGCGTCCGAGGGCGACACCGTCGCCCAGAGGTAATTGCCCGTCCGGCCTTCGGTGATGCCGTAGCGGCGCATCGATTCGTTCTGCTTGCTGTTGCCCGCATTGGTCCGCACCGTGGCGTCGCCCGCCAGGCGGCGGAAATAGCCGGCCCAATTCTCCTCGCAGGTCAGATAGGTGTGCCACGGCATCGTGCCGTTGGCGCAGTTGTTGATCGTGCCGCGGCCCGTCGTGCCGTCGGTCGAATAGCGGGTGCGCAGCACCGCATTGCCGCGCACCGGGCCGCTGAAGCTCATCGGCGTGTTGGGGGTGATGCGGCGGTTGAACGAGGACTGGACGACATAGGACCAGCTGCCGTTGGTCTGCGTCACCTCGACGACCGAGACGCCGTGGCACTCGATCTCCTTCAGCGCTTCCGCCTCGGGCCGCGGGCCGCTCGACAGGTTGGTCGGGCCGTTGGGATGGAGGTAGCGGATCGAGATGTTCTCGTGGTTCAGCACCAGCAGGCCGCGGCCGTTCGCGCTCGCGTCGGGCGTGCCGGTGGCCGACAGGCCGAAATAGGTCATGCCGTCATGGTGGTCGCCCGCGCGCTGCGCGAAATTGGTGTCGGTGCCGTCATTGGCGAAGGCCGGCACGCTCGCGGCCAGCGGGTCGCCGAGCCGATAGAGGACGGTGACGGCATAGCCGCTCGGCACTGCGACCGTGTCGGCCAGGCTCTTGGCGACCGCGGTGAAGCCCAGCGCCGGCGCGCCGACCGTCACGGCGACCGTCGTCGAGGTGGTGGTGCCGCCCTTGATCGCGTCGAAGCGGAACGACATCTCGGTGCCGGTCGCCACCGCGGGGGCGACGAAGCTGGCCGTGGCGGAGGTGGCGTTGCTGATCGTCACGCTCGGTCCCGACACCTGGGTCCAGGCGACACTGTCGACGTTGGTCGAGGTGTTGCCGGTCAGCGTGACCGGACGGCCGGCGGTGGTCGCGCCGGTCGAGGTCGCCGTCACCGTCATCACCGGATCGGGATCGTCGCTGCCGCAGCCGGCCAGCAGCGCGCTGCCGAACACCGCTGTGGTCATGGCCGAGATACCGCCCATCAGCGTCTGCCGCCGCGAGTAGCGCTCCGCGATCAGGGTGTTGAGACTGGGTGCGCCGCTGCGATTGGTGTCGATGTCGCCATCGTCGTAGCCGACGGTCACGTCGTTGATGCTCATGGATATGTCCCCGGAAGCCCGACCCGTTGCGGGTCGCCCGGGGCCGCTATCGTCGCGATCTGCGTCGCCTGCGTTGCGCTTCGATGACGTGAAAATGACAGTGGCGTCATGTTGCCCGCATGGTGGCTGGTGCGTTGACGGCGGCTGGGTGATGATCGCGCGGATCGACCGATGGAAGGGAACCGGGATGGCGCACGACAAGGATGACGGCCTCGACACGCTCGAAACCCTGCAGCTCGCGCTGGTCCGGCTCCAGATGGCGGCGGCGCAGAGCGGCGAGCGGATCGTCCTGGTTCTCGAAGGCCGCGACGGCGCGGGGAAGGACGGCGCGATCAAGCGGATCATCGAGCATATGTCGGTGCGCGCCACCCGCGTCGTCGCGCTGCCCAAGCCGTCGGACCGCGAGCGGACCCAATGGTATTTCCAGCGCTACGTCGCGCATCTGCCCGCGGCGGGCGAATTCGTGATCTTCAACCGCAGCTGGTACAACCGCGCGGGAGTGGAGGTGGTGATGGGCTTCTCCACCCCGGCCGAACAGGCCGAGTTCCTGCGCGACGCGCCCGATTTGGAGCGGATGCTGGTCGAAAGCGGGATCAAGCTGGTCAAGATCTGGCTCGACATTTCGAAGGACGAGCAGAAGGAGCGGCTCGACGCGCGGCGCACCGATCCGTTGAAGGCGCTCAAGGTATCCGACATGGATGCGGTCGCCCAGGCCAAGTGGGACGATTATTCGGCCGCGCGCGATACGATGCTGGCGCGCACCCACAGCCCGCTCGCGCCCTGGTACTGCGTGCGCGCCGACGACAAGAAGAAGGCGCGCAAGGCGATCATCCGCCACATCCTTCATGCGGTCGCGCCGCCCGAGATCGTCCACGGCATCGAACGGCCCGATCCGTCAATCCTCTTTCCCTTTGAGATGGCCGCCGTCGAGGACGAGCGCCTGTCGCGCTGATCGGGCGGATCTGCGTCATTTTGGGACACTAACCGAAAGCAGCGCACCGGCCGGCAACTTCCGCATAGCATCGCCCGTTTACGTCAAAATGCTGTCGATCCAATACGATAGAGATGGGTCGCGCGACGGGAGGATGCCCAGCGGTGGCGAAGACGCTCAGACCCTATCGAACGGTTCCGCTGAAAGACGAAGCTAAGGTCATGCTCACCTATTGGGCGACGGCGAGCGAGGATCTCCTCCACAACATCGTCTGCGTCGAGCATGACGGCGCGGTCCGTTGGCGCGCCGCCCTGCCCAAGGCGGCGGCAGCGCGGGATTGCTTCGTCTCGTTGCAGGATGTCGGCGGTCGGCTGGTGGCGCGGACATGGAGCGGGCTGATGGTCGAGCTGTGCCCCGAAACCGGGTCACACGTCGCAGTCGCCGCCTGAGCCGGCGATCCCGCAGGGGGCGGCAGAAGGTCAGCCAGGAAACTTGGTCTCCGCCAGGATCGATCGATCGATCGCCGCGACGTTCCGGGCGCCCGTCAGGGTCATGGCGACCCGCATCTCCCGTTCGACGAGGTCCAGCAGCTGCACGACGCCGGTCTCGCCGCGCGCCGCCAGCGCGTAGAGCCAGGCGCGGCCGAGCAGCACCCCGTGCGCGCCGAGCGCCAGCATGCGCACCACGTCGAGGCCCGATCGCACCCCCGAATCGGCCAGGACCGTCAGCCGGTCGCCCACGGCGTCGGCGATCGCCGGCAGCGCGCGGGCGGTGGAAAGCACGCCGTCGAGCTGCCGGCCGCCATGATTGGACACGACGATGCCGTCCGCGCCCACCGCCGCGGCCGCCGTCGCGTCTTCGGGGTCGAGCACGCCCTTGAGGATCAGGGGACCGCTCCACGCCGCCCGGATCCAGTCGAGATCGGCCCAGCGGATCGACGGATCGAAATTGGCGGCGAGCCAGCCCATATAGTCGGCCATCCCGCTCGCCCTGCCGAGCACGGGTTCGAGGTTGCCGAGCCGATGCGGTCGGCCGCGCAGCCCCACGTCCCATGCCCAGGCCGGCCTGCCCATCGCCTGCAACACGCGGCGGAGCGGCGCGCGCGGACCGGACATGCCGGAACGCGCATCGCGATAGCGGGCGCCGGGCACCGGCATGTCGACCGTGAAGACCAGCGCCTCCGCCCCCGCCGCCTGCGCGCGCGCGATCAGCTCGCGCATGAAGCCGCGGTCGCGTAGGACGTAGAGCTGGAACCAGAGCGGCCCCGGCGCCGCGCGGCGCACCTCGGCGAGCGAGCAGAGGGCGACCGTCGACAGGGTGAAGGGGAGGCCGCGCGCATGGGCCGCCCGCGCCGCCTGCGTCTCGCCGCGCCGCCGGTACATGCCGCCAATGCCGATCGGCGCGAGCGCGACCGGCATCGGCAGCGTGCGGCCGAACAGCGTGGTCGACAGGTCGAGCTCGGCGACGTCGGCGAGTACGCGCTGGCGCAGCGCCACCGCCTGGAGATCGTTCACGTTCGCCTGCAGCGTCGCCTCGGCATAGGCACCGCCATCGGCATAGTCGAACAGGAAGCGCGGCAGGCGACGCCGTGCCGCCTCCCGGAAGTCGAGGGTCGAGGCGATGACCGTCATGCGTCCGGCGAGGCGGACGACCGCGCGGCGCCGCGCGGGGCCAGCGCGAAGGCGAGGACGACGGCGAAGCAGACCGCCGGCACCGACATCGCGCGCACGATCGTGCCGCTGGCATCGGAGACCAGCCCCATCAGCGCCGGGAACACGGCGCCGCCGATGATCGCCATGACCAGCAGCGCCGAGGCGGACTTGGTCAGGCCGCCCAGTCCATGGACGCTCTCCGCGAAGATCGTCGGGTACATGATCGACATGAAGAAGCTGCTGGCGACCAGCGCGAGCACCCCGGCATGCCCCCCGGCGAGCGTCGCGAACAGGCAGCAGGCACCGCCGATCGCGGCGAACAGGGCGAGCAGCCGCCGGGGTGCCACCCGGCCCATCAGCATCGCCCCGGCGAACCGCCCGGCCATGAACAGGACGAGCGAGGCGGTGAGATAGTCGGACGCGGCGCGCGGTGCGGTGCCCGGCACCGCGACCTCGGCATAGCGGATCAGGAAGCTCCACACTCCCACCTGCGCGCCCACGTAGAAGAATTGCGCGGCGATCCCCAGCAGCACCTGTCGCCGGCGCAGCACCGCCCGGAAATCGCCCGCCGCGCCGACCCCTTCGTCGGCGTCGCGCGCGGTCGCGACGGGCGGAAAGCGGACCAGGCGGATCAGCAGCGCCCAGAGGAACACGCCGAGTCCGATGGCGAGATACGGTCCCTGCACCGCGGTGGCGCTGTGATCGCCGGTGTCGGACAGGATGAAGGCGCGGCCGATCAGCACCCCGACGATCGACCCGAGCGGATTGAAGGCCTGGGCGAGGTTGAGCCGCCGCGCGGCGCTCGCCTCGTCGCCCATGCGCGCGATCAGCGGGTTGGCCGAGGTCTCGAGAAAGCCGAGGCCGCTGGCGATGACGAACAGGGCCAGCAGGAAGGCGGGATAGCTCGCCAACCCGGCCGCCGGCCAGAAGAGCAGCGCGCCGATCCCGTACAGGCAGAGGCCGAGCAGCACCGCGGCGCGGTAGCCGAAGCGGCGCATGAACAGCGCCGCCGGGATCGCGAGGCAGAAATAGCCGAGATAGAAGGCCGACTGGACCAGCCCCGCCTCGAAGTCGCTGAGCGTGAACAATCCCTTGAAATGGGCGATCAGCACGTCGTTGAGATTGTTCGCCACGCCCCACAGGAAGAACAGGGCGACGACGAGGGCGAGCGGCAGCAGCGGCGCGCGCGATCCGGCGCCGAGCCGCTCGCCGGACGCCGCGTGCGGGCTGTTCCTGTCGGTCACGGTCGATCCTCCTCCCATCGTTCCACTTCCCGGCTTCTGCGGCCTTGCGGAAGCTGCCTAACAGAGACCCTGTCAATGTGAAACCGCATTTCACAAATGAACTTGTCAGGCCGGAGTCCGCTTGGATATACGAAGCGGCCGCGATCCCGTTCGCGGGTGAGGGGGTGACGATGGACCAGGTGTCGCGGCGCGGCGTAATGGCGGGGGGCGCGGCGCTGACGCTGCCGATGGTGCCGATTGCGGCCATGGCGCGTAGCGACGCGGTGACGCTGCCGCCCGCGCACGATCCCGCCGCGATCGCGCCCCGCGAGCACCTCTCCTTCGATCGCGGCTGGCGCTTCGCGCGCGGTCATGGCTCCGATCCGGCCCGCGATTTCGGGTTCGGCTTCGGGCAGAGCGACTTCGCGAAGACCGGCAATTTCGGCATCGCCAAGGACGGGTTCGACGATTCGGGCTGGACGCCCGTCGATCTGCCGCACGACTGGGCGGTCGAGCTCCCCTTCGTCCGCGACGAACGCGGCGAGGGCGACGAGCGCGCGCTGACCCATGGTTTCAAGCCGCTGGGCCGTCGCTATCCCGAAACCAGCATCGGCTGGTACCGCCGCAGCTTCCGGATCGAGGCGGCCGACCGCGGCCGCCGCATCTGGCTGGAGTTCGACGGCGCGATGCGCGACACGGTCGTGCTGGTCAATGGCTGCTATGTCGGCCGCAACGCCGACGGCTATGCACCCTTTCGCTACGACATCACCGACGTCCTCCATTACGACGCCGGCAACGTCGTCGTCGTCCGCGTGGACGCCAGTTTCGGCAGCGGCTGGTTCTACGAGGGCGCGGGCCTGTATCGCCATGTCTGGCTGACCAAGCACGACCCGCTGCACCTGGGCCGCTGGGAAACCGTCGTTCGCGCGACCCCGAGGGGCGGCACGGCGGCCCTCGACCTGGCGAGCGTGATCGTCAACGCCGGCGATGCGCCCGCCCGCTGCGCGGTCGACTGGACGATCCTCGATGGCGAAGGCCAGACGGTCGCCCGCGCCGTCTCGCCGGCGCAGACCGTCGCGCCCGGCGCCGCGACGGGCTGCACGGCCACCGCCTCCTTCGACGGCGTCCGACTTTGGGATGTCGAGCGGCCGCATCTCTACGTCGCGGTCGCCAGGCTGGTGGCGGGCGGCGTCGTGCGCGACGGGGAGCGGGTGACCTTCGGCGTCCGCTCCGCGCGCTTCGACGCGGCCAATGGCTTCCTCCTCAATGGCCGCGCGCTGAAGCTGCAGGGGACCTGCAACCATCAGGACCATGCGGGCGTCGGTGCGGCGCTTCCCGATGCCGTGCAGACCTTCCGGCTGGGCGTGCTGCGCGACATGGGGTGCAACGCGGTCCGCACCACGCACAATGCCCCGACGCCCGAATGGGTGGAGGCGTGCGATCGCGCCGGCGTGATGATGATGTGCGAGACGCGAACCATGGGCTCCCATCCCGAGGCGATGGCGCAACTCGAGCTGATGGTGCGGCGCTTCCGCAATGCGCCGTCGATCGTCCTCTGGTCGATCGGCAACGAGGAATGGATCCTCCAGGACGGCAAGATGGCCGAGCAGGGCGCGCGGATCGCGGCGACGATGACCCGGCGCTGCCACGAGCTCGATCCCACCCGGCCCGTCACCGCGGCGGTCAACAGCAACAACGAGCAGGGCGTCACCGACCCGCTCGACGTGGTCGGCTTCAACTATCATCAGGAACTTCCGGTCCCCTATCATGCGCGGCATCCGCAGCGGCCGATCGTCGGGTCGGAGACGTCGAGTGCGGTCTCCACCCGCGGGGAGTACCGGACCGATCCCAAGCGCAACGTGATGAGCAGCTATGACGGCGTCGTCGGCTGGGGCCAGACGCCCGAACAATGGTGGCAGCTCTATGGCACGCAGGCCTGGTCGGCCGGCGGCTTCGCCTGGACCGGCTTCGACTATCGCGGCGAACCGACCCCCTATGGCTGGCCGTCGATCAGTTCGCAGTTCGGCATCGTCGACACCTGCGGCTTCCCCAAGGACTATTTCCACTATTACCGGGCGTGGTGGCGGACCGAGCCGATGGTCCATGTCTTTCCGCACTGGAACTGGCCGGGCCGGGAGGGTGAGGTCATCCCCGTCTGGACCTACTCCAACTGCGACGATGTCGAGCTGATCTGCAACGGCCGCAGCCATGGTCGGCAGGCGGTGCCCCGGCTCGGCCATGTCGAATGGAAGCTGCCTTATGCGCCGGGTTATATCGAGGTGCGGGCGCGCAGGGACGGCCGCACCTTCGTCGCGCGTCGCGAGACCACCGGCCCGGCGCGCCGCATTCGGCTGACGGCGGACCGCGCGACGATCGACGCCGACGGCCGCGACGTGGCGATGGTGAGGGCGGAGGCGCTCGACGCGCATGGCCGCCCGGTGCCGACGGCGATGCATAGGCTCGCCTTCGACATCAGCGGTCCCGGTGCGATCATCGGGGTCGGCAATGGCGATCCCAATTGTCTCGAGAGCGACAAGGCGCCCCGTCGCTCGCTGTTCAACGGGCTCGCCCAGATCATCGTCCAGGCGCGCGGCGGCGCGGGGGAGATCCTGCTGCGCGCCTCCCCCGAGCTGCCGGGCGAGGCGCTGGCGCCGGCGACGCTGGCGATCGCCGCGCGGCCGTTGCCGCGCGGTGCCGCGATCCCGTCGCTCTGAGCGACGACCTTCTGGCAGCATCGGAGGCGACGCGCATGGGCAGACTGGCGGGCAAGACGGCGATCGTGACAGGGGCGGGGCAGGGCATCGGGCGTGCCGCCGCGGAACGGTTCGCGGCCGAAGGCGCGCGGGTGATCGCGGTCGATCGCAACCCGGACACGCTCGCGACCCTGTCCGGCTGCGAGGCGCATCTGCTCGACCTGACCGACCATGGCGCGATCGCCGCCTTCGGGCGGGAGGCCGGCGCGGTCGACATCCTCTTCAATTGCGCCGGCTATGTCGACACCGGCACGATCGAGGCGACCGACGATGCCGGCTATGCCCTGTCCTTCGACCTCAACGTCCATGCGATCACCCATATGCTGCGCGCCTTTCTGCCGGGGATGGTCGCGCGGGGCGGGGGCTCGATCGTCAACATGGCGTCGGTCGCGGGCGCGCTGATCGGCGTGCCGAACCGCTATGCCTATTGCGTGTCGAAGGCGGCGGTTGCGGGCATCACCCGGTCGATCGCGCTCGACTATGTCGGCGCCGGCATCCGCTGCAACGCGATCTGCCCGGGCACGGTGCAGTCGCCCAGCCTCGACGCGCGGCTGGCGGCGACCGGCGATGCTGCGGCGGCGCGGGCCGCCTTCGTCGCGCGCCAGCCGATGGGCCGGATCGGCACCGCGGCGGAGGTCGCGGCGCTGGCGCTCTATCTGGCCTCGGACGAGAGCGGCTATACGACCGGGCAGCTCCTCGCGATCGACGGCGGATGGACGATGGCCTGATCCGGCGCGCGGGTCAGACGCGATGGTCGGCGAGCAGCAGTGCCGCCGAAATCTCCGCCGCGACTGCCCGCAGATGCTTGACCACGTCGTCCATCGGCATCTGGTCGGCGATCGTCTGCAGGAAGGGCACGGTCAGCACCGCGGCGGCGGAGGTGCCGCGCAGGATCGGCGCCGCGAGGTCGGTGATGCCGAGCGTATAGCCGCTCTTCGCCTTCTCGAACCCGCGCGCGCGGACCCGTTCCGCCCGGGCGCGGAAGTCGGCGAGCTTGTCCTGGTCGATGTCGGGCGTCTGCGCGATCCAGCGCGTCCGGTCGACCTCGTCGATGAAGGCGAAGTGCACGACGGCCGAGTTTGACTCCAGCATCGGCCGGCGATGACCGATGCGGACCGAAAAGCCGAGCTGCTCGGAGGACTCGATCCGCGCCACGACGACGATGTCGCCGCCCGACCGCATCGTCATGTGGCAGGATTGTCCGGTGCGCCGCGCCAGGTCGCGCATCAGCGGCAGCGCGGTCTCGAGCAGCGACTTGACCGGCGGTTGCTCCATGCCGAGCGCGAACAGCTTCTCCGTCGGGATGAAGCCACCGCCCGGCGCCTGGCGGATGAAGCCGCGATATTCCAGCACCTGGATCATGCGGAACAGCTCGCTGGTCGACCGGCGCAGTCGCTCGCTGATCGCGGCGGCGGTCAGCGGCTTGGGCGAACGCGCCAGCAGCTCGAGGATGTCGAGCCCCTTTTCCAGCGCCGGCGCGCGATACTTGGGCTCGTCCGCGAGCGCGGGCAGATCGTCATCCTCCCTCATCCCGCCTTGGTAGGTGGTGCCCTCGCGGAATACAATCGGAGCCGCCGAAAACAGGACCTTCGCCACACGGCGTCGATTGACGCCCGTACCGCCGTCTCCTAATGAAAAGACGGTTCATAAGTGAGAAGGTCGGCGCATGGGAGGGGCGATAGGCGATATGTCCGTGTCGTGCCCGTCGTCGTCCCTCGCCGTCATGCAAGGGGCCCGGTCGCCGGGCATCGCGACCCGGCCGCTCGGCGCGACCGGGCTTACCGTGACCGAGCTGGGCTTCGGCGCCGGTGCCCTGGGCAACCTCTACCAACCGGTGACGGACGATGTGGCGACGGCGACGCTCGACGCCGCGCTCGCGGCGGGGATCCGCCACGTCGACACCGCGCCGCATTACGGGCGGGGCCTCAGCGAGCGCCGCGTCGGGGATGCCGTGCGCGGCGTCGCGGATCTGGTCCTCTCGACGAAGGTTGGCCGGCTCCTGCGGCCCGATCCCGGCATCGTCGACGATCGGCTGCGCGACGGTTTCCGGTCGGCGATGCCGTTCGCGACCCGGTTCGACTATAGCCATGACGGCATCCTGCGCAGCCATGACGACAGCCTCCAGCGGCTCGGCCTTGGACGCATCGACATCCTCTACGTCCACGATATTGGCCGGCTCACCCATGGCGAGACGCATGAGCATTACTGGTCGCAGCTGAACGCGGGCGGCGGCTTTCGCGCGCTCGAGCGGTTGCGCGCCGAGGGGGCGATCCGCGCCATCGGCCTGGGCGTGAACGAGGTCGAGGTCTGTCTCGCCGCGCTCGACGCCGCACCGCTGGACGTGATCCTGCTGGCCGGGCGCTATACGCTTCTCGAACAGGCGCCGCTCGACACGCTGTTCCCGGCCTGCGCGCGGGCAGGTACGTCGCTCGTGCTGGGCGGTCCCTATAACAGCGGCATCCTCGCCACCGGTACCCGCGCGGGCGGCGCGCTCCACTATGACTATGCGGCGGCACCGGCCGCGATAGTCGCGCGCGTCGCGGCGATCGAGGCGATCTGCCGGGCGCATGACGTGCCCCTGCCGGCCGCCGCGCTCGCCTTCGTCCTGGCGCATCCCCAGGTGGCGAGCGTGATCCCCGGTCTCGACAGTGCGGATCGCGTCGCGGGCACGCTGTCGCTCTATCGGCATCCGATCCCCGCGGCCTTATGGGAAGAGCTGCGGCACGCCGGGCTGATCCGTCCCGACGCGCCGCTGCCGGATGCGCCGGCATGAGCGCCGCCGCCGCCCTGCGCCTGTCGCCCGAGGATAATGTCGTGGTCTGTCGCCGCCCGGTCCTGAAGGGAGAGCGGGTGGAGGTCGACGGCCATGTGCTGATCGTCGCCGACGATGTCGGCCTGGGGCACAAGCTGGCGCTGGTGCCGCTGGCGATCGGCGACAAGGTCCTCAAATACGGCATGCCGATCGGCTCGATGACGCAGGCGGCGCTGCCGGGAAGCTGGGTCCACATGCACAATATGAAGAGCGACTATATGCCCGCCCATCTGCGCGACGCGCAGGGCGACCGGGCATGACCGGCGCGATGCAGCCCGGCGCGAGCTGGCAGGGCTGGCTGCGGCCGGACGGTCGCAAGGGTATCCGCGACGGCATCCTCGTCGTCTATCTGGTCGAGTGCGCGCATCACGTCGCGCGCCGGATCGTGGAGGCGGCGGACGACGCCCGGGTGCAGCTGATCGGCTTTCCCGGCTGCTATCCCAACGACTATGCGCTGGCCATGATGAAGGCGCTGACGACGCATCCCAATGTCGGCGGCGTCGTGCTGGTGTCTCTCGGATGCGAGAGCTTCAACCGCGAAGCGCTGGCCGCCGCGCTGACCGAGGCGGGGCGACCGCACGAGACGGTGGTGATCCAGCGCGCGGGCGGCACCCGCGCGGCGATCGCGGCCGGCGGCGCGGCGGTGGCGCGGGTGCGCGCGGACGCGGATGCGCAGGCGGTGCGCGTGCCGATGGGGCTGGGCGACCTGGTGGTCGGCACGATCTGCGGCGGGTCGGACGGCACCAGCGGGATCACCGCCAATCCCGCCGTCGGCCGTGCCTTCGACGCGCTCGTCGATGCCGGCGCGACCTGCATCTTCGAGGAGACGAGCGAGCTGATCGGCTGCGAGGCGCATATGCACCGGCGCGCGACCAGCCCGGCCGTCGGCGCCGCGATCGTCGCCGCGGTCGAACATGCCGAACGCTATTGCCGCGCGATGGGCTATGGCAGCTTCGCGCCCGGCAATGCGGAGGGCGGGCTGTCCAGCCAGGAGGAGAAATCCGCCGGCGCCTATGCGAAATCCGGCAACCGCCCGATCAGCGGGGTGCTGGTGCCGGCGCAGATCCCGGCCGGACCCGGCCTCTATCTGCTCGACGTGGTGCCCCCCGGCGACCCGAAATTCGGCTTCCCCAATATCGTCGACAATGCGGAAATCGGCGAGCTGATGGCCAGCGGCGCGCATGTCACGCTGTTCACCACCGGGCGCGGCTCGGTCGTCGGGTCGGCGATCGCCCCGGTCATCAAGGTGTGCGCCAATCCGGAGACCTTCGCGCGGATGCACGAGGATATGGACGTGGACGCCGGGCGCATCCTGGACGGTGCGGCGACCCTGGACGATGTCACCGCGGAGATCGTCGCGCTGATCCAGCGGACCGCGGCCGGTGCGGAGACGAAGTCGGAGGCGCTCGGCCATCGCGAGTTCGTGCTGACCTACAAGGCGACCGGTCCGGCGGGACCGTCCTGTCTGGCGGCCTGACGCGATGGGCCGCCGCGTCTGCTTCGTGCTCGATCTGGTCGACGATGCCGATCTGATCGCCGAATATGAGCGCGCGCATGCACCGGGCGCCGCCTGGCCGGAGGTGACCGCCGGCATCCGCGCTGCCGGCTTCGAGGCGATGGAGATCTGGCGGGCGGGCGACCGGATGGTGATGGTGGCGGAGGTGGCCGACGACTGGCCGCGCACCCGGCCCGCGGCGCTCGCGGACGCCGACGCGCGGTGGGAGGCGGCCATGGACCGCTTCCAGAAGCGCTTGTCGTTCGCCGCGCCGGGCGAGAAATGGGTGCCGATGACGCGCATCTTCGCGTTGGATGCGCAGTAATATCGGGAGACGAAATCGATGAAACTGTGTCGCTTCGGGCCCGTCGGCGCCGAAAAGCCCGGCCTGGTCGATGCCGAGGGCCGGATCCGCGATCTGTCGGGTCATGTCGACACGATCGACGGTGCGTTGCTCGCCGACGCCGCGCGGCTGGCGACGCTCGCCGCACTCGACCCGGCGACGCTGCCCCTTGCCGTGGGGACGCCGCGCTACGGCGTGCCCGTGGCGGGAACGCGCAAGTTCATCGCGATCGGGCTCAACTATGCGGATCACGCCGCCGAATCGAACCTGCCGATCCCCGAAGAGCCGGTTGTGTTCAACAAATGGGTCAGCTGCCTCCAGGGCCCGAACGATCCCGTCGTCATCCCCCGCGGTTCGCAAAAGACCGATTGGGAGGTCGAGCTGGGCATCGTCATCGGCCGCGGCGGCCATGACGTCGATCGGGAGCAGGCGCTCGATCACGTCGCCGGCTATGTCTGCGTCAACGATGTGTCCGAGCGCCACTGGCAGCTGGAACGCGGCGCGACCTGGGACAATGGCAAGGGCTTTCCCACCTTCGGTCCGGTCGGTCCGTGGCTCGTCACCCGCGACGAGATCGCCGATCCGCAGGCGCTGGCGCTATGGCTGGAGCTGAACGGGGAGCGCGTGCAGGACGGCTCGACCGCGACGATGATCTTCGGCGTGGCCGAGATCGTCGCCTATTGCTCGCGGCTGATGCTGCTCGAGCCGGGCGACATCATCACCACCGGCACCCCGCCGGGCGTCGGCATGGGCCGGAAGCCGGAACCCCGGTACCTGAAGCCCGGCGACGTGGTGAGGCTGGGGATAGACGGGCTCGGCGAGCAGCGTCAGGCGTTCGTCGCCGCGGCGTCGCGGGGATGAGCGTCGCCGCCGACCGGCCCCGCCTGTTCGTGACGCGGCGCCTGCCGGACGCGGTCGAGCGGCGGCTGGCGGCGGACTATGCCGCGACCTTCAACGCCGTCGACCGGCCGCTCGGCCGCGACGAGCTGGCACGGGCGCTGCGCGAGCATGACGCCCTGCTGGTGACGATCACGGACCGCATCGATGCCGCGCTGCTCGCGGGACCGGACAGGCGCGCGGCGATCCTGGTCAATTACGGCGCGGGCACCGACCATATCGACCTGGCGGCGGCCGCTGCCGCGGGACTGCCGGTGACCAACACGCCCGACGCGCTGACCGACTCCACCGCCGAACTGGCCCTCCTCCTGATGCTGATGGCGGCACGCCGCGCGGGGGAGGGCGAGCGCGAGCTGCGCGCCCGGGCCTGGACGGGCTGGCGGCCGACGCACCTGATCGGCATGGGCCTGGCCGGCAGGACGCTGGGACTGGTCGGCTTCGGCCGCATCGCACAGAGCCTGGCGGGAAAGGCGCGGGCACTGGGCATGGAGATCGCCTATTTCAGCCGCTCGCCCGCCGCGCCCGCGGTCGAGGCCGCGCTGGCGGCGCGGCGCTGCGCCACGCTGCCCGAGCTGCTGGCCCGCGCCGATATCGTCTCGCTGCACGTCCCCGGCGGCGCGGCCACCCGGCACCTGATCGATCGCGCGGCGCTGGGCCGGATGCGGCCCCATGCGATCCTGGTCAACACCGCGCGCGGGCCCGTGGTCGACGAGGCGGCCCTGGCCGCGGCGCTGGCTGAGGGCAGGCTCGGCGCCGCGGCCCTCGACGTCTATGAACGCGAG
Organism: Sphingomonas metalli; assembly: GCF_014641735.1. Classification (GTDB taxonomy): domain Bacteria; phylum Pseudomonadota; class Alphaproteobacteria; order Sphingomonadales; family Sphingomonadaceae; genus Sphingomonas; species Sphingomonas metalli. The sequence continues at coordinate 345,389 of NZ_BMIH01000002.1, read as the reverse complement.
CCCGAGGTCCATCCCGATCTGCTCGCACAGCCGCGCACGGTGTTGCTCCCCCATCTCGGCAGCGCGACGCTCGAGACCCGCACGGCGATGGGGATGCAGGCCGCCGACAATCTCGACGCCTTCTTCGCCGGCCGGCCGCTGCCCCATCGTGTCGCCTGAGACGGTCCTGACCGACCACATCGCCGGAAAACTGGCGCAGCATCCGACCGGCCGCCCGCTGGTGATCGGCCTGTGCGGCGCACAGGGCAGCGGCAAGTCGACCCTCGCCGCGCGCCTCGCCGCGCGTTTTCCGGACAGCGCGGTCCTGTCGCTCGACGATCTCTATCTGCCCCGCGCCGCGCGCGCCGCGCTGGCGGCAAGCGTCCATCCGCTCTTCGCGACCCGCGGCGTTCCCGGCACCCACGACGTCGCGCTGGGGCTCGATATCTTCGCGCGGCTGGATGCGGGCCTTCCGGTGAGCCTGCCGCGGTTCGACAAGGCCGCGGACGATCGCGTGCCGGCCGCCGCATGGCCGCGCGCCGCCATGCCGTGTCGGCTGATCCTGTTCGAAGGCTGGTGCGTCGGCGCGCGGGCGCAGGCGGACGAAGCCCTGGCGAGGCCGGTCAATGCGCTGGAGGCGTCCGACGATCGCGACGGCGCGTGGCGATATGCGGTCAACGCCGCCCTCGCCGGCGACTATGCGCGGCTCTTCGCCCGGATCGACGATCTGGTGCTGCTCGCCGCGCCCGACTGGCCGACCGTGCCGCGGTGGCGGCGCGAGCAGGAACGGGCGCTGCGGCAACGAACGACGGGGATCGGCATCATGGACGAGGCCGCGCTCATCCGCTTCGTCGCGCATTACGAGCGGCTGACGCGGTGGATTCTCGACGAGATGCCGCTGCGCGCGCTGACCCTGAGGCTCGATGCCGAGCGTCGTCTGCGCGCGGTCGAGCCACCGCCGCACGTGGAGGCGTCCCGGCGATGATCGACGCCCATATGCACCTCTGGTCGCTCGCGGCGCCGGGCCATGACTGGCCCGGTCCCGCCGAGGCGGCGATCCATCGGGACTATGGGCCTGCCGACTTCACGGCGGCATGCGGCGATCTGCCGGTCGCGGGCACGGTGCTCGTCCAGTCGCAACCGACCGACCATGACACGGACTGGATGCTCGACATGGCGGACGGAGCGCCGCTGATCCGCGGCGTGGTGGGCTGGGTCGACCTTGCCGACCCCGGCGCGCCGGCGCGCATCGCGGCGCTGGCCCGTCGACCCAAGCTCAAGGGCCTGCGCCCCATGCTCCAGTCGATCGCGGCGACCGGCTGGCTGCTCGACCCCGCGCTGGAGCCCGCCATCGCGGCGATGCGGGATCATGGGCTGCGCTTCGATGCGCTGGTCCAGCCGCGCCATCTGCCGATGCTGTTGCGCTTCGCCCGGCGCTGGCCGGGGCTGCCGATCGTCATCGATCACGGCGCCAAGCCCTTCGCCGCTGCCGGCACGCTCGATCCCTGGCGCGAGGACATCGCCGCGCTCGCCGCGGCGGGTCTGTGGTGCAAGCTGTCCGGGCTGCGCACCGAGCAGGCGGCCGGCCAGCCCGCCGACGCGCTCCGGCCCTATGTCGACCATCTCGTCGCCTGTTTCGGCGAGCGGCTGATGTGGGGCAGCGACTGGCCGGTGATCGGTCTCGCCGGCGATCGCTACACCGACTGGCACGCCACCGCCGCGCGCCTCGCCGCCGCTGCGGGCGCCGACCCGGACCGGCTGTTCGCCGGCGCCGCGAGCGCGTTCTACGACCTGGCGTCCTGACGGGCTGAACGCAAAGTCGGCCGCCGCTGCGCCGCGCGACCGGGCGGTTCCCGCATGCCGCAACCGGACCAGGGACGCAGCTTGTCCCTTGCCTTGCAGCATGAGGTCTGGGGTAGAACCTTGAACGACGGGACCACGAGATCCGGGATCGCCGGTGGGCGCTCGCCAGCAGCTGCGGGCCGGTCTGAGTCGGTTCGGGGATGTGGCGGTGGAGAAGGTGGCGCACCCGACAGGGGGTCTGCAAAGCTGCAATAACAAGGACTTAGAGCGGCGGACCCCTGCCTTCGGACCAACGGATTTCTGCGGCATCCAGAAACCGTTGGCGAACCAAAAAACCGGCTTCGCGTTGCTCGAAAGCCGCATGGCGTTGGGTTATGCCCAGCGAGCAGACGGCTGGCCGGTAGGACCGGAGCTGATCCGTTATCGTGCGTGGTCATGCACCTCGCCGACTGTGCAACTGGTCGAGCTTCGCCGACGTGAGCGCGGCCGGCGCTTCGTCGTGCTGACCCTGTTCCCATTTCTGCGCACCGATCGGCGTCATCCGCCGTCACCGCCAATGACGCTCCACCGGGCGCGCCGGTTTGCATTCGCTCGTCTCCGCGCCCTTGCGCCGGATGGTCAGCTTGCATTCGGGCGGGGCGGCGGGATCGAGCTGTGCCGCGGCGGCGATCATATCGGCCTCGAGGTGATGCTATGACGCGCGGTGGCGAAATGCTGCACGCAGCGCTAGCCTATGCTGAACGTGGATGGCCGGTGTTCCCGTGTTCGCCGCGTGACAAGACGCCGTTGGTGAAGGCTGATCGTGGAGCGGACGGCAAGCCGGTAAAGGGGACCGGCGGGGTGCGCCGCGCGACGACTGATCGCGAGCAGATTGCTGCCTGGTGGCAGCGCTGGCCAGAGGCGATGATCGGGGTTGCGATGGGCGAGAACGGCCTGTTCGGCCTCGACTTCGACCCTCGCACCGACGCTGACACGGGCGAAGAGTGGACCCTTGATCGTCTAAAAGGCGAGCTGGAAGCACAGATCGGCGTTTCGCTCCCCGTGTCGCTTTCCGCCCGCACTCCATCGGGTGGCGTCCACGTCTATTTTCAGCAGCCGACTGTCGGCGAGCGGATCCGAAATCGCGGCAATCTGCCGCAGCACGTCGATGTGCGCGGCGCTGGCGGATATGTCATCGCCCCGCCCAGCCGAATGGCGGACGGCCGGAGCTATCGATGGCTGCGCGACGATGCCGACGCGGCGATCGTCCAGGCACCGGATGCGCTGATTACGGTTCTGCAAAGCCGCAAAGGTGCAAGCCGCGATGGTAAGCCAAGGCAAGGTGACGGGCGGCCCGGCGCAGAGCGCTACGCACTCGCCGCATTGGACGCGGAATGCGAGGCCGTCCGCAAGGCTCCGTCCGGGCAGCGGCAGGACGCCTTGAATCGTGGAGCCTTTGCCATCGGACAGCTGGTCGGGGCAGGTGCTTTGCCGGACGCTCCCTCCCGGATGGCCATCCTCGCTGCGGCTTTGGCAAATCCGGGGAACGACGATCAGCGGGTCATCGAGGCAACGATAGATAGTGGCTGGGTGGCTGGCGTCGCGCGGCCCCGCGACCTTTCTTCCGTTGGCAATCGCGCTCGATCCGCGCCGCGGCGTGCGCAATCCTCCCGATCCATCCCATCCTTCCACGGACGGGATGCCGATGCTGTCCATCGGGAGCTTTGCCGGCTGGCAATGACGGATCTCGGCAATGCGGAGCGCTTCGCGGCGCGCTTCGGCGATCGCGTCCGCTATGTCGATAAGTGGGGCTGGGTTGCCTATGATGGCCGGCGCTTCATCCACGACGGCGCGGAGGCGCTGATCGGCGGATGGGTGCAGGAGACCGTCCGCGCGATCCGTGACGAAGCTCGTTTAATGCGGGAAAGTGGTCGCCGCGACCTTGGCGAGGTGGACGCGCTAGACGAACTGGTCGAGACGAAGCGGGACGGCACGGAGGTGCTGCTTTCTGACAAGCTCGCCAGCTGGGCGCGAGCGTCCGAAAGCTCCAATCGTCTCGCCTGTATAGCCGGGATCGCCAAGAACCTGACGGGTGCTGGCCTGACGGTGCAGCCCGAGCATCTGGACCGCAATCCATTTTTGATCAACGTGACGAACGGCACGTTGGAGCTGATCCACCACGCCGAGGCGCCAGAGCCTTGGGCCGAGCTGTGCATCCGGCCGCACGATCCTGCGGACCTTATAACGCGGTTGATGCCCGTCGATTATCGTCCGGGTGCTGACTGCCCGATCTATGACCGCTTCATGGCCCGCGTGCAGCCGGCCGACGACATGCGTCGCTTTCTCCATCAATGGGGCGGGCTGTCCCTCACTGGCGACGTTTCCGAGCAGAAGCTGGTCTTTCATCACGGCAAGGGCGCGAACGGCAAGTCGACGCTGGTCGATACCTGGGCGACCATAGCCGGTGATTATTCGGGCACGGTGCCGATCGAGACGTTCCTCGATCAGGGGCGCAAGCGGAAGGGTTCGGATGCATCGCCCGACCTCGCGGCGCTGGTAGGCGTTCGGATGCTGCGCACGTCAGAGCCGGAGAAAGGCGCGAAACTTGCCGAAGCCCTGATCAAGCTGGCCACAGGGGGCGAGCCAATGCCGGTCCGCCGTCTGATGCGTGACCCGTTTGACCTGCATCCGGCCTTCAAGATGACGATCTCGGGCAACCATCGCCCTTCGATCAGCGGCGTCGATGACGGCATCTGGCGGCGTGTGCTGCTGGTGCCGTGGGACGTACAGATCCCGGATGCTGACAAGGATCGGCAGCTGGTCGCCAAAATGCGGCGCGAGGCGAGCGGTATCCTCAACCGATTGCTCGCGGGTCTCATCGACTGGCGGCTGCACGGCTTGCAGGAGCCCGCCAGTGTACGCGGCGCTACCGCCGACTATCGGGAGGCAAGCGATCCGCTTGGGCTCTTCCTTGCGGCCTGTACGGTCGAGGAGCGCGGCGAACGCGTACGATCATCGCAGCTGTACGCGCTGTTCAAGGCGTGGGCAACCGCCGCCGGCGAGCGCGAGTGGTCACAGAAGGGCTTCAGCACGGCCATGCTCGATCGCGGGCACCGGCGGAAGGAAAGCAACGGCATGTGGTGGATGGACCTGAAGATGGTCCGGGATCCTGCCGACTTCGACGACACCGATCGGGGTGGCGTGCCGGGCTTCCCGTCCGATCATCGTTCCCCGTTCCCCTCGGATTACGATCATGACGTGCCATAGTCCGCCCCTTTGCAAGGGTTCGTGCAAGGATAACGCAAGGGTTGGTGCAAGCATCAAACCGCAGATCTCTGCGGCTTTGCAAGGGTTGCAACAGTTCTGCGCACCCCTGCCTCACATGTATGCGCGTGCACATACGCGTCTGCGCATGCGCGTAGGATACCCCATTACCCTTGCAACCCTTCCAACCCTTGCAGTCGCAGACTGCAATCGGCGGAAAACCGCCATTCTTGGTTCGGGTGACCTGCAAGGGTCGCGCAAGGATCAGCCCATTTCTGCAAGCATCAAGGAGTCATGCCATGAGTGCACCGTCCATTCTCGCCCAGCAGCTCGCCCTCGCCGCCTTGGATACGGCCGCAACAGAGTCGGAAGCGATCAACGGCCTCATCGTTGGGGCGGCCATAATCCTCACGAAGCGCTTCGGTGGAGAAGTTGCGTCGGCGATGCTGCTGGAAATGGCGATCGAGGCGCACGTGTCGCTCTCCAGCGCCGGCATGACTGCGGAACCGACGCGCCACTGAGGGCGAGGGGGGTGGCCATGGGTCCTTCCTGGGGGCGCTGGCCTTCGGCGGTGTGGCTGAGCGCGGTCTCGCGCTGTTCAAGCCCGCTTCGCCTTTTTGAACTTGATGAACTGAACCGTTCACGGGGGGGCATTCGATGCTGACCGAGATCGTGCATGACTTCGACGAGAAGGCGGCGTCGCGCATTCTCGGGATCGCGCCTCGAACGCTGCGCCGGTGGCGCATGGCTGGGCTGGTCAGTCACTATCGGACTCCGACCGGCCGCATCCGATACACGACGGACGATCTACTTGCGCTTCAGCGGGCCGGACGAACACCTCTGGCAAGCAAGATGGCCGCAAATGGCCGCACGTGTCCGCAAATGGCCGCTTGTGTCCCGGTGACGCCGACCGACGACAAAGCGAGACAGGTGGCATGAGCTCGTCTAACTCTTCCATCCGCCAGCGCTACGCGAGTGTGGCTCCGACGTCGGCCTCGGCACCCCGCACCGCCCAGGCGCACATCGCCGACATGTTCGATCGATATTTCGCGGTACGCGGTCAGCGCGACCAAGGTCATGCCCCGCTGGCGGGGGAAAGGCTGGTGTCCGCGCCGCAGCGTACACGGGAATTGTCCCTGTCCCCGCAAAGCTGGAACGAGGCTGCGCGAACGGTCGACGTAATCTGGACTACCGGCGCGCGAGGTGCCCGCTTCAGCTGGGACACGCTCGATCTAGTGGATGAGGAATTGGCGACCGATTCCGCCAACGTTCGGCTCGATCGCCTGAACAGTGGGGCACCAGTCCTCAACACGCATCAAAAGGGGGACCTTGGCGCGCAGATCGGCACGGTTGTGCCGGGAAGCGCCCGCATGGCCGGCGGCAAAGGCATGGCGACCCTGAAGCTTTCTGATCGAGCCGACGTCGCGCCGATCGTCGCCGACATTGCCGCAGGCATCATTCGCAACCTGTCGGTGGGCTACACGGTCCACACCTTTGAGGTCGATCCCAAGGCCCGCCCTCGGCCGCTCTATCGGGCTGTCGATTGGGAGCCGACTGAGATCAGCTTCGTGCCCGTTCCATTCGATGCCGGCGCGCAAGTCCGCGACCTCTCGTTGGGTGACGCCAGCCCGTGCCTCATCCGCACCATTTCACAGCATCAGGAGCCTCAAACGATGTCCACCCCTTGGTATGCTCGCTTCACCCGTGGCCGCGAAGTCGCAACCCCGCCTGTGGCCCCGATGCCGCAGACGGCAACGCGCGACTATCAGCAGCAGCCGATCTCCTACGACCAGCCGGCAACGATCGGCTGGCTACGCAGCTATGTCGATACGGCGAGGTCGGCATATGATCTGCCTGCTGAGATCTGCGGCGATCTCGTTCTGGAGATGGCAGAGCGCCAGCTGAGTGAAGGCGACGCGCGGGATAGCTTGCTCCACATTGTCGCGGAGCGGCAGCGGCAGCAGACTTCCGGAGTCTCTCGTGTCGGCAGCGCCCTGGTAACTCCGAGCGGTTCGCCGTCGGCGAATGCCCTCGTCTTCGGTCATCGCACTTACGATGACCCCAACTTCCACGCCGGTGCCGTCGAGGACGCGCTGTTCGCGCGGATGAGCGGAACCGCGCCAAGCGATCAGGCTCGTGCCTTCATGAGTATGAGCATGGTCCAGATCGCCGGTGAGCTGCTGAGCCGATCCGGCGTCCACAACGTCAATCGTATGGCGCCGAACGATGTTCTGAATGCAGCCGCGTGGAACTCCGGCGGCGCGCGCTCCTACATGACCCGCGCCGATGGTCCTGCCGGCTACCACACCACCAGCGATTTCCCCGAGCTGCTGTTGGGCGCGGGCAATCGCTTCCTGCTCAACGTTTTTACGCAGGCCGAGTCGCCGCTGAAGCAGCTAAGCCGCCAGCGGCAGGCGCGGGATTTCCGGGCGATCAGCGGGCTTGAGCTTTCCGGCTTTAGTATCCTCCCCGAGGTGCCGGAGTCGGGCGAGATCAAGCACGGCACTTTCCGGGAACGCAAGGAGAGCTACGCCCTGCGTACCTTTGCGAAGCAGTTCGCGCTTTCCCGGCAAGCCATCATCAATGACGATCTCGCCGCTTTCGCGGATCCGATGGTGATCATGGCCCGCGCCGCGGCAGAAACCGAGGCCTCGCTGCTGGCGGATCTCGTTAATGGCAATCCGGTCATGTCGGACGGCATTCCGCTGTTCGATGCTCGGCACGGCAACGTCGCTGTCTCGGGCGGCGCTCCCAGCGTCGAGGCTCTAGACGCCGGCCGGCAGGCGATGCGTAAGCAGAAGGGCCTCGATGGGACGCCGATCGCACCCAAGCCCAAGTTCATCGTCTCCGGCATCGAGAATGAGACGACGATCGAGAAGCTGATGACCGGATTGACCGCAGGGACGGCCGATGCCGCTAATCCCTTCGCCGGCAAGCTGGTGCCTGCCGTCGATCCGCGGCTCGCGCCCAAGGCGTGGTATCTGTTCGGCGACCCAGCCACGTCGCCGACGCTCGAACATGCCTATCTGAACGACCAGACCGGCCCGGTGGTCGAGCAGAAGGACGGATGGGACGTCCTGGGTACGCAGTTCCGCGTCTATATGGATTTCGGGGCCGGCGCGGTCGACTGGCGGGGCGCGTACAAGGATGCCGGCGCGGCCGGCTGACGGAAAGCGAAGCGCGGATAGTCGCGGTAGATCAGGGCCGCGCTCGGGCTTGCATCCCGGCATTCACCCTGACGCGACGGCCACATGGCAGGCCGGAAGCCGGCGAGGCTCGATACTCCGAGTTACCTCGCCGGCAGCCACAGCGAGGATGGTGCGCATGGAACAAGGCGATCGAACGATCGATAGCAGGGATCTGGCGGCTTGCTTTCGACTGCGGCACCATAATGTGCTGGCGAAGGTAGATCGTGTGTTACAGCAATGCCCGGCCGCGGCTTCTCATATCATCTTTCAAAAATACCCAGTAAAAGCCGGCATTGGCGGGACACGCTATACTCGACACGCCGTTATTGATGCAAAGGGGTTCATGCTAATCGCTATGACTCTACCTTCGACGCAGCGTGAGCTGGCGTTGAACTTGTTGCTCCGTCTGCTTGAGGACGAAAATACGTAGATCTCCTGAAGCATTCAAAGCATGGATGCAAAAAAATTAACTGGTTAGCCTGCGATATTGCGCATGAAGTAAGTCGGCGCATCTCATGGGTTGTAAATCGACTGCCGGTAGGCCATTCTTACCAGGTGGCATGCAAAAAGATTGCAGGTCTTGTCGGATTGCTTGGATAGCGGGGCCAGATTCGCCGTAAACTGTGCCAAGAAACGTCGTCGCTCCTACGCCAGTCTGCGGATCAATCAATTCCAAATTTTGGCGATGGTAACCAAATCCAAGAAACACTATGTTGCTGGCTTTTTCAATTAGCCTGCGCATAGCTAATATTTCTTCAGTCTCCTCCATCTTCTCAGTGAAAGTACGAAGTGATTGGCTGAAAGAAGCTAATTTTCCGAATGGGATACTCCCATATGGTGTACCTTCGCCATTTCCTCGGAAATCCACTGTGCCAAGAGAACCGTAGGGATGATAGACCGTGAGAGCTCCGGCAAGCTTCAGAGCGTCATCTCGATCAAAGCCGTAGGCGGCTTGGAGTATACTTGGGACAGCTACCTCAACCGACCGATCATAATTAAAGTTTATAATTGAGATATTCGTAAAGATTTCGTCGGCGTTGCTTCGCCGTACATCGGTCGTAAGCATTTGCCCGAATGGGTACAGCCACGTGTCTGCCAGTCCTTCTATATTGTACAGGCTGTTCAGGGATGGCATAGCTTGTAGCGGGCTTTTCTCTTCCGCCGCGGCGATCGTGACACCAATAGCTATCTTTGCGATGAAATCCATCAAGGGTTCGTCATCATTCTGATCGATGACATTGTCGATTGACCGGCCTATCAACGAGGCATTACGTATTCTTTCGCAACAATAATAAAAACGCCGCCAAGAAGCTTGAGGATCGCCCGTTGATACGCCATTAAAGGAGTGTCGAAGGTAGTCTCTGCCAGCAATTGAATTATCGTTGCCATCGCCGAAGTCAAGTAATTCGGCAATTTGTTTCAGCAAGCCGGCGCCACTAGGGAACTTCAACTCAGCGCTCGCTCCCGCGCCGACGATCAATACTGTTGGCGAACGGATCATCTATCTAGCGCTTTACTCAAGATTATCCTAATAGCCTCAGGTCGATTGACAGCGGCGGTCTGCGACGCCCTCCATTCGTCGAGCGCGGCGAGCAGTGCGGGCGGTAGTCGCAGATTTATGGCGGTCGATCCAACTGGAGGCCGGCCCACCTTATTTTTGGCACCATCATTTGACATCGTAGATTGATGGTGTCAGATAAAGCGAGCCGACGCAAGGATTAGGCCCCAAGCGTCGGCTCTGACCAATCGCACGGAGCTATACCCATGCAACAGGCTGATCGCGCGCATAGCGCCACCGACGCGCTTGCGTCACCTGGAAATGACCGGGAGATTTCCACCTCACGTCGCACCGCTTTGGTCGGTTTGACCATCGGTGCGGCTTCGGCCGCACTGCTCGCTTCGTCGCGAGCCGGGGCGGAACAATCGGCTAGTGTCTCCGCTCCCATGCGTGCAGCACTAGAGGCTGAGAAGCGGGCCGAACGGCAATCCGAAACTTACCATGACCAAGTCTACGTACCTGCAAGGCGTAGATTGGACGATAGTGAGCGCGCCATCCCGCATGTTGTATATGACATAAACAAGATGCACGGGGTGTACGCTGTCTGGAGTACGGCCTCCGCAGGGGACGTAACCCACTGCAAGCGCGTGGTGAGTAACGAAGCTTATTGTGACGATCGCAAGCGACCAGCTCGTGAATTTCTGGCGATAGTTGAGAAGCGGGAAGAGAAGCTTGCGAGCCTCCGAGCGACGAGTGGCTTTGACGAGATTTACGAGCGAAGCGATCGGCTCGCGGACCGGGCCTATCGTGCTGCTGTCGCTGTAATCGAGCTGCCCTCCCAATCGCTGCAGGACCTCTGCGCTAAGGTCGAGTTGGCAGAGAGGCGGTTCGATACGGACGGGTGGGTCTGGGAGGCCGTTGTGGCCGATATCAGGCGGCTGGCATGATGTCGTTAGTCGGCTTGAAGTCGGCGTTCTTTTCCGTTGAGGCCTTGACGATAATTGTTCAAGCTGGCACTAGCGTTGTGCAGTCAACGAAAGCCCATACTATGTCGCTTCACGCTTCCATGTTTCAGAACCTCCGCGCGGGTCCGGTCATGGCGGGTGTGGGTGTCAACAGTAGCACCGTTCGAGCTTGGATCAGGAACAATGGTCTTAAGTTGAGTGATGATCGTGGCGCGTTAGATAAGCGGCCGCTTTATGACCTTGCAGATGCGGGCCGGCTGTATCTCATGCGGATCCTTACCACGCGCCTTGGAATGCCTGCGCAGCTGGCGGCCGACGCGACCAATGCAGCGACGCTGATAATCGAGGGGCTGGCAGCTTGGCAAAAGCTGCGCATGGACGGCGGGGAGTCGGCGGTCGCACCGGATCAGTGGATAATGGTTTTGGGCGGATTGGACGGCACGTCAGCGCCAAGCTTCTACACGGCTGATGTCGTAAAGGAACGCGGCTTCGTGATTGCCGAGGTTTTCGTGGATCTCCGAGCCGTGGTCCGCATGGCTCTCGAGGGTCTGTGTAACGTGCTCGGTGTCTCCGTTTTCGACCTTCCGAGGGAGGACGACTGATGGCTGATCGCGCCGTTGCAAAGCAAGCAGACCTTGAACGGACTCTCAAAGCGATCCGTAAAGCCGGCTATCCAACCGCTCGCGTGATTATGGAGCCTGGCCGCACCACCATCGTCGCTGGACCGGCCGAGGGCGCTACCCAGCCCAATACCTGCGATGAGCTGTTCGGATGACGCGCAAGAAGTGGCTGCCCGACAACGTTACCTCTTATCCCGATCGTCACGGGAAGATACGCTATCGGTGGCGGAAAAAGGGCTTCAAGCCGTATCCGTTCAAGCACGAGCCAGGGACCGAAGGATTTCTTGCCGAGCTGCGCGCGTGTGAGGATGGCATTGCCGCACCAGTGGTCGAGGCGGGTGTCGATCGCATCAAGTCGGGTACGTTCGATGATTTGCTGCGGCGCTATTATCGATCTCCCGACTTCCTTGATCCCGGCCCGCGCACACAGGTCGTATATCGAGGCGTCTTAGAGCGCTGGCGCGCACGCGTGGGCAAGAGCGGCAAGCGATATGGTGAGGCGATGGTGCGCGATCTGCACGCGCGTCACGTCGAAAAGATGCTCGCAGAAATGCTGCCGCATCGTACCGCTGCCAACATGTTGCGGAAGCGGCTGTCAGCGCTGATGAAGTTCGCGGTTCGCATCGATATGGCATCGTCGAACCCCGTTGCAGCGACCCGTCCTTTCAAGGTCGAAAGCGCCGGCTTCCACACATGGACCGACGAAGAGATCGAGGCGTACGAGAGCCGCCATCCTGTCGGTACAACCGCACGGCTGGCACTCGACCTCATGTTGTGGACCGGTCAACGTGGCGGCGACGCGCGCACGATGGGTCCGAGCAACATTCGCGATCGTCGGCTGGTAGTCACTCAGGAGAAAACCGGCGTCACCGTTTCCCTCCCGATCCTGGCTCCGCTCGCAGCGTCCATTCTGGCGACCCCGCTGACCGGCTTGGTGTTCATCATGAGCGAGCATGGCAGGCCGTACACGCAGAAGGGCTTCGGCAACAAAGTGCGCCAGTGGTGCGACGAGGCGGGCTTGCCGCAATGCTCCGCGCACGGCTTGCGAAAAGCCGCAGCGCGCCGATTTGCCGAGGCCGGATGCTCAAATCAGATGATCAAGGCGTGGACAGGTCATACGACCGATAGCGAGGTCGCTCGCTACACGGCCGCGGCCAATCAGCAGCTGCTTTCGGACGCTGCCGGCGACCAGCTGATGGCGAACCTTCGCGAAAGGTTAGCCAACGTTTCGGCTAAGTCGCTGAAAGGCGGCGCATAAATGGAGAAGGTGGCGCACCCGACAGGATTCGAACCTGTGGCCTCTGCCTTCGGAGGGCAGCGCTCTATCCAGCTGAGCTACGGGTGCGTGGGCGTCGCGACTAGCAAAGGCTGGCGGGTTGCGCCAGCCTCTATTCTCGCGCCGCGCCTTTACCGAAGTTCAGGCGGCAGCCGTCCGGCGGGCGAGGCTCGCGCGCCGGCCATAGGCGACATAGACGGCGAGCCCGATCGCGTTCCAGATGGCGAAGCGGGTCAGGGTCGTCGAGGGCAGGCTCCACAGCAGGTAGAGGCAGCCGAGCACCGCGCCGGTCCCCACCACATAGGGGGCGGGGCAGCGGAACAGACGGGCCGCATGCGGCGCGGTCCGGCGCAGGACGATCAGGCACACGCCCACCGAGATGAAGGCGATCAGCGTCCCGGCATTCGCCAGCTCGGCGATCTCGTCGAGGCGGAAGAAGCCTGCGACCAGCGCGATCGACGCCCCGGTCAGCAGCGTGATCCGCGTCGGCGCGCCGGTGCGCGGGCTCACCGTGGCGAGGCGGGCGGGCAGCAGCCCGTCCCGCGCCATCACGAAGAAGATGCGGCTCTGCCCGTACATCATCACCAGGATCACCGAGGGCAGCGCGACCACCGCGGCGAGCGCGATCAGATAGGCCGCCTGCGGCTCGCCCAGCGAGCGGAGGACCAGCGCCAGCGGCTCGGGCGAATTGGCCAGCTGGCGGAAGGGGAGGGCGCCGACCGCGGTCACCGCCACCGCCATATAGATGGCGGTGCACAGCAGCATCGAGCCGACGATGCCGATGGTCAGGTCGCGGCCGGGATTCTTCGCCTCCTCGGCGGAGGTCGCCACCGCGTCGAACCCGTAAAAGGCGAAGAAGACGATCGCCGCCGCCGCCATCACCCCGCGCTGGGTGCCGCCCACCTCGGTCGAGCCGAAGCCATAGGGCATGAAGGGGTGGAGATTGGCGCCGTCGAAGGCGGGCAGCGCGAAGACGACGAAGACGGTGAGCGCGACCAGCTTGACGATGACGAGGACGATGTTGAGCGTCGCGCTCTCGCGCGTGCCCGCCACCAGCATGCCCATCACCGCCAGCGCGACCAGCACCGCGGGCAGGTTGATGAGCCCGCCGCCATGCGGTCCGGAGAGCAGGGCGGGGGGCAGGGTGACGCCGATCGCCTGGATCCATCCGACCAGATAGCCCGACCAGCCGACCGCGACGGTCGAGCAAGCCAGCGAATATTCGAGGATCAGGCTCCATCCCACGATCCAGGCGATCGTCTCGCCCAGCGCGGTATAGCTGAAGGTATAGGCGCTGCCCGCCGCCGGGATCATCGTCGCGAGCTCGGCATAGGCCAGGGCGGCGCAGGCGCAGACCGCGCCCGCGATGGCGAAGGCCAGGATCACCGCCGGGCCGGCGCGCTCGGCACCGACGCCGGTCAGCGTATAGATGCCGGTGCCGACGATCGCGCCGACCCCCAGCGCGACTAGATGCGGCCAGCTCAGCGTCTTGGCGAGCGCCTGTCCCTCTGGCGCATGGGCGCCGAGTGGCTTGCGCGGTCCGGTGATCGACATGTTCCCCCCTCTGGTCGTGAAATACAGGGCCCCGCGTGGTTCGCGGTGGCGCTTATTGTTCGGTCGCGGCGAACTGCGCGCGCAGGTCGAGCAGCGTCCCCTCGATATGGCGGTGCATCAGCGTTTCGAGCGCCGCGCCGTCGCGCGCCATCCACGCATCGATCAGGTGCCGATGCTCCAGATGCGCGCGCGCATCGCGCCCGGCGGGCTCGAGATGGGCGACGACATAGCGTTCGGCGAGGATCGCGAGCCGCTCGACCAGCTGGGTGGTCAGCAGCCGCCCCGCCGGACGGACCAGCGCCGTGTGGAAGTTGCGGTTGCGCACCGCGACCTGGGCGAGGTCGCTGTTCGCCGCCTCGTCGAGCGCATGGAAGGCGGCGAGCGCATCGGCCCGCGCAGGATCGTCGGCCGCCTCCGCGCCGCGGGCCGCGGCGGCGGGCTCGATCGACAGGCGCAGCGCATAGATCTCGTCGGCCTGCTCGGCCGACATCGCGCGCACCGTATAGCCGCGATTGGCCTGGCTGACGAGCAGCCCTTCCTGTTCCAGCCGCGCCAGCGCCTCGCGAAGCGGGATCTTGCTGACCCCCAATTCCGTCGCCAGCGCATCCTGGCGGATCGGCGCGTCGTCGCGCAGCCGGCCTGTGACGATCCGTTCGCGAACGATCTCGAAGACCTGGTCGGACAGGGTGCGGACGACGATGCCGGTGGGCACGATCAGGGTTTCTCCACTTATGGGACGCGGGCGACCCCGAAAGGGCGGCCCCGTGTCATCGAACCGCAAAGCCTTTCCAGAATGGATCGGCGCGATCAATCCATATCGTGTTGAAGCCGGTCGCGATCGCGGAGCCCTCGACCGACGGGACGATCGCCGGGATCCCGTCCACCTCGGTCGCCGTCTCGACCCGGCCGATGAAGCGGCTGCCGATATAGCTTTCGTGGACGAAGCGGTCGCCCGGCTTGAGCACGCCGCGATCGGCGAGATGGGCGAGGCGTGCCGACGTGCCGGTGCCGCACGGGCTCCGGTCGATCGCGCCCTCGCCGTAGAAGACGGCGTTGCGGCCGTCCGCGGCTCCATCCGCCCCGCCGCCCCGCGGCGCGTCCGCCCAGAGCACGTGGCTGACGCCGCGGATCGTCGGGTCGAGCGGGTGCACGGGCTCGATCGCCGCCTGCATCGCCGTGCGGACCCGCCGGCCCATTTCGACCAGCCATTCGGCGCCCATCGCGTCCAGGCCCTTATAGGCCCCCTGCGGCTCGACGATCGCGTAATAATTGCCGCCATAGGCAAGGTCGACGGTCAGCGGCCCGATCCCCTCCACCTCGATCGCGATGCCGCGCGCGGCGACATAGGCGGGGACGTTGGTGATGCGCACGCCGGTCACCCTCTCGCCCTCGACGCTATAGGCGATGTCGATCACGCCGGCGGGCACCTCCACCCGCAGCCGGCCGGGCTCGCGCGGGGTGATCAGGCCATGTTCCAGCCCGAAGGTGATCATCCCGATCGTGCCGTGGCCGCACATCGGCAGGCAGCCGCTCGTCTCGATGAACAGGATGCCGATGTCCGTATCTTCCTGGGTCGGCGGATAGAGGAACCCGCCCGACATCATCGCATGGCCCCGCGGCTCGAAGCAGAGGCCGGTGCGGATCCAGTCGAACCGCTCGAGGAAGTCCTGCCGCCGCTCCGACATCGATCCGCCGCGCAGCAACGGCGCGCCGCCCGCCACGAGGCGCACGGGGTTCCCCGCGGTGTGG
This sequence comes from Sphingomonas metalli, assembly GCF_014641735.1. Taxonomy (GTDB): domain Bacteria; phylum Pseudomonadota; class Alphaproteobacteria; order Sphingomonadales; family Sphingomonadaceae; genus Sphingomonas; species Sphingomonas metalli. Next base: position 329,514 of record NZ_BMIH01000002.1, on the reverse strand, counting down.
CCGTCGATGCAGAAGAAGGTGTGGCGCATGGGGTAGGATGTCCGTGTGATCCAGGCGGGGCGTACTCACGGCCCTCACCCTTCCGACGCTACGCGCCTCCCTCCCTCTCCCGATGGGAGAGGGAAGGGGCCCGCTGCCGGAGGCAGTGGGAAGGGTGAGGGCCACCGTTGATGATCGGCCGGCCCCGACCCGTCGACGTCACGCCGCCTTGGCCAGCGTCAGCGTCGGCCGCGTCGCGGCGGCCTGCTCGACCATCGCGATCACCTCGGCGCGGCGCTCGCCTTCCAGCACGTAGCGCGGCGGCAGCACGCGCTCGGAGCCGCGGCCCATCACCTGCTCGGCGAGCTTGATCGACTGGACCAGGTCATGCTCGGCATCGAGGTGGAGGAGCGGCATGAACCAGCGATAGATCTCCATCGCCTTGCCATGGTCGCCGCGCTTGAAGGCGTTGACCAGCTCGACCGATTCCTTGGGGAAGGCGTTGGTCAGGCCCGATACCCAGCCCTGCGCGCCGAGATAGAGGCCCTCCAGCGCCACGTCGTCCAGCCCCGCGAACAGTACGAAGCGATCGCCGAACCTGTTCTTCACATCGCTGAAGCGGCGCGTGTCGGGGGCCGATTCCTTGATGGCGACGATATTGGCGACGTCGGCGACCAGGCCCAGCACCTCATTGTTGATCTGGGTGCGATAGGCGGGCGGGTTGTTGTAGAGCATGATCGGCAGCGCCGTCTTCTCCGCCACGCCGCGGAAGTGCGCCGCCAGCTCCTTCGCCTTGGGCACATAGACCATCGGCGGCAGGAGCATCAGCCCGTCGGCGCCGGCCTTCTCGGCCGCCTGGGCATAGCCGACCGCGCGCCGCGTGTCGTATTCCGAGACGCCCGTCACCACCGGCACGCGCTTGTCGACCGCCTCGACGATCGCGGTCAGCACCTCGATCTTTTCCTCGAAGGTCAGCGAGTTGTTCTCACCCACCGTGCCCAGCGCGATGACCCCGGTCACCCCGTCGCGGATCAGATCGTCGACCACGCGCTGCGTGTCGGCCAGATCGATCGATAGGTCCTCGCGGATTTGGGTCGTCACTGCGGGGAAGACCCCCTGCCAATCGATGCTCACTCTGCAATACCCCGTACTTGTCTCTCAAAATCGTATACGATAGGCAGGCGCCATGATCAAGCCGGAAACCGTCCCTTTGGGTAAGTATTTGTGACTGTTGCGGTCATCGGCGGAGGCATCGTCGGCCGCACGATCGCACTGGCGCTCGCACGCGCCGGCGAGAGAATCGTCCTCGTCGACCCGGCGGGCGAGGCGGTACCCGCTTCCTGGGGCAATGCCGGCCATATCGCCACCGAGCAGGTCGCGCCGCTCGCCTCGCCCGCCACGATCAGAAGCCTGCCGCGCCGGCTGTTCGCCCTGGGCGGCGCGCTCGATCTTCCGCTGTCGCAGGCGAACGCCTGGCTTCCGTTCGGCCTGCGGCTGATCGCGGCGGCGCGGCCGGCGCGCTTCGCGGCCGGGACGGAGGCGCTGGGCTCGCTGCTCGCCGAAGCGATGCCGGCGTGGCGGCGGCTGGTCGGCGCGCTCGGTGCGCCCGGGCTGCTGCGCGAGGAGGGCCATTTCGTCGCGTGGGAACGTGCCGCCAGCGCGGCGGCGGGGCGCGCCCATTGGGCCGGGGCGGAGACGGGAACAGCCAGTTTCGCACCCGTCTGCGCTGCCGATCGCGCGCGGCTCGACGCGCTGAGCCCGCACGTCGCTGACGCGATCCGCTTCAGCGGCAGCGGCCAGATCGGCGATCTCGATGCGCTGGCGGCGGCGCTCGATCGCGCGCTCGACGCCGCGGGGGTCGCGCGGATCGCGCAGCTCGCCACGCTGACCCGGGCCGGGCGCGGCGTGGCGATCGCCGCAATCTCCGCCGACCGTATCGTGGTCGCGGCGGGCACGGGCTCGGCCGCGCCGATGCGGATGGCGGGGCACCGCGTGCCGATCATCGCCGAGCGCGGCTATCACGTCCGCGCCGCCGCCGATCGCTGGCCCGCCGACCTGCCGCCCGTGGTGTTCGAGGATCGCTCGATCATCGTCACGCGCTACGCCGATTCGGTGCAGGTCGCCGGCTTCGTCGAGTTCGGCCGCGCGGATGCCCCGCCGGACCCGCGCAAATGGCAGCGGCTGGAGCGGCACGCCGCCGCGCTCGGCCTGCCGATTGCCGGTCCGTTCCGCCGGTGGATGGGCGCGCGGCCGACCCTACCCGACTATCTGCCGGCGATCGGCCGCTCGACTGCGGCGGACAATCTGTTCTACGCCTTCGGCCACCAGCATCTGGGGCTCACGCTGGCGCCGGTCACCGCCGAGCTGCTGGCTGCCGCCATGGCCGGCGCATTGCCCGCCATCGACCTTGCCCCCTTCGCGATCGAGCGTTTTGGAAGGATTGACGCATGACCATCGGCACCTCCGACGTCGCGACGCAACTGGCCGCGATCCGCCCGCCCGCCACCCGCGTGCCGCCGATCGCCGCCGAGGAATATCGCGCGCGGCTGGACAAGGCGTGCGCCCTCATCGCGGCCGCGGGGGCGGGCGCGCTGCTCGTCCATACCGGCGCCAGCCTGCGCTATTTCACCGGCGTGCCCTGGGGCGCGACCGAGCGGATGGTGGCGCTGCTGCTGCCGGTCACGGGCGAGCCGGTGATGATCTGCCCGCATTTCGAGCGCGGCTCGCTGGAGGCGGACCTTGCGATCGCCGCCGATCTGCGCCTGTGGGAGGAGGATGAGGACCCGGTGGCACTGGTCGCCGACGCGGTGCGGGGGGCGGGCGGCGGCACGGTCGCGGTCGATCCGCTGATGCCGTTCGCCTGGATGGAGCGGCTGCGCGCCGCGGGTGCGACGCTGGTCGACGGCGCCCCGGTCATCGACGGCTGCCGCATGGTGAAGTCGCCCGCGGAGCTCGCCTGCCTCGCCGAGGCCAAGGCGATGACGCTGGAGGTGCAGGCGCGCGCCGCCGCGATCCTGCGCCCCGGCATCCGCGCCAGCGAGGTGATCCGCTTCATCGACGCGGCGCATCACGCGATCGGCGGCGGCGGCTCCTTCTTCTGCGCCGTCCAGTTCGGCCGCGCCACCGCCTTTCCGCACGGCCTTCCCGGCGATCAGGCGCTTGAGGAGAACCAGCTCGTGCTGATCGACACCGGTTGCCGCGTCCATGGCTATCATTCGGATATCACGCGGACCTACGCCTTCGGGCAGGTCGCGCAGGAGATCCGCGACATCTGGGCGATCGAACATGAGGCGCAGGCCGCCGCCTTCGCCGCCGCCGCCCCCGGCGTTCCCTGCGAGGCGGCCGACGCCGCCGCGCGCCGGGTGCTGGAGGGCGCGGGACTCGGCCCCGACTATCGCCTCCCCGGCCTGCCGCACCGCACCGGCCACGGCATCGGCCTGTCGATCCATGAGCCCGCCAATCTGGTGCGGGGGGACCGGACTCCGATGGCGCCGGGCATGTGCTTCAGCAACGAACCCATGATCGTCGTGCCCGACCGCTTCGGGGTGCGGCTGGAGGATCACTTCCATGTCACCGAGACGGGTGCGGCCTGGTTCACAGAGCCGCAGCCCTCGATCGACCGGCCCTTCGGGTGAGGGGGCGCTGCAATAGATCTGAACGTCATTCCAAGATCTGGACGTCATCCCAGCGAAGGCTGGATCTCGCCGTGATCGCGCGCAGGCAGGAGCGGCAAGAGGCCCCAGCCTACGCTGGGGCGACGAGCTAGGAAGCTCGATCAGGCTCGCCCCTACTTCCCCGCAAACGGCCCCTTGCCGCCCTCTGCGATGAACCGGTCGACCCGCGCGTCGACCATCGGCAGCGGTACCGAGCCCAGGCTCAGCATCGCATCGTGGAAGGCGCGGATGTCGAACTTCGCGCCCAGCGCCTTTTCCGCCTTCGCCCGTCCGTCCAGAAAGGCGAGTTCGCCCATATAATAGCTCAGCGCCTGACCCGGCCAGGCGATGTAGCGGTCGACCTCGGTGGTGATCTCGTGGTTCGACAGCGCGGTATTGTCGCGCAGGAAAGCCTGCGCCTGTTCGCGGCTCCAGCCCTTGGCATGGAGGCCGGTGTCCACCACCAGCCGCGCCGCGCGCCACATCTGGTAGCTCAGCATCCCGAACCGCTCATAGGGCGTGTGGTAGAGGCCCATATCCTCCCCCAACGCTTCGGAATAGAGCGCCCAGCCCTCGCCATAGGCCGAGATGTACGTCTCGCGCCGATAGTCGGGCAGCCCCTCCAGCTCGCTGGCGAAGGGCATCTGCCACGCATGGCCGGGCGCGCTCTCGTGCAGGGTCAGTGCGGGCAGCGAATAGAGCGGGCGCGACGGCAGGTCGTAGGTGTTGACGAGATAGATGCCCGGCCCGCCGCGCCCGCCGGTATAGAAGGGGGCAAGGTCCGCCGGCACCGGCTCGATGGCGAAGCGCGCGCGGGGCAGACGGCCGAAATATTGCGCGGCCTTGCCGTCGAACTCCTTGGCGGTCCACGCCGCGCGGTCGAGCAGCGCCTGCGGGGTCTTGACGTAGAATTGCGGATCGGTGCGCAGGAAGTTGAGGAAGCCGGCGAAATCGCCCTGCCACTTCACGTCGCGCATCACCGCATCCATCCGCGCGCGGATCTTGGCGACTTCCGCCAGCCCGATCGCATGGATCTGCTCGGCGGTCAGGTCGCGCGTCACGAACTCGCGGATCTTGGCGGTGTAATAGGCGCGCCCATCGGGCAGGTCATAGGCCGCCAGCGTCTTCCGCGCGCCGGGAATATAGTCGTCGCGCAGAAAGGCGAGCAGCGTCGCATGGGCCGGCACGACCGCGCTCGCGATCACCCGCTTCGCCTCGGATCGCAGCGCCGCCTGCGTCGCGGCGGGGATGGTCGCGGGCATCGACTTGAACGGCGCATAGAAGGGCGACTCATCGCTCGCTCCCGCCTTCACCACCTCGGCGACGCCGATGTCGCGCCCCTGCAGCGTCACCTGCGGCGGGGTGAATCCGCGCTTCAGCCCGGCCCGCATATTGGCGATGTTCTGGTCGAAATAGCGCGGAATGTCCGCCAGCACCCGCAGATAGCCGCGATAGGCGGCTTCGTCGCGATAGGTAGCGCGGCTGGCGTAGCCGAGATCGATCCAGAAGCTCGAATCGGCGTTGAGCGGCTTTTCGTAGTCGCGATAGCGTTGCTCGGCGAGCAGCGCCTCCACCTGGCCACGATAGACGGTGTAGTTGTCGCGCGCGGCGGGCGACAGCGTCTTCGGGTCGATGGCGTCGAGCGCCGCGAGCGTCTCGGTCCAGCGCTTCGTCTTGGCCGCCTGCATCGCCGGGCCGACATCGGGCAGGCCGCGCTGCTCGTCCTTGGGGGTATTCTCGTCCGATGCCGACAGCGTACCGCGCCACTTATACTCGGCCTCCGCCAGCGTGTTGAAACGGGCGTCGGCAGATTGGGCGGCGAGCGGCGCGGGCAACGCCGCGGCGAGGAGCAGGGCGGCGAGCAGCGGCTTGGCGGTCATCGGCTTTCCTTCGTGACGGCGTCGATATCGGCGATCAGCTGGCGGGGGACATGCACCCCCTCGGCCAGGCTCACCGCGCGCGCGGCATGGCGGCGCGATCCCGGCAGACGCGCACCCTGTTCTTCGATCGACGCGAACAGCGCCTCCGCCCGGGCGAGATGCTCCGCCGCCGCCGCGCCCAGAAAGCCCGCCGGATCGATCGCGATGATCAGCTCGCCGCCGATCGGCGAGCCGCCGCGGCCGGCATCCTTCGCGATCGATTCCGCGCTGGTCAGGTCGCCGATCAGCGGCCCGGCGATCAGCTCGACCATCGCCGCCAGCGCCGATCCCTTGTGTCCGCCGAAGGTCCGCATCGCGCCGGCCAGCACCTCCTCGGCGACGGTGGTCGCGCTTCCGTCGGGAGCGTGACCCCAATCCGGTGGGACCGGCTTGCCGGCGCGGCGGTGCAGCTCGATCTCGCCGCGGGCGACCATGCTGGTCGCGAAGTCGAACACGAAGGGCATGCCGCCCGGTCGCGGCCAGCCGAAGGCGATCGGGTTGGTGCCGAAGACCGGCTTGGTCCCGCCGGCCGGCGCCACCCAGGCATGGCTCGGCGTGCAGGCGAGCGCGACCAGCCCGTCCTCGGCCAGCGCCTCCACTTCCGGCCAGAGCGCCGCGAAATGCACGACGTTGTTGAGCGCCATCGCCGCGATGCCGCAGGTCCGCGCCGCCTCCGCCAGATGCGGGCGGCCGCGGTCGAAGGCAAGCTGCGCGAAGCCGCCGCCGCCGTCGACCCGGATCAGCGCCGGGGCGGGTCGCGACAGGACCGGCACCGCATCGGGCACCACGACGCCCTTGGCGACGCTCTGCGCCGCGACGAGCAGGCGGTAGATGCCGTGGCTGGCGCAGCCGTCGCGCTCGCCCGCGACCATCGTCTCCGCCACCGCCTCGACATGGGCGGGCGACAGGCCGACGCGGGTCAGGGTCGCACGGGCATAGTCGCGGACGTCGTCGAGCGACATAAGGATGGTCTCGTTCGCGCGCATGCACCTGTCCGTTGGTCGTCGATATCGTATACGATAGAGGGGCGGGATCGCCTGTCAATCGACCGGCTGCCCCCCCGAACCGCAAACGATCCGCCGGCGCAGTGCCGGCGGATCGCTCCTCATGCTCCAGAGCAGGATGACCCCATAGTGACCCGTTCGTGCTGAACGAAGTCGAAGCACGGTCAAGTCGCAGGCCCTTCGACGGCGCTCGGGGCGAACGGTCGGGGGTGGGTCAGCGCCAGATCATCTTGCTCAAGCCTGGCATCAGAACGCGGCGGTCAGCCCGAAGAAGAAGGACCGGCCGGCGACGTCGTAGAAGCCCGGATAGGTGTTGCCGTTGCCGAAGCTCGCCAGCAGCCCCTGCGCGATCGCGGGCGGATCCTTGTCGAACAGGTTGTTGACGCCGGCGCGGAAGTCGAGCCCTTCGGTGATCTTCACCGAGGTGGTGAGGTCGAAGTAATTGTAGGCGGGCAGCTTGGCATTGAGCTTGTAGGTGCTGCCGGTCAGGAACGGATCGCTGGTGTTCAGCGACAGTGCCGTGCCGCCGATATAGCGCCAGTTGACCGAGAAGGTGCCGATGCCGTCGGCCGTGGTCCAGGTCAGCCGCGCCTGGTGGCGCCATTCGGGCGAGGGCTGGCCGCACGTGCCGCCGAACAGGCCCTTGCAGTCGTAGGAGCCCAGCCCCGGCAGCGGCTCGGTGATCAGGTCGTGCAGCCAGGTGCCGACGAAATCGAGGTTGAAGCGACCGATCCCCGTGCGCTGGGTGTAGTTCAGCCCGATGTCGAGGCCGCTGGTCTTCAGCGAACCGGTGTTCTGCGTCGTCGACAGGATATAGCCGGCGGTATTGGCGTCGCCGCCGAACAGCACGCCGTTGCGCGGATTCCGGTTGAACAGCGAGCAGAAGAAGGGATCGCCGCTCGAAATGCACTGGCTGATCGCCAGCGTCACCGGGATCGAGCTGATATAGTCCTTCACCTTGATGTGGAAGTAGTCGACCGACATCGACAGGCCGCGCAGGAAGCGCGGGGTCAGCACCAGCCCGGCGGTGTAGGTATCCGCCTCTTCCGGTTTCAGCGCCGGATTGCCGCCGAAGAAGCCGGTGCACTGCTCGCTGGGGCACTCGATGATGTTGCCATATTGCGCCGCGGTCACGCCGGTGCGCTGGCACTGGGCGAGCGTGGCCTGGGGCCTGGCGCCGGCGCAGGGATCCTGCGTCGTGACGTTACCCGGCTGCTGGGCGCTGAACAGCTCGGAGATGTTGGGCGCGCGGATCGCGCGGTTATAGCCGGCGCGCAGCCGCAGGTCGCGCGAGGGCGCCCAGGCCAGCTCGCCCTTGTAGGTCGAGATATAGTCGTCGTTGTTGCTGTACTTGGAGAGGCGATAGCCGCCGGTCAGCGACAGCTCCTCGAAGAAGCGCTTGCCTTCCACCAGCGGCACGCGAACCTCGGTGAACAGCTCGGAGACGTTGAAGCTGCCGGCGATCTCCTTGGTGCCCTTGGCCAGCGCCAGCGCGTCGGCCTTGAACTCCAGGCTCTCGTGGCGGCGCTCGACGCCGACCACCGCGCTGATCCCATGTTCGGCCCAGGGCAGGGTCGCGCCGAAGGCGCTGCCGTCCACCGTCACCGCCGCATTGAGCACCGTCTCCTTGTCGATCCCGCGCGTGCTGGTCGGCGCGTAGATGTAGTTCAGCGCCTCGGCCGAGGGGCCGCGATACTGGAAGACGTTGAGCGGGACGCAGGCGGTGTCGGACTTGTCGATCACCGACAGGCAGGTCGGCACGCCGTTGACGTTGACGACCTTCAGCGCCTTGTTGGCCTTCGCCGGATCGATGTCGTTCGAATAGGTCTCGTTGAACAGCACCGTCGAGAACAGCGCGTTCGCGTCGTAGCGGATGCCCGGCGCGATCTCGCCGCGCACGCCGCCGGTGAAGCGATAGTCGGTGTGGCGCAGATCGTCGCGTCGCGGCTGGGCGGGCGCGGCCACCGGGCGATAGCCGATATAGACGTCCTTCTGCGCGGCGGTGCCGTAATCCGCGCCGCACAGCAGATTGCCCTGCTGCGCGCTCAGCAGCGGATTGTTGCAGTTGATGTTGTAGGTATAGCCCTGGAACAGCGCGGACGGCGCCACCTGCGAATTGGTGCGGTCGTCCATGAACATGAAGCTGCCATAGACGTCGGCGGCCGGCGTGACCTCGTAATGGGCGAAGGCGCCGGCGGTGTAGCGGGTGTCGTTGCGCTGGAAGTAGTTGAGCGGCGCGTAATTGTAGCGGAAGCTGCTGTCATACGGCACCCAGGTCTTCGACCCGTCGCGCGTGTTGTTGTAGCTGCCGCCGCTCAGCGGCGAGAAACGGCCATATTCGTTGTTCGACGATCCACCGCAGACGAAGCCGTCGAGCGCATCGTTGGGATCGAGCGCGCAGGCCGAGACGTCGCGGTTGTACTGGAGGATCGGCTTGACATTACGATAGCCGAAATAGGCGGTCACATTGCCCTTGCCGTCTTCCAGATTGGCGCCGAACGCGATGTTCGCGTCGAGCCGCTGCCCGTCGACCGGAGAGGGCAGGGCGGTATTGAAGCCCGAGGAGCGGACCAGCGCCCGCCGGTCGGCATTGTCGTTCCGGTGGTTGGCGAAGCCATATTGGACGTCGGCCCGCACCCCGCTCAGATCGTCGCGCAGGATGAAGTTGATGACGCCCGACACCGCGTCCGAGCCATAGACGGCCGAGGCGCCGCCGGTGACGACGTCGACCCGCTGGACGAGCGCCGAGGGGATGAGGTTGAGGTCGGTCGCCTGGATCGGCAGCAGGCGCTGGCCGTTGACCAGCACCAGGTTCCGGTTGCTGCCCAGGTTGCGCAGGTTGACCCGGGCGGTGCCGTCGGCGCCGTTCGACACATTCTCGTTCGAATCGGGCGTGATCTGCGGCAGCCGGTTGAGGACGTTCTCGACATTGGTCGCGCCCTGCAGCCGGATCTCCTCGGCGCCGACGGTGGTGATCGGGCTGTTGCTCTCCATGCCGGGCACCTGGAGGCGCGAACCGGTGACGACGATCTGGTCGTCTCCCGCCTCGCCGGCCTGGGTCGCCTGGGTGGTCGCCTCCGTCTGCGCGGATGCCGGCATGCTGAGACCGATGGCCACGGCGAAGGCCGCGGAGTTGCACAAAAACGCAGTCGAAATCGAACGCATTGTCGCCCCCAATCGTTATGATTGGATGACAAATACCGTATACGAATATCGCTTGGCAAATTTTTTATACGATTTCTTCTGCTCAATCCTACTTTCGTGTCGTTTTCGCCACACCCCCGACAATCATCTTCGGTTACCTACTGAAGGCGTACCTCCAGACCAACGTTCGTACCGCACTCGAAACGAACGGCTTTTGAGATTTGCACGCTCGCCACGGAAAGGCGGCGGGGACGGTGAATGCCCCGCCGACCGTCTTCACGGCTCCCGCCTCTCAGCGCGCCTTGAGCTTCTGCACAGCGGCCAGCGTCTGGCTGACATGCTCGGCGGGATTCATGTCGTCATGCACGAACACCATGCGGCCGTTGCGGTCGATCACATAGCTGGTCCGCTTGGTCACCGCGCGCCCGGCTACTTCCTTGCCGAGCGCGACGTCATAGCCCTTGACGACCGCCGGCCCGGCGCTCGCCACCGCGAACTTGCCCGCGCACTTCTCGGCCGAGAAGCGCGACAGCGTTTCCACATCGTCGGCCGACATGCCGATCACCGTCGCGCCGGCCGCCTGGAACTGGGGGATCGCCTCGGCAAAGGCATGCGCCTCCGCATTGCAGCCGCCGGTGAAGGCCGCCGGGAAGAAGTAGAGGACGACCGGGCCCTTTTTGAGCTGCTCCGAGAGCTTGACCGCAATGACCTTGCCCGCGACCGCGCCGCGCGTCGCGAAGTCGGGTGCGCGGGCCCCGGGTGCGAGGGCGGCGGTGGCCGGAACGGCGAGCGACAGCGCGGCGACCAGCGGCAGCGACAGAAAACGGCGCATGGGCAATCCTCTCAGCGGGGCGATCCGGCATGGAAGGCCCGTTGCTGCAAGCATGTAGCGCGCACGCCTGTGCCGCGATAGGCAGGGGGCATGCCCGTCAACCGTACCGATATCGACCTCGCCCACGCCCTTGCCGATGCGGCGGGCGCGGTGATCCGCCCCTATTTCCGCCGCAACCACGGCCTGGAACTGAAGGAGGACCGGTCGCCCGTCACCCTCGCCGACCGCGAGGCGGAGGCGGCGATGCGCCGGCTGATCGAGGCGGAGCGCTCGGGCGACGGCATCCATGGCGAGGAATATGGCGTCAAGGAGGGGGTGACCGGCCGGCAATGGGTGCTCGACCCGATCGACGGGACGCGCAGCTTCGCGTCCGGCCGGGCGATCTTCGGCACGCTGATCGCGCTGGTCGAGGATGGCTGGCCGGTGCTCGGGATCATCGACCAGCCGGTCCAGCGCGAGCGCTGGGTCGGCGTTGCCGGGCGTCCGACGACCTTCAACGGCGTACCGGCGCACACCCGCAGTTGCGCCGCGCTCGAAGGCGCGACGATCGCCACCACCAGCCCGCACCTGTTCGAGGAGGGGGACGTGCCGCACTTCATGGCGCTCGTCACCGCCGCGTCGGGCGGCAATCCGCGCCAGGGGCCGGTCTATGGCGGCGACTGCTATAATTACGGCCTGCTCGCCTCGGGCCATCTGGATATCGTCGCGGAATCGGGGCTGAAGCTCTACGACTTCGCCGCCCTGGTGCCGGTGGTCGAGGGCGCGGGCGGACGGATGTGCGACTGGAACGGCGATCCGCTCAACGCGAACAGCGAGGGCCATGTGCTCGCGATCGGCGATCCGGCCCGGACCGACGATGTGCTGGAGGCGATCCGGACCCTGCCGCACGCGCATTGACGGTTGGGCGAGGCGATGTTCCACGAATGTTCCACGTGGAACAATTTCCAACTGGTGCCTTAGGCAAATTTCCAGGCTTAACGTCATCCCGGCGAAGGCCGGGATCTTGCGGTTAAGGCCCTAGGCAGGAGCCGCAGGAGGCCCCAGCCTTCGCTGGGGCGACGCTGGGGGGTGGCTCGGGGTGGAGCAGCGCCTAGAAAATCCCCAGGAACTTCTTCCGCTGCGCCTTGCCGTCGCCGCGCTTGCCGTCCTCGCTCGTCGCGGTCGTGCCGTGACCCACGTCATCGCGCGGCTGCCCCTTGGTCGTCCGCTGCGCGCTTGCCTTCGCGCCCGCCAATACCGGACCGCAGGCCGCCGACTTCGCGTCGCCGATATCGACGAACGCCAGCACGCCCGCCAGCGGCGAAGCCACCAGCGACAGGCCCAGCCCCGAGCCAGCACGCGCCAGCAGGTCGCCAGAAATGACGTCGAGCGACGGCGAGGCGAAATTGCCGCCCAGCCCCACCGGCGACTGACCGGAGAAGAGCGAGAATTTCTTGCCGTCCGCGCGGAAGGCGAGGTCGATCGCCTCGTTGCGGAAGCTGAAGCCGCCACGCCCGACGATGACGTTCTTGGTCGTGTCGATCAGGATCGGATCCGCGGCCGCTATTCCGTTCCGCACGGTGAAGCCGATCAGCCCGCAATTCACCTCCACCGGTTTCTTCAGTTTGTCCTCGAACATCTTCTGGACGAAGGTGCCGAGGTCCAGTTCGGCGAGCTGCACGTTGCGCGTCCACAGCGTGCCCTGCGGCATGATGAAGGCGATCCGCCCGGCCGAGCTCGCCAGCGAATCATGGATGGTGTCGCCCCGCCCGGCGAGCTGGATGCGCCCCTTGATCGTGCCCGTCGTGCCGCTTTCCGCGACGCCATAGCCGGCGAGCAGCCGACCCATCGGCGTCGGCGCGAGGCGGATGTCGTAGGTGACGGCGCTCGGCCGCTGGCGCGTGTCGAAAACGACATCCGCCGCAACATTGCCGCGCGCCATCGCGAAGGTCAGCGGCGACAGCGCCAGCCGGCCGCGCTCCAGATCGAGCGTCAGGTCGACATCGGAGATCGGCACGTTGCGCGACCTTACCTGCCCGATCGTCCATTTCAGATCGGCATCGAAGGCCCGCATCGTCTGCACCGGCAGTTCGGCGTCCGGCAGCAGCCGCTGCGGTGCCGCGCCGGTCGCGCGGGCGGCGGCGACCGCGCCCTGCGCCGCCACGATATCGGGATTATAGCCGATAAAGGGCGCGGCATCGACGATGTCGAGGCTCTTCGTCGTCAGCGTCGAATCGAGGTGCAGCCGCTCGCCATTGACGATGGTCAGCCGACCCGCGAGGTCGGTCGCGCCCGCCACGCCGCGCAGCCGGGTGAAGGTGTAGGTCTCGCCGTCCTTCACCAGCTGGCCGCGCATCCGATAGGTGCGGGTATTGGGAATGACGACGCCGATGATGCCGAGCAGATCGGCCATGTTGCGCCCGCGCGCCGCGACCGACAGCGGCACCCGCTCGATGTCGGCGATCGAGGGTAGGGTGCCCGCGACATCGACCACGTTGTTCGCGGCGCGCATCCGCGCGACGAGCTGGTTCTGCCCGCGATTGGCGGTCGCGTCCGGGGTCAGCAGCCGGGCGACGACGGTGAAGGGCGTGCCGCGCACCAGCCCGCCGCCATGCACCCCGACCGCCCGCCCGATCCGCGCATCCTCCGAGCGGAAGTCGGCCAGCGTCAGGTCGGCGAGCAGCCGCATCCGCGGATCGCGATAGCGCACCGTGGTGCCGCTGACGGTCGCGGTGTCGATCCGGGGAAACTCGAGCGGCTTGCCGCCCTTCTTGTCGCTGAAGGTCCAGCTGTTGGTGCGGTGGTCCGGCGTCCATTCCAGGTCGACGGCGCCGTTCGCGAGATCGAGCGAGCGGAAGTGCCGCCGCCCGAAGATGAGCGACAGGGGCGCGATCCGTGCGTCGATCCGGTCGGCGGTGAACAGCTGCGGGCGGCTGGCCCATTCGGGGTTGGACAGCGCGATCCGCTCGGCGAGGAAGTGGATGTCGAGCGGCGCGAAATAGAGCTGGAAGTCGCCGCCGACCTGCACAGTGCGGCCGGTCGCCTTGCCGACGATCCGCTCGAACGGATGCTTCAGGAAGCGGCCCTTGGTGATGTAGAGGATAGCCCAGGCGGCGAAGACGACGGCCACCAGCCCGATCAGGATTCGCACCAGTCGCCTGCGCCGCGGGGCGGGCCGTTCGGTCGCGGGAGCCGTCTCCTCCATGGCCCGCCCGACGCGCAACTGGCCGTTCCGGTTCCGCATCGGTTGCATTCCGTTGCGAGCGCGGCTAAGGGCCCCGCTTCACCGAGCGATGCGCGTGAAGACGGCCCGGCCATCGGGGCTGCCGCGGCTGTCCGATGCATCGCCCATTGGAAAGGACCAAAATGCCCAAGCTCAAGACCAAGAGCGGCGTCAAGAAGCGCTTCAAGCTCACCGCCACCGGCAAGCTGAAGCACGGCGTCGCCGGCAAGCGTCACCGCCTGATCAGCCATAACGGCAAGTACATCCGCCAGAACCGCGGCACTTCGGTGCTGTCGGACGCCGACACCAAGACGGTGAAGGCCTGGGCCCCCTACGGCCTGAACTGAGGAGGGCTTAAGATATGGCACGAGTAAAGCGCGGCACGACGACCAAGGCCAAGCACAAGCGGATTCTGGAACAGGCGAAGGGCTACTACGGCCGTCGCAAGAACACGATCCGCATCGCCCGCCAGGCGGTGGAGAAGGCCGGTCAGTACGCCTATCGCGACCGCAAGGTGAAGAAGCGGACCTTCCGCGGCCTGTGGATCCAGCGCATCAACGCCGGCGTCCGCGCCGAGGGCCTGACCTATTCGCAGTTCATGCACGGCCTGAAGCTGGCCGGTGTCGAGTTGGACCGGAAGGTGCTGGCCGACATCGCGATGCACGAGGGCGCGGCCTTCAGCGCAATCATCGCGCAGGCCAAGGCGGCGCTGCCCCAGGCGGCCTGACCCCTTCGGGTTCGATGATGCGAAAGGGCGCTGGTGGCGACACCGGCGCCTTTTTTGCATCCTCTTCCTTCCCATCATAAGCTCGTCATCCCCGCGCAGGCGGGGATCCAGACACGCTGACGCTGTTGAGACTCACCAACGTCAGAGGTTATGGATCCCCGCCTTCGCGGGGATGACGGCGGAGGGGGGATGGCCAAGCAACCCTGCGTCTACATTCTCGCCAGCGGTCTGCACGGCACGCTCTACATCGGGGTCACCTCCGACCTCATGGCGCGTCTCGCTCAGCACCGCGCCGGCGCGATCAAGGGCTTTACCTCTCGCCACGGCGTCACCCGCCTCGTCTGGTACGAGATGGCCGACACGATGGACGCCGCGATCCTGCGCGAGAAGCAGCTCAAGAAGTGGAATCGCGACTGGAAGCTGCGGCTGATCGAGAAGGGCAATCCCACATGGGTTGACCTTGCCATCGCCCTCGGCTTTGACCCCGGCCTATGACCGAAGACCTCAACACCCTGGGCGAGCACATCCTGGCCGCCATTGCCGCCGCGCCGGGGCTCGATGCGCTCGATGAGGTGCGGGTGGATGCGCTGGGCAAGCAGGGGCGGGTGACGCAGCTGCTCAAGACCATGGGTGCGATGAGCGCCGAGGAGCGGCAGAGCCGCGGGCCGGCCATCCACGGCCTGCGCGAGCGCGTCACCGCCGCGATCGCCGCCCGCAAGGCCGCGCTGGAGCAGGCGGCGCTCGACGCGCGGCTCGCCGCCGAGACGCTCGACATGACGCTGCCGGTCGATGCCACCCCGGCAGGCACCGTCCACCCCGTCAGCCAGGTGATGGACGAGCTGGCGGAGATCTTCGCCGATCTCGGCTTCGCTGTCGCCACGGGCCCGGAGATCGAGACCGACTGGCACAATTTCACCGCGCTCAACATTCCGGAGACGCATCCGGCGCGGGCGATGCACGACACCTTCTACCTCGCCGACGTCGATCCGGCGGGGGACGAGCGCGAGACGTTCCGGGTGCTGCGCACCCACACCTCGCCGGTGCAGATCCGCACCATGACCGGCCAGCCGCCGCCGATCCGCATCATCGCGCCCGGCCGCACCTATCGATCGGATTCGGATGCGACGCACACGCCGATGTTCCATCAGGTCGAGGGGCTGGTGATCGACAAGGGCATCACCCTCGGCCATCTCAAATGGACGCTGCAGACGTTCCTCAAGGCGTTCTTCGAGCGCGACGACATCGTACTGCGGCTGCGCCCGAGCTATTTCCCCTTCACCGAGCCGTCGGCGGAGGTCGATGTCGGCTTCTCGATGGTCAAGGGCAAGCGAGTGATCGGCGGGGCAGAAGGCTGGATGGAGGTGCTGGGCAGCGGCATGGTCCACCCCAAGGTGATCGCCGCCTGCGGCCTCGACCCCGCCGAATGGCAGGGCTTCGCCTTTGGCTGCGGGATCGACCGGCTGGCGATGCTGAAATACGGCATGGACGACCTGCGCGCCTTTTTCGACGGCGATATCCGCTGGTTGAAGCATTACGGCTTTGCCAGCCTCGACGTGCCGACCCTGTCCGGCGGCGTCGGCGTCGCGGCCTGACAGTAACGTCACCCCAGCGAAGGCTGGGGTCTCCCCTTGGCGGCCGCACCGCCAGCCCAGCAAGACCCCAGCCTGCGCTGGGGTGACGGATGGAAGCAGATGAAGTTCACCCTTTCCTGGCTCAAGGCCCATCTCGCCACCGATGCGAGCCTCGACGGCATCGTCGACGCGCTCACCCGCATCGGGCTGGAGGTGGAGGGCGTCCACAATCCGGGCGAGGCGCTGGCGGCGTTCAGAGTCGCGCGCATCCTGACCGCGGAACGGCATCCGCAGGCGGACAAGCTGCAGGTGCTGTCGGTCGACGCCGGCGACGGTCCCCTACAGGTGGTCTGCGGCGCCCCCAATGCCCGGGCGGGGCTGGTCGGGGTGTTCGGTGCGCCCGGCACCTATGTGCCCGGGGCCGACATCACGCTGAAGGTGGCGGCGATCCGCGGCGTCGAGTCGAACGGCATGATGTGCTCCGCGCGCGAACTCCAGATCGGCGAGGGGCATGACGGGATCATCGAGCTCCCCGAGAGCGCGCCGGTCGGGCAGAGCTTCGCCGATTATGCCGGGCTGACCGATCCGGTCATCGACGTGTCGATCACGCCGAACCGGCAGGATTGCATGGGCGTCCGCGGCATCGCCCGCGATCTGGCGGCGGCGGGACTGGGGACGCTGAAGCCGATCGCCGAGGCCTATCCGGATGGCATCCTTTCCAACTCTTCCGTCACCCCCGCGACGGCGGGAGGCCAGACACGTGACGGCAGCGAAGGCGCCGCAGCGTCAGCGTCTCTAAATTCCCGCCTCCGCGGGAATGACGGGGTGGAGGATGTCACCGGAAAGAGTGACGCCCCCGATGTCCGCACCGAAACCTCCGCCTGCCCCGCCTTCTACGCCCAGTCCGTCACCGGCGTCACCAACGGCAGCGCCCCCGACTGGATGGCGCGCCGCCTGACCGCGATCGGGCAGAAGCCGATCAGCGCGCTGGTCGACATCACCAACTACGTCATGATCGATCTCGGTCGTCCGCTCCACGTCTACGACCGTGCGAAACTCTCGGGCGGCCTCGTCGCCCGGCCGGCGCGGGCGGGCGAGGAGGTCGTCGCGCTCAACGGCAAGCGATACACGCTGGCCGAGGGCATGACGGTGATCGCCGACGACGTCGCGGTCCATGACATCGGCGGGATCATGGGCGGCGAGCAATCGGGCGTGTCGGAGGGCACCACCGACGTGCTGATCGAATGTGCGTATTTCGAGCCCGAGGCGATCGCGCGGACCGGTCAGGCGCTGGCGCTGACCAGCGACGCGCGCCAGCGGTTCGAGCGGGGCGTGGACCCCGCCTTCCTTGATACGGGGCTGGCGATCGCCACCCGCCTCGTGCTCGCCATCTGCGGCGGCACGCCGAGCGCGATCACCCGCGCGGGAGAGCCGCCGCTGGGCACCCGCAGCTACGCCTATGATCCCGTGCGGGCGGAGACGCTGGGCGGCCTCGCCGTCGCGCCGGAGCGGCAGCGTGCGATCCTCGAATCGCTCGGCTTCACCGTGTCCGACGACTGGCAGGTGACCCCGCCGAGCTGGCGGCGCGATATCGACGGCACCGCCGACATCGTCGAGGAAGTGATCCGCATCGAGGGGATCGACAAGGTGGAGCCGGTGCCGCTGCCGCGCATCCCCGGCGTCGCCCGCCCGACCGCGACCGCCGAGCAACGGCTGGAGCGCCGCGTACGCCGCGCCGCCGCCGCGCGCGGGCTGGACGAGGCGGTGACCTGGAGCTTCATCGCGGAGGCGCAGGCGGCGCCGTTCGGCGGGGGCGCCTTCACGCTCGCCAATCCGATCAGCGAGGAGCTGAAGGTGATGCGGCCGACGCTGCTCGCCGGGCTGCTGTCGGCGGCGGAGCGCAACCTGCGGCGTGGCGCGACGGGCGTTCGCCTGTTCGAGCTGGGGCGCCGCTATCTGGCGGATGGCGAGCACCCGACGCTGGGCATCGTGCTGGCCGGCGACCGTACGGCACGCGGCTGGCGGGGCGGCAAGGCGACGGCGTTCGACCCCTATGACGCCAAGGCCGAGGCGCTGGCGCTGCTCGCCGCGGCGGGCGCGCCGGTCGACAATCTGCAGGTGATGACAGAAGCCGGGCCGGCCTGGCATCCGGGACAGTCGGGCACGCTGCGGCTGGGGCCGAAGACGATCCTCGCCCGCTTCGGCATGTTGCACCCGGCCTTGCTCAAGGCCTTCGACCTCGACGGCGCGGTCGCGGCGGTCGAGCTGTATCTCGACGCGCTGCCGGCGAAGCGTGGCAGCGGCTTCATGCGCGCGCCCTATGCACCGCCCGCGCTCCAGCCGGTGCGCCGCGACTTCGCCTTCCTCGTGCCGCAGGGCCTCGCCGCCGACACGCTGACCCGCGCCATCCGCGGCGCGGACAAGGCGACGATCGCGGGCGCGCGCGTGTTCGACCTGTTCGCGCGCGACGGCGAGACCTCGATGGCGGTCGAGGTGATCCTCCTGCCGGGCGAGAAGAGCTTCACCGAGCCGGAGCTGAAGGCGATCGCCGACCGGATCGTCGCGGCCGCAGCGAAGCAGGGGGCGACGCTGCGGGGGTGATGCGGGACGCGTCATGCCGGGCTTGTCCCGGCATCCACCGGGCCGCACACGGTCAGGCCGTTGATGTGCGGGACGGTGGACCCCGGAACAGGTCCGGGGTGACGGAATTTTGGTGGCGACGTTCCTCCGCCCTGCCTGCCCAGCCAAGGATAAGCGATGACCGACCTGATCTGGATCCGCACAGACGCCGTGTCCGCCGCGATCAACCCGTTCGGGGCGGAGCTGACGCATCTGCGCGATACCGACGGGGCGGAGCTGATGACCGATGCCGATCCCGCCTTCTGGCCCAAACATGCCCCGATCCTGTTCCCGGTGGTCGGCGTGACGAATGGCGGCATCCGGATCGACGGCACGACCTATCCGATGACGAAGCACGGTTTCGCCCGCGATCTGGCCTTTGCGGTGAGCGAGCAGGGGGACGATCATGCCGTCTTCACCCTGAGCGACAGCGCGGTGACGCGGGCGATCTATCCCTTTGCCTTCCGGCTGGAGGTGTCGTTCCGGGTCGAGGGCGCGACGCTGTCGATCGCGGCCCGGATAATCAATCCGGATGCGGAGCGCACGCTGCCCGCGCAGTTCGGCTTCCACCCCGCCTTCGCCTGGCCGCTGCCCTATGGCGCACCCCGCGCGGCGCATCGGATCGTCTTCGACCGGATCGAGCCGGGGCGGCTGCGCGAGATCAGCCCGGACGGACTGATCGCCGCGACCACCGCCCCGAGCCCGCTCGCGGATGGCCGCATCCTGTCGCTGGACGACAGCCTGTTCGTGCATGACGCACTCGTCTGGGACCCGGTCGCCTCGCAGGCCGTCCGCTATGGCGCCGCGGAGGGGCCGCAGCTGCGCGTCGCCTTTCCCGACACGCCCGCGCTCGGCATCTGGACCAAGCCGGGCGCGCACTTCATCTGCATCGAACCCTGGCACGGCATCGCCGATCCGGAGGGGTTCGACGGCGCGTTCGTCGACAAGCCGCAGGTCTTTCAGGTCGCGCCGCAAGCCGAGAAGACGATCGGCATGACGATCACGCTGGAACGCTGAGCGTCCATGCCTTGGCTGATCCTCGTCGTCGCGGGACTGTTCGAAGTGATCTGGGCCTATGCGATGAAGCAGTCGGCCGGGTTCACCCGCCCGGGGGCCTCGGTGCTGACGATCGCGGCCATGCTGGTGAGCTTCGGCCTCCTCTCGCTGGCGATGCGCAGCCTGCCGCTCGGCACCGCCTATACGGTGTGGACCGGGATCGGCGCGGTCGGCGCCTTCGCCGCCGGCGTGCTGTTCCTGGGCGAGGCGCTGACGCCGATGCGGCTCGTCGCGGCGCTGCTGATCGTCGGCGGGCTGGTGCTGATGAAGCTGTCGACGCCCTGACTTACATCTGTCGTTCGTCGCAACGATCTGGCAAAGCGGCCGCCTCTTCTTCCGGACCCGCACCTTGACCTCTCCCCGCCGTACCTTCGCGATCATCTCCCACCCCGACGCCGGCAAGACCACGCTGACCGAAAAGCTGCTCTATGTCGGCGGCGCGATCCATCTCGCCGGCGAGGTGAAGGCGCGCGGCGCGAACCGCCGCGCCCGGTCGGACTGGATGAAGATCGAGCAGCAGCGCGGCATCTCGGTCACCTCCTCGGTCATGACCTTCGAGAAGGACGGGGTGACGTTCAACCTGCTCGACACCCCGGGGCACGAGGACTTTTCGGAGGACACCTACCGCACGCTCACCGCGGTCGATTCGGCAGTGATGGTGATCGATGCCGCGCGCGGCATCGAGGCGCAGACGCGCAAGCTGTTCGAGGTGTGCCGCCTGCGCTCGGTGCCGATCATCACCTTCGTCAACAAGGTCGATCGCGAGGGGCGGGCGCCCTTCGAGCTGCTCGACGAGATCGCCGACATCCTCGCGCTCGACGTCGCGCCGATGAACTGGCCGATCGGCATGGGCGGCGAGTTCGAGGGGATCATGGACCTCGCCAGCGGGCGAATCAGCCGGCCGCAGGGCGACAGCCGGACCTTCCAGGGCACGACCGACACCGCGCCGCTGCCCGATCGCTTCGCCGAGGAGGTGGAGCTGGCCCAGGCGGGCTATGCCCCGTTCGATGCGGACGCCTATCGCCACGGCGACCTAACGCCGGTATATTTCGGCTCCGCGCTCAAGGACTTCGGTCCCGCAGAGCTGATCGCCGCGCTGGCCGCCTTCGCGCCCAGCCCGCGCCCGCAGCCGGCCGAGCCCGCGCCGGTCGCCCCCGAGGAGAAGGAGGTCACCGGCTTCGTCTTCAAGGTGCAGGCGAACATGGACCCGCAGCATCGCGACCGCATCGCCTTCATGCGGCTCTGCTCGGGCACCTTCAAGCGCGGCATGAAGCTGACCCCGACCGGCCATGGCAAGCCGATCGCGGTGCATTCGCCGATCCTGTTCTTCGCGCAGGATCGCGAGATCGCCGACGAGGCGTTTCCGGGCGACATCATCGGCATCCCCAATCACGGCACGCTGCGCGTCGGCGATACGCTGTCCGAGCGTGCCGCGGTGCGCTTCACCGGCCTGCCCAATTTCGCGCCCGAGATCCTGCGCCGCGTCGCGCTGAAGGACCCGACCAAGACCAAGCAGCTGCGCAAGGCGCTGGACGATATGGCCGAGGAGGGGGTGACGCAGGTCTTCTATCCGGAGATCGGGTCGAACTGGATCATCGGCGTGGTCGGGCAGCTCCAGCTCGACGTGCTGCTCTCGCGCCTCGATGCCGAATATAAGGTGGCCGCGGCGCTGGAGCCGGCCCCGTTCGATACGGCCCGCTGGGTGTCGGCGGAGGATGCCGCCGATCTGAAGGCCTTCACCGACCTCAACCGCGCCGCCATGGCGAAGGATCGCGACGGCAATCCCGTGTTCCTCGCCAAGAGCGCCTGGGAAGTCGGCTATGTCGCCGACCGTTATCCCAAGGTGCGTTTCATGGCGACGCGCGAGCGGTAGAGGCTTGCGGCGTCGTGGCGCGGGGGCGATCCCGGCAAAGCGCCGTCGGCCGCCTTTCTTCCGTCATCCCCGCGCAGGGGGGATCCATAACCTCTGACGTTTGCGAGAGATGCGGAGCGCTCCCGCGCGTCTGGATCCCCGCCGTCGCGAGACATCTGCGGAAGTCCCAGCGCCCCCATCCTCGTCCACCCCGGCGAAGGCCGGGGTCCAGCTGGGTGAAGCTTTGCAATAACTTACTGCCGTCTCCCTACTGGACCCCGGCCTTCACCGGGGTGGACGGGAGACTATCGCAGAGGTCTCGCCGTCGCGTGGATGACGAACGGATTATGCGGCGATCCCCTTCAAGGGGGGCCTTTCGCGTTTCGTCGTCCTGCCATGTTGCGTCACATGGGCCGGGCGAGCGCGACCTTCAGGATGCGGTCGTTCGCCGCCATGAACAGGGTGCGCCCGTTCTCGCCGATCGCGCAATTGGCGATCGGGCCGCTGCCGGAGCGGATCAGGCCCAGCATCGCGCCCTGCGGCGTCAGGATCGCGAGCCCGCCCGGTGCCGAGCAGAACAAGGTGCCGTCGCGCGCCACCTTCATCCCGTCGGGCAAGCCGGGCGCGTCCGGGCCCATCATCGGGGCGGCATCGAGGAAGACCCGCCCGCCGCCGATCCGGCCGTCCGCGCCGAGATCATAGGCCATGATCCGCGGTGCCTTGGGATCGGAGATCGAGACGTAGAGACGGCGCTCGTCGGGCGACAGGCCGATGCCGTTGGGGGAGCTGAGATCCGCGACCATCAGCTCGGGCTGGCCGCCGGGCTTCAGCCGGTAGACGCCGTTATGGGGCAGTTCCTTGATCGGCGAGGCGTCGCCCTCGGCGAGGCCATAGGGGGGATCGGTGAACCAGATCGTGCCGTCGCGCGCCTCAACCATGTCGTTGGGGCTGTTGAACCGCTTGCCCTGATAGCGGTCGGCGAGGACGGTGCGTTTGCGCGTCGCGAGATCGAGCCGGTCGAGGCTGCGCCCGCCGCTGTTCGCGATCAGCAGCGCGCCCATCCGGTCGACGAGCAGACCGTTGGCGCCCGGCTCGCGGACCAGCTTCGGGTCGAGCCCGCCGGTGCCGGAGGGCGAGAGGAAGATCGCGGTGCCGCCCCGCGGCTGCCAGCGGCGCACGATATTGGCAGGGGGATCGGAGAAGAGGAGATAGCCGCCCTTCGCGACCCAGGCCGGCCCCTCCGCCCAGCGAATGCCGGTCGCGATCGTCTCGATCGCTGCGCCGGGCGCGATGATCCGGTCGAGCGACGGGGCTATCCGCTGGACGGCCGGGCCGGCAGCGCGGGCGATGGCCGGAAGCAACAGCGCCGCCGCCGCGCCGGTGAGGAGGGTGCGGCGATCGGGCAGGGTCGAGTGGGTCATGGGGGTCAGCATAAAGCGGCGATCGCTCCGGGGCGAGGGCGCTGTGGTCGGGGGTGTTCGGGAAGCCGAGAAACGGCGATAGCTTCTCGCCATCTTCCCCGCCGTCATCCCCGCCTTCGCGGGGATGACGGGGAGGGTTGGTGTCGTGCCGCTCCTGGTCAGATGACGGAACAGGCGATGGGAGGCGTGGATCGGCCCAGAACCGTGACCGACCGAAACCACTCGCTTCTTACCCCCGCCCGTCGCGCGCCAGCGCATCGACCAGCGCGTCGCGGATCGCGGTCAGCGCGGTGGCGATCCCGTCTTCGGGTTCCCCCTTCGCTTCCGCGGCCAGCAATTGCTGGACCCCGCGGATCGTATAGCCCTCGTGATTCAACAGCCGGTCGATGCGGCGGACCAGCGCCGCATCCTCGGGCCGGTAGTAGCGCCGGTTCCCCGCGCGCGTCAACGGACGCAGCGCGGGGAAGCGGGTTTCCCAGTATCGCAATACATGGTGCGGCAGACCGGTTTCGGCGGAAAGCTCGCCGATCGTCCGCAATGCCCCGCTCGCCTTCGGCGTCGGGGCCGTCATTCGTCAGACGCCGGCGGCGACGATGCGGTCGCGCATCATCTGACTGGCGCGGAAGGTGAGGACGCGGCGGGGCGCGATCGGCACCTCGACCCCGGTCTTCGGATTGCGACCGATGCGCTCGCCCTTGTCGCGCAGCACGAAGGTGCCGAAGCCGGAGATCTTCACATTCTCTCCGCGTGACAGCGCCTCGCACATCTCTTCCAGGATCTGCTCCACGATTTGTGCCGAATCGGAACGGCTAAGCCCCACTTCGCGGTGCAGCGCCTCTGCCAGATCGGCCCGGGTCAACGTACCTGCTTCGCTCATCGAACTCCCCTCAGTCGAGGCGTTGGGTATACGATCGCAACCGGCGGAGCCAAGTGGCTTTTCTGTTCGGAATGATTGGAGATGGGAAAATTCGGGCCTGTTTCCGGTGCCAGGAGGCTAACAGCACTCCAGCCGGCAACCAAGGCCATTGTTAAGCATTTTCGGCGACTTAATGGTGGATGGCCTTACGGTGGCCCGTTCGGGCTGAGCCAAGTCGAAGCACGGGTGAGTCTTGGGCCCTTCGACTGCGCTCAGGCGAACGGTTGGGGGGCGGGTCAACGCCAGATCATCTTGCTCAAGAACGGAGAGGCTGAAACGTCCCGCGCCCGGGCGGCTCGGGCGTCAGACGCGGAGGACCGCCGCGCCCCAGGTGAAGCCGCCGCCCATCGCCTCCAGCACGACGATATCGCCAGCCCTGACCCGTCCGTCGCGCATCGCCGTGTCGAGGGCAAGCGGCACGGACGCGGCGGAGGTATTGGCGTGCTGGTCGACCGTCACCACGACCTTCTCCGGCGGCAGGCCCAGCTTCCTGGCGGTGGCGTCGAGGATGCGGGCGTTCGCCTGATGCGGGACCACCCAGTCGACATCCTCCGACGACAGCCCGGCGATCACCAGCGATTCGGCCATGACCGCGGCAAGGTTGACCACGGCATGGCGGAACACCTCGCGTCCCTTCATGCGGAGCTTGCCGACCGTGCCCGTGGTCGAGGGGCCCCCGTCGACATAGAGGAGATCGTTATGGCGGCCATCGGCGTGGAGCCGGGTGGCGAGGATGCCGCGCCCGTCCGCCTCTTCGCTCTCCTGCCCCTCGAGCACGATCGCCCCCGCACCGTCGCCGAACAGGACGCAGGTGGTGCGATCCTGCCAGTCGAGGATGCGGCTGAAGGTTTCCGCCCCGATCACCAGCGCCCGGCGGTGGACGCCGGTGCGCAGCATCGAATCGGCGACCTGCACGGCATAGAGGAAACCCGAGCAGACCGCGGCGACGTCGAAGGCGACGCAGTCGTCGATGCCGAGCATCGCCTGCACCTTGGTGGCGGTGGCCGGGAAGGTCTGGTCGGGCGTGGCGGTCGCCAGCACGATCAGGTCGATGTCCTGCGCCGACAGGCCGGCGGCGGCGATCGCGGCGCTGGCGGCGTCGCGGGCGAGCGTCGCTGTGGTCTCGTCGGGCCCGGCGATGTGGCGGAAGCGGATGCCGGTGCGCTCGACGATCCATTCGTCGCTGGTGTCGACCTCCTGCGCCAGCTCGGCGTTCGAGACGCGGCGGACGGGGAGGGCGGAGCCGGTGCCGGTAAGGACCGCGCGGATCATGCCGCCGCCTCGAACTCGTTGAGATCCTCGGCGATGCGGCGGGTCAGGTCGGCGCGGACCAGCTTGGCGGCGTTGCCGATCGCGGTCGCCACGCCCAGCTCGTTGGCGCTGCCATGGCTCTTCACGACGATGCCGTTGAGCCCGACGAACACCGCGCCGTTGTGGTTGTTGGGATCGAGATGGTCGCGCAGCAGCTTGGTGGCGGGGCGCGAGATCAGGAAGCCGATCTTCGACCGGGTCGAGCTGGTGAAGGCGCGCTTCAGCAGGTCGCCGACGAAGCGGGCGGTGCCCTCCGCGGTCTTGAGCGCGATGTTGCCGGCGAAGCCGTCGCACACCACCACGTCATGATGGCCGCGGGCGAGCTGGTTGCCCTCGACGAAGCCGGTGAAGGCGAGCGGCAGATGAGTCTGGCCGCGCAGCACGGCGGCGGCATCGCGGATCTCGTCGGTACCCTTCTGGTCCTCCGAGCCGATATTGAGCAGGGCGACGCGCGGGCGTTCCAGCTCGAAGATGATGCGGGCATAGGCCGCGCCCATCACCGCGAACTGAACGAGGTTGCGGGCATCGCACTCGGTATTCGCGCCGAGGTCGAGCATGACGACGTCGTTGTCGCCGAGCGTCGGCAGCGGTGCGGCGAGCGCGGGGCGGTCGATGCCGGGCAGCATCCGCAGCGCCAGCTTCGCCATCGCCATCAAGGCGCCGGTATTGCCGGACGAGACGGCGGCGGCGGCGCGCCCCTTCTTCACCAGATCGATCGCGACGCCCATCGACGTCGTCTTGGCGCGACGGATCGCCTGGCTCGGCTTCTCCGCCGAACCGACGATCTCGGGCGCATGGACGATTTCCGAATGCTGGCTGAGATTGGGGTGCTGTGCGAGCCCCGCCTGGATCGCGGCCTCGTCGCCGACGAGCAGGAAGCGCAGCCCCTCATGCTGGCGGCGGGCATGGGCGACGCCGGCCAGCATCACGGCCAGCCCCTCGTCGCCGCCCATCGCGTCGACGGCAATGCAGGGCTGGTCGGTCATCGCGTGCTGTCAGTCCTGGTAGAGCGGTTACGCCTCGACCGACACGACCTCACGGCCGTTATAATGGCCGCAGGCGCCGCACAGCACATGGGGGCGCTTCAGCTCGCCGCAGTTCGGACATTCCTGGAACGCCGCTGCCGTCAGCGAATCATGGCCGCGACGCATGCCGCGCTTGGAGGGCGAAGTCTTTCTCTTGGGGACGGCCATTGCGGCACCTTGATAACATGTTGAACCGGTACAGACAGGCGCGGCCGCCGCCCGGCCGCTTCCGGCCGCGCGGGCGTTCCAAGCCTATCGCGAAGCGCGGCCCTATAGCGGATTGCCGCAAATGCGCAAGCGATTGACGACGGACCTCCGCGGCCATCGCCCATCGGGCGGCGCGACCGCGCGGTGAAGCGGTAGCCTGCTCCACATCCGGGCGGCAAGCCGCTAGGGTCACCGGATTGTTTCAGCGGAGAGCCATCATTCCCACGCCCCGTCGCGCCGCGCTTGCCGGCCTGTTCGCCCTGCCGCTCCTCGCCGCCGCGCCGGCGCCCGATCCCGTCTCGCCCCAGCGCCTGTCGGACGACGTGAAGGTCCTCGCCTCCGACGCGTTCGGCGGGCGCGCGCCGGGGACGCCCGGCGAGGCGAAGACGATCGCGTGGCTGGTGGAGCAGTTCAAGGCGGCGGGGCTGCAGCCCGGCGGGCCGGGGGGAAGCTGGACCCAGCCGGTGCCGCTGATCCGCACCCAGCTCGGCTCCGGCACGATCGCGGCGAACGGGGCCGCATGGACGCAGGGACGCGAGGTCTATCTCTCGACCGTCCGCCCGGTCGACCGCGCGACGATCGCCAAGGCGCCGCTGGTGTTCGTCGGCTATGGCGTGTCCGCGCCCGAGCAGGGCTGGGACGATTTCAAGGGCGTCGACCTCAAGGGCAAGGTCGCCGTCTTCCTGGTCAACGATCCCGATTTCGAGGCCAAGCCCGGCGAGGATGCGGCGGGCCGGTTCGGCGACCGGCGGATGACCTACTATGGCCGCTGGACCTACAAGTTCGAGGAGGCCGGGCGGCGCGGCGCGATCGGCGCGCTCATCGTCCACGACACGCCGGGGGCGGGCTATGGCTGGGCGACGGTGACCGCGCCGGGCGGCGAAAATTATGATGTCGCGCAGCCGCGCAACCCGCGCGTGCTGCTGCAGGGCTGGATCAAGGGCGCGGCGGCGACGAAGCTGTTCGCGGCCGCGGGGCAGGACCTGGCGGCGTTACGGGCGGCCGCGCGGCGCCGGGACTTCCGACCGGTGGCCCTGAAGGGCGACGGCTTTTCCGCCGACCTGCCGGTCAGCGTCGTGCGGGCGGAGAGCCGCAACGTGCTGGCCAAGGTGCCGGGTCGCAGCCGGCCCGACGAGGTGGTGATGTATGGCGCGCACTGGGACGCCTATGGCGAGGGCGCACCGGACGCGCAGGGTCGGCGCATCCGCCCCGGAGCGAACGACGATGCGCTCGGCACTGCGGGCGTCCTCGCCATCGCCCGCGCCGCCGCCGCGCGCCGCGACTTCGCGCGGACGCAGGTCTTCGCGCTGTGGACCGGGGAGGAGCGGGGGCTGCTGGGATCGGAGACCTATGCCGCCGACCCCGTCTATCCGGCCGCCAAGACGGTCGCGAACCTGACGCTCGACATCCTCCAGACGGCGGGTCCGGCGCGCGACGTGATGCTGGTGGGCGCCGGGCAGAACGCGCTGGAGGACCGGCTGGCGACGGCGGCGAAAGCGCAGGGGCGGGTGGTGATGCCCGAGGCGCTGCCGGAGCGCGGGCTGTTCTATCGCGCGGATCACTTCTCGCTGGCGCGGCGCGGCGTGCCGACGCTGCTGCTGATGGCGATCAGCGGCGCGCCCGATCTGGTCAATGGCGGCCGGGCGGCGGGCCAGGCCTGGCTGGACGGCTATATGCGCTGCTACCACCAGACCTGCGATGCGTGGAGCGCCGACTGGAAGCTGGAGGGCGCGGCGGCGGATGTTGACCTGATCCGGCGGATCGGCTTCGACCTCGCGAACGGGCGCGACTGGCCGGAATGGCGGGCGGGATCCGAGTTCCGCGCGGTGCGGGACCAGACGGCGGGGGAGCGGCGATAGGGCCTGTTTCCTCCAGCAGACGCAAGCGTCATCCCAGCGCAGGCTGGGATCTTTCGGTCATGGCGCGGGGCAGGAGCCGCGTGAGACCCCAGCCTGCGCTGGGGTGACGGTTTTTGGCCGGCGGGATCGGACTGGAAGCGGGTGGCACGAACCGGGAGGGGGGAGCGCCCGCCTCACGCCAGTACCGCATCCCCCACGAACGGGTTCGTCTTCCGCTCGTGCGCGAAGGTGCTGGCGGGGCCGTGGCCGGGGACGAAGGTGACGTCGCCGAGCGGCCAGAGCTTGTCGCGAACCGAGCGGAGCAGCGCCTCATGATCACCGAGCGGGAAGTCGGTGCGGCCGATCGAGCCCTGGAACAGCACGTCGCCCACCTGTGCGAAGTTCGACGGCGGGTGGTGGAAGATGACGTGGCCCGGCGTGTGGCCGGGGGTGAGATAGACGTCGAGCGTCAGGTCGCCGACCGTCACCGTGTCGCCGTCGTCGAGCCAGCGGTCGGGCTCGAACACCACGCCGCGAATGCCGTAGTTGCGGCCGTCCTCGTCGAGCCGCGCCAGCCAGAACCGGTCCGCCTCGTGCGGGCCCTCGATCGGCACGCCGAGCTCGTCGGCGAGCGGCTTGGCCTCGCCGGCATGGTCGATATGGCCGTGGGTGAGCAGGATCTTCTCGACCGTGACGCCCGCCTGCGCGATCGCCTGGCGGATGCGCGGCAGGTCGCCGCCGGGATCGACCACCGCCGCCTTCATCGTCGCGGTGCACCAGATCAGCGTGCAGTTCTGCTGGAGCGGCGTGACGGGGACGATGGCGGCGCGCAGGGGCGGGTTCTGGCTCATGACGCAGCCTTGTCCGCTACGGCCGCGCCGGTCAACGTCACCAGAGGATGCCGCGCTCGGGCGTGACGGGCTGGGGCGCGGGGTCGCCGATCGACTGGAGCAGGTCGATCTCGATCGTCCGGCACATCGCGGTCAGCGGCACGTCGTGGACGGTATTGGCGAAGGGATCGACCAGATCGTCGCCGATCTGGAGGATGGCGAGGAACATCAGCCCCGCGATCGTCGAGCCGAGCGGGGTCGCATAGCCGAGCGATTCGACCAGCCCGATCGGCAGCAGGATGCAGAAGAGGTGAGTGAAGAAGGTCGGGAAGAAGCGGTACTGGTTGGGCAGCGGCGTGTTCTTGATCCGCTCCATCCCCCCCTGCGCATTGGCGATGTCGACCAGCACCGCCTCCATCTGGGTCTGCTGGATGGTGTCGATCCAGCCATTCCTCATCGCATCGGCGATGCGGCGGCCGGTGCCGTCGAGCAGCCCGTTGGCGGCGTTGGCGCGG
The DNA here is from genome assembly GCF_014641735.1 of Sphingomonas metalli. Taxonomy (GTDB): domain Bacteria; phylum Pseudomonadota; class Alphaproteobacteria; order Sphingomonadales; family Sphingomonadaceae; genus Sphingomonas; species Sphingomonas metalli. The sequence continues at coordinate 299,893 of NZ_BMIH01000002.1, read as the reverse complement.
GCGAGCGCCGGCTCCGCCTCGCCCTTGGACAGGAAGCGCAGCACCTCTGCATCGCGGTCCTGCCGGCGCAGCTGGCAGCGCAGCGCGTTCACATAGGCGACCTGGCGCAGCACGATCGAGCGGCGCAGGTCGCGCGCCTCCGGCTGGGGCATGAAGTTGCGCGCGGCGCGCGACAGGCTGCGCGAGGCGTTGATCATCGCGCCCCACAGCACGCGCCCTTCCCACCAGCGCTGATAGGCCGAATTGTCGCGAAAGCCGAGGAACAGCGCGAGCGCGGAGCCGAACAGCGTCAGCGGCAGCGAGGGCGCTTTGAACGGCAGGACGAAATAGGCGATCGTGACGATGACGTCCCAGACCGCCAGGATCAGCAGCGGTTTCCAGACCTCGCGCACGATCTGGCTCAGGCGCGGTGCGGCGTCTACGATCATTCCGGCTCCCCGATGTGGTATGGATGGGGCAACGCAGTAGGGCCGATTTGGCTGCAAGTCAGGTGGGCGCGATCCTGATGCGGATCAGCCGAAGGCGAGCTGCCACATGGTCCGGCCGGGCAGGAAGGCGAACAGGCCGGGCAGGATCAGCGCGCCGACGAACATGCCGATCAGCTGCCGGCGATGCGCCGTGATGTTGCCCGCCCGCGCCGCGGCGATCGCCCGCCACAGGGTGATGGCGATCAGCAGGACGAAGAGGTGCAGGACGCTGAACCTGCCGCCATTCAGGTTGCGGATGAACAGCGCCGATCCGGCGGTGACGAGCATCAGCGCCATCCAGATCTTGCCCAGCATCCGGTGACGCGCCCCGCCCTTGCGGGTGAGCAGGACGTAGAGGCCGAGCGGGATCGCCGGCAGCACCGCGGCGAGGTGGATCGCGACCGCCAGGGTCTTCAGCGTCGGCACTGCCGGCGCGACGCCGAAGGCATAGCGGGCAAGGGCATAGCTGCTGAGCGAGGCCACCAGCACCGCGCCGGCCGCGATCAGTGCGGTGGGCAGGAGCGACAGGGGCGAGTCGAGGCGGGGGCGGGCTTGCGGGTGGGGCAGGGTGGCCATGTTCGTCTCCGATGCTGGACGGTGCGAGGCCGGTGATGGCGGCGGCCGGCCCGCCGGCAAGCGCGACTGCGCGGGGCGGGCGCTACGGATCGCGAGCCGTGCAGCCTGCCATTTCGCGAAGCGCGAAGCGGCGGTAGGAAGCGGCCATGGACCGGACGCGCATCACCCTGATCGATCTTGCGGTCATGGTGGCGATCGGCCTGGTGCTGGCGCTGCTCGGCCCGTTCGGGACCTTTGAGGCATCCCTGGCGTGGCGCTGCGTCTACTGGCTGTCGCTGATCGTCGGCGGCTATTTCCTCTATCTGCCCGCGATGATGCTGGCGGATCGCGCCGCGCACCGGCTCGACCTGCCCGCCGGCGGACTCTGGGCGGCGTCCTGCGCCCTGGCCTCGCTGCCGATGACGATGGTGGTCTGGTCGGTCAGCGCCATGGGCCGGGCGTGGCGCTGGCCGACGGTGGACCAGTTCGTCCGGGCCTATGCGCATGTGCTGGTGATCGGCGGCATCGCCTGTCTGGTGCTGTGGTTCGTCGGGCAGCGGCGGGTGCGGGTAGAGGCGGCTGTGCCCGAGGCTCTGGCGGCAGCGCAGGCCGCGCCCGCGCCGTCAGCCGCGTTGCCGCGCTTCGTCGATCGCCTGCCGCCGCATCTCGGGCGCGACCTGCTCGCGCTGGAGATGGAGGATCATTATGTCCGCGCGCATACGGCGCTGGGCTCGACGCTGATCCTGATGCGGATGCGCGACGCGGTGGCCGAGCTGGACGGTGCCGAGGGCGCGCAGGTCCATCGCAGCTGGTGGGTGGCACGCCATGCGGTCGCGGCGACCCGGCGGGAGGGGCGGAACGTCCGGCTGGCGCTGGTGAACGGGGCGGAGGCCCCGGTGGCGCGGGACATGGCCGCGGCCTTGCGGGTGGCGGGGTGGTTCTAGGATATCGGCCGTCGGTCCACTATCGTCGCCCCAGCGAAGGCTGGGGACTCATGCGGCTCCTGCCTCGTGACGTAACCGGAAGATCCCAGCCTTCGCTGGGATGACGTCTGCCTTGGCCGGCGCATAGCGTGGACGTTCTGCCCTAACCCGCCAGCGCCCGGTCGCGCAGGCCGCGCCAGACATGGAGAGCCTGCACCGTCTCGGGGACGTCGTGGACGCGGAGGATCTGCGCGCCGAGGTCCGCGCCTTTCAGCGCGAGCGCAAGACTGCCGCCGAGCCGGGCGTCGACCGCGGCCTCGTTCGACAGCGCGCCGATCATCCGCTTGCGGCTGGCGCCGAGCATGATCGGGCAGCCGAGGCCGTGAAAGGCGGCAAGGCCGTTGATCAGGGCGAGATTGTCGGCGAGCGACTTGCCGAAGCCGATGCCGGGATCGACCATGATGCGCGCGCGGGGCACGCCGGCGGCCTCGACCGCCGCGATCCGCGCCTCCAGCCAGGCGAAGACCTCGCCGACCACGTCGCGATAGCTGACGCGGCCATGGCCGCCCTTGTGCGGGTCGGGCGAATGCATCAGCACCACCGGACATTGCCGCGCCGCGACCAGCGCCAGCGCACCCTCGTCCCACAACAATGCCGAGACGTCGTTGACGATGCGCGCGCCGGCCGAGAGCGCGGCGTCCATCACCGCCGCCTTGCGCGTGTCGATCGAGACGAGCGCGCCGGCCGCGGCGAGCCGCTCGATCACGGGGCGGGTGCGGGCGATCTCGTCGCCTTCCCAGACGGTGGTCGCGCCGGGGCGGGTCGATTCGCCGCCCAGATCGACCAAGGCCGCACCGGCCGCGAGCATCGCCATGCCGGCATCGGCAGCGGCGGCGGGATCGTCGACATGCCGGCCACCGTCGGAAAAGCTGTCGGGCGTGATGTTGAGGATGCCGGCGACCAGCGGCTGGTCGAACCGCAGCGTCCGCTCGCCCAGCACCCAGGGCGCGCGCAGCGCGGTGATGCGGGCGTGGAGCAGCGCGGCGCGCTCGCCCAGCGACGCGATGTCGGCGACCGGCACGGTGCGGCGGCCGGTATCGCCCACCACCTCATAGGCGGAAAACCACTGCATGCCGCCCGCCAGCCGCACCGCGTCTCCGTCGTCCAGGCCGACCGGCGTGTCGACGAAGCGGACGGGGCGCAGATAGTCGATCGCGGCTATGGCTGGGTCGCCAGCAAATAGGTCTGGCGGAGCGCGTCGATCGGCTTCAGTCCGCCCGCCGCCTCATAATGCCAGAAGGTCCAGCCGTTGCAGGCGGGCGCGTTCTGGAGCCCGGCACCGAGCCGGTGGATCGATCCGGTCTGCCCGCATTCGCTGACCAGCGAGCCGTCGGCGCGGATCGACACCCGCCAGCGCCGCTTGGCGTCGGTCAGGGTCGCGCCGGGGGTGAGATAGCCATTCTCGACCAGCGTGCCGAACGCGACCTTGGGCTGCTGGCGGGGGCTCTGCATCGTCGCCAGCGCCGATTCGTCGAGCGGCAGGGCGGCGTCGATCCGCTCCTGCGCCGCGCCGACATAGCCCAGCTCGCGCTCGATCCCGATCCAGTGGCGACCCAGCCGCCGGGCGACCGCGCCGGTGGTGCCGGTGCCGAAGAACGGGTCGAGCACTACGTCGCCCGGCTTGGTGCAGGCGAGAAGGATGCGGTAGAGCAGGGCCTCGGGCTTCTGGGTCGGGTGGACCTTCACCCCGTCCTTCTTGAGCCGCTCCGGGCCGCCGCAGATCGGGAACTCCCAGTCGGAGCGCATCTGCAGCTCGTCGTTGAGCGTCTTCATGCTGCGATAGTTGAAGGTGTATTTCGCCTTCTCGCCCTTCGACGCCCAGATCAGCGTCTCGTGCGCGTTGGTGAAGCGGGTGCCGCGGAAGTTCGGCATCGGATTGGCTTTGCGCCAGACGATGTCGTTGAGGATCCAGAAGCCCAGATCCTGCACCGCGGTGCCGACGCGGAAGATGTTGTGATAGCTGCCGATCACCCAGATGGTGCCGTGCGGCTTCAGGATGCGGTGCGCCTGGGCCAGCCAGGCGCGGGTGAAGGCGTCATAGGCGGCGAAGGTGTCGAACTTGTCCCAATCGTCGGTGACGGCGTCGACATGGCTGCCATCGGGGCGGAACAGCTCGCCGCCGAGCTGGAGGTTGTAGGGCGGATCGGCGAAGATCATGTCGACCGAGGCATCGGGCAGCGCGCGCATCCGGGCGATGCAGTCGCCGGTCAGGATCGTGTCGAGCGGAAGCGCGATCGACTCGTCCGTCGTGGCGCGTGTTCGCGCGAGTGTTCCGATAGCCGCCATTCCCGCCCCCTTCCAAACCGCCATAAGAATCCGCGGACCCGGAATCCGTCAAGCACGCAATGGTTAACGAGAGAGGTTGCGGAAGGGTGAACGATGCGCGCGGTGTGCGACTGGGCGCTAGCTATCGGGGACGAGCGACGGCGCGCCCACCAGATGTTGCGACTGTGGCGTGGAGGACTCGGGCGGCGCAAAACGCAGGGCGGCCGCGGCGACGGGGGCGAAGCTGCGCCGGTGAAGCGGTGTCGGCCCGTGCTCGCGCAGCGCGGCGAGGTGGTGCGGGCAGCCATAGCCCTTGTTCGAATGCCAGTTGTAGTGCGGCCAGTCCTCCGCATGGCGCAGCATGATCGTGTCGCGCGTATGCTTGGCGACGATCGAGGCGGCGGCGATCGAGCGGCTGTGCGCGTCGCCCGAGACGATCGCGGTGGCGGCATAGGACCAGCGCGGCAGGCGGTTGCCGTCGACCAGCACATGGCCCGGCGGGCAGCCCAGCCCCTCGCACAGCCGGTCGACCGCGATCGTCATCGCCTTCATCGTCGCCCAGTAAATGTTGAGCGTGTCGATCTCCTCGGGCTCGACGATGCCGATCCCGACATGGGCGCAGTCGAGCAGGCGGGCGTGGAGCCGCTGGCGCTCGGCGGCGGAGAGCTTCTTCGAATCATCGATGCCGCGCGGCACGCCGCGGGCGGGGAGGACGACGGCGGCGGCGACCACCGGACCGGCGAGCGGGCCGCGACCGGCCTCGTCCACCCCGGCGACGGGGGCGAGGTGGAGCTTTTCGAAGCGGAGGCCGGGCATCCTACTAGCCCCTCCCCTTCAGGGGAGGGGTTGGGGTGGGGCGCTCCAACGAACCTGCCGTTTGCGGAAGAGCCCTTCCCCTGAAGGGGAGGGGGGTGACGAGGGCGTGACCCATCGGGCCGTGGCCCGCACCGAAGCCCGGCGCGGCGGCGAGGGCTGCCTGGACGAAGGCGATGGCGCGGGCGCAGGCGTCTGGGAGCGAGAGGCCCTCGCCGAGACCGGTGGCGATGGCGCTGGCCAGCGTGCAGCCGGTACCGTGGGTGTGGCGGGTGTGGATGCGGGGGTGCTTCCAGACGGTGTCGCCGGTGTCGGTGACGAGCCGGTCCTCGATCGTCTCGCCCTCGCCATGGCCGCCCTTGACCAGTAGCGCCGGGCCGAGCGCGCGGACCTGCGCCTCGCCGCCCAGCGCCGCGAGCTCGGGGAGATTGGGGGTGACGACCGTCGCGAGCCGGATCAGGCGGGTGAAGGCGGCGATGGTCGCCGCGTCCGCCAGCACCGCGCCGCTGGTGGCGATCATCACGGGGTCGAAGACGATGGGGGCGCCGTGCAGTGCCACCAGCACGTCCGCGACGGCGTGGGCGGTCTTCGCCGAGCCGATCATGCCGATCTTGACCGCATCGACGCCGAGATCGTCGAGGACGCTGCGCATCTGCGCGACGACCATGTCGGTGGGGATCGGGTGGACCGCCTGAACCCCGAGCGTGTTCTGCGCGGTGATCGCGGTGACCGCTGTCATGGCGTGGCCGCCGAGCATGGTGACGGTCTTGATGTCCGCCTGAATCCCCGCCCCGCCGCCGGAGTCGGAACCGGCGACGATCAGGATGCGGGGTGGTCTGGGGGAGGGCATGGTGGCGGGTCTATAGCAGGACGTGTGTCGGGCTGAAGGGTGGCGCATTCCCCAGTTCGTCATTCCCGCGAAGGCGGGAATCCAGAGACGCTGGCGTTGCGGCCCTTGCGAGGACCTGCGCGTCTGGATTCCCGCCTTCGCGGGAATGACGAAGGGGGGCTAGCCGCAGAATCGCCGTTCCGTGGCCGCCGGATACTTCTTCAGCGTCGCCCCCACCCGGGCCGGGCGGTCGAGGAGTTCGCCGCCGCAGCCGGGGCAGCGTTCGTCGAGGGCGTCGGCGCAGTCGGCGCAGAAGGTGCATTCGAGCGAGCAGATGAAGGCGCCGCCCTCGTCCGCGGGCAGGTCGGCGCCGCAGCGTTCGCAATCGGGGCGCATCTCCAGCATCAGGCGGCGGCCTGCACGGCGGCGCAGATGCGCGACACGACCTGTTCGACCTCGCCGGCATCCTCGCCCTCCGCCATTACGCGGATCACGGGTTCGGTGCCCGAGGGGCGGATGAGGACGCGGCCGCGGCCGGCGAGCTGCGCCTCGGCGGCGGCGATCGTGTCCTTGACCGCGCCGGCCTCCAGCGGCTTGCTGCCCGCGGCGAAGCGGACGTTGCGTAGCAGCTGGGGCAGGGGATCGAAGCGGTGGAGCACCTCGCTGGCGGGCGCGCCGGCGCGCTTCACCTCGGCGAGGATCTGGAGCGCGGCGACCAGGCCGTCACCGGTGGTGGCATAGTCGGACAGGATGATATGCCCCGACTGCTCGCCGCCGACATTGTAGCCGCGGGTGCGCATCGCCTCTAGCACGTGACGGTCGCCGACCTTGGTGCGGATCAGGCCGAGACCCTGCGCCGAGAGATGGCGTTCGAGGCCGAGGTTGGACATGACGGTCGCGACCAGTCCGCCGCCCGCCAGCTTGCCGCGGCGCGCCCAGGCGGCGGCGATCGTCGCCATCAGCTGGTCGCCGTCGATCACCCGGCCCTGTTCGTCGACCACGATCAGCCGATCGGCATCGCCGTCGAGCGCGATGCCGATATCGGCGCCCGAAGCGACCACCGTCTCGCCGAGCGCCTGCGGCGCGGTGGAGCCGACGCCGTCGTTGATGTTGAGCCCGTCGGGCTTGACCCCGATCGCGATCAGGTCCGCGCCCAGCTCCCACAAGGCGTCGGGCGCGACCTTGTAGGCGGCGCCGTGCGCGCAATCGACCACCACGCGCAGCCCGTCGAGCCGGAGGTCGGACGGGAAGGTCGACTTGGCGAAATGGATATAGCGGCCGGCGGCGTCGTCGATCCGCTTGGCGCGGCCGATCTGGGCAGAGGGAACGAGCGGCACTTCGCCGTCGATCAGCGCCTCGATCGCCTCCTCGTCCTCGTCGGAGAGCTTGTAGCCGTCCGGCCCGAACAGCTTGATGCCGTTATCGGCAAAGGGATTGTGGCTGGCCGAGATCATCACGCCGATATCGGCGCGCATCGACTGGGTCAGCATCGCGATGGCGGGGGTGGGAAGGGGGCCGGTCATCACCACGTCCATGCCGACCGAGGTGAAGCCGGCGACCAGCGCGGATTCAAGCATATAGCCCGACAGGCGCGTGTCCTTGCCGATCACCACGCGATGCTTGTGGTTGCCGCGCAGGAAATAGGCGCCGGCCGCCATGCCGACCCGCATCGCCATCTCCGCCGTCATCGCACCGGCGTTGGTGGCGCCGCGGATTCCGTCCGTTCCGAAATATTTCCTTGCCATTCAACGGCCATCCCGTGCGCTATGCCAATCTGCGGCCCGCCATAGCGGCTCGCCCTGCCGTCAGGAAGGACCCGCCCCGCTCATGTCGCCATCGACCCGCATCCTCCTGTCGCTCGTCGCCGGCCTAGTCGGCGGGGTCGCGCTCGCCGCGGCCGCCCCGGATGCGACCGGCCCCGCCATCGCGTTCGCCCAGCCGATCGGGACCGCCTGGCTCCACGCGCTGCAGATGACGGTGGTGCCGCTGGTCGTGTCGCTGCTGGTCACCGGCGTCGCCGCAACGGCGGAGGCGGCCCAGGCGGGGCGCCTGGCGGCGCGCGCGATCGCGGCCTTCGTGCTGCTGCTGATGGCCTCGGCGATCGTCGCGGCGGTGCTGATGCCCTGGCTGCTCGATCTCTTCCCCTTGCCCGCCGAGGCCGCGGCGCGCCTCCGTGCGGCGCTGGTCGGGTTGAGCGAGCCGGCGGTCGTGCCGACGATCGGCGATCTGGTCGAGGGCGTGGTGCCGACCAACGCGCTGGCGGCCGCGGTCAACGACGCCTTCCTGCCGCTGATCCTGTTCACCCTCGTCTTCGCCTTCGCCATCACGCGGCTGGAGGCGGCGCTGCGCGCGCCGCTGATCGCGCTGTTCACGGCGCTCCGCGAGGCGATGCTGGTGGTGATCGGCTGGGTGCTGTGGCTGGCGCCGGTGGGGGTGCTGGCGCTGGCGCTGGTCGTGGGCGCGCGCGCGGGCACCGCCGCGTTCGGCGCGCTGCTCCATTATCTCAGCCTGATCTGCGCGGTCGGGATTGCCGTGGCGGTGGCCGGGCCGTTGCTGGCGCTGATCGGCAGCCGGCTGAACCTCGCGCGCTTCGCCCATGCCGCGCTGCCGGCGCAGGCGGTGGCGTTCAGCACCCAGTCGTCGCTCGCCAGCCTGCCCGCGATGCTGCGCGGGGCCGGCGCGATCGGTGTGGCCGAGGCGCAGGCGGGCATCATCCTGCCGCTCGCGGTCGCGGTGTTCCGCTGGACCGGGCCGGCGATGAACCTGGGCGTCGCCATCTATGTCGCGCGCTGGTTCGGGGTGGTGCCGAGCTTCGGCACGATGGTGGCGGCGGTCACGGTGGCGGGGCTGACCTCGCTCGGCACGGTCAGCCTGCCGGGGCAGATCAGCTTCGTCAGCGCGATCACGCCGATCGCCGCGGTGCTCGGCGCGCCGCTGTTGCCGCTGGGCCTGCTGGTGGCGGTGGAGACGATCCCGGACATTATCCGCACCGTCGGCAACGTCACCATGGACCTGGCGGTGGCGCGGCGGCTGGCGAGCGAGCCGGCGAGAGAGGGCTGAGGAGGCGGGAACGCTGCCGGCGTGGCGCGTGGGGCGATGCCCCTCCACCACCCGGCATTGCCGGGCGGTCCCCCTCCCCACGCCGTGGGGAGGAGCTTAGAGGCCGGGCTTCTGCTCGTCGCGGGTCTGGATGCCGGTCGCGATCGGTTCGGCGAGCGTGTCCTGCCCGGCAAGCGCGTGGTCCGGCTGGCCGAGCGTGTCGAGGTGCATCAGCCGGGTGACGAAGGGCGCGACGATCAGGACGACGACGCCGATCCCCATCGCGAACCAGCCGATCCGGCCATAGACTTCGAGCACCTGCGCCGGTCCCGCGCCCTCTCCGCCGGTCGCCTGGGCGATGATGCCGGCGAGGAAATTGCCGCCGGCCGTCGCGAGGAACCAGGTGCCCATCATCAGCCCGGTCATGTTCGCGACCGACAGACGCGTCATCGACGACAGGCCGATCGGCGAGAAGCAGAGCTCGCCGGCCGAATGGAGCAGGTAGAGGAGGATGATGACGATCGCCGGGGTCAGGCCCTGTGCGGGCGCGCCCAGGATCAGCGCGAAGAAGCCCGCGCCGACCAGCACGAGGCCGATGCCGAACTTGACCGGCGCGCTTGGCTCCCAGCCGCGCTTCGCCAGCGTCACCCACAGCCAGCCGAAGACCGGCGCGAGGGTGATGATGAAGAAGGGGTTGACCGACTGGAAGACGGAGGCGGGGACCGCCCAGCCGAGCAGGGTGCGATCCACCTGCTGGTCGGTATAGACGGTCAGCGACGAGCCGGTCTGCTCGAACAACGCCCAGAAGAGCGGCGACAGCGCGGCGAGAAACAGGGCGGCGAACACCCGGTCGCGCTCCTCGCGCGGCAGGCGGGCGACCGCGGTGTAGAGAATGTAGCCGACGGTCACGACCGCCGCGACCGCGAGCAGCGCCGCCACGAGCCCCTGCGCGTCGACCAGCTGCCAGGCGCCGAAGATCGCCACGATCGCGCCCAGATAGATCAGCCATTCGATCGACAGGCCGGCCACCGGCCGCGAGGCGAGCGCCTGCGCCGAGGGGGGCTCGCCGGCGCCGTGCAGTTCGCGGGTGAAGAGGACATAGACGATCAGGCCCAGCGCCATGCCGATCCCGGCCGCGCCGAAGCCCCAGCCCCAGCCGACCGTCTCGCCCAAGATGCCGATCACGATCGGACCGACAAAGGCGCCCGTGTTGATGCCCATGTAGAAGATCGAGAAGGCGCCGTCGCGGCGGATGTCGTCGCGGCGGTAGAGCTTGCCGACCAGCACCGAGATGTTGCCCTTCAGGAAGCCGGTGCCGACGATGATGAGCGCGAGCCCGAAATAGAAGCCGCTCAGCGTCGCGCCCTGCACGCCCTGCGGCCCTTCGACGAGCGCGAGCACGAGATGGCCGAGCGTGATGAAGATGCCGCCGGCCAGTACCGCCTTGCGCGCGCCCAGATAGCGGTCCGCCAGATAGCCGCCGATGATCGGCGTGATGTACACGAGCGACGTATAGGCGCCGTAGATCGCATAGGCGGGCTGTTCGGCGAGCAGGAAGTGCTTGGTCAGGTAGAGCACCAGGATGGCGCGCATGCCGTAGTAGGAGAAGCGCTCCCACATCTCGACGAAGAACAGCATGAAGAGGCCGCGCGGGTGCCCCAAAAGGTTTTTCGCATGGGGCGGGACCCCGCCACCCTGCATCACGGTCGCCATACGCTCGCTTACTCTGCCATTTGGATAGGCGCGCGAACGTAGCGCGATCGGGGCGGGTGTAAATACGCCCCGCCCGCGGCTATGGCGCGGCCATGTTCAACGACCTGTCCAGCCCCGCCGCCTTTCTCGAATCCCGCCGCTCGGGCAAGCCGCGCGATCTGGTCGCGCCGGGCCCCGATGCCGCGACGCTCGACCGGATGCTGGCGATCGCGGCGCGCACGCCCGATCACGGCAAGCTTTCCCCCTGGCGGTTCGTGATCGTCGACGATCGCGACCGGCTGTCGCGGGTGATCACCGACGCCTACCGTGCCGAGCGGCCGGCCGCCTCGGCGACCGAGCTGGCGTCGCTCGACCAGTTCGCCCGCCAGGCACCGACGCTGGTCGTCGTCCTGTCGAGCCCGAACATCGGCAGCCATATTCCCGTCTGGGAACAGGAGCTTTCGGCGGGGGCGGCGTGCATGAACCTGCTCCATGCCGCGGGCGCGCTCGGCTTCGCCGGCGGCTGGCTGACCGGCTGGCCGACCTTCAGCGACACGGTGCGCGACGCGCTCGGCAAGCCGCACGAGCGGATCGTCGGCTTCGTCTTCATCGGCACGCCCGGTCGCGCGCTGGAGGAGCGGCCGCGGCCCGACATGGCTAAAATCGTTTGCCGATGGTGAGTCGACTTTCGTGCGCTGTTGCTGTATTAGATCAGCATGACAGCCATGAACAACGAGGACAGCCCGGTCTATCTGCGGCTGCGCCGGGCGATCACCGCGGGTATCCTGCGCGGCGACTATCGGGCGGGCGACCAGCTGCCCTCGGTCCGGGCCTTCGCGGCGGAACATGGCGCCAACCCGCTGACCGTCGCGAAAGCCTATCAGGGTTTCCAGGACGACGGCTATGTCGAGGTGCGACGCGGGATCGGCATGTTCGTGCTGCCCGGCGCCGCCGACCGGCTGCGCACCGCCGAGCGCGACAATTTCCGGAAGGTCCACTGGCCACGCATCGTCGAGGCGGTCGAACTGCTCGACCTCAGCTGGGACGAGTTGCTCGAACGCGTCTGACCGGCGGGCGCCCGCCGTCAGCGCCGCGGGGGCAGCCACAGCAGCGCATCGCCCGAGGGCAGCCGGCGCGGACGATAGCCGTGGCGGAGCGCCCAGCCTTCCAGCACGCCGTCCAGCCCGTGCGGGTGGCGCAGGAAGGGACGGGGTTCGGTGCCGGTCAGCAGCGCTGCGGGCGGCGCGGCGGCGAGTGCGCGATCCGTATCGGCGATAACCATTACCGCCCAGCGCGGCGGGATGCGCGCGGCGAGCGGCGGCATGATCCGGAAGAGAAAGGGACCCGCGACGAAGCGCGGGTCGAAGCGCGTGCCCGCCCCGGCGATCCGTTCCGGCGCTAGCGTCACCACCGCGGCGTCGCCGACCGCGCGCAGCACCGCATGGGCGTCGCGGATCAGGGCGAGGACCGGGCTGCCGCGGCGGACCGCATCGCGCGCCGCCATCGCGGTCGGGGCGAGGCCGATCAGCGCGAAGCCGGCCAGCGCGACCGGAAGCGCCCGCCCTCGCAGGCGGGCGCGATCGGACAGCAACATTCCGGCACGCAGGAACAGCGGCGGCAACAGCGGCACGAGATACTGGCGATAGGTCGGATCGGGCAGATAGGCTGCCAGCAGCGCGCCGAGCAGGGCCGCATCGAGCAGCAGGGGTATCGCGCCGCGCCCGCCGCGCCCGCGCAGGCGCGCCGCCGCGACGACGATCAGCAGCAGCAGCGCCGGACCGAGCGCGGCGAAGGCCGCCAGCCGCCCGATCTTGGCGAGGGGAGACAGCATGCCCGTCTCGCCGACCAGCAGCCGCCATTGCTGCGGCGCGATCACGCTATAGTCGATGATGCCGAACCACGCCTCTGCCGGCGCGATCGCTACGAGCGCTATGGTGGGCGCGAGGCCGGCCAGCCCGCCCGCGGCGAAGGCCAGGATCATGCGGAGCGACAGGAGCCGCAGCATCAGTAGCGCCACGCCCAGCGTCGCGGCGGGCAGGGCGTAGCTGATCTTGGCCGAGGCCGCGGCGGCGAGCAGCAGCCCCGCCAGCGCCGCCGTGCCGGGCCGGCCGGCGCGGTCGCCGGCGAGGCGGAGCGTCGTCGCCAGCCCGCCGGCGAAGAGCAGCATCGGCAGCGCATCGTTGCGCGCGACGCTGCCGGCGAACAGAAAGGCATTGCAGGTCAGCATCAGCAGCATCGCCGCCGCGGTCGGGCCGCGTGCCACGCCGTGCCGCCTCAGGCTGTTGCCCAGCACCACCAGCGTCCCCACGGCGCAGAGCAGGTTGGCGAGCCGCAGCCCGACGACGAGCCAGCCCGGCGGCAGCGCCGAGAAGGGCGCGAAGAGCAGCGGATGGAGCGGCGTCTGCAGAAAGGCGAAGTCGCGATAGGGAAGGCCGTGGCGCATCGCCGCGACGGCGGCGACATATTGGCTCTCGTCATGATCGATCGGCGCGACCAGCATCACCCCGACCAGCAGGACGAGCGCGAGCATCGTCGCGACCAGCGCGCGGACCGACCGCGCACCGCCCGCCCCCGTTCTCCAAGGCGCTGTCGCACCACGCGCGACGCCGACCGACCATTCCATTGCCGCTCCTCAACCGACCGGCGGCGCCCTGCCAGCCCGGCGTCCGCTGCGGGAGGGGGCCGGCGACCGAATCCGACGATCCGCCGCGCAGCCGCGGCGAAGCCCCGCCGGTAGCGCACCGCCGCTGCGGCGCAAGCCGCTTGCGCGTCGGCGGCGGCACTGCCAGAAGCCCGCGCGTCGATCACCGGTCGCCGCACCGGCTACGGCGCGCGAGGAGCGAAACGATGCTGCCCCCACCCCCTGAATGGGCCCACCATGACGCCGTCTGGATCGGCTTTCCGAGCCATCCCGAACTGTGGCTGGAGGATCTGGAGCCTGCCCGCGACGAGGTTGCCGCCTTCGCCCGTGCCGTCCATGCCGGGGGCCGGGGCGAAACGGTCGTGCTGGTCTGCGCGGACAGCGAGGCGGCCGACGCGGCGCGCGAGCGGGCGCCGTTCGCGACGATCGAGGTCCAGCCCTTTGGCGACATCTGGCTGCGCGACACCGGCCCGATCATCGTCGGCGACGGATCGGCCCGGCTGTTCCGCTTCAACGGCTGGGGCGGCAAGTATGATCTGCCGGGCGACGACAGCGTCGGCGCGCGACTGGCGGAGGCGCGGGGCGTCGCCGCTCGGGCCTGCGGCTGGGTGCTCGAGGGCGGTGCGATCGATGGCGACGGCACCGGCACGGCGGTGACGACGCGCCAGTGCCTGCTCAACCGCAACCGCAATCCCGAGCTGGGACAGGCGGAGATCGAGGCGCGGCTGGCCGGCGACCTGGGCCTGACGCGCATCGTGTGGCTCGGCGACGGCCTGCTCAACGACCATACCGACGGCCATGTCGACAACCTGGCCCGCTTCGTCGCGCCGGGCCGCGTCGCGATACCGGAGGCGGCGGAGAATGATCCGAACTGGCAGGTCTATGCGCAGGCCCGCCGCGACCTGACCGCGGTGGGGCTGGAGGTGGTGACCATCCCGTCGCCCGGGCGGGTGCTCAACGAGGACGAGGACATCGTGCCGGCGAGCTATATGAACTTCTACATCGGCAATGCCGCCGTGGTCGTGCCGCTCTTTGGCAGCGACAATGATCAGGCCGCGGTCGCGGCGATCCAGGCGCTGTTCCCCGGGCGCGAGGCCGTGGGCCTGCGCGCCGACGCGATCCTGACCGGCGGCGGCAGCTTCCACTGCATCTCGCAGCAGATCCCCGCCTGAATTGAGAGACGACCATGACCGCCATCACCGTCGCCGCGCTCCAGCTCGGCTTCTCGAACGATATCGATGCGAACATCGCGAACGTCTCGCGGCTGGTGCGTGAGGCGGCGGCGAAGGGTGCGCAGGTCATCCTGCCGCCCGAGCTGTTCGAGGGCGAGTATTTCTGCCGGGTCGAGGACGAGGGACTGTTCGCCAATGCCGCGCCGGTCGGCGAGCACAAGGCGGTGCTGGCGATGCAGGCGCTGGCCGAGGCGCTGAAGGTGACGATCCCGACCAGCTTCTTCGAGGCGGACGGGCCGCATTACTATAACAGCCTGGCGATGATCGGCCCCGATGGCGAGGTGCAGGGCGTCTATCGCAAGAGCCACATCCCCGATGGCCCCGGCTACGAGGAGAAATTCTATTTCCGGCCGGGCAATACCGGCTTCAAAGTATGGCCGGCGCCGGAGGGGGCGCCGGGCTGGACGCTGGGCGTGGGGGTCTGCTGGGACCAATGGTATCCCGAGACGGCGCGCGCGATGATGCTGATGGGCGCGGAGCTGCTCTTCTATCCCACGGCGATCGGCAGCGAGCCGCACGACACCAGCCTCGACACCGCGCGGCTGTGGCGGCGCGCGATGGTCGGCCATGCGGTGTCGAACGTGGTGCCGGTGGTGGCGGCCAACCGGATCGGTACCGAGCATGGCCAGAGCTTCTACGGCACCAGCTTCATCTGCGACGAGCGCGGCGACATCCTGGCCGAGCTGGGCCGCGAGGAAGAGGGGGTGATCACCGCGACGCTGGATCTCGCCCGCATCCGCCGGCACCGCGCGGCCTTCGGCTTCTTCCGCGACCGGCGGCCGGAGCTGTACGGTCGGCTGACCGCAGACATCTAGACCGCAATCGAGCCATCATACCAGACGTCTTCCCAGCGACTGCCGGGATCTTCCGGTCGTAGCGGGCAGCAGGAGTCGCGGGAGGCCCCAGCCTGCGCTGGGGCTGCGACGCCATGTGACTGGATCACGCGGCCAGCTGTCGGTTCCGTGCCGGGCGGAGCGGAAGCATCCCCGACCGGCACGGATCGCGGTCAGCCGATCTGCTGGCCCTGGGCGCCGCTGTCGGTGCGCGCCGGACCGAGCACCGGCTCCTCGCCCAGCGGGCGATTGGGGAAGACGGTGAACTCGCCGCGGCCGTCGATCGTCGAGCCGCTCGTCCAGCGACCCTCGGGCACCGTCCCGTCCGCCGCGGTGGCGTAGAAATTGTAGTTGTTCTCCTGATCCTCCTGCTCCTGCGGGAAGGAATTGGGGATCGGCAGGTTGGCGGAGGGGCCGCCCAGCTCTTCCAGCACCGCCAGCCACTGCTGCTGGTGCATCGTGTCGCGCGCGATCATGTAATGGAGCATGTCCTTCATGCCGGGATCGTGCGCGGCGTTGTACAGGCGCACCGCGAGCACGCGCCCGGTGCTCTCCGCGGCGACGTTGGAGTACATGTCGGCGGCGATGTTGCCGCTGGCGTAGATGTGGCTCATGTTGAACGGCACGCCGTCCGAATCCATCGGCATCGCCGCAAGGCCGCTCGACAGCAGGTTCTTGTGGATCAGCCCCTCGATCATGTGCCGCGGCCGCTCGCCGCCCATCACCGCACCGACGATCGAGTCCGCCGCCCCGGTCTCCTGGAGCGAGGCGGGCGCCTTGTCGAGGTTGAGCGCCACCGCGGTGGCCAGCATCTCGATATGGCCGATCTCCTCGGTCGCCGTGTGGAGCAGCATGTCGCGATATTTGGTGTTCGGCGCGCGATTGCCCCAGGCCTGGAAGAAATACTGCATGCAGACCCGGATCTCGCCTTCGACCCCGCCGATCGCCTGTTGCAGCATCCGCGCAAAAGCGGGATCGGGCTTCTCGACGACCACCGGATACTGAAGGCGCTTATCGTGGTAATACATGCTGGTCCTCCGCCAAAGCTGATGCCGTGCTGGCCCGATGAACCGACGACGGCGGCGGAAGTCGTTCGCACCCCGATACAAATTCCGTATATTTTGCAGTAACTTAAATCAGATAGGGCGGGTTTGGCACAGGTTTACGCCGTCGCACTGGGCAGCAATCGCCGGACGATCCACGGCGCTCCGCGCGCGACGCTGCGTGCCGCCTGCGCGCGGCTCGGCGGCCTGATCGCGATGTCGCCGGTGCTCGACACCGCACCGCTCGGCCCCTCCAGCCGCCGTTTCGCCAACGCGGCTCTGCTGGTCGAGAGCGACGAGCCGCCGCCCGCCTTTCTGGCGCGGTTGAAGGCGATCGAGCGCGCCCTCGGGCGTCGCCCGGGACGGCGATGGGGCGCGCGGCCGATCGACCTCGACATCATCCTCTGGTCCGGCGGCGTGTGGCGCGACCCGATCCTCACCATCCCGCATGCGCGATTCCGCGAGCGTGACTTCGTGCTCAGGCCGCTGGCCGCGATCGCGCCCGGCTGGCGCGACCCGGAGACGGGCAGGACGATACGCCAATTGCTTGCCCGCGTCCGCCGCCGCCGCTAGGGGAGCGTTCCGCACGATGGCCGGGGTCCGTAGCTCAGTCGGTAGAGCAAGCGACTTTTAATCGAGAGGTCCCGGGTTCGAGCCCCGGCGGACCCACCATCGTTCCGCCGAACCGCTTGACCCCTTCGGGGCTAGCCGGGACAAGGCGCGATGCCGATCCGAACCCATACCCGCCAAATGCCCCGCGAACTCGCCGGGTTGGCCACGCTGGCACTGGCGGCGCTGGTGGTACTGGCGCTCGGCCTGCTGGTCGACCGCGTACCGTTCGGCTTCGACAGCGCGATCATTGCGGGGCTGCGCGCCTGGGGCGGCCCGGCCTGGCTGCGCGGGGCGGCGATCGACGTGACGGCGCTGGGTGGCGGCACGGTGCTGACGCTGGTCGTGCTGCTCGTCGCTGGCTTCCTCCTGACGCAGCGGCTGTGGCTAACCGCGCTGCTGCTGGTGCTGGCGAGCTGGACCGGCGGGCGGGTGGTCGCGCTGGTCAAGGATCAGGTGGCGCGCGCCCGGCCCGAACTGGTCGATCATCTGGTGCCGGTGTCGAGCGCCAGCTTCCCCAGCGGCCATGCGGCGAGCAGCGCGATCGTCTATCTGACGCTCGCCGCGCTGGCGGCGCAGGTGGTGCGGGGACGGGCGATCCGCCGCTATCTCTTCGCCGCCGCGGTGCTGCTGACCGGGATGATCGGGACGAGCCGTGTGTATCTGGGCGTCCACTGGCCGTCCGACGTGCTGGCCGGCTGGTGCTTCGGGACGCTCTGGGCGCTCGGCTGGTGGTGGATCGCGGCCTTCACCCGCCGCGCGATCGGCGGCGAGCGCGGCTAGGGCAAGGCGCAGTCGAAGGGCCTGAGACTCACCTGTGCTTCGACGTCGCTCGGCACGAACGGGTCGGGGTCGCGCCGATCGGCCCTAATCCTCCGCGTCCCGCTCGGCGAGGCGGCGTTCCCAGGCCAGCGCGTCGCGGACGATCAGGTCGAGATCGTCGCGCTCCGGTCGCCAGTCGAGTGTCGCGAGGATCGCGCGATTGTCGGCGACCAGCTCGGCGGGATCGCCGGCGCGGCGGCCCTCCAGCCGGCGCTCGATCGTCATGTTGGTGACGCGGTCGACCGCATCGAGGACCTCCGCCACCGAGAAGCCGCGGCCATAGCCGGCGTTGAGCGTGTGGTTGAGCGAGGGATCGGCGCGCAGCAGGTCGAGCGCGGCAACATGCGCCTTCGCCAGATCATGGACGTGGATATAGTCGCGCACGCCGGTGCCGTCGCGGGTCGGGAAGTCGGTGCCGAAGATCGAGACGTGCGAACGCCGGCCCGTCGCCGCCTCGACCGCGACCTTGATGAGGTGGGTCGCGCCCGCGGTCGACTGGCCCGAGCGGCCCTGCGGATCGGCGCCGGCGACGTTGAAATAGCGCAGCACCGCATAGTTGATCGGATGCGCCGCCGCGACGTCGCGCAGCATCGCCTCCGTCATCAGCTTCGACATGCCATAGGGATTGATCGGCACGGTGGGGTCACCTTCCGCGACCGGCACCCTTTCGGGCGTGCCGTAGGTGGCGGCGGTGGAGGAGAAGATGAAGTGCCTTACCCCCTCGCACACCGCGCTTTCGAGTAGCGCGCGGGAGGCGACGGTGTTGTTGCGATAGTATTTGAGCGGGTCGGACACCGACTCCGGCACCACCACCGAACCGGCGAAGTGCAGGATCGCATCGACATGATGGCCGCGGATCGCGGCGCGGACGCGGCCCTCGTCGGCGACGTCGCACTGGACCAGAGTGGCGCGTGGATCGACCGCCCAGGCGAAGCCGGTGACGAGGTTGTCGATAACCACCACCTCGTGCCCCGCATCCAGCAGGGCCAGCACCGCATGGCTGCCGATATAGCCCGCGCCGCCCGTCACCATCACCGCCATCGATCGGTCTCCCTTTGCGGGCGCCCTAGCGGCTTCCTACATCGGCTGCAAAGGAGACCCTGGAATGACCGAATATGTGACCCTGGCCGGCGGCTGCTTCTGGTGCACCGAGGCCGTCTTCAAGGACGTGATCGGGGTGGAGAGCGTCGAGAGCGGCTATATCGGCGGCCATGTCGAAAACCCGACCTACAAGCAGGTCTGCGGCGGCGACACCGGCCATGCCGAGGCGATCCGGGTCGGCTTCGATCCCGAGAAGATCGACATCGCCGACATCCTCGACATCTTCTTCGCGACGCATGATCCGACCCAGCTGAACCGGCAGGGCAACGACGTGGGCACCCAGTATCGCTCCGCCATCTTCCCGGCGACGGTGATGCAGGAAGAGCAGGCGAACCAGGCGATCGCCCGCGCGCAGCAGGGACTGGACAGGCCGATCGTCACCACGATCGAGCAGGCGGACAATTGGTATCCGGCGGAGGATTACCATCAGGACTATTGGGAGACGTCGGGCCGCTCCAATCCCTATTGCATGGCGGTGATCCCGCCCAAGCTGCAGAAGCTGCGCAAGAGCTTCGCGGCGCGGTCGAAGGCGGTGACGGCTTAGGGCCGACGAGATCCTCCCCGCTCCGCGGGGAGGGGGGCCGCCGGCCGCCAGGCCGGTGGTGGAGGGGCGCCGCCGCGAGCGAGCCGTGCGCGGCAAACCCCCTCCACCACGCCTTTGGCGCGGTCCCCCTCCCCACGCTGTGGGGAGGATCTTTGACGGCGCGGCCGCTCCACATCCGGTCGGCCTAGGCTTCTCGAAGGGCCTTGCCTCGACAGGCCCGGCACAAACGGCATGGGAGGCGCGCGGAGGCCTATGATCGCGCCGCCGCCCGGCGCAGGCGGTCATTGATGGCGGCGCCTATGCCGTCGTCGGGAACGGGGGCCACCGCGAGCGCAGCGGCGTTTGAGGCGTCCGCCCTGTGCAGCGCGTCGAACAGCCTCGCCGCCGCTTCCACAAGATCGCCGCTCGCCGACAGCGTATCGTGGCCGGCAACGTCGCCGAAGCCGATCAGCCATTCGTCCGCCCGGCGCTCCGTCGCGTTCAGGCGCAGCGGCTTGACCGGGGCATAGTGAACCGCGAGCTGTCCCGGTGCGACGATCCGGCTGCCGTCGCGCGCTTCCTCTACCGCCCCCAGCACCGCGGCGATCGCATCCGCCGGGATCGGGCCGGGGCGCAGCACCTGCCGCCCGTGCACGATCGTCGACTCCACCCCTGCGGTGCAGGCGCCGTCGTCGATCACCAGACCGGCCGCCGCGCCCAGGCTGGCGACGACATGCGCGGCGCGGGTCGGGCTGAGATGATTGCTGCGATTGGCCGAGGGCGCGGCCAGCGGACGGCCGGTCGCCGCCAGCAGCGCGCGGATCGCGCGATGGGCCGGCACCCGCAGGGCGATCGTCTCCAGTCCCGCTGTCACCAGCGACGCGATCGGTGCGCCGGGCCGCAGCGGCAGCACCAACGTCAGCGGGCCGGGCCAGAACGCCTCCGCCAGCGCCCGGGCATCACCGTCGAACACGGCCAGCGCCTCAGCGGCGGCGAGGTCGGGCACGTGCACGATCAACGGGTTGAAGCTCGGCCGCCCCTTGGCCGCGTAGATGCGCGCCACTGCCGCGGCGTCACCTGCGTCGGCGGCGAGGCCATAGACCGTCTCGGTCGGGATCGCGACGATACCGCCACTACGAATTACCTGCGCCGCCTCTTCGATGGCGGCCGTGCCGTAACGTCGAACGAGGGGGTTTGCGGCGATCGTCATCCTGTGCCTATACCAGCCAAAACCGTGGAGAGAATGGTGCCTTTCACGCCCCCCGTCGCCGAGCAGCGCTTCGTCCTCGACCACGTCGCCGGTCTGGCGGAGCTCGCCGCCACCGATCGCTTCGCCGCCGCCTCCGACGATGTCGTCGATGCGGTGCTGGAGGGGGCGGGGCAGTTCGCCGCGGGCGAGTGGGAGCCGCTGGCCGAACGCGGCGACAGCGAGGGACCGCGCTGGACGCCCGAAGGCGTCACGATGCCGGCCGGCTATCCGGAGGCCTATCGCGCCTATGTCGAGGGCGGCTGGGGCACGATCGGCGCGCCCGAAGCCTGGGGCGGGCAGGGGCTGCCCTTCGCGCTCCAGACCGCGGTGCTGGAGACGCTGGGCGGCGCGAACACGGGTTTCGCACTGTGCCCGACGCTGACCGTGGGCGCGATCGAGGCGCTGGCGCATCATGGCAGCCAGGCGCAGCAGTCGCTCTACCTGCCGAAGCTCGCGACCGGCGAGTGGACCGGCACGATGAACCTGACCGAGCCGCAGGCGGGCAGCGATGTCGGCGCGCTGCGCACCACCGCCACCCCGCGCGGCGACGGCACGTGGAGCATCCGCGGCACCAAGATCTTCATTTCGTTCGGCGACCACGACATGGCGGGAAACATCGTCCATCTCGTGCTCGCGCGTACGCCCGACGCGCCGCCGGGGACGCGGGGGATCAGCCTGTTCCTGGTGCCCAAGTTCCGCCTCGACGCGGACGGAAATCCGGCCGAGCCCAACGACATCCGGGTCGTGTCGATCGAGCACAAGATGGGGCTGCATGCGTCGCCCACCTGCGTGCTCTCCTTCGGCGATCATGACGATTGCATCGGCGAGCTGATCGGCCCCGAGCATGGCGGGATGCGCGCGATGTTCACCATGATGAACAATGCGCGCCTCAATGTCGGACTGCAGGGCGTGCAGGTCGCGGAGGCCGCGACGCAGAAGGCGATCGGCTACGCGCTCGACCGGGTGCAGGGCGCGCGCGGCGGGGCGGCGGTGCCGATCGCCGAGCATCCCGACGTCCGCCGCATGCTGATGCGGATGAAGGCGCAGACCCAGGCCGCGCGCGCGCTGGTCTATTATGCCGCCGGCCAGGTCGACCGCGCGGCGCTGGGCGATGCGGCGGCGCGCGACCGGCTGGAGCTCATGACCCCGCTGGCCAAGGCGCACGGCACCGATCTGGGCTGCGAGGTCGCCAGCATCGGTGTGCAGGTGCATGGCGGCATGGGCTATATCGAGGAGACGGGCGCGGCGCGCTTCTATCGCGACGCCCGGATCACCCCGATCTACGAGGGCACGAACGGCATCCAGGCGGCCGATCTGGTCGGCCGCAAGCTGGCGCTGGGCGGCGGATCGGCCTTTGCCGCGCTGGTCGCCGACATGCGGGGCGAGGCGGAGGCGCCCGCCCTCGTCCAGCTGATCGACCTGTGCGAGGCGACGGGCCGGCACCTCGCCGCCGCGGCCCCCGACGACCGGCTGGCCGGCAGCTATCCGTTCCTGACCATGGTGTCGGTCGCCGCGGCGGGCTGGCTGCTGGAGCGGCAGGCGCGGGCCGCCGGCGACGACGCCTTCGGCAGGGGCAAGCGGGCGGTCGCGCGCTTCTATCTCGACCAGATCGTGCCCGAGGCGCACGGCCTTCACGCCGCGGCGACCGCGTCGGCCGATATCCTCTATGCGCTGGAGGCGGAGGCGCTGGCGGCCTAGGGGCGCGCCTTTTCCGTCGCTACCGCCGGCCCGTGCCGCTAGACGCGTCGGCATGTTCGACCTCGACGCCTATCTCACCCGTATCGACATGCCTGCCCGTCCGACCCGCGATGCGGCGGGGCTGGCCCGCCTGCAACGCGCGCATCGGCTGGCAATCCCGTTCGAAAATCTCGACGTCATCCTCGGTCGCGGCATCGCAATCGACAGCGAGGCGGTGTTCGCCAAGCTCGTCACCACCCGGCGCGGCGGCTATTGCTTCGAGCAGAACCGGCTGTTCGGCGATGCGCTGTCCGCGCTCGGCTTCGCGCACCAGCCGCTGCTCGCGCGCGTGTGGCTCGGCGTCGATCCGGCGGAAGACGCGGTGCCGCCGCTGACCCACACCTTCAGCCTGGTCGAGGCCGATGGCCGCGCCTGGATCGCCGATCCGGGATTCGGCGGCGCCTATTCGCCGATCCTGCCGCTGGAGGAGGGCGCGGAAGCGGAGGCGCCCGATGGCGCGCGCTTCCGTCTGATCCGCGATGCGGCGCATGGCTGGGTGCTGGAGCGGCACGGCCCCGCGGCCTCCACCGACGGACGCGGCTCGCATGACGGATGGCAGGCGCAGTACAGCTTCAGCGGCGAGCCCGCGGTGGCGGCCGACCTGGCGATGGGCAATCTCTGGGCCTCCACCGCGCCGGGAACGCGCTTCACCACCTTGCGGATCGCCAGCATCGTGCTGCCGCATGGCTTCGCGTCCTTGACCGACGCGCACTATCGGCGGGTGGCGGCGGGGACGGAGAATGCCGGCGCGATCACCGATCCGCGGGTGTACCGGATGCGGCTGAGCCTGATGTTCGGGATCGATCTCAGCGTCGAGGAGGTGGCGGCGCTGGGCGTGTTTTAGGGTGGGCGCCCTATGCCGGAGCTGACCCCGACCGTTCGCCCTGAGCGTCGTCGAAGGGCCTGAGACCCACCGTGCTTCGACTTCGCTCAGCACGAACGGTCAGGAGAAGGCACCCGCTTGGCGCGATACGATCCGATGCCCCCGAACAGCCGCGGCCTTTACGAAAAAAGGCGGCCCCGCGAGGGACCGCCTTTTTCGGTGTCTCCGCCGGTGCGGAGGACCCGATCAGCGCGAGTAGAACTCGACGACCAGGTTCGGCTCCATCTTCACCGGATAGGGCACCTCGTCGAGCGTCGGAACGCGCACGAAGGTGATCTTGGCGTTGCCGTCGGGCGCGACATAGTCGGGGATCTCACGCTCGGCGAGGTTCTGCGCCTCGAGCACCAATGCCATTTCCTTGGCCTTGCTGCCCAGCGTGATCTCGTCGCCGACGAAGCAGCGGCGCGATGCGACGTTGCACTTCACGCCATTGACGCGGATGTGGCCGTGGCTGACCAGCTGACGGGCGGCGAAGATCGTCGGCGCGAACTTGGCGCGATAGACGATCATGTCGAGGCGCTGCTCGAGCAGGCCGATCAGGTTCTGGCTGGTGTCGCCCTTCATCCGGGCGGCCTCCTGATAGCACTGCTTGAACTGCTTCTCGGTGACGTCGCCGTAATAGCCCTTGAGCTTCTGCTTGGCGCGAAGCTGGATGCCGAAGTCCGACACCTTGCCCTTGCGGCGCTGGCCGTGCTGGCCGGGGCCGTATTCGCGCTTGTTGACCGGCGACTTCGGACGACCCCAGATGTTCTCGCCCATCCGGCGATCGAGTTTGTACTTGGCGCTTGCACGCTTCGACATGCGTAATCCTTGGCAATATGCGAACGACGATTCCGCCGGCCCGAAGGCTGGCGGGACAGATCCCGGTATCGCGCTGCTGATCCGTTTTCAGGAGGGCAGGGCCGCCGCTTCACCGGGGTGCGGGGCCGATTGCGAAGGGGCGCGCCTAGCCAAAGCCGGCCGCCGCGTCAAGCTCGGTCTGTCGGACGCCGGTCAGCCGCCTCCGGGCGTGACCCGTGCGGCATTGTTGCGCATGGTGTCGATCTCGCGCCGCGCACTGACCTCTTCCTCGTCCCACTCATGGGCCGTCTTGCAGATGCGCTTGCCGCCGAGCCGCGAGCCGGTGGAGGCGAACATCTTGCAGATCTTCTTGTCGTTCGGGCTCTTGGCGGCCGGCACCGGCGCCGCCTGCATGGCCAGGGCTGCGAGCAAAATGAAGGACATAGATCGGTTTCCCCCCGCGATCATTCTCGATCCCGACCCTAGTCGCGCGAACGGAGCCTGTCGATCCGGTTGCGACCCGGCGATGAGCCGTTATGGCAACGCGCATGTCGACCGCCGCGCCTGCTCCGGATCCCGCCGCCTGCACGACCATGGCCGAGGTGCGCGCGGGCGTCGACGCGCTCGACCGCGAGCTGGTGGCGTTGCTGGCGCGGCGCTTCCGCTTCATGGCGGCCGCCGCGCGGATCAAGCCGGATCGGGGCGCGGTGCGGGACGAGGCGCGCAAGGCGACGGTGATCGCGCAGGCGCGCCGCGCCGCCGAAGAGGCGGGCGCGCCGGCCGACATCATCGCCGCGCTGTGGGAGCAGCTGGTCGAAGCCTCGATCGCCTATGAGCTGGCGACCTTCGACCGAACGCGGGGCTAGCCCCGCCGTGCCTTCGCGCCGTCCAGCGCCGACAGGACACCGCGCAGGGTGCGCACCTCCTGGGTCGACCAGCCGGGCTTGGTGAGCAGCGTCCGCAGCGTCCGCCGGGTGGCGGGGGTGCGGTCGGGCGGGAAGAAGAAGTTCGCCTGCTCCAGCATCGCGTCGAGCTGGGCGATCATCCCGTCCAGCTCGCCCTGCGGGGCGGGGGGCGGCAGCTCGGTCTCGGGCGGCTGGGCCAGCGCGTCGCCCGCGACATGCTTCGACCATTCATAGGCGACCAGGATCACCGCCTGGGCGAGGTTGAGGCTGCCGAACTCCGGATTGATCGGCACGGTGACGATGGTGCGGGCGAGCGCCACGTCGTCGGTCTCCAGCCCGGACCGCTCGGGCCCGAACAGGATCGCGCTGCGACCCGGGCCGCTGTGAACGGCGCGCGCAGCCTCTTCGGGCGTCACGACGGGCTTGGTCACACCGCGCTTGCGGACGGTGGTGGCGTAGACATGCGCGCAGTCGGCCACGGCGTCGGCGACGCTGTCGAAGACCCGGGCGCGTTCGAGCACGATGTCCGCCCCCGAGGCCGCGGGGCCGGCGGCCGGGTTGGGCCAGCCGTCGCGCGGAGCGACGAGGCGCATCTCGGTCAGCCCGAAGTTCAGCATGGCGCGCGCGGCCTTGCCGATATTCTCGCCGAGCTGCGGGCGGACGAGGATGATGGCGGGGGGTGGGGTGGGGGTCATCTTGGTCCTTCGAGACGGGCCTTCGCCTTCGCTCAGTCCCTCCTCAGGACGAACGGGGCATTGTAGATCGGGACGTTCGTCCTGAGGAGCCGCTGAGCCCGGCGAAGCGGCGTCTCGAAGGACAGCCCGGCTGGCGAGGGTTCTCACCGCTGCCCAGTCGCCGGCGATCAGCGCTTCCTTCTTCGCGCGCGACCAGCCCTTGAGCTGACGTTCGGCTTCCAATGCTTCGAGTCGTGACGGGAATGCTTGCGCCCAGACCAACGATACGGGCCGTCGTCGCTGAGTGTAGCCAGCGATCTCTCCGGCATTATGCTGCGCGATACGGCGGTCCAGCGCGTCGGTGTGGCCAATATAGTAGCTGCCGTCGGAGCAGCGCAGCATATAGGTGTGGAACATCGGGCTCGGGCTGTCCTTCGATACGCGTCTTCGCCTGCGCTCAGCCGCTACTCAGGACGAACGGAGGGGTGGGATCGGGCTGGGGGCGAGGCAGGTGCCGGAACCGTTGCCCCTCACCCCTTGCCGACCTCCTCCACCTGCCCCGCAAACGCCTCGAAGTCCCGCGCCTCGCTGAAGTCGCGATAGACCGAGGCGAAGCGGATATAGGCGACCGAGTCGAGGCCCTTCAGTCCCTCCATCACCAGCTCGCCGATGCGGGCGCTGGTCACCTCGCTTTCGCCGGTGGTCTCCAGCCGGCGCTGGATGCCGCTGACCAGCTTCTCGATGCGGGCCGGCTCGACCGGGCGCTTGCGCGCGGCGATCGAGACGGAGCGCATCAGCTTTTCGCGGTCGAACGGCTCGCGCCGGTTCTCGCTCTTCAGCACGGTCAATTCACGCAGCTGGATCCGCTCGAACGTGGTGAAGCGCGCGGCGCAGCCCTCGCACTGGCGCCGACGGCGGATGGCCGCCCCGTCATCGGTGGGGCGGCTGTCCTTTACCTGGCTGTCGTCATGGCCGCAGAACGGGCAGCGCATTCAGCAGCTCAGTCGTGCCGCTTGGCATAGGCGAGCGCGGCCCCGGCGATCGCGCCGAATACCGGGCCGACAAAGGGCACGGGGATGGCGATCACCGCGCCGATCGCGCCATATTTGGCCATCTTCTTGCCGAGACCGGGCGTCGCCTTGATCTCGTCCTGCACTTCGCGGGCTTTCTGGTCGATCGACATGGCTTATCCTTGATAGATGGGGAAGCGCGCGCACAGGGCCCGCACCCGGTTCCGAACGTCTGCCTCGACCTCCGGGTTTCCGGCCTCGCCCTTCTCGCGCAGGCCGTCGAGCACATCGGCGACCATATTGCCGATCTCGCGGAACTCGGCGACGCCGAAGCCGCGGGTGGTGCCGGCGGGCGAGCCGACGCGGATGCCGCTGGTCTTGACCGGCGGCAGCGGATCGTTGGGGATGCCGTTCTTGTTGCAGGTGATGCCGGCGCGCTCCAGCGCCTCGTCCGCATCCTTGCCGGTGATGCCGAGCGGGCGAAGGTCGATCAGCGCCAGATGCGTGTCGGTGCCCCCGGCGATCACGTCCGCCCCGCGCTCCTTCAGGGTCGCGGCGAGGACCTTGGCATTCTCCACCACCGCGGCGATGTAGCTCTTGTACTCGGGACGGAGCGCCTCGCCGAAGGCGACGGCCTTGGCCGCGACGACGTGCATCAGCGGGCCACCCTGCAGCCCCGGGAAGACCGCCGAGTTGATTTTCTTGGCGATCGCCTCGTCATCGGTCAGGATCATGCCGCCGCGCGGGCCGCGCAGCGTCTTGTGCGTCGTGGTGGTGACGACATGCGCATGGCCGAAGGGGGTGGGGTGCAGTCCCGCGGCGACGATGCCGGCGAAATGCGCCATGTCGACCATGA
Organism: Sphingomonas metalli; assembly: GCF_014641735.1. Classification (GTDB taxonomy): domain Bacteria; phylum Pseudomonadota; class Alphaproteobacteria; order Sphingomonadales; family Sphingomonadaceae; genus Sphingomonas; species Sphingomonas metalli. The sequence goes on along the minus strand of NZ_BMIH01000002.1, from coordinate 272,352 downwards.
AGTAGGCGCCGACCTTGTCGGCGATCGCGCGGAAACGCTGGAAGTCGATCACGCGCGGATAGGCGCTGCCGCCGGCGATGATTAGCTTGGGCTGATGCTCGACCGCCAGCGCCTCGACCGCGTCATAGTCGATCAGATGCGTGTCGGGGTCGACGCCATATTGGACGGCGTTGAACCACTTGCCGCTCATCGCCGCGCGCGCGCCATGGGTCAGGTGGCCGCCGGCGTCGAGGCTCATCCCCAGGATCGTGTCGCCCGGCCTGACTAGCGCCAGCATCACCGCGCCGTTCGCCTGCGCGCCCGAATGCGGCTGGACGTTGGCGAAGCCGCAGCCGAACAGCTGCTTGGCGCGCTCGATCGCGAGCGTCTCCACCACGTCGGACGGGTGGCAGCCCTGATAATAGCGCTTGCCCGGATAGCCTTCCGCATATTTGTTGGTGAAGACCGAGCCCTGTGCCTCGAGCACCGCCTGCGACACGATGTTCTCCGACGCGATCAGCTCGATCTGCGTCTGTTCGCGTTCCAGTTCCTGCGCGATGCCGGCGAAGACGGCGGCATCGGCCTCGGCCAGGCCGCGGGTGTAGAATCCGTCGGGCTGGACCTCGGAGAGATCGTGCGGCTGGGTGCTCATAGGGCGAACTCCTTGGCGAGCTTGGCGACTCGGGGCTGGTGACGGCCGCCGTCGAAGCCGGTCGTCAGAAAGGCGGTAATGCAGGCCTTGGCCATGTCCTCGCCGATGAGGCGAGCGCCGAAGGCGATGGCGTTGGCATCGTTGTGCTGGCGGGCGAGCGCCGCGGACAGTGGCTCCGACACGAGCGCGCAGCGGCAGGCCGGGTGGCGGTTGGCGGCGATCGAGATGCCGATGCCGGAGCCGCACACCGCGACGCCGCGCTCCGCCCGGCCGTCCGCCAGTGCCTCGGCGAGCGCGAAGCCGTAGTCGGGATAGTCGACCCGCGCATCGCCATGGGTGCCGAGGTCCAGCACCGCGTGCCCGTCCTCGCGCAGCCACACCACGAGCGCGTCTTTCAGCGACACGGCGGCATGATCGGAGGCGATGGCGATGCGCATGGGCGCGTCCTCGAGGCGGATGGCTGACGGATTTGCCCGCGCCCTTACGCCGCCCGCTGGCGGATTGCCACACCCGATCGCAACCCGGCTTGAGCCCCGCGCGCCGATCCACTAGAGCGCCCGCCGCACCCGACAGGGTTAACCACGCCGCCCCCTTTCCGCGCGCAGTCGCGGGCAGGGCCGGGCGGCGCTTTTTCACGGGATGGAGAGACGATGGACGAGCGGGGCGAGGGCATGGGTGGCGGTCAGGTCGCGGCGGAGGAGCTGCGCCTGCTGATCGAGCGCGCCGAGCGGCTGGAGGAAGAGAAGAAGGGCATCGCCGACGACATCAAGGACGTGTTCGCCGAGGCCAAGGGCCGCGGCTACGACCCCAAGGCGATCCGGAAGATCATGTCGATCCGCAAGAAGAAGCGCGAGGAGTATCAGGAGGAAGAGGCCATCCTCGAGACCTATATGCAGGCGCTGGGGATGCTGTAACAGACGATTGGTGAGGCAGGTTTCTCAAAAAGCGTGTCTGGAATGAAGACTCTTGTCTCACCGACCAATATGCCGAATTTGATGATTCCCGCGGCGCTATTTGAAACCGCTATCTGGATGAAGGTGGGAGACCGGGCCGCGACGCATGCCTGGCACATGATACCACCGCACCCGCCTTCGGGCTTGCTACAATTGGTATGACAAGCGCGCAGCATTCTGCGCGCTCAGTATCGTCGAGGCAAGCGACGGCCGTCTGCCGGAAGAACGTATCCGAATTCGGTTAACGGCCGATAAAGGATTCGCATTGCCAACGGGTTAGCGAGTATAAACGACCGGAATCGGCGTGATGACAGCTGGTTTTTCCCTGCGCGAAGGAGGGAAGCTGTCAGGCCATCGGGGGATGGTCAGCGACTGGTTGTTGGTTCTGCCGGGGGGTGGGTGTGGCGACGTTCCTGTTGATCGGGGGGAATGGCTTTATCGGCGCCAATCTGGCTGCGCGTCTTCACAACTATGGACATCGTTCGATCACCACGTTGCGAAGAGCGCCTGCGATGCCGGACCTGCAGGGTGCTAAAATTGTCCTCGATTGGACGAGTCGTCACCTTATTGCGGATTTGATCGACACTCAGTCGATCGATGTCATCGTGTATCTCGCCTCCTCTATGATCCCTTCCAGTCCCGCGCAATCATATCTGGCCGAACGATCTGCCTTGGTGGAGCCATTCCTTCAATTGGGACAGATCGCAGCTAGCCGGCACATCCCGCTAATCTATTTCTCTTCGGGTGGAGCAATCTACGGTGCAACGGCATCGGGTGCGGCTAGCGAATCGGATGAGTGCGCGCCAATCAGCTTCTATGGTCAATTAAAGCTTGAAATTGAGCAACTGGTGCGTTTTCTCCATCGCACGGTGGGGCTCGAGTATATTATTGTCCGGCCTTCCAACCCGTTTGGTCGTTATCAGGCGGGCGACGGGCGGCAGGGCCTGATAGCTACTATATTCTCGCGGGTGCAGGCTGGCCAGGAACTGGAAGTTTGGGGGGATGGCCGAGCTATTCGGGACTATATTTATGTCGACGACCTTGTTGATGCTGTTGTGGAACTGGCGGGATCGGGAAACCAGCGCAATATGACTGTCAATGTCGGTAGCGGTGTAGGATATTCTCTGCTCGAAGTCGTGAACACGGTCGAATGCGTGCTCCAGCGGCCGATAGCTCTGCATTTCCGTCCTGGCCGCGCGACGGACGTGTCTAGGATTGTAGTGGATACTGAGAAGCTCAGAAGTCTCGTATCGGTAGCGCCGCGGTCACTGGAAGCGGGTATCAGAGACTTTGCGCGAATTAAGGGGATGATCGGTGACTGACGCAACGCTCGCAATTGCCATCCCCACATATCAACGGCCGGATGTTCTTCGACGCTGCCTAGCTGAAGTGCTCGACGATGCCGAGGCCCTGGGCGTCGCAATCTATATCTCGGACGACAGCAGCGATGCCGACACAGAAGCCATGGTAGCTGATCTGTCGCAGCGCTATCCTAACATCCACTATCGTCACAATCGGCCGGCGCTTCGCCACGACGGTAACGTTCTGCAGACGCTGTTGTGGCCGGAAGCGGATTATGTCTGGCTTCTGGGCGATGCGCGCTGGGTCAAGAGAGGGCAGCTTGCTCGAATCAAGCGCTTCCTCACCGGTCAGGATATGGTCTTTGTAAACTCACACTGCTCAGATACCCGAACGGTAAAAGCGGCAGAGGGTGACGACGCGCTCCACCTGGCGCGGGATCGATTGTGGCATCAGACCATGACGGGAGCGACAATTTACCATCGGAACGTCATCCGATGGGCGGCAAATGACATCATCGTGAAGCGAAACTTCCCGCAGATCAGCGTGATCCTGGGCTATTTAAGCTCAAATCCTGCTAAGATCGGCTGGTTTGGAGAACCGAGCATTGGGACGGTGGACAAACCCAGCTATTGGCAAAGCGCCATGCTTGACGTCTTCGTCGACGACTGGGTTTCAGTGGTATCCGCCTTCCCCAAAGTGGTATCCCCTTCGGAGATGCCGAGCGTCGTCAAGGCCCATTCAGCCAACATGAATCTTTTTAGCCGTAAAACGCTGTTCGAGCTCAAAGCAAGTAAACGTGTTAGTTGGCGAGCATTGCGCCGCTCGCACTTTCTGGACGCGATGCACCTCAACAAATGGGTCGTGATCGGAATTCTGATTTCGCCGATCTTTGTTGTCCAAGTCGCAAAATCGGTTCGAGCTCTTTCACGGTCGCGGATCGCCATCAGGCCGCCTCGGCCGGCTCCGTCGTCCAGCCCAGTCGCGGGATGGTGATGGAGCGTTTGCCGGACAGGTCGACCCGGGTCACGAACAGGTCGCGGCTCTCGATATAGCCGATCAGGCGGCGCACGCGGCCGAGCGAGCTGGTGCCATAGGTCGTGGCGAGCTCGGTATCGCTGGGGCAGGGGCGCCCCTCGCGCGCGGCGCGGGCGACGAGGAGGAAGGCGCCCATCATATCGTCGGGCAGGGTGCCCGCGAGCGCCAGCGCGTCGGCCCATTCGGGGGCGTGGATGTCGAAGATGCCGGCCCGCGCGCAGGACAGGCGGCGGGTGAAGGCCGGCATGTCGAGCGCGGGCTTGGGCAGTCCGGCCATGCGGCAGCGGACCTGGAAATCCTGGAACAGCACCGAGGGCGGTCGCAGCGCCGCATCGGCATCGGCGACGATCGCACGGAGCGCCTCGGCATAGATCGCCTCCACCTCCTCCTCGTCCTTTTCCGGCAGGGCCGGAGCGGGGGCGAAGGGCGTGATGATGTCGGCGCTCGGCCGCTCGATCTCGGCGGCAAGCTCGTCGGTCGGGACGCGGCGCGGGCGCGGCTCGAAGGCGAAGGGCAGGGACGGGGCCTCCGGCTCGGCGAGCAGGTCCGACAGGTCCATCGGCTTCGCCTCGGGCAGGGGCGTCAGCTTGGGACTGCCGGAGCGCGCGGAGGTTTCGACCGCGCCGATCCGTACCGTCACCGGACGGCGTGACACGGCGGGACCGAGCGCCATGAAGGCGCCACGGGGAAGGTCGCGGATTGCCTCCGCCTGGCGGCGCTCCATGCCGAGCAGATCGGCCGCGCGCGCCATATCGATGTCGAGAAAGGTCCGCCCCATCAGGAAGTTGGAGGCTTCGGCGGCGACATTCTTGGCGAGCTTCGCCAGCCGCTGCGTGGCGATCACGCCGGCCAGCCCGCGCTTGCGGCCGCGGCACATCAGATTGGTCATCGCCGACAGCGAGGCACGGCGCACCTCCTCCGCCACCTCGCCGCCGCCGGCGGGCGCGAAGAGCTGCGCCTCGTCGACCACGACCAGCGCGGGATACCAATGTTCGCGTGGGGCATCGAACAGCGCGTTGAGGAAGGCGGCGGCGCAGCGCATCTGCCCTTCCGCCTCCAGCCCCTCGAGCGACAGGACGACCGAGGCGCGATGCTCGCGGATGCGCCCGCCGAGCCGCTCGATCTCCGGGATCGAATAGTCCGCCGCCTCGATCGCGACATGGCCGTAAGCGGCCGACAGGGTGACGAAGTCGCCTTCGGGATCGATCACCACCTGCTGCACCTGCCCCGCCGAGCGCTCGAGCAGGCGGCGCAGGAGGTGCGACTTGCCCGACCCCGAATTGCCCTGCACCAGCAGGCGGGTGGCCAGCAGTTCCTCCAGATCGATCGGGACGGCCGCGCCGTTCGAGTCGCGACCCATGTCTACGCTGACGGTCATCGCCGGGCGTTTGGCCGATCGGGTGGGGCGGGGGCAAGCGGTTTGCGGTGGGGGTGTGGAAGCGGTCAACGATCGACGTTGACCCAAAGGGTGGTCACGACCCTAGCCGACGAAGCGTATCGCGGCATATTCCCGCAGAGGATCGAATCTCGGGAGAACGGCCGGCTTCCCGGAAACGCGCCACCGTGACGATTTGGGAAAGTTTCGCCCGACGAGTAGCGATAGCAGTAGACATGCGCCTTGCAGAATGGCTCCGGCAGAACGCATCATGCGGCACCTGCCCACCAGTCCGAGTTGTCCTTGATCCGCTATAGTATGCTCGCTTTCGCGCTATTGTTCGCGGCCACGCCGTCCTTCGCGGCGGAAGGCGCTACCAACCGGCCGACGAACGCGGAAATGACGGCCATATTCAACGCGGATCAGAAGGATCGGCAGGGGCCCGTGATTGACGGCAACACCATCGGACAAAAAGACGACGTACGTCGAAAGCGAACTCAAGCCCTACTCGATGCCGATGCCTTGAATAGCGGCAATGATTTCTACCACGCCGCCTTTGTGTTCCAGCATGGGGGGACACCCGAAGATTATCTGAAGGCGCACCTGCTCGCGACGATCGCCGTCGCGCGGGGAAAAGCGGAAGCGACGTGGATCGCGGCAGCGACCCTTGATCGTTATCTACAGGCGATCGGCAAACCGCAAATCCTCGGTACGCAGTTTCGCGTAGGGTCGGATGGGCGGGCTACCCAAGAGCCTTTTGACCGTTCGCTCGGGTCGGATGGCCTGCGCGCCGCGCTGGGAGTTCCACCGTTGGCGGAGCAGGAGGAGAGACGCGCAGAGCTTGAGAAGGAGTCCCGGCCCAAACCGGTCATCATGCCAGTTCCTTCTCTCCAGCAGCTTGCTCCGGCCCCGACCGCGCGGACTTTCACAGCAACGGCGCAACCAGTTCGCTGTCGCCCGATCCCCGCGTCGGAAACCCTGCTTGGTCGGGCACGTCTGCGCTGGATCGTGGTGGGGGAAATACATGGCACCACCGAAACTCCAGACGCTTTTGGCGATCTTGTCTGTTTGGCATCGGCCTCCAAACCGGTAACCGTCGCGGTGGAGCAGGCGACGAGCGAGCAACCTGCCATTGACGAATTCATCGGGTCGGACGGCGGACCGGAGGCCACCACACGGTTCCTTTCGAGCCGCATTTGGACCCAGACCGTCAAGGACGGTAGATCAAGCGAGGCATATTTCAGGCTTTTCGAGCGGCTGCGCGAACTTCGATCCGCCGGTCGCATTTCCAGCGTCGTCGCCTTCCAGCCCCTGTATAATCCGGATCCCGGCGGTTTTAACCCGGGCCATTACGAGAACGCACTCGCCGCCTCACTGCTCGGCAGAAGCCCGAAAGGCACGCGCGTGCTCGTACTCGTTGGAAACGCGCATGCGATGCGGGTGCCACCGGTTTGGGCCAAACCACCCTACCTGCCAATGGCCGGCTATCTGCCGCAGGGCGAAACCGTCAGTCTCGATGCCAGGTGGAATGGGGGATCATACTGGGCCTGCACGTCGGATACCGACTGCGAGCCGCAGACGGCATCTCCCCCTCCGACGAAACTGCCACGCGGAATTACAATGGATGCGCCGGGCGGTCCTTTTACGGGAGCGTTGAACTTGGGCGTGGAGGTGACCGCCTCACCTCCGCAAAGGCAAACCGCTCAATAATAAGCAGAACGGGCGGCGTGCTGCCCCACTCGGTCTTCCCGATTGGAAACCCGTGGCGGAAATCCCGCCGGGCTTGTCGCAGTGACACCTGCGGGGCGGCCGTTTTTCAAATTTGCTTTCGGTTGCACTCTCCCAATCTGCTCGAGGCTGGTCGAGGAAACGGGAAAGCTCGTCCCGCAGGGCCGCTATCGGGAAGCCGCATCGCCCGTCCGGACGTCCGCGGTCGGCCCGCTCCCGACACCGCTTGCCCGCCCCCTCCGCCCCCGGTACCGCGCCAGCGCCCTTCTCCAGATCGGGGACCGACCCATGGCCCAGCTTCCGCTCGCCGACCTTGCCCAGCGTCTGCTGCGCAAACCCGACCACACGCTCGACCCCGAGGAGCGGCGCGTCCTCGACAGTATCGACAGCGGCACCATTGTCAGCCGTGATGCGGCGGACGAGGCGGATGCGCGGGCGAGCGTCGGCGATCGGCTGGCCGACCGGGTGGCGGCGATCGGCGGGTCGTGGGGGTTCATCATCGCCTTCACGCTGGTGCTGCTCGGCTGGATGCTGCTCAACACCGATGTGCTCGCGCACTTCGGGATGCAGTTTGATCCCTATCCCTATATCTTCCTCAACCTGATGCTCTCCACGCTGGCGGCGGTGCAGGCGCCGGTCATCATGATGAGCCAGAACCGGCAGGCGTCGAAGGACCGGCTGGCCGCCAGCCTCGACTATGAGACGAACCTGCGCGCGGAGCTCGACATCCTGCGGCTCCACCAGAAGCTCGACGGGGTGGTGATCGAACGGCTGGCGGCGCTGGAGGCGAAGATCGATGCGCTCTCCCGCCCCGATGCTCTGGCGAAATCCGACGCCGGAGCGTAACAGGCCCGCCATATCTTCAGAGGCGGATCATGGCAGGCCATTCCAAGTTCAAGAACATCATGCATCGCAAGGGCGCGCAGGACAAAAAGCGCTCCAACATGTTCTCCAAGCTCTCGCGTGAGATCACGGTCGCGGCCAAGATGGGCTTGCCCGACCCGGACATGAACCCGCGACTGCGCGCCGCGATCAACGCCGCCAAGGCGCAGTCCATGCCCAAGGACAATATCCAGCGCTCGATCGACAAGGCGTCGAAGGGCGACACCGAGAGCTACGAGGAAATCCGCTATGAGGGCTTCGGCCCCGGCGGCGTCAGCCTGATCATCGAGGCGCTGACCGACAATCGCAACCGCACCGCCACCAATGTCCGCACCGCCGTGGCGAAGAATGGCGGCAATCTGGGCGCGAGCGGATCGGTGAGCCACGGCTTCGATCGGATGGGCCTGATCAACTATCCCGCCAGCGCCGGTGACGCCGAGACGGTGTTCGAGGCCGCGCTGGAGGCGGGGGCCGAGGACGTGACCTCCAGCGAGGACGGGCACGAGATCTGGACCGCGCAGGGCGACCTGCACGAGGTGGCCAAGGCGCTGGAGCCGGTTCTCGGCGAGGCGGAGGGCGCGAAGCTCGCCTGGCGCCCGCAGACCATGGTCGCGGTGAGCGAGGCGGATGCGGCGACGCTGTTCAAGCTGATCGATGCGCTGGACGATGATGACGACGTCCAAACCGTCTGGGGGAATTACGAGGTGTCGGACGAGGTGATGGAGAAGCTCGGTTGACCCCACATGATCCTCCCCATGCGTGGCATGGGGAGGGGGACCATGCGCAGCATGGTGGAGGGGCGGTGCGCAGCACCGGCTGGCGCCGGCCCCTCCACCACTCGGCTGAAGCCGAGCGGTCCCCCTCCCCATCTGCGATGGGGAGGATCGGGATATGATCCTGCTCGGCCTCGACCCGGGGCTCGGCACGACCGGCTGGGGGGTGATCCGGGCGGAGGGCAACCGGCTGACCCATATCGCCAACGGCCAGATCAAGACCGATCCCTCCATGCCGCTGCCGCGGCGGCTGTCGAACCTGCATGCGGCGCTGATCGACGTGATCCGCGCCGAGCGGCCCGAGAGCGCGGCGGTGGAGGAGGTGCTCGGCAACACCAACGCGCAGTCGACGCTGAAGCTGGGGCAGGCGCGAGGGATCGTGCTGCTGGCGGCGGCGCAGGCGGGACTGATGATCGGCGAATATCATCCGAGCACGGTGAAGAAGGCGGTGGTCGGCACGGGCGGCGCGGAGAAGCGGCAGATCCAGGCGATGATGGCGGTGCTGCTGCCCGGTGCGAAGCTGGCCGGACCGGACGCCGCGGACGCGCTGGCGGTGGCGATCACCCATGCCCATCATCTCGCCAGCGCCGCCGGACTGGCACGGCGCGCACGGGTGACGGCGGGAGGATGAGACGATGATCGCGCATCTCAAGGGACGGCTGGACGCGACGGGGATCGACCATGCGGTGATCGATGTCGGCGGCGTCGGCTATCTGGTCGGCGCGTCGTCGCGCACGCTCGCCGCCATCGGCCCGGTGGGTGAAGCCGCGACGCTGTTCACCGAGATGCTGGTGTCGGAGGACTCGATCCGGCTGGTCGGCTTCGCCACCGCGACCGAGCGCGACTGGTTCCGGCTGCTGACGGGGGTGCAGGGCGTCGGTGCGCGCGTGGCGCTCGCCATCCTGTCGGCGCTGGAGCCGGCTGAGCTGTCGCGCGCGGTGGGCGCGCAGGACAAGGCGATGGTCGCCCGCGCCAACGGCGTCGGGCCCAAGCTCGCCGAGCGGATCGTGCGCGAGCTGAAGGACAAGGTCGGGGGGCTGTCGCTCGGCCCGGCTGCCGCGGCGCAGGCGCTGCCGGTCGGCGCCTCGGCCGATGCCGTCTCGGCGCTGCTCAACCTCGGCTTCCGTCCGGCGGAAGCCGCATCGGCGGTCGCCGCGGCGGAAGACGAGCTGGGCGCGGGCGCGAGCCTCGACGCGCTGGTCCGCCTCGCGCTCAAAAAAGCGGCCAGATAGGCTTCTTCTTCAGCAGAAACAGGTAGTTCGCGCGCTTCCAGGCGTGCGGCCCCTAGCGCGCCCTCGTCACCCGCGCAGGAACATGGTAGGAGCAAATATTACATTTATGTGACATAGCGGGTCAAGGAGAAAGATGAAGATCATCGCGGTCTACAGCCTGAAGGGCGGGGTGGGTAAGACGACGCTGTCGGTCAATCTGGGCTGGGCCGCCGCCTGCCTGTCGAAGCGGCGGACGCTGCTCTGGGACCTCGACGCGCAGGCGGCGGCCAGCTGGGTCCTCGGCGCCGACGATCGGCCGCGGACCGAAGCCCAGGCGGCGATCACGCGCGAGGTCGATCCCAAGACGCTGATCCTGACCACCCCGGTCGAGCGGCTGTCGCTGCTGCGGGCCGACGCCTCGCTGCGCTCGCTCGACCGGCTGTTCCACGATATCGACAAGAAGAAGCGGCTGGCGAAGATCGCCGGCGACCTGGCGCGCGACCACGACCGGATCATCGTCGACTGCCCGCCAGGCCTCACCGATACGTCCGAACAGGTGCTGCGCGCGGCCGATCTGGTCGTGGTGCCGGTGATCCCGTCGCCGCTCGCCCGGCGCGCCTTCGAGACGGTCGCGGCGCATGTCGGCACGCGCAAGGACGGGCCGGCCCTGCTGCCGGTCTTCTCGATGGTCGACCGCCGCCGCGCGCTGCACCGGGGGGCGCTGGCCGAGCATCCGGGCTGGCCGGTGATCCCGATGGCGAGCACGATGGAGGCAATGACCGAGCATCGCGCGCCCGTCGCGACCTATGCTCCCAGGTCTCCCGGTGCCGTCGCGATCGCGGCCTTGTGGCGAGCGGTGGAGAAGCGGCTGGCCTGAGCGCGCGCTCAGCTTCTGCCGAGCAGGCCCGCGCCCAGGGCGAGCGCGCCCGCGGCCAGGCCGATAGCGGCGATCATCAGCGCGCCGTCGCGCACCAGCAGCGCCAGCCCGAATGCCGCGATCGCCGCCATCGGCGCCGTGGTGGCCAGCGGCAGCAGTTCGAGCGGCGGCACGGTACAGGCCAGGCCGATACAGGCCGCCGCCGCCACCCGGACGAAGGGGCCGCGGGTGAGCGCCGGCAGCCGGCCATGAAACCAGCCGTCGATCCTGCGGGCGATGCCCCGGCCCTTGCCGACCGTCTTGCGCACCGTCTCCGCCCGGAACCCGCGCCGTTCGAGGAAACCGGGCAGCCAGAGATGCTCGCGTCCCGCGATCACCTGGGCCGCGGTGAGGATGATGATCGCTGCCAGCACCGTGGGAAGGCCGGGGATCGAGCCGACCGGCGAGATGTCGACCAGCGCCGGGAGGAGCAGGAAGGGGCCGTAGGAACGGCTGCCCAGCGCCTCCACCGTCTGGCCCAGCGTCACCCTGTCGTGCGCATCGGCCAGCCGCTCGAGCGTGTCGAGAACGTCGCCGAGGCTGTGGGGTTCGTCCGCCATCAGGGGGGAACCGGGCGACGAGGGCGCGGTTCCGCGCGGCGTCATTTGGGGCAGGGGAGCCCATCACGAAACCGTCACCGGACATGGTTAACGCCGCGGCGGCTGTAAGAGGGAGATAGACCGTGACGAACTTCGCGAGGTTCCTGACCCTGTTGCTGGCGGCGGCGCCGATGCCGGCCGAGGCGACGTCCTTCCTGTTCATCCGACATGCCGAGAGCACGGCCAATGCGGGGACCGCCGCGACGCCGCAGGAGGTCCTCGATCCGCCACTGACCGCGCTTGGCCAGCAGCAGGCGCTGGACCTGGCCAAGACCCTCGCCACCTATGACGTGCGCGCGATCTACACCAGCGCTTACCAGCGCACCAAGCTGACCATCGCCCCGACGGCGGCGGCACTGGGCCTTGCGCCGGTCGCCGATGCCCGTACGAACGAATGGTATTTCGGGGACGTCAAAAGCGTGGCGGACCTCGCGTCGCTGAACGGCGTCATCGGGCAATGGGCGGCGGGCAATACCGGCGCGCGCGCCAACCTGCCCAATGCCGAATCGCTGGACGAACTGGCGGCGCGGGTGTTGCCCGCGTTGCAGGAGATCATCGACGCCCACAGGAACGACAGCGGCACCGTCGTCATCGTCGGGCATGGGGCGGAGACCGGCTTCGTCATGCCCTATTTCGCGAAGAACGTCAGCGCCGGCTTCGCCTTCGCCAATCCGATGCGCAACACCGGCATCATCCAGGTCGATCTGGTCGGCGGACAACCGGTCGTCACGAACTGGCAGGGCATCGCCGTGGCCGTGCCGGAACCCGCGACCTGGACGATGATGCTGGTCGGGTTCGGGATGGTCGCGGGCGCGGCCCGCTATCGCCGGCGCCGGACGATGGCCCGGATCGGCTGAGGACCGGCTTCGTCTTGGAATAGCCGGATTGCGCTGCGCGCGGTCGGTGCGGTCCGGCGTCCGCTTCCCCTCGACCCGCGCCGCCATGGCCGCTACGGAACGAAGCGTGACCGACGACCGCTTCATGACCGCCGCCCGCCGCCCGGAGGATGTCGACGCCGCGCTGCGTCCGCGGCACCTCGACGAGTTCGTCGGCCAGGCGGCGGCGCGGGAGAATCTGCGCATCTTCATCCAGGCGGCGCGCAGCCGGGGCGACGCGCTCGACCATGTGCTGTTCTTCGGGCCGCCGGGGCTCGGCAAGACGACGCTCGCGCAGATCATCGCCCGCGAGATGGGGGTGGGGTTCCGTGCGACCTCCGGCCCGGTCATCGCCAAGTCGGGCGACCTCGCCGCGCTGCTGACCAACCTGGAGGACGGCGACGTCCTGTTCATCGACGAGATCCATCGGCTGCAGCCCGCGGTCGAGGAAGTGCTCTATCCGGCAATGGAGGACCGCGCGCTCGACCTGATGATCGGCGAGGGACCGTCGGCGCGATCGGTGCGGATCGACCTGCCGCGGTTCACGCTGGTCGGCGCGACGACCCGGCAGGGACTGCTGACCACGCCGCTCCGCGATCGCTTCGGCATTCCCGTCCGCCTGCAATTCTACACCGTCGAGGAACTGACCCGCGTCGTCACCCGCGCGGCGGGTCTGCTCGACCTCGGCATCGCCGCCGATGGTGCGACCGAAGTGGCCCGCCGGTCGCGCGGTACGCCCCGCATCGCCGGCCGCCTGCTCCGCCGGGTGCGCGACTTCGCCAACGTCGCGGGTGCCGAGATCGTCGATGCACGGGTGGCCGATGCGGCGCTCAACCGTCTGGAGGTCGACGCGCTCGGCCTCGACGCGATGGACCGCCGCTATCTGACGATGATCGCCGACATCTATCGCGGCGGTCCGGTGGGGGTCGAGACGCTGGCTGCCGGCCTGTCCGAACCGCGCGATACGATCGAGGAGGTGATCGAGCCCTATCTGATCCAGCTGGGCCTGGTCGCGCGCACCGCGCGCGGGCGGATGCTGAATGCGGGCGGGTGGAAGCATCTCGGCCTCAACCCGCCGGTGGGATCGCAGGACGGGCTGTTCGATCAGGGCTAGCCGCGCAGCCTGAGGCCCAGCCAGAGCGTGCGCGGGGTCGCCCGCTCGACGATGTCGGCACCGCTGATCCCCGCCTCGACCCGCGTGTCGGTGATGTTCTCGCCGCGCAGCTCGACCGAGACCAAGCGGGTCAGCGGCAGCGCCAGATAGGCGTCGAGCGTCGTGGCGGGCGCGAGCGTGCGGCTGTTCTGGTCGTCCTCGAACTGGCGGGCGGCGTGGCGCAGCGTGGCGGACAGGGTGGCGGCGTCGCGGCGCCAGCCGAGCGTCGCGGAGACCAGGTCGCGCGGGGTCTGGGCAGGACGCAGCCCGTCGAGCGCGGCGGCGGCTCCGGAGGCCTCGACCGTCGGATCGGCATGGCTCCAGGAGGCGATGGCGAACAACCGTCCAAGCTCGGCGCGGGCATCGATCTCGATCCCGCTCGAGCGGATCGCGTCGAGATTCTGGCGAATGCGGTAGATGCCACCGGCCGCGACGAAGCCGACGCCGGGAAAGGTGCCGGGCCCTCGACCCGCGGTGACGTTGGCGATCGCGCCGGTCAGCCGGTTCCAGAACCACGTCGCATCGAGCGACAGGCCGGGCGCGGGGGTGAGGCGGATGCCGCCATCGACGCCGGTGACCCGCTCGGGCGCCAGCCCGGCATTGGCCGCGACCGCATCGGGGCCGACCCGGAAGGGGCGGTAGAGTTCGTTGAGCGTCGGCAGCCGCCATCCGCGATAGGCGGCGGCGCGCAGCGTCAGCGGCGGGGCGACCGTCCAGGCCAGCCCCGCGCGGCCGGTCGCCTCGCTGCCGCTGCGATCGGCGAAGCGGGCATCCGTCAAGGGTGCGCCGTTGGCAATGGTATATTCCCGCAGCCGCCCGTCGGTGATCCGCCACCAGTCGATCCGGCCACCCAGCGTCAGCAGCAGCGAGCCGAATGTCGTGCTGCCATCGGCAAAGGCGCCGATCGTCCGCGTCGCGCCGCCGGCGATCCGCCGCCGCGTCGGCAGGCCGGCGACATAGGTATAATTCTCCTGCGTCCGCCCCTCGACCCCGCGCACGTCCGCCCCGAAACGCAAATCGCGACCGGCGCCGACCGGTGCGATCACCTCGATCCGGCCACCAAGTCCGGTGGCGGGCGTGTTGTACTGGTCGAGCGTCGGCGTCGCGCCGATCCGTTGCGCGTCAACCGCGGCGAATTGCGAGGCGAAGCTGCGCGCCTGAAGCCAGGCGAGCGCCGAATAGCCCCAGCGGCCACGATGGACGAGGCGCAGGCTCGCATCCGCGCCCTCGCTGCGATTGGCCGTGAAGGCGGTGCCGCGTTCGCGCCGGTCGGTGAAGGCGGCGACATTCGCCTGAAGCTCGGTGCCTCCGCCTGCCGCGATCACGCCGCGGATCGCGCCCGACGCCTGTTCATAGGGCGCCGTCCGATCGGCGGGACCCCGGCTTTGCGCGACGATCGGGACGAAACCGTCGCCGCGTGCATAGGCCGCGGAGACCGTGGCGAAGCCGTCGGCGCGGACGAGCGCTGCCGATCCCTGCGCATCGACCGAGGAGCGGCTGCCAAGGGCGACGCTGGCGAGCAGCGGTTCCGCCCCGCGCGGCGTCGCGCTGTCCAGCTCGACCGTGCCGGCGAGCGCGCCCGCGCCGTAATAGCCGCTGCCGCCGCCCCGCGTCACGCGGATCGCGCCGATCCGGCCGGTGGCGTAAGCGGGAAAGGCGACCCAGCCGCCAAAGGGATCGGCCTGCGGTACGCCGTCGAGGATCAGCAGCGCGCGGCTGGAGGCATTGCCGCCGATGCCGCGCAGCGACAGGCCCTGGCTGGTCGGATTGGCGCTGCGCGAATCGGATCGGCGGAATTGCTGGAGCCCCGCGACGTCGGCCAGCACCGTTTCCAGCCGGTTGGCGGCGCTCTGCGCGATCCGGTCCGCTTCGATAGTGACGGTGTCGAAGGCCCGATCGCCCGGCCGCTCCGCCAGCCCGCGGCCGGTGACGACGATGTCTTCACCGTCGGCGGCCGTCGATTGCTGCGCCGTTACGGGAGCAGCGACAAGCAGCAGGGCAGGGGCACAAAGGCGTGGCAGCATCGATCGGTCCTATGGGAGACTGCCCAACGCACCGGGACGGCCGATCGCGCCCTGCTCGATCAGAACTCCGTCGCTGCCGAAAAGCGCACCTGCCGCGCCAGACCCGCATAGAGATTGGCGCCGCCGGTCGCCCAATAGCGCCGGTCGGCGAGATTGTCGCCGTTGACCCGCAAGGTCAGCGTGCCGCCGCGGTCGAGATGGACGCGGTAGCTCGCGCCCAGGCTGACCGTGACATAGCCGGGCAGGCGAAAGCTGTTGAGGGCGTCGGCATAGCGCGCCCCGGTGTAGAAGGCGCCGGCGCTGACCGCGAGATCGGGCAGCGGCGCGGGCCGGTATTCGGCGAAGGCCGATCCCGACCAGCGGGGCGCATTGTCCACCCGCTTCCCGTTCTGCGCCACCACGCCGGTCTGGCGCTGGATCGCATCGAGATACTGACCCGCCAGCGAGACCGACAGGCGCGGGGTCACGTTGCCCTGCAGCGACGCCTCGACGCCGCGATGCCGGGCGCGGCCGTCGACGACGTAGAGGTTCGCGGCATTCAGATAATCCAGGCCGCGATCGATATGGAACCACGCGACCGACGCGAGCGCGCCTGCGATCTGCATCCGTGCGCCGACCTCGGTCTGGCGGCTGGTGACGGGGGGCAGCACGTCGCCCTCGTTGCTCGCGCCAGCGGGGGCAGTGCCGGCGCTTTCCAGCCCCTCGATATAGGTGACGTAGAGGCTGGAGCCGGAGGAGGGGCGGAACACCGCGCCGGCCGTCGGCGTCCAGGCGCGCAGGGTGAAGCCGGCGCGGTCCCGTTCCGTATCGTACAGCACCCGCCGCACGCCGCCGATCAGCAGCAGCCGCTCGCCGACATGGGCGAGATCGAGCGCGTAGAGGCCGGTATCGACATTGACGCTGCCCGGCTGCAACCGCGGCGTGGCGGCGAAGACCAGGCTGCGGAAGGGGATGGCGACGGGCTCGAACAGGTTCTGCGCGACCGGCGTATAGCTGTACTGATGCTGGTCGCGCTGCACCTGCCGGTTGCGCGCGACGCCGAACAGCAGCTCGTGCCGAATGCCGAAGGTCGGCAGCGTTCCCGCCAGCTCGCCCCGGACATATTCGTTCCGGTAGCTCTGGTCGGGCGTGTAGTTGCCCGAGAGCCGCCCCGCCCCGGTGCGCGGCCCCGTGGTTGCCGAGGTGAAGGAGAAGTCGGCGCGGCTCCGCTGGCGGCGGGAGGCGGCGAGTCCGCCCTCGACCCGCAGCGACCAGTCGGTCGCCAGCGCATAGTCGGCCCGGCCGAGCAGGTTGGTCGACCAGGTGCGATAGGGTGCGTCGACCGGCGCGTAGCGGTGGTGCGGGTCCGGCACGCCGCTGAGCAGACGGGCCGCGGCGAGGGTGATCGACCCGGGCTCGTCGGTGTCGCGCCAGTAATGCTCGACGTCGAGCTTGAGCGCGAGCCGTTCGCTCGCCTGCCAGTCGAAGGCGCCGCTGACCATGTAGCGACCGCCGTTCACGCCATCGATCGGCGTTTCGATATGCCCCGAATAGCCGTTGAGCCGTGCCCCGAACTGCCCGTCTGTGCCAAAGCGCCGGCCGAGATCGACCCCGATGCCATAGCTCCCTTCGGCATCGCCATTGGCATAGGCGCTCGTCACCGGGCGGCTGCCGGCGCGCTTTGCGACGACGTTGACGATCCCCGAGGGCGTCGCGATCCCATAATAGAGGGCGGACACGCCCTTCAGCAGCTCGACGCGCTGCTTGTTCTCGATCGGGATGGGGCTGAGGTTCACCACCTGCAAGGCGCCGTTCAGCCGGTAGTTGGTGCGGGCGTTCATCAGCACGCCGCGCGCGACGAAGTTGTTGCTGGTGATCGGGCTGGTCGCCTGCTGCGTGACGCCGGGCGTGTTGCGCAACGCCTCCTCCAGCCCGACGGCGCCCTGCGCGTCGAGCAGCGTGCGGGGCATCACGGCGATCGTCGCGGGGGTGTCGAGGATCGACTGGTTGCGGAAGGCACCCACCTGCACGGCCTCGGTGCGGAAGCCGCGCCGGCCGTTGACGACGATCTCCTCGTCGAGCGGCCGCTCGCCCGCCTGATCGACCGCGGTCGCGAGCGCTTCGGTCGCGGCGGCAGGCTCGGCCGCCAGCGCGGCAATCAGCAGTATCGGCATCGTACACGTCCCCCGATTGCGGCCGCCGATCTCCGGAGCACCGCATCGAGGGGCCGTTAGCGAGAATGATAACGCCTCGCAATTGCGTATCGCGGGATTTTCGGGCATCGAACCGGGAATCGGCGCGGCCAGCCACCGCGCGCAGCAGGGCGGGGCAGGGCGGTGACCAGAATTATCCTATTCCAGATCCACTGGTTCCTGGGGATCACCGCAGGTCTCGTGCTGGCGGTGATGGGCGTCACCGGCGCGATGATGAGTTTCGAGGACGAGATCGCGGAGGCGGTCTCTCCCGGCATCTACGCGCCGGGCGTTCCGGCCCGGCCCGACCTGACGCCCGATCGCCTGATCGCCCGCGCCGAGGCGGCGCATCCCGGCTTTCGCGTGACCCGCCTGGACTGGGAGACGCCGCGGGAGCGCTCGCACGGCGTCACCCTCGTCGCGGCGAAGGGGCGGGGTCGCGAGCAGGGCCGGATCGACCGCGCGACCGGAGCCTGGCTGGGCGAGTCGGCCGCCGCACCCGTGTTCGAGACGGCGGAGGGGCTGCACCGCTGGCTCGCGCTGCCCGGCGGCGGCGGGGGTATAGGGCGGCAGATCACCGGCTTCTCGGCGATCGCGCTGATCTTCTTCGCCTTGTCCGGCCTCTACCTGCGCTGGCCGAAGCGCGCGGTGGACTGGCGGGCGTGGCTGGTGCTCGACTGGCGCAAGTCGGGCCGCAACCTGTGGCGCGCGCTGCACGTCACGATCGGCACCTGGGTGCTCGCCTTCTACCTGCTGAGTGCGTTGACCGGCATGTGGTGGTCCTATGACTGGTACCGCCGCGGCGTGTCGGCGATGCTGGGGGCGGAACCGCGCGAGGAGGCACGCGGCGGCAAGGGGCGGACGCAGCCCGCCGCGCGGCCCGCGATCGACCCCGCCTGGCGCGCGTTCCGCACGGCGACTGGCGATCGCTATGTCTGGATCCGCATCGCCCGCCCCGCGCCCGACCGGCCGATGAAGGAGATCAGCTTCGAGGCGCGCCGTGCGGAGGCGCGGCACCTGCGCCAGATCGACCGCTTTACCTATACGCCGGCGGGGCGGCGGACGTCGGCCGACCTCTATGCCGCCCGCCCGCTCGGCAAGGTGCTGACCCAGAGCATGTTCGAGCTGCATCGCGGCGCCTTTTTCGGGCTGCCGGGCCGCGTCGTGATGTTGCTGACCAGCCTGACCATGCCGCTGTTCACGGTGACCGGCTTCCTGCTCTACCTGTCGCGTCGCCGCCGGCGCCGCGCGGGACGGGATAACGGGCCGGCCCTGCCGGCGGCCTCGGGCAAGCCGATCCTCGTCGCCTATGCCAGTCAGACCGGACATGCCGAACTGCATGCGCGCAACGCCGCCGCGGCGCTCGCCCGGGGCGGGGTGCCGGTCCAGCTCGAGCCCTTGGCCAGGGTCGACGCCGCGTTGCTGGCGCGAACCGAGCGCGCGCTCTTCGTCGTCAGCACCTATGGCGAGGGCGAGCCGCCCGACACGGCGCGCGGCTTCGTGCGGAAGGTGATGGCGGCCCCGGCCGGGCTGACCGGGCTGACCTATGGCATATTGGCGCTCGGGGACCGGGAATATCGGGACTTTTGCGCCTTCGGCCGGGCGTTGGACGCGTGGCTCGCCAGCTCGGACGCGACGCCGATCTTCGAACCCATCCTGGTCGATGGCGAGGATCCGGACGCGCTGGAGCGCTGGCGGCGACGGCTGCACGCGCTCGGTGCGGCGGAGGCGGGGCGCGGGCAGCAGGCCGAGGGCTTCGGGCGCTGGACCCTGGTGTCGCGGACCCCGCTCAACCCGGGCAGCGCCCATGCGCGCGCCTTCCATCTCCGCTTCGAGCCGTCGGGCGATGCGCTGCCCGAATGGGAGGCAGGCGATATCGTCGAGGTCCGGCCGCAGAACGACCCGGCGCGGGTGGAGGCGGCGCTGGCCCGATTCGAACAGGCCGGCGATGGCGAGGTGATGCTCGACCGCGCGGACCTGCGCGTGCGCCTCGCCGGCGCGATCCTGTCGGACACCATGGGCGAACCGGAGGGGCTACGGCCGCTTCCGCCGCGCGAATATTCGGCCGCCTCGATCCCCGCGGACGGCACGCTCGACCTCGTCGTTCGGCAGGTTCGCGGCGCCGATGGCGGCTATGGCATCGGATCCGGATGGCTGACCGAGCATCTGCCGGTCGGCGCGACCACAGCGCTGCGGCTGCGCGCCAATCCCGGCTTCCGCGTTCCGCCCAGGGCCGGCTCCCTGATCCTGATCGGCAACGGCACCGGCATTGCGGGGCTACGCGCCCATCTGAAGGCGGCCGCGCGCCGGGGAAGCCGCGGGCATTGGCTGTTCTTCGGCGAGCGGGAGCGGGCGCATGACGGCTTCTTCGCCGACGAGATCGCCGGCTGGATCGCGGACGGCACGCTCGCCCGCGCCGATCGCTGCTGGTCGCGCGAGGCGGATTGTGGCCGCTACGTCCAGCACCTGCTGTTCGAGGAGGGGCCGGCGCTGATCGCCGCGATCGATGCGGGCGCGGCGATCCTGGTCTGCGGCAGCCTGGAGGGCATGGCGCCCGCGGTCCATGCCACGCTCGCAGCGTTGGTGGGCGAGGCGCGGCTCGAGTCGCTGGCGGAAGCCGGGCGCTACCGCCGCGACGTCTATTAGGGTCCGGAGGCCATCGGAACAGGGTCGTGGCAACGACGCCAGCGGCCTTCGCCGGCCGATCCCCGTTCCGATCGAGTCAAGACCCTGAGGTCCGGCCGGGCCTTGCGGGATCGTACCCGCCACCCGGCGGGGCGGTAAGCGTGTATAGAGCGGGCTGCGATTCGAAGGGCTGCCCATGAAGTTGCTGATCGTCGAGGATGATGCCGACTATGCCGCCGGGCTGAAGGCGGAGATGGAGGCGCTCGACCATCGCGTCACCGTCGCCGCGACCGGCCCGGCGGGCCTGACCGCGGTCGAGCGCGAGGGGTTCGACGCCGTGATCCTCGACTGCATGCTGCCCCAGATCGACGGCGCCAGCGTAGCCCGCCGCCTGCGCGCCGGCGGCCATCGCCTGCCGGTGCTGATGCTGTCCGCGCTCGGCCGCTCGAGCGAGAAGGTCGGCGGGCTGGAAGCGGGTGCGGATGATTATGTCGTCAAGCCGACCCCGGCGGAAGAGATCGATGCCCGGCTGAAGGCGCTGATCCGCGCACGGGGCTGGACCGGTGGCGGCGAGACCGACACGCTCGCTGCCGGCGACATCGTCGTCAGTCCCGGGCAACATCGCGCCTGGCGCGCGGGCGAGCCGCTCGACCTGACCCGGCTCGAATTCGCGCTGCTCGCCGAACTCGCCCGCCATGCCGGCAGCTATCTGACCCGTGCGATGCTGCTGGAGCGGGTCTGGGGCTATGATTTCGAGCCGACGACCAACATCGTCGATGCGCAGATCCGCTCGCTGCGCCGCAAGCTGACCGTGGCGGGCGGCGAGGATCCGATCCAGACCAAGCGCGGGGTCGGCTATATGCTGCACCGCTGACCATGGCGTCGCTGCGCGGCCTGACGCTGGTCTTCCTCGGCGCCTTCGGCGCAGCGGTCGCCGGGGCCGGCTATGCGACCTACAGCGCCTCGCATCGCGCGGTGGTGACCCTCGTCGACCGCCGGATCGAGGAGGTCAGCCGGGCGCTGCTCGACGAGACCCGACCCGGCGACGCGGCGGCGATCCTGGAACGCGTCCGCCTCTTCGCCGGACGACGGGAGACCGGCGATATCGGGTTCGAGCTGGAGGATGCGCGCGGTCGCTGGCTGGGCGGCAACGTCCATCTCGCGCGGGTCATCCCGAGCGGCTTTTCCACCCTCTATCGCCGCGATCGCATCGTCGGGCTGACCGCGGGGCGGGCGCTGAGCCGCGATGCCGGCGGCGGACTGCGCCTCATCACGATGATCGAGACCGAGCCGGTCGACGGCTATAACACGCTGCGTCTGCGCAATTATGTCCTCGGCTTCGGGCTGATCGCGCTGGTCGTGCTGGCGGGGACGGCGGGGTTCAGCCTGCTGATCCGCCGCCGCATCGCCGAGGTGCGCCGCACGGCGGAGGCGATCGCGGACGGTGATCTGGGCAGCCGGGTTCCCGTCGACCCGGCCGGTGGCGCCTTTGCCGAGCAGGCCGTCAGCTTCAACCGGATGCTCGACCGGATTGCGCTGCTGGTGGAGGGTATCCGCAATGTCGGCGGCGATATCGCGCACGATCTGCGCACGCCGCTGGCGCGCCTGCGCAGCCGGCTGACGCGGCTGGTCGAGGCGGCGCCCGATGCGGCATTGGCACAGGAACTGGAGGCGGCGCTGGCGCAATGCGATGAGATGCTCGGCATGTTCGCGGCGATATTGCGCATCGCGGAGGTCGAGGGGGGCGACCGGAGGGCGGGCTTCCGCCCGGTCGATCTCGCGGAACTGGCGGTGCAGATCGGCGAGACCATGGCAGATGCCGCGGAGGCGCGAGGAGGGCGGCTGGTCGTCGCGGCGGACGCACCCGCCATCGTCACGGGGGATCGCCAGCTGCTCAGCCAGGCGCTGCTGAACCTGGTCGAGAACGCGCTCGCGCATGGGCCGGCGGGGACGATGGTCCGCATCGCCGTCGCGCAACGCGGCGATACGGTCCTGCTGTCCGTCGCCGACAACGGACCCGGCATCGCGCCGGCCGATCGTGCCGCGGCGCTCCGCCGCTTCGGGCGGCTCGATGCAAGCCGCAATACGCCCGGCCACGGCCTCGGCCTGCCGCTGGTCGAGGCAGTCGCCCGGCTTCACCGCGGCACGCTCGCGCTCGGCGAAGCGGCTCCCGGGCTGGTCGTGACATTGACCTTGCCGCGCGGCCCGACCGGATAAGCGAAGCGCCCGGCTCTCCTGGGAGAACCGGGCGCTTGTCGATTGGGCCGGAGCCGGTGCGTCAGAAGCGGGCGGTCGCTTCGAAGCCCCAGGTCCGCGGCGGGTTGAAGTTGGCATAGTCGCCGAGGATGCCACCATAGCTGGTCGAGACCAGCTGGCCCGCCGCGCTATAGTTGAACACCGGCGAGGAATTGGCCGCCGACCGGCGATAGATGTAGGTCTTGTCGAGCAGGTTGCGGACCCAGAAGGCGAAGGTCACCTTGTTGCGGTCCGACACCGCGATGTCGGCCAGCGCGATGCGACCGTTCATGATGAAGCTGGCATCGGTCTTGGTCGGTTCCAGCTGGAAGCTGTACTGGCTGCTGGCATAATTGGCGTCGAGGTGGAAGCGGATGCTGGCGTCGTCGTTCCCGATCGGCACGTTGTAGTCGATCGCGCCCGACGCCGCGTTCTTGGGCGTACAGACAATATAGAGCTGCTGGGCCGGCGCGCCCGGTGCCAGCGGGTTCACCGCGGACGGTGCCTTCCAATAGGTGTAGGCATAGGAGCCGGTGAGCGTCAGGCCGTCGACCGGCGCCACGGTCAGGTCCGCCTCGATACCGCGGATCTTGCTGCGCCCGGCGTTGATCGTCTGCTCGATGTGGCTGCCGTTGGTCGGGCTGGAACCGTTGGTGTCGAAATAGTCGAAGTCGAACTGGGTGTTCGACCGGTTCATGATGTAGCCGGCCAGGTTGAGACGCGCCCGATGGTTCCAAAAGTCCATCTTCGAGCCGATCTCGTACGACTTCACCGCTTCGGGGCCAAAGGCATTGAACTGCAGCGAGCGGTCGTTGGCGCCGCCGGCGCGGAAGCCGGTCGCGTACTTGGCATAGAGATGGATGTCGCGGGTCGCGTCGTAGGACAGGTTCACCATCGGGTCGAAGCGGCTGATGCTGTTGCGGAAGGCGAAGGGCGAGATGGTGCCCGCGGTGACCAGATCGGCGCGGTTGTTCACGACATAGAGCGTGCCGCGACGCTTGTCCTTGGTCCAGCGACCGCCGACCGTCAGGTGCAGCACGTCGTCGAGCGCCTCGGGCGTGAAGGTCAGGTTGCCGAACAGTGAGTAGTTGTGGTCGCTCGCCTGGCTGGCGCGGGTGATGAACTGGCAGCTGTTGGCGAATTGCGGCACGGTCGCGGCCAGCGTGTTGTTGCACGACGCGTCATACTGCTGATAGCCGGAATTGGCGCCGCTGATCGCGTTCGCATTGCCGGGGATCGGGCTGCGGATCGTGTAAGCGGTGCCGTCCGCGTTCCACAAATTGGTCAGCGGCGTCGCGGCATATTCGGTCGCCCGTTCGGTATAATAATAGGCGCCGACCACGTAATCGAGTTGCGGCACGCTGCCGACCGCCTGGAATTCCTGGCTGAACTGGTGCTGGCGCAGGAACGACAGGCTGTAGCGGCTGAAGTTGGAACTCGGCGCGAAGCTGCTCCGCTCCGGACCGCCCGAATTGTCCCACTGGTCGGTGCTGACGCCGCGCCATGCGGTGATCGAGCGCAGCTCGACTTCCGGGGCAAGCATGTACCGCAGGTTGGACGAGAAGCCGTGCGTGATGTCGACGCTGGGCTGCTGCGGCACGCCGACATCGGCGACGCGCTGGCGGTTGGGATGGATGCCGACCAGCGGCGCCTTCGGCGCGATGCAGGCCTGACGGCCGGCGGCCGCCTGTGCTGCGGTGATCGTGCCGCCACATGCCGTGGTCGTGCCCGGCAGGACCAGGGTGGTGCCGCTGAAGGCGCCGACACGGTAGCCGTTGGGATTGTAGTTGATCAGCTGGCTGTACTGCGGCGTGTTCTCGTCCTTCGCATAGTCATAGGCGAAGTCGGCGGTGAAGCCCTCGACCGGCTTCCAGCGCGCGGCGACGCGGCCGCCCTTGCGGTCGTAATAGTTCCAGCCGGTCGAGCCCGTCAGCGGGTTCTTCACGGTCGGATCCTGATGCTGATAGACGCCGTCGAACTTCAGCGCGACGTTGACGAAGGCCGGCAGGTCGAGATGCACATCGGCATTGTGGCTGCCGTAGTTGCCGACGCCGGCGGTCACGCGGCCGCCGAATTCGCCGCTGGGGGCACGCGAGACGAGCGAGAGCGCGCCGCCCTCGGTGTTGCGGCCGAACAGCGTGCCCTGCGGACCCTTGAGCACCTCGATGCGCTCGATGTCGAACAGTGCGGCGTTGAGGCCCTGGGTCTTACCCAGCGCGACACCGTCGATATAGACGCCGACGCCGCCGTCGCGCGCGGTCTGGTTCTGGTCGTAGGGAACGATGCCGCGGATGCCGATCGTCAGCGCCGACTGCCGCGCCTCGAATGTGGCGACGCGGAGCGACGGGATGGTGCCGTCGGCGAGGTTGAACAGGCTGAGGACGTGGCGGTCCTGCAAGCCCTGGGTGTTGAGGACGCTGATCGAGATCGGGGTCTTCTGCAGGTTCGTCTCGCGGCGGGTCGCGGTGACGACGATGTCGCCCAGGCCCTCGCCCTGCGGCGCATCGGCCGGCGCGGCGGCGGCGTGCGCCTCGGGTTCGCCCGCGGGCGCGGTCGCGGTGGGAACCGCCGGCGCGGCGAAGGCCGTGGCCGGAACGGCGAGGGCGGCGATGCCGCTGAGGAGGCGCAGGCGGGTGCGCGAAACGGTCTGCATGTCGAATTTCCCCTTCGGGGCCCGGTGGCCCGCTGGCTGGGTCGCCTAAGACGATTCGGGGGCATCGCCGTGACGGTTCGATGACGCGCGCCGTTACCGCTACTTCATCTATCGATCATCTTTCTCGCAAGCTCTTGGTCCGCCTGGAGCAGCGAATCCCTGGAAACCGCGACAAACGAGACGTTTCGCGCTTCCGCGACCGCGGCGCCGGCGCAAAGCGGGACAGTTCCCGTCCGGCACGCCTAGGTCGGAATCGCACCAGGTGTTGCGCGATTGTCTCGCCGTCTCAGGCGGTTTCGAGAAGCCGATCGGCCTGCGCGCGCGCCTCGTCGGTGACGGTCGCGCCGGAGAGCATGCGCGCGATCTCCTCGCGCCGCTCGGCGTCGGCCAAACGGCGGACGCCGGTGCGCGTCACTGTGCCGTCGCTCGCCTTGGCGATCAGCAGATGCGCGGCGCCACGCGCCGCGACCTGCGGGCTGTGGGTGACGACGAGGAGCTGGGTCGCCTGTGCCAGCCGGGCCAGACGCTCGCCGATCGCGGAGGCGACCGCGCCGCCGACGCCGCGATCGATCTCGTCGAACACCATGGTCCGCGCGCCGCCCTGCTCTGCCAGTGCGACCTTGAGCGCGAGAATGAAGCGCGACAACTCGCCGCCACTTGCGATCTTGGTCAGGGGCGCGAAGGGTGCGCCGGGATTGGTCGAGATCTCGAATTCCACCCGGTCCCGCCCCGCGCCCGACCAGCTATCCTCGCCGAGCGGCGCGACGACGGTGCGAAAGCGCGCAGCGTCGAGCTTGAGCGGCGCCAGCTCCCCGGCCACCGCGGCGTCCAGCCGCTCGGCGGCCGCCCGCCGCCCGGCAGAGAGGGTGTCGGCAGCGGATTCATAGTCGGCGCGCGCCGCAGTCACCTCCTGTTCGAGCCGCGCGATCCCGCCTTCGCCCGCCTCCAGTCTCTGGAGCTGGGCGGCGAGCTCCGCGGACAGCGCGGCGAGATCATCGGGCTGGACACGATGCTTGCGGGCCATCGCACGCAATTCGAACAGCCGCGCCTCATCCTCTTCCAGCGCGCGCGGGTCGTGGGCGAGCGCGCTGCGCGCCTCGGCCAGCCGGTCTTCCGCCGCCGCACCCTCGATCACCGACCGGTCGACCGCCGCCAGCGCCTCGGCAAGGGCCGGGTGATCGCCGGCCACCCGTTCCAGCACGCGCGCAGCCTGCCGCAACCTGGCGAGGCCCCCATCCGAGCCTTCGAGATACTCCTCGATCGCCGACAGGTCGGCCGCGATCTTCTCGGCGCGCTGCATCGAGCGGCGACGCTCGGCGAGCGCTTCCTCCTCGCCCGGCTCGGGAGCCAGGCGCTCCAGCTCGCTGACCGCATGCTCCAGCCATTCGCGATCGCGTGCTGCCGTCTCGATCTCGGCGCGCGCTTCGGCGAGCCGGTCCTGTGCCCGGCGCAGCGCCTCCCACGCCCGTGCCACTGGGCCGGTGTCGAGCCGGGCGAAACTGTCGAGCAGCGCGCGGTGCCCGCGGGGGTTGAGCAGACCGCGATCGTCGTGCTGGCCATGGATCTCGACCAGCTGCGGCGCGATCTCGCGCAGCAGCGTGGCGGAGGCGGGCTGGTTGTTGATGAAGGCGCGGCTGCCGCCATCGGCCTTGACGACACGGCGGACGAGCAGCGGCTCGCCCGGCTCGACCTCGACGCCATTCTCGTCAAGCAGCGCCGCCAGACCGGCGGTCGGCGTGTCGAAAGCGGCGGTGACCACCGCCTGGGCGGCGCCGTGCCGCACCAGGCCGCTGTCGCCGCGTCCGCCTAGCGCAAGCCCGAGCGCATCGAGCAGGATCGACTTGCCCGCCCCGGTCTCGCCCGTGAGGACGCCGAGACCATCGCCGAAATCGAGGTCCAGCGCCTCGATCAACACCACGTCGCGGATGGAGAGCTGGGTCAGCATCGCGCCCGATGTAGGCCGGTCGCGCGCGAATTTGAACCGCTTATGTTCTGCATTCGCCAGGCAGCCGTCACGGGCAGAGCAGGGACGCCAGCCGTTCCGGTCAGCGCGGAGTGTCGCCGCTGGGCAGCGGCGCCGCGCCGGCGCCGGTGCCGACCGTCGACGGCGGCACTGCCGGCGCGTTGGCGGGCTCGGTGCCGGTCGTGGCCGGCGCGGCCTCGCTGGCCTTGCGCGGCTTGCCGGTCGGCTCGCCCGACGGCCCCTTCGGCGCGTCGGCGCGGGTCACGACCTGGCCCGGCTGGACCAGCGCCGCGAGCTGCACCGGATGCTTCTCCATCAGCTTATAGGCCTGCTGGTACCAGTCGCTGCCCGGATAGTTGCGCCCCAGCACCGCCGCCGCCTTCTGCGCCTCGGTCGGCACGCCGAGCGCCAGATAGGTCTCGGTCAGCCGCATCAGCGCCTCCGGCGCGTGGGTCGTCGTCTGATAGGTGTCGATCACGCTGCGGAAGCGCATGCTCGCTGCCAGCCACTGGCCGCGCGTTTCGTAGAAGCGGCCAATCTCCATCTCCTTGCCGGCGAGATGGTCGTTGACCAGGTCGATCTTCAGCCGCGCGTCGGACGCGTAGCGGGTATCGGGATAGCGACGGGTCAGCTCGCCCAGCGCATTCAGCGCCTGGACGGTGATCTTCTGGTCGCGCGTCACGTCCTGGATCTGCTCGTAATAGGAGAGCGCGACCAGATAATAGGCGTAGGGCGCGTCGCGGTTGCCCGGATGGACCGAGATGAACCGCTGCGCCGACTGGATCGCCGGCGTATAGTCGCGCGCCAGATAGTAGCTGAACGCGCTCATCAGCTGCGCGCGCCGCGCCCAGATCGAATAGGGGTGCTGCCGCTCCACCTCGTCGAACAGGATCGCCGCTTCCTTGTAGCGGTTCTGGTCGAGTCGGCTCTTGGCGGCGGTGTAGAGGGTGCCGACGTCGCGGGCGACATAGGGCACGTCGCCCTTGGTCGTGGCGGTGCGCGCGCATCCCGCAAGCGGGACGGCGACCAGGGCGACGAGAGCGAGCGCGGCGGACGGGCGGTACGGGAGGATACGCATCGAAGATCGCCTTAGCCCAGCGGACAAGCCCCGAACAATAGGCTAGGGCGCGCGTTAGAGGCCATTCCATTCCCGTAAGGATCGACCATGCCCGCTACGCTGCTGCACACCCATCGCGTCGAGAAGCCCTGGGGGCGCCGGGATCTGGGCCTCGGGTTCGGCGACGTGCCCGAGGGCGGCGAGCCGGTGGGCGAGATCTGGTTCCAGGCGCCCGGCGACACGACGCCCGACCTGCTCATCAAATATCTGTTCACGGGCGAGAAGCTGTCGGTACAGGTCCATCCCGACGACGAGGAGGCGCACAAGCGCGGCCTGCCGCGGGGCAAGGACGAATGCTGGACGATCCTGTCCGCCGCGGCCGATTCGACGATCGCACTCGGGCCCAAGGCCCCGATGACCGCCGATGCATTGCGGGCCGCCGCGCTCGACGGTTCGATCGAGGATAAGCTCGACTGGGTGCCGATCGAGGCGGGCGACTTCTATTATGCGCCGTCGGGGACGATCCATGCGATTGGGGCGGGGCTGACGCTGATCGAGGTGCAGCAGAACAGCGAGACCACCTACCGCCTCTACGATTATGGGCGGCCGCGCGAGCTGCACCTCGACGATGGCGTCGCGGTGGCGCATCTCGATCCCTATGCGCCGATCACCTCGCCCGGGCCCGTCGATGCGCACCGGACGATCCTGGTCGAGGGGCCGAAGTTCGTGCTCGAGCGGTGGAAGGGCGGGGCCGACCATGCCGTCTCGCTGCCAGATGGCGTCACCGCCTGGATCGTGCCGATCCATGGTTCGGGATCGGTCGGCGGTGTCGCCTTCGAGGCGGGCGAGTGCGCGACGGTGACCGGCCGTGAGACGATCGCGACCAGCGCGGACGCGGATTACCTCTTCGCCTATCCGGGCACGCGCCGAATCTGATCCGGCCTGCCGAAGCCTCGCCGCGTATGGGTGCGCGGTTCAGGCCGACGGCGAGGGGGCGGCATCGGCGTGCCGCGACCCTCGCCGCAGCACCAGCGCCGCGAGGGCGAAACCGGCCAGCATCATCAGCCAGGTGCCGGGTTCCGGCACCGCGGCGACGCCGGCAGGGATGAGCTTCTCGAACAGGTTGGCCCGCACCGACTCGGGCAGATTGGGATCGATCGCCGTGCTGAAGGTGTGCGTGGCGTCGGCGAAGCCGCCGCGATTGACCGGCAGCTGGAGTGCGGCGACGGTCAGGATCTGCTGGCCGGGCTGGAGCATGAGCGTGTCGGTGGTCAGCACGCCGTTGACGCAGGTCCGGTTGGTCACGCTGATCGAGGTCTCGCCGCCGCGCAGGCTGCCGGTCGCGGTACGCAGCCCCAGGACGCCCGGCGTGTTGCAGCGGGCGAGGAACAGCGCGCCGAAGAGTTCCTCGGCCGTGGTGAGGCCGTTCAGGACAGACGGATCCCAGATCCCGACATAGCTGGTGTAGCTCGCGCCATTCGGCAGGTACGATCCCGGAACGGTGTATCGATCGCCATTGGGTTCCGTGTCGATATAGTCGGGCGCGCTTGCGCTGCTGTCGACGATATGAAGCGTGCCGGTCAGCGAGAAGGGGGTCGCTTCGGTGCCGGTCCAGGTGAAGGTCTGGAAGCCGAAGGCGTTGATGTTCATCCGATCGTCGGCACCGGCGCGGGTTTCGGCACGGATCTCGGGCAGGTTGAAGGCGCCGAGGCTGACGGTGCTGTGCGCATAGGCGTCGTTGGCGGTGCCTTCGCGATCGAGATCGAGATTGGCCGAGGTGAAGTTGCCGATCCCGCCGGCATATACGTCTTTGAGGATGGCCTGGCTGGGATCAACGTCGGACCCTTCGCACCGCTCGGTCGCCGCCTTGGTGGCGCAGCTGCGATAGGTCGAACGCTGGGCCGAGCCATAGGGCCCGCTCTGCGCCTGCGCCTGGCCGGTCCATCCCATCAGGATGACGAGAGCCGCGACCGTGCCGTATCGTGACGATTTCATCCCGCTTGTCCCCTGTGCCTGAGATATTGGCACGGGCGTATCGGACCGCCGAGGTGGCGTCTTACTGCAAATGGATGAAATCAGCCGGTCGGAGACCGACCATCTTATCAGGCATCGAGCGGATAAAGCGCGGCGGCGATCTGCCGTCCTTCGTCGCGGAGGACACCCCAGGCACGGGCGGCGGCGCGGCTGTCCATCGGGTCGATGCCGATGCCGCGTGCGTCGAGCGCGCGGATCAAGGCCGCCGGTGGGCGGATGAGGCGGGCGCCGGTGCCGAGCAGGATGAACTCCGGCGTCTCGTCGAGCGCGGGCGCGAACGACTCGACCGTCAGCGCCGCGATGGCGGGGGGTGTCCAGTCGAGCGCCCGTGTGGGGGTCAGCAACAGCGACGCCGCGACGGTGATGTCGTCGAGGCGGAAGCCGTTGCCCGCAAAACCGCGGATCAGCGGGCCATTGGCGGGCTGGCCGCGCTCCATCCGCATCGCGCGTTCCTTCTCAGCTCTCGCGCGGGGCGATTCGCTCGGCGTCCTGACGGCGGCTCTTGTCGGTCGTGCCGGGCTTCTCGCGATTTGGCTCGGCGCGCAGCCCCAGCGAGATGAGCAGCGAGGACGAGACGTAGATCGACGAATAGGTGCCGACCACGATGCCCAGGATCATCGCCGCGGTGAAGCCGCGCAGCACGTGCCCGCCCAGGATCAGCAGCGCGCCCAGCGCGAGCAGGATCGTCACCGAGGTCATGACGGTGCGCGGCAGCGTCTCGTTGACCGACAGGTTGATGATCTCGCGCATGTCCATCTTGCGATAGCGGCGCATATTCTCGCGGATGCGGTCGTCAATGACGATCTTGTCGTTGATCGAATAGCCGATGATCGTCAGCACCGCGGCGACGGTGTTGAGGTCGAACTCGAACCAGTCCCGCATCAGCGCGAAGAAGCCGAGCGTCATCAACAGGTCGTGGACGATCGCGACCACGGTCGAGACGCCGAACTGCCATTCGAAGCGGAAGATCGCGAACAGGCCGATGCCCAGCACCGCCAGCACCACCGCGAGCAGGCCGTTGCGAATCAGCTCGCCCGAGACCTTGCCCGACACGGTCGAATAGCGGCTGAAGGTCGCGCCCGGGAACTCGCGTCCGATCGCGGTCTGCACCTTGCGGACGACGGCGTTGGTCGCACCCTCGTCGGCGCTGTCCTGCACCGGCAGGCGGATGGTGACCGTGCGCTGGTCGCTCGACTGCTGGAGCGCGGCCTGGCCGACGCCCTGTGCGTCGACAACCTCACGGACCCGGTCGAGCGACGGCGGCGCGTCGAACCGCTCCTCGATCGAGAGGCCGCCGACGAAGTCGACGCCGAAGTTCAGCCCGCGCACCGCGACGAGGCCGACGGCCGCGAGCGACAGGAACGCGGTCAGGGCGAAGGCCCAGACGCGCAGCCGGACAAAGTCGATATTGGTGTCGTCGGGGACGAGTTTCAGGAGTTTCATGCGATCTCACCGTCACCCCAGCGGAGGCTGGGGTCTTTCTCCGACTGGGAGACCCCTGCCTTCGCAGGGGTGACGTGGGGGAGGCCGATCATATCGTGATCGTCTTCGGCTTGGCGCGACGCAGCCACAATGCCACGAGCATGCGGGTGAAGGTGACCGCGGTGAACACCGAGGTCGCGATGCCGATCAGCAGCACGACCGCGAAGCCCTTCACCGGACCGGAGCCGAGCACCAGCATGATGAAGCCGGAAATGGCGTGGGTCACGTTCGCCTCGAAGATCGTGCGGCTGGCCTCCTTATAGCCCAGTTCCACCGACTGGACGACGCTGCGCCCGCGTCGCCGCTCCTCGCGGATGCGCTCGTTGATCAGCACGTTGGCGTCGACCGCGGTGCCGATCGTCAGCACGAAGCCGGCAATGCCGGGCAGGGTGAGCGTGCCGTTGAGCACGGACAGGACGCCGAGGATCACGAACACGTTGATGACCACGGCGAGATTGGCATAGGCGCCGAACCGGCCATAGGTGACGAGCATGAAGGCGACGACCAGCGCGACCGCCACGGCGGAGGCGAGGATGCCGGCATGGATCGAATCGGCACCGAGCTCCGGCCCGACCGTCGACTCCTCGACCACCTTGAGCGCGACGGGCAGCTTGCCCGAGCGCAGCGCAATGGCGAGCTGGTTCGCGCTCTCCACGGTAAAATTGCCGGAGATCTGCGCGCGGCCGCCCAGGATCGGCTCGTTGATGTTGGGCGCCGAGATCACCTGATTGTCGAGGATGATGGCGAAGGGCTTGCCGACATTCTCCTGCGTCACGCGCGCGAAGCGGCGGCCGCCCTGGCCATCGAAGGTGATCGCGACCTGCGGCTGGTTGGTCTGCGGGTCGAAGGTCTGCTGCGCGTCGATCAGCTGATCGCCCGAGATGATCGTCGAGCGCTTGACCGCGATCGCCGGCTGGCCGAGCGGATTGCCGGGATAAGGCAGGATCTGGCTGCCGACCGGCGCCTGCTTGGCCGCGACCTGCTGGGGCGTCGCGGTCTCGTCGACGAGCTTGAACTCGAGCCGGGCGGTCTTGCCGAGCAGGTCCTTGAGCGCCTGCGGATTCTGGAGGCCCGGCACCTGCACGACGATGCGGTCGGTGCCCTGGCGGATGATGGTCGGCTCGCGGGTGCCGAGCTCGTCGATGCGGCGGCGGACGACCTCGGTCGCGTCGCCCATCGCGGTGTCGATCGCCTGGGCGAGGCCGGCCTCGGTCGGCTTGAGCACGAAACGGCTCGAGTCGACGACCTGGATGTCCCACACGCGCTGGCCGCTCATGCCGGCGCCGCCGCCGGTGATCGTCAACAGCCGCTCGCGCGCCGCGTCGACCTGCGACGGGTCGCGAAGCATGAAGCTGAGCTGGCCGTCGCGCACCGAAATGTCGCCGATGGCGATCTTGGGGGTGCCGCGGCGCATCTCGGTGGCCACCTGGTCGCGCATCGTCTCGAGCCGGGTCGCGGCGAGATCGGCGACGTCCGCTTCCAGCATCAGATAGCTGCCGCCGGCCAGATCGAGGCCCAGATTGATGCGCGGCACGTGGAAGCCCGCGCCCGCCGTCACCCGCTCGGGCAGGAAGCTCGGGATGGCGAGCGCGACCAGCACCACCAGCGTGGCGATGATCGAGAAGACCTTCCAGCGCGGGAAGTCGAGCATCAGTCGTTCGCCGGCTTGGCGTTGGGGCTGACGACTTCGGTCAGGGTCGCCTTCACCACGCGGACGCGGGTGTTGGGCGCGATCTCGACCTCGACATGCGCGTCCTCGACCCGGGTCACCTTGCCGACGATGCCGCCCGCGGTCACGACCGTGTCGTTCTTCTTCACCGCGGCGACCGACTCCTGCAGCGCCTTCATCCGGCGCTGCTGCGGGCGGATCATCAGAAAATAGAAGACGACGAAGACGAGGAAGAGCGGGGCGAGGCTGATGAACGAGGCGACCCCGCCGCCTTCCGCGCCGCCGCCCGCGACCTGGGCGTATGCTGGTGAAATGAACATCGGACCCGTTTGTGGCTGGGGCACGGGCGAAGGCCACCCGTGCTCAAAGCGCGCCCGCTACCATCGCCGACGCGCGATGGCAACGATCTGTGCCCCGCGGGCGAAACCCGCTTGCATCGCCATGCCCCCGCGCGTAGAGGCCGCCGCTCGGACGGTCGCCGACGCGATCGTCCCCGGTCGGGGCGTAGCGCAGCCTGGTAGCGCATCACACTGGGGGTGTGGGGGTCGCAGGTTCGAATCCTGTCGCCCCGACCATTTTCTTCCCGCACAAAATCCGCCATGCCCCGAGGACCGGGCGCGAAGGTGAGTCCCAGGCCGTTCGGCGGCGCTCAGGGCGAACGGCGGGAGATCAGGCGCAGGAACGCGGCCGCAGCGTCGAATTCCGCGCGGCGCGCGGCGGTCGCCTGCGCCGCGAGCATGTCCTCGCCCCAGCGCTCCGCCTGCCATTCGGCGTCGACATCGGCGGCGTGCCAGACCGCGTCGGCGTCCATCGCGCCCTCGATCAGCGCCAGCGCTAGGACCAGCGAGCCGGTGATCGTGACGACCGGCGACAAGCCCGCCAGATGCCAGGCGTCGAGCGCCGCGACCGCCTCGCCGAGGCGGGCGATCGTGGCGGGCGGCTGGTCGCGGTGCAGGATCCCCGTCACCAGCGTGAAGTGGACGTCGTAGCGGGCGCGCGCCCAGTCGAGCGGCGGATCCCAGGCCGCCGCCTGCCGGGACACGAGATCGGGCGGCGCATCCGCGCGGTAACAGAGCAGGTCGCTCTCGCCATAGGCGGCCAGCCCGGCGGCGAAGGTTACGGGATCGGGTGCGATCCGCTCGATCGCCGCATTGGCGAGGCCGGTGAGCCGCATGGTGCGCGGATCGAGCGTTTCTCCGACCGCTCGCCACTCGGCCGCGACCGCCTCCGCCAGGGCAGGGGCGGGAATGGCCAGCGGCAGCCGGCCGGGCGTGCGCACCGGCTTGCCGTCGAGCCGCACCTCGCCGTCATGGACGGTCACGTCGCGCCAGAAGCGTTTCACGACCGGCCGCTCCGCCAGCGATGGGCGAGGCTGGCGGGAACGAGGGCGATCATGACCAGCGCCGACAGGACGATGGCCACTCCCAGCACCTTCGGCCCCGTCGTCTGCGCCCGCGCGGCAAGGATCATCCCCAGCATCGCGCCCGCGGTGCCGGCCACGCGGATACCCGACAGGATCAGCCAGCGCCGCCGCGCCAGGCGGTCCTCCGGGCTCATGCCGGTACCCGCTCGAGCAAGGCGGGCAGCTCGCCGGCCGATGACGCGATCACATCGGCGCCTCCCGCGATCAGCGCCTCGCGATCGTGATAACCCCATGCGACCCCGACGGCGCGCACCCTTGCGGCCTTCGCCATCGCCATATCGAAGCTGGTATCGCCGATCATCGCGCACGCCTCCGGCTTCGCGCCCACGTCCGCCATCGCCGCTAGGATCATTGCGGGGTCCGGCTTGGACGGGTGGCGATCCGCGGTCTGGAGCGTCACGAAGCGGCCGGTCAGGCCGTGCCGCGCGAGGACATGGGCCAGCCCCCGGTCGGACTTGCCGGTCGCGATCCCGAGCAGCCAGCCCGCCGCGTCCAGGGCGTCTATCGCGGTGGCCACGCCCTCGAACAAGGGCTCGTCGTCGAGCGCGTCGTCGTGCCGCAGCTGGTGATAGACATGCTTGTAGGCGAGGGCGAGCCGGTGGTGCTCCGACCCCTCCAGAGCGGGCGCCAGCACCCGCATCGCCTCGGTCAGGCTGAGCCCCACGATCGCGCGGGTCGCGGCCCTCGGCGGCGGAGTCAGCCCCGCCTCCACGAATGTGCGGTCCATCGCGCGGCAGATATTGGCCTGGCTGTCGACCAGCGTGCCGTCGCAATCGAACACCGCGAACCGCAGGTTCATGGAAGCTGCTCCTGGAGGCGCGAGGTCATGCGACGGCTGTGGGGCCTGGCACCGGCCGCGACAAGCCTGCGCACGCGAACTTCGTCCTCAGCCGTTCCCACGCGAGCCGCGACCGCGGCGCTCGCCGCGACGCTCCTTGCGGACGGTCTTGGCATGCGCCTTGGCCCGCTGCTTCAGCACCGCCTTGGGCGGCGGGCCCCGATCCTCGTCGAGGGGCAGGGCGTCACCCGCGGCCTCCTCGAAGCCGAGGCTGGCGAGGCTCTCGCGAAAGTGGGTGGGCAGATCGGCGGTGACGTCGATCCGCCCGCCATCGGGATGATCGACGCGGATGCGGCGCGCATGAAGGTGCATCTTGCGGCTGATTCCGCCGGTGAGGAATGCCGCCGGGCCGCCATATTTGCCGTCGCCGACGATGGGATGGCCGATCGCCGCCATATGGACGCGCAGCTGATGGGTACGCCCGGTAAAGGGCTGCAGCTCCACCCAGGCGGCCCGATTGCCGGCGCGTTCGATCACCCGATAGCGGCTGCGGGCCGCCTGGCCCTCGGCCTCGTCGACATGCATCTTCTCGCCGCCGGTGCCGGGCTGCTTGGCGATCGGCAGGTCGATCGTCCCGTCCTCGATCGAGGGCACGCCGACCACCAGCGCCCAGTAGATCTTGCGCGCCGTCCGCCCTGAAAAGGCCTTGGCGAAGAAGGCTGCCGATCGGGCCGTGCGGGCGACCAGCAGGGCGCCCGACGTGTCCTTGTCGAGCCGGTGGACGAGCTTCGGCCGACCCTCGTCGTCCTCGTGCAGCGCGTCGAGCAGCCCGTCGACATGCGCGGTCGTCTTGGTGCCGCCCTGGGTGGCGAGGCCGGGCGGCTTGTTGAGGACAAAGGCCTGCGGATCGCGATGGATCACCATCTCGCGGGCAAAGGCGATCTCGTCGTCGGAGAGAGGCTGACGGACGCGGGCGGGGCGCTTCGCCTCGGCAGGCGCGGGTTCGGCGGGTGGCACGCGCAGCACCTGTCCGGCCGAGATGCGATCGCCCGGCGTCGCGCGCGCGCCGTCGACGCGCAGCTGGCCGGTGCGCGCCCATTTGGCGACGATCGTGAAGCTGGTATCGGGCAGATGCCGCTTGAACCAACGGTCGAGCCGGATGCCGTCATCGTCATAGCCGACGGTGAACTGGCGGACATTGTCGCTGCGGTCGGCGGTCATGCGACGCTCCGGGCGAGCGAGAGACCCGCGACCAGGGCCGCCATAGCACCGGCAAC
The DNA here is from genome assembly GCF_014641735.1 of Sphingomonas metalli. GTDB lineage: Bacteria > Pseudomonadota > Alphaproteobacteria > Sphingomonadales > Sphingomonadaceae > Sphingomonas > Sphingomonas metalli. Next base: position 235,528 of record NZ_BMIH01000002.1, on the reverse strand, counting down.
GGACAGAAGGATATAGCCGAGCGCGAGGACGGACTGCCCGCGCTCCAGCAACGTCACGGTATCGAGCGTGAAGGCGGAGAAGGTCGTGAACCCGCCCAGCACGCCGACGCCGAGGAACAGCCGCCACGGCTCGCCGCTGCCGATGCGCGCGAGGCTGCCGGCGAGGAGGCCCATGGCAAAGCCGCCGAGCAGGTTGACGGCGAGGGTGCCCCAGGGAAGGTCGGGGCCGAGCAGCGACGCGGCGGCACGGCCGGTCAGGTAGCGACCGCCCGATCCGAGCGCACCGCCGAGCATCACGAGGAGGAGCGAGGGCATGGACCCGCCCTAGCCCGACGAGGGGCGGGGGGCAAATTCCGGATCGCCGGACCGCGAGGGCCGGGGGGGCGGACCCGCAGGTGCGAGAAAGGATGCAACCGTGCCCCCATATCGGGGTTAGGAAGCCGCAACGGATCGGCCGTTCCGGCCATAGTCAAAGGGGGTTATCGCCATGTTCAACCTGATCTCGATCCTCATCGGCCTCGTCACGCTGGTGTCGGGCCTGATCGCCTTCGTTCCCCTGCTCGGCTGGATGAACTGGCTGGTGATACCGATCGGGATCGTCGGTGCCGCAGTCGGCGCGATGTCGTCGTCGAGCAATGCGGGGCGCAATCTCAACCTGGTGCTGATCGTGATCTTCGGGCTGCGGCTGATGCTGGGCGGCGGCATCTTCTGATGGGCGAAAGGGAGCGGGCGCCGCGCCCGCTCCCCCTCTGCAATTCAGTTCAGCGGCAGACGACCTGCCCGCGGTCGACCGAGCGGCCAAGCAGCGCGCCGCCACCGGCGCCGACCAGCGTGCCGAGCAGGCTGGAACGGCCATTGTCGAGCAGGCTGCCGAGCACGCCGCCGGCGACCCCGCCGATGATCAGGCCCGTGGTGCCGTCCGACCGGCGGCAGTAATATTGGCCGTTATAGCCGCGATAGATGCGGTCGTTTCGGCCGAGACGGCGCGGCTGGTAGTAGCGGCCGTCGCGATAGTAGCGGTCGGCATAGTAATAGCGCTGGCCGGGCTCGAACCGGTTATAGTCGTAGGACCGGTACTGGCGCCAGTCGCGGGCGCGGTCGCGGCGGATGTCGCGCAGGTCCTCGCGGCGATCCTTGCGCGCATCGGCGACCTCGCGGCGATACTCCCGCTGCGCCTGGCGTACGTCGCGACGGGAATCGGCGTTGCGCAGGTCGCGGCGATAGTCGCGGCGTGCGTCCCGAACCTCGTCGCGATATTCCTGATTGGCTTCGCGGCGGGTGTCCTGCGCTGCGGCGGGCACCGCGGCGAGGGTGGTGGCGGCCAGCGCCGCGGACAGGATGGCGTTACGCATACTCATCTCTCCCGTTCTAGGTGGCGCAACAATGCGCAGCCGCGACAGGGAGTTGCGTGAACCGAAAACTACCTTGCGTTAAGCCTGGCGACAGCTCGCGGGACAGGAAAAAGGGCGCCGCGACGAAGTCGCGACGCCCTTTCGCGGCACATGGCTGGCCGGGAAATCAGCGGCAGCGACGGCTGCTGCTGCCGCGATCGACCTCGCGGCCGACCAGCGCGCCAGCGGCAGCGCCGCCCAGCGTCCCCAGCGTCCGGTCACCGCGCGTGTCGATCGTGCGGCCCAGCAGCGCGCCCGCGACGCCGCCGACGACCAGGCCGGTGGTTCCGTCCGCCTTGCGGCACCGCAGGCGGCCGCGATCGTCGCGCCACTCGCGATACTTGTAGCGGCGCTGCGCATCGGCATCGGACACGGTCGCGACCAAGGTGGGGGCGACCATCGCGGCGCAACCCAGCGCCAGCATCAACTTACGCATCACTCTGTCCCTCTCTTCAACGGATACGGCAGCGAAACGTCCGCTTCATGACAAGAGTTGCATGAACCTTACACAACATGGTCTGGCAGCCGGGACGGGCCGGCGGGTATAGCGCAGCGCCGATGATACCGCAGACGCTTCAGCCCGTATTGCCCGCCGCCGCCCCGTGGCTCGACCTTGCCGGACTGGCCGTCTTCGCCGTGTCCGGGGCACTCGCCGCCGCGCGGGCGCGACAGACGTTCGTCACCCTTGCCTTCTTCGCGCTGATCACCGGGGTCGGCGGCGGGACAGTCCGCGACCTGTTGATCGGCGCGCCGGTCTTCTGGGTGCGAGACGCGCACATCGCCGCGCTGTGCCTGGCGATGGCGATGCTGGTCTGGTTCGCGCCGTCGCGCTGGTGGCGAGGATCGGCGCTCGCCTGGTTCGACGCGCTCGGTCTGGCGGCCTATGCCGTCTATGGTGCGGGCAAGGCGCTGCGCTATGGCGTGCCGCCGGTCCCGGCCGCGGTGATGGGGGTGGTGACCGCCTGTGTCGGCGGCATCATCCGCGACGTGCTGGCGGGCGAGCCTTCCATCCTGATGCGGCCCGAACTCTATGTCTCCGCCGCCGCCCTCGCCGCGGCGAGCTTCGTCGGGCTGAGCCTTGCCGGTCTCGATCCGACGCTCGCCGCGGTGGTCGCCGCAATGGCAGGCTTCGCCCTGCGCGCCGCGGCGATCCACTTGCGGCTCGGCCTGCCCGTCTATCGCGATGGCGGAGAGGCTTAGGTCCGGGTGACCTTCCCTCGATGCGTCCGGGCCGAGCGCAACCGACGCACAGATGGCCCTTCGATGCTTCGACGGCGCTCAGTCCATCCAGTCGCTTTCGCCGATCGGCATGCCGGGCGGGATCGGGGTGAGGCGCTTGCCACGCTCGGCGACCGCGGCGGCGAGGCGATCCGGATCGCGCAGCAGCCGGGCGGTGGCACGCGACCAGGCATCGCGGCCCTTGCCGAGCCGGTCTGCGGCATCGATCAGCGCCTGATCGGCGACGGCCGCGACACCCGGCGCGGTGTCCGGCGCCCGTGACAGCGCGGCGAGCTGGATCAGGGCGCGGGTCGCGACCTGCTGACCGGCGGCGGTGCCGGCGCCGGCCATGACCGTGTCGACGGTCCGCCCGACCACCTCCTGCGCGCCGGGCAGGCTGCCGGCGGCGGCGTGCTGCACCTCGAGCCGTTCGAGCCGCGCGGGGGCGAGCAGCGTGTCGAGCGTCACGCCCGCCGCCACCTCCGCCGCGACGAGCGGGTCGAAGACCGGGCCGCCGGCGGTCGGCATGACCTCGATATCGAACTGGCGGTCGTTGGGGCCGCTCCTGCCCGCCGAGAGCAGCGGCAGGAGGGCGGGCGGCACCGCCAGCGCGGTCGGCGACAGGGTGGCGAGCAGCGAGAACAGCGCGGCGCGCTGCCGATCGGCGGTCACGGGCGCTGCAGCTTCATGTCCGCCGCCGGCGACCGCATAGGCGAAATCCACACCGCCGACGACTTTCGCCGCCGCTTCGACCTGATAGCGATGGAGCAGCCAGATCGGCACGAACTTGCGCCGCAGATTCTCCGCCGCCTCGCCCGGCCGCAGCGCCGCGGGGCCGAACTGCGTCAGCGCGGCGCGGCGGACCGTCATCATCCGGTCGAGCTCGGCGACGGGGTCGCTGCCGTCGTCCCACAGGCTGGCATCGGGATGCGCGGTGTCCGCAGCGCGCGCATCGCCGTCGCTGATGAAGCGCAGGCCGGCTGCCTTCAGCGCGTCCGCCTGCGCGGCGGCGGCGGCGGGATCGCCGTAAAGCCGCGCGATCGACGCGAGATCCCAGCGCCCCACCCCGGTGCCATAGGCGTCGGACAGGTCGGGCCGGCCGTCCTTCAGCAGGATGCGCGGGGCGGGATAGTCCATCACCGAGGCGCGATCCTGAGTCGAGGCAGCGAAATTGTGCTCGAGCCCGAGCGCATGGCCGACCTCGTGCGCGCCGAGCTGGCGGATGCGCGCCAGCGCCACGCGGACCGGATCGTTGGGGCCGCCGGTACCGACCAGATTGGCGCCGACCAGCGCCTCGTAGATCAGCATGTCCTGCCGGACGCGCAGCGAGCCGAGCAGCACCGATCCCTTGACGATCTCGCCCGTCCGCGGATCGCTGATCACCTGGCCATAGGACCAGCCGCGGGTGGCGCGGTTGACCCAGTTGACGACATTGTAGCGGATATCGAGCGGATCGGCGCCTTCGGGCAGGATCTCGACGCGGAAGGCGTCGATGAATCCGGCCGCATCGAAGGCGGTGCGCCACCAGGCGACCCCCTCCGCCAAAGCGGATCGGATCGGCTCCGGCGCGGCGCGGTCGATATAGAAGGTGATCGGCTTCTTCACCGCGGAGCGCGGCGCGGCGGGATCGGCCTTCTCGAGGCGGAAGCGGTTGGCGAGCGTGTAGACCACGTCCTGGCCGAGCGGTGCGGCATAGTCGACCGCCTGCGCGCCGAAGCCGCCGAAGCGCGGATCGAAGCGGATCGGAACATAGCCGGGGGCGGGCAGGCGGATCAGCGAGTGATGCACGGTGAGCGCGATCGAGCGGGCATCGGGAGCGATCGCGTCGACCGCCTCGCCCGGTCGCTCGCTCACGAAGGTCTGGCGCGCCTCGAGCTCGATATTGTCGGGGAAGACGCGCGTGGCCGTCGGGTCGGCGACCGAGGCGCCGCTGTCGAGCCGGTATTCGCCGCCTCCGCCGCGACGCAGCGACAGGGCGACGCCCATGGTGTCGCGCAGCAGGAAGGGCGCAAGGTCGACCACCATCGTCCCGTCGGGCCGCGTCGCCGCGATGTCACCCACCCAGGCGGTGGTGGTGGCGAAGCTTTCCCGCGCCGCGGTCTGCTCGGCCGCCGGGGCGTCCGTCGCGCGGAAGCGGGGGTTCTCGAACTCCGCGACGATCTTCTTGCCGAGGCGGCGAAAGGCGAGGAGCTGCGTCTCGCTGTTCTGCCCGTGGTCGAGCCCGGTCTGCGACGAGCCGATCCCGGTGCGCAGGCTGGCGACATAGAGGAAGCGGGCCGACACGCCGTCGGTGCCGGCGGGGGGCAGGGTGACGAGGATGCGCCCGCCGTCGCGATCGACGGCGACGGGAAGCAGGCCGTTGGTCACCATCGTGCCCTTGAGCGGATCCGCCGGTGGATCGGCCGCCAGCGCCGTCCCGGACACCCCCAGCATCAACGCCGCCGCCGCTATCCGCCGCATCGCACCGACCATCGCTTCGCCCCCTTTTCAGATCCTCGGCCGCGTGATGGCACGTCGCGGCGCGGTACGGAATTGTGGCATTCCTGCAACGATTTAAGCATTGATTAACCAAAATTTTTGCATTGCGGAACGAACCCGTCGATCTGGGGTTCGAGTGTTGAACGCGCGTTCTCCACGCGAGGGGCATGTCCGGCCGGATCATCACGCCCTTCGCGCCAACAGGCCAAAAGGCCCAGAAGGGGAATGATCATTATGGGGATGAGGCACGCGATCTGCGCTGCGGCGCTGACGGCCGCCTGCTGCGCCAGCCCGGCGGCAGCGCTGACATTCGATCTGGTGGACTATAACGGTTCGGTGCGCGGGACCCCCGCGGAGCAGGGCTTCCGGATCGCCACGCAATATTGGTCGTCGGTTCTCACCAACGATGTGACGGTGCGGCTGGAGATCGGCTATAACGCGCTGGCCGCCGGCGTGATCGGTTCGACCGGTTCGACCCGCTACGGCGTCACGACCGCGGACATCTACGAACAGCTTGCAGTCACCGGCAACAGCCGCCTCGACGCCATCGCGCGCGACAATATGATGCCGCTGACCTATGCGGGCGGCCTGCAGGCGATCACCAGCGGCTATCGCGACGCGACGACCAAGGTCGGCATCGACACGACCACCCGGGTCTTCGACGCCGACGACAGCGCCAACAACCTGACCATGGGCGTCAACGGCGCGACGCTGAAGGCGCTGGGCTATACCGGGTTCAACCCGCTGTCGCGCGACGCGCAGGTCAATTTCAGCAGCAACTTCGCCTTCGACTTCGATCCCAGCGACGGGATCACCGCGGGCCGGATGGACTTCATCGGCGTCGCCATCCACGAGATCGGCCACGCCCTCGGCTTCACCAGCGGCGTCGACATCTACGACAATCCCGCCAACGCCGCGGCGAACATCAACGGGTCGAACTACATCTTCACCACGCTGGACCTGTTCCGCTACAGTCAGGATCCGACGAACGCGCTGTCGGGCGACGCGCCGGTGCTCGACCTGGCGGTCGGCTCGCCCGCCTATTTCTCGATCGACGGCGGCCGCACCCAGCTGTTCGGCAACTCGCTGTTCTCGACCGGGCGGAACTTCGGCGACCGGCAGCAGGCGTCGCACTTCAAGGATCTGGGCGGCTGCACCAACCAGATCGGGATCATGGACCCCAATTTCTGCTATGCACAGATGGGCGAGATCACCGCGACCGACCTGGCGGCGTTCGACGCGATGGGCTGGAACCTGAACTTCGACGTGCTGGCCAACCCGAACTATCTCGCCACCTCGGCCAGCATCTTCGCCAGCTTCGTGCCCGAACCGCAGAGCTGGGCGCTGATGATCACCGGTTTCGCCATGATGGGCGCGGCGCTGCGCGCCCGCCCACGGCGTCGCACCGTCACCTTCGCTGTCGCGAACTGACCCTGCCTTGCCCGGGGGCCCGATCGGGACCCCCGGGATTTTCCACGCTCCGCCCTCCAGTTTTTTGCCATTCTTTACGCTCTTCTAACCACCCAGGGCGCAGACCGCGCGGCACGATGGTTTGGAGACGCGGAACATGGCGCTGACCGCACAGCTATTTCGCGCGGACGACGAGCGCGCTGCGGATCGCCGTTCGGTCAATCTGGACGGCACGCTGCGCCAGCAGGACGATCGCCGTCCGGTCGACGTGATGATCGAGGACCTGTCCGCGACGGGCTTTCGCATGGTGTGCAGCGAGCCGATGGCGCTGGACGCGACGATCACGGTCGGCATCGCGGGGCTCGGCCGGCATGTCGCGCTGATCGTCCGCTCCGCGCCGCCACAATATGGCTGCCGGTTCCTCAGCCCGATCGACGTGTCGGGTGTCGAGGCGTCGGTCCAGCCGACGATCCTCGCTCCCGATTTCGGCTGGACAGGGCCGGCCACCAAGATCGACGTCGATCCGCCGCTCGACGCCGTCGAACAGCGCATTCGCATGGTCCGCGGCCCGATCATCGCCGCCGGACTGATCGTGCCCTGGATCGTCATCGGAATGATCTGCGCCGCGATACTGTGACCGGGAACGCCCGACCTCGCCGCCGCTCAGTAGAGCCAGGTGTCCCATTGCGCCGCGACGCGCCAGCCGGCGCCACTGCGTTCCAGCGCGTAGGTGGTGCCCCAATGGTCGAGCGTCGCGGTGATGAAGCCCGTCTTGCCGTCATGCACCAGCCGGGACAGCACGACGGTGCGCTCGCATCCGTGCAGCCGGTTCATCAGCCACCAGCGAACCGCCATATTGGCCGGCGCCAGGCTGCCGTCCATCGCGAAACCGAGCGACTCGCCATCGACCGACATGGCCCGCGCGCGCGCGTCCAGCTGCGCCTGCGCCTCGCGGGGCAGGGGCTCGGCGGCCTCGTCCGGCTCGCGGATGCGCAGCGTCTCGCGGCCGGTCGCATCGTTGAACAGGTCGCGGCCATGCACCTTGGGTTCGGTGCGCAGCGGCTCGGCTTCGCGCCACTGATGCTCGTCGGGCTCGCTGTTGATCCGCATCGTGCGGTAGATCGCCAGCGGTTCGCCGCGCGGCCGGGAGTCGACGCACAGTTGCGGGGCGTTCGGTGAGCGCCCCGTCTCCAGCAACGCCAGCGTCGCGCGCAGGATCTGCGCCGTGTCGCCCTCGGGCGCTCCGGCGCACGAGGCCAGTGTCAGCGCGAGCAGCGGGGTGGTTGCAACAAGCAGCGCATGTCGTGCGTAAATGTCACTGTCGCCACGCGAACAGACGGCCGAGCCAGTCCGCAGTCGCGTGCGCCGGTCCTTTGCGTTATGGGCGGAACGTGGGAAACGGATCATGAACTCACCCCCTGAAACTCTCGTAGCAACGCACGAACGGCGATTCCAGCACGTCGTGGTCGGCGGGCTGGTGACCATGTTCGCGGTGGTGGCGCTGGCGCCGCACACCGAGCGCGCCCTGTTCGAGAACGGGGCGCTGCCGCTCGCCTTCGCCGCGGTCGCGCCCGCCGCGCCGCCGCCGATCGGAGTACTCCAGCGCTTCGGCTTCATGGGGCCCCAGCGCTTCAAGCGCGCCTTCCGCAATTCGCCGCGACTGGACCAGCCGGAACCCGGCGCAGCGCAGGTGCCGCCCGATGCCGAGCCGTTCTTCGCGACGCGCGAGGATGTGCAGCCGCCGCTCCTGGCGGCCAATCCTGCCGTGCTGGCGCCCGTCGGGGCGCTGCCGGGCGGAGGCTTCCAGTTCGCCAATTTCTCACCGACCGGTCCTGGCTATGGCATCGGCGGTGCGGCGGTTCCGGGCGGCGGCGGTGTCGTGCCCGAGCCGGGCGTGACACCGACGCCGACGCCGGAGCCGACGGTTACGCCGACGCCGCAGCCCACGGGCACGCCGACGCCCCAGCCGAGCGCCACCCCGACGCCGGAGCCGACCGCTACGCCGACGCCGCAGCCGTCCGCGACCCCGACTCCCGAGCCGAGTGCCACGCCGACGCCCGAGCCCACGCCGGTCATCACGCCGACGCCCGAGCCGACGCCTGAGATCCCGGTCACGCCGGTGCCGGAACCGGCGAGCTGGATGTTGCTGCTGACGGGGCTCGGCGTAGTCGCGGCGACGCTGCGTCGCCGGCGCCGCGCGACGGGGACCGTGAAGGCCTGAGGCGATGCCGGCCTGAAGCCGGCGACATTACGCTGATCCGTTCCTTCGGAACGAAGGCGAGGCACGGTCGGGCGGGCGGTCGGGGGTCATGCTACCCATGTCTTCTTGCCCTGGTAGTTGATCCGGACGTTCCGAATCGTTGCGCCAGCGCGAACTGCGGCTTCGAGCGATTCCTGCGTCGCGCCATGACCACGAGATCCCGGCCTGCGCCAGGACGACGATGGTGTCAGCTAAAGCGGATCAAGGTCCAGCCTCCGGCGCGGAGGTGATGTCCGAGGGCAGGCGTGAGCGACGCGCCCGGTCTTTAGCGGCGCAGCGTCGGGAAGGCGGCGCGGAAGGCGGCCACCTTCGGCTTGTCCCACATCACGATATAGGGATGATCGGGGTGCCGGTCGAAGAAGTTCTGGTGATAGGCCTCGGCCGGATAGAAGCCGCCGCTCTCCATCCGGGTCGCGATCGGCCGGGGGAAGGCCCGGGCGCCCGACAATTGAGCGATATAGGCCCGGGCGACCCGTGCCTGTTCGGGCGACTGCGGGAAGATCGCCGAGCGGTAGCTGGGTCCGCTGTCCGGGCGTTGACCGTCCACCTGCGTGGGGTCGTGCGCGACCGAGAAATAGACGCGGAGCAGCGTGGCGTAGCTGACCTGCCGCGGATCGAAGGTGATGCGGATCGCCTCCGCATGGCGCGTCGTCTCGGTCGAGACGGTGTCGTAGCGCGCGGTCGCCGCCGTGCCGCCGGCATAGCCGGCCGTGACGGTGCGCACGCCGCGGACCTGCTCGAAGACCGCTTCCATGCCCCAGAAGCACCCGCCCGCCAGCACCGCGGTCTGCAGACCCGGCGTCGCCGGCACGTCGACGCGGGCGGCGGGAATGATCACCGCCTTCTCGGCGGCGGCCGGCGCCATCAGCGCCGCGCCCGCGGCCGCGCCGAACGCGATCAGGACGGCGGCGGTTTTCACCGTCAGCGGATCTCGTGAGTCGGGACGATCCGCCCGACCATCGCGCGGGTCGCATCCGCGGGTTGCAGCACGACGAGCCCGATCGCGCCGAGCACGAAGCCGCCGGCGAACTGCCACATGGCGCTGGATTTCAAACGCTTCATCATGATCTCGTACCCATTGACGTCACCGGGATCGCCGAGGCGAGGCCGGTGCGATGTTGGTCGCCATGTCGTAGATCAACCACGTCACGACAAGATGACGGTGGGAAACATAGCGTTGCAGGATGAACGATCCCTTGGCGGCCCGTTCATCCCGTGTTGCATTTGGATCGGCGTCGCCCGGCCCGCCCGGACCGGGACCGGCCGTCAGCGCAGGGCGGCGCAGGCCTCCGCGATCCGGTTGCACGCCTCGGTCAGCAGCGCGTTCGATGTCGCGTAGCTGATCCGCATCGCCGGCGAGAGGCCGAAGGCCGCGCCCTGCACCGCCGCGACCCGTGCTTCGTCGAGAAGATAGGTGACGAACGCCTCGTCGTCGCCGATCGTCGCGCCCTTCGGCGTGGTCTTGCCGATCAGTCCGGCGATCGACGGATAGACGTAGAAGGCGCCTTCGGGTCGCGGACAGGTGATGCCCGGGATGGCATTGAGCGCATCGACCACCAGATCGCGCCGGGTGCGGAACGCCGCATTGCGCTCGGCGAGGAACGACTGGTCGCCGCTCAGCGCTGCGACCGCCGCCGCCTGCGCGATCGAGCAAGGATTGCTGGTCGACTGCGACTGGAGCTTCGCCATCGCCTTGATCAGCCAGCTCGCCCCGCCGGCGAAGCCGATCCGCCAGCCGGTCATCGCATAGGCCTTGGAACAGCCGTTGACGGTCAGCGTGCGCTCGTAGAGCTCCGGGCAGACCTCTGCGATCGTCGCGAAGCGGAAGCCGTCATAGACGATATGCTCGTACATATCGTCGGCGAAGATCCAGACCTGCGGGTGCCGTGCCAGCACCTCGCCCAGCGCCTTGAGTTCGTCGGCCGTGTAGGCGGCGCCGGTCGGGTTGGAGGGCGAGTTCAGGATCACCCACTTGGTGCGCGGCGTGATCGCGGCCTCGAGAGCCTCGGGCGACAGCTTGTAGTTCTGGTCGGGCCCCGCCTTGACGATCACCGGGGTGCCGCCGGCGAACTGGACGACGTCGGGATAGCTGACCCAATAGGGGGCCGGAATCACGACCTCGTCGCCCGCCTCGACGGTCGCGACGAGCGCGTTGAACAGCGTATGCTTTCCGCCGACGTTCACGCTGACCTGGCCGGTGGTGTAGGTCAGGCTGTTGTCGCGCGCGAACTTGGCGACGATCGCCTCCTTCAGTGCCTGCGTGCCGTCGACCACGGTATATTTGGTCTGGCCGTCGCGGATCGCCTTGATGGCGGCGTCCTTGACGAAGTCGGGCGTGTCGAAATCGGGTTCGCCGGCGCCCAGGCCGATCACGTCCACACCCGCGCGCTTCAGCTCGGTGACGCGGGCGGTGACGGCCAGCGTGGGCGAGGGGCTGATGCGGTCGAGCGCGGCGGAGGTCTTCATGATGGAACCTTTTGCGATTTGCCCGGCGACAGGGGGCGGCGGCGCTATACCCTATATGTCCGGTGCGACAAGCGCCGGGATCAGCCCGCGCAGCGCATTGCCCAGAAAGAAGCCGTGCGCCAGATCGGCACGCGTCACCACGCCCTCGACCGCGCGCCCTTCCGCCAGCAGGGCGGCGCGCAGCACGCCGGGCAGCATCGGCGTATCGGCATCGGCAGCGGGCGTCACCAGCAGCGCGCCGCGCGGCACGAAGATCGAGGTGAAGCTGCCCTCGGTCAGCCGGCCGTCATGTTCGAAGACGACCTCCTCGGTCCCCGCGGCGCGGCGCGCCGCATCGTAGAAGCCGCGGTCGGCCGTCTTGTGGCGGAGGCGCAGGTCGCCTGGCGGAACGGGCAGGGGGCGGATCGCCACCGTCATCGGCCGGTCGGGCACCGCCGGCAGCGGCCCCGATTCGATCGCGACCGCACCGGAGGGCGCCAGCACCAGACGGATCCGTCGCGGCCCACGCAAGCGGAAGGTCGCCGCCTGCAACTCGTTGCGCGCGGCGTGGCGGTCGAAGGCGAAGCCGAGGGCGGCGGCGCTCGCCTTCATCCGCGCCAGATGCAGGTCGAGGCGCAGCAGCCCCTCCTCGGGATCAAAGGCCATCGTCTCGATCAGGTCGGGAGTCGGCGTGCCGCCGCTGATGAATGCGCCCTTGGTCAGGCACTCCTCCCACTCCGCCGCGGGGTCGCTGTCCGCGACGATGCCCGACCCGAGCGACAGGGTCGCCTGCGTTGCGCCTGCCGGGATGGCTAGCGTGCGGATCGCGACGTTGAAGGCGGCATCGCCGTTGGCATCGATCCGTCCGATCGAACCCGTATAGGCGCCGCGGGGGCTTTCTTCCAACGTCGCGATCGCCGCCATCGCCGCCAGCTTCGGCGCGCCGGTGATCGATCCGCAGGGAAAGGTCGCGGCGAGCACGTCGACCGCGGAGCGCCCGTCCGCCAGCGTCGCGGTGACGGTGGAGGTCATCTGCTGCACCGTCGGATAGCGTTCGACCGCGAACAGCTCGGGCACCGCCACGCTGCCGCTCTCCGCGACGCGCGACAGGTCGTTGCGCATCAGATCGACGATCATGAGGTTCTCGGCGCGTTGCTTGGGATCGGCGGCGAGCGATGCGGCGAGCGCGTCGTCCGCCGCCCGCGTCGCGCCGCGGCGCGCCGTCCCCTTCATCGGCCGGCAGGTCAGCCGATCCCCCATCAGGGTGAAGAAGAGTTCGGGCGACAGGCTGAGCAGCGTCTCCGCTCCGGTCGCCACCACCGCGCCATAGCCGGCGGCTGCGCGGGCGCGCAGCCCGGCATAGAGGCTGAGCGGATCCCCCGCCATCGCGACGTCGGTCGGGAAGGTGAGATTGGCCTGGTAGAGGTCGCCCGCCCCGATCTTGGCGAGCAGCGCCTCGACCGTCGCGCGATAGGCGGCGGGGGCGATCCGCGGCACCGGCGCGCCGGCATGGGCGCCGGCCGGATCGGGAAGCGAGGCGGCGGGATCGATCGCGTCCCACTTTTCGAACAGGCCGAACCAGGCCAGCGGCATGGCGCTGCCCGCGACTACCTGCATGGCCGGATCGAAGGCCGGGGCCGCTTCGTAGGAGAGGAAGCCCGCCGCATGCAGGCCCCGCGCGGTCCGCAGCCGGTCGAGCAGGGCGCGGACCTCCGACGGGGTTCGCGCCACGAGGATCTCGACCGGGTCGCGATAGAGGCGGGCGGTGCCGCCCGGCCGCGCATCGTCGAGCAGGACGAAGGGCGCGCGCCACCGCCCGAACCCGTCCGCCGCGCCGGCACCTGTCGGAATGACGCGATCGGTCGTCCTCATGTCGACCGATTATCCCGCGAGCCGGAGCTTGTCTCCCCGCCAGATCAGGATTTTTTCTGCCGTCCTCCGGGAACGATCCGCGGATCCGATCCGAGTCGCGCGGCCGCGATCACGCCGCGTTGTCGATCCCGAGCTCGCCCAGCTTGCGGTAGAGCGTCGACCGGCCGATCCCCAGCCGCCGTGCCACCTCGGTCATGCGGCCGCGATAATGGCCGATGGCGAGGCGGATCACATCGGCCTCGATCTCCTCGAGCGGGCGCATATGACCATCGGGCCGGAACAGCGTGACGCCGCCCGCGTCCGCCGCGGCGGCGGTGCGGCGATGCCCCATCGCCGCGATCTGCGGGAAGTCGCTGCGCGTCAGCGTCTCGCCCTCGCAGAGCACGGCGGCCCGGAACAGGGCGTTCTGGAGCTGGCGGACATTCCCCGGCCATTCATAGCCCGAGAGCAGGTCGAGCGCGTCGTCGGAAATGGCCAGCGGGCGCAGGCCCGGCTGCCGGCCGATCCGCGCGAGCAGGTGGCGCGATAGCGCCGGAATGTCGCCGATCCGGTCGCGCAGCGGCGGGATCGCCACCTGCACGGTGTTGAGCCGGTAGAACAGATCCTCGCGGAACCGGCCTGCCTCCACCTCCTCCGACAGGCGACGGTTGCTCGCCGCGATCACGCGCACGTCGACCTCGCGAGGGTGGCGCGCCCCGAGCGGCTGGACCTCGCCGTTCTGGAGCAGGCGCAGCAGCTTGACCTGCGCCTCGGGCGGCATCTCGCCGACCTCGTCGAGGAAGATGGTTCCGCCGTCGACCTCCTGGAACCGGCCGATCTTGCGCTCGAAGGCACCGGTGAACGCCCCCATCTCGTGGCCGAACAGCTCGCTCTCGACGAGGTTGGCGGGGATCGCGCCGCAGTTGATCGAGATCATCGGCCGCTTCTGACGCGGCGAGGCGGCGTGGATCGCCTTGGCCACGACCTCCTTGCCGACGCCACCCTCGCCCTCGATCAGCACCGGCGCGCGCGACCGGGCGGCCTTGGCGGCGATCGCCAGCGCGGCGCGGAAATCGGGGGAGGAGCCGACGATCTCGTCGAAGGCGAGTTCGGCCGGCAGCTTCTCGGTCAGCGGCCGCAGCTCGCCCGCGCTGTTGCCGCCGACCGCGGTCTCCAGCGCGGCGAGCAGCCGGTCGGGGGCGAGAGGCTTGACCAGGAAGTCGCTGGCACCGGCGCGCATCGCCGACACCGCCTGCGCCGCCGAGCCGTTGGCGGTGAGCACCAGGATCGGCAGCTGCGGGCGCTGGCCGCGCAGCCGCGCGATCAGGCTGGTCGCATCCGCGTCGGTCGCCCAATGGTCGATCAGGACGGCATCGAGATGCATTCCGTCCTGCGTGCCTAGCGTGGTGACCGCGGTATCCTCGTCGCCGGCGAAGATGGCGCGCCAGCCCCCGCGCGAGGCGAGCGCCGCCACCAGCCGGCGCTGGGCCGGCTCGTCGTCGATCAGAAGGAGCAGTCGCTGTCCGTTGCGCGTCATCGGCCTCAATCCGTCCCGGTTCGGCACGGTCAATAGGGAGCCGCTGGTAAAGGCGAAGCTAACGGCCCTTCGCTCGTCGGTGGCGGGGAGCCTTGAGGTGCGCGCACCGCCTCGTTAGGGTCGCTACCGGATTTCCATGACGGGAGGATGGCGCATGGCCGGAGAACACGGGGCCGAGCATCACGCGGCCAGGGTCGATGTGACGACGTATAACGGGATGATCGGCTTTCTCAAATGGGGCGCTGTCGGCGCGGGCCTGCTGGTCGCGCTGGTCATCTACCTGATCGCCGGCTGAGCGGCCCGATGCGGATCGCGGTGCTGCGCGAACGCGCCGACGCGGAGCGGCGGGTCGCCGCAACACCCGAGACTGTGCGGAAATTCGGCGCCCTCGGCGCGACCCTGGCGATCGAGGCGGGGGCCGGCGAGGCGGCGGGCTTTGCCGATGCCGATTATGCCGCGGCCGGTGCGACCGTCGCCGACCGCGACGCAGTGCTGGCGGGTGCGGACATCGTGCTGGGCGTGCAGGGACCCGATCCCGCGGCGCTGGGCGGCGTCTCGCCGGGAGCCTGGATCGTCGCGGGCCTGAACCCGCTGGCCGCCGGAGAGCAGGGGCGCGGGCGGGTGGACGCCTATGCCGCGGCGGGGGTCGAGGCGCTGGCGATGGAATGGATGCCGCGCATCACCCGGGCCCAGTCGATGGACATCCTGTCCTCGCAGTCGAACCTGTCCGGCTACAAGGCGGTGCTCGACGCGGCAGCCGAATATGGCCGCGCCTTTCCGATGATGATGACCGCGGCGGGCACGATCCCGGCTGCGCGCGTCTTCGTCATGGGCGTGGGCGTCGCCGGGCTGCAGGCGATCGCCACCGCGCGGCGGCTGGGGGCGCAGGTTTCCGCCACCGACGTGCGCTCGGCGACGCGCGAGCAGATCCAGTCGCTCGGCGCCAAGCCGATCTTCGTCGAGAGCGTCGCCGGAATCGAGGGCGAGGGCGCGGGTGGCTATGCCGGCGAGATGAGCGAGGAATATCGGAAGGCGCAGGCCGAACTGGTGTCCAGCCATATCGCCAAGCAGGACATCGTCATCACCACCGCGCTGATCCCCGGCCGCGCCGCGCCGCGCCTCGTCTCCGACGCGCAGATCGCGTCGATGCGGCCTGGCAGCGTGCTGGTCGATCTCGCGGTCGAGCAGGGCGGCAATGTCGAGGGAGCGGTGCCGGGCGAGGTGGTGACGCGGCACGGGGTGAAGATCGTCGGCCACCGCAACGTGCCGAGCCGGCTCGCCGCGGACGCCTCGGCGCTGTTCGCGCGGAACCTGTACAACTTCCTGTCCGCCTTCTGGGACAAGGAGGCCGGGCGGCCGGTGCTGGACGCGGAGATCGGCGACGCGATCCGGCTGACGAAGAATGGCGCGGTCGTGCATCCGAGGCTGGCGACGTGAGCATCCTCCGGTCCCTCGATCCTCCCCATGCAAGGCATGGGGAGGGGGACCGCCCGGCGCAGCCGGGTGGTGGAGGGGCTTCCACGGTTCGCCGCGCGCGCAGCCTTCGCCGCACGATGAGCCTGCCCGAAGTGCTGCTCTGGCAGCGCCTCCGCGGGCTCGACCATCTGCGGTTTCGCCGCCAGCATCCGCTGGGCCGCTACATTCTCGACTTCTACTGCCCCGCCGCGCGACTCGTGATCGAGATCGACGGCGAATCGCATAATCGCGGCAACCGGCCGGTGCATGACATGGTCCGCGACGCATGGCTTACCGAGCGAGGCTTGCGGGTTATCCGCATCGCGGCCGTCGACGTGCTACGCAATCCAGACTCCGTCGCAGCCGCGATCGCGCGCGCGGCCCAGCCCCTCCACCACCCGGCTGCGCCGGGCGGTCCCCCTCCCCATGCAGGGCATGGGGAGGATCGCCAAGGACGCGCCCCATGACCTTCATCGCCATCCTGTCGATCTTCGTGCTCGCCTGCTTCGTCGGCTATTACGTCGTTTGGTCGGTGACGCCGGCGCTGCACACGCCTTTGATGGCAGTGACCAACGCCATCTCCTCGGTCATCATCGTCGGCGCGCTGGTCGCCGCGGCGGCGGCGGGGTCGCCGGGGGCCAAGTGGCTGGGGCTGGCCGCGGTTACGCTGGCGAGCGTCAACATCTTCGGCGGGTTTGCCGTCACCCAGCGGATGCTGGCCATGTACAAGAAGAAGGAGCGCCCCGCCAAATGAGCCGGGGCCACGCGAAGGCGCGCGATCGGGGGGAGCGGGGATGCACGAGGTAACGGTCAATCCCTGGGTGGCCTTCGCCTATCTGGTGGCGGGCGTCTGCTTCATCCTGGCGCTGCGCGGGCTGTCCAGCCCGTCGACCAGCCAGCGGGGGAACCGGCTGGGCATGATCGGCATGGCGATCGCCGTGGTGACGACGCTGGCAACGCATGTGCCGCAGTCCATGACGATGACCGATCAGGTGATTGTTGACGGACAAGCGGTTCATGCAATCGTGTTCGGTGAAGCAGTAGACTGGACCGCGGCGCTCGAAATCCTCGCCGCGATCGGCCTCGGCGCGGTGATCGGCATCGTCACGGCGCGGCGGATCGCGATGACGGCGATGCCGCAGCTCGTCGCCGCCTTCCACTCGCTGGTCGGGCTTGCCGCGGTGCTGGTCGGCATCGCCGCCTATCTCAACCCGATGGCGTTCGGCATCGCCGAGCTCGTGACGCCGCTGATCGGCCAGCCCTTCGCCGTCATCCATCCGGCCAGCCGGGTGGAGATGGGGCTGGGCGTCGCGATCGGTGCGATCACCTTTTCGGGCAGCGTCATCGCCTTCCTGAAGCTCAACGGCAATATGGGCGGCAAGCCGATCCTGCTCCCCGGCCGGCACGTGCTCAACCTGACGATCCTCGCCGCCATTTTGGGGTTGGTCGCACTGTTCACCCGCGATCAGGCGCCGTGGATCTTCTGGACGATCACGCTTCTGTCCTTCGCCATCGGCTTCCTGCTGATCGTGCCGATCGGCGGGGCGGACATGCCGGTCGTGGTGTCGATGCTCAACAGCTATTCGGGCTGGGCGGCGGCGGCGATGGGCTTCACGCTCGGCAATACCGCGATGATCATCACCGGCGCGCTGGTCGGCGCGTCGGGCGCGATCCTGTCCTACATCATGTGCCATGCGATGAACCGCAGCTTCATCAGCGTGATCGCCGGCGGCTTCGGGGCGGAGAGCGGCGGCGGGGGCGGCGGCGCGGCGGCGGCGAGCGACCGGCCGTGGAAGCGCGGCTCGGCCGAAGATGCCGCCTTCCTGATGAGCCAGGCGGAGCAGGTCGTGATCGTTCCCGGCTACGGCATGGCGGTCGCGCAGGCGCAGCACGTGCTGCGCGAGATGGCGGATAAGCTGAAGGAGGAGGGGGTGCGCGTCAAATACGCGATCCACCCCGTCGCCGGGCGCATGCCGGGGCATATGAATGTCCTCCTCGCCGAGGCCAATGTCCCCTATGACGAGGTGTTCGAACTCGAAGACATCAACGCCGACTTCGCGCAGACCGATGTGGCGTTCGTCATCGGTGCAAACGATGTCACCAATCCGGCGGCAAAGACCGACAAGTCGTCACCCATCTATGGCATGCCCGTACTCGACGTCGAGAAGGCGGGCACCGTGCTGTTCATCAAGCGATCGATGGGCGGTGTGGGCTATGCGGGCGTCGACAACGAACTTTTCTACCGGGACAACACGATGATGCTGCTGGCCGATGCCAAGAAGATGGTCGAGGAGATCGTGAAGGCGCTGGGCTGATGCCCGACGGCTTCGATGCGGCGCTGATCGCGCCGCCCGTGCGCCGCAGCGATGCCGAGGCGGCGATCGAGATGGCGGGCGGCCGGATGGTGGCGGCCTGCGACTGGAGCGATCCTGCCCGCTTCATCGCGACGATCGGCAAGGTGCCGCTTCTGTCGGTCGAGGCGGAGAGCGTCGCGGCGGCGGTGCTCGACGTGGCGCTGCCGGTCCTCGGCGAGGCGATCCGGACGACGGGCGTGCGCGCCGTGGTGACCTTCGATGTGGAGCAGCTCGAGCCGGTCTTCGCCGCGCTGATGATGCATGGCGTCGAGCTGCTGTGCGGACCGACCCTGGCCGAGCAGGTGGCGGCGCTGGCGACGCACGGCCGCCTCGCCGATCGCGGCGGACTGTCCGACCGGGTCCGCGAGGACGAGGCGAAGCGCGAGCGCCGGATCCGTGCGCAGATCGGCCGGGTCGCGGGCGCAATCGTCGGCGGCGCCGAGCGCGATCGCGGGCGGGGCGGGGGCGGCGTGGGCGACCGCCATGTCAGCTTCGGCTTCGCGCCCGCCCTGGAGTCGCCGGTCGACGCGCAGACGGTACGCCAGGCGATCCGAAGCCGCCGGATGCGCGACAGCTTCTTCGGGGACGGGCTGTTCGAGGATCCCGCCTGGGACATTTTGCTCGACCTCTACGCCGCGCATCTCGAGCGGCAGCGCGTGTCGGTATCGAGCCTGTGCATCGCCGCCGCGGTTGCGCCGACCACCGCCCTGCGCTGGATCGCACGGATGACCGAGGCGGGGCTGCTCGACCGCTGGCCAGACCCAGACGATGGCCGCCGCGCCTTCATCACCCTGTCGCGCCGGGCCCTGGAGGGGATGGAGGGCTATGCCGCCGCGCTCGATCGTGCGGGCCTGCCGTTTGCCTGACCGGACGCCGGGGATAAGCGGCTTGCATCGCGGCGGCGGCCGCCGCTAAGGGCAGGGCTGCGGGCGCTTAGCTCAGTTGGTAGAGCATCTCGTTTACACCGAGAGGGTCGGCGGTTCGAGCCCGTCAGCGCCCACCACCCCGCTCGATGCGCATCACCCGTGCCGTTCCGGTACACCTTGGAAAGGCGCGGAACATTTCGGGCTCATCGCGATTGTGCGGTGTAGTGCCCACGCGACGTTTGCGTGCGGTGCCTGGGTGGGAAGAACGATGAGCCGTGTGAAACTGACCTTGTTCGGTGCCTCTGGACTGGCGCGGAACGGCGCCGCTGCGGCGGCCGAGCGTCGAGGTGCCAACGACCAGGCCGATCGCCGTGGCCTGACGCCGGTAGAGCTGGCCGCGATCGAGGCGATGAACCGACCCGCCGGGGCCGTGACCGCCTGATATTCCGACCGCCCGGCGGCGACGTCGCGGCGGGGCTGTCCTACAGACGGTACGACATGCCATGCGCCCCCTCCCGCGAGGATGGAGTGGCATATGCGCGAGCTGGTGGAACGCAGGATCGATGAGCAGGGCCGCCCGGCCCCGGCCGGACGCAAGGTCACTGTCAATGTCGCCGAATCGCCGCTGGGCTGGCTTGCCGCGCGCGGGCTCGTGACGCCGCGCCAGCTGGACGCCGGCGAGCGGCTTCGGGCAGACTATGAACGCGCGCAGATCTCTCCGGTCACCACGATGCGCTGGCAACCCCGGGTCGACGGAGCGACGGGTGATAGCACCGATCCCGGCACGGCCCGGATCGCGGCCAAGCGCCGCTTCGACGATGCCGTGCGGGCGGTCGGGCCCGGCCTGTCCGACATATTGTGGCGCATCGTATGTGCGGGGGAGGCCGTGCCGGTGGCGGAAAAGGCGCTCGGCTGGCCGGGACGCTCCGGGCGGCTGGTGCTGACGCTGGCGCTCGACCGGCTGGCGGATCATTACAGTCTGCGGTGACGGTGTTAGGCCGGCGCCGGGGGGATGGGCGGACCGCATGCGGCGCTTCGGCCCGGATGTTAGCGCCGTCGGACCGATCCGGCCGCCCGCCGCATCGCCCCTTCATAATGGCGGAGCTTCCGCCTAGATCACGCGCCTGCCCCGCGGAGCCTGAAGATGCGTCTGTCCTTCACCAAATGTCACGGCTCCGGAAACGATTTCCCGATGGTCGATGCCCGCGGCCTCGACCTGTCCGATGCCGACTGGTCGGCCGTTGCCCGGGCCCTCGCCGATCGGGCGGGACCGGTGGGTGGCGACGGGCTGCTGCTGATGCTGGACGGGCGCGACGGCGATGCGATCGGCTATCGCATGTTCAATCCCGACGGGTCGGAGGCGGAGACGTGCCTCAACGGGCTGCGGTGCGTCGCACGCGCGGGGTTCGCGGCGCTGGGCGTCGAGGCGGCGGGAGTGCGGCTGATCGGCTCGCGCGCCGATGTCGCGCACGCGCCGCCGCTCGCGCCCGGTGTCTTCACGGTGCGGGAGCGGGCCGGGCCGGCGTCGCTCGATATCGCGGCCTGGCCGCTTCGCATCGGCGCCGAGCGGCTGGTCGATGACGCCCTGCCGCCGCTCGGGGGATTGCGCTTCACGGCGATCGCGATCCCCAATCCGCATCTCATCGCCTTTGTCGAATCGATCGACGAGACCGAACTCGTCCGTATCGGGCGGCTATGCGAGGCCGCGCCCGATTGGCTCCCCCGCCGCGCCAATGTCAGCTTCGCCGTCATGGAGGCGGAGGGGCTGTTCGTGCGCACGTTCGAACGCGGCGTGGGCCTGACCGATAGCTGCGGCAGCGCCATGGCCGCCTCGACCTACGCCGCCTGCCTGACCGGGCGGTGGGCCTATGACCGCTCCGCGATCTTGCGCAACCGTGGCGGTCTGGTGCGCGCGGTCGCGGACGCCGATGCGATGGTGACCATCGAGGGCAACGCCACCTTCGAATGGGAGGGCGAGGTGACGGTGGACCTCGCCACGGCGACCGCCACCGACCTGACCGTCACCAAGCGTTACCCCGAAGAGGTCGCCGCCTGGGAGGCGGTGCGCGCGGCCTGAGGTGCCGCGCGACATTCACAAGTGCAGGAACCGCCCCCATATTCCGCGCATGGACATGCGACGGGCGATCGGGAACAGGGTGCGCGGGCTGGTCGGTTCCGGCGAACTGGATCTCAGCCGCCCGCCCGGCGACCCGGGGCTGTTCGGGCCGGGCTCCGCCACCTGGGCGGTGCATGGCGACTTCACCAGCATGATGATCGGCGGCGTCGCGTCGCTCCTCGTGCAGATGCTCCACCCTGCGGCGCTGGCCGGGGTGTGGGATCATTCCAACTTCCGCCGCGATATGACCGGCCGGCTGCGCCGGACCGCGCAGTTCATCTCCGTGACGACCTTCGGCTCGACCGAGGCGGCCGAGCGGATGATCGGGCGCGTGCGCCGCGTGCACGAGCGGGTGACGGGGACCTTGCCTGACGGCACGCCCTATGCCGCATCGGACCCGGACCTGCTCGCCTGGGTGCACGCCGCGGAGGTGGATGCCTTTCTGCGCGCGCATCTGCGCTATCGCGACCCCGCCATGCCGGTGGCGCGGCAGGACGCCTATGTCGCCGAGATGGCGCAGGTCGCCGAACGGCTCGGCGCCATCGACGTGCCGCGTACGCGCGCCGCGCTCAACGCCTATATCGAGGGCATGCGCCCGGCTCTCCGCGCGGATGCCCGTACGCGCGAGGTCGCGGGGCTGCTGATCCGCCAGCCATCGCCCAGCCTGCTCAACGCCCCGGTCAATGCGGTGATGATGCAGGCGGGGATCGAGCTGATGCCGCGCTGGGCGGCGCGGCTGCACGGCTTCGGCGTGCCGCTGGCGCAGCGGCCCGCAGTGCGCTTAGGTGCGCATGGCGTCGGCCAGTTGCTGCGATGGGCGCTGCGCTAGACGCGAGAGACAGGGAGAGAGACGATGACGGCGCAACCGGGCTGGTTGGTCGATGTGTTCCATGACGGCGCCTATAGCGGCAACCCGCTGGCGGTGGTGATCGCCGACGAGGCTCTCGACACGGCGACGATGCAGGCGATGACGCGCTGGTTCAACCTGTCGGAGACGGCCTTCCTGCTGCCGCCGACCGATGCCGCCGCCGATTACCGCGTCCGCATCTTCACGCTGGAGCGCGAACTGCCCTTTGCCGGCCATCCGACGCTGGGCAGCTGCCATGCCTGGCTGGCGAACGGTGGCGCGCCGCGCGACCCTGCCCGCATCGTCCAGCAATGCGGGGCCGGGCTGGTTCCGATCCGCCGGGACGGCGAACGGCTGGCCTTCGCCGCGCCGCCCATGATCCGGACCGGCGCGGTCGACGCGGCGCATGCCGCCGCGATCGCCCGCGTCCTCCACCTCGATCGCTCGGCGATCAAGGCGATGGAGTATATGGACAACGGACCGGGCTGGATCGGCGTGTTGCTGGAGTCGGCGGACGCGGTGCGCCGCGTCGTGCCGATGCGGCACCACCCGGGACGGGTCGAGATCGGGCTGATCGGACTGCAGCCGGCGGGTCACGAGACGCAGTGGGAGATCCGCACCTTCTTCTCCGACGCGCATCATTCGGTGATCGAGGATCCGGTGACGGGCAGCTTCAACGCCTCGGCCGCGCAATGGCTGAAGGCGACCGGTCGCGTCGACTCCGGCTATGTCGCGGCACAGGGTACCGAACTCGGCCGGCGCGGACGCGTGTTCGTGGACTATGACGCGGACGGGCAAGCCTGGATCGGCGGCCGGTGCCGGACCGTGCTGGAAGGGCGCATGGTGGGATAGGTCGCCATCCTTCCCCGTCGTGGGGAAGGAATGGAAGGATCATTCCGCGTCGCCGCTATACTTCATTTCGAGGAAGCGGCCGCGCGTCTGCAGACTGTCCAGATCGCCCTGCGCGAGCCGCTCGGTCATGCCGGCGATTTCGCGCTCGATCAGCGCAAGCCCGTCGATCAGCGCCGTGTCGGGCGTACGCCCGTTGCGCTCGGTCCGGCGGAGCGGCTCGGGCACGCGGGCATAGTCGCCGACAAAGGCAGGCAGCTGTTCGCCGACCAGACGGCGGATCTCCAGCGCCGCCTCGCCCTCCGGCTCGACCCGGGCGAGCTGGGGAGAGAGCGTGTCGAGCCGCTCGCCGATCCGGTCGACGAGATGCTGCGCGGGCGCGGGCAGCTGCGCCCGCTGGGCCGCGAGCCAGCGTTCGGTCTGTGCGGGCAGCGCCTTGATATCGACCTTGCGCAGCGTTTCCGCCGGCGGGGGCGGGCGGTCCCGCGCGGCCGGCCAGGCCGCGATCGTCGCGGTCGCCACGAAAATCGCCACCAGCGCCAGAAAGGCTCCCATGATCCCGATCGGCGCGACGATGCCCGCGACGAACGCCGCCACCACGATTGCCAGCGCCGCCGCGACGATCATCTTGAGACGGCGCATGCCATGGCCGGGCGCCCGGCGCGTGCGCGTCCGCTGTGGCGAGGGTGCCGCACCCGGCTCGGTGATCCTGGCCCAGCTCGCGCGTGCGGCGGCGATCGCGTCGTCGACCTCGCTCATGGCGGTTACAGCGCCTCCAGCCGGAACTGGTCGGACGACGGGCCCTTGAGCTGCGCCTGCGCCGCCCCTTCCGCCCGCGCGATATAGCCGCGCGACTTCTCCACCTCGTTGCCCAGCGTGTTGACCGTGGTCTTCATGCTGTCGAGCGCCTTGAGCTTGAACGTGTCGATCGCGTCCATCGTGTCGTAGATGTTCTGGAAGGCGCGCTGGAGCGTTTCGAGCGGGATCGTCGAGGAGGCGGCCTGTTCGTGGACGCGGGCGGTATTCTCCTTGAGCAGCCGCCCGGTCGAATCGATGATGTTGGCGGTGGTGGTGTTGAGCTGGGTGATCTGTTCCAGCACCAGCTTCTGGTTGGTCAGCGCCTGCGCCACCGTCACCGCGGTGCGCAGCGCCGCGACGGTGGTGGTGGAGGCGCGGTCGACGCCCTTCACCAGCTCGACATTGTTCTTCTTGACGAGGTCCAGCGCCAGATAGCCCTGGACCGTCACCGCCATCTGGGTGAGCAGGTCCTGCGTCCGCTGCCGGGTATAGAAGAGCGCGGTCTCGCGGATCGCCTTGGCCTTGGCGGGATCGGTGTGATCGAGCTCGTTCGCCTTGTCCTCGAGCTTGGCGTCCATCGCCCGGGACAGGTGGATCATCTGCTCCAGCCGGCCCATCGCGGTCCACAGATTGGCGCGTTCGGTATCGATCGCGGCATTGTCCATCAGCAGCTCGTCCTTGCCCGAGGCGAGGCTCTTCAGGATCGAGCTGATATGCGTCTGCGACGATTTGTAGCCGTCGAAATAATTGCGCATCTTGTTGCCGAACGGGATGATGCCGAACAGCTTCTGCGGCGCGGTCAGGTTGCCGCGCTTGCCGGGATCGAGATCCTCGACGACCCGGCGCAGCTCGGCCAGATCCTTGCCGACCCCGCCTTCCTGATCCATCGCGCGGACCGGACGATCGAGGAAGCGGTTCGACTGGCCCGCGGCATCGCGGATCTCCTTGGCGCCCATCGCGGTGATCGCATCGACCCGCCGGCCGAACTCGGGGCTGTTCGGATCCTGCGCGACGAGGTCGGCGACGAACTGGTCGACGCGGGTCTCCAATTCGGTCTTCTTGCTATCATCGACCGGTACCAGCCCGGCCGCCTTTTCCGCCTGCACCACCGGCACGGGGTCTGGCGGCGTCAAGGTGAGCGCGGCCGGCGCCTCGACGGTCAGGGTGGGGTCGCTCGCCATCTATTCGTCTCCCGCGGATCGCCGGACGGAGCATGGCGTCGCACCGCTCCGCGATCAACTGTGTTATTCAGATAATACGGCATGTGCGCTACGCAAGGCAAGTCATGCCCAGGTCATCCCGGGAACCGCTCGGCCTTAGAAAAGTACCGCCGGAACAACGAGATAGGCGATGTGTTCGGATCCTGAAAACACGGGAGTCGATGCGATCATGACCCAGCCGCACCAGCAGGACGCCGCCAACGGCAAGGGACGCACCATCGCCATCGGTGCCGCCGCCGCGGTCGCCACGGGCCTTCTCGCCAACCTCTTCCGCAAGGCCGCCGTGCAGGCGCCGACCTATTTCGCGGGTGAGTGGGACACCGCGCTGGCTGCGGAGCACAAGGCGGCGCTGGCGCTGTTCGACGCGCTCGAGAAGACGGGCGACGATGCCGTCGCGCGGCGCACGGTGCTGCTGACACAGCTGAAACATGCGATCGGCAAACATGCGCTGCAGGAAGAGAATGTCGTCTACACGATGATGCGCGATCAAGGGCTGACCGAGGCGGCCGATCACCTCAACCACGAACATGGCTATGTGAAGCAGTATTTCTTCGACCTGACGGAAATGTCGCGCAGCGATCCGGCATGGCTGCCCAAGCTCAAGGAATTCCGTGCCTTGATTGAAAGCCACATGCGCGAGGAAGAGGACGAGCTGTTCCCGAAGCTGCGCGCGAAGATGTCCGGGGAGCAGAACCGCCACATCACCCGGATGATGAACCGCGAAGGGCTGAAGCTCGCCTGACCCGGCGACCTGACAGCGCCACGGCCCTCTGCTAGATCGGGGGCGGTGATGGAGGCGCTGGATGAACGTCATGGCCCGGATCGTTCGCTCGGGCGAGAGCCAGTCGGTGGAACTGCCCGAAGGCTATCGCTTCGACGGCGATGAGGTTTTCCTGCGGCGCGACGGAAATCGCGTGGTGCTGGAAACAGCCGAGGACGCGCTCGATCCCGATACCGGTCTGAGCATCGCCCGGCTGCGCGAGCTGATCCAGGAAGGGCTGGACAGCGGACCCGGCGAGCCATGGGATCTGGAAGCGACCTTGCGCGAGGCCCGTCGCCGCCTTCCATGACGATCATCCGGACGCCGGCGGCGCAGAGCGACATTCTGGATATTTGGCGCTACATCGCCGTCCATCATCCTCCCGCAGCCGATGCGATGGTTCGTCGGTTCGACGCAAAGATGACGCTGTTGGAGCGGCATCCGCTGCTCGACCGGGATCGGTGGGAAGTGCCCGGCATCCGCAGCTTAGTGATCGATCGATACCTCATGTTGTATCGGACGATCGACGACGGCGTCGAAATTTTTGCGCGTCCTTCACGGTGCCCGCGATATCGCCTGCGCGCTACCTGACGACTGACCCTTCCCGCGACGCAGCATTTTTGCTATGGGCGCGCGAACTCCAGACAACAGGATACCCCATGAGCCTCCGCAACGTGGCGATCATCGCGCACGTCGACCACGGCAAGACCACGCTCGTCGACCAGCTCTTCCGCCAGTCCGGCACCTTCCGCGACAACCAGCGCGTCGAAGAGCGGGCGATGGACTCGAACGACCTCGAGAAGGAGCGCGGGATCACCATCCTGGCCAAGCCGACCTCGGTCGAGTGGCAGGGCACGCGGATCAACATCGTC
This sequence comes from Sphingomonas metalli, assembly GCF_014641735.1. Taxonomy (GTDB): domain Bacteria; phylum Pseudomonadota; class Alphaproteobacteria; order Sphingomonadales; family Sphingomonadaceae; genus Sphingomonas; species Sphingomonas metalli. Next base: position 208,801 of record NZ_BMIH01000002.1, on the reverse strand, counting down.
GACACGCCCGGCCACGCCGACTTCGGCGGCGAGGTGGAGCGCATCCTCTCGATGGTCGACGGCGTCATCCTGCTGGTCGATTCGTCCGAGGGCGCGATGCCGCAGACCAAGTTCGTCACCGGCAAGGCGCTGGCGCTCGGGCTGCGCCCGATCGTCGTCGTCAACAAGGTCGACCGCGCCGATGCGCGCATCCAGGAGGTGCTGGACGAGGTGTTCGACCTGTTCGTGTCACTCGACGCGACCGACGAGCAGCTCGACTTCCCGGTCCTCTATGCCTCGGGCCGCAACGGCTACGCCTCGACCGACATGGACGCGCGCGAAGGCACGCTGACCCCGATGTTCGAGCTGATCGTCAACCATGTGCCCGCGCCCAAGGTCGATGTGGACGCGCCGTTCAGCTTCCTGGTGACGCTGCTCGACCGCGACAACTTCCTCGGCCGCATCCTGACCGGCCGCGTCAACACCGGCACGCTCAAGCTGAACCAGGCGATCCACGCCCTCGACGGCAACGGCAACGTGATCGAGACGGGCCGCGCCTCGAAGATCATGGCATTCCGCGGACTGGAGCGCGTGCCGGTCGAGGAAGCGCAGGCGGGCGACATCATCTCGCTGGCCGGCCTGACCGTCGCGACCGTCGCCAACACGATCGCCGACACCAGCGTCTCGACCCCGATCAAGGCGCAGCCGATCGATCCGCCGACGCTGTCGATGCGCTTCGCGGTCAACGACTCGCCGATGGCGGGTCGCGAGGGCAGCAAGGTCACCAGCCGCATGATCCGCGACCGCCTGTTCCGCGAGGCGGAGTCGAACGTCGCGATCAAGGTCACCGAGTCGGAGGATCGCGACAGCTTCGAGGTCGCCGGTCGCGGCGAGCTTCAGCTGGGCGTGCTGATCGAGACGATGCGCCGCGAGGGCTTCGAGCTCGGCATCAGCCGTCCGCGCGTGCTGTTCGGCACCGACGAGGAGGGCAAGCGCACCGAGCCGTACGAGACGGTGGTGATCGACGTCGACGACGAGTTCTCGGGCACGGTCGTCGACAAGATGAACCAGCGCAAGGCCGAGATGACCGACATGCGTCCGTCGGGCGGCGGCAAGACGCGCATCACCTTCTCCGCGCCCAGCCGCGGCCTGATCGGCTATCACGGCGAGTTCCTGTCGGACACGCGCGGTACCGGCATCATGAACCGCCTGTTCGAGAAGTACGGCCCGTACAAGGGCGCGATCGAGGGCCGGAAGAACGGCGTCCTCATCTCGAACGGTGCCGGCGAGGCGCAGGGCTATGCGCTCGGCCCGCTCGAGGATCGCGGCATCCTGTTCGTCGGCCATGGCGAGGCGCTCTACGAAGGGATGATCATCGGCGAGAACGCCAAGACGGATGACCTCGAAGTCAATCCGATGAAGGCGAAGCAGCTGACCAACTTCCGCGCCAGCGGCGGCAAGGACGACGCCATCCGGCTGACGCCGCCGAAGAAGATGACGCTGGAACAGGCGATCGCCTATATCGACGACGACGAGATGGTCGAGGTGACGCCCAAGTCGATCCGGCTGCGCAAGCGCCATCTCGATCCGCATGAGCGCAAGCGCGCCAGCCGCGCCAAGGAAGCGGCCTGACCTATACTGTCCCGAGGCCGGATCGGTCCGGCTTCGGGACACGAGACTTGTAACTTCTTCAGACAGCGGCAATCCTGATCGTCGCTGCGGTTCTCGCGAATCGAAGATGCCGGGCGGTGAACGGGGGCGTTCATGCAGGTCGGTGATCTATACGATGCGATTCTCGACGAGGGCGCCTATGCGGCGCTTCCCGGGATGATCGCACAGGCGGTGGGCGGCCGCTCGTCCGTCGTCCACCGCTACGAGCGCAACCATTTCGGGCCGCCCGAACTCAATACCTGCTATTTCGATGCCCCGTTCCTCGCGGACGTGCTCGCCCTGGTCGCCCAGGGTGGCGACATCTGGACGCGCACCGGGCTCGACACCGGCATCCGCAACCGCGCGGTGGCGATGCACAAGCTGGTGCCCGACGACATGTTCCGCGGCTCTACCCTGTTCAACGAGGTATTCCGCAAGCATGGCGACGATACCGGCCACAGTCTGGGGATGATAATAGAGACTCGAGGCGCGTTGCTGTGCGTGTCCTCGCAGCGTGCCTGGGGCGCCGGGGCCTTCGGTCTGGAGGAAGAAGCGGCGCTCGATGCGTTGCGCGTCGACCTCAACCGCGTGTTCGAAGCGCGCGAGCTGATCCGCGGGCAGCAGGGGCGGATCACCGACCTGACCGACATGGTCGCCGCGGGAGAGACGCGCATCCTGGTCGTCGGGCCGGACCTCGAACTGCGCGGTGCCAGTCCGGCGGGCGAGGCGGTGTTGGGGCTGGGCGACGGCCTGCGCGCCTTCCAGGGCCGGTTGGCTTTTGCCGACCGGCGAATCGAGGCGCAGCTGCGCGCGGCGGTGCGGGCGACGATCGCGCGGGCGCCGGTGGCGCGCACGGTCTTCACCGCCGGGCGCCCCTCGGGCGCGGAAGAATGGCGGTTGCGGGTCGTGCCCAGCGGCCGTCAGGACGCGCGATCCTGCCTGATCCTGATCGGGGCTGACGAGATCGACGGCCGAGACCGGCAGCGGCTGTGGCTGCGCGAGCATTTTGGCGTGACCGACTCCGAAGCGCTGGTCGCCCATGGTCTCGTCGCGGGTCTTTCGCCGGAGGAGATCGCCGACGAGCGTGGCGTGTCGAAGAACACGGTGCGTGCCCAGCTGCGCGCGCTGATGGGGAAGACCGGCACGTCGCGCATGGCGGAGCTGGTGGGGCTGCTCGCCCGCGTGCCGTGAGGGGCACGAGCCGGGGATGGTAGATGAACGGTGAGGTGAGGGGGGAAGTCCACCCGGCTCACCCCGCCAGCCGCTCCACCGCGGCCCATTCCGTATCGCGCACCGGCGACACCGACAGGCGCGACTGGCGGATCATCGCCATGTCGGCACAGGCCGGATCCGCCTTCATCGCCGCGAGTGTCACCTGGCGCGGCAGCGGCGCGACCGGCTCGAGCGCCACCGATACCCAGCCGCCATCGCCGTCGGGCCTGGCCGCACGGGCGACGCGCGCGATCCCGACCACGGCCTTCGCCGCGCCGCTGTGATAGACCAGCACCGGGTCCCCGACCGCCATCGCGCGCAAATGCCCCGCCGCCGCATGGTTGCGCACGCCGTCCCATTCCGTGCCGCCATCGCGGACGAGATCGTCCCAGAAATAGCTGTCGGGCTCGGTCTTCACCAAAAAGCGGGCCATCGGCTGAACCTTCTCTAAATGCGTCATTCCGCGTGTGTTCAGCGGCATGCGACTAAGCGCTGCAACACGGTCGCGAAGTTATGCGTTTTTCCGGCGGACCGGCGTATCATGTAGGAGGTTCGAGATGAACGGATGGATCAAGAAGGCGGGGCTCGGTGCGGTGATGGCCGCGACCGCCCTGACGGCGGCGGCACCGGCGGATGCGCAGCGCTGGGGCGGCTATTATCATCGGCGCGGCGGCGACGCGACCGCGAGCGCGCTGCTCGGCGGCATCGTCGGGCTGGGCGTCGGCGCGGCCATCGCGTCGAGCAACCGCGACCGCTATTATGATCGCGGCTATTATGACCGGGGCTATTACGACCGTCGATCCTATTACGACGTGCCGCCGCCGCCGGTCTATCGCGAGCGCTATTATTATGACGACTATCGCCCGCGGTGCTGGACCGAATATCGGCGCGACGGCTATTATGGCGGCCGGGTACCGGTGCGGGTCTGCAACTGATCCGAGGGTGACCGAAGGCGGCGCGGCGGGAGCGATCCGGCCGCGCCGCTTTTTTCTGGCGAGCGCGCCCGCCCGCGTGTAGGCGGCGCGGATGAGCGATACGCCCCCCGACCGCCTGTCGATCGATCCCGACAGCCCCCATTTCGACCAGTCGCTGCTGGAGCGCGGCGTCGGCATCCGCTTCAAGGGCGTGGAGCGCCGCGACGTCGAGGAATATTCGATCTCCGAGGGCTGGGTGCGGGTCGCTCTCGGCAAGAAGGTCGATCGCCGCGGCAAGCCGCTGACGATCAAGCTGACCGGCCCGGTCGAGGCATGGTTCGAGCGTCCTGCCGCCGGCGCGGAAGACGCTGCGGGCGAGGCGCCGGGCGAGGATGACGGCGAACAGGGTTGATCCGGGCGTGACGATCGAGACGCTCTCCACCTCGCGCGCCTATGGCGGCGTGCAGGGCGTCTATCGACACCAATCGACGGCGACGGGCACGCCGATGACCTTCTCGGTCTTCGTGCCGGAGCATGAGCCAGGCGAACGGCTGCCGGTGGTCTGGTATCTGTCGGGCCTGACCTGTACCCATGCCAACGTGACCGACAAGGGCGAGTATCGCGGCCCCTGCGCCCGCCATCGCCTGATCTTCGTCGCCCCCGATACGAGCCCGCGCGGCGAGGGCGTCGCCGACGATCCCTCCTGGGACATGGGGCAGGGCGCCGGCTTCTACGTCGACGCGACGCAGGCGCCCTGGATGCCGCATTTCCGCATGCGCAGCTATGTCGAGGACGAGCTGCCCGCGCTGGTCGCGGAGCATTTTCCGGTCGATATGGCGCGGCAGGCGATCACCGGCCATTCGATGGGCGGGCACGGCGCGCTGACCGTGGCGCTGCGCCATCCCGATCGGTTCCGCAGCTGCACCGCCTTTGCCCCGATCGTCGCACCCGGACAGGTGCCGTGGGGGGAAAAGGCGCTGGGCGGATATCTGGGGCCGGATCGTGCGGCGTGGCGCGCGCATGACGCGGTGGCGCTGATCGAGGACGGTGCGCGCCTTCCGGACCTGCTGGTCGATCAGGGCGATGCGGACGGCTTTCTCGCCGAGCAGCTACGCCCGGAGCTGTTGGCGGCGGCCTGCGAGGCGGCGGGCATCCCGCTGACCTTGCGGATGCAGCCCGGCTACGATCACAGCTATAATTTCATCTCGACCTTCATGGCCGATCATATCGCCTGGGCGGCCAAGCGGCTGGGCTGATCCTGCCCACCACAGGCTGGCTCTACAGGCCCAGCTTCGCCGCCAGCCACCGCGCCGCCGCGTCGGGCGATTGCTTGTCCGCCTCGCGATCGACAAGCAGATTCGCCTCGCGCATCGCCGCGACCGGGATGCGCCCCACAAGGGGCGCAAGCGCCTGTGTGAAGCGCGCATCTTTGGCGCGGCCCGGTGCGACGAGCAGAATCGCATCGTAACCGGGAATGGCATGGCGCGGATCGGTCAGCACCGTCAGCCGCTCCGCCGCGATCCGCCCGTCGGACGAGAAGGCGGTGATGACATCGGCGCGTCCGCTCGCCAGCGCCCGATACATGAAGGTGGGGCTGTAGGGCGTCGCCGCGGCGAAGCGCATCGGATAGGCGCGCCGCACCGCCGCCCATTCGGGCCGCTCGAGGAATTCGAGATCGCTGCCCAGCCTCATGGTGGGGGATCGCGCCGCCAGATCGGCAAGCGTCGCGATGCCCCTGGTCCGGGCCGTGCCGGGCTGCATGGCGAAGGCATAGGCATTCTCGAAGCCCAGCGCGCCGAGCATCCGCACCCGGTGATTGTGCGCCGTCCATGCCGCAATGCTGCGCAGCATAACGCCGCGCTCGGGCACGTCGCGGCGCTGCATCGCGTTCGTCCAGATCGTCCCGGCATAGTCGACATAGACGTCGACCGCCCCGCTCGCGACCGCCCCGAAGATCACCGCCGAGCCCAGCCCCTCGCGATAGCGGACGCGGTAGCCGGCGCGCTCGAGGCGCTGGCCGATCAGGCGGGCGAGAATGTACTGCTCGCCGAAATTCTTGGCGCCGACCGTGATCAGCGGCCGACCGCCGCCATCGGACGGTCGCCACCAGAGCGGTGACGTCGACGCCACCAAGCCCCCGCCGAGCAGGGCCAGCGCGCCGAGCCAGAGCCGTCGCCGCCGCGTCGCGATCCCCCGCTCCGCCAACCCCATCAGCGCGTCGACCGCCAGCGCCAGGCCGGCAGCGGCGACGCAGCCGGCGAGCACCAGCGGCCAGCTCTGCGTCTGAAGCCCGGCGAAGATCAGGTCGCCCAGTCCCGGCTGACCCACCGTGGTCGACAGGGTGGCGGCACCGATCGTCCAGACCGCCGCGGTGCGCAGGCCCGCGATCGCGACCGGCGCGGCGAGCGGAGCCTCGACCAGTCGCAATCGCTGCGCCCGGGTCATGCCGACCGCGTCCGCCGCCTCGATCACCGCCGGATCGATGCCGCGCAGCGCCGCCACGCCGTTCCGCAGCAGCGGCAGGAGCGCGTAGAGGGTCAGCGCGAGGAGTGACGGCAGGAAGCCGAGCGCCGGCAGCCGGCCGCCGCCGAGCCACAGCAACAACGGGAAGAAGAGCGCGAGCAGCGCCAGCGACGGGATCGTCTGCACCAGGCTGGCAAAGCCCAGCGCCGCGGTAGCGAGCCGCGGACGGCGCGCGGCGGCGATCGCCAGCGGGGCGGCGATCAGGAGCGCGAACAGCAAGGCGGAGAGACTCAGCAGCACATGCTCGGCGAGCAGCTCCGGCACCCGGGCGAAGGCCTCGTTCATCGGTGCGCCATCGCGGCGAGCTGCTCCGCCTGCGCGCGCGGGACCGCGACCAGCGCCTGTGCCGCGTCGCCGCCTCCGCCGGCCATCAGCGCCGCGGGCGTCTCGTCGGCGACGATGCGGCCGGCCCGCATCACCACGACGCGCGTGGCGAGGAGTAGTGCCTCCGCCATGTCGTGGGTGACGAGAATGGTGGTGAGCGCCAGCTCGTCGTGCAGCGCGCGCAGTCGCCTTCCGAGTGCGTCGCGGGTCACCGGATCGAGCGCACCGAACGCCTCGTCCATCAGCAGCAGCTTGGTATCCTGCGCCAGTGCCCGCGCGATCCCGACCCGCTGGCGCTGCCCGCCCGACAGTTCGGCCGGCATCCGGCCGGCAAGCTCGCGGGGCAGCTCGACCAGATCGAGCAGCCGGTGGATGTCGGGTGTCGGCCTGCCGGCGACGCGCGGCCCGATGGCGATGTTCCGGGCGACGTCGAGATGCGGGAACAGCCCGATATGCTGGAAGACATAGCCGATCCGCCGCCGCAGCGTCGGCGCGGGCTCCCCGGTCACGTCGCGTCCGTCGAGCAGCACGCGGCCCTCATCGGGGTCAATCAGCCGGTTGGCCATCTTCAGCAGCGTCGACTTGCCCGATCCCGACGTGCCGACCAGCGCGACGAAGCTGCCGCTTGCGACCGCCAGCGACACGCCATCCACCGCCGCCACCGCGCCGTAGCGCTTCACGACCCGATCCCAGGCGAGCGCAGGCGGTTCCATAGCCACCAGGATGAGGCCGGCCCGCGCCTTCGTCCACTGGTTTTGCGAAAACGTCCCCGATCCTCCCTCTGGCAAGGGAGGATCGGGGCATCATCCCGCCCCGGCCAGCACCTTCGCCACCGCCAGCATCACGGCCGGGTTGCGCTGCACGCCCATATGGCTGCTTGACACCTCGATCGCGCGGCAATGGTCGTCGCGGCAGATCAGGCCCTGCACCAGCCCGTCATTGCGGCTCCAGATCGCGGTCGCCGGCACCGGCAGGGGCGCTGCGATGCGCGTGGAGCGCGCGAGGACCGCAGGATCGTCGAGCCGCTCGCCGCTCGCCAGTTCGAAGGCGCGCCAGACGTTGGTGGCATGGCCGCTGCCGGCATAGGGCGAGGCGATGGTGATGACCTCGCGCACGAGATCGGGGCGCTCGTGCGCGACCAGCCGCGCCATGATTCCGCCGAGACTTGCACCGATCAGCGTCACCGGGCCGTCCGCCGCCAGCCCTTCGACGCGCGCGATCAGCCGCTCGGCCTCGGCGCCTACGGTCCGGACCCCCATGTTGCGACCCAGGCCCCAGCTTTCCGCACGATAGCCGGTGCGGGAGAGGAACGCCGCCATCCGCGCCATCGAGCGGTCGCCATTGAACAGTCCCGGCAGCAGCAGCACGCGCCGGCCGTCGCCGCGCGGCGCGGCGGCAAGCGCGGCCCGGTGACGCCAGCGATTGGCGTGCATCCACAGCGCGCGCGGCAGCTCCGCCGCCCAGAGCGCCTTGGACGGGGCGGTCATCGTCACAGCCATTGCATCACCGTCGCCGGAAAGGGTGTCCATCGTCCCATCGTCACTCCCGCATGGCGCAGGGCCGCGCCGGTCCACTCGTTACAGGTATGTAGGGCATCATAATGGCCGCGCCCTTCGTAGAAGGCGTCATAGGGCCCATAGCCGGGGTGCCGCGCCCCGCCCGGCTTCAGGCTGGCGGCGATGAAGGCGGACAGGCGGCGATATTCCTCCGTCCGCAGCACGACCGCGCGGACGTCGGCGGCGGGGGCGGGGCGGGGCAGGTGATCGACATGGACCAGCGTCGCGTCGCTGCCGATCGCCGCGGCGAGGACGGTGGCGGGGCGCACGTCCGCCCAGGTCGGCGTGCCGAGATAGAAGGCGCGGTCGCCCCAGCCGAAGGCGAGATGGTCATAGGCGGCGTAACGCGGATTGCGGAGATGCTCCGCCCGCGCGACGCTGCGCCAGTCGATCCCCGCCGCGACCTTGGGCACGATGATGCCGGTGTGGATGCCGTTGCTCTCGATATAGACGGTCACGCCCGTGGCCGGCGCCCGGCGGTCGGCACGGACCGGGATCGCGCCGCCCACCGCGCCGGCCACGAGATAGGCGAACGGGACGCCGACCAGCAGCAGGGCCAGCCGCCGCAACCAGAGCCTCAGCATGTGGTTTCATTCGCAACCATTGCTGGTAGGATAGCGCCATGGCCGACGATACGCACGTTCTCGACGCCCCGCCGCCCGGTGCCGCAGCCGACTGGACCATCGACCAGCACTGGGATGCCTATACCCAGGAGGAGCACGCGACCTGGGACACGCTGTTCGCGCGCCAGGCACAGCTGCTGCCCGGCCGCGCCTCGGAAGCCTGGCTGAAGGGACTCGACGTGCTCAAGCTCGATCGCCCCGGCATTCCCGATTTCCGCGTCCTGTCGGATCGGCTGATGGCGCTGACCGGGTGGCAGGTGGTGGCGGTGCCGGGGCTGGTTCCCGACGACGTCTTCTTCGACCATATGGCCAACCGGCGCTTCGTCGCGGGCAACTTCATCCGCCGTCCCGACCAACTCGATTATCTGCAGGAGCCGGACGTCTTCCACGACGTGTTCGGCCATGTGCCGATGCTCGCCGATCCGGTCTTCGCCGACTATCTCGCCGCCTATGGCCGGGGCGGGCAGCGGGCGCTGGGTCTGGATGCCTTGCGGTATCTCAGCCGTCTCTACTGGTATACGGTCGAGTTCGGCCTGGTGCGCGAGGCGGGCGGTCTGCGCATCTTCGGCGCCGGCATCGTCTCGAGCTTCACGGAAAGCCGCTTCGCGCTGGAGGATGACAGCCCCGACCGCATCCTCCTCGACCTCGAGCGGGTGATGCGCACCGAATATCGGATCGACGATTTCCAACAGACCTATTTCGTCGTGCCGAGCTTCGACGAATTGCTGCGCCTGACGGTCGAGACCGACTTCGCGCCGCTCTACGAGCGATTGAAGCAGCAGCCAGATATCCCGGTCGGCACGGTGGTGCATGGCGACACGGTGCTGACCCGGGGCACGCAGGCGCGGGTTCGAGGGTAATTGCTGGATCGCCAGCTCCCCACCCGTTCGTGCTAAGCTTGTCGAAGCACTGCCGTTCTTCTTCGCGCGATACGAAGAAGAACAGCCCTTCGACAAGCTCGGGGCGAACGGCGGAAGGTGTCTGAGGCGAGGAGCGCGCACCCGCTCGACAGCTTCTATTCAGCACCGCCCGACCACAGCACACCCCGCCGCGTGCTGGAAACCGGAGCCTTATGCCGATGCACTGGATCATGGATCGCGACCGGCGGGTGGATCACAGCCTGTCGGCGCTGCTCGTCCTGCAAGGACTTACCCTCTTCGTCGTCATCCCTTTCGCGCAGGACTGGGCGATGGGGCGGACGCTGCTCGACGCCTGCCACCTCGCCTTTGCGGGGATCTGCATCGCCGCGTTGACCCGGCACCGCCTGTGGCAGGCGGTGCTGGTCGCCTCCATCGGATTGCTCACCGCCTGGCCGCTCGCCGGCCCGATCGTCACCGATTCGCTTCGGCTGGACCCCTTGGAACAGCATGAGGCCATCGCCCTCGTCGCCTTCATCTTCAACGGCGCGATCACCGCGGTGGTGGCGCAGCACGTCTTCGCGGAAGGGCGCGTGACGGCCCATCGCGTCCGCGGCGCCGTGCTGCTCTACCTCAACGTCTCGGCGCTGTTCGCCATCGCCTATGGCGCGATCCAGATGCATGCGCCGAGCGCCTTTGTCGGGGCCGGCGGGGTGCATGCAACCGCGGGCTCCACCGCCGCCTTCACCTATTTCAGCCTGACGACGATCACCACCACCGGCTTCGGCGACATCACCCCCGCCGAGCCGCTGACCCGCAGCCTCGCGACGGCGGAGGCGGTGTTCGGCCAGCTCTTCCCGGCAACGCTGCTCGCGCGCCTCGTCGCGCTGCACCTCGCGCACGAGGGACGGCTGCGCGGCGAGCGCGAGTCAGATGTCTAGCGCCCAGCCGTCACGTCCCTTCGGGTCGAAGGGGCCGGTCGGCACGAAGCGCTCGGCGCTCGCGGTCAGGCGCAGGATCGTCCAGTCGCCGCGGCGGTCGATCGCATCGAGCGAACAGCCGCAGGCGGCATAGGCCGCGACCACCGCCTCGCGCTGCGTCTCGAGCAGGCCCGCGAGCAGGATCGTGGCATGCGGCGCGGCGATCGCGGCGAGTTCCGGCGCCATCGACACCAGCGGCCCCGCCAGGATGTTGGCGATGACGAGGTCGTAGGGCGCGCCGTCGGTCACGGCCGGATCGAGCGTGCCGTCGGCGACGATCAGGCGAACGCCCTCCACCGTATTGGCGGCAGCGTTGGCGCGGGTCACGTCGATCGCCACGGGATCGATATCGGTCGCGGTCACTGCCGCCTGCGGCCACAGATGCAGCGCGGCGAAGGCGAGCAGGCCGGTGCCGGTCCCGATATCGATCGCGCTGGCGAACCGCTTCCCCTCGCGCGCCAGAGCATCGAGCATGGCGAGGCAGCCGCTGGTCGTGCCGTGATGCCCCGTGCCGAAGGCGCGACCCGCGTCGATCAGGAAGGCGCGCGTGCCGGGTTCGGGGGTAGCGGGATGCGCGCTGGTATGGACGACGAAGCGGCCTTCGCGAATCGGCTCCAGCCCCTGCTGGCTGAGCGTCACCCAATCCTCGTCGGACAGCTTCTCGATCCGCGGCGGGCGGCTGCCCGCGCTCGGCGCCAGCGCTGCCAGCGCGGCGAGCATCGCCGCATCGGGCTCGGCATCCATATAGGCGTCGAGCCGCCAGTGCTCGACATCGTCCTCCACCTCCTCGGTGGTCATCAGCACCGCGTCGATCGCGAGATCCGACGCCGCATCGATCGCCTCGGCCTCGGCACGGGTGCAGGGCAGGGTGACGCGCCAGCTATCGGACATAGGAGGCGCCGTTCACGTCGATCACCGCGCCGGTCATCGAGGGCGGCGCGTCCAGCGCGAGGTAACGGACGGCGCTCGCCACCTCCGCAGGGTCCGCGACGCGACCGAGCGGGATATCGGCGAGCAACTTGTCCCCGCCGCGGCTCTCCAAATAATCCTCGGCCATGCCGGTCATGGTGAAGCCGGGGCAGACCGCGAAGGCGAGGATGGAGTCGCGCGCATAGCCGCGCGCGATCGTCTTGGTCATCGCGACCATGCCGGCCTTGGAGGCGGCATAGTGCCAGTGGGCCGGGCTGTCGCCGCGATAGGCGGCGCGGCTGGCGACATTGACGATCCGGCCGCCGACTCCGCGCGCCTGCCAGTGCAGCACGGCGAGGCGGCAGAGTTCGGCGGCGGCGGTCAGGTTGACGCGCATCGTCCGCTCCCAGCCGGCGAGCCAGTCGGCATCGTCATCGTCGAGCGGATTGGCCTCGAAGATGCCGGCATTGTTGATCAGCAAGTCGATCGCGCCGCCGGCCTGATCGAGCGCCGCCTGCCACAGCCGGTCGGCCGCACCGGGCTGGCTGAAATCGGCGGGGATGCCGCTCGCGGTGCCGTGGCCGATCACGGCGGTACCCGCCGCAGTGAGGGAGTCGAGGATCGCTGCGCCGATGCCGCGGCTCGATCCGGTGAGTAGGATGGTCATCACGCCCGCTTAGTGCGGGGGCGGAGGTGGGGCCACTGTTTGCGGGTGGAACCGAGAGTCCGATCCACCCAACCTGAGTCGTCGCACTAGCGCAGGCTGGGGCCTCTCGCGGCTCCCGCCCCGCGCTATCACCGGGAAATCCCAGCCTTCGCAGGGACGACGGCCTGGTGTTGAACGCCTCAGGCCGCGACCTTGGTCACGAACTCGCCGGCGCTGGTCTTGAGCTGGCCCAGCCGCCCGTCGAGCGCGTCGAAGCCCCGGCCGACTTCCTCGATCTCGGAGGCGACGGTCTCCGTATCCTCGCGGATCGCGGCGATGGTCGAGGACATGGAGTCGGCCGCCAGCGCGGTCTCGTCGACCGCGGCGGTGATGGCGGTCACCGTCTGTGCCTGCGCCTCCATCGCATAGCGGATGCGCTCGGCGGATTCCTGGACCTCCGCGACCGTTGTCTTGATCGAAGCGTTGGTATCGACGGTCGAGCGGGTGGCCGCCTGGATCGAGGCGATCTTGGCGGCGATGTCGTCGGTGGCGCGCGCCGTCTGGCTGGCGAGGCTCTTCACCTCCTGCGCCACCACGGCGAAGCCGCGCCCCGCGTCGCCCGCGCGCGCCGCCTCGATCGTGGCGTTGAGCGCGAGAAGATTGGTCTGGCCGGCGATGTCGCGGATCAGCCCCAGGATCGATTCGATCGACTTGGCGTGATCCGACAGCGCCTCGGACATGCCGACCGCCTCGCCCGCCTGGGCCGCGGCGCGGGTGGCGATCTCGGCGGCGGCATCGACCTCCGTGCGGGCATCCTCGATCGCGCGGATCAGGCCGGCGGCGGTCTGCGCGGCCTCGCGCATCGCGACGGCCGACTGCTCGGCCGCGGCGGCGACCTCCGACGACTTGCCCAGCATGCCGCGCGCCAGCATCGAGGCGCGGCCGCTCTGGCCGCGCAGCGCGGTCGAATCCTGGCTCGCCACCTCGACGGTGCCGCCGATGCTCTGCTGGAATTCCGAGGTCAGCATCTCGCGCTTCTGCCGCTCACCATGCTGCTGGAAGCCGGCGAACAGGGCGACGGTCAGTTCGGTCTCCATGCCGAACAGGCGCATCAGCGTGTCGGTCATCGTGGCGAAGCGCGGATCCTCCGGGGGAACGTTGCGGCACAGCACGGTCAGGGCGGCGCGATCGCTGGCGCACGACATGGCCAGCACGTCCATCGGGGCGATCCCGTTGCGATAGGCCGCGGCGACGGAGCGCTCCAGCGATTCGATCCACGAACGCCCGGCCAGGTCGCAGAAACGGTTGCGCAGATAGGTGCGCCCCGCTTCGATCCGGCGGACCTTGTCGAGCGGCGTCCACTCGGCATGACCGGGATGCGCGCGCTGCCACGAGGCCCAATAGGCATCTACGATCTCGTCGGCTTCCGGCTCCAGGATCGGCCAGAGCGCCGCGGCGTTGGCGATCAGCGTGTTGTCGCCGCCATCGAACGCACTGATCCGCGCCTGGATGTCGATCGATGCGGCGATCGAGGCCGGTACTGGCATGGTGCTGACGGACACGGGCCGAATTTCCCCCCGGGAATAAAGGTTCTGCTCGCCCGGAGGCCTATCCGCGGACTGGTTAAGGGTAGGTTAGAGGCAACAGGGGTGAACGCCCGCCCTGCTTGCGGCTTGCATCGCACGGGCGGGGGTCGCATAGGCGGGCGCGCATACGTCCGAATGGATGATAGTCCCTTTTCCTGCTCAAGAGGCACGCCTTGGCATCCCGCAATCCCGCCCGGCCGCTCAGCCCGCATCTCACCATCTGGCGCTGGGGCCCGCACATGCTGGTCTCCATCCTCCATCGTGTGACCGGCAGCGGCATGGCGACCGTGGGTGCGGGCCTGTTGGTCTGGTTCCTCGCCGCACTGGCGGGGGGCGAGGAGAGCTACGCGACCTTCGTCGACACCTTCACGGTCGAAAGCGGCAAGCTCAACGTGCTGGGCTATATCGTCGGCATCGGCCTGACCCTGTCGCTCTTCCAGCACATGATGACCGGCATCCGCCATCTCGTGCTCGATACCGGCGCGGGCTACGAGCTGCGCCGCAACAAGCTGGGCGCGCTGGCGACGATGCTCGCCTCGGTCACGCTGACCGCCGCCTTCTGGCTCTATCTGGGGATGAAGTGATGCGCTCGGGTACGTCTCTCGGCCGGGTGCGCGGCCTCGGCTCCGCCAAGGAAGGCGCCCATCACTGGTGGCAGCAGCGGCTGACCGCGGGCTCCAACCTGTTCCTCATGCTGTGGCTGATCGTGTCGATCGCCCGCCAGCCTTCGTTCGACTATGCCTCGATGCGGATGTGGCTGTCGAACGGCTGGGTCGCGCTGCCGATGGCGTTGCTGATCCTGTCGGTCTTCTCGCATTTCCGCCTGGGCCTCCAGGTGGTGATCGAGGACTATCAGCATGACGAGAGCCGCATCGTCATGCTCGTCCTCCTCAACTTCTTCGTGGTGGCGCTGGGCGCCGCCGCCCTTTTCTCGATCGTGAAGATCGCGCTCGGAGCCGCTGCCTGATGCCCGCTGCCTACAAGATCATCGACCACACCTACGACGCCGTCGTCGTCGGCGCGGGCGGTTCGGGCCTGCGCGCGACCATGGGGATCGCCGAGAGCGGGCTGAAGACCGCGTGCATCACCAAGGTGTTCCCGACCCGCAGCCACACCGTCGCGGCGCAGGGCGGCATCGCTGCCAGCCTGGGCAACAACACGCCCGATCACTGGTCGTGGCACATGTACGATACGGTCAAGGGTTCCGACTGGCTCGGCGACCAGGACGCGATCGAATATATGGTGCGCGAGGCGCCGGCCGCGGTCTACGAGCTGGAACATGCCGGCGTGCCGTTCAGCCGCAACGAGAACGGCACCATCTACCAGCGCCCGTTCGGCGGTCATATGCAGAATATGGGCGACGGCCCGCCGGTGCAGCGCACCTGCGCCGCGGCCGACCGTACCGGCCATGCGATGCTGCACGCGCTCTACCAGCAGTCGCTGAAGTACGACGCGGACTTCTACATCGAATATTTCGCGCTCGACCTGATCATGGAGAACGGCGTCTGCCGCGGCGTGATCGCGCTGTGCATGGAAGATGGCTCGATCCACCGGTTCCGCGCGCACAATGTCGTGCTGGCGACGGGCGGCTATGGCCGCTGCTATTTCTCCGCCACCTCGGCGCATACCTGCACCGGCGACGGCAATGCGATGGTGCTGCGCGCGGGCCTGCCGCTGCAGGACATGGAGTTCGTGCAGTTCCACCCGACCGGCATCTACGGCGCGGGCGTGCTGATCACCGAGGGCGCGCGCGGCGAGGGCGGCTATCTCACCAATTCCGAGGGCGAGCGCTTCATGGAGCGCTACGCCCCCTCGGCGAAGGATCTGGCGTCGCGCGACGTCGTGTCGCGCTCGATGGCGATGGAGATGCGCGAGGGCCGCGGGGTCGGCGAGCACAAGGACCATATCTTCCTGCACCTCGACCATATCGATCCCAAGGTGCTGGCCGAGCGGCTGCCGGGGATCACCGAGACGGGCAAGATCTTCGCGGGCGTCGACCTGACGCGCCAGCCGCTGCCGGTCACGCCGACCGTCCATTATAATATGGGCGGCATCCCGACCAACTATCATGGCGAGGTCGTCTGCCTGAAGGACGGCAATCCTGACCATGTCGTCCCCGGCCTGTTCGCGGTGGGCGAGGCGGCGTGCGTGTCGGTCCATGGCGCGAACCGCCTGGGCTCCAACTCGCTGATCGATCTCGTCGTGTTCGGCCGCGCCACCGGCCTGCGCATCCGCGACATCCTGAAGCCGAACACCAAGCACGACGCGCTCCCCAAGGGCTCGGAGGAGCTGGCGCTGACCCGGCTCGACCGGTTCCGCAACGCCGCCGGCGGCTCGCCGACCGCGCAGATCCGCACCGAGATGCAGCGGACGATGCAGAAGCATTGCGCCGTGTTCCGCGACTCCGCGCTCCTGTCCGAAGGGCAGGAGAAGATCGCCGCCACCTACAAGCGGATGGCGGACGTGGGGGTGAAGGACCGCTCGCTGATCTGGAACACCGATCTGGTCGAGACGCTGGAGCTGGACAATCTCCTGTCCCAGGCCGTGGTGACGATGGAGAGCGCTGCCAACCGCAAGGAATCGCGCGGCGCCCATATGCACGAGGACTTCCCGGAGCGCGACGACGCGACCTGGATGAAGCATACGCTGACCACCTTCACCGGCTGGGGCGGCGACGGCGGGGCGGTGGCGATCGATTATCGCCCGGTGCACGATTACACGCTCACCGACGACGTCGATTACATCAAGCCGAAGAAGCGGGTCTACTAAGGTTCGGTCCCGCCGCGCGGGATCTTGGCGAAAGTGGGTCGTCGGCATCTTTCATCGTCATCCCGGACGTGTTCCGGGATCCACGGTTCCGCGAGATCGGCAGCTCATACGCTTGTCGCGCGATGGATGCCGGAACGAGTCCGGCATGACGATGAACTTTTGTAGGAATCTCGCTCTACGAGATCGTCTTCCCGGCGGGATGGGGTCTCGGGCGGCGTTGTCCTAGAGCTAGATGACCTCTCATTGACCTGTTCGTGCTGAGCGAAGTCGAAGGGCCTGAGCCCCCCTTTTCCTCGACTCCGCTCCGCACCGGCGGATCAAAGCCACGCGCCGCGCCTCACGCCGCCCGCCGTCGCATTGCCAGCCCTGCCGCGGCGAGCGCCAGTCCGCCGATCCCCACCGCCGCGGTCGTGCGCGGATGGAGCGAGGCGGCCGTGTAGAGGCTGGTGCGCCGCGCATGCGGGTGTTCGCCCGACCGTTCCTCGCCGGTGCGGACGCTCGCCGGCAGGTTGCTCGGCACCGGTTGCGCCTTGCGCTTGTCGAGGAAGCTGCGCGCCATCCAGGGCGCCAGGCGCTCGTACAGCGCGGGAAAGTGGGCCGCGAACAACGCCTCGGCGCGGCCCGCCCCGCCGACGGTCACCTCGCGGATGGGGCGCACCGCGCAGGCCAGGATCGCGTCGGCGACCAGCTGCGGATCGTAGACGGGCGGGGGGATCTGCGCCTCGCCGGGCTCGTGATTGGCGGCATGCTGGCCGATCGGCGTATCGATCCCCGATGGCTTGACCAAGGTGACCGAGATCGGCGCGCCCGCCGCGGCCAGCTCCATGCGCAGGACCTCGACGAAAGCCTTCACCGCGTGCTTGGAGGCGGAATAGGCGCCCATGATCGGGCTCGGCATGTCGGAGGCGATCGAGCCGACCGTGATCAGCGCACCGCCCTGCTCCCGCAGATGCGGCACCGCCGCGCGACAGCCATGGACGACGCCGAAATAGTTGGTGCGGAACAGCTGTTCATGCTCGTCATCGGGCACGTCGAGCAGCCGTCCGTACACAGCGACCCCCGCGCAATTGACCCAGGTGTCGATCCGGCCGAAGCGCGCGACGGCATGGTCCGCCGCGGCCTTGACGCTCGCTGCGTCGCCGACATCCGCGGCCTTCGCCGCGACGATGCCGCCTTCCGACTCGAGCTCGCCGACAAGGCTTTGCAGCGTCGCCTCGGACCGGGCGACCATCAGGACCTTGGCGCCTGCGCGGGCCGCCGCACGGGCGGTGACGAGGCCGATGCCCGAGCTCGCTCCGGTGATGACGATGACCTGATCGGCAAGCGGCTTGAGCGTCGGCATCCCAGTCTCCGGGCAGCGAGGGTAGGAGGCCACTCAACCCTATGGATTGAAAGCCGTTCCTTCCGCTTGACGGGTCGCGGGATTGCGCCTTCACTTCGATCAACAGCGTAGGGGACGGGCGGATGAGGCGGATCGTATGGGCTGTCGGGGCGCTGCTCGCCGCGGGCGGGATCGTGGCCGCGCAGGAGCCGCCGGCCGCGCACACCCGGCAGGCCCCGCTGATCGGTACCGCACCCGAGGCCGAGGTAGTGGCATTGGCCAACGGCGCCGTCGCAATCGAGCACGACCGCAGCCCGGCGGCGACGCTCGCCCAGCATCGCGCGCTCGAACAGGCGCTTGCCGGGCTCAGGCCGCAGCGGCCCGGCACCGTCGACGCCTATGTCGTCGCCGTCGCGCTCGACAGCGATCCGGTCTTCGCGCGCGAGGCGCGGGAGGCGGGCCGGGTGCTCACCCGCCGCTATGGTGCCGACGGCCGCAGCGTGACTCTGGCCGGGCGCGACGGCCGGGGCGGGCCCGCGCTGGCGATGGGATCGCCCCAGGCGGTCCAGACGGTGCTGGCGCGGGTCGCCGAGCTGATGGACCGGCGGGAGGATGTGCTGATCCTCTATCTGACCGCGCACGGCGCGCCGCTCGGGATCGTCTACAACGACAGCGACCAGGGCTATGGCGTGATGTCGCCAACCGCGCTGTGGACAACGCTTTCGATGCTGGGCATCGAGCGGCGAATGGTGCTGCTCAGCGCCTGTTTCGCCGGCGTGTTCGTGCCGATGCTGGCGAACGACACCAGCGCGGTGGTGACCGCCGCCTCGGCTGAGCGAACCTCCTTCGGCTGCCGGGCCGACAACGACTGGACCTTCTTCGGCGATGCGCTGATCAACCATGCGCTGCGCAAGCCCCAGTCCTTCGCCCGGGCGGCCGCAGAGGCGCAGGCGACGATCGCGGGATGGGAGCGGCAGGGCAAGCTGGAGCCCTCGCAGCCGCAGGTCGCGATCGGTGCGGGTGCGGCGCGCTGGCTCGCGGTGCTCGAGACGCCGCCGGTCGCCGGAGGTGCGCCGGTCGGGCGGCCGGCGACAGACGCGCTGGCGGAATGACGGAACCGCAACTTCCGTCTCCGGTTACTCCCGCTATGACCGATAACGTACCCGGCACCGCCGACGATACACAGGGACGCGCGTCCCGCTATCCGCTGCTGGCGGCACCGCATGTGCAGCTGCACGGTGCGGTGGACGAGGCGATGTACCAGAGCTTCAAGGATCAGCTCCTCGCCGCCGCGCCCGACGGTCCGCTGGTCGTCTCGATCACCACCCTGGGCGGCGATCCGGAGATGGCGCGGGCGATGGGGGACGGCATCCGCCTGATCCGCGAATATACCGGGCGCGAGACGCTTTTCCTGGGCAAGGTCGCGGTCTATTCTGCCGGGGCGACCTTCATGTCGGCCTTTCCGGTCGATTGCCGCTTCCTGACCCGCGGCAGCCGGTTGATGATCCACGAACGGCTGATGAATTCGACCGTACAGCTCAACGGGCCGCTGAGCACGCTCGACTATCTGCTCAAGGCCAAGCTGCACGAGATCAGCGATTCGATCCGCATCCAGGACGAGGGCTTTGCCGCCCTGGTCGCCGGGTCACGCGTGTCGCTCGAGGAGTTGAAGGCCAAGGCGCC
This sequence comes from Sphingomonas metalli, assembly GCF_014641735.1. GTDB lineage: Bacteria > Pseudomonadota > Alphaproteobacteria > Sphingomonadales > Sphingomonadaceae > Sphingomonas > Sphingomonas metalli. Next base: position 189,269 of record NZ_BMIH01000002.1, on the reverse strand, counting down.
GTCCAACTGGTATATCGAGGCAGAGGAAGCGCGCTCGCTGGGGCTGGTCCTCGACATCATCTGATCCTTGCCGCATGCGCGAGCGCTGCGTTCCGGCACGCTCGCCCGATGCCCTGCGCAAGGCAGCGGTAATCCGCAGCAACTATCCGCGCGCAGGGTTTGCCGCAGCGCCGCAGCGGTGTTAACGGCTCTGCCGTCAGACAGGATCGGATTACACGATGGCCGAATTCGCCCTCCCCAAGAACAGCCGCGTCACGAAGGGCGCGCACTATCCCGCCAGCAACCCGGCGGCGGCGAAGGGCCGGCTGAAGACCTTCAAAATCTATCGCTACGATCCCGATAGCGGCGAGAATCCGCGCTACGACAGCTTCGAGGTCAATCTCGACGACTGCGGCCCGATGGTGCTCGACGCGCTGATCAAGATGAAGGCGGAGCAGGACAGCTCGCTGACCTTCCGCCGCTCGTGCCGCGAGGGCATTTGCGGTTCGTGCTCGATGAACATCGACGGCAAGAACGGCCTGGCCTGCACCACGGCGATCGAGGACATGAAGGGCGACATCCGCATCACGCCGCTGCCGCATATGGACGTGGTGAAGGACCTGGTGCCGGACTTCACCCACTTCTACGCGCAATATGCGTCGATCAAGCCATGGCTGCAGACCGTGACGCCGGAGCCGGCGGGCAAGGAGCGGCTGCAGTCGCCCGAGGACCGCGCCAAGCTCGACGGGCTGTACGAGTGCATCCTGTGCGCCTGCTGCTCGACCTCCTGCCCCAGCTACTGGTGGAATTCGGACAAGTTCCTGGGCCCGGCGATCCTGCTCCAGGCCTATCGCTGGCTGGCCGACAGCCGCGACGAGATGACCGGCGAGCGGCTCGACAATCTGGAGGACCCGTTCCGCCTGTATCGGTGCCACACGATCATGAACTGCGCGAACGTGTGCCCCAAGGGGCTGAACCCGGCCAAGGCGATTGCCGAGATCAAGAAGATGGAGGCCGAGCGGATCCTCTGATCCCTCGTCTCGGCCCCTCCCCTGAAGGGGAGGGGAGGCTGGTATCGTCTCCTCCCATGCCAAACGTCCTTTCCGCCTATAACACGCTGATCGTCGCGGGCGAGTTGCGCGCCGATCCGGAGCAGGCGGCGGCGGCCAAGCGGCTCGACGCTCTGGCGGAAGAGCTGGCGCATCCCCGCACCACCGGGCTGTTCCGCCGTCGCATCGTGCCGCCGCGCGGAGTGTATCTCTGGGGGGATGTCGGCCGCGGCAAGTCGATGCTGATGGACCTCTTCTTCGAGCAGGTCGCTATCGCGCAGAAGCGGCGTGTCCATTTCGCCGAGTTCATGCTGGAGGTGCATGGCCGCATCGCGATCGAGCGTCGCAAGGAACAGGGCGATCCCATCCCGCCGGTCGCCGCCGCGCTGGCGGAGGAGGCGCGGCTGCTCGCCTTCGACGAGATGATGGTGACGAACAGTCCCGATGCGATGATCCTGTCGCGGCTGTTCACCGCAATGATCGAGGCGGGGGTGACGGTGGTCACCACCTCCAACCGGGCGCCGTCGGAACTGTACAAGAACGGGCTCAACCGCGAGCATTTTCTGCCGTTCATTGCGCTGATCGAGACGCGGATGGACGTCCTCGCGCTCAACGGCCCGGTCGATTACCGCCGCGACCGGCTGGGCAGCCAGCAGGTTTGGCTGGTGCCCAACGGTGCGGCGGCGACCGCCAATCTGTCCGCCGCCTTCTATCGCCTGACCGATCATGAAGTGACCGAGCCGATCCCCGCGGAGGACCTGATCGTGCAGGGGCGCACGCTGCATGTCCCCAAGGTGCTGAAGGGCGTGGCCGTGTTCTCGTTCAAGCGCCTGTGCGGCGAGGCCCGCGGAGCGGCCGACTATCTGGCGATCGCCCGCCGCTACCACACGGTCATCCTGGTCGGCATTCCCCGGCTCGGCCCCGAGAATCGCAACGAGGCGGCGCGCTTCGTCTCGCTGATCGATGCGCTCTACGAGCATAAGGTGAAGCTGCTGGCGGCGGCCGATGCCGAGCCTGCGGAGCTCTATCCCGGCGGCAACGGCGCGTTCGAATTCCAGCGAACGGTCAGCCGGCTGGAGGAGATGCAGTCGGACGATTATCTCGCGGCCGGCCATGGCGAAGCGGCGTAGACGGCGCTTGCAATGCCTTATCGCTCCTGCGAACTATTATCAAAACTAATCCTTAACTCCGGCGCTTTACCGGTTGCCCCCGGCGACCGATGGGCGTAGGCGGCATGTCCAATCGCACCCGCGCCTCCAAGGGAGAAGGATTGGAATGGCCCGCAAGAAGATCGCGCTGATCGGCGCCGGCAATATCGGCGGCACGCTCGCGCACCTGGCCGCCCTGAAGGGGCTGGGCGACATCGTCCTGTTCGACGTGGTCGAAGGCGTGCCGCAGGGCAAGGCGCTCGATCTGTCGCAGTGCGGCCCCGTCGAGGGGTTCGATGCCTCGATCAAGGGCTCGAACGACTATGCCGACATCGCCGGTGCGGACGTCATCATCGTCACCGCGGGCGTGGCGCGCAAGCCGGGCATGAGCCGCGACGACCTGCTCGGCATCAACCTGAAGGTGATGAAGGCCGTCGGCGAGGGCATCGCCGCCAACGCGCCCGACGCCTTCGTGATCTGCATCACCAACCCGCTCGACGCGATGGTCTGGGCGCTGCGCGAGTTCTCCGGCCTCCCCCACAACAAGGTGGTCGGCATGGCGGGCGTGCTCGACTCGGCGCGCTTCAGCCACTTCCTCGCCGAGGAGTTCGGCGTGTCGGTGAAGGACGTGAACACCTTCGTGCTCGGCGGCCATGGCGACACGATGGTGCCGGTGCTGGAATATTCGACCGTCAGCGGCATCCCGGTCAGCGATCTGATCGACATGGGCTTTTCCACCAAGGAGAAGGTCGACGCGATCATCAAGCGCACCCGCGGCGGCGGCGGCGAGATCGTCGCGCTGCTGAAGACCGGTTCGGCCTACTACGCCCCCGCGACCAGCGGCATCGCGATGGCCGAGGCGTATCTCTACGACCAGAAGCGCATCCTGCCCGCCGCGGCTCACCTGTCGGGTGAATATGGCATCGACAATCTCTATGTCGGCGTGCCCGTCGTGATCGGTGCCGGCGGCGTCGAGAAGGTGGTCGAGGTCAAGCTGTCGGACGAGGCGAAGGCGAACCTCCAGGTCTCGGTCGACGCGGTGAAGGAGCTGCTGGTGGCCTGCAAGGGGATCGATGGCAGCTTGAACTAAGCCAAGCAAAAAAAGAACCACCCCGGCGAAGGCCGGGGTCCAGTCGGGATGTCGGTCATGATGGAGGCGCAATGCTTCGTTTACATCATGGCCAGCGGGCGCAACGGCACCCTCTATCTCGGCTCGACGACGAACCTGTCCAAGCGCGTGTGGGAGCATCGCAACGGCGCCGGTTCCGGGTTCACGAAGCGATATGGTTGCAGGCACCTCGTCTGGTATGAGGCATGCGGCGACTGGGAGGCGGCTCGGCAGCGCGAGCTGCAAATGAAGCAATGGAGGCGTGACTGGAAGGTGCGGGAGATCGAGGGGCTTAATCCCGAATGGGAAGACCTGTACGATCGTATCGCCCTGCCATGAGCGCCTTCCCAACTGGACCCCGGCCTTCGCCGGGGTGGTAGGATCGGAGATCAGATGAGCATCCTCGTCGACCGGAACACCAAGGTCATTACCCAGGGCATGACCGGCGAGACCGGCAGCTTCCACACCAAGGCGGCGCTGGAATACGGCACGCAGATGGTCGGCGGCGTCACGCCGGGCAAGGGCGGGACCACGCATCTCGACCTGCCGGTGTTCGACACCGTGGCGGAAGCCAAGGCCAAGACCGGCGCGGATGCGTCGGTGATCTACGTGCCGCCGCCCTTCGCGGCGGATTCGATCCTGGAGGCGATCGACGCGGACGTGCCGCTGATCGTCTGCATCACCGAGGGCATTCCGGTGCTCGACATGGTCCGCGTCAAGCGCGCGCTGTCGGGCTCCAAGTCGCGGCTGATCGGGCCGAACTGCCCGGGCGTGCTGACGCCGGGCCAGTGCAAGATCGGCATCATGCCGGGCTCGATCTTCAAGCAGGGCTCGGTGGGCGTCGTCTCGCGGTCGGGCACGCTGACCTACGAGGCGGTGTTCCAGACCTCGAACGCCGGCCTCGGCCAGACCACCGCGGTCGGCATCGGCGGCGATCCGGTCAACGGCACCAACTTCATCGACGTGCTGGAGCTGTTCCTGGCCGACGACGCGACCGAGTCGATCATCATGATCGGCGAGATCGGCGGCTCGGCCGAAGAGGAAGCGGCGCAGTTCCTGCGCGACGAGGCGAAGCGCGGGCGCAAGAAGCCGATGGCGGGCTTCATCGCCGGCCGCACCGCCCCTCCGGGTCGCCGCATGGGCCATGCCGGCGCGATCGTCTCGGGCGGCCAGGGCGGCGCCGAGGACAAGATCGCGGCGATGGAAGCGGCCGGGATCAAGGTCGCGGCCAGCCCCAGCGAGCTGGGTTCGACGTTGTTGGAAGTACTCGGCAAGTAAATACGTCCGTCACCCCGGCAATGGCCGGGGTCCAGAGCGGCAGGCGGGCCGCTCGTGGCTCTGGATCCCGGCCTTCGCCGGGGTGACGACATAGACCGAAGGCGGCCCGGAGAAGCGTAAAATGGGCTACGAAGGTCAGGATTTCAGCGACATCGCATCGGGCGTCAGCCCGGCGTTCATCGAGGCGCTCTATGCCCGCTACCAGGCCGATCCCGGCTCGGTCGAAAGCGGCTGGCAGGGCTTTTTCGAGGGGCTGGAGCGCGGGCCGTCGCAGCCGAGCTGGCAGAGCCGGCGCTGGCCGCTGACCAGCACCGACGAGCTGACCGCCGGGCTGGACCCGACCCAGATGGAGCCCGCTCCCAAGCCAGCCAAGGGGGGCAAGCCCGCCGCGGCCCCCGCGGCGGCGGCGCCGAGCCAGCAGGACATCGTCAAGGCGGCGGGTGACGCGATCCGGGCCCAGCTGCTGATCCGCACCTATCGCGTGCGGGGCCATTTCGCCGCCAATCTCGATCCGCTCGGCCTCGCCAAGCGCGAGATGCCGGAGGATCTGCGCACCGAATATCACGGCTTCACCGACGCCGATCTCGACCGCCCCGTCTATCTGGGCGGCACGATGGGCTTCGAATGGGCGACCATCCGCCAGCTCGTCGACACGCTGCGCCGCAATTACTGCGGCAATGTCGGGCTCGAATATATGCACATCGCCGATGTCGAGGAGCGCCGCTTCCTGCAGGACCGCATGGAGGGACAGGACAAGGCGATCGAATTCACGACCGACGGCAAGAAGGCGATCCTGAACAAGGTGATCGAGGCCGAGCAGTGGGAGAAGTTCCTGGGCCGCAAATATGTCGGCACCAAGCGCTTCGGCCTCGACGGCGGCGAGTCGATGATCCCGGCGCTGGAATCGGTCATCAAATATGGCGGCCAGCAGGGCGTGCGCGAGATCGTGTTCGGCATGGCGCATCGCGGCCGGCTGAACGTGCTGGCCAATGTCATGGCCAAGCCGCTGCGCGTCATCTTCCACGAATTTGCCGGCGGATCGGCCAACCCTGACGATATCGGCGGTTCGGGCGATGTGAAGTATCACCTCGGCACCAGCCATGACCGCGAGTTCGACGGGCACAAGGTGCATATGTCGCTGGTCGCCAATCCCAGCCATCTGGAGGCGGCCGACCCGGTGGTGCTGGGCAAGACCCGGGCGATCCAGACGATCGCGGGCGATCTGAAGGACCACAGCGCCTCGCTGCCGGTGCTGATCCATGGCGACGCCGCCTTTGCCGGGCAGGGGATCGTTTGGGAATGCCTCGGCTTTTCCGGCATCCGCGGCTATAACACCGGCGGCTGCGTCCACTTCATAATCAATAACCAGGTGGGCTTCACCACCTCGCCGCAGTTCGCGCGGTCCTCGCCCTATCCCTCGGACGTGGCGAAGGGCGTGCAGGCGCCGGTCTTCCACGTCAACGGCGACGATCCCGAGGCGGTGACCTTCGCCACCAAGATGGCGATCGAGTTCCGCCAGAAGTTCCATCGCGATATCGTGATCGACATGTGGTGCTATCGCCGCTTCGGCCATAACGAGGGCGACGAGCCGGGCTTCACCCAGCCGCTGATGTACAAGGCGATCAAGGATCACCCGCCCGTCAGCGCCATCTATGCCAAGCGGCTGGTGGCCGAGGGCGTGGTGGATCAGGCCTGGGTCGACCAGAACGTCAACCAATATGTCACCCGGCTGGAAGGCGAGTTCGAGGCGGGCGCGAGCTACAAGCCGAACAAGGCGGACTGGTTCGCGGGCCGCTGGACCGGCCTGTCGGCGCCGACCGAGCGCGTGACCGACCGCCGCACTGCCGAGACGGGAATCACCGGCAAGCTGTTCGACAGCCTGGGCCGGACGCTGACCACGGTGCCCGACACGATCCAGGTCCACAAGACGCTGGCCCGCGTGCTCGACGCCAAGCGGCAGATGTTCGCCACCGGCCAGAATTTCGACTGGGCGACGGGCGAGGCGCTCGCCTTCGGCTCGCTGATGTCGGAGGGCTATGGCGTCCGCCTGTCGGGTCAGGACTCCGGCCGCGGCACCTTCTCGCAGCGGCATGCGGTGTGGGTCGACCAGACCGACGAGCACAAGTACGTGCCGCTGTCGACGGTCGAGCATGGGCGGTTCGAAGTGCTCGACTCGCCTCTGTCGGAATATGGCGTGCTCGGCTTCGAATATGGCTATGCGCTCGCCGATCCGAAGACGCTGGTGCTGTGGGAGGCGCAGTTCGGCGACTTCGTCAACGGCGCGCAGATCATGATCGACCAGTTCATCGCGAGCGGCGAGGCCAAGTGGCTGCGCGCCAACGGCCTCGTGATGCTGCTGCCGCACGGCTATGAAGGGCAGGGGCCGGAGCATAGCTCGGCCCGGCCCGAGCGGTTCCTGCAGCTGTGCGCGGGCGACAATATGCAGGTCGCCAACTGCACCACGCCGGCCAATTACTTCCACCTGCTGCGCCGGCAGATGCACCGCACCTTCCGCAAGCCGCTGGTCGTGTTCACGCCCAAGTCGCTGCTCCGCCACAAGCTGGCGGTGTCGACCGCGGCCGAGTTCCAGGGCGACAGCCACTTCCAGCGCATCCTGTCCGACACCAACGGTGCGCCGGACGCGCAGACGAAGCGGCTGGTGCTGTGCACCGGCAAGGTCGCCTACGACCTGATCGAGGCGCGCGACGCGGCGGGGGACACTACCACCCAGATCGTGCGGATCGAGCAGCTCTATCCCTTCCCCGGCGAGCCGCTGGCCGAGCGGGTGAAGCGGATGCCGCAGCTGGAAGAGGTGATCTGGGCGCAGGAAGAGCCGAAGAACCAGGGCTATTGGTTCTTCACCGAGCCGCTGATCGAGGAGGCGCTGGCCGCCGCCGGATCGTCGGTGAAGCGCGCGCGCTATGCCGGCCGCGCGGCCGCCGCCTCGCCGGCGACGGGTCTGATGAAGCGGCACCAGACCGAGCAGGGGGCGCTGGTCGCCGACGCGCTCGGCCACAATGTCCGCGACGAGATCCGCCGCAATCGCGAGAGCGACAAGAAGGCCGGCAAGGCAGCGAGCTGAGATGTAGCGCCCAACCACCCAGGCGAAGGCCGGGGTCCAGTTGGGAGTGATTGGTAACGAGGCGAGGCGCTTCACGAGCAGCGTCCTCCAACTGGACCCCGGTCTTCGCCGGGGTGGAAGGAAGTAGGGAATGGCCACCGAAGTTCTCGTCCCCGTGCTGGGCGAATCGATCACCGAAGCCACGGTCGGCGAATGGCTGAAGCAGCCCGGCGACGCGGTCGCCGCGGACGAGCCGATCGCGAGCCTGGAGACCGACAAGGTCTCGGTCGAGGTGCCGTCGCCGGTCGCAGGCGTGATGGGCGCGCACGCGGTTCAGGTCGGCGACACGGTGCAGGTCGGCGCGATGATCGCGACGATCGAGGCGGGCGGCGGCGCGGCCGCCGCTCCGTCGGCGCCGGCTGCGGCCTCGGCGCCTGCGGCGCAAGCCGCCGCCCCTGTTGCGGTTGCCCCGGCGGGAGACGCGGTGGCGCTGTCGCCGTCGGTGCGCCGCGCGGTGCTGGAGCATGGCGTCGATCCCTCGACCATCACCGGCACCGGCAAGGATGGCCGCCTGACCAAGGAAGACGTTGCCGCGGCCGCACAGGCGAAGCCGCAGGCCGCCGCGGCGCCCGCCGGCGCGGGCCCGTCGTCGAACGGAGGCGATGCCACCGCCGGCCGTGCCGGCTCTGGCCGGCGGGAAGAGCGCGTCAAGATGACGCGCCTGCGCCAGACCATCGCCAAGCGCCTCAAGGAGGCGCAGAACACCGCCGCGATGCTGACGACGTTCAACGACGTCGACATGACCGCGGTGATCGAGGCGCGCGCCAAGTACAAAGACCTGTTCGAAAAGAAGCACGGCGTCCGGCTCGGCTTCATGGGCTTCTTCGTGAAGGCCGCGACGATGGCGCTGAAGGACATCCCCGCCGTCAACGCCTCGATCGAGGGCGACGAGATTGTCTATCACGACTATGCCGACATCTCGGTCGCGGTCAGCGCCCCGAACGGCCTCGTCGTGCCGGTGATCCGCGACGCGCAGGACCTGTCGGTCGCCGGCATCGAGAAGACGATCGGCGACTTCGGCAAGCGCGCCAAGGACGGCACGCTGAAGATGGACGAGATGAAGGGCGGCACCTTCACCATCTCCAACGGCGGCGTGTTCGGCTCGCTGATGTCGACCCCGATCATCAACCCGCCCCAGTCGGCGGTGCTCGGCCTGCACCGGATCGAGGAGCGTCCGGTCGTGCGCGACGGTCAGGTCGTGGTGCGCCCGATGATGTACCTCGCGCTCAGCTACGACCATCGCCTGATCGACGGGCGCGAGGCGGTGACCTTCCTCGTCGCGCTGAAGAACGCGATCGAGGATCCGACTCGCATCCTGATCGACCTGTAATCACCCGCGCCTGTACCCCGGCGGAGGCCGGGGCCCAGTTGGGAAGGCGGATGTAACCGGGCACGGCGCTCACCATATGCCGTCCCGTAACTGGGCCCCGGCCTCCGCCGGGGAACGGAGATGAAGATGGCTGACAAGACCTACGACTATGACGTCCTCGTGATCGGCGCCGGCCCGGGCGGCTATGTCGCCGCGATCCGCGCCGCGCAGCTCGGCCTGCGCACCGCCTGTGCCGAGAGCCGCGACACGCTGGGCGGCACCTGCCTCAACGTCGGCTGCATCCCCTCCAAGGCGCTGCTCCATGCCTCGGAGCTCTACGAGGAGGCGACCGGCGGTCACCTCGCGAAGTTCGGCGTCAATTTCGAGGGGGTCAGCCTGAATCTCGACCAGATGCACGCCGAAAAGGCGAAGGCGGTCGGCGAGCTGACCGGTGGCATCGAGTTCCTGTTCAAGAAGAACAAGGTGACCTGGCTGAAGGGCAAGGCCGCCTTCAAGGACGGCCACACGGTCGAGGTGGCCGGCCAGACCGTCACCGCCAAGGACATCGTGATCGCGACCGGCTCGGTCGTCACCCCGCTGCCGGGCGTCACCATCGACCAGGAGGTGGTGGTGGATTCGACCGGCGCGCTGGCGCTGCCCAAGGTGCCCGAGCATCTGGTGGTGATCGGCGGCGGCGTGATCGGGCTGGAGCTGGGCTCGGTCTGGCGGCGTCTCGGCGCGAAGGTGACGGTGGTCGAGTATCTCGACCAGATCCTGCCGGGCTTCGATGGCGAGGTCCGCAAGGAATCGGCCAAGCTGTTCAAGAAGCAGGGCATGGAGCTCAAGACCTCGACCAAGGTGACCGGCGTCACCGTCGAGGGCGGTCGCGCGACCGTATCGGTCGAGCCGGCGGCGGGCGGCGCCGCCGAGACGCTGTCGGCGGACGCGGTGCTGGTCGCGATCGGGCGCAAGCCGAACATCGACGGGCTCAACCTCGAAGCCGCGGGCGTGTCGCTGACCGATCGGGGGCAGGTGGCGATCGACCACGACTTCCGCACCAACGTGCCGGGGGTCTGGGCGATCGGCGACGTCGCGCCCGGCCTGATGCTTGCGCACAAGGCCGAGGACGAGGGCGTCGCGGTGGCGGAGAACATCGCCGGCCAGACCGGCATCGTGAACCACGACGTGATCCCCAGCGTCGTCTACACCATGCCCGAGATCGCCGGCGTCGGCCTGTCCGAGGAAGCGGCGAAGGCGAAGGTGGGCGAGGTGAAGGTCGGCAAATTCCCCTTCATGGCGAACAGCCGCGCCAAGACGAACCGCGACACCGACGGCTTCGTCAAGGTGATCGCCGACGCCAAGACCGACCGCGTGCTGGGCGCGTGGATCATCTCGTCGCTGGCCGGCACGATGATCGCGCAGGTCGCGCAGGCGATGGAGTTCGGCGCGACCAGCGAGGACATCGCCTATACCTGCCACGCGCATCCGACCCATTCGGAAGCGGTGAAGGAAGCGGCGATGGCCGTGCAGGGCAAGCCGATCCATATCTGAGGGTGTCGATCGTAGATGGGGGCGGAGGCAGGATCGTCTCCGTCGCCTCCATTTACGTCGCCCCGGCGCAGGCGAATATTCTGCGACAATCTACCAGCTACCCCGGCGAAGACCGGGGCCCAGTTGGGGGACGGGAGTAATCCCTTCGAAAACGTCGCCTAGCTGGACCCCGGCCTTCGCCGGGGTAGACGATCGGGCGAGGGACGGATCAAGAGGTGTCGAGGCGGGGCGCCTGCCGGCGACGATCTTGAGGACGCAGGCTTGGACACCCGTCGCCGCGGCTTGCCGCGTCGTGCGGGATCGGCAACATTCTCCCGATGCGCCAGTACCTTGCAGCCGCCGTCCTGATCCTCGCCGCCCCCGCGCCCGGGCAGGAAACCAGTCTCTCTGCCGACAATTATCGCGTCGATGTGCCGCTGGAGCGGCCGGCTTCGGCTCGGCTGGTCTGGCGCGACGAATTCGATGGCGATCGGCTCGATCCGGCGCGCTGGGCCTATGAGACCGAGCGCAACCGCGACGGCTGGTACAATCATGAGCGGCAATATTACGCGGCCGGGCGGCCGGAGAATGTCCGCGTCGCCGGCGGACAATTGACGATTACCGCAAGGTCGGAACGGCTCGATCCGGCGCGGTTCGCCGACTGGGGCGGGCAGGCCTATACGTCCGGTCGGATCACCAGCACCATGGGCTGGCGCTACGGCTTCTACGAGGTGCGCGCCAGACTGCCGTGCGGGCGGGGGACGTGGCCGGCGATCTGGATGCTGCCCCAGGCGAGCGGCGCGCGATGGCCCGACGGGGGCGAGATCGACATCATGGAGCATGTCGGCTTCGACCCGGAGGTGATCCATGCGACGCTGCACAGCGCGCTCTACGTACATACCAAGGGGACCCAGCGGGGCGCGCAGCGGACGCTGCCGGGGGCGTGCGGGGACTTCCATCGCTACCAGATGCGCTGGACCCCGAAGGCCATATGGATCGGCGTCGACGACCGCGCCTATCTGCGCGTCGCGAACGACCGGCCGGGCGGGCGCGAAGCGTGGCCGTTCGACACGCCGTTCCGGCTGATCCTGAATCTGGCGGTGGGCGGCGACTGGGGCGGGGCGAAGGGCATCGACGACGCCGCGCTGCCGCAGGCGATGACGGTCGATTACGTCCGCATCTGGCAGGAGCCGGCACGCTGAGCGACCGGGCGGCGCTCGAGGCCGAGTGGCTGGACCTGACTCGCCGGGTCCTGCCGGCGCTGGCGGATGAGCGGAGCTGGCCGGTGCGCGCGGACCATTGCTTCCAGCGGATCCTGCTCGATACGGCATGCGGGGGACGGTGGTACGACCATATCGCGGGCCGGCCCGCCTATGCCCATGCGCCGGATACAGTGCTGGTGCGGGCGGTGGCGCTGGCAAGAGCGGCCGCGGCCGGCGAGGCGGACCTCGCAACGCTCAATCGCCAGTCGCTCTTTTGGCGGGGGAAGATGCGATAACGACTGGACCTCTCCCGCCATTGGCCTCGTCGCAGCCCGGCTCTTTTATGATTATGGCGGACTGGCTGGAACCGGACGACACGAACTCGAACCGCTCATGCGAAGCGATGGCGAGCCTCGGGCCTTCCACTACGCTCGGGTGGTCAGTCAGGTGTGGGTCAACCACTTTAGGTCACCTTGGCCTATAGCGCGCTGCACTGGGCGCGCCTGTTGCGGTTGACCCGACCCTCCGTCCGCAAACCGTAGCCGGGCTCCTTCACGCGCCGCAGCCGAACCATGGCCTTCAGCTCGGCTTGCGGGGTCGGAGGAACGCGCCCAGCACCTGCTCCGCCGCACGGCCGAGCGCGACGCCGATGTCGTGGGGGTCGGGCGCGGTCGTCGTACCTTGTGGTGGAACCGGCGCCGCGGCGGGCTGCGGCGGGATCGGCGGCACGGGCGGCGTAGGGGGCACGGGGGGCGTCGGCGGGGCGGGCGGCGTCGAGGGTGCCGGATGGGACGTGCCGGTCCCGCCGCGGATCAGCGCAGCACTGGCGGCGGCTGCGGCCATGGTCAGGCTGGAGGCGAGCAGGCGCCGCGTTTCGGGCGTGTCGGCCTGCCGCGCGATCGCCGCGGCGATCCCGGCAAGCGGTGCGAGCGGCGAGGAGGCTGACGGCTTGGCATCCTCGGCGGCGTGCTTGTGCTTCTTGCCGTGCTTCTTCTTGCCCATACCCGACTCCTGCTGTCTTGCTTCTATAACACACATGGGAGGTGGGAGCGTACCAGGCAAGATGGCGAGCGACGATTCTCCGTCGCCTCCTCGGCAAAGCGACCGGGACTTTTCCCCGACGGCATCGTTCCTATGTCCGCCCGGCAACCCATGGCGCCCTCTTGCCTGCCGCATCAGAACGGAAGTAGAACGCGAATATGCTGACCAAAATTTCCGTCCGCGGCGCGCGCGAGCATAATCTGAAGGACGTCGACGTCGACATTCCGCGCGACACGCTGACGGTCATCACCGGCCTGTCGGGTTCGGGCAAGTCGAGCCTCGCCTTCGACACCATCTATGCCGAGGGGCAGCGGCGCTACGTCGAGTCGCTGTCGGCCTATGCGCGCCAGTTCCTCGAGCTGATGCAGAAGCCGGACGTCGATCATATCGAGGGCCTGTCGCCGGCCATCTCGATCGAGCAGAAGACGACGAGCCGCAATCCGCGCTCGACGGTCGCGACGGTCACCGAGATCTACGACTATATGCGCCTGCTCTGGGCGCGGGTCGGCATTCCGTACAGCCCGACCACGGGCGAGCCGATCGCGGCGCAGACCGTCAGCCAGATGGTCGACCGGGTGATGACCCTGCCCGAGGGAACGCGGCTCTACCTGCTCGCGCCGGTCGTCCGCGGGCGCAAGGGCGAGTACCGCAAGGAGCTGGCCGAGTGGCAGAAGGCGGGCTTCACCCGCGTCCGCATCGACGGGCAGATCCACGAGATCGACGACGCGCCGGCGCTCGACAAGAAGTACAAGCACGATATCGAGGTGGTGGTCGACCGGCTGGTGGTGCGCGAGGATATCGCGACGCGGCTGGCGGAGAGTTTCGAGGCGGCGCTGAAGCTGGCCGATGGCCTCGCCTATGTCGATCCCGCCGATCCGGTCGAGCCGCGCACCCCCGAAAGCGTGGTGCTGGGCGACCATGCGCCGCCGGGCCGGATCGTGTTCTCGGAGAAGTTCGCTTGCCCCGTCAGCGGCTTCACCATCGCCGAGATCGAGCCGCGGCTGTTCTCGTTCAACGCGCCGCAGGGGGCGTGCCCGGCCTGTGACGGGCTGGGCGAGAAGCTGATCTTCGACGAGGATCTGGTCGTTCCCAATCACGACCTGTCGATCAAGAAGGGCGCGATCGTCCCCTGGGCGAAGTCCAACCCGCCATCGCCCTATTACATGCAGGTGCTGGCGAGCCTGGCCAAGGCGTTCGACTTCTCGCTCGATACGCCGTGGCACGAGCTGCACCCGGAGGTGCAGGACAAGATCCTGTTCGGCACCGCGGGCAAGCCGGTGACGCTGACCTTCATCGACGGCAAGAAGAAGTACGACGTCAACAAGCCGTTCGAGGGGGTGATCGGCAACCTCAACCGCCGGATGCTCCAGACCGAAAGCGCGTGGATGCGCGAGGAGCTGGGCAAGTATCAGTCGAGCCAGGCGTGCGAGGTATGCCACGGCGCGCGGCTGAAGCCTGAGGCGCTGGCGGTGAAGGTGGCGGGGCAGGACATCGCCCATGCGACGCACCTGTCGGTGGTCGATGCGCTGAGCTTCTTCACCGATCTGCCCAACCATCTGGGCGACCAGCAGCGCGCGATCGCCGAGCGGATCCTGAAGGAGATCGTCGAGCGGCTCGGCTTCCTCAACAATGTCGGGCTCGACTATCTCAACCTCAACCGGACCAGCGGCACGCTGTCGGGCGGGGAGAGCCAGCGCATCCGCCTCGCCAGCCAGATCGGCAGCGGCCTGTCGGGCGTGCTCTACGTGCTCGACGAGCCGTCGATCGGGCTCCACCAGCGCGACAACGACATGCTGCTGGCGACGCTGCGCCGGCTGCGCGACCTCGGCAATACCGTGCTCGTCGTGGAGCATGACGAGGATGCGATCCGCACCGCCGATTATGTCATAGATATGGGGCCGGGCGCGGGCGTGCATGGCGGCGCGATCGTGGCGCAGGGCACGCTGAAGCAGCTGCTGAAGTCGAAGACGAGCATCACCGCCGACTATCTGAACGGCGTGCGGCAGGTGCCGGTGCCGGCGTTGCGGCGCAAGGGGACGGGCAAGAAGCTGACCGTCCACAATGCCCGCGCCAACAACCTGACCGGGGTGACCGCGAGCGTGCCGCTGGGCACCTTCACCTGCATCACCGGCGTGTCGGGATCGGGCAAGTCGAGCTTCACGATCGACACGCTGTTCGCCTCCGCCGCCCGCCAGCTCAACGGCGCGCGCATCCTGGCGGGCAAGCATGACAAGGTCACCGGGCTCCAGCATCTCGACAAGGTGATCGACATCGACCAGTCGCCGATCGGCCGCACCCCGCGGTCGAACCCGGCGACCTATACGGGCGCCTTCACCCAGATCCGCGACTGGTTCGCCGGCCTGCCCGAGGCGCAGGCGCGTGGCTACAAGCCCGGCCGGTTCAGCTTCAACGTCAAGGGCGGACGGTGCGAGGCGTGTCAGGGCGACGGCGTGCTCAAGATCGAGATGCACTTCCTGCCCGACGTCTATGTCACCTGCGACGTATGCCACGGCGCGCGCTACAATCGCGAGACGCTGGAGGTGAAGTTCAAGGGCCACTCGATCGCCGACGTGCTCGACATGACGGTCGAGGATGCCGCCGAGTTCTTCAAGGCGGTGCCGCCGATCCGCGACAAGATGGCGATGCTGGTCGAGGTGGGGCTGGGCTATGTGAAGGTCGGGCAGCAGGCGACGACGCTGTCGGGCGGCGAGGCGCAGCGGGTGAAGCTGGCCAAGGAACTGGCCCGGCGCGCGACCGGCAACACGCTGTACATCCTCGACGAACCGACTACGGGCCTGCATTTCGAGGACGTCCGCAAGCTGCTCGAAGTTCTGCACGCGCTGGTCGAGCAGGGCAATACGGTGGTGGTGATCGAGCATAATCTCGACGTCATCAAGACCGCCGACTGGATCATCGATCTGGGGCCGGAAGGCGGCGTGAAGGGCGGCGAGATCGTCGCGGTCGGCACGCCCGAAGAGGTGGCGCGCGAGCCGCGGAGCTATACGGGGCGGTATCTGGCGCCGCTGCTGGAGCGGGGGCGCGAGGCGGCGGAGTGAGCGCCTATCGCCCGGAGTTCGAGGCCGCCCTGCGCCTTTTCGCCCGCGCGAGCGAGGCGATGAAGGCACAGGGCTACGGCGTCCCGATCCTCGTGGGCGGCGGCGCCGTCGAACTCTATTCGAATAGCGCCATCACGACCGGCGACTTCGACATCGTCACGCCGCGGCAAGAGGAGTTCGAGCGGCAACTGGTCACTCTTGGTTTCGAGAAGCCGCAGGGCTTGGGGCATACGCCGCTTGGCTGGGTGCATCCTACCTTGCGGCTGGGCTTCGAGATCGTGTCTTCGACTTTGTACGACGGCATGGCCGATCGCGATCGCGTAGTCCTTGTCGATCTCGGTGACGATGGCGAGGCCGCGATCGTCGCTATCGAGGATCTGATCGCAGACCGCATGGGCCAATATGCCTCAGGCAGCGCGCCCGAAATGCTGGAACAGGCCAGACGGCTGTACCGGCTTCATGCCGACGCCGATCGCGGCTATATGGAAGGCCGCATCCGCCATGAAAGCGCAGGGGATTATGGTGTCTCCGATCTCGAACCGTAAGGCCATTCCCCTTGCCGAGTTCGCCGCCGATATCGAGCGGCGCCGGCAGGAGACGGGTATTACGGAGCTGCCGCGCAACAATGGCACGCGGCGCACGCCCAGCAAGCTGGCGATGCTGAACGCGTTGGACAAGCTTGGCGCAAAGTGGTGACACAGCGTCGCTGCGCCTCATCGACGCAAAGCCGGTAGCGCCTCCGCAGCCGGCGGCCGGCCTCAGGGCAGGCCGGCGGGAACGCCGTTCTCCTTCCACC
The DNA here is from genome assembly GCF_014641735.1 of Sphingomonas metalli. Classification (GTDB taxonomy): domain Bacteria; phylum Pseudomonadota; class Alphaproteobacteria; order Sphingomonadales; family Sphingomonadaceae; genus Sphingomonas; species Sphingomonas metalli. Next base: position 172,652 of record NZ_BMIH01000002.1, on the reverse strand, counting down.
GTTGGTCTGGCCGAACAGCAAAGGACAGGACCATGGCCGACACTCGCAAATCGCATCGCGCCGGCGGCAAGGGCCGCAAGGGCAAGGCGGCGTCCCGGCAGGACCGCACGGTTGGCGTGCAGCTGATCGCAGCGGCGGGGGCGGCGGTTGCACTCGGCGCTACGGCGCTGGCGGTGTTCTTCACCCGGCGCAAGGGCGTGACCAACCCCGCCGAACATGCCGTGCCCGACCTTGCCGCCGATGCGCCGGTGCCGGGCACCAACCGCGCGCCCGACGCCTTTCGCCCCGATCCGACCGCGCCGGTACCGCCCGAGCTGCGCGAGTCGCTACGGCCGGCGACCGGGCCGGCGCCGTCGCTCGCCGCCGATCGCGGTTCGACCATCCAGTAAGGAGGATCACCGGCATGACGACGCGCACCGGTTCGGCCCGCTATGACGGGCTCGGCAAGGACGGAAAGGGACATGTCAGCACCCAGTCGGGCGTGCTGAGCGACAGTCCCTATGGCTTCAACACGCGGTTCGAGGACGAGCCCGGCACCAATCCGGAGGAGCTGATCGCCGCGGCCCATGCGAGCTGCTTCACCATGGCGCTTTCCTTCGCGCTGGCAGGGGCGGGGCACGCGGACGGCACGCTGGAGACCAAGGCGGCGGTAAAGCTGGAGAAGGACGGCGCAGGGTTCAAGGTGACCCGGTCGGACCTGACCCTGACCGCCTCGGTACCCGGCATCGACCAGGCCGAGTTCGACCGGATCGCGCAGGAGGCGAAGGCGAACTGCCCGATTTCCAAGCTGTTGAACGCCGAGATCACGCTTCAGGCGAGCTTGACCTAAAGCAACTCCGGGCGGGGTTCGCGCATTGGAGGTCGATCCACAAACAGGAGAGGACCAATCGATGCGTATCCCCGCCCTTACCGCCGTCGCCGTTGCCGCGGCGACGCTCGTCACCGGCTGCACCGGCGACGGCTATGGCGTCGACCCGCGCTATCGCAGCTATCGCAGCTACGACTATAACCGCGCCGACCCGGCCTATGGCGGCTATTATGCCGATCGCTATTATGTCGATGACGCGCGCTATCGCGAGCGGCGGCTGTCGCGACGCGACCGCATCTATCGCGGGCAGAACGGCAATTACTATTGCCGGCGGACGGACGGCACGACGGGCCTGATCGTCGGCGGGGTCGCGGGCGGCGTGCTGGGCAATATCATCGCACCGGGTGGCTCGGAGCTGCTCGGCACCGTGCTCGGTGGCGCGGCCGGCGCCCTCGCCGGGCGCGAAGTCGACCGGAACAACGTGCGCTGCCGTTAAGACGTGAAGACGCGCGGGGCCGCGCCGTGCGGCGCCCGCGCCTTTCCGCACCGCACTGTTGCGGCGATCAGGTGAGCGAGGATTTCCGCGGGATTGTTTCCTCGGCCTGTGGCTGCCCCTTGTCGAGGGTATCGGACGGACGGCGGGCGTCGCCGTCCCGCTGGTGCTCGGTCGAGAGATTGGGGTCCTTCGTCTCTCGGGTCGGCTTGATCGGCTCGTCCATCGTCCATCTCCTCTGGTCGCGAGACCAACCATCGGCGGCCGCTCGCCGTTCCTGAACGTTGCCGCGCAACCCGTTACGATTGGCGACAGTTTAGCCAAGTCCATGGGACAGGGCGGTTACAGGCCCTTCCTATTTCAAGTGTCGGGCCGCCGGGAAGGCGGCCGCGTAATGGGAGTGACCATCATGAAGACCTTCACGATCACCGCCGCGATCGCCGCGCTGGCCGCCACCGCCATCCCCGGCGCCGCCAGCGCACAGCGCGGCTGGCAGCCGATCGCCCAGCGCCAAGCGAATCTCGACCGGCGGATCGAGCAGGGCATTCGCTCGGGCCGGCTGACCCGCCCGGAGGCGCGCCGCATCAATGCCGAGTTCAACCAGCTCAGCCGGCTGGAGGCACGGTATCGCAGCAACGGCCTGACGCTGCGCGAGCGCAACGACCTCGATCGCCGCTACGATGCGCTCAGCGCACGGATCCGGTACGAGAAGAACGATCGTCAGGACCGCCGCCGCTAAGCGAGGGACTGTCGAGATCGAGCCCGGCTTCGGGGATGACCCGGAGTCGCGGCGCGACGGCGCGGAGGGGTTCGACGAACTGCTTCGCGTCGCCGACGATCACGATGCTCGCCGGTCCGGGGTCGAGCAGGTCCTTCGCGACCGACGCCACGGAAGCCGGATCGACCGCTTCGATATTCGCAACATAGCGGCCGATCTCGGCCAGCGGCACGCCTTCGACCAGATGTTCGGACAGCAACCCCGCCATGCCGTCATTGGTCTCGATCGTGCGGCCGAATCCGCCGATCAGCACCGCCTTGCGCGTCTCCAGCTCTGCGGCGGGAACGGCTGCCGCCCCCATGCGGCGCATTTCCGACAGGATCAGCCCGGCGGCCTGTGCGGCCGTCGGGTTCTGCGTCTGCGTGCGGGCGGCAATGCTGCCGGGCAGCCGGCGCGCCTGAAGGCTGGACGAGGCGCCATAAGCGAGCCCGCGCTTGATGCGGATCTCCTGATTGAGCCGCGACGAGAAGCCGCCGCCCAGCACCGTGTTGCCGACGCTGAGAGCATAGTAGCGTGGATCGCTGCGGGTGATGCCGGGCCGGGCGACGACGACCGCCGCCTGCGGCGCCTCCGGCATGTCGATCACGATCGTCTGGGGCGGGCTGAAGGCAGCCGGGGCGAGCGGCGCGGAGGGCGTCGCCGTGCCGCGCTGCCAGCCGCCCAGCGACGCCTCGGCGAGACTGCGAGCGGCGGCGGGGTAGATGTCGCCGACCAGTACCAGCGTGCTCCGGTCCGGCGAGAAGGCGGCGCGCCACGCGGCCAGCACATCGTCGCGGGTAATTGCGGCGAGCGATCGGGGCGTTCCCTCCAGCGGCGTGGCATAGGGAGCCGTGCCGAATACCGCGCGCGTCGCCACCAGGCCCGCCAGCTGGGGCGGATCCTTCAGGCTTACGGTGACGCCGTCGAGCGTCTGGGTGCGCAGCCGCTCGATCTCTGCGGGGGCGAAGGCGGGATGGATCACCACGTCCGCCAGGATCGGCAGCGCGCGCGTCAGCTCGCCCGAGCGGACCGCGATGCTGACGATGCTGCCGTCCCGATCGGCGCCGCTGCCGATGCTGCCGCCCAGTGCCTCGACCGCCCGCGCGATGTCGGTCGCGGTGCGGGTGGTCGTGCCCTTGGTCAGCAGCGATGCTGCGAGCGCGGCGGTGCCGGCGCGACCCGGCGCATCCCCGGCCGCACCGCCGCCGCCGACGATGAGCGCGGTGACCAGCGGCAGGTCGTGCCGTTCGACGGTGACGAGCCGGAGGCCGTTCGCCAGACGCTGTTCGTCGATGCGCGGGGTGGCGACGGCCACCGCGGCGCCGGGCGGTGGTGGCGCGATCCGCTCCGCGGCGGAAGCGGGGGTGACCGTGTCGATATCGGCGGGCGCGGTCAGCGCGCGGGTAACGACGGTGGGGGCGATCGCGACACGGTCGCCCGTGGCGCCCGGTGCGGCGGGCAGATAGCGCAGCGTCGCCGCCCCGGCCGGCGCGAGATAGCGGCGCGCGACCCGTTGCACGTCGGCGGCGGAGACGCGCTGGATCGCGGCGAGCTGTGCCTCGCTGGCGCGGGGGTCGCCGGTCAGGAGCACGTCGCTGGCGAGGACCGACGCCTTGCCGTCCACCGTCTCGCGTTCGCGCAGGGCGGCGGTGACGAGTTCGTTCTTCGCTTCCGACAGTTCCTCCGGCGTCACCGGCGCGTCGCGCAGCCGGGCCACCTCGCGCATCAGCGCGGTCTCGCCGGCATCGGCGGACTTGCCGCCCGCCATGATCGCATAGGCCGCATAGACCCCGGTACCGGCGCGCAGATCGAGCGCGGTGGCGGCGCTGGTGGCGAGCTGGTCGCGATAGACCAGGCTTTCGTAGAGACGCGAATGCTCGCCGGTCGCCAGGATGGCGTCGAGCACCTGGAGCGCGGGCACGTCCGGATCGCGCGCGGGCGGCAGCTGCCAGCTCATCAGTACGGCGGGGAGGGGCGTATTCGGCTCCCGCACCGTGCGTCGTACCGGGGCGGTGCGCGGCGGCTCGGTGACCGTCACGCGCGGGATCGTCCCGGCGGGGCGGCGGATGGGCGCGAAATACTGGTCGACCCAGCGGTTCAGCTCGGCCGGATCGAAATTGCCGGCGACGACGAGGATCGCATTGTCGGGCCGGTAATAGGTCGCGTGGAAGGCGCGGACGTCCTCGATCGTCGCGGCATCGAGATTGCCGACATCGCCGATCACGCCGCGGGCATAGGGATGCCGGCTATAACTGATCGCAGGCAGATAGGTCTGGAAAAGCTTGCCATAGGGGCGGGCGAGGCCCTGGCGATATTCCTCCTTCACCACATCGCGCTCGGAGGCGAAGCTCTTCGGCTCCACCACCAGCGAGGCCATCCGGTCGGCTTCGGCAAACAGCAGGCGTTGCAGGTGGTTGGCGGGTACGACCTCGTAATAGTTGGTATAGTCGTCGCCGGTCGAGGCGTTGTTGAAGCCGCCGACATCCTCGGTCAGCCGGTCCATCTGCTCGGGGACGAGGTTGCGGGTCGCCTTGAACATCAGATGTTCGAAAAGATGCGCGAAGCCCGACCGGCCGCGCGGATCGTCGCGGCCGCCGACATCGTACCAGACCTGGATCGAGACGTTCGGCGTCGTCGTGTCGCGGATCGCATAGACGCGCAACCCGTTCGCCAGCGTCCGCTCGGTGAAGGCCAGCGGCTTGACCGGGGTGGCGGGCGGCACGTCCAGCGCGGCCCGGGTCGCGGCGAAGGCGGGGCTGGCGACGGCGGCGAGCAGTGCCGCGACGACCCGTGCCCTCACTGATCGTCGCGCTTACGGTTCGCGTAGAGGACGGCGGCGGCCACCGCTGCGGAGCCGATGCCCACGCCCAGTCCGATCTTGCCCAGCGGCCAGCGGCGCGCCTGCTCTGCGGCGGTATGCGCTGCCGCCTCGGCCTTGGACTTGGCTTCCTTGGCCGCGGCGAGGATCTCGTTGGGGGCGTCGTCGGTCCGGTCGGTCACGTCAGTCTCTCCTCAGCCGCCCGTATAGCGTGAGCGGAAGTCGTTGGCGAAAACGGCCAGTCGCCCGTCGGCGATCGCGGCGCGCAGATCGGCCATCAACGCCTCATAGAAGCGAATGTTGTGCTCGGTCATCAACATCGCGCCCAGGATCTCGCCGGCGCGGACGAGATGATGGAGATAGGCGCGGCTCCAGGTCGTGCAGACGGGGCAGTCGCAGGCGGCGTCGAGCGGGCCCTGATCCTCGGCGAAGCGCGCGTTGCGGATGTTGATCGGACCCTGCCGGGTGAAGGCCTGTCCGGTGCGGCCCGAGCGGGTCGGCATCACGCAGTCGAACATGTCGATTCCGCGCTCGACCGCGCCGACGATATCGGTCGGCTTGCCGACCCCCATCAGATAGCGCGGGCGATCGGCGGGCAGCTGCTGTGGCGCATAATCGAGGCAGGCGAACATCGCCTCCTGCCCCTCGCCGACCGCGAGGCCGCCGACCGCATAGCCGTCGAAGCCGATATCGATCAGCGCGTCGGCCGACGCCTTGCGCAGCCTCTCGTCCAGCGCGCCCTGCTGGATGCCGAAGATCGCGTTGTGGGCGGCATGGTCTCCGCCGGCGTCGAAGGCGGCGCGGCTGCGGCGCGCCCAGCGCATCGATCGCTCCATGGCGGCCGCCTGCACCTCGCGCGGGGTAGTGGTCGGCACCAGCTCGTCGAACGCCATGACGATGTTGGAGCCGAGCAGCCGCTGGATCTCGATCGAGCGCTCGGGGGAGAGGAGGTGGCGGCTGCCGTCCAGATGGCTCTTGAAGGCGACTCCGTCCTCCGACCGCTTGGTCAGTTCGGCGAGGCTCATCACCTGATAGCCGCCGCTGTCGGTCAGGATCGGGCGGTTCCAGCCCATGAAGCCGTGCAGCCCGCCGAGCCGCGCCACCCGCTCCGCGCCGGGGCGGAGCATCAGGTGATAGGTGTTGCCCAGGATGATGTCCGCGCCGGCCCGCTCGACATCCTGCGGCTTCATCGCCTTGACGGTGGCGGCGGTGCCGACCGGCATGAAGGCGGGGGTGCGGATCACGCCGCGCTCCATCGCGATCGTTCCCGTCCGCGCGCGCCCGTCGGTGGCGGCGATGGTGAAGGCGAAACGCGGGGGATCGGACGACATAAACGAAAAGGACGCTTCTGACGGGTCGCGGAGGGGAGAGGCGGGCGCGGAGCGCCGGCCGGGGGCGGACCAACGCTATCCGCCAGTCGTGTGCGGCTTGCAACGGGCTTTTGCCCGTCGACGCCGTCCGCGCCGCAGCCGATCCCCATCCGGTACGGTCGCGAGCGACTTCAGCCTCTGGCGGGCGTCGCCCCGGCTGCTACAACCATGGCGGGGTTTTTCGGGGAATAGGAATCTTGCGTCCAATGTTGCGCCGCGCGGTGATCGCGGGCTGTGTCGTCATCGCGCCCTTGGCTGCCATCCGGGCCCAGAATGCGGCGCCGGCCGCGAGTGAGCCGAGCCCGGCTGCCAAGACTCAGCTGCATCTCACCGCCGAGAACTTCTCGATGCTGCCGTCGGTGCAGCAACCCGCGCTGTCGCCCGACGGGAAGCGCTATGCGGCGCGGATCGCGATCAAGGGCAAGCAGTATCTCGGCATCGTGACCTTCGAGGGTAACAAGCTGCAGCTGGTCGAGTTGGGCGATATCGACCTGAACTGGTGGCGCTGGGTCGGCGACGACTGGGTGGTGATCGGGGTCGGCCAGATGCAGCCGGTGTTGCAGCAGGACATGTACTTGCGCCGCGCCATGGCCGTGCAGGTCGGCACGGGCAAGATTACCGCGATCTCGCCGCGCGACGCCGCGCAGCTGGCCGACGACATCATCTGGACGTCCAGTGACGGGCCGCCGCGCGTCATGGTATCCTACCAGACGTCGGTCTTCCTCAACGAGGAGGGGTTCTGGCCGCAGGTGCACGAAGTCGACCTAGCGACGGGCAAGCAGCGCAACGTCCAGCGCCCGGTCACCGAGGTGATGGGCTGGTATGCCGATGCCGACGGCACGGTGCGGATGGGCGTCGCGCATGGCAATGACGGTCGATCGACGCGCGTCTTCTACCGCGACCAGCCGGGCGCTTCGCTGCGCGTCATCGCCCGCACGGCAAGCCGCGACACCGGGCTGATGATCCCGGCGCTGTTCACCGCCGACCGTGGCAAGGCGCTGGCCATCGACGATGACGATGACGGCTACAGCGCCTTGTGGGAGCTGGACCTGGCGACGATGAAGCGCGGCAAGCAGCTTGCCGCAAGCAAGGGCTATGACATCGCCGGGATCGAGACCGACCCGTCCGGCCGCGAGCTGTGGGGCATCGACGTCAACGAAGCGCGATCGGAAGTGCGCTGGCTCAATCCCGACATCCAGGCCATGGCGCGCGAGGCGGCGGCGCTGGTCAAGGGAGGGCAGGTCGATATCGTCTCGGTCAGCCGCGACCGGCAACGGGCCATCGTGCTGGTCAGCGCCGCGTCCGCGCCGGGCCTCTACATGCTCTACGACCGCACCGCCAAGGCGATGGAGATGATCGACTTCGTCAATCCGGCGATCAAGATGCGCCGGCTGAACCCCGTCAGCACCCTGCGCTACACGGCGCGCGACGGGCTGGAGATCGCCGCGGTCCTGACGCTGCCGCGCGGGGCGTCCAAGAATCTGCCCCTGATCGTGATGCCGCATGGCGGCCCCTTCGCTCGCGACGGCGAGGAATGGGACTGGTGGGTCCAGTTCCTCGCCGATCGCGGCTATGCCGTGGTACAGCCGAACTACCGCGGCTCTTCAGGCTATGGCACCAACTTCACCCGCAAGGGGGAGGGGCAATGGGGCCTGGCGATGCAGGACGATCTGAACGACGCCATCGGCGCGCTGGCGGCGCGGGGCATCGCCGATCCGAAACGGGTCTGCATCGTCGGCGCCTCCTATGGCGGCTATGCGGCGATGCACGCTGCCGAGCGCGATCCCACCCTCTATCGGTGCGCCGTCTCCTATGCCGGCGTGTCGGACCTCAAGGCGATGCTGAGCTATGACGGCCAGTTCCTGAACGCGGGCGCGGGCAAGGACTGGCTTAAGAAGCAGGCCCCGGATCTCGCGGCGGTGTCGCCGATCAACCACGTCGCCGATTTCCGGATGCCCATCCTGCTGGTCCATGGCGTCAAGGACCGGCGGGTCCCCTATCGCCAGTCGAGCCTGCTGGCGCAGCGGCTGAAGGCGGCGGGCAAGGACGTGACCTATATCCAGCAGCCCGAGGCGGACCATCATTTCAGTCGCCAGCAGGACCGGCTCCAGTTCCTGGAAGCCATGGAGGCTTTCCTGAAGGCGCATAACCCGGCCTGAGGGGAGCCATTCCTGCTCCCCGAACGTCGCCCGGCGAAGGCTGGGGCCTTTGGCGATTAGGGCGCTGCGGATCGCTGAAGATCCCAGCCTGCGCTGGGATGACGTTTCCGGGATTGGCGAATCGTCAACGTCCGCCCTTGCGCCGCTCGCCGGTGGGCGGTCGCGGTGCGGTGGGGCCGTTGCGGTCGGCCGGGGTGGCGCGCACGGTCAGTGTCTCGCTGCGGCTGATCGCGCCGTCTCGATTGGCGTCGAAGCGCGAGAAGAGCTTGGCGAAATGCGCCTGCAGCTCGTCCAGCGTGATGCGGTTGTCGCCGTCTCGGTCGACGTCGAAGGGACTGGGCAGGGCGTTGCGATCGCCCAGCCATTTCTCCGCCCAGTCCGCGAACTGGATATAGCCGAGCGAGCCGCGATGCTGGGTGTCGATCGCCTCGAACGAGTGGCGCACGCCCTCGATCATCTCGCTTCGCGTCGTCTCGCCGTCGCCATCGGCGTCCAGCGTCGCGATCATCATCGCCACCGGCTCGATCACCATCGTCGCCGGCGTCTGGCCGAACGGGGTGGCCGGCGCCCGAACAACGATGTCCGATCCCGGCGGCGGCGTGGCGGCGGCCTGCAGCAGCAGGAGCGCGGCGACCATCATCGGCGGACCCCGTTACGGGGCGATCCCATCATACGCACATCGTACTCCCCCAGAGCCAGTGGCCCGGAACGAGCCGCCGCTATGCCGCTCGCGGCCCCGGTCAGGCAACCGCTTTCGCGCGCCGCCCGAACGCCAGCACCGCCCGGTCGACCAGCCAGACAGCCAGGATCGAGAGGCCGAGAAGCGGCAGGACCAGTCCCGCGGCGAGCAGGATCGCGACGGCGCCGCCGAGCCGCGCTGCCCCTTCCCGTGGCGGCGCGGCCAGACGCCCGGCGGGCCGGCGCTTCCACCACATGGTCACGCCACTGACGACGAGGAGGACGATGCCGATGCAGGGCACCAGCATCACGACCTGGTTCGCGCGCCCGAAATAATTTCCCATGTGAAGCTGGACGCCGATCTCGATCGCCCTGGCCGCGGGGCCGTAATCCGCGAAGCCGACCTGACGGATCAGCCGGCCGGTATAGCGGTCGAAATAGAGGCTCCGCTGCCCCTCGGGCCGGTCGGGATAGGTATAGGCGGTATAGACGCCGGTCGGCCCGGCCGGAGGAAACAGCCGATAGCCCCCGGACAGGCCATGCTCGCGGGCCAGCGTCGCAGCGATCCGGTCGAGCCCGGCGATCGCGGCGGCGTCGACCCGCCCCGATGCCATCCCGTGGGCGGCATGGCCGCCGGAGCCGGAGACCGGCATCGGCATCGGCTCCAGCGTCCAGGGCGCGGTGCCCAGTGCGGTCTTCATCGGAACGCTATGCGGGGCACCGGCGGTGGCATGGGAGGCCGGATAGCCGATGCCGAGGGCGGCGCTGCTCCGCTGGAGCAACGGACCCTCCACCCCCGCCCAGGGCAGGCCGGTCAGGAGCAGGAAGCCGATCAGCGCGATCGTCCACACACCGGTGCTGGCATGCAGGTCGCGCCAGAAGACCCGTCCCCTCGCGGTCCAGCGCGGATAGAGCAGACCGGCAAGCCCCCGCCGCCCGCGCGGCCACCAGAGATAGAGGCCGGTGGCGATCAGCACGAGCGCCCAGCCGGCGGCGAGCTCGACCAGAACCTCTCCCACCTGCCCCAGCATCAGCGAGCCATGGACGGTGTCCGCGATGCCGACCAGCGTGCGGATGTAGACGAAGCGACCGATCACCCGGCCGCTGCCCGGATCGACCGCCACCCTTTGCGGCGGGCCGTGGGTGGCCGTGACGAAGACCAGCGCAGGCCGGTCGCGCGCGGCGGGCATGTCGATCCGGGTCGCGTTGCCCGGCACCGCGGCGAGGGCCGCGGCGACGAGGCGTGACGGGGGCAGTGGGGTGACGACCGCAGGGACGAAGCGCCGCGCCGGGCTGAATGCATCCTCGATCTCGTCGTTGAACAGGTAGATCGCGCCGGTGACGCTGAGGATCAGCAGGAACGGCGCGACGATCAGCCCGGCATAGAAATGCCAGCGCCAGATTGCGCGATAGGCGCGGGCGGTATCGGCGGGCGTGGTGGAGGCCATGCTGCGTCCCTTTCCCTCAGAACCGGCTCGACAGGGTGACGTCTACCCCGCGCGGCGCGCCGACATAGACCTGCTGCTCGCCATAGCCCGACCAAAAGGCATAGAAGCGGTTGGCGAGATTGCGTCCGCGCACGGCCAGCGTGGCGTGGCCGAGGCGGTAGCTGACTGCCGCATCGAGGAGCGTATAGCCTGCCACCCGCACCCGGTCGGCCGGGCTGGTATAGAGGTCGCCGACATGGCGGATCGCGCCGCTGATCGTCAGCGGCAACGGGTCCGCGGTCCAGTACAGGGTAAGATTGGCCAGCCGCTGCGGCACATTGGGTGGCCGGTTTCCGGCCAGATCGACCCCGCCGGCGCCGGTCAGCCGGTCGTAGCGGGCGCGGAGCAGCGCGCCGTTGGCGTCGAAGCTCCAGCGGCGGGACAGGGCGCCGGTCGCCGCCAGCTCGATCCCGCGCGAGGACTGGACGCCGCCCTGGACCTGGACCGACGGGCGGGCGGGATCGCGGGTGAGGATGCCCGACTGGCGGATCCAATAGCCGGCCGCGGTCAGGGTCAGGCGGTCGCCGAGCAGCTTCGTCTTGACCCCGCCCTCGAGCGAATCGCCCCGGGTCAGGTCTACGCTGGCACGCACCACATTGGCGAGAAGCAGCGAGCCGACCGGCGTCACCGCATGGCTGTATTGCGCGTAGAGCTGCGTGGCGGGCGTGACGCTGTACACGCTGCCGAACCGTCCGGAGAGGGCGCTATAGTTGCGCCCGAAACGGGTGGTGGTCGCTGCGTTCAGGTCATCGACCTGCCGGCGCAGCGCGATCCGGTCGTAGCGTAGCCCGCCCAGTACCAGCCAGCGGTCGGACAGGTCGACCGCATCCTCCGCGAACAGCGCCCAACTGCTGACCCGCGAGGTGAAGTTCGCGCGATTGCCCGTGCCGGGATAGTTGGCGGCGGTGTCGATGGGGAACAGCCCGCGGATCGGATCGATGAGGGTAACGGGGCTGGTCTCGCCGAAGCGACGCAGCGTGGTGAAGCGGGTGCGATTGTACTCCGCGCCGAGGTTGATCCGGTTGCGCAACCCGGCGAGCCGGACCGCGCCGGTCAGGAATCCGCGGTTCGACCAGCTGTCATGATCGTGCCAGATCTTGGTCGTCGTCCGGTCGAGCAGGCCGCTCGCGGGATCGAAGGTGAAATCCTCCGAATTCTCCCATTCGCGCTTGCCGTGATAGACATGCGCCTCGTCGGTCAGCAGCCAGCCCTCGCCCAGATCATAGGCGACCCGCCCCCGACCCCAGACGCTGTCCGAATCCATGCGCCCGTCCAGGACATTGTAGTTCTCGTCGCGCATCGCCCGGTCGAGCACATAGCGATTGGCGCCGGTGACGCGGCCGGACGGATCGCGCGCGGCGGCGGCCGGCACGAGCGGTACGCCTTGATAGGGCGTGCGATTGCGATCCTGGAACGCGTCGATCGCCAGCAGGATCGTCAGGCGGGGCGCGGGGGCGAGGAGGAGGCTGTTGGTCGACTGGATCGTGCGGGTCCGCGTGTCCGCGACATAGCCGTCGCTGCGCGACAGGCCGAGATCGCTTCGCACCGCGGCCCCTCCGCCGAGCGGCAGGTTGAGCCCCGCGCCGAGCCGCACGGTGTCGAAGCTGCCATAGCTGGCGAGCGCGTCGATATGGGCGGCATTAGGATCGGGCTTGCGCGGGACGAGGTTGATCGCGCCCGCCAGTGCGCCATCGCCATAGAGGATCGAGGCGGGGCCCTTGAGCACCTCGACCCGCTCGAAGTTGAAGCTGTCGTAGTTGCGGTTGAGGATCGCCGAATCCGCCACCCGCATTCCGTCGAACAGGTAGGAGACCGCGCCGGTGGAAAAGCCGCGGATGGTGGCGCTGGCGGGCTCGCCGGGCAGCAGCCCCGCCACGACGCCGGGTACGCTGTCATAGATTTCGACGGCCGATCGCAGGCCCTTGGCCTCGATCTGCGTGCGGGTGACGCTGTCGATCGTCGCCGGTGTCTCGCGCGCGGTGAGGCCGGTACGGCTGGCAACCGGGGCAGGCCGGTCCAGCCCCGCGTCGTCGCGCTCGCCGGTGACGAGGATATCGGGGCCGGCATCGCGCGTCTGCGCGGCGGCGGGATGGGGCAGGAGCAGGCACGACGCCGCAGCGCCGGCCAGGGACGGGAAACGGAACATGGATACAGACTTTCGCTCGCGGGTCTCTTCGACCCGGGCCACTCCGACATGCACGGCCGACGGTCCCCGTTGTCAGGGCGGCCGCAGTGTGTCGGAGCGATGCAGGGCGCCCGTGCGCGGCGGCGCGGGCAGCGGTCAGACGCGTGCGGGCGGTCCGCGCAGGGGGGGACGCAACCACAGCCGCGCCACGGGGGAGAAAGGCGCATCGGGTCCGAGACCCGCCGCCATGACATGAGCGATCTGGGCCGCGAGCAGGACCGGCCCCGCTGCCCCGAGCGTCGCCACACCGAGCCCGGCAAAGGCGCAGGGCATGTCGGGCCGCCCGTCATGCTCGCCGCCCCGGTCTTCCTGGCCGCCGTGATGCATGGCGGACATGCCGGGCAGCGCCATCGCGATGCTGCGCGGCTGCGTACCCGAGCAGATCTGGATCGTTACGCGGCCATGGTCCTGGCCGACCATATAGCCATTCGGCACGAGCAGCCGCACGAACAGCGTCAGCGCGCACAGGAGCGCGGCGAGGTGCGGGTTCGCGATCAGGCGGCGGCAGACGTGCACCGCCCGCGCCTACCGCGCCCGCAACCCCCTGTCACCAGCAGGACGCGTGATGTCGATCAGGGGATCAGCAGCGATGCGTCGCCATAGGAATAGAATCTGTACTCCTGCGCGATTGCATGGGCGTAGGCGGCCTTGATCCGGTCGATCCCCATCAGCGCCGAGACCAGCATCATCAGCGTCGAGCGCGGCAGGTGGAAGTTGGTCATCAATCCGTCGACAGCGCGAAAGCGGTAGCCGGGCGTGATGAAGATCGCCGTATCGCCCTCGAACGGCCTGATCGTCCCGTCCGCGCCCGTCGCGCTCTCCAGCAGGCGGAGCGAGGTGGTGCCGACCGCGATCACCCGGCCGCCGCCGGCGCGCACCGCGTTCAGCCGATCGGCGGTGGCGCCATCGATCCGCCCCCATTCGGCGTGCATGCGATGGTCTGCCGTATCCTCGGCCTTGACCGGCAGGAAGGTGCCCGCGCCGACATGCAGCGTCAGCGTCTCGTGCGCGATCCCCGCATCGGCAAGGGCCGCCATCAGTTCCGGGGTGAAGTGCAGCGCCGCGGTTGGCGCGGCCACCGCGCCGGGCTCGTTGGCGAACATCGTCTGATAGTCGTCGGCGTCGCGCGCGCTGATCCCGCGCTTCTGCGCGATATAGGGCGGCAACGGCATCGTGCCGGCCCGCTCGAGCAGCAGCTCGACCGGCTCGTCGCCGGCAAAGTCCAGGGCCCAGCTGCCATCCTCGCCCCGCGCGGTGCTAATCGCGGACACGCCCGCGCCGAAGTCGATCGCGTCGCCGTTGCGCAGGCGTTTGGCGCCCCGGACGAAGGCGCGCCAGCGACGGGCGCCTTCGCGCTTGTGGAGCGTCGCCGCGATCCGGGCTGCGCCCCGCGTTCCGGACAGCTGGGCCGGAATGACGCGCGTGTCGTTGAAGACCAGGCAGTCGCCCGGCCTTAGGCTGGCCGGCAGGTCGCGCACCGTGCGGTCGTGCAGGCCGGCCGCATCGACGACCAGCATCCGCGCCGTATCGCGCGGCTGGGCGGGATGGAGCGCGATCCGGTCGGGCGGCAGGACGAAGTCGAAGAGATCGACCTTCAACGGCGGGGCTGCGCCGGCTTTGCTGCAGGAGCCTTGCGGGCGGCGGCGGCCGGCGCGGCCTTCTTCGGCGCAGCGGTGCCGGCCGGCGCGCCGGTGCCGGGAAGCGTCACCGGCGCGCCCAGATCGGCGGGCGGCGGCGGCGGGGCGGCGACATAGGCCGGCGGATTGTCCGAGGCGATAAAGGCGTGGAGGATGCGGCTGGGGTTCTGCGGCGGCTCGCCCCGCTCGATCGAATCGACATATTGCATGCCGTCGATCACCCGGCCGAACACGGTGTACTTCTTGTCCAGCGCGAGCCGCGGCTGGAAGACGATGAAGAACTGGCTGTTGGCGCTGTTCTTGTCGTCGGCGCGCGCGGCGGAAACCGCGCCGCGGACATGCGGGAGATAGTTGAATTCGGCCGGAACGTTCGGCAGCGTCGAGCCGCCGGTGCCGTCGCCCTTGGGATCGCCGCCCTGCGCCATGAAGCCGTCGATCACCCGGTGAAAGGTCAGTCCGTCATAGAAATGCTGACGGGTCAGCGTCTTGACCTGTGCGACCATCTTCGGCGCGACATCGGGGCGCAGCCAGATCGTCACCCGGCCGCCGGTCGACAGATCGAGCAGCAGCAGGTTTTCCTTGTCGGTCATCGCGGGCGGCTCGGCCCGGGGAGCGGGCGCGGGCGGCGGGGCGGGCGTGTCCTTCTTGGCGGCGAGCGCGGGTGAGGCGAGACAGGCGGCAAACGCGAACAGACCGGCAAAAAGACGCATGGAGTTCCACTCTTGGGGGATCGCGCCGCGCTTTAGAGCAATTCGCGGCTTGCGCCAAACTGAACGTTCGTCGACGGAACGATCCGTCGGATGGGGGCTGAATCTTTGGAGAAGCTCCATGACGACCTTTCATTCGTCACCCAGCGCAGGCGAAGCCTTTGCGCTAGTCGCCCCCGTCATGCCGGACGTGTTCCGGCATCCACGGCACCGCAAGCGCACAAGCCGTTGATCCCGCGGAACGGTGGATCCCGGAACGGGTCCGGGATGACCATTGAAATCGGCGATGTCGCGACCTTCACCTATGTTCCGCCTGGGGGCGAGTGACGACCGAAGTAAAGGTAAGGAAATAGCGCAGATGGCCGTCGGCCGGCCTTCACCGCGGCGGCGGGAGCCAATCGGTCGCGATGGTCGCGTGGCGGTCGACGAAGCCGGTGAAGCCGACCAGCGCCGCCTCGTCGCAGATGCGGATGCGGCGGCCGTTGCGGGCGATCATCCCACGCTCCTCCATCTCGCGCATCGTGCGGTTGACGTGCACCTTGGTCAGGCCGAGCGCATCGCCCAGATCGGTCTGGGTCAGCGGCAGGTCGAAGCTGTCGACCACCCCGCCAGCGGTCACCCGCAGCCGCGCGAGCATGTCGAGGATCAGCGTCGCCAGCCGCTGGATCGCGTTCATCCGGCCGATCGACGTCAGCCGGTCGGCCATCGCCATCGCCTCCGCAGCTGCGACGGCGTAGAGAAGGCCCGCGATGCGGCCATGCTGCGCGAGGAGCGCGCCGAGCTGCTTCTTGGAAATATCGCTGACGATGCAGTCACTGACCGCGGTCAGCGTGGTCGGCGCCCTGGCCCAGGCGATCGAGCTGTTGTCGACCAGATCGCCCGGATAGTGAAAGCTCAAGATCTGCCGACCGCCGACGGGCGGCCGCACCGACGAGTGGAGCCAGCCCTGCTGGACGACGAACAGCGAGTCGACCGGACCGCCTGCGTCGAGCAGCGCCTCTCCGGCGATCAGCTTGCGCCGCGGACCCTGCGCCGCCTCGATCGCGGCGGCCTCGGAGGCGGTGAGCGGCAGATAATGCGACAGCCGGATGGTCAAGGCACTACGCGTGCCGGCCGGCGAGGAGAACGGCATGCGGCACGTCATGCCACGGTCATTTTGCCCCCGCAACGGTGGCGGACGGCGACCATCGCTTTTTGTACGGTCGCCGTCGTCTACACCTAAAAATCAGCCCTCGCCGATATAGTTCTTCAGCTCGTCGCCGGTCAGCTGCACGACATGGACGACGTTGGTCGAGCCCGGCGTGCGGAAGGGGACTCCCGCCATCACGACCACGCGGTCCCCGGCCTTCGCCATGCCGTGGCGCAGCGCCATCCGCTTCGACTTGGCGACCATCTCCTCGAACGATTCCACGTCGCGGGTATGCACCGCATGGGTGCCCCAGAGCAGCCCGAGCCGCCGCGCCGTCTCCGCGCGCGGGGTGAGGACGAGGATCGGCACCGACGGCCGCTCGCGCGCGATCCGGCGCGCAGTCGAGCCGGAGGAGGTGAAGCAGATGATGCAGCTCGCCGAGACCGTCCGCGCGATGCCCTTCGCCGCCTCTGCCAGCGCGTCGGCGGTGGTGGGGTCGGGACGCATCACGGTGAAGTGGACGCGGTCGCCATGCGCCGGATCGCTTTCGACCGACTGGCCGATCGCGTTCATCATCGCGACCGATTCCACCGGCCAGTCGCCCGCCGCGCTCTCCGCCGACAGCATGATCGCGTCGGCACCGTCATAGATGGCGGTCGCCACGTCCGACACCTCGGCGCGGGTCGGCGAGGGCGACTTGATCATCGACTCGAGCATCTGGGTCGCAACCACGACCGGCCGGCCCATCCGCCGCGACACCTCGACGATGCGCTTCTGGAGCGGCGGCACCTGCTCGGGCGGCAGTTCGACGCCGAGGTCGCCGCGCGCGACCATCACGCCGTCGCACTGCTCGACGATCTCCTCCAGCCGCTCGATCGCGGCGGGCTTCTCGATCTTGGCGAGAAGCGCAGCGTTGCCCTTGATCAGCCCGCGCGCTTCCATCAGGTCTTCGGGGCGCTGGACGAACGACAGGGCGATCCAGTCGACACCCTGTTCCACCGCGAAGGCGAGGTCCGACCGGTCCTTCTCGGTCAGTGCGGCCATCGGCAGCACGACGTCCGGAACGTTGAGCCCCTTGTTGTTCGACAGCGGGCCGCCGACCTCGACCAGCGTCTCGATCCGGTCGGGGCCGTGCTCGGCCACGCGCAGCACCAGCTTGCCGTCGTCGAGCAGCAGGCGCGCGCCCGGCTCAATCGCCTCGAAGATCTCACGATGCGGCAGCTCGACGCGGGTCGCGTCGCCCGGGGTCGGGTCGCGGTCGAGGACGAAGGTCGAGCCCGTGACCAGCTCGACGCGGCCATCGGCGAATTTGCCGACGCGCAGCTTCGGTCCCTGCAGATCGGCGAGGATCGTGGTCGGGCGGCGGAAGCGGCTTTCCAGCGCGCGGATCGCCTGGATCACCGGGATCTTCGACTGCTGGTCGCCATGGCTCATGTTGATCCGGAAGGCATCGGCGCCCGCCTGGAACAGGGTCGCGATCATCTCGGGCGAGTTGCTGGCGGGGCCGAGCGTCGCGAGCACGCGGATCTTGCGCGAGCGGGGGGCAAGGGCCTTGGTCATGGATACGAGCGTTTCCTTGGGGGATGCAGGGCGCTGTCTAGCCGCTATTGGGCCGGGATCAACCTCGGAGCATACGAATGGACCCGCTTGACCATATCGACGACGCCGTCGCCGCCGCCGCCTTTCGCCGCCTGGTGCGGCATCTGCGCCACCGCACCGACGCGCAGAATGTCGAGCTGATGGGCCTGGCCGGCTTCTGTCGCAACTGCCTGTCGGACTGGGTCGGCGAAGCCGGCGGGCTCGACCGCGAGACCGCGCGCGAGGCGATCTACGGCGTGCCCTATGCCGAATGGAAGGCGCGGCATCAGACCGAGGCGACGCCCGAGCAGCTGGCGCGGATGGCCGAGAGCGTGAAGAGGAACGGTTGAGGCTCAACGCCCTTGCCCGTTTGCCAATAGCCTCTATCCCTTAGCGGATCGGGCCGGGCTGAAACCGGCGATGGGGGGATGGACATGATGCTGCGCACGATCACCGCCGCCGCGCTGCTGGCGCTCGCCGCTCCGGTGGCGGCGCAGCTCGCCCCGCCGGCCTCTCCGGTCACCTACATCCTGGCAGGGCAGCTGCTCGACCGTCCGGGCGAGCGGCCGCGCGGCGCGAGCACGATCGTCGTGCGCGACGGCCGCATCGCCGAGGTGCGCGACGGCTTCGCGACGCCGGAGGCAGGGGCGACGGTGATCGACCTGCGGGATAGGTTCGTGCTGCCCGGCCTGATCGATGCCCATGTCCATCTGCTCGGGATCGGCGGCGACCCGATGCGCGCGCGGCTGACCGCGCTGAATACCGAGCCGGCGGACGACATACTGTACGGCGCGGGCAATGCGCGGGCGACCCTGATGGCGGGCTTCACCACGGTGCGCGATTTGGGCGGGGATGCGCGCGGGATCCGCGCGCTGCGCGATGCGATCGACCGCGGGGACGTCGACGGGCCGACGATCGTCAATGCCGGCATGCCGATCTCGGTGACGGGCGGCCATGGCGATCCGCTGAACGGCATCGCCGAGCCCTATGCGCACGCGATGGCCGGCTCGGTGGAGAATACGTGCGACGGCGTCGATGACTGCCGCCGTGCGGTGCGCCGGCAGGTCGGGCTGGGCGCGCAGGTGATCAAGTTGACCGCGACCGGCGGCGTGCTGTCCAACGTGTCGGGCGGGCTCGGCCGCGCGTTCACGCCCGAGGAGATGCGCGCGATCGTCGAGACGGCGCATGGCCTGGGGCGCAAGGCCGCGGCGCACAGCCATGCCGCGGACGGGACCAAGGCCGCGCTGATCGCGGGCGTCGACTCGATCGAGCATGGCAGCTTCCTCGACGACGAGGCGATCGCGCTGCTCAAGAAGACCGGCGCCTGGCTGGTGCCGACCGAGATCGCGCCTGTCGCCGCGCTGGCGCAGGCGCGCAGCGGCGCGCTGCCGCCCGCGACGATCCCGAAAGCGGAAGCGGCCGCGGCGGCGATGGTCGACAGCCACCGGCGTGCCTTCAAAGCAGGTGTCAAATTCGCCTTCGGCACCGACTCCGGCGTGTCGAAGCACGGCGACAATGCGCAGGAATTCGCGCTGCTCGTCGAGAGGATCGGCATGACCCCGATGCAGGCGATCCGCACCGCGACGGTCGCCGCGGCGGATCTGCTCGGCCAGTCGGACCGGCTCGGCACGATCGTACCGGGGAAGGCGGCGGATATCATCGCGGTCAGCGGCTCGCCGCTCGACGACGTGCGGCGGCTGGAGAAGGTCGAGTTCGTCATGCACCGCGGCTTGGTCGCCAAGGCGCCGAAGGTCGGCTGAGCCCGGAACATGCCCCTCCGCCGCACCGCCAGTGACGATGCCCGCGCCCATCTCGCCGCGACCCTGATCGCCACCGGCAGCGAGGATCGTGCCGCGTTCCGCGAACTTTATCGCCTGACATCGGCGAAGCTGTTCGGCATCGTCCTGCGTATCTGTGGCGAACGACAGGCCGCGGAGGATGTGCTGCACGACGTCTATCTCCTGATCTGGCGGCGCGCCGGCGCTTGGGAGCCGGGGCGGGCCAGCCCGATCAGCTGGCTCGCCACGATCGCCCGCAACCGCGCGATCGACTGGCGGCGCGCGGAAGGCAGCCGCCGTGCCGCGCCGATGGCCGAAGCGCCCGAGATCGCCGACCCTGCGCCGGATGCGGAGGCGATGCTGGTCGCGGACGGCGAACGCCACAGTTTGCTGGAATGTCTGGAGGAACTCGAGCCTCGTACCCGTGCCGCGATCCGCACGGCCTTTTTCGACGGAATGACCTACAACGCCATCGCGGCCGCTCAGGGCGTGCCGGCCGGCACTGCCAAGAGCTGGATCCGCCGCGGGCTGGCGCGCCTGAAGGATTGTCTGAGCCGTGACGACTAAAGCGCCCTCTTCCGAACCGGACGTCGCGGCCGCGGAGCTCGCCCTGGGTCTGCTCGAGGGTGAGGAGCGGGCGGCGGCGCTGCGCCGGGTCCTCGCCGAGCCGCATTTCGCAGCCGAGGTCGAGGACTGGCGGATGCGCTTTGCGCAATTGTTCGACCTCTGGCCGGAGGTCGCGCCGCCGCCCGAGCTGATCGAGCGGATCGACGCGAGCCTGCACGGCGTCGCACCCGCGCCACGCCGCCGCTTCCCATGGCCGGTGCTTGCGATCGCAAGCAGCGCGCTTGCCGCCTGCCTGCTCGTCATCGTCGCGCAGGGTGGCGGGATCGGCGGAGCGAATGCGCCGGTGCCGCCGCCGGTCGTCGTGGAGCCGCCCGCGCCGCTCGTCGCGGCGATCGCCGGGGAGCAGGCGGCAGTGGCGGCGTCGTTCGACCCGCGCTCCGGTGCGCTGCGCCTGACCGCGGCCCCGCGCGTGCCCGCAGGGCGGGCGGCGCAGCTCTGGGCGATCGGCGGCGATGGCGTGCCGCATCCCCTCGGGTTGCTGGCGGCCCAGGCCGTCGTGCTGCCGCTGTCTCCTGGCGATCGTGTGCGTCTGACGCCGGGCGTCACGCTCGCCATCTCGGTCGAGCCCCCCGGCGGCTCGCCCACCGGCAAGCCGACCGGTCCCGTGATCGCCACCGGTGCGTTGGCGGCGGTGTGACGACCGATCGGCCTTGTGGTAGATGCGGCCGGTGAACAGGGCCGCCCATCCTGCCTCGCCCTCGGCCTTTGCCGGCTTCACTGCCGGCGAGTTCCTGCGCATGGTCGATGCCGGCGCATATTCGGACCTGCGCGTCGAGCTGGTCAGGGGTGCGGCGACGGTCCATGCGATGGCGGGGCCGGCGGGCGACACCTATGCTGACCGCGCTGTAATCCGGGTCGGCGAGCCGCTGACGGTGCCGGGGACGGATGCGACGATCGTGATCGAGATATGATGCGCGTCGGCCCGGTGGCGCGGATGCTCGGCTTCGCGGGATTGCTGCCGCAGGCGGTGGCGGTGCTCCTCATCGTCCTCGCGCGGCGCTCGGTGGGCGATCTGGGCTTTGTGCTGGCGCTCACCGGCTATTGGCTGGCGATGCTGTACGGCGCGCTGATCCTCAGCTTCCTCGGCGGGATCTGGTGGGGCTTCGCGATGCGGCGCGAGGCTGGACAGGGGGCGCTGGCGGGTTTCGCGGTAGTGCCGTCACTGGTTGCGCTGGGGACGGTGATCGCCGGCGCATGGAAGCTGCCGCATCTGCCGTCGCCCTGGCCGGCGGTGGTGCTGGGCAGCGCGATCCTGCTGACCCTGCTGGTGGATCGGCGGCTGGCGGAAACGGGCGAGGCGCCGGAGGGATGGATGACGCTGCGGGTGCCGCTGTCGGTGGGGCTGGGCGGGCTGACGATCGTGGCGGGGATACTGTTCGGCGGGTGAGGAAACAGTCCGCAGTTCGGCGGAGACCTGCTCTTGCTCAGGCCGCCTTCTTCAGCTCCAGCCGGCTCCAGATCTCGACCAGGGCGTCGGTCAGGTCGCGCATCATCGCCTCGTCATGCGCCGGGCCGGGCGTGAAGCGCAGCCGCTCTGTGCCGCGGGGGACGGTGGGATAATTGATCGGCTGCACGTAGACGCCGTATTCGGCGAGCAGGATATCGCTGATCTTCTTCGCCTTGACCGGGTCCCCGACCATCACCGGGACGATATGGGTCTCGCCGAGCATCACCGGCAGTCCCGCATCGCTCAGCATCGTCTTCAGCGTCGTCGCGGCGGCCTGCTGCCCCTCGCGCTCGACGCTCGAGCCCTTCAGGTGGCGGACGCTCGCCAGCACGCCGGCCACCAGCACCGGCGACAGGCTGGTGGTGAAGATGAAGCCCGGCGCGTAAGAGCGGATCACGTCGATGATCGTACGGTCGGCGGCGATATAGCCGCCCATCACGCCGAACGCCTTGCCCAGCGTTCCCTCGATGATCGTCAGGCGATGAGCCACCGCGTCGCGCTCGGAGATGCCGCCGCCGCGCGCCCCGTACATGCCGACGGCGTGTACCTCGTCTAGGTAGGTCAGCGCGTTGTACTTGTCAGCAAGATCGCAGATCGCGGCGATCGGGGCGACGTCGCCCTCCATCGAATAGACGCTTTCGAACGCGATCAGCTTGGGCGCGGACGGATCCTCGGCGGCGAGCAGTTCCTCCAGATGCGCAAGATCGTTGTGGCGAAACACCCGCTTCTCGCACCCGGCATTGCGGATGCCCGCGATCATGGAAGCGTGATTGAGCTCGTCGGAAAAGATGATGCAGCCCGGCAGGATCTTCGCCACGGTCGCCAGCGTCGCCTCGTTGGAGACATAGCCGCTGGTGAAGAGCAGCGCCGCCTCCTTGCCGTGCAGGTCGGCGAGTTCCGCCTCCAGATCGACGTGATAGTGCGTATTTCCGCCGATGTTGCGCGTGCCGCCAGAGCCGGCGCCGACATCGTGCAGCGCCTCTTCCATCGCGGCGATCACCTTGGGATGCTGGCCCATGGCGAGATAGTCGTTGGAGCACCAGACGGTGATCGGCTTGGGGCCGTTATGCCCGGCAAAGCAGCGCGCATTGGGGAAGGCGCCCTTGTTGCGCAGGATGTCGATGAACACCCGGTAGCGCCCTTCGGCATGGAGGCGGTCGATCGCCTGAGTGAAGACGCGGGCATAGTCCACGCGCGCATCCGTGCCGTCGCTGGTCATGGCGACGGCATGTATCGCGGGCAGCCCTCATTTTCCAGCATGATCCGTCGCTCACAGTGATCGGCGGGGCTGGACAAATTGTCCCAGGGCCGGTCACCGGCGGGACGAGGCGCTAGAGGCTTTCGGGGAGGTCGAAACCCTGCGCGGCCAGCCCTGCCGCGATCCGCCTCTCCCGTGCGTCGAGCCGGGTGAAGACGAGGCGGTGGACGGGCGGCAGGTTCGGCCAGTCCTGCCCTTCCGTCAGATGCGCGATACGCCTGGCGATGCCGGGCCCGCCGTCGACGAACCTGACGCCGGCCGGCGTCACCGTTGCCATCTCGCGCACGAGCAGCGGGAAATGAGTACAGGCGTTGACGATCACGTCGATCCGCTGCCCGCCGGGCTGGCCGAACAGGCCCGCGAGTTCGGCCGCGACGCGGTCGTGCGACGGCGGGTCGCCTGCCAGCGCCGCCTCGGCCAGCTCGACCAGGGCGGCGGAGCCATGGCGCAGGACCGTGCAATCGCCGGCGAAGCGCGCGGCGAGATCGTCGACATAGGGCTGGCGCACCGTCGCCTCTGTCCCGAGCACGCCGATGGTCCGCGTCACGCTCGTTTCGGCGGCGGGCTTGATCGCCGGGACGGTGCCGACCACCGGCAGGTCGAGCGCCGCGCGCACAGCGGGCAGCGCGATGGTGGAGGCAGTATTGCATGCGATCACCACCAGCCGCGGCCGATAGCGCTCGACCAGCCGGCCGAGCAGTGCCGGGACGCGCGCGGCAATCTCCGTTTCCGATTTCGTGCCATAGGGGAAGCCGGCGCTGTCGGCGGCGTAGACGATCCCCGCCTGCGGCAGCAGGGCGCGGGTCGGCGCAACTACAGACAGGCCGCCGACGCCGGAATCGAAGAACAGGATCGGGCGGTCGTCGGCCATGGCCGGGCGATGCCGGTCTGGCCCCACCGCGTCAATCGTCTCCGCGTGGCGGCGCGTAAACAGAGATCATTTGGTGAACGTCGCCGCCTCGGCTATGCTGGTGCCAAGGAACTAGGGGGTCGCTTGCACACCGACATTCTTTGGACGGCACCGACGCTGGCGCTGTTGCTGGGGTATCTGCTGGGTTCGATCCCATTCGGCATCCTGCTGACCCGGGCGGCGGGCGCGGGCGACCTGCGGCAGATCGGCTCGGGCAATATCGGCGCGACCAACGTGCTGCGCACCGGGCGGAAGGGACTGGCCGCGGCGACGCTGCTGCTCGATCTGCTGAAAGGGGCGGCAGCGGTATGGCTGGCGGGTGCCCTGTTCCCGGGCCATGCTCCGCTCGGCGCGGTGGGCGCGTTCGTCGGCCATTGCTATCCGATCTGGCTGCGCTTTCGCGGCGGCAAGGGCGTGGCGACGCTGATGGGCGTGGTCGTCGCGCTCCACTGGCCATCCGGGCTGATCTATGCCGCCATATGGCTCGGGCTGCTCGCGACCGTCCGGATCTCCGCGGTCGCGGGAATGGCGGCGGCGGTCGGCGCCCCGGTCGCGGCGGCGCTGTTCGGCCGGTTCGACCTCGTGCTGCTCTTCCTCGGCTTCGCGCTGATCGTGATCTGGAAGCACGGCGACAATATCGAACGGCTGCTCGCCGGCACCGAGCCGCGCATCGGCCGCAGGCGCTGACCGCCCCCGCATGGCCGACCCGATCGCAGACCGGCTGCGCCTGATCCGCACGCACGGCATCGGACCGGTCGCCTATCGACAGCTGATGGCCCGTTTCGGCAGCGCGGAGGCGGCGCTGGCGGCGCTGCCGATGCTGGCGGGGCGGGGCGGGGGGCATGCGCCGGTCCCGCCGCAGCCCGCCGCGATCGAGCGCGAGATGGCGCAGACGGCCCGGCTCGGCGCGCATTATCTCTTCCTGGACGACCCGGACTATCCGCCGCTGCTCGCCGAACTCGACAACGCGCCCGCGGCCGTCACCTGGCGCGGCGACCTGTCGCTCGCGATGCGGCCATGCGTCGCGCTCGTCGGCGCCCGCAATGCCTCGGCCGCCGCATGCCGCTTCGCGCGCGGTCTGGCGCAGGAGCTGGCGACCCAGGGCACCATCATGGTCTCGGGCCTGGCGCGCGGGATCGATACGGCTGCCCATCAGGGCACGCTGGCGGGCGGTACGATCGGCGTGATCGCGAGCGGCATCGACATCGGCTTCCCGCCGGAGAATGCGGCCTTGCAGGAAGACGTCGCGAGCCGGGGCCTGCTGATCGCCGAGCAACCGCCAGGTACCCAGCCGCTCGCCCGCCACTTCCCCTCCCGCAACCGGATCATCGCCGGGCTCGCCGCCGGCACCGTGGTGGTCGAGGCGGCGCCGCGCTCGGGCTCGCTGATCACCGCGCGGCTCGCGGCCGAGGCGGGGCGTGAGGTGATGGCGGTGCCGGGCAGCCCGCTCGATCCGCGGGCGCAGGGCTGCAACCTGCTGATCCGGGAGGGCGCGATACTGATTTAGACCGCGGCCGACGTGCTGGAGCAGATCCGCCCGATCGATCCGCGTGCGGTGCGAGCGCCCGCCGGCCGCTACGCTGCGGCGACCGCCGGCGAGCCGGACGACGCGGCGCGCCGGCACATCGCGGCGCTGCTCGGCCCCGTGCCGGTCGCGGTCGACGAGATCGTCCGCCAGTCCCAGGCGTCGCCGGCGGCGGTGCAGATGGTGCTGCTCGAACTCGAGCTGGCCGGCCGGCTGGAGCGGCATGCGGGAGGACGCGTAAGCCTTTCGCTCTAGCCGGGTTCCGCGCGGAACCGGGCGCGGCGCCCGAACGCTTGGCCCGCTCGACCGACGGGAGATACAGCATGGAAGACGATCGCGTCCGCGCTTTCGAGGAAAGCCTCTGGACCGGCGATGCCGATCATTATCGCGAGCTGGTGGACGACGAGGTCGTCATGGTCCTGCCCCAGCCGCCCTATGTCTATACCGGCGCGCAGGCGATCGAGGCGGTGGCGAACACGCCTCGCTGGACGACGGTGGAGCTGGCCGACCTCCAGATCATGCGCCCGCAGGAGGGCCTGATCGTGATCGCCTATCATGCCCGGGCGGCGAAGGAGGATGGCGAGGCTTATGAGGCGCATTGCACCTCCACCATCCGCCGGCTGGAACATGAGGTCTGGCGCGTCGTCCAGCACCAGCAGACGCCCCCGCTCGCCGCAGTCGCCAAGGCCTGAAGCTACCGTCCGCTGACGGGGATCGTCACGAAAAACATGCGTCATGCCGGACCTGTTCCGGCATCCACCGATCCGCGTACGCTCATTCCGTTGTTTTGGCGGCACGGTGGACCCCGGAACACGTCCGGGGTGACGTCGCTTTCGGGATGCCGCCTGCACTTTTGCAACGATCGCTTCAGGAGGAGGTCTTGACGATCAGAGGCGGGTCTCTCCACCCTCGCGCGTACACGTAAGAGAGACCCGTCTACCTCCATGCAGCTCGTCATCGTTGAATCGCCCGCCAAGGCGAAGACCATCGAGAAATATCTCGGCGCCGACTACCGCGTGCTCGCCAGCTATGGCCATGTCCGCGACCTGCCGCCGAAGGACGGGTCGGTGCATCCCGACGACGGCTTCGCAATGGACTGGGAGAACTACGCCGACAAGGCCAAGCAGCTGAAGGCGATCGCCGATCTCGCCAAGTCGGCCGACCGCCTGATCCTGGCGACCGACCCCGATCGGGAGGGCGAGGCGATCAGCTGGCACGTGCAGGAGGTGCTGAAGAGCCGCCGCGCGCTGCCCAAGGACGTCCAGCGGGTTACCTTCAACGCGATCACCAAACAGGCGGTGACCAGCGCGATGCAGGCGCCGCGCGAGCTCGATACCGACCTGATCGACGCCTATCGCGCCCGCCGGGCACTCGACTATCTGGTCGGCTTCACCCTGTCGCCGGTGCTGTGGCGCAAGCTGCCGGGCGCCAAGTCGGCGGGCCGCGTCCAGTCGGTCGCACTGCGGCTGATCGTCGACCGCGAGCGCGAGATCGAGGCGTTCCGCGCGCAGGAATATTGGTCGGTCACCGCCATGCTGGAACAGGACGGCACGCCGTTCACCGCGCGGCTGGTGACCTGGCAGGGCAAGAAGCTCGACCGGCTGTCGATCGGCAACGAGGGCGACGCGCTCGCCGCCAAGGCGGACGTCGAGGCAGGACGCTTCTCGGTCCAGTCGGTCGAGACGCGGCCCGCCACGCGTAACCCGCCGCCGCCCTTCACCACCTCGACCCTGCAGCAGGAGGCGGCGCGAAAGCTCGGCTTCTCCGCCGATCACACGATGCGGATCGCGCAGGGCCTCTACGAGGACGGCGCGATCACCTATATGCGGACCGACGGCGTGCAGATGGACGGCAGCGCCATCTCGGCCGCGCGCAAGGCGATCGCGGAGCGCTACGACGGCGGCTATGTGCCGGATAGTCCGCGGCAATATCAGACCAAGGCGAAGAATGCGCAGGAAGCGCACGAGGCGATCCGTCCGACCGATTTCGGCAAGGACCGGGTCGGCGGCGGCGATCACGCACGCCTCTACGAGCTGATCTGGAAGCGCGCGCTGGCCAGCCAGATGGCGTCGGCGCGGCTCGAGCGGACCACGGTGGAACTGGCCGAGGGCACCGGCCGGCACGTGCTGCGCGCGACCGGGCAGGTGGTGCTCTTCCCCGGATATCTGGCGCTGTACGAAGAGGGGCAGGACGATTCGGCCGACGAGGAATCGCGTCGGCTGCCCCGCCTGCGCGAAGGCGATGCGCCGGCGCGCAAGAGCGTCGAGGCCGAACAGCATTTCACCCAGCCGCCGCCGCGCTTCTCCGAAGCCTCGCTGGTCAAGCGGATGGAGGAGCTGGGGATCGGTCGCCCCTCCACCTATGCCTCGATCATCAAGACGCTGAAGGACCGCGCCTATGTGCGGGTCGAGAAGAACCGCTTCTTCGCCGAGGAGAGCGGCCGGCTGGTAACCGCGTTCCTCGAGCGCTTCTTCGAGAAATATGTCGGCTACGACTATACCGCCGGGCTCGAAGAGGAGCTCGACGACGTGTCCGGCGGCCGCGCCCAGTGGCAGGCGGTGCTCGAAGCCTTCTGGCGCGACTTCAAGCCGCGCACCGTGGAGGTGATGGAGCAGCAGCCGAGCGCGATCACCGCCGAGCTCGACCAGTTCCTCGCGCCCTATCTCTTCCCCCAGCGCGCCGATGGCGGCGATCCGCGGCTCTGCCCCAATTGCGGGGCGGGGCAGCTGTCCCTGCGCGGCGGGCGGTTCGGCGCCTTCATCGCCTGCTCCAACTATCCGGAGTGCAAGTACACCCGCCGCTTCGCGCAGGGAGGCGAGGCGGGTGAGGACAGCGGCCCGGAGACGCTGGGTCAGGATCCCGAGACCGGGCTGCCGGTCGAGCGCAAGTCGGGGCGCTTCGGTCCCTATATCCAGCTCGGCGAGGGCAAGGAGGCCAAGCGCGCGTCGATCCCCAAGGATGTCGATCTCGACCTCGACTGGGCCTTGAAGCTGCTCAGCCTGCCGCGGACGATCGGCAACCATCCGGAGACGGGCGAGCCGATCACCGCTTCGATCGGTCGCTACGGCCCCTATCTGGCGCATGCCGGCAAGTATGCGCGGCTGCAATCGACCGCCGAAGTGTTCGAGACGGGGATGAACGCGGCGGTCGCCAAGCTGGCGGATGCGGCGGCGGGCGGTGGCCGGCCTGCGCGGGGCGCGGCACGGGCGCCGCTGAAGGAGTTCGGGCCGCATCCCCGCACCGGGGCCGAGATCCGGCTGATGGAAGGTCGCTATGGCCCCTATGTCACCGACGGCGAGACGAACGCGACGCTGCCCAAGTCAATCACGCCCGACCAGCTGACGCTGGAAGAGGCGGCGCAGCTGATCGACGCGCGGGCGAGCGCTGCGCCGAAGAAGAAGCCGGTGAAGAAGGCTGCGGCGAAGAAAGCGCCGGCGAAGAAGGCCGCGGCGAAGAAGCCGGCGAAGCAGTAGGGGATTAGGTCGCTGCGGGCGGGCAGCTCTTGCCTCGTGCTCTGACCGGGAGATTCGAGCCTTCGCCGGGATGGCGCCGGGTTCGATCCGGATGAATGACCGTCCAGATCTGCGAACGTCGCCGTCAGCCCGCGTCGCCCCCGACGCGGAAGCCTCAAGCGGCGCGCTGTTCCGTCTGCGCCATCCAGCCGCGCGCGGCCGAGCGTGCCGCGGCCTGGGCGGCGGCGATCTGGCGGGCGCTCATCGCGCTCGCGACTTCCGCGCGCGCGAACTGGGCGGCCTCCATCCCGGCGATCGCCGCGAGATTGAACCATTTGTGCGCCTCGATCAGGTCGATCGCGACGCCGGCGGTGCCGGTCTGATAGCAGATGCCGAGGTCGTAGGCGGCATCGCCATCCCCCCGGGCCGCGCGGGCCAAAAAGTCGTTCATAGAACCATCCCCAATCCTGTTGACGATGGTCTTGGACCGATTCGGCCTGACAAATGGTTAACGGCTTAACCGTGTTCGATCGGCACGTTGTCGATCAGCCGGGTCGTGCCCATCCTTGCCGCCGCGAGCAGCCGGCGGGGCCGGTCCGCTGCAGGTTCGCCGGCGAGCGTCTCCGCATCGGCCAGCGCGACATAGTCGACCTCGAACCCGGCGGCGGTCAGCGCCCCTTCCGCGTCGGCGAGCACCGCCGCCGGCGCCTCGCCGCGACCGATCGCGCGCGCGGCGATCCCGAGCGCGCGCGGCAGGGCGACGGCACGGGCGCGCTCGTCATCGTCGAGATAGATGTTGCGCGAGGAGAGGGCGAGCCCGTCGTCGTCGCGCTGGGTCGGCACGCCGACGATCTCGATGTCCATGTCGAGATCGGTGACCAGCCGCCGGATCACGGCCAGCTGCTGATAATCCTTCTCGCCGAAATAGGCGAAGTCGGGCCGGACTTGGTTGAACAGCTTGGTGACGACGGTCGCCACACCGTCGAAGTGGCCGGGCCGGGCCGCGCCGTCCAGGCCCTCGCTGACGCCGGAGACGGAGATGTTGGTCGCGAACCCGGCCGGGTACATGACCTCGACCGGCGGCAGCCAGAGGAGGTCGCAACCGCCCTCGGCGAGCAGCCGCGCATCGGCCGCCTCGCGCCGCGGGTAGCGTGCCAGATCCTCGGTGGGCGCGAACTGGCGCGGATTGACGAAGATCGAGGCGACGACTCGCGTTCCCGGCCGCCGCGCCGCCTCGACGAGCGCCATGTGGCCGGCGTGGAGCGCGCCCATGGTGGGCACCAGCGCCACCCGCGCCCCCTCGCTTCGCCAGGCGCCAAGCTGCTGGCGAAGGTCGGAAATATCACGGACGGTCAACACGGGAAAACACCCCCTCGAAACATGCGGTCGAGGCTTCTATGGAGGGCGGTCGAACGGATCAACAGGGAACAGGGCGACCCGATGAGCGCGCCACACATCATCGTCTTCGCCAACGAAAAGGGCGGGACCGGAAAGTCGACCACGGCGGTCCATGTCGCCATCGCGCTCGCCGCGAAGGGGGCGCGGGTGTCGTGCTTCGATCTCGACCACCGCCAGCGCACGACCGGGCGTTATCTGGACAATCGCGCCGAGACGATCCGGCGCAAGGGCGTGGCGCTGCCCATGCCGCGCCATGCGACGCACGACGGCGAGAGCGAGGATCGGTTCCAGGAGCTGTGGTACAGATTGCTCGCCGATACCGACTTCCTGATCGTCGATACGCCCGGCCGCGACGATCATTTCGCGCGCACCGCGGCGACGCTGTCGAACACGTTGGTCACGCCGTTGAACGACAGCTTCGTCGACTTCGACCTGATCGGGCAGGTCCATCCCGAAACGTTTCAGGTCACGCGCCCGTCCTTCTATTCGGAGATGATCTGGGATGCGCGCAAGGAGCGGGCGCGGGCGGACGGGACGACGATCGACTGGGTCGTCCTGCGCAACCGCCTGCAGCATGTCGAGGCGCGCAACATGCGCCGCGTCTCGGACGCCTTGAGCAACCTGTCCAAGCGCGTGGGCTTCCGCGTCATTCCCGGTCTGGGCGAGCGCGTGATCTATCGCGAGCTGTTCCCGCAGGGACTGACGATGATCGACAGCCGCGAGTTCGGCGCGATGGGTCTGGCGCATGTCGCTGCGCGGCAGGAGTTGCGCGAGATGATGGCGGCTCTCCAGCTGCCCGAGGTCGATGCGGAGCTGCCGGTGGCCGCCGCATGAAGTGGATCGTCGCCGTCCTGCTGATCTGGGCGGCCTGGAAGTTCCTCCGGCCGTCCGCCAAGCCGCGCCGGCCGCTGCCCGCGGAATGGGAGAAAGCGGAGGCGCGCGCGGTCCTGGGACTGTCCGCCGAGGCCGACGAGGCCGCGATCCGCGCCGCGCACCGGCGGCTGCTGGCGGGCGTCCATCCCGATCGCGGCGGGTCGGAGGATCTGGCGCGCCGCGTCAACGCCGCGCGCGATCTGTTGCTGCGGGGGCAGTAGGGGACGATGCCATCAGCCCCCCCCTCGCGGTGGAGGGGCGGTCGAAAGAAACCCCATCTCACGGAGTTCCATGGCCCATCGTTTCCACCCCGCGATCCTGCGCGACTACGACATTCGCGGCACGGTCGGCCGAACCCTCTTCGCCGCCGACGCCTACGCACTCGGTCGCAGCTTCGGGACCGTGGTCAAGCGGACGGGCGGCCAGCGGGTGGCGGTTGGGCGCGACGGGCGGCTGTCCTCGCCGATGCTTGAGACGGCGCTGGTCGAGGGGCTCGCCGGAAGTGGCGTGGATGTCGTGCGGATCGGGCTCGGACCTTCGCCGATGCTGTATTTCGCTGAGGCCGTAATGGGCGTCGACGCCGGCATCCAGGTGACCGGCAGCCATAATCCCCCCGACGACAATGGCTTCAAGATGGTGTTGGGGCATCGAGCCTATTGGGGTGAGGACATTCCGGCACTCGCGACGCTGGCCGCGGCGGGCGAATGGGAGGACGGAAGCGGTCGGATCGACGAGATCGGCATGCTCGATCGCTACGTCGCGCGGCTGGCCGAGGATGCCTCCGAGCGGCCCTTCCGCATCGGTTGGGATTGCGGCAGCGGCGCCGCCGGCCCCGCGGTCGAGGCGCTGACCGCGCGCCTGCCGGGCGAACACCATCTGCTCTACACCCGTCCGGACGGGCATTTCCCGCACCACCATCCCGATCCCACGGAAGAGAAGAATCTCGCCGACCTCAAGCGGCTGGTGGTCGAGCGGTCGCTCGACTTCGGTTTCGCCTTCGATGGCGATGGCGACCGAATCGGGGCGGTCGATGGCGCCGGGCGGACGATCGCGGGCGACATGATCCTCGCATTGCTCGCCGAACCGTTGCTCGCCGACCGGCCCGGCGCCACCATCATCGCCGATGTGAAGTCGAGCCAGACGGTGTTCGATCGCATCGCCGCGCTCGGCGGCCGGCCGCTGATGACCCGCACCGGGCACAGCGCGATCAAGTCCGAGATGCTGCGCCATGCCGCGCCGCTGGCCGGCGAGATGTCCGGCCACATCTTCTTCGGCGAGGCAGCGGGCTGGTACGGCTTCGACGACGCGCTCTATGCCGCGGTACGGCTGATCGGTGCGGTCGCGCGATCGGGCCGTTCGCTTGCGGCGGTGCGCGACGGCATGCCGTCGATGTCGGCCACGCCCGACCTGCGCATCCCGGTGCCCGACGAGCAGAAGCATGCCGCTGTCGCGAAGGTCGCCGCCACGCTCGCCGTCGCCGGCGCGGACATGGACACGATCGACGGTGTGCGTGTGCGCGACGCGGAGGGTTGGTGGCTGTTGCGGGTCTCGAACACGCAGGCGGCGATCACCGTCCGCGCCGAGGCGACGGACGAGGCTGCGCTGGACCGGTTGCTCGCTACCGTCCGCGGCCATCTGGCGCGGGTCGGCGTGACGAGCGGCCTGTGACGGGCCAATAGGGCGGAGGATGGGGGCGGAGGGCAAGGCTCGACCCGCGCGGCAAACCGCATTGGCAATTTCGCCTGCGAGCGCCCACATAGGCCCCGATGCCTCCCGCCCCCCAGCCTTCGATCATCCGCGTCATCGACCTCGAGACCACGGGCAACGCTCCGCCCGCCCATGGAGTTTGCGAGGTCGGCTGGCAGGACGTGGCGCTCGGCGCGGACGGACGCTGGGAACTGTATGGCGAGGGCGGCAATATCCTCGTCAATCCGGGCCGGCCGATCCCACCGATTACTATGGCCGTGCACCACATCCGCGACGAGGATGTCGCCGATGCCCGCTGGTGGCACGACGTGGCCCGGCCGGTGCTCGATCCGTGGCCGCGCCGCATCGCCCTCGCCGCCCACCGGGCCGCCTTCGAGGAGCAGTTCTGCACGCCGTCGTTGACCCATGGCGCGAAGTGGATCTGCACCTGGAAGTGCGCGCTGCGGCTGTGGCCCGACAGCCCGAGCTTCTCGAACCAGGTGCTGCGCTATTGGCGGCGCCCTCAGGGTCTCGATCATCAGCGCGGCCTGCCGGTACACCGTGCCTTTCCCGACGCCTATGTCACCGCGCACCATCTGCGCGACCAGCTCAACGAGGCGAGCGTGGAGCAGTTGATTCAGTGGTCGTCCGAGCCGGGCCTGTTGCCGCGCGTCCGCTACGGGCCCGACCGCGGTAAGGAATGGCGCGAAATCGAGGAGGAGAGCCTGATCGGTTTCCTCACCGATCGCGACCCGGATATCCGCTTTACTGCCGAGACCGAGATGGCCCGTCGCCGGGGCGGGGGCCATGTCGGGCGCCTGACCCCGCAGGAACTGCTTCTATAGTGGGGACTGGCATCAGCTTGGCCGTTCGTGCCGGGCGGAGTCGAAGCACTAAGGATCTCAGGCCCTTCGATCGTGCTCGACATGAACGGGGCAGGGTAAGTCGATCTCGTGCCGCCTCTGGCTAACCTACAAGGCCCAGACCCACGAGCAGCGCGCCGAAGAAGACCAGCGCCATATTCGCGCACACGAACATCAGCAGGGTGCGCACCAGCGCGCCGAAGCGGCCGATGCCGTAGGCGCCGCGAAGCTGCTTGTACATGTGGACGGGGATCAGGATCATCGCGACGAAGACGAGCAGCCCCGGGCTGATCGCAAACAGCCCCGCCATGCTCAACGCGATCCCGAACAGGCTGACGAAACACAGCGAATAGGTGACGAAGATCGCGTGATCGTAGAAGGTGAAGCGCCGGCTGAAAGGGAACATCAGCCACATGAACGGCAATGAAAAGGGGATCAGTACCCAGGCGAACTTATAGGCGTTCGATTGCAGCTTGTAGAGGATGAGGTTGGGATTCTCCGCCGCCTTGCCCAACCCTTTGTCGAGGCGCTTCCAGCCCGTGTGGATCTGCCCGAGTCCCTCGAAGCCGGGCACGCCGAGCGTTTCCATCGTCGTCTCGACCATCTTGGTCTCGCGGCGGTTCTCGGCGATCCTGCCGTCGAGCGCCTTGATCTGCGCCGGGTCCCGCGTCGCGGCGCGCTGCTGCGACAGGCGCGCGAGCTGCTCGCCGTTGCGCGCGATCGCCGCCTCCATCTCGATCCTCGCCTTCCGGGCCTCGGGCGAGCCCATTTCAGGCATTTCGAGATGCGCGCCGATGACGCTCAGCATCGCGAACAGGACGAAGATGATGAACAGGAACAGGGCGAGCGGGGAGACGAAGCGGGCGCGCTCGCCGTGGATGTAGCGGCGGGTCAGCTCGCCCGGTCGGAAGAGCAGCATCGGCAGCGTCCGCCAGATCTTGCCCTCGAAGTGGAAGACGCCATGGGCCAGTTCGTGCCCGATCGCGCCGAAGCTGCGATGGACATGGCTGGACTGGCCGCAGATATGGCAGAACTCGCCCGCGCGGCGGGTGCCGCAATTAAGGCAGATCCCGCCCGCGCCGCCGCCATGCGCGTCGTCATGCGGCTCTACGGCATGCGCCAGCATCATCCCCATCGCCAGATCCCCGGCGGCCCCGATTTCCCCCGTCATGTCCACGGCTTCTATCAGCCCGCCGGGCCCGAGGCGAGAGGCGCGCGGCAGGGCTGGGCGCCGCCGCCGCAGCCATGCTAGCAGGACCCATCATGGCCGACATCGATACCAGCCCCGCCCGGATCGTCACTGCGATGGGCGAACGCGCCCGCGCCGCCGCCGATGCGCTGGCGGGTCTGCCGACCGCGGCGAAGCGTGCCGGGCTTCACGCTGCCGCGGCAGCGATTCGCGCCGCGGCCGAGCAAATCCTGGCTGCCAATGCCGAAGACGTCGCGCGCGGCGAGGCTGCGGGGCTGTCGCCTGCGCTCCTCGACCGTTTGCGCCTTGATCCCGCACGGCTCGGCGCCATCGCCGACGCGGTGGAGGCCGTGGCCGGGCTCGACGATCCGGTCGGCGCGGTGATCGACTCGCGCACGCGGCCGAACGGCCTTGTGCTGACGCGCGTTCGCGTGCCGATCGGCGTCATCGGCATCATCTACGAGAGCCGGCCCAATGTGACCGCCGACGCCGCCGCGCTGTGCGTGATGAGCGGCAATGCCGCGATCCTGCGTGGCGGCAGCGAGGCGCTGGCGAGCAACCGGGCGTTGCACGCCGCCTTCGTCGCCGGTCTGGCCGATGCGGGCGTGACCATGGATGCGGTGCAGCTGGTGCCCGTCGCCGATCGCGAGGCGGTTGGCGCGATGCTGGCGGCCTCCGGCGTGATCGACCTGATCGTGCCGCGCGGGGGCAAGGGACTGGTCGCGCGGGTACAGGCGGAGGCGCGCGTGCCGGTGCTCGCGCATCTCGACGGCATCAACCATGTCTATGTCGACGGTTCGGCCGAGCCCGACATGGCGCGGCGCATCGTCCTCGACGCGAAGATGCGGCGGACCGGGGTCTGCGGCGCCATGGAGACTCTGCTGATCGACCGCACCTTTCCCGATGCCGAAGGGCTGGTCGGGGCGCTGGTGGCTGCCGGGTGCGAGGTGCGCGGCGACGCGGCGCTGGCGGCGGCGACGGGTATCGCGGTCGCCGATGCGGCCGACTGGGATACCGAATATCTCGACGCCATCGCATCGGCCGCACTGGTGGACGGCGTGGACGCGGCGATGGCGCATATCGCCCGGCACGGTTCGCACCATACCGACGCGATCGTGGCCGCGGATGAAGCGGTCGCCGAGCGCTTCCTGGCGGGGGTCGACTCGGCGATCGTCCTGTGGAACGCCTCGACCCAGTTCGCCGATGGCGGCGAGTTCGGGATGGGCGCGGAGATCGGCATCGCCACCGGCCGCCTCCACGCCCGCGGCCCGGTCGCGCTGGAAGGGCTCACGACCTATAAGTGGATCGGCCGCGGGGCAGGGCAGGTGCGCGGTTGATTAGCCGGTCGGGCGATCATAGGTTGATGCTATGACGATGCCCGTCTCTCTGCCTATCCATGTCGACGCGGAATTGCTGGCGCTGGCAGAACAGGCCGCCGAATGGAGGCACCTGACGCTGGAGGCGTTCGTCAACGCAGTGATCCGGCGCGCTGCCGAGGCTGACCTGAGACTGGCGGCCAAGATCCACGAGGCCGAGGAGTCGCTGGATCGCGGCGAATTCCACACGCAGGAAGAGGTGGAAGCCTGGTTTGCTCAACAAATCGGTCAAGCCGCCGCTGAATGAACCTCATCCGCTGGGCGGTCGAGGCGCGCCGCGATCTAGAAGAAATTGACGGCTATTATCGACCGCTCGACGGGCGGTATGTGGATCATCTGCTGGCCCGTATCATGAAGGCAGCGACCTTTCTCGCAGAATTTCCCCGGGCCGGTGCTGTGTTGGGCGGCGATGCGCGCAAGTGGAGCATCACCGGTTCCGACTATATCCTGATCTATCGAACAGTTCCGGACGGTATCGACGTGCTGCGCATTCGCAACGCGCGAGAGAATTGGTGGGGCGAATGACCCGCACCGGCCTGCTCGGCGGCAGTTTCAATCCCGCCCATTCGGGGCATCGGCGGATCACGCTCGCGGCGATCGATGCGCTCGGTCTGGACGATGCCTGGTGGCTGGTGTCGCCGGGTAACCCGTTGAAACCGGCCGCCGGCATGGCGCCGCTCCCGGCACGGCTCGCCTCCGCCCGGGCGATGGCGCGGCGGGCCCCCATTCGCGCGACGGCGGTGGAGGCGCGACTCGGGACACGCTACACGGTCGATACGATCCGCCGGCTCCAGCGGCGGCACCCGCATCGGCGGTTCGTGTGGATCATGGGTGCCGACAATCTCGCCCAGTTCCACCGCTGGCGCGACTGGCGGGGGATCGCGCGTGCGATCCCGATTGCGGTCGTCGCCCGTCCGGGATATGATGCACGTGCCCTCGCGGCCCCCGCGATGGCCTGGCTGCGGCGCTATCGACGACCGCGGTCGGCCGCGAAACGATGGACGACGTGGAGTTTGCCGGCCCTGGTGCTGCTGCGCTTCCGCCCCGATCCGACGTCCGCCACCGGCCTGCGTGCCGGTGATCCCGACTGGCACCGCCGTTTCGCAAGCGGGCCGTCCTCCCAGGAGTTCCCTTGGCCACTTCCCCTTCCGTGAACCGATCCAACGACGCTGCCGAGATCGAGGCGCTGCACCGGCTGGTGCTGCAATCGCTCGACGACGATCAGGCGGTGGAGACCATCTCGATCCCGCTCGCGGGCAAGTCGACGATCGCCGATCATATGGTGATCGCCAGCGGCCGCTCGACGCGCCAGGTCGCGTCGATGGCGATGAAGCTCGCCGAGCGGATCAAGGCGGAGACCGGCCGCAGCCCGCGGATCGAAGGGCTGCCGACGGCCGACTGGGTGCTGATCGATGCTGGCGACGTGATCGTCCACCTGTTCCGGCCCGAGGTGCGCTCCTTCTACAATCTGGAGCGGATGTGGTCGTTCGGCGACGCGCCGGCAGCGCCCGCCCTTAGCTGACGGTGCTGCTGCACATCGTCGCGCGCGGGCGGATCGGCCGCTCGCCGGAAGGCGAGCTGGTCGAGCGCTATCTGAAGCGGATCATCTGGCCGACGCGCGTGACCGAGCTGCCCGATACCGGCGGCAGGGAGCCGCCCGCTGTGCCGCAAAGCCGCCGCATCCTGCTGGATGAGAAGGGCGAGCCGCTGACATCGATGGCCTTTGCCGAGCGGATCGGGCGGTGGCGCGACGACGGGGTGCGCGAGGCGCGCTTCCTGCTGGGCGCCGCGGACGGGTTCGACGCGGCCGAGCGATCGGATGCGGACCTGCTCTTCTCGTTCGGCCGGGCCACCTGGCCGCATATGCTGGCGCGCGCGATGCTCGCCGAGCAGCTGTTCCGCGCCACCAGCATCCTGGCCGGCCACCCCTATCACCGCGAGGGGTAATGCGGATGCGGCTGTGGGCGATCCCGGTGGGTGTTGCGGTGCTTCTGGCGGCAGGCGTCGCCGCGCAACAGATCCCGGTCGATCCCGCCGCCAATGCATCGCTGGCGGCGCAGCGCCAGCGCCTCGCCATCGCCCGACGTGAGGCGGCGCTCGCCAGCCAGCGGGCCGAGCGCTTGCTGCTGGCGGCGGCAATGGAAAGCGATGCGGCCGGCCGCGCCGCCACCGAACAACAGGGGCTGGCAGAGCGGGTCGCGGCGGCGCAGGCTGGGCTGGAGGCCGCGGAGGCTCGCGCCGCGATCGTCGCCCGGCTGCTGGCGACGCGGCGGGCGGCGTTGGCCGAGCAGCAGACACCGCTCGCGAGACTTCTGGCGGCGATGCAGTCGTTGACGATGCGGCCGGCTGCCGCATCGCTGGCGCAGCCGGGATCGGTCGACGATCTCGTCCATCTGCGTGCCGTCCTGTCCTCCGTCATCCCGGCGATTCGGCAGCGGACGGCTGGCATCCGGTCCGAGGTGGCCGAAACGCGGGCGTTGCGCACCCGCGCGGTCGCGGCCGGGCAGGCCCTGCGGGCCGGGCGGCGGCGGCTCGATACCGAACAGGCCGCCCTTGCCGCGGTGGAGGCGCAGCATCGTGCGCGGGCCGCCGAGCTGGGGCAGGGTGCGCTGACCGAGAGCGATCGCGCGCTCGCCCTGGGCGAGAATGCCCGCGACCTGATCGAGCAGATGGAAGAGGCCGGACGCGGCCAGGCGGTGGTCGCGATCCTCGCCCAGCTGCCGGCGCCGACCCCGCGCGCCGTGGGCGAGGTGCGGATGGAGGCACCGCCGTCGCAGATCTACCGGCTGCCCGTCGAAGGTCAGCTCGTCACCGGCTTCGGCGAGATCTCGGACGCCGGCGTACGCTCCCGCGGCCTGACCTTCGCCGTCGCGCCGGAAGCCGAAGTGGTCGCGCCCGCCGACGGGACCGTCCGCTATGCGGGGCATTTTAGAGGCTATGGCCGGATCGTGATCATCGACCATGGCGGGGGCTGGACCAGCCTCGTCACCGGCATGGGGCCGCTCTCGGCCGTACTCGGCCAGACCGTCCGCG
Organism: Sphingomonas metalli; assembly: GCF_014641735.1. Taxonomy (GTDB): domain Bacteria; phylum Pseudomonadota; class Alphaproteobacteria; order Sphingomonadales; family Sphingomonadaceae; genus Sphingomonas; species Sphingomonas metalli. The sequence continues at coordinate 133,431 of NZ_BMIH01000002.1, read as the reverse complement.
CCGGCGACGCGCTCGGCCGCGCCGCGACGGTGGAGGAGCCGCGCGTCACCGTCGAATTGCGCCGCCGCGGCGAGCCGATCGATGCCGCGGCCTTGATCGGCTAGGGACGAAGGCGTGCCGTCATCCGCCGTTCAGCGCAGAGCTGCTTTGCTCCGACGCGCGGGAGGCGTTAGGATGGCCGCCCGTCTGCCATAAGGTCCATGATGCGTCGTCCGCTGCTCACTGCCACCGCGATCGCTGCCGCAATGTCGGCGATACCGCTCGCCACCGCTGCCATGGCGGCGGCGGATAGCGACACCTATCGCGAATTCGACCAGTTCCTCGACGTGTTCAACCGGATCAAGGCGAACTATGTCGATCAGGTCGACGACAAGACGCTGATCAAGGGCGCGATCGACGGCATGCTCGCCGCGCTCGATCCCCATTCGGTCTACGAGACCGGCGTCGACTACGACAATCTGCGCATCATGACCGACGGCGCCTATGGCGGCCTTGGCCTGACTGTCGGCATGCAGGACGGCGCGGTGAAGGTGATCGCGCCGCAGGAGGATACGCCCGCCGACCGCGCCGGGGTGAAGGCCGGCGACCTGATCCTGCGCGTCAACGGCGAGCTGGCCTATGGCCTGACGCTCGATCAGGCGGTGGCGAAGATGCGGGGCGTCCCCGGCAGCAAGATCACCCTGTCGCTGGTGCGATCGGGCCACGACAAGCCGATCGACGTGACGATGGCGCGCGAGCGGATCGTCCAGAAGCCGGTCAAGTGGGAGGTGCGCGGCCAGGTCGGCTATATCAACATCAACACCTTCTCGAAGAACACCGGCGCCGAGACGCGCGCGGCGGTGGCGGCGATCAACCAGGCGCTGGGTCGCAAGCCGCTGGGCTATGTCGTCGATCTGCGCAACAATGGCGGCGGCCTGCTCGATGAGGCGGTCGCGGTCGCCGACACCTTCCTCGACAAGGGCGAGATCGTCTCGCAGCGCGGTCGCGGGACCGATATCGAGCGCTACTACGCCGAAAGCCGTATTCCGGGCGACGTCACGGGTGGCCTGCCGGTCGTCGTCCTGACCGATGCGGGCACGGCTTCCGCCTCCGAGATCGTCGCCGGCGCGCTCCAGGATCATCATCGTGCGCTGATCCTGGGCGAGCGGAGCTTCGGCAAGGGATCGGTCCAGTCGGTGATCGAGATGGGGCCGCATCGCGCGCTCAAGATCACCACCGCGCGCTACTATACGCCGTCGGGCCATTCGGTGCAGGAAGGCGGGATCGAGCCGGATATCGCCGTGCCGCAGATCAGCGACCCCGATTACAAGAGCCGTCCGGTCATCCGGGAGGCGGATCTGCGCCGTCATCTGATCAACGAGGGCAAGGCCGACGATCGCACGATCGAGGAGGACGCGAAGGACGATCCGCGCTTCGCCGCGACCCCCGAGGCGCTGAAGAAGCAGGGCATCGACGACTTCCAGCTTTATTACGCGCTGAAGACGGTGGCGCGGCTCGGCGGCGCGGCGCAGGTTGCCGCCGCGACGAAGGCCAAGGTGGCCACCAAGTGAGGGCGGCCATCGGCCGCTTCGGGGCGGCGCACGTCCTCGCCTTTGGGCTGCCCCTCGCGCTGCTCGCGGGCGCCTGGGGATCCCAGCTGTTCGGCGGCCTCTATCCGTGCCAGCTCTGCCATTGGCAGCGCTGGCCGCATTACGCGGCGCTGGCCATTGCGGGCCTCGCCTTCTTCGTGCCCGGAGCGGGGGTTCGGCGGGCGCTCGTCCTTCTCGCGGCCGTGGCCATAGCCGTGTCGGGCGGGATCGGGATCGCGCATGCCGGGGTCGAATATGGCTGGTGGCCGGGCTTCACGGCCTGCACCTCCACGCTGCAACTCGGCGGGCTGGATGCGGCCGGGCGGCTCGATGCGATCATGCACGCGCCGCTGGTCCGCTGCGATCGTGCGCCGTGGACGCTGGCCGGTATTTCGCTGGCGGGGTTCAACGCCATCTTCTCGCTGGCGGGGGCAGCCACCATCTTCCTCCTGACCCTGACGAGGAGCGTGCGATGAGCGGCTGGCGACCCGGCGACCGACGAGACGGCGAGGCCCGATCGACCGATGCGATGATCCGCGTCGATCAGGCCGGCGAATATGGCGCCACCCGGATCTATGCCGGTCAGCTGGCGGTGCTCGGCGATCGTCATCCGGCCTCGCGCGCGATCCATCATATGGCCGCGCAGGAAGAGCGGCATCGCGCCTTCTTCGACCGGATGATCGTCGAGCGGGGCGTGCGGCCGACGCTGCTCCAGCCATTCTGGAACGTCGCCGGCTTCGCGCTGGGCGCCGTTACCGCGGCGCTCGGCCCGGACGCCGCCATGGCCTGTACCGCCGCAGTCGAAACCGAGATCGACAAGCACTATGCCGAGCAGCTCGAGACGCTCGGCGACAGCGATCCGGAACTGTCCGCAGCGATCGCCGATTTCCAGGCGGAGGAACTGGAGCATCGCGACCACGCTTTGGCTTCGGGTGCGGAGAACGCCTTCGGCTATCCGATCTTGTCCGGTGTGATCCGGCTGGGCTGCAAGGTCGCGATCGCGGCCGCCAAACGAATCTGAGGGAAGGGACTGTGATGGTGAGGACGCTGGCGATGATGGCCGTGATGGCCGCGGCGGTGCCCGCGACGGCGCAGCAGCAAGCGGCGGCGCTGCCCGGGGCGGAAAAGCCGCGGCCGGTGCAGCAGCAGGCCGGCGTCGGCAAGGGGGCACCGGTCAACGGCGTTCTGATCCTCTACGGCAACGAGCGGTGCCCGACGAACAGCGACGGCGAGGAGATCGTGATCTGCGAGCGGCGCAATGCCGACGAGCAGTTCCGCGTTCCCAAGGAGCTGCGTAACCTCGAGATCACACCCGAGAACCGCAGCTGGGCGGCGCGGGCCCAGGAGACGCTGGACGTCGGCACCGGCGTGAACGGCACCGGCAGTTGCTCACCGGTGGGCGCGGGCGGGGCGACCGGCTGCTTCGGCCAGGCCGCGCGCACCAATCGGGCAGTCAACAAGGCCCGGAAGGAAGAAGAGGCGCGGGCCCCTCAATAACGGCTGGGTTTGGTGCCGGGGGGTATCGTCGCCGCTGAGGTGACTGCTTCCCGTTTGTCACCCCCGCGCAGGCCAGTGCCCAGTATGGGGACGTTGGTGAGGTGTAGTGCCGTTACAAAGACCTTCCCAGCCGGGCCCTGGCCTTCGCCGGGGTGACAGACGGGGGCGAATGCCGGGAGAGTAGACGAAAAGCCAATCGACTTCGCGCCGCCGCCCTCTTCGTCTACAGCATCTGCCACCAGACGGGGGCAGGGACATGACGCGCAATCCGGCACCGGTTCCCCGTTCCATACCGGCGGGTTTGTTCCTGCTCGTGTGGCTGTCGATCGCATGGTTCGGCTCATGGGAGTTCAATCCCAACAACGCCACCCGCCTGTTCGCCGCGATCGCGCTGGTCGAAGACGGCAGCGCCCGGATCGACTCCTTCGCGCCGCTGACGATCGACAAGGCCGAATTCGACGGCCATGCCTATCTCGACAAGGCGCCGGGCATGACGTTGATGGCGCTGCCTGCCGTCGCCGCCATGACCTGGGCCGGCGGCGAGCGTTCCTCGGCCGTCCCGCATGTGTTCGGCGATCCCCATCTCGGCCGCTTCCTGCGCCTGCGCCAGCGTATGGCCGTGGCGACCGGGCCGGCCCTGTTGACGGCGATCGCCGCGGTGCTGCTCTGGGACATGGCGCTGGGGCTGACCGGCAGCGCGGCGGCGGCGCTGTTCGCGGCGATCGCCTATGCGCTGGGAACGCCGGTCTGGGGATGGTCGACCACGATCACCGGTCATGCTCCGGTGGCCGCTCTCTATATCATCGCGGTGGCCGGGTTCCGCCGTTCCCGACCGGGTTGGGCGGTGGCGGCCGGCGCGGCGCTGGGCTGGGCGGTGGTGATCGAATATCAGGCCGTGCTCGCCGGCCTCGTCATCGCCGTCTGGGCGGCCTGGCAGTGGCGCCGCCACCCCGATCGCGCGCGACTGCTCGGCTTCGCCGCAGCGGCCGGAACCGCAGCGCTGCTCCCGCTTCTTGCCTATAACCTCCTGGCGTTCGGCGAGCCGTTCCGCATCGCCTATGCCGGGGTGCAGGGATTCGACGGCATGAAGCAGGGCCTGTTCGGATTGGGTGTGCCCCGCGCTAGGGTGCTCCTGGAGATCCTGATTGGTGACCGGCGCGGATTGCTGTGGGTCGCGCCGGTCGTGGTGCTCGCGCCGCTCGGGCTGTCGATCGCGGGCGAGCGCGCCAGGACCCGCAGCCTGGCCGCCATGCTGGCGGCTGCGATCGCGGTCGTGCTGCTCGTCAACGCGGCGTATTTCTATTGGGACGGCGGCAATGCGACCGGACCGCGGCATGCCGTGCCGCTGATCGGCTTCGCCGCGCTTCCGCTCGCCTGGGTGTGGCAGGAAGGCGGCTGGGCCCGTTCGAGCGCGATCGTGCTGCTATGCCTGTCGATGGTCATCAACCTGATGGTCGCGGCAGCCGAGATCTTCGCGCCGCCCGAATATCGCTGGCCGCTCTGGTCGGCGGTGTACGAGCTGCGCTTCAGCCGGGGCGACCTGCGCACCGTTCCCAGCGAATGGTGGGGCTGGACGACGTGGCACGGGCTGGCGCTCTATCTCGTCCTGGCCTTGCCCCTTCTCGCCTTCGTGATCGGGAAGACCCGCGCGATCAGCCGCGGTTCCGCCTGATCCCGCGTACCCGATGCCAGACATAGACGCCGATCGCCGCCACCAGCACCAGCCCGATCGCCAGATCCGCCTGATGGAAGAAGGCTTTGAGCCGCGGATCGCTGTTCCACCTGTCGCCCAGCGTCATGCCGATCCACGCCAGTCCCAGGCAGAAGGGCCAGGAGCCGAGGAACGTATAGAGATGAAAGGGGACGAGCGGCATCCGCGCCACACCGGCGGGAAAGGCGATGAAGGTGCGGATGACCGGCAGCAAGCGTCCGATCAGGACCGCCAGATTCCCCCATCGCGCGAAGAAGCGGTCCGCCGCATCGAGTTCGTCGGCGCCGATCAGCAGGTACTTGCCCCAGCGTTCCGCCACCGGGCGCCCCCCGCGCTTGCCGATCTCATAGGCGACGACCGAGCCCAGATTGCACCCCAGCGCGCCGGCCGTGGCGGCGAGGAACAGGTCGAACCGTCCCGTCGATACGAGATAGCCGGCGAACGGCATGATGATCTCGGACGGCAGCGGGATGCAGGCGCTTTCGATCGCCATCAGCAGCGCGATGCCGAGATAGCCCCCCGACGCGATGATCCCGATGATGAAATTGGCCAGCGCGGCGATGATCGTCTCGAACATGGTCCCGGCGCTTGGGCGATGCGCTGCGCGCGGTCAACTCGCAGCCGTGCGCTACAGGCCCAGCTCGCGCAGCACCGGTAGCAGCACCGTCTCCATCGCCGCGAAACCATCGGCCGTGGGATGGACGCCGTCGCCCGCCATGCCCGGCCGCATCGCGCCTGCCGGGGTGGCCAATACGGGCGTGTAGTCGATCATGCGGGCGGCGAGGCGCGGCGCCTCGGCAGCGATCCAGCGGTTGATCCGGCGGATGGGCCCGACGGTCTCCAGCCCCGGCTGCCATGGCAGCGCGTCGGTCGGCGGAACCGATGCGAGCAGGACGGCGATGCCGTTCGCATGGGCGATCTGGCAGATCGCGGTCAGGTTCGCCGCGAGCCGATCCGGCGCGTCCGGACCGAAGGCGCCGACATCGTTGGTGCCCGCCATCAGATGCAGCGCCTGCGGCCTGAGCGCGACGACGTCCGGCATCATGCGCACGAGCATCTGGGCGCTGGTCTGTCCGCTGATGCCGCGGTTGATCCGGTTCGCGCCGAAGACGGCAGGGCGCAGCGCGCCCCAGCCCTCGGTGATCGAGTCGCCGAGAAAGACGATCCCGCCATGGTGACCGGCGGCGATCAGCCGACGATTGTCGTCCGCGTAGCGGGCCAGGTTCGCGAAGTCGGCATCGCTCTGCGCCGCTGCACTCCGCCGGGCGGCGCCGATGCCGCACAGCGCCGCGACGGTCAGCAGGGAGCGGCGGGCGATCGGGAGCATGGCGACCATCGTGCCGCCCCGATCGATCCGGGGCAAGCCGGTCGCTTCAGCGGGTCACGACGACGCGCTTCATCGGGGCCAGTTTGGCGAGGAGCTGGTTCTGCGCCGCGAACGGCACGCCGGATTCGCGCATCGCGCGCTGCAGATTTTCGACCAGCGCCGCCATGTCCGCGGTCTGGAGCCCCATATTGTGATGGGCCGCCTTCATGTCGCGTCCGCTATAGGTGCAGCCACCGCCAAGGATGTAGCAGAACTGTTCCTTGAGCACGCGGCGAAGGCGCACCAGATCCTGTCCCTTGAAGATGTCGGCAATACGGGGATCGTTCTGGTTGAGCTCGACCAACCGGTCGACGATCCGCGCGACACCCGGCGCTGCGCCGAAGGTCCGCCACAGCCGGTCGTCGGGAAAGGGAGTGGCGCCGGCATTGGCGTCGCTCCGGGCATAGGGCGCGACCGACTCTTCGCCGGGCGGCGTCTGGAGAGCCAGCGACAGGGCGAGGGTGAGGATCATCGGTGTCTGACTTTCAGAAGGCGGTGCGAAGGGACAGGAACGGTCCGCGCTGGCGCCGGACGGTCGCGATGCTGCCAAGGTCGGCATAGGCGGCGGTGACGGTCAGGTGCCGCGCGATCGCCCAGGCTGCGAACAGGTCGAACGCATGGTCTTCCCGAGCGAAGCGGAGATTGTCGGGCTTCGACCGGAACTCCGCCCCGACCACCAGCCGGGAGCTGAGCAGCTTGGCCGCCGACCCCTCGAACTGGACGCTGCGGCCGCGACGGCCGTCACCGCCGAAGCCCAGCAGCCCGAGCTGATTGGCCTTGGTCCAGCGCAGTGTGCCGTTCAGGACCAGACCCTCCGCCAGCAGCAGCTTGGTCGCGGCGACATAGAGGTCGGTGCCGCGGCTCTGCGCAGCGCCGACCGCCCGGACGACCGTGTCCTGGTTCGCGCGCTTGTACTGGATGCCGACGCTGATCTGCGGCAGCCAGCGATCCTGGTCGTACACCGCATCGCCCACGAGGCGCAGCTTGGCGCCGACGATGTCCTGTCCGAAGGTGAAGCCGCGGCCGAGACCGAGCGCGGCGCCGGCGGCACGCGTATCGAAACGCTGGCGGCCATAGGAGAGCTCGACGCGGTCGCGCAGGCCGATCGAGGCGCCCAATGCGGTCAGGGTGAAGGCCGGCAGCGCCACCAGCGTCGCATGCGCCGCCCCGCCGATACCGGCGTCGGTTTCCTGCCCGGCGATCGTAGCCCAGCTGGCGATGCCGCCGCCACCCGCGCCCTCGACGGTCGATATCCCGTCGGTCAGCAGCAGCTTGCCGCCCGATCGGTATTCGGCCGCAAGGATGGGGGAGGCGGGCAGGCACAGGCTCAAAATCGCCAAGCAGAACAGTCGCATCCGCATCGGATAGATCGTCGTGGTTGATGCCGCGTAAAGGCGGGATTTACGATGCGGCAATCGGGCCCGGGTTACGGAACGTGCCATGATCTGCCGGTTGCTGGGCGCGACGCTCGCCTGTTCTCTCGCCACTGCGGCCGCCGCCGCGCCCGTCGCCATCACGGTGCGCGGGGCTGATGGCGCGCCCCTGTCCGGAGCGGTGGTCACCGTGACCGCGCCGGGCGTTGCCGCACCCGTTCCGCGCGGCACCTATGCGGTCGAGCAGCGTGACATCCAGTTCCAGCCGCATGTCCTGATCGTGCCCGTCGGCGCGACCGTCGCCTTCCCGAATCGCGACAAGGTGCGCCATCACGTCTATTCCTTCTCCCGGCCCAAGAAGTTCGACCTCAAGCTGTACGGACGCGAGGACAGCCGCACGGTGACCTTCGACCAGCCGGGCGTGGTCGCGCTGGGCTGCAACATCCACGACACGATGAGCGGCTTCGTCGTCGTCACCGCGACGCCATTCGCCATCCAGTCGGACGGCGCAGGCTATGCCCGCTTCGCCGATGTGCCGGCGGGGCGGGTGACGGTGCAGGTCTGGCATCCATCGATCCGCGCGCCGGGCAACACGCTCTCGCAAACGGCGCAGATCGGCGCGTCCGGCCTGTCCACCACGCTCACCGTCCGGCACTGAGATGACGGTATCCGAAGTCCTCGCCCAGACCGGCGGACGCCTCCGCAGCTTCCGTTTCGGTTCGCTGCGCACGCGACTGGCGACGCTATACGCGGCGCTGTTCGCGGTGGCGCTGATCGGGATCGCCCTGGTCGCGCAGGTCGTCGTCAGCCGCAATGCACGCACGACCGTCGCCGCCGAGCTGGTGGCGAGCGGTGCGGTCTACGACCGTCTGTGGTCGCTGCGCGAACAGTCGCTGCGCAGCGCGGCCGACGTGCTCTCGCGCGATTTCGGTTTCCGCAGCGCCGCCGCGAGCGGCGACCGCTCGACCATCGCCTCCGCGCTGGTCAGTCTGCGGCAGCGCGCGGGCGTGCCGATCGCGATGTTCGTCGATCTGGACGGCGGGGTCATCGGCGGCACCGCCAGCGTCGCCCGGGTCGCGGCGGACGTGCCCTTCGCCATGGCACCGGGCCGTCGCGACGTGGTGATCCTGGCGGGCAGCACCGTCTATCGCCTCGTCCTGTCGCCGGTGCTCGCCCCGACCGAGATCGGCTGGGTCGTCTTCGCCGTCCCGCTCGACGCGGCGGAGATGCGCAATCTCGAGAAACTGTCGGCGATTCCGCTGATCGCGACGATGCTGCGCCGGGCGGACGACGGGCGCTGGGTGTCGATCGACGGCGCCGTGCCGCCGTCCGACGCCCTGGAGGCGCTGGGCGGAGCGCCGGACGGCAAGGGCGACCGGCACTCGGCGCCGGCCCTGCTCGACCTGCCCGACGGCGACGCCCTCGCGATCGCCCGCCCGCTCGCCGGCATCGGCGCCAAGCCGCAGGCGGCACTGCTGATCCGCTATCCCTATGGCCTCGCCATGGCGCCCTATCGTCCTCTGCAACTCGGCATCGGGCTGGCGGGATTGGCCGGCTTGTTGCTGGTGATGGCGGGCAGCCGACGGCTCGCGCGGAACATCGCCCGGCCGATCGCCGCGCTCGATCGCGCCGCGCAACAGCTCGAGGAGGGCGCACCCACGGTCGTCCAGGTGTCCGGCCGCGACGAGATCGGGCGACTGGCCGCCAGCTTCAACCGGATGGCGGCAGGAATCGCGGAGCGCGAGCAACGGATCGCCCATCTCGCCTTCCACGATCCGCTGACCGGACTGCCGAACCGCGTATCGCTGCGCGAGACGCTGGACCAGGTGAGCGCCCGCGTCCGGCGTACGGGCGGCCAGGCGGCGGTTCTGTCGCTCGATCTCGACCGCTTCCACGCAGTGAACGACACCCTCGGCCATCCCGCCGGCGATGCGCTTCTCCGGCGGATCGCCACGCTCCTGCCCGAGCTGGCGCCGGATGCCTTCATCGCCCGGTTGAGCGCCGACGAATTCGCGCTGGTGCTGGAAGGCGGCGCAGCCGATCGCCCGCGCGCGCTCGGTCAGGCGATCCTCGACCATTTCGCCGTCCCGATGATGGTCGAGGCTCACGCGGTGCCGATCGGTGTGAGCATGGGCATCGCCATCGCTCCGAGCGATGGCAACGATGCCGACACCCTCCTGAAGAACGCCGATCTCGCGTTGGCCGACGCCAAGCGTGACGGCGGCGGGGTGATGCGCTTCTTCGAACCGGCGCTCGACGAGGCCGCGCGCCGTCGCCGGATGCTCGAACTCGACCTGCGCGAGGCCGTGGCCAAGGGGCAGTTCACGCTCGCCTTCCAGCCGATCTTCGATCTCAAGGCGCAGCGGATCGGCGGTTTCGAGGCGCTGCTCCGCTGGCACCATCCCGATCGCGGCTGGCTGTCGCCGGTGGATTTCATTCCGGTCGCCGAAGAGACGGGCCTGATCGTGCCGATCGGCGAGTGGGTGATGCGCGAGGCCTGTCGCACCGCGACCCGCTGGCCCGAGCATGTTCGCATCGCCGTCAACGTGTCGGCGCTGCAGTTCCGCAGCCCCGGCTTCCAGACGGTAGTGCTCCAGGCGCTGGCGATCAGCGGGCTGGAGCCGCGCCGGCTCGAGGTGGAGATCACCGAATCGGTCTTCCTGGACGGGGAGGGGCCGGTCGTGGCGCTTCTCCATCGTCTGCGCGCGATGGGTGTCCGCGTGGCGCTCGACGATTTCGGCACCGGCTATTCCTCGCTCAGCTACCTGCGCAGCTTTCCCTTCGACAAGATCAAGATCGATCGCTCCTTCGTCACGCCGGTGGCACGCGATGCAAGTGCGGCCGCGATCGTGCGCGCGATCATCGACCTGTCCGCGGCACTGCGGACCGATACCACCGCCGAGGGTGTGGAGGACGACGAGCAGCTCGCGGTGCTGACCGAACAGGGATGCGGCAGCATCCAGGGCTATCTGTTCAGCCGCCCCGTCGATGCGGCGAGCACGCTGGAACTGCTGGCGACGCCCCTGGTGCGGGCGGCGGCCTGACGGAGCCTATCGAGCCTTGCCGGTTCAGTGGGCGAGCCGCGTCACCACCAGCATCAGCGCCAGCCCCGCGACCGTCGCCAGCGTCGCGCGCAAGCGGGGATCGCGCAGCCTGGCGCGGGGCACCAGCTCGCAGCTGCCGATGAACAGGAACACGCCGCCGAACGCCCCCAGGATGGGAGCGAGGAGGCTGCCGGGCAGCCGGATCGCCAGCCCGACGATCACGCCCGTCAGCGGCGCGAGCCCGTTCGCCAGGAGCCAGCGACGCGCCAGTGCCGGGCGGCTGCCGGTCAGCGAGAGGCTGACGGTGTTCACGCCGTCGGCCACGTCGTGCGTCAGGACTGCCAGGGCCAGGACCCACCCGATCTCGGGTGACATCTGGAAGGCGAGGCCGATCCCCATGCCGTCGAGGAAGCTGTGCAACGTCAGGCTGGCGGGTCCCAGATGGTCGCGCCATGGCGACGCGCCCTGGCCGAGCGCGCCGAGCCCGCGATCGAGCAGCATATAGCCGGCAAAGCCGGCCGCCACCCAGGCGAGGATCGCGCGGGGATCATACAGGCCACGGCCCAGCTCGAGCGCCTCCGGCACCAGATCGATCAGCGCGACGCCCAGCACGATGCCCGCCGCCAGACCGAGCACCAGCGAGATGCGGTCGTGGAAGCGCAGGGCGATGAGCCCGCCTAGCAGCGTCGCCGCGCTGGCGGCGATGCCGATGCCCAAGGGAAGCAGCAAATGGTCCATCTATTCCCCAGCCCCGCTGGCGCGGGGATGGCGGATCACAGCCCGACGCGCAACGTCGCGCGCAGGTCGCGCCCGGCAAGAGGCGCGAAATCCTTCAGGAAACTGGCGTGTCGACGAACATTGACGTCGAAGATGTTGTTCGCCGAGAGCAGGATCTGGGTCCGGTTGCCCGCCCCGAAGGGCGAGAAGGCGACGCTGGCGTTGACGACCGTATAGTCGCGGGTCGGCGTTTCGAAGGCGGCGACGCGGTTCTGGTCGAACAGATGCTCGATCTCGGCGCGGGCGGTGATCGCATCGCTCTGCGCCTCGAGTCCGGCGAGGACGCGCGCCGGGGGAATGCGCGGCACCGGCCCGACATCGACCACATTGGCGCGAACATAGTCGCCGAGCACGTCGAGGTTGAGGCGGGTGTTGCCGATCGCGAACAGATGCGCGGTCGCGTCCGCCTCCACGCCCCAATAGCGCGCGTCGGCCTGTTGGTACTGGAAGCAGGGCAGGTCGACCGCGTCCCCCGCCGCCGCGGCGCAGACCGACGGATCGACGGCGTTCTCCGAGATATAGTTGGAGAACCAGTTGTAATAGGCGGAGGCGTCCAGACTGAACCGGTCGGTATGGGCGTGAAAGGTCGCCTCGAGCGCCCAACCCTTTTCCAGCCGGAACCCGGCATTGCCCAGCTCATAGGCCTGGGTTCCCGCATGCGGGCCGTTGGCGAACAGCTCCTCGGCGGAGGGCGCGCGCTCGGTATGCGAGCCGTTGAGCCCGATCCGAACCGAGTCCGACAGCGCATAGGAAGCGCCCAGCGAGGCGGAGAAGGCGCCGAAATCGCGCCGGCCGCGCACGAACTGCGGCTGGGTGGTCAGCGGCCGGGCGGCGAGGCTGCTCCACTCATAGCGGGCGCCGCCCGCAAGCTTCCACTTGCCCGCATCATATTGTTGCAATGTGAACAGGCCGGTCTGATTGGTTTCGTTGGCCGGCAGGAACGCCTCGTCGCCGACCACGTCGAACAGGCGGTTGAGATATTGGATGCCGCTGGCACCCTTCCACCCGCCGCGATCGGCCTGGGCGACTTCGAAGCGGCCCTCCGTGCCGTTGTTGAAGAACTGGGTGCCGACCGATCCGTCCTCCTCCAGCTCGGCGTGGCGATAGTCGGCATGGCCGATGCGGATCCGCAGCGAGTCGATGAAGGGTCCGTTGACATAGACCTCGCCGCGCAGGTCGACGCGGTCCTGCGCCACGTCGAGGCGCGGCGCCTCCTGCTCCTGCCCGACCGCGGTCGCGTAGCGGATCGGCACGCCGTAGAAGCTGTCATAATGGCTGTAGGATACGCCGAGCTGCCCGCCCTCTGTGATCAGCGTGGCGCCCACGCCGGCTGTCCAGGTCTCACTCGCGGTGTTGGGCAGCCGGCCGCGGATCGCGGCGGAGGCGGCGAAATCGATCGGTTCGTCGCCGGTCTGCGGCAGGCCCACCTGGCTCAACGCCGCGGCGCGCGCGGCGGGCGACAGGGCGTAGCCGCCGATCTTCAAGTCGTCGGTCTTGATGTACGAACCATCGGCGTGCAGCACCAGATGCCGGCCGACGGCGACATCGCCCGCCGCGGAGGCCGAGCGCTCGTTCGCCGCCGAGCCATAATCGGCGATCCCGTCGAAGCGGTAGCCCTTCTCGGGCAGGCGACGGGGAATGCGGGTGTCGATGACGTTTACCACGCCGCCGACCGCGGAGGAGCCGAACAGCAGCGCCGACGGTCCCCGCAGCACCTCGATCCGCTCGGCAAGCAGCGGGTTGATGACGACGGGATGGTCGACGCTGGTGTTCGAGACATCGATCGAGCCGATGCCGTCGGTGAGGACGCGGATGCGCTCGCCCTGGAAACCGCGCAGGATCGGGCGCGACGCGCTCGGGCCGAAGGAGGTGGCCGACACGCCAGGCAGTCTGGCCAGCGTTTCGCCGATCGTGGGACGAAGGTCGCGCGTCAGCTCGGAGCCCGAAAGCACGGATGTGCCCTGGAGGACGTCCTGCTCGGTCTGATTGAGGATGCCGGTGATGACGATCTCCGGCGCCTGCCGGCTGGCCGCGACGGCGGCATCGTTCGGAACCGGGGCGGGCGCAGCGGCGGGGACACCGACCTGCGCCTGCGCCGTGGAGGCGAACGCGATCCATCCCGCGCTGAGCAAAAGACGCTTCATCAACTCGACTCCCGAACCTCGATGACGGTCGGGTAGTAGAGATGATATTATGTATCAAGAGACTTTTCTGTCATGTTGATCAAGGCAGGCGTGGCGTGGCGGCTCGAGCATGACGACGCTGATAGGCGGCTTACCGTCTGCTCCGAGCCGAACTGACGAGCCTGGAAACTCGCCGCCGCCTCGACTTCCCTCGGCACGTCCAGGTCCGCATGACGTCATACGCCACTCCAAATGGAAACAGCCGGGCGGGGGAGCGCCCGGCTGCTGCCGTTATCCGATCGTGACCGGCCGGGATCAGCCGTAGACGACCGCCTGGCTGCGGCGGCGGTAGCGCGACGCGCCCGCGACCATGCCGAAGCCCAGGAACATCAGTGCCCAGGTCGAGGGTTCGGGGACGGCGAAGACGACATTGTCGACTTCGATCGCCGGGCCCGACGACAGGAAGCGAACGCCGCCGATCAGGGCATCGACCGCATCGCGGGTGATGGTGATGCGACGGTTGGTGTTCGGCAGGTCCTGGTCGCCGTTCGGGTTCGCGGTGAACGACGCGCCGGTGTAGCGGGCGATCAGCGCACCGGTCGTGCTCAGCACTTCAACGGTGTTGAACGAGTCGATCGAACCGATGAAGAAGCTGACGCTCTGATAGCCGATCGTCGAAGCCAGCGTGGCCGAGGAGCTCGGGCCGACGGCCAGATAGGCCGAGCCGTCGCTGAACGCGGGCTGCGCATACTGACCGGCGGCATCGCCGCTGCGGATCGCCGCATTCGGACCCGTCAGGTTCAGCGTGATGCTCGAGGGCAGCGTGCTGTTGAAGTTCACGACCGTGCCGGCCGGTGCAGCGAAGGTGGCGGTGCTGCCATTCTGGGCGAAGAGCGTGGCGGCCGAGGCCGGGCTCGCGGCGCTCGCAAGCAGAGCGGCAGCAACAAAAATCTGTCGCGTCATGTTGGGTACTCCCTTTTACGGACAGGCGTCGCCACCGGCTGGCCCACCGCCAACCGTCAGAAAAGCCAAGCGTCTCCTGTCCAACCCGCAAACGACAGGTTGATCGAAAGGTTGCGGTGCAGCACAAAAATTTTAGTGAATTTTTTGGTAACCGTGGAGCTATGTCCCAATTGGGGACGTTATATCCACTATTGTGTCTGCACGTCCACTGCCGACACGGAATAGTGTCCCGCCAGCCACCGGACGATCTCGGCAGCGACCGGATGGTCGATTTGCGCATAGGCATGCGACAGGGAAGCATTCCGCTCGCCGAGCCGCGACAGACCGCCATCTTCGAAACTGAGAAGGTCCCGTTCCAGCATGGCGGCCAGCCGATCGCCGCACAGTTGCGTTGCCGCACTGCGGAATGCGTCCATGTAGCGATACGCCTCCCCCATTGCGTAGAGCATCGGCAGGGTCAGCGCCGGGATGCAGCCGAGCAGCGGCTGGAGCGCGGGGTTGATCGCGTGCCCGCTCAACCACGACGCGTTCGCAGCCGTCCGGCCGGTGAAGGCCCGCAGGTGCAGGTGCCCCGACATGCGCGGGCCGTCGTTGACGGGATAATTGTCCCAGAGACAGACCGGCCGCCCCAACTGCTCCGCCACGCGGGCTAGATGGCCGGGCGTGATCGCGCGGGCGCAGACCTCCTCGCCGGTCCAGAAGATCCGGACCGCCGGATCGAGCCGTCGGCCCAGCGTCTCGAGATACTGCGCCGGCCGCTGGCCGAACACCCGGTCGAGGACGCGATCGTTCGAATAGTAGCTCGGGCACATGAACAAGCGGGTCGCCCGCAGTCGTGCCGCACAATGATCGACGATCGCCGCCTGCCGTTCCGCCAGGTCCGGCAGGTCGCCGCGCATATCGTCGAACAGGATGGCGAGGTCATCGATCCCGAGCGCGTTCAGCGAAGCGATCCGGTCGGACAGTGCAGCCATCGCCTCCGCTTCCGGCGCCAGATGCAATTCGAAGGGGCTCAGCCCGATGCCGAATCGCATGCCGTACTCGCGGCAGTAGCTGGCGAAGGCGGCGATCTCCTGCGCCTCCGGATCCGGATGCGGCGAGCGCCAGTCCCGCCGCAGATGGCTGTCGGCCTTGGGCGCATAATGGTAGAAGCGGTAGCCCGCCGGCGCGAGATGCGCGACCACGGCCCGCCGCTCGGACCAGGACCAGCGCGGGCCGAAGAACCCTTCGATGATGCCGAGTTCGGGTGCGGGCGGGACGGTCATGACGGGGGCATCGCCCACCGGCGTCCCCCTTGTCCAGCGATGGGTGTCGCGAAGAGGCATTGATTGCCAAGCCTCTGCCCGCACCATATCGCTGCTGCCATGATGTCGCGTCATTTCACCCGGCGGGCGCTGTATGCGGGACTGGCCGTTCTGACGGCGGCGATGCCGCTTGCCGTGCCGGCCCAGCGCCAGCCTCTGACGGTGTTCGCCGCCGCATCCCTTGCCGATGCGCTGAGCGCCGTGGGGCGCGCCTATACCGCTCGCACGGGCCAACCCGTACGCCTCGCCTTTGCCGCCAGCGGCACCGCGGCGCGGCAGGTGCAGGCCGGTGCCCGCGCCGACCTGTTCGTCTCCGCCGACCGGGAGTGGATGGACGTCCTCGACAAGGCGGGCCGGCTGATGCCCGGCGCGCGGCGCGATCTGGTCGGCGGAAGACTCGTGCTGGTCGCGCCGGTGGCCTCCCGGACGCGGATGGTCATAAGACCGGGCTTTCCGCTTGCCGCTTCGCTCGGGCAAGGTCGTCTGGCGATCGGAGAGCCGGCTGCGGTTCCCGCGGGCCGTTATGCGCAGCAGGCACTGAGCCGGCTCGGCGTGTGGAACAGCGTCGCCGGGCGACTGGCGCCTGCGCCGGACGTGCGCGCAGCGCTCGCCTATGTCGCGCGGGGCGAGGCGCCGCTCGGCATCGTCTACGAAAGCGACGCGGCAGCGGAGCGGGGGGTGCGGATCGTCGGCGTCTTCCCGGCCGCGAGCCATGCGCCGATCGTCTATCCCGCCGCGGTGCTGAAGGGGGCGGGCAGCGGTTCCACGGCTTTCTACCGGTTCCTCGGCGGCGCGGAGGCGCAGGCGATCTTTCGCCGCTACCGCTTCCGCCCGCTACGCTAGGATGCTCAGTCCCGAGGAGTGGCAGGCGCTGCTGCTGAGCCTGAGGGTGGCGGGCTGGGCGACCTTCTGGGGTCTGATCGCCGCGATCGGCTTTGCGTGGCTGTTGGCGCGACACAGGTTCCCCGGGCGCATACTGCTCGATGCGCTGCTCCACGCGCCGCTTGTTCTACCACCGGTGGTCACCGGCTTTGCGCTGCTGCTGATCTTCGGAGTGGAAGGGCCGGTAGGTGGCTGGCTCGACCGGGCGCTGGGGGTCAGGCTCGCCTTCACCCCGGCCGGCGCAGCCCTCGCAGCCGGCGTCTGCGCCTTTCCGCTGATGCTGCGCGCCGCGCGACAGGCGATCGGCGCGGTCGACCCAGCGCTGGAGGATGCGGCGCGGGCGCTCGGCGCCGGGCCGGTCGACCGCGCCGTGACCATCGTCCTGCCGCTCGCTGCGCCCGGGCTTCTCGCGGCCGCGGTCGTGGGCTTCGCCGCGGCCCTTGGCGAGTTCGGGGCGGTCATCACCTTCGCCGCGAGCATTCCGGGCGAAACCCAGACGTTGCCGCTCGCCATCTATGCGGCCTTGCAGGTACCGGGCGGGGAGGGGGCCGCCTTGCGCCTGTCGCTGATCGCGCTGGCGGTTGCGCTCGTGGGGCTGATCGCGTCCGAGGCGCTGTTGGCGTTCGGCCGTCGGCGGGCGGCGCGATGACGCTGTCGGTGGCGATCCGCCGCCCGCTCGACGCCTTCTCGCTCGACATCGTCTTCGACGCGCCTGCCGATGGCCTGACCGTGCTGTTCGGTCCCTCCGGTGCCGGCAAGTCGGCCACGCTGGCGGCGATCGCCGGGCTCGCTCCGACCAGCTCGGCGCGAGTGGATCTGAACGGCGTCTCGCTGGATGCCTTGCCCGCCGAACGCCGCCGGATCGGCTTCGTCCATCAGCAGGCGCATCTCTTCCCGCACATGAGCGTCGAGCGGAACCTGCGTTATGGCTGGATGCGGGCGACGGAGACGAGGCCCATCGCCTGGGATGCCGTGATCGGGGTGCTCGGCATCGGCCACCTTCTCCACCGTGCCCCGCGCGACCTCTCGGGCGGCGAGCGGCAGCGGGTCGCGCTGGGGCGAGCGCTGCTGTCGCAACCCCGCCTCCTTCTGCTCGACGAGCCCGTCTCCGCCCTCGACGCCGCCCGGCGCGACGAGGTGCTGGGCTTCATCGCGGCCCTGAAAGAGCGTTTCGGCCTGCCGATCCTCTATGTCACGCACAGCGCCGAGGAGGCGCGGCGGCTGGGCGACTGGCTGGTGCGGATCGAACAGGGCCGCGTCGTGGCGCAGGGGCCGACCGCCGAGCTGCTCCCCGCGCGCGAGCTTGCGGGAGAGGTGATCGCGCCGGGCAGGATACGGGTCGACGGGCGGGACCTCGACATGCCCGGTATTGATGCGCCGGCCGGGTCGATCGTGCGGATCAGCTGGTAGGTCGGTCTGCCGTCGAACGGCGGCCGAGACGTCCTCTACGCGGCGCGCGCCAGCTGCCACGCCTCGGCCTTGGCGAGCGCGGCAGGATCGTCGACATCGATCCAGTCGAGATCGCTGCAATCGACCACCCCCGCCCGTCCTTCCGCCGCCAGCACCCGCACGCCGTCGGTCAGGGACGGCGCGCCGAAGCTGCCCAGAGCGGCGAACAGGGCCGGGCCGATCGCGAAGACACCGGTATCGTAGCAATCGGCGCTGCCGAGCCGCTTGCCGATCGCCACGATCGCGGCGCCGCGGGTCTCCACGCCGGTCACGTCGTCCGGATCGACCCAGGGATGACCGATTCGGCGATCGATCCCCAGCGTCACGCCGTCGCATGCGCCCGTCGATGCCAGCCGCGCATAGAGCGCCGGCGCCACGAGGTGGTCGCACATCGCCAGCACAGCCTGCTCGCCCTTCAGCGCCGGCGCGGCGGCGAGGACGGAGACGCCATTGGGGCGATCGGGATCGGGGGTGAAGACCACCTCGACGAACAGCGGCCAGTGCCGCCGCGCGAGATGCTCGGCGATCGCCCCCGCGCCATAGCCGAGCACCACGACTGCCCGGGTCAGCCCCGCCTCCGCCATCCCCGCCAGCGCATGGTCGATGAGCGGGCGGCCGGCGACGGGGCACAGCGGCTTGTACGGCGCCGAGCCGCGCAGCCGGCTGCCATGCCCTGCCGCCAGCAGCACCCCCGTCCGGATCATCCCCGTGCCGCCGCTCAGGCCGCGGCGATGAAGCGCTCGACCTCGGTCTGCGCCAGATCGTCGGTCATCTGGGTGCGCGGATGCTTGCAGAAATAGGCGGAGGCGGGATCGATCACGCCCCGCATCCCGCGATCGCGTGCGATCTTGGCGCAGCGGATCATGTCGATCGCCACGCCCGCGCTGTTCGGCGAATCCTCGACCGACAGGCGCAGCTCGAGGTTCATCGGCACGCCGCCGAACAGCTGGCCCTCCATGCGCAGGAAGCAGACCTTGTTGTCGTTCTGCCAGGGCACATAGTCGCTCGGGCCGATATGGACGTTGTCGTCCTCCAGCCGCTCTGCCGCGACCGATTGCACCGCCTCGGTCTTCGACACCTTCTTGGAGGCGAGCCGGCGATGGTTCGACATGTTGAGGAAGTCGGTATTGCCGCCGGTGTTGAGCTGATAGGTCCGGTCGAGCTTGACGCCGCGCTTGGCGAACAGGTCGGTCAGCACGCGGTGGACGATCGTCGCGCCCAGCTGCGCCTTGATGTCGTCGCCGATGATCGGCACGCCCGCCGCCTCGAAACGCGCCGCCCATTCGGGATTGCTGGCGATGAAGACGGGAATGTTGTTGACGAAGGCGACGCCGGCTTCCAGCGCGCACTCGGCGTAGAATTCCGTCGCCTGCTGGCTGCCCACCGGCAGATAGTTCATCAGCACGTCGGCGCCCGAGGCCCGCAATTCGGCGACGACCTCGTCCTTGCTCGGCTGGGTGTCGTTGGCGACGATGAAGGTCCGCTCGTCCTTATAGTCGGCCATGTGCTCGGCGACCCCGTCGAGCACCGCGCCCATCTTCACCACCGTACCGGTCGCGGGCACGTTGGGGGCGAAGACCGCGGTGCAGTTCGGCTTGGCGAAGATCGCGTCGGCGACGTCGCGGCCGACCTTGCGACTGTCGACGTCCCAGGCGGCGACGACCTTGATGTCCGCCGGGCGATAGCCGCCCATGTCCCAGTGCATCAGGCCGACCATGTCGTTGGCCCCCTCGCGATAATGTTCGAGGCCCTGCACCAGGCTGCTGGCGCAATTGCCCACGCCGATGATCGCGATGCGAATCGTACCCATTATTGTCCCTGTTCCCTGACGGTTAGCGCAACCGAAGCGGCCGGCATCGAATGAAGAAACGTGCGCTCGACCCGGCGGTGCCATGCCAGGCCCACCAGCGCGGCCAGCGTCAGCGGCCCGATCTCGAACCACCAGAACAGCCGCGGATCGCCGGCGAGCGCGGCCAGCGCGATGGCTGCGACCCGCACGTTCGCGGTCTGCAAGGCGAGGAGGCGCATCGGCGCGACAGCCGCGGCGGCATAGAGTCGGCCGAGTGCCGCCGAATCGGACGCGCTCGCCAGTCGCCGTTCGAACCCGTCCGACAGCCGCTCGGGCGTGCCCGCCAGCGCGTCGTAGAGCCGCACCGCGGGGCTGTTCGCGACCGGGTCGGCGGCCCTGCGGGCCTCGCCGCGGGCACGGCGATGGAAGCGTGCGCGCTCACCCTCGTAGAGGCTCGACTGCAGCGCATGCGCACCGCCCGCGGCGAAGGCCAGCGCCCACGCCTCGCCGGTTCCGATCGTCAGCGCGAGCGCGACATAGATGAGGATGAAGACGCCGTGATCGCACAGCCCGTCGAGCACCCGGCCGAGGGGGCTTGCCGTGCCGGTCGCCCGCGCGACCATGCCGTCGAGCCCGTCCATCACCAGCCACAGGACCGCGAGCACCAGCCCGGCGGCGATCCAGGCCGGGCGACCCGGATGCGCGAAGCTGAGCGCAGCGGTCGCGCCGATCGCCAGTCCGCCCAGCGACACCATATTGGCCGACACGCCCGCGCGAAGCGCGAGCGGCAACAGCCGCCGGCCGAGCGGATGGATCAGCCACAGGTTCGAGGGATCCTCGATCCGCCGATCGCGCGAATGGTCGAGCAGGGGCGCACGATGTGGCGGACGTGTCATCAGACCGTCACAATGCGCCCCTCCGCGAGGCTTTTCAATATGGCGCGAATTGATCTGTCGCAGCCTGGCACCCGCGCACCGGGCGGAAGGCACCTATGGCATGTTCGCCGCGATGTCTTCCAGCCACAGGGTCGCGGTGCCGTCCGAAGGTGCGCGCCAGTCGCCGCGCGGGCTGACCGCACCGCCGCTCGACACCTTCGGGCCGTTGGGCAGGGCCGACCGCTTGAACTGGCTGGTCTGAAAGAAGCGCCGGCAGAAGCGCTCCAGCCAGACCCGGATCGTCGGCAGGTCGTAGGCGACCTGCGCCTCTGCCGGGACATCCGTCGGCCAGCGCCCGGCCGCCGCATCGCGCCACGTATGCCAGGCGAGGAAAGCGATCTTGGACGGGCTCAGTCCGTGGCGCAGCACATAATGCGCGAAGAAGTCGTTGAGGGCATAGGGGCCGATCATGTCCTCGGTGGACTGGAGCGCGCCGGTCGTTTCATCCGCCGGCACCAGTTCGGGGCTGATTTCCTGCGCCAGGATCGCGGCCAGTACCCGATTGGTCTCGTCGTCATATTGGCCGGTGCGGATGCACCAGCGGATCAGGAACTGGATCAGCGTTTTGGGCACGCCGGCATTGACCGCATAATGGCTCATCTGGTCGCCGACGCCATAGGTGCACCAGCCCAGCGCCAGCTCCGACAGGTCGCCCGTCCCCAGCACCAGCCCGCCGCGCTGGTTGGCGAGGCGGAAGAGATAGTCGGTGCGCAGCCCGGCCTGCACATTCTCGAAGGTCACGTCATAGACCGGCTCTCCGGCCGCGAAGGGGTGGCCCATATCGGCCAGCATCTGGCGCGCAGCGGGTCGGATATCGATTTCCGCGGCGGTAATGCCCAGCGCGCGCATCAGCGCCCAGGCATGGGCCTTGGTCCCCTCGCCGGTGGCGAAGCCCGGCATGGTGAAGCCGAGGATCGTGTCGCGCCCGCGGCCCAGCCGATCCATCGCCTTGGCCGCGACGATCAGCGCGTGGGTCGAATCCAGCCCGCCCGACACGCCGATCACCAGCGTCGACGCGCGCGCCGCCTCCAGCCGCTTCGCCAGACCCTCCACTTGGATGTTGAAGGCCTCGTAGCAGTCCGCGTCGCGCTTGGCGGGATCGTTCGGCACGAAGGGGAAGCGGCGGATATCGCGCGCCAGCCCGCCGCGCTCCGCGACGTCGTCCAGATCCTCGCCATGGGTGAAGGCGATCAGACGGAACCGGGTCTCCGGGTGCCCCGCCTCGCGCGCGGCATCGTTGAAGGTGCCGAAGCGGGTCCGCTCCTGGATCAGGCGCTCGGCATCGACATCGGCGAGCACGAGTTGGGGCCCGCGCGCGAAGCGCTCGGATTCGGCGAGCAGCTCGCCCAGTTCGTAGACGAAGCCCTGCCCGTCCCACGACAGGTCGGTGGTGCTCTCCCCGATCCCCGCCGCCGAATAGACATAGGCGGAGGCGGTCCGGGCCGACTGGGCCGCGGCGAGCAGCATCCGCTCGCGCGCCTTGCCGATCACGATGTTGCTCGCCGACAGGTTGCAGCAGATGAGCGCTCCGGCCAGCGCGCCCATGGTCGAGGGTGGGGTAGGGGCCCAGTAATCCTCGCAAATCTCGGCATGGAAGGTGAAGAAGGGCAGGTCGTCCGCCGCGAACATGAGGTCGGCGCCGAAGGGCACCGGCCCGGCGGCGTCGAGCCCCCCGCCCAGGTCGATCGTCAGCCCGGTCAGGCCGCCGCCGCTCGCGAACCACCGCTTCTCGTAATATTCGCGATAGTTGGGCAGATAGGTCTTGGGCACCACGCCCAGCACCCGCCCGCGCGCGATCACGACCGCGCAGTTATAGAGCCGCCCGGCCCGCTCGATCGCGGCACCGACCAGCAGCACGGGCTTCAGCGTCACGCTCGCCGCCGCCACCGCGCGGATGCCGGCGAGCGTCGCCGCCTGTTGCGCCGATTGCAGGTGAAGATCGTCGATCGCGTAGCTGGTGAGGTTCAGCTCGGGGAAGACGACGAGGTCGCAGCCCTTGGCGTGCGCCTCCTGCGCCAGCGCGATCGTGCGCGCGGTGTTGGCGGGCACATCCCCCACGCTCGCCGGCGGCGTCGCCGCCGCGACCCGGATCATGCGATGGTGATGGAGCGAGAAGAAGCGATGGGTCATCGCTTCAC
This sequence comes from Sphingomonas metalli, assembly GCF_014641735.1. Classification (GTDB taxonomy): domain Bacteria; phylum Pseudomonadota; class Alphaproteobacteria; order Sphingomonadales; family Sphingomonadaceae; genus Sphingomonas; species Sphingomonas metalli. Next base: position 110,512 of record NZ_BMIH01000002.1, on the reverse strand, counting down.
TAATCATGTGGGGAGGGGTTTGCACCATCCTCGGTCAAGTGGGGCCGGGTTGGATCGGGGTGTGTGGTGGCTCTGTTCTGTCCATCATGCCCGTAACTGCGGGACCCCTGTGCAAGTCGCGACGATAGCCTCCTACAATCGTCATCCCGGACCTGTTCCGTGATTCATGATTTGGCAGAATGAAGGGCTTGTATGCGAGTGGGACGGTGGATGCGGGAACGAGTACGGCATCGGGGTAGTATTTTCGCACAGGTCTCGCAAATGCGGGAACAAGGGCTCTACAGGTCGTGGAAGCCAAGGATCAAAGGTGGACGACACCCAGAATGACGACATGGTCTGCGTTCCACGACGTGGGCCGCGGCACGTCGTCGCTGCACGGGCCACCGTCAGGCATCACAACTTCGATGGCGCCGTGTGCTTTGAGTTCACGTGCAACGGATTCTAGGGAGCGGATTCCGCCGCTATAGTCTCGTCCTTGGGAGGCTGAGCGATAGCAGATGATAAATCTCTGCAAATTCAAGTCCGTCCACTGACGCACCGCATTTTCAGCGACGCCTCGCGATTGCTCATCTATTTCGCCGTCAGGGGTCATGCGAACGATGAAGGGCCCACTTTGCGGGTCGTAGATTTCTGGAGGCGGTGGCGGCGTCGGTGGCACGCCATGCGTCCTGCTCGCTGAATGGTTCGCGCTGGGCTGAGATAATTGGAGGCCGTTCAGCGCGGCTGTTGCTGTTGTCAGCGTGATGACCGCTGAAAAGGCAAAGGACATGACATTCAGCCTCATGATGCGAAGCCGGAACCGTATAGACCGCTCGTATTTCCGGACGATGACCGCTACGATGCTTCCGGCCTGCGAAATCATGGGTCGATCATATTAGATCTGACAACCGCAATGATTCTCACTGCCGCCTACACTGAACGAATGATTGATGTTTTTTGAAGGTTTATCGCTCCCGTGTCGCGGGAGGTCGCGGCGTTCGGTAGTAAAGCGGTCGACTCATCCCCGCCGATTGGACCTACAATGACCGCCACCCTCTACGGCATCCCCAATTGCGACACCGTCAAGAAGGCCCGCACTTGGCTCGATCAGGCGGGCATCCCATTCGCCTTTCACGACTATAAGAAGGCCGGCATCGACCCCGACACATTGCGCGGCTGGGTGGAGCGGCTCGGCTGGGAGGCGGTGCTGAACCGCTCCGGCACCACCTTCCGAAAGCTGCCCGAGACCGACCGGACGGACCTCGATGCGGAGCGGGCGATCGCGTTGATGGTGGCGCAGCCGTCGATGATCCGGCGGCCGATGCTGGTTCATGGCGAGGTGCTGGAAGCAGGGTTCAAGCCTGATCGCTACGCGGCGATCTTCGCGCGCTGACTGGCCGCACCATCGGACTGCGGCTAGAAGCGCGCAAATGTCCACCACCTACACGCTCGACACCGCGACCAGCCGCGCGAACCCGACGCCCGCGCCGCTCAAGCGGCTGACCGTTCCGGCGATCCGCGCGCGAAAGGTCGATGGCACGACGGCGGAGCCGCTGGTGATGCTGACCGCCTATACGGTGCGCACCGCGCAGTTGCTCGACGCGCATTGCGACCTGCTGCTGGTCGGGGACAGTCTGGGGCAGGTGGTCTATGGCCTGCCCTCGACCGTACCCGTCACGCTCGCGATGATGGCGGCGCACGGCGCGGCGGTGGTGCGCGGCAGTTGGCATGCCGTCGTCGCGATCGACATGCCTTTCGGCAGCTACGAAGCCTCGCCCGAGAAGGCGTTCGAGAGCGCCGCCTGGCTGCTCAAGGAAACCGGCGCCGCCGCCGTCAAGCTGGAGGGGGGTGAGGCGATGGCGCCCACCGTCCGCTTCCTGACCGAACGCGGCATTCCCGTCATCGGCCATGTCGGGCTGACCCCGCAGGCGGTGAACATGCTGGGCGGCTATGGCGCGCGCGGACGCAGCGACGCCGAAGCCGCCAAGATCGAGGGCGACGCCCGCGCCGTGGCGGAGGCGGGCGCCTTCGCGGTGGTGGTGGAGGGCGTGGTCGAGCCGATCGCGATCGCCATCACCCGCGCGCTCGCCTGCCCGGTGATTGGGATCGGCGCCTCGGCGCAATGCGACGGGCAGGTGCTGGTGGCGGAGGACATGCTCGGCCTGTTCGAGAGGGTGCCGCGCTTCGTGAAGAAATACGACGATCTCGGCGCTCGGATCGGCGAGGCCGCGGCCCGCTATGCCGAGGAGGTGCGGGCGCGCAGCTTTCCCACCGACGACCAGGTCTATGCGCCGCGGGATTGATCGGCTTCCGTTTGGCGGTGAGTGCGGCTAAAGGCGCTGATCGCCCCTTTCCTGTCCGTTCCCCTCCACAACCCGGAGCCGCTCCTTGGCGCTGTCGCCCGAATCCAACGAAGCCTTCCTGCGCGAGGTCGATGACGAGGTCCGCCGCGACGATCTGGTCCGGTTCTGGAAACGTTGGGGCATCGCGGTCGGGGCCGTCGTCCTGATCGGACTGGCGGCATTCGGCGCCTATCTGTTCTGGCAGCATCGCCAGGGCGAATCGGCCGGGCAGGAGGGCGAACGGCTCCAGGCCGCCTATGACGCGCTGTCGACCGGCCAGATGGACAAGGCGCAGCCGCTGCTGGCGGAGCTGAGCAAGTCGGATCGTGATGCCTATCGCGTCCTCGCCCTGTTCAGCGAGGCGGACATCCTGCTCCGCCGCGGCGACACCAAGGGCGCGGCCGCGAAGTTCGCCGCCGTGGCGGGCGACAGCGGCGTCGCCCAGCCGTTCCGCGACCTTGCGCTGGTCCGCCAGACCGCGACCGAGTTCGACACGCTGCCGCCGCAGCAGGTGGTCGACCGCCTGCGCCCGCTCGCGGTGCCGGGCAATCCGTGGCTGGGAAGCGCGGGCGAGATGATGGCGGTGGCGCAGATGCGGCTCGGCCAGCGTGGTCCCGCGGGCCAGCTCTTCGCCCGCGTCGCGCAGGATGAAGGCGTGCCCGAGTCGATCCGTCAACGTGCGGTTCAGATGGCGTCCCTATTGGGAGTCGATGCGAGCCCCGCCGGCGGCCGGGCCAATCAGGATAGTCCCGCGCAATGATGAAGCAGTTTCGCGCGCCCGCGATGGTCGCGGCGCTGGTGGCGCTCAGCGCGTGCGGCGTGTTCAAGGGCGGTGGCCCGAAGAAGACGCCGACAGTCGGCCAGCGCGTGCCGATCCTCACGTCCGAGAACGGGGTAGAGGCGGACGCCGCGCTCGCCCAGATGGCGGTCACGCTGCCCGCCGCCGAGGTCAACGACGCCTGGGCGCAGCCCGGCGGCAATGCGGCCAAGTCGGTCGGCCAGCTCGCGCTCGGTGAGACGCCGGCCCGGGCCTGGCGCACGACCATCGCCGGCGGCTCGCCCCGCGAGCGACTGGGCGCGGCGCCGGTCATGGCCGACGGCAAGGTGTTCGTCGTCGACGTCACCGCGACGCTGCATGCCCTGTCGGCGGACACGGGCGCGTCGCTCTGGACCGCGCAGCTCGCGGCCGACACCAAGAAGAACCGGCCGGCGCGTTTCGGCGGGGGCGTCAGCTTCGACAACGGCCGGGTCTATGCCACCGACGGGCTGGGCGACGTCGTCGCGTACGACTCGGGTAGCGGCAAGGAATTGTGGCGGGCACGGCCAGGCGGGCCGCTGCGCGGCGCGCCGACCCTGGCGAACGGCAACGTCTATGTGCTGACCCAGGACAACCAGATCTATGCACTCGGCGACGCCGACGGCAAGGTCCAGTGGGTCCAGTCCGGCACTGTCGAGACGCAGGGCGTCTATGGCGTGGCCGCGCCCTCGGCCAGCCAGGGCTCGGTCGTGGCGGGCTACAGCTCGGGCGAGCTGTCGGCCTATCGCTACGAGAACGGGCGCGTGCTGTGGCAGGACGCGCTGTCGCGCTCCTCGACCACGACCGCGGTCGGCAGTCTTGCCGACATCGACGCCTCGCCGGTGGTCGACCAGGGCCGCGTCTATGCGGTCGGGCAGGGGGGGCGCATGGTCGCGCTGGAGCTGTCGACCGGTCAGCGGCTGTGGGAACAGAATATCGCCGGCATCTCCACGCCCTGGCTGGCGGGCGACTGGCTGTTCGTCGTCACCGACGACGCGCGGCTGGCCTGTCTGTCGCGGGCCAGCGGCAAGGCGAAGTGGATCGCGCAGCTGCCGCGCTTCCGCAAGCCGAAGGGGAAGAAGGGGCCGATCACCTGGTTCGGTCCGGTGCTCGCGGGCGGTCGCCTGACCATGACCAACTCGCTGGGCCAGATCGTCATGGCCTCGCCCGCCGATGGCAGCGTGGTGCAGACGATCGAGACCAAGGTGCCCTTCGCGCTGCCGCCGATCGTCGCCAACAACACCCTGTTCACCCTCGACCAGAAGGGGCAGGTCACCGCCTGGCGGTGACGCGAACGGCATGGCCCGGCTTCCCACCGTCGCGATCGTCGGCCGACCCAATGTCGGCAAGTCGACGCTGTTCAACCGCCTGGTCGGCAAGAAGCTGGCGCTGGTCGACGACCGACCCGGCGTGACCCGAGACCGGCGCGAGGGCGACGCGCACCTCCTCGGCCTCGACTTCCGCGTCATCGACACGGCGGGCTATGAGGATCACGACGCCCAGACGCTGCCCGGCCGGATGCGGATGCAGACCGAGGCGGCGTTGCGCCAGGCCGATGTCGCGCTGTTCCTAGTCGACGCGCGCGCGGGCGTCGTGCCGCTCGACGAAGAGATCGCCCGGTGGCTGCGCCAGTCGACCACCCCGGTCGTACTGGCGGCCAACAAGGCCGAAGGGCGTGCGGGCGAGCAGGGCATTCTCGAATCGCTGGCGCTCGGCTTTGGCGATCCGGTCCAGCTCTCCGCCGAACATGGCGAGGGCGTCGGCGACCTGTTCGAGGCGCTGCTGCCCCATCTGGAAAAGACGGAAGACGAGGCCGAGGACGAAGAGGATGAAAGCCCCGACGCGCCGCTGAAGCTGGCGATCGTCGGACGTCCCAACGCGGGCAAGTCGACCCTCATCAACCGGATGCTCGGCGAGGAACGGCTGATCACCGGCCCCGAGGCGGGGATTACCCGCGACTCGATCGCGATCGACTGGGAGTGGCACAGCCCGGCCGGCGAGACGCGGGCGGTGCGGCTGATCGACACCGCCGGGATGCGCAAGAAGGCCAAGGTGCAGGACAAGCTGGAGAAGCTTTCCGTTGCCGACGCCCTGCACGCGATCGACTTCGCCGAGGTGGTGGTGCTGCTGCTCGACGCGACCCTGGGACTGGAGGCGCAGGATCTGCGGATCGCCGACCGGGTGCTGCAGGAAGGGCGGGCGCTGGTGATCGCGCTCAACAAATGGGACATCGCCGAGAACGCCTCGTCGCTGTTCAACGGCGTGAAGAAGGCGCTGGAAGACGGGCTGAGCCAGGTGAAGGGCGTGATCGTCATCACCGTCTCCGGCGCGACCGGCAAGGGTATCGACCAGCTGCTCGGCGCGGCCTTCGAGGTGCGCGAGGCCTGGTCGAAGCGGGTCGGCACCGGCGAGCTCAACCGCTGGTTCGAGCGGGCGGTCGAGGCCAATCCGCCCCCCGCGCCGGGCGGCAAGCGGATCAAGATGCGCTACGTCACCCAGGTGAAGACGCGGCCGCCCAGCTTCGTCATCTTCGGCACGCGCGTCGACCAGCTGCCCGCCAGCTACGAACGCTATCTGGTGAATTCGATGCGGCGCGAACTCGGCTTCGGTGCGGTACCGGTGCGCCTGACCCTGCGCGCGCCGAAGAACCCCTTCGACAAACAGGACTAATTGCCGGGCGCAACCCGCTGTTTACCTTCGCCCGGTAAGCGGACGACTGGGGTTTAGACAGCCGGAGCAGGGCCGTGTCGTTCGAGGGAAGCACTTTGGTGGACTGGACCGCCTATCATGCCGCGCGGGCGGAGCTGGGCAGCGGGTTCGTGCGCATCCTCGGCTATTTCCGCGAGGACGGCGTGAAGTCGGTGGCGGCGATCGAGGCAGCGATGCGCGCGAATCAGGCGGCGGCGCTGGTGATCCCGGCGCACACGCTGAAGGGCGAGGCCCGCCAGTTCGGTGCGGAGCCGCTCGCGATGTTGGCCGAAACGATCGAGATGACGGCGCGGGACTGCGTCGAGCGACAGGATACACCGGAGCACGCCTTGCAGGACGTGACCCGGCTGCGCCCGTTGTTCGAGGAGACGCTGGCGCTCTTGGAGCGTGAAGCGAGCCCGCTGGTCACCCAGCGTCGGCCCACACCGCCCGCCGCTGGCGGCTTCGGTCGCCGCTCGGGACCGACCGGCTACTGAACGCGCCGCCAGCGCTGCCACTCCGCCCGTGACAGGCTGCGCCACAGCCATTCGAACGGGCCATAAGGATGGCGGCGGAGCCAGGGCGCGCTCCACGCCAGCATCGTGATCCATGCGAGCGGCGCCAAGGCATAGACCGATGCGCGGCTCCACTGGCCGAACTGCGCCAGACCCCAATTGAAGAAGAACGTCATCACGAGGCTGGTGCCGAGATAGTTGGTGAAGGCGCAGCGCCCGGCTGCGGCGACCCGCGAGGTCAGCCGGCCGCCGGGCCGCATCGCCAAGATGATCAGCGCCGCAAAGCCCAGGACACCGGCCTGTCGCAGCGGCTCGGCGACCGCGATCGAGGCGAAATAGACGGCGGGCATAGCGAAGCCCCGGACGATGGTGTTGCAGCCCAGGGCCGTATAGCCGGCGAGGGACAGAAGGAGTCCGGTGGTCGCCCACCGCCGGTAGCGCTCGCGCTCCCACCGGCCGGTCAGGAACCCCGAGCGCAGGCCGGCCATGCCGAGAAACATGGAGCCCAGTGTCTCGGGTCCCACCGCCAGCAGCGCCGTGAGCGGACCGGTAGCGTGATGCCACCGCCAGCCGAACTCGCTCAGCCATCCACCGCGCTGGGCCGCGACCTCCGCCGCGATCTCGCGCGCTGGCGGAACGCCAAATACGGCTGCGAAGCCGTTCCACGTCGCCTGTGCCGACGCGGTCGCTCTCGGGGCGCTCTCCAGCAGCGCTACGAGGCCCGCCACAGCCATCACCATGCTCAGGACGAGGCAGCCGATCCCGATCATGATCAGTGTCCGCGTCCGGTAGCGGGTCATCGGATAGGCGATCAGCCCGCACAGCGCATAATGCGCCAGGATATCGCCCCACCAGATCAGATAGAGATGGATCAGGCCGATGCCGAACAGCACCGCCATCCGCCCGCCATGGACGGCCAGCGGATCGTCGCCAGCCGCGCGGGCTCTTTCGATCACCAGCAGCAGCGATGCGCCGAAGAGGAAGGCGAACAGCCCGCGCATCTTCCCCTCGATCAGGACGAAGTTGATCAGCCACAAAGCGATATCGAGGGGCCGGGTGCCGCCCGCCGCCAGCGGCGAGAAATAGGCGGCGGAGGGCAGGCCGAAGGCGGGCAGGTTGGCGGTGACGATGCCCATCACCGCAACGCCGCGAATGACGTCGAGCGACAGATGACGGTCGGCGTGCGGGATTGCCGGGGCGGAAACGGCTGCGGTCATGCACCCGCGCCTGTCATGGCAATGTGGCGAGCGGACGGCATCCGCCCGCTCGCCGCCCCTTGGGTCAGGACATCGAGAAACGGATACGGGTGCGCGTGCGACGACGCATCGATCCGCCGATCAGACCAAATCCGGCGATCATCAGGGCCCAGGTCGATGGTTCCGGCACGGCCAGGACGCTGTTGATCCAATTGCGATGGATCGACGTGGGGACGAAGCCGCTATATTCGCCGAAGGAGTCGTTATAGACTTTGTCGATGTCGCCGAGATTGTAATAGGTGAGGCCGAACGACGTCACGCTCGCCAGCTTGCCGTCGACGAACTGCGGCCCGCCGGAATCGCCGGGCGCCGTGGTTGCTTCGGTCGGACCGCGACCCAAATCGCAGAATTTGTAGCTCTGTACCCCGACGAAGCCGGTCAGGACACAGGCAGCATCGTTGGCGCGCTTGCCGTTGTCGAAATCGGCGAGATAGACGTGGCTGTAGTCGGCCTTGCCGAATTCATCATCGAAGGCGCCGTTGAGGATCGGGTCCCCCAGCCTGAACTCGTAGCGATTGTCGCCCTGCCGCCGGCGCCCGACTCCCGCATCGACCCCGAGATCTCCACCGACGGTCGAGCGGCGACCATAGCCGGCGGTGTTGAAGTCGGTCAGACTGAGATCGTCACCGTCATAAAGGTCGTAGCTGTTGGCGAAGAGCGGCGCCAACTCGGACAGGCGCAGGACGGCGATGTCATTCTGGTCGATGACCTCGCCGGTATAGGCCGCGTTGACGAAATAGTCGCTGACGTCGACGGCGGTCGCCGCGCTGCTTTGCCACGGAATCGTGTCGGGATCGCTGCCGTTATAGAAATAGGCGGTCGTCTTGATGGGGGCGGCCGTCCCCGCCCCGTCGCTAACACAATGGCCCGCGGTCAGGATCGAGCGCCGATCACCCAGCAGCGATCCCGAGCATACGAAGCTGCCCGCCGCGCCGCGGTCCATCAGAAGGGCGACGACACCGCTATATTTCTGCGCAGTCGCGAAATATCGCGGGTCTCCACCAAAGGCTACACTGGCAGTGGAGGTGCGTCCAACAATAGCATTAGACGCCTCGAATTTTAGTCCGTTTGCCATAGTACTAGTCACCGTGGCGGCGACGGAAGGAACAGGGAGCGCCATGATCAGCGAAACAGCTGCAGCATAAAAAGCTTTGTTTTGCATATCTTTGTCCCCTTGTTTAGCGTGCGAGCCAAAAGTCTGGCGGCAACTGAAGGTTAACAAAGATCATCGGCGCGTAAAGAATGCGTCACGCCTTTTTCTCGCACTTGCAACATAAACGCGAGGTCGTCAGATCTGGAAGTTTTGGCCGCAGGTGCCAGCGTGGGCCCTATGCCAGCGCGGCGTCTGCACCCATCAGGCGGGGAAAGAAGCCCTCATGTGCCGTCCGCAGATCCGCCAGAGACACCACGTCATCGCGGTCGGGCCGCTCGAAGATCAGGCGGCTGCCACCGGTGCGTCCCTGCGGCTCCACCTCCACGCCCGCGGCATGGGCCGCGCCGAGGAAATCGAGCAGCGCATGGTCGTGGACGGTGACGATGTAGACGCCCTGATCCTCGGCGAAGAAGCTGCGTGCGCAATCGAAGGGCTGCTTGCGGTCGATCATCGCGCCGATGTTGCCGGCGAGCGCCATCTCGGCGATCGCCACCGCCACGCCGCCGTCCGAGACGTCGTGGCAGGCGGTCACCTGACCGGCGGCGATGGCGGCGCGGAGAAAGTCACCGGTGCGGCGCTCGGCGGCGAGATCGACGGGCGGCGGCGGACCCTCTTCGCGGCCATGGCATTCGCGCAGCCAGAGCGACTGGCCGAGATGCCCGCCGCGCGTGCCGACCGCCAGGATCACGTCGCCCGTTCCCTTGAAGGCGATGGTCACGTTCCGCTGCCAGTCCGGCATCAGGCCGACGCCGCCGATCGCGGGCGTGGGCAGGATCGCCGAACCGCCGCCGGTCGCCTTTGATTCATTGTAGAGCGAGACGTTGCCCGACACGATCGGGAAGTCGAGCGCACGGCACGCTTCGCCCATGCCCTCCAGGCAACCGACGATCTGGCCCATAATCTTGGGCCTCTGGGGATTGGCGAAGTTGAGGCAGTTGGTGATCGCGAGCGGTGTCGCGCCCACCGCGGTCAGATTCCGCCACGCCTCCGCTACGGCCTGCTTGCCGCCCTCGACCGGGTCGGCAAAGCAATAGCGCGGCGTGCAGTCGGTGGTGATCGCCAGCGCCTTGTCGGTGCCATGGATGCGTACGACCGCGGCGTCGCCGCCGGGGCGCTGGACGGTGTCCGCGCCGACCATATGGTCGTACTGCTCCCAGATCCAGCGGCGCGAGGCGATGTCCGGCGAACCCATCAGGGTCAGGAGATCGGCGGCGATGTCGCGGCTGTGCGGAGCATCGGCGAGCGGTGCAGGCTTCGGCGTCGGCACATGCGGACGGTCGTAGAGGGGCGCCTCGTCGGCGAGCGGGCCGAGCGGAATGTCACAGACCGTCTCGCCCTGCCATTTCAGGACCATGCGGCCGGTATCGGTGACATGGCCGATCACGGCGAAGTCGAGCTCCCATTTGCGGAAGATCGCTTCCGCAAAGGCTTCGCGGCCGGGCTTCAGCACCATGAGCATCCGCTCCTGGCTCTCCGACAGCATCATCTCATAGGGCGTCATGCCCTCCTCGCGCTGCGGCACATCGTCCATGACGAGTTCGATGCCGACGCCGCCCTTCGACGCCATCTCGACCGAGGAGGAGGTGAGGCCGGCCGCGCCCATGTCCTGGATCGCGACGATCGCGTCCGACGCCATGAGTTCGAGGCAGGCTTCGATCAGCAGCTTTTCGGTGAACGGATCGCCGACCTGCACTGTCGGGCGCTTGGCATCGGCGTCCTCGCCGAAGTCGGCCGAGGCCATGGTGGCGCCATGGATGCCGTCGCGACCGGTCTTGGAGCCGACATAGACGATCGGATTGCCGATGCCGGAGGCCGCCGAGTAGAAGATCTTGTCCTGATCCGCGACTCCCACGGTCATCGCATTGACCAGGATGTTGCCGTCATAGGCGGGGTGGAAGTTCACCTCGCCGCCCACGGTCGGCACGCCCACGCAATTGCCATAGCCGCCGATGCCCGACACGACGCCCGAGATCAGGTGCCGCATCTTGGGGTGATCGGGCCGGCCGAAGCGCAGCGCGTTCATGTTCGCCACCGGCCGCGCGCCCATGGTGAAGACGTCGCGCAAAATGCCGCCGACGCCCGTCGCCGCGCCCTGATAGGGCTCGATGTACGAGGGATGGTTGTGGCTCTCCATCTTGAAGATCGCCGCCTGACCGTCGCCGATATCGATCACGCCGGCATTCTCGCCGGGACCGCAGATCACCTGCGGCCCCTCGGTCGGCAGCTTCTTCAGGTGTATGCGGCTCGACTTGTAGCTGCAATGCTCCGACCACATGACGGAGAAGATGCCGAGCTCGACCAGGTTCGGCTCCCGCCCCAAAGCGTGGAGAACGCGGTCATATTCCTCCGGAGACAGGCCATGCTCGGCGACGAGTTCGGGCGTGATCTGGGGCGCGGTCTGAGTCATGGCAGCGCCTTTAGCGATGCAGCGCTGGCGCGTCACCCCGGGAGGTGGGGGAGGCTATTGCAACCACGGTCTCGCGATGCCATTTTTTGCCATCATGCATCAGGAGGCGCCCATGGCCACGATGAACATCTCGCTGCCCGATCTCATGCGCGACTATGTCGAAAGTCGGATCGATAGCGGTCATTATGCCAGCGCCAGCGATTATGTTCGCGACCTAATCCGCCGCGATCAGGATGCGCTGGATGACGAAGCGCGCTGGTTGCGCGATCTGGATGCGTCGATAGCCGAGAGCCTTACGGAGATGCGCGCCAGCGGAGGCATCGATCTCGATGCCGCCTGTGATCGCGCGTTGGAGGAGACTGCGAACCCCGCCGAACCGAAATGAGGGTAATCCTGTCTTCCCGCGCCTCAGCCGATCTGACGCGCATCGGCGGGTTCATCGCGCGTGACAATCCGGCGCGGGCCAGAAGCTTTGTCGGTGAGCTGCGCGAGACTGCGCTGACGCTGGCCGCGATGCCAAACGCCTTTCCGCTCGTTCCGCGATACGAGGCGGAAGGAATACGCCGACGATCGTGGAAGGGCTATGGCATACTCTACTCGGTGCTGCCTGACCGTATCTTCATCCATCGTATTCTGGGGCCGGGTCAGGACCATGACCGTGCCTTGCGGCTGCGTTAGTGCGTAACGTCGATAGGCAGAGCAGCTGAACCGTCGACGGGGAGGACGGTTCAGCTGCTCACAATCCCATACCGCGTCAAGCCGCCACCGTCTCCACCTCGGCCGGCAGGCGGATCAGATAGTCGAAGGCGGACAGCAAGGCCTTCGAGCCTTCGCCCATGGCGATCACGATCTGCTTGAACGGCACGGTCGTGACGTCGCCCGCCGCGAAGATGCCGGCGACGGAGGTTTCGCCGCGGGCATCGACCTCGATCTCGCCGTGCAGCGTCAGCGCGACCGTGTCCTTCAGCCATTCGGTGTTGGGGACGAGACCGATCTGGACGAACACGCCCTCCAGCGGCAGCTCATGCGCTTCGCCGCTATTGCGATCCTTATAGTGGAGGGCGGTGACGCGGGTGCCGTCGCCCTGCACTTCGGTGGTGAGGGCGGACGTCACGACGCTGACATTCGGCAGGCTGGCGAGCTTGCGCTGGAGCACCGCATCCGCCTTCAGGTCGGCGGCATATTCGATCAGCGTGACATGCGCGACGAGGCCGGCAAGGTCGATCGCGGCCTCGACGCCCGAATTGCCGCCGCCGATCACCGCGACGCGCTTGCCGCGGAAGAGGGGGCCGTCACAATGCGGGCAATAGGTCACGCCCTTGTTCCGGTACGCCTCTTCGCCCGGCACGTTCATCGAGCGCCAGCGCGCGCCGGTCGACAGGATCACCGTGCGCGCCTTCAGCGTCGCGCCGCCCGCCAGCCGCAGCTCGTGCAGTCCGCCAGGGCTGCGCGCCGGAATCAGCCGCTCGGCGCGCTGCAGGTTCATCACGTCGACGCCATATTGGTCGACATGCGCCTCCAGCTGCTGGGCGAGCTTCGGCCCCTCGGTATGCTGGACCGAAATGAAGTTCTCGATCGCCATCGTGTCGAGCACCTGCCCACCGAAGCGCTCGGCGACGAGGCCGGTGCGGATGCCCTTGCGCGCGGCATAGATCGCCGCCGACGCGCCGGCCGGGCCGCCGCCGACGACGAGCACGTCGAACGGATCCTTGCCCGCGATCGTCGCGGCGGTCCGCGCGGCGGCGCCGGTGTCCAGCTTGGCGAGGATCTGCTCCACCTCCATGCGACCTTGCGCGAACGGCTCGCCGTTGAGGAAGACGGCGGGGACGGAGAGGATGTTGCGGCTCGCCACCTCGTCCTGGAACAGCCCGCCCTCGATCGCGGTATGGCGGATGCGCGGGTTAATGACGCTCATCACGTTGAGCGCCTGCACCACGTCCGGGCAGTTCTGGCAGGTCAGCGAGAAATAGGTTTCGAAATGCCAGTCGCCCTCCAGCGCGGCGATCTGCTCGATCACTTCGGGCGCGAGCTTGGGCGGGTGGCCGCCAACCTGAAGCAGGGCGAGGACCAGCGAGGTGAATTCATGGCCGAGCGGAATGCCGGCGAACCGAACCGCCACGTCTGTGCCGGTGCGGCGGATCAGGAAGGAGGGGCGGCGCGCATCGTCGTCGCCCTGTGCGACCGATACCTTGTCCGACAGCGCGGCGATCTCGCCGAGCAGTTCGACCATCTCGCGCGACTTGGGGCTGTCATCGGCCGCCGCGACCAGTTCGATCGGCTGGCGGATATTGGCGAGATAGGTCTTGAGCTGGGTCTTGAGCGCGGTGTCGAGCACGGATGCCTCCGTTGGTTATACAATCCTCCCCGGCACGGGGAGGGGAACCGCCGCACAGCGGCGGTGGAGGGTGGCTGCCGCCAGTAAACCGTATGCGGCGGCCCCCCTCCGTCAGCCCTGACGGGCCGCCACCTCCCCAAATTGGGGAGGAGTTAGATCTTGCCGACGAGGTCGAGCGACGGGGCCAGCGTGGTCTCGCCCTCTTCCCACTTGGCGGGGCAGACCTCACCCGGATGGGCGGCGATATACTGCGCGGCCTTGATCTTGCGGAGCAGCTCCATCGCGTTGCGGCCGACGCCCTCGCTGGTGATCTCCATCAGCTGGATCGTACCCTCCGGATCGACGACAAAGGTGCCGCGGTCCGCCAGGCCCTGGCCCTCACGCATCACGCCGAAATTGTTGGTCACGACACCCGAGGGGTCGCCCAGCATCGTGAAGTTGATCTTGCCGATCGCCGGCGAGGTGTCGTGCCACGCCTTGTGGCTGAAATGAGTATCGGTCGACACCGAGTAGATCTCGACGCCCATCTTCTCGAAGGTGGCGTAATTGTCCGCCAGATCCTCGAGTTCGGTCGGGCAGACGAAGGTGAAGTCGGCCGGATAGAAGAAGAAGACCGCCCACTTGCCCAGCACGTCACCCTCGGAGACGGTCAGGAACTTGCCCTGGCGATAGGCCTGGGTGGTGAAGGGCTTCAGCTGGGTGCCGATGATCGACATGCTCGTATCTCCAGTTGTGCAATGCGGTAACGACACGCCATGTAGTGCGCCGCGATGCAGCAGGAAAGGGCGATTATTTCACTGCGAATAATCGCCTGTGTCGATCAGTGTGAGTCGATGAAGATCAACATATGCTGAGCCGTGCAGCTCAGGCGTAGGGTGGCTGATCCAAGCCCTTCGGGCTGAGGGTGAAAATCTCGCAACCGGATTCGGTGATGCCGATCGAATGCTCGAACTGCGCCGAGAGCGACCGGTCCCGGGTCACGGCCGTCCAGCCATCGTCGAGCAGCTTCACGTCCGGGCGGCCGATGTTGATCATGGGCTCGATCGTGAAGATCATCCCCGGCCGCAATTCCGGCCCGGTGCCCGGACGGCCGACATGCACCACCTCCGGCGCGTCGTGGAACAGGCGGCCGAGCCCGTGACCGCAGAAGTCGCGGACGACGCCGTAGCGATGCCTTTCGGCATGGGTCTGGATCGCGTGCGCGACATCGCCCATGCGGTTGCCGGGCCGAGCCTGCTCGATGCCCAGCATCAGGCATTCATACGTGACCTCCACCAGCCGCCGGGCCTTCAGCGGAACGTCGCCGATCAGGTACATGCGGCTGGAATCACCGTGCCAGCCATCAAGGATCGGCGTGACGTCGACATTGACGATGTCGCCGGACTTCAGCGTCTTCTCGCTCGGTATGCCATGGCAGACGACATGGTTGATCGAGATACAGGTCGAGTGCGCATAGCCGCGATAGCCCAGCGTGGCGGGCACGCCGCCATTGGCGGTGACGAAGTCGTAGATCAGCCGGTCGAGCTCCGCGGTCGTCACGCCCGGCACCATATGCGGCACCAGCATGTCGAGCGTCTCGGCAGCGAGCCGCCCGGCCTTATGCATGCCGGCAAAGGCGGCGGGGCCATGAAGCTTGATCGCGCCGTTGCGACCCATCGGCGCGTCGGACGTTACGGTCACATATTCGGTCATCCGGGGCATATAGCGCAACCGGCCGGATTTTGCGAGATGGTGGCGTGGTGGCAGGAGCGGGGATGGCCGAGCAGGAACGGGTTTGGACGGCGGCGCTGGTCGTGATCGGCGACGAGATCCTGTCGGGACGCACGCAGGACAAGAACGTCGCCCAGCTGGCGAGCTGGCTCAACGTGCAGGGCATCCGCCTGGCCGAGGTGCGCATCGTCGGCGATCGCGAGGACGCGATCGTCAAGGCGGTCAATACGCTGCGGGCCCGCAACGACTATCTTTTCACCACCGGCGGCATCGGGCCGACACATGACGACATCACGGTCGACGCGATCGCTGCGGCGCTGGGGCGGGGCGTCGTCCATCATCCGCAGGCCTTGGCGGTGCTCGAACGCTATTACGAGACCCGCGGTGGTATGACCGACGCGCGCGCCCGCATGGCGCGGGTGCCCGAGGGTGCGGATCTGATCGAGAACCGCGTATCGGGCGCGCCCGGCATCCATGTCGAGAACATCTTCATCATGGCGGGCGTGCCGCATATCACCGCGGGGATGCTCGACCGGCTGACCGGTACGCTGGAAGGCGGCCGGCCGGTCGTCTCCGGCACGATCGGCTGCTGGGTTGCGGAAAGCGAGGTCGCCGACCTGCTGCGCGCGACCGAAAAGGCGCATGAGGGCGTGTCGATCGGCAGCTATCCCTTCTTCCGCGACGGCCGGACGGGCGCCAATTTCGTGGCGCGCAGTCCCGATGAAGCCGTGGTCGGAACCTGCCTGGCCGCGCTGACCGCGGCGCTCGAGGCGGACGGGCGCGTGGTGGTGCCGGGCGGGATCTGACCGGCGCATGGCCGATACGCCGACGTCCCCCTAGCTATTGCGCTGCCGGTCGAGCGGCGCCGCTCTCTTCGAAGGGAAGGGTCATCGTCACGTCGAGGCCGTCGTCGTGCCATTCGAGCGCGATCGCCCCGCCACGGGTACGGACGATCCGCGACATGAGCGTGAGGCCCTGTCCGCCCTGACGCGAGCGTTGCCGGATCGCGCGCAGGGCGCGCTCCTTCCAGCGCACGGTCAGGATGCCCTTGTCGGCGATCGAGCTGACATGGATCTCGCCGCCATGGTTGAGCGCGCCGTGCTTGGCCGAATTTACCGACAGCTCGCCGAGCACCAGTGCGATCGCGTCCGCCACGCCCTGGTCGACGATCGCGGGCGATTGCTCGTCGACGAAGACCGGGCAGCCCGGATTGTCGAACGGCGCGAGCAGGACGGGAATGAGGTGCGAGATCTGGCAGTGCGCCTCGTCGGACAGGAACAGGGACTGTGCCGTGCTCAGCGAGGCGAGCCGCTCGGTCATCGCGGCGGCGAAGGCTTCGGTGCCCTTGTTGCCGCGGGCGAAGGCGTTGAGCAGGCCGCCGACCATCGTATAGGTGTTCTTCAGCCGGTGCTTGATTTCCGCCGAGCTGATTTCGAGCGCCTCGCGGGCCGCATGGCTCTCGGTCACGTCGCGGGAAACGCAGAGATAGCCCTGAAGCTCGCCGCCATCGTCGGAGATCGGCGAGACGGTGACGTCGCACCAGCGCGGCAGTCCGGCGCGGGTGGGGCAGAAAGCCCGAAAACGCGACGTCTCGCCGCCCGCCGCCTTGCCATAGGCGAGCGCGACGAGCCGGCTAGTGTTCGTGGGCAGCAGCGCATCCCAGCGCAACCCGGCGACCTGTTCGAAGCTCTCGACCTCCAGCATCTGGAGGCCGGCGGGATTGACGTAAAGGATCTCGCCCTGGATCCCAATGAGCTTCACGCAGTCAGGACTTCCGTCCAGCACGCCGCCAAGCGCGGCGGGCGAAAGCCTGAAGATCGCCGCAGAGGACGCCAGCCGTTCCATCCATGCCCCCGCGATGCGGGTGCAGGATGCACCGTATCGCTGCCAACTTTATAACAGCGTGTCGCGCCGGGGAAATAAATCCATGTATATCGACCGGCATTGCAATGTGGAACCTACCGTACAGAAGCGGCGACGAACCCATGCAACCCTATCGCTTTGCCGGTTGTTTCGCGTGAGGGTTGCCCTGCCGATGCGATGCCCCGCATCGTGACCGGCAGTCACGGAGGAGAAGCCGACCATGTCCGACGATCGTCATCACGCCATCAGCCGCCGCGCCTATGAGCTGTGGGAGCAGGGCGGGGGCGAGCATGGCCGTCACGAGGAGCATTGGCACCAGGCGGCGGGCGAGGTCGGCGGCGACGATCCTTCTGCATCGCAGACGGCAACGGGCGATGCGCCGGCTGAGTCCCCGAAGGACCGCGCTGCCTCCAAGCAGACGGCGGCCGATGGCGGCGCGGTTCCGAAGGCGGCGCCCGCCTCGCCAGCATCCGCCGCCGCAAAGCCGGCAGCCAAGCCGCGCAAGCCGAAAACGCCTGCCAAGTAAAAGGCTGAATCCATGGCCGAACCCGTTACCGCCGCGCCGGTCGCGGCGACCGATCCCGTGTCGCTCGTGTCGGCCGACACCGCGGCCCGCGACTGGCCTCGTCTCGTCGTCGAGGAGTGGTCTCCCCGCGTCGATGGCGGCGACTTCGCCGTAAAGCGGGTGGTGGGTGAGACCGTGACGGTCGAGGCGACGCTGTACGGCGATGGCCACGAGCAGCTAGCGGCGGAGCTGCTGTGGCGCGGGCCGGGTTCGGAAACGTGGCAGCGCGTGCGCATGACCGCGCTGCCGACCGATCGATGGACCGCCGAGTGGCGGCTGGAAGAGATCGGCCGGCACGAATATGTCATCGAGGGCTGGCTGGACATATGGGGCGGCTTCCGTCGCGACTTCGCCAAGAAACTGGACGCGGGCGTCGCGCAGGATGTCGATGCGCAGGAGGGCCGCGGGTTCGTCTCCGCCGCCGCCGAGCGCGCGCCGGCGCCGCTGGCGACGCGGCTGCGGGCGTGGTTGGAGCGGCTGGAGGGTGCGCCGCCCGAGCTGCTGCTGGACGCCGAACTGGCCACGCTGATGGCGGAGGCGGACGAACGGCCGTTTCGCGTCCGGTCGCCGCGCCAGCTCGTCGATGCGGAGCGGATCGCCGCGCGCTTCTCCAGCTGGTATGAGCTTTTCCCGCGGTCGATCACCGACAGCGAGGATCGGCACGGCACGTTCGACGACGTGATCGGGCGACTGCCGCAGATCCGCGACATGGGCTTCGATACGCTCTACTTCCCGCCGATCCATCCGATCGGGCGGACCAATCGCAAGGGGCCCAACAACACGCTGAGCGCTGGGCCGGGCGATCCCGGCAGCCCCTATGCGATCGGCGCCGAGGAGGGCGGGCACGATGCCGTCCATCCCGAATTGGGCGGCTTCGCGGCGTTCGGCCGGCTGGTCGAGGCGGCGCGGCAGCATGGCCTCGAGATCGCGCTGGATTTCGCGATCCAATGCTCGCCCGACCATCCCTGGCTGAAGGATCATCCGGGTTGGTTCGCCTGGCGGTCCGACGGCTCGATGAAATACGCCGAGAACCCGCCGAAGAAATATCAGGACATCGTCAATGTCGACTTCTACGGTCCGGACGCGATCCCGGACCTTTGGGTGGCCCTGCGCGACGTCGTGCTGCTCTGGATCGAGCACGGCGTGAAGACCTTCCGCGTCGACAATCCCCACACCAAGCCGCTGCCCTTCTGGGAGTGGATGATCGGCGACGTGCGCGCGCGGCATCCGGACGCCATCTTCCTTGCGGAGGCCTTTACCCGGCCGACGATGATGTACCGGCTCGCCAAGATCGGCTTCAGCCAGTCCTACACCTATTTCACCTGGCGCGACACCAAGGTGGAACTGACGGAATATATCACCGAGCTGACGACCACCGCGCCCAAGGAGTTCTACCGCCCGCACTTTTTCGTCAACACGCCCGACATCAATCCGGTCTATCTCCAGACGTCGGGCCGGCCCGGCTTCCGCATCCGCGCGGTACTGGCGGCGACCCTGTCGGGACTGTTCGGCGTCTATTCGGGCTTCGAACTGTGCGAGGCCGATCCGGTGCCGGGCAAGGAAGAGTATAACGATTCCGAGAAGTATATCGTCAAGCCGCGCGATTGGAACGCGCCGGGCAACATCATCCTCGACATCGCGATGCTCAACCGCATCCGCCGCCGCTATCCGGCCCTCCAGACGCACCTCGGCACGAAGTTCTTCGTTGCGCATGACGACAATATCATCTGGTACGGGCGGCCCGATCCGGACGGCGGCGAGGGGATGATCTGCGTGATGATCAATCTCGATCCGCACAATGCGCATGAGTGTCGTTTCGAGGTACCGCTTTGGGAGTTCGGCCTCGGCGACGACGGCGACGTCGCGGTCGAGGATCTGGCCGAGGGCTATCGCTTCCGCTGGTACGGCAAGGAGCAGACCATCCGCATCGCGCCCGACCAGCCCTATCGGATCTGGCGCCTGACCCGGGAGCATGAGGCATGAGCGGTGAGAGCGCAGCGACGCACGAAGCGAGCGTCGGCGACGATCCGCTCTGGTACAAGGACGCGGTGATCTACCAGGTCCATGTGAAGTCCTTCTTCGATTCCAACAATGACGGGATCGGCGACTTCAAGGGATTGATCGAGAAGCTCGACTATATCGCCGACCTCGGCGTCACCTGCATCTGGCTGCTGCCCTTCTACCCCAGCCCGCGGCGCGACGACGGCTACGACATCGCACTCTACGAGGGCGTCTCGCCCGATTACGGCACGATGGACGATGCGACCGCGTTCATCGCGGCCGCCCATGCCCGCGGCATCCGCGTCATCACCGAACTGGTCATCAACCACACATCCGACCAGCATCCCTGGTTCCAGGCGGCACGCAAGGCGCCGCCGGGAAGCCCGGAGCGCGACTTCTACGTCTGGTCTGACGACGACAAGCTCTACAGCGGCACCCGCATCATCTTCCTCGATACCGAAAAATCGAACTGGACCTGGGACGAGGAGGCGGGCGCCTATTTCTGGCACCGCTTCTACAGCCACCAGCCGGACCTGAACTTCGACAATCCACGCGTGCTCGAAGAAGTGCTGAAGGTCATGCGCTACTGGCTCGACCTTGGCGTCGACGGCCTGCGGCTCGACGCGATCCCCTATCTGATCGAGCGCGACGGCACGTCGAACGAGAATTTGCCCGAGACCCATGCGGTGCTGAAGAAGATCCGCGCCGCGCTCGACGCCGAATATCCCGACCGGATGCTGCTCGCCGAGGCGAATATGTGGCCGGAGGATACGCAGCAATATTTCGGGGACGACGACGAATGCCATATGGCGTTCCACTTCCCGCTGATGCCGCGCATGTACATGGCGGTGGCACAGGAGGATCGCTTTCCGATCACCGACATCATGCGCCAGACGCCCGATATTCCGCCCAGCTGCCAATGGGCGATCTTCCTGCGCAACCATGACGAACTGACGCTGGAGATGGTGACCGACGCCGAGCGCGACTATCTCTGGAACACCTATGCCGCCGACAAGCGCGCGCGCATCAACCTGGGCATCCGCCGCCGCCTCGCGCCGCTGATGGAGCGGGATCGTCGCCGTATCGAGCTGATGAATGCGATGCTGCTGACGATGCCGGGCACGCCCGTGCTCTATTATGGCGACGAGATCGGGATGGGCGACAATATCCATCTCGGCGACCGCGACGGCGTCCGCACGCCGATGCAATGGTCGGTCGACCGCAATGGCGGCTTCAGCCGCTGCGATCCGCCCGATCTGACGCTGCCGGCGATCCAGGATCCGCTCTACGGCTTCTATGCGGTCAATGTGGAGGCGCAGGAACGCGACCGGCATTCGCTCCTCAACGCGGTGAAGCGAATGCTGGCGGTGCGTCGCGAGCATTCCGCCTTCGGGCGTGGCACCCAGACCTTCCTGCGGCCCGCCAACCGCAAGATCCTGGCCTATGTCCGCGAGCATGAGGGCGACGCGATCCTGTGCGTCTTCAATCTCGGCCGTACCGCACAGGCGGTCGAGCTGGAGCTGCCCGACTTCGAGGGGCGCACGCCGATCGAGCTGACCGGCGGCACCGCCTTTCCGGCGGTCGGCCACGCCCCCTATGTGCTGACCCTGCCGCCCTATGGCTTTTTGTGGTTCGCGCTGTCCGAACAGGCCAATGCGCCGAGCTGGGCGACCGCGCCGGTCGCGCTCGAGGCGGAGCGGTTCACCTTCGTGCTGCGCCCCGCCTTCGAGGACATCGCGGTCGGCAGCAACCGCTCGGTCCTAGAACGCGATGTGCTGCCCGGCTATGTCCAGCAACGCCGCTGGTTCGGCGCGAAGGACGAGGATCTGCACAGTGTCGCTATCAGGCACCTACAGCCGCTGCCCGGCGCGGCCGATCTGCTGCTCGCCGAGATCGCGGTCGAGACCGACCGGACGGCCTATCGCTATGCGCTGCCGCTCGGAATCGCCTGGGAAGGCGAGGCGCAGAGCCGCGTCGCCGGCGGGCTGGCGCTGGCGCGGGTGCGGCGAGGGCGGCAGGTCGGGCTGCTGACCGACGGCTTCGCGGTCGCCGACTTCGCCCGCGCGATCGTGGACGCGATGCGGGCGGGCGCGACGATCGGCGAGGGGGAAGCCGCGCTGGCCTGCACGTCGGACGGACTCGATCTGCCGGAAGATGCCACGATCGAGTGGCTGACCGCCGAACAGTCCAACAGCTCGCTGGTCATCGGTCAGTCGGTCGTTCTCAAGCTGCTGCGGCGACTGGAGTCGGGCGTGCATCCCGACGCCGAGATGGTTCGCTACCTCTCCGCCCACGGCTTCGAGGCGGTGCCGCCGGTGCTCGGCGAGGCGCGGCGTGCCGCCGACGACACGCTCGTGCTGCTGGCGCAGCGCTTCGTCCACAATCAGGGCGACGCATGGGGCTGGACCCTCGGCGTGCTCGAGCGCCTCGCGACCGACGACACCACCACCTTCGCCAATTACGCGAGCTTCGCGACCACGCTGGGGCGGCGGCTGGCGGAGATGCACGCCGTACTTGCCGCGCAGACCGACGATGCCGCCTTTGCGGCCGAGACGATGGACGCCGCGCGATCCGGCGAACTGGCGGAGGGGATCCTGGCCGACTGGCGCAACGCCGTCGACCGGATCGCCGCGGCGGGACTGGGGAGCGACGCGGCGACATGGCTGCTCGACCATCGCGACCAGGTCGCCGATGCGGTGCGGCGGGGGGCCGCCGGGGCCGAAGGTCAGCGCCTCACCCGAATTCATGGCGACCTTCATCTCGGCCAGCTGCTGGTGAGCGGCGGAGACGTCACCTTCATCGACTTCGAGGGGCAGCCTGCCTTGCCGCTCGCGGCGCGCCGGGCGAAGGATCTGCCGCTCCGCGACGTGGCGGGCATCTTGCGCTCGTTCGACTATGCGACCGCCGTGGCAGACCGTTCGCGGCCACCTGGCCCGGAGACCGAGGCTCTGCGTGCCGAACACCGCTATGCCCAATTCTGCCATCATGCGCGCGAGACGTTCCTCGACGCCTATCGCTCGGCGAGCACGGATGCGGTGGACACCGGCTTGCTCGACCTGCTGCTGGTGGCGAAAGCTGCCTATGAGGTGGGGTACGAGGCGGCGAACCGGCCCGACTGGATCGAGGTGCCGACCGATGGATTGTACCGGGCGGCGAAGCGGCTGGTCGCGGAGTAGGGGGCAAGTTCGAATAGTGGCTTCGACCAGGTAGCCGTCGCCCCGGCGAAGGCCGGGGTGACGATGGATGTTGGAGGCCGCAGGTCCAATCGAGCTTTCGCCGATTCGCCCGGGCTATAGATCCGGCAGGACCTGATCCGCCACGCCCCAGCCTTTCAGCGCACGGCTGGCCGCACGGGCGATCAGCGCGTCGCCATCCGTGACGCTCCAGCGCGCCGCCGTATCGAGGTCGCGCAATTCGGTCCATGAGACCGGCGCTGCGACTGGCGCACCCTCGCGCGCCCTTGCCGAGTACGGCATGATCGCTGTCGCACCGCGCTGGTTGCGCAGCCAATCGATGAAGATGCGTCCCTTGCGCTTGGCCTTCGCCATGGTCGCGACGAACCGCTCGGGCTCCGCCTGCGCCAGCGCCTGGGCGAAGCGGCTGGCGAAGTCCTTCACCGCGGGCCATTCCGCCTGCGGAGTCAGCGGCACCACGACGTGCACGCCCTTGCCGCCCGACAGGAGCGGGAAGCTGGTCAACCCAAGTTCGGCGAGCTGCTCCTTCAGATGCTCGGCCGCCTTCTTGGTCTCGGCGAAGCCCAGGCCCTCGTCGGGATCGAGGTCGAAGATCATACGGTCGGGCTTCTCCACCGCCTCGATCCGCGCGCCCCAGCCGTGGAACTCGATCGAGCCCATCTGGACGCAGGTGACGAGGCCATCGGGGTCGTCGATCCACAGATAGTTCTCGGTCGAGCCATCCTTCTCGCGGATCGGCACCTGATGGACCGCCTCGCCGAAGCTGCCGGCGTCATGCTTCTGGAAGAAGCAGGCGCGGGACCGGCCCTGCGGACAGCGCACGAGGCTGACCGGGCGATGGCCGGTCCAGGGCAGCATGATCCCCGCGACGTGCTGGTAATAGTCTGCGAGGTCGCCCTTGGTCACCTTCGATTCGGGGAAGATCATCCGGTCGCGGTTGCTGATCGTGACGGCGCTGGCGGCGGGCTTCGTCGGGGACGGATCGGGCCGCTCGTCGACCACCTCCGCGGCGGGCTTGTCGCCCCGCAGCCCGATGAAGCTGGCGTGGCGCAGCATGCCGTCGGGCGTCACCTCGGCATAGGCGATCTCGGCGACGAGCTTGGGCGTGACCCAATGCGCACCCCGAACCATGGCGCGCGGCGCCTGCACCGGCGCGATCTTGCGCTCGAGCCGTTCGAGCTGCGGCAGCAGCGCGTCGATCGTGTCATGGGTAAAGCCGGTGCCGACCTTTCCACGATAGGCGAAGCCGTCGCCGTTGCGAACGCCCAGCAGCAGCGAGGCAAAGCCGCGGCCGCGCGTGGAAGGTTGCCAGCCGAGGATCACGAATTCCTGGCGGGCGATGCACTTCGCCTTGAGCCATGCACCCGTTCGTCCACTTCGATAGGGTGCGTCTGCGCGCTTGGAGACGATGCCTTCCAGCCCCTCGGCGCACATCCGCGTGAACAGGGCTTCGCCCGACCCCTCGACATGTTCCGAGAAGCGCAAGGCCGCACTGCCTTCACCGATCAGCGCTCGCAGCCGTGTCTTGCGAGCGGTGAGGGGCAGGGGAGCGAGGTCCTCGCCATCCTGTTCGAGGAGATCGAAGGCGAAGAGCGTCATCGCGCCCCCTTCGGTGATCGCGCTCTTGAGCGCGGCGAAATCGGGCTTGCCGTCCTTCAGCGTGACGATCTCGCCGTCGAGCAGCAAACGGCCGGGCAGCGTTGCGGCAGCCTTGGCGATGACCGGAAACTTGTCGGTCCAGTCGAGACCCTTGCGGGTGTAGACGGTCGCCCGGCCGTCGGCGACCGCGATCAGGGCGCGATAGCCGTCATATTTCACTTCGTGAAGCCAATTGCTGCCTGTGGGCGCGGTGTCGACAAGGGTGCAGAGGGCGGGATCGCGGAAGGCGAGACTATCATTTGACGCGGAAGCGGTGGCGGCGCGGCTTGGCCGGGTAGGGGACGCTTTCTCGCGGGTGGTGCGCTTGGGGCGATCCCCCTCCACCCCCGCGCTGTCGCGCGGCGGTCCCCCTCCCCGTGCCGGGGAGGATCTGCCTTCCGCGATTTCGGCCATGGTGCGGCCCGTTGTGATGCTGGTCAGGCCCTCTTCGACCAGCGTATCGGTGCCGCCCGCCTCGGCATCGTCGATCTTGCGCAGCAGCCAGTTCTCGCGCTTCTCCTTGCCGCGCGGCTTCAGGCGGATGAGGAGCCATTCGCCTTTCATCCGCTCGCCGTCGAGGACGAAGTGGAGATGGCCCTTCTCCAGATCCTTCGCGCTCTTGCCCTTGATCGGCGACCAGGTGCCGCGATCCCAGAGCATCACCGTGCCGCCGCCATATTCGCCCGCCGGTATCGTACCTTCGAAGCTGGCATAGGACAGGGGATGATCCTCGGTACGGACGGCGAGGCGCTTCTCGTCGGGATCAAGGCTGGGTCCGCGCGTCACCGCCCAGCTCTTCAGCACGCCGTCGATCTCCAGCCGGAAATCCCAGTGGAGCCGGGTCGCGTCATGCTTCTGGACGATGAAGCTGTTTCCCTTGCCGGGCGCGAGCGTGCCGGCCGGTTCCGCCGTCTTCGCGAAGTCGCGCTTGGCGTTGTAGAGGGCGAGGGGGTCGCTGCGCTCAGGCACGTTTCTTCGCCGGCGCCTTTTTCGCCGGGGCCTTGCGGGCGGGCGCCTTCTTTGTCGCCGGCTTGTCGGGCGTCGCCCGGGCCGTCGCCGGTTTGTCGCCCATCGACTTGCGCAGCGCCGCCATCAGGTCGACGACGTTGCTGCCCTTGCGCGGCTCGCCGTCCTCCTTGTCCTCGATGATCTTGCGGCCCTTCGCCTTGCGCTTCTTTTCGATAAGCCCTTTCAGCGCATCGACATAGCGATCGTGAAACTCGGACGGATCGAACGGCCCGGTCTTGCGGTCGATCAGCGCCTCGGCGAGATCGAGCAGCTCGGGATCGGGCTTGTCGTCCGGAATGTCGCGGAAATAGCCCTGCGCCTTGTGCACCTCGTCGGCATAGCGCAGCGTCTCCAGCACGAGACCGCGCCCGCACGGCTTGAGGCTGACGACATATTCGCGACCGCGCATCGCCAGCTGGCCGAGCCCCACCTTCTTCGTCCGGCGCAGCGCCTCGCGCAGGACGATGAAGGCCTCTTCGGCCAGATCGTCCGCCGGGACGACGAAATAGGGCTTTTCGTAGTAGAGAACGTCGATGTCGCTAGCGTCGACGAACTGGGTCAGCTCCAACGTCTTCTTGGACTCGAGCTTGACCGCGTCGATCTCGTCCTGGTCGAGCAGGACATATTCGCCCTTCGAGATCTCATAGCCCTTCATGATGTCGTCGAGATCGACCGGGCCCACCCCGGTGGCGACCTTCTCGTAATGGATCGGCTGCCCCGTGGGCTCGTGGATCTGGCGGAACTGGACCGCGGACCCGCTGCGCGTCGCCGAATATATCTCGACCGGGATGGATACGAGCGCCAGCCGGATCTGCCCCTGCCAATATGCCCGCGCCGCCATCGCCTGACCCCTTCGTTGCGAGGCCGATTCAATGCCGGCGCGGCGGACTCGTTCCGTTCGCCCGGCAAATCGGCTATGGGGCGGGACGATGGACGATCCACTGACCCTGTTCGATGCCTGGCTGGCCGAAGCCGAGGCATCAGAACCTAACGATCCCAATGCCATGGCGTTGGCGACCGCCGATGCCGCGGGGCAGCCGGCGGTGCGCATGGTGCTGCTGAAAGGCCATGGGTCGGACGGTTTCGTCTTCTACACCAATCGCGGATCGGACAAGGCGTCCGATCTGGCGGAGAACCCCAAGGCCGCGCTGCTCTTCCACTGGAAGTCGCTGCGGCGGCAGGTCCGGGTCGAGGGTTCGGTATCGCTCGCCAGCGAAGCGCAGTCGGACGCCTATTTCGCCTCGCGCGGGCGCGACTCGCGGCTCGGTGCCTGGGCCTCCGACCAGTCGCGCCCGCTCGACGAACGCGCGACCTTCGAGGCGCGGTTCGAGGCGGCGAAGGCGCGGTTCGACGGGCAGGACGTGCCCCGGCCGCCGCATTGGGGCGGCTATGTCGTCGTGCCCGAACGCATCGAATTCTGGCAGGACCGTGCGCATCGCCTTCATGAACGACGCCTGTTCGTTCGCGACGGCAACGGCTGGACCGAAGGTTTGCTCTACCCATGACCAACGAGGAACGCCGCCGCCTGATGCCGCTCGCCACGCGTGCGGCGCTCGCCAGCGTCGCCATGGCGATGGCGCTTCTGGCGCTCAAGAGCTTCGCAGCTTGGCACACCGGGTCGGTGGCGATGCTGGGATCGCTGGCGGACACGGGGCTCGACCTGCTTGCCTCGCTAGTGACGCTCTATGGCGTGCGGCTGGCCGCGGAGCCGGCGGACCACGACCACCGCTTCGGCCATGGCAAGGCAGAGGCGCTGGCGGCCTTGTTCCAGGTGGCGCTGATCACCGCCTCCGCGGCCGGCATCGCCTGGCGGGCGGTTCAGGCGCTCGGCGATCCCGGGACGACGCAGGACGCCGATTTCGGCATCGGCGTGTCGCTCGTCGCGATGGCCGCGACGGGCGTGCTGCTCTGGTACCAGCGCCGGATCATCCGCCAGACGGGATCGGTCGCGATCCTGGCTGACAACGTCCATTATCAGTCGGACGTGATGCTCAACGCCTCGGTTATCGCGGCGCTGGTGCTCGACCAGTTCGTCGGGTGGCACGGTGCGGACGCGATCTTCGGCATCGCCATCGCGCTGTGGCTGGCCTGGGGCGCCTTCCAGGCTTCGTCCAATGCGATCGACCAGCTGATGGACAAGGAATGGCCCGAGGATCAGCGCGCGGCCTTTCTCGACGTCGCGGCGCGCCAGCCCGGGCTGCGCGGCATCCACGACTTCCGCACCCGCCGATCCGGCAGCCATGATTTCGCGCAATTCCATATGGAGGTCGATCCGACGATCACGGTCGCACGGGCCCATGATCTGGTCGAAGCGGTCGAGCGCAACCTCAAGTCGCGGTTTCCGAAGGTCGAGGTGCTGATCCATCTCGACCCCGAAGGTCACGTCGATACCGACAATCCGCTGGTCGAGGCGGATGTGACGCCGCATTGGTTCGGCAAGCGCCTCTGATCGGAACGCCGTCAGGATCGGCCGCGACGCCCATCCTGGTCGATGTGTTCGTCGGCCCGCCGCGGCTGCTCGGCAACCCGGCCGCGATCGTGGAGGTGCCCGCCTGGCCGGACGATGCCGCGATGCTCGCCGCGGCGCAGGCGATCGGTGCGCCGGATACCGCCTTTGTCATGCGCCCTGAGGATGGCGAGGCGGACCATGGGCTCCGCTGGTTCTCCCCGAAGGGCGAGGTGCAGCTATGCGGGCATGCGACGCTGGCGGCCGGGCATGTGCTGCTGACGCGAGATCCTCAACGGCAGCACGTCCGGTTCGCCACGCGCTTCGCCGGTATCCTGACGGTCGAACGGGCAGGGGACGAGACGGCGATATCGCTACCGAGGATCGATCCCGAACCGCATGATCTGCCCGACGTGATCGCAGCCCTGGGGTTGCAGATCGCCGTCGCTTCGCTGTGGCATCCGGCCGGCTACGCGGTGATCGTGCTGCCCGACGCGGCGGCGGTGCGGGCGGTCGTGCCGGACCTGACCGCCCTGGCGGCGGCACGCGGCGACGTGATGGCGATCGTCACCGCCCCGGGCGACATCGCCGATGTGGTCAGTCGCGTCTTCGTACCGCGCCACGGTGGCGAGGATGCGGTGACTGGTTCCGCGCATGCCGTGGTGGCCGCCTATTGGACGCAGCGGCTGGGAAGGACGGGCTTCGAGGCGGAGCAGGCGAGCCCGCGGGGCGGTCGCCTGACAGTCTCTCTCGACGGACCGACGGTCCGGCTCGCAGGGCGTTGCCTCTTCAAGCACACCGAAGCGTGCAGCAGGGGTGACGATTAACAAAATTGCATTCACGAGAAAACAAGTTGCACTTGCGAACAGTCTCGCTGCGATGCAAAAAGAGCGTGCCTTTCAGGCATCCTCTCCTAAAAACTTTTCAAGGCCGGCTCGTCCGGCCTTTTTTTTTGGTCCCGGCTCGTATAGCGGTCCGCTTGCCGTCGTTGAGCCGTCAATCAAAAGACGAATTACGGAGCGGAGCCGCCGGTCGAACCGGCACCGGCGACGCGATGGTGCGGGAGATCGAGCGCGTGGGAAGCCGCGCTCTCTCCCGCCTAATCTTTTCTCACGCTTGTAGAACGGCTTGCGGTGCGGCGATGGCCGGTTCCGTCGCTGCGATCCAACCGCCGCCGAGTACCCGCTCGCCAGCATAGAGCACGGCCGCCTGACCGGGCGCGACGCCATATTCGGGCGAATCGAAGACCAGCCGCTCGCCGAACAGGCGGGCCGGCGCCGGCCGGGCCATCGAGCGGACCTTCGCCATCACCGGCACGTCGGGCAGAGGCCCAATCCAGTTCACGTCGCTCAGCGTCACGGCGGTCACCGCAAGCGCGGCCCGCGGCCCGACGACGACGCGACGCGTTTCGGGCTCGAGGCGGATGACGTACAAGGGCTCGGGCTGCCCGCCGATCTCCAGCCCCCGCCGCTGGCCGACGGTGAAGTGCACCAGGCCCTGATGCTCGCCCAGCCTGTGTCCCGCCATATCGACGATGTCGCCGCCGGTCGCCGCCTGCGGGCGCAGCTTCTTGACGAGGGCGGCATAATTGCCGTCGGGCACGAAGCAGATGTCCTGGCTGTCGGGCTTGCCGGCGACGCTGAGACCGAGTTCCCCGGCGATCGCGCGCACCCGGTCCTTCGGCAGGCCGCCCAGGGGGAAGCGGAGAAAGTCGAGCTGGGCGCTGGTCGTGGCGAAGAGGAAATAGCTCTGGTCCCGCGCCGGATCGACGCCGCGATACAGTTCCGGTCCGGCCGGTCCGACGACGCGACGCACATAGTGGCCGGTGGCGAGGCAATCCGCCCCCAGATCGCGGGCCAGCGCGAACAGGTCGGTGAATTTCGGCCCCATATTGCACTGGACGCAGGGAATCGGGGTCCGCCCGGCGAGATATTCGTCGGCAAAGCGATCGACCACCGCGCTGCGGAAGGCGCTTTCGTGGTCATGGACGTAATGCGGGATACCCAGCCGGTCGCATACGGCGCGCGCGTCGCGGATGTCGCGCCCGGCGCAACAGGCACCGGGCCGGGCCGTCGCCTCGCCATGGTCGTAGAGTTGCAGCGTGACGCCGATCACTTCCGCGCCGCTCCGTACCGCCAGTGCGGCGACGACCGAGCTGTCGACCCCGCCCGACATGGCCACGACGATCCGCGGGCGCGCGCCCCGGCCTTCCAGATCGAAATCCGCCTTCATATCCACGGCTCGCAGATAGGCGCGCCCGGCGCTGGTTCAAAGCGGCTTTACCTTGCCTTCATTCCCATCGGGTTAGGAGGGCGACACGTTCGGTATTCCGGCGAAAGGGGAACGGGATGGAGCAGGGACGAGACATGCGCGTGGGGAACGCGGGCGCCGCCATGCCTGCGACGCCCGGATCGCTGCGCCCGAAAGATGCCGATCCGCTCGCCAGTCCGCCGGCCACGCCCGCGGCAGGCTGCTTCAATGCCGGTGTCGCGCGGATGCTTACGGATTGGAAGGAGAGTTGAAGACCCCGTTTACCGCGGCGTTTCAGGCGATCTTCAAGGCCTGACTGGTAAGCCGCTCGTACGCGTTGCGAACGGGGCCTCGCCGCCCCGATTGAGGTTAGAGAATGATCCAGAACGAAAAGATCCGTCCCGCCAAGGTCATCGGTCCGCTCGGCGAACCGCTGACGATCGACTCCTTGCCGCCCCCCAACACGACCCGCTGGGTCGTGCGGCGCAAGGCAGAGGTCGTGGCGGCGGTGAACGGCGGGCTGCTGTCGGTCGACGAGGTATGCCAGCGCTACAATCTCACGGTCGAGGAGTTCGCCGGCTGGCAGCGCGCGATCGACCGGTCGGGCATGCCCGGGCTCCGGGTCACGCGCATCCAGCATTACCGTACCCTCTACGAACGCCAGCAGAAATACTGATTAGGATCGGGGCCGGAACAAGTCGGAGCCATCGCGGTTTTCCCTTCAACACCCGCGCCGTTCGCGGGTCGCAAACGGAGGGAACGGAAAATGGGCATCATTCTGTGGCTGATCATCGGCGGTGTCATCGGCTGGCTGGCGAGCATCATCATGCGGACCGACGCGCAGCAGGGCATCTTCCTGAACATCGTCGTCGGCATCATCGGCGCGTTCCTCGGTGGCCTGATCCTGTCGGGCGGCTCGATCAACAACTCGCCGCTGACGGTCACCTCGTTCCTCGTTTCGCTGCTGGGCGCGGTCGTCCTGCTTGCGATCGTGAACCTGGTTCGCCGCGGTCGGGTTCGCTAAGTCGCTGATCTAGCGAGATCGCAAACGAAAGGGCCGTCCGGGAGACCGGGCGGCCCTTTCCGCATCTGCCTGCTGCCCGATCCTCCTGCCGACAGCCGCGGCCGCCCGCCTCAGCTTCCGAGAAGGAAGCGGACCTGCACGGTCGCGGTGATGTCCTTCTCGCCCGGCGCGATCTCCGTCTTGGCGCTCATGTCGGACGCGCGCGCCAGCGCCATCATCGGTGGGCGACTTGGGCCGCCATCGTCCTGCCCCGCTTCGCTGATCGAGACCATGCGCAACACGCGCAAGCCGGCGGCGCGCGCATAGAGATCGGCCCGGGCCCGCGCACGGCGGATCGCGTCCGTACGGGCCTCGTCGAGCGCCTGGTCGGGTTCGGCGAGCGAGAGGTTGGGCCCGTCGATCTGATTCGCGCCCTCCGCGACGAGGGTGTCGAGGATCGCGCCCGACCGCGCGACATCGCGGAAGCGGACCGATACGCTGTTGTTCGCCTGATACCCCGTCACGTGCGGCGGCTGATTGTCCTGGTAGCGATATTGCGGTGACAGCTGCACCGTCGCCGTCGCCAGGTCGCGCGGGGCGACCCCGGCCTTGCGCAGGGCGCCCAGCACCCGGTTCATCGCGGTGGCATTGTCGCGGAGCGCCTGCGCGGCCGTCGGGGCGGTCGAAACCACGCCGGCCCGGATCGTCGCGAGATCCGGCACGCGCGTGGTGCGGCCCATCGCGGTGACGTCGAGAAGCGTGCCGCTCGCCGGAACCATTGGTACCGCCGGCTCGGCTTGCGCGAAGGCGGCGACAGGCGTGGCTGCCAGCAGCAGGATGGCGGCGTAGCGCATGGCTTTTTCCCTTTTTCTGTGCCATTTGCAGGCGGTTTGTGGGGCGATGGGTGACCATCGCGGGGTTCGAGCAACTATGCTCCGCGTCAGTTCAACTGCGGATGAACGTACCGCGTTCCGGCCTTGAGCCCAGTGATATATTTGTGTAACACAGTGGCAGGGGGGAGCGTTGCGCACCCCGGACGGGGTCGAAGACGGCATGAATTACGAGGCGGGTGCGATGAATCAGGAGCGGCTGACCGGACCGGTGGAGACCCGTTCGCGGCGCCGCTGGATCCTGATTGCGGCCATCGTCGCGATCGTCGCGCTCGCGATCGGCTATGTCGCGATGCGCGGCAAGGGCGGCGGTGCGGCGCCGGCGGCGAGCGCCGGCGGCGAGCAGCTGTCGCCGGTCACCGTCGTCGTGCCCGGGCGCAAGACCGCCGATCGCACGATCACCGCGACGGGCTCGCTCGCCGCACGGCGCGACATGCCGATCGGCATCGCCGGTGAGGGCGGGCTGGTGACGCGGGTGCTGGTCGAGCCTGGCCAATGGGTCCGCCGCGGCCAGGTACTCGCGACCGTCGACCGGTCGGTGCAGGTGCAAAGCGCGCAGTCGCTGGGTGCTCAGGTCAATGTCGCCCGGGCAGACCTGACGCTGGCGCAGGCGGAGCTCGATCGCGCCGCCGCACTGGTCGACCGTGGCTTCATCTCCAAGGCTGATCTGCAGCGCCGTACGGCGACGCGCGACGCCGCCGCCGCGCGGGTGAAGGTCGCTGCCGCCAATTTCGCCGAGGCCCGCGCGCGGAACGGCCGGCTCGACATCCGCGCGCCGAACGACGGTCTGATCCTGACGCGCCAGATCGAGGTCGGGCAGATCGTCGGCTCGGGCAGCGGCACGCTGTTCCGCATGGCCGACCAGGGCCTGATCGAACTGCGCGCACAGATGAGCGAGAGCGATCTGGCGGGGCTGCATGTCGGCGCCCGGGCGGAGGTCACGCCGACCGGCTCGACCCAGCGCTTCCCGGGCGAGGTGTGGCAGATCGCGCCGGTGGTCGATCCCTCCACGCGCCAGGGCATCGCCCGCGTCGCGGTGCGCTACGATCCCGCCTTGCGACCCGGCGGCTTCGCCAGCGCGCAGATCGTGGCGGGCGCGAGTTCGCAGCCGCTCCTGCCGGAATCGGCGGTGCTCAACGACGGCAAGGGCAGCTATGTCTATGTCGTGGGCGCGGGCGACAAGGTCGAACGCCGCGACGTGACGGTGGGCACCGTTTCCGAAGCCGGCGTGGCGATCGCCCAGGGCCTGAACGGGACGGAGCGCGTGGTTCTTTCAGCCGGCGCGTTCCTCAATCCCGGCCAGAAGGTGAAGCCGGTGCGCCAGGCGCAGAAGGGCTGACGGCCATGAACTTCCGCAATATGTCCGCCTGGGCGATCCGTAACCCGGTCCCGCCCATCGTCCTGTTCCTGGCGCTGACCATCGCCGGTCTCGTCTCGTTCAGCCGGATGCCGATCAACAACAGCCCGGAAATCACCTTCCCGGCCGTCTATGTCAGCATCAGCCAGCCGGGCGCTGCCCCGACCGAGATCGAGACGCAGATCACCCAGCGCGTCGAGGCGGCGATCCGCGGCCTCGAAGGCGTGGACGAGATCAACTCGACCATCACCGAAGGCAGCAGCGGCACCTTCGTCCAGTTCAGCTTCGATACGCCCGTCGACCGTGCCGTCACCGACGTGCGCGATGCGGTCGCGTCGGTGCGCGGCGAACTGCCCGAAGGGATCATCGAGCCGCGCGTCGAGCGGATCATCATCAACAACGGCTCGATCGCGACCTGGTCGGTCGAGGGCAACGACATGACCATGGAGGAGCTGTCGAACTTCGTCGACCGCGTCGTCCGCAAGCGTCTTCTCGCCGTGCCCGGCATGCAGAATATCGAGCTGACCGGCGGCGTCGACCGGGCCATCCGCGTCATCCTCGATCCGGACAAGATGCAGGCGCTGGGCATCACCGCCTCGCAGGTCAATCAGGCGCTGCGCGCCGCGAACACCAACGCGGCGGGCGGCCGGTCCGAGCTGGGCGGCGGCGAGCAGTCGTTGCGCATCGTCGGCAACGCGCAGGACGCCTATACGCTCGGGCAGACGCAGATCCCGATCACCGGCAACGTCATGGCCTCGAACGGCCAGGCCATTCCAGGCCTCAGCCGCACCGTCCGCCTGTCGGACATCGCGCAGGTGCGCGACAGCTCGCTCGAACAGCGGGCGCTGGCGAAGGTGCGCGGGCGGCAGGTCGTCGGCTTCGGCATCCAGCGCGCCCGCGGTACGTCGGAAGTTGCGCTGTACGACGCGACCGTGAAGGAGCTGGCCAAGCTCGAGAAGGAAAATCCGAAGGTCCGCTTCGTCCAGCAGTTCACGAGCACCGGCTATACCAAGGACCAGTACAAGTCGGCGATCCATGCCCTGTTCGAGGGCGCGGTGCTGGCCGTCATCGTCGTCTACCTGTTCCTGCGCGACAAGCGGGCGACCCTGATCTCGGCGCTCGCCATCCCGCTATCGGCCATCCCGACCTTCTGGATCATGTCGCTCATGGGGTTCAGCCTGAACTTCATGACGCTGCTCGGCCTCAGCCTGGTGGCGGGCGTGCTGGTCGACGACGCGATCGTCGAGATCGAGAACATCGTCCGCCACATGCGGATGGGCAAGACGGCCTATCAGGCGTCGATCGATGCCGCAGACGAGATCGGCCTTGCGGTGGTCGCCACCACCTTCTCGATCGTCGCGGTGTTCCTGCCGGTCGGGCTGATGCCCGGCATCGCCGGCCAGTTCTTCAAGAATTTCGGCTTCACCGTCGTCGTCGCCGTACTGATGAGCCTCCTCGTCGCGCGTCTCATCACGCCGATGGTCGCGGCCTATTTCCTGAAGGCGCAGGGCCATCAGGAACATGGCGGCGGCTGGGCGATGGACCGCTACATGGACGTGCTCGGCTGGACGCTGCGCAACCGCTGGAAGACGGTGGGGCTGGGCGTCGTCTCGTTCCTGGCGACGATCGGTGCCTTCGCGACGCTGCCCTTCACCTTCCAGCCTCCGCAGGACGTCGACTTCTCGACCCTCTCGATCCAGATGACGCCGGGCACGACGCTGGCGCAGACCGAGGCGGTCGCGGACCGGGCGGTCGAGATCCTCGGCCAGCAGTCCGAGGTGCTGACCTCGGTCGAGAAGGTGAAGCCCGGCTCGGCGACGATCGACATCACGCTGCGCAAGGACCGGGCCCGCAGCTCGATCAACTTCGAGCGCGAGACGGCGGTGCTGCTGAACGAGATCCCCGATGCCCGGATCAGCTTCGCCTCCAACGATGGCGGCGGCGGCAGCAGCCGGCCGGTCGCGATCATGCTGGCGGGCGACGATCCCAAGGCGCTCCTGTCGGCCGCGAACCGGCTGGCGGAGGAGATGAAGACGCTGCCGAACCTGCGCGCGCCGCGGGTCGAGGGCGACATGCCGCGCCCCGAGCTGATCATCAGGCCGCGCCTCGACCTCGCCGCCGATCTCGGCGTCAGCACCGCGGCGCTGAGCCAGACGATCCGGATCGCCACCCAGGGCGAAATCGAGCAGAATGCGGCCAAATTCTCGCTGCCCGACCGGCAGATCCCGATCGGCGTCGCGCTCGACCCCTATGCCCGGCGCGACCTGGCGACGATCCAGAACCTGCCGGTGCAGGTCCAGCGTGGCGGCACCGTGCCGCTGCGGGTCGTGGCCGATATCAGCTATGGTGCGGGTCCGGCGGAGATCAAGCACTTCAACCAGGAACGCCGGATCATCGTCGACGCCGATCTTGCCCCGGGGGCGATCAGCGGCGAGGAGCGGACGAAGGCGATGGCGCTGCCGGTGATGAAGGAACTGCCCGCCGGCGTCCACTATGCCGCGTCCGGCTCGGCCAAGTGGCAGGCGGAGATGATCCAGAACTTCATCGTCGCGGTGATCGCGGGCATCATGCTCGTGCTGGCGGTGCTGATCCTCCTCTACCGCCGCGCCATGCCGCCGTTCGTCAATCTGGGCTCGCTGCTGCTGGCCCCGCTGGGCGGTGCGCTGGCGCTGCACATCTGCAGCATGCCGGTCTCGCTGCCGGTGCTGATCGGCCTGCTGATGCTGCTCGGCATCGTTGCCAAGAACTCGATCCTGCTGATCGACTTCGCGCTGGAGGAAATGCGCGCCGGCGTGCCGCCGATGGACGCGATCCTGGATGCGGGGCACAAGCGCGCGCAGCCGATCGTGATGACGACGGTGGCGATGGTCGCGGGCATGATCCCGACCGCGCTGTCGCTGGGCGGCGACGGTTCGTTCAACCAGCCGATGGCGGTGACGGTCATCGGCGGGCTGCTGCTGTCGACCGTGCTGACGCTGGTGATCGTGCCGGCGACCTTCAGCCTGTCGATCGGCGCGGAGGAGTGGATCGGGCCGCGGCTCGGCCGCCGCCTGCTCACCTATCGGCCGGGCGACGAAACCGGCCCGCTGATCGAGCAGGGCGGCCGTCCGCAGCTCGGGCCGGCGGCGGAATGATCGTTACCGAACCGGTATGAACAAAGCCGGGCGTCGCGTATTGTCCAGGGGATGATCGTCACCGGCGCGCGCCCAGACCCTGCCCCTCCGGGCCTGATCCGGATGCAACGCGTCGCCACGCTGCTGCTCGTGTTCATGGCGGCGCTGTTCCTGGTCAGCCGGGCCCTGGCGATGCGCGATCCGGCCTGGGGCTTCGTCCGCAGCTTCGCCGAGGCGGCGATGATCGGCGGGCTGGCGGACTGGTTCGCGGTCACCGCCCTGTTCCGGCATCCGCTCGGCCTGCCAATCCCGCACACGGCGATCGTCCCGCGCAACAAGGACCGGATCGGCGACCAGCTTGCCGTCTTTCTGCGCGCCAACTTCCTGGTGCCGGCGGTCGTGGCGCGGCGGATGCGGCGCCTCGACGTGGCGGCGGCGCTGGCGCGCTGGCTCACCGATCCCCCCGAGGGCGCCGGCGGACAGTTCCGCCGGGGTGCGTCGAAGCTGGTCGCGCAGGTTCTCGAGGGATTGGATCCGGCTCGGCTCGGCGGCATGGTCAAGGCGGCGGCGGCGGCGCGGTTGCGCGAAGCACAGGTCGCGCCGATGGCCGGCCAGCTGCTGCGCGCCGCGATGGCCGAGGGCCGGCACAAGCCGCTGCTCGACGCCGGCATTCGCTGGGCCGCGGACGCGCTGGCGAGCAACGACAGCCTGATCCGCCAGATGGTGCATCAGCGCGCCGGCGCGATCCTGCGCTGGACGGGACTGGACGAGACGGTCGCCGACAAGCTGATCGGTGGCCTCGACACCCTGCTGGCCGACATGGCGGAGGATCCCGAGCACCCGCTTCGCCAGAAGGCCGAGGAAGGTCTGGACCGGCTCGCCTGGGACTTGCAGTTCGATCCGGAGGTCCGCGCCCGCGTCGAGTCGCTGAAGGAAGAGCTGATCGCCAATCCGGCGATGGCGCGCTGGCTCGACGGCTTGTGGGAGCAGGCGCGCAGCGGCCTTTTGCGGATCGCCAGCGATCCGGAAGCGGCGATGCGCGGTCAGCTGGGCGACATCCTGCGCCAGATCGGCGGCGCGCTGCGCGACAATCCGGATCTGTCCGGACGGATCAACCGCTTCGTCCGGCGGACGGTCGCCGCCGTTGCGTCCGACTATGGCGACGGGATCGTCCGACTCGTTTCGGAAACGATCCGTGGGTGGGACGTTCGTACGGTGACCGGGCGCTTGGAGAATGCGGTGGGGCGCGACCTGCAATATATCCGGATCAATGGCACGCTGGTCGGCGGATTGGTCGGGCTGGCGATCCACAGCATCGACCGGCTCCTCTGAGAGTGGCTGCGGCTGAACCGCGGCTGAGCGTCGGACCGTCCCGGCAGCGGTCCACCGCGCCGCTCTATCGGCTTGCCGCCGTCCCGCTTTTCGCCCAAGGAGGGTCGTCATGAGCGCGACCGCCGATTTCGAGCAGGAGCAGGGCACGGTCCGCTTCACCGGCGACCTGTCGCTCGCGCGACTCGGCCGCCTGCCCGAACGGCTCGACGGCGTGACCGGATCCGTATCCCGCGTCGACCTGTCGGCGATCGACCGGATCGATACGGTCGGCGCCTGGATCGTCCACCGCTTCGCCGCGCGTCACGACGCGCAGGTGGACGGCCTCAACGACGATAGCCGACGGCTGTTTGAGCAGGTCGTCAATGCGGACGAACCCGTCGTCTCGCGCGATACCTCGGTCCCTTCCTATCAGCGTGTGCTGGGGGAGGTCGGCGACGCCGTGGTCGCCACGGGCCGGACGCTTCTGGGCCTGCTCGGCTTTCTCGGGTCGACGACGC
Source organism: Sphingomonas metalli (assembly GCF_014641735.1). Taxonomy (GTDB): domain Bacteria; phylum Pseudomonadota; class Alphaproteobacteria; order Sphingomonadales; family Sphingomonadaceae; genus Sphingomonas; species Sphingomonas metalli. Next base: position 72,174 of record NZ_BMIH01000002.1, on the reverse strand, counting down.
TCGCCTTCCTCCACGTCATACGCCATCCGCGCCGCTTTCGCTTCAATGCGGTCGTGCACGAATTCGAGACGGTGGGAGTCAGCGCCCTCGCCATCGTCGGGCTGATGAGCTTCCTGATCGGCATCGTCATCGCCCAGCAGGGCGCGGTCCAGCTTCGCCAGTTCGGCGCGGAGGTCTTCACGATCAACCTGGTCGGACGGCTGACGCTGCGCGAGCTCGGCGTGCTGATGACCGCGATCATGGTCGCGGGCCGCTCCGGTTCGGCCTTCGCGGCGCAACTCGGCACGATGAAGCTGACCGAGGAAATCGACGCGATGCGGACCATCGGCGTCTCGCCGATGGAGGCGCTGGTGCTGCCACGGACGCTGGCGGCCGTCATCCTGATGCCGCTCCTCGGCTTCTACTCCAGCCTGATCGCGATGATCGGCGGCTGCCTGCTCGCCTGGGCGTCGCTCGGCATCCCGCCGGTCACCTTCATCGCCCGGATCCGCGAGGTCGTGCCGATCACGGATCTCTATGTGGGCCTGATCAAGGCGCCGGTGTTCGGCGCGATCATCGCCATCGCCGGCTGCTTCCAGGGCATGTCGGTCGAGGCGGATGCGGAGCAGGTCGGCCTGCGTACCACCGCGGCGGTGGTGCAGGGCATCTTCCTCGTCATCGTGCTCGACGCGTTCTTCGCGGTCTTCTTCACCTGGATCGGCTGGGACTGATGCCGCGCGATCGCAACGAGGTGGTGGTCGACGTGCGCGGTCTGCGCAACAGTTTCGGCGATCAGGTCATCCACGAGAATCTCGACCTTCAGGTCCGCCGGGGCGAGATCCTGGGCGTGGTCGGCGGATCGGGTACCGGCAAGTCGGTGCTGATGCGCTCGATCATCGGTCTCCAGACGCCGGATGCGGGCGAGATCACCGTCTTCGGCGAGCCGACGATCGGTCGCGAGGAGACCGAGGCCACCGACATCCGCAAGCGCTGGGGCGTGCTCTTCCAGAACGGCGCGCTCTTCTCGACGCTGACCGTCGCGGAGAATGTGCAGGTGCCGCTGCGCGAATTCTATCGCGAGCTGTCGCCGGCGCTGCTCGAGGAGATCGCGGCCTACAAGGTCGTGATGACCGGACTGCCGGCCAATGCCGGTCCGAAATATCCGGCCGAGCTGTCGGGCGGGATGCGCAAGCGGGCGGGCCTCGCCCGGGCGCTGGCGCTCGATCCCGAACTGCTCTTCCTCGACGAGCCGACCGCGGGCCTCGACCCGATCGGCGCCGCGGCGTTCGACGAGCTGATCCGCTCCCTCAGCCGCACGCTCGGGCTGACCGTGTTCCTGATCACCCACGATCTCGATACGCTCTACGCGATCTGCGACCGGGTGGCGGTGCTCGCGGATCGCAAGGTGATCGCGGTCGGCACGATACCGGAACTGATCGCGACCGATCACCCCTGGATACAGGAATATTTCGAGGGGCCGCGCGGACGCGCCGCCGCCTCGACACAGGAGCTTGGCGACGATGCGGATGCCGTCGCCGCGCGCCATCCGACCGAAATCGACGCGACCGTGACAGATGCGCGGTCGCAGGGCAGCCGCGCGGACGAACACGCCCGCGACGCCGCCGGTAACAGCCTGGGGACACGCTGATGGAAACCCGTTCGAACCACGTCCTGGTCGGCGCCGTCGTGCTGATCCTGCTGGCGGTGCTGGCGCTCTTCACCGTCTGGATCGCGCGGCTGGGCGGCGCATCCGAGAAGGAATATGACATCTTCTTCCGCCAGTCGGTCGATGGACTGGCACGCGGCTCGGCGGTGACCTATTCGGGCGTGCCCTCCGGCCAGGTGAAGACGATCGCCCTGTGGCCGAACGATCCGCAATTCGTGCGGGTGCGCATCAGCGTCAACGACGACACGCCGGTCCTGCAGGGCACGACCGCCACGGTGGTCGGCAGCTTCACGGGCACCAGCACCGTGTCGCTCGACGGCGCGCGCAAGGGTGCGGCACCGATCGCCTGTCCGGACAGCAACGCGACCAGCGTGTGCCCCTATGGCGTGCCGGTGATCCCGACCAAGCAGGGTGGCCTCGGCGCGATTCTCAATTCGGCGCCGCAGTTGCTCGAGCGTCTCTCGACCCTGACCGAGCGGCTGACCGGGCTGTTGACCGATCGCAACCAGGCGTCGATCGCCGGCATCCTCGACAATACCAACCGCCTGACCGACGCGCTCGCCGATCGCGGGCCGGAGATCGCGGCGACGCTGGCGCAGACCCGCGTGGCCATCCAGCAGGCGGGCGAGGCGTCGCAGCAGATCGGCCAGCTGGCCGCGACGACCAACGGCCTGCTCGCCAACGACATCCAGCCGACGATCCAGAACCTGAACGGCGCGATCGCCTCGGCGCAGAAGTCTGCCGAGACGCTCAATGCCGCGATCACCGACGCGCGGCCGGGCCTGCAGACCTTCTCCCGCCAGACCGTGCCGGAGGCCAACCGGCTGGTGCGCGACCTGCGCACCACTGCGGCGGCGCTTTCGTCGATCGCCGAGAAGGTCGACCAGCAGGGTGCCAGCTCGCTGATCGGATCGCAGAAGCTGCCGGATTATAAGGGTAAGTGAGGAACGCCATGACGAACCGCCGCACGCGCCTGCCCTTGGCCATCCTTGCCGCCGCGATACCGCTGGCCGGCTGCATCAGCTTCGGTCCGAAGCCGCCCAAGCAGCTCCTGACGCTGACCCCGGCGGCCGCCGTGCCGGTCGGGCCGGAGACGCGGACCGGCGGCGGTCGCGCGATCGTCGTGACGGTGCCGGTGGCGCCCGCCGCCGTGGCGGTGCCGCGCATTCCGGTGCAGACCAGCCCGACCGCACTCGCCTATGTCAAGGATGCGCAATGGGCGGAGGCGCCGACGCGGCTGTTCGCGCGGCTGATCTCCGACACCCTGGCGGCGCGGTCCGGTCGCGTCGTCGTGAGCCAGGTTCAGGCGGTCGGCGAGGCCAATGACCAGCTCGATGGCGAGCTGCGCGCCTTCGGCCTGGATGCGACCACGCGCGAGGCTGTGGTGACCTTCGACGCCGCCCTGTCGCGGGCCGGCCAGAACAATGTCGAGAAGCGGCGCTTCGAGGCGCGGGTGCCGGTCGCGGCGATCGATGCCGAAAGCGCCGGTCCGGCGATCAATCAGGCGGCCAATCAGGTCGCCTCGCAGATTGCGGACTGGGTCGGCCGCTGATCTGCATCAAGGACCTGAAGTAAAAGCATTTTTCTGCACTTTCCCGGGGAACGCCGAACGCGGACGCGCGCTTGGCCGTCATGGGTGGGGGCCTGTGGGAGAATTGCTGCGATGATGCGTTTCCTGACTCCGATGGCTGCGACGCTGCTCGTCGCCGCGCCGGCTGTGGCGCAGACTGTGTCGCCGGCCACCTATGTCGCCAAGGCCGGCGCCAGCGACCGGTTCGAGATGGAGTCGAGCCGGCTGGTGCTCGGCTCGACCAAGGACCCCAAGGTCCGCGACTTCGCCAACCAGATGATCGCCGATCACACCCAGAGCACGCAGCAGGTCAAGGCCGCCGCCAAGCAGGCCGGCATCACCGTGCCGCCGCCCAAGCTCGAGCCGATGCAGGCGAAGAACGTCGCAGAGCTGCGCCGCGCCACCGGTACCGCCCGCGATCAGCTGTACATGCAGCAGCAGCGCACCGCGCACCAGATGGCGCTCGATCTGCACCAGGGCTACGCCCAGAACGGTAGCTCGGCCCCGCTCAAGGCGGTTGCCGCGCAGATCACCCCCGTGGTGCAGTCGCACATGCAGCACCTGACCGCGATGTGATCATCGTCCGGCCCCGCCCGCTGCGGGTGGGGCCGGAGGGTTACTCGCCGATCAGGGCGAGAATCCGGCGGGCCTCGGCCAGGTGGAGCCGTTCGACCATTGCGCCGTCGAGGCTGACCGCCCCCAGACTGGCATTGGCGGGATCTGCAAACAGGGCGATGACCCGGCGCGCCCATTCCACGGTGCCATCGTCCGGCCCGAACGCGGCATTGGCCGTGGCGATCTGGGCCGGATGGATCAGGCTCTTGCCGTCGAACCCGAACATGGCGCCTTGCGCGCATTCCGCCGCGAGGCGCTCGATATCGTCATGCGCATTGAGCACCCCGTCGAGCGCCGTCATGCCGCCGGCCCGCGCCGCGGCGACGATCTGGGCGAGCGCCGGCAGCAGGGGCGTGCGGTTCGGGTCGGGGCGTACCCGCAAGTCGAGGGCGAGGTCGTTGGTGCCGGCAACCAGAGCTTCCAGCCGCACGGCGGGCGCGGCGGCGGCGAGCGACGGCAGCGCCATCAGGCCTCGCGCGGTCTCGATCATCGCCCAGAGCGGCGGTCCGCTCGCGCCCAACGCAGAACGCGCCGCCTCGAGCTGCTCGGCGCCGCCGACCTTCGGCAGCAGCACTGCATCGACTCGCGCCGTGGCGAGGAGCGCGAGGTCGTCGGCACCCCACTCCGTATCGGCGCCATTGACCCGCACGACGGTTTCCCGCTCGCCAAAGCCCTGCGCCAGAGCCGCCAGGGCCGCCTCCCGCGCCTCGCGCTTCCTTTCGGGTGCGACCGCATCCTCGAGGTCGAGGATCACGACATCGCACGGCAGGCTCCGCGCCTTTTGGACCGCGCGCGGATTGGAGGCAGGCAGGAACAGGGCGCTTCGCCGCCGTGGGAGTGCCGTCATCGCGGATCCTCCGCCAGCAGCGCGCGGGTGACGCCATTGGTCCAGCCGAAGCCGTCCTGATTGGGATATTCGCCGCCGCCGCCGGGTCGTCGCTCCACCACGTCGTATTTCTCCATCAGCTTGCCCGATGCTGCATATTCGCGGGTGACGCTGGCAAGCCATCCTGCGCGGATACGGTCGGCGGGCGCGGCGAGGCGATAGGCGCGCAGCCCCTGGATCGCGATCCATTGCAGCGGCGCCCAGCCGTTCGGCTCGTCCCATTGCTGCCCGGAATGGACGCCGGTGGTGCTGAGGCCGCCTTCGCCGATCAGGGGGGCGAGCGCCGCTGCAGTCGCCTGCGCCTGCTCGGGCGTGGCGACGCGGACGAAGAGCGGGAAGGCCGCGGCCGCCGTGACCCTGTCATTGGCACCGCGGCGGTCGAGATCGTAATCGGCAAAGACGTGGCCGTTCCACAGATGCCGGCGGATCGCGGTGGCGCGTGCCTCTGCGCGGGCGGTGAACGCGTCGGCGCAGCCTGCGTCGCCGAGCTGGCGGCAATTGCTCGCGATCGCCGTCTCCAGGCCATAGAGCAGGCTGTTGAGATCGACCGGCACCAGCCGGGTCGTGCGGATCGTCGCCAGCGTGCGCCCGTCCTCCAGCCAGCGCGACGAGAAGTCCCAGCCGCTCTCCGCCGCGGCGCGCAAGTCCCGGTAGAGCTCCCGGCGGGCCCGATCAGGAGCCGCATCGGCGAGCATCACGTCCTCGCGATAGCTCTCGTCACGCGGCGTGTCCGAATCGTCCCAATAGCGGTTGAGCAAGGTTCCGTCGCGCAGACGCACCACGCGGCGCCGCGCCTCGCCCGGCTTCAGGGTATCGGCGCCCGCCATCCAGAAGCCATGTTCGGCGCGCAATTGGCGGGTGCGGACCGCCAGCGTCTTCGGATCGCGCGACATCGCCGCCATCAGGTAGAAGAAGGGAGGCTGCGACCGGGTGAGATAATAGGTGCGCGTTCCGTTGGGGATATGGCCATAGCGGTCGATCAACGACCCGAAGTCGGCGATCATGTCCTCGACTAGATCCTGCCGCCCGGCAAGCGGAAGGCCGAGCATCGAGAACCAGCTGTCCCAGTAATACATCTCGCGGAAGCGCCCGCCCGGCACGACATAGGGACGGGGCAGGGCAAGCGCGGTGGAGCCGGCGGGGACCGTCGGCGTCGATCGGGTCAGCAGCGGCCAGAGCCGGTCGATATGCGCGACCAGCGGCAGCTTCTCCTGCGGGCGCACCGTCGGCTTCTCGGGCAGGATGAAGTGCGTGCGGACGAAGGCACGCAGCTTCGCGTCGTCCTCGGTACAGCGGCAGGCACGCCAGGCGGCCATGATCGCCGCATCGGACCGCCGTGGCACCGCGTCGACGAAGGTCTTCCCGTCCGGAAAGACCTGCCGCATCTGCACCGCATGGAAGAGCGGACCAAAGCGTGTCTGCGGGCCGGGGGGATAGGGGGCCGCCGCTAGGGCCATGAGGCCGAATGCGGCGAGGCAGAGGCGGACGATCATGCACGGCTCTCCAACAGATCGGCTCGGGCGAGGGTGACGCGGCGCTCCCCGCGATCGATGCGGACATAGAATTGCCGTTCGCCATCGGGCAGGCGCAGCAGAAGTCCGCCCATCTCCGACCAGCGCTCGGGCGTCATCGGCCGATCGGTCATGTCGCGCCAGTCCGCGGCCTCGAGCCAGGCCTGTTCGCGCAGGGGACTTTCGCGGCGAAAGCGCGAGAGTCGCGCCACGAACGCCTCCAACTCGGTGTCGCGCCCTTCCCAATCCAGCCAGCTGGTCTCGTTGTCCTGGGCATAGGCGTTGTTGTTGCCGTGCTGGGTGCGGCCGAACTCGTCGCCGGCCGTCAGCATCGGGGTGCCGCGCGCTGCGAAGAGGATGGCGAGGAGCGCGCGCACATCCGCGTCTCGCGTCACCCGGATACCGGGATCGTCGCTCGACCCCTCGACGCCGCGGTTCCAGCTGACCTCGTCGGCATGGCCGTCGCGATTGTCCTCGCCATTGGCGTGATTGTGGCGCTCGGCATAAGCGACCACATCGGCTAGCGCGAAGCCGTCGTGCGCGGCAACGAAGTTGACGCTGCGGGTTACGGGCCCCGAGGCGGCGAATACGTCCGAAGAGCCGGCGAGCCGCGTCGCCAATGCCCCCGCCGCGCCCTCGCCACGCCAGAAGCGGCGCACATCGTCGCGGAACCGGTCGTTCCATTCGAGCCAGTCCGGCGGAAATGCGCCGAGCTGATAGCCGCCGGGCCCGATGTCCCACGGCTCGGCGATCATCTGGCGGGTCGACAGCACGGGGTCCGCGGCGATCGCGGCGAAGATCGGCGCAGCGCGGTCGAAGCCTGGCCCCCGCGCCATGACGGGCGCGAGATCGAAGCGGAAGCCCTCGACTCCCAGCCGCGCGAAATGGCGCAGCGTATCGAGCGCGAGATCGCGGACATGCGGCTGTCCGAAATCGAGCATGTTGCCGGTCCCGGCATCGTTGATCAGCCGGCCCTGCGCGTCGTGCGCATAGCTTGCGGGATCGAGCCCGCGGAAGCACAGGGTCGGCCCACCCAGATCGCTTTCGCCGGTATGGTTGAACACCACATCCAGGATCACGCCGATCCCCGCCTCGCGCAGGACGGCGATCGTCCGGCGCAATTCCTCGGTTCCGCCCGGAGCCAGCCGCGGGTCGAGCGCCATCATCGTCACGGGATTATAGCCCCAGGCGTTGCGCAGGCCCAAGGCATGGAGGTGGCGTTCGTCGATCCAGGCAGCGACCGGCATCAGCTCGACCGCAGCGACGCCGAGCGTCTGGAGATGCGCGACGATCACCGGGTGGGCAAGTGCGCCGATCGTGCCGCGCTGCTCCTGCGGCACATCGGGATGGCGCATGGTAAAGCCGCGAACGTTGAGCTCGTAGATCAGCCCGCCGGGCTGGAAGAGCCGCGGGGGCAGGGGGGCATCCGTCCAGGGACGCGGCACCACTGCCTTGGGCATCAGCGCAGCGGTGTCCTCGCCGTGCCTGCCGAGCCGGGGATCGTAGACGAAGGGACCGTCCAGCTCGATCGCATAGGGATCGACCAGCAATTTGGCCGGATCGAAGCCGCGGTCCGCGGGTCCGTCCGCGCGATAGCCATAGCGCTGTCCCGGCCCGACGCCGGGCGCCGCCGCGATCCAGTGCGCGCCCGCCCGGGCCATCGGCAGCCGGCGCTCGGACTCGCCGTCGAACAAGCAGAGCCAGACCGCACTGGCTTCCGGGGCTCGCACGGCGAAGTCGGTGCGTCCGTCGGCCGGATGTGCGCCGAGCGTGCCTGGAGGCACCGGCGCTGCCCGGAAATAGTCGCCGACCCGGCGCAGGAGCGAGCGGCGTGGACTCTCGTCCGCGCTCACGTCACCACGTCGGGCTGCGTCCGGCCGGTGTGGCGGACGATGCCGGCGATCGCATCGGCTGCCGCGACGATGTCGGCGAGCATTGCCGTCGTATCCTCGTCGGTTCGCGCGGCGTCGAAGCGCTCCAGATAGACGCGCAGCGTCGCGCCGGACGTGCCGGTACCCGACAGCCGGAAGACCACCCGACTGCCCCCTTCGAAGAGGACGCGCACGCCCTGGTTGCGACTGATCGACCCGTCGGTCGGATCCTCATAGGCGAAATCGTCCGCTGCCTCGACGACCAGGTCGCCGAAGCGCTCGCCCGGCAGCGCGCCCAGCCTCCCGCGTAGCTCGGACATCAGCGCGTCGGCGCGCTCGCTTTCCACCCCTTCATAGTCATGGCGCGCATAGTAGTTGCGGCCGAAGGTCGCCCAGTGATCGCGCGCGATTTGGTCGACCGACTTGCCGGTCGCGGCGAGGATGTTGAGCCAGAGCAGCACCGCCCACAGTCCGTCCTTCTCGCGAACATGGTCGCTGCCGGTCCCCGCGCTCTCCTCTCCGCAGATCGTCGCCATGCCGGCGTCGAGCAGATTGCCGAAGAACTTCCAGCCGGTCGGCGTCTCGTAACAGGCGATGCCGAGTGCCGCGGCGACCCGATCGGCGGCAGCGCTGGTCGGCATCGATCGGGCGATGCCCTTCAACCCCTGGCTGTAGCCCGGCGCCAGATGCGCATTGGCGGCGAGCATGGCGAGACTGTCGGACGGCGTGACGAACCGGCTGCGCCCAATGATCAGGTTCCGATCGCCATCGCCGTCGGAGGCCGCGCCGAAATCGGGTGCATCGGGGCCCATCATCAGGTCGTAGAGCTCGCGGGCATGGACCAGATTGGGATCGGGGTGATGGCCGCCGAAGTCGGGCAGCGGGGTGCCGTTCCGCACCGTGCCGGGCGCGAAGCCAAGCCGCTTCTCGAGGATCTCGGTCGCATAGGGTCCGGTGACGGCACTCATGGCGTCGAAGGCCATGGTCAGACCGGCCGCGCGGATCGCGGCGAAGTCGAACAGCTGCTCCATCAGCGCCGCGTAATCGGCGACCGGATCGACCACCTCGACCGTCATGTCGCCGACGCGGGTCTCGCCGAGCGCGTCGAGATCGATGTCGCTCCCCTCGACCTCGCGCCAGACTTCGATCGTCCGGGTGCGGGCATGGATCGCTTCGGTCACCTTCTCCGGCGCGGGACCGCCATTGGCGATGTTGTACTTGATCCCGAAATCCTCGTCCGGACCGCCCGGATTGTGGCTTGCCGACAGGACCAGACCGCCCAGTGCGCCGCGGATGCGGATCAGATTGCTCGCCGCCGGGGTGGACAGGATGCCGCCCTGGCCGACGACGACCCGGCCGAAGCCGGCTGCCGCGGCCATGCGGATCGCGACCTGGATCACCTCGCGATTGAGGAAGCGGCCGTCGCCGCCGATGACCAGCGTCGCCCCCTCCTTGCCCTCGACCACGTCGAATACCGACTGGACGAAGTTCTCGGCGTAATTGGCCTGCTGGAACACCCGTACCTTCTTGCGCAGCCCGGAGGTGCCGGGCTTCTGGTCGGTATAGGCTGTGGTCGGATGCTCGCGGATCATGGCTGTTCCAGAAGGCTGTGATAAAGATCGGCATAGCGCCGGCCGCTCTCGTCCCACGAGAAGTCAGCCGCCATGCCGTTGCGCTGGATCTGCCGCCAGCGCTCGGCGTCGGCATACAGCGCCACCGCACGGGCGATGGCGTGGAGACATGACTCGGGTGTGACACCGTCATGCACGATCCCCGTCGCCACCCCGGCGGCGAGCGCCGCCTCGTTGGCGTCGATCACCGTGTCGGCCAGGCCGCCGGTGCGCGCCACGACCGGCACGCAGCCATAGGCGAGGCCGTAGAGCTGGGTGAGGCCGCAGGGCTCGAAGCGGCTGGGAATCAGGATGGCGTCGGCGCCGCCCTGCAGGAGGTGGGACAGCCGCTCGTCATAGCCGATGCGCACGCCGATCCGGCCGGGATGCCGATCGGCAGCCGCGCGGAAGGCGTCTTCGAGCGTCCGGTCGCCCGACCCGAGCAATGCCAGCCTTGCGCCAGTGGCGACGAGATCGTCGAGGATCGCGGCGAGCACGTCCATGCCCTTCTGCCAGGTCAGACGGCTGATTACCGTGAAGATCGGTCCCGAACCGGACGCCAGGCCGAAATTCGGCTCGACGGCGGCGCGGTTGGCGGCACGCGCGTCGAGCGTGACGGCATCGTAGCGGGCGGGCAGGGCAGGGTCGCTCGCCGGGCTCCACACCGCGGGATCGATGCCGTTGACGATGCCGGACACGCTGGCGGCGCGGGCGGCGATCAGGCCCTCCAGCCCCATGCCGAACTGGGGCTCGCGGATCTCGCGGGCATAGGTGGGCGAGACGGTGGTGATCGCATCCGCAGCCTGCAATCCCGCCTTCAGATAGCCGAGCGCATCATAATATTCGACGCCGTGGATGGAGTTCATCCAGTCCGGCAAGCCTAACGCCGCGAAGTGCGCGCGGTCGAACCTGCCCTGAAAGGCGATGTTGTGGACGGTCATCACCGTCTTCGCCTGCTGTCCGAAGGCGCGGACATAGGCGGGGGCGAGGCCCGCCTGCCAGTCATGCGCATGGAGCAGCGCGAACCGCTGCCCGGCGATGCGGCCGCCGGCCAGCTCGGCCCCGGCCCGCGCGAGCGCGGCGAAGCGCCGCCAATTGTCGTCCCAGTCGCGGCCCGATGGATCGGCATAGGGGCCGCCCGGCCGCTGGAAGAGCGCGGGCGCATCGAGGATCAGCAGCGGATGCTCGCCGAGCCGCGCGGCGACCAGCCGTGCATCGCTGCCGAACAGGTCGGCCCAGTGATGCACCGGCTCACCCTCCGCGACCAGATCGGCGAGGGCGGCATAGCCGGGCAGGAGGGTGGTGGTCTCGAATCCATGCGGCGCGAGCGCGTCGGGCAGCGCGCCGACGACATCGGCGAGGCCGCCGGTCTTGACGAGCGGATAGGCCTCGGACGCGACGGAGAGGATTGGTGTCACGTTCTTGATCCTCCCCGTGCCGAAGAGGATTTTCAACCTCGTCCTCATCCCAGCCGGTCGATCATCGGCTGCGTGATCAGGCAGACGCCCTTGTCCGTCCGCCGGAACCGGGCGGCGTCGATGTCCGGATCGTCACCCACGACGAGCCCGTTCGGGATCTTCACCCCCGCATCGATCACCACGCGCCGCAGCCGTGCGCCGCGGCCGATCTCGCAATTGGGCAGCACCACCGCCTCGTCGAGCATCGAGAAGCTGTGCGCGCGAGTACCCGTCGACAGGAGCGAGCGGTTGATCGAGGAGCCGGAGACGATGCAATTGCCCGAGACGAGGCTCGCCACCGCCGAACCGCGCCGGCCGTCGATATCGTGGACGAACTTGGCCGGCGGGGTGATCTCCGAATAGGTCCAGAGCGGCCAGCTCTTGTCGTAGAGATCCAGCTCCGGCACCACGTCGGTCAGGTCGATATTGGCTTCCCAATAGGCATCGACCGTACCGACATCGCGCCAATAGGCCTTGGGCTCTTCCTCCGACCGGACGCAGCTGGCGCTGAAGCGATGCGCCTGCGCATGGCCGTTCTTGACCAGATAGGGGATGATGTCCTTGCCGAAATCGCGGCTGGAGCCCTCGGTCGCGGCGTCGCGGCGCAGCTCCTCGATTAGGAAGCGGGTCGCGAAGACATAGATGCCCAGGCTCGCCAGGGCGATGTCCGGGCTGCCGGGGATCGCGGGCGGATCGGCGGGCTTCTCGACGAAGTCGACGATCCGGTCCGTCGCATCGACATGCATCACGCCGAAAGCGCGCGCTTCCATCCGCGGCACCTCCATGCAGGCGACGGTGACGTCGGCGCCACTGTCGCAATGCTGCTGGAGCATGATCTCATAGTCCATCTTGTAGATGTGATCCCCGGCAAGGATCACCATGAACTCCGGACCATAGCTTTCGATGATGTCGATGTTCTGGAAGACCGCGTCGGCCGTCCCCTCATACCACTGGAACTCGCTGATCCGCTGGCTGGCCGGCAGGATGTCGAAGCTTTCGTTCCGCTCGGGGCGCAGGAAGTTCCAGCCGCGCTGAAGGTGGCGGATCAGGCTGTGCGCCTTGTACTGGGTCGCGACGCCGATGCGCCGGATGCCGGAGTTCAGGGCGTTGGAAAGGGCGAAATCGATGATCCGGCTCTTTCCCCCGAAATAGACGGCCGGCTTGGCGCGCGTGTCGGTCATCTCGAACAGGCGGCTGCCTCGTCCGCCTGCCAGCACATAGGCCATCGCGTCGCGCGCAAGCGGCTGGCCCCTGCGATGTTCCATGTCCCTGCCTCTCCTTCCATGCCGGTGTTCCGGCGAACGCCCCCGCGCTGCAATCGACTGTGGGGCAGCCATCGCACCCCGGCAAGAGCGTGCAGGCGCGGTTTACCCGATTATCAGCCCTCGAATTCCAGCATGATCGTCGCGAGCGGGGGCAGGGTGACCCAGGCCGCTCCGTCCTTCGCTTCGACCCCGCCCAGATTGCCGAGGTCCGAACCCCAATAGGCCGCGGCGTCCGAGTTCATGATCTCGCGCCACCGGCCGGCATGGGGCAGCGGCACGCGATAGGGCGCCCGCGCGACGGGGGTCATGTTGACGATGACCGCGACCGGCTTGGCGCCCGGCGCCTTGCGCAGCCAGGCGAAGACCGAATTGGCGGCATCGTCGCCGACCAGCCATTCGAACCCTTCCGGCTCGCAGTCGCGGGCATGCAGCGCGGGCGTGTCGCGATAGAGGCGGTTGAGGTCGCGGACGAGGTTGCGCACCCCTTCATGCGCGTGGCTGCACCGGAGATGCCAGTCGAGCGGACGCGCCTCCGACCATTCCTCGCGCTGGGCGAACTCCTGTCCCATGAACAGCAGCTTCTTGCCCGGATAGCCCCACATGAACGCGTAATAGAGGCGGACGTTGGCGAACTTCTGCCAGTCGTCGCCGGGCATGCGGGTCAGGATCGTGCCCTTGCCGTGCACCACCTCGTCATGGCTCAGCGGCAGGACGAAGTTCTCGGAATAGGCATAGACCATCCCGAAGGTGATCTCGCCATGATGATGCTGACGGTGGATCGCCTCGCGCCCCATATATTGGAGCGTGTCGTGCATCCAGCCCATGTTCCACTTGAAGCCGAAGCCCAGTCCTCCGCTCCGTTCGCCGGGCGGCGGGGCCGGATGGCTGACGCCGGGCCAGCTGGTCGATTCTTCGGCGACGGTGAAGATGCCGGGATGCTCGGCATAGACGGCGCGGTTGACCGCGCGCAGGAACTCGACGGCCTCCCAATTCTCGCGGCCACCCTCGGCATTGGGGATCCACTCGCCCGCCTTGCGGCTGTAATCGCGGTAGAGCATCGAGGCGACGGCATCGACGCGCAGGCCGTCGATATGATAGCGCTCGGCCCAGAACAGCGCATTGTTGACGAGATAGTTCGACACCTCGCGGCGGCCGAAATTGTAGATCGCGGTGTTCCAGTCGGGATGATAGCCCTGCCGCGGATCGTCATGCTCGTAGAGCGCCGTGCCGTCGAAGCGCGCGAGCCCGTGCGCGTCGAGCGGGAAATGCGCCGGCACCCAGTCGAGCAACACGCCGATCCCCGCCTGATGCGCCCCGTCAACGAAGCGGGCGAAGCCCTCGTGATCGCCGAACCGGGCGGAGGGCGCGTAGAGGCCGGTCGTCTGATATCCCCATGACGGATCATAGGGATGCTCGCTGATCGGCATGAACTCGATATGGGTGAACCCCATATCGACGACATAGGGGATCAGCCGGTCGGCGAGCTGGTCCCAGCTGAGGAAGCGGCCCTCCTCGTCACGGTCCCAGGAGCCGGCATGCACCTCGTAGATCGCAATCGGCACGCGGCGCGGGTCGACCGAAGCCCAGTGCGCGCGGTGCCCGTCATCCTGCCACTCGTGCGCGAAGGGGCGGGTGGTGAGCGAGGCGGTGCGCGGGCGCAACTCGGCGGCGAAGGCATAGGGATCGGCCTTTTGCGGCAGCAGCGCGCCGTCGGGGCCGATCAGCTCGAACTTATAGGCTTCGCCGGCCGGCAGGTCGGGCAGGAAGATCTCCCACACTCCAACCGAGCCACGGCGGCGCATCACGTGCCGACGGCCGTCCCAGCCGTTGAAATTTCCGACCACCGACACGCGGCGGGCATTGGGCGCCCAGACGGCGAAATGGGTGCCGGGTATATCCTGGTGCGTGATCTGGTGGGCGCCCATCCGCTCCCACAGGCGGTGGTGCGTACCTTCGCCGAACAGATACTCGTCCATCTCGCCCAGCACGGGCGAGAAACTGTAGGGATCGGTGACGGTCCAGCTGTCCGTGCCGCGGGTCGCCCGGTAGCGGAGCGGCTGCGGATCGCCGGCGACCTGCCCCTCGAACAGCCCGCCGCCGACCGCGGTCAGATCGCCGAGCTGCTTTCCTGACAGGTTTTCCGCAACGACGCTTTCCGCGCCCGGAATCCAGGTTCGTGCGAAGCTGCCTTCCGGTCCGGGGAACATACCCAGGAGCGAGAAGGGATCGTCGTGACGCCCCTCCAACAGGGCGGTGAGCGCGTCACTTGGTGGCTTCACAGCACTCCCCAGATGTCCTTCGCATATTCGCGGATTGTTCGATCCGAGGAGAACCAACCGACGCGGGCGACGTTCCGTATCGCCATCGCATTCCAGAGGCCGCGATCGTCCCACCAGCCGTCGACCTGGCGCTGGGCGGCGGCATAGCTGTCGAAATCGGCCGCCAGCATGAACCAGTCGCCGTCGTACAGGCCGCCGATCAGGCCCTTGTACCGGTCGCGGTCGTCGGGCGAGAAGACGCCGGAGGCGATGGCGGACAGCGCCTGCGCCAGTTCCGGCGATCCCTCGATCACCGCCCGCGGATTGTAGCCGTCGGCACGGCGCTTGGCGACCTCGTCTGCGGTGAGGCCGAAGATCATGATGTTGTCCGCGCCCACCCGGTCGCGGATTTCGACGTTCGCGCCGTCGAGCGTGCCGATGGTCAGTGCGCCGTTGAGCGCGAACTTCATGTTGCCGGTGCCGGACGCTTCCATGCCCGCGGTGCTGATCTGCTCGGACAGGTCGGCGGCGGGGATGATCTTCTCCGCCAGGCTGACATTGTAGTTGGGAACGAACGCGACCTTGAGCAGGCCGCCGATCGCCGGGTCCGAATTGACGCGGCGGGCGACGTCGTTGGCCAGCTTTATGATGAGCTTGGCGTTGTGATAGCTCGACGCCGCCTTGCCGGCGAACAGCTTGACCCGCGGCACCCAGTCGAGCTCGGGATGGCTGCGGATCTGGTCGTAGAGCGCCACCGTCTCGATGATATTGAGGAGCTGCCGCTTATATTCGTGGATGCGCTTGATCTGGACGTCGAACATCGCCGCCGGATCGATCCGCAACCCCATCAGGTCCTTGAGGTGCTGCGCCAGCGCAGCCTTGTTCGCGCGCTTCACCGCGGCGAACTTCTCCTGGAACGCCGCGTCCTCGGCATGCGCGGCAAGCGGCTCGAGCGCCTCGGTGTCATCGAGAAAGGCGTCGCCGACCGCCTCGCGGATCAGCGCCGTCAGCCCGGGATTGCACTGCTGCAACCAGCGCCGCGGCGTGATGCCGTTGGTCTTGTTGTTGATCCGATCGGGATAGAGGCGGTGCAGGTCGGCGAACACCGTCTGCTTCATCAGGTCGGTATGGAGCGCGGCCACGCCGTTGACGCTGTGCGCCCCGGCAAAGGCCAGGTTCGCCATGCGCACCCGGCGGGAGCCGCCCTCGTCGATCAGGCTGATCGCGGCGATCGCACGATCGTCCGCCCCCGTCGCGCGCGCCTCGCGCAGCAGCTTGGCGTTGATCGCATAGATCAGCTGCATGTGCCGCGGCAGCAGCCGTTCGAACAGCGGCAGCGGCCAGCTCTCCAGCGCTTCGGGCAGCAGCGTGTGGTTGGTATAGCCGAAGGTCGCGCGGGTGATGTCCCACGCCTCGTCGAAGCCGAGATCGTGGAAGTCGACGAGGAGGCGCATCAGCTCGGCGACCGATACCGCCGGGTGCGTGTCGTTGAGCTGGATCGCCGCCTTGTCCGACAGCGTGCGGATGTCGCCGAAATACTGAATGTGCCGGCGGACGATGTCCTGGATGGAGGCGGAGGAGAAGAAATACTCCTGCCGCAGTCGCAGTTCCTGGCCCGCCTCGGTCGAATCATTAGGATAGAGGACGCGCGTCAGCGTCTCGGCGCGGAGCTGGTCGGCCAGCGCCCCCTGGAAATCGCCGCGGTTGAACGCATCCAGCTTGATCGGATCGAGCGAGCGCGCCGTCCAAAGTCGCAGCGTGTTGACGCGCTTGCCGCGCCAGCCGACCATCGGCGTGTCGACCGCCATCGCCTCGACGGCTTCGCCGACCTTCCAATGGACATGGCCGGTGTCCGTGCCGACCACCTCGCCGCCGAAGCCGACGAAATAGGCGCTCTCGCGCCGTTCGAACTCCCACGGATTGCCGTGCTGGAGCCAGTTCTCGGGCAACTCGACCTGGAAGCCGTCGTCGATCCGCTGGCGGAACATGCCGTTCACATAGCGGATGCCATAGCCATAGGCGGGCAGGTCGAGGCTCGCCATGCTCTCCATGAAACAGGCGGCGAGACGGCCCAGGCCGCCATTGCCGAGTGCGGCATCGGGCTCGATCTCCTCGATCTCGGCCAGATCGACGCCCAGCGACGCCAGCGCCTCGGCGATCGCCTTGGTCTGGTCGAGGTTCGACAGCGCATCGCGCAGCAGCCGGCCGATAAGAAATTCGAGGCTGAGATAATAGACGCGCTTGGCGCCCTTGGCATGAGCGTCGCGAGTGGAGGCCATCCACCGCTCGATGACGTCGTTGCGCACGGTCTGGATGGTCGCCGCGAGCCAGTCGTGCGGGCGCGCGGCCTTCTGGTCCTTGCCGATGCGGTGGACCAGCGTGTCGAGGATCGCGTCGGCGAGCGGGGTC
Source organism: Sphingomonas metalli (assembly GCF_014641735.1). Lineage (GTDB taxonomy): Bacteria > Pseudomonadota > Alphaproteobacteria > Sphingomonadales > Sphingomonadaceae > Sphingomonas > Sphingomonas metalli. The sequence continues at coordinate 55,077 of NZ_BMIH01000002.1, read as the reverse complement.
GCGGGCGTCTGCCCGGCGGGAGCGATAGTGGCCAAGGAATGCCCCGATGAAGGTTGATGCAAGTGAGGGTGTAACCGCGGCGGGGCCGTTGTCACCCCGGAAAGATAGCGAGGCGGTTCACAACATTCCGTAAAGCAGCGTCGCGTTGAGGACGATGATCACGGCCGCCACCGTCCAGGCGAGCGCCGCCAGCCAGCGCGGGCTGGCGAAATCGCCCATGATCCGGCGCGAGCCGGTGAACCAGACGAGCGGCACGACCGCGAAGGGCAGCTGCAGGCTGAGAATGACCTGGCTCAGGACCAGCAGCCGCGTCGCGCCGCTGTCGCCTGCCGCACCGACCACCAGCACCGCCGGCACGATCGCCAGCATCCGGGTAATGAGACGACGCAGCCAGCTGGGCAGGCGCAGCTCGAGAAAGCCCTCCATCACGATCTGGCCGGCGAGCGTGCCCGTGACCGTGGAATTCTGTCCGGACGCGAGCAGGGCCACGGCGAAGACGACGCTGGCCGCCCCGACCCCGAGCGATGGCGCGAGCAGGCGATAGGCCTCTTCGATCTCCGCCACGTCGGTGCGGCCCGCGGTGTGGAAGGTGGCGGCCGCCAGGATCAGGATCGCCGCGTTGATGAAGAAGGCGAGGCCGAGCGCCACGGTGCCGTCCACGGTCGCCATCCGCGCCGCCTCGCGCCGCCCGATCCCGTCGCGATCGAAGGCGCGGGTCTGGACGATCGAGGAGTGGAGATAGAGATTGTGCGGCATCACCGTCGCGCCGAGAATGCCGATGGCGATGTAGAGCATCGCCGGATTGGTCACGATCTCGCTCGTCGGCACGAGCCCGCGAAGGATCGCGCCCGCGTCCGGCCGAGCCAGCGCCAGCTCGAAGGCGAAGCAGGCGGCGATGATCGCGAGCAGCGCGATGATGAAGGCTTCCAGCCGGCGGAAGCCGAACCGCTGGAGGGCGAGGATCAGGAACACGTCGACCGCGGTGACGATCACGCCCCAGACCAGCGGCAGGCCGAACAGCAGCTTGAGCGCGATCGCGGTGCCCAGCACCTCGGCGAGGTCGCAGGCCACGATCGCAATCTCGCAGAGCAGCCAGAGGACGAGAGACACGGAACGCGGGAAATGAGCGCGGCAGGCTTGGGCGAGGTCCAGCCCCGCCGCCACGCCGAGCCGCGCCGCCAGCGCCTGAAGCACGATGGCCATCAGATTGGACAGGAGGATGACCGACAGAAGCGTGTAGCCGAAGGCCGAACCGCCGGCGATGTCGGTCGCCCAATTGCCCGGATCCATATAGCCGACGGCGACGAGATAGCCCGGCCCGGCAAAGGCGAGGAACCGGCGCCACCGCCCCGCGCCGACCGGCAGGGACACGCTGCTGTGGCTTTCGGCGAGCGAGCGGCGGGTGTCGGTCGGCGGCATCGCTGGCGGTCCTGCCGGAAGCCTGCCGCCGCGACAAGCGCTCAAAGCGGAAGGTTGCGAAGTGCAAGCCCTTGCAGGCGGAGGGCGAAGCCCGAGCGTTATCCTGCGTCAGACCGGTGCGGCGTCGGGTCCCGCGCCATAATGGTGCCAGGTGAAGATCGCGAGCGCCCCCCGATGGGGCCGCCAGGCCTCCGCCAGGGCACGGGTCAGCTTCTCCGACGGTCGCGTATCGTGCCCCAATATGCGGCCGATCTCCAGCTGGACCGCCAGATCGCCCGCCGGCCAGATATCGGGCCGACCTTCGGCAAAGAGCAGATAGACCTCCGCCGACCAGCGGCCGATCCCCTTGACGCGCATCAGCTGGGCGATCGCCTCTTCGTCGTCTTCCGGCAGACGGTCGAGATCCAGCCGCCCGCTCGTAACTTCCTCGGCGAGGCTTCGGGCATAACCGGTCTTCTGGCGGGAAAAGCCGGCGGCGCGCAGCGTCTCGTCGCTGGCCGCGGCGATGACATGCGGATCGGCGGGATCGCCGACCAGCGTCTCCAGCTTGCGCCATACCGCATTGGCGGCGTGGACGCTCACCTGCTGGCCGACGATCGTCCGCAGCAGCGTCGCATAGCCCCGCTCGCGGATGCGCGGATCCGGGTAGCCGACGCGGGCGATCGCCGCGGCGATGGCGGGCTCGTTCGCGGCGAGCGCGTCCAGGCCGGCGCGCAGCTGTTCGGCACTCATCCCCATGATGCTTGATCCGGGCGTCGGTGCCCGCCATGGCGGACGGCAAATAGCGGAGATTGCATGATGCCCAGGCTTATCGTCACGACGCGCGAAGGGGAAGAACGCGAGCTGGAAGGAGAAGCCGGCCTGTCCGTGATGGAGGTGATCCGCGACGGGGGCATCGACGAGCTGCTGGCGCTGTGCGGCGGCTGTTGCAGCTGCGCGACCTGCCATGTCCATGTCGATCCGGCCTTTGTCGACAGCCTGCCGAAGATGGGGCCGGACGAGGACGACCTGCTCGATTCGACCAGCGACCGCGACGCGACCAGCCGCCTGTCGTGCCAGATCCCGTTCGGCCCGGCGCTGGACGGACTGAAGGTCCGCATCGCCGCGGAGGACTGAGGCTCTTTTAGGAGCGAGCTGACTCGAGCTTGAGCCAGCGCGGGCCGCTCGCCCTAGCTCCGCGCCGCCACCGCATAGAGCGCGATCGCGGCGGCATTGGAGACGTTCAGGCTTTCGACCTTCGGGCTGATCGGCAGCTTCGCCAGCTCGTCGCAATGCGCTTCGGTGTTCTGGCGCATGCCTTCACCCTCGGCGCCGAGCACGATGCAGATACGCTGGCTGCCCATCGTCTCGGCCAGGGTCGCGGGGGCATGGCCGGTGAGGCCGATCCGCCAGAAGCCGGCCTCCGCGATCTCGTCGAGTGCGCGCGCGAGATTGACGACCCGCACCCAGGGCACCGTCTCCAACGCGCCCGACGCCGCCCGTGCGACCGTGCCCGACTCGGGCGGGGCATGCCGATCCTGCGTGACGATCCCGAGCGCGTCGAAGGCCGCGGCCGACCGCAGGATCGCGCCGACATTGTGCGGGTCGGTGACCTGGTCCAGCACGACGAGCGGACGACGATCGTCCCGCCCTTCGTCCAGCAGGTCGGCGAGCCAGATCTCCTCCAGCGGCTCGACCTCCGCCACCACGCCCTGATGCGGCGCATCGGAGGGGACCAGCCGACCCAGATCGGCGACGTCGGCATAGGTGACCGGAATGACCGGCGGGATCTCGAGCGCGGCAGCGGCCTCGCGCGTCATCCACAGCTTGCGGACCGTGCGGTTGGGGTTGGCGAGCGCCGCGGTGACCGGGTGGCGACCCCAAAGCCGCGGACGGTTGCTCGTGCCGGTCGAAGGACGGTGGCCGCGCCGCGCCATCAGCGAGCGCTCCGGTTCGGGGAGTCGGGGAAAGCGTTCGTCATGCGCCGCGGGCTATGCGGGCAAAGAGTTGAGCGCAAGCGTTGACACGCCGCCCGCGCTTCGCCATGGAGCCGCCTCGCCGTTGGCGGCCCATCTGGACAGGTGGCCGAGTGGTTAAAGGCAGCAGACTGTAAATCTGCCCGTGCAAGCGTACGCTGGTTCGAATCCAGCCCTGTCCACCATCCTCCGCCGGCCAGGAGGATCAGGCTCCGCTGCGGCAGGGTGCGCGGGTATAGCACAATGGTAGTGCAGCAGCCTTCCAAGCTGAATACACGGGTTCGATTCCCGTTACCCGCTCCATCCCCTTCCCGGTGATACGCCCGCCGGTCAGAAGCTCGCCTCGTCATAGATGCGCGATACGTCGCCGCCCCATGCCCCGTGATAGCGGTCGAGCAGCGCCGCCGCCGGCACCCGTCCGGTCCGGACGATGTCGCGCAGGGGCTCCAGAAAGCCCGTCTCGTCGTCACCGGCCGCGTTCGTCCGCGCCCGTGCGGCCAGGCCCGCATGCGCGATGTCGAGCACGGCGGCGGCGATGTCGGCCAGCCGTCCGCCGCCGGGAATGGGGGCGTCGAGCGCCTGCCGCGGTACGGCGTCGCGCAGCGCCTGCCGCTCGTCCAGCGTCCAGCCCTTCACCAGATCCCAGGCGGCATCGAGCGCGCCCTCGTCGTAGAGCAGGCCGACCCAGAGCGCCGGCAGCGCGCAGATCCGGTTCCAGGGGCCGCCATCGGCGCCGCGCATTTCGAGGAAGGTCTTGAGGCGCACTTCGGGAAAGGCGGTGGAGAGATGGTCGTTCCAGTCGTCCAGAGTCGGCTTCTCGCCGGGCAGGACGCTGAGTTCGCCCTTCAGAAAGTCGCGGAACGACAGGCCGGCGGCGTCGATGTACCGACCGTCGCGGTAGACGAAGTACATCGGCACATCGAGCATGTAGTCGGCATAGCGTTGATAGCCGAAGCCGTCCTCGAACACGAAGGGCAGCATGCCGGTGCGGGCGGCATCGGTGTCCGACCAGATATGGCTGCGGAAGGAGAGGAAGCCGTTGGGCTTGCCCTCGGTGAACGGCGAATTCGCGAACAGCGCGGTCGCGAGCGGCTGGAGCGCGAGACCGACGCGGAACTTCTTCACCATGTCCGCCTCCGACCCATAGTCGAGGTTCACCTGGATGGTGCAGGTCCGCAGCATCATGTCGAGGCCGAGGCTGCCGACGCGCGGCATGTGGCGGCGCATGATGTCGTAGCGACCCTTGGGCATCACCGGCAGTTCGGCACGTGTCTTGTCGGGCCACATGCCGAGGCCGAGAAAGCCGAGGCCGAGCCGTTCGCCCGCTTCCTTGACCTGCCGCAGATGCCGGCCGGTCTCCGCGCAGGTCTGGTGCAGATTCTCGAGCGGCGCGCCCGACAGCTCGAACTGGCCGGCGGGCTCCAGGCTGACGCTGCCGTCCGCGCCCGTCAGCGCGATGACGTGATCGCCCTCGGTCACCGGCTGCCAGCCATGGCGGGTCAGGTCGGCGAGCAGGTCGCGGATGCCGCCCGGTTCGTCATAGCTCGGCGCGCGATGATCGTCGGTGCGGTAGACGAATTTCTCATGCTCCGTGCCGATCCGCCACCGCTCCGCCGGCTTCTCGCCGCGCGCGAAGCTGGCGATCAGCTGGTCGCGCGACTCGATGATCGGGGAGGCGGCCTTGAGGGCGGTCTTGGTGGTCATGGCCGCGCCTTACGCGGGCGGGAACGGCCGCGCCAGCGCAGCGTGGCTGACGCCGGCTAAAGTCCCGTTGCGCTACGCCAGTCGCCGGCCGCCGCCATCCAGAGCGCCACCGCGGCCGCAGCCGCGGTATCGGCCCGCAGGATGCGCGGCCCCAGCGTGATCGCGACGCCCGCGGGATGGGCGCGGATCGCCTCGCGCTCCGCCTCGTCGAATCCACCCTCGGGTCCGATCAGGATCGCGGCGGGGCCCGGGCGCGCGGTCATCGCCGCCAGTGCGTCGCTGCCGCCCTGTTCGTCGGCGAAGAACAGCACGCGATCCGCCGGCCAGTCGCGCAGCAACGCCGGCAGCTTCACCGGCTCGGCCAATTCGGGCAGGGCGGTGCGGTCGCATTGCTCGGCCGCCTCAATCATGTGGGCGCGCAGCCGTTCGCCATTGGGCTTGTCGACCACCGTCCGCCGGGTGACGACGGGCACCAGCCGCGCGACGCCCAGTTCGCAGCCCTTCTCGGCCAGCCAGTCGACCCGACCTTTTTTGAGCGGCGCAGCGCAAAGCCAGAGGTCCGGCACCGGCTCGCGCGGGCGGAGACGTTCGCCGATATCGAGCGAGACGTCCCGCCGGCCCTGCGCCGCCACCGTCGCCAGCCACTCGCCGGTCCGGTCGTCGAACAGCTTGACGGGGTCGCCGGGCTTTGCGCGCATCACCGTGGCGAGATAGTGCGCCGCCGGGCCTTCCAGCGTCAGCGGCCCGGCGGCAAGGGCGCGGTCGACAAAGAGGCGCGGCGTGGAGCGCGGCGGCCAGGCGGGGGTGGCGATCATCGCCGCCTCCTGTGCCGCAGCCAGCGGCGCACGAAAACCCCTACGACGAGCAGGACCGCAAGCCCCAGTATGACGGCGACCGCGACCGTTCCCGCGACACGGAAGATCGCCCAGACCAATGCCTCGACGAAGCGGCCGATCGCGACCGACAGGCCGATCATCGAGGACGTGTTCCGGGCATCCGAACGTGGATAGGCGCTGGCGCCGCGATAGGACAGTGGCGATCGCGGCATGGCGCAGCGGCCGGCCGGGAAAGCGCGTGACCCGCTTCCTGACGGGCGATAGATGCTCGTCCATGACTTCGCCCTCCGACACCATCGTGCCCGACAGCGAGCATCGCGGACTCGTCGCCCGTCTGCCCGGGCGTCTGCGGGGGCTCGCACTGCTGGCGCGGCTGGACCGCCCGATCGGCTGGTGGCTGCTCTTCTGGCCGGGGGCATGGGGCGTGGCGCTGGCCGGCGGAGCGTTCCAGCGCTGGCCGTTGATCCTGTGGCTGCTGGTCGGCAGCATCGCCATGCGCGGTGCGGGATGCGTCTATAACGATATCGTCGATCGCGACCTTGACGCGAAGGTCGCCCGCACCGCGGCCCGTCCGATCCCGGCGGGCCTGATCTCGGTGCGGGGTGCGTGGCTGTGGCTGGTGGCGCTCAGCCTGGTCGGCCTCGTCGTCTTGCTGCAACTCCATTTGCTCGCGGCCGGCGTCGCGCTGGCCAGCCTCGCGCCGGTCGCCGCCTATCCCTTCATGAAGCGCATCACCTGGTGGCCGCAGGCATGGCTCGGCCTCGTCTTCAGCTGGGCCGCGCTGGTGGGATGGAGCGAGACGGCGGGCGACCTCTCCGCGCCGCTCTGGTGGCTCTATGCCGGATCGATCGCCTGGGTGATCGGCTACGACACCATCTATGCGCTGCAGGATCGCGAGGACGATGCGCTGATCGGTGTCCGCTCCTCGGCTTTGGCGCTGGGCGGGCGCGTGCGGGGAGGGGTCGCGGGCTTCTATACGGCGGCGGTGCTGCTGTGGGGCATGGCGATCTGGACGGTGCGCCCGGACCCGCTGGCACTCGCCGCCCTGCTGCCGGCGGCCGTCCATCTGCTGTGGCAGGTCGCGACGTTGCGACCAGACGACGGTGCGGGTGCACTTCACCGGTTTCGGTCCAACCGCTTCACCGGCTTCCTCCTGTTCCTCGGCTTCCTCGTCGTCGGAAACAGCTGACCGGCGTTGTGCCAGCGCGCCGGGCTCCCTAAGTCGACCGCCATGCTGACTGTCGATCAGGCGCGCGAGCGGGCGCAGACCATCGTGGAGCAAGCCCGCCGGGCCGGTGCCGACGCGGCCGACGCGGTTTTCGCCGCCGATGCCGCGCTGGAGGTGTCGGTCAGGCTCGGCAAGCTGGAGGATGTGGGCCGGTCGGAGAGTGCCGATCTCGGCCTGCGGGTGTTCGTCGGCAAACGTTCGGCGAGCGTGTCCACGTCCGACCTGTCCGACACGGCGCTCGCGACCCTGGTCGAGCGAGCCGTCGCGATGGCGCGGGAAGCGCCCGAGGATGACTGGGCCGGCCTCGCCCCGACCGAGCGGCTGCTGCATGGCGCACCGCCGCTGCTCGATCTCGACGACACTGCTTGTGGCACCGCACCGCCGACGCCCGAAGCTTTGCGCGATCTGGCGCTGGCGGCCGAGGCGGCGGCTCTCGACGTTCCGGGCGTGACCAACAGCGAAGGCGGCGGCGCATCGGCGGCGCAGAGCGTCTGGGCGCTGGCGACGTCGCACGGCTTCGCCGGCGCCTATTCGACGACCAGCTATGGCGTGTCGGCGAGTGTCCTGGCGGGCGAGGGCGGGGGCATGCAGCGCGACTATGCGCATCACGCCGCCCGTCGCCGCGACAAGCTCGACGCGGCGGCCGCGATCGGGCGGCAGGCCGGCGAGCGGGCGGTCCGCCGCCTGTCGCCCGGGCGGCTGACCAGCGGATCGATGCCGATCGTCTTCGATCCCCGCGTCGGCGGATCGCTGATCGGGCATCTGGTCGGCGCGATCGGCGGTGGTGCGATCACGCGCCGGACCAGCTTCCTGCTGGATGCGCTCGGCTCCCAGATCCTGCCATCGAACCTGTCCGTCCGCGACGATCCGCACCGTCCCCATGGCCTGCGCTCGCGCCCGTTCGACGGCGAGGGCCTCGCCGTGTCGCCGGCCGCGATCGTCGAGAACGGGATGCTGGAGACCTGGCTGCTCGACTCGGCGGCGGCGCGTCAGCTGGGGCTGGAGCCGACCGGTCACGCGGCGCGGGGTATCGGCGGCGCTCCCGGTGTCACCACCGGCAATCTCTATCTCGACGGCGGCAAGGTGCCGCTGGCGACCCTGCTCGCCGAGGTGGGCGAAGGCGTCTACGTCACCGAGCTGATCGGACAGGGGGTCAACTCCGTGACCGGCGACTATAGCCGCGGCGCTGCCGGTTTCCGCATTGTCGGCGGCGAGATCGCCGAGCCGGTGGCGGAGTTCACCATCGCCGGCAATCTGAAGGACATGTACCGCAACATGACCGCCGCCAACGATCTGGTCTTCCGGTACGGCGTCAACGTACCGACGCTGCGCGTTGATGGGATGACCGTTGCCGGCGGCTGACATCTCCGCCGCCGCCGCGCAGATCGTCGCCGAGGCCGCTCAGATGGCGCTCGCGCGGTGGCGCACCGACTTCCGGCGTTGGGAAAAGGAGGGCGGCAGCCCGGTATGCGAGGTCGATCTCGACGTCAACCGCATGCTCCGTGCGCGCCTATCCGCGCTGTTGCCCGAGGCGGGCTGGCTGTCCGAAGAGACGGCCGACGCCCCGGATCGCCTGCACCATCGCCGGATCTGGGTCGTCGATCCGATCGACGGGACGCGGGACTATATCCGCGGCCGACCCGGCTGGGCCGTCTCCGTCGCGCTCGTCGAGGACGGTGCGGTGGTGCTCGCCCTGCTCGACGCGCCGGCCCGCAAGGAACGCTGGTGGGCGCGGCGGGGAAGCGGGGCTCGGCGCAACGGCGTGGCGCTGCATGCCGGCACCCGCGCCGAGATCGTCGGTGCGCGGGTGCCGGCAGACGTCCTGCCCCGAAGCGATCGCGACTTCGTGGCGGTCGCCAAGCCCAACTCGATCGCGCTGCGCATCGCCATGGTGGCGGCCGACGAGGCCGATCTGGTGGCGACGCTGCGATGGGGCTCCGAATGGGATGTCGCCGCGGCGGTGCTGATCGCAGCGGAGGCGGGCGCCGGGGTAAGCGACGCCTTCGGCCAGCCGCTCGCCTTCAACAAGCCTGATCCGCGGGCCTTCGGCATCCTCGCCACGGCCCCGGCGATCCACGGCGCCGCGGTCTCGCGGCTGGCGGAGCGCGCCCGGGTCTTGGCGGCCGGCTGAACTTGCGAGGCGCGGCATCCGGGATTGCGCCCGGATACCCGCCCCCAGGATATCAGTGCACGAAGCGCGCCACCACGTCGCGATAGGAGCGGCTGACCTTCACCTGCGCGCCCGAGCCGAGCACCAGGAAGCATTCACCGTTGGTGTGCGGCTTGACCTGCTTGACGAGGTCCAGATTGACGATCGTCGAGCGGTGGATGCGCTGGAACCGGCGGGGATCGAGCCGCTTTTCCAGATCCTTCATCGTCTCGCGCAGGATCAGGTTCCGGTCGCCGGTGTAGATGACCATATAGTCGCCGGCGGCATCGATCCGCTCGATCGTGTCGACGTCGACGCGGAAGATCTGCCCCTGATCCTTGATGTTGATGAGCTTTTCGTAGCGATTGGCCGAAAGGTCGGCACCGGCCCCGCCATCGGCGATGTCGGCCGCGGCCTCCGGCGCGACCTCGGCCAGGACTTCCTTCAGCCGGTCGACCTCTTCCACCCCGCGCTTCTCGGCGAGCCGCTGGCGCACGCGGTCGAGCGTGTCGGCCAGCCGGCTCTCCTCGACGGGCTTCATCAGATAGTCGACCGCCTGCGCCTCGAACGCCCGCAGCGCATGGTCCGAATAGGCGGTGACGAAGACGAAGAGCGGCGGCTCGACTTCCATCAGGCCCTGTACGACCGAGAAGCCGTCGAAGCCGGGCATCTGGATGTCGAGGAAGACGAGGTCGGGCTTGTGGGTCTTGATCGCGCGGATCGCCTCGCGTCCGTTGACGCACTTCTCGATGATCTCGACATCGTCATGCGCCTGGAGCCGTAGCTCGAGCCCCTGGATGGCGAGCGGCTCATCGTCGACGAGGATAGTGCGGATGGTCATGCAGCCTCTTTGTTCAAGTCATTCAGCTGGAACGGGATCTCGATCTCGACCGAAAAGCCGCCCGCCGGCGTCGAGCGGGTCTCGAACCGGTGGTCCGGGCCATAGGCCTGGGCCAGCCGCTCCCTGATATTGGTAAGCCCGACGCCGGTTGAAAGGCTTGGACTGATCCGCGCTTCGTTCAAGCCGGGGCCGGTATCCGATACGCCGATCTGCACCCGATCCCCGGCGAACCGCACACGGACGGCGATGTCGGCACCGTCCTCCTGCGGACTCACCGCATATTTGATCGCATTTTCGATCAGTGGCTGGAGCAGCAGCGAGGGCAGCAGTGCCCGTTCCGCACGCGGATCGATGTCGAAGCTGGGCCGCAAACGCTGCTCGAAGCGCATCTTCTCGATCTCGAGATACAGCTTCAGCGTCTCCACCTCCTGCGCGACCGTGACGTGCGCGGTAGGCTCGTTGGCGAGCGTGTAGCGCAGGAACGACGACAGGCGGCTCAGCATCGCGTTGGCCCGCTCCGTCTGCCTCAGCAGCACCAGCGTCGAGATCGAGTTGAGCGTGTTAAACAGGAAATGGGGATTGAGCTGGTAGCGCAGCATCGCCAGCTGCGCCGAGGAGGCCTGGAGTTCCAGTGCGCGCATCTCCGCCAGCTGGTCTTCCACGACCAGATAGAAGTTGATCGCGTAATAGAGCGCCGACCAGCTCGCCAGCATGACGAAGGTCAGGAACAGCGCCGCCGCGACCCCGGTCAGGGTGATGCCCGGCACATTGTTGCGGATGAACGAAAAGGAAAAGGCGATCAGCGCCGCATAGAGAAGCGTCGCCGCGAGCAGCGTCACGATCGCCAGCGGAACTTCGGCAATGCGGGGGAGGCGCCGGTAATAGCCGTAGCAGGCCGACAGGATCAGGGTGATGCAATAGCCGACGATCGCCTCGACGATGATCGGGATGATGACCTCCAGGCGGAAGCCGTTGGAGATCGCGGTGACGCCGCGCAGCAGCAGATAGCCGCCCCAGCCGACCGCCTGGAGCGTCCAGAAGGCGCGGGCCTTGTTCTCGAAGAACGGCCGCACGTTCCAGGGCGGCCGCCGCGCGGAGGGCGTGGTGGCGGTCGGCGCGCGCACGGCGCCGCTGGCGGAGGCAGGAAGCGTGGCCATCGTCCCGCCGCCCTTACACCCGCCCGGCGCCGGGGGCAAAAGCGGAGCGGGCGAGAGCCATGAAAAAGGCCGCCGTTCCCGAGGGAGCGGCGGCCCGTTTCGTGCCAGCGCGGCGGCTGGCGCGGGATCAGAACTCGAAGTGGATCGAGCCGATGAAGGTCCGCGGCGCACCGAAGGTGACGCGCGGGCCGGCCGCGGCCGTGGTGGTCGTGCCGACCACGAACGGGAAGGCGTTGGTCACCGTCGACAGGTTGCCGAAGTAACGCTCCTTCAGCAGGTTGGAGACGTTGAGCTGAAGGAAGGTGCGCTCCAGACCGACGCCACCCAGACCAAGGCGAGCATCGAGGTCGACCAGCGTGTAGCCGGCGGACTTCAGGTCGTTGATGTCGCTGATCCAGCGGTCACCGGTGTGCTTCGCCTGGATGCCGATCGAGATCGGGTTGAAATCGATCTGCGCGCGGCCGCCATACTGCCACTTCGGCGTCTCCACCACGAACTTGCCAGCGGTCGGAGCGAGCACGCGACCCGACAACGGATCGGTCGCATCGTCCTGCAGACGGGCGATCGTGTACGAACCGAAGCCGTAGATGGAGAACCACTGCAGCGGCTTGATGGCGACGCTCGCGTCGACGCCATGGCTCTTCACGCTGCCGACGTTGCGGTCGACGCTGAGCGTGCCACCGCCCTCGAGCAGGACGGTCGAGCTGATGATCCGGTTCTTGAAGCCGATGTACCAGCCACCGATCTGCGCCTGGATCAGACGGTTCGTGTAGCGCAGGCCGAGGTCGAACGAGTCGGTGGACTCGGGCTTCACTGCAGCGACGGGGCTGATCGATACGTCGTCGAACCCGTAGAGATTGTCGGTGCGCGGCAGCGACAGGCCCTTCGAGTAGCTGCCGAACATGCTGATGGCCGGCGTGAAGTTGTAGGTGAAGCCGGCGCTCGGCAGCAGACGGTTATAGGTCTTGATGCGGTTGCGGTACGGCGCGCCGAGGGTGACCGACGTATTGGCGGCGTCGAAGGCGGCAACCTGCGCGGCCGTCTGCGAGGTGCAGTAGGCGTCGTTCGACTGACCGGCGATCGTGTAGCAGAAGTTGTTCAGGTTGCGGCGGAAGAAGGGCGCGCGAACACCGAGCGTCACCTTGAACATGTTCTCGAAGAAGCCGCCGCGATACTCAGCCGAAAGCTGATGGAGGATCGCGTAGGAGAGACGGTTGCGCTTCTGGAAGACGTTGCCGGCCGCGTCGAGGATTGGCGACTTGCCTTCGCCGTCGAGCGCGCTGAACGGCGACTGCGGACGACCGGCATCGGTCAGCAGCGACGCTTCACCGGTCTGGCGATGGCGGGCGCGGTCCCAGGTGTAGGCGACGCGGATCAGGTTGTCCCGATCGATCTGGTAACGCAGGCCGGCGATCGCGGTGAAGCGCTGGGTGCGGGTGTTCGATGGGAAGTAGACGCGGACGAAGTCGCGCAGGTCGCCGTCACCGTTGAGGTCGACGCCAGCCGCGGTGCCCGCGCCGAGCCGGCCCGAGGTCTGCGCATATTGCTGCGTGTAGGCTCCGTTGGCGCTGGTCGCGCTGGCATCCGTCTCCGCCAGCAGGGTCGAGCCGCCGCCGTTGGCGCGGGTCCAGCTATAGGCGCCGTCGAAGGTGAAGAGCAGCTTCTCGGTCAGATCGAAACGCGAGTTGATGCGGACATTGCCCGTGTTCGACGGATTGAAGGCCGTCGCATAGACGTTGTTGCAGCTGTTACGATCGGTCTGCGAACCGGCGCCGCCGGGGTTCGACTGGAGATCGCAGGTATAATCGTAGCGATAGGTCGACGACGTATCGTCGAAGACATAATCGAAGTCGCGATTGTTCAGATCGAGCGTGTAGGGGTTCGCGGCCGAAGCGCTGGTGCCGGTGGTGTTGTTCGGCAGGCTGCTGTTGAGAGCGGCCAGACGCGTGCGGATGTTCGCATAGGTCGGGTTCGAGTAGAAATAGCTGCGATTCTGGTTGTAGTGCGCGGCAACCGAGATGAAGTCGTTGCCGCCACCGATCGGCTGATAGATCTTGCCGTTATACTGCTGCTTGTAGATCGTACCCGGGCCACGGAACTGGTCGTACTTCTGGGTCGAGGCCGAAACCCATGCCTTTGTGCCGAACGAGGTCAGCGTACCGAGGTTCAGCAGCCCGAAGGCGCGGTTCATGCGGTTGGTGCCGTGCGAATAGACACCGATGGCACCCATCTCGTCGGTCGGAACCAGCGAACGATAGTTCACCGTGCCGCCCGAGGCCGCTGCGGTCGGCGAGTCGACGTCGGCCGAGCCGAAGTTGACGTTGACCTGCTCGATCAGCTCCGGGTCGAGCTGCTGGTTCGAATAGATGGCGTAGTTGCCCGAGTCATTCAGCGGGATGCCGTCAAAGGTCAGGGCGATGCGGTTGCCGTCGAAGCCGCGGATGCGGATCTGGCCGCCCGACGAGCCATAGGCGTCCGAGTTGGTGAAGCTGACGCCGGGGATCAGGTTGATGGTGTCGAGGATCGTCTGGCCGGGGGCGCGACGCTCGATCAGCTCCTGGGTCAGCACCGCGCGCGCCTTGGGCGAGTCGGGGATCTGGATGCCGTCGACGGTGGCGGGACCGCGCGCGCCGGTGACGACGATCTCGCTGCCCTCTTCGGCCTCCACGGTACCGGTCGACTGCGCCAGCGCGGCGCCCGGGATCATGAGCGCGGCAAAGGCCACGCCACAGGCAAAGTTCATACGCATCTATCTGGTTCCCCTTGAGCTTCTTACGCTCTGGACTCAGCGGCTCGACGTCCGCTCTGGCAGCGCCCCTGCCGCGAGATTATGTCTGTTCCGTGACAGGTTCCACATCTCGGGCGATTACAAACAAATCTTAATGGTGCGTTGCAAAAGGGCAACGATCCTGCTCAATCCACCGCGCCGACGATCGCCGCCCATCCGGCCTCGTCGATGACGCGGATGCCGAGCTCCGCCGCCTTCTTCAGCTTGGACCCCGCGCCGGGTCCCGCCACGACCAGATCGGTCTTCTTCGACACCGAACCTGAAACATGCACGCCGAGCGATTCGGCCTGCGTCTTGGCCTCGTCGCGGCTCATCGTCTCCAGGGTCCCGGTGAACACCACCGTCTTGCCGGAGACTTCGGAAGTACGCGTCTCGTGCACCACGTCGGTCACGGTCACCTGGCGCAGCAGGTCGTAGACCACATCGCGATTGTGCCGCTCGGCAGCGAAGCCGATCAGCGCATGCCCGACCTCCGGTCCGATCCCGGCGGTGTCGATCCGCGCGACCAGCAGCCGGTCGCGCCGGAGCACGAACTTGCGTTCGGGCTCGCCGATCTGCGGCTGGGTCGTGCGGAACAGATGGACCGCGCTGCGGAGCATCGCGCCCAGTGCCCGCGCCGAGCGGTAGCGGCGCGCCAGATCGCGCGCCGTGACCTCACCGATATGGCGGATGCCGAGCGAGAAGAGGAACCGGTCGAGCGGCACCCGCCGTCGCTCGTCGATCGCGCGCACGAGGTTGCCGGCCCAGACGCGGCCGTCCTTCTTGCGTGCGGCGAGCTGCTCCTCGCTCAGCCGGAAGATGTCGGCCGGCGAGGCGATCAGCCCGTCATGGAAAAAGGCCTCGATCAAGGTCTGGCCGAGACCGCCGATATCGAGCGCATGGCGCGATACGAAGTGGCTCAGCCGCTCGACACGCTGCGCCGGGCAGATCAGCCCGCCGGTGCAGCGATAGACGACCTCGCCCTCCTCGCGATCCGCGGCCGAACCGCAGGCGGGGCAGAGCCAATCGAAGACATAGGGTGGGCGGTCGGCGTCCGGCGTCAGGTTCTCGACGATCTGCGGGATGACGTCGCCGGCGCGCTGCACGAGCACGCGGTCGCCCGGCCGTACCCCCAGCCGCGCGATCTCGTCGAAATTGTGGAGCGTCGCATTGGTGACGACGACGCCGCCGACCGTCACCGGCTCCAGCCGCGCCACCGGGGTCAGCGCGCCGGTACGGCCGACCTGGATGTCGATCGCCTGCAGGCTCGTCTGCGCGCGTTCGGCCGGGAACTTGTGCGCAAGTCCCCAGCGCGGTGCCCGGCCGACGATGCCGAGGCGCGCCTGCCAGTCGAGCCGATCGACCTTGTAGACGACGCCGTCGATGTCGAAGGGCAGGTCGGCGCGCACCGCCTCGATCCGGCGGTAGACGGCCAGCGCATCGTTCACCGTCTCGGCGCGCGCGAACAGGTCGGACACCGGAAAGCCCCAGTGGCGCAGCGCGGCGACGACTTCTGCCTGGGTGTCGCCCGGCACCGCGCTCGTCTCGCCCCAGCCATGCGCCAGGAAGCGGAGCGGCCGGTCGGCGGTCACCGACGCATCCTTCTGGCGCAGCGATCCCGCCGCCGCATTGCGCGGATTGGCGAACTGGCGCGCCTCCTTGCCCACCTCCGCCGCCTCGGCCGCGAGCCGGGCGTTGAGCGCGGCGAAGTCGGCCTTGGCCATATAGACCTCACCGCGCACCTCGAAGATCGCGGGGGCGCCGGCGGGCAGGCGGCGGGGGATGTCGTCGATCGTCAGGACGTTGGCGGTCACGTCCTCGCCGACCTGACCGTCGCCGCGGGTCAGCGCGCGGACCAGTGCGCCCCGTTCGTAGCGCAACGAGCAGGACAGGCCGTCGATCTTCGGTTCCGCGGTCAGGGCGACGACCTCGTCGGCGGACAGGCGCAGGAAGCGACGGATCCGGTCGACGAACTCGGTCACCTCCTCGTCGGCAAAGGCGTTGTCGAGACTGGTCATCGGCCGCGCATGGGCGACCTTGGCGAGGTGCCCCGCCGGCGCGGCCCCGACCTGACGGCTGGGCGAGTCGGTGCGGATCAGTTGCGGAAAGGCCGCCTCGATCGCGGCATTGCGACGGACCAGCGCGTCATAGTCCGCATCGCTGATCTCAGGCGCATCGTCGTGATGATAGAGGTGGTTGTGGTGCGCGATCTCGGCCGCGAGCCGAGCCAGCTCGGCCGCGGCGGCGTCTTCGGTCGCGGGCAGGGCGGATGGGGTGGTCATGAGCTCCGATCTACCACCAGCCGGGCCATGCGACGACCGTCGCCAGCCACAGGGCGAGCGCCAGCGGTAGCGGGCGCCAGTCGAACGCACTCATCACCTCGATGCCGACCACGGTGTTGCGCAGCCCGACCAGCGCCGCGCCGGCATGCCAGGCGACCAGCGGCCAGCCCTGTCCCAGGAACGGACCGAGCAGCGCAAGGACGGCGAACGCGACGGCGGCGACGAACGAGCCGATCGTCAGCGCGATGCCCGTCGGCAGCATCGCCAGCGCGATCCGCGCCTCCTGCCGCTGCGACCGGTCCATGCCGGTCATCCGCGCCGCACCAGCAGGACCCCGCCGATCACCAGCGCCGCGCCGGCCAGCTTGATCGGCGTCAACGGGTCGACCCGCAGCCCGAGGGCGCCGAAATGGTCGAGCGCCAGAGCCGCCGCCAACTGGCTGGCGATCGCGATGGTCAGGGCGGTGGCCAGCCCCAGCCGCGGCGCACCATAGGCCATCGCCGCCACGAAGCCCGCGCCATAGAAGCCGCCGAGCCAGGCTGCCGTGGGTGCGCCCTTCAGCGCGGCGGGCGGGGTCCGGTCGATCGCCAGGTAGAGGATCGCCAGCACGCCGGTGCCGACGACGAACGACACCAGCGCGGCCAGGAGCACCGAGCCGGAGGCCTTGGCAAGCAGGGCATTGGTCGGCGGCTGGACCGCCAGGCCGATGCCGGCCAGCAGAATGACGACGAGAGGCAGGAAGGCCATGGCGCTTGCGGTTAGCCGGGGGCAGGCGGGGGAGCAATGGGCTCTGCGCGGGGCGGGCGGACCTGCGGCTCCGGCGTGGCGTCGCGCTTGCCCGCGCGACGGGCGGCCCGGGACCCCGACACGCGAAAGGCCGCGGGCGTCGCCACCCGCGGCCTTTCGTGCAGGTCGATCGGTCGAGCCGGCGCCAAGGGCGCAGGCTCGCGCGATGCTTACTTGATCTTGGCTTCCTTGAAGTCGACATGCTTGCGCACGACGGGATCATACTTCTTGAAGCTCAGCTTCTCCGTCTTCGTGCGCGGGTTCTTCTTGGTCACGTAGAAGAAGCCGGTATCGGCAGAGCTGACGAGCTTGATCTTGACGGTAGTCGGCTTGGCCATGGCCCTCGGTCCTGAAAAAGAAAGAGAGCGGCCGGCCGCGAGGCCCCCGCTCGATCAGTCGCGGCGCATGGCGCATCGGACGGCCGAAGTCAACCGCCGGTACGCGCGCAACTATGGCTTTACCCGGCATTCACCATCGCTACACCAGGATCGGCGAAGAGGGGGTATGCCTTGGCAGCTGTGGATGACAGGCCGGCGACGCACGCCGCACTGATCGCCCGGATCGCGGCGCTGGATGTGCGTGCGCCCTATTGCGATGCTTCCGTCCTGACGCGCGAGGTCGAGGCGCTCCGCCATGCGTCGCATCTGGCCGGGTTCGACGCCGCCGTCACCGTCGCCCACTTCATCGGCACGGCCTTGTTGCGCGGGGGCAATCCCGGCGTCCACGGCTGGCTGTCGCTGCTGGCGCAGGCGATCGACTGCGAGACGCAGGACCTCGCGGCGTGCGATCTCTGGGCGACTGCCTGTGCGGAGCGGCTGGCGGCGTAGAGGCGGGAGCGAAATCGATCGCGGGTCGTTACGTTGGCGAACCCGAATCTACGCCAACCGGAGCTTGTCATGGCAGACGTCAACCCGAAGCTGTCCACCCCCACCGACCTCAATCGCAACGATACGCGGTCGGCGGCGGACGCGCTCAATATCGCGCTCGCGGACTGCTACGCGCTCTACATCAAGACCAAGAATTTCCACTGGCATGTCTCCGGTCCGCACTTTCGCGACTATCACCTGCTGCTCGACGACCAGGCGACGCAGATCCTCGAAGTGACGGACGCCATCGCGGAGCGGGTGCGCAAGACCGGCAACACCACGCTGCGCTCGATCGGCGACATCGCCCGCCGCCAGCAGATCGCCGACAACGATGCCGACTTCGTCGCGCCCGACCAGATGCTGGCCGAACTGCGCGAGGACAATCTGAAGCTTGTCGAGGCACTGCGCGACGCCCGCGAGCGCGCCGAAGCGGCGAACGACACCGCCACATCGAGCCTGGCTGACGACTGGATCGATCAGGCCGAGGAGCGCGCCTGGTTCCTGTTCGAGGCGAGCCGCAAGGCTTGATCCTCGTCGCGTGAAAGGCGCCGTGCGATGCTTCGGCTTGCGCTCCTTTTCCTGGTTGCCGGACTGATACTCGGCGCCCTGGGGTTCGGGGGCATCGGCGGTGCCTTTGTCGGGATCGCCAAGATCCTGTTCTTCATCGTCGCGGCCCTGTTCGCGATCTTCCTCGTGCTCGGTTTAACGGCAGGGAAAGCGGTGCGCGACCGGCTCGACTGATCAGTCGGGCGAGGTCGCGGCAGGGCTCAGCGTCAGCAGCCAGATGTCCGGCGGCGCACCGATCCGCAGTGGCACGCGGCTTGTGCCGAGCCCGGCGGTGATCACGCTCGTGCGGCCCGGGTCGCGCACGATGCCGCAGCGATAATGGGGTGCGAACAACGGCTCGCCCGTATCGATCGCCCGGTCGAGATAGATGCGGCCGGCGATCACGCCCTGTCCGCAATGCGTGTGGCCCATCAGCAGCAGCGGCGCGGCCCCGGCGGGCAGCAGTGGCACCACATCGGGGCTGTGGCTCACCGTCAGCGGCGCGCCGCCCGACGCCTGTACCCGGCTGAAAGCGGCCGCCGGATCGGCATGGCCGGTATAGGCATCGTCGATGCCGACGACGGTCAGCGGCCCCCGCCTCGTCGAACGATTGCTCAGGACGGTGACGCCTGCCTGCTGTAGCGCGTCCGTTACGGCAGCGGCGCTGACGTGATCGTGATTGCCCAGCACCGCGATGGTCCCGAGCGTCGGTCGAAGGCTGGACAAGGGACGGGTGAGTCGACGCGCGAAGATCGCACCCTCCGCACTGTCATGGCCGTTGATGAAGTCGCCTGCCAGCACCACCAGATCGGGCCTGAGCTCGTTGACCTGCGCGACGATCCGCGTCAGCCGGCCGGCATCCATGGCGGCGCTGCCGATACGGATATCGCTCAGCAGCGCCACCGTTACCGGCGGTGCACCGCGGGGCCAGTGGGGCAGGGCGAAGGCCGCGCGGCGCACCATCGGATCGGAGCGCGCCTCCAGGAAGCCGAACAGCAGCAGGGCGACGATCACCACCGGCAGCAGCGACAGGGCGATCAGGGAGCGGCGCATCGCGCCCCCTCATAGCGTCGGCGGAGGCGCTGTCACCCGGGACGCCCCGCCCTTTCGTCGCGCGCCGGAACCGTAACGACATGTCTGCGCGTTCCGCCTCCATGCACGCCTTCGCCGCGCTTCTCGATTCGCTGATCTACACACGGAGCCGCAACGCGAAGCTCAAGCTGATCGCGGACTATCTGCACGCGACGCCCGACCCGGATCGCGGCTGGGCGATGGCGGCACTGACCGGCGGGCTCGACCTGCCCGGGGTCAAGCCGGCGCTGATCCGCGCGCTGATCGAGGAACGGGTCGATCCCGTGCTCTTCCGCATGAGCCGCGACTATGTCGGCGATACGGCGGAGACGGTGGCGCTGCTCTGGCCGGCGCCGGTGGTGCCGGGCGCGCCGGAGCCGCTCTCGCTGACCGACGCGGTCGAGCGGCTGCGCCATCTCGGGCGGGCGGATGCACCCGCGGAGCTCGCTCGCATGCTCGACCGGCTCGATGCGGAGGAACGCTTCGCCCTGCTCAAGATGGCGACCGGCGCCCTGCGGATCGGCGTGTCCGCGAGGCTGGCCCGCGTGGCCCTGGCCCAGGCCTTCGACGTCGATGTCGAACTGCTCGAGGAGCTGTGGCACGCGCTGCCGCCCCCCTATGCGCCGCTGTTCGACTGGCTGGAGGGGCGCTCGGAACAGCCGACCGCCGCCGACACGCCGGTCTTCCGCCCCTTCATGCTCGCCCACGGGCTGGAGGATGCGCGCGTCGATCTCGCCGACTATGCGGCGGAGTGGAAGTGGGACGGGATCCGAGTCCAGATCGTCCATGTCGCCGGCCAGACGCGCCTCTACAGCCGCACCGGCGACGATGTGACCGGCAGCTTCCCCGATGTCGCCGCCGCCTTCTCCACCCCCGGCGTGGTCGATGGCGAGCTGATGGTGAAGGGGGATTTTCAGGGCGGCGCGCTCGATTCGGGCGGCGGGGCGGCAAGCTTCAATGCCCTTCAGCAGCGGCTGGGGCGCAAGACCGTGTCGGCCAAGATGCTGGCCGACTATCCCGCCTTCGTCCGCCTGTACGACATCCTCGTCGACGGGACGGAAGACCTGCGTGCGTTGCCATGGACGGATCGCCGGGCACGGCTCGAATCCTTCGTGCCGAGGCTCGACCCGGATCGGTTCGACATCAGCCAGCTCATCGCCGCCGACGACTTCACCCATCTGGAAGCGATCCGCGCGGGCGCGCGCGACGCCGCGATCGAGGGCGTGATGCTCAAGCGTCGCGACAGCCCCTATGTCGGCGGGCGCAAGGCCGGGCTGTGGTACAAGTGGAAGCGTGATCCGCTGACCGCCGATTGCGTGATGATGTATGCGCAGCGCGGCAACGGCCGGCGTTCGTCCTATTACAGCGACTACACCTTCGGTTGCTGGACGGACGACGGCGAGCTGCTGCCCGTCGGCAAGGCCTATTCGGGGATCACCGACGAAGAGCTGCGCCAACTCGATCGCTTCGTGCGCAGCCATACCGTCAATCGCTTCGGTCCCGTCCGCGAGGTGGAGAAGACCCTGGTGCTCGAAATCGCCTTCGATTCGATCCATAGCTCCAGCCGCCACAAGTCGGGCGTGGCGATGCGCTTTCCCCGAATCGCCCGGATCCGGCTCGACAAGCCCGCCGAGGAAGCGGACCGCCTCGACACGCTGCAGCGGCTGATCACCTGATCGATCAACGATCCTTCAGCCGGATCTCGAACAGCGTCGGCCACAGCTTGCCGGTGACGAACAGTCGCCGTGACTTGGCGTCATAGGCAATGCCGTTGGCGACCGCCTCCGGGTCGCGCGCGCCAATCTCGGCGACAATCGGCCGCAGATCGATCAGCCGGGTGACGGTGCCGCTCGCGGGATCGATCCGGACGATCCACGGCTGGTGCCAGACATTGGCGAGAATGGCGCCGTCCACCCATTCCAGCTCGTTGATCTGGTCGAGCGGCTGGCCTTTCAGCTTGACGGTGATCCGCCGCTTTTCCTTTAGGGTGCGCGGATCGAGAAAGTAGAGGTTGGCGCTGCCGTCCGACTGGATCAGCGAGCGCCCGTCGCCCGTCAGTCCCCAGCCTTCGCTGGCGAAATGCGACTGGCCGGTCTTCTTGAGGGTTTTCGCGTTCCAGCGATGCGCGACGCCGCCATGCCAGGTCAGGCTGACCAACTCGCTGCCGGCCAGCGCCAGCCCCTCGCCGAACTGGGTGGCCGGGATCGTGGCGCGCCGCTCGACCTTGCCGTTGGCGAGGCGCACGCGGCGCACGTCCGATTCGCCCTCGCGGCCGACGCTCTCGTACAGCGCGCCGTCATGCCAGATCAGGCCTTCGGTAAAGGCGGTGCGGTCATGGGGATAGCGCGCCACCACCTCGACCTGCGCGATCGGCGGCAGGACAGGGGCCTGCGCCCCCGCCGGCGCGACGAGAACGATGAGGGGAAGCGAGGCGATGCTGAGAGGCTTGGACATGGTCCGGCCTTGTGGCGGCAAATTGGCTGCGAAGCCAGCCGGACCGTCCCGCACGGCAACGGCCTGAACCTGGCATTGGCGGCGTTGGCGGTGTCGCGGACGAAAGCCAAGCCCAGTCTCGCCGAAATGCGAAAAGGCCCGCCCGGTCGAAACCGGACGGGCCTTTTCAAACCTTCGGGAAGTCCGAGGCGTCAGCCGGCCTGCGACAGGTTGACGGCAGCATATTTGCCGCGGCGATCGACTTCGAGTTCGAACTGAAGGCGGTCGCCCTCGTTCAGGCTCGACATGCCGGCTCGCTCGACGGCCGAGATGTGGACGAACGCGTCGGGCTGGCCGTCATCGCGCTGGATGAAGCCGAAGCCCTTCATGGCGTTGAAGAACTTGACCGTGCCCGTCGCCTTCTCACCGGTCAGCTGGCGCTGCGGCCCACCGGCGCCGCCGCCGGCACCACCGCGCGGACCGGCACCGAAGCCACCCTCGCGGGGCTCGCGCGGCGCACGATCGGTCACCGGCATCGGCTCGCCGTCGATCTTCAGCTCGGTCGCCGAGATGCGGCCGCCGCGATCGACCAGGGTGAAGCCGAGCGGCTGACCCTCGGCCAGACCGGTCAGGCCGGCCTGCTCGACCGCCGAAATGTGCACGAACACGTCCTCGCCGCCATCGTCACGGACGATGAAGCCGAAGCCCTTCTGGCCGTTGAAGAACTTGACGACACCGGTGCCCTCGCCGACGACCTGGGGAGGCATGCCGCGACCGCCGCCGCCGAAGCCGCCGCCACCACCGCCGAAGCCGCCACCGCCGCCGCCACGGAAACCGCCGCCGCCGCCGCCGAACCGGTCGCCACCGCCGAAGCCGCCGCCGCCACCGCCGAAGCGATCACCGCCGCCGCCGAAGCGGTCGCCACCGCCGAAGCCGCCGCCACCGAAGCCGCCGCCGAAATCGTCGCCGCCGAAGCTGTCGCGCTTGTCGCGCCCGCGCCCGCCACGGTTTCCGCGGCCGCCTTTATCGAAACTCATAAGCCCTGTTCGTCTTCCCGGTTCGCCCGTAAATGCTTCCTCAAGTACCCGAGCTCCGGACGACGTGCTCACGGCCTTCCAGCGCCAAACCTTTCGCGCCTTCCCGGCTGCATAGCCGATTCGTCGCGCCGCTGCGAACGAATTCTGCGCGATGCGGCCGAAACACGTCGCGATGTGTTGCCTGGGAAGCACTTCGGTCCGCATTTCTGGCGCACAATGCTGCCATGTCTTGAACGATGATAACGCTATTCTGTCACGGTCCCCGCGCGTTCACGGGCATTGAGCCGCGATCGGAGGCCCGCTAGGGCCGTGCGCATGACCGTCCATCTGCATGAGGAAGACATCCCCGCCGGCCTGTTCGCCGGGGCGGATTCGATCGCCGTCGACACGGAGACGATGGGGCTGATCACACCGCGTGACCGGCTCTGCGTCGCCCAGCTGTCGGACGGCGGGCCGGACGAGCATCTCGTGCGGTTCGCGGCGGGAAGCGACTATGCCGCGCCGAACCTGAAGGCGCTGCTCGCCGATCCGGCAATTACCAAGCTCTATCATTTCGGACGCTTCGACATCGCAGCGGTGCGCCACTATCTGGGCGTCGTCGCTGGGCCGGCCTGGGATACCAAGATCGCCTCCCGTCTGGTGCGGACCTATACCGACCGGCACGGATTGAAGGAGCTGGTGCGCGAGCTGCTCGGCCTGGAGCTGTCGAAGGCGCAGCAATCGTCGGATTGGGGCAGCCCGGCCCTGACCGAGGCGCAGAAGGAATATGCCGCCTCCGACGTCCGCTATCTCCATCGCCTGCGCCAGGAACTGGAGCGGCGGCTGGTGCGGGAAGGGCGCATGGCGCTGGCCCAGGCCTGCTTCGATTTCCTGCCGACCCGCGCCGAGCTGGATCTTGCCGGCTGGCCCGAGATCGACGTGTTCGCCCATGTCTGACACGGCGGTGCGGATGCGCAGCGATCGCCAGCGCTGGGCGGCGCCCGGCAGCTCGCACGATCGCCTCGTCGCCACCGCGCGAATTGCCCTGCCGATGGCGGTCGGCGTGCTGGCCGCCTTTCTCGTCATGGCGCCGCTCACCTCGACCGGCGACGTGTCCTTCGTGCTCGACAAGAACAAGGTGGAGGTGGCCAAGGAGCGCATGCGGCTCCAGGCCGCTCGGTATCGGGGGCAGGACTCGAACGGCCAGCCCTTCGAACTCGACGCCGGCTCGGCGGTGCAGCGCAGTTCGGCCGAGCCGATCGTCCGGCTGGATCAGCTGGCGGCGCGGATCACGCTGAGCGACGGACCGGCGCGGCTCGTCGCGCCGGGCGGCCGCTACGACATGAACACCGAACGGATGCGCGTGACCGGGCCGGTGGTGTTCGAGGCGACCGGCGGCTACCGGCTCGATACCGGCGATGCGATCGTCGATCTCCAACAACGCCGGCTGGAAAGCGTCGGTGCGGTCACCGGCATGCTGCCGCAGGGCACCTATCGGGCCGACAAGCTGCGGGCGGACCTTGAAAGTCGCACCGTGACGCTGGACGGCAATGCCCGCTTGCGGATTGTGCCGCGCGGTACGAAATAGCCCGCCATGCCAGCGCTCCGCCTCGCCTCCGCTCTTGCAGTCTCCGCCCTCGCGTTCGCATCGGTGGCGGGCGCGCAGCAGCGGCATAACACGGCGGCACCGATCGACTTCAGCGCCGACCGGATCGAACTTCAGGATCGCGCCGATCGCGTCGTGCTGGCCGGCAACGTCTCGGTCAAGCAGACCGAGATGACGCTCAACGCCGCTCGCATGACCGTCGCTTATACGGGCGAGGTGGTGGGCGGCAATCCGCAGGTCTCCCGGCTCGATGCCTCGGGCGGCGTGACGGTGCGGCGGCCGGACCAGACGGCGAAGAGCCAATATGCGATCTACGATCTCAACCGGCGCGTCATCACGATGCTGGGCGCCGTCAGCCTGACCCAGGGTGGCGGGAATACGGTCAATGGCGGGCGGCTGACGATCAATCTCGATACCGGCCGTGCGGTGATCGACGGGTCGTCGGTCGGAAGCGCCGGCGCCGGCACCGGCAGTGTTCCGGGCGTCGTCCAGTCGCGCGCGGGGCGGGTCACCGGCACCTTCTCGGTGCCCCAGCGCCAGCAATGAGCATGCGCGGCCGGCCTGCGGGACGGGCGAGCGGCTCGCGAAATCACTTCCCCTGCGCTTCGCCCTGCGGCAAGCTTCCATGCAGGAATCCTGCCACACCGGGCGCTTTTACGATCCGGTAACCGTTTCTCTGCGAGGCGCCGCTTCCGATGGCTACGACTGTCCTTCCTGCCGACGCGACTGCTCCGATCGTCGAGACACCCGTGGCGAACGGCCTCCAGGTCGTCTCGATCGCCAAGTCCTATGACAAGCGAGTCGTGCTGACCGACGTGTCGGTCACGGTCGGGCGCGGCGAGGTGATCGGGTTGCTCGGGCCGAACGGCGCCGGCAAGACGACCTGCTTCTACTCGGTCATGGGACTGGTAAAGCCCGACTCGGGCCGTATCATGCTCGATGGCGAGGATATCACCGGACTGCCCATGTACCGGCGCGCCATCCTCGGCCTCGGCTACCTGCCGCAGGAGACATCGATCTTCCGCGGCCTGTCGATCGAGAAGAACATCTCCACCGTTCTCGAACTGTCGGAGCCGGACAAGGCGGTTCGCCAACAGAAGCTCGACCGCCTGCTCGAGGAGTTCGGCCTGACACGGCTGCGTGCCGCGCCGGCCATGGCGCTGTCGGGCGGCGAGCGCCGGCGTGCGGAGATCGCGCGCGCCCTCGCGGCCGATCCGTCGATCATGCTGCTGGACGAGCCGTTCGCCGGCATCGACCCGATCTCGATCGCCGACATCCGCGATCTGGTGAAGGACCTGAAGCGCCGCGACATCGGCGTTCTCATCACCGATCACAATGTGCGCGAGACGCTCGACATCGTCGACCGCGCCTACATCATCTATGACGGCCGCGTCCTGTTCACCGGCTCGCCCGAGGAACTGGTCGCCGACGCGAATGTCCGGCGGCTGTACCTCGGCGAGGGCTTCTCGCTGTAGGTCATGGCGGACACCTTCCATAGATCCTCTCCGCAAGCGGGGAGGGGGGACCGCCAGCCGTCAGGCTGGTGGTGGAGGGGGATCGCCACGCACGGTTCGCCCAAGGAGGGCCCCTCCACCAGCCTGCGGCTGGTCCCCCGCCCCGTATCGGGGAGGATCTGAGTCATGAGCCTCGCCCCGCGCCTCGACCTGCGCCAGTCCCAGTCGCTGGTGATGACGCCGCAGCTGCAGCAGGCGATCAAGCTCCTGACCCTGTCGAACCTCGAAATCGAGGCGTTCATTGCCGAGGAGGTGGAGAGAAACCCGCTGCTGGAGGCCGGGCAGGGCGGTGAGATCGTCCGTCCGGAGCCGGTGGCGGCACCCGAGCCCGCGACTGCCGATGCGCTCGTCACCGGCGCGGCCAAGGCCGAGCCGCTCGACATCGACTATGCGACCGAGAGCCATCAGCAGGACTCGGTCGCCGATGGCGGGGTCGCGCGAGACGGAGGGCTGATGCCGGGCGCGGTGCCGGAGGACGGCCCCGATTTCGACAGCTTCGCCAATCCGGATCTCAGCCTCGCCGATCACCTGATCGAGCAGGCGGGGATGGCGATATCGGGACCGGACCTGTTCATCGCGCACCATCTGATCGATCAGATCGACGAGGCGGGGTATCTGCGGGTGTCGCTGCGCGACATCGCCGACCGCCTCGGCGTGCCGATCGCGCGGGTCGAGTCGGTGCTGAGGGTGGTCCAAACCTTCGATCCGACCGGCGTCGGCGCGCGTGACCTGGCGGAGTGCCTCGCCCTCCAGGCGAAGGAGGCGGATCGCTACGACCCCTGCATGGCGCAGCTGATCGATAATCTCGACCTGCTCGCGCGCGGCGATCTGGCCCGGCTGAAGCGGCTCTGCCGCGTCGACGACGAGGACATGGCGGACATGATCCGCGAGTTGCGCGGCTACGACCCCAAACCCGGCTGCCGCTTCGGCGGGGAGCCGCCCCTCGCGGTCGTGCCGGACCTGTTCGTCACCCAGGCCGCCGACGGGACGTGGATGGTCGAGCTGAACGGCAGCACGCTGCCGCGCGTGCTCGTCAACCGCCGCTATCATGCCGAGCTGGCCCAAGGACCGCAGGACAAGACATCGAAGGCCTGGCTCTCCGACTGCCTGGCATCGGCCAACTGGCTGACCAAGGCGCTCGACCAGCGCCAGCGCACGATCGTGCGCGTCGCCGCGGAGATCGTGAAGCAGCAGGAAGCCTTCTTCCTCCGCGGCGTCCAGCATCTCCGGCCGCTAACCCTCGCCCGTGTCGCGGACGCGATCGAGATGCACGAGTCGACCGTCAGTCGGGTCACCAGCAACAAATATCTGTCCTGCGCGCGCGGGACCTTCGAGCTGAAATACTTCTTCACCTCGGCAATTCAGGCGGCCGACGGCGGCGACGCGGTTTCGGCCGAGGCGGTGAAGAGCGCGATACGCGCGCTTATCGCCGGGGAGGGGGCGAAGATCCTGTCCGACGATACGCTGGTCGAACTGCTTCAGGCCAAGGGCTTCGACATCGCCCGGCGCACGGTCGCCAAATATCGCGAGGCCATGGGGATCGGCAGCTCGGTGCAGCGCCGCCGCGCCCGCACGCTCGAAGGGGCATGATGCCGGGCCGGCGGGCGGTGCTGGGCGGGCTGGCCGCGCTGGCGCTGGGCGCCCGCGCGACGGCACGGGCCAAGCCGCCGGAGCTTACCGTCATGTCCTTCAACGTCCGCCTGCCGCTCGCTAGCGACGGCACCAACGACTGGCCGCATCGCCGCGCGCTGATGATCGACACGATCCGCCGCGCCGATCCCGACCTGATCGGCACGCAGGAGCTCTTCAAGATCCAGGGCGACGAGATCGTCGCAGCGCTGCCGCACTATCGCTGGTTCGGGCGCGACCGCCGCGGCGGACAGGCCGACGAGCATATGGGCATCTTCTATCATAGCGGTCGCTGGCTGGTCGAGGAGAGCGGGGACTTCTGGCTGTCGGACACGCCCGACGTGCCGGGCAGCATCAGCTGGGGGAATGTCTATCCCCGGATGGCCGCCTGGGCCCGGTTCCGGCGGGTCGGCGGCGAGGAACGGGTGACGCTGTTCGACACGCATCTGCCCTATCGCATCGACGACGAGGCGGCCCGGGTCCGCGGCGCGCGGATGATCGCGCAGCGCATCGCCGCGGTTCAGGGGCCGATCGTGCTGACCGGCGACTTCAACGCCGAACCCAGTACGCCGCCGCATCAGGTGCTTGCCACCAGCCTGACGGACGTGTGGCAGGTGGCGCCGCGGAAGAAGGGGCCGGCGGCGACCTTCCACGCCTTTACCGGCAAGCCGACCCAGCGGATCGACTGGATCTGGACCCGCGGCCTGATCCCGCTTCGCGTGACGGTGATCGACGCGCATCAGGGGGCGCTCTACCCCTCCGATCACTTTCCCGTACTGGCACAGTTAAGTTGGCCTTTACCAAAGACTTAAATGAGTCATTGAGCCTTCCTCATTCTGACGCATGCGCCCCTTAGCCCCCGCAACAGGCCAGATGGCCTTATCGCATTACGAATCCGGGGGATTTTCTGATGACTTCGACCAAGATCCGCGCGGGGCGGATGATGACGCTAGCCCTGTCGCTCGCCGTGCCGCAGTTAGCGAACGCGGCGGTCGCGCTGACCGGCGCGACCTATAGCGAGAACTTCAACGGGCTGACCACCAGCACCGCGGTCGTCTCCACCAACGGCGGCCTGCTGCCGAACGGCTGGCAGTTCGGTGAGACGGGCGACAATGCCAATAGCAGCTATCGCGCCGGCGACGGCTCGAGCAACACGGGCGACACCTACAGCTTCGGCGCGGCCGGATCGACGGATCGGGCGCTGGGCTCGCTGGCGAGCGGCAGTCTGGAATCGCGCTTCGGGGCGATCTTCACCAACCAGACCGGCAGCACGATCAACGCGCTCGACATCGCCTTCTTCAACGAGCAGTGGCGCAACGGCTCGGCCACCGTCACCTCGGCCACCGCGACGCGCTACGCCTTCTCCTATCTGGTTGGGGCGGCGAACCTCTCCTCGGCCGGGAGCTGGACCACGGTGACGTCGCTCGACCTCATCGATCAGGTCCTCACCGGCACCCCCAGCGGTGGCGCGGTGGACGGCAACACGGTCCGCGCCCAGCGTACCGGCACGATCGCCGGCCTCAACCTGCTGCAGGGTCAGTCGATCGGCATCCGCTGGATCGACCTGGACGACAGCGGTTCGGACGATGCGCTCGCGGTGGACGATTTTCGGATGACGGCGAGCTTCGCATCGGCGGTGCCGGAGCCCTCGACTTGGGCCACGATGTTCGTCGGCCTCGCGCTGGTCGCCGGCCTGATCCGCCGCCGCAAGAGCCGGCCGGTCCTGGCCTGATCCCGGCCGGGCCGCTCCGCCCTCACGGGGCGGGGCGGCCCGATACCCGGCTCAGTTCGGCGACGAAGCCGGTCCCTCCGCGGCGCTGCTCGATGGCGGCACCGG
The DNA here is from genome assembly GCF_014641735.1 of Sphingomonas metalli. Classification (GTDB taxonomy): domain Bacteria; phylum Pseudomonadota; class Alphaproteobacteria; order Sphingomonadales; family Sphingomonadaceae; genus Sphingomonas; species Sphingomonas metalli. The sequence goes on along the minus strand of NZ_BMIH01000002.1, from coordinate 25,435 downwards.
CGGGGTGGCGGAGCGGGCGTCGCTGACCGCCTCGTCGATCCAGCGCGACAGGTCCGCCTTCATCTGATGGAGCGCCTCCGGGTTCAGATAGGTCATGTGCCCGGCGGGATAATAGGTGAAGCGCAGGTTCGCCTGCTGCGGCCGCTCCAGCATCATATGGCCCAGATCGTTCTCGGTCCCGAAGAAGGGCGTGGCCATGTCGTAATAACCGTTCATCGACAGCACCTTCAGATACGGGTTCGCCCGCATCGCGGCGGCAAGGTCGATGGCGGTGTTGGGATTGTTCTGGCTCCCCATGCCGCGTCCCGGCGCATCGTGCTTCCAGTTCCACGTCCAGCCTGCTGCGTCGCGCGCCGACAGGCGATAGGGAAGGTCGGTCTTGTAGCCGAGCGTACCGGTCAGATAATCGGTGAAGGACGCGATATAGGCGCCTGAGATGGCGTCCGAAGATGCGTCGGTCTCGGGTCGCTCGCCCGCCGCATCCGTGTCGATGCCGGTATAGCGCGCGTCGAACCGCCCGATCGTCCGCGCCCGGTCGCGCAGCAGCTCCTTCTGGAAGCGGGGCAGGTCGATCCGCAGGTTCGACCGTCTGATATAATCGGGGCTGATCCCGATCAGCGCGCTCATCTGTCGGGCAACCTGGTCCGCCTCCGCGTCGGAGATCGCCTGCCCCTTGGCGAGCGCGGTGCTGTACGGCCCCAAGGCGAAGGCACGGGCCTGCTCGACGACCGTCGCGACGTCCGCAGGCCGGTTCTGCAGGCGATTGTGATACCAGGCGGTCGCCGCAAAGCTCGGCAGATAGTTGATATAGACCTGATCCAGCCCCGGCTGGCGATAGCCGTAGTTCATGATCGAGGAGAGCAGCACGACGCCGTTCAGCGCCATGCCCCGCTCCTGCAACTCATAGGCCAGCGCGCCCGAACGCAGCGTGCCGTAGCTTTCGCCGAGCAGGAATTTGGGGCTCATCCAGCGGCCATATTTGGTCGTGTAGCGCAGGATGGCCTTGGCGAAGGCGTCCACGTCCTCGTCCACGCCATAGAATTGCTGCGGCCGCATGTCCCCCAGCGGCCGCGAATAGCCGCTGCCCACCGCGTCGATGAAGACGAGGTCGGTCTTGTCGAGCAGCGAGTCCGGGTTCGGCCCGACGTCGTAAGGGGCCGGCCGGATGAATTCGGGATTGGTGGTGCGGATGCGGATCGGCGCGAAGCTGCCCATGCGCAGCCAGAAGGATGGACTGCCCGGTCCGCCATTGTAGAGGAAGGTGATCGGCCGCTTGGTGCCGGGCTTCACGCCCTCCAGCGTATAGGCGGTATAGAAGACCGATGCGGTCGGCTTGCCCTCGATATCGCGGATCGTCAGCGTCCCGGCCGACGCGGTATAGGGATAGCTGCGCCCGCCGATCGTCACCGCGTCGCGATGCCGCGTCTCCGTCTCGACCGCGGACGCCTTGACGGGTGCCAGTTCCTCTTTCTCGCGGTCGGCCGCCGACTTCTCGCGCGGTGGCGCCTTGTCCTGGGCAAGGGCGGGCACGGCGGAGAGGGACAGGGCGGTCGCGGCGGACAGAAGGGAGCGAAGGGTCAAGGCATGATCCTGCAAAAGCGATGGAACGGCAGGAGTGTTGCCGTTCCGCCCCGCCTTCGCAAGAGGTCGATCAGCCCAGGTCGTTTTCGCTGACGATCACCCGCTCCTGATCGATGTCGCGTGCCAGCGCCACCGCCGCCGCTTCCGCGATCCTGTCGGCATGGTGCTGGAACAGGGCGACGGCCCGGTCTGCCGGCTCGTCGCCCGACAAGGCGCGCAGCACGTCATACTGGACGGCGAAGGCGCGCCGCTCCTCATCCACTATCGCGTCGAACTCGACGGTGCGGGCGTCGATATCGTCGAAGACGCTGGCGGGATCGATCGTCAGCCGGTCTGCGGCCATGGTTCATGCTCCTGTGGTGGATGGCTCTAGCGTCGCAGCGGGCGGCCGGTTCCGCCGGGACTCGCCGTCAGTCGTCCTCGTCCTCGAAACCGACCAGCGCCAATGCGCGCGCCTTGATCTGGCGCTGCTGGCACCAGTGGACCAGCGCCTCTTCCCGACCATGCGTCACCCACACTTCGCGCGGCGCGATCTCGGTCAGCGTGTCGGTCAGCTCGTCCCAGTCGGCATGGTCGGACAGGATCAGCGGCAGCTCGACATTCTTCTGCCGCGCCCGCTGGCGCACCCGCATCCAGCCCGACGCCATCGCGGTGATCGGATCGGGCAGCCGCCGCGACCAGCGGTCGTTGAGCGCGGAGGGCGGGCACATCACCACATGGCCGGCCATCGCCGCCTTCGCCGCGGCGGCGACGGGCACGAGCTCGCCCAGCCGGACGCCATGCTCCTCATAGAGGTCGCACAGTCGCTGGAGCGCGCCGTGGATGAAGATCGGTGCCGCGTGCCCGCGTTCGCGCAGTTCTGCGATCACGCGCTGCGCCTTGCCCAGCGCATAGGCGCCGACCAGCACGCACCGATCGGGATTGGCGTGCAGCCGTGCGATCAGCTTGTCGATCTCGTCGCCCGTATCCGGATGCCGGAAGACGGGCAGCGCGAAGGTCGCCTCGGTGACGAAGATGTCGCAGGGGACCGGTTCGAACGGCAGGCATGTCGGGTCGGCTCGGCGCTTGTAGTCGCCCGACACCACCACCCGCTCGCCGCGGAAGTCGAGAACGATCTGCGCCGACCCCAGCACATGGCCCGCGGGCACGAAGCCGATCTCCACCTCCCCCAGCCGGATCGTCTCGCCATAGGCGACCGGCTCGCCCTGTTGCGGTCCGTAGCGGGCTGCCATGATCGCCAGGGTCTCGGGCGTCGCCCACACCCTGCCATGGCCGCCGCGCGCATGATCGGCATGGCCGTGCGTCACCAGCGCCTGGGGCTCCGGTTCGGATGGGTCGATCCACGCATCGGCGGGGCGCACATAGATGCCGTGCGGATGCGGTTCGATCCAGTCGCCGAGCTTTGCCATCGCACCAGATACGCACGAAGCCGGGCCGCGGTGCCGGGACGGATCGTTCGGCTTGCGCGGATCGTTGACCGGACCGACATTCGCGAGAGGATGGCGAGCCATGAATTCGATCGAGACGCAGACGGCGAGCAACTGGGCGAACGGCAGCCTGTGGCTGATCGTGGTCTTCATCGGAGCGTTCGTGCTGGTGGGCGCGATGGCCTGGGCGCGCTCGCGCAATCGGGCGATCCCGCCCGAGCAGGAACGCCGGACCGAACAGGCGACCCGCGACCTGTACCAGAATCCCAAGGGCGACGAGCCGGGGGACCGCTGACCGGACTGACCCCGCCGCTCGCCGAGTGGTTCACCGCACGCGGCTGGCATCCGCGGCGGCACCAGCTCGAAATGCTGGACGAGGCGCGGGCGGGGCGCCACGCGCTTCTCGTCGCGACCACCGGCGCGGGGAAGACGCTGGCCGGCTTTCTGCCGAGCCTCGTCGACCTGATCGAACAGCCGACCGAGGGGCTGCACACCCTCTATGTCTCGCCGCTCAAGGCCCTCGCGGTCGACATCCAGCGCAATCTCGTGACCCCGATCGACGAGATGGGGCTCGACATCCGCGTCGAGACGCGGACCGGCGACACCCCGTCCGACCGCAAGGCCCGGCAACGGGTGCGGCCGCCGCAGATCCTGCTGACCACGCCCGAATCGTTGTCGCTGCTGCTCAGCTATCCCGACGCGGCGATGATGTTCGAGGGGCTGCGGACGATCGTCGTGGACGAGGTCCATGCCTTCGCCACCGGCAAGCGCGGCGATCTGCTGGCGCTGTGCATGGCGCGGCTCCAGCGGCTCGCCCCGCGGATGCGGCGGGTCGCGCTGTCCGCTACCGTGGCCGATCCGGACGGCTATCGCGCCTGGCTCGCGCCCGACGGCGACATCGACATGGTGGGGCTGGTGACGGGCGAGCCGGGCGCCGATCCCGACATCGCCATCCTGCTGCCGCAGGACCGCGTGCCCTGGGCCGGCCACTCCGGCCGCTACGCCGCCGAGCAGGTGATGCGGCTGATCGAGGCGAATCGCACCACCATCGTCTTCTGCAACACCCGCAGCCTCGCCGAGCTGATCTTCCAGGATCTGTGGAAGGCGAATGACAAGGGGCTGCCGATCGGCGTCCACCACGGCAGCCTCTCGCTGGAGGCGCGACGCAAGGTCGAGGGCGCGATGGCGGCGGGCAAGCTGCGCGCGCTGGTCGCGACCGCCAGTCTCGACCTCGGCGTGGACTGGGGCGATGTCGACTGCGTCGTCCAAATGGGCGCGCCCAAGGGCTCGTCGCGGCTGCTGCAACGGATCGGCAGGGCCAACCATCGTCTCGACGAGTCGAGCCGGGCGATCGTCGTGCCCGGCAACCGGTTCGAATATCTGGAGGCGCGCGCCGCGCTCGATGCCGTCGAGGCGGGCGAGCTCGATCCCGACATCTTCCGCCCCGGCGCGCTCGACGTGCTGGCGCAGCACGTCATGGCCTGTGCCTGCGCCGCACCGTTCCGCAAGGAGGCGCTGCTGGACGAGATCCGCTCCGCCTTGCCCTATTCCGCACTGCCGGACGACAGCTTCGACCGCGTGCTCGGCTTCATCCGGGACGGTGGCTATTCGCTGCGCGCCTATGACCGGTTCAAGCGGCTGGTCGAGGATCCCGACGGCACCTGGCGGGTCGCGCATCCCCGCTTCATCGCCCAGCACCGTCTGAACGCCGGGATCATCGTCGAGGCCACGATGCTCAATGTGCGTTTCCGCAATGGCCGGCATCTGGGCAAGGTCGAGGAGAGTTTCGCCGCCACCCTGGCGTCCGGCGATACCTTCTTCTTCGCGGGCCTCAGCCTCGAGGTGGAAAAGATCGACACGGAAGACCTGATCGTCCGCGCCACTAGCCGCCCCGCCCGCATTCCGACCTATGGCGGCTCGCGCATGCCGCTCTCCACCAGCCTCGCCGACCGGGTGCGCGCCTTCCTCGATACGCCCGCCGAATGGGATCGCTTCCCCGACGATGTGCACGAATGGCTGGAGATGCAGCGCCGCCGCTCGACATTGCCACGCCCCGGCCAGCTTCTGGTCGAGACCTTCCCGCGCGAGGGGCGGCACTACATGGTTGCCTATGGCTTCGAGGGTTGGAACGCGCACCAGTCGCTCGGCATGCTCCTCACGCGGCGCATGGAGACACAGGGTCTGAAGCCGACCGGCTTCGTCGCGAACGACTATGCGATCGCCTGCTACGGGCTGGAGCCGGTGACCGATCCGGCGTCGCTCTTCTCGCCCGACATCCTGGAGCATGAGTTCGTCGAATGGGTGCAGCAGTCGCACCTGCTCAAGCGGGCCTTTCGCGAGGTGGCGGTGATCGGCGGTCTCGTCGAACGCCAGCATCCGGGCAAGCGCAAGACCGGGCGGCAAGTCACCTTCTCGACCGATCTCATCTACGACGTGCTGCGCAAGTACGAGCCCACGCATCTGCTGCTCCAGGCGGCATGGGACGATGCGCGCGCGCGCATGACCGATGTCGGCCGCCTCGCGGGGCTGATGGAGCGTGCCGCCGACACGATGCTCCATGTCGAGCTGGAGCGCGTCTCTCCGCTGGCCGTGCCCGTGCTGGTGTTGATCGGGCGCGAGCGCGTCTCGACCAATGCCGGCGACGACGCGCTGCTGATCGAGGCGGAAGCGCTGGCCGCCGAAGCGATGGCGGGGTGATACGATAGTCGTTGCCAAAGGGCCGGATCGGGCGCAGCATCCCGGGCTTTAGAGGAGTCGGAGAGGATGCTTGCCCTGATCGCGGCACTCGCGGCCGCTGCATCGCCCGTTGCCGCGACGGCTTCGCCGCCGGCGCTCGCGCCATCAGCCTTGGGAGGAATGGCGGGACCGGCGGAAGCTTCGGCGGCCGGACCTTCGGACGAATGGCTGCTGGAACAGGCAGAGACGCGGATGACCGTGCCGGTCTCGATCGGCGACAGGGGCGCGTGGCCCTTCGTGATCGACACCGGTGCCGAGCGGACGGTGGTGTCGCACGAACTCGCCGCCTCGCTGGCGCTGGCGCCCGGTCGCACGCTGCGCGTCACGACCATGGCGGGGACGGCGCCGACGCCCACCGCGCTGGTGCCGATGCTGCGGGTGAGCAAGCTGACGCCCTCGAACATCGAGGCGCCCCTTTACGCGCGCCGCAATCTCGGCGCCTCCGGCCTGCTCGGGCTCGACGCGCTGCAGGGTCACAAGGTGGAGATCGACTTCGCCGACGACCGTATGACGCTGATCCCGTCGACGAAGCGGAGCCGGGTCATGGCGCAGGGCCGCGACGAGATCGTGGTCGTGGCGCGCTCGCTCTTCGGCCAGTTGATCGTCACCGACGCACGCTGGCGCGGGCGACGCATATCGGTGGTGATCGACACCGGGTCCGCGGTGACGATCGCCAACAGCGCGTTCCTGAAGCTGATCCGGAGCGGCGGCACCCGCGCCGCCGAGCCGCTGGGGAACTGGAACCTCATTGCCGCCACCGGCGAGGCGGTGCCGGTCGCCGGCTATCGCCTCGACAATCTGGAGATCGGGCGCATGGCGCTCAGCGATCTGCCCGTCGCGGTCGCCGACGTCGCGCCGTTCGCCCGTTTCGGACTGGTGAAGCGCCCGGCCCTGATGCTCGGCATGGACACGTTGCGCTCGTTCAAGGAGGTGGAGATCGATTTTCCCAATCGCGCGATCCGCTTCACCGTGCCCGGCCCGACGCGGATGGCCCGGCTCGACTGATCGACAGGGCAGGCGTGTTGCCTCGCCCGATCCCGCCGCCTACCCCGTGCGGACGACGAGAAGGGGAGAGGCATGGGATTTCGGACGGCAGTGGCAGTGGCATCGCTGATCGGCATGGCGATCCCCGCCGCGGCGCAGGATCGCCCCGATCAGAAGGCCTTTCTCGAGATCTACCGGGAACTCGTCGAGACCGATACGAGCCTGTCCGCGGGCAGCTGCACCCGGGCCGCGACGCAGGTCGCCGCCCGACTGAAGGCAGCGGGGTTCGCCGACGCGGATCTCACGCTGTTCTCGGTGCCGGAACATCCCAAGGATGGCGGCCTCGTCGCGATACTGTCCGGGCGCGACCGCAAGGCGAAGGCGATCCTGCTTCTCGGCCATCTCGACGTGGTCGAGGCGAGCGCCGCGGACTGGGGACGTGACCCGTTCAGCCTGACGGAACAGAACGGCTATTATGTCGGCCGGGGCGCGATCGACGACAAGGCGCAGGCAGCGATCTGGGTCGATACGCTGATCCGCCTGAAACGCGCGGGCACCGCGCCGCGGCGAACGATCCGCATGGCGCTGACCTGTGGCGAGGAGACGACCTTCGCCTGGAACGGTGCGCAATGGCTCGCAGCTCACAGGCCCGATCTGATCGCCGCAGAGTTCGCGCTCAATGAGGGCGGCGGCGGCCGCCTCGACGATGCCGGCAACCGCCAGATGCTGGCCATGCAGGTGGGCGAAAAGGCGGCCCAGAACTACACGATGGTCGCGATAGATCCCGGCGGCCACAGTTCGCAGCCGGGCCCTGGCAATGCGATCTATCGCCTCGCCGACGCGCTGAAGGCCGTCCAAGCCTATCGCTTTCCGATCCGCTTCACGGACACGACCCGCGCCTATTTCGCCGCTGCCGCCGCGCTCAGTCCGGAACCGATGAAGAGCGCACTGCCGCGTCTCGTCGCGGACCCGGCCGATATGGCCGCCGCGGACATCGTGTCGCGGGACGCCGCCTTCAACGCGACGCTGCGTACGACCTGCGTGGCGACGCTGGTCCGGGCCGGCCATGCCGAGAACGCCCTGCCGCAGCGCGCGGCGGCGAACGTCAACTGCCGAATTTTTCCCGGAGAGACCGTGGAGGGCACGCTTGCGCGCCTGAAGGAGATCGTCGGCAGCGACGTGACGGTGATCGCGAACCAGCCGATCCGGCCCGTCGCGGTGCCGCCGCCGCTGACCCCGGCGATCATGGAGCCCTCCAGACGCCTCGCCGCGCGACATTTTCCCGGCGTGCCGGTCGTCCCCTTCATGTCGACCGCGGCGAGCGACGCGGTGTTCATCGGCGGCGTGGGCATTCCGGTCTATGGCGTGCCCGGCCTGTTCATCGATCGCGACGGCGGCGGTGCGCACGGGCTCAACGAGCGTATCCGTATCCGCTCGCTCTACGAGGGACGCGACTATCTCTACGATCTGGTCAGGGCTTACGCGGGCTAGCCGCCGGCCCGGTCGCCGCGGCGAGTGCGCTCAGTTCGCCGCCGCAGCGCTGGCTCTCCTTGACCACATCGGCCTTTTCCGTCTGCGCCCGGTTGGCGGCAGTGTTGAGCGTATCGACCAGATTGATCCCCGGGCGCCGGCCGCGCAGCTTGCCGAGATAATAGGCGGTGCCGGTCTTGACCGCTTCCAGCCTGGCCGCCGGCTGGTTCGGCTGCTTGGCGATGAAGCCGAGGATGACGACGCAACGCGCGTCGGCGGCTTCCGGGGTGAGGGCGGGAGCGGCGGCCGTCTGGGCGAGCGCGGCGGCGATCAGGATCGGCAGGGGCATGGAATGTCATCCTCGTAGCGGTCGACGCACCGTTGGCAGGAAACGTCCGATCGGCAAACCCGATTCCGGCGGCTTGCACCGGACGCGGCTTCGCGGCATGGCGCCGCCATGGTTCCCCTTTCGTTCGGCGGGCATGATTTCAGGGCCTTGGCAGAGGGCGCGCTCTACTGGCCGGCGCGCTCGGCGCTGCTCGTCGCCGACCTGCATCTGGAGAAGGCGAGCTGGTACGCCGCGCGGGGGCAGTTGCTGCCACCCTATGATTCGGAAGCGACCCTCAGCGCGCTCGCCACGCTGGTCGCGCGGACCGGCGCAACGGAAATATGGTGTCTTGGCGACAGCTTCCACGATGTGGGGGGCTGCGATCGCTTGAGCCCGGATGCCCAGATCCTGCTGCGCGGCCTGACGGGCGCAACGCGCTGGACCTGGATCACCGGCAATCACGACCCCGCCATCCTCGACCGTTGCGGCGGTGAGGTGGCGGAGGAGGCGTTGGTCGACGGCCTGGTCCTGAGGCACGAAGCCGATCCGAGCGAGCTGCAGCCGGAGCTGTCGGGGCACTTCCACCCGAAGCTGCGGCTGAAGCTGCGCGGTCGTTCCGTGGCGCGGCGATGCTTCGTCGGCAGCGCGCGCAAGGTGATCCTGCCGGCCTTCGGCGCCTTGACCGGCGGCCTCGATGCCGATCATCCCGCGATCATCCGGGCGATCGGCGGGACGGGGCAGGCGTGGATCCCGGTCGAGGATCGCCTGCTGCGCTTTCCGCTCGCCGCCTGACGGGTTCCCGATCGGGCGAAGACTCCAGCGGTACCGGAGATCGATCGACCGTCTAACTAGCGAGGGACGAGGTGCGCGACGGCGCCGGCGTCAGATCCGCAGCTCGAGCTGATCGCCGCGCAGGGTCACCGATTCGAAGCGGCTGAGCGCCGACTGGCCGAGCAGCGAATGCGGCGGGCCATCGCCCGCGGTGACGACGGCGTCGGTGTTGGGCACGCTATGGCCGCCGATCTTGAGGTTGCGGATGCTGGCCCAGCGCATCGCACGCCGCCCTCCGGCCGTCCGCAGGGCGACCCTGGCAGTCTGCGCGGGGGCGTCGATTCCGGCGGCGCGCGCATCGGCCTTGGTCAGCACCACCACGTTGGCGCCCGTATCGACCACGAAGCGGACCGGGGCGTCGTTGACATGGGCGGTCACGTAGAACAGGCCATCCGATGCGCGCTTCAGGGTCAGCCGGCCATGGGGCAGGGCGATCCGCGCTTCCGCCCCCGGCACCGCCTGGCTCGCGGCGGGACGCGCGAACGATGTGCCGGCGCCCGGATGGGTCATGCCGGTAATGCCGAGCGCGGCTATGGCGACCGGCAGCGACTTCATGGTCAGCGACGAGATCATGGACGCGGAATCTGCCGCTCGAAGGTAAACAAACCTGTCATTCGCAGCGGTTTACGCGGCATTAACGCGCTGCTGCAGAATACGCCGGCGCAGCCTTTCGCGGCGCAGGTGCAGCAGTCCGGCCGCGAGCAGGCAGATCAGGCCGACGATCGCCAGCTGCCCGGCGGCGACGCGATAGGGCCAGCGCAATCCGGCCGTGGACGCGTAGAGCGTGTAATAGGGCTGGGCCAGGTCGTAGCCGGCATAGCGGAACAGCTTTTCGAGCTCGCCGGGCAGGCCGTGGCGCCGCAGGACGCCCTGTCGCAGCCCGTCCGGCCGCAAGGTCGCGGCGTCCTCGTTCGGGCCGATCTCGACGAAGAAGCGGATCGCCTCGCGTCCCGAGCCCGGTCCGATCAGGGGTGCAAAGCGGATCGTCCGGCGGGCGACGAGCAGCTCCTGGTTGAGCCCGGCGGTCCGGTCGCGGACGACCGTGCCGACGAGGATGGTCGGCCCGGTGCGTGGCGGGTTGGCCGCAGCCGGCGTGCCGAGAACGATCCGCTCGGGAACGCCCTGATCATCGGGTAGTGAGACCATCGCGATCAGCACCACGAGGCAGGCGGCGAAACAGCCCGCGCCGACGCCGATGATCGTGCGGATGAACGCCAGCCCCGGAAGCAGCGCGGGCGCGACCGCCGGCTCGCTCTGCGCGGTGCGGCCGCGCAACAGCCACAGGACCGGCGACGCGATCAGCGCGGCGAGCAGGATATAGGTCAGCGAGGGATAATAGCGGCCGAAGGTGTTGAACTGCCACTCCGCCGCCAGCGCGATCAGGCCGCGATAGGTCAGCGTCTGCCAGAGCAGGAAAAGCGCCACGACCACGCCCCAGCCGCCGATCAGGCCCCGGATCCGCTTGCGCCGACGCGCGCGGTCCTCGGGCGACCGGTCCACCTGTGCCGTTCCGGTGCGATCGGCGGGCATGTTGCTGTCCGCCATCAGTCACCTGCTCCCGGCGCAGGCGCACGACGCGCTGCCTTGGTCATGATGATGTGTCTCCCTGTTGGACACAGGATGGCAGCGCACCAAAGTCCGTGCAACGCCTATTGGCCGGGGCCTGTCCCATGATGAGTCGCGCCGCGCCGCCGCCGTTCCACTTGGCGCCGTTGCCAAATCAGGGGGTTGCCGATATGGCGGCCGGGTTGGAGAAGGTGTCTCAAGCCGAGCGATGGGGGACGAGCTGGCTTGCCCTCGATGCTGAAAGCCCAGCGGGCGGGAAACCGGGCGCGCGGGTGGTGGCGGCAATTTCCGGCGACCGGGGCGGTCTGTGCCTTTGCGGCCCCTTAACCTTTGCGATCTAGGCGTGCGGCCACCATGGACCTGAGCGTTTCATCCCATCGAGCCTCGCCGCAGCCGGACTGGCCCGCGGCAGAGGGTGCTGTCACGGTCGAAGCCGCAACAGCCGCTCATGCCGGATCGCCCGTCGCCCGCAAAGGTGGCAGCGGCGGGCACAATCCCTGGGTGAACGGCATCCAGGCTGTCTGGAACGCCTTCCGCCGCGCGCCGATCTTCTGGGTCGGCGTGGTGATGCTTGCCGCGCCGACGCTGATCGACCTGGCGTCGCGCGGGTGGGGCACCGACCAGGCGGCGCATGCGCCGATCGTCTTCGCCACGGCCATCTGGCTGTTTGCGCTGAGCGCCCGCGACGCGATCGCCGCGATGAAGGCGCCCAAGGCGTGGCATGCGGTGCTCGCGCTCGCCCCGGGCTTGCTCCTCTACGTCGCGGCGCGGATCACCGGACTGCTCGAGGTGCGCGGCCTTGCCGCCTATATCTCGCTGATCGCCGTTCTCTACGCGATCGGTGGCAAGCGGGTGCTGGGCGTACTCTGGTTTCCGATCCTCTATTCGATCTTCCTGATCCCGATTCCGGACACCTTCGTCGACATCGCCACCCAGCCGGTGAAGCTTGCCATCAGCAAGTCGGTGGTGGGGCTGCTCGCCGCAGTCGGCTATCCGGTCGCGACTTCGGGCGTGAGCATCTATATCGGCCAGTTCGAGCTGCTGATCGCGGCCGCCTGCGCCGGCCTCAACTCGTTGATCAGCCTGACGGCGATCGGCAGTTTCTATGTCTACCTGCGCCACAACGCGAGCTGGCGGTACACGCTGCTGCTGGTCGCGCTGATCTTCCCGATCGCGGTCTTCGCCAACTTCCTGCGCGTCATGATCCTGGTCCTCCTGACCTATCATGCCGGCGAGGCGGTGGCGCAGGGCTTCCTGCACGAAGCGGCCGGGCTCTTCATGTTCGTCGCCTCGGTGCTGACGATCTTCGCGGTCGACAAGCTGTTCACCGCGGTCGGCCGCCGCATGGGCTGGATGAAGGCATGAGCACGATCGTGACCAAGGGCGCGGTGCCTGTTTCGGATCGCGATCACGATGCGCCCGATCCGCTGTCGCGGCGCAAGCTGCTGATCGGCCTGGCGCTGGCCGGTACGGTCGCCCTGTCGGAGCTCTACGTTCCGCGGCGGAGCGTCGACCGGCAGACCGACAAGAGCTTCGACAAGCTATTCCCGGAGCGGCTCGGCCCCTGGGCCTATGAGTCCGCCTCGGGCCTGATCCTGCCGCCGGAGGACCAGCTTTCGCGCACGCTGTACGAACAGCTGCTGACCCGCGTCTATGACGGCACCGGGGTCGAGCCCGTCATGCTGGTCGTCGCCTATAGCAGCGTCCAGGAAGGGCGCCTTCAGGTCCACCGGCCCGAAGTCTGTTATCCGGCCTCTGGATTCACGATCCTGGAGAATGTCGCGGCCAGCGTGCCGATCGCTCCGGGCTTTGCGATCCCGTGCCGCTTCCTCACCGCCGATCGCGGCGCGCGGCGCGAATATATCATCTACTGGACGCGGGTGGGCGATGCGCTGCCGATCCGCTGGTTCGACCAGCGCCTGGAAATGGCGAAGGCGAATCTGCGCGGCCTGATTCCGGATGGACTGTTGGCCAGGGCCTCGGTGATCGGCGACGATCGAAACGCGGCGCTCGCGACGCTGACGCGGTTCGTCCAGGCGCTGGTCGCGGATTCGGGGAAGGCGGGCCGCAAGCTGCTGATCGGCCCGCACTGATCCGCTAGCGTGGGGGAAGGGGGCTCAAGTCCGTGCGAACGGCTTGAGGAAGTGGAGGGTGTAGGCGATGATGCCGACGAAGACGAGCACGGCGAAAATGTCGTATCCGTTGTTGCCGAGATAGTTGGTGACGGCGCAGCCGCCGGCGGGAACGATGTAGTGAAGCATCGAATCCTGCTTTTCCTCCGGTCCGACCGACCGCTGCAGGAGAAGCACGACCAACCCGGCAAAGAACGCCACCGTAATCCAATCGTAGATAGTCTGCATCACCTATTCCCTTTAGTGGCGGCGTATGGCGTAGTCGGTGAAACGCAAAAAGCGGATCGCCCCGCGCCCCCGGTTAATCGACGTTCTCGAGGAGTGAAAGACTGATATGCGATCGAAAGCCTTAACAATCCTGATGCTGACCTCGGCCATCGCGGTCGCGGGGTGCAAGCGCGAGGCGACCGGTCAGGTCGTCGCCGTCGTGAACGGCGAGGAAGTTTCGCTGTCCGAGCTGAACGGCGAGCTGAAGAACGCGCCCGCCGGCGGCGACAAGGACGTGATCCGCGCTGCGGCCCTGCAGAACCTCATCAACCGCAAGCTGCTGGTGCAGCAGGCGCGCGATCGCGGCATCGACAAGGATCCCGACTTCCTCCAGCGCGAGCGCCGGACGGACGATCAGCTGATGATCGAGATGCTCGGCCAGCAGGTCACGAAGAACATCCCGGTGCCGACGCCGACCGACACGGATCGCTTCATCCAGCAGAATCCGCAGATGTTCGCGCAGCGCGCGGTATACAATCTCGACCAGATCGTCTTCGCGATGCCGTCGGATCGCAACAAGCTGAAGGCGCTGGAGGCGGATCACAGCCTCGACGCGGTCGCCAAGCGCCTCTCGGCGATGAACATCCAGTTCCAGCGCCAGCAGTCGAAGCTCGACACTCTGGCCACCCCGCCCGATCTGCTGAAGCAGGTCACCGCGCTGCCCGCCGGCGAACCCTTCGTGATCGCGACCGGCGGCAACGTCGTCGTCAGCGTGCTCAACGGCAAGTCGGACGCGCCGATCGACGGCGAGAATGCCCGCAAGGTCGCCGCCGAGATGATCCGCCGCAACGCGGTCACCGACATCGCGCAGAAGCAGCTGAAGCAGGCGCGCGACGCGGCGAAGATCGACTATCAGCCGGGCTTCGAGCCGAAGGGCGACGCCGCGGCAGCCGCCAAGGCGAAGAGCTGATCGCGGGGCGGCACACGCGCCGATGGTGAGGGGAACCTCCCACCGGCGCGTGTGCCGTCATCTCATCCTGTCGCCTCGGCGCAGGGCGGAGCCTCGTCCGGTTCCCCTCACGTCTGCGGCCTTCGGTTCGCTCGAGCGGGACGGATCGTCTTTCCGGCAGGGCCTGTACTCCGCCGACGATGTCATTCGATCCGTTCTGGACCAATTTCGGCCCGAACCGGCATCGCTTTCCCGGCATCACGCGTCTGCATCAGCCTCCCGCCGATGGCGGCGTGCGATGGCGAATATCCGCGGCCCCGTGACCAGATAGCGCTTCCACAAGCGGCGCGGGTCAGACAGGAGGCGGAACGCCCATTCGACGTGGAGCTTCTGCACGATTCGCGGTGCGCGCCGGCTTTCGCCTACCACGAACTCGATCGACGCGCCGATGCACAGGCCGATGCCGCCCGCGTCCCCGCGCGCGACGATGCGGGCGGCGAGCAGCTCCTGCTGGGGCGACCCGACCGCCAGAAAGACGAACCGGGCCCGCGCTTCCGCAACGAACGCCGCCGCCGCCTCGATCGCGGCCGGATTGCGGCGCATGCCCATGGGCGGGCAATGCTGGACGATGGCAAGCGCCGGGTACCGCGCGGACAGGGCGCGGCAGGTCTCGGGCGTGCCGCCGATCACCGCGATCCGGTCGCCGGGGCGGCAGGCGCGATCGAGCACCATCGGCGTCATGTCGCTGCCCGGCACGACCGGCAGCCCGATGCCCTGTCGACGAGCGAGCACCGCCAATATGCGACTGTCGCAGCTGCACCACTCCGCTGCCCGATACGCCGCCCACACCGCATCCCCGTCAGGCGCGTCCTCGGTATGCAGGCGCACGACGTGATCGACATTGGGCGTCACCCAATAGGCGAAGGGGGCTGTCGGATCGCGCTCGGCGAGCACCGCCAGCATCGCGTCCGGCTCCAGCGGATCGAAGTCGAGGCCGAGAAAGGAAATCCGACCGTCACTCATTGCGCGTTCCCCGCAGCGGCGGTCGCGGCCGTCCCGTCGTCGCCATCGTCGCCCGCATCGCCATAGACGTCGCGCAGATCGCGGGCGCTCTCCAGCTCGTCATCCGGTATCCTGGGGGCCGGTCCGTCACCGCCCCGCAGCCGCGCCAGGACCGCCGTCGCGCGCTGCACGCAGGCCGCATCGCCGGTGCTGCGGCACAGTGCCTGCCGCATCGTCCATCCGGCCGGAACGTCCCGATTTTCGATGGTGTAGCGTCGGACATAGCTCAGCGCATCGCCGCTCCGGCCGCGGGCGACCAGCAGCATGACCAGCTGGCGGAGCGCCAACGGATTGGCCTTGTCGCCGTTATTGCCGTCGAACAGCGTCTTGTCGGCCAGGATCCGGTCTCCGCGCGCGTTGAGCACGCGGGCGAGAAATGCATAGCCGGTGGCGAACTGCTGGTTCTGGCTGACCACCAGCCGCGCGTCGCGCAGCGCGGCATCAAGGTTTCTGCCTGCCAGCTCCACCTGGGAGCGCGCCATCAAGGCATAGGGTTCGCCCGAATCGATCGCGAGCACCGCGTCGGCGCGGCGGCTGGCGTCCTGCATCTGGCCGCCTGCGGCAGCGATGAAGGCGCGCAGGCCTTCCTGGTCGGTGCGGTCCTCGCCATTGCCGGCGGGCAGACGCGCGACCAGTGCGGCGGCGGCACGATAGTCGCCGCGGGCTATCGCATATTCGGCGAGCGCGGTGACGAGATCGACCTGTGGAGAGACGAGTCCGGATGCGGCAGCGACGATGGCAGCGGGCGCGACGTCCGCGCGCGCCAGCGTCAAAACCGTTTCGGCCCGCATCGCATCGCCGGGCTTCACGGTGTGCGCGGTGTTGAGCGCGTCCAGGGCGGCGGCGATTCCGCCGACGGTTGCCTGCCGCTGCGCGAGCGTCTGCATCACCTTGGGGTCGCGCGGCCGATCCGCCGCGTCGCGCTGGGCGATCGCGAGAAGTCCCTTCCCGTCGGCCTGGTCGCCATAGATCTTGGCGAGCAGCGCGCGCAGCTCGTCGCCACCGCCCCGCTGCTTGAAGATCGGTTCGACCAGGGCCGCGGCTTCCTGCAATCGTCCGCGCCGCTCCTCCAGCCGACCGAGCAGGACCAGGCCGCGCTCATTGTCGGGCGCCACCTTCAGCAGCTGGCGTACGGTATCGGACGCCGCCTGGAAGCGCCCCATCTCGAACGCGACGCTGGCGGTCACGAGCAGGCCGGTAGGGTCCTGCGGCGCCAGCGCCAGGATCTGTTCGCCATAGTCGCGGGCATCGTCGAAGCGCTTGGAGGCGAGCGACAGCTGCGCCATCGCGTCCAGCGCCTCCCGGTTCGTGCGATCCTGATCGAGCGCGTTGCGATAGGAGGCATAGGCGCCCGAATAGTCGCCCAGCGCGATCTGGTTGCGCGCGCGCATCATCCACAGGTCCGGCAGATCGTCGCGCGCCTGCACGGCGATGTCGAACTGCTGCTGCGCGGCGGCATATTGGCCGGCCGCCGCCAGCTGCTGCCCCTGCGCCATCGCGGCGGCGGCGCGTTCGGCGGCGGACTTGCAGCCCCCGAGCAGCGACGCGCCCGCCAGCAGGATCGCGAGCAGGGTCGTTCGACCGTGAAGATGGACCTTCGCCGTCACGCATTCGCCTTTGATCGTTGGACCCGAGACAGGGCGGCAGGCCCTGATCGCTTATGGCTTTTTCAAGGTTCTGGGGCTAAGGCAACCCCGATCCATTACACGCCCGAGGGGTTTTCCGACGATGATGAAGGTTCTGGTGCGGGTTCTGGCAGTTGCCGGCATGACCGCGGCATCGGCGTTGCCCGCGGCCGCTCAGACCGGAACGACCGCGCGATCGGCGCCGTCGGCGGCGCGAACGGCTCCGTCGCCCGCGCGCACATCGCAGTTCGCGGCCTATCGCATCAATCCGGGCGACGAGATCGAAGTCTATGTCTGGGGCGAGGAGCGGTTGCAGCGCACGATCCGCGTCCTGCCGGACGGCACCTTCAGCTTCCCGCTCGTCGGACGGGTCGATGCCGCCGGCAAGCTGCCGGCCGAGCTGGAGGCGACCATCTCGCGCGGGCTGGCCAGCCAATTCCGGGACCAGGTACCGCAGGTGACTGTCTCGATCCGGACGCCGAGCGGCTATCAGATCTCTGTGATCGGCAAGGTCCGCTCTCCCGGTTCGCTCACCCCGGGCCGCTACATCAACGTGCTCGACGCGATCTTCCTCGCCGGCGGCCCGACCGACTTCGCCAATACCAACGACGTCGTCATCATGCGCAAGCAGCCCGGTGGCGCAATGACCCCGATCCGCGTTCGCCTGACCGACTGGATCCGCGGCAATGTCGGCAAGGGCGATCTCAGCAGCCTGCCGGAGATGCAGAGCGGCGACACGGTGGTGGTCCCCTGATGTCGCGGTGTGTCATGCTGGTCGCGCCGCTGCTCGGCAGCGCGGCATCGCTGGTGCTGGCGGGCGGCGCGTCGGCCCAGGTGGAGACGGTTCCGTCGCTGACGGTCACGGCCGGCGGCGCCTATTCGAGCAGCCCGTTCCTCCAGCCCGATTCGAACGGCAACAGCCGGAGCAGCGGCGCCGCATCGACCCAGCTCGACGTGCGTCCGTCCGTGAACTTCTCCCAGGGTACGGACTCGGCGACGGTTTCGGCCAACTACAATCGCGCGGACTATTTCTCGCGGTACGGCAGCAACAGCGGTTATGGCGTCAGCGCGTCCGGGCGGACGGAGCCGAACGCGCGCACCTCGCTGGGGGTCAGCGTCGCCTTCGACAGCCAGATCCTGGGTGGCGGTGCCGGCTTCATCACGCCGCTGACGCCGCCGGCGGCGCTGCCCGGCACCATCTCGGGCTCGCCGAGCGTGATCGGCGGCGTCACGCAGGGCGCAAGCCCGGTCGTCGACGGCAACGCGCCGGCCTTCACGCCCGTCACGGTCACGCCGGTCAACCTGATCGGCGTCGACGGCGATGTCGGCCTGATCGGCTTGCGCCAGCGGCGCAACCTTCTGTCCGCCGAAGCCAATGGCAGCTACCGGACGGATCCGCGGTCGACATGGAACGGCGGACTCAACATTTCCCGGTCGAGCTATCCGGGCGTTGCCAGCACCTCGCCCTTCGTCAACAACTTCAACAGCTATGGCGGCAGCCTCGGCTATTCGCGCGCGCTGACGGAGATCTCGACCGTCGGCTTCCAGGTCGCGGCGAGCTATGTCGACTATGACAACGGCTTTGCGTCGCAGATCTATACGCCGCGTGCGACCTACTCGACTTCGCTGTCGGAACGCCTGAATCTCAGCCTTGCGGCGGGCGCGGCCATTTCGCGCCAGACCGGAACGCAGGCGGGAGTCACCCAGGACGGGCGCAGGCGGGTGACCGTTTCGGTCAACGGATCGCTATGCCGTACCGGTGAGCGGTCGAACGGCTGCGTCACGGTATCGCGCACCCCGACCGTCACCGGTTTCGGCGGCGTGCGGACCCAGACCGATATCGGCGCGAGCTTCTCCTATCGCTTCAACCCGGATCTCAGCGGCGCGCTGTCCGCCAATTACAGCCGGGTCGGCGCCGTGCAGGGCGAGGTGCTCTTCCCGGTGCCCGCGCAGGACATCATCTTCACCGATGCGTCGCTGCAACGTCGGCTCGGTCGCCGCCTCTCGGCGGTCGGCTCGGTCAGCTATCGCCGCGGCGGGGGCGGCATCGTCGGCAACAACATCAATGACGTCACGGGCCGTCTCGGCTTGTCGTTCTCGATAGGCAGGTTCCAATGAGCGACGGTTACGGCGGAGAGCTCGAGAATGAACAGGGCGGCGGCGGCGGCCTGATCGCCTATCTTCCGTCGATCATCTGGCAGCGTCGCTGGTGGATCATCCTGCCGCTGATCGCCGGCACCGCGGTCGGCGCGGCGGCCGCGTTCCTGCTGCCGGCCAGCTACCGTTCCAGCGCTCTCATGCTGGTCGAATCGCCCCAGCTTTCCGCGGATCTGGTCGGCGGCGACCAGGGCGCGCAGCAGGGCAGTCCGATCGACCGGCGTATCGCCAAGATCCGCCAGCAGATCCTCAGCCGACCCGACCTCATCGAGCTGATCGAGGGCAACAACCTCTATCCGGACGAGCGCCAGCGCCAGCCCCTGTCGGCGGTGCTCGACAAGATGCGCGCCTCGACCAGCATCGCGCCGGTGTCGGCCGATATCGGCGGCGGCGGGCCCGGATCGAACACCATCGCCTTCTCTCTCAGCTTCGAATATCCCGAGGCGCAGAAGGCGCAGCTGGTCGCGCAGGACTTCGTCGAGCGCCTCGTCAAGCTCGACGCCACGCAGACCGCGGAGCAGGCGACCGGCACCGTCGAGTTCCTGGAAGAGCAGGCGAACAACCTGACCGGCCAGATCAACGCGATCGAGCGCCAGATCGAATCGATCAAGCTGGCCAACGGCATGACCCTTTCGAACAGCAGCGGCATGCTGCTGATGACCGGCGGCGGCAACTACCAGGCGCAGATCGCCTCGCTCCAGCGCGAGAATTCGCAGCTTCAGCAGCAGCTGCAACTGCAGGCGACCGCGACCGACCGCGATCAGGGCGTGATCGCGGCAGAGGCGGCGCTGGCCTCCGCGCGGGCGGTATATTCGGACAGCCATCCCGACGTGCTGTCCGCGCAGAAGCGCCTGGACCTGGCGAAGAAGTTCGCCCAGCAGAACAAGACCCGGTTCGACACCAATCCCATGATCCGCTCGCAGATCGCGTCGAACAACGCGGCGATCGCGAATCTGGAAGCTGCCTCGAACCGCGAGACGGCGCGTGCCAGTGCGGTCGCGGCCGCCCAGGCGCGGGGGCCGGCGGTCCAGGAGCAGATCTCGCAGCTGGAGGCGAAGGCCGATGGCCTGCGCACCAACTTCCAGAAGATCCAGAGCAACCTTCTTGCCGCGCGCGGCAGTGCGCGAATCAGCGAGCAGCAGCGCGGCGAACGTCTGACGGTGATCGATCCGCCGGTCGCGCCCGACCGGCCCAGCTCGCCGAACCGGCCGATGCTCCTCGCCAGCGGCATCGCGGGCGGCGGCGGCTTCGGCGTGGCGATGGTGCTGCTGCTCGAGCTGATCGCGCGTCCGATCCGTGGCGTCGCGCCGCTTCAGGCGCTGACCGGCGAACCTCCGCTCGTGATCGTTCCCAAATTGTCGAAGACGGGCAAGCGTGCCTCTGGCGGCCGGGGGCGGCTGTTCGGACGCAAGTCCTCCGACGAGGCGATCGAGGAAGAGCTGGACGAGCCGGCAGAGCGCAGTCCGCGTCGACGCCGCTTCCGCCTGCCATTCGGCCGTCGTCGCGACGCATCCGCTGCCACGCTGGGCTAGCATAGGACATCACTGCGCATGAATTATCAGCAGCCTGGCCGCGGCGCGGGGATCATCATCCCGACGACGCCGCGACACCATATCCCCCAAGAGGCGCTCGGCGACGCGATCGTCGGCTTCCGCAGCCGCGACGAGCGCTCGCGATCGTTCAACCTGCTGCGCACGCAGATCGTGCGCATGGTCGGAACGGGCGTCCGGGTCATCGGTATCACCTCGGCCACCCCGCGCGTCGGCAAGACCTTCGTCGCGTGCAATCTCGCCGCCTCCATGGCCCGCCTGCCGGAGTTGCAGACGGTCCTGTTCGATCTCGACCTGCGCCGCGGCTCGGTCGCCGAGCGCTTCAACATGCCGGTCGAGGTCGGCATGACGGAATTTCTGGGCGGTCAGATCACCGATCTGTCGCAGATCGCCTGGGGGATCGAGGGCCAGTCGCTTACGGTCTTCCCGGCTGCCGTCCGCCGCGTATTGTCGTCCGAGCTCCTCGCGAGCAGCCGGTTCCAGGACCTGATCGCCGGCATGCGCGCGATGCCCGGGCAATCGGTCGTGCTGCTCGACCTGCCGCCGGTCTTCGCCAATGACGATGCGATGATCGTCGGCGAACTGATCGACGGCTATATCATGGTCGTCGAGGACGGCGTCACCACCGCCAAGCAGGTGCGCGATTCGATGCGGCTGCTCAAGTCCGTCCGCTGCCTCGGCACCGTCCTGAACAATTACGTCAAGGGCTTCTCCGGCGGCGACTATGGCTATGGCTATGGCAAGGGCAGCGGCTACGCGGACTATTACAATTGAGCACCGCGACCGGTCATGAGGCGGCGCGTGGTGCGCGCAAGGTCTATTGCGTCATGGGTGCGCGCTCGCTGCGCTATGCGAAGGCGTGCATCGCCAGCCTGCTCGCCCATTCGGACGAACCGCTCGATCTCGCGCTGCTGACCGACGCTGCCGCCGATGCCGAGGCGTTGCAGGCGGCGATCGGTCCGCTCGTCGAGGGAACGGTGCACCGGCTTGCCGTGCACGACCAGGCCGATGCCGACCGGCGGGCCGAGACGGTCTTCGCCGACTATCCGGCGATCCGCACCTTCCGCGGCGGCCATCCCTGCTGGCGCAAGATCACCGATCCGGTGCTGTATGCGGCCGACGGCGAAGAGGTCGTGATCATCGACCCCGACGTCTATTTCCCGAACCGCTTCCGCTTCGAACCGACGCCGGCCACCGGCCTGTTGCTGATGTGGCAGCGGCCCAACTGCCTGCTCCCGGAGCCGCTGGTACGCGAAGCCTATGACCGGCACGTGCCGATGGCCGATCACACCGATATCGGCGTCTGCCAGTTCCGCGCGCCGCTGCCCTATGCGGTGCTGGAGGAATTGCTCGAAACGCTCGATACCGCCCCCCATGCCCATTCGATGCACGTCGAGTCGATCGTCTGGGCCGCGCTCGCCGAGCGGATGGGCGGGGGCTATCTCGATCCGACCGCCTGGCACTGTTTCGGCAATTCGGTCGCCGGCCGCATGGCGCGCCGCTTCGGCCTGCGGGACGGCGTCGCGACGCTGCGCGGGCTCGGCCTCGGCAACGTCAAGGCGCTGCATGCCGGCGGCATCGCCAAGGATTGGCTGGTCGATGCCGAGAAGGCCGGGCTCTTCGCCGAGACACGCAACCTGACCGATCCGACGCCGGTCCGGCCCTTTGTCGGCTATCCCCAGACCAAGTTCGACCGCAAGATGCGCAATCGCCGCATCGCCCGGCAACTCGGTCTCTACGCGGTGCTGGGCGGCGGCTGATGACCGGGGCCGCGGCGACGGCTGCGTCGGCGGAGGAGGGGGCGCCGCGACGCATCCTGCTCGTCGCGCCGAATATCTCGCGCCGAATGGGCGGGGAGGGGCTGAAGGCCCTGCAGATTCACTTGGAACTGCGCGCCCTCGGCCATGACGTCCGCCAGGTCGCCCATGCCCGTGTCCGCGAGGAGATGGCCGTCGCCTATCCGGATCTGGCGATCGACTATGTCGAGGATGGCCCGGCACAGATCTGGTTCCACCGGCTCAAGCTGAAGCCGCTGCTGGCGCTCTTGAACGCCTGGCAGCTGCACGCGCTAGCCCGCAGCGTGGCGCGCGACTTCCGACCCTGGGTGGTGCATTTCACCTCGCCGATCTCGCCCGTGCTGCCCTATTTCCACATGCCGGAGCAGCGGGTCGTGATCGGACCGCTCAACGGCAACGTCGCCCATCCGCCTGCTTTCAAGATGCGCGAGCCGCGTGGAAAGCGGCTCGGTCGCCTGATCCTCGCGCCGATGCAGGCGGTGCTCGGCCGGCTGTTCCGCGGCAAGCGCGACGCGCTGCTGCTGATTTCGGGCGGGGAACGCACGATGCAGGCGCTCGAACTGGGCGGCTGCGCGCGCGCGCAGATGGTCGAGACACTCGACTGCGGCATCCCCGACGCGCTGGTCGACCACGCCCGGTTCGTCCAGCAAGGCGTCAATCATCGCTTCGTTCAGCTTGGCAGATTGACCGGCTACAAGGCCTGTGATCTGTCGATCCGCGCGGTGGCGCAGGCCGATCCGGCGACCACGCTCGACATCATCGGAGACGGGGAAGAGCGCGATGCGCTCGAGGCGCTGGCTGCGCGCCTCGGCCTTGCCGACCGGGTGCGCTTCGTCGGTTGGGTTCCGGCCGGGCCCAATCTCTATGCGCGGCTCTCTCAGTATCGCGCGCTCGTCCTGCCTTCATTGGCCGAAGCGAACGGCATCGCCTTTCAGGAGGCGATGGTGCTGGGCCTGCCGATCGTCTGCGTCGACTGGGCCGGGCCCCAGCAGCTTCTCGGACCCGGCGAGGCGATCATGTTGCCGCCCGACGGCGAAGCGCAGGTCGTGGCGGGCATCGCCGCGGCCATGGACCGGCTTGCCCGCGATCCGGCCTATGCCGAAAGTCTGTCCCGGGCGGCGCATGCGCGCGCCGCGGCGCTGGGCTTTCGCTGGCGTGACCTCCTCGCCCGCTGGCTGCCGCTTTATCGGCGCGCCGCGGCGGGCGGCATATCCTCCTGACGTCGGGAATCGGTACAGCTTATGGCGCTCACTCTCACCCGTCCGTCCTGGGCCATGATCCGTCGCGCCGTCTTCGGCGATACGAGCCTCATCGTCTGGCAGATGGTCTTCCAGAACCTGCTGCGCATCGTCAGCTCGATGGTGCTGACGCGCCTGCTCAGCGCCGACGACTTTGCCGTAGTTGGCGTCATCACCTCGGTCCTCGTCACCGTCGCGCTCGTGTCCGATATCGGTGTCGGCGCCTTCATCGTCCGTGACGAGCGCACCGTCGAGCGCCGGTTTCGCGACGAGGTCTGGACGCTACGGCTCGCCCGCGGAATCATCCTGTCGGTCCTGACCGCCGTCTTTGCCGGTCCGCTCGCCAACTTCATGGAGAAGCCGGCTCTGGCTCCGGTCATCGCCGTAGCGGGCCTGACCTCGCTGATCGACGGGCTGGGGTCGCTGGCGCCGATCGTGGCGCTGCGCAGTCGCAAGGTGCGAAAGCTGATCGGGATCGATGTCGGCGCACAGATCCTGGGTCTCGCCATCTCGATCGGCCTAGCGGCGGTGATCGGCTCCTATTGGGCGATCATCCTGTCGAATCTCATATCGCAGGCGCTCGGCGTGGTCTTCAGCTATGTGCTGTACGACGATTCCTCGCAGCGCTGGCGCCTATCGATGCAGCGGTCCGCGGAGCTGTGGCGCTTTTCGCGGTTCATCACCGGCTCGACCATCCTCACGCTCGCCATCACGCAGGGCGACAAGCTGATCCTGTCGCGGCTGCTGCCACTCGATGTGTTGGGCCTCTACGTCATCGCCGGAGGGCTCGCGATGGCGCCGATGGCGCTCGTGTCGGGCTATGCAGGCCGCATCCTCTATCCGCTGCTGGCCGAGGTGCGCCGGGAGGCCCCCGAGACGCTGGCGTGGCGCTTCTATCACGACCGGATGGTCCCGACGCTGCTCTACGCCTTCGCGGCCGGCGGGCTGATCGGCTTCGGACCGTCCCTGATCGTCCTGCTCTACGATCCCCGTTACACCGGCGCCGGCGCCTATCTCCAGATCATGGCGATCGCGCCTTTCTTCATGATGGGAAACTATGCCGCCAACGAGGTGATGATCGCGCTTGGCCACCCGCGCTTCACCTTCACGGTCAACGTCGTGCGCCTAATATACCTGCTAGTCGCGGGATGGCTCGGCTGGACCTTTCTGGGCGTGATCGGGATCGTCTGGGCAGTCGGTACCGTTGAGGTCGTGGCGCAACTCTATGGCTGGATCGCACTGCGCCGGCAGGCCATCCTTGATCTGCGGTACGAGATGCTGTTCCTGCTCGTCGGCGGGGCGGGTTTGTCGGTCGGAGCGGCGGCGGACTTCGTAATCAGGCATGTGCTGAAGATCGCCTGATGTTTGCGTCGAAGGGGGGTGGCTTATGGGCGGACGGCAACGCGGTCTTCTGATATGGGCCGGCACGCCGCTCATCCTGGCGCTGCTGGCATCCTGCGGCAAAGCGCCCGAGCCCCACAGCCCTTCGGTCGCGTCTCCCGGATACCGGCTGGGGATCAATGTGGCCAGCATGGCCTATTATTCTGGCGAGCCGACGTTGGCGAATCTGGCGACGGGGGACAATTGGCGGAATGCGGCCAATTGGGACGGCACGTATGATGCGGGCGGGTATCCGAAGCTGGCGGCGGGCGACCGGGTGTGGCGTGTTCTGACGCCGCCTTCATCGGTGATGTCGGGCCAGGGGACGACGATCGTGTGTACCTGGGAGGGTACGGCGGACGTTCAGGTCGGCGGCGAGCGGGGACCGGGCAAGGCGCTGGACCATGGCTATGAGT
>NZ_BMIH01000001.1:1130000-1253666 GCF_014641735.1 Sphingomonas metalli | reverse complement strand
CCCCGATCGGGGCCCTTTCCATGTCGTCATCACGCCTCGACCGCTGGCCTACTTTTACACCGCCACCGTGGCCGGATTTTGCTCCGCCGTTGACACCCGGGCCCGAGCGCGTGTCGATGAAGCGGTGAGCTTCGCAAGCACCGATGTGCGCATCTGGCTCGACATCTTTTCGGTCTATCCGACCGCTTTCGGCGTGCCGGCGGGCTTGTCGCCCGCGACCGTCGCGGAGATGCGGAGCGTCGCGGAAACCCCGGTGCGGCAGATGCTCTCGGCGCTCGACGATCGCACCCGTGGGGGTTTCGTCGTCGGCGAGGCGCTTACGATCGCGGACTTCCTGACCTTCTCCTATGTCACCCTGGCAGAGCTGGTCGCCTTCGATATCGGCGCTTGGCCGTCGATGGCCGCTTGGTTGCAGCGGATGAAGGCGCTGCCTGCCTATGGTTCGACCTATGCCGCGTTCCAGGGCCTGCTGAGCGCCCGAACGCAGCGCATCGCCGGCTAGCCCCAGTCATCACCACCGCCGCATCCACCCGATTGCGGCTCATCCAAGACACGACGCTCGTCCGGGTGGGATGACGTGCGTCCAACGAACAGAGGGATCTATCATGCTTCGTACCACGCTTCTGCTCGCCGCATCCTGCCTGGCTGCAATGGCCTCGCCGGCAAGCGCGTCGACTATCTTCACGCAGGACTTCTCCGCCGGGCTCGGCAGCAAGGAAAGCGTCAGCTCCAACGTCACCGGAAGCTGGGGCGTCCATTCCGGCTATCTGGGCCATAGTGCGACCTACTCGCCCAACGAGCGCAGCCTGTACGTCGCGGACCTCGGCCTGCAGAACTACAGCGATGTCAGCTTCAGCTTCGATCTGACCGAATATACCGAACGCTCATACGACTACGTCACCTGGTTCACCGGTCATTACGACGCGGCGGGAACCCTCGTCTTCAACACGTTCGGCCAGATCGTCCAAGGCTACGGACTGGGTACCGGCTCCTACGCCTTTAGCCTGGCGGCGCTCGAGCGCGATCAACTGTTCGGCTTTCGCTTCACGTCGGATCACGCGATCCAATATGCCGGCGTCCAGATCGACAATCTACGCATCAACGGCACGGCGACGGGCGCGCCCGTTGACGGCCCGGTCGTTCCGGCAGTGCCCGAGCCCGCGACCTGGGCGATGATGATCCTCGGCTTCGCGATGGTAGGAGCCATGGCGCGGCGTCGCAGCGGCTTTGCCGATCGGGTGACGGCCTGATGTCCGCGGAGCGCCACCGCAGACGGTGGAGCGTCCTGCCTGCCGTGGCGCTCCTGTCGGCCACGGCAACTGGGAGCGCCGCGCCGCTGACGATCGCTGCCAGCGGCCATCCCGTAGCGCCGGTCTCGGTCGATGAAGGGCGGCCCGCCGCCTTCATCATCGACACCGGGGCGGAGGGCTCTGCGGTATACCGATGGTTCGCCGAAAGTCGGCATCTTCCCGAAGCAGGAGAGGAAAGGCTGGATGGTCAGACCGGCGCTGCCACGCTGCCGATGCGGCAGGTCCAGACCATGGCGATCGACCGAGCCCGCAGTCGACCCCTGCAACTCGTCGAGCTGGCAGATCAACCCGACCGCCGCGACATCGCCGGCGTCCTCGGGCTGGACGTTATGCGCGGCTCTCTGGTGGAGTTCGACTTCGCCCACCGACGCGTGCTGTTCCACGAGCATGCCATGGCGGGCCGGCTCAGGCGCTCATTAGGCAAGCCCATCCACGCGACCAAGGTGACGGGAGGGCTGCTCGCGATCCCGGTGGTTCTGAACGGCACCGCCGGTATGGCCGTGATCGATACGGGCGCGCGCGAGAGCCGCGCCAACGAAGCCTTTGCCGCGCGTGCCAGCCTTGCGCCGCTCGATGTGCCGCTGCGCGCGATCCGCGGCGCCAACGACAAGGCGGCACAGCTCCGCACGGCGCAGGTAAGGACCATGCGCCTGTCGAACCAGAATTTGGGCGCAACGACGATCAAGGTTGCCGATCTCAGCATCTTCGAGACCTTCGGCTGGGCCGATAGTCCGGCGATGCTGCTTGGGTTCGATCATCTACGCCGATTCCGCCTCGTCGTCGACGCCGACCGCGGTGAGATATGGCTGGCAAGGCCTCGTTGCGGACGGAGCGAGAGAGCTCCGGGTCGGGAAGGCGTGCAAATTCTAAAGTGTTAAGCGATACTTCGCCGTATGTAGCTCTCAGCTATGTGAGAAGCTAGCTTCTCGAGGAGGTCGAATGAGCGACCTAAATCGGCTTATGAACCGGCAGATCAAGCGGCTGCGGACCTTCTTTTCACGAGCCACGGCAAGCTGCGAGTGGATGATCAGTGCGGCATCGCGTCCGTCGACAACAACGGGCTGCGCTGGCGTAATACGCCAAGTGCGTACGGACCTCACAAGATGCTCTATGATTGATTGGAGCGCTTGAGACGGCAAAAGCCGTCAAACGCCTCTGGATGTTAGAAGGCCGACTGGCGACCGTCGGGGCTGAGATGTCACGGGCGGACGCGCGTTCACGAACATCGCAGACCTGTTGCGCGTCGCGGCAACACTGCGGCTTGCTTCGGCCCGGACGGCGCCGCAGAACAGCGGAAATGGCTAAGCGACCTACGGAGCAACCCGCGACCTCTCCCTCTTCCGCGGATGTCGAGAATTGGCTGCGCGAGCGGATCCGGACCGGAATGGCTGCGCCGGGGCAACGACTGATCGAAGCGGACATCACGCGCGAGATCGGGGCGAGCCGCAGTCGCATTCGCGATGCCTTTCGCCGTCTCGAGGCCGAAGGGCTGATCGTCGTGGAAGCCTTTCGCGGCGCGTCCGTACGCCGCCATTCGCGGTCGGATATTCGCGAACTCTATCGCGCCCGCATGGCGCTAGAGGGGATGGCGGCGCACGACTTCGCGGTCGAGGGCACTGCCGGGGAAAAAGCGGCGCTGCAGACGATCCAGCGGGATCTCGACATCGCCGCGGCGGCTGGCGACCATATGGCGTTCGCGCGCTGCAACGATGCGTGGCATCATGCGATCATCGCTGGCGGCCACAACGCCTATGTCGGTCGCTTTCTCGAATATCTGCGCGTGCCGGTCTACCGGCTGCTGTTCACCTCCTTCTACAACAGCGAACGGATCCGCATGGCGAATACCAGCCACCAGCGGGTCACGGCGGCGATCATCAGCGAAGATGGCCCCGGCGCGGAGGCTGCGATGCGGGCGCATATTGCCGAAGGGCTGGAGGCTCTGTCCGGACTGATGGCGGCAAGCGACTGACCGTCGCTGGCGATCGGTCAGACGACGCGCAACGGGACGTAGATCGGCCCGACCTCGGGCATCCCGCTCATCCGCACGTCGCCCGCGAGTTCGAAACGGGTCGTACCGTCGAGCAGCGCGCGAACCGCGACCAGTAGCTCGACCCGCGCCATCGCCATGCCAGCGCAGCGATGCGGGCCGCGGCCGAAGGCGAGATGCTGGCGGATGTTCGGCCGATCGAGCCGGAAGCAGTCCGGATCTTCGAAGACCGTCTCATCGCGATTGGCCGAGGCATAGGCGAGTGCAATCGGCTCGTTCGCTGCGACGGTGCGGCCATGCAGCATCACTTCGTGCACCGGGGCCCGCGCGAAGCCGCGATAGGGCGTGTAGAGCCGCAGGAACTCCTCAATCGCGGCAGGCAACAACTCGGGCTCGGCTCGCAACCGGTGCTGTAACGCCTGGTCGCGCGACAGATGGACGGCGACGCTGCCGACGAAGATGGGCGGCGCCACGAGGCCGACAACGAGGATCTGCCGCACGCAGCCGACCAGCATCTCGTCCGGTAGCGCGACGTTATCGGCGTCGGTCGCGGCGAGCAGCGAGCTGATCGGATCGTGATCTGGCGAGCGGGGATGTCGCCGTCGCTCGGCGACAAGATCCCGCGCGAGGTCGTAGAGGGTGGCGCTGGTCCGCGAGACCGCTTCAGCATCGAAATGCTCCCACGCCTTCACGAATTCCTTAGACGTCGCCCAAAGATGGGCGCTCTGATTGGGATCAAGGAAGAACCAGTCCGCGAAGACCAGCGCGGCAAGCGGACTGGAATAGAGATCGACCAGATCACCGCCGCCGGCGTGGCGATAGGCTCGCAATAGCCTGTCCGCATGCCCCTTGATCATCGCGGTCATTCCCTCGATCCGCGCGGCGCCCAGGGCGCGGTCGATTGCGCGTCGATAGGGTGTGTGCTCGGGCGGATCGAGGTGCAGCGGTGGTCGCCTGCCCGTTGCCGAACCGCCCGGCACGACGTTGCGCACGCGGGTGGTATAGAGGAGAGGTTCGTCGAGCACGGCCCGGATATCGGCGTGGCGGGTCAACATCCAGAAGCCGTCGAAGGCCTCGCTGCGCGCCATCGGGCAGGAGCGGCGCAGCTCCGCAAAAGTGGCGTGCGGGCTGTCGAACGTTTCGGGCGCGAGTGGGTCGTAATCCTGCGGTACGGCCATGATAGACTCCATTGTCGACAATATCGTTGACACGAATTGGAGGCTGTGACTAGCTTCGATAATGACAAAGGATGCCTTGGCCGAGAGCGTGTACCGCAAGGTCATGGCTCGCGTGGTTCTGGTGCTGACCGGCCTGATCGTCCTGAGCTCGATCGATCGCGTGAACGTCAGCTTTGCGGCGATTCAGATGAACGCCGCACTCGGGCTCGACCCTCGGAGCTATGGTTTGGGCGTCGGCATCTTCTTCGTCGGCTATCTCCTGTTCCAGTTGCCGAGCACCGCGATGCTGCGGCGGATAGGTCCGCGGCGGTGGATCGCCGGATCCGTGATCGGCTGGGGCATGGCCGCGACCGCCATGGCGGGGATCGATCAGCCCTGGCAGTTTTACCTGTTGCGGTTCGTCACGGGCGTATTCGAAAGCGGCTTTGCGCCCGGCGTCGTCTGGTACGTGAGCCAATGGCTACCCCAAGCCTATCGCAGCCGATCGGTGGGTCTGACGCTGCTCGCGGTGCCGACATCGGTGATCCTCTCCGGCCCGCTGTCCGGTTGGCTCCTGGGCATCGACACGGGCCTGCCGGGATGGCGGCTGATGTTCCTTGTGGAAGGGCTCGCGACGGTGGCGGCCGGATTATGGGCGCTCCGATGGTTCAGCGACACGCCCGCTGCGGCGGGTTGGCTGGACGCGAACGAACGCGACTGGATCTTCCGTTCAGTCGGGTCGGAACAGGATGTCGCAGGGCAGGATGAACCGTTCAGCGCGACCTTGCGTCGCCCGGCCCTGTGGTGGTGCGCGGCATTGTGGTTCGTCCTCATAACGGGCGCCAATGCCATCATCTTCTGGCTGCCGATCGCGATCAAGACGTTGGGCGTAGCTGACCCCTTCCATATTGGGGTGCTGAGCGCGTTGCCTTGGGTGGCGATAGGGACGGGTATGATATTGGTCGCTTGGCGGTCGGACCGGACCAATGAGCGCTTCGGCCATATCACGGTTGCAATGCTGCTCGCTGCCTCCGGCTTCGGCGCTGCGGCGATGATCGGCGGCGGCCTTGAAGCTTTGCTTCTTCTGACGATTGGCGGACTGGGGCTTGGCGGCGCGCAGTCGGTCTTCTGGTCGGTCCCGACGCGGCTCCTCGGCCAGCGCCATCCGCAGATGATGGCGGTGATCAACCTGTTCGGCAATCTCAGCGGGGCTGTCGCGCCCGTCGTCATCGGTTGGATCATTGCCGAGACAGGCAACGTGCTGGTGCCGGTCTACCTGCTGGCCGGTCTTCTTCTGGCCGGTGTACTGATCGTCATTCCATTGCGGCGGATCGCAAAGCCTGCACGGCAAAGTGTCAGCGAAATTGTTGACAATATTATGTAATGGTCCATAGCTATCCTGCACGGCCAAAGAGCCGGCTTGAGGGAGAGCGATGATGAAGCGGCACCTAGCGACCATGGCAACGTCTCCCACGGGGTTGGCCCTTGGTCTGTTGTTGGCGCTTCCCGCCGCAGCGCAGGACACGAGCAGCGCTCCGGCCTCTCCCCCACCGGCTGCGCCGGGCGACCCGGCGACGACGATCGATCGGGCAGCCGGCCAGACGACCCCGCAGGCGGCCGCCGGCACGGCGACGAACGACGGCGACCAACTGGGCGACATCGTCGTCACGGCGCAGCGCCGCGAACAGCGGCTGCAGGATACGCCGGTCTCGGTCACCGCAC
This sequence comes from Sphingomonas metalli, assembly GCF_014641735.1. GTDB lineage: Bacteria > Pseudomonadota > Alphaproteobacteria > Sphingomonadales > Sphingomonadaceae > Sphingomonas > Sphingomonas metalli. The sequence goes on along the minus strand of NZ_BMIH01000001.1, from coordinate 1,247,490 downwards.
TTTCAGCTCAGGCCCTGACTGCTCGCGGCATCGACAACCTCGCCGATGTCAGCAACTTCGCTCCGAATCTCGAGCTACATCCGACCAACCGGCCGGCCGGCGGCGGGTCGGCGTTCGCCGGCTATATCCGCGGCGTCGGCACTGGCGATTTCCAGTTTCCGACCGATCCCGGCATCGGTCTCTATGTCGACGACGTGTATATTGCCCGGTCGCTCGGGGGTTTGCTGAGCTTGGAGGATATCGCCCGGGTCGAGGTGCTGAAAGGCCCACAGGGCACCCTTTACGGACGCAACACGATCGGCGGTGCGATCAACGTCATCACGACCGATCCGATCGTCTCCGGCGCCGCGACCGGTATGGCCAAAGTTCGGTTCGGCGCTTATGGCCGCGCCGACGCGGCGGCGCTGATCAACGCTCCGATCATCGACGGCGCCCTCGGCGCCAAATTCTCGGCATCCTATATCAGCAACGACGGCTTCGGCCGGCGACTGTCCGACGGCCAGCGCTACGCTAGCGAGAACCGGCTGATCCTGCGCGGCGCAATCAAGTGGCAAACCGACGGGGCGACGCTGAAGATCAATGCGGATTATACGCGCCAGCGCCAAAACCCGCCTAGCGGCTATTTCATTGGCTTTGTGCCGAGCGGTGCGACGGTGGCCAAAATTGCCCGCTACAACCAATACGCCGCGCCCTTTCTCAACGCACAACTCGGCCTGCCGGCGGGGACCATCTATGATGGCCGCTTTGTCACCTCCGATCCCTACCGCATCTACTCCGCCCAGCCGCAGCAGGATGACAGCGACATCTATGGTGTCTCGGCGGTGGCGACGTTCGACATCACAGATACGATAACGCTGAAGTCGATTACCGCCTATCGCAACATCGATGCGACGGTGGAGGTAGATGGCGACCAGACTCCCTACCCGCTTCAGCAAAGCCGCACGCTGATGAAGGATTACCAGATCAGCCAGGAGGTGCAGCTTGGCGGTACCGTGCTCGACGGGCGCCTGAACTTTCTGGTGGGCGGCTATGCGTTCCGCGAAAAGGGCAATTCATCGGTCTTCACACGCTCGTTCGAAGGGATCTTCGAGGCGCTGCGGGCGGCAGGCCTTCCGACCACCGCAGCCGACGCGGGCAACACCTTCACCACCTTCGGCCTGGAGGCGACGAGCTACGCCTTGTTCACGCAGGAAAACCTCAAGCTCACCGATACGCTGTCGCTCACCGCGGGTGGCCGCATCAACCGTGACAGGAAATCCTACTCGACTTCGGTGCTGCGTCCGCAGAACGGCGTCGTCGTGGTGCCATTGTCGCGCGCAGTGGCGGAATGGGACTCGTTCACGCCCAAGGTCGGTCTCGAATGGAAACCGACGCGGGCTGCGTTGGTCTATGCCAGTTACTCGAAAGGCTTCAAATCCGGCGGCTTCGGCGCCTCGACCGTCGCGTCCACGCCCACGCCGCGCTACGACCCGGAAAAGCTCACCAGCTACGAATTGGGCGCCAAGACTAGCTGGTTCGACGATCGCCTAACCCTCAATGTTGCCGGCTTCTACAGCGAGTATCGCGACATTCAGCTCACCGTGCAGGGCGTGGACCCGTTGACCAACGCCAATATCCGCACGACCCGCAACGCCGGCGGATCAAATATCAAGGGCTTCGAGGCGGAGCTGAACGTAGCCCCGGCGCGCGGGCTCACCGTCAATCTCGGCGTCGGCCATGTCGACGCGCGCTTTGACACGCTGACCGCAGCGGCAATCACCAGCGGTTTTACGCTGAACAGCCGCGTTCCGCAGATCCCGGACTGGTCCATCAATGGCGGCGCCGCCTATCAGCTGGCGACCGGTGTCGGGCGGTTCACGGTGCGCGGCGACGTCAGCTACAAGGGCTCGCAATTCCTCACCGCAGCGGATCCGACATCCTATCAGAAGCAATATGCGCTGCTCGGGGCGCGCCTCGCCTGGCAGCCAAGCTGGGTCGAGGGTCTGGAGATCTCTGTCGACGCCACCAACCTGACCGACACGCGCTATGCCTACTACAAGTCGACGCTGGCGCCGACCGGTCAGTATGTCGCCATTCCCGGCGCTCCCCGTGAGATTTATGGCTCGGTCCGCTTCAGTTTCTGATCGCGTGCGCAAGGCCGGTGCCTGCGCGCTGGTCGCCGCGACTGCGCTGCTCGCGGGCAGTGTCGGATTGCGCGTGACCGCGGCCGATCCACCCGATCGATGGTGGCAGCCGGGGGAGGGGCGGGTCTTCCCGACCAGGCTCGACTATGCCGATCCGACCGGCGTGATACGCGTCGTCCTCGACGGCGGACCGATGGCCACACAGGGTCATCCCTTTTTCACCGCAATCGGGCCGAATGGCCGCGCCTGTGTCACCTGCCATCAGCCAGCCGACGGCATGAGCCTGTCGGCTGCCTCGGCGGCGCGGCAATGGGAGCGGGGCGGTCCCCGCGACTCCCTGTTCGCCGCCAGCGACGGCGCGGATTGCCCCAGCCTGCCTCAGGATGCACGCGCCTCCCACTCGCTGCTGATCGATCACGGACTGATCCGCATCGCGCGGCCCTGGCCGCCTCGCGATTTGAACGGCAAAGCGATAAGCCCGGACTATAAGCTGGAGGTGGTCCGCGATCCGAGCGGCTGCAACCTCGACCCCAAATGGGGCCTGCACTCGGCCGATCCGCACATATCCGTCTTCCGGCGACCGCGCCCGGTGGCCAACTTCAAATATATTGAGGCGATGGGCTTCGCCTACGATCCCAAGGCGGGTTTGCCGCTGGCACTTGACCCGGAAACGGGCAAGCCGGTCAGCGGCAATCTGATGGCCGACGGCCGAGTGCCCAGCCTGACCTGGCAGATGCGTGACGCGGCCGGGGCGCATCTCGCCTTCGCCCGCAAGCTCGATCAGGGCGATATCGCCCGGATCCTCGATTTCGAGCGTCATGTTTACGTGGCGCAGCAGCGCGACGATCGAGGCGGCATGCTCGACGCTGACGGGGCAGAGGGGGGGCCGGAACAGCTGCGCATCTCGAAGCCGGGCCGGCTCGGCAGCCAGGGCGTACCGGTGTGGAGCGAATTCGCCAAATGGGAGAAGCCCGATCCGCAGGCACGTGCATCCGTATCGGCCGAAACCCTCGCCTTCCGCGCATCCGTCGCACGTGGCGCGCGCATCTTCCGCGACAAGACCTTTCTAATCAGCGACAGCGCCGGCATCAACTCGCCGATCGGTTTCGGCAATCCCGTGCGCAACAGCTGTGTCTTCTGCCACAATATGAGCCAAATGGGCATGGACGTGGCGCCGGGACAGGTCGACCTGGGCACCACTAACCGCCCGTTCGCGGACGCCATGCCGCACTTGCCGCTTTTCCGCGTAACCTGCCTGGGCAAACCGCATCCGCATTATGGCCGGGTGATCCTGACCCATGATCCCGGCTATGCGCTGACGACCGGGCGGTGCGCCGACGTCGGCCGGATCACGCTGCAATCAATGCGGGGGCTTGCGGCGCGGGCACCATATTTTTCCAACGGCAGCGCCCGTGACCTGCGCGGCGTCGTCGACTTCTACGACCGGCGCTATCACATCGGCTATAGCGAGCAGGAGAAGCAGGATCTGGTCAACCTGATGAGCGCGCTATGAAGTCGGCGCTGCTCCTGATCCTAGTGGCTGCGCAACAGGCGGCGGCTCCCGCCCCAGAGGTGCGTTTCATCGCGTGCCCCGTCTATCGTGACACCGATGCGGGCCGGAAATCCGGCTGCTGGCTGGCGGACGATCCCGCCAGCGGGGGACGCTACGACGTGACGAGCGCGCCGACCAAGCCCGACTGGAACCGCGCTATCCTTGTCGAGGGTCGTGCCGCGGCAAAGGACGCAGGCAATCCATGTGGCGGAACGGTCTTGGACCCAGTGCGCGTCTCGGTCTTGGATCAGCCCTGCACCCGCTTCATGCTCGCCGCCGACGGATATGCGGGGCGCCGCTTTGCGCTGCCTCAGCGAAACGTACGCCCCCTTTACGAAACGCGAACTCCGCCTTCCAAACCCTTTGCCGCTCGGACGATTACGGTGCCGTTCGACTTCGGCAGCAGCTTTATAACGTACCAGCTATCCGACTTCTATCTGGATCAGGCGATCAACTACGCGCTTGACGTGCAGCCCGCGCGGATCACTGTCACGGGTTTTGCCGCCACCGACCACGACCGTGTGTCCGGACAACTGCTGGTAGAACCGTCAAGCTTGGCGAAGGAGCGAACTAAGCTTGTCACGCGCTCGCTTATCATGCGAGGCATCCCCGCCGGTTTGATCCGCGAGAGCCTCACGCACCGATCCACTCCGTCCACTGATCCCGCTTTCGACGGCCTTGCCACAGCCTCGCTCCGCCGGGTCGAGGTCCGGATCGAGCCGCTGTCGACACCGAAGATTTCCTCAGACCACTGAACGGACCTGCTGGAGCTGTCAGACCAACGTGGCAGGGTGGCGGCAGGGGGTGATAGCGGGTCGGCATGCCCCGCCGATCACGCGCCCTGCCGCCATCGCCGTTCCGCCGGTTCAACTCGTCACCTGAGGTGATCCGGCTGGTGGTGCTGATGTACGTGCGGTTTCCGCTCAGCCTCCGCAACGTGGAGGACCTGCTATTCGAGCGGGGATCGATGTCTGTCACGAGACGGTGCGGTTCTGGTGGAACAGATTCGGTCCCATGTTCGCGGGCGACATTCGGCGTACACGGGTCAGCCGCATGCGTGGCTTCCGCCACTGGCGCTGGCACCTGGACGAGATGTACGTGAAGCTGAACGGCGAGATGGTCTACCTGTGGCGAGCTGTTGATCAGGAAGGCGAGGTGCTGGAGAGCTATGTGACCCGCAGCAGGGACAAAGCCGCAGCGCTCACGTTCATGAAGAAGGCGCTCAAGCGCCACGGGTCGCCCGAGGCGATCACCACTGACGGCTTGCGCAGCTACGCCGCCGCCTTGACGGAACTGGGCTGTCGTGAACGCCAGGAGGTAGGTCGCTGGGCAAACAACCGGGTGGAGAACAGCCATCTGCCGTTCCGACGACGGGAGCGCGCGATGCTGAGGTTCCGGCGGATGAAGACGCTCCAGAAGTTCGCTTCCGTCCACGCCAGCCTCTCCAACCACTTCAACCTCGAACGCCACCTCGTTGATCGCCAGACCTACCGCGAACGCCGCTCCGCCGCCTTGGCGGAGTGGCAAGTGCTCGCCAGCTAGGCTGTCAGCCTCGAAGGCCCACGTGCATCAGGTGGAGAGCGGTTCGCGTTAGACTGACAGCTCCGCCATCTCCGATCAATCGCCGGCACCCGCCCCGTCCCGTTGGGACAGCGACGGCCCCGTCTGCGCGTGCGCGTTCCGGGAGTTCGCTCCGCTTGCACTCCCTCCGCTCAGCGTTCACAGATGTAGGAGTATTGAGGGAGAGGATGCCGGTGGATCAGCTGTCGCGGCGGATGTTCGTGTCGGGGAGTGTGGCGCTGGCGGCGGCGGGGCCGGGGCTGGCGCGGGCGGCGACGGGCGGGGGCGAGGTGCCGATCGTCAACCCGCTGGTGCGCCAGCGCGCCGATGCGCAGGTGTTCCGGCACAGCGACGGCTGGTACTATCTCACCGGCTCGGTGCCCGAATACGATCGGGTGGTGCTGCGCCGGGCGCGCTCGATCGGGGGGCTGGCGACCGCGCCGGAGACGGTGCTGTGGCGGCACGCGGCAAAGGGGCCGCTGTCCGGCTTCATCTGGGCGCCCGAGCTGCACCGAATCGACGGGCGCTGGATCGTCTATTTCGCCGCAGGGCCGAGCGGCGGGGGCGAGGACGTGTTCCGCATCCGCACCCATGCGATCGTGTGCGACGGCGGCGATCCGATGACCGGCGGCTGGACGGTGCTGGGCCAGCTGCAGACGCCATGGGACAGCTTCAACCTCGATTCGACCAGCTTCGTCCATCGCGGCCGGCGCTATCTGGCCTGGGCGCAGCGCGAGCCGGGGATCGAGACCAACAGCAACCTCTATCTCGCGCTGCTGGCGACGCCGCTGACGCTGGCGGCGAAGCCCGCACGCCTGTCGGTGCCGACGCTCGACTGGGAGATCCAGGGCTTCAAGGTCAACGAGGCGCCGGCGGTGCTGGCGCGGCATGGGCGGCTGTTCATGACCTATTCGGCCAGCGCCACCGATGCGCGCTATTGCATGGGGATGCTGACCGCGCGCGCCGATGCGGACATCATGGACCCGGCATCGTGGCAGAAGTCGCCGGTGCCGGTGTTCGTCTCGTCGCCGAAGAACAATGTCTGGGGGCCGGGGCACAACAGCTTCACCGTGGACGCGCGCGGGCGCGACATGCTGGTCTATCATGCGCGCGACTATCGCGACATCCAGGGCGATCCGCTGTTCGATCCCAACCGGCATACCCGCGTCCAGCCGATCCGGTGGCGGGCCGACGGCACCCCCGATTTCGGCGAGCCGGTGCGCAACGGGCGGCTTTGACCGCATGGGCGATCCGCTGACCCCGCCGCCGATCCTGCACGGCTATTTCCGCTCGACCGCGAGCTGGCGGGTGCGGATTGCGCTGCATCTCAAGGGGATCGCCCACCGCGATGCCTTCCACCATCTGCGTCATGGCGGGCAGCGGACGCCCGGCTATCTGGCGATCAACCCGCAGGGTCTGGTGCCGGCACTGGAGACGGCGCAGGGCGTGCTGACCCAGAGCCTGGCGATCTGCGACTATCTCGACGCGATCGTGCCGGAGCCGCCGCTGCTGCCGGCCGACCCCTTCGCCGCGGCGCGGGTGCGCGGCTTCGCCATGGCGATCGCCTGCGACGTCCACCCGGTCCAGAACCTGTCGGTGCTGGCGCGGCTGCGGGCCCTGGGACTGGGGGAGGAGGCCGTCACCGGCTGGGCGCGCGACGTGATCGAGGGCGGGCTGACCGCCTGCGCGGCGCTGATCGCGGACCAGCCGGGGCCCTATTGCTTCGGCGCGGCGGTGACGCTGGCGGATCTCTGCCTCGTCCCGCAAATGGCCAATGCCCGCCGCTTCGGGGCGCCGACGGGCATCGGACGGCTCGAGGCGATCGAGGCGGCGTGCCTGGCGCTGCCCGCCTTCGACGCGACCCGCCCCGAACGGCAGGCCGACGCCGAATAGCGGTCACGGATCACGCGGCGATCGGTATCGTCGCCGCGGCCTCGGCGATCGCGGCGGCCAGCGCGTCGACCCGCTCGGGCTGCGCGTCCCAGGCGAACATGAAGCGCGCGCCCCCGCCGATGAAGGTGTAGAAGCGCCAGCCACGCGCGCGCAGCGTGTCGAGCACCGGCGCGGGCGCGGTGAGGAACACCGCATTGGCCTGGACCGGGAACATGAGATCCACCCCCGGCACGTCGGCGATCCGCGTCGCCAGCCGCTCGGCGCAGGCGTTGGCGTGGCGGGCATTGTCCAGCCATGCGCCGCTCTCCAGCAGGCCGACCCAGGGCGCGGAGAGGAAGCGCATCTTCGAGGCGAGCTGCCCGGCCTGCTTGCAGCGATAGTCGAAATCCTGCGCCAGCGCGGTGTCGAAGAAGACGATCGCCTCGCCGACCGCCATGCCGTTCTTGGTGCCGCCGAAGCACAGCACGTCGACGCCCGCGCGCCAGGTGATGTCGGCGGGCGCGCATTCGAGCGTCGCGCAGGCCTGGGCGAAGCGTGCGCCGTCCATGTGGAGCTTGAGGCCGAGATCGCGGCAGACCGCGGCGATCGCGCGGATCTCCTCGATCGTATAGACCTGCCCCGTCTCGGTCGGCTGGGTGATGGTGACCACCCGCGGCTTGGGGAAGTGGATGTCGGAGCGGCTGGTGGCGAGGCTGCGGATCGCCGCGGGCGTGAGCTTGCCGTCGGCGGAGGGCGCGACCAGCAGCTTCGAGCCGTTGGAGAAGAATTCCGGCGCGCCGCATTCGTCGGTCTCGACATGGGCGGAGGCGGAGCAGATCACGCTGTGATAGCTCTGGCAGAGCGAGGCGAGCGCCAGCGAATTGGCGGCGGTGCCGTTGAACACGAAGAACACCTCGCACGGGCTGTCGAACAGCCGGCGAAAGGCATCGGCGGCGCGCTCGGTCCAGCCATCGTCGCCATAGGCGGTGGCCGAGCCGGCATTCGCCGCCGTCATCGCGGCCAGCGCCTCCGGGCAGATCCCGGCATAGTTGTCGCTGGCGAATTGCTGGTCGTCGGTCGTCATGTCCGTCCCTTGTGCTCGTGCGGGGCACCGGCATCGGTCGACGTGACTGCGGCTCTTCAGACCCCGTTTGGTTGCCGGTCCGGCCACATCCCTGCCCTTTCGGGAAGGCACCACCTTGCTCGGGGAGCAGGTTGGCGTCGGACGTCGGCCCGACTCTTGATGCTGGAGCGCGCCCTAGCCGCGACGACGCGATCGGGCAAGCATCATCATCGTCACCCCTCGCGCCGGCGGACATAGAAGAGGTGCGGCCCGAGCCGCGCGACCTTCACCATCGAATCGCGCCAATAGGGCACCAGCCAGTCGGCATGATAATGGGTGGCGCGGCCGACCGGCGGGTAGATGTCGCCGGCGAGCGCGCGGCGCGCGGCGCGGCGGGCGGCGGCCCAGCCGAGATGGATCGGGCGTCGCCCGAACGAGCCGTCGCAGGTGAAGGAGAACTGGCAGCCGGTGGTGCGCAGCGATCCCTGATAGACGACGCCGCAGACGGTGTGCGGAAAGCCGGGCGCGCGGGTGCGGTTGAGCACCACCTGCATCACCGCGCGCTGCCCCTCCGCATCGTCGCCGACCTCGTACAGCGCGGCGGTGGCGAGGCATTCCACCGCCTGCTCCCGCTCCGCCGGGCCGCCCCGGAAGCGATAGCGGCGCGCCGGGCGGCGGCGGTCGCCGCGGATCGGCACCGCGGCGTTGGAGGCGCGGGCCTGGGCGAAGGAGAGCGGCTCGACCCGCTCGGGCGGCAGCGCGGCGGGGCGGCGCGGGCCGAACAGGCCGATGCCGACCACCACGAACGCCACGGTGCCGAGCAGCAGCAGCCACCATTCGGAGGCGCCGGGCGCGTGCCGGCTCCGGCGGCGGGAGGAGGAGGAGCGACGCTGCGCCATGGCGGGCGCTATGCCCCGAGCCGCCCGCCGGGGCCATGCCCCGCGCTATTCGGTACGGCGGAGCAGCGCCACCAGATCGTCCTTCCAGAAGCGCGCGGCGGTATGGGTGCCGTGTCCGCGCGTGTCGATGCTCTCGGGGATCAGGCGGAAACGGGCGTCGGGCATGCGGGCGACCGCGCGCTGCGGGAAGTCGAGCCCGCGCGGATTGATGAAGTCGTCGGCCGAGTTGATCCAGACGGTCGGCACCCGGATCGCCTCCAGTCGCGCCCAGGGATCGTAATGGCGCGAGGAGTCGAGCTGGTAGATCAGGTCGTTGGCGTCGATCCCCGCGATCGAGGCGGCGACCCGTTCCCGCGCGAAGGCGGCGGCGGCGTCGCGGGTGGGATAGTGCGCCTGATAATAGAGCGGCGCCCCGCCGGCGACGAAGAGCAGGCTGGCGGCGGTGCGCAGCCCGGCGAGCGGCTGGCTGCGATACTCGCCCGCCGCCCAGGCGGGATCGGCCTTGATCCCGTCGATCGCGAGCTGGCGCCACATGCGGTTGAGCCCGGCGATCGCGACCGGCTCGCAGGCGAGCGGCATCAGCGCGCGCAGGAATTCGGGATGCGTCTCGCCCCAGACGAAACCGTGCATGCACCCCATCGAGGTGCCCATCACCAGCCGCATCCGCCTGATGCCCAGCCCGTCGCGCAGCAGCCGGTACTGTGCCTCGACCATGTCGTCATAGTCATAGGCGGGGAAGCGCATGTGCAGCCCGTCCGAGGGCTTGGACGACTTTCCATGGCCGATATTGTCAGGAAGGATGATCCAGTAGCGCTTGAGGTCCAGGGGCTGGCCGGGGCCGAACAGCGCGTCGGCGAATTGCGGCGCCAGGAACTGCCGGCCGGTGCCGCCGGTGCCGTGGAGGATCATCACCGCATTGTCGATCTCGCCCTGCGCATTGCGGTGGGGCGTGCCGAGCCGGGTATAGTTGAGCCGCAGTTCCGGCAGCGTCTCGCCCGAGCGGAAGCGGAAGTCGCGGATGACGTAGGTCGCGTCGCGCGCGCCCCAGTCGGTGGCGGGCGCGGCCGGGCTGGCGGCGGCGGCGATCGGTGGAGCGGCGGGGGCGGGCGCCGCGGCCTGGAGGGCGAGGAGAAAGGCAAGCATATCGCGCAGTCTGGCGCGGATCGGGGGCGGGGAGAAGGGGCCGTTCATCGGTGGAGGCGCGATGAGCGTACCGAGCCTGCCCCTCTCTTCGTCCTCCCCGCCTCCACGAGGGCTCTGCGAAACTCACGCCGTCATGCCGGACGTGTTCCGGCATCCACGGCGCGGCAAACGCACACGCTGGTGCTTTTGCGGAACGGTGGATCCCGGAACACGTCCGGGATGACGAGAGGAATGGGTTGCCGTCGCGGCTTTCGCAGCGGCCTCGCGGAGGCGGGGCTCCAGAACTTCCGACCTTCGTGCGTCATGCGGCACGCTTCCGCGTGTCTGGAACCCCGCCTGCGCGGGGATGACGACCGATTAGGCCACTGTTCCACAGAGCGAGGGGCGAGAGCCTTTCGCCCCGCCGCCCTTATCCCAGCCTCGAAAACGCCTCCGCATGGCGTGCCTCGCCGCGCACGCCGCAGGGCATCAGCCCGCCCTGCAGCGGCAGCGCCATCAGATAGTCGCCGGCATAGGGCGAGGCGAAGTGGCGGGCATAGTCGGCATGGAAGCCGAAGCGATGGTAGTAATCCGGCTCGCCGAGCACGAAGCAGAGGACGATGCCCTCCCGCTCCAGCCGGTCGAGTCCCGCCTGGACCAGCGCCTCCGCTACGCCCTGCCGCCGCTGCCCGGCCGCGACCGCGACCGGCGCCAGCGCGACGGCGCGGACCGGCCGGTCGCCGACCGTCACCGCCATGCGGCTGAAGGCGACCATGCCGATCACCGCGCCGCCGTCTTCCTCGGCCGCGACCAGGGTCAGGACCATGTCGCCGTCGATGCACAGGTGGCGGACCAGATCCGCCTCATCGCCGCGCGGGAAGACGCCGCGCAGCAGCGCGTCGATGCCCGCGACGTGGCTCGGCCCGGCGGGATGGATGGCGATCGCGGACGACGTCATGGTGGCGGGCAGAGCCGGCGGGTCAGGCCAGCGCGATGTCCGGCGCGTCCTCGGCCTTCATGCCGATGACATTGTAGCCGGCATCGACATGATGGATCTCGCCGGTGACCCCCGACGACAGGTCCGACAGCATGTAGAGGCCGGCGCCGCCGACATCCTCGATCGTCACGGTGCGGCGGAGCGGCGAGTTCAGCTCGTTCCACTTGAGGATATAGTTGAAGTCGCCGATGCCGCGCGCTGCGAGCGTCTGGATCGGCCCGGCGGAGATGGCGTTGATCCGGATGTTCTCCCGTCCCAGATCGACCGCGAGATATTTGACGCTGGTCTCCAGCGCGGCCTTGGCCACGCCCATCACGTTATAGTGGGGGATGACCTTCTCGGCGCCGTAATAGGTCAGCGTCAGGATCGCGCCGCCGTTCGGCATCATCGCACGCGCGCGCTGCGCCACCGCGACCAGCGAATAGGCCGAGATGTTCATCGTCATCAGGAAATTGTCGAGCGTGGTGTCGTAATAGCGCCCGCGCAGCTGCGACTTGTCGGAAAAGCCGATCGCATGGACGACGAAGTCGATCGTCGGCCATTCCGCCTTCAGCGCCGCAAAGGTCGCGTCGAGCGCGTCCATGTCGGAGACGTCGCAGTCGAACAGCCGGGCGACGCCGAGCTGCTCGGCGAGCGGGCGCACCCGCTTCTCCATCGCCGCGCCCTGATAGGAGAAGGCGAGCTCCGCCCCCGCATCGGACAATCGCTTGGCGATCCCCCAGGCCAGCGACTTGTCGTTGGCGAGGCCCATGATGAGCCCCCGCTTGCCCGCCATCAATCCGTTCACGCTGCCCTGACCCTTGCTTCTTCTACGCCGTAGCGGCCTCAACGCCGTGTAGCGCCGGTTCGGGCGGCTCCGCCAGTGCGGCGTTGAGATGCGCGCCGAACACGACCCCGAGCCCGATCAGATAGAAGAAGAGCAGCATCACCACAACGCCGGCCAGGCTGCCATAGGTGAGATCATAGCCGCCGAGGTTGGACAGGACCCAGGGCAGTCCCGCGGTCATGCTGACCCACCAGACGGTGGTGAACAGCGCGCCCGGCCATTTGCGGCAGTCGCTGTGGCGGTATTTGGACGGGGTGACCGAATAGAAGAGCATGTAGAGCGCGCCGAACATGATCGCGCCGGGCACCAGTCGCGACAGGCCGATCAGCCCCACCCAGTCCTGCGCGAAGGGCAGCAGCCGATAGACGAACTGCTCCGCCGCGGTCAGCAGCCCCTGCGTGATGAACGACAGCAGCACGACGACGACCGACAGGATGATGATCCCCGACGAGGACAGGCGCGAGCGCCAGAAGGGAGCGGTCGCCTTCACGCCATAGGCGCGGTGGAAGATGTCGCGCATCGTCTCGACGAAGCCGCCGACCGTCCACAGGCCGACCAGCCCGCCCAGCCACAGGAGATTGCCGGTGCGCGCGGCGAGCACGTCGGAGATCGGCTTTTCGAGAAGGTCTGCGATGTCGGGCGGCAGCACCCGCAGGAACCCCTCCACCGTATGCACCGTCTCGGCGCTCTGCCCCAGGATCGACAGCACCGCGGCGGCGGTGATGAAGAAGGGGAAGAGCGTCATCAGCGAGAGATAGGCAAGGTTCCCGGCATGGGTGAACCCGTCGTTGAACACGCCCAGGGCGGCGCGCTTCACGACCTCGAACGCGTAGCTGCCCGGGCGGACCTTGGCGAGCTGGCGGTCGAGGCGCGCGCGGGCGGGGTGTCGCGCGCGCGCTTCGGGCGTCAGGGAGTCGAGCGCTTCCACAGCGTCATCAGACGCCCATCGCCGCCCTCGGGTTCCCCGCCGCGCCCGCATCCCAGCTCTCGACAAAGGCCCGGAGCGCGGGATCGTCGGCGGGCACGTCGACCATCAGCGTGACCAGCTGGTCGCCGCGGCCGCCGCCTCTCTTGTGAAAGCCTTTCCCCTTCAGACGCAAAGTCTTGCCGGACGAGGTGCCGGCCGGAATGGTCAGCATCACCGCGCTTTCCACGGTCGGCGCCTTCACCTTGCCGCCCAGCACCGCCTCGGCCAGGCTGATCGGCAGGTCGACCCGCACATCGTCGCCGTCGCGGGTGAAGAAGCGGTGCGGCTGCACCTCGATCGTCACCAGCGCATCGCCCGCGCCGCCGGGGCCGGGCTGGCCCTTGCCGGCGAGGCGCATCTGGGTGCCGGTGGCGACGCCGGCGGGCAGCTTCAGCTCGATCGACTTGCCGTCGCCCAGCGTCACCCGCTGGGGCGCGAGGGTGGCGGCGTCGATGAAGGGGACGGCGAGCTTGTACTGGATGTCGCCGCCCTTGGGCGCCGCCTGCTGGCGGCCGAAGCCGCCGAAGCCGCCCGAAAAGCCGCCGCCGCCGCGCCGGCCGCCGCCGAACAGCCCCTCGAAGATGTCGCCCATCTCGGCATCGCCCGCGCCGAACTCGAACCCCTCGCTGCGAAAGCCGCCGCCCGCCGCCCCGGGGCGCGGACCGCCGCCGGGGCGTCCGCCGCCGAAGCCGAAGGGAGAGGCGGGATTGCCGTCGCCGTCGATCTCGCCGCGGTCGAAGCGCGCGCGCTTGTCCTTGTCGGACAGGAGGTCATAGGCGTTGGTGACGTGGCTGAAGCGCTCCGCCGCCTTGGGATTGTCCTTGTTGCGGTCGGGATGGAGCTCCTTGGCGAGCTTGCGATACGCCTTCTTGATATCGGCCTCGGTCGCGGTCCGCGCGACGCCGAGGGTCTGGTACGGATCGGCCATCGATTACCCCTGGTGTGTTACCCCGCTATGTGGGGCAGGCGTTGCGCGAGCGCAACGCGGATCGCGCGCCATGCGTTGGACACCCGATGAAGGAGATCCGCGCATGACCGACAAGCAACCCGTACAGGCCGCCGGCGAGGACGGCCGCAAGGGCGCCCCCGACGGCGTCAACGATCCGCACGGCAAGCAGGGCGGCGGCGAGAGCGCGGGCGGCGCCTATCCCAACCCGCAGACGGGCAAGGCGGAGAAGAATGACGGCTTCATGAGCCATGGCGGGCAGACCGAGATCGACTATTCGGGGTCGAAGGGCGGCGAGGGCAATGCGGTGACGGAAGGGGAGGATTGATCGGGCGCCCCATAGGATACCGTTCGCCCTGCGCTTGTCGAAGGGCTGTTGTTCCTCTTCGCGGCACGCTGCGCGGTGAGGAAGAGAGGCAGAGCTTCGACAGGCTCAGCACGAACGGCCGGGGGCAGGATCGGGCAAAAGCGGAGTTGGCGAACCCCTACTCCCCCACCGGCGCCACATCCACGCTGACGTCCATCGCCTGCGCGCCCGAGCCCAGGACCACGCCGTCGACCGGCGCGATCTCGGCATAGTCGCGGCCGATCGCCATCAGGATATGGTCGCCGGCCATCCAAATGCCGTTGGTCGGGTCTACCCCCACCCAGCCGAGCGCCGGGCCGCACCAGAGCAGCACCCAGGCATGGGTGGCGTCCGCCCCCACCAGCCGCGGCTGGCCGGGCGGGGGGAGGGTGCGGATATAGCCCGAAGCATAGGCGGCGGGCAGGCCGTGCGCGCGCAGGCCCGCGATCATGATCTGGGCGAAATCCTGGCACACGCCGCGCCGCTGGCGGAAGGCGTCGGCGGGCGGCGTGTCGACCACCGTCGCCGAGCCGTCGAACGCGAAGTCGCGCTGGATGCGGCAGGCGAGCGCGATCGCCGCCTCCAGACAGCCGCGCGCCGGATCGAGATCGGGCGCGCACCAGGCGGCGATCTCCCGGTCGAGCGGGATCAGCGCGGAAGGGTAGAGATAGGCGGCGGGCCCGGCCGCGGACAGGTCGGGATGGTCGCGCGCCATCGTGGCGATCGCGGCGAGGCTGGGGTCGCCGGCGGCGGGCATCGGCACCAGCCGGTCGACCGCGACGCGCGCGAGGCTCTCGATCGCCAGCTCGCGCACCGGCACGTCGACGACCAGCCGGGTGACGTTGGCCAGCCCCGCCTCCGCCCGCGCCGGGCTGAGCCGGCCGACGGGGCGCACGACCAGCTCGTGCCGTTCGAGCCGCTGGCCGGGCCAGTCGATCGGCTTCAGCCTGAGGTTGCAGCGCGCGAACTTGACCTGCGCGCCATAGTCGAACCGGGTGATGTGGCGGATGTCGTAGATCAGGGCCCGAAGATCCTCCCCGCTCGTGGGGAGGGGGACCATCGCGCAGCGATGGTGGAGGGGGAAGGCCACAGGCGCAGCGTTCGCGGCCACGCCCCTCCACCACGCCCTGCGGGCGCGGTCCCCCTCCCCACAAGTGGGGAGGATCTTGGCCTCGCCCCTACGCAAGCGTCAGACCCACCGCGCGCAGCGGTTCCGCGCCCTGGAGAAAGTACCGCCGCGCGATCGCGTCGGACAGCGCCGCCAGCCGGCGCTCGATATCGCCCAGCGCGTCCGCATCGAGATCGGCGGCGGTGGCGATGGAGAGCGCGGCCTGCAAGGCGGTCGCCTGCGCCTGTTGCGGCTCGGCCATCTCGTCGTCGCCCAGCACGGGCAGCTGGAACAGCCGCTGGCGGATGCGGTCGAGCTGGAAGGCGAGCGCGCGGGGATTGTTGGGGTCGAGCGCGACGAGATCGACCACCGCGATCCGGGCGAGGCCCGAAGGATAGCGCTGGCGATAGCTGATCTGGCTGTCGGCGAGGTCGAGCAGCGTCGACAGGTCGTCGCTGCCCGCGCCCGCCAGTCCGAACAGGCGGAGCGCGCGCGCGATGGCGATGGCGCGCTCGATCCGGCGGCCGAGATCGTGGAAGCGCCACGAATCGTTGCGGACCATATGCTCGGCATAGAGGCCGGCGATCGCGGCATAGCGGCGCTGGAGCGAACCGGCGCGCTCCATCAGTCCGCGCTGCGAGGGGAAGGGCGCCTCGAGCAGCCGGACCATGTCGGCCGACAGGCGATCGCGCGACGCCTCGCCGATGCTGCGCGCATGGCGGTTGATCGCGCGGACCGAGAAGGTGGCGGGATCCTCCATCGCGGTCCGGGCAAAGCCCGTCAGCGCCGCGCGGGACAGCATGTCGGGATAGGGTGCCGCGCCCGCCCCGGCGATCATCCCCACCAGCCGCGCGACGGTGGCGGGCGGCAGCACCGCCGCGCCGTCCGCGTCGATCGAATGGCCCATCAGCACGCGGATCGCGCCGAGCAGCGCCTCGCCCCGCTCCAGATAGCGGCCGAGCCAGAAGAAATTGTCCGCGACCCGGCTGGGCAGCGTGCCGGGATTGCGGCGGACATGCAGTGAATCGGGGGCGGCGAGCAGCGAGACGGGCGCGACCGGGTCCGCGCCATGGACGCAGACATCCGCCGACCACAGGCCTTCGCCGATCGCCGCCGCGCTCGTCTCCGGCGCCTCGCCGATCCGGCCGAAGCCGCCCGGCATCACCGTCCAGCCGCCATCCGCCCCCCGCGCGACGAAGACGCGCAGGGTGAAGGGGCGCGGGACCAGATCGTCGCCGACCACGGCCGGCATGGTCGACAGCCGCACCTCTTCCTGCCCGACATAATCCTGCGGACGGCGCGCCATGTCGGCGAGCAGCGCCGCGCGCGCCTCTCCGGTAATGGCCGCACCCGGCGTCGCGCCCTGCGGCAGGCCGAGCGGGGCGGGGCCGAAGGCGGGGGCGATGGTCAGCCGGTCGAGTTCGCGCTCGACATGGTCCCGCTCGCGCGCGCCGCCGCACCACCAGGTCGCGATATTCGGCAGTTTCAGCGGCTCGCCCAGCACCGCCTGCGCCAGCGCCGGCATGAAGGCGGCGAAGGCGCGCGCCTCCACCACCCCCGCGCCCGGCGCGTTGGCGAGGACGACGCTGCCCGCCTCATAGGCGTCGATCAGTCCCGGCACGCCGATCTGCGAGCGGCTGTCGAGCGCGAGCGGGTCGAGCAGCCGCGGGTCGGGCCGGCACCAGAGCGCGTCGACCCGCTTCAGCCCGGCGATGGTGCGGACGTAGAGCTTGCCCTCCAGCGCGGCGAGGTCCGCCCCCTCGACCAGCAACAGGCCCAGATAGCGGGCGAGATGCGCCTGTTCGGGATAGGTCGGATTGTAGCGGCCCGGCGTCAGCAGCCCGATCCGCGGCTCGCTGCGGCGGCAGAGCGCCGCGATGCCCGCGCGGAAGGCGGCGAAGAAGGGCGCGTGGCGCTGGATGTTGAGCTTGGCCTGGAGCCCGCCGAGCGTCCGTCCCACCGCCAGCCGGTTCTCCAGCGCATAGCCTGCGCCCGCCGGTGCGCGCAGATGGTCGGCCAGCACCCGCCACTCGCCGCTCGGGCCGCGGGCGAGGTCGAAGGCGATGAAGTGGAGGTGGAAGCCGCCCGGCGGCGTCAGCCCGGCCATGGGGCGCAGGAATTGCGGGCTGCCCGCGATCAGGGCGGCCGGCAGCACCCCGCCCGAGACCAGTCGCGCACTGCCATAGAGGTCGGCCACCACCCGCTCGATCAGCTCGGCGCGCTGGATCGCGCCCGCGGCGATGCCGGCCCATTCGGTCGCCGGGATCAGCAGCGGCACCGGGCTGACCGGCCAGGGCCGCTCGTCCGCCTCGCCGATGAAGCGGAAACCGGTGCCGATGTCGGCGGCATGGCGGCGCACCCGCTCGCGCGCATGGTCGAGGTCGGAGGCGACGGTCGCCAGTTCCTCCAGCATCGCCTGCCACGGCGCCGGATCGGCGGCGGCGAGCATGTCGCCCGCCGGCGCGGCGGCGCGATAGGCGGCGATCCAGCCTTCGGCATGACGCGTGGCGTCGAAAGGGGAAGCGGCCTGTGTCGCCATCGCTGCTGCCGGCCGTCCCCGTTCCCGTCTGTCCGCTGACCGGCCGGGGTGGTCTCACAGGCGTCGCAGCGGGGCAACATCAATCTATCAACATTTGCTGCATCCGCGAGGAACGGCGCTGTGCGGGCATCGTTGACGGGCGACTGGTTGAAATCGACTATTCCAAAGGGGGTTCGCCCGTGAGTTCACTGCCCGACCGGCTCGATCCGGGCTCTCCCTATCCGCTGGGCGCGACCTGCGTGGAGGGGGGCGTGAACTTCGCCGTCTTTTCCGCCAATGCGACCAAGATCGAGCTGTGCCTGTTCGACTCTGGCGGCCGGCGCGAGCTGGCGCGGCTGGAGCTGCCCGAATGCACCGACGAGGTGTGGCACGGCTTCCTCCCCGATGCGGGGCCGGGCCAGCTCTACGGCTATCGCGCCTATGGGCCCTATGAGCCCGAACAGGGCCACCGCTTCAACCCCAACAAGCTGCTGCTGGACCCCTATGCCCGCCAGCTGCACGGCCAGATCAAATGGACCGATGCGCTCCACGGCTATCAGGTCCGCTCGAAGCGCGAGGACCTGTCCTTCGACAAGCGCGACAGCGCGCCCGCCATGCCCAAGGGCGTGGTGGTCGACGACCATTTCGACTGGTCGCAGGACCGGCGGCCCAACACGCCCTGGTCGGAGACGGTCGTCTACGAGGCGCACGTCAAGGGCCTGACCAAGCTGTTCGAGCTGGTGCCCCCGCAGGAGCGCGGCACGTTCAAGGCGCTGGGTCATCCCAAGGTGATCGACCATCTGAAGCGGCTGGGCGTGACCGCGCTCGAACTGCTGCCGATCCACGCCTTCACCCAGGACCGGTTCCTGACCGAGAAGGGGCTGAGCAACTATTGGGGCTACAATACCCTGTCCTATTTCGCGCCCGAGCAGCGCTATTTCGCGGGGCAGAGCCAGGACGAGCTGCGGCGTGCGGTGAAGCGGCTGCATGCGGCGGGGATCGAGGTGATCCTCGACGTCGTCTACAATCATACCTGCGAGGGGTCGGAAAAGGGCCCGACCCTGTCGTGGCGCGGGCTCGACAATGCCAGCTACTACCGGCTGGTGAAGGACCAGCCGCGCTACTCGATCAACGACACCGGCACCGGCAACACGCTCAACACCGACAAGGCGCGCGTTATCCAGATGATCGCCGACTCGCTGCGCTACTGGGCGACCAGCTTCGGCGTCGACGGCTTCCGCTTCGACCTCGGCCTCACGCTGGGGCGGACGGAGACGGGCTTCGATCCCGGCCACGCCTTTTTCGACGTGCTGCGCCAGGACCCGGTGCTCGGCCGGCTCAAGCTGTCGACCGAGCCCTGGGATATCGGCCCGGGCGGCTATCAGCTCGGCAATTTCCCGCCCGGCTTCGCCGAGTGGAACGACAAGTATCGCGACACGGTGCGCAAGTTCTGGCGCGGCGACCCCTCGCAGCGCGGCGATCTGGCGGCGCGGCTGTCCGGCTCGGGCGACCTGTTCGACCGGCGCGCGCGGCGGCCCTGGGCGAGCGTCAACCTGCTCGCGGCGCATGACGGCTTCACCCTCTACGACACGGTCGCCTACGAGCAGCGCCACAACGAGGCGAACAAGGAAGACAATCGCGACGGTCATTCGGAGAACTACAGCCGCAACTGGGGTGCGGAGGGCGAGACCGAGGATGCAGGGATCAACGCCACCCGCGCGACCGTGCAGCGCTCGATGCTGACCACGTTGTTCGCCTCGCTCGGCACGCCGATGCTGGTCGCGGGCGACGAGTTCGGGCGGACCCAGGGCGGCAACAACAACGCCTATTGCCACGACGACACGATCAGCTGGCTCGACTGGACGAAGCTGGAGAGCGAGGCGGGCCGCTCGCTGTTCGACTTCACCGCGCGGCTGACCGAGCTGCGCCGCCGCTATCCGGTGCTGCGCGCCAAGTCGTTCCTCTATGGCGAGGATTCGCCCGGCCACGGCGTCAACGACATCGAATGGTGGGACGAGCGGGGGCAGCAGCTGTCGCCCGACGACTGGAACAACCCGGAGGGGCGCGCCCTCGTCATGCGCCGCGCGATGCGGCTGGACGACGGGCGGATCGAGGCGGTGTCGCTGCTGCTCAACGGGTCGGAGGACGCGATTCGCTTCCGCCTGCCGCCGCCCGACCATGCCGCGCGGATCGTGCTGGTCGACAGCACCGATCCCGCGATCCGCGACCAGGCGATCGAGGACGAATATGAGCTGGGCGCGCATGGCGCCGCGCTGATCGCGTGGCAGATGGACGCCGAATGACCAGCTGGGGTCCGACGATAGAGGGTGACGCCACCGCCTTCCGCCTCTGGGCGCCCGACGCCGATGCGGTGACGCTGGAGGTGGACGGCCGCGACCCGCTGGAGATGCAGGCGGCGGGCGAGGGCTGGTACGAAGCCACCGCCCCGGTCGGCGCGGGTGCGCGCTACCGCTTCCGCATCGGCGACATGGCGGTGCCCGATCCCGCCGCGCGGGCGCAGGACGGCGGCGTGCATGGCTGGAGCGTGGTGATCGACCATGAGGCCTATGACTGGCGCAGCGCCGACTGGGCCGGCCGGCCCTGGGAAGCGATGGTGATCGAGGAGATGCATGTCGGGCTGGAGGGCGGTTTCGCCGGCCTCGCCGCGCGCCTGCCCGAGATCGCCGGGAGCGGCGTCACCGCGATCGAGCTGATGCCGGTCAACGCCTTCGCCGGCACCCGCAACTGGGGCTATGACGGCGTGCTGCCCTATGCCCCGGCCGAAAGCTATGGCACCCCCGACGAGTTGCGCGCCCTGGTCGACCGCGCGCACGGACTGGGGGTCAGCGTGTTCCTCGACGTCGTCTACAACCATTTCGGGCCGGACGGAAATTATCTCGGCGCCTATGCCAAGGACTTCTTCCACCCGGACGTGAAGACCCCCTGGGGCGGGGCGGTGGCGGTCGATGCGGATCCGCCCCGGCGCTTCTTCATCGACAATGCGCTGATGTGGCTGCGCGACTATCGCATCGACGGCCTGCGCTTCGACGCGGTCCACGCCATCGCCAATGACGGGTTCCTCGACGCCATGGCGGCGGAGATCCGCGCCAGCCTCGACCGGCCGGTGCATCTGGTGCTGGAGAACGAGCGCAACGATGCCGACCGGCTCGCGCCGGGCAGGTACGATGCCCAGTGGAACGACGATTTCCACAATGTCCTCCACGTACTGCTGACCGGCGAGCGCGACGCCTATTATGCCGATTTCGCCGAGGAGCCGGAGGCGCGGCTGGCGCGCTGTCTGACGGAGGGCTTCATCTATCAGGGCGAAGGCTCGGTGAACCATGACGGCAAGCCCCGCGGCACCCCGTCCGCGCATCTGCCGCCGACCGCCTTCGTCGCCTTTCTCCAGAACCACGACCAGATCGGCAACCGCGCGCTGGGCGAGCGGCTGACCCGGCTGACCGACCCGCAGCGGCTGCGCGCGGCGACGCTGCTGCTGTTGCTCGGCCCGCAGATCCCGCTGATCTTCGCGGGCGACCGGGCGGGATCGGAGGCGCCGTTCCTCTTCTTCACCGACTTTCATGATGAGCTGGCCGATGCGGTACGCGAGGGCCGGCGCGGTGAGTTCGCGAAATTCGCGGCCTTTGCCGACCCCGACAAGCGCGAGGCGATCCCCGATCCCAACGCCGCCGACACGTTCGAGCGGTCGCGGGTGACGGACGGCCCGGATGCGGACGGCTGGCGGCGCTTCTATGCCGAGCTGCTCGCGCTCCGCCACGCGCACATCGTGCCCAATCTGAAGGGCGCGACCAGCGCGGGCGCGGAGGTGCTGGGCGACAAGGCGGTGATCGCCCGCTGGCGGATGGGCGACGGGCAGATGCTGGCGATCGCGCTCAACCTCGGCGAGGTGCCGGTCGCGGTTCCGGATGGCGAACCCCTTGCGGCGGTCGGCACCCCCGGCGAACCCGCCAGCGCGGCGGCGTGGCTGGCATGAGCGCGCTCCATGAACTGGCGGCCGAGGCGGGGCTGCAGGTCGACTGGACCGACGCCGCTGGGCAGGCGCAGCGCGTCACCGACGCCGCGCTGGCGCGGGTGCTGGGTGCGATGGGCTATCCCGCCGATAGCGACGCCGCGATCGCCACCTCGCGCGAGCGCCTGTCCGGCGAGCGTGCGGAGGATGCCGCCGGCTTCGTCTCCGGCGATGTCGGCGCGCCGATCGCGGTGCGGGGCGCGGGCGCGCGGGGCGAGTTGATCCTGGAGGATGGCAGCCGGCGCGACGTGACGCTCGACGGCGGCACGCTGCCGCCGATCGACCGGCCCGGCTATCACCGCCTCGTCACCGATGCGGGCGAGATGGAGGTCGCGGTCGCCCCGGCCCGCTGCTTCACCGTCGAAGACGCCGCGCCCGGCCGGCGGATCTGGGGACCGGCGGTGCAGATCCCCGCGCTGCGCGACAGGCGCGACACGGCATTCGGCGATTTCGGCACGCTGGCGAAGAGTGCGGCGGCCTTTGCCGCGGCGGGTGCGGACGCGCTGGCGATGAGCCCGGTCCACGCGCTCTTTCCCGCCGATCCCGGCCGCTACAGCCCCTATGCGCCGTCGAGCCGGCTGTTCCTCAACATCCTCTATGCCGATCCCGCGCTGGTCGGCCTGCCGGTGACGGGCGAGGCCGCGCCCGAGCTGATCGACTGGGCCGATGCGATCCCGCAGCGCATGGCCAAGCTGCGCGCCGCCTATGCCGCGCGGCCGGGGGGGGTGAAGGACGCGGTCGCCGCCTTTGCCGAACGGGGCGGCGAGGCGCTCGCCTGCCACGCGCGGTTCGACGCGCTCCACGCGCATTTCCTGCCCGAAGGGGCCTATGGCTGGCAGGACTGGCCGGAGGCCTTTCACGATCCCGCCGGCTCCGCCGTCGCCGACTGGGTGCGCGCGCATGGCGAGGAGGTGGACTTCTTCCTCTTCTGCCAGTGGCTCGCCGATCGCAGCCTCGCCGAGGCGCAGACGGCCGCGACCGCCGCCGGCATGGCGCTGGGGCTGATCGCGGATCTGGCGGTCGGCATGGATGCGGGCGGCAGCCATGCGTGGAGCCGGCCCGAGGACCTGATCACCGGCCTGTCGATCGGCGCGCCGCCCGACATTCTGGGACCCGAGGGACAGAATTGGGGGATCACCGGCTTTTCCCCCGTCGCGCTCCGCCGCCGCGGCTTCGCGCCGTTCCGCGACACGATCCGCGCCGCGCTCGCCCATGCCGGCGGCATCCGCATCGATCATGCGATGGGGCTTCAGCGGCTCTGGGTGGTGCCCGATGGCTGTTCGGCGGCGGAGGGAGCCTATCTCTCCTACCCGGTCGACGACATGCTGCGCGTGCTGGCGATCGAGTCGCAGGCCGCCCGCGCCATCGTGATCGGCGAGGATCTGGGCACCGTGCCCGAAGGCTTCCGCCCGCGGATGGACGCGCGCGGCATGCTGGGTATGCGCGTCATGCCGTTCGAGATGGACGGCCCCGACCGGCTGATCCCGCCCGACCGCTATGACCGGCAGGCGGCGGCGATGACCGGCACCCACGACCTGCCGACCATGGCCGGCTGGTGGACGGGCCGCGAACTCGACTGGAACGAGAGGCTCGGGCGCGGCCGGCCCGATCACGACGCCAACCGGGCCGAGCGGGCGCATCAGCGCA
This sequence comes from Sphingomonas metalli, assembly GCF_014641735.1. Classification (GTDB taxonomy): domain Bacteria; phylum Pseudomonadota; class Alphaproteobacteria; order Sphingomonadales; family Sphingomonadaceae; genus Sphingomonas; species Sphingomonas metalli. The sequence goes on along the minus strand of NZ_BMIH01000001.1, from coordinate 1,223,914 downwards.
AGGTCTGGTGGCAGGGCTTTACCGAAGCCGGCACCGCATCCGGGCCACAGCCCGCCGACGATGACCCCGCGCCGGTCGTGGACGCCGCGATCGGCTTTGTCGGCCGCACCCCGTGCGACCTCGTCATCCTGCCGATGGAGGATGTGCTGGGGCTGGTCGAGCAGCCCAATCTGCCCGGCACCATCGACGAACATCCCAACTGGCGGCGGCGGATGCCCGAAGACACCGGCGCGGCGCTGGCGCACGACCCCGCGGCGACGCACCTCGCCACCATCAACGAGGCCCGATCGACATGACCCCCCGCGCGACCTACCGGCTTCAGCTGCACAAGGACTTCACCTTCGCCGATGCGGAGCGGATCGTCCCCTATCTGGCGCGGCTGGGGATCAGCCATGCCTATTGCTCGCCGATCACCGTCGCCGCGTCCGGCTCCACCCACGGCTATGACGTGGTCGATCCGACGCGGATCAACCCGGAGCTGGGCGGCGAGGACGGCTTCCGCCGCTTCGTCGCGGCGCTGCGTGCGCACGACATGGGCACGATCATCGATATCGTCCCCAACCATATGGGCGTGGCCGGCGGCGAGAATAACTGGTGGAACGACGTGCTCGCGCGCGGTGAGGACAGCGAGTTCGCCGGCGTCTTCGACATCGACTATTCCCGCCCTATCGTTCTGCCGGTGCTCGGCGATCCGCTGCTCAAGGCGCTGGCCGACGGCGCGATCGCGGTCGAGGGCGACGAGGTGGTCGCCTATGGCGAGCATCGCTTCCCCCTGCGCCCCGAGGATCGCGGCGTCGGCCCGGTCGAGGGCGACGACCTCGCCGCATTGCTCGACCGCCAGCATTACCGCCTCGCCTGGTGGCGCACCGCGGACGACGAGCTGAACTGGCGGCGCTTCTTCACCGTCAACGAGCTGGCCGGCGTGCGGGTCGGGCAGGAGCCGGTGTTCGAGCGCACCCATGCCCTCTATTTCCGCCTGTGGCAGGAAGGGCTGATCGACGGCGTCCGGATCGACCATGTCGACGGGCTGACCGACCCCGCCGGCTATTGCCGCCGCCTGCGCGCCCGCTTCGAGGCCATGCCGCGCGACGACGGACGCCCGGCGATCATCTGGGTCGAGAAGATCCTCGGCGCGGGCGAGCCGCTGGCGAAGGACTGGGGCATCGACGGCACCAGCGGCTACGACTTCATGGAAGAGGTGGCGGCGCTGCTCCACGATCCCGTCGGCGAGGCGCCGCTGGGCGAGGCCTGGGCGGCGCTGTCGGGCCGCCCCGCCGACTTCGCTGCGGAGGAGTTGCAGGCGCGGCAGGACGTGCTGTCGTGGCAGTTCGAGGGACAGCTGACCGCCTGCGTCCGCGCCTTCGTCGCACTGGCAGAGAGCGATCCCGACAATGTCCTGACGCCCGAGATGCTGCGCCGCGCGGTCGAGCGGCTGCTCTGGATCTTCCCCGTCTATCGCACCTATGGGCTGGGCGATCAGGCCCCCGCCGCCGACTTCGCGATCCGCGAGGCCGCGCGCGCGCGGGTCGCGCCGCTGATCCCGCCGGGCGAGGATTTCGTCGTCGATGCGGTGCTCGCCTGGCTGGCCGGCGACGGCCCCGGCGATGCGACGCTGGCGGCGGAGGCGGTGCGCCTCTTCCAGCAGCTCTCCGCCCCGGTTGCGGCCAAGGGCGTCGAGGACACCGCCTTCTACCGTTATGGCCGGCTGCTCTCGCGCAACGATGTCGGCTTCGACCCGCTGCGGTTCGCCGGTTCGATCGAAGAGTTCCACGCCGCGATGGAGGCGCGCGCCCGCGACTGGCCGCGCGCGCTGCTCGCGACCGCGACCCACGACCACAAGCGCGGCGAGGATGTCCGCGCGCGGCTGGCGGTGCTGAGCGAGGTGCCCGACCGCTGGCTGGCCGCCGTCGAGCGGTGGAACGGGCTGGCCGAACAGGCGCTCGCGGGGGTTGATCCGGCGGACGCCTATATGCTGTGGCAGACGCTCTACGGCGCCTGGCCGGACGGGCTGGCGCAGGACGATGCCGCGGGGCTCGCCGCCTTCGCCGAGCGGGTCAAGGCGTGGCAGCAAAAGGCGCTGCGCGAAGGCAAGCTCCGCTCCAGCTGGGAAGCGCCGCAGGAGGACTATGAGGCGCTCGTCGCCGGCGCGATCGACGCGCTGCTCGACCCGGAGCGTTCGGCCGAGATCCTGCGCGATCTCACCGCCTTCCGCGATGCGCTCGCCCGGCCGGCCATGGCCAATGTGCTGGCGCAGGCGGCGCTGCGGCTCACCGTGCCCGGCGTGCCCGACACCTATCAGGGCACCGAATGGCTCGACCTGTCGCTGGTCGACCCCGATAATCGCCGGCCGGTCGACTATGCCGCGCGCGACGCCGCGCTGGCGGCGAAGGGCGACCCCAAACAGGCGCTGATCGCCGGCCTGCTGGCGCTGCGCCGCGAACAGCCGGCGCTGTTCGCGATGGGCGGCTATCGCCCGCTTGCGGTGGAAGGTCCGCAGGCCGGCCACATCCTCGCCTTCGCCCGCGAGCATGAGGGCGAGCGGTTGCTCTGCGCGGTGGCGCTGCGCACGGCTGCGGTCGAGGCGTGGGGCGACACCTGCGTCCTGGTCGACGGCGAGCGGCTGACGGCCGGCGCGCTGTTCGCCGACCGCCCGGTCGCGGTGCGGATGCTGCACCACGAGCCGGTGCCGGCATAGGACGGGGCGGCGGTCTCCCGATAGCGGACATTGCGGAGGCGGAGGCATCCCCCGCCGCGCGGCTTGGTCGCCGAGGGGGCAGGGCTTCGATGAGCGTGCCCGTACCCTAGTCATACGCCTGTCGATGTCGGCTTCCGTCCAGTACTGGACATTCGCATCCAGCCTGGTGGCAATGTCAGCCACGCCCACAGTTGACCGGTACCGCATGGCAGGTATCCTGTCAGAAAGAGGGGGTCGGCCGTGCGTTGGACTGGTAAGTTGCCGTTGGCAGCGATGGCGTTGCTGAGCGCGTGCGGGAGCGATGGCGGCGGTTCGGGAGCTAGTGGCATCGGCGTGTCGACGCCCGCGCCAACCCCGACATCCAGTCCGACCCCCACGCCTTCGGCAGGGACTTTGAACACCGGCGAGGTCAAGCCGGCGAGCGGCAGCGCCTTCCTCGCGTCGACCATGTCACTGACAACTACTGGCGGCGTCAGCGAGACGAACGGCATCATCACGGGCGGCTCGACGACGGACAGGGTCACGGCGATCGACACGCCGCAGTTCCAGGCCAGCTACACCGCGTCCGCGGGTTACGCCCTTTCCGACGCGTTCACGTCCACCCTGTTCGGGAGCCGTCAGCTCTCTGGCGACTCAACGGTTGCCAACGGCAACGGCGTTGTGTTCTTCACCAACATCGCCGGGGCTGTTGAAGATTACCTCGCTCTGTATCAGCAATCCACGTACAGCTCGAACATCAAGGGCAGTGGCTACACGACCGCAAAGTACGGTGGAACCGCCGGCTGGCAGCATACCATCGTGAACGGCACGACCCGCGCGACGAGGCTCACTTATTTTGGCTATGGCGTCCCCACGCCCGTCGCGTCGATGCCTCATTCAGGCGTCGTGCGGTTTTCGATGCTATCTTCCGGAAACTATGCGACGGATACGGACTTGTGGTTCCTGTCGAGTGTGAACGGCAACGTCATCGATGTCGATTTCGCCACCGGCAGGATTTCGGGCCAACTCTTGCTGAGTGGCCAAAACTTCTTCAAAAGTGTTGTTGGGGGCATCGGCGGCTTCCCGTTAAGTGGTGTGGTGTCGGGCAACTCAGCGACCAGCACCTTCACCAATGGCAGTTTGGGCACCTCGGGTGGGGTAAGTGGCCAGTATCGCCTCTTGTTCGTCGGCCCCAACGCGGACGAACTGGTCCTGACCTTCGTCGCGAACGATGGAACACAGGCCGCGGTTGGCGCCGCTGTCGGGGTTCGCGATCCCAACCTCAATTAGCGGCCGCTCACTGTTTACCAAGATGGCTGACGCTTCTTGCCACAACGCGGTTCGTGAAACCGGACCCGATGTCTGCTTCGCCCAATAGCGGACATCGCCTCACCATGTCATGGAAGAGCAGGGAGACATCACTGGCATTGACGTGGAGCACTTTGATCGCGGGCGTAGCAATCGGTCTCGGGCTGCCGCTCGCAGCCTTTTGGCTGAACACACGCCGCCGCAACGCAGGTTGGTGGCTGGTTCTAGCAGCGATCTTGTTTGTGATAGTCGGCAACGTTGCGGAGAAGCTAGTAACCGGAAGCTCGCCCCTATTTTGATGACGTTCGGGGCCGCCCAATAACGGACCTTCAGCCTAGCGTTCGCGTCGAACCGCGAAGAGTTATCCCACTCCGACAACTGCGATGAACGAAGCTCCCAGTGCAGCGATCATAATGAGCTTTTCAGGTCGTCGCTCGACCAGACCTCGCGCTATCACAGCGGCAGAGAACAGGACGAGACCACGCTGTAGCCATGTTGAACGCGATGCCATCGCTCTACCTTCCGCCCCGTCATGAGCGAGTCTACATCAAATGTCCGCTCCCCACCAGAGCCGGACGTGCGCGGCTGCGGCGACGCCTTCACCCCTCCTCCCGCCGTCATTCCCGCGAAGGTGGGAATCCAGACGCGCGGAAGCCTTCCGGATCACTCATGGCGTCGGAGAATACGAACTCCGCCGACGCGCGGATGAAGGTAGAGACAGGCGAGTGGTCTGCAAAAGCGCTCGCCTCTACCGCGGCGAAGCGGAACGCCGGTCCGCCGATGGCACAGACTACCCGCACCCCTCAAAAATCCATCCCGACCGACAATGCCGGACCCGACCCCGGCCGCGCCCGGCCTGCAATGCGCTGGCGCCAGTCGAGCGTCAGCCGCAATCTATGGCCTCCGATCGGCAGGGCAAGCCCGGCACTCGGCCCGACATCGACCCGCGCCGCCCCGCGCTGCGCCCCGCCCCATGCGCCCAGGCTCAGATCGAGCCGCAACGCGCCGGCCTGAACCCGCCGCGTCACCCGCGCGGCGCCATCGGCGAAGCCGTCCAGACCGTCCCGGCCGATCACTCCCGCCTGCCCGTAACCCTCGATCCGTAATCCCCGCGCCAGCGGCCGCGGATCGAGGCCTGCGACGACCAGCGCCGCCGGGCCACCCCGCCCGCGGCCGAGCGCCACGCGCTGCTCGACCAGCAGATGCACCGGCGCCGCGACCGGCTGCCAGTCGATCCCGACCGCCGCCTCGGTGGAGCGCCCGTCCAGTCCGCCCGATACTCGGCCGGACAGCGCCAGCCGGTGGCGGCGGTCGATCAGCCACGTCGCGCGCACTCCCGCTTGCGAGCCGCCCAGCTGGCTTCCCGGCCGCGCCATATCCACGCCGCCGCGCGCAATGCCCCACAGGCTGACCGTCAGTCGCGCCGCTTCTTCGGGCGTCGTCGTCAGATCCGGCAATCGCAGGGGCGGGGGCTGCGATGGTGTTTCCAGCGCTGCTTCCTCGGCCAGCGGTGCGCCGGCGTGCGCAACCGGGACCGGCGTTGCCGGCGGGACAGGACGCGCCGGCCGAGGGTGGCTCATGACCGGTCGTCGCGGCCCCGCCGGTCGCCCGGCCTCCGCCGCAAAGGCCTTCGCCTCAGCCGGCGGCGCGGGGACGAACAGCTCGGGCAGCCGTTCCAGCACCGGCCACAGCATGCCCAGCCGCACCAGCGACCAGCCGCCCAGCGTCGCGGCCAGGAAGCGGAGCGGGCGGCCGTTCACGGCAGCGCCGCCGGATGCTCGTGCGCGGTCTTGTCCCAGCGTAGCGGCGTGCCGGCCAGCCAGCCGAGATAGGTCCGCATCGCCCGCATCGCGGCCAGCATCGCGATCAGATTGCCGAGCAGCAGCCGCGGCACGGACAGCAGCGCCTCGCGCCTCCCATGGAGGCGCCCGGTGAACCAGGCGCGCATCGCCAGCCGCCAGCCGAGCAGTACCGCATTGCCCCGCAACAGCGCGATGGTCAGCGGCGGCAGCGCGGGCCGGCCCGCGAGCAGCCAGGCCAGCATCGCCGCATAGCCGATCGCCACGACCAGCATCGCCAGCGGCGTCCGCCGGTCCCGCACCCGCCACCAATGGTCGATCGGGGCAAAGCGGCGGCTCCACCCGGTCCGGTCCCAGCCCAGCAGCGCGATGCCGGTGATCCAGCGGGTCTTCTGCCGGACGGCGGCGCCGAGCGTTGCGGGGAAATAGGCGCGCACCGCGACGGGCTGGCTGTCCGCATCGGCGATGTGCGCGAGCCTGCCCCGGCCGCCCAGCGCCGCGATCCGCAGGCCCAGCTCGTAATCCTCGACCAGGCTGGCCGGGTCGAACGGCCCCTCCGCGCGCTCGGCCGCGAGCCGCGCGAGCATAGGGGTCGCAATGGCGCAGCCGGTGCCCGCGAGCGGCATGCCGGCGCCCAGCGCGGTGCGGACCGGCAGATGCGCCCCATGCGACAGCGCGAACTCGTCTGCATAGACGGCGCTCGTCGCCGACCCTGGCTTGATCAGCGGAATGACCGGCAGCTGGACGACATCCAGCTCGCCGATCAGCGCATCGAAGACCGTCAGTTCGTCGGGATGGACGACATCCTCGGCGTCGTGGAGCACCACTGCGCGCGGCCTTGCGTCCTCCGCGATCAGCGCCCGCCACAGCGTGTTGAGGCAATCGGCCTTGGTGGTCGGGCCGGGCCGGTCGCCCACCACCATCCGGACCCGCGGGTCGCGCACGTCGCGCACCGCGGCGATGGTGGCCGGATCGTTCGGATAGACGCCGACATAGAGTTGATAATCGGGATGGCGATAGCGCTCGAGCGCGGTGCGCAGCATCGCCGCGATCACGCTCGCCTCGTCCCAGGCGGGAATGAACACCGCCATCCGGCCGCCTTCGGTCGCCAGCGGCAGGCGCTCCAGCGGCGTGGCCGCGCGTCCGTGCAGCAGCCGCCGCAGCCAGTAGACCAGATCGACCGCCAGATCGTCGACCCCGCCGATCGCGAAGCCGATGCCGGCGAACAGCAGCCCTTCCCGTGCGATCAGCGCGATCGCTGCGCCCGTGTCCATCCCGGCAACCCCCATTGCCCCGGACGGCGATCTGCGGGCTCGTCATTCGGGTCGCAACAGGTGCGATTCAATCGCCTGTGCCGATCGAACCAAAGCGGGATTCGGGCGTTGCGCGATTGGTCCCTTCCCCCTTTCGGGATCGGTGCCGTTCCAAGCACGGCACGGCCGCGCCGCTGCGTAGCATGCGGCGCGGCCAAACCGTGGCAGATCAATGATGTGGACGTGTGGCCGAAGTGGGGAACGGGGCCGTGGCCTTGCGCTCCATCGGTCGTCCACAGGCTCCCTTGATGGGATCATTCCCGACCCGATCTGTCATGCCGGAACAGCCAGGGGCCTTTGAAAAAGTCGAGACCGTGACGTCTTCCAAACGTCATCCCGGACCTGTTCCGGGATCCACGGCTCCGTAACATTTGCGGCATGTGCGCGTGTGGCGCGGTGGATGCCGGAACAAGTCCGGCATGACGAGCTGACTTTCACAGAGGACTCGAACACGTCCGTCGTGGAGTCGCCCACGACTCGCCTTTGCGCGTGTCCTCGACTACCTCTTACGGACGGTCGCGATTGCCGCCCTGCTGCCCGCCGCCCATGCCCGCCGCGCCGACGGTGCCGATATTGCCGAACAGATCCTCGAAGAAGCCGCGCTTGCGGCCGAGCGTCGGCGTCACCTTGCCATAAGGTTCGATCGAGGCGACCTGCTCGATATTGCCGCGGCGGATCGCGGTGACGGTGCCCTGGGGATCGAAGCTGATCTGGACCGTGGTCTGCTCGCGCACCTTCGGCGTCTGGAAGCCGTAGTTGCGGTTGTCGCGCGAGACGTAATACCAGTCGCCCGAGCCGAACTGGCCGGCCACCGTGGGCGTGCCGAGCACCTGCTGCACCGACTGGCGGTTGTCGACGCCCGGCTGCACCGAATTCACCAGATCGGCGTCGATGATATAGCCCGAATGGGAGCGCAGCGGCGCGCAGCCGGCCGCGAGCGTGCCGCCGGCCAGGATCGCGAGGAGCGCGGCGCGCGCGCGGCGGCGGGGAGCGGCGAGGGGCGAGATGGCGGGGGGCATGGAAGGAAGCAACTCCGCGCGGGCGACGCTGGGCAACAGGGCGGGCCGGCCCGCGATTGCATCGGCCGCCATTCGTCTCGATATGCGAGGAGCCGGCCGCGCACAAGCGGCCGGGCAGGACGGGATGACGCGATTGGGCTGGCTGGCTTCGCTATTCGGACGCAAGCGGGACGTGGAATGGGTGCCGCTCTACAATGCGGTGGTCGCGCGCGCGCGCGCCGAGCACTGGTACGAGGCGGGCGCGGTGCCCGACACGGTCGACGGCCGCTTCGACATGATCGCCGCGGTCCTGTCGATGGTCCTCATCCGGCTCGAGGCGGAGCCGGCGGGCGCCGATCCGGCCGCGCACCTCGCCGAGCATTTCGTCGACGACATGGATGCGCAGCTGCGCCAGATCGGCTTCGGCGACATGGTGGTGGGCAAGCAGGTCGGCCGGATGATGTCGGCGCTCGGCGGCCGCCTCGGCGCCTATCGCGAGGCGCTGGCGGCGGAAGCGCGCGACGGGGCGGGAGCGCTCGACGCGGCGCTGGTCCGCAACCTCTATCGGGGTGACGCGCCCGCAGGCGAGGCGGTGGCGCATGTCGCGGCGGGGCTGCGCGACCTCCATCGCGCCGCGCGAGCGGTGCCCATCGCCACCCTGCACGAAGGAGCGCTGCCATGACCACGCCCGAATGGAGCCGGCCCGAGCGGCTCGACACGATCGGCGAGGGCGAGCGGACGGTGACGATCAGCGCCGACGAGGAAGAGCGCCGGGCGCTGGCGCGGCGCTTCGACCTGCCCGGCATCGAGCGGCTGGAGGCGAGCTTCGCGCTGCGCCGCGAGGCGGCGGGGATCGCCGCGACCGGACGGGTGACGGCAGAGCTGCGCCAGGCCTGTTCGGTGACCGGCGAGCCGCTGACGACACGGATCGACGAGCCGGTCGCGCTGCGCTTCGTCGAGCCCGCGACCGGCGGTGACGAGGTCGAACTGTCCGCCGATGCGCTCGACACGATCGAGATCGAGGGGGGCGCGATCGATCTGGGCGAGGCGGCGGCCGAGACGATGGCGCTCGCGATCGATCCCTTCGTGCGCGGGCCAAATGCCGCGAGCGCGCTGGCGCGGGCGGGCGTGTTGACGGAGGATCAGACGGGGCCGTTTGCTGCTCTGGCTGCGTTGAAGCGCGAACAGGGCGGCGCGGGCTGAAACCTTGGAGCCGCGCGGCTCTCATTCAGCCAGCGCCGGCTTCTATTATCACATATCGTTCATTTTTGACGTCCATCAAACATCTTGATCGCAAAGATGTTGACGTGGTGTCGCGCGATGTTACGGCCGTCTGCGGAACATGGAGGATCAAATGGCCGACGATATTGCCGATACCAACGCGGTAGAGCTGGCGACCGAATTGACGATTGCTTGGCTGGGTAATCCCAACACCCGCATCTCTGCTGAAGAGGTTCCGGCCTTTCTCGGCAAGATGCACGAGACGGTATCGGTTCTGCTGGGTTCGGGGGCACAGCCTGCACCGGTCGAAGATACCGGTAATGACTATGTGCCTGCGGTCAGCGTCCGCAAGTCTTTGGCGTCGAAGGATCACATCATCTCGATGATCGACGGCAAGCCGTACAAGACGCTGCGCCGCCACCTGGCTACCCATGGTCTTTCCCCGGCCGAGTATCGCGAGCGCTATGGCCTGAAGGCCGACTATCCGATGGTCGCCGAGAATTATTCGGAAAGCCGTCGCGCCATGGCGAAGAAGATCGGTCTGGGTCGCAAGCCCGGCACCAAGGTCGCCAAGGCCGAGGGTGCGCCGGTCGCCGGCCGCCGCCGCAAGGAAGCCGTTACGGCCGAATAACGACTCGTCAGGCTTGAAGAGTTGAAGGGGCGCTGCGACGATCGCGGCGCCCTTTTTCGTGACACGGGAGGTGCCGGTGATGGTGCACGAGCTGACGTCCGACCGGCGCAGGTTGGCGACGATCGCGCCGGCGCTGGTCGCGCTCCTCGCCGCGACGGCGGCGCGCCTGCCGCTGGCGCTGGCCTGGCCGCGGGTGGCGCTGCTCCTGCACCTCTGGATCGTGTCGGACGCGATGATGCTGGCGTTGCTCGCCCGCACGCGGCGGCCGCCCGCGCGCCTCGTGATCGGCACGCTGGCGCTCGCCGCACTGGCCGTCTGGATCGGCGCACCGGCACCGATGCGACACGCCCTCTCCACGATGCCCGCGCTGGCGCTCGTCATGACGGCGCTGCTGCTCCTCCATGTCGCGCTCGCGGTGCGGCGCGCGGCGGCGGCGGACGGACTATCGCTGGAGGCGCGGGTCGGAATCGGGCTGGGCGACCTGCTGCCGCCGCCGCTCGGCCGCTTCGCCGCGGCGGAATGGTCGATCCTGCACATGGCGCTGTTCCGCTGGGGCGGGACGGGGGACGTGCCGGCAGGATGCCGCGGCTTTGCCTATCACCGCCATCTCGCGCCGATCAGCGCGGCGCTGCTGATCCTCTCGGGGATCGAGGTCGGGACGTATCACCTGCTCGTCGGCCATTGGAGCCGCACCGCCGCGATCGTGATGTTCGTGCTGAGTGATCTCGGGCTGGTCTATCTGGTCGGGCTGATCAAGTCCTTCCGCCTCCGCCCCGTGCTGCTGACGCCGGACGGCGTGCGGGTGCGGGCGGGTTTCCTGATCGACCGGCTGGTGCCGTTCGACCGGATCGTCTCGATCGAGGGCGGCCTGATCGACGGGGCCGCGGTGCGCGATCCGGCGACGCTCAACGCTGCGCTGCTCGCCTGGCCCAACATCCTGCTGCGCCTGTCCGGACCCGTCGAGCATCGCGCCGGCCCGCGCCGCCGCCGCATCGACGCCATCGCCTTCCGCCTCGACGATCCCGAGGACTTCCTGCGCATCCTCCGCTGGCGCATGGGCCGGGCCGCGGGTTGAGCCAATGCCTCGAGCCGGACGGCATCGATGGACCCGTTCGCCATGAGCGCAGTCGAAGAGCCTGGGCCTCACCTGTGCTGCGACGTCGCCCGGGATGGACGGGTCGATTCCGGGTCATCCGGGTCTGGCCGCACCCGATCGGACGTCATCCCGGCGAAGGCTTAGAGCTTCCGGTGATCGCGCGATAAAGGAGCCGCTCAAGGCCCTGGCCTGCGCCGGGGCGACGGTCGGCATCGTGTGGATCTACTGCCCGAACACGCCCTTGCGATAGAGCAGCGTGATCGCCACGCGGCGATTGCGCGGGTCGCTCGGGTCGGCGGCGATCATCGGCTCGCGATCGGCGACGCCCTCGATCCGCTCGAACCGGTTCTCCGGCAGCCCGCCCAGCGCCAGCCGCCGCCGCGTCGCCTCGGCCCGGCCGGTCGCGAGCATCCAGTTGTTCATCGCGCGCGGATCGCCATACGGGACCGAGTCTGTGTGCCCGCGGATCATGATCGGGTTGGGCAGGTCGCGCACCGTGCCGGCGATCATCCCGATCAGGTCGGACGCCTTGCGGTCGAGCATCGTCGTGCCCAGCGCGAACATCGAATAATCGGCGTCGTCGACGAGATCGATGCGTAGCCCGGTGTCCGTGGGGATGAAGCGGACATGCTTGGCCAGCTTCTGCAGATCGGCCGATGCGGCCATCTTCTGCAGGATCTGCTGCTTCATTTTGGCAAAGGCCTTCGCGTCCTCCTCGCGAAGCTGCGCCTGCGAGCGGAGCGAGCCCTTGGGTCCCATCCCAACCTGCGGGCCGCCGTCCATCTGCTTGGCGGGCATGCCCATCGACGCGATCAGCGAGGCGGCGGCCTTGGGCCCCGTCTTGTTGTTCGACATCACCGATTCGCCGCCCAGCGGGCCGCTGCCGCCGATGCCCAGCTTCTTCGAATCGAGCAGGGTCGGCGCGAAATAGTCGGCCAGGCCCTTGCGCTGCTTCTCGGTCGTCGCGCCGAGCAGCCAGAGGAGCAGGAAGAAGGCCATCATCGCCGTCACGAAGTCGGCATAGGCGACCTTCCACGCACCGCCATGATGGCCGCCATGCCCCTCGATATAGACCTTCTTGACGATGACCTTGGGCGGGACGTTCGACCCGTGCGGCGCAGCCTTCGCCATTATCGGGCTCCTTCGGAGCAGCGGCACCAGCCAGCATCGGGCGACCAGCGCCCCGCGCTGGTCAGGTCATGCCGGGGGCATGACCGACCCGTTGCTCCCCCACCCGGCCTCCCATCAAGGATACCGTTGTGGGAGGCGGGGTGGGGGAGCGGGCTGGTGCCGCCCGTCGGCGTGAGCCGAACAAACATCATTTGCCGCGCAGGCCGTCGAACACCTCGGCGAAGCCGGGCTGGTTCTTGTGGTCGATGCCGCTGCGCGCCGCCTCGATGACCAGCGGCTGCGGATGGCCGTGGAGCGAGGCGATGATGATCTGCTTAACCACATCGTAGATTGCCGAATCGGCATCGATCACCTGCTTCAGCCGGTTGGCGAGCGGATTGACCACGCCATAGGCGAGCAGCACGCCCATGAAGGTGCCGACCAGCGCCGAGCCGATCATCCCGCCCAGCACCGAGGGCGGCTTGTCGATCGAGCCCATCGTCTTCACGATCCCGAGCACCGCCGCGACGATGCCGAGCGCGGGCAGCGAATCGGCGAGGCTGGTCAGCGTATGCTGCGGGCTCTCGACCTCGTGGTGATGGGTCTTGATCGAATGGTCCATCACCTCCTCGACCGCATGCACGTCGAGCGTGCCCGACGACACGACGACCAGGCGCAGCGTGTCCGCGATCAGGTTGATCAGCGTATGGTCCTTCAGGAGCTTGGGATATTCGGCGAAGACCGAGGAGGATTGCGGATCCTCGACATGCGGCTCGAGCGCGATCGGCCCTTCCATCCGCAGCATCTTCATCAGCTTCGAGACGAGGAAGATCGTGTCGAGATAATCCTGCTTCTTGTATTTCGGACCCTTGAACACCTTGCCCAGGCCGCCGCCCATGGCCTTCAGTTCCTTACCCGAATTGCCGATGATCAGCGCGCCGGCCGCGGCGCCGCCGATGATGAGCATCTCGTGCGGGATCGCCTCGAACACCGGGCCGAGGGCACCGCCGGTGATGGCGAAGCCGCCGAACACCATGCCGAACAGGACAACAAGGCCGATTGCAGGAAACATCTTTTGGCAATCCCGGAGTCATCGAGCCGGAACACCGGCGTCATGGTTCCCCGATTAACCGCATTTCCTCGCCAACCCGTTACCACGTGCGGCCATTATTTGCCGGTCGGGGGGCGGGGCGTCATCCCGGCACAGGCGAGACCTGCGCGAGAGATTCTTTTTTTGTCATCCCCGCGCAGGCGAGGATCCAGAACCTCTGACCTTTGCGAGTGACGCGGAACGCTTCCGCGCGTCTAAATCCCCGCCTGCGCGGGGATGACGGCAAAATGACGGTGGTTTTGATCCTGAAGCCGGATCACCCGTTCGTGCTGAGCGAAGTCGAAGCACAGGTGGATCCCAGGCCCTTCGACCGCGCGCAGGGCGACCGGTCAGAGGGGGTGCCCTCAGGTCATCCAGCGCTAGCGGATATAGTCGAAGAGCGAGAGCTGGGCGAGCTTGGAGAAGCTGGCCTGGGTCGCCTGCAGCGCGGTCAGCATCTGCTGGAGCTCGACCACCGCCGAGGGGATGTCGGTGTCCTCGAGCTTCGAGCGCAGCTCGGTCCGGTCGGTATCGGCGGTCTGGAGCAGCTGCTGCTGGAGGTCGATCCGCGCGCCGCGCGCGCCGACCGACGCCTGGACGTCGCCCAGCTGGTTGAGCCCCTGCTGGATGGTGTCGAGCGAACCGTTGGCGGTCGCCTGCGAGTCCGGGTCGCTGGTCTGGAGGGCCTTGGCGAGCGTCTGGAGCGTGGCGAGCACGTCGGTGCCGTCGGTGAGCTGGAACAGCCGCCCCGCGCTTTCCGTCGCCTGCACGTCCTGCCCGTCCGCGATCGGCACTGGCGAGACGTTGGTCGGCGTATAGGTATAGGTGCCGTCGCCATTGTCGACGACCGCCTTGACGCTGCCGGGCGTGCCGAACAGCGGCTCGCCGCGGATATTGTTGATGTTGGCCAGCCCGATCAGCGAGCCCAGCACCGAATCGAGCTCGGCGCCGATGATCTTGCGCTCGCTGGCCGACTGGGTGCCGGTGGCCGCGCTGGTCGCCAGCTCCTTGGCGTGGGTCAGCTGCGCGGTGATCTGCTTGATGACACTGTCGGCCTGGTCGAGCAGCGACCCCGCCGTCTTCATATTGTCGGCATAGACTGCCGAGTTGGCGTCCTTCTTGGCGATCTCGGCGAGCTGCTGCGAGACGCCGGGCGCGTCGGACGGAGTCTGGATCTTCTTGCCGGTCGCGATCTCGGTCTGGAGCGTCTGGGCGCGCTGCGTCATCGCGCTCATCCGCTTGCCGGTATCGGCGTAGAAGTTGCTCGTGGAGACCTGCATGGCGGTTACCGGATCTCCAGGATCGATTGGAAGGTGTCGCGCGCGGCCTGGATGACGCGGCTCGACGCCTGATAGGCCTGCTGGAACCGCATCAGGTCCACGGCCTCGCTGTCGATGTTGACGCCCGCCGCGCTGCTCAGCGCGGTCGCGGCGCCGTCGCGGATCGCGGTCTGCGCCTCCGCGATCGTGGTCTTCTGGCGATAGGCGGTCGCATTCTCGTTGATGATCGCGGTCAGCTTCGCCTCGAAGTCGCCGGTCGTGCGGATCGCCGCGAACTCGGCGAGGTTGCTGCCGTCGCGGATGCTGGTGCTCTTGGCGGCGGCGATCAGCGTCGGATCGCGGAACGCGACCGTCATGTCGGTGGGATCGGTGGTGCTGGCGGTCAGCAGGTCGGTGCCGGTCACCCCGGCCATGTCCTTGCCCAGCGCCTGCGCCGCGTTGACCTTGCCGACGAAGTCGGCGGCGAGATCGTTGACGGCGTCGGTTGCGTCCGACACCCGCTCGGCCGCCTCGGCGATCCCCGCCATCGCCCCGCCATTGGGGCTGATGGTCAGCGACGCGGGTTCGCCGGGCACCACGACCGTGAACTGGGTGTTCGCGCCGGTGCGCGTATAGGAGGCGTAGCTGGCGACATCGCCGCGGACGAGCGTCGGTCCGCCATTGCCGCCCGCCGTCACGGTGGCGCGGCCATAGGAGTCCATCGCGACGCCGACATCGACGATCGCGCTCATCTGTTCGAGGATCTGGTCGCGCTGGTCGGCGAGCTGCGCCGCGGCGGCGGTGTTGGGCAGGGTGCGGCCCAGCCCGTCATTGACCTTGGCGAGCGAGGACGACAGCGCATTGAGCGTATCGACCGTCTGCTTGCCGCTACGGTCGAGATCGGTGCCCATCTGCGCCAGCGCCTGACCGGTCGACTTGAAGGCGATCGCAGCCGAGTCGGCAGCGCTGATCATGCCGGTGCGCAGCGCCGTCGAAGTCGGCTCGGCGGCGAGTGCCGTCGCGCTGTTGAAGAAGCTGGTGACCCGCGCCGTCAGCTGGTTGCCGGTCATCGCCTTTTCGATCCGGTCGAGCCAGGTCGCCCCGGTCTCGGTCCGGGCGAGGTCGGCCCCGGCGCTGCGCACCTGCTGGGTCGCGAAATTGTCGCCGCCGCGTCCGATGCCGGCGAGCAGGACGCCGTTGCCGGCGCTACGCGCATCGACCGCGCCGACCCCGGCGGAGACCTCCGTCATCCGCGTCGTGCGACGGGTATAGCCGGTCGTCCCCACATTGGCGATATTCTCGCCAACGACGGAGAGCGCGGTCTGATACGCGCGTACGCCCGAAGCGCCGATCGCAAGGAGGTCGCTCATGACCCGCCTTTATCCGGTGCGATCGTTAAGATCGGGTTGAGATTTCGACAGGAATGCGGTCATCGCCTTGCCGATGCCGAGCGGCGTGTGCTCGGCCATGGCGGCGACCGTCTTCTGGTCCTGCATCTCGCGGAAGGTGTCGAGCGCCTTGCTGTCGAACAGGGGGTCGGACAGCTTCGCCTCGCGCATCGACTTCAGCATCATGCCGGTGAAGACGGCCTCGAACTGCTGGCCCGCCTTTTCCAGATTCTCGCGGGACTTGAGCCGGCTGGCATCGGCGGAGATGCCGCTGGTCGCGACCGTCGGCGCGGCGGGGAGGAGCGAGGGGGCCGTCACAGGACCACCAGCTCCGCCTTCAGCGCGCCCGCTTCCTTCAGCGCCTCAAGGATCGCGACGAGGTCGGCCGGGCTCGCGCCGATCGCGTTCACCGCCTTGACCACATCGGCCAGCCGGGGGCCGGGATTGAGCAGGAACATCGGCTTCTTCTCCTCCTCGACTTGGACGTTGGAGCGCTGCTCGACCGCGGTCTGGCCGTTGGACAGCGGCGCGGGCTGGCTGATCCGCTGGCTCTCGTCGATCCGCACCGTCAGCTTGCCGTGCGTGACCGCCGCGGTGCCGACCCGGACGGCCGAGCTGATCACGACGGTGCCGGTGCGGGCGTTGACGATGACGCGGGCGGGCGGCTCGGCCGAGACCACGTCGAGATTCTCAATCGTCGACATCAAGGTCGCGCGCACGTCCGCGCCGACCGGCGCACGGACCGAGACGGAGACCGCGTCGATCGCCTGTGCGGTGCCGGCGCCCAGCCGCTGGTTGATCGCTCCCGCGACATTCTGCGCGGTGGTGAAGTCGGCGCGCTGGAGGTTGAAGGTCAGCGCCGGCGCATTCTCGAACCCGGTCGCGACCGCGCGTTCGACGGTGGCACCCTCGGGGATGCGGCCGGTCGAGGGGATGTTGACGACGATCTTCGATCCGTCCGCGCCCTCCGCGCCCAGCCCGCCGACCGCGAGGTTGCCCTGCGCCATCGCATAGATCTGCCCGTCCGCGCCGAGCAGCGGCGTCAGGATCAGCGAGCCGCCGCGCAGCGACTTGGCCTTGCCCATCGAGGCGACGGTGATGTCCAGCTTCTGCCCCGGCTTGGCGAAGGGCGGCAGCTCGGCCGTCACCATCACCACCGCCGCGTTCTTCAGCCCCGGATTGGCGCCCGGCGGCAGTTGCAGTCCGAAGCGCGAGGTCGCGGCCTTCACGCTCTGGACGGTATATTCCAGATTGTCGTCGCCCGTCCCCGGCAGCCCGACGACGATGCCGTAGCCGGTCAGCTGATTGGTGCGGATGCCCTGGAAGCCGCCCAGGTCCTTGATCCGGTCGGCCATCGCCGGCGCCGACGTCGTCAGCAGGATCAGGAAGGGGAGGATATAGCGCATGAAGGCCTTCACGATCGGCATCCTTCAGAACGGGCTGACGGCGGAGAAGAAGCGGGACAGCCAGCCCTGGCGGCTGGCGCGGGCGACATCGCCCTTGCCCGTATACGAGATCTGGGCGTCGGCGACGCGGGTCGACGGCACGCGATTGTCGCGGTCGACATCGGCGGTGCGCACGATCCCCTTGATGCGGACATATTCGTCGCCGCGGTTCAGCGTCACCCGCTTCTGCCCCTGCACCAGCATGGTGCCGTTGGGATAGACTTCGGCGACCGTCACGGAGACCTCGCCCGACAGGCTGTTCGCCTGATCGGCCTGGCCCTTGCCGTCGAAATTGCGCTTGCCGCTGGCAGAGGCCTCGGCCGGGTCGAACAGCTTGAACGGGCCGGCCGAAGGCGGCGTGATGCCGAACCCGCCGCCCGAGTCGAGCTTGGAGCTGGCCGATTTGGAGGCCGCGGTCCGCTCGACCAGCACGATCGTCAGCGGGTCGCCGACCTTGCGCGCGCGCCAGCCCTCGTAGAGCGCGGCATAGCCCTCGCTCGTCTGGAAGATCGAGCCGTTGGCGGCGGCCGGGGTCGCGACCATCGGCGGCGGGGTCGCGGCCGAATAGTCCTCGGGCGGGCGGCGCTTGCCGAACAGCCCGGCCTGGGCCGGCACCGGTGCGCAGACCGCGACCGCGACCGCGGCGGCGGTGAGCGCGGCGATCGCCGCGTGATTGGGGCGGGGAGCGCGGCTCATGACAGGTTCTGGTTCGCGGTCTTGAGCATCTCGTCGGTGGCCGAGATCATCTTGGAATTGACCTCATAGGCGCGCTGGGTCTCGATCATGTCGACCAGCTCCTCGACGACGTTGACGTTGGACGCCTCCAGCGTGCCCTGGCGGATGCCGCCGCGCCCGTCCTGGTTGGGCTGGCCCAGATTGGCCGGCCCGCTCGCAGCGGTCTCGAGCAGGTAATTGTCGCCCTTCGACTGAAGGCCTGCGCCGTTCGCGAAGCTGGCGACCTGGATCTGGCCGAGCTGCGCCTGGTCGGTCTGGCCGGGCACGCTCGCGGTGACGGTGCCGTCGAGCCCGACGGTGATCGCCGTGGCGTTTTCGGGAATGGTGATGCCGGGCATCACCTGATAGCCCTCGGCGGTGACGAGCAGCCCCTCGGCCGACTTCGAGAAATTGCCGGCGCGGGTGTAGCCGAGCTGGCCGCCGGGCAGCTGCACCTGGAAATAGCCGTCGCCGTCGAGCATCATGTCGAGCGAGTTGCCGGTCTGCTGGGCCGACCCTTGCGTGTCGATCCGCGCGGTGCCCTGCACCCGCACGCCGGTGCCGAGGTTCAGCCCGGTGGCGTAGCGCGTCTCGCTGGTCGAGGCGGCGCCGGGCGCCGTCACCACCTGATAGGACAGCGTCTCGAAGGCGGCGCGATCGCGCTTGAACCCCGTCGTGTTGACGTTGGCGAGGTTGTTGGAGATGACGCGCATGCGCATGTCCTGGGCGTCGAGCCCGGTGCGCGCGATATGCATGGCCGCAGTGGTCATCGGTGAATTCCTCAGCTCGGCAGGCGCATCAGCGATGCCCCGCCCTCATCCATGTCCTTGGCCGTTTTCATGAGGTTGGCCGTAACCTCGTAGCTGCGCTGGTTCTCGATCATGTCGACCAGCGACTGGGTCATGTTGACGTTGGACCCTTCCAGCGCGCCGCCGATCACATTGGCGTCGAGATTCTCGGGCAGCACGCCGCCGCCCTTCACCCGCAGCAGATTGTCCAGCCCCTTCAGCGTCGCGGTGCCCTTGGGGCTGACCAGCTTCAGCTTGTCGACGACCTGGGTCTGGGTGGCGTCGCCACCGACCGGGATGATCGAGATCGACCCGTCGCCGCCGATCGAGATCGCGCTGGCCGGGGGCAGGGTGATCGGCCCGGAGGAGCCCATCACGATATGCCCGTCGCCGGTCTGGAGCACGCCGGAGGGCGCGATCTCGAGGTCGCCGCGGCGCGTATAGGCCTCGCTGCCATCCGCCGCCTGCACCGCCAGCCAGGCGTCGCCCGCCATCGCCACGTCGAGCGGGCGGCCGGTCTGCTGGATCGCGCCGGGCGCCCGGTCGGCATCGGTAATCTCTTCCGACGTCGGCGCGCGCGCCTCGATCTGCTGGCCGCCGCCCTTCAGCTCGATCCGGTCGAACACCACCCGGTCGGCCCGGAAGCCGGTGGTGGACGCGTTCGCCATGTTGTTGGCGATCGCCGCCTGCGCCGCCATATGCGCCTTGAGGCCGGTCGCCGCCGTATAGACGAGCTTGTCCACCTGTCCGCTCCCTCAGCCGCCGATGCTTACGAGCGGATGTTGAAGATGGTCTGCGAGACCTGGCTGGCGGTATCGAGCGCCTTGGCATTCGCCTGGAAGTTGCGCTGCGCCGCGATCAGGTTGACCAGTTCCTCGGTAATGTCGACGTTCGACCCCTCGATCGTGCCCGACATCAGCGAGCCGAAGCCGTCGGCCGAGGCCGCGCCCAGGCTCGCCGCGCCCGACACGCCGGTCGCCGCCCAATAGCTGTTGCCGATCTGGCGCAGGCCCGTGGGCGTCGAGAACTTGGCCAGCGCCACCTTGCCGAGCGGCACGATGTCGCCGTTCGAAAAGCTGGCCGAGATCAGGCCGGCGTCGTTGACCGTCACGCCCGCCAGCTGGCCGACCGCGACGCCGTTCTGCGTCTTGGAATTGACCGAGAAGGCCGAGGACAGCTGGGTCGAGCTGCGCAGGTCGAGCGAGACCTGCTGGAGCGCCGCGCCCGAGGTCGGGTTGAAGGCGTCGAAGGTGATCGGCTGGGTCGGCGCGGTCGTGATCAGCGAACCGGTCGAGTCGAACTGCAGCGTGACCTTGTCGACGCCGCTCACCTCCATCGGCTGGTCGCCGAAATAGGTATAGACGTCCCAGGTGCCGGTGGTGGCGGGCTGGGCGGGGGTCGGGTTGCCATTGGCATCGGTACCGGCCGGCACCGCCGGCGACGCACCCGCGGTGCGGACATAATAGTTGGTCATCGTGATCGGATTGCCGTTCGCGTCATAGACGCGGGTCGCGACCGAGTTGGTGTAGGTGGTGGTGTCCGACCGCTTGAACACGTTCGCCGCCGTCTTGGGCGTCGAGGTGGAGGACAGCTGCACCGCGGTCTGCACCTTGGTGGTCGCCTTCGGCTCGCCGCTGGTCTGCTGGAGCTGGAGGTTGGTCAGGCCGTCCTGCCCGGTCGCGGTGACGTTGCCGTCATTGTCGACCGGATAGACCATCAGATAGCTGCCCTGCGAGTCGACCACGTTGCGGTTCGAGTCGACCTGGAACGAGCCGTTGCGCGAATAGGTGATCGAGTCGCTGGTGCCGGTCGACTTCATCACGAAGAAGCCCTCGCCGACCAGCGCGAGGTCGAGCGCGTTCGACGTGGTCTGGAGGTTGCCCTCCTTGAACTGCTGGGTGTTGCCCTTCACCACCGCGCCCGAACCGACCATCTTGCGCGGATCGGTCGAGACGTTCGACGCGATGATGTCGGCGAACTCGGTGCGGCTCTTCTTGAAGCCGGTGGTCGCGACGTTGGCCAGGTTGTGGCTGATCACCGACATATCGGTCTGGGCGGCCTGCAGGCCGGAAAGCGCGGTGTAGAAGGACATGGGGGACTACTCCTGGGGTAAAGGGGTTCAGGCGACGCCGCGGATCGCGGTCGTCTTGACGGTGCCGATGCCGGTCACCTTGAGCGTGGGTTCGCCGCCGGGGGGCAACGAGGCGGATTCGACCGGCGCCCAGACAAGGCCGCGCGCGGTGACGATCTTCGACAGGTTCGCGGCATCGACCGCGACGGTGTAGGGGCCGTTGTCGATCTTGTTGCCGGCCTCGTCCGTGCCGTCCCAGTCATAGGTGACGGTGCCCGTATCCTGCTTGCCGAGCTGGATCGTCTTGACGACGTTGCCGTCCTTGTCGCTGATCGACACGTTCACGTCGGTCGCCGCGCCGTCGAGCTCGACCGCGCCGGCGATGCCGCCCTTGGTCCGCTCGTATGCGGTCTTGCCTTCGGTCAGCACCGCCTTGCCGACATAGCCCATCGCGTCGGCGGAGCTGGCCGCGTTGAGCTTGTTGGCGATGCCGGTCAGCGTCGTGTTCATCTGGCTGATGCCCGCGGTGCTGGAGAATTGCGCCATCTGGGCGACCATCTGCGTGTTGTCGACCGGGCTGAACGGGTCCTGGTTCTTCATCTGCGCCGTCATCAGCTTCAGGAAGTCGGACTGGTCGAGCGTGGTCTTGGTGCCCGTCGCGGTCGCCTTGGGCGTGCTGCTCGAGCCCGCGCGGGTGATGCCGAGCCCGGTCAGCGTCTGGTCGAAGGCGCTGCTCGCAGCGGTGGCGGACGTGGTGGCCATCTATCAGCGTCCCAGCTTGAGGGTGTCGATGATCAGCGACTTGGCGGTCTGCATCACCTCGACATTGTTCTGGTAGCCGCGTGCGGTCTCCATCATGTCGACCAGCTCGCGGGTCTCGTCGACCGCGGCTTCCCAGATGTTGCCGTCCTTGTCGGCGAGCGGATTTTCGGGGTCGTAGCGCTTGGTCGGCTGCGATCCGGCGGTGACCACCTTCTCGACATCGACGGTGGCGAGGCCGGAGGCGGCGTCGAAGCTGGTGCGGAACACCGGCTTCATCGTCTTGTAGGCGGCCTCGGCCGAGCTCGCGATGTCGCCCGCATTGGCGAGGTTCGATGCGGTCGTGTTCATCCGGACCAGCTGCGCGGTCATCGCGCGGCCGGCGACCTGGAAGATGGTGAGGGGGCTGGAGGCCATGCCTTATTCTCCCTTCAGCGCGCGGGTGATCTGGGCGATCCGCCCGTTGAGGAACGACAGCGTCGTCTGGTACTGGACGGCGTTCTCGGCGAAGGCGGTCTGCTCCTGGCTCAGCTCGACCGTGTTGCCGTCCATCGAGGTCTGGAGGGGCACGCGATATTTGAGCGCGCCGTCGAGCGTCCCCGCGCCGCCGCTCTTCTCCGCCGTGGCGAGCGCCGCCTGGAAGTCGAAGTCGCGCGCCTTGAAGCCGGGGGTGGAGGCATTGGCGATGTTCGAGGCGAGCACGCCCATACGCTGGGCGCGCACCTGGAGCGCGGCTCCATGTACCCCGAAAAGCGTGTCTCCTGCCATGACGGCCTCCTTCGCGCCGGATGCGCCCCGACAGCTAAGCAACCGCCGTGCCAGTTTTGCTCTGCTGCCGGGAATCGAGCCGCTCGGACGCGGTTTGCCGGACGTTTGCCGTCCGGGCGGGGTCGGGCGGCAAGATGTTGCCGGCGGGGCGGCAAGGCTTGCCGGTCGGCCGATGGCGGCAAGGCAGGCGCGGCAACTGGCCCGCTCCTTGCGTATCGTGCGGGCATGGAATGGATGACGCTTTTCGATCCCGCGGCGCTCGGCATTGTGCTCGGCGGTACGGTGCTGGTCACGCTCTTGCGCACGCCGCTGCACGATCTGGTCGCCGGCATCGCCGCGCTGCGCGTGCTGGTGCGCCGGCCGTTCGTCGCCGACGCGCTGGTCGCGCAGATCGCCGCCCTGACCCGGATCGCGCGCAAGCACGGCGTCTTCCAGCTCGACCGCGCGATCATCGCCGATCCTGACGTCGCCGCCGCGGTGATGGCGATCGTCGACGGCGACGAGCCGGCCGAGGTGGAGGCGCTGGTCCGCTATCACCGCGGCGTCCGCATCGACCGCCACGTCGCCGCGGCCGAGATGTGGGCCTCCGCGGCAGAGGCGGCGCCGGCCATGGGCATGGTCGGCACGCTGATCGGCCTCGCGCGCATGTTCGCCGGCATGTCCGACACCAGCGCGATCGGCGCGGGCATGGCGATCGCGCTGCTCGCCACCCTCTATGGCGCGCTGCTCGCCAATCTCGTCCTCTCCCCCATCGCCGCGCGACTGCGCGCCGCGGGGCGTACCGAGGCGGCCGAGCGCGCCCGGCTCGAGGCGCCGCTGGCCGCGCTCGCCGCCTGCCAGACGCCGCGCCCGCCCCTGCAGAGCGTCGCATGACCGGCGAATTCCCAGACATCGCTTCCGGCCGGCCGCTCTGGCTGGTCACGCTCGCCGACCTCGCGCTGCTGATGGTCGGATTCTTCGTGCTGGTGCAGGCGCATCAGGCCGATCCGCGCCAGCTCGCCCGGTCGCTGCGCGAGGGCTTCGTCGACAGCAAGCCGGCCGAGCCGTTGCTCGCGGTCGCCGCCAACCGGCTCGACGGGTTCGCGCCCGGCTCCGCGGCCCTGCCGGCCGGTGCCGACACGATCGCCGGCTGGGCGAAGGACCAGCTGATCGATCCGCGCGTCGTCCTCACCGTCACCGGCAGCGCCGATGCCGCGCGGGGCGATGTCGACCCCGCCACCCGCTCCGCCGCGATCCTCGCCGCCGACCGCGCCCGCGCGCTGGCGGCCCGGCTCGCCCCGCTCGCGCCCGCCCGGGTCGCGATCGCCACCACGACCGGCCCGGCCGGCGTCACCGTCACGCTGGCCTTTGCCGGCGATCCCAGCAGGAACCGACCATGACCCCGTTTCTTCTCCTCGCCGCCGCCGTGGCGGTGCCGGGTTTCCAGGACATCGCCGCGCTCGACCGCGCGGTCGTCGCCTTCACCGGCAAGCCGCAGGGCAGCGAGGGCGGCCCGCGCACGGCGATCGACACGCGGCTCAGGCTCCAGTCCTGCCCGATGGTGTCGCTGTCGTGGCGGACTGAGGCGCATGACGCGGTCGTGGTCGCCTGTACCGGCCCCGACTGGCGGCTGTTCGTTCCGGTGGTGCGCCCGGCCAACGCGCCCGTCGCGGTCGCCGCGGCC
The DNA here is from genome assembly GCF_014641735.1 of Sphingomonas metalli. Taxonomy (GTDB): domain Bacteria; phylum Pseudomonadota; class Alphaproteobacteria; order Sphingomonadales; family Sphingomonadaceae; genus Sphingomonas; species Sphingomonas metalli. The sequence continues at coordinate 1,199,819 of NZ_BMIH01000001.1, read as the reverse complement.
TCGCCGACGCGCCCTGCCGCGGCGGTCAAGGCGGAGCCGGTGATCCGGCGCGGCGATCCGGTGGTGATCGAGGCGGGTTCGGCCGGTTTCGCGATCACCCGCGAAGGCGTGGCGATGGGCGATGCCGCCCCCGGCGCGCGGCTCGCGATCAAGGTCGAGGGCGCAACGCAGCCCGTTCAGGCGGTGGCCGTGGAGAGCGGCCGCGCGACCTTGCCGGGGTGGCAATAAAAAACTTCTAAAGTCTCCCCGCAACCGGTCGTTTCCTGCTGTGTCAGCCAGAACCGACAGGTGCGGATATGATGGATTCGATTGGTTTCAAGGGAGTGGGGAGCGTCAAGCGCGTTGCGCCGGCCGCTCCCGTGTCGGCCGCGCGCGGCACGACGGCCACCGATACCTCGGCGACGGTCGCCTCGACCGACCCTACGGCGCTGGCCAAGTCGCTGGCCTCGGCGCCGCCGGTGGATAGCGACCGCGTGTCGGAGATCCGGTCCGCCATCGCCAAGGGGACCTTCCCGCTGCTGCCCTCGACGATCGCCGACCAGATGATCGCCCTCAAGCTCGCCTGGAACCCCCATGACAAGGCGTGATGCGCTGATCCGCGTGATCGATGCCCTGCATGCCGAGATCGCGGCGCTGAAATCGAACGACGTGCGTGCGCTCGAACGGGCGACCGCGGACAAGCTGGCGGGGATCGATGCGATCGCCGCCGCCGGCACCGGACCCGCCGGCCCCGACCTGCGCGAGCTGGCGGACGAGGCGAACCGGCTGAACGAGACGTGCCGGATCTACGTCAACCTGATGGCGGCAAATACCCGCCGCCGCCTGCAAACTTTGACCGGCAACGCCTTTGCCGGCACCGCGCCGATGCTGCGGGGCAGCTACGCCTGACCCGGCGGACCCGGAAAACATCCTTTCGCCCGGCGGCCTGATGCCGCACGCGGCGGGCCTGCCGCAATCTGGCACGCCCCTTGCTGTGTCGTCACCGAACGGGGACGACATTCGTGAGCATCAATCCAGTCAATGCCAGCCGCATCCAGTCGGCCATCGCCTATGCCAGCCAGCGCACGGGCGTCGACTTCGACTATCTGATGGGCCAGGCGCGGGTCGAGAGCGGCCTCAACGCCTCGGCGCGTGCGGGCAGTTCCTCGGCGACCGGGCTCTACCAGTTCATCGAGTCGAGCTGGCTCGCGGTGATGAAGAAGCACGGCGCGGAACATGGCCTGTCCTGGGCCGCGGACGCGATCAGCCAGACCGGCTCGGGCCGCTACACCGTGTCCGACCCCGCCACGCGCCGCGCCATCCTGAACCTGCGCAACGATCCCGCCACCGCCAGCCTGATGGCGGCGAGCCACGCCGCCGACAACGGCCAGGCGATCTCCGCCACGCTGGGCCGCGAGGCGACCGGTACCGACCTCTATATGGCGCACTTCCTGGGGATCGGCGGCGCCTCGAAGTTCCTCTCGGCGATGGAGGCCAATCCCTCGGCGAGCGGCGCGGCGCTCTTCCCCTCCGCGGCCCGCGCCAATCGCAGCGTCTTCTTCGAGGCGGACGGCTCGGCCCGTTCGCTCGGCGAGATCTATCGCCGCTTCGCCGGCAAGCTGGGGCAGGGGGCGGACAGCGTCTCCGAGACGCGCGCCGCCAACCTCTCCTTCGCCGCGCAGGCGCTGGCGATGGGCGACGACACCACCGTCGTCACCGGCTCGGGCGAGAGCGCGCAGGATGCGCTCGCCTGGGCCAGTTCGACGCTCGGCAAGTTCGGCGGGCGGGCCGGGGCACAGGCCGCCAGCGTGCTGCGTCCGACGCCCGATACCGCGCGGCTCGCCTATATGATGCTCGCGCGGCTGGGGGCCTGAGCGCGATGAAGATGCTCGCCCAGCTGCGCGGCGGCGCCCTGCCGCTCGCCATCCTGCTCCTCGTCGTCGTGATGGTGGTGCCGATCCCGGCCGCGCTGCTCGACATCTTCTTCGTCGCCAACATCGCGATCAGCCTCGCGGTGCTGATGGTCGCGCTCAACGCGCAGAAGCCGCTCGACTTCAGCGCCTTCCCGACCGTGTTGCTGTTCGCCACCCTGTTCCGCCTCGGCCTCAACGTCGCCTCGACCCGCATCGTGCTGGTCCACGGCCATGAGGGCGAGAGCGCGGCGGGCCATGTCATCGAGGCGTTCGGCACCTTCCTGATCGGCGGCGACTATGTCGTCGGCATCTTCGTCTTCGCGATCCTGATGATCATCAACCTGATCGTCGTCACCAAGGGCGCGGGCCGCGTGTCGGAAGTCTCGGCGCGCTTCACTCTCGACGCCTTGCCCGGCAAGCAGATGGCGATCGACGCCGATCTCAATGCCGGCCTCATCACGCCGGACGACGCCAAGAAGCGCCGCGTCGAGGTCTCGACCGAGGCCGATTTCTACGGCTCGATGGACGGTTCGTCCAAGTTCGTGAAGGGCGACGCGGTCGCCGCGATGCTGATCCTCGCCGCCAACGTGCTCGGCGGGCTGATCCTCGGCCCGGTCAGCCACGGCATGTCGATCGGCGACGCGGCCAAGAGCTATATCCTGCTCGCGATCGGCGACGCGCTCGTCGCCCAGCTGCCGGCGCTGATGCTGTCGATCGCCGCCGCCTCGATCGTCACGCGCGTCAGCTCGGAGAAGGATCTGGCCGGCCAGATCGGCAGCCAGTTCGGCTCGTCGCGCACCTGGCTGCCGGTCGCGGTGATCCTGACGCTGCTCGGCGTGTTCCCGGGCATGCCGCACCTCATCATCCTGCCCGCCGCCGCGATCGCCGGGTTCGCCGCGTGGAAGCTGCGCCAGATCGAGCGCCGCCCGCCGCCGGTCGAGCCGACCGCGTCGGCAGCGGAAGGCGCCGCGCCCGCCGATCCCTCCAGGATCGGCTGGGACGAGGTGACCGATTCGATGCAGGTCAATTTCGATATCGGCTACGGCCTGGTGCCGCTGGTCGACGAGCGTCGCGGCGCGCCGCTGATGGGGCGGATCACCGGGGTGCGCCGCCAGCTGTCCAAGGAGCTGGGCTTCGTCGTGCCGCAATGCCGGGTCCGCGACGACATCAACCTGGCGCCCTATACCTATCGCATCATGATCGGCGGCGTCTGCGTCGGCGAGGACCAGATCTCGCCCGACGAGATGCTGGCGCTCGACACCGGCCAGGCGGTCGGCGGGCTGCGCGGCAAGACGGTGAAGGACCCGACCTTCGGGCTGGACGCGATCTGGATCCCGGCCAGCGACGCCGATGTCGCGACCGGCGCGGGCTATCTGGTGGTCGATCCCGGCACGGTGATGGCGACCCATCTCAACCATGTCCTCGGCCAGAACGCCGCCGAGCTGCTCGGCCCCGACGAGGTGCAGAGCCTGCTCGACGAGCTGAAGGAGAAGGCCGCGCATCTCGTCGCCTCGCTGACCCCCGCGCCGCTGCCGCTGACGCAGCTGACCCAGGTGCTCAAGGGTCTGCTGGCGGAGGGCATCCCCCTGCGCGAGTTCCGCCGCATCGCCGGCGCCATCGCCGCGGTCGCGCCGCGCAGCCAGGATCCCGAGGAACTGATCGAGGCGATCCGGCCCGCGCTGGGGCCGCTCATCATCCAGAAGCTGTGCGGGGTGCGCGAGCCCCTGCGCGTCATGACGCTGGAGGGACAGTTGGAAGCTTTGCTGGGCCAGGCCGCCCGCGCCGACACCGCGCGCCGCCATGTCATCGAGCCCGATCTCGGCCGCCGCATCGTCGAGGCCTTGCAGGAGGCGGCGCAGCCGCTGATCGCGGAGGCCAGGCCCTTCGCGCTCGTGGTGCAGCCCGCCATCCGCCTCGCGATCCGCAAGCTGGTGCGCACCTGCCTGCCCGACACGCCGGTCCTCTCCTTCTTCGAGGTGCCCGAGGAGAAGGCGGTCGAGGTAGTCGCGGTGATCGGTAGCCAGCAGCAGCACGCGGCGCTGGCGGCATGAGCGCCGAGCCGATGAAAGGCGCCTTCCAGAGCGCCGCCCCCGCGGCCGCCGGCGATTTCGCCGGCCCGCTGACCTATCGCCCGGCGCAGAAGCCGCGCGGCGAGGGCGAGGCGCTGATTCGCCAGCACCTTCCGCTGGTCCGCCGCATCGCCTGGCATGTCCACGGCTCGATGTCGACGCTGGTCGAGGTCGAGGACCTGATCCAGGTCGGGCTGGTCGCGCTGGTCGAGGCCGCGGCCGGGTTCGAGGATCGCGGGCAGGTCACGTTCAAACACTATCTCGCCACCCGCCTGCGCGGCGCGATGATCGACGAGCTGCGCCGCCAGGCGACCACCACCCGCGGCGCGATGCGCCGGCGCAAGCAATATGCGGAGGCGGTGCAGAAACTCACCGCGCTGACCGGCCACAAGCCCGACGAGGGCTCGCTCGCCGCGCAGCTCGGCGTCAGCGTCGAGCGGCTCCGGAGCGAATATGTCTCGGCCGAGGCGGTGCGGTTCGACTCGATCGACGAGGTCTATGCCGACGACCTGCCCTGGTTCGCTGACGATACGCCCGACGCCTTCGCCCAGCTGGCCGAGGGCGAGATGCGCGAGAAGCTGATCGCCGCGATCGCCGCCCTGCCCGAGCGCGAGGCGCAGGTGATCCAGCTCTATTATGTCGAGGAACTGAACCTCGAGGAGATCGGCCAGGTGTTCGGCGTCGGCTCGGCGCGGATCTGCCAGATCAAGGCGAGCGCGCACGCCCGGCTGAAGAAGGCGATGCGGGGGTAGGCACTTCTCCAGCCCGATCCCCTTAGCCTCGGCCGTCGCCCCAGCGAAGGCTGGGGCCTCAAGCGCTCTTGCCTCGCCCGACAACCGGAAGATCCCAGCCTTCGCTGGGATGACGCCGGTTCGGTCAGGCTGGGACCACCCCCTAAATCACTCCTCCCTTTGCGAAATCCCGGCCCGTTGATATGCTGGCCCCGGACACGCCCGCGAAGATGCGCGGCGGCGAGGAGAGGATGGCATGGCAAGGCAGATCGCAATGGCCGCTGCGGCGGCGCTGCTCGTCACCGGCGTGGCGCACGCGCAGAGCGGAACCTCCGCGCCCGGTCCCGCGACGCTGGGCGACGACACGTCGCGGTCGGCGGGCAACGAGCGCAACCAGCAATTCGCGCTCGATCACATCCGCGACGAGCTCGACACCAACAATCCCGAGGGCAAGAAGGCGCGCAAGCGGGCACGCGAGCCGATCGTGGCGGCCACCGCGGCCGACTTTGCGCCCGGCACGCCGGTCTATGACATGACCGGTCAGCCCCTCGGCACGATCGAGCTGGTCAACGATCAGGGCGTCCAGCTCAAGTCGGATACGTCGCGGGCGATGGTGCCGGCCGATGTCTTCGGCAAGAAGGGCGGCCAGCTGATGCTCAACGTCCGCAAGTCCGAGTTCGAGAAGCTCGCCGGCTCGGCCAAATGAGGAGAGGCGGGCGGCCGGTCTGCCGGCCGCCTGGCCTTCCGCCCCCGTCCTGACCTGCATCAGCCACTTCGCACCGACCGGCCCGGAACGGCGACGCGGGCTCTTCCGTTGCCTGCCGCATGCAGACGGAAGGGTTAAGTCTATGATTTACAGGAAGCTTTCGCTTGGCCTCGGGGTCTTCTCGATCGGCCTGGGCCTGGCCGAGCTAATCGCGCCGCGGCGAATCGCCCGCGCGCTCGGCGTCGAGGAGCATGAGGGCGTGGTGCGCGGCTTTGGCGGGCGCGAGATGCTGTCGGGAGCCGCGATCCTCGCCGCGCCCGCGGCCTCGGCCAATATCTGGAACCGGCTGGCCGGCGACGCGATGGACCTGACCAGCCTGGGCCTCGCCCTGCGCGCCAGTCCGAAGCGCGGCGCGGTGTGGGGCGCGATCGGCTTCGTCGCGGCGGTGACGGCGCTCGACGCCGTCGTCGCGCGCGGGCTCGATCGCACCACCGGCAAGTTCCTGCCCGTCGCGGCCGCCTGACGCGCGAAAACCCCGGCGACGTCGGTGGCGACGTCGCCGGGGTTCCTGCCCTCCCGTGGAAGGGCCGGCGCCGGCACCCCTGTCAGCCTGGGGGCAGGTGCCGGCGCCGGTCCGGGATTACTGGAGCAGCTTCAGCACGCCCTGCTGCGACTGGTTCGCCTGGGCGAGCATCGCGGTCGAGGCCTGGCTGAGGATCTGCGCCTTGGCGAGCGCCGTCGTCTCGGTCGAGAAGTCGGCGTCCTCGATGCGGCTGCGCGAGTCGGTCAGGTTGGCGGTGGTCGTGGTCAGGTTGTTGACCGTGACCTGCAGGCGGTTCTGGATGGCGCCCAGCGTACCGCGGGTCTGGGAGATCATGTCCAGCGCCTTGTCGATCGCGCCCATCGCCGCACGGGCCGACGCCGCCGAGCCGATGTTGAGGCGACCGCCGACCACGTCGGTCGAAGCGCCCTGCGCCGCGAGGCCGACCTTGTCGAGCGAGGCAGCCTTGCCCTCGACGCGGATGTCGCCGCCGCTGTCTGAGCTCAGCGTGACCTGGCCGCGGACGGTGACGCCCGAGCCGCCGGTGGCATAGTCGCCCGCGACCGCCGCCGTGTCGGTGCCCGCCTTGACCGCGGTCGAGCCGTCGGCCCCCGTGGCGCCGAGCAGCAGGCCGGTGGCCGTGCCTTCCTTCAGCGTGATGTCGTTGCCCGACACCGAGGTCAGCACCAGGTTGCCCTTGGTGTCAGCCGAGGCGACGACGCCGGTGTTGGCATCGTTGATCGACTTGACCAGGTCGGCCATGGTCGCACCGGCGGCGCCGGACGCCTTGGTGATCGTGACCGTGGCGCTGTTGATGACCAGCGTGTTGCCGTCGACGATCTTGCTGCCGTCGACCTTGACGGTGGCAGTGGTGCTGGCGCTCGCCTTCACACCGGTCTTGTCGGTGATCGCGTTGATCGCCGCGGCCTTCGAACCGGCCGACCCATCGGTCGACGGACCGACGGCGACGCCGTTGATCTTGACGTCGTCGGTCTCGAGCAGCGCGTCCTTGGTCGCGACGCCGCTGATCTGGCTGGCGCCGTCGGTCGAGGCGTTGAGGCCCAGCTTCTTGAGGTCCGCGGTGGTGCCGTTGGTGTTGCGGGTAACCGCGATGTTCTTCCCGTCCGAGCTGTTCATCGCGACATAGCCGCCATAGGTGCCGGCGGTGAAGCCCGCCTTGCCCGCGTCCGAACCGCCGATCACGATGTCCTTGCCGGTGTCGTTGGTCAGCGACAGGGTGCCGTCGCTGTTGACCTGGGCGACCACGCCGGCGACGTCGCGGTTGATGTTCTTGGCGATCTCATCGGCATTGGCGCCGGTGACGCTCACGGTGTTGATCGTGAAGTTGGCGCTGACGCCGCTCGCCGCGATCGAACCGCTCTTCAGGGTGTTGAACGCGGTGGCCGACACGCCGGTCTGGGCGGTGTTGGCGTTGACCTGCTCGGCCAGCTTGTTCGCGCCGTCGGTCGCACCGGTGATGGTGTTGCCGATCGCGTTCTTGCCGTTGATCAGGATGTCGTCGACCGCCAGGCCGCTGACGTCGCCGACGCGGCCGGTGACGGTCTGGCCCTCGATGCGGTTGCCCGCCAGGCCCAGCGCCGCGGTCGAGACGCTCGCCATCGACACGTTGATCTGCTCGGACGCATTCACGCCGGTCTGCAGGCGGATGTTCTTGGCCGAACCGTCCAGCAGGTTGATGCCGTTGAAGTTCGTCGTCTTCGAGATGTCGTCGATCTGGTTGGTCAGCTGCGTGACTTCGGCCTGCAGCGCCTGACGCTCCGAATTGCCCAGCGTGCCGGTGGACGACTGGGTCGCCAGCTCCTTCATGCGCTGCAGCATCGTGGTGACTTCGCCCAGCGCGCCTTCCGCGGTCTGCGCCATCGAGATGCCGTCATTGGCGTTGCGCACGGCAACGGCCATCGACTTGATCTGGCTGGTCATGCGGCTGGCGATGGCGAGGCCGGCGGCGTCGTCCTTCGCGGAGTTGATGCGCTTGCCGGTCGACAGGCGCTCCATCGCGGTCGACAGGGCCGAACCGGCCGAGGTCGAGGCATTGGCGGCGCGGAGCGCCGCGGTGTTGGTCGAGATAACGGTCATGTCTGGTCTCCGTCTTCACGGCTTCCCCGCCGCCCCCAGAGCAGAGGGCCGAGCCGTCGGGACAAGGAACGGCCGTCCGCCGCCGGGTTTAAGGATGATTTTTCGCCGTTTCGCCTGGTCCGGCCGCCCCTCGCGCACGTAAGGGGACACCCCGCCCGCCCGGGCCCGCGCGCCCGGAAAATATCTGCCGGCCGCTGGCAGAAGTTTACCGGCGGTTTACCACCAATGTCGCATGCAGGCCCCACAACAGAGGGCAACCATGCGCACCATCTTCCCGTCCGCCGCGATCAATGAGGGCCGTTATGCGATGATCTCGTCGCTGCGGGCCCAGGGCTTCGGCATCGCGGCCGCCGATTCGGCGCCCCGCACCGGCGACCTGTTCGTCGTCGCGGCCGGCGAACCGGTGGCGCTGCCCGCCCGCACGCTGGTGGTCGGCGACCCGAGCGGCCCGGACGGTCGCTACATCGTGCCCGCCCGCGACGGCGCGCCGCACCGGATCGCCTTCGACGCGCGGGATGCCGCGGTCGGCAACGCCTTCGTCACCGCGCTGCTCGGCGGGCCGGAGATGCCGACCGCCGCCGATCCCGAGACGCTGGCGCTCTTCGCGCTCGCCGAGCGGGTCGCGCAGGCGGATATCACCGTGCTGATCAACGGCCCGACCGGCACCGGCAAGGAGGTGCTGGCCCGCACCATCCACTCGAACTCGCCTCGCGCCGGCAAGCCGTTCATCGCGATCAACTGCGCCGCGCTGCCCGAGACGATGCTCGAGGCCCTGCTGTTCGGCCACCAGAAGGGCGCCTTCACTGGCGCGTCGTCGGGCGGGGAGGGCTTCTTCCGCGCCGCCGACGGCGGCACCATCCTGCTCGACGAGATCGCCGAGATGCCGCTGTCGCTCCAGGCGAAGCTGCTGCGCGTGTTGCAGGAGCGCGAGGTGGTGCCGATCGGCGCCTCCGTGCCCCAGCCGATCGACGTGCGCGTCATCGCCTGCGCCAATCGCGACCTTCAGGCAGAGGTGGCGGCGGGCCGGTTCCGCGCCGACCTCTACTACCGCCTCGCCGTCTTCCCGCTCACCACCAAGTCGCTCGCCCAGCGGCCGGAGGATATCCCCGCGCTCGCCGCAACGATGATCCTGCGCCATTCGGGCGGCCGGCAGACGGTGCCGTGGCCGACCGTCGAGGCGATCGAGACCCTCAAGGCGCACGACTGGCCGGGCAATGTCCGCGAGCTGGAGAATGTCATCCAGCGCGCGCTGCTCTTCGCCGGCGGCGAGACGATCGACGCCGCCCATATCGTCTTCGACCGGCCGGTCACGATGACCTTCACCCGCACGCTGCCGGCGCCGTCGAACACGCCGGCGCCGCAACTGCCGCCGATGCACGAGGCCGGGCCGGCGCTGCCCGAATCGCTCGGCAAGGTCGTGCAGATGAGCGAGTTCGCCGCGATCCGCGACACGCTGCGCGCCTGTGGCGGCAGCCGGATCGAGACGGCCCGCCGCCTCGGCATCTCGGAGCGGACGCTGCGCTATCGCCTCGCCCGGGCCCGCGAACAGGGCGAGGAGATCGTCCCCGCCGCCGATCGTAAGGCGATCGCATGAGCGGCGTCGGCGGGGTGGGCGGCGTCGGCGGGATCGACCGCGTGATGCAGCTGCGGGCCCAGATCCTCGAACGCAACCAGGCGCTGGGCCGCGCCGCCAGCGCGCCGGCCCCGGCCGCCGCGCCCGCGGCGGAGGCGAAGCCGGTCAGCTTCGCCGACACGCTCGACAGCGCGCTGAAGACGGTCAACGACGGCCAGAACGAGGCCAGCCGCCTGTCCGACAGCTACGAGCGCGGCGAGACGGTCGACATCGCCAAGGTGATGCTCGCCCGCCAGCAGGCGTCGGTCGGGTTCGAGGCGACGCTGCAGGTCAGAAACAAACTGCTGTCCGCCTACAAGGACATCATGAGCATGCCGGTGTAATCGATGAGCACTGCCCTCACCACCACCCCCGCCGCCGAACTGCCCGAGCGGTTCGCCAATCCGCTCCAGCAGATCAAGGGCGTGCTCGCCCAGCCGGCGGTGCGCCGGTCCGCGCCGATGGCGATGATGGTCGGCCTGATCGGCGCCGCCGCGCTCGCCTATGCGACGCTGTCGACGCCGACGCAGAAGACGCTGTTCACCGGCCTCGCCGATGCCGACAAGGCGGCGGTGATGCAGAGCCTGGAACAGGCGAACATCGGCGCCCATGTCGACGACGGCACCGGCGCGATCACCGTCGACGAGGAAAGCTACAGCCGCGCCCGGATGCTGCTCGCCAGCCAGGGCCTGCCCAAGCAGGCGCCGGGCGGCTACGCCATTCTCGACCAGTTGCCGATGGGCGTCAGCCGCGCGGTGGAGGGCGAACGGCTGCGCCAGGCGCGCGAGACCGAGCTCGCCCGCTCGATCCAGGACATCGACACGGTGATCGAGGCGCGCGTCCATCTCGCGACGCCCGAACAGTCGGTCTTCGTCCGCGACCATGCCGCGCCCTCGGCCTCGGTGATCGTCAAGCTCGCCGCCGGGCGCAGCCTGTCGGACGCGCAGGTCTCCTCGATCGTCAACCTCGTCGCCTCGTCGGTGCCGGGGATGAAGCCCGACGCGGTGACCATCGTCGACCAGGCCGGCGCGCTCCTCACCAAGCCGGGCGGCCGCGACGCCGCCGGGGCGATGGGCGACGAGCGGATCGACTTCCAGCGCCGGGTCGAGGACAAGTATCGCCAGCAGCTCACCCAGCTGCTCACCCCGCTGCTCGGCGCGGGCAATTTCTCCGCAGAGGTGCAGGCCGACGTCAATCTCGACGAGACGCAGGCGACGCGCGAGAGCTACGAGAAGCAGGGCGCGCTGCGCGCCGAGACGGGCCAGTGGACCGGCAACCAGAAGGATGGCGGCGGCCCCGGCGGCATCCCCGGCGCGCTGTCGAACACGCCGCCGCCCGCCAGCCAGCTCCAGGTGCCGACCCCCGCGGTCGGCGCGAGCGGCGGGCCGCAGCCGGTGGCGGGCGGGCCCGCGCCCGATCCCAACAAGCAGTCCGACAGCTACCAGCGCGCCTATGATCTCGGCCGCGCGGTCTCGGTGACCCGCGCCGCGCCCGGCTCGGTCAAGCGGCTGTCGGTCGCGGTCGTGCTGCGCGATCCGGAAAAGGGCCGCCGCACCGCGATGGAGGTCAACCAGATCACCGACCTGGTGAAGAGCGCGGTCGGCTACGACCAGCAGCGCCAGGATCAGGTGACGGTGATCAGCCGCCAGTTCGCCGGCGCCGCCAGCGACATGGCCGACAAGGCGCCCTGGTACGACAATAGCTGGCTGCCGATGCTGGCCCGCAACCTCACCGCCATCGTGATCGCGCTGCTGGTGCTGCTGCTCGGCGTCCGCCCGCTCGCGAAGGCGCTGATGAAGAAGCGGGACGATGCCGAGGGCGCGGGCCGGCTCGCGGCGCCGGTGATCGGCCCGGACGGCCAGCCGGTCGCGGCGATGCCGATGGTCGCGCCGGCGGTCACCGTCGACCAGATGGAGGCGACCCAGGGCTATGACCAGCGGATCGGTGCGGTCCGCGGCTTCACCCGCGACAATCCCGCGCGCGCCGCGCTGGCGGTCCGCGACATGATCCAGGCGGACCAGAAGTGAACGCGCTGACCACATCGCGCAGCTTCACGGGGATCGAGAAGGCGGCGGTGCTGATGATGGTGGTCGGCGAGGAAGAGGCCGCCGCCATCCTCCAGAAGATGGAGCCCGACGAGGTGCGCCAGCTCGGCACCGCGATGTTCGCGGTCGCCGACGTGTCCGAGGAGGATGTGGAGGCGGTGCTCGACGAATTCGTCAACCGCGCCCGCGAGCGGACCAGCATCACCTTCGACCCGCGTCCGACCGTTACCGCGGTGATGAACCGCGCGCTGGGGGCCGAGAAGGCGGAGAGCGTGCTCGCCCGCATCACCCCGGCCGAGGCGGCGTGCGAGCTCGAGCTGCTCGACTGGATGGAGCCCGTCGACATCGCCCAGATGATCGAGAAGGAGCATCCGCAGATCGCCGCGGTGGTGATCGCCAATCTCGATCCCGCCATCGGCGGCCAGGTGCTGGAGATCCTGCCCGAGGGGCTGCAGCCCGACATCCTCCACCGCATCGCCAAGCTCGGCCCGATCACGCCGGAGGCGGTCGAGACGCTCAAGGCGCTGCTCGCCCAGCGCAGCGGCGGCAGCAGCGGCACCCAGGTGTCGCTGGGCGGTGCGCGCGAGGCGGCGAAGATCCTGTCGGGCGCGCGCAAGTCGACCGAGCAGCGGGTCATGCCCAAGCTGTTCAAGATCGACCGCGACGTCGCCAAGGCGATCGAAGAGGCGCTGTTCGTGTTCGAGAACCTGCTCGAGATGGACGACAAGAACCTCGGCACGCTCATCCGCAACGTCGATGGCGAGGTGCTGGTCAAGTCGCTCAAGGGCGTCGACGAGGCGATCCGCAACCGCTTCCTGGGCTGCATGTCGGCGCGCGCCGCCGACGGCATCCGCGACGAGATGGAGGCACGCGGCCCGATGAAGCTCGCCGAGGTGCTGGAGGCGCAGAAGGCGATGATCGCGATCGCGCGCAACCTCGCCAAGGACGGCTCGATCCAGATGGGCGCGGCGGAGGACGATTATGTCTGAGTTCGTCGCGGGCTTCGCCAGCCGGCACGAGGTGGCGGCCAATATCCTCCATGCGGTGTTCGCGCCGCCGGCCGGCTTCGCCGCGGTCGATCCGCGCAGCCGCGCCATGCCGCGCGCCGCCGCGCCTGCGGCCGCCGCACCGTCCACCGGACCCAAGCACTTCGTCCCCGCCGACCGCAGCGAGAACCCGACCGCGGGCTGGAACCCGCTCGACGCGGAGGCGGACACCAGCCCCTATATCGACCCGGTCGAGGCGGCGCATGCCGCCGGCTATGCCGAGGGGATGGCCGCCGCGCGCGCCGTCGCCGAGGCCGAGCAGGCGCGCAATGCCGCGCTGCTCGACGGGATCGCCAGCCAGCTCGGCACCGGCCGGCTCGACCGCGAGGCGATGGCCGCGCAGCTGCGCCAGACCGTGCTGATGCTCGTCACCCGCATCGTCGGCGATGTCGGCGTCGCCGCCGACCGGCTGGTCCAGCGGATCGAGGTGGCTGCCGACATGCTCGCCGACGCCGCCGAGTCGGCGATGCTGCGCGTCCATCCGGAGGATGTCGCCCTGCTCAAGGATCGCCTGCCCGCCACCATCTTCCCGGTCGGCGACGAGACCGTCGCGCGCGGCAGCTTCGTGCTCGAGAGCGCCTCGACCGTGGTCGAGGACGGCCCGGCCATGTGGCTCGAACAGCTCGCCGCCGCGATCGACCGGGTACCCCTGCCGATCGTGGACATCGCCGTCGATGCCGCGGCGGCCTGACCCGCGACCATGCTGAACCGCTTCACCGCCGACTATCTCGGCACCCTCGCCAACGCCGATTTCCGCCCGACCCCGACCGTGTCGGGCCGGCTCGCCTCCTATGACGGGCTGCTGATGGAGGCGGTGGGCCTCAAGCTGCCGGTCGGCACCGTCTGCCGCGTCGGCGACACGGTGGAGGCGGAGGTGATCGGCTTCAGGGGCGAGCGCACGCTGCTCATGAACCTCGGCGGCCCCGCGGCGCTGCTGCCCCGCGCCCCCGTGCGCCCGATCGGCCCGCCGGGCGAGGCGGAGGTGGGCGCGGCGATGCTCGGTCGCGTCGTCGACGGCGCCGGACGCCCGATCGACGGGCTGGGGCCGATCCGCGGCGCCGGGCGCTGGCCGCTCGCCGGCAAGCTCCAGTCGCCGCTCGACCGCGGCCGGGTGCTGCGCCCGCTCGACGTCGGGGTGCGCGCGATCAACGGCCTGCTGACCATCGGCCAGGGCCAGCGCGTCGGCATCATGGCCGGCTCGGGCGTCGGCAAATCGGTGCTGCTCGGGATGATGGTCCGCGCCGCCAAGGCCGACGTCATCGTCATCGGCCTGATCGGCGAGCGCAGCCGCGAGGTCGCCGACTTCCTCGAGACCAAGGTCGCCGGCGAGGCGCGCGCCCGCTCGGTCGTGGTCGCCGTGCCCGCCAACCATTCGCCGGTGCTCCGCATCCGCGGCGCGCTGCGCGCCACCGCGATCGCCGAGGCTTTCCGCGCCGAGGGCAAGAAGGTCCTGCTGATCATGGATTCGCTGACCCGCGTCGCCCATGCGGGGCGCGAGATCGGGCTGGCGCTGGGCGAGCCCGCCTCCGCGCGCGGCTATCCGCCGTCCGCGATCGCGATGCTGCCCAACCTGATCGAGCGCGCCGGCGCCGACGCCAACGGCACCGGTTCGATCACCGCCATCTACACCGTGCTCGCCGATGGCGACGACGGCAACGATCCGGTCGTCGATTCGGCCCGCTCGATCCTCGACGGCCATATCGTGCTCAGCCGCGCGCTGGCCGAGCGCGGCGTCTATCCCGCGATCGACGTCGGTCCCTCGGTCAGCCGCGTGATGACCGACATCGTCTCGCGCCCGCACGTCCAGGCGGCGCGCGTGCTGCGCCGCCATCTGGCGACCTATGAGGAGAATCGCGACCTGGTGCTGATGGGCGCCTATCGCGCCGGTGCCGATCCCGCGATCGACGCGGCCATCGCCTATCATCCCGCGATCATGGACTATGTCCGCCAGGATTATGACGAGGTCGTCGGGCTGGAGACCGCCGCGACCGAGCTGACCGGCGTGTTCGGCGACGGCTGATGGACGCGCGCACGCTCCAGCGCATCCACCGCGTCCGCACCGCGCAGCTCAACCTCGCCCGCGCCGACGAGGTCCGCGCCGCCGCCGCGCTGGCGAGCGAGACCGAGATGACCCGCCGCATCGCCGCGCTGGTCGAGGCGGTGGCGCCCGCGCCCGCCTCGACCGGCGGCTATGGCATGGCCGGCACCGCGCTGTTCCGCGAGCGGCTCCACCGCTCGGCCGATGCCGCCGCCTTCCGCGTCGAACAGGCCGAGCAGCGCATGTTGCGCGCCGGCGAGACCAGCCGCGCCGCGCATCGCGACCAGAGCGCGGTGGAGAAGCTGATCGACCGCGCCCGGCGCGAGGCGCTCTATCGCGAGGCGCGCGATCTGCAGAATGCGCCGCCCCAGGCGAAGAAACGGCACGATCCTTGCTGAGTGACGGCTGAGTATCACGACCGGAAAGCCCAGAGCGACCGCGCGCATGATTAGCCTGACCGCCTCCCTGCCCATGATCGCCCCCCCGCGCGGCGTCGCCCCTGCGGGCGGCCTGCCTGCGGGCGATTACGCCGGTGGTTCAGCGTCTTTCGCCCTGCCCGATGCCGAGGGCGGGGCGGGTGCCGATCTCGTCGCGACGGTGGTGCAGGCGGTACCGGCCACCCCCGCGCCGCTGATCCCGATCCTGCCCGGCCAGGCCGGGACCGACCGGCAAGACCTTGCCGCCTCCGGCGCGGCATTGCCGGATAGTGCCGCTCCGGCCGCACCCTTGCCGGTCGATCCCCGCTTCCTGAAGGTGGCGGCGGCTGCGCCGGCCAGTCCGGCGGCCCCGCAGGCCCGACTGATCGTCGACCTGCCGCTGCCCGATATTCTGCCGATCGAGGACGAAGCGCCCGCCCAGCCAGCGCTGCCCCGGCCCGAAGCTGCCGCCGTTCCGCTCGCCGTGCCGGTGCCGACGCGCACGCCGCCAAAGGCTGCTCTGCGCTCCGACCCCGATCCCGAAGAGGATGCGTTGCCGGCCGAGGACGATCGGCCCGCGACCGATACGCCGCAGGCCGCGGCCATGCCGGCCGACTCCGCACCGCCGCTTCTGCCCGATCGCCTCGCCTCGACCGAGAAGCCGACCCGTGACCCGGCATCGCCAAAGGCCGAGAGCGAGGAACCCGTCGTGCCCGCCGCCCCGCGCGTGGCGAAGGGCGGAAAGGCCGCGTCGCCGGTCCGGACGGCCGTCCCGTCCAAAGCGCCTGCGCCCGCGCGGGACGCCGGGCCGGTGCCGACGGCGGCTCCCATCGTCGCCGATGCGCGCGCCATTCCGGTACCGGCCGACCCTGCCGGCATGCGCGCGCCCGACATGCCGGATCCTGCGCCCGCACGTCCGGTCGAGGCCGCCACGATCAACACGCCCCGCGCTCCCGCAACGGCGGCGGAGAAAATGGTCATGGCTCCGGCGCCGTCGCCGAAGCCAGCCACGTCGCGGGGGCGGCCCGTGCAGGATGTCGCGGCCGACTTGCCGCAGATCCCGACGCCCGGGCCGGACGTCGCTGTGCTGCCGCCGTCGTCTAAGCCCGTCACCGCGGCACCCGAACGGCCGGAGCCAGCCGCCGCCATGCCGGCCGCAGCCGATCGCCGGGTCGAGGCATCGATCCTCCCGACGCCGGCGTCGCGAGAGTCCGGGTCACCCGGCCCGTCCGCACCGGCCGCGCCCTCCGCCGCGGCCCGCGTCGCCATCGACACCGTCGCGCCAGCCACTCCCGCGCCCGTCGCGCCAGCCGCTTCCGCGCCCGTCGTGACGGCAGCGCAGCCAGAGGCGGCGCGCGTCGCCGCTGCGATCCCGCAGGCGGTGCGAAGCGCCGTCGCGCCTGCCGCGCCCGGATCGGCCTCCATTGCACGACCGATCCGCACAGCGGCATCGCCCGCGCCCGCTACCCTCGCCGCCGTGCCACAGGCGATGCCGGACGTCGCCGCTCCGGCTGAGACCATGGCGCCCGCGCTGACCCCGTGGCGGTTCGTCGCGGTCGAACCCGCCGCCGCACGTCCGGCCCCGGCCGCACCCATCACGGCCGCCGACCCGCTTCCCGCGACGGACAGTTCGACCCGCACCGCGCCCGCCGCCGCGGCGGCCATTCCTGCCGCGCCGCTGCCGCCACAGCTGCCTGCCGCTCCCGCCCCCGCCGGCCGCGTCTTCGCGCCCGCGATCGCCGCGGCGGACGATCAGGACCGCCGTGCCACCGCGCCGGCTGCCGACACCGTCACCCTGCAGGCGACCGCCACCGGGCTCGCCGCGCCGATCCGGACCGATGCCGGGCATCAGGCGCCGCTCGACCTGTCCCAGCCGCGCTGGCCGCATGCCATGGTCGAGCGGATCGAGGCGCTGCGCGATGCCGCCGACGCCAACGACACGCGCATCCGGCTGATCCCCGACGCGCTCGGCGCGATCGACGTGGCGGTGAAGCGCGAGGGCGACACCATCCACGTCCACTTCGCCGCCGAACAGGCGCAGACCCGCACGCTTCTCGCAGAGGCGCAGCCGCGGTTGGCGGAGGCGGCCGAGGCGCGCGGGCTGAGGCTGGGCCAGACCAGCGTCGATGCCGGCGCGTCCGGCAGCGGCGGCAATGCGGCGAACATGGCGCAGCACCAGGCCGCCGCGTTCCAGTCGGGCGCGCAGGGCCAGGGCCGTCAGCCCCAGCCGCGCCCCGAGACACCGCTCCGCCCCGTCCGGGCGGACCAGCACGCCATCGCGGCCCAGGCCGATGATGACGACCGTATCGCCTGATGTTCGAAGGACCTGACCGATGAGTGACGACAAGAAGCCCGACGAAGAGGCCGCGCCCAAGAAGAAGGGCGGGCTGAAGAAGATCCTGATCGGCGCGGTGGCGCTGATCGTGCTCGTCGGCGGCGGCGTCGGCGCGGGCGTCTATGCCTCGCAGTCCGGCATGATCGGCGGCGGCGGCCATGGTGCCAAGGCCGGCGAGGAGGAGCATGCCGACCCCAACAAGCCCAAGCTCGTCCCCAAGAGCGAGCAGAAGCGCGCCGGCGAGGGCGGCGAGGGCGAGGGCGGCCACGGCGGCGGCGGCGAGGGTCATGGCGAAGCCGAGGGCGGCGACGAGGTCGTCGGCCTGCCGACGCCCGCCGGCCGCGGCGGCGAGGTCTACGCCTCCAACTATTACGCGATGGACAAGGACTTCACCGCGAACCTCCAGGACTCGGTGCATTTCGTCCAGGTCGGCGTCGCCGTCTCGACCCCGTTCGACGACAAGGTCATCAACAACCTCAAGACCAACGACATCGCGGTCCGCTCGGCGATCCTGATGACCCTCAGCGACACCACCGAGGAGGCGGTCTTCACCTCCGACGGCAAGCGCGCGCTCCAGAAGCGGCTGGTCAAGGCGATCAACGATACCCTCCAGCAGAAAGAGGGATTCGGCGGGATCAGTAACGTTTACTTTACCAGTTTCGTTGTTCAGTGAGGCATGGTTAACGCCGCGCCAATCACTGAAGCCCGCGCCTCGTCGGGAGACCCGGTCGAGCCGGCGGTGCTGGGCGCGTCGAAGCTCAATCCCTTCGGCGATCTCAATACCTTGCAGCATCTCACCGCGCGGCTCGCGCGGGGGCTGCGGCCGGTGTGGGAGCAGCTGCTGCGCCGCGAGGTGCGCTCCTTCTCCGAACCGCTCAGCGTCCAGCGCTTCGCCGATTACCGGGCCGAGCGCGGCGACCTGTTGACTGCCTGGCTGCCGCTGGCGATGTCGCCCGGCACCAACCAGGCCTGGCTGATGCTCGACGGGCGCTTCCTCCTGGAGATGCTCGACCTGTTCTTCGGCGGGTCGGGCCAGGTGCCGCTGCTGCCGCCGGCCGAGTTCTCGCCCGCCGCCGAGGCGATGGCGGTGCGCGTCGCGACGCAGATCGCCAAGGCGCTCGGCACCGCCTGGGAGCCGCTGACCCGGATGAGCTTCACCCCCGGCCGGCCCGAAATGGCCGCCGATATCGACGGCGAGGATGCGGTGATCGTGACGCGGGTCGGCATCGACACGCCCGGCCGCCCGATGTTCGTCGACATGCTCTATCCGGTGCAGGCGCTGAAGCCGCACGGCGCGACGCTGACCGGCAAGGTGCTCGACAAGGCGGAGCCCGATCCGGCGTGGCGCAACGCGCTGACCCGCGCGACGATGGGCGTGCGCTTCCCGGTCCGTTCGGTGCTCGCCGAGCCGGTGGTGCCGCTCAGCCTGCTGATGAACCTCAAGGCCGGCGACGTGATCCCGATCACCATCGCCCCCGACGTGCCGGTGATGGTCGGCCACGACCGGCTGGGCTGCGGCACCGTCGGCACCTCCAACGGTCGCGCCGCGATCCGTCTCACCTCTCTCGCAGACCCCGATGAAGGACTGAACGCATGAACGACATGACCGGCGGTTTTCCGGTGGACGCCGCCGTCCCGGGCGGGGTCGCGGCCAATTTCCGCCTGCTCCAGGACGTTGACGTCAAGCTGACGGTCGAGATCGGCTCGACCAGCCTGACGCTGCGCGAACTGCTCGCCCTGGGCGAGGGCAGCGTGATCGAGCTCGACCGCCAGGCCGGCGAACTGCTCGACGTGTTCGTCAACGGCACGCTGATCGGCCGCGGCGAGGTCGTGACGGTCGGCGAGCGTTTCGGCGTGCGCATGACCGAGCTGGTCTCCCCCGAGAAGCGCGGCTGATCCTCCCATGCTCTGGTCCTATATCCTGAAGCTCGTCATCCTCCTGCCGCTGGTGTGCGGGCTGATGATCGGCTGCCTCTATCTCTGGCGCCGGCTCGAGAGCCGCATCCCCGGCAAGCCCTCGACCCGCCTCGTCTCCGTCAAGGAGACGATGATGATCTCGCCGGGCCTGCGCCTCGCGGTCCTCGATTTCGAGGGGCGGCGGCTGCTCGTCTCGGTCGGCCGTGGCGGCGTGACGCTCGTCGACAAGGTCGAGGGCGGGATGGACCGGGCATGAGCGTTTCGGTCACCCGTCGCGGCCATGGCCCCGCGCTCGTCCGCGCGCTGCGCGCCGAGGCGCGCCCCGCCCGCTCGCCGCTGACCACGCTGCTCTGGGTCGCGCTCGCGCTGCTCCTCGCCTGCGTCGTCGCCATGCCGGCCTTTGCGCAGGCGGCGCCGCTCGGCGCCCCCGGCGCGCCGGTGCCGGGCGTCGGCGACGCGGTCGACCGCGCGCTCGGTCAGCTCGGCGGTCAGGCGCAGGGCCAGTCGGCCCCGCTGTCGCTGTCGCTGCAGGTCCTCATCATCATGGGGCTGCTGACGATCCTGCCGGGCATCCTGTTGATGATGACCAGCTTCACCCGGATCATCATCGTCCTCGCGGTGCTGCGCCAGGCGATGGGCCTCCAGCAGACCCCGCCCAACCAGGTGCTGATCGGCCTGTCGCTGTTCCTGTCGCTGTTCGTCATGGCGCCGACGATCAACCAGATCAACACCACCGCGATCCAGCCCTATGCCGCCGGCCAGCTGGCGGGCACGCAGATGATCGCCACCGCCGGCGCGCCGCTCCACGACTTCATGACCAAGCAGACGCGGGTCAAGGACGTGACGATGTTCGCCGACATGGCCAAGGCCGGCCCCTTCGCCAGCCCCAAGGACATTCCCTTTTCGGTGCTGCTGCCCGCCTTCATCACCTCCGAGCTCAAGACGGCGTTCCAGATCGGCTTCCTGATCTTCCTGCCCTTCATCGTCATCGACCTCGTCGTCGCGACGGTGCTGATGAGCCTGGGCATGGCGATGCTGTCGCCGACGATCATCTCGCTGCCCTTCAAGCTCCTGCTGTTCGTGCTGGTCGATGGCTGGGCGCTGACCATGGGCAGCCTCGCGAACTCGTTCGCGACGTAGACGGATTGGAGGAGGTGGGGGCGTGTCACCTCCCGTCCACCCCGGCGAAGGCCGGGGTCCAGATGGGGGACGCCGCGCTCTGATCGCCGAAGCCGATCCAACTGGACCCCGGCCTTCGCCGGGGTGGCACGATGAACAAGGGTCCGTGCAGGACCGGGGATGACAAGATGGACGCCGATTACTTCCTCACGGTCGCCAACCAGACGATGTGGGTGCTCGCCCTCGCCTCGGCGCCGATCCTGGTGCCGGCGCTGCTCGCGGGCCTGATCCTCGGCATGATCCAGGCCGCGACCTCGATCAACGAGCAGACGCTGACCTTCGTCCCCAAGCTGGTGGTGGTCGCCTTCTCGATCCTGATCTTCGGCAGCCTGATCCTCGGCCTGCTCAGCGACTTCACCATCGGGATGTTCGAGCGCATCCCGGACCTCGTCAAATGAACAACCCTCTCCCATCGGGAGAGGGAAGGGGCCCGCTGCCGCAGGCAGTGGGAAGGGTGAGGGCGGCGTGCCCCTCACCCTCACCCTTCCGCCGCTGCGCGGCTCCCTCCCTCTCCCGGCGGGAGAGGGATTGATGCTCGGGCTTGGATTGGCCATCGAACCCCAGATTTGGGCGCTGATCTTCGTCATGGTCCGGGTCGGCGCGGCCTTTTCCGCGGCGCCGGTATTCGGCGGCGTGTCGCTGCCGCTGACCGTGCGCGTGTCGCTGACGGGCGCGATCGGCATCCTCGTCCTGTCGTCGCACAGCATCACCCCGCCGCCCAACGTCTTCGCGCTCGCGACCTTCCTGTCGATCGCCGCCGAGGCGCTGGTGGGGCTGGCCATGGGCTTCATCCTCCAGACCGCCTTCGCCGCGCCGCTGATCGCCAGCGAAGTGATCGGCGGGGCGATGGGGATCGGGTTCGCCTCCTCGATCGACCCGCAGAACGGCCGCTCGACCCCGGCGCTCGGCCAGTTCTTCTCGGTGATGCTGACCCTGCTCTTCCTGTCGGTCGACGGGCATCTCGTCCTCGTCGACATGCTGCTCAAAAGCTACGACGCGCTGCCGCCGGGCGCGGCCTGGATGGGGCCGGAGCAGCTCAAGGCCATCGCCTTCTTCGGCGGCTACGCCGTTCTGGCGGGCCTGCTCCTCGCGCTGCCGGTCGGCTTCCTGCTGCTCTGCCTCAACATCGTCGTCGGCATGATGAGCCGCGCCGCGCCCGCGCTCAACCTGTTCGCGGTCGGCCTGCCCGCCAGCCTGGCGGTCGGCGTGATCGCGCTCGCCATCGCCTTCCCGGCGATGGGCGACTATATGCTCGTCATCATCCGCGAGAGCCTGGGCGCGGTCCAGGCCATGGTGCTGGGATAGCATCATGTCGGAAGGCGGCGAAAAGACAGAAGCCCCAACAGCCAAGCGCAAGCAACAGGCCGTCGACGACGGCAATGTGCTGCGCTCCAAGGACCTCGCCACCGCATTGGTCGTGCTGGCGGGCGTCGCCTGGGTGCTGTTCATGGGGCCGACCCTGCTGTCCGCCTGTCGCGAGGTGATGGCGGCGAGTTTCCAGTTCGGCCGCGCCGATGTGGAGGATTTCTCCCCCTGGCGGCCGCTGGCGCAGGCGGGGTGGCGGCTGGCCCTGCCGATCGGCTCGCTGCTCGCGATCAGCCTCGTCTCCGCGCTCGTCTCGGGCGCGGTGCTGGGCACGTTCGGCTTCAACGGCAGCCTGATGGCGCCCAAGATGAGCCGCATCAATCCCGCCTCCGGCCTGAAGCGCATCTTCGGGATGAACGGCTGGATCGAGCTGGCCAAGTCGCTGCTCAAGGTCGTGCTGCTCGGCAGCGTCGGCGGCTGGATGCTGTGGCGCGCCTCGCGCTCCACGCTGGGGCTGACCCAGTCGAACCTCGACGCCGCGCTCCAGACGGTCGGCGGCACCTTCACCGGCATCCTCCTCGTCATGGCGCTGGGGCTGGTGGCGATCGCCGGGATCGACATCCCGATCCAGATCATCCGCCGCCTGTCGCAGATGCGCATGACCAAGCAGGAGGTGAAGGACGAGCACAAGGAGAGCGAGGGCAATCCCGAAGCGAAGGGGCATCAGCGCGCCAAGATGCGCGAGATCCTGTCGGGCGGCACGCGCAAGGCGGTGGCGGAGGCGCATGTCGTGCTGACCAACCCGACCCATTTCGCCGTCGCGCTCCGCTACGACCGCGGCAAGGACCAGGTGCCGGTGGTGGTCGCCAAGGGCCGCGGCGCGACCGCGTTGGCGATCCGCGAGATCGCCGCCGAAGTGTCTGTTCCCGTGCTGGAATATCCGCAGCTCGCCCGCGCCGTCTATTACACCAGCCGCGAGGGGCAGGAGGTGCGCGACGACCTCTATATTCCGATCGCCGCGGTGCTGGCCTTCGTCTTCGGCGTCAACGTCGCCGCCGGTGGCCGCCAGCCGCCGGTCGAGGTGCCGCCGACCGCGCGCTTCGACGAGAACGGGCAGAAAACATCCTAAAATTCCCGGCTACGCGGCCGTTCAACGAGGCAGGGCAAGGGACCGGCGATGACGACGATCAACGAATCGATCACCAAGACGCTCGGCACCGGCTCGGGCATCGACACCAAGGCGCTGGTGACGTCGCTGGTCGCGGCGCAGTTCACGCCGACCAACGACCGGCTGACCAAGCAGTCGGACACGCTGACCGCGCAGATCTCGAGCGTGTCGAAGCTGCAATCCTCGATCAAGGGGTTCAGCGACGCGCTGAATGCGCTGATTGCCGGCGGCTCGCTGACGACGCAGCCGACCAGCTCGAACAGCCAGATCGCGACGCTGGCGGTTAAGAAGGGCGGCACGGCAAAGGGCCTGTCAGCCCAGATCACCGTCGAGAAGCTCGCCAGCGCCCAGGCTGCGACCAGCACCGCCGCGATCGCGACCGATCAGACCTATCGCGGCGGCACGCTGACCGTGAAGATCGGCAGCTACGAGACGGTCAACGGCGTGACCACGCTCAACGCCGCGCAAACCATTCCGATCACCATCGGCGACGGCGTGAAGATCGACCAGATCGCGCTGTCGATCAAGAACGCCACCGGCCTCCAGACCCAACTCGTCAAAGACGGCAACGGCGTGCGCCTGACGATCAAGGGGACGACCGGCGCGGACGCCGCGTTCGAAATCGAGGGGGCGGATACCGACACCAGCGCGCCCGGCACCAACCCCGGCGATCCGGCGAGCCTGTCGACGCTGTCGGTCGGACCTTCCACGACCGGAATGACCGTGGGCACCAAGGCGCGCGATGCCGAGGTGACGGTCGACGGCGCGACCTTCAAGCGCCCGACGAACATCATCACCGACCTGTTGCCGGGCGTCGATCTGACGCTGGCGAGCGCGCAGCCGGGCACTACCGTGACGCTCGGCGCAACGCCGCCGATCGCGGGCCTTTCGGCGGCGGTCGACGACTTCGTGACGACCTTCAATGAGTTGAAGAATATCGTCAAAACCGAGATCGACCCAAAGACCGGCTCGCTCGCCAACGACAGCGCCGCCAAGGCTCTCGACCGCGCGCTGGGACAGCTGACCCTCACCAAGATCGTCAGCACCACCGATGGGTCGCCGCAGACACTGTCGGATCTGGGTGTCAGCACCAATCGCGACGGCACGCTGGCGCTCGACAAGAAGAAGCTCGCCAACCTGCTGATCTCCAACCCGGGCGGAGTCGAGGCGATGTTCGCCGTCGACGCGGCGGGCAATGGCGGACTGTCCCAGGCGCTGAAGAAGATCTCCGACGCCGCTGCCGACAAGACCTATGGCCTCGGCGCGGCGACCACCCGCTACACCAATCAGCAGGCCGATCTGACCAAGCAGAAGACCAAGGCGACCGACGATGCCGCGGCGATGACCGACCGGCTGACCCGGCAGTTCGCCGGCATGGATGCGCGCGTCGCCGCCTATAAGGCGACGCAGGCCTTCATGGAGCAGCAGGTCAAGGTCTGGACGCAGAGCAACAACTGATGGCCTATGCTTCCACCCTCCTGCGCGACCCCTGGGCGACATACCGCGAGATCGACGCGGCCGGGCGCACCAGCCAGGCGAGGACCGGGCCGCAGCTCGTCCAGCTTCTCTATACCGAGCTGGTCGCGGCGCTGCGCGCGGCGGCGAGCGCGACCGAACAGGGCCAGTACCGGGTCAAGAGCGAGCGCGTGACGCGCGCGACGGCGATCCTGTTCGCGCTGGAGGCGGGGCTCGACTACGAGAATGGCGGCGAGGTCTCGAAGACGCTGTCGCGCATCTATGCCGGCGCCCGCCGTGCGATCGTCGACGCCTCGATCGGCAGCGACCCCGCGCCGTTCCGCGAGGCGGCCGACAATCTCGGCGAGATCGCCGCCGCCTGGGCGACCGTCTCGGCCGGGTGACGATGTTCGACCAATGTTCCACGTGGAACATTCGTTGGAGCGAGGCGGAGCGCCCGCACTTCCGTTCGTGCTGGGCGTATCGAAGCACTGCGTTGCTCTGTGCCACAAACGTGCGTTTTGAGGGGAAAGCAGCTCTTCGACAAGCTCAGGGCGAACGGGCGAGGTGAGCGCCGGATGCTCCAACTTCGGTCCTGACAGACTGAGCGGGCGGTTCGAGATTATCGTTCCGCGAATGTTCCACGTGAAACACTCCCGGCGGCGTTCACCGTAGCAGCGCGACCGGCCATTCCCCGCCGTTCGTGCTGAGCTTGTCGAAGCACTGTTCTTCTATCCGCCACAAACGTGCAGTTGAAGGGGAAAGCAGCCCTTCGACAAGCTCAGGGCGAACGGGCGAGGTGAGCGCCTGATGCTCCAACTTCGGTCCTAACAGACTGAGCGGACGGTTCGAGATTATCGTTCCACGAATGTTCCACGTGAAACATTCCGCCGGATCCATCCCTGCCGACCAAAATCTATAACTGATGCCCCGTCCGGTCCCGCTTCGTCGCGAGATAGCGTTCGTTGTGCGGGTTCGCCGGCAGCCGGTGCGGGACGCGTTCGGCGACCGCGATTCCCGCCGCCTCCAGCCCGGCGACCTTGGCCGGATTGTTGGTCAGCAGCCGCACCTGCCGCTGGCCGAGCAGCGCCAGCATCCGCGCCGCCACGCCGAACTCGCGCGCATCGACCGCGAAGCCCAGCCGGGTATTGGCGTCGACCGTGTCGTAACCCTGGTCCTGCAGCCGATAGGCGCGCAGCTTGTTGACCAGCCCGATGCCGCGCCCCTCCTGCCGCAGATAGAGGAGGATGCCCCAGCCATGCGCGCGGATCGCCGCGATCGCGGCGCGCAGCTGGGGGCCGCAGTCGCATTTCAGGCTGCCGAGCACGTCGCCGGTCAGGCATTCGCTGTGCAGCCGCACCAGCGGCGGGCGGCCGTCGGGCTGGCCGATCAGCAGCGCGACATGCTCGTCCGCCGAATCGGGCGAGCGGAAGGCGACGATCTCCGCATCCTCCGCGCCCTCGACCGGCAGGCGGGCGCGGGTGGCGAGCCGGAAGGCGCGGGCGTCCTGATGCCGGGCGATCGCCTCGGGCGCGATCGTCACTTCGGGATCGATGCCGTCGAGGACGAAGGCGGGGAGCAGCCCGGCGATCCGCGCCAGCCGGATCGCGGCCAGTGCGGCATTCGGCCGATCGATCTTCTCGGTGCGGAAGGGCCCCTTGAGGGGGGTCGCGAGGTCGAGCGCAGGGTCGGCGAGCGCACGCGCGGTATCGAAGTCGAGCCAGGGCGCCGGCGCGACGACCACGGGGCGCTCGGGATCGGCCGCGGCCAGCTGGTTGGTGAGCTTGAGCGTAGCCGCCCGCCCGCTGGAGATCAGCACGGAATAGCGGCCGGCCGGTGCGAAGGCGTCGAGCGCGGCCGGGTCGGCCGTCTCGACCGCCAGCAGCGGCAGCGCATCCTCGCCCTCTGCCTGGATCGCAATCGGCCAGCCGCGGCGCATCGCGTCGATCGCCTTCGCCGCGGCGCGGGGGGAGGCGTCTACCATGCGAATTCGGTCATGATCGGGATGTGGTCGGAGGGCTTGAGCCAGTTGCGGCAGTCCTCGAACACATGATGCGCCGTCGCCTGCGCGGCGACGTCGGCGGTCGCCCACATATGGTCGAGCCGCCGCCCGCGATCGGTCGCCGCCCAGTCCTTCGCGCGATAGCTCCACCAGGTGTGCAGCCGCGCGGGCGCGGGGTGGAAGTGGCGGCCGAGATCGACCCAGGCGTTCGACGCCTTGAGCCGGTCGAGCGCCTCGACCTCGACCGGGGTATGGCTGACCGTGCCGAGCAGCTGCTTGTGGCTCCACACATCGTCGGGCAGCGGCGCGATGTTGAAGTCGCCGGTCAGGATCGTCGGGACGGTCAGCCCCGCCGACCAGTCGGTCATCCGTTCGAGGAAATCGAGCTTCTGCCCGAATTTGGGGTTGAGCGCGCGATCGGGCAGGTCGCCGCCGGCGGGGACGTAGACATTCTCCAGCCGGACGCCGTTGGGCAGCCGCACGCCGATGTGCCGCGCCTCCTGATTCGCCTGCCAGTCGAGCCGGTCGTCCTCGACCAGCGGCACGCGGCTGACGATCGCGACGCCGTGATGCATGCGCTGGCCGTGGATCAGGACGTGATCGTAGCCGAGCGCACGGAACGGCGCATGCGGGAAGTCCTCGTCGACCACCTTGGTCTCCTGGAGGCACACGATGTCCGGCGCGGCCTCTGCCAGGAAGCGTTCGACGATCTCCATCCGGAAGCGGACGGAATTGATGTTCCAGGATACGATCTTCACGAAGAGGCTCTTACCCGGCGCTACGCCGCGGGTGAAGCGGGATCACGGGCGCGCTGCGGGCGGAGAATGTCCTGAGCGCCTGCCGTGACAGGCAGTCGAAGAACCCGCGTCGGACGGGTCCGGCAGGCCGACCCGCCGGCCATGCCCATATAAAGAAAGGCCCCCGCTCCGGGGGCATGGAGCGAGGGCCGACCTAGCGTTCGTCACGCAGGCGGGAAGTGGTACCGGTTCGGGCAACAGGGGGGAAAATCCCGAACGCCCCACATCCGCGAGTGATGCTCTAGCGTACCGAACCTGTCGGCTAGATGAATGAAATTGTTATCTGCGACCAACAGTGCGA
Organism: Sphingomonas metalli; assembly: GCF_014641735.1. Lineage (GTDB taxonomy): Bacteria > Pseudomonadota > Alphaproteobacteria > Sphingomonadales > Sphingomonadaceae > Sphingomonas > Sphingomonas metalli. The sequence goes on along the minus strand of NZ_BMIH01000001.1, from coordinate 1,172,167 downwards.
CGTGGATCAACCCATTTGAACGCATTGTCCGCAATCGTTCCGCCGTACCGCTGATTCGAAAGCTTCACGGTGGTGCGGTTGTTCTGGCTGTCGAGCGCGACCCAGCCCTGCAGCGTCAGCCCCGCGGGCCCGCCGGCATCGCGGGCGAAGACCAGGGTGATGCGGCCATATTCGGGATGCTTCGGGTCGCGCGCCTCGACCGAGACGAGCCGCGGGTCGCCGCCCGGCACGACCCTGGCGAACTGCGCGAGATCGCGGCGCGGATCGAGCAGCACGCCGAGCGGCGAGTTGCGGATCGGCCAGCGCTGCACCTGCCTGACCGAATAATCGACAAAGGTCAGCGCGCCACCCTCGGCAACGATCAGCAGCGGCACGTCCTTCTGGTACTGGAAGCGGATCTTGCCCGGCTGCTTCCAGCTGAGCGTGCCCGTCAGCACCCGCCCGTTGCGGTCGGCCTGCGAGAAATCGGCGGTCATCGTCGTCACCGATTGCAGGAAGCGCTGGACCGAGGCGAGATCGGCCTGCTGCGCGCCCGCCGGCATGGGCGCGGCCACGGCGGCGAGAAGGGCGATCGGGGCGGAACGGATCATGCGAAACTCCATGGCGCCGGCGCTGCCGCCGCGGCGTTGAACCCCCGCTGAACCCGCGGCGCGCGGGGAGGATGCATGGGGCGGGTGGCTGCTAACGTGCCGTGGCGGGTCGGCGAAGACGATTATGTTCGCGCGGAGGCGCGGAGGCGCGGTGGTGTTTCGTCCCGGGCTTGCTGCATCCCTGGTCGCAGAGGGGCGCGATCCTTGGTCATCTGCAAGGTGAAAGCGGGATTTGCGACGGTGTCAGCGCTCCATAAGCTTCTTTCATCCCCGCCAACGTGAGACCTTTGCGAAAGCCCGAGCCATCAGCACGCCTTAGCCACCCCGGCGGAGGCCGGGGTCCAGCTGGGTGAAGCTTTGCAATAGCTTACTACCGTCCCCCATCTGGACCCCGGCCTCCGCCGGAGTGGAAGGAAGAGTTTTGCAGGGGTCTCGCCGTCGCGGTGTTAACCGGAGCGGGCCGGGGTGTCGGCGCGTTCAATGTTCCCCAAAGAAGAGGGGCTACGACGGCGCCAAGCGCAACACCTCCGCGTCCTCCGCGTGAACCTTTTCTCCGCGGTCGCATCACCCGCGGCCTCTGCCTATTAGATCGCATGCCCTTCCGCGTCGCGCAGCACCTCGCGGCGGCCGACATGGTCGGGGCGGCCGACGATGCCGTCCTTTTCCATCCGCTCGATCAGGCGCGCGGCGGAGTTGTAGCCGATGCGCAGCTGGCGCTGGAGCCAGCTGGTCGAGGCCTTGCGGCTCTCGCACACCAGCTGGATCGCGGCCCGGTACTGCTGGTCCTCGGGGCTGTCCTCGCCGGTCGGCGCGCCTTCGAGCTCATAGGCTTCGGCCGGCTCCTCGGTGACCGAGGAGATATAGTCGGGCTGGCCCTGCGCGCGCCAGTGATCGGCGACGCGATGCACCTCGTCGTCGCTGGTGAAGGGGCCGTGGACGCGCACGATGCCCTTGCCGCCAGGCATGTAGAGCATGTCGCCCTTGCCCAGCAGCTGCTCGGCGCCCTGTTCGCCCAGGATGGTGCGGCTGTCGATCTTGCTGGTCACGTGGAAGCTGATGCGGGTCGGCAGGTTCGCCTTGATCACGCCGGTGATGACGTCGACGGAGGGGCGCTGCGTCGCCATGATCAGGTGGATGCCCGCCGCGCGCGCCTTCTGCGCCAGGCGCTGGATCAGGAATTCGACTTCCTTGCCCGCGGTCATCATCAGGTCGGCGAGTTCGTCGACGATGACGACGATCTGGGGCAGCGGCTCGTAGTCGAGCTGCTCTTCCTCATAGACGGGCTGGCCGGTGTCGGGATGATAGCCGGTCTGCACCTTGCGGCCGAGCGGCTGGCCCTTCGCCTTGGCGGCGCGCACCTTGTCGTTGAAGCCCGCCAGGCTGCGCACGCCGACCGACGACATCTGGCGATAGCGATCCTCCATCGTCTCCACCGCCCATTTGAGCGCGCGCACCGCCTTGGCGGGGTCGGTGACGACGGGGGAGAGGAGATGCGGAATGTCGTCGTACATCGACAGTTCGAGCATCTTGGGATCGATCATGATCATCCGGCACTGATCCGGCGTGAGTCGGTAGAGCAGCGACAGGATCATGCAGTTGAGCCCCACCGACTTGCCGGAGCCGGTGGTACCGGCGACGAGCAGGTGGGGCATGGGGGCCAGATCGGTGATCACCGGATCGCCGGCGATGTTCTTGCCGAGGATGATCGGCAGCTGCGCGGTCTGGTCCTCGAAGGACTGGCTGGCGACCAGCTCGTGCAGCGACACCGATTCGCGCCGGGCGTTGGGCAGTTCGATGCCGATCACGTTGCGGCCGGGGATCACCGCGACGCGCGCCGACACCGCGCTCATGTTGCGGGCGATATCGTCGGCGAGCGCGATGACGCGGCTGGCCTTGATGCCGGGGGCGGGCTCCAGCTCGTACATGGTCACGACCGGGCCGGGCCGCACCTCGGTGATCGCGCCCTGCACCTTGAAGTCGTCGAGCACGTTTTCGAGCAGGCGGGCGTTGCGCTCCAGCGCGGCCTTGTCGACCGGTCCGGCATTGGACGGAGGGGCGGGGACGAGCAGGTCGAGCCCGGGCAGCGTATAGCTGTCGCGCAGGTCGAGCGAGGTCTGGCGCTTGGGTGGCGCGGGCGCGGGGGCGACCTGCCGGTCGGCGATGACCGGGGCGGGCCGCGGATCGGGCTCGGCGAGGGCGCGCGGCGGCACGGCGCGGCGGGCGAGGCGCGCCGCCTCCGCCGCATCGGCCTCCTCATAGTCGTCCTCCGCGTCGTCATAGGCGAAGGGCAGGTCGTCCGCGTCGTCGGCATCGCCGGCGATGCGTGCGCGGCGGCGGCGCGGCCAGCGCGGGGCGGCGAGCGCGATGTCGAGCGAGCGGCTCCAGACGATCACGCCCGCGACGCCCGCGACCAGCCCCGCCGCGCGCGCGCCCCACAGCTCGGCCAGGGGCTGGCCGGTCAGCGCGAGCAGGCCCTGCACGCCGCCCGCGACCGCCATGCCGGTGAGCCCGCCCCAGCCCGCCGGCAGCGCCAGCACCGCCGAGGTCGAGATGAAGGCGAGCGCGGTGGCCATCAGCGCCGCGCCGAGCGCCGCCCCGGCGAGCATGCGGCCCCAGCGCCCGGTCGGCTGGTCGCGCCACAGCCGCAGCGCGACGACCGGGCCGATCGGCAGGATCAGCGCGACCACGGGGCCGAGCAGGGTGAGCAGCAGGTCCGACACCCAGGCGCCGGGAAAGCCGAGCAGATTGGCGGGAGCCCCGCCCGAGGCGGTGTTGATCGCCGGATCGCCGGGGTGATAGCTCGCGAGCGCCAGCGCGAGCAGCAGCGTCGCGCCGAACAGCAGCGCCGCGACCAGCACCGCGCCGCTGCGCACCGCGCCGGCCTTCACCGTCTCGCGCCACAAGGCCGGCTGCGCCTGGCTCGCCATGATCGTCCCCGAAAATGCCTGAAATCGTGCGCGGATGATCGGCTTTTGTTCGCGTCCCGTCAAGCTGCGCGCCGGTTGGCAGCGGCGCGGGCGGGGCCTAGATACGGTGCATGACCGCCGACGCGCCCCGCAGCCCTGCTTCCGCCACCGCATCGGCGGACGTCGTCATCCTGGGCGGAGGACTGGTCGGGACGACGCTGGCGCTGGCGCTCGACGCGCATGGGCTCAGCGCGGTGGTGGTCGATCCGGCCGATCCGGCGGTGACGCTGGCGCCGGGGTTCGACGGGCGCGCCTCGGCGATCGCCAGCGCGAGCGGCCGGATGCTCGAGGCGATCGGCCTCGGCGCGCGGATCGTCGACCAGGGCTGCCCGATCGAGCGGATCCGGGTGAGCGACGGGCTGAAGCCAGGCGCGCTCGACTTCGTGCCGGATGCCGAGGACGGCAGCCTCGGCGTGATGCACGAGAATCGCGCGCTGCGGCGGGCGCTGTTCGCCGCCGCGACGGAGGCGGCGGGGATCGACCTGCGCATGCAGACGCGCGCGACGGCGGTGATCCGCAATGCGGCGGGGGTGACCGCGTCGCTGAGCGACGGAACGACGGTGCGAGCGCCGCTGCTGATCGCGGCCGAGGGGCGCAACTCGCCGACCCGCGAGGCGGCGGGCATCCGGGTGGCGCGGTGGAGCTACGACCATGAAGCGATCGTCGGCGCCTTCCACCACGAGCGGCCGCACGACAATGTGGCGTACGAGATCTTCTACCCGGCCGGGCCCTTCGCGCTGCTGCCGCTGCCGGACGACGAGATCGGGCATCGTTCGGCGATCGTCTGGTCGGTGAAGGCGGAGCATGGGCCGGGGCTGGTGAAACTGTCCGACCGCGCCTTCCTCGCCGAGGCGGAGAAGCGGATGGGCGGCTTTCTGGGGGCGCTGTCGGCGGCGAGCCCGCGCGCATCCTATCCGCTCGGCTTCCACCATGCGGCCAGGATCACCGGCGAGCGGCTGGCGCTGGTCGGCGATGCGGCGCACGGCATCCATCCGATCGCCGGACAGGGGCTGAACCTCGGCCTGCGCGATGTGGCGACGCTGGCGGAGGTGCTGGTCGAGGGTCGGCGGCTGGGGCTGGACCTCGGCGATGCGCAGCTCCTCGCGCGCTACGAGCGGTGGCGCGGGGTCGACACCACGCTGGTGGCGGGAACGACCGACGTGCTGACCCGGCTGTTCGGCATACCCGGCCGGACGGCGAGCGCGGTCCGGCGATTCGGCATCTCCGCGGTCGATGCGATCGGGCCGCTCAAGGAGCGGTTCATGGCCGAGGCGCGCGGCGAGAGCGGCACGCTGCCACGGCTGCTCCAGGGCCTTGCGATCTAGCGCGAAACGGGCGCAGGTTTAGGAGTTATTTACCGCTTTGATGTGATCTGAGGCGGTTATGAGTGACCTGGTTCCTTCCGAACGTGCGAAGCGCAGCAGCGTGATCATCCGGGCGGACATTCGGCCGGCGGATGGCCGCGCCGTCACCCGCCGGGTGCGCAACCTGTCGCTGACCGGCGCCTGTGTCGATCACGAGGGCGAACTGGCGGTGGGCCAGCGGCTGATGCTCGACATGGGCCGGCTCGACGCGATCGAGGCCGAGGTCGTGTGGGTCAAGGATCGTCTGGCCGGCATCCATTTCGAGGAGCCGATCGACCTCGACGCCGCCCGCGCCGCGCGCGGTGTGGGGCGGGTCGAGACGGGCTGGATGACGAATATCCACCACGCCTATCGCAAGCGGGGGTGAGGGGGCGGCCGTTCGCCCTGAGCGCAGTCGCAGGGCCTGAGACCGAGCCGGTGCTTCGACTTCGCTCAGCACGAACGGGTCAACGTCTCGTCATCCCGCTATAAGCCCTTCGACATCCCGGCGCAGGCTGGGATCTTTCGGCCATGGCGCAAGGCAGGAGCCGCTTGAGGCCTCAGCCTGCGCTGGGGCGACGACGATCGCGGCTCATTCACTCGGATGGGAGCGCGTCTCCGGACAGATCCAGCCGCCGCGCTTCCTCCGGGAGCATCACGGGCACGCCGTCGCGGACCGGATAGGCGAGCCCGGCGTCGTCGGAGAGGAGTTCGCCGGCCGCCTCGTCATAGCGCAGCGGCGTGCGCGTGACCGGGCAGACGAGGCGCTCGAGGAGCCAGGGATCGAGCGGTGCCCTCATTGCAGGGTCACGCGGTCGCCGCCGTCGTGCCGGCCGAAGAACTGCATCAGCTGGATGGCGAGTTCCGCCCGCGTCTCGATATCGGGGGCCTCGAGCAGCGCCTGCTTGGCGGCGACGTCGAACGGGGCGATCTGGGCGATGCCGTTGACGAGGCTGGTATCGTCGAGCCGGCCGACCGCGCGCCAGTCGACCGCATAGCCCTGGAGATCGGCGAAGCGGCGTGCCTCCTGCTCGAGCGAGGCACGACGGCCGAGCGACAGCACCTCGTCCTCGGGCGTGGGCAGCAGCTCCGCCTCGACCTGTCGGAAGGGGGTGGCGACGTCGAGCTCGCGCAGGATGCGGAACAGCGACACTCCCTCCAGCACCAGATTGTAGCGGCCGTCGTCGAGCGCCTCCACCTCGGCGATGCGGCCGACGCAGCCGATATCGTAGAGCGCGGGCGGCTCGCCCGGACCCGCCGGCTGGATCATCCCGATGCGCCGGTCGCGCGCCATCGCGTCCGACACCAGCGCCCGGTAGCGCGGCTCGAAGATGTGGAGCGGCAGGTGCATCGCCGGGAAGAGCAGGGCCCCCGGCAGCGGGAAGATCGAGAGGCGGGTGGGCTGGCTCATCCGAACAGGATCGCGGACAGGCGGCGGCGCTGCGCCGACACCCAGGGATCGGTGAGGCCGACCACCTCGAACAGCTTGAGCAGCTGATGCCGCGCGGCGCCCTCGTTCCACTCGCGGTCGGCGGCGACGATGTGGAGGAGGTTGTCGGCGGCGGCGTCGCGCTGTCCCGCGGCCATCTGCGCATTGGCGAGGTCGAAGCGCGCCTGGTGATCGTCGGGCGCGGCCTGCACCTTCGCCGCGAGCGGAGCGAGATCGTCGACGGCGGGAGCGGCCTGCGCCAGGGCGAGGGCCGCCTTCGCCCGGTCGATCCCCGGATCGGCCAGATCGGCCGGCAATGCGTCGATCGCCGCCTGCGCCTCGTCGTGCAGCCCCGCGGCGACGAGCGCGCGGATGTGGCCGGACAGCACGGCGGGATGTTCGGGCGCCATCTCCGCCAGCTGGCCGAAGATCGACAGGGCGCGTTCGTGGTCGCCCTCGGCCAGCACCTCCTCGCCCATCGCGATCAGCGGCTCCAGCTCGGCCTGCTGGTCGGTCGCCTCGGACTGGATCGGCAGCTGGCGGAGCAGCTGGTCGATCATGGTGCGCAGCTGGCTTTCGGTGCGCGCGGAGGTGAGGTCCGCCACCAGCTGCCCCTGGAACATCGCATAGACGGTCGGGATCGAGCGGATCTGGAATTGCGCCGCGATGAACTGGTTCTTGTCGGTATCGATCTTCGCCAGCACGACACCCTTGTCGGCATAGGCGGCCGCGACCTTTTCAAGGACCGGGCCCAGCGCCTTGCACGGTCCGCACCATTCGGCCCAGAAATCGATGATGACGAGCTGCGTCATCGACGGCTCGACGACGTCGCGGCGGAAGGCGGCGACCGCATCCTTCTCGGCAGGCGACATTCCCAAGGTGGCCAAGTGCTGCTCCCGTTGCATCAGGTCGGCCGCTATGTGGGGCGGAATAGCGGCCAATGGAAGTCCCGCGGGATCGGGAGCGACAGTGGGCGCGGCGCGGCGGTCAGGCGAACAGGCCGTGGACGTACCAGCGCGCCTCGCCCGCCGGCTCCGCCAGAGCCTGACGGAAGAGCCAGAGGCGACGGCCGCGCCGGTCCTCCACCCGGTAATAGTCGCGCGGGGCGGGCGCGCTCCGGCCGCCCGGCCGGCGATCGTCGGCGATCCGCTCCGGCCCCTCGACGCGGGCGACATGATGGAGGACGCCGCGCCAGCGGAAGCGGCCCGGCGGCAGATCCGCTTCGCCTGAGGGCGAAACGGCGACGATCGGTTCCGGCGGGTCGAACAGGTGGATCGGCCGGGGCGGTGCGGCCGCCTCGCCGGGCGCGGCGATGCGGGCTGGCGGCGGGGCGTCGGCGAGCAGGAGCGGGACCTGCACCTGTCCCGGATCGTCGCGACGACCGGCGCGGCGTCGACGGATCGGTGCCGGCCGCGGCAGGGCGGGGGCCGGGGCGGCGGTGCTGCCGCCCTCCAGCCGCAGTTCGCCGGCATCGAGGCGCTCGACCAGCGACACGTCGAGGCGGAGGAGGTCGACGCCGGCGCCGTCATCCGGCGCCTCGGCGAGGCCGCCGCGCTGCGCCCGGAACAGCCCCAGCAGCGCTACGCCGTCGCGGGTCGGGCGGTCGGTCTTCACCCGCAGCCGGTCGAGCGTGCCGTCGGTCCGGTAGAAGGACGCGTCCCAGCGACGGCCGCCCTGCCCGCGCGCGGTGAGGTCGGCTGCCGCTTCGTCCGTTAGCAGTGCGAGGGCGGCGAGGGCATCGGCTGCGCGTGCGGCGGGCCGGGTCAGGTGCCGCTCGACCGTGAGGGCGGCGATGGGCGTGCGCGGTCGGATCGGAGGGCCGGCTTCCTCCGCCAGCCGGCGGACCGCGGCGGCCGCCTCTCGACCAAAGCGGGCGGCGACGGCGGCGGCGGGAAGAGCCAGGAGCTCGCCGACCGTCCGGTGCCCGGCCTGAGCGAGTCCCTCCGTCGCTTCGGCGTCGAGCCCGAGCGCCGCGAGCGGAAGGCGGCGGACGGCGCCGCGCTCGTCGGGGGCGGGAGCGCCAGCATGGCGTGCGAGCGCCGCGGCGATGGCGGGAGTGTCGCCGAACGCCAGCCGCACCGCGATGCCGCGCCGCGCCAGGCGCCGCTCGATGTCATCAGCCAGCTCCTGCTCCGCCGCGCGCGCCTCGGCCGTGTCGGCGATGTCGAGCAGCAGCGCATCGGGCGGCTCGGCGGCGACCCGCGGCGTATAGCGGCAGCAGGCATCGGCCAGCCGATCGAGCCAGTCGCAATCCGCCGCGGGATCATGATCGTACGCGACGCAGCCGGGAAGTCGCGCCTGCGCTGCGGCCAGCGTCATCCCGGGCGACACACCCGCCCGGACGGCGGCGGGATCGCAGGCGGCGATCCGCGCGGCCCGCCCCATGCGCTCGACCAGCACGACCGGCGGCGCGTCGGGAGCGACGAACAGATGCGGCCGGGTGCCGCGCAGCCGCTCGATCGGCAGCCAGGGGAAGACCAGCGCCAGATACCGGCGCGCACGCCGCGCGCCCGGCGCCGCGCCCGTCGCGCCGTCCGCGAGCCCCGCGCCGGGTGCACCCGGCCGCGAGCGGGCGCGGGCCGGGCCGGGCAGGGCGGACGGCCGGGCGGCGGCGATACGGCGCGGCGTGGCGAGCGTGGCGGCCGAGTCGGGCATCTGCGTTCCAGTAATGTTCCGGAGGGCCGACCGCCATGCCGAAAAATATGCAATTGCGGCACAAGGGCGCTTGCAGCCCCCGACACCCGCTGCTAATGGCCGCGCCTCACCCGCCGGGTCCGCCCGGCCATGACGCCAGAGCGGGCGTAGCTCAGGGGTAGAGCACAACCTTGCCAAGGTTGGGGTCGAGGGTTCGAATCCCTTCGCCCGCTCCAGCGACGATCCGTCGCCGACACCGTCACACTCACACTCACACTGGCCGATGCAGCCTCGCCGGACTCGGCGCCAGAGACCCTCGCGCTGGCGAGGTCAGCCGAGGAACGCCCGCACCTCCGCCGCGCCCGTACGCCAGTCCAGGCCGTGCCGCGCCAGCCAGGCGTCGTCATAATAGGTGCAGCCATAGCGGTCGCCGCCGTCGCACAGCAGGGTGACGACGCTGCCGCCGATTCCGGCGGCCGCCATTTCCGCTACGAGCATCCGGCAGGCGCGGATGTTGGTGCCGGTGGAGCCGCCGACGCGGCGGCCCAGCACGTCCGACAGCGCGCGCATCGCGCCGATGCTGTCGGCGTCGTCCACCGCGATCATCCGGTCGATCACGCCGGGAATGAAGCTGGGCTCGACGCGCGGGCGGCCGATCCCCTCGATCCGGGTGCACACGCCTTCGGGCAGCAGCGTCTCGGCGCGGTCGGCGAAATGGCGGTGGAAGATCGAATCGACCGGATCGGCTACGCACAGCCGGGTCGCATGACGGCGATAGCGGATGAAGCGGCCGATCGTCGCCGAGGTGCCGCCGGTACCCGCGCCGCAGACGATCCAGTCGGGCACCGCGCGCTCTTCCAGCGCCATCTGCGCGAAGATCGATTCGGCGATATTGTTGTTGCCGCGCCAGTCGGTCGCGCGCTCCGCATAGGTGAACTGGTCGAGATAATGGCCGCCCGTCTCCGCGGCGAGCCGGTGCGACACGTCGTACACGCTGCGCGGATCGTCGACCATGTGGATCTCGCCGCCATGGAAGCGGATCGCGTCGAGCTTGGGCGCGGCGGTGGTGGCGGGGACGACGGCGATGAAGCGCAGCCCCAGCATCCGCGCGAAATAGGCCTCGCTGACCGCGGTCGAGCCCGAGGAGGATTCGATCACCGTGGTCTGCGGCCCGATCCACTCGTTGCACAGCGCGTAGAGGAAGAGCGAGCGGGCGAGCCGGTGCTTGAGGCTGCCGGTCGGGTGGCTGCTCTCGTCCTTGAGATAGAGGGTGATGCCCGGATAGCGCGGCAGGTCGAGGCGGATCAGATGCGTGTCGGCGGAGCGGTTATAGTCCGCCTCGATCCGGCGCACCGCCTCCGCCGACCAGCGGCGCGCCTCCTCCCGGGTCACAGCAGCCCGTGGCGGACGAGCATCGCCTCGGGATCGGCGTCGCGCCCGCGAAAGGCGCGGAAGCTCTCCGCCGCCGGCCGGGTCGCGCCGCGTGCCAGCACCTCCGCGCGGAAGCCGTCGCCGGTGGCGCGATCGACCAGCCCCGCCTCGGCGAAGCGCTGGAAACCGTCGGCGGCGAGCACCTCGGCCCAGAGATAGCTGTAGTAGCCCGCGGCATAGCCGCCCGCGAAGATATGGCTGAAGGCGTGGGGGAAGCGGTGCCATTCGGGCGGGCGGATCACCGCCACCTCGTCGCGCACCGCCCCGATCACCTCCATCGGGTCGGATCCCATGGTGCCGAGATGGAGGAGCAGGTCGAACAGCGCGAACTCGACCTGGCGGACGACGAACAGACCCGACTGGAAGCGGCGGGCGGCGACCATCCGTTCGAACAGCGCGGGCGGCAGCGGCGCGCCGGTGCGGTGATGGCCCGACATGGCGGTCAGCACCTCGCGGTCCCAGGCGAAGTCCTCCATCAGCTGGCTCGGCAGCTCGACCGCATCCCACTCGACGCCGTTGATGCCGGCGATGCTCGGCCGGTCGACGCGGGTGAAGAGGTGATGGAGGCAGTGGCCCGTCTCGTGGAGCAGGGTCACGACGTCGTTATGGCCGAGGAGCGACGGGCCCTCCGCGGTCTCGGGCGCGAAGTTGCAGACGAGATAGGCGACCGGCAGCGTCCGGGTCTCCCCGTCGCGCAGCCGCGGGCGGGCGGGCGCCATCCACGCCCCGCCGCGCTTGCCGGCGCGGGCGTGGAGATCGACATAGAGGCCGGCGAACACCGTGCCGCCCTCGTCGACCACGTCGTAGAAGCGCGCATCGTCATGCCAGAGCGGCACGTCGTCGCGCGGGCGGAGGCGGATGCCGAACAGGCGCGAGAGCAGCGTCTGCCAGCCCGCCAGCACGCGTTCGACCGGGAAGTGCGCGCGCACCTCCTGCTCGTCGACCGCATAGCGCGCCTGGCGCAGGCGGTTGGCGGCGAAGCCGACATCCCAGGGCTGGAGATCGGCGATCCCCAGCGTCTCGGCAGCGAAGGCGCGCAGTTCGGCAAGGTCGCGTTCGGCGGCAGGGCGCGCGCGGCGGCCGAGATCGCGCAGGAAGGCGAGCACCTCGCCCGGATCGGGCGCCATCTTGGTCGCGAGCGAGCGGGCGACGGGATCGGTGAAGCCGAGCAGGCGGGCCGCCTCGCGCCGCAGTTCGAGGATGCGGGCGATGCGCGGGCCATTGTCGAACTGGCCCGCCTGCGGCCCCTGGTCGGAGGCGCGGGTGCCGTATGCCTGGTAGACGGCGAAGCGCAGGTCGCGGTCCTCCGCGAAGGTCAGCACAGCGTTGACGCTGGGCTGTTGCAGCGTGACGACCCAGCCCTCCAGCCCGCGCGTTTCTGCGGCGGCAGCGAACATCGCGCGGTCCGCCGGTGCGATGCCGGCCAGCTCGGCCTCGTCGGTGACGTGGTGCGTCCAGGCGTCGGTCGCATCGAGCACCGCGCTGCCGAATTCGGTCGACAGCTGTGACAGCTCGACCGAGACGGCGCTGAAGCGGGCGCGCGCCGCCTCGTCGAGCGCGACGCCGGACAGGGTGAAATCGCGGATCGCCCGTTCCACGGCGACGCGATCCGCCTCCGCCAGGCCGGCGAAGTCCGGGTCGGCGGAGAGGGCGACCAGCACCTCGTACAGGTCGCGGTTCTGCGCGACCTTCATGCCATGCTCGACCAGCCGCGCCTGCCCCGCGGCATGGGCCTCGCGCAGCGCGGGCGTGTCGGCGACCCCGTGCAGGTGCGAGACGGTCGACCAGAGCGAGTCGAGCGCGGTATCGGCACGCTCGAGCGGCAGCCAGGCCTCGGCGAAGCGGTTCGGCCGCGCCGCGACGACGGCCGCGACCGCCTCGGCGTGACGGGCGATCGCTGCGTCGAGGGCGGGGGATATGGCGTCGGGCGTGATCTCGGCGAAGCGGGGCAGCGAGAGCGTGTCGGCGAGCGGGTTGGCGGCGGTCATCCGCGGGCGTGTAGCAGAAGCCGCGGCGCGGATGCCAGTGACGGGGTGCGCGTCGACCCCCGGGGGCGCTAGACCACGAGCGCCGGTCCCTTCGCGATCACGATCCCGCCCCCGTCCTGGGCACGCTCAGCGCGGTCGCGGCGGCCAGCGCCGCGGCGAGCTCGTCCTTGCGGAAAGGCTTGGTCAATCTCGGCAGGCCGCTGTCCACGCCATCGAGCTCGGCATAGCCCGAGACCAGCAGGACGGGCAGCCCGGGCCATCGCTCCTGGGCATGGCGGGCCAGGTCGGTGCCGGTCATGCCGGGCATGAGGTGGTCCGTGACCACCACGTCGAAGGCGGCCTCGTCCTCGAGCAGCCGGACGGCCGCCTCGGCCGATCCCGCCTCGACCACGTCATAGCCGAGATCGGCGAGGATGTCGGCGGTGCTGACCCGGACCAGTTCCTCGTCGTCGACCAGCAGGGCCCTGCCGCGCAGCAGGGGCTGGGCCGCCGGGTGCGACGGCGCCGGCAGCCCTTCGGCTCCGTCCGTGCATACGGGCAGCCACAGGTCGATGTTCGTGCCCATGCCGAGGCGGCTCTGGATGGTCAGCGTGCCGCCGGACTGCGAGGCCAGCCCGTGGACCATCGACAGGCCGAGCCCCGTCCCCTTGCCGATCCCCTTGGTCGAGAAGAAGGGCTCGATCGCCCGTGCCAGCGTCTTGCGGTCCATCCCCGTCCCGGTGTCCGCGACCGACAGGCGCACATAGCGTCCGGGCGCGAGCCGCGACCAATGGCCGGCGGACACCGCCTCCGCGGTCGCCGAGATCCGGAGCGTGCCGCCGTCCGGCATCGCGTCGCGCGCGTTGACCGACAGGTTGAGCAACGCCATCTCGAGCTGGTTGGGATCGGCCCTGGCATGGGGCAGCTGGTCCGCGGTCTCGACGACGACCCTGATCTGCGGCCCGGTCGTGCTCTCGACCAGTTCCCCCATGCCCTGGACGAGCTTCGCCACGTCGACGGCCACCGCCTGCAGCGGCTGGCGCCGCGCAAACGCAAGCAGGCGCTGGACGAGGGTCTTGGCCCGCTCGGCCGATTGCATCGCGCCGGCGATCAGCCGCTGCTCGCGTTCCCCGCCAAGCCCCTTGCGCTGGAGCATGTCGAGCGATCCGACGATCGGCGTCAGCAGATTGTTGAAGTCATGCGCCACGCCGCCCGTCAGCTGGCCCATCGCCTCCATCTTCTGGCTCTGGAGCAGCGCCTCCTGCGCGAGCTCGCGTTCGGCCACGGCTTGCGTGATCCGCGCCTCCAGCGTGGCGTTGAGCTCGCGCAGCGCCTCTTCGGCACGCCGGCGTGCGGTGATCTCCACCACCGTCCCCGCGACGCGAAGGCAGCGACCCGCCGCGTCGAACACGCCTCTGCCCTTGGCCGCGACCCAGCGCTCGACGCCGTCCTCCTTGCCGATCGTGCGATATTCCACATCGTAGAGGGCGCGGCGATGCGGATCGGCGGCGGCGAGGAACTGCGCGGTGGTCGCCTTCCGATCGTCCGGATGGAGCCCGTCGTAGAAGTCCTGCATCGTCACCGGAACGTCGGGCGATATCCCGAACATGCCCTTGGTCCGCGGCGGCCAGATCAACCGGTCGTTGACGACGTCCACATCCCAGAAGCCGACATCGGCATTGTCGACGGCCAGGCGCAGCCGCTCCTCGCTCTCGCGCAGCCGGGCCTCCGCGCCGACGCGCTCGACATGGGCCCAGCAGCGCTCGACCACGTCGCGGACCAGCGCGATCTCGTTCGGCGTCCAATCGCGCGCCCGATCCTGGTGGACCGCCATCATCGCGGCGAGGCGGCCCTCCTTGACGAGCGGGCAGCAGATGATCGCGCCGATGCCGATCGCCTGGAACATCTCGCGGCCCTGGTCGGGCGTCAGCTCGCCGACCACGTCGCGGACCACCAGGACCCGTCCGCCCCGCATATCGGTCGCGGCGCGATCGCCGAACAGGTCGAGGTTGTAGGCGCCCGCGGAGCTGGCGATCCCCGGCGCGACATAGTCGTCCCGGATCCAGAAGCGGTCCGTATCGGCATCGACGTCGGCATAGGCGCAGCGCGACACATCCAGCTTCCGGCCCAGAAGCCCGGTCGCCGCGAGCATCGCTTCCGACGCATTCGCCGCGCCGAAGAGCCGCTCGTCCAGTTCGCCGATGAAGCGCAGCCGGGCCTCGCTGTCGCGCAGTGCGGCCTCCGCCTCGTGCTCGCTCGTGCGATCCCGGAAGATCTTCACGAAGCCCGTGTTGTCGCCGGTCAGCGGCATCGTCAGGCCCGAACCCCAGAAGCGGGATTCGTCCTTGCGCACGTGCCAGCGCTCGTTGACGGCGCGCCCCACCGAGGCGGCCCGCTGCCTCTCGTCTTCCGGCGCGCCCGCCAGCCGGTCCTCCGGCGTGAAGATCACCGCGCCGGTCCGGCCGAGCACTTCCGCGGCGTCATAGCCGACGAGTCGGGCGGCGCCCGCGTTCCAGCCCGTGATCGTGCCGGCCGGATCGAGGGTCACGATGGCGAAGTCCTCGGCCCCCTCGACGATCTGCCGGTAGCGCGCCTCGCTTTCCCGCATGACGGCCTCCGCCCGGGTCCTCGCGATCACTAGGCCGGCGGTGCGCGCCACGAAGCCGGCGATCTCCAGGTCGGCAGGGGCGGGCGCCCGCGGCTCCCGATGGTACATCGCGAAGGCGCCGAGCACGTCGCCATGGCCCGACCGGATCGGCAGCGTCCAGCAGGCGCGCAGTCCCCCGGCCAGTGCCGGGTCGCGGATGTCGGCGGCCCAGGGCCCGGTCGCGATGTCGCCGACGAAGACGGGTTCCGGCGGACACAGGGCGGCGGCCAGCGCACCGGCCGCCGGGTCGTCCGCGGGGCCGATCGCGACGCCGTCGATCGCCCGGGCAAAGGCGGCGGGCAGACCCTGTCCCGCCCCGAGGCGCAAGTGCCGGCCGTCCGCGTCCAGCAGCAGGATCGATCCGACGACGCCCGCGGCCGAGAGCGTCTCCACCTCCCCCACGATCGCCGCGAGCGTGGTGTGGAGCGGCGCGTCCTCGACCGCCAGCGCCAGGATGCGCGACTGCGCCGCGCCAAGAGCCGATGCCCGGTCGCGGGCCTGGGCCAGGCGCGCATTCTCGACGGCGATGGTGGCGAGGCGCGCGAGGCTCTCGAGCCGCTCCACCGTCTCCGGGTCGTGCGTGCCGATGCCGGACCAATAGGCGCCGAGCGCCGCGATCGGCTCGGGCCGGCCGATCGGCACCATGACGAGACTGCGCACGAAGGTCGCCGCATAGGCGTGCTGGGGAACCCGCGGATCGCGCCGGACATCGTCGATCACGACCGTCCGTCCATGCCGCATCGCCCAGCCGGACACGCATGCGTCCGCGGGTAAGCTCTGTCCCTGCCACAGCGGCGAGACCGCGTCCTCGGCGACATAGAGGCAGCGGTCTCCCTCCTTCAGGACGACGGCGATACCGTCGGCGCCGACGGCGGTGCGGGCAGACTGGCGCAGGACGTCGATCACCTCGGCGAGCGAGGTCGCGGTGACGAGACCCTCGGTCGCGGCGAGGATCTGCGCGTCGCCGCTTCGCGATCCCGATTCGCGACGTGGCTGCTCGGCTTCCGATCGACCGGTGCTCGTCTGCTGCATGCGCGCAGCATAACCCACTGACAAGCCTACGTCATTCGGAACCGTTCGTGACCAGGAGCGGCCCGGCCGCCGGCCGATCCGCCGGCGGGAAGGGCGACGATCCGGTGGCTCAGCGCCGCCGCGGATCGGCCGGGCGCAGCCGTTGCTCGACCATCCAGTCCATGAAACGGTCGAGCCACAGATGCGTGCCGAGCTGGCCGGGCGCGATGTCGAAGACGTGGAACTCGACCGGCCGCTTCGCCGCCCGCCACATGCCGAACAGGGCGTCGAGCCCGTCCGTCACCGGGCCGTGACCCGTTTCGGTGACGATGAAGAGCGGCGGCGCGTCGGGGGCGACGGTCACGTCCTGAAGCGCCGGCCCGAAGATCGAGGCGATGAAGCTCGGCCGCGCCGCGGGATCGCGTGCGAGCAGCGTCCCGATCGCGACCCCGCCGCCCGCCGAGGTGCCCATCATGCCGATCTGCGCGGGATCGACCCGCCAGCGCGCACGATTCTGCCGGATCAGCGCGAAGGCGCGGCGGGTGTCGTCGACGGCGAAGCGCAGCACCTCGCCGAGCCGGGCGTCGCCGGAGGCGGGATTGGCGTTGGCGTTGCGGATCGCGAGCGGCGGATAGTCCGGCCAGCGGGCCGGCGCCGCAGCGGACGCCGGCGGCGGGGCGGGCGGCCGCTCGGTCTGGAGCACGCGATATTTGAGGATGAAGGCGGCGATCCCCGCGGCATTGAGCCGGGCGATGGTCGCGCGCATGTCGCGGTCGATCCCGAGCACGCGCAGGCCCCCGCCGGGCAGGATGACGACCGCCCGGCCGTTCGCGATCCGCGCCGGCGGCAGGTAGACGAGCAGTTCGGGATCGCGGACATTCGCGTAGACGGTGCCGTCGGCGGTCGGCGTCGCGCTTTCCGGCCTTCGCCAATCGTCCGAACCCGGCGCCGTGCCGGGATATAATCGCACGGTCTCGACCGGCGCCTGCGCCTGCGCCGGCGGAGCCAGTGCGAGGAGCAGCGCCGCGCCGGCGGCGGCGATGCGCCGCCTATCCAAGGCGCTTGCGTTCGATGCGCACGCCCTCCTGCCGGCACAGGCCGCAGTCGGCGCCGGTGAACATCGCGGCCGCGCGCCGGTCACCGCCGAGCTGCCAGTCGAGCCAGGCCAGGGTGATCTGCGCCGCCCGGCCGCCATTGGGCTGCATGAAGGTGCCGCCATGGCCGACCGGCAGGTCGACGAGCACCGCCGGCACCGTATCGATGCGGGCGAAATCGTCGGTGCCGTTGGGATGCGCCACGTCCTGGGGTCCGCCGAGGATGTAGAGGATCGGCGTGTGGAGCGTCTTCAGCAGGCTCTTGTCCACCGTCATGCCGGCGATCGGGTTGGTGCCGTCGGCGAAGATGCCGCTGTTCTGGACGATGACGGTCCTGATCCGCGGGTCGCCGGCGACCTGCAGCGCCTGAAGCCCACCGCAGCTATGCCCCGACACCGCGACGCGGGCGGCATCGACATGGCCGTAGAGCGGATGGCGACGATCGCGACCCGCGCGGATCGCGAGGTCGAGGCCCTGCGCGACCTCCTGCGCCTGGGTCTTGATCTGCGGGATCACCTTGCCCGGCGGCGGCGCGACCTGCGGCTCGGGGCGATAGGGAATGCCGGGGCCGCTGCGGATCGTGCCCGCGGCGACGACCAGATAGCCGTGCGAGGCGATCTCCGACAGGAAGAGCCGCGCCGAGGCGCCGTCGTTCGAGCAGCCGCCATTGCCCCAGAGCAGGACCGGCAGCTTGCGCCCCTTCAGCGCGGCGATGTCGCGGGGCCGGTAGACGGTATGGCCCGGAAAGGCCGGATCCTCGGCCTTGATCGCGGGATAGGGCCCGGATCCGGCGGTGTCGGGCACCTTGCTGAACGCCTCGAACATCGCGGCCGGATTCTCGGTCGGAGGCGGCGGGTTGCCCGGCGGCGGTGCGGTCTGCGCCCCGGCGACGGCGCACAGCAGGGCCGCGCTCAATACGGCCGAACGAGTCTTCATGGCAGCCTCCCTTATCGTTGGCAGCGGGGTGCCACGACCTCCCGGGTCATGCAAGCGCTTTCATAAGCCGGCTCAGGCGCTTTCGCGGGCGATGATGCGGAAGTCGACCGGCAATCGCGGCGGCAGCACCTCGCCCGCGGCCTTGCGCTGGAGCGCCCGGATCGTCTCGCGCGCGATCTGATGGCCGTCGATGTCGATCGAGGTGATGGTCGGGCGCATGTCTCCGGCCAGGCGCAGATTGCCGAAGCCCATGACGGCAAGCGTATCCGGGACGCGGATTCCCGCCGCATTCGCCTCGACGATCAGCCCCTGGGCGATCCAGTCCGAGCCGCAGACGACGACGTCGGGGCGCGGGTCCATGTCCGCGAGCCCGCGAAAGGCGAGGCGGCCCTGGCCGAAATGGCTCGGGCTGGAGACGGGCTGCGCCGTCGGCGCCTCGTCGCCCCGGGCGGTCCAGGCGGCCGTGAAACCGTTGGCACGTTCGATCGCGCGCGACGATTGCGGGACGACGAGGTGCGGGCGACGATAGCCGCGCTCCCGCACGAAGCGCGCCGTGGCCTCGCCCACGGCGAAATGCGAGAAGCCGATCGCGATCTGGATCGGATCGTCCGGCAAGGCCCAGGTCTCGATGACGGCGGTGGCATGGTTCTTGAGCCGCGCCCGCGTCGCGGCGTCGGTGACGACGCCGGTCAGGATGATCGCGTCGACCCGGCGCGAGAGGGCGGCATCGATCTGGCGGTCGAGCAGGCTGTTGTCCGACCCGGTCAGCGAGATCATCACGCTGTTGCCGTGCGCGGTCAGCTCCTCGATCATCGCCTCGACGGTGTCGTTGAAGATCGACTGGGCGATGTCGGGGACCAGCACCGCGATGATTCGCGACCGGCTCGAGGCCAGGGATCCGGCATTGAGGTTGGGCACGTAACCGACCTGGTCGATCGCCTCGCGGATCCTGCGTGCGGTTTCATCGGCGACGACGCCCGGATTGTTGAAAAAGCGGGAGACGGTGGACGCAGAAACCCCAGCAATTCTGCTGACTTCCTCGATCCTGGGCTGGCGCTTGCTCATCATCATCCTGTGTCGTCAGCAAAAATCACGCTTGCAAGCGTTTTCATGCTGGATATCATAGCTCCCATGTCCAGCGATTTCGATCCCCTCATGCCGGAAACCTTCGACAGCCCGCATGACGAGTATCGCCGCCTGCGCGCCGAATGTCCGGTCGCGCACAGCGATGCCTGGGGCGGCTTCTGGGCGCTGATGAAGCATGCCGACGTCGCCGCGGTCGCCACCGACTGGCAGAACTTCGTCACCTCGCGGCAGAATGTCGTGCCCAAGGTGGCGTTCACCGGGCGGCGGCCGCCGCTGCACCTCGATCCGCCCGAACACACGCCCTATCGCCGGGCGCTGGCGCCGCTGCTGTCGGACCGCCGCGTCGCGGCGCTGGAGCCCGTCATCCGCCGGATCTGCCGCGACCTGCTCGCGACGATGCGGGCGCGGGGCGGCGGCGACGTGTGCGCGGACTTCTCGGCGCACATGCCGGTCGCGGTGTTCGGCCACTGGATGAACCTGTCCGAGGCGGCGGTCGTCGACCTCGCCGAGGTGGGGCGCCGCTACAATATCGCCGTCCAGTCGAACGACGTCGAAGGCACGCGCGTGGCCAGCGCCGCGCTCTACGAGGTGGCGTGCGACGTGGTCCGCGCCCGCCGCGCCGATCCGCTCGCACCCGAGACGGACGCGACGAGCGCGCTGCTCGCCGTCCGCGTCGACGGCGCGCCGCTGCCCGAGGAGATGATCGTCGGCACGATCCGCCAGGTGCTGGTGGTCGGTCTCATCGCGCCCAGCGTCGTGATCGGCGCGATGGCGGTGCACCTGTCGCGCGACCGCGCGCTGCAGTCGCGGCTGCGCGCCGACCGCAGCCTGGTGCCGGCGGCGGTGGACGAGTTCCTGCGTCTCTACACGCCCTATCGCGGCTTCGCCCGCACCGCGCTGAGCGACGTGTGCATCGGCGGGCGCGACATCCCGGCGGGCGAGCCGATCGCGCTGGTCTATGCGTCCGCCAACCGCGACGAGGCGGTGTTCGAGCGGCCCGACGAGTTCCGGCTCGACCGGCCCAACATGGCCGCGTCGCTCGCCTTCGGGCGGGGGCCGCACATGTGCGTCGGCGCCGGGCTGGCGCGGCTGGAGCTCACCGTCGCCCTCGACGAGCTCCTCTCGGCGGCGCCGGGCTTCGCCCTCTCCGGCGAGCCCCTGCCGACGCGGTTTCCCGAAATCGGCGCGCTCAGCGTGCCGATCCGCTTCGAGCAGGACGCGTGACGATGGGCAGCCGCCGGATGCCGATCGAGGGGTACATCCTCCTCTATTTCCTTGCCTATCTGCCGAACATCGTGGTCACCGCGCTGCTTACGCGGCTGCCCAATCCCGCGCTGGGCCGGCCGATGACCGGGCTGGAGACGCTGCCGGCGACGCTGATCCTCAACCTCGTCATGACCTATGTCTTCATCTGGTGGTCGGGCTGGCATCGCGAGGCGCATGGCGTGCGGCTGCTCGGCCGGCGGATCCCCGTGCCGACGCGCTTCACCCTGCTGTCGGGGATCGGCACGGCCTTCATCATCTTCACCGTGCCGCTGTCCTACACGTTCGAAGGGGTAAGCATTCCCTTCATCCAGCTGCTGATGCGCGGCGACGTGCTGCTGATCGCGCCGCTGATCGACCTGCTGTTCGGGCGGCGGGTGCGGTGGTGGAGCTGGGCGGCGATCGGGATCGTCGGGCTGGCGCTGACCACCACGCTCTACAGCCGCGGCGGCTTCGCGCTGCCGCCGCTCGCGATGCTGGCGGTGATCCTCTACACGCTCGGCTACTTCATCCGCCTGTCGGTGATGACGGCGGTCGGCAAGACCGGCGATCCGGCGGACGTGCGGCGCTATTTCGTCGAGGAGAAGATCTTCGCGCTGCCGCTCTCGATCGCCATCCTCGCGGCGCTGTCGGCGGCGGGGCTGGGGGACCAGGCGGACGAGCTGCGCTTCGGCTTCGTCGGCATCTGGACCGATCCGAGCATGGTCTGGCTGGTGTTCGTCGCGCTGACCATGACGATCGTCTCGGTCTTCTCGGTGATCATCCTGCTCGACCCGCGCGAGAATGCCTATTGCGTGCCGCTCGAGCGCGCGTCGAGCCTGGTGGCGGGCGTCGCCGCATCGCTGATCCTGGCCGCCGGCTGGGGCATGCGGCCGCCGAGCGGGGCCGATCTGTTCGGGGCGGCGCTGCTGATCGGATCGATCGTGCTGCTCTCGCTGGCGCCGCGCTGGCAGGCGGCGCGCCGCGCCCGGCCGGCCGCCCCGGCCCCCGACTGACCGACCTGTCCATCGAACGACAATCGTACCGCTTCGCCAGCGCGCACAAGACGCGCAGGCCCACAATGGGAGAATGACCGTGGCCGACCGGAACCTGCCTGCCAAGACGATGCTCGCCACCCGTGTGGCGAGCGGCGTGCTCGCTCTCGCCATGGCGCTGCCCGCCGCGGCGCAGGTGGCCGAGCCCGTCACCGGCCCGGCCCCGCCGGCGGACGCCGCCGCCGATCCCGCCGCGGGCGACGGCGAGACGGCCGACATCGTCGTCACCGGCTCGCGCATCCGCGGCACCGCCCCGGTCGGATCGAGCGTGATCGCGGTGACCCGCGCCGACATCCAGGCCTCGGGCGCGACGACGACCGCCGACCTGTTGCGCCAGGTTCCGCAGATCGCGGCGATCGGGATCAATGCCGAGGGCGCGTCGGGCGCCGCCGCACCGTCGAACATCAGCCGGGCGAGCGCGCCCAATTTGCGCGGCATCGGCCCGACGGCGACGCTGACCATCGTCGACGGGCACCGCGTGCCGACCCAGGGCACGCAGGGCCAGCTCGTCGACCCGTCCTTCCTGCCGCCGTTGGCGATCGAGCGGATCGAGGTGGTGGCGGACGGCGCCTCGGCGATCTACGGATCCGACGCGGTCGCCGGGGTGGTCAACCTGATCCCGCGCAAGACGCTGCGCGGTGCGGAAGTGAGCTTCCGCGTCGGCGCGGCGAACAGCTATTGGGACTATCAGGCGGGCGCCGCCGTGGGGGGCGGCTGGAGCAGCGGCCATGCCGTGTTCGCGGTCGACCATCTGTGGAATGCGGCGCTGACCGGAGCGGACCGGGACTTCGTGTCGAGCGACCGTCGCCGCTTCGGCGGCGCCAACGGCCTGACGACCAACTGCGCCGCGCCGGGCACGCTGACCATCGGCGGCACCGACTATCGCGTGCCCGCGGGCAGCGGCACGGGGCTGACGCTGGGCGGGCTGAGCGCCGGCCAGAATGTCTGCGACAGCGCCAAGCTCGCCTATCTGCTGCCCGAGAGCGAGCGGACCAGCCTGTTCGGCTATGCCGAGCAGCGCTTCGGCGAGGGGGTGAAGCTCTTCGCCCAGGCCTTCTACAGCGCCCGCAATTCGGAACAGTTCGAACCCTTCACCTTCAACGCGGTCGCCATCCCCGCGACCAATCCCTTCCGGCCCACCGGCATCGCCGCGGGGACCGCGGTGGCCTTTTCCGGCATCCTCCAGGATCGACCGTTCGGACGGACGACGATCGAGACGCAGACCTATCAGGGGATCGTCGGCGGCGAGGCGCGGATCGGCCGGTTCCGCGCACAGCTGTCGGGCTCCTACGGCCAGGGCCGCGACCTGACCGACCGGCAGCAGGTCAACAACTTCTATCTCAACCAGACGCTGGCCGATACCACTCCGCAGACCGCGCTCAACCTCTTCTCCGGCACCGGCGCCAACAATGCGGCGACGATCGGGCTGGTGACGAGCGGCCGTTTCACCGTGACCGGGGAGAGCACGCTCAAGACGATCGAGGGCACGGTCGACGGCCCGCTCTTCACGTTGCCGGGCGGCGACGTGCGGATCGCGGCGGGCGGCGAATATCGCGAGGAGCGGCTCGACGGCACCTTCATCAGCAGCAGCCCGGTCAACGGCCAGCCGGTCCAGTCCGGGTCGAGCAACAGCCGCACGGTGAAGGCGGTCTATGGCGAGCTGGTGGTGCCGGTGTTCGGCGCGGCCAACGCCCTGCCGGGTCTCTACCGGCTCGAGCTGACCGGCGCGGTCCGCTACGAGAAGTACAGCGACTTCGGCTCGACCACCAACCCCAAGTTCGGCGCCAACTGGAGCCCGGTCGCCGGGCTGACGGTCCGCGGCAGCTACGGCAAATCGTTCCGCGCGCCCGGCCTGTCGGAGAACGACGCGCTGTCGAGCGGGGCGGGCATCTACCAGTTCCCGGCGCCGCTGGCGAACGGCACGCTGGTCTATGCCGCGCTGCTCGCCGGGGGCAATCCGGGGCTCAAGCCCGAGACCGCGACGACGTGGAGCGCGGGGGCCGACCTCGCGCCGCGCGGCCTGCCCGGGCTGCGGGTGAGCGGGACCTATTTCAACATCGACTATCGCAACCAGATCGTCGACGGGTTCGGGCGGCTGTTCCTCTATCTGAACAATCCGGCCCGCTATTCGGCCTTTGTCGGCCTGGCGGGTACCGCCGCCTTCCAGACGCTGCGCCAGACCTTCCAGAACAGCGGCTTCACCGCCGCGCCGGCGCTGGACTTCTCCAATCCCGCCCTGGCGCTGGTCGATGCCCGGCGCACCAATGTCGGCGTCGTCCAGGCCGAGGGCATCGACCTGCAGGCAAGCTATGCGCTGGAGACGGCCCGGCTCGGCACCTTCACCCTCGGCGCGAACGGCACCTATTTCCTCACCTACAAGACCGGCGAGGCGGGCGGCGTGCTGCTGGAGAGCAAGAACCAGCTCGGCTTTCCGGTCGAGTTCCAGCTGCGTGGCAGCCTGGGCTGGCGGCAGGACGGGGCGGCGGCCTTCGTCAACTGGAACCATGTCGGCGCCTATCGGAACATCAACAGCACGCTGGTGGACCGGATCGGCGCCTATGACACGATCGACCTTGACCTCAGCTATACCTTCGCCGGCGAGGTCGGCAGCTTTTCGCGCGATCTGCGCATCGGCGTCAACGTCCGCAACCTGTTCGACCGCGACCCGCCCTATGCGGACCTGACCAACGGCTACGACCCCACCTATTCGAGCGCGCTCGGGCGGATCGTGGCGGTCAATCTCTCCAAGCGCTGGTAGACGGGGGCGCCGTCCGGTGCCGAAAGGCGCCGGGCCTGCGATGGGTGATGTCGGGACGTGGTGGCCGCTGGAGCGGGTGAAGGGAATCTGCTCCACATTTCGGGCGCACTGATACCCGCAGAAAACCGCGGTTCTTGGTTCGTCCAATTCAAGGTGTGCTACACCTGGGTGACACGATCAAGTGCACGCATCGATGGTAATGGCGAGGTCTGGCAGGATGCGGCACGACCGCTTTTGAGGCTTAGATGGCTCACGTTTGAATAGTATGCGAGGGTTGGTCGCCGTCCATCGAGACCCTTGTCGCCTACTATCATGTCGGTTTGAATACGCGCTGGACAGTCGAGGCGCCCTCGGCGACCTGCAACTCGAAGTGGCTCCGTGCGCGGTTCGAGTGCCCCCGCTCGCGTTCCGGCGTGACGGCGAGCTCGAAGCCTGCCGGATCGAGCCAACGGGTCTCACCCTGGCTCACTACGGGTATGACCGAGTAGCGCCCCCGCCGGCCATCGGTGCCGGTGAGTCTCGCTGCGACAACACGCGGTGCCGGTTCTGCGCGCGCCGCGCGCGGCAGGCTCTGCTGCCAGGCTAGGAATAGCTGTGGATCGATCCTGCTCTCGGCGTCAGGCGCGTCCAGCTCATCCGCCAGCCACGCGTCGAACTCGGCGCGTCGGGCAGTGGCCGATTCGCGCGTCGGCGCGAGGCCTTGCGCGATGCAGAAGGCGACGAATGGGTCATGTGTGCCGATCCGGAGCAGCTCGCGCGCCCAGAAGCCGAACCACGGCAACCCGGTGGTCGCCTTCCATTCGGCCAGGCTCGGGATGGCGTAGGCGTCAGCCGCGCCGTCCGACCAGGCCTGCGCGACCACGGCGCCAATCGCCACGCCGAGGCGGAAATCAAGGTTGTCACCCACAAAGCGTTGCCAGGAGCGCAGGTCCTCGGGTGCAGGCGCCCGGACGTGTGGTTCGTTCATCCACCATGCGAGCACATCGGCCCAATCGTCGAGCAGCGCCTGATCACCCGCCGTCTGCCGAACCCGGAAGCCGAAACCGCGGTCCCCTTGGAGCAGCGAGCCGATCTCCTCAAAAACGTCGATGCGCGCCTGCGCATCCGCGTCCCCGTAGCCTGCCGCCGCCTCGATCAGCTCGCGTATCCGTCCGGCGACGGCCTCGAAGCGCCTGCCGATCAGCGGAGTGAAGCCGTAGTGGTAGAGTCGACGTCGCTCGTTTGAATCGGGATAGAGGTGGTCGACCACACCCGCGCCGCGACGGACGAAGGCGGCCTCCAGCCAGGCCTCCCGCTCGGCCGCGACGCTGGTGAAGCTGCGGGACCAGAGGCCGGCGAGCAGCTCCTCGGCCTGGGCCCGGGTCATAGCGGCCTCCGCGATCCGCGCCGCCTCCTCGATAGCCGTCAGCAGCACACCGTCGAGTTCGTCCATGGCGTCGCCGAGCCTCGCCCGCCCATCGCTCGCGCCGGTCCCCGCCCTGTCGCTGACCTCGGCGGGCGCGGTTCGCTCGAGCCAATCGATGAATGCGTCCGGCTGGATGCCCAGGAGCCGGCTCGCCTGATCCCAGATCCGTTCGAGCAGCAGCGCCAGCGGCCCGTCGACGGCGTCCGCGTCGCGCTCCTCTCTGATCAGCGTCTGCCGCATGTCGTCGTAGTCGCGCGCGCGGTCGCGCATCTGGCGGTTCTGCTCGCGCAGCTTTCCGGCTGCCCTAGTCGCGACCGCGGTTGGAAGGGCGATGAGCGTCATGCCCTCGATGCCGCGAGACGCGCCGGGGCGGCCCGCACGGCCGGCGAGGTTGCGGAACTCGGCCGACGAGAACGGCGCGACGATCGGCGCCTCGGCTACGGGGTCCCACGAGCGACGCTTCAACGACGTCAGAAAGATGAGGTCGAACGGGAGGTTGACTCCCTCCGTCAGCGTCGCGGTGGCGACCGTGATCGGGCAGATCCGCCGCTCGATCATCTCGACCATTAGCCGCCGAAGCCTCTGCGGCATCTGGCCATGGTTGGTCGCTATGCCTCGCTCCAAGAGGAAGAGTTCGAAGGAGTCGTCGCCGCAATAGTCGCGGCAGGCGGCACGCGCCTCTTCGAAGCGCTCGCCCAGATGGCCATCCGGAGCTTCGAAACCGACGACCGCGCTCCAGGCGGGCAGCTCGAGTGCCTCCTTATACCAGCGCATGGTCCGCTCGGGTTCCTGCGCGACCGAGATGAGGATCCGCTGGTCCTCCTCGGCGAGGTGCAGCGCGGTCCATAGGACGTTGAGGCAGTTGAAACGGTTCAGGCTGTCGCGCCACGTCGCTCTGAGGTCGGGCATGGGCGCGTAGCGCAGTGGCAGGAAGACGGGATCCTCCTCGCCGCGGAGATAGAGCGGCCGTCCGTTCATGAGGTCCAGCAGGATGCGCCCTGAGCTGCCGGGCGACGCCTCCAGGACCCCGATCACCTGTCGGGTGCTGCGGTAGCGGACGCCGACCGCCTCCGCCCCGCGGCGTCCCTCGATCCACTTAGCTACCGGGCCCGCCGCCCCACCGGCGACCGCTGTCAGCGCAATACGCACTACCTCGGGACGCTCCGACAGGATCCGGGATACCAGCGCTTCCAGCCGTAACGCCCGGTTGCTGTGCTCGGAGAAGCTCACGTTGGTCGACTCGCCAGCTTCGGGAACGACCTGGTGCGCCTCGTCCACGACGAGCAGCGCCATGCGCCCTGTGACGAGCGGCCCCAAGTATCGCAGGAGCGCGTCCGCCTTCTCGACGGTCACGATCAGGACCACAGGCTGCTCGCTGGTGAGCCAGTAGTCGGTGATCCCCCAGTCGGATCCGCCATAGAGTCCCGTGACGATCGCATGTCCGCGCAGCTCCGCGGAGAGCTTCGCCTCGACTTCGCCGGCGAGCGCGCGGGACGGCACGATATAGAGGGCGAGTGGGCCGAGCAGGTTCGCCGGCTCGCGGAGCAGCAGCTCCTTGATGATCGCTAGGTTCGCGACGAGCGTCTTGCCGGAAGGCGCGCGCATGATGCAGCATGTAATCGGCATCGGCACCATCCACCAGATCGACCGGAAACTGGATCAGCAGGTGCATCGCCGACGACTTCGCCTTGGGGACGAACGCCCCCTCGATGTGTCGGTCGAACAGCGCCCGCAGATTCAGCCCGGTCGTGGTATTGGGGGGCTCGTCGTTCACGGCGCGGGACTGACCCGTCTGGTCGAGACGCTTGCCGTGTTTCTCGGCCCGGGCCAATCCGGCGCGGTCAACGTTTTTGATTCGGGCGGCACCGGCGACGCCGGCCACTTCGTTTTTCATGGTTCCTCAGAGGGCCGCACCCACGCGCGGCAGAAAAAGAAGAACATGCTCTTCTTTTTTCGATGCTCGAAAAAAGGCATGTCAGGGGAGCACCCCTGAACCCCCGAAACGGCCCTGCGCTGAAACGCTGCGGGCCGTGGCTTTCCCGTCCGCGGGAAAGTCGAAGGGAAAGAAGGGCAGCGGAAAACCGCCCCGCCGCCATAGCGACGACGGGGCGGGTTTTGCGGATCAGCCGCGGCTGTCACCGCCGACGTCCGCCTGACCGGCGTCGTCGTTCGTAACGAGCGGCATCTCCACCTGACCTCCTTCAGGGTGGTCGGTGTAGATGACCGGCGGCTGCTCCGGACCATCGGCGTCGACATCGGCGACCGACTGGCCTGCCGACGCGCTGCTGGCGTCGATAGCGACATCGCCGACCTGACGGTTGTCGTCGTCGCCAACGGACGCACGGTCCGCAACTGGCACAGACGGCATGATCGCCGCCGAACCGTTGTCCGACGTCCCCGGCCTCAGCGCCCTGAGCAGCGCATCTCGCTCCTCCAGCCGCACGGTGGCGACTTCCTCGCGGCGCCGCGCGTCGGCCAGCGCCTGCTCGAGTTCCGCGATCCTGGCCAGCGCCGCGTCGCGCTGCGCTTCCGCGGCCGTCCAGTGGTCGAGCAGGCCGTTGACCTCGGCCTGCGCCTCATCGGCGCGGTGCTCGGCGTCGGTGATGCGGAGCGTCGCTACGCGATTGAGATCGCCGCCGACGCCGCGCACCGCGCGCAGGAAGCTGCTCATGGCTTCGGCCGCGAAACGATCGACCGTCTCCCGGAACTCCGCCTGGACGTGCGGCGGCACCTCCATGACCGGCGCGTCGTTCTCAGCGGCACGCCGCTGCTTCCAGTCGCGCACCTTCCTGTAGAACTCGCCGCTGGGCTTGATGTCGAGCGCCTTCGCGGCATCGTAGGGGACCAGTTCCGCGGGCGTGCACCCGCGCTCCTCGACCAGATGGTCGAGCTTCTTGTCGAGGCCCGGCTGCCGGACCCAGTCACTGCTCTTCTTCATGTTGCCGAACTCGCTGCTCGCGAGCCGGGCCATCCTGCGAGACCTTCGACACCTGCGATATCGCAGGTGTCGAAGGTTCATGGTGTTGCGGATGGTATCCGGCCGCTCATCGTCGTCAGCGCGCGGTCGCCATGCGGCGGCCGGGTGCGGTTAGCCAACGAAGGCGGTTACGGTGCGGCCCAGCCCTGCGGCGGGCGGCGAAGGTGCCGGAGGGTTCGCGATCCCGTGACGGTCGCCAAGCTTCGCGTGGAGACGGCGCATTGCCGCACCACCAGCGCGACGATAACCGCGAGGAACGCGGCGACCACCGACGCCAAGCGCCGGATCGCACCCGGGCCGCCAAGACGGCGCCGGATCTGCCACTCGACAGAGCATGCCGCCACCGCGAGCAGTTCGCCGATCATCTCCCAGACCGAGATACCTTCAATGGCCGCCATCGCGGCAGCCTCCTCGTCGGACAAGGCGGGATTATCGGTCACGGGGTTTAGTATAGGAGCGAGGCCGTCTCTCGCCAAACAACCTTTCAACTTCTTCGACCGTAGTGACCAGGCGCATTGGCATCAGGCCTTCTTCCTTGATGCACAACCCACGGCAGAGCCGGTGCGCGACCGCTCCGATACCGCGAGCAGGCGGACAGGTGCGGGCTGCAGGTGGTCGGTGACGACCGTCAGTGCCGCGACCATGACTTCCAGTCGCCGGGCGAGGATGGCAGCGCCCCCCTTCATGAACCAGGCCTTGGAGTATTTGCGCGGGCCGGTCCCCTCCCGTGCGTGCCCCATGATGTCGTCGACGACGAGCTGCTTCGTCTCCGACGCCTCCAGTGCGCTGCCGCCCGTTGTCCGGAGCGAGTGGAGGTCGGCACGCTTGCCATCCGACGTGCGGGGCAGAGGAAGAACCCCGTCCACGTGGTCGAGCTGATATCGTCCTGCGGACGCGTAGAAGCGCTTGCCGCCGACGTTGGTCAGGCCTTCCTGATAGAGTTCGGGGAAGGCTCCGACGTGTCCCGCCGCCTCCACCGCCTCGATATAGCCGCGCAGGTTGAGGCGAAGAAGCTCGGGATGCAGCGGCACCATGCGCCGTCGCGACGGACGCTTCAGGCCGGACGGGCGGGTGCCGTCCTTGCTCTTGGTCATGTTCTCCACGATTGCCACGAACGGGGTTTCCACGTCGAACACGAAGTCCTCGCACTCGACCCCGCATGCTTCTTCGCGCGAAAGGATGCCGTAGGACAGCAGCAGCGGCACCCAATAGGCCGCATCGTGCCAGACGAACGGGATCGGGATCGGGCTTGAGCCGGCGCCCGCATCCGCCACCGCCGGTGTAGATCGTCGATGAGAACAAAGCACGCAGGTGCGCGTCGGTCCAGGGCATGCGGTCCGGATCGTCGGGATTGTCGACCGGCGTGGCACTGGCGAACCCAGCGAAGTCGACCACCGGGTCCTTGCCGTAGCGCGGCTTCCACGCCGTCTTCATCAGCTCGCGACCGAAGCGGCTGAGCGTCGTCAGATCGCGGTTGACCGTGCGGTCGTCGCGCCTGGTGCCGCCCTTCTTCTCCACCTCCGCCATAACCTCGTCGAAGGGGCGGCTCATGTTGCCCTTCTCGAAGGTGCCCCAGCGGAATTCGGTCGGCAGCTTCCGCAGCGTCGCCGCGAACAGCCGCGCATCCCCGGGACCGTAGTCGCACAGGCGCTTGTTTCCGGTGATCCACGCGAAGCCGCGGATCACACGACCGCGCTGCGCGACATCCTCGTTCCAGTCGCCGGACGCCTGGATGTCGGCGATCGTATCGTCGACGACGTCGGTCAGACGGCGGGTGTCGGTCATGAGAAACGGTGTCGTGATTTCCGACACGTCGCGCGCCGGCGAGCTCGCCGCCGTGCGGATGCGGGTGACCAGCGTGTCGTCCAGCAGCGCCGACACAGGATCACCGCCGGCTACCACCTCCGGGTGGTCGCTCAGCGCCATGCGCGCCTGTGCTTCGGCCCGCCCCAACAGCAGCTGCACACCTGCGTCACCGACGACCCTGTCGCTAAGCGGCGCGCCAAGGTTCCTCAGTACGTCGTGCGCCATTTTGCCGCTCACCCGGTGGGGAGCGCAGGACTTCAACATCAGAACGACGGCGCGCCGATCCTGCTCGGAGAAGTCCGGTGTATGCTCTTCGAGCAGCGCGACGGGAAGGTCGTCGGCACCTGCGGCCAGACGCGCGGCGATACGATACGTGGCCGCAAAGATGCGGCTGGTGCGGTGATCCACGCCGGCTTGCGCGTCGTATCGCGCCGCGGCCGCTACGCCGAGCTCATCGTTGAGGCCGTGTCGGAATACCGCCACCGCCTCGCTCGCGGTCATGTAGCCGCGCTCCATCTGCTGGATCATCACGCTCGTCGTCTCCCACCGGACCGACAAACATGCGGCGAGGCGACGTGCCTCGGCAGGGTCAGCGGTCCCCAATGCGATGGTTATAGGACGGCTAACCAGATTCCGGAGGTAAACCCTGCGGCGGTAGTGATACCGCGCCCCGCGTCGGCACAAATAGCTGGTCGTTGCCACACTCGATCCCCGGCGGCGTGCCGACGCGAGCCTGTGATGCGAGGGGACGTTCATAGGCTGGTGCACCGCTTGGTGCTACAGCCCGGTGCCTCGCAGGCGCGGCCGGACGCACGCGATGGCGGATTTCTGTGGGTTCGGCGCGAATGTGGAGCGGGTGAAGGGAATCGAACCCTCGTCGTAAGCTTGGGAAGCTTCTGCTCTACCATTGAGCTACACCCGCGCGACGGTGTGCGGGGGCGATGCCACAGCTGTGGCCGGCGGTCAACGGACGGCGGTGGTGCCCGGCTGGAGGAAGCCGACGATCTGGTCGGCGATGATCGCGAGCTGGTGGGTCACCGCCGCGTCGTCGCAGCTGCCGTCCGCCTCGAAGCGGGTGGAGCGGCTGTTGATCGCGGCGGCGAAGGGGGTGGGCCAGCCGCGCAGCGCGTGGGCGATCGAGCGAAGGGCGGCGATGGTGCTGCCGGTCGCCTGCCAGCCATAGGCGGTGGCGATCAGCCCGACCGGCATGCCGGACAGATAGGGCCGCTGGTCGCGCGCGGTCTCCTCGATCAGATCGAGCGCGTTCTTGACGAGGCCGGAGATCGAGCCGTGATAGCCGGGCGAGGCGATCACTACGGCGCGGGCGGCGCGGATGGCGGCGACGAACTCGGCCTCTTCGGGCGTGCGGTCATGCGCGCCGGGCACGTAGAGTGGCAGGCGGGCGAGTGCGGCGCCGTCGAACAGGCGGGTGGCATAGCCATGGCCCGCAACCGCGCCGAGCACCGCGGCGAGTGCGCGCTCGGTCGAGGAGCCGGGCAGGGTGGTGCCGCCGATGCCGACGATCAGCCCGTGTCCCCCCGAAATTCCCGACGTATCGCCCGATGCCATCCGCCAACCCCTCCTGATGCCGCGCTTCGCCTATCCGTACCGGGCGGCAAGGACAATGACGTCCACCGCCCATGCGCCCGTCAGGACGGGCGGCGGGGCTTGGTCGGGCGGGCACTGTAGCTGGCGCGCGGGGCGTTGGGACGGCCGCTCGGCCGACCCCCGCCGCCACCACCGCCATGGGCCCGGCGGGGCGCGCCGCGGCCGGCATCCTGGGCCGGCGGGCCGTTGGAGGGGGTGATGGTCACGCCGCTCTCGTCATTCTCGGCCGCGGCGGTGCGCTGCACGGCGGAGGCGAATTTGCCGGCGACGGCGCGCGGGATCTGGACGAAGGTCTCGGCCGGACCGATGCGGATCGCCCCGATCTCGTCGCGGGTCACATGGCCGCGGCGGCAGATCAGCGGCAGCAGCCAGCGCGGATCGGCATTCTGGCGGCGACCGATGTCGAGGCGGAACCAGACGACATCGTCGAATCCGTCGCGGCGGACCGGCTCGCGGCGCGCGGGTTCGGCCTCGCTCAGCTCCTCGGGCGCGGGCATGCCGGCGCGCATGGCGCGGACGAGCAAGGCGGCGATCTCGGCCGGCTCCTTCGTCTCGAGCAGGCGGGCGCCGAGCGCGCGATCGTCCTCGTCGAGCTCGACCGGCTCGTTGATGCGGGCGAGCAGCCGCTCGCGATCGGCAGTGCGGATCTCCTCGGCGGAGGGGACCGGCCGCCACTCGACCGCGATCCGGGCCATGCGGAGCATCGATTCGACGCGGCGGCGGCGCGGATAGGGAACGACGAGCACCGCCGTGCCCTTGCGCCCGGCGCGACCGGTACGACCCGAGCGGTGCTGGAGCGTCTCCGCATCGCGCGGCAGCTCGACATGGACGACGAGGCTGAGGCCCGGCAGGTCGATGCCGCGCGCGGCGACGTCGGTCGCGACGCAGACCCGGGCGCGGCCGTCGCGCAGCGCCTGGAGCGCATGGTTGCGCTCCGACTGCGAATGTTCGCCCGACAGGGCGACGGCGGCGAAGCCGCGCTCGACGAGGCTCGCGTGGAGGTGGCGGACATTGTCGCGCGTCGCGCAGAACAGGATCGCGGTCTCCGCCTCGTGGAAGCGGAGGAGGTTCACCACCGCATGCTCGATGTCGGAGGGCGAGACGGCGACCGCCTGATAGTCGATGTCGCCATGGCCGCGCGTCTCGCTGACCGTGGAGATGCGGAGCGCGTCGCGCTGATAGGCCTTGGCGAGCGCGACGATCGGGCGGGGCAGGGTGGCTGAGAATAGGAGCGTGCGGCGACCGTCGGCGGTCGCGTCGAGCAGCTGCTCCAGATCCTCGCGGAAGCCCATGTCGAGCATCTCGTCCGCCTCGTCGAGCACGGCGACGGCGAGCGCGGAGAGGTCGAGCGCGCCGCGTTCGAGATGGTCGCGGAGGCGGCCCGGCGTGCCGACGACGATGTGCGCGCCCGAATGGAGCGCGCGCCGCTCGCGCACCGCATCCATGCCGCCGACACAGGTCGTCACGCGCGCGCCGGCATAGAGCCAGGCGAGCTCGCGGCTGACCTGGAGCGCCAGCTCGCGCGTGGGCGCGATCACCAGCGCGAGCGGCTTGCCGGGGGCGGGCAGCCTGCCGTCGGCAAGCAGCTGGTCGGCCATGGCAAGGCCGAACGCCACCGTCTTGCCCGAGCCGGTCTGGGCGGAGACGAGCAGGTCGCGGCCCACCGCCTCCTCGGCGATGACCGAGGACTGGACGGGAGTGAGCGTGTCGTAACCGCGGGCGGCGAGCGCCTCGGCGAGCGAAGGAGGAAGCGTGTCGGGCAGCATGGAGAAACCTAAATGGGAACGGCGCGGGCCCGCCGCCAGTCGGGGCGGCAGAGCGGGCGGCTTATGTCAGATTGCCTGCCCCGTAGCCCAACCGCTCGCCCAGGCCCACTGGAAATTGTATCCGCCCAGCCAGCCGGTCACGTCGACCGCCTCGCCGATGACGTGGAGGCCCGGAACTTTCCGCGCTTCGAAGGTCTTCTGGGACAGTTCGGCCGTGCTGACGCCGCCGACCGTCACCTCCGCCTTGGCATGGCCCTCGGTGCCGCTGGGGCGGAAGGACCAGCGGGACAGCCGCTCCTGCGCCGTCCGCAGCGCCTTGTCGGGCAGGTTGCCGAGATCGCCCGACAGGCCGAGTCGCGCCGCCAGCGCCTCGGCAAGGCGATCGGGCAGGTCGAGGACGCGGCGCAGTGTCGCGCGCGGCTGGGCGCGCTTGGCGGCGAGCAGCCAGTCGGCGCCGCGGCCGGGGGCGAAGTCGATCGCCACCGCGTCGCCATGCCGCCAGTAGGAGGAGGCCTGAAGGATGGCGGGGCCGGACAGGCCGCGATGGGTGAAGAGCGCCGCCTCGCGGAAGCCGGGGCCGGCGGGCGGGTGCGCGATCACCTCGGTCGCGACGCCCGACAGTTCGCGGAACAGCGCCTCGTCGGGGCCGAGCGTCAAGGGGACGAGCGCGGGGCGCGGCTCGACCAGCTTGAGGCCGAAGCGGCGGGCGAGGCGGAAGGCATAGTCGGTCGCGCCGAGCTTGGGGATGGACGGGCCGCCGGTGGCGAGGACGAGGCGGGGCGCGCGGACGGTGCGGCCGGGCACTGCGAGGGTGAAGGCGGTGCCGTCATGCTCCACCTCGCCGCCCGCACCGAAGGCGAGGTCGACCGCGCCCTTCTCGCACTCCGCCATCAGCATCGCGACGATCTGCCGCGCGCTGCCGTCGCAGAAGAGCTGGCCGAGCGTCTTCTCGTGCCAGGCGATGCCATAGGCCTCGACCAGGGCGAGGAAGTCGGCGGGAGTGAAGCGACCGAGGGCCGAGCGGGCGAAATGCGGGTTGGCGGATATGTAGCGGTCGGGCGCGGTGTGAGTATTGGTGAAGTTGCAGCGGCCGCCGCCCGAGATGACGATCTTCGCGCCCGGATGCGGATTATGGTCGACCAACAGCACGCGCCGGCCGCGCTGCCCCGCGACGCCCGCGCACATCAGGCCGGCGGCGCCTGCGCCGAGGATGATCGCGTCGTGGGTCATGGTTCGGGGCGGGGTACGCGAAATCCTGTGGAGAGGACAGGGACGACCGACCTGGGACTGGTTTCGATCAGCTCTGACACCCCGTTCGTGCTGCGCGCAGTCGAAGCACCTTGTGGAGAGCTGCCCTTCGACTGGGCTCAGGGCGAACGGACATTGGCAAAGCTGAATGCTTTCCACGGTATAAGACGAGCCGCAGCCTCCCTTTACCGTCCACCCCGGCGAAGGCCGGGGTCCAGGTGGGTGGAGTGTCGCGAGCTGCAATTCCTGTTGCCCAACTGGACCCCGGCCTTCGCCGGGGTGGACAGAATTGCGGTGTCCGGCGGAAGCATTTGTGGAGCGTTGGATGCCGGGACGAGCCCGGCATGACGGTAACGGCCGTCACGCCCGGGGCGCCGCCTCTCCACCATGGCCTTCGGCCATGGTCCCCCTCCCCGCGGAGCGGGGAGGATCTTTTAGTGGAGCTTGGCGATCGACAGGCCGTCTTCCTTGGCCCGCTGCTTCACCGATTCCTCGCTGCGGGTCAGGACCTTGGCGATCGCCTTGAGCGCCATGCCCTTCCTGGCGAGCTGGTGCAGCTTCTGGATCTCGTCGGGCTTCCAGGGCTGGCGGTGGCGTTCGAACTTCTCGGCCATCAGCGATTCTCCACGGAAAGGACGGTGATCGCGTCGGCGCGGCCCTGGAAGTCGGCAGTGTCGCCGGGGCCGGTGCCGATCAGCGCGCGGGCGAGCGGGGCGGCATAGTCGATGCGGGCCTCCGCATCCGCCTCGTCATGGCCGGTGATGGTGATGGTTCGCTCGGTGCCGCCGAGGCGGAAGGTGACGCGGCTGCCGATGCCGACCTCGTCCGGGTCCTGCGGCAGCGCCACGACCTCTGCGGTAGCGGCGCGGGTGTGCCAGTAGCGCAGCTGGCGGGCGAGCGCCTCGCGCTCCGCCTCCGGCGCAGCGTCGACCGCCGCCTCCAGCTCCGCGACGCGGGCGGCGATTAGCGCGGGGCCGGCGGCGGTGACCAGATTGGGGCCGGGCGGGATCGGCAGCTCGAACCGCGGTTCCCGATGTTCCTCGTCGCTCTCGCGGCGGAAGGCGACGCTCATATCCTTCTCTCCATCGGGGGGAGATAGGGCCGATGACCGACCCGCGCTAGCGCGTGCCAGCGAGATAGCGGGCGAGCGGGTCGATCATCTCCTCCGGGATGCGGCGGGCGATGACGGGCATCACCGCCTGATCCTTGCGCGCGTCGACCACCTCCTTCTCCCCCCGCCACTGGCGCAGGCGCTGGGCGATGTAGCTGGCGCGCTGGCCGGCGAGGACCGGATAGGGCTTGGACGAGGTGTGGCAGCTGGCGCAGGCGGGCAGCTGCCGGTCGGGCAGGCCGCGCTCGACGATCAGGCGGGCGGCGGGGATATTGGCGGGAGCGGTACTGCCGAGACCGGGCATCGCCGCGAAGTGCGCGGCGAGGCGGCGCATCTCCTCGGGGCGGAGCGCGGCGGCGGCATTGCCCATCACCGCGCTGTGGCGGCGGCCGGTGGCATAGCCCTGCAGGCTGGCGAGCAGATAGGCGGGGCGCTGGCCGCCGAGGATCGGGATGTCGGGCTGGCCGCGACCCTGTCCGTCGGCGCCGTGGCAGCCGGCGCAGCCCGCCAGCACGCCGTCCTGCACCCCGCGCGGGCCGGTGGTGCCCGCGCCCGCCGCCGCGCCGACCAGCGCGTCATAGCGCGCGACCGACATGGTCGGCAACGCGCGGACGAAGGCGACCATGCGGCGGATCTCGTCGGGCCGGTCGCGCGCGGGCCAGGCGGGCATGCCGCTGAACTTCACGCCATGGTCGAGGATCCAGTAGAGCTGGCGATCGGTCCATTGTTTCGCGTTGACCGCGAGATCGGGCGCGGGCGGGGTCGCGGCCTGCATCACCGGCGAGGGGCGGCGGCCGGGCGTGCCGTGGCAGGCGGCGCAGGCGCCGGCGAAATGGCCGGCGGCGCTGACCAGGTCCTGATCGGCGCGCGCGTCCTTGGGCGAATCGAAGGCGCTGCGCGTCTTGACCGAGTTGCGCATGACCCAGTGGAGGAACCAGTCGGTGATCGGCCAGTGGCCGCTGGAGGCGGCGACATTGAACAGTCCCGACCAGGCATAGAGCATGCCCGCGGCGAACAGGCCGAACAGGGTCAGGATCGCACGTTTCCAGGTGATGCGGATCGTCATGCGCGCGCCTCCCCGTCGCGAAGCAGCGTCGCGAGCATCGCGAGGCCGCCGATCAGATAGCTCGCTGCGCCGACCATCAGCATCACCACGCCGCCCAGTTGCTGGTCCTCCATGCCATGGCCGTGCGCATAGAGCGGTCTGGGCGCGAGGCCGATCAGCGCGCCGAGCAGGGTCATGTGCATCGAGGTAAGGAGCAGCGCGCCCACCCCGCTCGCGCGCCTGTCGGGTCCCGTGGCGAGGACCGAGGACCACAGGAGGAGGCCGGCGGCGAGGAACATCGCCTGCTCCACCACCAGCCACGCGCCGCCGGCATCGGCGAGCGCGCGGGCGGCGGGAAGGTGCCAGCCCCACACCACCGCCAGCTCGACCAGCATCGCGGGCATCGGCCGGGCGAGCCGGGGCAGGCGGCGGGCGGGGTCGAGCGCACCGCCTTCCAGCCCCCAGGCGACGAGCGGCGCGGCGACCGCGACGGCGAGCATGTGCCCGGCCATATGCCCGGTCATCCCGCCCATCGCCGCCGCCGCCCAGCCGGCGGGGAAGAGGGCGAGGCCGGCGAGGAGCGCGGGGCGCTTCATCGGCAGTCCGTCAGGAACACGACCGGGGTCGCGGTGAAGATCACGCCGACGAAGCTGAGGCCCGCCAGCAGCAGAGTCGATTTGGCGATGAAGCGCAGCCGGTCGACGCGGGTGCCCGACTCGTGCGGCGGCTCGTCGCCCGGCGTCGCCTGCTGGACATAGGCGATCGCGCCGGCGGCGAGGATGACGAGCAGCGCCAGCACCGTGCCCACCGCGAACAGCGTGGGGAAGCGGGCGAACTGCCCGACCTTGGCGCAGTTGAGCGCCGCCCAGAGATAGGAGAAGAGGAAATGCGCCGCCCAGACCGAGGGCGGGACGATCAGCGTCCAGAGCGAGACGCGCAGCGAGCGGATGCGCTCGGTCAGCCTCTCCTTCATGCCGATGCCTCCGGAAACAGGCCGATCGTCGCATAGGTGACGAGGGCGGTGAACAGGAGGAAGTGCAGGAAGACGGAGATGTTCCGGATCTCGGCGTCATATTCGGGGGTCATCCGGCCCGCCAGGCTGCGCGCGAGCGTGTAGGACTGACAGATCGCGCCGACGCCCGCATGGGCGACCGTCCAGATCGCCAGCGTCCAGACGATCGCCGGATAGGAGTGCTGGGCCGGGTCCATGCCCGCCAGCCACGGTCCGGCCAGACCGGCGGGGATGCTGGCGAGCGTCGCGGCGATGCCCAGCGCGAGCATCAGCCGGGTCGCGGCGACCTGTCCGCGCGCATGTACCTCCCGCGCGCCGATCGTCAGCGCCCAGCTGACCGCGGTCAGCCCCAGCGCGATCATCGGCCATTGCACTCCCGGGTCGGGCAGGGCCGCGGGCGGGAACTCCGGATGAACGGTCCAGAAGAAGTAATAGCCGAAGACGAGGCCCGAAAAGGCGGTCGCGTCCGCGAGCATGGTGATGAACATCGCCCACCAGCCCGGCGCCGAGGGACCCGACAGATAGAGCGGCACCGTCAGCCCGTGGCCGATCGGCTTCTCGCGCTTTTCGGGGATCTCGGCGGTGCCGGTCCACAGCCAGTAGAGGACGCAGGCGAGCGTCGCCACCGCGCCGACCAGCGCGACGGTGTAGAGGTGATAGGTGGTGAGGATGAAGACGCTGCCGAGCGCGACGGCGGTGATCATCGGCACGACGCTGGGCGTGCCGAGCCGCGCGACCGCGATCGGCCGGGCGTCGATCACCGAGGTGATGATCGTCTCGCGCCGGCCCTCCTCGGCATCGGGGAGGAAGAAGCGACCTTGGTCGACCTTTTCGACGAAGCCGGGCTGATCCCAGATCGGATAGCGCGATTCGATGAGGGGAACCGAGCGGATGCCCCAGTTCTCGTCCTCCGGATGGGCGAGCCATTCGAGCGTGCCGGCATTCCACGGGTTGCGCGGCGCCTTCTGCCGCCAGGGCGAGCGGGCGAGGTCCAAGCAGATCAGCGCCACGCCGCTCGCGAACAGATAGGCGCCGATCGTTGAGGCGAGGTTGAGCCCGCCGATGCCGAGCTCCGCCGGATAGGTGAAGACGCGACGCGGCATCCCGTCCAGTCCCGAGAAGTGCATCGGGAAGAAGGCGAGGTTGGCGCCGGTGAACAGGATCCAGAAGGCGGTGCGGCCGAGCCGGTCGGACAGGCGCTTGCCGGTGATGAGCGGCCAGTAATAGTAGAGACCGCCGAACAGCGGCAGCAGCGTGCCGCCGATCAGCACGTAATGCAGATGCGCGACGATGAAATAGGTGTCGTGCGCCTGCCAGTCGAACGGCGCGACCGCGACCATCACCCCGGTCAGCCCGCCGATGGTGAAGATGGCGAGGCTGCCGACCGCGTAGAGAAGCGGGGTCGACCATTTCACCTTGCCCGCCCAGAGCGTCGCGATGAAGGCGAAGACCTGCACGCCGGTGGGGATGGCGACGGCTTCGGAGGCGGCGGAGAAGAAGGCGAGGCTGATCTTGGGCAGGCCGGTCGCGAACATGTGGTGGACCCACAGGCCGAACGACAGGAAGGCGGTGCCGACCGCAGCCAGCACGATCCACGGATAGCCGAGCAGGTGGCGCTGCGCGAAGGTGGGGATCAGCATCGCGAACAGCGCGATCGAGGGCAGGAAGACGATATAGACTTCCGGGTGGCCGAAGATCCAGAACAGGTGCTGCCAGAGGAGCGGATCGCCGCCCTTGGCCGCGTCGAAGAAGGGCCAGCCGAGCAGCCGCTCCATCTCGAACAACAGGTCGCCCGCGATCAGCGGCGGGAAGGCGAAGAGGATCATCACCGCCACGACCAATATGTACCAGGCATAGAGCGGCATCAGGTTGAGCCGCATCCCCGGCGGGCGGCATTTGAGCACGCCGACGATCAGCTCGACCGCGGCGGCGACCGACGACACCTCGATGAAGGACAGGCCGAGCATCCAAATGTCCGCGCCCAGCCCCGACAGGTCGGTGCGGGTGGTCAGCGGCGGGTACATGAACCAGCCGCCATCGGGCGCGGCGTCGAAGAAGATCGAGCCGGAAACGAACACCCCGCCGATCAGGAACGACCAGTAGCCGAAGGCCGACAGGCGCGGAAAGGGCAGGTCGCGCGCGCCGAGCAGCTGCGGCAGGAGGATGATCGACACCGCCTCGAACATCGGCACGGCGAAGAGGAACATCATCATCGAGCCGTGGAGCGTGAACAGCTGGTTGAAGCTGTTGGCGGAGACGAGGTCGTTCTCCGGCACCGCCAGCTGGGTGCGCATGATGAGCGCCAGCACGCCCGCGAACAGCACGAAGCCGAAGGCGGTCAGCGTGTACCACACGCCGACCCGGTTGTTGTTCACATCGGTCCAGCGCAGGAACAGCCCCGAGGGCGGCTGCCACACCGCGCGCAGCCGGTCCTCCTGCGCGGCGCGGACGGCGGGATCGTTCTGGTCGGTGCGATCCTCGGCCGCGGGACCGGCGGGCAGGGCGGCGGGCGGGATCATTTCAGGCCTTCCAGATAGGCGGCGATCGCCTGCGCGTCGGCGTCGGACA
Source organism: Sphingomonas metalli (assembly GCF_014641735.1). Classification (GTDB taxonomy): domain Bacteria; phylum Pseudomonadota; class Alphaproteobacteria; order Sphingomonadales; family Sphingomonadaceae; genus Sphingomonas; species Sphingomonas metalli. The sequence goes on along the minus strand of NZ_BMIH01000001.1, from coordinate 1,131,432 downwards.
GATGGGTATAGGCGGGCATCCGCACCCCGGGCTTCACGCCGGGCGCGTTGCGGATGAAGCGGGTGAGCGCCGCGCGGGTCATCGGCAGCGTGCCGGCGCCGATCGCGGTGCGGCTGCCGATATGGCTGAGATCGGGCCCGATCATGCTGGCGGCATCGGTGCCGGCGATCGCATGGCAACCGGTGCAGCCATTGGCGGCGAACAGCTGCGCGCCGCGCCTGGCCGGCCCGGTGGCGGGCGCAGGCGCGGGGCGGCGCTGGCCGGCGAGCCAGGCGTCGAAGGCGGCCGGCTCCATCGCGACCACGTCGAACGCCATCAGCGCATGGCTCAGCCCGCAGAACTCGGTGCAGACGCCGCGATAGCGCCCCGGCTTTTCGGGCCGGGCGACCAGCGTGTTGGTGCGGCCGGGGATCATGTCCATCTTGCCCGCGAGGCCGGGGATCCAGAAGCTGTGGACGATGTCGCCGCCCGACAGCTTGAACTCGACGGTGCGGCCGACCGGCACGCGGATCTCGTTGGCGGTGACCACCGGCGGCTGGCCGGGCGGGCGGTAGGTAACGCGCCACCAGAATTGCTCGCCCTCCACCCCGATGCGCAGGTCGGCCGCGCCGACCGGGGCGGGGCGCATCAGCGGCAGCGACGCGGCGAGCAGGGTGAAGAGCAGGATCGTCGGGCCGATCGCGCCGAGCCACAGCACCAGCCGCATGCCCTGCGGCAGAGTCAGCCGACCGCCCGGCGTGCGGATCGCATGCTGCATCAGCAGCGCGACGCCGCCAGCGATGATGACTGCGCCGATCAGCAGGACGATGGTGAGAGTGCGGACCTGGTCCGCCTCGACGCCGAAGGGGGCGAGCGCGGACTGGTGCCGGTTGCAGCCGGCCAGCAGGATCGCGCCGATGACCGCGCAACGCGCGCGGCCGATCCTATGCACCCGGCACGCGCGAGCGGCACTTCGCTGACATTGATGTTAGCACAGACCCCCTTTCATGCTATGCGATCGACCATGCCGGCCGTACCGCACGCCTTTCCCATCGCCGTCGATGCAGATGACATCGATTTCATGGGCCATGTGAACAACGCCAGTTATCTGAAGTGGGTCCAAGAGGCCGTGATCAGCCACTGGCAGAAGCTCGCTCCGGCCGAGGCGGTGGCCCAGCATCTGTGGGTCGCGCTGCGCCACGAGATCACCTATCGCAAGCCCGCCTTTCTCGACGACGAGGTGATCGCGACGGTGATCCTCGAGAAGGTGCAGGGCGCGCGCGCCTTTTACGAGACGGTGATCCGCCGCGGCGAGGAGGTGCTGGCCGAGGTGAAGTCGAGCTGGTGCTGCCTCGATGCCGAAACCCACCGGCCGGCGCGACTGGCGCGCAGCGTGATCGAGCGCTTCTTCTAGGGCCTGCTTCCTTCGCGAAAACGTCGCCCCGGCGCAGGC
>NZ_BMIH01000001.1:645000-1120000 GCF_014641735.1 Sphingomonas metalli | reverse complement strand
ATGGTCTCGCGGTGCGCTCCGGCAACCGGAGCGGCTATTTCGCCGCGGTCACCTCGATCTCCACCAGAAAGGCCGGCCCGGCGAGCGCCGCAACCTGAACGGTCGAACGGGCGACCGTGTTCGGGTTTTCCGTCGTCCCGAAGAATTGCTTGAACCCGTCGTTCATGCCGGCGAAGTCCATCTTGCCGTTGAGCTTGGGGTCACCAGCCACGAAGACGGTCATCTTGATGATGTCGCCCATCGCGAAGCCGCGGGCGGCCAGGATCCCCTTGATCTTGTTGAGGATGCTGACCGTTTGGGTCTTGGTGTCGCCATAGTCGGCGATGGTGAGCTGCGCTGCGGGAGTCTTGCTGGCGGGATCGAGCGGCGAGGCAAGCTGCCCGGACAGATAGAGCATCGTCGCGCCCGATCGCACCGTCACGCCTTGCAGGATCAGTCCCGGCGGCGTGTTGGCGTGCCGGGTGACGGTGCCGCTTTGCGCGGTGGCGGGCGTTGTGCCCGAGAGCATGGAGGCCAGTGCAACGGCGGGAATGGCGAGCAGACGAAACATCATGGGTAGCGACTCCGGTGGCTGATCGCCGGGCGCGCGGAGCGCCCGGCGCCGATTGTCAGAAGGACACGTTCAGGCGAGCATAGTAATAGCCGCCATTGATGCCATAGGGGCTGAAGGTGAGCGGCGCGTCGAGCACATTGCCGCCGTTGACCAGCGTCTGGTTGGTCGTGCCGGGCACCAGCGGGATGGTCGGCGGCGTCTTGTTGAACACGTTGTTGGCGCCGATCGCGATGCCGAGGTTGGGCGTGATGTCGTAGTTCAGCTCGATGTCGCCGATGAACGCGGTGCCGATCGTCTGCTTGTAGAAGGTGCCGCCATCGGGGCTGAGCTGCGCCGAGCTCTTGCCGTAGATGGTGCCGCGCAGCGTCGCCGAGAACTTGTCGATGCTGTAGAGGACGGAGTTGATCAGCTTCACCCGCGGCGAGGCCGTCTCGATGTTCGACTGGGCGCCGAGGTTGAAGAGCGGGATGACCTGTCCCGTCGCCGGATTGGTCAGGGTGGCGGGCGCCGCGATCAGCCGGCGCAGCTTGGTCTCGTTGTAATTGCCCGAAATCGTCCAGACGGCCTTGCCGGCGTCGCCGAAGTCGGAGGTGTAGCTGACGACCAGATCGACGCCGCGCGTCCGCGTGTCCGCGCCGTTGGTGAAGATGTTGATGCCCGTCTGGCTGACGGTGGGATCGAGGACGTTGCCGTTGGCGATGATCGCCTGCCGCACCACCGCGAAGTTGACGGCGCCGCCGCTGCCGAAGATCGAGCCCGTGCCGAGGATGCGGTCACGGATCTTCACCTGATAGGCGTCGAGCGTGATCGTCAGGTCGGGCAGCGGCCGGATGACGGTGCCGAGCGAATAGTTGGTCGACTTTTCGGGCTTCAGATTCTGGAAGCCGATCAGCTTGGCCGCCGCGGAGTTGGCCGGAAGCTGGACGAAGGCGGCGGTGGGGGAGACGTTGGTCGCCGAATAATAGGATTCGGCCAGCGTCGGCGCGCGGAAGCCGGTCGATATGGTCCCGCGCAGGGCGAAGGCGTCGGAAAAGTCGTAGCGCCCGGTCGCCTTGTAGATGAAGCGGCTGCCGAAGTCCGAATAATGCTCGTACCGACCGGCGATATCGAGCTTCAGCGCCTCGACCGGATTGGTCGCCAGATCGAGGTAGAGCGACTTGCCCGTGCGGCTGTTGACGCCCGCATCGGAGGGCCGGAAGCCCGGATAGGCCTGGCCGCCCTCCTTGTAGATCGAGCCGGGGTCGCCCGATCCGATCTCGTAGACGTTGCGCCGGTATTCGCCACCGAAGGCGACGGTGATCGGGGTCGCGAAACCCGCCTCGATCTCGCGCCGGACATCGGCGTTGACGGTGAACTCGGTCGATTTGAAGACGCCGTTATAGAAGCTCGTCGGGGTGAAGCCGGTATCGGCATAGAGCGACGCGTTCGCCGAATCGACGGTGAAGATCTGCGCCTTGTCCTGCCCGAAGGTGCTCGACAGATCGTATTGGAAGCCGCTCACCGTGCCGCGCACGCCGCCGGTGAAGGCCATGTCGTCTTCGCGGATCTTCTCGCGCGGGGTGAAGCCGTTGACCGGGCTGTCGCCCTCGGGATCGAAATAGGTCGTCACCCCCGCCACGGTCCGCGACACGCGGGTCGGCACGCGGACATTCTGGCGGCCGCTGGCGATCCGCTTCGAATAGGTGCCGAAGCTGTAGACCTCCGCGCTGCCGAAATCGAAGGCGGTGTTGTATTGGAGGTTGGTCAGCGAGGATTGCGCGTCGCCGTTGATCTTGTTCACATAGGGGAAGTTGTCCATCAGCGGAAACAGCTGGCGCTGGATCGCGCTGAGCGAGGGATTGGACGTCGCCGTCAGCAGATTGCCGTTGATGTCGGTCACGCGCCGGTCCAGCCCGCCGACCTGGGTGAAATCGTGGAAGCGGTGGAAGGCCGTGACGTTGAAATAGCCGGTCTCGCCGACCCGGGTGGCGAGGTGCAGCGTGCCCGCCAGCGTATCGCCGCCGACGTCATAGTTCTTGCCCGCGGTGATATAGCCGTCGCCGCCCTCGGCATCGTCCTTGAGGATGACGTTGATGACGCCAGCGATCGCATCGGAGCCATATTGCGCGGCGGCGCCGTCTTCCAGAACCTCGATGCGCTTGATCGAGGACGGGCTGATCAGGTCGAGATCGGCCGTCGCGGCGCCCTGGAACGGTCCGCCGAGTACGGCGAGGTTGGACGTGCCGTGGCGCCGCTTGCCGTTGACCAGCACCAGCGTGTGGTTCGGGCTGAGCCCGCGCAGCCGCGCCGACAGGGTCAGATTGGCCGTGTCGCCGCCAAAGGCCTGCGCGACGAAGGAGGGGACGAGCTGGGTCAGCACCTGGTTCAGATTGGGCTGGCCAACATGGCTGAGCGCCTCTTCGCCCAGCACCTTGATCGGCGCGGCGCTTTCCGCCGCGGTGATGCCGGTCGCGCGCGTGCCGGTGACGATGATCTCGTTGCCGTCCTGCGGATCGGTCGCTGGCGCCGGGTCCGCCAGCGGATCGGGCGCGACCGTCGCGCTCACGGGGACCAGTACGGGGCCGGGTTGCTGCGCCGATGCATCGTCGCTCATTCCCAGCATACAGCATGTTGCCAATGCAATATGCGACACGGTGACATAGTTGCGCATAGTAATCCCCCTTGTCGTGACGTGACAAACAGGATCCCCTCCCGGATATGCTGTTTATGATGCAGTAGTGGGCTTGGCTGATACTTTCTCTAATCGAAGAATCATGTCGGATGACGCAGTGATGATTTGGGGTTCGGGAATTTATGACAAGATCATTATGAAGATTGCTTTAGGATTGTTGGATTTATGTAGCATTTTTACAACAATGTTGCTTCCGTGCGTCGGCGCAGCGCGGCGCTCCCGGCAGCCTTTGACCGCTGCCGAGGTGTCGAGTCCGATGCTCGAGCTATTAAGTAGGGGTGCGCCGCGCCGCGCCGGCGCGTCTAGGCGGCGCGCCGACTGACCGCGCCACCGTCGGTCGCGGTACGACGGGCGAGGGCGGAGACCTGTCGCCGTGCGGACTGGATGCCGCCCTCCTGCCAGCCCGGCGTCTGGCTCAGCGCCGCGCTGGCGAAGTAGATGCGGCCTTCCGGTTCCTGCAGGAAGCGGAAGTCGGCCGTGTCGATATGACCCTCCTGCCGGCCATTGGCGCTGCCGGCGTTCCAGTCCGGCCACGGCCCCAGGCTGAACGGGATCTTGTGCCAATTGACCGCTAGGCCGTTGACGCAGTCGGCGCCATGACCCGGGTGAAGCCGGTCGATCACGCCGCGCGAAAAGGCGATCTGCTCGGCGATCGGCCGCTTCTGGAACTCGGCCGCCGCCGGACCGGAGCTGTAACAGCCCAGGATCATCCCGCGCTCGCTGTGCAGCCCGGCCGAGGGGTACCAGATCAGTGCGGTCGGTCCGCCGACGAAGGAAATGCCGCCATAGATCTGCTCGCGCTCCCAGAAGCGGGGGCTCTCGAAGGCGACCTTGTTCGAATAGTCATACTGCACCGCTGCGACGGTGCGCTTCAGCCGGGGCGAGAAGTTGGTGTCGATCTTCGCCAGCACCGGGAAGGGGATGGTGCAGACCAGATAATCCGCCGCGATCGTGCTGACGACGCCGCTGCTCCGGTCGCGATAGACGACGCTGACCCCCGACGGGCTCTGGCGGATCTGCGTGACCTCCGCCCCCAGCAGGGCGGGTCGGCGCAGGTGGCGGTCGAAGCCGGCATGGATGCGGTCCATCCCGCCGACCGGCTCGAACATCGTCGCCTGCATGTACAGATTGTCTTCGAACAGCGTCATCGGCAGCCGCTGGTTGGCGAGCAGCTGGTCGAGCGGCATCGCCGTGGAGGGCGAGGCGAAGGTGACTCCCGCACCCGGCGCCGTGCCGAAACCCGAACGCTCGGTGCCCTTGAAGCCGCCGGTCGCATCCAGATCGCCATAGGCCTTGAGGAAGGGCATCAGGCGCTCGCGATCCACCGCCGTCAGATCCCGGTCGAGCGACCCCTGGTTGATCGCCTTGGCGAGCAATTCGGCGATGCGCCCGCGCATGTCGTTGATCGCGGTCCGCATCCGGATCTTCGATCCGTCGTCGCCCATGATGTAGGCGGAGCGGCTGGAATTGACCTCCACCTCCATCGGCACGCCGAATTTCTTGGCGTATCCGAGCAGCCCCTGATGGAAGCTGGGGATGCGCGCGGGCCCTGCGTTGAAGTAGATGCCGTCGGAGAAGCGCGCGGTCTGCGTCTCCTCGCCGTTCATCTCGATGCGGTCGCCGTCGCGCACCGTCCAGGCGCGGCCGCCGACCCGGTCGCGCGCTTCCAGCAGGGTGACGAGAAAGCCTGCCTGTTCGAGTTCATAGGCGGAGGTGAGGCCTGCTATCCCGGCGCCCAGCACCACCACGTGCCGTCCGCGCCCGATCCCCGACGGCAGTGGCTCCCAGTCCTGCGCATGAGCGATGCCGGCCACGCCGAGTGCCTGCATGGCACCCATCATCGGCCCAAGTCCCGCGATCAACCCCAGTTTACCCAGTAGCGCTCGCCGTGTTGTCATACCGCCCGTCCCCCGGCCCAGATGCTGATAAGAAGAGAGACGACAAAGCGTCGTCTCACCTTTCCCTCGGCACCCTCTCGGCGTCAGGATCACAGGCCCCGAAGCCGCCTGGAAACAGACGGCCGCGCAACTTTCGGTCACTCGCATGCGTGGCGAGTGATTCGAAATGAAACCTATTCTTCATTAAAGTGCAACTTGTTTATCGCGTCAGTCCTAAAGCGGACGGTGACAGCTTTCGCCGTCGCGACCAGGTCAGTGCGATATCCCCCACGGCCTTCAGCGCCGCCTCGTCGCGGGGGCGCACCTGCGCGGCGAACGGCGTCTCGAGATATGCGGCGATCACCAGCGGACCGCGCCCGTCCGGCGGCAGCAGGACCGCCAGGTCGTTCGTCTTGTTGCCGACGCCGGGCCGCATCCCCGTGCCCGTCTTGTCGAGGCCGCTCCATCCCGGCGGTAGGGCGGCGCGCAGGCGGCGTGCGCCGCTCACCGTCTCGGCCATCCAGTCGCGCAGCAGCTTGCGGCTGGACGGCGCGAGCACGTCTCCCAACACCATCCGCTCGAGACTTCTCGCCATCGCCTCCGGCGTGGTGCTGTTCTCCCCCGTACCCGGGGGGATGACGTTGATGTCGGGCTCGTATCCGTCGATCCGACTCGTCCCGTCGCCGATCCCGCGCCAGAAGCGGGTCAGAGCGGCAGGACCGCCGAGCCGCCGCATCAGGATATTCGCGGCGGCGTTGTCGCTCGCGACCTGCGACGCGCGCGCCAGCGCCAGGATGGACATGCGGCCGGCCGCCATATGGCTTGCGACGACCGGCGAGGGCTCGAGAATGTCAGCGGGCGCGATCGCGAGCCGTTCGGCAAGATCGAGACGCCGTGCGTCGCTCTCGCGCAACGCCATGGCCGCCAGGGACAGCTTGAAGGTGGAACAGTGGCAGAAGCGCTCGCGCGGTCGCCAACCTATGCTGCGTCCGGTGGCAGTGTCCCTGATGAGCACGCCCAACCGTCCGCCCACGGCGCTTTCCACTCCGCGCAGGGCGGCGACGGCCTCCCGGTCGTACGACGGCGTCGCCGCCGCGCGCGCACCGATCAGGCCGAGCCCGGCGCCGCAGAGGAAGTATCGACGATTCATCGGCGCGTCTGCCTGTGTCCTAGCTCTTTCGCAGCATGATAACTGGGCCTGTCGGGATCCGCCACGCTCGCATCCCCGGCAGGCGGTGGATGGTGAGGGCCGTCGATGCCGGGCCGTCAGGCTGGCCATGGGCCGAGGTGCATCTTCGCGCCAGCGCATGCTCGTCGGCGCGTAGGTCCGAGCGGAGTATACTGGCCTCGATGGCGCTGGAAGCGCAGGATCCGCCGGGCGGTGCGGTCGCGCCGGACAGGGGAGGGCAGGATGACGACAACGACGCGTCGCGGGCTGGTCGCCGGCATGGCCGCGATCGGGATCGGCGCGATGGCGAAAGCGGCCTCGGCAGGCAGGAGCCGCGATCCCGATCTCGGGCCCAACGTCCTCGTCGTCGATCCCGGCCAGCCGGGTGCGCAGGCGGCAATCGACCGCTGGTTCGAGGAGCAGGAGCGCGCGCATTTCACCGACCGGTGTCGAGCGATCCTGCTCAAGCCGGGCCATCACCGCCTCGACATCAATGTCGGCTTCTTCACCCAGGTCGCGGGTCTGGGCATCGTGCCCGGCGACGTGAGCGTGACCGGCCACGTCCATGCCGAGGCGGACTGGGCCAAGGGCATGGCTCTGGTGAATTTCTGGCGGAGCGTGGAAAATCTGGCGGTTCGGCCGCCCGACGGCATGGATCGCTGGGCCGTCTCTCAGGCTGCTCCCTATCGCCGCATCCATCTGGCCGGCGATCTGGCGCTGGACGATGGCGGCTGGTCGAGCGGCGGCTTCATGGCCGATTGCCGGGTCGACGGCACGATCCGGTCCGGCACGCAGCAGCAATGGTTCACCCGCAACAGCCGCCTGCACGGCTGGGAGGGATCGAACTGGAACATGATGTTCATGGGCGTTGCCGGCGCGCCCGTGTCGAGTTTCCCGGCTCCACCCTATACGACGCTGCCGACCGTGCCGGTGATCCGCGAGAAGCCGTTCCTGTGCGTGGGGCCGGAGGGCGAATGGACCATCTTCGTCCCGGCGCTGCGGCACGATGCGAGCGGCGTGTCGTGGGATCGGCCGCCCGCCGGGCGCCACATACCCCTGGACCAGGTGCTGGTCGCCGATCCGACGACGCCGGTCGGGGCGATCAACCGCGCGCTCGCGGCCGGGCGCCATCTTCTGCTGACGCCCGGTGTGTATCGGTTGCGCGAGCCGCTGCGGGTGGTGCGGACCGATACGGTCGTCCTCGGCCTCGGTCTGGCGACCCTGCTGGCCGATCACGGGTCGGCCACGCTCATAGTCGCCGACGTGCCGGGAGTGACGATCGCCGGACTGCTGGTCGACGCGGGGCCGCAGAATACGCCCGTGCTGGTGCAGGTCGGACCACGCGGCGCCAAGGGCGACCATCGCGGCAATCCGACGTTGCTCAGCGACGTCTTCTTCCGCGTCGGCGGGGCTGCCGTGGGGAATGCCGGCACCTGCCTGGAGATCAACAGTCACCATGTCATCGGCGACCATCTCTGGATCTGGCGCGCCGATCACGGCGATCGCGACGGCGGCCGCGTCCATGTCGGCTGGGACGAGAGCCGGGGGGCCCACGGGCTCGTCGTGAACGGGGATCACGTCACCTGCTACGGGCTGTTCGTCGAGCATTTCCAGGGCTGGCAGACGCTGTGGAACGGCGAAGACGGCCGGACCTTCTTCTACCAGAACGAACTGCCCTATGATCCGCCGAGCCAGCGTGCCTGGCGCGCGGACTCGCAACGCGGATGGGCGGCCTACAAGGTCGCCGACCCCGTGCGCCGGCACGCGGCGGTAGGCATGGGGATCTATGCCAATTTCACCGCCGATCCCTCGATCGTGCTCGCGAGTGCGGTGGAGGTGCCCGACACGCCGGGCGTGAGCGTACGGAATGTCACCACGATCTCGCTGGGCGGCGGCAAGGGAACGATCGCCCACCTCGTCAACGATGCGGGAGAGGCCGCGCGGCCGGGCAGCGTCCGCCAGACGCTGAGCCGGTACGCCGGCAGCGGCCCCCCGGCCCGGCCCACGCCGCCCGCGGAGTGACAGGAGGATGGTGAGGATCGATACCGGCGCGGGACCGGTTCAGCCGTGGAAGCGCGCGCGCATCCGTGTGGGGTCGGCGGGGTGGCCGGTGATGATGCGGAATGCCTCTGCCGCCTGCCCTATGACCATGCCGCTGCCGTCCAGCGTCGCGCAGCCGCGGGCCGCTGCCGCACGCAGCAGCGCGGTTTCCAGCGGGAAATAGACGATGTCGGCCACCCACTGGTCGGCACGCAGCGCATGCGTGTCGATCGGCGGCCCGGGATGGGCCGCCATACCGATCGGGGTCGCGTTGACGATTCCGGTGAAGTCGCCGATCGGGAGCGCGGCGACCGCGCATGCGCGGATGGTGCCACCGGCATGGCCGCGGGCGCGCAGATGATCGGCCAGGGCCTCGGCCCGCGACACGTCGACCTCCGCGATGGTCAGTTCGCCGGCGCCGAGCGACAGGAGCGCGCTCGCCACCGCCGCGCCCGCGCCACCGGCGCCGAGCAACAGCACGGCGCGACGGTCGGCGCCCGGCAGTCCCGCGGCCAAGGCGTCGCGAAAGCCGGTCATGTCGGTATTGTGGCCGATCAGCCGGCCGTCCCGGATCGCCACGGTGTTCACCGCGCCGACCGCACGGGCACTGTCCGCCAGCTCGTCGAGCAGCGGCATCACCGCCTGCTTGAACGGGAAGGTCACGTTGAACCCGGCGAATCTCTCCGCCCGCAACCGGTCGAGCGTGGGGGCGAGCGCGTCGTCCGCCCAGCCGCGGTCGGTGAAGTCGAACAGCGTGTAGCGGAGCGACAATCCCTGCGCGCGCGCCTCTTCCTCGTGCAGCCAGGGCGAGCGGGAGGCGAGGATGGAACGGCCGATCAGGCCCGACTGGATCATTGCACGTCCTTGTGCCGTCGCCGGGGCGGCGCGGCGCCGCCCCGTGGCTGTGGTGGTCAGAAGTTGAACCGCACACCTGCGTAGAAGGAGCGGCCGATCGGATCGTAGAGCGCGACGTCGGTGCCGTTCTGCGAACTGGCGACGAAGGGCAGCGCCTTGTCGAACAGGTTGTTGACGCCGAACCGCAGCTCGAACTGCTTTTCCACCTTCACCGTCGCGAAGGCGTCCCACAGCGAATAGGCGGCGACGCCGACCTGTGCCGTGGCCGGGGTCAGGACGGAGCTGACATCGGCGAGCCTGTCCTGATAGCGCCAGCGCATCCCCAGGGTTCCCCCCTCCGAGCGATAGCCGAACGAGGCGAGGCCCTTCCACTTGGGTGTCGCGCGCGGCGGCACGCTCGTCGGCCCGGCGCCGCCGTTGCTGATCCCGGTATAGTCGAGGAACGCGGTGCCCGGCAGCAGCTGCACCTTGTAGTTGCGGGTCCAGTCGGCACCGGCATTGACGAACAGCCGGCTGGTCTCCCCCAGGAAGGGCGCGGCGACGCTCCAGTTGACCTGCACCTCGACACCGTCGGTGCGCAGCCCGCCGATGTTGAGATAGGGGGTGTTGACCGTGTCGATCTCGCCCGTCGCGGTCCGCCGGATCAGCGCGCAATAGGCGTTGCCCGCATCGTAATTGGGGTTGGTTCCGTCGAGGTTGAAGCATTTCGACAGGACGGTGAGGCCGGGTACGGTCGAGATGACGTTGCTGACCTTGATGTTGTAATAGTCGACCGACAGGGTGAAGTCGCCGAGCAGCCCGTCGCGCGCAGGGGAGTCGAAGACGAAGCCGGCGTTGAACGTGTCGGCCTTTTCCGGGGTCAGCCCGGTATTGCCCGCGATCGTCTGGCCGGTGGCGGTGGTGGGGAAGGTGTAGGATCCGATCGCGGCCTGCGGCACGCCCTGCGCGACGCACAACGTCGCGACGCGCGCGCCGTTGCTGCCGGTGCGCGCGGTCGAGCGCACGTCGCACGGATCGCCCAGCGCGCCGGGCGGCGTGCCGATGACCAGCTGGGTGCCCGAGGCCGGCGTGAACAGCTCGCCGATATTGGGGGCCCGCACCGCGCGCTGGTAGCTGCCGCGCACCAGCAGCGCCTGGATCGGCCGCCACCGCGCATCGGCCTCGTAGCTCGTCACCGAGCCGGTCACGGAATAGTCGGACAGGCGCACCGCGGCGCCGATCCCCAGCTCGTGGAAGAAGGGCTTGTCGGCGAGGAGCGGGATATCGATCTGCGCCGCGATTTCCTTGACCGAGATGTTGCCCGAGGCCGGCGCCGAGGCGATCACCGATTCGATGTTCTGCGCGCGCAGATCGCTGTCCGGCACATAGTCATAAGTGTTGCGGCGATAGGCGGCGAGGATCGCCAGCTGCGCCGGGCCTGCCCCGAGATCGAAGAGGCGGCCGTTGATCTGCCCCTGCACCTGGGTCTGCGACAGGCTTTCGCGGGAGAAGGCGGTCTTGGTGATATAGGCGACGCAGGCCGGCGACAGGCTGCGCGCATTGGCGTCGCCGAAGATGTTGAGGCCGCCCGAACATTGCGACGCGCCGCCATCCGCGGCGCTGAGCAGCGCCTGGACCCGGCTCTTCAGGATCGCATTGTTCAACTGCTGGTCGTGGACCGACCGGTCGTACGAGGCGAAGGCGTCATAGGTCCAGCCGGGCGCGATCTCGCCCTTCACGCCCGCCAGATATTGCTGGATCGTGTAATCCTCGTTCCAGTTCTTGTACGGCACGCCGACATAGCGGCCGTTCCAGGTGAAGTTGGCGGTCGGGTTGGGCCGCGACGCGAGGATGGTGCGCAGCGCCGCCGGAATGAACGGGTTGGTGACCGGGACGGTCGTCAGCTGTCCGAACTGCGTCAGGCTGCCGCCGCTGGCGGTGTTGACGGCGAGATCGACATACATGAACTGGCCATAGACGGTCAGTGCCGGCGAGACCGTGTAATCGGCCTTCATGAAGGCGGTCTTGCGCTGGAGCCCGTTCTGGAAGTCGATCTGCTGGCCGACGGGCATGCGCACATTGTTGCCGACGATCAGATAGCCGCCGCCGTTGCGCTGCCCCTTGTAGTTCACCGCGCCGGTCTGGACGAACAGCGAGCCGTCATTGTTGAAGCCGAGGTTGAGGAGCGGGTTGATGCTGGACGTGACGCCATAGCCCGAGAAGACGCCGTTGACCGCGGCGGCCGTCGGCGCGTTCGTCGCGCTGGGAACGAAGGTGCCGGTGCCGATGAAGGACGAGGGCGTCTTGTCATAGAAGAAGGGGCGCGTGCTGCCGTTGACCGGATCCTGCTTGGCATAGCTGAACGCGGCGACGACGTTGCCCCGATCGTCGGCGAACTTGCTGCCGAAGGCGACCGAGCCGTTGAAGCGGTAGGAGTCGCCGCGCTCGCTGATGCCGTTCTGCAGATCGACGCGAACCCCCTGGAGGCTGCGCACGGTCTTGAAGTTCACGACGCCCGAGATCGCGTCCGACCCGTACACCGCCGATGCGCCGCCGGTGATCACGTCGACGCCGCCCAGGATCGCATCGGGCAGGATGTTGATGTCGACATTGCCGTTGATGTCCGACACCGGCAGGCGGCGACCATCGAGGAGCACCAGGTTGCGGTTGGAGCCGAGGCCGTGGAGGTTGACCGTCGAGCGGCCGCCGGTGCCCTGACCGCCGGTATTGCCGTTGCCGGCGGTGGTGAAGCTGGGGATCTGGTTCAGCGCGTCGACGACGTTGACCGCGCCGGTTTCCCGGATCGCCTGATCGCTGACCGAGACGATCGGGCTGGCGGAGCTGTTGTTCGGGCGCTGGATCAGCGACCCGGTGACGATGATGTCCGGGGCATCGGCCTCGCTGTCGCCCGACGTGGCGGTCGGGTCTACCGCGGGCGTGTCGGTCGGAGGTGCGGTGACCTGTGCCGCAACCGGAGCGGCGACGCTGACGCCGATCGCCAGAAGCGACGACGAGAGCACGAAGCGCGTGCGCGAAAACCCCATAGCAATCCTCCCATGCCGCCGGTGGTCCGGCGATCTTGGCAGGATCATTAGTGTTACGAACTGGTTCCTGTCAATCGATCATGGATGCGCGTCGGGGCGAGCGTCGCGGCGCACCCAGGACAGCAGGATGTCGGCGACCTGCGCCGCCCGCCGCGCGATCGCCGCGGGACTGGTCATGTCGACCCCGAAATTGTGCGCGAAGGTGAACTGGTTCGAGACGTTGTAGAAGGCGAGCGCGGTCATGTTCATGTGCAGGTCGACGGGATCGATCCCGCGGCGGAACAACCCCTCCGCCTCGCCCCGGGCGAGGATCTGCGACAGGATGTCGATGACCTGTCGGTTGCCGGCCGGCAGCCCGTCGATCTGCTTCAGATGCTCCGCCCGGTGGATGTTCTCGCTCATCACGAGCCGTACCAGCTCGGGATGTTCGGAATGATAGTGAACGTCGTGCTCGATCAGCCGGCGCAGCGCGTCGACGGCGGTGCCGCTGTCAATATCGACCTGCACCTCGCTGGCGCGGACCCGGCGATAGGCGCGCTCGAGGACGGCGCGGTAGAGTTCGTCCTTGCTGCCGAAATAATAGTAGATCTTCCGCTTGGTCGCCTTGCCCGCGATCTCGTCGATGCGGGCCCCCGCCAGGCCCTTCTCCACGAACTCCGCCGTGGCGATGTCGAGGATCGCGTTGATCGCCTCTTCGCGGACCTGGGCGCGACTGCGTCGGACGGGCTTGTCGGTCGGCTCGGGAGCCTGCGCTGATGCTGACGGCATGATCCCCGGTCCTAATGCGCAGGCGGAGAGAGGCAAGTCTCGCCACTTTGAATAAATGTGACGAACCAGTTCCTATTACATCTTTTCGCATGCGGTTGGGGATGGTAGCAGGAAGGCGACGCCAACAGGCGCGCAACAGGACAGAGAGGACAGCCGAATGCGATTCGCGAGCTTCATCATGGTCGGGCTGCTGCCCGCGCTGATGCCGGGGGCGGCCGGCGCGCAGGCTCGCGACTTCCCGGTCGCCGCGACGCCGGTGCTGGAGGATCGCTTCCCGATCCAGCCCGTCGCATTCCCGAACGGGGTGAAGGCCTATCGCGACGTCACCTATCAGACGCTGCCCGGCTATCGTCCGCAGATCGTCGACATCTACGTCCCCGCGTCCCCGGGGCCGCACCCGCTGATCCTCTACATCCATGGCGGCGGCTGGATCGGCGGGCACACCCGCCATTCGGGCGCGCTGGCCGATTTCCCGAAGGTGCTCGCGGCGCTCGCGGCGGAGGGCTTCACCGTTGCCAGCCTGGAATACCGCCTCTCGGGCGAGGCGAAGTTTCCCGCACAGCTCCAGGACGCGAATGCGGCGCTGCGCTTCCTGCACAAGAACGCTGCGGCCTATCGCATCGACCCGGCGAGGACGGGGCTCTGGGGCGGGTCGGCGGGCGGCCATCTGGCGGCGCTGACCGCCGTGACCTGCCGCAACACCGCGCTCGATCCCGCCGCAGCGGGCGACCCCTGCGTGCAGGCGGTGGTGACCTGGTACGGCGTCTACGACTTCACCGGCATGAACGCGACGCCGGACGGCAATGCGGCAGGGGGCAAGTTGCTGGGCTGCCAGGGGGCGTGCCCGGCCGATCGGCTGCGCGCGGTCAGCCCGGTGACCTATATCGACGCCAAGGACCCGCCGTTCCTGCTGATCCACGGCACCGGGGACAAGGTGGTTCCCGTCGACCAGTCGCATCTGGGCGAGGCGGCGCTGAAGGCGGCGGGCGTGCCGGTCGAGGCGATCTACATCCCCGCGGTCGATCACAGCTTCATCGGCGCGACCCCGGCCGCGACGCGCGACGCGACGCTGAAGGCGACCAACGCGACCTTCGACTTCTTCCACAAGGTGCTCGGGGTGGCGCGGCGATGATCCGCCGCATCGCCCTCCTCGCCGCTACGCTGCTGCTGACCGCCGCGGCCGCACCGCCGGTCGCGGTCACCGGCGAAGGCAGGGTGGAAGGCGTGGCGCTGGCATCGGGCGTCGACGCCTGGCTGGGCGTGCCGTTCGCGGCGCCCCCGCTGCGCGCCCTGCGCTGGAAGCCGCCCCAGCCGCCGGCGAAGCGCAGCACCACCTATCATGCCGACCGCTATGCCCCCGAATGCCTGCAGCCCCTGCGCGGCAGCCGGCAGAACCATTATTTCGGCGAGGAGGCGACCAGCGAGGACTGCCTCTACCTCAACATCTGGGCGCCGCGCCGGACGCGCAAGGCACCGGTGGTCGTCTGGATCTATGGCGGCGGCTTCAACATCGGCTCGGC
The DNA here is from genome assembly GCF_014641735.1 of Sphingomonas metalli. Classification (GTDB taxonomy): domain Bacteria; phylum Pseudomonadota; class Alphaproteobacteria; order Sphingomonadales; family Sphingomonadaceae; genus Sphingomonas; species Sphingomonas metalli. The sequence continues at coordinate 1,105,525 of NZ_BMIH01000001.1, read as the reverse complement.
CTCGATGGCGAACTATTCGGGCGAGCCGCTGGCGCGCGCCGGCGTCGTCCGCGTCAACATCGCCTATCGCGTCGGTCCGCTCGGCTTCCTGGCGCATCCCGAGCTGACGCGGGAGAGCGGCTATGGCGGCTCGGGCAATTACGGATTGATGGACCAGATCGCGGCGCTGCGCTGGATCCGTCGCAACATCGCCGCCTTCGGGGGCGATCCCGACAATGTCACGATCGTCGGCCAGTCGGCGGGATCCATGTCCGTCGCGCTGCTCCAGATGAGCCCGCTGGCACGGGGCCTGTTCCAGCGCGCGGTGGGGATGAGCGGCAGTCCGTTCGGCGGGATGCTCGGGCCCGCGCCGCTCGCGACGGCGGAGGCGCAGGGCGTGGCGCTCGCCCGGGAGCTGGGCGCCGCCTCGCTCGCCGAGCTGCGCACCCTGCCGGGGGACCGGATCGCGGCCGCGCAGACCGCACGCGCGGCGATCGTGCGCGACGGGCATGTCGTCACCGGCAGTGCCGCCGAGGTGTTCGCGGCCGGACGGCAGTCGGACGTGCCGATCCTGATCGGCTATACTCGCGACGAGAGCTTCCGTCCGCTCGGCCCGGTCCGCACGCGCGCCGATCTGGCCAGGGTGCTGGACGATCGCGCGGCGCCGCTGATGGCGGCCTATGACAGCGGCGATCCCGCCCGCGACGCGCTGGACATCGCGCGCGATTCTACCGTCGGGGTGCAGGTCGCCGGATGGGCCGAGCATCAGGCGCGGTTCGGGCGCGCCCCCGCCTATGCCTATCTGTTCACCCGGCGGCAGCCCTATGCGCCGGGCATCGGCTTCAGCGATCACGATCCCGCGACGGCCGGCGCCTATCACACGGGGGACGTACCCTACTGGCTGCGGACCCGCGATGCGCTCAACCTGTTCCGGCAGACGCGGATCTGGGAACCGGGCGATGTCGCGCTGGAGCGCGAGATTTCGGACGCGCTGCTCGCCTTTGCCCGCATGGGCCGGCCGGCCAGCCCGATGCTGGGCGCCTGGCCGGCCTTCCGCTCGCAGGAGCCCCGGCTCGTGTTGCTGGCGCCGCAGAGCCGCGTCGTCGCCTGGCCGCATTTCGCGGACCTCGCCCTGTTCGCCGATGCGCCGCCGATACCGCGCGCGTCGGGGACGCGGCCGCGCGATTGACGATGCTCGTCGCCCTGGCGTTGCTGCTGGCCGCGCCGGCCGGGGACCAGCCCGTCTGCGCCCCGGACCCGGAACTCGACTATGTCTGCGGGGCGGAGAAGCCGGAGGACGTGCTGGCGATCCCCGGTACGCCGTGGCTGATCGCCAGCGGCTTCGCCCCCGGGGCGGGACTGAAGCTGGTCGATACGCGCGGCCGCAGCGCGATGCGCTGGTACACCGGGCCGCCCACGCCCCCGCCGCGCGACGGCACATGCCCCGGACCGCTCAACCCGGCGCTGTTCAATGCCCGCGGCCTGTCGCTGCGGGCGACCGGGCCGAAACGCTGGCAGCTGCTGGTCGTCAATCATGGCGGCCGCGAATCGATCGAGCGGTTCGACGTCTCGCTGGACCGCGACCGGCCCCGATTGCGCTGGCGGGGCTGCCTGCCGATGCCAGCGGGACAGGTCGGCAACAGCGTTGCGGCCTTTGCCGATGGCACCATCCTCGTCACCGTTCTGACCCGTCCGGGCACGACGATCGCCGACTTCATGCTCGGCCGGCCCACCGGCGGCGTGTGGCAGCATCGGCCGGGAGTGCCGGGCTTCACCCTGCTGCCCGGGACCGAACTGCCCGGTAACAATGGCCTGGAAGTCGATCCCGACGAGCGGCACTTCTATGTCGTCGCCTTTGGCTGGCATGCGGTGCTCGTCTTCGACCGGGCCGATACGCGCGTGCCGGTGGCGCGGATCGATGCGCCCGATTTCCTGCCGGACAATATCCACTGGAGCGGCAACCGCCTGCTCCTGGCCGGGATGCGGCTCGACGAGCCGGCCTGTGGCGGGCTGCGCCGGGTGGAGAACGGCGTCGCCGATCCCATGCTCTGCCATCGCGGCTGGGTGGTCGGCGCGCTGGACCTGAAAGGCCGCCGGATCGCCACCGTCGCCTATGGCCGGCCGCAGCCGGGGTTCAACGGCCTGTCCGCCGCGACCTTCGTCGGGACGGAGCTCTGGCTCGGATCCTTCCAGTCCGCCCGTCTCGCCATCGTCCGTCCCCAGCAGGAAACGCCATGACCCCGACCCCGGCATCGCCGAACGCGATCGCGACCGTCTCGATCAGCGGGACGCTGGAGGACAAGCTGCGCGCCGCCGCCGCCGCCGGCTTCCGCGCGGTGGAGATCTTCGACACGGACTTCGTCGCCTCTGCCCTGTCGGCGGAGGAGGTGAAGGCGCTGCTCGACCAGCTGGGGCTGACCTGCGTCCTCTACCAGCCGCTGCGCGATTTCGAGGGGATGCCCGAACCCTATCGCACCCGCGCCTTTGCGAGGGCGCGGCAGAAGTTCGCGGTGATGCGCACGCTCGGCTGCGACCGGCTGCTGCTCTGCTCGAACTGCGCGCCGCAATCGCTGGGCGACCGCGAGCGCATCGTCGCCGACCTGCGCGACCTGGGCGATCTCGCCGCCGACCATGGCGTGACGGTCGGGTACGAGGCGCTGGCCTGGGGGCGGCATGTCGACGATCACCGCACGGTATGGGACATCGTCCAGGCGGTCGACCACCCGCATATCGGCATCCTGCTCGACAGCTTCCACTCGCTCTCCCGCAGGATCCCGAGCGAATCGATCCGGGCGATCGATCCGGCCAAGCTGGTCTTCGTGCAGCTCGCCGACGCGCCGTTGCTCGACATGGACTATCTCTACTGGAGCCGGCATTTCCGCAACCTGCCGGGCCAGGGTGGGCTCGACCTGACGGGCTATGTCGCGGAGATCCTGCGCATCGGCTATGACGGGCCGCTGAGCCTCGAGATCTTCAACGACCGGTTTCGGGCGAACAGCGCCGAGATGGTGGCGCGCGACGGCCTGCGCGCGCTCGATGCGCTGCGCGACGCCGCCGCACGCAAGCTCGGCCGAACGCCCGCCATGCCCGCACGGGCGACGATCGAACGGGTCGAGTTCGTCGAGTTCGCGGTCGCCGATGCCGATCGCGCCGATCTGGCGGCGATGCTGGGCAGCGCCGGCTTCGACCGGATCGGCACTCATCGCAGCAAGCGGGTCGAATTGTGGCGGGCGGGCGCGGCGAACTTCGTGCTGAACTTCGAGCCCGACGGCTTCGCGGAAGCCTATCGCGTCACCCACGGCACCGCGATCTGTGCGATCGGGCTGGTCGTGACCGACGGGCCCGCGACCATCGCGCGCGCGCGCGCGCTCGGCATGGCCGAGCATCCCAGCGACATGCCGGCGATGCCGGCCCTGCGCGGTGTCGCCGGCAGCCTGGTCTATGTGATCGATGCAGAAGCCGCCACGACGCTGTGGCAGGACGAGTTCGTGATCGATCCCGGCGCACCGGGCGGCGCGCCGCTGGCCGTGACCGCGATCGACCATCTTGCCGCGACCGTCACCAATGACGAGTTCCTGTCCTGGCAGCTCTATTGGCGGGCGCTGTTCGACGTCGAGGTGCAGACGCCGCAGGACGTGATCGATCCCAACGGCCTCGTCCAGAGCCAGGCGATCCGGGGGCGGAACGGCACGTTCCGGATCACGCTGAACAGCACCGATGCCCGCAACGCCCTGTCGGCGCGGTTCCTCGACCAGTCGTTCGGCGCGGGCTTCCAGCATATCGCGCTGGCGGTCGCGGACATGGACGAGGCGGCCGCGGTGCTGGCGAAGCGCGGACTGGAGCCGCTGCCGATCCCCGCCAACTATCATGACGACGTCAGCGCCCGCTTCGGCCTGTCGCCCGACGAGGATGCGCGCGCCCGCCGCTACGGCATCCTGATCGACGAGGAGGGACCGGGCCGCCGCTACCGGCAGCTCTACAGCCGCGCCTTCCTCCGCACCTTCTTCTTCGAATATGTCGAGCGGCGCGGCTATGACGGCTATGGCGCACCAAACGCCACCATCCGGCTGACGGCGCAGAACCGCTTCCGGCCCGCGCCGCCGCCCGATTAATCCAGCACGATCCGGCGGACGTCGCCGAGGATGAAGATGTACGAGAGCGCCCCCAGCAGCGCGACGACACCGATGAAGGCGAGCGCGTAGAAGAAGCTGCCCGTCGTCGCGACGATGGCGCCGACCACGATTGGCGTGACGATGCCGGCGAGGTTGGCGGCGAGGTTGAACACGCCGCCGGTCACGCCCAGCATCCCCTCCGGCGCCAGATCCGACACGAGCGTCCAGCCGAGCGCCGCCATGCCCTGCGCGAAGAAGGCGACGCTGAGGATGGCGATGACCGCGATGTTGCTCTCGACGAAATTGGCGCCGATGATCGTCGAGGCGAGGAGCAGGCCCAGGATGATCGGCAGCTTGCGGGCGACATTGGGCGAATGGCCCTGGCGGAGCATCCGGTCCGACCACCAGCCGCCGAACAGCACGCCGACCGAGGCGGCGATGAAGGGCGCGACCGCGAAGATGCCGATCTTCAGCCAGTCCATGTGCCGCTCGGTCGCGAGATAGGTCGGAAACCAGGTCAGGAAGAAAACGAGGGTCGAATTGCCGGCGAACTGGCCGAGGCAGATGCCCCACATCTGCCGGGTCCGGAGCAGCCTGCCGGCGCCCGTCCAGTCGAATTTCGGGCGGACGGGCTGGTCGAGCAGCGCGCCGCCCGCGACGATCAGGTCCAGCTCCGCCTGATTCGCCCGGCTCTGCCGGGGCTCCCGATAACCCGACCACCACACGCCGGCGAACAGGATGCCGATCGCACCCGCCACGACGAAGAGCGACCGCCAGCCGAAGGCCGCCATCATCGCAAACAGCAGCGGGCTGAGAAAGGCGAGGCCGATATATTCGCCCACGGTATAGACGCCGGTCGCGAAGGCGCGCTCCTGCCGCGGGAACCAGGTCGCGACGACGCGGCTGTTGGCGGGGAAGCAGGGGCTTTCGGCGACGCCGAGCGCCAGCCGCAGCCCGATCAGGGTAGCGACGCCGCCGACAAAGGCCTGGAAGAGCGTCAGCAGCGACCAGAGGCCGACCGACAGGCAATAGGTCAGCCGCGTACCGAACCGGTCAAGAAAGGCACCGCCGGGCACCTGCGCCGCGGCGTAGGACCAGCTGAAGGCGGAGAATATGACCCCCATCAGCGCCGCGTCGATGCCGAGTTCCCTGGTCAGCGACGGCGCCGCCACGCCCAGGATCGTCCGGTCGAGATAATTGATGAGCGTCCCGGTCGCGATCAATGCCAGCATTGTGTGCCGGACGCGCGTCGGCCGCGCCTCTCCGATATGGCTGACTGCCATGCCCCTCTCCATCATTATGCAGGCTTGATACGTTACGAACGAGTTCGTAACAATAGCGTATCGCCTAGTCGCGGGCGCCTCTATCGCGGTAGCACCGTCCCGGTCGACTGTGGACCGACGGGCGCAGCCGCTGGTGCCGGTCCGCGCGTGCGGCGATGGGCGGGGCCGTGGGTCTGGCCGCTCCAGGTCCGGATCCTCGTCCGAGGATCAGGTCCGCAGTCGCCGCAGCGCCTGCGGCGGCTGACCGAAGGCCCGGACGAAGGCCCGCCGCATGCGCTCGGGATCGCGAAAGCCCGTGCCGGCGGCGATCTGTTCGATCGGCTCGCGCGAGTTCTCGACACGCTCGCGCGCCGCTTCCAGCCGCAGTCGCTCGACCGCCTTGGCCGGACCCGTGCCGACCTCCCGGGTGAAGGCGCGGGAGAAGTTGCGCGGGCTCATCGCCATGCGCGCCGAAAGATCCTCGATCGTCAGCCGCTGCGACAGATTGGCGCGCATCCAGTCGAACAGCTGCGAGAATGGGGTGGCATCGCCGCCCAGTTCGGCCAGCGCGGAGAATTGCGACTGGCCGCCCGGGCGACGGTAATAGACCACCATCTCCTGCGCCACGCGTCGCGCAACGGCTTCGCCCAGATCGTCGGCGATAAGCGCCAGCGCCAGGTCGATCCCCGCGCTGATCCCCGCGGAGGTCCAGACCGTGTCGTCACGCACATGGATGCGATCGGGCTCGACCCGCACCCCGGGGAACTGACGCCGGAGCTGGTCGGCGTGGCGCCAGTGCGTCGTCGCCCGGCGCCCGTCGAGCAGGCCGGCCGCCGCCAGCAGGAACGCTCCCGAGCAGACGCTGCACATGCGCCGCGTCCGGCCGGCGAGTTGGCGCAGCCAGCCGGTGCTCGCCTCGCATCGCATGGCCACGCGGCAGCCGTCGCCGCCGACCACCACGAACGTGTCGACGGGGCCGCACGCCGCCACCGGAACGGTGTCGATCGCGATGCCCGACGAGCTTCGTACCGGCCCGCCGGCAAGGGACAGTACGGTCGGCTGATACGCATCGGGTATGCTGCGTCCTGCGATCTCGAACGCCGTCATCGGGCCCGCGGCGTCGAGGAGCTGGAAGTCCGGGTAGAGGAAGAGTCCGACGACACGGGGCATTGGCAGGAAATGAGGGATCACTGTCATTTGGTCAAGGACGATCCCCTGCCATGATGCGCACAGTGGCCCGAAGGGGCGTATCCGGAGCAGAATTATGAGCCGACCACCATTGCCGCCGTTCGACATGGCCGGAGCCGTCGCCAAGGTCCGCCGTGCGGAAGACGCCTGGAACAGCCGCGATCCGGACGCCGTCGCGCTCGCCTACACCCCCGACAGCCAATGGCGGAACCGTTCGGTGTTCCTGACCGGACGGGAGGCGATTGTCGACTTCCTGCGGCGCAAATGGGCGCGGGAGCAGGAGTATCGCCTCATCAAGGAGCTGTGGACCTTCGCCGGCGACCGCATCGCGGTCCGCTTCGCCTATGAATGGCACGACGAGGCCGGGCAGTGGTTCCGCTCCTACGGCAACGAGAATTGGGAGTTCGACGAAGCCGGCCTGATGCGGCGCCGGATCGCCAGCATCAACGATCTGGCGATCGGCCCGGCCGACCGCTTGTTCCACTGGCCTTCCGGCGTCCGGCCGCTCGATCATCCCGGCTTGAGCGACCTTGGGCTATAGGGTCCGGGTCGGCGCCCCGCCTCATCCTTTCGCCGAGACCGCGGCCAGTTCCTCCAGATCGAGATCATGCTCGAGGTCGTGCAGCGTCTCGTCGTCGATGCGCCCGGCGCGGTGGAGGCGGACCAGCTCGGCCCGGCCGGCGGTGACCGCGGCGATGATGACGTCGAAATGGCGCGCGATGGCTTGGCTGCGCTCCTCGTCCGTACCCTCGAACCGGTCCGCGGCGGTGGCACGGGTCTCGTAGCGGCGCAGCAGCATCGGATGGATCAGCCGGCCCTCGGCATCATAGGCGGCGCGGCGCACCGCCTCGAACTGGGCGCGGAACATCGTGGTCTCGGCCGCGTGCAGGTCGAGCGGCGGCAGGGCGGCGCGGTCCTCTTCGGGCCGGGCGGCACGGATCATCCAGCCGAGCGAGGTCCCCTGCACCAGAACGGTGACCAGGATGGTGACGAAGGCGGTGACCAGCATCAGGTCGCGTGCCGGCATGGTCTCGGGGAGCGACAGGGCGACCGCCAGCGTCACCACGCCGCGCATCCCCGCCCAGCTCATCACCAGCGCGGCCCGCGGGCCGAGCGGCCGGGCGCGGGCGACTCCGGCCCGCCGCAGCCCGGCGAGCATCGCGTCGTTGCCGAATATCCACAGGAAGCGCGCGCCGATCACGGCCGCGACGATCAGCAGCACCGGCGCGGCCATCGTCTCCAGGATCACGCCGGCGCCGCCCACCCGGTCGAGCACGCCGCGCAGCGACAGGCCGATCAGCATGAACACCGCTGCTTCGAGCAGGAAGACGAGCACCTGCCAGAAGGCGAGGGCGCGGATGCGCACGCTCGCGCTGAACACGACATGCTGGTACCAGCCGCAGGTCAGCCCCGCCGTGACGACGGCGATCACGCCCGAGACGTGGAGCAGCTCGCCGGCGATATAGGCGCTCCAGCAGACCAGGACCGTCGCGGCGATGCGCGAGGTGTCGTCGTCCAGCCGCCGGAGCAGCAGCACCCACAGCCCGCCGATCGCCGCACCGACCGCGATCCCGCCCAGAACGAGGAGGAAGAAGCTGCCGGTCGCCGCGCCCAGGCTGAAGCTGCCCGTGAGTACCGCGGCGACGGCGAAACGGAAGAGGACGAGCCCGGCGGCGTCGTTCAACAGGCTTTCGCCCTCCAGCAGCGTGGTCAGCCGGCGGGGCAGGCGCACGTGCTGGAGGACGGCGCGGGCCGACACGGCGTCGGGCGGCGACAGGATCGCGCCGAGCGCCACGCAGGCGGCCCAGGGCAGCGCGGGCACCAGCAGCCGCGTGACGATCGCCACCACCGCGGTCGTGAAGAAGACCGCGCCCACCGCCAGCGACAGGATGCCGGCCATGTGCCGGCGGAAGGGCGCGAAGGCGGTGAACCAGGCACCGTCCATCAGCAGGGGCGGCAGGAAGAGGACGAGGACCAGTTCCGGATCGATCTCGATCCCGGGCAGTCCGGGCATGAAGGCCAGCGCGCCGCCGCCCACGATCAGCGCCGCGGCGGGCGGCAGCGCCAGGCGGCGCGCGACATAGTGGAGTCCCAGCACCGCCAGGAACATGGCGACGATCAGCTCGAAACTGGCGGCCGGATGCACGAAGCCCTTCTCCGATCATGCTTTTCCGGCAGCAGCTGTGCTAAACGTCCCGCCCGGGGTCAATCGGCGCGATGCTCCTCCAGGCGTGCGGTGACGAAGGCCCGCTCGGCATCGGCCAGGGCGCCGGCGGCGCCGAACAGCCCGGCGGGACCGAAAAGCGCATCGACGATTCCCTCGCGCCCGGCGGCCGCCCAGCGGGCGGCCAGCGTCTCCGCCATCGGATCGGCGGCGGCGCCCGGCGCGCGGACGAAGCCGGTCCAGGCGGCCAGCGCGGTGAGGGTGGCGGGGCTGTCCCGGCCGGCAGCGCGGTTGTCGGCCAGCGCCTCCAGCCAGCGCGGGCCGATCTTCTGCGAGCCGTCGGTCGCGATCTGCGCAAGGCGATGGGGCAGCGCCGGGTTGGCGAAGCGGGTGAGGAGCAGGTCGGCATAGCGCGCCAGATCCTGTCCCGGGGCCGCCGCGACGCTCGGCGCGGCCTCTGCACGCATCAGCCGCTCGACGAGCGGGCGGATCGCGGGATCGGCGATCGCCTCGTGGACGAAGCGATGATCGCGGGCGAGGCCGAGACAGGCGAGCGCCGAATGGGCGCCGTTGAGCATGCGCAGCTTGGCGGTTTCGAAGGGGCGGACATCGGCGACGAACTGCGCGCCCGCGACGTCCCAGCGCGGGCGCGGGCCGGCGAAGCGATCCTCGATCACCCATTGCGCATAGGCTTCGGTGACGACCGCGCCCTCGTCGCGCAGCCCGGTCGCCGCGGCGACGCGGTCGAGATCGGCGGGCATGGTCGCGGGGACGATGCGGTCGACCATCGTCGCGGGGCAGGCCCACCCTTGCTCGAACCAGGCTCGGTGGCGCGGCGACACCGCATCGAGCCATTCCGCCAGCCCGGCGCGGAGCGTCGCACCGTTGGCGGCGAGATTGTCGCAGCTGATCAGGGTCAGCGGCCCCGCGCCGCGATCGTGCCGCGCGATCACGGCCTCGCCGAGATAATCGTAGATGGTGCGGGGACCGGCGGTGTGCGCCGCCGGGTCGCGCGGGCTGTCCGGACGCCGGGCATAGCCCTTCTCGGTCACCGTCAGGGTGACGATCTTCGTGTCGGGATCGGCCAGCGCCTCCGCCACGGCGTCCGGCGCGGACGGGGCGACGAGCACCGCGCGCACCGCCTCGACCAGCCGGATCGCCTCGCCCGCGGGCCCGCGCTCGGAGACGGTGTAGAGGCCGTCCTGCGGCGCCAGTTGCGCGCGGACCTGGGGCGAGCGGAGCGACACGCCGGTGATCGCCCAGTCGCGATCGCCCGCCGCCATGGCGGCGTCGGTGTACCAGGCCTGGTGCGCGCGGTGGAAGGCGCCGATGCCAAGATGGACGATGCCGCGCCGCTGCGCGTGCCGGTCGTAGCCGCCCCAGGCAATGCTGTCGGGCAATGTGCCGGCGGTCGCGTCGGACAGTCTCACAGCCTGTACGCCCGGCGGACGAGCCCGTCGGTCAGTTCGCGGGCGAGATCGGCCGCCTCCCACTCCTCCAGCCGGTGCTCGGCGACCAGCCGGGCGAGCCAGGCGCAGTCCACCCGCCGCGCGACGTCGTGCCGGGCGGGAATGGAGAAGAAGGCGCGGGTATCGTCGTTGAAGCCGACCGTGTTGTAGAAGCCGGCGGTCTCGGTCGTCATCTCGCGGAAGCGCCGCATGCCTTCCGGGCTGTCGTGGAACCACCAGGCCGGCCCGAGCCTGAGGCAGGGATAGTGGCCGGCGAGCGGCGCCAGTTCGCGCGCGTAGCTGCTCTCGTCGAGCGTGAAGAGGATGATCGTCAGGTCGCGCTCGCCGCCGACCACGTCGAGCATCGGTTGGAGCGCGCGGGTATATTCGGTGCGTACCGGGATGTCCGCGCCGCGATCGCGGCCATGGCTGGCGAAGAGCGCCGCATTGTGGTTGCGGAAGGAGCCGGGATGGATCTGCATCACCATCCCGTCCTCCACCGACATGCGGGCCATTTCGGTCAGCATCTGGGCGCGGAACAGCTCGGCATCCTCAGGAGTCCAGCGACCGCCGACGATCCGGGCGAACAGCGCCTCCGCCTCGGCGGGCGAGAGGTTGGCGGTCTGCGCGGTCGGGTGGCCGTGGTCGGTCGCGGTCGCACCGACCGCCCGGAAATCGGCCCGCCGCCGCCGGTGGGCGGCCAGATAGCCGCGCCAGCCATACACGTCCTCGCCGGTCAGCTCCGCGAAGCGCGCGAGCGCATCCGGGAACTGCTCGTGCTCGACATCGATCACGCCGTCGGGGCGGTAGGTGGTGGTGACGCGGCCCGGCCAGCCCGAGGCGCGGATGCGCCGGTGCGGGTCGAGGCTGTCGTGCGCACCCTCAGTGGTGGCCAGGAAGTCGATCCGGAACCGGTCGAACAGCGCGCGCGGACGATAGCCGGGCTGCGCGAGCTTCTCGCCGATCGTATCGAAATAGAGGTCGGCGGTGGCACCCTCCAGCGCGACGTCGAAGCCGAACACCTCGGCGAAGACATGGTCGAGCCACAGCCGCGACGGGGTGCCGCGGAACAGATGGTAATGCTCCGCGAAGACGCGCCATGCGGCGCGCCGATCGGTCGCCGGCTCCCCGTCGCGGCGGGGAATGGCGAGCGCGTCGAGCGCCACGCCCTGGCTGTGGAGCATGCGGTAGAGATAATGGTCGGGCTGGAGGAGCAGCGAGGTCGCGTCGGTCCAGGGCCGGTCGTCGGCGAACCAGCGCGGATCGGTATGGCCGTGGGGGCTGACGATCGGCAGATCGCGGATTTCCGCATAGAGCGCGCGGGCGATGGCGCGCTGCGTCGGATCGCTGGGGAAGAGCCGGTCGGGATGCAGGACGAGCGGCCGGGTCATGCCGAGGCTCCCAGCATCTGGCGGGCATGGACGAGGCCGTGCTCCAGCCCGCGCAGCTCCGCGAGCCCGCGCAGCCGGCCGATCAGCGAATAGCCGGGATTGGTCGCCTTGCCGAGATCGTCGATCATCTGATGGCCGTGGTCGGGGCGCATCGGGATGCTGCGACGCTCGGCGGCGGAAAGCGCCACCACCTCCGCGACCACGGCCGCCATCTGCGCGTCGCCTTCCAGATGAGCGGCTTCGTGGAAGACGCGTTCGCGCTCGTGGCGGACCGAGCGGAGATGGAGGAAGCCGATCCGGCTGCCGAGGCGGCGGACCATGCCGGGCAGGTCGTTGTCGAGCCGTGCGCCGAAGGATCCGGTGCACAGGCACAGGCCGTTGGCGCGGCTCGGCACCCGCGCGAACAGGTCGGCGACGTCGCGTTCGGTGCTGACGACGCGCGGCAGGCCGAAGATCGGGAAGGGCGGGTCGTCCGGATGCACGACCAGCCGGACGCCCGCCGCCTCCGCCGCGGGACAGACCGCCTCCAGGAAGGCGACGTGGTTGGCGCGCAGCCGGTCGGCGTCGATGCCCCGATAGTCGTCCAGCGCGCGGAGGAACTGGGCCGAGCTGAAGCTCTCCTCGCTGCCCGGCAGGCCGGCGATGATCGTACGCTCCAGCCGGTGGCGCGCCGCCTCGTCCATCGCGGCGAAGCGCCGGGCGGCGGCGTCCTGCACCGCGGGCGCATAGTCGTCCGTCGCGCCGGGGCGGCGGAGCAGGTGGATGTCGTAGGTCGCGACCGCCTCCCACTCGAAGCGGAGCGCGCGCGCGCCGTCGGGCATCGCATAGGCGAGGTCGGTCCGCGTCCAGTCGAGCAGCGGCATGAAATTATAGGTGACGGTGGTGATGCCGTTGGCGCCGAGATGGGCGAGGCTGGTGCGATAGGCATCGAGCAGCGCCTCGCGGTCGGCCGCGCCCGTCTTGATATGCTCATGGACCGGCAGGCTCTCGACCACCGTCCAGTCCAGCCCCGCAGCGCGGATCATCGCCTTGCGCGCGGCGATCGCCTCGTGGCTCCATACGGCCCCGTTGGGCAGCTCGTGCAGCGCGGTGACGACCTCGGTCGCGCCGGCCTGACGGATATGCGCCAGCGGCACCGGATCGTTCGGCCCGAACCATCGCAGGGTCTGCGTCATCAACACCGGCGTGTGATCCTCCCGGTCAGCGCGTGCCACGCGGCACCTCCGAAACCTCGATCGCCGAGACGATCGCGTCCCCCTTCACCGGCACGAACGCCAGATCGAGCGTGCCGCCGCGCACCGCGACGGTGGCGGTGCGGCGCAGCGCCTTGGCGGTGCCGCCCGCCGCCTGCGCGACGTCGAGCGACTTGACGATGGCCGCGCCATTGGCGGTGACGTCGAACAGGCGCGCTCCGGCAGCCAGCGCCGGCTCGACGAAGGTCAGGGTCACGGCATAGCGGCCGTCCCGGACCGGTATGTGATAGGCGAAGCGCCCGCTGCGGTAGGTCGCGGCGATCGCGGCATCCTCGGTGCCCGCGATGGTGGCGGTGACGGCGGGCTTGCCATAGTCGGCCGGCTTGTTGAGCGTGCCGGCGCTGCCCCCCTCGAAGAACGCGTCGGACCCGAAGCGCAGGCGCGCCTGCGGTGCGACGATCGCGCCCGAATCGATGCGGATATGGGCGGCGCTGTCTGGTGACAGCGTCCAGCTCACCCGGTCCTCGACCGGCGTAGCCCCGCCCTGCGCCCGGGCGACGACGATATTCTCGCCGGCGGACAGCGCCACCCGCGGCCAGACGCAGATGCGGTCCGGGCAGTCGGTCTTCACGCCGAGCGAGCGGCCGCCGAGCAGCAGCTCGGTCGAGGACGCGTTGCTGTAGACGCGCACGTCGGTGACGGCATAGGCGCGATCGGTATAGCGGCGGCCGGCGATGTGCACGGTCGGCGCGCTCGTCCAGTTCGCCTTGTAGAAATAATAGGCGTCCTTGCGGATCTGCCGGTCATAGGTGACCAGCCCCTTGGTATTGATGTCCTGCGCATCGCCCTCCGCCCGGATGGTGGTGGCGAAGTCGAACGAGTTCCACAGCCAGGTGCCCCAGAGATAGGGGCGCGCCTTCAGCGTCTTCCACGCCTCTTCGTGGATATAGCTCTCATATTCCTCGGGCTGGACGCGTCCCCGCGAGTCGATCGGGCCGCCATGGACGTCGTCGGTGTGGATGGTGGTGGCGCCGCCCGCGCCATATTCGGTGACGGACAGCGGCTGTTGCGGCCGTTTGGCGCGGAGTGCGTCGAGCGCGGGGCCGAGATCGCCGGGCGCGCCGAAATACCAGCCGAAATAGCGGTTGGCGCCGCCCAGATCGGCCTCGGCGGCGGTGATCGGGATGTCCACCCCGTCGTCGAACAGCCGGCCCTCGCAGCAGGTCGCCAGCGCGGTCGGGCGCGAGGGATCCTCCTCGTGCGCGAGCGTCTGGAGCGTGCGCAGCAGCGGCAGCGGATCGGGCGCCTTGCCGTCGGCGAAGCCGGTCAGGAAGGCGGGGAAGGAGTTGCCGAAATCGACCTCGTTGGCGATCCCCCAGTTCACCACCGAGGGATGGTTGCCGTTCTGCCGGATCAGCTCGCGCAGCTGCTGGCGGGCGTTGTCGACCAGCGCCTGGCGCGGCTGCATCTCGCCGCGCCGCGTCCAGGCCGAAACCAGCGGGATCTCGTCCCACAGGAGGATGCCATAGCGGTCGGCGAGGTCGTGGATCGTGCTGCCATGCTGGTAGTGGGTCAGGCGGATCGCGTTGACGCCCATCTCGCGCATGATCGCCAGATCGGCCTCGACATCGGCCGGGGCGATCGCCCAGCCCTTGCCTTCCCGGTCCTGGTGATAGCCGACGCCGCGCAGCTGGACGTGCTGGCCGTTGAGGAACAGGCCCTGTTGGGGATCGATGCGGATGGTGCGGATGCCATAGGGCTGGCGCATGCTGTCGAGGACGCGGCCGCGCGCATCGGCGACCTCGGTGACGAGCGTGTAGAGATAGGGATCGGCGGTGCCCTGCCAGAGATGCGGCCGGGGCACGTCGAGCGTCGTCGCGATCGCCTGCGCCGGACCGGGGGCGAGCGCCACCGTCTGGCTGCCGCTCGCCGCGACCGCGCCCGCCGCATCGATCAGGCTGGTGGTGAGACGCACGGCCGTCCGGCGCTTGCCGTCATTACCCAGCCGGGTGTGGATCGCGATCCGCGCCGCCTCGGGCGTGGCGGCCGCGGTGGTGGCGAGGATGCCCGGTCCGCCGAAATCGCCGAGATCGATATGAACGGGATCGACCGTCACCAGCCGGACGGGGCGGTAGAGGCCGCCATGGACGAAGAAGTCGCCCGTCAGCGGCAGGACGTCCGCGGTCGGCGCGCCGTCGGTCGCGGGTGCGCTGTTGTCGGTGCGCACGACCAGCAGGTTCTCGGCACCCGGGCGCAGCGCGTCGGTGGCGTCGAGCCGGAAGCGCGAGAAGCCGCCGTCATGGTCGCCCAGCTTGACCCCGTTGAGCCAGACGCTGGCGATCCGGCTGGCCGCGTCGAATTCGAGCCAGCTGCGCTTGCCGCGGACGGCGGCATCGGGCGTGAAGCGCAGCCGGTACCAGCCGGCACCCTGCGCCTTGTTGACCGTCTCGGCGCGATGGATGTGGCTGGCGGGATCGGGCCGGTAATAGCCGACGCGGTTCCAGCTGTGCGGAACGCTGACCGCCGACCAGCCCGAATCGTCGAAGCCGGGTGCGGCGGCACCGGCGGGGGCGTCGCCCTGTTGGAAGCGCCAGCCCTCGGCGAGGATCGTCGTCTGCCGGGGCGCGCCGCGATCCGCGGTCGCTGCGGTCTGGGCCGCCCCCGGCAACGCGGCGCCGGCCAGCAGCAGGGCGGCGGTCAGCCGCGTGGTGGGGTGGATCATTAGGCCTCTCCGATCTTTCGGAGCTGCATACATCGTTCAAACTGGTCTTACCAGATGTCTTTGTCGGACAATGTTCCGGTCACACCGCTGCCGCGGCGCGGTAACGGGCCCTGGTCGAGGCGAGCGACCGCCGCGTCTCCTCGATCGCCAGCTCCTCGGTGGTGAACAGCAGATGGTCCATCACTGCGGTCAGGTGCGCGCGCATCGCCGCGCGCGCCGCGACCGGATCATGGTCGCGCAGCGCAACGAGAATGGCGTGATGCTCCTCCACGACGGGCCGGACGTTGGCGCTGCGCGCCTTGGCATGGAGCAGCGCGCACTCCGGCGAGGTGGTGCGCACCCGCCAGAATTCGTCGATCGTCATCTGGATCGCGGCGTTGCGCGTGGCCTTGGCGATCAGGTGGTGGAAGTCGCGATCGGCATCCTCGGTCACATCGGGGAGAAGATTTTCCCGGCCGATCCGCTCGACCAGTGTCGCCAATTCCCCGAGTTCGGCATCGGTGATGTGGATCGCCGCCAGCGCCGCGGCCTCTCCCTCGAAGACGAGGCGCGCCTCGGTCAGCTCGAAGGCGGTGATCGCGAAGCCGGGCCGGTCGTCCTGGCCGGGCAGGCGTCGCACAAACGCGCCCGAGCCGACTCGCACCTCGATATAACCTTGCACTTCCAGGGCGATAAGCGCCTCGCGCACGGCCGGGCGGCTGACGCTGTACTCGACCGACAATTCCCGTTCGGCAGGCAGCCGGTCGCCGATCGCATAGCGGCCCGATCCCAGCTGGTCGAAAAGCTCGCGCGCCAGCCGCTGGTAGAGCCGGTCGCCCGTCGCGAGGGCGTCGCCGATGGTGGGGGGGCGGGACGGCATAGACGTTACTCGTTCGTTGACAGCGGACTGACCAATATCACATCAGCGCCCCGAAGCTATATCGCCGGCGACGGGAGTGGAAAATGGCGCAGATCGTGGTTGTCGGCGAGGGGATGCTGGAAATCTGCCGAGCGCCCGGCGCGGAAGTCAGCGGCGACTGGCGGCTGGGCTATGGCGGCGACACGCTCAACACCGCCATCCATCTGGCGCGGTTCGGCGAGCGGGTCCGCTATCTGACGGCGCTGGGCGACGACCCGTTCAGCGACGAGTTGCGCGAGCGATGGGGCGCCGAGGGGATCGATCCCGCGCTGATCCTCACCGCGCCCGGCGCGATGCCGGGGCTCTATGCGATCAGCACCGATGCCGAGGGCGATCGCAGCTTCAGCTATTGGCGCGGCGAGAGTGCGGCGCGACAGGTCTTCGCTTTGCCCGGCAGTGCGGCGGCGCTGGGCGCGGCGGGCGAGGCGGACATGCTGATATTCTCGCTGATCTCGCTCGCGATCCTGCCCGAGGCGGGGCGAGAGGCGTTGCTCGGGCTGGCGGCCTCGCTGCGCGCGCAGGGCAAGATGGTCGCGTTCGACGGCAATTACCGGCCGCGCCTGTGGGCCGATGCCGCGGAGGCGCGCGCGTGGCGCGACCGCGCGGTCGCCTGTTGCACGATCGGCCTGCCGACGCTGGAGGACGAGCAGGCGATGGGCGAGTCGGGCAGCGCCGCCGATACCGCCCGGCGATGGCAGGCACTCGGCGGGGGTGAGGTGATCGTCAAGCTCGGCGCCGATGGCTGCCTGTTGCCGGATGGGCAGATCCTGCCGCCGCCGGAGCGGCTGCGCCCGCGCGATACGAGCGGTGCGGGCGATGCCTTCAATGCCGGCTATCTCCATGCCCGCGCCGCCGGCCATCCGCCCGTAGAGGCGGCGGCGGCGGGGCATCGGCTGGCCGGCTGGGTGGTGATGCGGCCGGGCGCGGTGCCGGCGCGCGCGGCGCCGGATCCCTATACCGGCTGAGCGCGCGGGGCTGGCCGCCGAAGCAGCGTCCACAGCACCGCCGCACCGATCAGGTCGAACACCGCGAGGCAGGCGAAGAGCGGGTTGTAGCCGATCGTGTCGGCCAGCGCGCCGATCGTCAGCGAGAAGCTCATCCCGCCGATCCACGCGGCGGAGCCCGCCATGCCGCCGGCGGTGGCCACGACCCGCCGGTCGAACAGATCGGCCGCGAGCGTCATCAATGCGCCCGACAGCATCTGATGCGCGAAGCCGCCGATGCAGAACAGCGCGATCGCCGCGGCGGGCGAGACGGTGAGGCCGATGCATGCCGGCCCGATCATCAGCAGCGCGCCGGTGGTGACCACGATCTTGCGCGAGGTCACCAGCGACACGTCGAAGCGCCGCATCACCCAGGGCGCGTAATAGCCGCCGAGCAGCGACCCGGCATCGGCCGCGAGGAAGGGCAGCCAGGCGAAGGCGGCGACGCTCTTGAGGTCCAGCCCCTTGGCCTCGACCAGGTAGAGCGGGATGAAGAAGCTGAAGGTCTGCCATGCCGGATCGGCGAGGAAGCGGGGGATGGCGATGCTCCAGAAATCGCGGGTGCGCAGCACCGCCCGCCAGGTGAGCGGCGCCCCCTCCACCGGCGCCGCCTCTTCGGGCGCGTCGAGGATATGGGCCCGCTCGGCATCGGTCAGCCGGGGATTGAGGGCCGGCGGGCGATAGGCGATGTACCAGACCGCCGCCCAGACGATGCCGACCCCGCCCGTCACGACGAAGGCCGATTGCCAGCCCCAGATGGCGATGCAGGTGACGACGATCGGGGGCGCGATCATCGCGCCGAGCGACGAGCCGATATTGAACCAGCCGGTCGCCACGGTCCGCTCGCGCGGGGGGAACCATTCGGCCACCGTCTTCAGCCCGGCAGGGATCGCTGCCGCCTCGGTCAGGCCGAGCATCCCGCGGAAAAAGGCAAGCGAGGGCCAGCCGGCGGCGAAGGCGTGGCAGCAATTCGCGACCGACCAGCCGACCGCGAACACAGCGAAGCCGAGCCGCAGCCCGAGCATGTCGAGCAGATAGCCGGCGACCGGCTGCATCACCGTATAGGCCGCCTGGAAGGCGGCGACGACCCAGCTGTACTGCTGCGTCGTCATCGCGAACTCGCCCTTGAGCGTCGGCGCCGCAACCGACAGCGACGAGCGGGCGAGATAGTTCAGGACGGTGCCGATGGTCACCAGACCGATCATCCACCAACGCGTGCCGATCCGCATGGCCCTCTCCTTTTTGGTCAGGCCACTAGCCTGAGCCAGGCCGCTTCTGTCAATCCATAGGCTGTCAATTTCCCAATGTACGGGAATTGACGCGTCGGACCAACTGCGATAACTGGCCTTACCAGATCGCAAAGAATTGCGGCTTCACACGAGGGGGAGGTTCATCCCATGCGTCATCATCTCACTCTGCTCACGGGCGTCGCGATGCTCGCGATTGCCCATCCCGCCCTGGCCCAGGAAGGGGGCGTTTCGGCCTCGCAGACTCCGCCGGGCAGCGGCGCGGCCAACCCGCTCGCGCAACCGGGCGACCAGCAGGGCTCGAACAGCTCGACCGGCGACAGCGGCGCGCTGGAGGATATCGTCGTCACCGCGCAGAAGCGCGAGCAGAACCTGCAGGACGTGCCGGTCGCGGTGACCGCGATCACCGCCGACACGCTGGTCAACCGCAACGTCACCACCGTCACCGACCTGCCGCGGCTGGCGCCCAGCCTGACGGTGACGCAAGGCGCGGTACCGACCAACAACTCGATCAACCTGCGCGGCATCGGCACCGTGGCCTTCTCGACGGCGATCGAACCCTCGGTGGCGGTGATCGTCGACGACGTCGCACTGCTCCAGCAGGCCCAGGCCTTTTCGGGGCTGAGCGACATCGCGCGGATCGAGGTGCTGCGCGGTCCCCAGGGTACGCTGTTCGGCAAGAACGCCTCGGCCGGCGCGCTCAACATCGTCTCGCAGGGGCCGGCCCCGACGCTGACCGGCGCCGTGACCGGACTGGCGACGACCGACGAGGAATATCGCGTCGACGCGGTCCTCTCCGGTCCGCTGACCGACGGCATCGGCTTTCGCATCAACGGCTTCTATGGCGACCGCGAGGGCTTCATCCGCAATCTCTACGATGGTCGCAAGCTCAACAACGATCGCAGCTACGGCGTGCGCGGTCGATTGACGCTCGATCCGACGCCGGGCCTGACGATCGATCTGATCGGCGGCCATTCGGTATCCGAGTCGCGCGGCACCGCCCGCACCTTCCGCAACGCGCCGGCCAATGCGGCGGTCTTCGGCGCGTCGCTGGCGCAGACGCTGCCCGGCATCACGCCGGGACGCGACAATTTCAACACCGCCTTCAACGGGCCGCTGTTCAACAAGAGTCGCCAGACCAACGGCAGTGCGCGGGTGACGGTGGATCTGGGCATCGCCAACCTGATCGCGATCACCAGCTATCAGGACTGGCGTTTCCGTTTCATCGAGGATTTCGACTATATCGTCGGGCCGGTGCTGGGGCTGCCGAACGGCATCACCGCGCAGAGCGGCTTCCACGCGCGCCAGTTCGCGCAGGAGCTGCGCGTCGCCTCGAAGGGGCGCGGGCCGCTCAGCTACGTGTTCGGCCTCTATTATTCGGACGGCAAGACCGATCGCTTTTTCGACCGGGGACCGTCCGGCCCGGTGGTCGCCGCCTGGACGTCGGACAACGGCACCAAGACCTATGCCGCGTTCGCGCAGGGCACGTTCGATATCGGCCGCGCGACGCATTTCGACGCCGGCATCCGCGCCAATCACGAGGATATCTCGGTCAATTTCCTCAACCGTGCCATTCCGGCGGTGCGCCCGGCGAACAACGCCACCTGCCTGACGCAATGTTCGGGAACGGGCGCAGACAGCGTCGTCACCGGCAAGCTCGCGCTGCGGCAGGACCTGGGCGAGCGCGTGATGGCCTATGTCTCCTATTCGACCGGCTATAAGGGGCAGGGCTTCGACATCTCGACCGGCTTCACCCCGCTGCGCGCGGCCCGGCCGGTGCGTCCGGAAACGTCGGACGCCTATGAGCTGGGATTGAAGAGCCGCTTCCTCGACAATCGCGTCCAGCTCAACGTGGCCGCCTTCTGGACAGACTATAACGACTTCCAGGCGCAATCGGGCGTGCTGCTGCCCGACAATACGATCCAGCTGACGCTCAACAATGTCGGCAAGGTGCGGACCCGCGGCGTCGAGGTCGAATTGCAGGCGCGTCCCGTCGAAGCCTTCCGCATCGACGGCGGACTGAGCTTCACCGATGCGAAGGTGCGCGAGTTCCAGAACGCGCAATGCTATACCGGGCAGACAGCGGCGCAGGGATGTCTGCCGGTGACGGGCTCGGCCACCGGTTTCCAGGACCTGTCGGGCAAGCGGCTGAGCAACGCGCCGCGTTGGAAGTTCAACCTGGGCGGCACCTACGACATCCTGTTGCCGACCGCGCCGTTCGACGGCTTCGTCCAGGCCGACATGAACTATCAGAGCCGGGTCAATTTCGACCTGCTCGGCAACCCCCTGACGGTCGAGGACAGCTATGCGATCGTCAACGCCAGCGTCGGAATCGACCAGCATGATCGCGGCGGCGTGCGTATCGCCTTGTTCGTCAACAACATCTTTGACAAACATTATGCCAGCAACCTGAGCATCGCCTCGGGCGGCAGCGCGACGCTGCTGGCGCAGACCTTCACGCGCTCGGCGCGCCGCTATGCCGGCATCCGCGCGCGCTTCGGGTTCTGAGCGTGGCGAGCGACGGCGGGACGAACGGGGGGGAGGGGATGACCGGAATGCGCAGATCACGCCTGGCGCTATGGGCGCTCGCCGGTGCCGCGACCCTTTCGCTCGGCGCCGTCGCGCTGCGGGCGCAGGCGCCTGCGGCCGCGGGGCAGGCATGGCTCGATCCGAAGCTCGGTGCCGAGCAGCGCGCCGACGCCCTGCTCAAGGCGATGACGCTGGAGGAGAAGGCGGGGCAGGTCTCCCAGCAGTTCATGTTCGGCGCCTTCGAGAACTTCGCCCCTGTGGTGCGCGACCAGAAGGTCGGCTCGCTGCTGTTCGTTACCGACCCGGCGATCATCAACCGGCTGCAGAAGGTGGCGGTGGAGGAGAGCCGGCTGAAGATCCCGCTGCTCTTCGGCTATGACGTGATCCACGGGTTCCGCACCATCTTCCCGGTGCCGATCGGCAATGCCGCGTCCTGGGATCCGGACGGGGTGGAGCGCGTCCAGGCGGTCGCCGCGGCCGAGGCGCGGGCGGTGGGGATACACTGGGCCTTCTCGCCGATGCTCGACATCGCGCGCGACCCGCGCTGGGGCCGCATCGTCGAGGGGCCGGGCGAGGATCCGTTCCTCGCCGCCGCGCTGGCACGGGCGCAGGTGCGCGGCTTCCAGGGGCCGGCGCTCGGCACGCCCGGGCGGATCATCGCCGGACCCAAGCATTTCGCCGGCTATGGCGCGGCCGAGGGCGGGCGCGACTATGACGGCGTGCAGCTGTCCGACGCGCAGCTCTACAACGTCATCCTGCCGCCCTTCGCCGCGGCGGTGGCGGCGGGGGCGGGCAATGTCATGAGCGCCTATATGGATCTCAACGACATTCCCGCCGTCGGCAATGCCTGGCTGCTGACCGACGTGTTGCGCGGCCAGATGGGCTTCCAGGGCTTCGTCGTCTCCGACGCCAACGGCACGAAGAACCAGGTCGTCCAGAATTTCGCGTCCGACGAGGCGGATGCCGCCGTGCGCAGCGTCGCGGCGGGCAACGACATGGAGATGGCGTTCGGGCCCGCCGCCTCGGCCGAGACGCTCGCCGCCTCGGTGCGGGCGGGGCGACTGCCCGAGGCGACGCTCGACCGCGCGGTCAGGCGCATCCTGCTGGCCAAGTTCCGCATGGGCCTGTTCGAGCAGCCCTTCGTCGATGAGGCGAAGGCGAAGGCGATCCTCGCCGATCCGGCGCATCGCGAGGCTGCCGAGCGTGCGGCCGAACGCTCCTTCGTCCTGCTGAAGAACGACGGCGACATGCTGCCGCTGCGTGCGGGCGCGCACAAGCGGGTGGCGGTGATCGGCGCGACCGCCAATTCGAAGCGCGACATGCTGGGGCCCTGGGCCTTCCAATATGACCTGCCCGAGACGGTGACGCTGTTCGAGGGCGTCCGCAACCGGCTGGGCAAGGCCGCGACGGTGGAGACCGCGCCGGGCGTTCAGCTGAAGCGGGCGGTGCCGTCGATGTTCGAGACGATCACCATTCCCGGCGCCGCCAAGCCGGAGCCGCGCTGGGACGCGACGCGGGCGGCGCAGGAATATGACCGGGCGGTCGCGCTCGCCCGGTCAGCCGACATCGTCATCCTGACGCTGGGCGAGGCCGAGGACATGAGCGGCGAGAACGCGTCGCGCTCCGACCTGACGCTGCCGGGCGACCAGCGGAAGCTGTTTGACGCGGTGGCGGCGCTCGGCAAGCCGGTGGTCGTGGTGACGATGAGCGGGCGGCCGCTCGAGCTCGGCCCGATCCTCGACCGCGCGCCGGCCATCCTGCACACCTGGTATGGCGGTACGCGCGGCGGCACGGCGATCGCCCGGACGCTGTTCGGCGACGTCAATCCCGGCGGCAAGCTGCCCGTCACCTGGCCGCGCACGGTCGGGCAGGTGCCGATCTTCTACGCGCACAATACCACCCACATGCCCAAGGATCAGGGCAAGCGCTATTGGGACATCCCGTCGACGCCGCAATTCCCGTTCGGCTACGGGCTGAGCTATACGCGCTTCACGATCGGGGCGCCGACGCTCGACCGGACAGAGCTGGCGCCGGGCGGCACGGTGACCGTCTCGACCACCGTGACCAATAGCGGCCGCCGCGCCGGCGACGAAGTGGTGCAGCTCTATATCCACCAGCGGGCGGGCCGCGCCTCGCGCCCGGTGCGCGAGCTGAAGGGCTTCCAGCGGGTGACGCTGCGTCCGGGCGAGCGCCGCACCCTGACCTTCACCCTCGACGAGGCGAGCGTCCGCTACTGGAACGCGGCGGTGAAGGACTGGGTGGTCGATCCCGGCACCTTCGACCTGTGGGTCGGCGACAGCTCCGACGCGACCGGCCACACCAGCTTCACCGTGGGCGGTGCGCCGCGCACGGTGAAGGGCTGGAAGTAGCGGGCGCGTCGGCGGCGGCGCGATGAAGGCCGGGCGGGATCCTCGCCCGGCCTTCCGCTTGGTCTGACCGATCGTCAGAACTTGGCGCGGACGCCCGCCAGCAGGCGGCGGCCGGTGCTCTGGTTCAGCAGGATCCGGTTGGGATAGACCGAATATTGATAGTTGTAGCTGTTGGTGATGTTCACGCCCTCCAGATAGATCTGGAAGTTGCGGTCGACGTCATAGGCGAGGTTGAAGTCGACCTGCCCATAGGCGTCGGTATTCTCCGGCTTGCCCTGGGCGCCGCGGCAGACGCGCAGATAGGCGGAGCGCCAGTTATAGGCGACCCGCGCCTGGATCCCATGCCGCTCGTAGAAGCCGCTGAGATTGTAGCTGTTCTTCGACAGCCCCTCGATATCGGCGCAGTCGCCGGGGGTCACGACCTTCTGCGTGCTGGTGACGCGGGTATAGTTGGCGCCCGCTCCGAGGCCGGACAGGATGCCCGCACCGATCGCATAGTTGGCGCCCAGCTCGAAGCCGGTGACCGAGCCGCTATTGCCGTTGCGCGGCCGTGAATCGAGGAAGTTGTAGGTATAGGCCTGTCCCGACAGGTCCGTTCCCTGACGCGGGACGATCACGGTCTGGTTGCTGAGGAAGCCCGAGAACTTCTTGTGGAAGGCGGCGGCGGTGAGTGCCGCATCGCGCGCCACATACCATTCCGCCGATGCGTCGAAGTTCCACGCGGTGAACGGATCGAGCAGCGGATTGCCGCCGCTCGACAGCGGCTGGGTCACGCGGCCGGCATAGCTGTTGTTGGGGCCGAGATCCGACAGGGTCGGCCGGGTCAGCGTCTTGGAGGCGGCGAGGCGCAGCACGACATCCCGGGCCGCCTCGATCTTCAGGTTCGCGGCAGGCAGGATGTTGAAATAGCTGTTCCTGATCGTCACCGGGGTTTCCGGACCATAGCTGAACAGCAGCAGCGAGGAATCGCCGGGATTGGGCGCGATGCCGGTGACCGGCTGGATCACGCCCGTGGAGCTGGTCCGCGTATAGGCGAGGCGCGCGCCGATGTTGGCCGACCAGATGCTGCCCTTCCAGCTGGTGTTGAGGAAGCCGGCAAAGACCTTTTCGGTGACGTCGAAGCCCTGTTGCGGTTGCAGCACCGGCGTGAACCCGCCCCGCGCCAGGAAGGTCGCGGTGGGCAGGGCGGCCTGCTCGCCCGCGGTCCGCGCGTTGAGCGTCGCCGGGCGCGATTGATAGGCGATGATGTCGGCGACGCTGAACTGGTAGAAGTCGGCGATGATGCCCTTGCTGCCCGAGGAATTGGGCAGGAAGTTGGTAAGTTTATAGGGCTTGATCGGCGTGGTATCGACCGGCGTCGAATAGCCGCAATAGGCGCAATAGTTGGATCCGGGGGTGAAGTACTCGGTGTCCTGCTTTTCCCGGCGCGAGAAGAAGCCGCCGAACTGCACCGCGCTGAAGATGCCCGCATCGACCTTCCACTCGCCTTGGACGCGGGCCTCGGTCAGGTCGTCCGTGTAGCGGGAGTCGTTGATGCCGGTATAGTGGTTGGTCAGTTGCGACGGGGTGACCGTTTCGCTGCGGGTCAGGCTGGGCAGCGTCTGCCCGGCGGGCAGGCTGAAGGTCACCGGATTCTGGAGGTAATTGCCGATCACGAGCCCGGGCACATAGGCGCGGAGCTTGGCGCGGGAATTGGACAGGTCGGCCTCCAGCGTCACTGCCTCGCCCGCCTCCCATTTCACGTTGCCGCCGAACTGATAGGTATCGGTGTCGCGATCCTGGATGTTGACGATATTGTCGGACTGCTGCGGCACCGACCGCGGATCGGCGGCGAGCAGCGGATTGGCGGCGAAGAAGGCGCGGCCCGGCCGGGTGAAGTTCGTGACCGTGCCGTTCGCGTCGAAGCCGATGTCCGCGAAATAGGGCTGGACGAAGAACGACTTGTAATAGGTGTTGCGGGTGTAGGTGTCGTACTTGCTGTACAGCCCGTCGAGCGTGACCGTCAGCGTGTCGGTCGGCCGGTACTGCGCGGTCAGGTTGGTCGTGATCCGCTTCTGGTCGAAGGTCGCGCGCCAATTGTCATAGGCTTGCGGTACGTAGAGCGTCCGGGTGCCGCCGTCGTTGAGGAAGGAATAGGCGGCCGGGGTAAGCCCGGTCGACTGCGGCGTTCCGTTGATCAGCGACACCGTCTTGGAATCGGGCGCCACCGCGAACCAGCCCTCGACCTTGGCCTGATCGTCGAAGGACTTGCGCCGGGTATAGTTGAGGGAGGCCTCCACCCCGAAGCGCCCGTCGGGGCTGTGGTACGCGGCGACGAAACCGAGATTGGGGGTCGCCTTCTTCGACAGCAGGTCGTAGATGCTGCCCGCCTGAGCGGTGACGTGGAAGCCCGTTGCGCCTTCGAGCGGGCGGGCGGTGACGATGTTGACCGTCGCGCCGATGCCGCCTTCCTGCAATTTGGGGTCGTAGCTCTTGAACACCTCGGCGCGGCTGATCAGCGCCGAGGACAGGGTGGCGAAGTCGAACTCGCGCCCGATCGAGGTGGTCGCCAGCGTCCGCCCGTTGACCAGCACGTTGTTATATTGGGGGCCGAAGCCGCGCACGGTGATGTACTGGCCCTCGCCGCCGGTCCGCTCGATCGCGACGCCGGTGATGCGCTGGAGCGAGTCCGCGATATTCGCGTCGGGGAACTTGCCGACGTCGGTCGCGGTCACCGCATCGAGGATGACGGACGACTGACGCTTCGCCTCCAGAGACGCACGCTGGCTGGCACGGATGCCGGTGACGATGATGTCGCTGTCGTCGGCTCCCGGCATCGCGTCGGCCGGTGCGGTGGCTGCGGCCGGCTCGGCCGGCGGCGTGCCGGCGTCCGCCTGTGCCTGAGCCTGCGCCGTCGCGAACAGCGCGACCACCGATGTGGAACAGACAAGCATCTTCGAGACGCGAACCCGCATCGAACCCTCCCCTAAACGCCCTCGCCCTCTATCTGCGAGGATCTAAGTTACCGGTAACTTAGATCGAGGCGTTCCGGCAAGGGAGAATTGTGCATGCTCGAAGTGAGCTTGCGGACCGGCGCGATTTCAGATGCTTGGAAACCTCCGGCCCGTTCGTCGGCGCCGCGCGGAGGGTCAGACATGACCGGATCCTTCGGGACGCCCGGCGTCGCCGAGGCGACTCGGCGCGTGGCGGGCCGCTGCCAATGGGTTATCGTTCGCCGGGTCCTTCCTCCCGGGAGTGCCAGAAGCGGATCGGGTCGCTCAGGACCTCTCGACTGGAAGGGCGCGGGGGCCTGGCCATGCCGATCCGGTCGATGCGGACGGGCAGGTCCGGAGCGCCCCTTCGTCGTCTCGCTTCGTCACCCGAACCACCGACACCGGCGACGTCGTCCCAGCCAAGGCTGGGATCTCGCGGCGATGATGCGGGACGGATTGCGTCCGGCGATCCACCCGCGCCGGCATGACGGTGCGGTGCGGGTGGATCGGGGTCTGGCCTGTGCCGCTTATCCGTCAGGGCCGGGCGTCGCGTATTGCATCCAGCTCCGCCAGCCTGACCGGATCGCCTTCCGCCAGTTCGTCTTCGAGATGCGTGGCGATGGGGATGTCGAGAACCAGCGCCTGCGCCTCTCCCTCATAGTCCCGGGCAACGACGGGAAAGGCATCGACGACCTCGCGCAGGAAGGGCTTGTCGAAATCCTGGACGATCCTGCTGACGATCTCGCCCATCTCCACAGCTGCGTCCGGATCGAGAAGACTCTCGTCGCTGAGATTGATGAAGACCTCGATTGCAGCGATGAGCCGCGCGACATGGAAAGCGATCATGGCTTTACAACCTTTACATGAATGTTGGTAACGTTCTTCTTCTTGAACTGTCTGAGGGCGATGGTCTTCTGTTTGGGAGTAGGAACCTCCCACAAACCGATGAGACGATGCTGGGCCAGCACATCATTCTGCCTCAGCAATTGGGCAGTGGCGTGCGGACGCGTGGTGACGGCCCATTTGTGGTCGACGAGATAGTCGCCCTGCACACCGTCGAATTTGACCCGTCGCTTCGATCCATCGGCCATGGTCCGCGTCAGCGCGGGCGCCAGATCAGGGCGCGCACCCGGCGCCGTGTCGTTGTAGATCTTCCACGGCTTGTCGCTGTTGACGCGTTCCTTCACCCATTCGACTTGGAAGGGCGGAAAGGTCGGGCGCGGCGGTGCCAGGCGCAGGCGACGCAGCGCGGCGAGCTTGTTGATCGCCGCGCCGGGCGCCACCGTCAGCGCGACATTGCCGGCGACCGATCCCATGACATGTCCGATCTCCCGCGCGGACGCGTGCGCCAGACCAGATGCGGCGCCTGCGACCTGGATGCGTGCCGGGATATCCTCCGCGGCGATGACAGTGTCGATCGTATCGGCCAGTGCCAGCGCGTCGTTGCGGACGGTCGTGACCGGACTGGTCGTCAACGCGGCATGTGCCGCAGCCACGGCGTTCCTGCCGGTATCGTACAGCCCCTCTCCGACGCCTAGTGCAAATGCGCCAGTGGAACCGAGCGGCGAGGAGGCCCCGGCCGCCGGTTCGCGGGGCGATCGTGCGGCCGACTGGCCCGGCCTTCGGTATCTGCGCCGGGCCTCGGCCGACATCCCGCCGCGATCCTCTCCCACCGTCCCGGCGCGCCCGTCGACCGGAGGCTGACGACGATGCGGGCGATCGACGGCGCGACCCGCCGTTCCGGCCGATCGTTGCCCCATATCGGCCGACGTGAAACGACCATCGGCCGGATCATGCCAGGGGTT
This sequence comes from Sphingomonas metalli, assembly GCF_014641735.1. Lineage (GTDB taxonomy): Bacteria > Pseudomonadota > Alphaproteobacteria > Sphingomonadales > Sphingomonadaceae > Sphingomonas > Sphingomonas metalli. The sequence goes on along the minus strand of NZ_BMIH01000001.1, from coordinate 1,077,263 downwards.
GAATTTGAGCTCGCGTCCGTCCGGCGCCACGGCCGACGGCCGACGGCCCGTACGCAGCCAATGCGAGTACTCCCCTCTTCGAACCTGCTTCATGTCGCCTCGTCCCCTGTTCGCGACAGGAACATAAAGGAAACATCATCCAAGATGTCAACGCCCGGCAGAAGACGGTGCCACGAAGACGACAGGCAAGGCGCGGACGCGATAGAGTTACGGACTGGTATGACGCTTAATGGTCGATCGATTTTCTAGCGAGAAATTGCAGAAGGTTCAGACCTTACCAATTTGTCCGCGAAGTTGCACTGGTTCGGCCTATTTGCGGGTGCGCTGTGCAAGAGGAACGGGATTTACAGTCGTGACGCAACCGGCATTCCAAGACGATGGCTGTATTATAGCCACTTCCGCACCTTTGAAGCTCGATCTCCTGCCACAATGGACAGGCTCGAACGTGTAAGTGAGGGAGGGGGTGGAGCAGCAAACGCGTCGGCGTGGCTTGTTCTTGGGACGGGCCTAGCGGGCACCGTCGGCGGCGGCAGCGGAGGTCAATGGCACGCGATTCACCGGCGGGATCGACCGGCCTAACATCCGCCTGCGGCAAGCATCTGTTTTCGATCGGAAGTGGTGGTGCCGCTTACAGGACTCGAACCTGTGACCCCCGCAATACGAAGGCTGCTTACGCTGCGGGAAAGTTGAGGATCTCTGCCATGTTGAACGGTGCTTCGGACGCGAGAGCCTAACCGACCCACGGGCGTCCCAAACGCGCGCATGAAGCAGACTTGGCCGCATCCTTTTGAAAGTGCCTTGCGATGGGAAACGGGCACAGTTCGACCTGCACCATACCTGCTGAGCCCCGGAGGCGACCATGCTGTGCCATCAGTCAAACCCGACCCGGTATGACTTGGTCAACGTCCGCTCTCGCCCACTTGCGGACATTCCGCACTGCTGATTATCAAAGCCCATGATCGCCTGGTTCATCGTGACCGTAGCGCTGCTGATTTGGAATGCCGTGTATTGCGGTCTCAAGATCGCCGCGGACTTTCGAGGACCGAAACCTGCAAGTGGTGTTTGGGGAATGTTTGCTCTTGCTGGCGTGCTCTCGATGATCGCTATGGCGCTGGTGGCCACAGGCGTCGCCGCTTCAGGAATTTAGAAGAACCTCGGACGTCCGCTTCTCCCCAGGTCGAGGCCGTACTCGGCCAAGCTGTCCCGCCTTTCGACGACACGCGGTGGAAGCCTATTGACGTACGGACGTGTGGAAACACCGGACTGAGGCCGAAAGTGCAGGCCGACGGGTCGATCGGCTATGACATCCCGGACGGCGGCTACTTCTACTATTCCTATATTGGGCGAAGCGGCGATATGGATATTCTGTCGCTGCAAAGCTCGGGCGGGGGAAGCGGGCATTTTACCCAGCTAGTCGGCGTCAGGCACAGCGGGCACCTCATAAGCTGGGTGAAGGACATTGCTGGCGGTGATCGATGCAACGGCAGCGTCTCGGGCGAGACAATCTCGAAGGGTAGCCTATCCTTCGATCAGGCGATCACGCCGTACGATCTCATCGCGCTCGCGGCTCCGGAAGAACATCTGAAAGCCTATCATGACCTGGAGGATTCGGCGGCGAGTTGCATCGGTTCAGTGCACCGGACCGGCGAAGATGCGCGTTGGACCGGCGTGAGCCTCACCGACGAGGAGCATCTCGATCAGAAGGGTTGGACTGACCAATACACGTATCAGGCCTGCTTCAACGCTCTATACCGAGAAGACGTCCGCGCTCGCCGCGTAGACCTTGATCATCAAGGTGTAATGATGTTTGCGCGGGCGTTCGTCATTCACTGTCTTAAGAAGCATTGAAACGAGCCGCTCGCGGCGCGCGGACCATCTGACGTGACCCCGTTCTTTCATCCAGCGGGAACCAGAGACTGGCCGGTGTTGTCGCGCAGGAGCGCGGGTGAAGCAACGGGCGGGATTAACTCCGCCCGTTGCTGTTCGAGCCCGGCAGCGAAGGCTGCCGGAGTGGCGTAGCCGAGCGACGAGTGCGGCCGCTCGGTGTTGTAGTCGTCGACCCAGCGCGCCAGGATCGAGCGGGCCTGGCCGATGGTGAAGAACAGCGTCTCGTTGAGCAGCTCGTCGCGCATGCGACCGTTGAAGCTCTCGACGAACCCGTTCTGCGTCGGCTTGCCGGGCGCGATGTAATGCCACTCCACGCCCGCTTCGCCGGACCAGGCAAGCACCGCGTTCGAGGTGAGCTCGGTGCCGTTGTCGCTGACGATCATCTTCGGCCTGCCACCGTCGGCGATCAGATCGGCCAGCTCGCGCACGACCCGCCGGCCCGAGATCGATGTGTCGACCACCGCCCGGAGGCACTCGCGCGTCACGTCGTCGACGATGTTGAGCACGCGGAACCGCCGGCCGGTGACGAGCTGGTCGTGGACGAAGTCCAGGCTCCAGCGCTGGTTGGGGAGCGCCAGCACCGGCGCGGGCGCCCGCGCGCCAACGGCGCGCCTTCGCCCCTTCCTGCGCCTGACCGTCAGACCCTCCTCACGATAGAGCCGCTGGGTCTTCTTGCGGTTGATCGTGATGCCGTCGCGGCGCAGCAGGATGTGCAGGCGTCGATAGCCGAACCGCCGGCGTTGCTGCGCCAGCTCGCACAGCCGAGACCATAGGTCGCCATCATCCGCCCGGCACGAGCGATACCGCACGCTTGTGCGGTCTGCCCCAACGACCGTGCACGCCCGCCGCTCGCTCATCCCCAACGTCGCCTGGAGATGCGCGACCGCTTGCCGCTTCGCGGCGGGCGTCACCATTTTTTTGACAGCAGGTCTTTCAACCCCGCATTGTCGGGCATCGTATCCGCCAGCAGCCGTTTGAGCCGTGCGTTCTTCTCCTCGAGCGACCGCAGGCGCTTCGCGTCGGATACCTCCAGCCCGCCGAACTTCGCCTTCCACGCATAAAAGGTCGCGCTCGACATCCCGTGCCTGCGGCACAGCTCTGTCACCACCGCACCTGCCTCGGCCTCTTTGAGAATGCCGATGATCTGCTCTTCCGAAAACTGCTTCCGCTTCATTCCGTCCGTCCCTCGATGGGCCGGTCTCTAGTTCCAGGTGGATGAAGAAACCGGGGTCACGTCACACGGCATTTACGGGGCGGTGCTGCAGTCGAAAGCTTTGCGGATGGCCAAGCTCATGTTCCATTAGGCTGCTGCATCAACGTGAAGCGAGCCTGGATGGATAGGAAAAGCCTTGCGTTTAGCAGAGTCCTGCTAAGGTCCGGATCTGGGTCGAGCGCGCCGCGGTCGCTTATGCGTCTCGCTTCGTTTTTCGCGGCTTGGGTGTTGGCAGCTCCGCGGCCGTGACGCGCGGTAATTCGCTGAGCCAATCAGGATCTTCCCATCGATCTGCCCCGATGGGCATGTGCGGCTTGGCTCCTGGGTATGGCGGGGCATCTGACACCGGTTTGGCATGCGCACCGCCCGACACTGTCGGCTTGACGAAGAGCTGGTCGTCGCAGACCGAACCGATCATTTTGCCGTCGAGGTAGACGCCGTACTCACCGAACATGGGCTTGGCTATCACCCCGCGGCCGCGGTCGCCTGTTCAAGGAGGAATCCGATCGTCCGTTTCTGCGTCGCCATGTCTGAAGCTCAACAGACGAGCGCTGCTGCGCACAACGAGAGGACCAGTCCGGGTCGCTGGTGGCGTTGAACGAGCAGCTGCTCTCGGGAAAGGTCAAGATGGCGCTGAACGGCCGATTGTGAATCCTCGGCAACCCGCTGCCGAATCCTACCGGCAATAGCTTGATCAATGTCCCTTCAGCAGGTCTCGGTGGCGACGCGGTTGCGAGCGCAGATACTGATTGGGCGCAGTGACCTGAGCGCCGAGTTCCGCGGCAGCGTGCCACGGCCAACGGGGATCGTACAGGATGGCTCGAGCTAGCGCGACGAGATCAGCGTCGCCAGTGCTCACGATCGCCTCGGCATGCTCGGGCTCGGTGATGAGGCCGACAGCGATCACGGGCATCGTCGTGGCCTGCTTCACCGCGCGTGTCAGGGGTACCTGGTAACCGGGGCCGACGGGGATCTGCTGACGCGGATCGAGGCCGCCACTCGACACATGGATCGCTGCACAGCCGCGCTCCTCGAGGGCCTGCGCGAAGGCGATCGTCTGCTCGGCGTCCCAGCCGCCGTCGACCCAATCGGTGCCGGAGACGCGCATAGTCACCGGTCGATCCGTCGGGAACGCCCGCCGCACGGCGTCGAACACGGCCAGCGGAAAGCGCATCCGGTTCTTCAGGCTACCGCCATATTCGTCGTCGCGGCGGTTCGAGAGCGGCGACAGGAACTGGTGGAGCAGGTAGCCGTGGGCACCGTGGATCTGCACGGCATCGAGCCCCAGACGCCCCGCCCGTCGCGCCGCCTCCGCGAACGCCTCGACCAGGCCGTCGAGTGCCGCGGCATCCAGCGCCATCGGAGCATGATCGCCGTCGGTGAAGGGCAATGCAGACGGAGCCACGGTCTGCCAGCCGTTCTCGGCGGAGGGCGCGATCTGCTTGCCGCCGCGCCACGGCAGATCGGTCGATGCCTTGCGGCCTGCGTGGCTCAACTGGATTGCGATAGGCATGTCCGCATGGGCCCTCACGCCGGCCAAAACCCGTGCCATCGCCGCCTCGGACGCATCGTCGAACAGGCCCACGTCGGCAAAGGAGATCCGCCCTTCCGGCACCACCGCCGTCGCCTCGATCGTCAGCAGCCCTGCGCCTGAGAGAGCCAGGTGACCGAGGTGGATCAGGTGCCAATCGGTCATGCATCCATCGACCGCCGAATATTGGCACATAGGCGCAATGACGATACGGTTGGCGAGTTCCAGGCCACCGACGGAGAAGGGCTGGAAAAGCTGGGGTCCGGGCATCGGGATCGTCCTGTTCAATAATAGCGCGGGATCGGCCCCTGCTGAGGCGTCTGATCGGGGAGATCGATGAACGCCTCGTCGACGTAGCACCAGCCCCATCCCTCGGCCGGGTCGTACCCTTCGATGATCGGGTGCTGGGTCGCGTGGAAGTGGGCGGTAGCATGGCGATGCGGCGACTGGTCGCAGCAACCGACGTGCCCGCACGTGCGGCATAGGCGAAGGTGCAGCCACGCGCTGCCGATCTCGAGGCACTCCTCACATCCACGTGCGCTCGGGGTCACTTCGCGGATCGAGGCGGTATGGCTGCAGGTCGTCATTCGTCCTCCTGTCTGCGGCGGCATGACCATCGTCCTTGCGCTGACGTCGTTGGGTTTTAGCAATATTGCGACCAGGCAAAAAGTTGTCGCCGATGATCCCCGCCGACATCGAGCCGCACGGGCGCCGGCATGAACGCGTGGCGGGTCTGGGGATGGGCGGGGCACAGGTCGAACGACAAAAAACTGAGTCTCGTTGCGCTATGCGCTACAGACACGCGTGACCGACGGCCTGCTTTCGGAAGTCACCTCTACCTTCGCGTGACATCCGAGCAGTGCGTCCAGCTCAGCAAGCGGCAAGGGGCGGCTGATGAAATAGCCCTGCGCGAGATCGCAGCCGGCCTCCTTGAGGAAGGTCAGGCAGCCTTCCTCCTCGATCCCCTCGGCGACCACCTTAAGACCCAATCCATGCGCGAGGTCGATTGTCGAGCGGACCATCAGTTCGTCGGCATGGTTGAGATGCGCATGCTGGACGAAACGGCGATCGATTTTGAGCTCGGACAGAGGCAGCCATTGAAGATAGCTGAGCGTCGATTGACCGGTTCCATAATCGTCCATCGAGATGGCGCAGCCCAGGTCGCGGTAGCGGCGCAGCGTCTCTGCGGCCCGGTCCGGATCGTCGATGGTGGCGGACTCTGTAACCTCGAGGATGAGGCTGCCGGGCGCGATCCGGCCGGAGGTCAGGACGGCGCAAAGTGCCTCGCCGAAGCTTGTATGGGTCAGCAGCCGCGCCGAAACGTTGATCGCGGCGCTCAGCGTCAGCCCGCGCTCGCGCCATGCGGCCATGTCGCGGGTGATGCGGTCTAGCATGTAGAGGGTGAGCGGCGCGATGCGGTCGGTCTGTTCGGCCAGTGGGATGAACAAGTCCGGCCGAATCATGCCCCGTTCCGGGTGACGCCAGCGAACCAGGGCCTCGACGCTGGTGATGCGATCATCGGCAAGCGACAGCTTGGGTTGGTAGTGGACCTCGATCTCGCCGCTGTCGATGGCGCGGTCGAGCTCGCCCATCAGCGACACGCGCTGCTCGAGCTTGGCCCGGTCGAGGCTGCCATGGTGCCAGAAGGTGGCGCTCTCCGCCGCCTCGTCCGCGGCGCGCACGGCGGCGTTCAGCCGTTCGGCCAGCGGACCCGCCATGTCGGCGACGCCGATATGGATGGTCGGGTCGACGCGGCGGCCGGCGACCTCGATCGGTTGCAGCAGCATTGCACGCAGGCGCGTGGCCAGATCGTCGCGATCGCCATCGACCGGCAGGGTCAAGGCGAACTGTCGATCCGACAGGCGAAAGACCTCTGCGCCCCCCGCGGCCAGCCGCAGGCGTTCGACCAGTCGCAGGACCAGATCCCGCTCGGCCGCCGGCCCCAGCACGGCCAGCAACGGCTCCAGATTGGCGAACAGCGCGACGGCGAGCGTCGCGGCAGGGTCGAGGCACGCACGGTTCAGCGCCAGCCGGTTGGGCAGGCCGGTGACATCGTCGGTCGAACGCTGGTGGTCGAACCGCTCGATGACGTGCAGCGCGAGGCGGCCCAGCCCGACAAGGCCGATGAGCAGCAGGCCGGCGGTGAGCGGCAGCCAATATTGATAATGGACCTGCGCGAACATCGCTCCGGCGAACAGAGCAACGCCGCCCGCCGCCGCTGCCGCCGCCGCGGTGCGCAGTCGTTCCAGGCGGAGCATCCCGGCCGCGATGGCGAGGGCCGCCAGCATCGTCCAGGCGAAGGAACCGGAGTATGGCAGTCCGGGAAGCAGGCTCTCGGCGGCCAGCGCCTGGATCACCACGCCGGGGATAACGCCCCAGACAGGGGTGGCGTAGCGATCCCCCATCTCGATCGCGGTGGCCCCGATCAGCACGTCGCGCCCCCTCACCTGGGCCGGATCGAACCGCCCGTCGCGCACATCGACGAAACTCAGCCGGGGGATGGTGGCGGGATCGATGCCATAGTCGATGCGAAAGGTCCGATCGGCCACGCCGGGCCGGTTGCCCAGATAGGCCGCCAGCGACGGGCGCGGGACGTCCGCGGTGATCGTGCCGAAAGGCATGCGCCGCACCATGCCGTCATCATCCGGGGCGACGTTGACCGATGCCAACGCCGCATGCGCGCGCAATATGGGCAGGGGAAGCGCGTCCATCGATCGCGTATCGCCGGCACCGGCGCGCTGGGCGAAGGTCGGCAGCACCACGCGACCGTCGGCTCGCGCGATCGCCGCGGCCAGCTGCGCGTCGTCGGACGGGTCCGATGCCGAGGACAGATCGACGTCGAAGACGATCGAGGCCGCGCCGGCGCGGGTCAGCTGATCGATGGCGGCGGCATAATGGCGTCGCGACCACGGCCATTGCCGGATTGCCGCGACGCTGGCGGCGTCCATTTCGACGATCGCGATCCGGCCGCTGGCGGGCCGGCCTGCGAGCGCGAAGCGGAGCGGATCGAGCGTGCGTTCGGCCCAGCGACCCGCCGGCAAGGTCGCGAAGGCCAGGGTCATCGCCGCCGCGACGAACAGGATGAGCAGGCGGACGGGGCGAAACACACGCTTCATATCAAATGCTTGGCCGCAAAAACGCTAAGATCGGGTAGCGGCTGGCCGCACGTCAGCCGATCTTGCCCTTTTTCAGATCCTCGAGCTTCTTCGCGGCTTCCTCCGCCTGTTTGGTCGCGTTCTTGTTGGCTTCGGCAGCCGCCTTGGCGGCATCCTTGGCGGCGTCTTCCGCAGCCTTCTTCGCGTCGTTGGCGGCCTTTTCCTGATCGCGGGCGGCATCCGCAGCGGCCTTTGCGGCTTCGCGCTCAGCATCCTTCGCCGCGCGTTCGGCGTCCTTCGCCGCCTTGTCGGCCGAAGCCCTATCGGCGTCCTTGGCCGCCTTCTCGGCGTCCTTGGCGGCCTTGTCCGCCTCCTTTGCGGCATCGTCAGCCTTTTTGGCCGCGTCGGCCGCAGCCTTGTCGGCCGCGTCGCGCGTCGCCTTCAGGGCGTCGCGGGCGGCATCGGCGGCCTGCGCTGACGCCGCCTTCGCGGCTTCGCGCGCGGCCTTGTCGGCCGCGGCCTGGGCCGCGGCGGCGCTGGCCCTGCTCGCCCGATCAGCCGCGGCCGCAGCGTCCCGCGCGGCGTCGGCCGCAGCGGCCTGCACGGCGCTGTCGCTGCTCGTCGCTGCCTGCGCGGCGAGATCGGCGGCACGGCGAGCGGCCTCCTCGGCGTCGCGACTCGCGCTGGCCTTTTGCGACTCGCGCGTGGCGCGATCCATGTCGGCGGCGGCGAGCGCTTCGTCCGCACGGCGCGCATCGTCCATCGCGCGGGTGGCGGCGTCGGCCGCGGCAGCAGTGCGCGCGGCCTCTGCCGCGGCACGGTCGGCGGCGCCCTTGCGTGCGGCGTCGGCGACTTGCGCGGCGGACCGGGCCTGTGCTTCGGCGCGAGCCTGTTCCGCGGCCTTGGCGGCGCGTTCGGCCTCGGCCGCCGCGGCGGCGTCGGCGGACGCCTTGGCCGCCGCGGCCGCATCGAGCGCCGAGCGTTCCGCTGCCGCCTTGGCGGCCGCCGCCTGTTCGGCCTGCGCCTGGGTCTTCGCCGCGGCGGCGACGCTCGCCGCCTCGTCGGCATGTGCGGCGACGATCGTGCTCGCCACCTCGACGGTTTTCACCGCCGCGGCCGACGCCTCGGTGGCGATGCGGGTCGCCGCCGCCACCTGGGTCAGGGCGGCGCTCGCCTCCTGCCCGATGCTCCCCTCGACGAGCCCGCCGGTCGCCTCGCCGAGCGAAACCGGCGCGGCATAGACGGCCTGGGCGAGGACGGGCTGCGGCGCGACACCCGCCGGCGCGGTCTCGGCCAGCACAGGGGCGGGCGCCGTGGCCGACGCGTCGGCAGGCGTGGCAAGGGCGGCGGGAGCGGCCGACGATTCGGCCGAAGCCGGCGCGGCGGCGGTCTCGACCGGCACGGGCTGTGCCTCCTGCGTCTTGGCGGCCGGCGACTCGATCACCGTGCGCACGCCGCCACGCTCCACCTCCATCCGGAACCGATTGGTGTCGGAGACGAGCGCGACTGCGCCCGGCGTGATCAGGTCCTTCGCGCCGCCGTCGCGGGTCGCGACTTCGACCGCGCCTTCGAGGACCTGAAGCGCGGTGCCGCGATCGGCGACGTTCACGCTGAAGGTCGTGCCCTTCACCACCGCGGCCAGATAGGGGGTCTGCACCTCGAAATGCGGAGTCATCTTCTTCTTGATCATGAAGACGACGTTGCCGAGCTCCTGGGCGATGCGGGTGAAGCCGGATTTCTCCTCGCTCGCGGCGGGCAGGCGCAGCCGGGAATTCGGCGCGACCATCATGAATTCGGTGCCGCGTACGAGCACCGCACGCCCCGCAGCACCGGTGGAAACGGTGTCGCCGGCGGCGATTTCCAGCCCACGCGCCGCGACCTTGGTGATGCCGTTGCGCGCGATCTGAACCGGTCCGCTGACCTCGCTGAGGCGCCATGCCGCAGGCCCGGCGACAGCGGCCGAGGAGCAGGATGCGGCCAGCATCGCCAACAGGGACTTGCGCATAATGTTCTCCGCCACGCGAATCATTGTTCGTCTTCCAAATAGTTGAACTGGCAGTGATTTATTTCCGAGCGCTTAGGTCGGATGGTTAATTCCAGATAACCGGGCAGCGATGCGCGGCTTAACCCCTTGCGAACCAGTTGCGGCCTACCTGATGAGATCAAAGGGATTGAGATGCCGTCATTTTTTCGCAGAGCACTGGTTGCGGGCCTGGTTATCAACGCAGCCGGAGCGCCGGCACGTGCCGAACAGAACCGACTCGATCAGTCGGACCCGAGCATCGCCGTTCGGACCTTGCCCGAAAGCGATCCGACGCGTCCGGCCGGCGACCGTTCGCCGGCCCCGGTCGCCGGCCAGCCGGCGGGCGAGGCGCCCGACATAGCGCGGCTGCGGCCGGCCTCTGCCGTGGTGGTCGAGGGCGCCGACGACATCGCGGCTGATGCCTATGCCGATACCATCGCCCCGATGCTGGGCCGAGCGCTGTCGCGGCAGGAGCTGGCGGCCTTCGCGTCCGCGATCGGGAAGGTCGTGCGGACGCGCGGCTATCCCTTCGCCACCGCGACGATCGCGGCGCAGCCAATGGCCGACGGCATCCTGCGCGTCACCGTCGATCGCGGTCGCATCGATGCGGTGCGCGTGGTGGGCGCACGCAACGGCCGCGCGGACGCCATCCTCGTCCATACTCTCGTGACGCAAAGGCCGGTCCGGCAGGCGGATCTCGAACGCGCGCTGCTGCTGGTCGGCGATATTCCCGGCGTGCGGGTAAAGGGTAGCCGCTTCGTCCAGCAGGACGGCTTCGGCATCCTGCTCGTAACCATCGACGAGGATCGGGTGGCCGCATACGCCCAGATCGACAATCGCGGCACGAAGGAGGTCGGTCCGCTCCGGGCGACGCTGCTCGGCAATCTGCGCGGCATCGTGGACGACGGCGACGAGCTGGGTGTGGTGCTTGCCCAAACGCCGATCGACGTGAGCGAGTTCACCTTTCTGCGCGGGCGCTACGCCGCGCCGGTCGATGCGGCGGGATCGGTTCTGGCGGTGTCCGCCTCCTATGGCTGGTCGCACCCCGGAGCGGCGCTCGCGCCCTTCGATATCAGCGGGCGGAGCGCCGACGTGACGGTCGGCTATGCGCGCCCGCTGCTGCGGCGCAAGGCCCGCAGCCTGTGGGCGAACCTCGACCTGCGGGCGCTGACGACCCGGCAGTCGCTCGCCGGTCTGCCCCTGCGGCAGGACCGGCTGGCGACGCTGACGGGCTCGCTCAACGGTCTGGCGACGACCGGCACCGGCACGATCCGGGGAGAGGTGGCAGCGCAATTCGGCATTCCGCATGTTTCCGACCTCGCCTCGCGCAGCGACGGTGATGGCCGGTTCGCCGCTTTAAGCTATCTGGTCGACTGGACCATGCCGCTGACGGGCCGTGTCAGCGTCGCCATGACGTCGGCGGGACAGCTCGCCTCACGGCCCTTGCTGGCCGTGTCAGAGATCGGGCTGGGCGGCCCCTCGTTCGGCCGCGCCTATGACTATGCTGAGCGAACCGGCGATTACGGCATCATGGGTTCGGTCGAGCTGCGTTATGACGCGGGCCGGATCGTGTCGGGGGTGATCGACCGGTTGCAGGCCTATGGCTTCGGCGATGGTGGCACGGTCGCCAATTGGCATGCGGGCGCGGGTGGCGGAACCTTGGCCTCGGCGGGCGCAGGACTGCGCGCCGGTGCGGGGCGGATCGAGGCGGGGATCGAGCTGGCCTTTCCGCTGGGGGAAGATCGCTTTGACACCGGCAACCGGCGTCCGCGCCTGTCGCTTCGTCTGGCGCGCGCACTCTAGCGACCTGCGACCGGGCGGGAAAACACCGATGACTACAAACCCATAGAGGCTGACTGCGGCGTGATCGGAAAGGACGGACGATTGTCGGGCGTGACAAGCGTGGCAGCGAAAGCGGCGGAGCTGCGCGCGGCCTCCGGCCGAAAGGCTGTCGAAAAGGCGATCGCCGAGGTTGCCCGGGCCGAGCAGGAGGGCGACGACCTGAGCGCCCGCTTCTGGAGCCTCGTCGTCACTGAGCTTGGCCCTGTTCATTCGGACCCGAGATCCCGGCCTCCGACATGTCTCTCGTCACGTTCGCAATGAGCACTTGAGGTGCTGTCCAACTGACGCACACCTCGCCGTTCCAGCTTGGAAGTCCGGCGAGAAAAGCAAAGGGGAGCTGCTGAGGCCCGGGTTGATCGTCATCGAGCTTCACGAGCCGATCACCGGCGGCCGGCGCCGGCATGGCGGCCGCTATTCCGTCGGGATCGATGGCGGGCGCTGTCGCCGACAGCATCACGCCTTACAGGGCAGCAAGAAGTCGTCGGGTGTCTTGGTCCCTCGACGGAATGATGGCGGAAGCGGCATCCGGGCAACGATCAGCGGCGCCGCCGCGGCCCCGCCGTCGACCTGAACAAATGGCCGAAGGTGGGAGGCGAATTAGGCCTGGTGAATGTCCGCTACTGGGTCGTCGCGACGTCTATCCAGCAGCCGCGCCGAAGGTGAACGAGCGGTGCGCTCGTGTCCTGTGTGACGCTCTAATAGCGGTAGCGCAGCTCAGCTTGGCCGCCCGGCGCGAGCGTCGGCGACCAAGTGACGACTCCCTCGATGCGGCCAACATCCTGGGCTTCCGCCTCGATCTGCTGCCCCGCAGCTCCGATCGGCACGTCGAGCCTTACCGCAAATGGGGTAGCGTTACTCACCGTCAGCATCGCCTCTCGGGAACCTAGAGCGATGCGGGTCACCCGCAAGGGGTCGCGCGGAGCTACGTCTACTTGCGTCACCGTCACCTGGCTGCTCACGCCGGCTGCGAGGCGGAAGGTCTCACCGACGGAGCGATCCGTGATCGCCCCCAGTCCGAGCAAGAGCCGCTCGTCCGCCCGCCGAGCGTAAAGCGCGGTGCTACCAGCAGGCAGCGGCACGCCTAAGCCGTTCGTCTTTTCGTTCTTCAACATCAGTACAATCGCAGTCGATGCGGCGTCGATCCGCTCGCCTGGATGAACCGCTCGCCGATACCGCCGCTCGAAGGGCACCGATCTTTGCGCTAGCAGCGCCACCTGCTTCTGCGCGCGCGCCGCGACAGTGGTCGCTACCGGGATCCGGTAGAGCTTCAGGTCGCCAAGGTCCTCCGGCGCCGGCGCCGGCGGCGGAGGAGGTGCAGGCGGAGCAAGTGTCGCCATGTTCATTGCCGTCACCACGATCTCATCGGCAGGCTCGATTGGCTCAGCCGGCTCGAATTTGCGCGCGCGCAAGTCGGAGGTGGTCGTCCCGAGCGGGTAGCAGACCAGCCGCAGCGCGCTTGCCTCCTGCGGGATCGCCGACACGGCCACCCGGTTGAGCCGACCGGCGACCGCCTGCACCTCGGCCTGGGGGAACACCTCGTCATTGCCGTTGGCCAGCGTCATCCAGGCAAACAGGTCGAGCGCGCGGCCATCGGGAGCGAGCGTGGCCACATAGCTCGCCCGCCAGTCGAACCCGGAGGCAAGATAGGTCAGCCGAACCGTCACCGTCGCCGCCGCCGAGCTGGTGGTGGTAACGCTCAGCACCGGCTTGCTGGACAGCCCGGCCGGCACCCCCGCATACCCCAGTTGCTCGGGCAGGCCCGAGCAGCGCAGCGCCTCGATGCCCGCGGCCGTCTGCACGATCACCCCGGGCCGCGGGCCGGCGACGATCGTCGCCTCCTCACTGACTGCCCGGCCGGTTGCCTTGTCGGTGCGGGTCAGCGTGATCCGTCGGCCAAGCGTGCCGTCAACTAGCGACGCTGGCGAAAGCAGGCGGGCGTCGCGGTTCTTCTCGATCGTGCCTCCGGGCAGCCCGTCGATTATGGCACTAACCGACACGATTCCCTCTGCCACGCCCTCGAACCGCACCACGGCGGTCCCACGCGGCAGCCGAATGCGCCGGGTCTCCGTCACGAGCGCGAACCCTTGCAGGAATCGCAGGTTCATCGCGCCGCTGCCGTCGGGGCCACGGTAGACGGTTAGCGAGACGCGGTCGGGCGCGGCGGAGGTGACCGTGACCGGCTCGGCGTGCAGCGGCGTTGCGACGACCGCCATTGCCAGTATGGCCGCCGCCAGCAGCCGGCGCAGCATCAGTAGCGCGTGTCGAAGGTTGCGCTCACCACGGCACTGCCGTTGGCCGGCACCGGCACCTGCCAGGCGTAGGTTCCGGCATTGCGGCGTTCGCCCTTGGCGCTGTCCTCGACAACGCGCACGTCGCCCCAATCAAGGCCGCCCTGTATCAGCTCGACCGTCGCAGGCCGCGACCGCGCGTTGGTCAGCTTGTAGCGCACCGCCGTCCGCCAGCGGCCGTCGCCCTGCTTCACGCGCGAGACCGTGGTCGGCTGGATCTTGACGTCGAACGCGTCGCCCGTGGGTAGCGCGATTGTCGAGCCCTGCGGCGTGTGCTGGATGCGGTTCTCGCCGATGAACTGCGGCTGGCCGCGCGCGTCACGGACGTAAACCCTCACCACGCCAGCCGGCAGTGCGTCGCCCATGCCCGCTGCGCCGGAGTTACTGAAGCGCAGTACCGACTGAACGCTGCGCGGCTCGTCCGAGCTCCCGAGCCACGCGTTCTCGAAACGGTAGCCCGAGCTTGCCGCCACGCCCTTGGCGTCCAGAAAGCTGACCTGCTTGGTTTGCTTGTCGGCAATCGTGGTGCGTTCGGTCAGCGGATAGAGATAGAAGTCGCCGAGCTGCTCGCGCGCAGCGGTCTCGGTGCCTGGGGTGGTGCGCGTCACCCGCCGCCGTCGAGGCGTGTAGTTGCCGTTGTCGTCATCGGCGCTGCCGACCTCGCCCGCGACCAACAGCGTTTTGGCGTTCGAGAAGGTAGTGCCGCTGATGTTCCTGAGCGTCACCCAGCCCTGCATGTCCGCCGTTCCACTCTGGTCGTCGAACAGCGCAACACAATCGGCGCGCCAGCCGAGACCCCGGCTGAGATAGGAGAGCGTCGCCGGTCGCGTGCCCACGCGGTTGCTGGCCAGCGTCACTGACAGCGTCGGGCGGGCCCTAAGCGCATCCGGCACCCTGTCGAACACCGCGCGGACAGGAAGCCCGTCGTCGCGCAGCACCTCGACATGGCCGTTCACCTCGATGACCACGCCGCCGTTCACGGCCAGCACCTTGGCCCGGTCGCGGGACTCGGTGCCTGTGGCGGGGTTGGTGCGGACCAGCGTGATGGTCTCGCCGACTGCCTTTTCCATCAAGCTCGACGGGCTGAGCAGGTCGTAGTCGAAGTTCTGCTCGACGACTGCGGCATCGGGCACGACCAGCGACACCGTTTCCGGCCGGATCGCGGCACTGACGTCGGGAAAGTTCTGCCGCACCTGGCCTTTCCCCAGCGGCAGCTGGCGGACGTCTTGCACCAGAGCCACGTCGTTGTTGTAGATGGTCACCGACACGTCGCCTTGCGCACTGCCCGCGGCGGGCGCGTCGGAGGGCGGGGGAAGCTGCTGAGCGGCGGCCGCCGTCGATCCGAGTAGCATCGCCAGACAGCCCGCTCGCCAGAAGTGCTTACCCACATCACCCTCCCTGATTGGCATGACAATGGCGCGGTCGGGTCGGAGAGGCAACGCGGCATTGTCAGGGCGCCGATCGGAACATGCTCGGCTCATCGCGGCGTGAGGCTACCCGTTGGAGGAGGGACAGAGATCCGCGCGGCTCCCCATCACGTCACAAAACGAAGCCTGCTAAAGTAAACGCTGGCATTCTGAACGAAAGGCAAAAGTTGGGGAGACGAGAACACGTGTTGGATGGCCGAAGGTGGGTCACCTTCTGTCCAAAGGCGCCCCAAACAGGACCCACTCAGCAACCCAGCCGAACGCCCTTCCAATTGGACGTTTTCGGTTTGCCTTACGGAAGGAGTGGTGCCGCTTACAGGACTCGAACCTGTGACCCCCGCATTACGAAGGCTACTTACGCTTGCGGGAAAGTTGAGGATTTCCGCCATCTTGAGCGTTGCTTCGGAGGTGTGAGCCTAAACGACCCACGGACGTCCCAAACGGGCACGTGAAGCAGACTGAGCCGCATCCTTCTGGAAGCGCTTTGCAATGGGAAACGAGCAAATTACGACCTGCGCCAGACCTGCTCACTCAGGGGTCAACCATGCTGTCCGTCGACCAAACCCGACGCGGTATGACCTAGTCAACGTCCGCTCTCGCCTAATTGCTGACATTCGTGATCCGTGTTTAGAAGGAGAGATGTCCAGCGTGACCAGCCACACGACGGGTCAACAAGGCCATCCTCGAAACCGCCAGATAAGCGGCCCTTTGATGCTCGGGCTTCTGACTGTGCCCCTGGTGTTCGGCTGGTTCTTGGCGCGCAAAGGCTATGCGAGAAGCACGCGAGTGATCGTCGCGATTTACGCCCTGCTCGCACCGACAATCGCGATCTTGGATACGCTTGGATAGCGGAAGCTTTCGTCCGCTATCCACCAAGAGCGAACGTAGCGGAGGCGGAGGCAACCTCCGCGGCGCGAGCCGACAGCGAAGTCAGTAGCGGCGCCCAGCTGAGGACTCGTACCCCTGCCGTACCCCACCGTCCTGCGACAGCATCGATCGTCTCAGCCCGAGGTCATTGCGGAAGCTTGATCATTCAAAAGCCCGGAGATCGCTGTGATCAGTTGCGCTCCGGCAAACGGCTTTGGAACCAAAACGCTTTTCGGCACGCCGTAGGCTGTCCAATCAGCAGCGCTCTCTGCTGTGACGTATACAACTGCAATGGAGGGGTGCCTCTCCCTCGCAAACCGGGCAACGTCCCATCCATTTGGGCCTTTTCCCAATCGTACATCGGTGATGATGCCGACTGGTGCATCTCGATCGTCGCTAAGAGCCGCAAAAGCGGCATCACCGTCGTGGCTGACGATCACCTGGAAGCCACCCTCCGTCAGCGTTTCCTCGATATGCATCAAAATAACCGGCTCATCTTCGACGATTAGCAGGAGTGTGGGTTTGGACACGCAAATTCCGATTGATAATAGGGGCTTAGCCCTTCGGCTGACATCGTTGTCAATACAAGCACGTGGGCCTTACCTATCTGGGCGCTACCGGAATCTCGAGGGACGATTTTGAGTGAGGATGGCGCCGTGTGGAAGGGGAAGTGATGTGGCGGAGGCGTCCTCCGCCGCGCGGCTAGGTCGCCAAGGGGAGAGGGCTTCGACGACCATGCCCGTACCCCACTCTTACCCCTGTCGATGTCCGCTTACGCCCCAAAAGCCGACATATCGGACAGTCCCATTGGCCAGGATCGTCGTCCCGATACGGCACGCCACTGGGCTGAGATGAAATAACCCGCGACTAGATTATGAATCTAAGTTAACGGCGAGAGGCGGGGTGATGCTAACCCAATAGGGGAACAGGGATGAAGAATTTCGTAGCAGCGGCGTTGAGCGCCGCTTTGGCACTGGGGTGGTCGGGAACGGCCGAGGCGGCTTACTCGGTCACGTTTCAGCAAGTCGGCAACGACGTAGTAGCTTCCGGCACTGGCACGCTGAACACGACAGGGTTAGGGGTGTTCTCTACCAATAACGATAGCGCCTTTATCTCGCCTGGTCGTAACATCGCTCTTATTGGCGGGGGTAACTCAACGCTACTAAACACAACGTTGACCTATAATGGACTTCTGGGCACTGGCGTTGGCCTAATCAGCCCTACGTCTAGCACTGGGAATATCGCTGGTGTCTACGGTGGCTTCAACTTCCTGGCGGTATCGGGTGGCTACGTGTCTAATACGCTCACCAGCGGTACTTCGACCTTTGCAAATTCAACGCTCGCCTCTCTTGGATTGAACCCCGGGCTCGTGACGGTTGGGTTCAATTCTGGTCTGAATGCAGATGTCTTCACCATCACTGTCGTCGGTGCGCCGACGGTGCCCGAGCCTGCCACTTGGGCGATGCTGCTGGTCGGCTTCGGCATGGTTGGCGGTGCGGCTCGCTACCGTCGTCGCAGCGTCAAGGTGTCGCTCGCCTAGCTGATCCCCGGAAGGCTGAGCGCGAGAAGCCGTCAGTCGCAAGGCTAGCGGCTTTTCCGAGTCTGGTTTCCACCACAATCGGCCGTCCGCCTGGCCCGACTCACTGCTCGAAAGCGGACATCCCGCTGTCGCCCTAGCAGTGTATACATTATCGCAACAGGCGCATCCCGCCTTGGGACTCAAAATAGTTAAATAGGTGAGCAACCATAGCTTCTTGCCCAACGTACCTTCTCGC
The DNA here is from genome assembly GCF_014641735.1 of Sphingomonas metalli. Taxonomy (GTDB): domain Bacteria; phylum Pseudomonadota; class Alphaproteobacteria; order Sphingomonadales; family Sphingomonadaceae; genus Sphingomonas; species Sphingomonas metalli. The sequence continues at coordinate 1,059,315 of NZ_BMIH01000001.1, read as the reverse complement.
AGAGCCCGCGCTACAGCCGGCTCAACCGGAGGGCTCCTGAAATGAAGACGCTTTACGCTCTGCTCGCAGCTGCAAGCGCGTTGGTCGGGACGCAAGCTTCGGCTGCGCAGTTCAACTTCACCTTCGACACCACGGACACTCTGTTCGGCGGGGCCAATCAAACGATCCGCGGTACGTTCACCACCTCGGACACCCTCGTCGAGCGCTTTGGGCAGTCCGCTCTCGCGATCACCGGCATTTCCGGGACGATCAACGGCACGGCTATCAGCGGCCTGTTCGATACCGGTTCGCCCTATTACTACTTCACCACCGGACCGACGTTCCTCGACGGCAGCGGTGTTCGCTTCAACGCAGGCTCAGCTACCAACATCGCGTTCTTCCATCAGGACGGTGTGGCAAATGACCGCTATCGGGTGAACGGGAACGGGACCATCTCAGCGTTCGGGCCTGCTACTTCGAGCCCCGCAAGCGTGGGGGCCGTGCCCGAGCCGTCCACGTGGACGATGATGCTGATCGGCTTTGGAATGGTCGGCGGTGCCGCTCGCAATCGTCGCCGCGCTACGAAGATCGCCTTCACATAAGGATTGATACCATGAAACGGAGTAGGCCGTCAGTCGAAAGGCTGACGGCTCTCCCATGTTTGCTTACAACGGCGATCATGCGCCCAATCAGGCTGCCTCGATTCCGAGAGCGGCTGTTTGGCTAACGCCCGGGAGCGCACGACTCAAGCGCCGGGGATGACTGCGCTATATGTACCAGCTAAGCTGGACCGCTAACGGCGATCGGAAGTCGCTCAGCCTTCGGGAGAATACGTGTGCTTTTTCACACCATGGTCGGATCGAACGACATCGAACGTTCCAAGCGCTTCTACGACACGGTACTCGCCACCTTGGGTGCTGGGGAAGGGACGCGGAACATCGCTGACAGCGGCCATACTCGTCTGATCTACAATAACGGCAACGGGGCCAACTTCATCGTCAGCCAGCCGATCAACGATGAACCGGCCAGCGTTGCCAACGGCAGCACTGTCGCCTTTTCATGCGACTCACCCGAGCAAGTGAAGCAGCTTCACGATACCGCCGTTGCTGCTGGCGGCACTTCTATTGAATCCCCGCCCGGTCCGCGCCAAACTAAATCGATGGGCACCATCGAGCTGGCCTATTTTCGTGATCCTGACGGCAACAAATTGTGCGGAATTCATTTTCCTGTCTGATCCGTTTGGGACAAGTCTGCTTCCGACATCGGCAGCCTTCGATCATACGATTCTGCTACTGTCCGTTTTCCGCTAGGTTCAGCCGTTCGGACGGTGGATCTCGGTTTCCGCAAACGGACGTTCCTTCATGGGGCAACGATGGCCCGAAAACCTCGTGCTGAACGAGCGTCCGCTCCCCGAATGCCGCCGGAGCGATACAGACGTCCGTATCTGGGTCGTCATCACCGTCGGGCGAAGCGGCTTCTTCCGCCCACTAGTGGACGTTGCTGCTGCCTTTTCACTTCCCGATCGCAACATCGATCCTTACGACATGCATCGGGGAAGCTGGGGCGCGCAATGACCGACCTGTTTGTGTCATATAAGTCCGAGGATCGTGCGCGCGTCGCGCCGCTGGTTGCCGCACTTGAGGCCGACGGGATCAGCGTGTGGTGGGACACGCATATTGGCAGCGGCTCGTCGTGGCGAGAGAGCATAGAGACGAACCTGAGCCGCGCGGGCTGCGTGCTGGTGGTGTGGAGCGAGCGATCGGTTGGATCGGAAGGCAGCTTCGTCCGCGACGAGGCCACGCGATCGCTCCGGCGCGGCACTTATCTCCCCGTTCGCATCGATCCCGTCGAGCCGCCGCTTGGCTTTGGCGAGACGCAGGCGGCATCGCTGATCGGATGGAGGGGCGATCGCAAGGACCCGCGCTATCTGGAGGTGCTGGGGGCAGCGCGCGCGGTGCTTGCCGGCACCCCGCGTCCGAGCCCGCAGGCCTATCAGGCAAAGCGAGGCCTCGATCGACGGCTCGTTATCGGCGGGAGCGTCGCAGCAGTTGCTGCAGCAGGCGCAGGTGGTTGGTGGGCGCTGCACCGACAAGGCGCGCCGGGCGACAGTGTGGCAGTGCTTCCATTTGAGAACTTGAGCGGCGACCCGACCCAGGCCTATTTTTCCGATGGCATTGCCGAGGAGCTGCGCGACGCACTCACTCGTATTGCCAGCTTAAAGGTCGCAGCGCGCACATCTTCGGAGCTGATGCGCGACGCAGATGTGGCGACCGCAGCGGCCAAACTTGGCGTAGCGAACATTCTGACCGGCAGCGTGCGGCGCGGTTCGGGGACGCTGCGCATCAATGCACAGTTGGTCGATGGTGTAAGTGGGCTAACCCGTTGGTCCGAGGCTTACACACGTCCGATTGGAGACGCGCTGGCCATTCAGACCGGCATTGCCGAAAGCGTAGCCAGCGCGCTAAGCATTACCTTGGGCGGGGTGCAGAAGGCACTGCTGGCGGTCGGTGGCACGAACAATCCAAGAGCTCGCGATGCCTACCTTCAGGGTGTCGAGTTGGTCAGAAAAAACGAGAATGAGCGGGCGATCGAACTACTAAATGCGGCGATCGCCGCCGATCCAAACTTTGCCAAGCCCTATGCCAGCAGAGCCGATGCTCGCGTCATCATCGCAGCAAAAAGCCTCGGCGGCGGCGCGCTTCGAGCTGAACTGACCAACGCAGAAGCCGACGCTCGGCGTGCGATCAGCTTGGCGCCCAATTGGGGACCGGCGTTGTCTGCGCTGGGCGCCGTGCTGGAGAACCGCCTTGATCTGCGCGGTGCGGCAAGCGCGTTCGACGCAGCCTTGAAAGCATCTGCCAACGACGCCGTGGTTCTTCGCAAGGCAGCTAATTTTCTTGCGAGACAAGGCAATAGGGAAGCGATCGCCCTCTACTCGCGCCTTGAGGCCAGCGATCCCCTTCGAGCGAGAAACCCGATCAGCCGGGCTGCGATGCTAGTCAATCTCGGGCTGTTCGATGACGCGATCACCTCGGCACAAGCCGGTCTCGCCAGCTTCCCCAACGATCCCCCAGCGCTATATGCGCTAGCGCTAGCCCAATTGGCGAAAGGCCAGCCTGTAGAAGCGTTGAAGGCGGCCAAACGCATTCCGCCCGAACTTCCTTTTGGACCGGCATACGTAGCCGCCGCGACCGCCACCACCGATCGTGCCGCCTCCGATCGCGCGCTTAAAGAGCTCATCGACAACCACAGTGACAACGCTCAATATCAAATTGCCGAGGCCCACTCTTGGCGAGGTGAGAAAGACGCCGCATTCCAAGCGCTGGGGCGAGCATGGGACGCGCTCGATCCCGGTCTGGCCAACCTTAAGACGGACCCGCTGCTCGTGCCAATCCGCTCCGACCCTCGCTTCGGCGAGTGGCCGCGCAAGATCGGATTTTCGTGAGTTCCTCAGCGAGGATTAACATTCACTGCCGGGCATCACTGGTCATCGTAATGTCCGCTTTCCACCTAATGCCGGACGTTCGATCATCAAGTTAGGCTCTAAGAGAAACGCCTATTGCAAGGTGAACGAGCGGCAGGATCTCGGCAGCGACAAGGCCGCGATGAATGACCGATTCTGGGTCGTCGCCGTCTCAAACTGACGAGCAACACCGACCCATCGTTTGCCGTTTTAGCAGATTGGCGCGGCATCCCGGAGCCAGCCGTTTCGACTTCTCGCGGCAGTCCCGTTTCTCCATCTCCGACGGGCCGTTTCGGGAAGATGCGATTGGGAATAGATTCGGGGAAAACGGCTGGATCGGGAGGCCTCTGGAGCCTGAGCTCGCCAATGCTGTCCCTCTGGAACCTTCGCTTTCGGGAACTGGCAATGGAGCACGGTACGATTTGCAGCTGCATCAACGGCCACTGCGTTTCCGTTCGCCCTCGACCTTCCGAGCCGAATAGCGGAATGCACCAAAAGTGAGTACGGTGCCCGGATGCCGCTGAGGCATTGCTCTCCCCTAAATCGCTAGGATCAGGGCAATCTAACAAGTCGCAGTGAAGCGACGAACGGACGACGTGTTGACGATGCATTCCTTGAAAGAGATGACGCGAGAGGAACTTGAAGCAGAGGTAGCGCAGCTACGCGCGGCCCTCGCTTCTGCCAGCGTTGAGGCGGAGGCCGTGAGCGGGCGGCAGGCTGTACGCGACCACCGTCATCTAAGCGAACTGACCGCAAGCCGGCAGCAAACGATCGACGCTGACCGCCGCACGCTGAACGCGCGTTCTGACGCAGATCTGGCGGCAAAGAAGCACAGCCGTGAAATGGCCGGCGCGAACGCCGAGCTCACGCAGTCCCAGCGTCTCGTAGCCGATTTGCAGGTCAGTCAGGCGGCGCTTGGCGCCAGCGAGGCCCGCTACCGAGCGATCTTCGACAATGCCTCCGATATCGCGATGATCGTCACCGATCCCGATGGGATCGTCACCGACGGGAACCCGGGCGCAGAGAAGATCCTAGAATGGAGCGCCGAAGAGATGCGCGGCCAGACAGCGGAACGCTTCTTCACCCAGGAAGATCGCGCCACGGACCGCATCGGGCACGAGATGTCCGGAGCGTTGGAGAAGGGCTGCGCTAATGACGAGCGCTGGCACCTGCGTAAATCCGGTGAGCGTTTCTGGGCATCGGGAGAAATGCTCCCGCTATTGGATGATGCTGACAGGCATTTAGGGTTCGTGAAGATCCTGCGTGACCGCACCCGTGAGCATCTCGATGGCCTTGCGTTGCGTCGCGCGAAAGATCGTTTTCAGACGATCACGCAGACTATCGATGCGGCCTTCGCCATCGTGCAGGTCAAGTTCGATGCCCATGATCGACCCATCGACTATTGCTTCGTCGAGGCCAACCCCGCGTTCGAGGCACAGGCGGGCGTCAACCTGCGTGGCAAATGGGTCAGCGAGTTCGCACCCGACCTCGAGCAATTCTGGTTCGACACCTATGGCCACGTAGCCAAGACTGGTGAGCCAGCGAACTTCGAGAATTACGCCGAGGCGTTCGAGCGCTGGTTCGACGTTCGGGCGGTCCGCGTCGGCAATCCCGACGATCGGCAGATTGCCATCCTGTTCAACGATGTGACCGCCCGCCGAGAGGCGCAGGACCGCCTGCGCATCAGCGAGGTAACAGCGCGGGAGAATATCGAACGCGTTCAGCTCGCGCTCGAAGCGGGCGCGATCATCGGCACGTGGCACTGGGATATTCCGACTGACCGCTTCACAATCGACGATGCCTTTGCGCGATCCTTCGGCCTTGATCCGGAGCTCGGTCGCGATGGCATCCCTCTCGCGCAGATCGTTGCCACGGTTCATCCCGACGATCAGGCGGGCTTGGCGGACGCGATCAATGCCGTGATCGAGCGGGGCGGTGCCTACGCTCATCAATACCGCGTGCGTCATGCCGATGGCGACTATCGCTGGATCGAGGCGAATGGTCGGGTCGATCGAGACGCCGATGGTTCAGCGAAGAGCTTCCCCGGCGTTCTTATCGACATCAACGAGCGGCGCGCCATCGAAGCGGAGCGCGATCGGGCGACAGCGGAACTGCGCGCCAACGAGGCGAAGTGGCGCGGCCTGTTCGAGACGCTTGAGGAAGGCTTTGTTCTGGGTGAAGTCGTCCGCGATGCGGCCGGCGATATCGTCGACTGGCGCTATGACGAGGTCAACAATGCTTGGTACGACCTTGTCGGAATTGAGCGCGGAGCCGTGATCGGCAAGACGGTCCGCGAGCTGTTTCCCGGCATCGAAGACGAATGGGTGATGGAGTTCGCCAGGGTGGTCGATACTGGCGAGGCCGTGCGCTTCACCCGGCAGATTGGGCAGCTTGAGCGCTGGTATGACGGGGTTTGCCAGCCCGCCGGAGGTGATCGATTCACGGTCATCTTCATGGAGGTCACCGATCGCATCCGCGCTGAGCAACGACGCGACGCGTTGGTCGAGCTTGGTCATGTGCTGAACGACATCAATGACATCAACGGCGCGATCCGTTCCGCGACCGCGATCATGGGCAAGGCGCTTGGTGTCGGTCGCGTGGGCTATGGCACCCTCGCAATCGATGGCGAAACCTTCGAGGTGCCGGAAGACTGGACGGCCAAGGGTTATCCAAGCCTGACCGGTACCTACCGTCTCAGTGATTATGGCAGTCATGCCAGCGACATCCGCGCTGGTCGCGCTGTCATCGTGCCGGATGTACGGCTTGATCCACGTACCGCCCCAGCTACCAACGCGCTTGAAGACCTGGCGGTCCGGACGATGGTGAACATGCCACTCGTCGAGAACGGCCGGACAGTCGCGATCTTCTTCGTTCATGACGATGCGCCTCGTGCATGGGCACCAGAAGAAATTGCTTTCCTATCAGACGCAGCGACACGCATTCGCACTGCCATCGAACGTCGAAGGGCCGAAGACGAACTGCGGGAGAGCGAGAGCTTCATGCGAAGCGTGCTCTCCGCTTCGACCGACTGCATCAAGGTGCTTAACCTCGACGGTGAACTGACCTTCATGAGCGATGGCGGCATGAGGGTCATGGAGATCAGCGACTTCAACGAGGTGCGTGGCTGCCCTTGGCCCGACTTCCTAGACGTTGCCGGGGGCGGACTAGCGCGAGAGGGTATCGACGCCGCGAAAGCTGGAAGATCGTTCCACTTCGAGGCGGCGGCCGATACCTACCTGGGCACCCCCAAGTTCTGGTCCATCTCGGTATCGCCGATCTTCGGCGAGCATGGCCGGGTCGAACGCATCCTTTCGGTGTCGCGCGACCATACCACCCTCGAAGAAGCGCGCGAGCAACAGCGTCTGCTTAATGGGGAACTGAGCCACCGGCTGAAGAACGTCCTGGCGATCGTCCAGTCGATCGCCAATCAGACGCTGCGTGATGCGGTAACGCTGGAGGAAGCGTCGGCAGCTTTCTCAGCACGCCTTGCTTCCCTCGGTCGCGCCACCGACGTACTGACCGCGACCTCGTGGGAGGCATCGGACCTGATCGCGATCCTTGAGGCAGGCCTCGCGGCTGTCGGAGGGTGTCGGGATCGCGTGTCTCTCGAGGGTCCCGCCGTCCGGCTCAACCCACAGGCGGCATTGGCACTGACGCTTGCGGTTCACGAGCTTGGCACTAACGCAATTAAATATGGCGCGCTGAGCAACGATGCGGGCAGGGTGGCGTTGACTTGGCAGGTAGTTGGATCGGAAGCCGATCCGGATTTCTCCCTGCTCTGGCAGGAGCAGGCGGGGCCAGTAGTGTCCCCTCCAACGCGCAGAGGGTTCGGGACGCGAATGATCGAACGTTCGCTACGGTCATACTTTCGAGGTGAGACAGCACTCAGCTATCCCCCTGGTGGCGTAGAGTTTCGAATTAACGCTCCGCTAAGCGGCGCTGGTGAATTGGTAAAAGCGTAATGGGTCAGGCAATTTCTGCACGCGCCATCCTCATCGTTGAGGATGAGGTTTTCATACGTCACGACCTCATGGACTTTTTTGAAGATCGCGGTTTTACGGTATTCGAGGCCGAAAACGCCGAAGAAGCTATAGAGGTCCTGGCGGCCCACCCGGAAGTTCAGATCGTGCTTACTGATATCCAGATGAAGGGTTCGATGGATGGTCTTCGTCTGGCACATTATGTCCGGGATAGGCATCCGCCGGTGCTGATCGCCGTCGTGTCAGGTGCGATTACCCCGACACGGGCTGATCTACCAGATCGGTCCTTCTTCGTCCCCAAGCCCTTCGATCCCCGTCACGTGCTGAGCGAAATCGAGCGCATGAGCGCATAGAAGAAGGTCGCCTAGCGCCGGCCTTCTAATCTCAAAGCACCATCCTTTTCGGGACGGGCTTGGGGCTATCAGGCAACGATCCGCTTTCAGCGTGTCGCCGGCTACTTCGAACATGAACGAATGCCGGATGTCGGGAAGCCGGTGGAGACCTCTGGATGACCGTTTCTGGGTCTTTCTTCCCCGCCGCTGGGCGAGGGCTCGCAGGCTCAGCGGACGTGAAAACCCGCGCCGCCTTGTTCGCCGTCGTCGGTTCGCTCGCGTCCGGCCAGTACGTTCTCCAGCTCACCAAGCGTGTGCGGCACGTCGAGGTGCTGCGCGCCCAGGAACAACCGTGAGCCTTCATCCAGCGGCACCGCATGGGTCAGCTTGTCGATGTCGACCAGCGCCTTGCCTTCCGGCAACATTTCGATCTGAACGAACCGCATTTAGCGATCTCCTTTCGTGATCAACGCGCGAAAGGGACAAGCAGCTTCGGCGGTCGGTTGGCCTTCGCACCAATTGGAAGTCGTCCCACGAAGGACCCAAGCGACACCCCAGCCCGACGGCCGTTCGCTAGGACGCTTCGCATTTGCCTGCTGAAAGTAGTGGTGCCGCTTACAGGACTCGAACCTGTGACCCCCGCATTACGAATGCGATGCTCTACCAGCTGAGCTAAAGCGGCACGGCGGCACGGGGCCGCTGAGGGCTGCGCACTTATCAGGCGGGTCGGGGCCTGACAAGCGGTGTCGCGGATTTACGCACTCTTTACCAAAGATCGTCCATTCCCGGCGTCGACCTAGATGGGGAATGACGATGGACGTGCATCACGGGCCGGATGTGCTGGAGCTTGATGCCGCATATGCGATCGCGCCCGGGGGCGAGGAGCCCTTGTTCGAGCTGGGCGGCGACGAGCGGCGGATGCATGTCCGCGCCTATAATCACTGGGTGTCGCTGCTGAAGGGGCGGCCGTTTCCGACGATCGCCGATCTCGATCCCGCTCGCGCGGCCGATTTCGGCGCGCATGGCGTGCTGCTCGACTTCGCCGACGACGCCGACAATCCCGCCATCACCTATCTGGGCGCGCGCCTCGCCGAGGAATGCGCGCTGGAGGGGACGATCGCGCGCGTCGCCGACGTACCGAGCCGCTCGCTGCTGTCGCGGCTGACCGACCATCATCTCCAGATCATCGCCAACCGGGCACCGGTCGGGTTCGAGGCGGAATTCGTCAACGCCCGCGGCCGCACCACCCTGTATCGCGGCATCCTGATGCCGTTCGCCTCGGTGGATGGCGGGGCGATCGACTATATCTACGGCGTGATCAACTGGAAGGAGCTGGCCGACCCGGTCGTCCAGGCGAGCCTGGGCGCCGAACTGGCCGCCGCGGTGCGCGCCGCGCCGGCCCCGGCCGCGCCGGAGGCCCCGATCTGGGCCGATGGCCCGGGCGCCGAGGCCGCGGCCGAGCCCGAGCTGCCGGCCGGCACGCTCGCCGATGCGCTGGGACTGGCGCGCGAGACCGCCGCGGCGGCGCGCGCCGCCGACAGCCGCAGCCGCGCCGCGCTCTACCGGGCACTGGGCCGGGCGCACGACTTCGCCCTGGCGGCCGATGCCGACCAGGGCGCCTATCTGACGCTCGTGCTCGATGCCGGTATCGCTATCCAGCCGCGTGCCCCGATGACGCCGATCGTCAAGCTCGTCTTCGGCGTCGACTACGACAAGACGCGGCTCGCCGAGTTCGCCACCGTCCTGGCGCATGCCCGCCGGCACGGCATCGGCGCGGGGCGGCTGACGCAGTTCCTCGAAGGCTTCGAGGGCGGGATCAAGGCGGTCGTCGCAGCGGAGCGCCAGGCGCGCCGCCCGGCCGCCGCCGCGACCGCCACCGCGCCGCTGGCGGATCGCCCGGTGCTCGCCCGCCTGCCGCTTGCGGTCGAGGCGGCCGAGGGCGAGGCGGTCGTGCTGGTCGCGCGGATGGGCGCGGACGGCGTGCTGGAAATCGTCGGCAGCGTCGCCGACGCGGCGCTCGCCGCGCGGGTGATGCGGGCGGGGTAGGTCCCGCCGCGGTATCGGCCCTTCGCCAGGAAGGCAGGGGCCGGATGCCTCGGGCGCGGGCTTCTACCGGCTGAACCAGTGGCGTCGGACGAAGTAGATCACGACGCCCGCCGCGATCGCCGCGCAGCCGCCGAAGATCGCGTCGAACGCCCAGGGCTCTTCCGCATAGGGCAGGCCCTTGACGTTCATGCCGTACAGGCCGGTGATGAAGGTCAGCGGCAGGAACACCATCGCGACGATCGAGATCACCAGCGCGCGCCGGTCGATCTGCTCGGCCCGCAGGTCCGACAGCGTTTCGTGGATCAGCGCGGCGCGCTCGCGGATCGATTCGAGCTCTTCGGCCATGCGCGCGGCGCGATCCGCGGCGGCGGAAATGTGCAGCCGGTCGTCGTCCGCCAGCCAGTCGCCGGGCAGCGCGGCCAGCTTCTCCAACGCGGTGCGCTGCGGCGCCAGGAAGCGGCGATAGGAGATGGCGGTGATCCGGGTGCGGCTGACGGTGCGGCGCAGCTCGAAGATCTGGGTCGAGTCGAGCCGCTCCTCGCAGGTGTCGAGCTGGTCGCCCAGATCGGCGACATCGGGATCGAGATCGGCGGTGATCGCGGCGGCGAAGGCGGTGAACAGGTCGCCGGGATCGTGGACATGGCCCGCCGCCACCTCCGCCTTGACCATGCCGACCGCGACGAGCGGATTGCGCACCACCGAGAAGACCCGCCCACGCGTGCCCCACAGCCGTACCGAAGCCAGGATGTCCGATCCGTCGAGCTCTTCCTTGGCCCGGCCGCGCAGGTTGACGAAGGCACCGTCGCCGAACGCCTCGCAGCGCGGGCGCGTCTCGGTCGCGGTCAGTGCGTCGACGACATAATCGTCGAGCGCCGCGGTCTCGTGCAGCCAGGTCCGCGTCTCGTCGTCGATGCCGTTCAGATGGATCCAGGCCAGGTCGGGGCCGGATTGCAGGGCCGCCTCCAGCGGCACCTCGCGCGCGCGGCCATGGTCGATGTGGAAGCAGATCGCCTTCATGACAATTCCAGATACACGGACAGGCCCGGCCAGTCGGCACCGGGCAGGGGATAGGGAGGATCGGCGACGAGCCGCGCGGCGTCCGCCCGCGCACGATCGAGGATCGCGGCGGGCGCGCGCCCGTCATGCACCACCCGGTCCGCCGCCGCCAGCCACCGGGCTTGGCGCAGCGTGAGATCGTCGGGGTCGGACGAGCGCAGGGGGATGACGACCGCCTCGCTGCCCGCGGTGCCGGCCATGCGGGCCAGCGGTTCGATCGGACCATCGGGCAGCGCCAGCGGGTCGAGCGGCCCGCCCGCCGACAATGCGGCGCCGATCGCGCGCCGCCGGGCGCCGCCATCGGGCCAGCGGGCGCGCAGTCCGTCCCGCGCGGCCTGCAGTGCCTCCGCCAGCCGGCCGAGCGAGGCGGGCAGCAGCAGCTCCAGCCGCTGGCGCAGCGCCGCCGCCAACCCGGCCGAGACGCCGCCCGTGCCGATCGCGATCAGCACCGGCGCGCGGTCGACGATCGCGGGGAGGGTGAAGTCGCACAGCGCCGGCCGGTCGACCGCGTTGACGAGGATCCCGCGCGCCTTCAGCCGGGCGACGGCGGCGAGAGCCTCGTCCTCATCCTCCAGCGCGACGATGGCGAGGGCGGCGGTCGCCTCCAGGGGAGGGGGGGGCGGTACATCCGTCATGCCGGACTCGTTCCGGCATCCACCGGTCGGCACAGCATCAGGCATTTGGGCTTGCGGAATGGTGGACCCCGGGACAAGTCCGGGGTGACGGTGCGGTTGAGGCGGGGCCTCCGCTTTCGCGATGGTCTCCTTCGGATGGGCGCCGGGGCGAAGCGCCTCCTCAGACCGCGGCGCTTGCGGCGACGCCCCACCCCCGAAGGGAAGGGGGCAGCCGTGCTCCTCCACCACTACCGCGCCTGCGCGCTCCAGCAGGCGGCGCTTGGCGTCGGCGGCTTCGCCCGTGCCGATCAGGATCACCGGCCTGCCAGCCAGCCGCACGAACAGCGGCAGGCTGTGCAGGGTCATTTCGCCAGCCACTCCGGCACGCGCTCGGCGGCGATCAGGGCTTCGGCGGCGACGCGGTCGGCGACGACGGCGAAGCGGTCGCCGTCGACCAGCACCTCGGGGACCAGCGGGCGGCTGTTATAGGTCGAGGCCATGGTCGCGCCGTAAGCGCCCGCGGTGCGGAATACCGCGAGGTCGCCGCTCTCCACCGCGTCGATCTCGCGCTTCAGGGCGAAGGTGTCGCCGGTCTCGCAGACCGGCCCGGCGATGTTGGCGGTCATCCGTTCGCCGGTCGGGCGCACCGCGACGAAGTCGTGCCAGGCATCGTAGAGCGCCGGCCGCGCCAGGTCGTTCATCGCCGCATCGACGATGACATAGGGGTGGGTCACGCCCGGCTTGACCCAGATGACCTCGGTCAGCAGCACGCCCGCATTGCCGGCGATGACGCGGCCGGGCTCGAACATCAGCTCGGCGTCCCATCCCTTCGTCACGCGGGCGACCATCGCGCCATAGTCGGCGGGGCTGGGGGGCACGTCGCCCGCCTTGTAGGGCACGCCCAGTCCGCCGCCCAGATCGACATGGCTGATCGTGTGACCGGCGGCGCGCAGCTCGGCCACGAGCGCACCGATGCGGTGATAGGCCGCCTCCAGCGGGGCGAGGTCGAGCAGCTGGCTGCCGATATGGATCGCGACCCCGCGCAGGTTCAGCCCCGGCAGGCCGGCGAGCCGGTCGAACATCGCCGGAGCCTGGTCGATCGGGACGCCGAACTTGTTCTCCTTGCGCCCGGTCGAGATCTTGGCGTGGGTGCCGGCATCGACGTCCGGATTGACGCGCAGCACCGCGGGCGCGACCAGCCCGCGCTCGGCGGCGAGCGCGGCGAGGACGACGCCCTCTTCCTCCAGCTCGAGGTTGAACTGGCCGATCCCGGCCTCCAGCGCAGCGGCCAGCTCGGCGCGAGTCTTGCCGACGCCGGAGAAGACGATGTCGGCCGCCGCGATCCCCGCGGCCAGCGCGCGCTTCATCTCGCCGACCGAGACGACGTCGGCGCCATAGCCTTCGTCAGCCAGGACGCGGAGCACCGCGAGATTGGGATTGGCCTTGATCGCATAGGCGAGATGCTTGCGCGCGACCCCGGCGAGCCCGTCGCGAAACGCGCGCGCATGACGGCGGAAGGTGGCGGCGGAATAGACGTAGACAGGGGTGCCCACCGCCTCGGCGATGGCCGTCATCGGCACGTCCTCGACGTGCAGCGTGCCGTCGCGATAGTCGAAATGATCCATGGCTCAGCCTGAAAGCCTTATCCTTGCGGCGGCAGGTCGAACTCGTCGCTGCGCCGTTCCTCGGAATTGCGCAGCAGCTCGTCGCTGCGCTGCGGGCGCTGCTGCACCGTGGGGGTGAGCAGCTCGCCCGGCGTGGGGGTGGCGACCGCGCCGCGCGGCGCGACCGGCAGCGACTGGCCCTCGCGCGGCTCCAGCCCCGCGGCCGCGCCGCAGCCGGTCAGCGGCAGGGCGAGCGCGATCAGCAGCGGCGCGCGTTTCATGCCTTGGCCTCCAGCGTGGCCCGCGCGGCAGCGATCGCGGCGCGGACATTGGCCGGCGCGGTGCCGCCGAAGCTGGTCCGGCTCGCCACCGAGGCATCGACCGACAAGACGTCGTAGACCGCCTCGGTGATGGCGGGATGGATCGCCTGCAGGTCGGCGAGCGGCAGCCGGTCCAGACCCACCCCCAGCGCCTCGGCCCGCGCCACGGCGCGGCCGGTGACGTGATGCGCCTCGCGGAAGGGCAGTCCCGCCTCGCGCACCAGCCAGTCGGCCAGATCGGTCGCGGTGGCGAAGCCGCTTTCCGCCAGCGCGCGCATCCGGTCGGTCCGGAAGGTCGCGCTCTCGACCATGCCGGTCATCGCCGCGATCGACAGGCCGAGCAGGTCGTGGCACTCGAAGACCGGCGGCTTGTCGTCCTGCATGTCCTTCGAATAGGCGAGCGGCAGCCCCTTCATCGTCACCATCAGCGACACGAGGCAGCCGGTGATCCGCCCGGCATGGCCGCGCACCAACTCGGCCGCGTCGGGGTTGCGCTTCTGCGGCATGATGCTGCTGCCGGTCGACCACTGGTCGGACAGTGCGACGAAGCCGAAGGGCTGCGAGGCCCAGAGGACGAACTCCTCCGCCAGCCGCGACAGGTGCAGCGCGCATTGCGCCGCCGCAGCGAGATAATCGATCGCGAAGTCGCGATCGGACACCGCATCCAGGCTGTTGCGGGTCGGTCCGTCGAAGCCGAGCGCCGCGGCGGTCGCATGCCGGTCGATCGGAAAACCCGTTCCCGCCAGCGCCGCCGAGCCGAGCGGACAGAGGTTCATCCGCGCCCGTGCGTCGCGGAAGCGCGAGACGTCGCGGCTCGCCATCTCGACATAGGCCATCAGGTGATGGCCGAGCGTGACCGGCTGCGCCGATTGCAGATGGGTGAAGCCGGGCATCACCGCATCGGCATGCTCGTCCGCACGCGACAGCAGCGCGCTGCGGAAGGCGTCGAGCGCCGCCAGCGTCTGGTCGATCGCATCGCGCACCCAGAGGCGGAAATCGGTCGCGACCTGGTCGTTGCGGCTGCGCGCCGTGTGGAGCCGCCCCGCGGCCGGACCGATCGCCTCGGCCAGCCGCGCCTCGGTCAGCATGTGGATGTCTTCGAGGGCGAGGTCGTCGGGGACGCCGTCGGCGGCATAGCCGGCCGCGACGCCGTCGAGGCCCGCCGCGATCGCGGCCGCGTCGGCCTCGGCGACGATGCCCTGGCGGCCGAGCATCGCGACATGCGCCTTCGACCCGGCGATATCCTGTTGCCACATGCGCTTGTCGAACGGCAGCGAGGCGTTAATCTCGCGCATCACCGCCGATGGTCCTTCGGCGAACCGCCCGCCCCACATGGCATTGGAGGTATTCATGCGCGTGTCGATCGTCCTGCTGTCGGCCATTCTTCTGGCCGCGTGCGGCGATAAGGCCTCGCCCCCCGCGGGGCAAGCCAATGAGGCGGTCGCCGCCAGCCCCGACGAGGCCGCGCCCGCGCCCGCCGCGCCGCGCGGCGGCGGGCTCGATACCAGCCATGCCGGCGAGGCGGCCCCGACGCTCGGCTTCGTCGACCCCGCGGGCAAGCCGGTGACGCTGGCCGCCTTCCGCGGCAAGCCGGTGCTGCTCAACCTGTGGGCGACCTGGTGCGGACCCTGCGTCAAGGAACTGCCGACGCTCGACGCGCTGGCGACGAAGGAGGCGGCGCGGCTGCACGTCGTCACGCTCAGCCAGGACATGGACCCGGCCAAGGTCCCGCCCTTCTTCGCCGCGCGCAACTTCCGCACGCTCAAGCCCTATACCGATCCCAAGATGGCGTGGGTGCCCGCGGTGGCGAGCAACCTGCCGACCAGCATCCTCTACGATGCCCAGGGCAAGGAGGTGTGGCGGACGGTCGGCGATCTCGACTGGACGGGGACGACGGCCACCGCGGCGCTGGCGAAGGTACTGGGCTAGGAGGCACGCCTCGGGCGCAGGCGACCTCGCGTCGTGCCGGGTGACGCCGGTGTGCGCGGCCGCGACGGCGGCCGCGCCGCTTTCAACGGCCGGATCCGAGGAGAAGAACCCGCGCCGAGCGCCCCCCTCACCGCGTGGGTGAGGAGGCGCCGATCGGCTCGGGCGACTTGACGTGCTTCAGCGTCTCCACCTGGGCCGGGTCGATACGGCGCAGGCGCGCGAAGGGCGGCAGCTTCTGCGGCTGGCCGGTCTGGAGCGCCTGCACGATCCCCTCGATCACGCGCAGGTCGGCCAGCCCCTCCTCGCCATCGGGTTCGGGATCGCGATCCTCGAGGATGCATTCGGAGAAATAGCGCATCTGCCCGCCGAAATGATCGGTCTGGCGAAACGCTTCGTGCGTCTTGTCCGTGCCGATCACGCGGTGCTGCTCGAGCGCCGACTGCCATCCGAAACCCGGGCTCATATTGATCGATCCCTTGGTGCCGGCGATCGTGTAGGCATCGACGTCGTTCATGAAATAGGAGACGGTGAACTGGGCGAGCCGACCGCCGGAGAACCGCAGCGTCACGGCGACCGTGTCGTCGAAGTCCTGTGGGAAGCCCGATTCGGGATGGCGCGTGCCGACCGCCGAGACGACCTCGAGCGGCTCGTCGCCGAACAGGTAGCGGGCGGCGTTGATCGGATAGGGGGCCATGTCGAAGATCGGGCCGGCCTCGATCCCGTTCTTGACGCGATGGTTGGCCGGATCCGCCATCTGGCCGAAACAGGAGGTGAAGCCGACCAGCTGGCCCAGCTCGCCGTCGCGGATCCGGGCGATCGCATCGAGCGTCGCCGGCTCGAAATGCAGGCGATAGGCGGTCATCAGCTTCGCCTTGCCCTCCTTCGCCGCGGCGACCATCGCCTGACCTGCCTCGCTCGACACCTCCAGCGGCTTCTCGCACAGCACATGGATGCCGGCCTTCAGCGCGGGGATGGCGAACTCGGCATGACGCCAGTTGGGCGTGCCGATATAGACCGCGTCGATCGTCCCCGACGCGAGCAGCGCGCCGTAGTCGTCGTAGGAATAGACGTCGGACACGCCCCAGCGCTTGGCGACGGCATGGCCCTTGGTCTTGTCGCCGCTGACCAGCGCGACCAGCTTCGAATTGCCCGTATGGTCGATCCCCGGCATCATCGCCGACTGGGAAATGTCCCCAAGGCCGACGACGGCGTAGCGGACTTTGCGGCTGTCGCCGAAGCCGAAGGCGGACGCGATGCTCATCGAAACTCTCCTGATTCAGGTCAGGCGGGGCAACGCGCGGCGCGGCGCTTGTCTCCCGCTGCTGCACCCTTGTTTCCGATCCCGCGTTTGACGCGGATCAGTTTTCTCCCCTGGAGTTCCCGCCCGCCGTGCCTTCCTCCCCCCATCAGCAATGCGGCGCGGTGCGCGACGCCGACGGATATCTGCCGCTCGAGGAATATGGCGCGCTCGGCGACGGGCGGGCGGTGGCGCTAAGCGGCGCGGACGGATCGATCGACTGGTGGTGCGTCCCCAACATGGACTCGGCGCCGCTGTTCGACCGGCTGCTGAGCGCGGAGGAGGGCGGTCGCTTCGCCATCGCGCCGGACGCGCCGTTCCGCGTGACCCGCCGCTATCGCGACGACAGCAACGTGCTGGAGACCAGCTTCACCACCGATCAGGGCCGGGTCGTGCTGACCGAATCGCTGAACAGCGGCACGGCGGGGCGCCTGCCCTGGGCCGAGCTGGCGCGGCGTGTCGCCTGCACCGAGGGGGCGGTGACGCTGGCCGTCGAGCTGCGCTTCAGCCGCCGCTGGGACACGGTGAACCCCTATCTCCAGCGCGCCGGGCATCACGACCTGTTCCATGTCGGCGAGGTGCTGGGCCTGTTCCTTCGCACCGACAATGTCAGGGTCGAGACCATGGACGATACGGCGATCCGCGCGACCGTGTCGCTGCGTGCGGGCGAGCAGGCGACGATCGCGATCGTCGCGGGCGAGGCGGAGCCGCTGGTGGTGCCGCCGATCGAGGATATCGACCGGCGCATCGACCTGTCCGACGAGGAATGGCGGCAATGGTGCACGCGGCTGCGCTGCGACGGCGAATGGCGCGACGCGATGGTGCGGAGCGCACTGGCGCTCAAGCTGCTTCTCTACTCGCCGACCGGCGCGATCGTCGCCGCGCCGACCAGCTCGCTGCCCGAGGGGATCGGCGGCAAGAAGAACTGGGACTATCGCTATGCGTGGATCCGCGACGCCGGCTATACGATCAAGGCCTTTCTGCGGATCGGCGCCTGGGGCGAGGCGAAGGCCGCGCTGACCTGGCTGCTGAAGCGGCTGGGCGATGGCGAGCCGCGGGTCTGCTACACGGTAGGGGGCCGGGCGGTGCCGCCGCCGCAGGCGGTGGATCTGCCGGGCTATCGGGGCTCGCAGCCGGTGGTGATGGGCAATATCGCCGGCGGCCAGCATCAGCACGGCATCTATGGCGACATCTTCGAGACGGCGGGCCGGTTCGTCGCCTGCGGCAACATCCTCGACCCGGCGAGCGCCGAGACGCTGTCGCACCTCGCCGACCAGTGCGCGGACCGCTGGCGCCTGAAGGACGCCGGCATCTGGGAACTGGACACGCCGCAGCACTATACCATGTCGAAGATCAGCTGCTGGCAGGCGCTTCAGAGGGCGATCGAGCTGGTCGATGCGGGGCAGATGCCGGCCACCTGCCGCGAACGCTGGTCGCGCGAGCGCGACCGGATCGCCGCCTGGATCGACGAGCATTGCTGGTCGGAGGCGCGGGGCGCCTATCTGATGTATCCCGATGCCCCCTGTCTCGACGCCTCGCTGGCACTGGCGGTCCGCTTCCGCTTCGACGGTACCGAGCGGCTGGCGCGTACCCTCGACGCGATCGAGCGCGATTTGGGGCGCGGCGGCTTCCATTATCGCTATGGCGGGGTGGAGCGCGAGGAGGGTTGTTTCGTCGCCTGCACCTTCTGGATGGTGGAAGCCCGCGCGCTGCTCGGCCAGCACGACGCGGCCCGGGCGATGTTCGCCCACGCGATGGAGGTGCTCGACGGGCGCGGTGTGGGCACCTATGCCGAGATGATCGATCCCGACACCCACGGCTTTCTCGGCAACACACCGCAGGGGCTGACGCATCTGGCGATCATCCAGGCGATCGCGACCTTGCGCGGCGATGCGCTGTGAGGCCCGCGCCACAGCCGCGGCAAAGCCGATCGACGACTAATCTGGATCAGCGACCGAAAGCGGCATAATCCCCCATGATCGCCGGCGGGAGCGTCGTCCCGCCGCCTTCCCCGATCCAGGTACCTGACCGACATGGCCTCGACCGAACCCACTTCGCGCGTGCGCACGCTGGCCGATCTGGCGCGGCTCGCGGGCGTGTCCGCGGGCACCGTGTCGCGCGCGCTGGCCGGCAAGGCGCTGGTCAATGCCGAGACGCGCGAGCGGATCACCGCACTCGCCACCGAGCACGGCTTCCGTCCCAACCAGATGGCGAGCCGCCTGCGCACCCGCCGGACCGGGGTGATCGGGATCGTCGTGCCGCTCGGCCATGAGCGGCGCCAGCATCTGTCCGACCCCTTCTTCATGACCGTGCTCGGTCATCTGGCCGATGCGCTGACCGAGAACGGCTATGACGTGATGCTGTCGCGGGTGATCCCCGATGCCGAGGACTGGCTGGAGCGGATCGTCGATTCGGGGATGCTGGACGGGGTGATGCTGATTGGCCAGTCGGATCAGCATGCCGCCATCGAGCGCGTCGCCCGGCGGTACCGCCCGCTGGTCGCCTGGGGCAGCCAGCTGCCCGGCCAGGTCCATTGCGCGGTCGGCACGGACAATGTCGCGGGCGGGCGACTGGCGGGGGCGCGACTGCTGGCGCGGGGAGCGAAGCGCATCGCCTTTCTCGGCGAAACCCGCACGCCCGAAATCCGGCAGCGCTGGGACGGCGTGTCGGCGGTTGTGGCCGCCGCGGGGCTGGAGCCGCCGCTGCAGCTCGACACCCATCTCGCCTCGGACGTGATGGAGCAGGAAATCGCCGGCCATCTCGACCGGGTGCTGGACCGGATCGACGGCATCGCCGCCGCATCCGACGTCATCGCCCTGACCACGATGCGGGTGCTGGCCGATCGCGGGCGGCGGGTGCCGGACGATCTCCCGGTGATCGGCTATGACGATCTGCCGCTCGCCAGCCAGGCGATGCCGCGGATCACCACGGTGCGGCAGGACATCGCCGGCGGCACGCGCGCGATGGTCGCCGCGCTGTTCCGGCGGATCGCGGGCGAGGATACGCCGTCGGTGATCATGGAGCCGGTCCTGGTGGAGCGAGATTCGGGCTGATCGGGACTTTGGAACGGTTCCTCGAGCGGGTTGCCGGCGACGGGACCGGCCGCTGCCGTGGCGCTCTCAACGCTCCGTTGCAGGGGTCATGGCGCCACCTCCGCCACGATGGGGGTCAGCAACACCGGCCACCGCCGCCGCCATAGCGGGCCTGCTGGCGGTCGCGGAAGAATTCGGCACGGGTCATCGGCCGCCGCTCGGGATGATGCGCGGCGAGATGCGCGCGATAGGCGTCGTAATCGGGCAGGCCGACCATCAGCCGCGCGGTCTCGGCCAGGCGGGCGAACAGGCTCATGCGACGGGCACCATCGCCGGCGGCACCTCGCTGGCGGTGGGCCGGTCGGTGCGCAGCGCCGCGCGGCAGGTGCGCACCGTATAGACCAGGATCGCCGCGACGACGGCGAGGAACAGCGCGCACAGGCCCGCATCGATCCGGTCGTTCATCACGATCCGTCCCATGTCCGCGACCGACCTGGCGGGCGGCAACAGTTCGCCGCGCGCGGCCGCCTCGGCGAAGCGGCGGGCATGGGCGAGGAAGCCGATCTTCGGATCGGGGTGGAATAGCTTCATCAGGCCGGCCGTGCCGGTGCACAGCACCAGCCAGGCCGCGGGCAGGATCGTCGCCCAGGCGAAGCGCTGGCGCTTCATGCGGAACAGCACGGCCGTCGCCAGCATCAGCGCCACCGCGGCGAGCATCTGGTTGGAGATGCCGAACAGCGGCCACAGCGTGTTCACCCCGCCGAGGGGATCGGTGACGCCCTGATAGAGGAAGAAGCCCCAGGCCCCGACGCAGAGCGCGGTGGCCAGCAGCCCCGCCGCGCCCTTGCCCTCGCGGAACCGTGGCACGGCCAGCCCGACCAGGTCCTGGAGCATGAACCGCCCCGCGCGCGTGCCGGCATCGACCGCGGTCAGGATGAACAGGGCCTCGAACAGGATGGCGAAATGGTACCAGAAGGCCTTCATCGCCGTGCCACCGGCGACATGGCTGAAGATCTCCGCCATCGCCACCGCCAGCGTGGGCGCGCCGCCGGTGCGGCTGATGATCGTCGCCTCGCCGACCTCGTGGGCGGTCCGGGCCAGCGTCTCGGGCGCCAGCGGAAAGCCCATCGCGGTCACCGCGGCCGCCGCGCTCGCCGGATCGGTGCCGAGCACCGCGGCGGGGGCGTTCATCGCGAAATAGATGCCGGGGTCGAGGATCGAGGCGGCGACCAGCGCCATGATCGCCACCGCGCTCTCCATCAGCATCGCGCCATAGCCGATGAACGGCGCGTCCGCTTCGCTCGCGATCAGCTTCGGGGTGGTGCCGCTGGCGATCAGCGCGTGGAAGCCGGAGACCGCGCCGCAGGCGATGGTGATGAACAGGAAGGGGAACAGCGGCCCCGCCCAGACCGGTCCCGCGCCGCTGGCGGCGAACGGCGTCAGCGCGGGCATGCGCAGCGGCGGCGCCATCACGACGATGCCGACCGCCAGCGCGGCGATCGCCCCGATCTTGAGGAAGGTCGACAGATAGTCGCGCGGCGCGAGCAGCAGCCAGACCGGCAGGACCGAGGCGATCGCGCCATAGGCGATCAGGCCGAAGCAGAGCTGGACGGGCGTGAAGGTGAAGAGCGGCGCCAGCGTCGCGCTCCGCGCCACCGACTGGCCGAGCACGATCGCCGCGATCAGCCCGGCGAAGCCGATCAGCGATACCTCCCGGATCGCGCCGGGACGCAGCCAGCGGGTATAGGCGCCCATCAGCATGGCGAGCGGCACCGTCGCGGCGACGGTGAACAGACCCCAGGGGCTTTCCGCCAGCGCGCGCACGACGATCAGCGCCAGCACCGCCAGGATGATGACCATGATTGCGAAGGCGCCGACCAGCGCGATCGTACCCGCGACCGCGCCCATCTCCATCCGGATCAGCTCGCCCAGCGACCGCCCGTCGCGGCGCATCGAGATGAACAGGATCATGAAGTCCTGCACCGCACCCGCCAGCACCACGCCGGCCAGGATCCAGAGCGTGCCGGGAAGATAGCCCATCTGCGCGGCCAGCACCGGACCGACCAGCGGCCCCGCCCCGGCGATCGCCGCGAAATGGTGGCCGAACAATACGCGCCGGTCGGTCGCGACATAGTCGAGCCCGTCCGCGCGCCGCACCGCGGGGGTCGGCCGGGCCGGGTCGATGCCGGCGACCGCGCGCGCCAGGAACCGGGCATAATAGCGATAGGCGACGAGATAGACCGAGACCGCCGCGGCGACGATCCACAAGGCGTTGACCGGCTCGCCCCGGGCGCCGGCCACCACCGCGAGACAGGCGGCGCCGGCGAGCGCCAGCGCGATCCATGGCAGGTGTCTGGTCACTCGTCCTCTCTCCCGTCGGCGTGCCGCCAGCATGGCCCGATCGCGCCGCGCGGCCAAGAGGCGGGTTGACGCGCACCCCCGCAGCCGGTGCAATGCGCCGGAGACAACGCGCCCCCACGCGTTTGCAGGAGAGAGCATGACCGACCCCATCTATCCGGCCCGGCCGCGGCCCGGCAGCATCGACGCGGCCGAATATGACCGGCGCTACGCCGCGGCGGCGCGGGATCCGGAGGGCTATTGGCGCGAGGCGGCCGGATGCCTCGACTGGGCACGGCCCTTCACCACGGTCAAGGACACGTCGTTCGCCGAAGCCGATTTCCGCATCCGCTGGTATGGCGACGGCACGGTCAACCTGTCGGCCAACTGCCTCGACCGGCACCTCGCAACGCGCGGAGACCAAGTCGCGATCGTCTGGGAGGGGGATGAGCCGGGCGACGGCGCCCGGGTGACCTATCGCGAGCTCCACGCGCTGGTCTGCCGCTTCGCCAACGTCCTGAAGGACCATGGCGTGCGCAAGGGCGATCGCGTGACGCTCTACCTGCCGATGATCGTCGAGGCGGCGGTGGCGATGCTCGCCTGCGCGCGGATCGGCGCGATCCATTCCGTGGTGTTCGGCGGCTTCTCGCCCGACAGCCTCGCCAACCGCATCCAGGACTGCGACTCCCGCCTCGTGGTCACCGCCGATGAGGGGTGCCGCGGCGGCAAGCGCGTGCCGCTCAAGGCCAATGTCGACAAGGCGCTCGCGCACTGCCCTTCGGTCGAGACGGTGATCGTCGTCCGCCGCACCGGCGCCGAGGTGCCCATGACCGAGGGCCGCGACGTGCCGTACGACGCGGCGATGGCGGCCGCCGCGTCGGACTGCGCGCCCGAACCGGTCGGTGCGGAGGACCCGCTCTTCATCCTCTACACCTCCGGCTCGACCGGCAAGCCCAAGGGCGTGCTCCACACCACCGGCGGCTATGGCGTCTGGGCCGCCACGACCTTCCGCGACGTGTTCGACTGGCGCGAGGGCGATGTCTTCTGGTGCACCGCCGATGTCGGCTGGGTCACCGGCCACAGCTATGTCGTCTACGGCCCGCTCCTTAACGGTGCGACGACGGTGATGTTCGACGGCGTCCCCAACTATCCCGATCACGGCCGCTTCTGGGAGACGATCGCGCGGCTGGGCGTCACCCTCTTCTACACCGCGCCGACGGCGATCCGCGCGCTGATGCGCGAGGGCGACAGCTGGGTCGAACGCCACGACCGCAGCTCGCTTCGCCTGCTCGGCTCGGTCGGGGAGCCGATCAATCCGGAGGCCTGGGACTGGTACCATCGCGTCGTCGGCGAACGGCGCTGCCCGATCGTCGACACCTGGTGGCAGACTGAAACCGGCGGCATCCTGATCGCGCCGCTGCCGTACGCCACCGACCTGAAGCCGGGATCGGCGACCAGGCCGCTGCCCGGCGTGCTGCCCCAGCTGGTCGATGCGGAAGGACGGGTGCTGGAGGGCGCGACCGAAGGCAATCTGGTGATCGCCGACAGCTGGCCCGGACAGATGCGCACGGTGTGGAACGACCATGCGCGGTTCTTCCAGACCTATTTCTCAACCTATCCGGGCAAATATTTCACCGGCGACGGCTGCCGCCGCGATGCCGACGGCTATTACTGGATCACCGGCCGCGTCGACGACGTGATCAACGTGTCGGGCCATCGCATGGGCACTGCCGAGGTCGAGTCGGCGCTGGTCGCCCATGCCAAGGTCGCCGAGGCGGCGGTGGTCGGCATGCCGCATGAGGTGAAGGGGCAGGGCATCTACGCCTATGTGACGCTCAACGCCGGCGAGGAGCCGAGCGACGGCCTGCGCGGCGAGCTGCGCCAGTGGGTGCGCAGCGAGATCGGCCCGATCGCCTCGCCCGACGCGATCCAGTTCGCTCCCGCCTTGCCCAAGACCCGCTCGGGCAAGATCATGCGGCGGATCCTGCGCAAGATCGCCGAGGGCGACACGGGCAATCTGGGCGATGTCTCGACCCTGGCCGATCCGGCGGTGGTCGAGACGCTGGTCAGGGAACGGGTGGGATAGCGGCCCCGCCGCGTCCTATTCCACCAGCGCCACGATCGCCGCGGCGATCTCGCGAGGGGGGCGGAGCGCGCCGGCGGTGACGGTGGGCAATGTCGCCCAGCGGCCGAGCAGGCCTTCGCGGGCCATCGCCGCATAATTGTCGCGGACGCGGACCTGAAGCGCCACGTCCGCCTCATAGGTGTCGAGCGCCGCGTCGGTATAGCTGCGCCGCCGCTTGCGCAGGATCAGCCCGCGGGCGATCTCCACCGGCGTGTCGAGATAGACGGACAAATCGGGCAGCGGCAGGCCGAACTGCTCGATCTCCAGCCGCGCGATCCACCCCATTACCTCGCGCGCGTCGCCCGGCGCGGCCTGCGCCGCCTGATAGGCCATGTTCGAGGCGATATACCGGTCGAACACGACGACGTCATGCTGCGCCGCAGCCTCTGCGATCACCGCCGCCGACTCGAACCGGTCGAGTGCGTAGAGCACCGCCGCCGCGCGCGGCGAGGCGGCATGGGGCAGGCGTCCGCCCAGATACTCGCCCAGCATATGGCCGCCCAGCGTGTCGGCATAGCGGGGGAAGGAGAGGACCGTCGCCGTGCGCCCGGCCGCATTGAGCCGGGCCGCGACCTCCGCCGCCGCGGTCGCCTTGCCCGCGCCGTCGCCGCCCTCGATGGCGAGGAGGAAGCCGCTCACGCCTGCATCTGCTGATGGTGGCGGATCACCTCGTCGATGATGAACCGCAGGAACTTCTCCGAGAATTCGGGGTCGAGCTGCGCCTCTTCCGCCAGCCGGCGCAGCCGCGCGATCTGCCGCTCCTCGCGGCCCGGATCGGCGGCGGGCAGCCCCGCCTCGGCCTTGTAGCGGCCGACCGCCTGCGTCACCTTGAATCGCTCGGCGAGCATATGGACCAGCGCCGCGTCGATATTGTCGATCGACTGGCGATAGCCGGCCAGGATCTGTTCGGTCGGGCGCGGATCGGTCATGCGGAGACTCCTGCTTGGGCCGCCGCCCTTTGCGGCGCGCGCGCGCGCATCGCAAGGGCCGCACCAAGGGTTGCGTTCGCGCGCGCGAGCGGCCAAGCGGATCGGCGATGACCGCGACCGTCCATCGCCTGCGCAAGGCTGCGCCCTCGCTCGATCCGATGCTCGCGCTGGTCGCGGGCGACATGAACGCGGTCAACGCCGTGATCCTCGACCGGATGCAGTCGCAGATCCCGCTGATCCCCGAACTGGCCGGGCATCTGATCGCTGGCGGCGGCAAGCGGATGCGGCCGATGCTGACGCTCGCGAGCGCGCGGCTGATCGGCTATACCGGCACGCGCCACCACCGGCTGGCGGCGGCGGTCGAGTTCATCCACACCGCCACGCTGCTCCACGACGACGTCGTCGACGGATCGGACCTGCGTCGCGGACGGCGCACCGCGAACATCATCTGGGGCAATCCCGCCAGCGTCCTGGTCGGCGACTTCCTGTTCAGCCGCAGCTTCGAGCTGATGGTCGAGGACGGCAGCCTCAAGGTGCTGAAGATCCTGTCCAATGCCAGCGCGGTGATCGCCGAGGGAGAGGTGAACCAGCTGACCGCGGCGCGCCGGGTCGACCTGGGCGAGGACCGCTATCTCGACATCATCGGCGCCAAGACCGCCGCGCTCTTCGCCGCCGCCTGCCGCATCGCCGCGGTGGTGGCCGAACGGCCCGAGGCGGAGGAGACCGCGCTCGACGCCTATGGCCGCAATCTCGGCATCGCCTTCCAGCTGGTCGACGACGCGATCGACTATGTCTCGGACGCGGGGACGATGGGGAAGGATGCGGGCGACGATTTCCGCGAGGGCAAGATGACGCTGCCGGTCATCCTCGCCCATGCTCGCGGCACCCCCGAGGAGCGGCAGTTCTGGAAGGACGCGGTGGAGGGCCGGCGCGACAGCGACGCCGACTTCGCCCATGCGGTCGAGCTGGTCCAGCGCAGCCGCGCCGTCGACGACACGCTCGCCCGCGCCCGCCATTACGGCCAGCGGGCGATCGACGCGATCGCCGGCTTCCCCGACGGCGCGGCCAAGGCGGCGATGGTCGAGGCGGTCGAGTTCGCGGTGGCGCGGGCCTACTGATCAGGTGACGCGCGATTCCGCAGACGATGATCCATCCAGACTGAACACGGCGTCATCCCAGCAAAGGCTGGGATCTTCCAGTTGCGACGCGCAGCAAGAGCCGCAGGAGGCCCCAGCCTGCGCTGGGGCGACGGTTCTGGCCAAGCGATCAGGCGCTACCGCGCCGCCGGCACCGGCTTCGTCTCGCCGTCCAGCTCCGTCATTTCGCGCACCAGTTCCACCCGGTCGCCGAGGTCGCGCATTGCATAGAGCTTGCCGCGGGCATTCTCGAAGGGACGGTGGACGACCATCGTCAGCGCACCGTCGAAGCGGCGGAACAGCATCCCATGGCCGCTGTCGGCGCGGAGCAGCGGGGGAAGCTGCTCCCAGGGGCCGGCGAGCTCACCCGATCGCGACCGCGCGAGACCCTGGACATAGCCGTCGCGATCATAGCTCGACCAGAGCATCAGCAGCGTACCCGTCTTCGTGCGGAACAGCTCCGGCCCGTCGGTGACATAGTCGGCGCTGCCGTCGGGCTGGCGGTTGCCCTTGGCCCAGGGCGCGTCGGAGGCGTGGAAGAGGATGCGCGGCGGTCCGGCGGCGGCGAGCGCGTCGGTGAGCGGCATCGCCTCGATCGTGCCATCGCCGATCTGCACCCATTCATGCGCATAGACGAGCCAGGGCTTGCCCTGCCGGTCGGTATAGAGCGAGCCGTCGAGCGTCATCCGCGCCGCCTCGACCAGCGGTTCGTTATCGCGCACCGGCATGAAGGGCCCGTCGAGCCGGTCCGCCACCGCCAGCGTGGTGCTGCGCCGGACCGGCTGGCGTACGCCTTGCCTGGGGAGCTTCGCCGCCTCGTTGTAATAGGTCGAGAACAGGTACCAGCGGCCGCGCCAGCGATGCACCTCCGGCGCCCAGGCCCCGTCATTGGCCCAGCCGCCGGGCGGCAGGGCGAAGACGACATGCGGCCGGGTCCAGTGCTTCAGGTCTCGGCTGGTATAGGCCATGATCCCGAGCCGCGCGTCGCCGGTCATGCTCTTCTGATTGGTGGTGAAGAGATGATAGGTGCCGGTCGCGGCGTCCGCGACGATCCAGGGATCGTGGAGCGGCATGTCGGGCATGGTCAGCGGCGCATTCGCGGGTGACGGCGCGGTGGCCGGCTTTGCCGCCGCGGCGAGGGGCGTCAATCCCAGCATCAGGCCGAGCATCAGCGTCCGCACGATCATCCGTCTTTCCCCCAAAGCCTCGATATCGTCAGCAGCCCGCGGCGCAGTCGCCGCCCGTCTCCACCTGCAGCGTCGCATGGCCGATCCCGAACCGCTCGCGCAGCATCGCCTGGGCCTTGGCGAGGAAGGCGTCGCCAGGATGGCCGGTCGGCATCAAGAGGTGCGCGGTCAGCACCGGCTCGGTGGTCGACATCGGCCAGATATGCAGGTCGTGCAGCCGCTCCACCCCAGGCAGCGCGACGAGCGCGGCCGAGACTTCGTCGAAGTCGATCCCGCGCGGCACGCCGGCCAGCGCCATGCCCAGCGTCTCCTTGAGCAGCCCCCAGGTCTGCCAGAAGATCAGCGCGGCGATGACGAGGCTGACGACCGGGTCGATCCAGCCGAGCCCCGTCGCCCAGATCGCCACGCCCGCCACCACCACGCCCGCCGAGACCAATGCATCGGCGGCCATGTGGAGATAGGCGCCGCGGATATTGACGTCGCCATGCCGCCCGCGCGCGAACAGCCAGGCGGTGAAGGCGTTGACCGCGATCCCCGCGCCTGCGACCGCGGAGA
The DNA here is from genome assembly GCF_014641735.1 of Sphingomonas metalli. Taxonomy (GTDB): domain Bacteria; phylum Pseudomonadota; class Alphaproteobacteria; order Sphingomonadales; family Sphingomonadaceae; genus Sphingomonas; species Sphingomonas metalli. Next base: position 1,031,394 of record NZ_BMIH01000001.1, on the reverse strand, counting down.
TGGTGAGGCCCGCGAGCGGCGGCGGCGATCCGATCCGCTGCACCGCCTCCAGCACGATCGCGCCGAGCGCGACGAGCAGCAGCAGCGCATTGGCGAGCGCGGCGAGGATCGTCGATCCCTTCAGCCCATAGGTGAAGCGCTTGGTCGCCGGCCGCCGCGCCAGCGAGGCCCCGCCCCAGGCGACCGCCAGCCCCAGCACGTCGGACAGGTTGTGCCCCGCATCGGCGAGCAGCGCGACCGAGCCGTTCCACAGCCCGAACCCCGCCTCCGCCACGACATAGAGGAGGTTGAGCGCGATCCCGATCGCGAAGGCGCGGTCATATTCGCCCGGACCATGGACATGGCCGTGGTGATGTCCGTGGTGCCCCGCGCCGTGGCCGTGATCGTGCCCATGATCGTGGCTGTGGCCGTGGTGATGATGGTGGAAGCCGCTCACGCCCGTGTCTCTATCGCGGATGCGGGGCGGAGGGAACCGGGGGGTGTGGAACCTTCGGGCAAGGCTCGATACGACATCCGGTTCGTCCGCAGTCAGCTTGTCCCGCCTCCAAACTCTGTCACCCACCGTCCATTCTGTGCCAAAGCCCTCGGCGTGACCTCGCTGCCTATCCACGTCGTGCTGCCCGACCTGCTCGCCGCGCTGCGCACCGGCTCCAACGCGGTGCTGGTCGCGCCGCCGGGCGCAGGCAAGACGACCGCGATGGCGCCGGCGCTGCTGGGCGAGGACTGGTGCACCGGCGAGGTGCTGCTGCTTTCCCCCCGCCGTCTCGCCGCGCGGGCGGCGGCGGAGCGGATGGCGCAGCTCGCCGGCGAGCAGCCGGGCGGCACTTTCGGCTATGCCACCCGCATGGACTCGCGCCGCTCCGCCGCGACGCGGGTGACGGTTGTCACGCAGGGCATCTTCGTCGCGCGGATCCAGGCCGATCCGGAGCTGGCGGGCGTGTCGGCCGTGCTGTTCGACGAGGTGCATGAGCGCAGCCTCGACAGCGACGTCGCGCTCGCCTTCGCGCTCGACGCGCAGGCGGCATTCCGGCCGGACCTGCGGCTGGTCGCAATGTCGGCGACGCTGGACGGGGGGCGCTTCGCCGCGCTGATGGGCGATGCGCCGGTGATCGAGAGCGAGGGGCGCAGCTGGCCGCTGGCGCTGCGCCATATCGGCCGCGCCGCCGAGCGCCGGATCGAGGACGAGATGGCCGGCGCGATCCGTCGCGCGCTGGCGGAGGAGGAGGGCGGGGTGCTCGCCTTCCTGCCCGGGGTAGCGGAGATCGAGCGGGTGGCGGAACGGGTGGGGCCGCTGCCGCCGGACGTCACGCTCTACCGGCTCCATGGCAGCCTAGACCCCGGCGCCCAGCGGGCGGCAATCCAGCCGGCGGCGACGCGCAAGCTGGTGCTGGCGACCGCGATCGCGGAGACCAGCCTGACGCTCGACGGCATACGCGTCGTGGTCGATTCAGGGCTCGCGCGCCGCCCCCGCTACGATCGCGCAGCGGGGATGACGCGGCTGGCCACCGAGCGGGTCAGCCAGGCCGCCGCCACGCAGCGTGCGGGCCGCGCCGCGCGGCAGGGGCCGGGCGTCGCCTATCGCCTGTGGGAGGAGGCGGCGACCGCCGGCCTGCCGCGTTTCGATCCGCCCGAGATGCTGGAGGCGGACCTGTCCGGCCTCGTCCTCGCCGCGGCGCTGTGGGGCGTGAGCGATCCGCGCGATCTCCAATGGATCGATCCGCCGCCGGCCGCCGCGGTGGCGGAGGCAGGTGCGCGGCTCAAGCGGCTCGGCGCGCTCGACGCCGATGGCCGGCCGACCGCGCATGGCCGCCGCATCGCCGCCCTGCCGATGGCGCCCCGGCTGGCGCATATGCTGATCGCGGCCGGGGAATGCGGGCTGGGCGCGGTCGCGGCGGAGGTGGCGGTGCTCCTGTCCGAGCGGGGCGTCGGCGGCGACGATCCCGATCTGGAGACGCGCCGCCGCCGCTGGCGACGCGAAGGCGGTTCCAAGGCCATGGCCGCCCGCCATCTGGCGCAGCGCTGGGCCCGCATCGCCGGCGGCGAGCCGGGCGGCGGCGACGGCGGGGAAGGGGCCTGCGTCGCTCTGGGCTTTCCGGATCGGGTCGCCCGCCGCCGCGACGCGAGCGGCGAGCATTGGGCGAGCGTCGGCGGGCGCGGCTTCCGCCTCGACCCCGCCTCGTCGCTGGCGCGGAGCGAGTGGCTGGCGGTGGCGGAGACGCAGGGCGTGGCGGCAGGCGCACGCATCCTGTCGGCCGCGCCGATCGACCTCGCGACGATCGAGCAACTTTTCGGCGAAGCGATCGACGTGCAGCGCATCGTCGCCTTCGACCCCGCGACCGGCGGCATCGAGGCGAAGCGCGAGCGGCGGCTGGGCGCGCTGCGTCTGCGCAGCGGCCCCGACAGCGAGGCGGACCCCGCCGCCATCGCCGCAGCGCTGGTCGAAGGGGTGCGCACGCACGGCCTGTCGCTGCTGCCGTGGGACGAGCGCGCCGCCGCACTGCGCACCCGCGCCGCCTATGCCGGGATCGACGCCGATGCCTTGCTGGCGGAGCGGCTCGACGAGTGGCTGCCGCCGCTGGTCGCGGGCAAGCGGCGGCTGGCGCAGGTCGAGCCGGGCGCGCTGATCGAGGCGATGCGCGACGCGATCGGCTGGGATGCGATGCGCCGGATCGACCGCGAGGCGCCCTCGCACTTTACCAGCCCGGCGGGGAGCAGCCATGCGATCGACTATGGCGCAGAGGGCGGCCCGCGGGTCGAGCTGCGCGTGCAGGCGCTGTTCGGGCTGGCGACGCATCCGATGGTCGGCACCACGCCGCTGGTCCTGTCGCTGACCAGCCCCGCCGGCCGCCCGATCCAGACGACGCGCGACCTGCCCGGCTTCTGGGCAGGCAGCTGGGCGGCGGTGGCGAAGGAGATGCGCGGCCGCTATCCGCGCCACCCCTGGCCGGACGATCCCGCCGGCGCGGCCGCGACGCTGCGGACGAAGAATGCGGATGCGCGGGCGCGCGGATCGCGATAAGGGAGCGGCATGGCTACCGCTCGCATCTTCCAGCGCCCGAAGAACGCAATGCAGTCCGGGCGCGCGCGCACCGATCTCTGGCAGCTCGAATTCGAGCCGGCCGAGCCCAAACATGCCGATCCGCTGACGGGCTGGGCGGGCAGCGGCGACACGCGCGACCAGATCCGCCTCTTCTTCCCCACGCTGGACGCGGCGATCGCGCATTGCGAGAAGGAAGGGCATGACTACACCGTCGTGCCCGCGCCGAAGAAGACCCTGAAGCTGCAGGCTTACGCGGACAATTTCCGGTAAGATCAGGGCCGTTCCGGCGCGCTGGGTGCGGCGCGGGGAGGCAGTGCTTCGACAGGCTCAGCACGAACGGCTGTGGACGTGGACGTGCTCTCCCGCCAAGCCGTCACCCCGGCGAAGGCCGGGGTCTCCCGGCCATGGGGCACGGCAAGAGCTGCGAGAGGCCCCAGCCTGCGCTGGGGCGACGATCCCGCCAGGCGATCGCCTTGCATCAGGACCCCTCTCACATCGTCGCGATGTCCAGCACCAGCAGCGTCTTGGCGTCGATCCCTAGCCCCCGCTCACGCGCCTGCCGGATATAGTCCGCCACCTCGGCCAGCGGCACGAGGTGGACGGTGATGTCTTCCTGCCCGTCGCCGCCACCGGCGCTCACCCGCTCCAGACCGGTGGCGCGGACGATATGGAAGCTTTCGGACGTCATGCCGGGCGAGGAGTAGAAGAGCCCGAGATCCTCGATCGCGGCGGGGCGGAAGCCCGTCTCTTCCTCCAGTTCGCGCGCGGCGGCGGTCGCGAGCGATTCGCCCTCGGTCTCGTCGCCGACCAGCCCGGCGGGCAGTTCGAGCGTGCGGCGGCCGATCGGGATGCGAAACTGTTCGACCATGACCAGCCGGCCCTGGTCGTCGACCGCGACGATCACCGCCGCGCCGATCTGACCCTGCCGCTCGGCATATTCCCAACTGCCCTGCTTGCGGACCGTCAGATAGCGGCCCTCCCACATCGTCTCGGTCACAGCTCGATCACCCGGTCCGGCAGTTCGTTGGTGTCGTCGGGCGAGCGCGGGAAGTGTTCCGCCAGCACCGCGCCGATCCGCTCGACTGCGGCGGCCATGCCGTCGCCGGGCCGCCCCTCCTTGAGCGCGAGTAGCAGCGCCGCCATCGCTTCGCCCCACACGTCGGGCGTCACCCGCTGGTGGATCGCGGCGTCGGCGACGATTTCGGCGCGATGTTCCGCCAGCGACAGGTAGAGCAGCACCGCGGTCGCCGCCCGTGTCCGCGACTCGGCGGCGGTGCGGAACAGCAGCAGCGCGCGCCGCCGCACCCGCCGCGCGCGGGTCGATCGCGGCGTCAGCGCGATGCGAAGGCCGGGCGACGACAGGGCGACCCGAACGAGCAGGAAGGCAAGCGCCATCGCCACCAGCAGGAGCGTGAAGAGCATCGCGGTGCCCGGCGCCTCGCCCCAGGGATCGGCGACGAGGGCATGGAGGCGGTCGGGCAGCGCGGGCAGGGCGGCGAAGATCGCGGGGATCAGCAGCATCGCCAGCACCGCCCAGTGCAGCGCGACGTCGTGATAGGCGTCCGATTCACCGGCGACGATCGTCACGATCTCGCCGTCCGTCTGCGCTTCCGCCGCGGTGACGGCCGCGGCGATCGCCGCGCGATCCGCATCGCCCAGCCGCATCACCAGTCCCCCGAGGCGCCGCCGCCCCCGAAATCGCCGCCGCCGCCGCCGGTGAAGCCGCCGCCGCCCCAGCTGCCGTCGCTGCCGCCGCCGCCATCGGAGCCACCGCCCCAACCGCCACCGCCGCCGCCGCCCCAGCCGCCGGACCGCGACCGGCCGATCTCGTTGGCGATCGACCAGAGCACGATCGGCAGGGTCGGATCGCTGCCGCCACCGCGGCGATCGCCCCATGGGCCGGCATTATAGCGCTGCCCGCGTCCGCCGCGGCGCAGGAGCATCGGCAGCACGATGAAGCCCAGAACGACCAGCCAGAAGATCAGCGCGACTGGTACGCCGCCGCCGCTGCCGTCCCGGCGTGTATGGGTTCGGTCGAATTCCTTTTCCGCCGCCGCCGTCCGCGCCTTGGCGTCGTCAGGCGCGGCCCGCAGCTGCGCGATGATCAGGTCGACGCCGGCATCAAACGCCTCGGGCACCTTGCCCTGGCGGATCAGCGGCAGCATCGTGCCGTAGACGATCTGGCTGGACAGCGCATCGGTCATCACCGGTTCCAGCCCGCGCCCGACCTCGATCCGCGGGCCACGATGGCCCACCGGATTGTTGACAGCCGCGAACAGGACGATCCCGTTATTCACATCGCGCAGGCCTACACCCCAGTCGCGCCCCAGCTTGTAGCCGTAATCCTCCAGCGGATAGCCGTCGGTGGTCGGTATCGTGACGACGACCAGCTGGCGCTTGGTGTCGCGCTGCAAGGCCTCCAGCTTCGCCGTGATCGCCGCTTCCTGCGCAGGCGGCAGGACATTGGCGGTATCGACCACCAGCCCGGTGAACTTGGGAAAGGTCTGCGCTCCCGCCGTGCTCGCGCCGAGCAGGAGGAGCAGCGCCGCGAGCCAGCGGATCATGGCGATAGGGCCGATCAGCGCCCGGTCAGCCCGCGTTGCCGAAATCGACCTTGGGCGCGGTCTCCGCCCCCGGCGTGGTCGCGGTGAAGGGCGTGATCGGCTTGGCGCCATAGAAGATGCGCGCGCCGATCGCATCGGGGAAGGTGCGGATCTGGGTGTTATAGGACTGCACCGCCTGGTTGTAATCGTTGCGGGCGATGGCGATCCGGTTCTCGGTGCCCTCGAGCTGGCTCATCAGCGTGGTGTAATTGCCCTGCGACTTCAGCTCGGGATAGGCTTCCTGCAGTCGCTGCAGCGAGAGCGTCACGGCGCCCTGCGCGCGCGCGAAGTTCGCCATCGCCTGCGGATCGGTGAGCTGGTCGCCCGACAGCTGGACCTGGCTGGCGCTCGCGCGGGCCTGGGTCACCTGGGTCAGGATGTCCTTCTCCTGCGCGCCGGCGGCGCGCACGGTGGAGACGAGATTGGGGATCAGGTCGGCGCGGCGCTGGTAGTTGTTCTGCACCTCCGCCCACTTGGCCTTCACATTCTCCTCCGCGGTCGGGATCGAGTTGATGCCGCAGCCGGCCAGCGAAAGGGCAAGGCCGAGGCCAAGGGCGGGTCGGGTAAGCGCGGTACGCATCGGTGGCATGGCTCCTGAAAACCTGTGTCATCCATATAGGACAGCGCCGCCGCTTGGCGAAGGGTGAATCGGCAGCTAGGCTTTCCGCCCGTCAGGATTGCTGGAGACGGGATCATGCTGAAAGAATTCAAGACGTTCATCATGCGTGGCAACGTGCTCGACCTCGCCGTGGCGGTGATCGTCGGTGCCGCGTTCGGCCGGATCGTGACCTCGCTGACCGACGACATATTGATGCCGATGATCGGCAAGATCTTCGGCGGGCTCGACTTTTCCAGCTACTTCCTGGTCATGGGCCCGGTGCCGGACGCCTTGCGCGGATCAAGCGACTATGCCGCGCTGAAGAAGGCGGGGGTGCCGTTGCTCGGCTATGGAGAGTTCATCACCGTCCTGGTCAACTTTGTGATCGTCGCCTTCATCATCTTCCTGGTGGTGCGCACGGTGAATCGCGGTCTGTCGGCATTCGAGCGTGAAAAGGCCGCGCCCGAAGCCGCGCCCGAGCCACAGGATGTCGCGCTGCTGCGGGAGATCCGCGACGAATTGCGGCGGCGTCCGTAAAGAAAATCGCGGATGCAGCGAAGCTTAGAAGGTTAATTCCCTTATTGGGAAAAGAGTCGCGAAGTTAACCAGAGATTCCGGAACCTATTTCATCATAGCAGATCGGCACGGGGTTGCTTCCGAACGGAAAAATCCCCGGCCACATAGGATGAATAGGGGGTTTACCATGAACCGGGTTCTGAAGATTGCTGCTTTCGCCGCCGCCTCGATGATCGCCATGTCGGGGGCGCAGGCCGCCACGCTGGCCACGACCAACTCGACCTTCTCGAACGTGCAGGGCACGTCGATCAGCTCGATCAGCAACAACGACGATTCGGTGCGCTGGGGCCGCCCCGCCAACAGCGCGAACGCCCAGTCGGGCCTCGACTTCGTGTCGGCGGCAGCGCAGACGGTGAGCGCCAACCAGCAGTTCGTGCTCGGCACGCTGACCTATATCAACAAGACGATTGAGGCCGGCACCGCCGCGACCTCGGTGGGGCTGAACCTGGCGTCCAGCTTCGTCTATAACGGCGTCACGCTGTCGCCGGTGTTCAACTTCGCGATCGGCATCGACGAGACGCCCAACCAGGGCTCCACCGCCAACTGCCCCTATGTCAGCGCGACGCCCTGTTCGGACCGGATCACGATCAATCCGTTCGCCTCGCAGAGCAAGACGTTCAAGGTCGGCAACGAGACCGTCAACTTCTTCGTCGACGGATTCACCACCGGTTCCAACAACATGCCGCAGCAGTTCTTCATCGCCGACGAGGACAAGCGCACCTCGGTCTCGCTGGTCGGTCGCTACACCGTCACCAGCGCGATCCCCGAGCCGGCGACCTGGGCGCTGATGTTCGTGGGCTTCGGGATGGTTGGCGCCGCCGCCCGTTACCGCCGCCGCGGCACTGCGATGACGATCGCCTGATCCGCATGACATCCCTCCGGCGCCCGGCGCCGGCGGGATGATCGGTCCCAAGCAGGAGGCCCCGGCAGCTTTGCCGGGGCCTCTTTCGCGTCAGGCGGCGGCGAGATCCTCCGCGGTCGCATCGGCGAGGCTGGTGCCGTCGAGGATGCGGGCTGTCTCGTCGCGCACCCGCATCATCGCGTGGCGGATCGCGCAGTCGGCCTCGCTCTTGCAGTCCAGGCAGCGGCGATAGGCGGTACGGCTGACGCAGGGCACCAGCGCCAGCGGCCCCTCGATCACCCGGATGATGTCGCCCAGCGAGATCAGGTGGGCGCCGCGGGCGAGCACATAGCCGCCCAGTTTGCCGCGATGGCTGAGCACCAGCCCCGCCTCGCGCAGGTCGGCGAGGATCAGCTCCAGGAACTTGCGCGGGACGTTCGCCTCCTGCGCGATCCGGGTCATCGGGGTGGGAGGGCCCCCCGCCGCGGGCTGCCGGGCGAGGAACAGCATCGCGCGCAGGGCGTAGCGGGAACGCTGGGTCAACATGATGCTGGCCCTATGAACCTCTATTATGGCGAGCGAAAGGCGTTTGCAGCGAACGCGATGGCTCACTATATCGCTCCGTGCCGGCTCGTCCGGCTATGGCGATAAACTGCGGCGTTCAATAGGCCCAGCGGACCCGGGGGCGGTACCCGGCGGCTCCACCATCGGAGCTGAATCCTGTCGGCCTGCTTCCAGCAGGCAGCGATCGGTTCAGCATCGTTGACGGGGCCGAACTAGGATCGACGTGTGCTGAAACGCGCTGTTTTCGCTCGGAATGGGACCACCGCAACGGCCCATTACACAAGTGCCAACGATAACGAAGCACTCGCGATTGCGGCGTAACTGAGGGCCTCACGGCCTAAGGTTACACCAAGATAGCGCGGTCGGACCCCACCGGGCAACAGAAGGGGATTCCAGCGGTTCGGAGGGCACCGGGCAACAGAAGCCCCTCCACCTTCTCCATTGCACGCGCGACGAGGCGCGCCTCGGGCCGCGGCGAAGCCGTGGCCGGCGTGCGCCCGTGCATGGCGAGGCCGGAAGGCCCGCCCGCCGCATCGTCGGTGACAAGAAAAAGGCCCGGGATCGCTCCCGGGCCTTTCTCATGTCATGCCGTGACGGCGGCGTCGCGTCAGTCGCGGTCGCCGGTCAGGAAGGCGGGGGCGAAGTCGGGCGCGGGGCCGTCGTCGTTGCCGCCGCCATTGCCGCCTTCGCTGCGCTCGCGACGGGGACCGCGATCGCCACGGTCGCGGCGCGGGCCACGGCCGCCCTCGCGGTCGCCACCCTCACGGCCGCCCTCGCGACGCGGGCCACGGTCGCCGCGGTCGCCGCGCGGGCCACGATCACCACCCTCGCGCGGGGCGCGGGCGGGGCGGGTGTCCTCCAGCTCGGCGCCGGTCTCCTGATCGACGACGCGCATCGACAGGCGGACCTTGCCGCGCGGATCGATCTCGAGAACCTTGACCTTGACGGCCTGGCCCTCGGACAGGACGTCCGACACCTTCTCGACGCGCTCGTTCTTGATCTCGGAGACGTGGACGAGGCCGTCCTTGCCGCCCATGAAGTTCACGAACGCACCGAAATCGACCAGATTGACGACCTTGCCGTCATAGATCTTGCCGACCTCGGCCTCTTCGACCAGGCCCTTGATCCACTTGATCGCGGCCTCGATCTGCGCGCCGTCGGACGAGGACACCTTGATCACGCCCTCGTCGTCGATGTCGACCTTGGCGCCCGTCGTGGCGACGATCTCGCGGATCACCTTGCCGCCGGTGCCGATCACTTCGCGGATCTTCGACTTGTCGATCGTGAAGGTCTCGATCCGCGGCGCGTGCGCCGACAGTTCGGTGCGGGTGTCGCTCAGCGCCTTGTTCATCTCGGCCAGGATGTGCGCGCGGCCGTCCTTGGCCTGCGCCAGCGCGACCTTCATGATCTCCTCGGTGATGCCGGCGATCTTGATGTCCATCTGCAGGCTGGTGATGCCCTCGCTGGTGCCGGCGACCTTGAAGTCCATGTCGCCCAGATGATCCTCGTCACCCAGGATGTCGGACAGGACGGCGAAGTCCTTGCCCTCCAGGATCAGGCCCATCGCGATGCCCGAGACCGGGCGCTTGATCGGCACGCCCGCGTCCATCAGCGACAGCGAGCCACCACAGACGGTCGCCATCGACGACGAGCCGTTCGACTCGGTGATGTCGCTGGTGACGCGGATCGTATAGGGGAACTCCTCCTTGGTCGGCAGGACCGGGTGGAGCGCCCGCCACGCCAGCTTGCCGTGACCGACCTCGCGCCGGCCCGGCGCGCCGAAGCGGCCGACTTCGCCGACCGAATAGGGCGGGAAGTTATAGTGCAGCATGAAGTGCTGGTACGACAGGCCGTTGAGGCCGTCGATCATCTGCTCCGCATCGCGGGTGCCCAGCGTGGTGGTGGCGATCGTCTGGGTCTCGCCACGGGTGAACAGCGCCGAGCCGTGCGCGCGCGGGAGGAAGTGGACCTCCGCGGCGATCGGACGGACCGTCTTGGTGTCGCGGCCGTCGATGCGGCGGCCGGTCTTCAGGATCGCGCCGCGGACGATGTCCGCCTCCAGCTTCTTCACGAGCTTGAGCGTGCCGAGATACTCGGCCGGATCGCTGTCCTTCAGGTCGGCGAACGCCTCGCGCGCCTTGGTGCGGGCGGCGTTGACGGCGGTCTGGCGGGCCTGCTTGTCGGTCAGCTTGTACGCCGCCTCCAGGTCCTTGCCGATCGCCTTCTTCAGCTTGGCCATCTTGGCCGACTTGTCTTCGACCGGCGCCAGCTCCCAAGGATCCTTGGCCGACTGTTCGGCGAGGTCGATGATCGCGTCGATGATCTGCTGCGAGGCCTTGTGCGCGAACATCACCGCGCCCAGCATCACCTCTTCCGACAGCTCCTTGGCCTCGGACTCGACCATCATCACCGCGTCGTGCGTGGCGGCGACGACCAGATCGAGATCGCCCTCCAGCACCTCGGCATCGGTCGGGTTGAGCTGATACTCGCCATCCTTGTAGCCGACGCGCGCCGCGCCGATCGGGCCCATGAAGGGCACGCCGGAAATGGTCAGCGCCGCCGAGGCCGCGACCATGGCGAGAATGTCGGGCTCGTTCTCGCCGTCATAGGAGAGGACCTGACAGATCGCGTTGATCTCGTTGTAGAAGCCTTCCGGGAAGAGCGGTCGGATCGGACGATCGATCAGACGGCTGACCAGCGTCTCCCGCTCGGTCGCGCCCCGCTCGCGCTTGAAGAAGCCGCCCGGGATACGGCCGGCGGCCGAGAACTTCTCCTGATAGTGAACGGTGAGGGGGAAGAAGTCCTGCCCCTCCTTCACCGACTTGGCGGCGGTCACCGCGCAGAGCACCACCGTCTCGCCGAGCGTCGCGAGCACCGCGCCGTCGGCCTGGCGGGCAACGCGGCCCGTTTCCAGCGTCAGCGTCTTGCCGCCCCACTGGATTTCCACCTTCTTGGTATCGAACATTCTGTTTCCTTCACTCCGGCGGGCCTATCCCGGCCGGGGCCTGTAGAAGAGCCGTTAGTGGCTCCGGGGACGGGACCGGATTGTCCTGTTCCCTTCTCGGGCGCCGATCGTGGCGCCCCCTTGCTGTCGCCCGGCGATGACACCGGGATGACAAAAGGGCGACCCGAGGGCCGCCCTTTCGCTCTTACTTGCGAAGACCCAGCTTCGCGATGAGAGCCAGATACCGCTCGCCATCCTTGTGGCGGAGATAGTCCAGCAGCGACCGGCGCTTGTTGACCAGCATCAGCAGGCCGCGGCGCGAATGGTTGTCCTTCGCATGGCCCTTGAAATGCTCGGTCAGGTTGCGGATCCGCTCGGTCAGGATCGCGACCTGCACCTCGGGCGAACCGGTGTCGCCGTCCTGGCGGGCATGTTCCTTGACCAGCTCGGTCTTGCGCTCAGCGGTAATCGTCATGTCTGTTCCTCGACATCGTTCCAGAGATTGAAACCGCGCTCGACGCGGACCTCGCCGTTCCGCACAGCGACCAGCGCCACGGCTGTGTCCCGGTACGTCGCAAGGGCCGCGCCATCGGAGGCGGCGATCCCGACCAGCACGCGCCCCTGGCGGAGCGCCCCTGCCTGATCGGGGGTGAGGGAAAGAGCCGGGATGTCGTCCAGCCCCGCCCTCAGCGGCAGGAGTAGGTGTTCAAGGGTGCGCGCCTGCCCGAATTCGGCCAGCTTGTCCAGCGTTATCGCCTGCGCCAGGTCGAACGGCCCCGCCTTCAGCCGGCGCAGCATGGTGACATGGCCGACCATGCCCAGCGCCAGCGCGAGGTCGCGCGCCAGGCTGCGGATATAGGTGCCCTTCGAGACAGACGCGACGAGGGTGGCTTCTTCAAGCTCCAGATCATGATCCTCCCCATCATGGATGGGGAGGGGGACCGCGCCCGAAGGGCGTGGTGGAGGGGCCGGTGCGTCAGCGCCGGCTGCGCCGTTGCCCCCTCCACCACCGCCTTCGGCGGCGGTCCCCCTCCCCATGCCCGGCATGGGGAGGACCTCAAGGCTATGCACCACCACGTCCCGCGTCTTCAGCACCACCTTCTCCCCCGCGCGCGCCAGGTCATAGGCGCGCTGCCCGTCGACCTTCAGCGCCGAGAAGGCCGGCGGCACCTGTGCGATCGGGCCGGTGAAGCGCGGCAGCACCGCGGCCAGCGCCGTCGCGGTCGGGCGCACGTCGCTGGTCGCGATCACCTGCCCCTCGGCATCCAGCGTGTCGGTCTGCGCCCCGAAGCGGATGGTGAAGGCATAGGCCTTGTCGCTGTCGAGCATCCGCCCGGCGAGCTTGGTCGCCTCGCCGATCGCGATCGGCAGCACGCCCGTCGCCAGCGGATCGAGCGTGCCGCCATGGCCGACCTTGGCCTTGGCATAGCCGCCGCTGCGCAGCGCGCGCTTGACCGCGGAGACCGCCTGGGTGGAGCCGAGGCCCAGCGGTTTGTCGAGGATGATCCAGCCATGCATGGCGCGGGCTGCTAGCCGATCGCGGCCGCCCCGCCCAGCGCCTCGCCGAAATGCCGCCGGCACAGCGCGACATAGCGGTCGTTGCCGCCGATCTCGGTCTGCTGCCCTTCCGCGATCGCATGGCCCGCCGCATCGACGCGCAGGTTCATCGTCGCCTTGCGGCCACAGACGCAGACCGACTTGATCTCGATGAGCGCGTCGGCCAGCGCTAAGAGCCGGGCCGATCCCTCAAACAGCGCCGCGCGGAAGTCGGTGCGCAGGCCATAGGTGACGACGGGAATGTCATGCCCGTCGGCCAGCCGCGCGAGCTGGTCCACCTGCGCCGCGGTGAGGAACTGCGCCTCGTCGACCAGCACGCAGGCGATCGGCCCGGTGCGATGCCGGTCGAGCACGCAGGCGGCGATATCGGTGGCGGCGTCGAACGGCGTCGCCGGCGCCTCCAGCCCGATCCGCGAAGTGATCGTCCCCGCCGCGAACCGGTCGTCGATCGCCGCGGTGAACAGCATCGTCGCCATCCCCCGCTCGCGATAGTTGAAATCGGCCTGAAGGAGGTTGGTCGACTTCCCGGCGTTCATCGAGGCGTAGTAGAAATAGAGCTTGGCCATCGCCGCTTCAGACCGCAGGATCGCAATCATGTCCAGCGAAGTGGCGCCCGATCTGTACCCCATCGCGGTCATCGAGGATCGCTATCAGGGAGTCTATTCCAATGGACGGTGGTGGGCTGTGGCTCAGTCCGATTGCATGCTGGAAGGCATGACCAGGATCGCATGGCTCCTGGAATACGGACCTAGCAGTGACGACGTCACCGCAAGCGTGTTCTGGAGGGATGCACCGCCGTGGATCGCGGCAGCCAACACTCCCGATGCGGCGGTCGGGAAGCTGGAGGCGCAAATCGGAGCCGATAGTGACGATTGGTTACCGCCGCCGGTCGAAGCGGATCCTCGTTGGCGCGAAAGCTTTCGTCCATCGACGCAATCGGAAAGATAGGCCCGTTTGTGATGGGCGAGGCGACGCACCCACGGCGCGTGCTTCGGGATGACCATTGAACGCCAAAGGCACGAAGCTTTTCACGGGTAGGCCAAGCATTTCGGCGGGGAGCGCAATCGTGCGACTTCCGGTATCCTGCCTTACCCCATCGATGGACGCGAAGAGCATGCCGGGCGCCATCGCCCATACGACCAATCGGTCCTCCACGATTTCAAGCTCGGCGACGTCATCTTCCTCGGCGGGCGCTTCCAACGCCAACATCGACCTGACTGGCAGTGCCAGTTCGTCACACCACGGCTCGATCCAGACTGTCAGCGGCCGGTTCGTCGCATTGCTGACGAGGATCATCGCCATAGGGAGACTTAATCCTCGCCCAGATCGCGCGCCACGTCGGGCTGTCGGAGCAGTGCGTCGATATGACTGCCCTCGTCGAAGCTCTCGTCGGCGAGGAACTTCAGCCTCGCCGCATATTTCATCTTGATGCGGTGCGCGACCTCGCGCTGGAGATAGGCGGTGTTGGTGCGCAGCGCCTTCAGCACCGCAGCCTCGTCCTTGCCGAGCAGCGGCTTCACGAAGACGGTCGCATGGCGCAGGTCGGGGGACATGCGCACCTCCGTCACCGATACCATGTGGCGGGTCAGCACGTCGTCATGGACGTCGCCGCGCTGCAGGATCTCGGACAGGATGTGGCGCACCTGCTCGCCGACGCGCAGCGTGCGGACGGATTTTTCCTGGGGGTCTTTGTTCATTCGTGCTTCCTTACCCCTCTCCCGCCGGGAGAGGGAGGGGCCCGCCCGGCGAAGCCGGGTGGGAGGGTGAGGGTGGTCCGTATCGCACCCTCACCCTCCCGCCGCTGCGCGGCTCCTTCCCTCTCCCGATGGGAGAGGGGAAGTATCAGAGCGTCCGCTCGCGCATCTCGACCTCGAAGGTTTCGAGATAGTCGCCCGGCTTGATGTCCACGAAGTTCTGCGTGAACGTCACACCGCACTCCAGACCGGCGCGCACTTCGGCGACATCGTCCTTGAAGCGACGCAGCGACGCGATCTCACCCTGATAGATGATGACGTCGTTGCGCGTGATGCGCGCCTTGAGCGCCTTGCGGATGACGCCGTCGGTGACGAGCAGACCCGCCGCCTTGCCGTGCTTGCCCGCGGAGAAGACCTCGCGGATCTCGGCCCGGCCGACCACCGTCTCGAACGCCTCGGGGCCCAGCTCGCCGGCCATGCCCGCCCGGATCTCGTCGACCAGATCGTAGATGACGTCGTAATATTTCAACGCCACCTTCTGCCGGTCGGCGATCTCGCGCGCCTTGGCATTGGCGCGGACGTTGAAGCCGATGATCGGCGCGCCGCTGGCGCCCGCCAGGGTCACGTCGCTCTCGGTGATGCCGCCCACGCCCGAATGGAGGATGCGCGCACGGATCAGGTCGGTGGAGATCTTGTTGATCGATCCCACGATCGCCTCGACCGTCCCCTGCGTGTCCGCCTTGACGACCAGCGGATACTCGATCGCCTGCTTGTCCTTGAGCGCGGAGAACATGCTCTCCAGGCTGGCCGGGGCAGACGTGGTCCGCTTCTGGGTCAGCACGCCCTGACGATATTCGGCGACCTCGCGGGCGCGCGCCTCGTTCTCGACAACCTGGAGCAGGTCGCCCGCCTGGGGCACGCCCGACAGGCCCAGCACCTCGACCGGCATGGAGGGCAGCGCCTCCTTGATCTGCCGACCCTTGTCGTCGACCAGCGCGCGGACGCGACCGGACTCGGCGCCGACGACGAAGACGTCGCCGACCTTCAGCGTGCCGCGATTGACCAGGATCGTCGCCACCGGGCCGCGGCCCTTGTCGAGCTTCGCCTCGATCACCGTACCCTCGGCCGCGCGATCCGGATTGGCGCGCAGTTCGAGCAGCTCCGCCTGGAGCTGGATCTTCTCGACCAGCTGATCGAGCCCGGTCTTCTTCAGCGCGGAGACTTCGACGTCCTGCGTCTCGCCGCCCATCTCCTCGACGATCACCTCATGTTCCAGCAGGCGCTCGCGCACGCGCTGGGCATTGGCCTCGTGCTTGTCGATCTTGTTGATCGCCACGATCATCGGCACGCCGGCCGCCTTCGTGTGGTTGATCGCCTCGATCGTCTGCGGCATCAGCCCGTCGTCCGCGGCCACGGTCAGCACGACGATGTCGGTGACATTGGCGCCGCGGGCGCGCATCTCGCTGAACGCCTCATGGCCCGGCGTGTCGAGGAAGGTGATCTTCGACTTGTCCTTCAGCGTGACCTGATAGGCGCCGATATGCTGGGTGATGCCACCCGCCTCGCCGCGCACCACGTCGGTGCCGCGCAGCGCGTCGAGCAGGCTGGTCTTGCCATGGTCGACATGGCCCATGATCGTCACCACCGGCGGACGCGGCTTCAGCGACTCGGCCGCATCCTCGCTGGTATCCGCGCCCAGATCGACGTCGCTGTCCGACACGCGCACGATGTTGTGCCCGAACTCGGTCACCAGCAGCTCGGCCGTGTCCTGGTCGATCGTCTGGTTGACGGTGACGGGCATGCCCATCTTGAACAGCGCCTTGACCAGGTCCGCGCCCTTCTCGGCCATGCGATTGGCGAGCTCCTGGACGGTGATCGCCTCGGGCACCTGCACGTCGCGGACCTGCTTGGGCTGCGCCTCGCGCGGGCCGCCGAACGAACGCTTCTCCTTTTCGCGGGCGCGCTTCAGCGCCGCGAGCGAGCGGGCACGGGCACCGTCGCCATCACCCAGCGCGCGATTGACGGTCAGCTTGCCGCCGCGACGCTCGTCGCCCTTGCGATCGCGCTGCTGCGGACGGCTGGGCGGTGCGTTGCGCGGAGTCGCCGCGCCGGAGGTGAAGCTGCGCTGCTGCGACGCCTGCGCCGCGGACGGCGCAGCGGCGGGGGCGGGCGCGGCGGCAGCGGGCTGCTCCACCGGCTTGGGCTGCGGCTTCGGGATCTCGGGCCGGGCGACCGGCGAGAAGCGGCGCGGCGCCGGCATCGACGGATCGCGGCTCAGCTCCAGCGTCGGCGGAGGCGGCGGGGCCGCGCGCTGCGGGGCAGGGGCGGGTGCCGGAGCGGGCGCCGGGGTCGGCGTGGGCGCGGCGACCGGCTCGGCCGCGACCGCCGGTGCAGCCTCGGGCTCGGGCGCAGGCGGCGGCACCGGGCGCGCGACGGGGCGGAAGCCGCGACCGGCCGGAGTCGGCACCGCGACGCCAGGCGTCGAGGCCTCGGCCACAGGAGCGGGTGCTGGTTCGGGTGCAGGCTCGGGAGCCGGCGGGGGCGGCGGCGCGGCGGCGCGGGCGCGTTCCTCCTCGGCGGCGCGGGCGCGCTCGGCATCCTCGCGACGGCGGGCATCCTCCAGCGCGTGCATGCGCTGCTCCTCGGCCTCGCGGGCGAGGCGGGCGACGCGCTCCTGCGGCGTCTCGTTCGACGGCGCGGGACGCGCGGGAGCAGGCACCGGCGCGGGCGGCGCCGGCTGGGGCGCAGCCGCGGCCGGAGCGGGCGCCGGCGACTCGGCGGGGCCGCCCTCTCCGGGGCGACGGAAGGTGCGGGCCTTCTTCGTCTCCACGATCACCGTGTTGGAGCGACCGTGGCTGAAGCTCTGCTTGACCTTGCCGGTCTCGACGGTGCGGCGAACGCCCAGCGGCGCGCGCATGCCCAGCTTCGGCTTGTCGTTGTCGGTATCGCTCACTCAAATTCCTCGTGCACAGTCGCGGCCGGTGACGCCTCGTCCCCGGACATGCCGGGGCGGTGCGCCGATGCGCCTTGCGAGGCCGTTTCGCAAGGGGCCGTAGAGGCTTCCGGCGATGTATCCCGCCGGGGGCCGATCAGGGTTTCAAATCCGATGAAGTGCAGCCAGCGGTCGAGCGCCTCGCTCACCCGCATCGCCGCAGCGCGGTCGGTCAGCGCGATGTGTACCACATTTTCGCGGCCCAGCGCCAACGACAATATGGTGCGGGGAAGCGGCAACGCCAACCCCCTCACATCCGATCCCTCGCGGTCCGATCCGACGCGCCACGCCTGCGCCAGTTTGCGCGCGCCATCCTCGCCCGCATCGGCCGCATGGTAGAGCGCGCGGACCTGGCCGGACCGCGCCGCGGTGACGATCCGATCGGTGCCGGTGGTCAGCGTACCCGCCCGCGCTTCCAGCCCCAGCCGGTCGAGCGCGTTGCGCTCCAGCGCCGCCGCGATCCGCGCCGGCAGGTCGTCGGGGATGGCGATCTCGCCGGTCTTGAAGGCGCGCGCGAGCGCACCGCGCAGCTTGCCCTTGGCGATCGCCGTCTCGAGCTCGGCGCGCGTCACCCCGATCCACGCGCCGCGCCCCGGCGCCTTGGCGCGGACGTCGGGCAGGATGGTGCCGTCCGGTGCCAGCGCAAGCCGCACCAGATGCCGCGGCGTCGCCCGCTCGCGGGTCAGGATGCAGGACCGGACGGGGTCGGTCATGCGGCGGCCCTCCCCAGTCCGTCATGCCGGGCTTGTCCCGGCATCCACCGGGCCGTCAGCACGACCGGTGCGGCACCTGCGGCACCGTGGATGCCGGGACGAGCCCGGCATGCCAAAGTTCGTTGCGATTGCGTATCGACCTGTGCAGCACTGCCCCCATGCGGGAGCGTCAGCCGTGCGTGTACATCCTTGCCAGCGGCTTCAACGGCACGCTGTACGTCGGCGTCACATCGAACCTGATCGGCCGCATCCTCCAGCATCGCGATGGCAGCTTCTGCGGCTTCACTAGGCGCCATGCCGTCCACCGCCTCGTCTGGTTCGATGTGGCGGATACGATGGAGGCAGCCATTGCCGCCGAGAAGCGCATCAAGCGATGGCCGCGCGACTGGAAGAAGAACCTGATCGAGCGCGACAATCCCGGGTGGAACGATCTCGCGGTCGGACTTGGCCTGCCGCCGCTTCCATCCGTCATGCCGGGCTAGTCCCGGCATCCACGGCTCCGCACACGCCGCTTGCAAGGTTGCAAGCGGACGGGTGGATGCCGGGACGAGCCCGGCATGACGGCAATGGTCTAGATCCGGGCGATCATTGCGAGGGTTCCGCATGCGCGTCTCCCTCGATCGCGTCCGCATCCGCGTCTGCGGCGTCGCCGGTCTCTTCGTCGGCGAACCAGTGGGCGCGGGCGGCCATGATGATCTCGTTGCCCTGCTCGTCCGACAGGCCGTACTGGGCGAGGATCCCGCCCTTGGGCTCGGCCCGCTTGGGGGCGTCGTCGCCGCGGCGGCGCGGCTCGGCGCGCTTCTTCTCGACCAGCTCGTCGGTCGCCAGATCGGCGAGATCGTCGAGCGTCTTGATCCCCGCCTTGCCCAGCGTGACCAGCATCGCCTCGGTCAGATAGGGCATGGTGGTCAGGTCGTCCGACACGCCGAGCGCGATGCGCTCGTCGCGATTGGCCTGCTCGCGGCGCTCCAGCGCCTCGGTCGCGCGGCTCTGCAGCTCCTGCGCCAGATCCTCGTCGAAGCCCTCGATCGCCGCCAGCTCGTCGAGCTCGACATAGGCGACCTCCTCGAGGCTGGTGAAGCCCTCGGCGACCAGCAGCTGCGCCAGCGTCTCGTCCACGTCGAGCTCGTTCTGGAACAGCTCGGAATTCGCGACGAACTCCTTCTGGCGCTTCTCGCTGGCGTCGGCCTCGGTCAGGATGTCGATCGCCTTGCCGGTCAGCTGGCTGGCGAGGCGGACATTCTGGCCGCGGCGGCCGATGGCGAGGCTCAGCTGGTCGTCGGGCACGACCACCTCGATCCGGTCCTCTTCCTCGTCGATCACGACGCGGCTGACGCTGGCGGGCTGGAGCGCGTTGACGACGAAGGTCGCGGTGTCGGGCGACCAGGGGATGATGTCGATCTTCTCGCCCTGCATCTCCTGCACGACCGCCTGCACGCGGCTGCCCTTCATGCCGACGCAGGCGCCGACCGGATCGATCGACGAGTCGCGGCTGATCACGCCGATCTTCGCGCGCGAACCCGGATCGCGAGCCGCCGCCTGGATGGTGATGATGCCGTCGTAGATCTCCGGCACTTCCTGCGCGAACAGCTTCTTCATGAAGTCGGGATGCGCACGGCTGAGGAAGATCTGCGGCCCGCGATTCTCGCGCACCACCTTCAGGATCAGCGACCGGATGCGGTCGTTGACGCGCACCACCTCGCGCGGGATCTGCTGGTCGCGGCGGATCACGCCCTCGGCGCGGCCCAGGTCGACGACGATATGGCCGAACTCGACGCGCTTGACGACGCCGGTGATGATCTCGCCCTGGCGGTCCTTGAACTCTTCATATTGCCGCTCGCGCTCGGCGTCGCGGACCTTCTGGAAGATGACCTGCTTCGACGCCTGCGCCTGGATGCGGCCGAACTCGATCGGCGGCAGCGGGTCGACGAGGAAGTCGCCGACCACGGCACCGGGCTTGAGCTTCTGCGCGTCCTTGACCGAGACCTGCTTGTACAGGTCGTCGACCAGCTCCACCACCTCGACCACGCGCCACAGCCGCAGGTCGCCGGTATTGGCGTCGAGCTTGGCGCGGATGTCCATTTCCTGCCCGTAGCGGGTGCGGGCGGCGCGCTGGATCGCGTCCTCCATCGCCTCGATGACGATGGCGCGGTCGATCATCTTCTCGGTCGCGACCGAATTGGCGATCGCGATCAGTTCGGCGCGGTTGGCGGTGGCCGTGGCCATCAGTGGGTATCCTCTGCAAGCGTGTCGTCGGACATGTCTTCGAATTCGTCGGCGCCCTCCGTGGAAAGGGGCGCGGTGGCGGCGATGAGACGGTCGGTCATCATCAGCTTGGCGTCGGCGACCTCGGCGAAGTCGATCGTCACGGTGCCGTGCTGGCCCATGGCGACCGCGATGCGCGACCCCTCCACCCCGGCCAGGTCGCCGGTCAGCTGCTTGCGCCCGTCCTGCGGCGCGGTCAGGCGGATGCGCGCCTCATGCCCCTGCCAGTCGGCGAAATCCTTCAGCCGGGTCAGCGGCCGGTCGATGCCGGGCGAGGAGACCTCCAGCCGATACGCCTCGGGGATCGGGTCGCGCCCCTCCGCCTCGAGCCGGTCGAGCAGGTCGGAGATGCGATGCGACAGGTCCGAACAATCGTCGATCGTCAGCTGGCGCGTGTCGGGCCGCTCGGCCATCACCTGCAGCGTCGGGTCCGACTTGCCGCCCGTCATCTTCACGCGCACCAGGTCGAAGCCGAGCGCACGCGCCTCGGGCTCGATCAGGGCGGAAAGGGCAGCGATATCGACCAAGCGTAACTCCGTGGAAGGCAGGGCGAACGTCAAGCGGCTCCGGCGCCGCGAGGCCCCGCCCCGCGACCTCTTCATCTGGCGATGTAGAGAAAGCACGGGTGATATACGCGCCTGGCGGCGATCCGGCAAGCCTCTCGCATCCAAAGCCCGTACGCGGCGTTGCCGATCATCAGGATCATCGTTCGGGAGTTGTCATGAACCAGCGTCTTCTCGCCGCCCTGCCGCTCGCCCTTCTCGTCTGCGCGGGCAGCGCGTCCGCCGGGGAGCAGGCGGCACCCGCCCCGGATACGCTGCCCTTCACGAAGACGGTGGTCGCCGACTTCGACGCACCCTGGGCCATGACCTTCCTGCCCGACGGCCGGATGCTGGTGACCGAGAAACAGGGGCGGATGCAGCTCGTCTCCGCCGACGGCAAGCAGCAGCAGACGGTGGCGACGATCGCGGTCGATTCGGCCGGGCAGGGTGGGTTGATGGACGTCGTTCTCGCCCCTGACTATCGCACCTCCGGCCGGGTCTATTTCAGCTATTCGGCGGCCGGGCAGGGCGGCAAGGGCGTGGTGCTGGCGCGCGGCCGGCTGCGCCCGGACGGCGCGAACGGGATGCGGCTTGGCGAGATCGAGACGCTCTACCGCGCGACCCCGCTGGTCGAGGGCGACGGCCATTACTCGGGGCGCATCGCCTTCTCGCCCGACGGCTATCTCTTCTTCACCAATGGCGAGCGACAGAAGTTCACGCCGGCGCAGGACAAGTCCGGCTCGCTCGGCAAGGTGCTGCGGCTGACGCAGGACGGCAAGCCCGCGCCGGGCAATCCGCTGAGCAAGCACGGCTTCCTGCCGGAGGTGTGGACCTATGGCCATCGCAACCTGCTCGGCATCGCCTTCGACGCCGAGGGGCGGCTCTGGGAACAGGAGATGGGGCCGAAGGGGGGCGACGAGGTCAACCTCATCCTGCCCGGCCGTAACTATGGCTGGCCCAACGCCTCGAACGGCTCGCATTATGACGGCCGCGACATTCCCGATCACCGGCCGGGCGACGGCTATGAGGCGCCCAAGGTCTGGTGGAATCCGGTGATCTCGCCGGGCGGACTGATGATCTATTCGGGCAACCTCTTCCCGCAATGGAAGGGCGATGCGTTCATCGGCGGCCTATCGAGCCAGTCGCTGGTCCGCGTCGACCTCGACGGCGACCGCGCCGCCAAGGGCGATCAATGGCCGATGGGCGCGCGCATCCGCGAGGTCGAGCAGGGACCCGACGGCGCGATCTGGGTGCTGGAAGACGGCGGCCGCGGCTCGGGCGGGCGATTGCTGCGCCTGACGCCGCGGGGGTGAGGGGGCTTCAACCGTCATCCCGGACGTGTTCCGGGATCCACCGTGTCGCGAAGGCAACGCGCGCAGCATGTGCGGACCGGTGGATGCCGGGACGAGCCCGGCATGACGTAGAAATAGGCCGCAGGCCCAACCTCAGCAACGGTCAGGAAAGCGTCTCTCCCGCTTTCCTACCCACCTCCGGCTCCCGCACCAGCAGGAAATTGACCCGCGCCGTCGCGATCGGTCGCGCCGGATCGTCCTGCCACGCGCGCGCCTCGACATTCGCGATGCGCGTTCCCAGCCGTGCGATCGTCGCCGCCGCGCGGGTCGGCCTGTCGCGACCGCCGCGCTGATAGTCGACCGTGACGTTGACCGGCTTGATCCGCGCGTCGCCCTCCGCCGCCAGCGCGTGCCGCAGCGCCGCCACCGCCGCGACCTCCAGCAGCCCCGCGATCGCTCCGCCGTGGAGAAAGCCCGGCCGGCCCAGCACGTCCGTGCCGAACGGCATCACCAGCACCGGTGACCCGTCCGCATCCTCTTCCAGCGTCAGCCCCAGCAGCCGGGCATAGGGCGGCAGCGGCGCGGCGCTCATGCCCAGCCATCCATCAGCATGAAGGTGCCGGCGACATGCGCGACCGGATCGTCCGGATCGCCGTCATGCGCCTGCCCGCGGACGAAGGCGATCGAGCGCCCGAGCCGATAGCATTCGCCGCGCCCTACCACCGTCTGCAAGGGGCGTGCGGCACGCAGATAGTCGATGCGCAGGTCCAGCGTCGCATGCGGCAGGAACCGCCCACGCCGTCGCCACACCGCCATGCTGGTTGCCATGTCCATCAACGTCGCGATCGGCCCCGACGCGATGACGCCGCTCTCCGGATCGCCGATCAGGTCGGGATGATAGGGGAGGGCCAGCTCGACCCAGTGCGCGTCCGGCTCCGTGCCGTGCGCATGATAGCCGATCCCGACCCGCCCCCCATGCCCATGGCGGAGCGCTTCGGCGAAACGGACGACGTCGAAACCGGACATGATGCCATGCGTCTACACGGGCGAAGGGCCGACGCAACGATCGAGATGGAGTCGCGCGCCCTACAAGACCACCGTCGGCGGCTTGGACGCCTCGATCGCCGCCCGCACCATGCGTTCCCAGACGGCGACGTCGCCGACGGCCGCCATCGTCTCGTCCGGCTCGCGCAGGGTGCGCAGCACCGCGACCGCCTCGGGCAGATGGTCGCGCCAGGCGCTGTCGATATGGGCGGCGGCGGACTCCTCCGCGCCCTCGCCATTGGCGCTGATCCGCTCCGCCGCGAGGACGCGAGCGATGCGTTCGGCGATCGGGGTGACGGACACGTCCATGGCGGCTCTCCCTTGGTCAGGAAGCGCTAACCCGCGAGCGACGTGCCCGTATCCGCCGTTTCATTTCGGCAAGGGGCGATCAGCGCGCCGCGGAGGCTCCCGCGCCGCGGCCGCCGCCGCTGCCGCCACGCCCCCGGCCGCCGCGTCCGCGCCGGCTGGCATTGGCATAGTTGCGACCCGTGGCGCTGCCGGTCGCGGTCGGCTGGTGCGTCGCGCGCGGCTTCATCGGCGGGCGGGCGCCACGCGGACGATCCTCGCGCGGGGCGGGGTCGGCGCCGATCGCCTTGATGCGCGCGGCCTTGATCGCATCCGCCTGACGCAGGAAGTCCTCGGGCAGCGGGCGCACCGGCACCTTCTGCCGGGTCACCTTCTCGATATCCTTCAGGTACGGCCGCTCGTCATCGGCGCAGAAGGAGATGGCGATGCCGCTCGCCCCGGCGCGCGCGGTGCGGCCGATGCGGTGGACATACTGTTCGGGCACGTTCGGCAGCTCGAAGTTGATGACGTGGCTGACGCCCGACACGTCGATGCCGCGGGCGGCGATATCGGTCGCGACCAGGATGCGCACCTCGCCCGACTTGAACGCGCCCAGCGCCCGCTCGCGCTGCGCCTGGCTCTTGTTGCCGTGGATCGCGGCCGCGGCGATGCCGTTGCCGGCGAGCAGCTTCACGACGCGGTCGGCGCCATGCTTGGTGCGGGTGAAGACCAGCGCGCGGTCGATCGCCTCGTCGCGCAGCGTCAGGGTCAGCAGCGCCTGCTTCTCGGTCTGGTTGACGAAGGTCACGACCTGGTCGACCCGCTCCGCCGTGGTGGCCGCGGGGACGACCGAGACAGTGGCCGGATCGGTCAGGAACTGGTTGGCCAGATCGCGGATCGAGGTCGGCATGGTCGCCGAGAAGAACAGCGTCTGGCGCTTGCGCGGCACCATCTTCACGATCCGCTTCAGCGCGTGGATGAAGCCGAGGTCGAGCATCTGGTCCGCCTCGTCGAGGACGAGGATCTCGATCATCGACAGGTTGACGAAGCCCTGCTCGACCAGATCGATCAGCCGGCCCGGCGTCGCGACGAGGATGTCGACGCCGCGCGACACGTCCTGCCGGTTCTTGTTGATGCTGGTGCCGCCGAACACG
This sequence comes from Sphingomonas metalli, assembly GCF_014641735.1. Classification (GTDB taxonomy): domain Bacteria; phylum Pseudomonadota; class Alphaproteobacteria; order Sphingomonadales; family Sphingomonadaceae; genus Sphingomonas; species Sphingomonas metalli. The sequence goes on along the minus strand of NZ_BMIH01000001.1, from coordinate 1,006,690 downwards.
GTGGCGACGCTCAGCTTCGAGAATTTGGCGTAGCCGCGCGCATTGTCGGCGATCTGGCTGGCCAGCTCGCGCGTCGGGGCGAGCACCAGCATCCGCACATGCGTCGGCAGCACGCGCTTGCCGGCGGCGACGAGCCGCTGGATCGAGGGGAGGACGAAGGCGGCGGTCTTGCCGGTGCCGGTCTGCGCGATGCCGAGCAGGTCGCGGCCCTCGATCAGCGTCGGGATCGCCTGCGCCTGGATCGGGGTGGGGGTGACGTAGCCCTTGGCTTCGAGCGCGCGGACCAGCGGCTCGGACAGGCCGAGTGTAGAGAAAGTCATGGAAATCCTATGCCAACATGCCGTTGGCCGGCGCCCGGGATGCGGGCGCACGGACGGCGGGGGAAATTGACGCCCCGCGTGAAAAGGGAAGCCTTGCGGTTCAGCCGAGGCGGAGCCCGGATACGATGATCCGTTCACGCTGCATGACGCCTCGATACCGGGCTACCTAGCGCGGGCGCCGGATAAGTCAAGATTCCGCCGCTCCGGCGGTCGCTCAGACTTGAAATTTAATTACAACGGCGCGAAAAGGATGGAAACCACGGGCGGACGCGGATTCGCCCCAGCGGAAGTGGAGAGAGAGTGGCCGAGGATCCCGGCGCGCCCATGCGCCCCAACATGCCGCGCCTGTCGCTGCACGTGCCGGAACCCCGCTTCCGGCCCGGCGATACGGTCGACTTCGCGGAGGTCGAGATCCCCGCCGCCGGCGCCGCCCGCCGCCCCGATACCGGCGCGGCGCCCCGCGACTTCGCCGAACTCGCCTATACGATGGTGCGCGTGCTCGACGAGCAGGGGCAGGCGGTCGGCCCGTGGAACCCGCGGCTGGCGCCCGATACGCTGCGGCGGATGCTGCGCGACATGGTGCGGCTGCGCGCATTCGACGAGCGGATGTTCCGCGCGCAGCGGCAGGGCAAGACCAGCTTCTACATGAAGGCGCTGGGCGAGGAGGCGGTGGCGATCGCGGCGGCGCACGCGCTCGATGCGGAGGATATGTGCTTCCCCTCCTATCGCCAGCAGGGGCTGCTGATCGCGCGCGGCTGCCCGCTCGTCGACATGATGAACCAGATCTACTCGAACACGGGCGACAAGCTGGGCGGCAAGCAGCTGCCGATCATGTATTCGGAAAAGCGGTTCGGCTTCTTCTCGATCTCGGGCAATCTCACCACGCAATATCCGCAGGCGGTGGGCTGGGCGATGGCCTCTGCCGCGAAGGGCGACAGCCGCATCGCCGCGGTGTGGTGCGGCGAGGGGTCGACGGCGGAGGGCGATTTCCACTCCGCCTGCACCTTCGCCGCCGTCTACCGGGCGCCGGTGGTGATGAACATCGTCAACAACCAGTGGGCGATCTCCAGCTTCTCGGGCTTTGCCGGGGCGGAATCGACCACCTTCGCGGCGCGCGGGATCGGCTATGGCATCGCCTCGCTGCGGGTGGACGGCAACGACGCGCTCGCCGTCTATGCGGCGACGCAATGGGCCGCGGAGCGGGCGCGCACCAATGCCGGGCCGACGCTGATCGAACATTTCACCTACCGGGCGGAGGGGCACTCGACCTCCGACGATCCGTCGCAATACCGGTCCGCCGGCGAGCCGACCGCCTGGCCGCTGGGCGATCCGATCCGCCGGCTCAAGGATCACCTGATCGCGATCAGCGAGTGGGACGAGGATCGCCATGCCGCGCAGGACCGCGAACTCGCCGAGGAGGTGAAGGCGGCGCAGAAGGAGGCCGAGAAGAACGGCATCCTCGGCCATGGTCTGCACCAGCCGCTCGATTCGCTGTTCGACGGGGTGTTCGAGGAGATGCCGTGGCATCTCAGGGAGCAGCGGGCGCAGATGCTCGCCGAGGAAGAAGCGAGCGGCCGGCCATGGGCGCGCAAGTGACGGGCGGGAAGATCCTCCCCGCTCGCGGGGAGGGGAACCAGCCGCAGGCTGGTGGAGGGGGATCGCCGCGAGCGCATCGCGCGTGGCTGCTCCCCTCCACCACCGGCTGCGCCGGCGGTCCCCCTCCCCACAAGTGGGGAGGAGCTTGAGGCATGAGCGACACGATGACCGACACCACCACCCGCATGAACATGATCCAGGCGATCAACTCCGCGCTCGACGTGATGATGGCGCGCGACGCCGATGTCGTCGTGATGGGCGAGGATGTGGGCTATTTCGGCGGCGTGTTCCGCGCCACGGCCGGGCTGCAGGCGAAATACGGCAAGACCCGCGTCTTCGACACGCCGATCACCGAGACGGGGATCATGGGCGTCGCGATCGGCATGGGAGCCTATGGTCTCCGGCCGGTGCCGGAGATCCAGTTCGCCGACTATATCTATCCCGCGCTCGACCAGCTGGTGTCGGAGGCGGCGCGGCTGCGCTATCGCTCGGCGGGCGAGTTCACCGCACCGATCACGATCCGCTCGCCCTATGGCGGCGGCATCTTCGGCGGCCAGACCCACTCCCAGTCGCCCGAGGGGATCTTCACCCATGTCTCGGGCATGAAGACGGTGATCCCGTCGACGCCCTATGACGCGAAGGGGCTGCTGATCGCCGCGATCGAGGACAACGACCCCGTCCTCTTCCTCGAGCCCAAGCGCATCTATAACGGCCCCTTCAACGGCCATTGGGACCGGCCGGCGGAGAACTGGTCGAAGCATCCCGGCGGCGACGTGCCGACCGGCCACTATCGCGTCGATCTCGGCACGGCGGCGGTGGTGCGGGCAGGCGAGGCGCTGACGATCCTCGCCTATGGCACGATGGTGCATGTCTGCGCCAAGGTGGTCGAGGAAGAGGGCGTCGATGCCGAGATCATCGACCTGCGCACCCTCGTCCCCCTCGATATCGCGACGATCGAGGCGTCGGTGAGGAAGACCGGCCGCTGCATGATCGTGCACGAGGCGACGCGCACCTCCGGCTTCGGCGCGGAACTGTCGGCGCTGGTGCAGGAACGGTGCTTCTACCATCTCGAGGCGCCGATCGAACGGGTGACGGGCTTCGACACGCCGTATCCGCACAGCCTGGAATGGGCGTATTTCCCGGGGCCTGTCCGTATCGGCCAGGCGCTCAAGAAGATCATGAAGGACGTTTGAGGATGGCCCGCTTCACCTTCCGCCTCCCGGATATCGGCGAAGGCATCGCCGAGGCCGAGATCGTCGCCTGGCACGTGAAGATCGGCGACCGGGTCGAAGAGGACCAGAACCTCGCCGACATGATGACCGACAAGGCGACCGTCGAGATGGAGTCGCCCGTCGCCGGCACGGTGGTCGAGCTGGCGGGCGAGGTCGGCGACCAGATCCCGATCGGCTCGGCGCTGGTGGTGATCGAGACCGAGGGCGAGGAGGCCGTATCGCCCGCGACCGAGGGAACCGTCCTCGAGGCAGAGAATCCCGGCGTCGAGGAAAGCCAGATCCTCCCCGCTCGCGGGGAGGGGGACCAGCCGCAGGCTGGTGGAGGGGGAGCGCCACAGGCGACTCCGCCCGCGGAAGCGCCCCTCCACCATCCGCCTGCGGCGGACGGTCCCCCTCCCCAGAGTGGGGAGGAGCGTACGCCCATCCTCGCCTCGCCCGCCGTCCGTGCCCGCGCGCGCGACCTCGGCATCGACCTGTCGCAGGTCCGCCCCGCCGAGGGCGAGCGCCTCCGCCACGCCGATCTCGACGCGTACCTGCGCTACAATGCCGGCCAAGGCTATGGCGCGCCCGCCGACCGCGTCCGCGACGACGAGCAGGTCCGCGTCATCGGCATGCGCCGCCGCATCGCCGAGAACATGGCGGCGGCCAAGCGCCACATCCCGCACTTCACCTATGTCGACGAGATCGACGTCACCGCGCTGGAGGCGATGCGTGCGGATCTGAACGCGCATCGCGGCGATCGGCCCAAGCTGACGATGCTCCCCTTCCTGATCGTCGCCATCTGCCGCACCCTGCCCGACTTTCCGATGCTCAACGCCCGCTATGACGACGAGGCCGGGGTGGTGACCCGCTCGGGCCGCATTCATCTCGGCATGGCGACCCAGACCGAAGCCGGGCTGACGGTGCCGGTGATCCGCGACGCGCAGGACAAGAATGTCTGGCAGCTCGCCACCGAGATCACTCGCCTGGCAGAGGCGGCGCGCGCGCAGAAGCTGACCCCGCAGGAGCTGGGCGGCGGTACCATCACCGTCACCTCGCTGGGTCCTCTCGGCGGCATCGCGACGACGCCGGTGATCAACCGGCCGGAGGTGGCGATCATCGGCCCCAACAAGATCGTCGAGCGTCCGGTTTTTCGGGGTGACGAGATCGTCCGGGCCAAATTGATGAACCTGTCGATCAGCTGCGACCATCGCGTGGTCGATGGCTGGGATGCGGCCAGCTACGTACAGGCGGTGCGCAAGTATCTGGAGACGCCGGTGCTGCTCTTCGCCGACTGAGCGGGACTTTTCCGGCCGCAACCACAAGCATGTTGCACCGCGCCATGAACCCGTCGATGGGCGGGGACATGAGCGAACAGGCGAAGGGATTGTGGCAGGCGGTCGGCGCCTACACGGCATGGGGCCTGCTGCCGATCTATTTCAAGCTGCTGCACGGCGTGCCCGCGACGCAGATCCTGGCCCACCGTATCCTGTGGTCGGTGATCCTGCTGGCGGTGCTGGTCGTCGCGCTGCGCCGGGTCGGCGCGATCCGGGCGGCGGCGCGGGGGCGCACGCTGGCCCTGCTCTGCGCCAGCGCGACGCTGATCGCGATCAACTGGCTGACCTATATCTGGGCGGTCGGGCACGAGCATGTGCTCGAGGCGAGCCTGGGCTATTTCATCAACCCGCTGCTCAACGTCGCGCTCGGCATGCTGGTGCTGGGCGAGCGGGTGGGGCGGGTGCAGCTCGCCGCGGTCGGCATCGCCGCGGCGGGGGTGGTGGTGATGGCGGTATCGGGCGGCGGATCGGTGTGGATCTCGCTCCTCCTCGCCTTCAGCTTCGGCGTCTACGGGCTGATCCGCAAGGTAGCGGCGATCGATGCGCTGGGCGGGCTGACGGTGGAGACGCTGATCCTGGTGGCGCCGGCGCTGGCGGTGATCGGCTGGGCGCAGGCGGACGGCACCGGCGCGTTCGGCACCAGCGGCCATACCGACCTGCTGCTGATCCTGGCGGGCGCGATCACCGCGGTGCCGCTGCTGCTCTTCGCCGCCGCGGCGAAGCGGCTGCGCTACGCGACGCTCGGCCTGTTCCAGTATCTCGCGCCGACGCTGCAACTGATGCAGGCGGTGCTGCTGTTCGGCGAGCCGCTGCGGGCATACCACATCGCCGCCTTCGCCCTGATCTGGGCCGGGTGCGCGCTCTATGCGCTGGCCGGATGGCGGAGCGCGCGGGTCGCGGCGGCGTAGTTCGCATCCTGCTCCCGTCCGTTCGTACCCGGTCCTCTCTCCGTTCGTGCTTCGGCAAGCTCAGGGCGAACGGAGGGTGGAGCAGGAGGCCTGCCTACCGCAGCAGCACCAGCTCCTCCGCCATGCTCGGATGCAGCGCCACGGTGGCGTCGAAATCGGCCTTGGTCAGCCCCGCCTTCACCGCGACGGCGCAGATCTGGATGATCTCGGGCACGTCGGGCCCGATCATGTGGATGCCGAGCACCCGGTCGGTCAGCCCGTCGCACACCATCTTGTAGAGCGCGCGCTCGTTGCGCCCGGCCAGCACGTTCTTCATCGGGCGGAAGTCGGAGGAATAGACCTTCACCGAGCCATATTGCTGCTTCGCCTGCGCCTCGGTCAGCCCGACGCCCGCCATGGGCGGATGGCTGAACACCGCCGCTGGGACGCAGCGATAGTCGACCTTCGTCGGCTTGCCGCCATACACGGTGTCGGCAAAGGCCTGCCCTTCGCGGATCGCCACGGGGGTCAGCTGGATGCGGTTGGTGACGTCGCCGATCGCATAGATGGAGGGGCAGGTGGAGCGATGATCCTCGTCGACCTTCACCGCACCCAGGTCATCGATCTCCACGCCGGCCGTCTCCAGCCCCAGCCCGCTGGTGTTGGGGCGGCGGCCGGTCGCGAACAGGACCTGGTCGACCACCACCGGCTCGTGGTTTGCGAGATGGACGGTCAGGCAGCCGTCCTCGCCCTTGTCGATCCCGCGAAAGGCCGCGTCGAAGCGGAACTCGATCCCCTTCATCGTGGCGATCTGGAGCAGCCGATCGCGGATCTGCGCGTCATAGCCGCGCAGCAGCTCCTGGCTGCGGTTCGCCAGGATCACATGGCTGCCGAACTGGTGGAAGATGCCGGCGAACTCGTTGGCGATATAGCCGCCGCCGGCGATCAGGATGCGGCGCGGCAGCTCGGGCAGGTGGAACACCTCGTTGCTGGTGATGCCGTGTTCGTGGCCGGGGATCTCGGGGATCGCCGGATGCGCGCCGACCGCGATCAGGATGCGTTCCGCTGTCCGCTCGGTCCCGTCGGCGAGGCGCACGCTGTTCGGGCCGGTGACGACGGCGCGCTGCGGGATGATCTCGACGCCGTTGTTCTGGAGCGTCTGGGTATAGGCGCCGTTGATCCGGTCGACCTCGCGCAGCACGTTGTCGCGCAAGGTCGGCCAGGAAAAGCTGCATGGCGAGGGCACGTCCCAGCCAAAATGCTGGGCGTCGCGCAGGTCCTCGGCGAAATGCGCGCCATAGACGAGCAGCTTCTTGGGCACGCAGCCGCGAATCACGCAGGTGCCGCCGACCCTGTATTCCTCCGCCACCGCCACGCGCGCGCCATGCGCCGCCGCGACCCGGCTGGCGCGCGTGCCGCCCGAACCCGCGCCGATGGTGAGGAGGTCATAGTCGTAGTGGGACATGCGTCGTTCCTGTCGGCAGGCGGTGCGCGGCCGGTCCGGGCCGAGATGGCGTCCACGGCGGATGCGGGCAAGTCCCGTTTGGCAAAGCCTTAACCTTCAGGCTGTTAGCTCCGCGCCATGGCCATGACCGGTTCTGCCCAGCGCGAGGCGCGTCGCTCCGTCTCGCTGCCTGCCTCGCTGCGGGGAGAGGGGCCGGTCTGCGACGTGACGATCCGCAACCACTCGGCGCGGGGTCTGACCATCGTCGTCCACGACGCGCCGCCGCCACGGCGCGGATCGTTCGTCGACATCCGCCGCGGCACGCTGATGATGGCCGGACAGGTGCGCTGGCGGGCCGGGGAGCGGATCGGGGTGCGGCTTCAGGACCCGGTCGATCTCGCCAGTCTCGCCGACGGACGGGTCGGTCGGGTCGCCCACCGTCCGCCGCTCGCCGCGTCGATGACCGTCCGGCCCGCCGCGGAGCGGAGCCGTTCGATCGGCTCCGCGCTGCAATATGCCACGCTGGTCCTCATCCCCTTCGCGATGATCGCGATGGCCGGATGGATCCTGTGGGACAGGGTGGCCGAACCGCTCCGCCGGCTCCACGCCGCGCTCGGCTGAGCGCGGCGGCCGCCCTCAATCGAGGCCGGCGCGACGGATCAGGTCGGTGGTGGAGGGGTCGAAGTCCTGCCCGCCCTGATCGGCGGCCTTCGCCATCTCCTTGCCCAGCTCGACGCCGAACTGGTCGAAGCTGTTGATCCCCAGCAGCACGCCGTTGACGAAGGTGCGATGCTCGTAGAACGCGATCAGTGCGCCGAGCGTGCGCGCGTCGAGCGTGTCGAGCAGCAGGGTCGAGGAGGGGCGATCGCCCGGATAGCTGCGCGCCGGATCCTCGGCCTGCTTGCCCTTCATCAGCGCGGCGCCCTGCGCGAAGGCGTTGAGCAGCAGCTGGCGGTGATGATCCTCGGCCAGCGTGTCCCCCGCCTCGATCACCGCGATGAATTCGACCGGGACGAGATGCGTACCCTGGTGGAGGAGCTGGAACACCGCGTGCTGGGCGTCGGTGCCGACCCCGCCCCAGGTGATCGGCGCGGTCGGGCGTCCCACCGGCTGGCCGTCGGCGGTCACCGACTTGCCGTTCGATTCCATTTCCAGCTGTTGCAGATAGCTGGGCAGCAGCCGCAGCCGCTCGTCATAGGCGAAGGGCGCGCGCGTCTCGCAGTGGCGCACCTGGGTATAATAGAGGTCGGCGAAGGCGGCGAGCGCCGGCGCATTCTCGTGCAGCGCCGACAGGCGGAAATGGCGATCCATCTCGCCTGCGCCCTCCAGCAGCTCCTCGAAGGCGGACCAGCCGAGCCCGATCGCCGCCGGGAAGCCGATCGACGACCAGAGCGAATAGCGGCCGCCGACGCCCTCGCTGAACGGCAGCACCCGCGTCTCGTCGACGCCCCATTCGATCGCCTTGGCGGGATTGGCGGTCAGCGCGACGACGCGGCCATAGGGATCGTCGACCCCGTTCTCGGTCATCCAGCCGATCGCCGAGGCGGCATTGAGCATCGTCTCGGTGGTGGTGAAGGTCTTGGACGCGATCACGAGCAGCGTCGCGGAGGGATCGAACTTCGCGAACACGTCCTCCAGCGCGACGCCGTCGACATTGGAGACGATCGCCACGTCGTAGCGCCGATCCTCGCGGCCCAGCGCGTCGATCAGCAGGTCGGGACCCAATGCCGAGCCGCCGATGCCGATATGCAGCACGTGGCGGATGTCGCCCAGCGCGCCCGCCTCGATCGCGTCGATCAGCGCGCGCATCCGGGCGTGGAACTGGCGCGCGCGCGCGACGCTCTCCGGATTGCCCTCGCCGCGTTCGGCGGTGTGCTCGACCGGCCGGTCCTCGGTGACGTTGACATGCTCGCCGCCGAACATCGCCTCGCGCTTGCCGGCCAGGTCCTGCGCCTTGGCCAGCGCCTCGAATGCGGCGATCGCCTCGGCGGTCAGATGCGTCTTCGACCAGTCGAAATGGATCCCCGCGACGTCGAGCGACAGCCGGGCGAGCCGGTCGGTATCGGCATCGAACAGCTCGGTCAGGCGCCGGGCGGGCAGGGCTTCGATCGCGGACCAGTCGGCCATCTTGTCGTCTCCAAGTCGTCGGGTACCATCGGCATGGCGGCGTCCCTAACGTCCCATCGCCGCACGGGCTCCCGCGTGCAAGCGCCGCGTTGCCGGCTTGACGGGGGCCGGGAGGCGCGCCAACCCGCTGGGCCATGGCCGATCCCAAGCCCGCCACCGCGACCGCCCCCCGCTCCGAAGCCGGCGAGACGCTGCGCTTCTTCGTGAAGCTCGCGCTGATCGTGCTGATCTTCCGCAGCTTCATCCTGGCGCCGTTCTCGATCCCGTCCGAATCGATGCTGCCGCGGCTGCTGATCGGCGACTATCTGTTCGTCTCGAAATGGAATTACGGCTTCTCGCGCTGGTCGCTGCCCTGGGGCTTCATCCCCGTGCCCGGCCGGATCGGCTGGGCGACGCCCGCGCGCGGCGACGTGGTGGTGTTCCGCTCGCCCGGGCCCGACGATCACGACGTCATCAAGCGCGTCATCGGCCTGCCCGGCGACACGGTGCAGATGCGCGGCGGCCAGCTCTTCCTCAACGGGCGCGCGATCCCCAAGCAGCGGATCGCCGACTTCGTGCTGCCGCTCTCCCCCAATTTCGACGCGCGGCACTGCGATCCGGAATTCCAGCAGACCGAGGCGTCGGGCCGCGCCGTCTGCCGCTATCGCCGCTACCGCGAGACGCTGCCGGGCGGGCGCAGCTACGACGTGCTCGACCAGCGCGACATTCCGCAGGCGGACGATACCGGCGTCTACATCGTGCCGGCCGGCAACGTCTTCCTGATGGGCGACAATCGCGACGACAGCGCCGACAGCCGCTTCGCCCCGCCCGAGGGCATGGGCTTCATCCCGCTCGACCGGGTGGAGGGGCGCGCGATGGTCACCTTCTTCTCGACCGACGGTTCGGCCGAGTGGCTCAAGCCCTGGACCTGGGTGTCGGCGGCGCGCGGGAGCCGCATCGGAGAGGGGTTCTGAGCCAGCCCCTGGCGGCGTGGCTGGCCGAGACCTTCGGCCGTACGCCCGCGGACGTCTCGCCCTTCGTGCGCGCGCTGACCCATGGCAGCCATGGCGGCGAGACCTATGAGCGCCTCGAATTCCTCGGCGACCGGGTGCTCGGCCTCGTCATGGCCGAATGGCTGTGGGACGTGTTCCCGGCCGAACCCGAAGGGCAGCTGTCGAAGCGGCTCAACGCGCTGGTGACCGGAGCGGTCTGCGCCGACGTCGCCCGCTCGCTCGGCGTCCGACCCCATCTGCGGCTCGGCAAGCAGGCGCTCGCCGACGGCGCGTCGGACAGCGACAATGTGCTGGGCGACGTGATGGAGGCGCTGATCGGCGCCTGGTATCGCGAGGCGGGGCTCGATGCGGTGCGCAGCTTCGTCCGCGGCGCCTGGGGCGACCGCGTCCATAGCGGCGGCAAGGCGCCCCAGCATCCCAAGTCCGCCCTGCAGGAATGGGCCGCCGCCGCCGGCCGCCGCCCGCCCGAATATACGCTGCTCGATCGTTCCGGCCCCGGCCATGCACCGCGCTTCACCGTCGCCGTCGCGATCGGCAGCTTCGCCCGCGCCGAGGCGACCGCAGGAAACAAGCAGGAGGCCGAAACGGCGGCGGCGAGGGCGCTGCTGGAGCAGGTGAGGGGCGGGGCCCGGACATAGCGCAGCCCTTCGACAAGCGCGGGGCGAGCGGTTAGGTGTTCGGCCAAGAGGGTTGCCCAAAGCTCCGTTCGCCCTGAGCCTGTCGAAGGGCCGCTTTCCTCAAGAGCGAACGGACGACGGGGGACGATGCCCTCCCCCAATCACAGGACCGAACAGCATGACCACCCCCCCACCCGAACAGCGCTGCGGCCTTGTCGCCGTCGTCGGTGCCCCCAATGCCGGCAAGTCGACGCTGGTCAATGCGCTGGTCGGCCAGAAGGTCGCGATCGTCAGCCCCAAGGCGCAGACCACGCGCACCAAGCTGCTCGGCGTCGCGATCGAGGGCGATGCGCAGATCCTGCTGGTCGACACGCCCGGCATCTTTGAGCCCAAGCGCCGGCTCGACCGCGCGATGGTCTCCGCCGCCTGGGGCGGGACCGAGGGGGCCGACATCCTCGCGCTGGTGGTCGATGCCAAGGGCGGCCTCGGCTCGAAGGTCACCGACATCGCCGAGGCGATCCGCGACCGGCCCGAGCCGCGTCACCTGATCCTCAACAAGGTCGACATCGCCGACAAGGCGAAGCTGCTGCTCCATGCCGAGCGGCTCAACGCACTGATCCCGTTCGCCGAAACCTGGTTCGTCTCCGCCCAGACCGGCGACGGGCTCGCCGAGCTCAAGGCCGCCTTCGCCAGGGCGATGCCGCCGGGCCCCTGGCATTACCCCGAGGATCAGGTGTCCGACGCCAGCGAGCGCGCGCTCGCGGCGGAGGTGACGCGCGAGCAGATCTATCTCCAGCTCCACGCCGAGCTGCCCTATGCCAGCGCGGTCGAGACCGAGGCGTTCAAGGAGCGCGAGGACGGATCGGTGGAGATCCACCAGCAGGTGCTGGTCGAGCGCCCGACCCAGCGCGCGATCGTGCTTGGCAAGGGCGGCGCGCGCATCCGCGAGATCGGGGCGCGGGCGCGGGCCGAGCTGGCGACGATCCTCGACCGGCCCGTCCATCTCTACCTTCACGTGAAGGTGCGGCCGGGCTGGGACGAGGACCGCCAGCTCTATAGGGATATAGGGCTGGACTGGGTGGACTGACGCCCACCCGGCCCCGGACCCGTCAGCGGCAGCGGACGTTGCCGCGATCGACCGAGCGGCCGAGCAGCGCGCCGCCCGCACCGCCGGCCAGCGTGCCGAGCAGGCCGCCCCCGACGAGATTGCCCAGCACCGCGCCGCCGACGCCGCCGACCACCAGGCCGGTCGTACCGTCGTTGCGGCGGCAATAGGCGCGCCCGTCCTGACCGCGATAGATCCGGTCCTCGCGGGTCAGCCGGCGCTCGCGATAATTGCCACGGCGATAGTCGCGGCGCGGGTCCCAATTGTCCTCGTCGCCGTGCCAGCGATAATCCCCGCGGTCGTTGCGCTGGGCGACGGCGGCGGTGGGCACGGTCATGGCGGGAGTGACGGTCGCGACCATCAGGGCGGCGATCAGGGCGTTCTTCATGGGGCAGGCTCCTTTCCGGACCCCTCGAACGAAGCGCATCGCGTTCAGTTCATTGTAGCTCTTGCAGCAGCCCCGCGACCCATTCCGGCACCAGCACCCCCGCCGGCCCCAGCCGGCTCTCGTCGAACGCCGCGCTGCCGGCCGAGGGATCGAGGTTCAGCTCGAGCGTGTGCGCGCCATAATGCGCCGCGAGTTGCACGAACCCCGCTGCCGGATAGACCGCGCCCGACGTGCCGATCGACACGAACAGGTCCGCCGCCGCCAGCGCCGCCTCGATCCGCTCCATCCGGTAGGGCATCTCGCCGAAGAACACGATGTCCGGCCGCAGTGCCGCCGCCCCGCACGCCGCGCAGGCGCTGCCCGGCGGCAAGGCCCCGGCGTGTCGCGCCCGCGCCCCGCACGCGGCACAGAGCGCCGACACCAGCTCCCCATGCATATGCACCAGCCGCCGCGCCCCGGCGCGTTCGTGCAGGTCGTCGACATTTTGGGTGACTATCAGCAGCTCCCCCGGCCACGCCGCATCGAGCTTTGCGAGCGCTCGATGCGCCGCATTCGGCTCCACGTCCGCGAGCGCCGCCCGCCGCAGGTCGTAGAAGCGATGCACCAGCTCGGGATCGCGCGCCAACGCCTCGGGCGTACAGACGTCCTCAACCCGATGCCCCTCCCACAACCCGCCCGGCCCGCGGAACGTGGCGATACCCGACTCGGCGGAGATGCCCGCGCCGGTGAGGATGACGATGTTGGGGAGGGTGGTCATGCGTGGAGCATATGGAAGGGTTGGACTGGCTGAAAGTGGTGGGGAGCAGCCGCCGGCTATCAACGGGCTGGCGGCTGCATGAGCTCTATCGTGACGTGATCGGGGCCTGAAACGTAGGCCACCAAGGTTCCCTGCCGTGGACCGCCCGGGATCGGCAGCGGACTACCCTTCGCTTTCCATCCTGCCGCTTCGACGCGGGTGATGGCGGCGTGAATGTCCCTCACGGTCAAAGCCAGGTGAGCGGCTCCGATCGATCCCGCGCTGTCGGGTACCCTCCCGTTCTGGAAGCCGTTCGAATATTGCAGCAATTCGACCGCGTAGCCGTCGGGTGCCTTGACGATCGCTGTCTTTACATTCGGGTCAATGACACCAGTCACCTGATGCAGGAAGGCGCCGCCCATCTCCGTCTGACGCTCTAGCGTGAAGCCGAGCGCCTCCGTCCAGAACCGGATGGCTGCGTCCAAAGACGAAACAGCGAAGCCTGTGTGGTCGACGGTAATTACGTTTGCGGCATCGGTCATGAGCGGACGTGTGGGGCCGACGCAGGATGTCCGCAAGTGAGCGGAAGCGGAAAGCGGGCTTTCGGGCGATGTAGAAGCACTTCCCGTCAGGACCTGCCCGCTCTCGTCGCGCATCCCTTTTGACAAACCCCCACCCCCACGCCACCCCCGCCCCATGAAACAGGTCGCCGCAGCCATCCTCGAGCGCGACGGCACCGTGCTGGTCGCGCGGCGGGCAGAGGGGCAGGCGATGGCGGGGGCGTGGGAGTTTCCGGGCGGCAAGCTCGAGCCCGGCGAGACGCCTGCGGACTGCATGGTCCGCGAGCTGCGCGAGGAGCTGGGGATCGCCGTCGCGGCGGGGGAGGAGCTGACCCGTGTCGTCCACCGCTATCCGGGCGGCGCGATCGAACTGATCGCGATCCGCGCGACCTGGCTGTCGGGGGAGATCGGCCTGACCGTCCACGACGCGGTGCGCTGGGTCGCGCCGGCCGATCTGGCCGCGCTCGACCTCTTGCCCGCCGACGTGCCGGTGGCGCGGCGGCTGGCGGAGGGATGACGCGCGCCGCGCAAGCGCCTAATGGGCTGCGCCATGTCCCGTAACGTCAACCGCACCAAGGCCCGCGCCGCCGCGCGCCTCGCCGCCGTCCAGGCGCTCTACCAGCATGAGATGGAGGGCACGCCTGTCCCCACGCTGCTCCACGAATTCCACCATCACCGGCTCGGCGCGACGATCGAGGATGCCGATTATGCCGAGGCGGACGTCGACTTCTTCGACGACGTGGTCCGTGGCGCACAGGCGCGGATGGGGGAGATCGACCTCGCCATCGAGAAGCGGCTGGCCGCGGGCTGGTCGCTGGCGCGGCTCGACAAGCCGATGAAGGCGATCCTGCGCGCCGGCACCTATGAGCTGATGGCCCGGCCCGACGTGCCGGTCGCGGCGGCGATCAGCGAATATGTCGACGTCGCCCACGCCTTTTACGAGAAGCGCGAGTCGGGCTTCGTCAACGGCCTGCTCGATGCGATCGCGAAGGACGTGCGCGCCTGACCATGGGCGAGGTGGTCAACCTCAACCGCGCGCGCAAGGCCAAGGCGAAGGCAGCGGGCGTCGCGCAGGCGGACGCCAACCGCCGCGCCTTCGGCCGGACGAAGGCGGAGAAGGTTGCCGAGGCCGAGGCGGACGCCCGCCGCCACGCGCTGCTCGACGGCGCGAAGCGGGAGGAGTGAGGGCGGTGGCCCTGGGGAACGGGCTTGGGGAGGCTGTTGCGGTAGGTGACTGCACCTCCCGCTACTGTCCACCCCGCCGAAGGCCGGGGTCCAGTCGGGCGAACGGCGGGGGTGACGTACTGCCGTCCCGCAACCGATCCGCGCCCATGGCACGTCCTTCCCACACCCCTTCCGTCATCCCCGCGCAGGCGGGGATCCAGACGTGCGGGAGCCTTCCGCATAACCCGGGCCGTCAGAGGATATGGATCCCCGCCTCCGCGGGGATGACGGCAGTGGGGCGTCACTCGCGCCCTCACCAACCCGGCCCGTGCGGCCCCGGCGCATGACCGAAGCCGAGTTCCTCGACCGCCTCTGCGCCCTGCCGCTCCATCCCGGCGCGCACGCCCTCGCCGACGACACCGCGACCCTCGCCGGCCTCACCATCACCAGCGACACTCTGGTCGAGGGCGTCCATTTCCTCCCCGCCGACCCGCCCGGCGACGTGGCGTGGAAGCTGGTCGCCACCAACCTCTCCGATCTCGCCGCCAAGGGCGCGCTGATCGAGGGGATCCTGCTCAACCACCCGCTGACCGACCAACACTGGGACGCCGCCTTTCTCGACGGCCTCGCCGAGGCGCTCGCCGCCTTCGCCTGCCCCCTGATCGGCGGCGACACGGTCAGCCTGCCCGCCGGCGCGCCGCGCGTGCTGACCGTCACTGCCTTCGGCCGCGATGCCGCCGCGCCGCGCCGCTCGGGGGCGCGGCCGGGCGATGCCTTGTGGGTCACCGGCACGATCGGCGATGCCGCTGCGGGGCTGGCGATCGCGCAGGGCGCGGCGGGACCGGCGGCGCTGCTCGCCCGCTATCGCCGTCCGCTGCCGCGGCTGTCCGAGGGGCGGGCGCTCGCCCCCCATGTCCATGCGATGATGGACGTATCGGACGGGCTGCTGATCGATGCCGCCCGCATGGCGGCGGCAAGCGGGCTGGCGGTCGCGATCGACCTCGCCGCCGTGCCGCTCTCGGCGGAGCTCGCCGCTTGGCGACCGGATCGCCTCGCCGCCGCCACCGCGGGCGACGATTACGAGCTGCTCTTCGCCGCGCCCGACGGCTGGATGCCGCCCGTTGCGGCGACCTGCATCGGCAGCTTCGCGGCAGGGCAGGGCCTGTCCCTGACCGAAGACGGCCGCCCCGTCGCGCTGCCCGCCCGGCTCGGCTGGCAGCACGGTTGATCTGGATGGGTTGTCAGCGCCCGCGAATCGCGTAGCTTCCCCGATGACCGACGCGGGACGCCCATGATGGCGCCCGTGCGGGACAGGAGAAGGAGAGCGAGCGGATGACGACGGT
Source organism: Sphingomonas metalli (assembly GCF_014641735.1). Taxonomy (GTDB): domain Bacteria; phylum Pseudomonadota; class Alphaproteobacteria; order Sphingomonadales; family Sphingomonadaceae; genus Sphingomonas; species Sphingomonas metalli. Next base: position 990,863 of record NZ_BMIH01000001.1, on the reverse strand, counting down.
CTACCTCGCCATGGTCTGCGGCGTCATCGCCGTCCTCTATGGCATCCTCACCAGCGCGCAGGTGTTGCGCCAGTCGCCGGGCGATGCCCGGATGCAGGATATCGCCGCCGCCATCCAGGAAGGGGCCAAGGCCTATCTGGGGCGGCAATATACCACCATCGCCATCGTCGGCGTGGTCGTCGCGGTGATCCTGCTGGCAACATTGGGCACGCTGTCGACCGTCGGGTTCGTGATCGGTGCGGTGCTGTCGGGCGTGGCCGGCTATGTCGGCATGACCATCTCCGTCCGCGCCAACGTCCGCACCGCAGAGGCCGCGCGCGGCTCGCTGCAAGGGGGCCTCACCACCGCCTTCCGCTCGGGCGCGGTGACCGGCATGCTGGTCGCAGGGCTCGGCCTGCTCGCGATCGCCGGCTTCTTCTGGTACCTGACGGGCCCGGGCGGCCGCGCGCCCAACGACCGCGCGATCGTCGAGGCGCTCACCGCGCTCGCCTTCGGCGCCAGCCTCATCTCGATCTTCGCGCGCCTCGGCGGCGGCATCTTCACCAAGGCGGCCGATGTCGGCGCCGATCTGGTCGGCAAGGTCGAGGCGGGCATTCCCGAGGACGATCCCCGCAACCCCGCGGTCATCGCCGACAATGTCGGCGACAATGTCGGCGACTGCGCGGGCATGGCCGCCGACCTGTTCGAGACCTATGTCGTCACGCTCGGCGTGACGATGGTGTCGATCGCGCTGCTGATCCGCGCCTCGGGCGAGGAGCTGATGCGGCTGATGACCCTGCCGCTCGCGGTGGGCGGGGTGTGCATCCTCGCCTCGATCGCCGGAACCTACGCGGTGCGGCTGGGGCGGGGCAGCATCATGGGTGCGCTCTACAAGGGCTTCTGGACCTCGGCGATCCTGTCGCTGCCGCTGATCTGGCTGGCGACCAGCTGGACGCTGGGCGACATGCACGCGGTGATCGGCGGCGCCGGCTTCCTCGATCCCGCCACCGATGCGGTGACCGCGGGTGCGCCCGCCACCGCCGCGGCGGGCTTCACCGGCACCGATCTGTTCTGGTGCATGGCGATCGGCCTCGCCGTGACCGGACTGATCGTGTGGATCACCGAATATTACACCGGCACCGCCTATCGTCCGGTCAAGTCGATCGCGCGCGCCAGCGAGACCGGACATGGCACCAACGTGATCCAGGGCCTCGCGATCAGCCTCGAATCGACCGCGCTGCCGACGCTCGTCATCGTGATCGCGGTGGTCGCGACCTATCAGCTCGCCGGGATCATCGGCATCGGCTTCGCCGCCACGGCGATGCTGGCGCTGGCCGGGATGGTCGTCGCGCTGGATGCTTACGGACCGGTCACCGACAATGCCGGCGGCATCGCCGAGATGGCGGGCCTGCCCGATGACGTGCGCAGCCGCACCGACGCGCTTGATGCGGTGGGCAACACGACCAAGGCGGTGACCAAGGGCTATGCGATCGGCTCCGCCGCGCTCGCCGCACTGGTGCTGTTCGGCGCCTATACCACCGACCTGCGCACCTATTTCCCGGACGTGACGGTCGATTTCAGCCTGTCCAACCCCTATGTGATCGTCGGCCTGCTGCTCGGCGCGCTGCTCCCCTATCTGTTCGGCGCCTTCGGCATGACCGCGGTCGGCCGCGCGGCGGGTGCGGTGGTGGAGGAGGTGCGCGGCCAGTTCCGCGACAATCCGGGCATCATGGAGGGGACCAGCCGCCCCAATTACGGCCGCACCGTCGACCTCGTCACCCGCGCCGCGATCCGCGAGATGATCGTGCCCTCGCTGCTCCCGGTCGCCTCGCCGATCATCCTCTATTTCGTCATCAAGCAGGTGGCGGGACAGGCCTCGGGCTTCGCGGCGCTGGGCGCGATGCTGCTCGGCGTGATCGTCTCGGGGCTGTTCGTCGCCATCTCGATGACCAGTGGCGGCGGCGCGTGGGACAATGCCAAGAAGTTCATCGAGGACGGCAATCACGGCGGCAAGGGGTCGGAGGCGCACAAGGCCGCGGTCACCGGCGACACGGTCGGCGATCCGTACAAGGACACCGCCGGTCCCGCGGTCAACCCGATGATCAAGATCACCAATATCGTCGCTCTGCTGCTCCTCGCTGCGCTCGCGGCGGGGTGAGGGGAGGGCGATACAGCGCCGTTGACGTGCTCTCCCGCCGGATATAGTCGGACAAATCATCGCCGCAGATGCGGCCCGGAACGACGAGGGAGAGGATCGATGGCGCTACGCCTGTTGCAGCAGCGGCGCGAGGATGGCGGCCGCGCGGTGATCGCCGCAGAGGGCGACGCGGCCTGGATCGTGCCGGGCGTCGAGACCGTCTACGACCTCGCCAGCCGCGCGATCGCCGCCGGGCACACCCTCGCCGCCGCGGTCGAGGCAGCGGGCCGGGGCGACGCGGTCGATCCTGCCGCGGAGCACGCCGCCGGCCGGCTCGCCGCGCCGATCGCGCATCCCGATCCCGCACACCTCATCATGACCGGCACGGGCCTCACCCATCTCGGCTCGGCGGAAGGCCGCGCCAAGATGCACGCCGCCGCCGCCGCGCCAGAGGCGCAGACCGACTCGATGCGCATGTTCCTGGAAGGCGTCGAGGGCGGCAAGCCCGCGGCCGGGCAGACCGGCCAGCAGCCCGAATGGTTCTACAAGGGCGACGGCACCGGCACCGTCGGCCCCGGCGACGCGCTGACCATGCCCGCCTTCGCGCAGGACGGCGGCGAGGAGCCGGAACTGGCCGGCATCTACATCATCGGCCCGGACGGGACGCCGTGGCGGCTCGGCCTGTGCCTCGCCAACGAGTTCAGCGACCATGTGACCGAGCGGCACAATTACCTCTGGCTCGCGCACAGCAAGCTGCGCCAGGCCGCGCTCGGCCCCGAGCTGCTTGTCGGCCCCGCGCCCGAGCATGTCGAGGGCACCAGCCGCATCCTGCGCGGCGGCGAGACCCTGTGGGAAAAGCCCTTCCTGTCGGGAGAGGCGAACATGTCGCACTATCTCTCGAACCTCGAGGCGCATCACTTCAAATACGATTTGTTCCGCCGGCCCGGCGACGTCCATGTCCACTTCTTCGGCACGGCGACCCTGTCATTCAGTGACGGCATCCGCACCGAGATTGGCGACATTTTCGAGATCGAGGCGGCGCCCTTCACCCTGCCGCTGCGCAACCCGCTGGCGCAGGCGGAGGTGAAGACGGTCGCGGTGAAAGCGCTGTAGGGGGGAGCGCGGGGGCGGGCATGTCTCGTCCCGCTCCTCTCCCGTTCGTGCTGAGCCTGTCGAAGCACTGCCCTTCTCCGAGCCGCGAGCGCTCCGCTCGAGAAAAAGGCAGCCCTTCGACAAGCTCAGGGCGAGCGGAAGTGGGGCAGGGCCGCCACCAACCCGCCCCTCACCGAAAGCTCTCGATAATCCCCGAAAAGTCCGTCCCCCCATGCTCCGCCGCGAACGCCTCATAGCGTTCCGCCGCGCGCGACCCCATCGGCACCTCCGCCCCGGCCTCCGCCGCGGCTTCCATCGCCAGCCGCAGGTCCTTGAGCATCAGCGCACTCGCGAACCCGCCGCGATAGCCGTTGTCCGCCGGGGTCACCGGCCCCACGCCCGGCACCGGGCAATAGCTCGTCATCGACCAGCTCTGCCCCGACGAGACGCTGGCGATGTCGTAGAAGGCCTGCGCCTCCAGCCCCAGTCTCTCCGCCAGGGCGAAGGCCTCGCAGGTCGCGATCATCGTCGCGCCCAGGATCATGTTGTTGCAGATCTTGGCCGCCTGGCCCGCGCCCGCACCACCGGCATGGATCACCGCCTTGCCCATCGCCGCCAGGATCGGCTGTGCGCGGGCGAAGCCCTCCGCCGTCCCGCCGACCATGAAGGTCAGCGTGCCCGCCTGCGCCGCGGCGATCCCGCCCGAGACCGGCGCGTCGACGGCCGTCAGTCCCTGCGCCGCGGCGGCTTCGCCGACGGCGCGCGCGGTGGTCACGTCGATCGTCGAGCAGTCGATCAGCAACGCTCCCGCCGGCAGCACCTCGCGCAGCGCCTCATGCACCTCGGCCACATGTCGCCCCGCCGGCAGCATCGTCACGACCGCTTCCGCTCCCTCCGCCGCGGCGACGGCACTGTCCGCCGGCGAGCAACCCGCCTCGCGCGCCCGCTCCAGCGCCTCGGCGGAGAGGTCGAAGGCGCGCACGTCGTGCCCCGCCCGCGCCAGATTGGCGGCCATGCCGCCGCCCATATTGCCCAGTCCGATAAAGGCGATGCGTGCCATGGTCGTTCATCCTCTCGATCGTCGTCGCCGCGGCCGGTCTGCCGCCGGCCGTGCGGCAGGCATTACCGGCCGGTCCACACCCCGGCGCGCTTCTCGACAAAGGCGGCCATGCCTTCCTTCTGGTCCTCGGTGCCGAACAGCCCGTGGAACAGCCGGCGCTCGAACTGGACGCCCGCGGCCAGCCCCGTCTCGAAGGCCGTGTTGACCATCTCCTTGTTCGCCAGCACCGCCAGCGGCGCCATGCCGGCGATCGTCGCGGCGGTTTTCACCGCCTCCTCGACCAGCTCGGCGGCAGGGACGATGCGGCTGACCAGCCCGGCGCGCTCGGCCTCTTGGGCGTCCATCATCCGCCCGGTCAGGCACATTTCCATCGCCTTGGCCTTGCCCACCGCGCGCGCCAGCCGCTGCGATCCGCCCATGCCCGGCGAGACGGCGAGCTTGATCTCGGGCTGGCCGAAATTCGCGGTATCGGCGGCGAGGATGAAGTCGCACATCATCGCCAGCTCGCACCCGCCGCCCAGCGCATAGCCCGCGACCGCCGCGATGATCGGCTTGCGCGTGCGGGTGAAGCGATCCCAGCCGGCGAAGAAGTCGTGGCCGTACATGGTCGCAAAGCCCTGCGCCTGCATCTCCTTGATGTCCGCGCCGGCGGCGAACGCCTTCTCGCTGCCGGTGATCACCGCACAGCCTTGCGCAGGATCGGCATCGAACGCGGCCATGGCGGCGAGCAGCTCGTCCAGCACCTGCCCGTTCAGCGCGTTGAGCGCCTTGGGCCGGTTGAGCGTGACCAGCGTCACCGCCCCGCGCTGTTCGACGATGATGGTTTCGTAGCTCATGCGCTTGCCCTTCGTCTCCTGTCCGTCACCCCGGCGCAGGCCGGGGTCTCCCCGTTACATGCCGCGCGCCTCGCCGCAAAAGACCCCGGCCTGCGCCGGGGTGACGGACTGCATCACGGCCGCCACGCCTCGTCCTCCGGCAACGGCGCGAAGATCTGGTCGATGACATGATCGCTCACCCCCTCGGGTGTCGCCGGGTTCCAGCGCGGCGCATTGTCCTTGTCGACGATCACCGCGCGCACGCCTTCGAGGAAGTCGTGGCGCTGCACCACCCGGCTCGCGACGGCATATTCCTGCGTCATCTCGTCGGCGAAGCTCGCCATCCGCGCGCCGTCCTTCAGCAGGCGGAGCGACACCTTCATCGTCTGCGGCGACTTGGTCCGCAGCGTCGCCAGCTGCGCGGTCGCCCATTCGCCGCCGTCCGCGGCCAGCGCCGCGAACACCTCTTCCAGCGTGTCGGACGCGAACAGCCGGTCGATCGCCACGCGATGCTGCAGGATCGGTGCCGCGGGCGGCGCCTCCGCCAGCGCATTGAGCGCCGCCGCCACATCCTCGGGCGCGGCCACGATCCGCGCCTTCAGTGCCTCGACCCGCGCGGCCGGCACATAATGCGTCGCCAGCTCCAGCGCCGCCGCCTCCGCCCCGTCGAGCCGATGCCCGGTCAGCGCCAGATACTGCCCGATCCGTCCCGGCAGCCGCGACAGATACCAGCCGCCGCCGACATCGGGGAACAGGCCGATCCCCGTCTCCGGCATCGCCAGCCGCGTATTCTCGGTCGCGACGCGATAGCGGCAGGGCAGGGCGATGCCGACGCCGCCGCCCATCGTCACCCCGTCCATCACCGCGACGATCGGCTTGGCATAGGTGAACAGCCGGTGGTTCATCCGGTACTCGGTCGCGAAGAAGTGCCGCGCCGCCGAGCCATCCCCCGCGCCGCTCTCCGCCAGCAGCCGGATGTCCCCACCCGCGCAGAAGCCGCGGCCCTCGGCATGGTCGAGGATGATCGCGCGCACGCCGTCGTCGCCGCGCCAGTCCTCCAGCGCGGCCAGCACCCCCTCGCACATCGCGACGGTGAGCGCGTGGAGCGCCCTGGGCCGGTTGAGCCGCAGCCGGCCTGTGTGGCCCTCGACGGTGGCGATGAGTTCGTCGGTCATAGATCCTCCCCGGCACGGGGAGGGGGACCATGCGCAGCATGGTGGAGGGGGGTCTCCACGCACGACTCGCTTGGGGCGATCCCCCTCCACCACGCCGCTGCGCGGCGCGGTCCCCCTCCCCGCGAGCGGGGAGGATCTTGAAATGCTTCCCCCCTCACTGCCGCGTCAGCTCCCGGCCGACGATCATCCGCATCACCTGGTTGGTCCCCTCCAGGATCGAATGCACCCGCAGGTCGCGCCAGAAGCGCTCGATCGGATAGTCCTTCAGATAGCCATAGCCGCCATGCAGCTGCAGCGCCCGGTCGACGATGGACGAGCCGCTGTCCGTCGCCAGCCGCTTGGCCATGGCGGAGAAGCGCGACTTGTCCGGCGCATCCGCCCCCACCTTCGCCGCGGCCAGGTACAGGAGCGCGCGTGCCGCCTCCAGATCGGTGGCCATGTCGGCAAGGGTGAACTGCGTGTTCTGGAAATCCGCGATCGGCTGGCCGAACTGCTGGCGCTCCCGGGTGTAGCGGATCGATTCGTCGAGGCATCGCTGCGCCCCGCCCAGCGAGCAGGCGCCGATGTTCAGCCGTCCGCCGTCGAGCCCCGCCATCGCGATCCGGAATCCCTCGCCCTCGCCGCCGACCAGATTGGCGACCGGCACGCGGCAATCCTCGAAGATCACCTGCGCGGTCGGACTGGCGTTCCAGCCGAGCTTCCGTTCCGGCGCGCCGAAGGACAGGCCGGGCGTGTCCTTCTCGACCACGATGGCGCTGATCCCGCGGCTCTTCTCCGCGCCCGTCCGCACCATGCAGACATAGAGGTCGTTATAGCCCGCGCCGGAAATGAACTGCTTGGTGCCGTTCAGCACATAATGGTCGCCGTCGCGCCGCGCACTCGTCTTCAGCGCCGCGGCGTCGGAGCCTGAGCCGGGCTCGGTCAGGCAGTAGCTGCCGATCGTCTCCATCGTGACGAGGCCGGGAAGGAGGCGCTGCTTGATCTCGGCCGATCCGAACCGGTCGATCATCCACGCCGCCATATTGTGGATCGAGATGAAGGCGCTGGTCGCGGGACAGCCATAGGCCATCGCTTCCATCACCAGCGCCGCCTCGAGCCGGCCGAGCGCGATGCCACCCGACTCCTCGCTGACATAGATGGCGCCGAAGCCCAGCGCGCCGGCCGCCTTCCAGACATCGACCGGATAATGATGCGTCTCGTCCCACTCGCCCGCAAAGGGCGTGATGCGGTCGGCGGTGAAGCGGCGCGCCAGCTCCTGGATCTCGCGCTGATCATCGGTCAGGTCGAACTGGTTCGTCATGCGGCAGGGTCCGTCAGGGCAGGGCATTTGCTATAGGTGAGCGTGCCTTCCTCGCCCCCTTCGCGCACCAGCGTGCGCCCGTCATTCTGCAAGGTGAAGCGGGCCTGCTGCGTCCATGTCTGCCCCTCGCCCGAGAAGGCGAGATCGGCGGTCATCACCGCGTCGGTCGCCGCCACCTTCGACGCCGTGGCCCGCGATTCGTAGAAGCGGAGCATCGTCGCCTCCACCGTCATCAGCCCCTTGTTGTCGGCGCGCTTCGGATCGCAGTCGTTGGGCACGAGGCCCCAGCGCCCGCGAAAAGCCTGCGGGATGGCGGCGACCGGTTGCGGCTGCGCGACATTGCCCAGCGGCACGACCGTGTTGGCCGGATCGTCCTGCAATTGCGAGGGCGCTTCCTCCACCACCGCGCTGTCCTGAGCGCTGTCGTTGTTGGCGGGCATGTCGCTCCCCCCGCCACAGGCGGCGAGCGCGAGCAGCGGCAGCAGGACGGGAACGTGGCGCAGGATCATCGGCTTCACCCCATGGTCGGAATGACGAAGGCGTTGGCGGCCTCGCCCACGCCGCCATCGGGCCAGCGCTGCGTCACCGTCTTCACCCGGGTCCAGAAGCGAACGCCCTCCGTGCCGTGCTGGTTCACGTCGCCGAACGCCGAGCGCTTCCACCCGCCGAAGGTGTGATAGGCGACCGGCACCGGAATCGGCACGTTGATCCCGACCATGCCGACATTGACCCGCGCCGCGAACTCGCGCGCGGCATGGCCGTTGCGGGTGAAGATCGCGACGCCGTTGCCGTACTGATGCTCGCTGGGCAGGCGCAGCGCCGTCTCGAAATCGGGTGCGCGCACGATTTGGAGGACGGGGCCGAAAATCTCCTCCTTGTAGCTCTGCATCTGCGGCGTCACGCGGTCGAACAGGCTGGGGCCGATGAAGAAGCCCCGCTCATGCCCCTGCAACGCGAAGCCGCGCCCGTCGACGACCAGCTCCGCGCCCTCGTCGACGCCGGTCTGGATCCACTGTTCGACGCGGGCCTTGTGCGCGGCGTTGACCACCGGGCCGTAATGCGCGTCCGCATCGGTCGAGACGCCGACGCGCAGGGCGGCGATCGCCGGGATCAGCTTCTCGCGCAGCCGGTCCGCGGTCTCATCCCCCACCGGCACCACCACCGGCAGCGCCATGCACCGCTCCCCCGCCGAGCCGAAGGCCGCGCCGGACAGGTCGGCGACCACCTGATCCAGATCGGCGTCGGGCATGACGATGCCATGGTTCTTGGCTCCGCCCATCGCCTGCACGCGCTTGCCCGCCTCGACCCCGCGCCGGTAGACATAGTGCGCGATATCGGACGAGCCGACGAAGCTGATCGCGCCGATCGCCGGATGGTCGAGGATCGCGTCGACCATCTCCTTGTCGCCATGCACGACCTGCAACACGCCCTCGGGCGCGCCCGCCTCCAGCATCAGTTCGGCGAGGCGCACCGGCACCGAGGGATCGCGCTCGGACGGCTTGAGGATGAAGGCGTTGCCGCAGGCGATGGCGACGCCGAACATCCACATCGGGATCATCGCCGGAAAGTTGAACGGCGTGATGCCCGCGCCGATGCCGACCGGCAGCCGCATCGAATAGACGTCGATGCCGGGTCCTGCGCCCTGCGTATACTCGCCCTTCAGCACATGCGGGATGCCGCAGGCGAACTCGATCACCTCCAGCCCGCGCTGAATGTCCCCCTTGGCGTCGGCGATCACCTTGCCGTGCTCGGAGGAGAGGAGGTGCGCCAGCGCATCCATCTCGCGCTCGACCAGCTCCTTGAAGCGGAACATCACGCGTGCGCGCCTCTGCGGGTTGGTGGCGGCCCAGCCGGGCTGCGCCGCCTGCGCCGCCGCGACGGCGCGCTCGAGCTCGGCCGCCGAGCCGAGCGCGACATGCGCCTGGATCTCGCCGCTATTGGGATCGAACACCTCACCGGTCCGCACGCTGCCGCCGCCGCCGGCTCCGCCTGCGATCACATGATCGATCTGCCGCATCTCGCCTCTCCTATTTGGCGGCGAGGATTGCGCCGATGCATCGATGCAGGCAACAGGCGATTGCGCAACAGGACCTTGCATCGATGCAACCCAGTCTTCGCCTGCCGTGGAGCGCGCTGCAGGACTTCGCCGCCATCGCCCATGCAGGCCAGCTCGCCCGCGCTGCGCAACTGCTGGGCGTCGACGCCTCCACCATGGGTCGGCGCCTCCGGCGATTGGAGGCGCAGCTCGGCCAGACCCTGTTCGAGCAGACGCGCGAGGGCCATGCCCTGACCGAGGCGGGCGAGGCACTGCTCGCCCATGTCGAAGCGATGCAGCGCGCCGCCGAGCGGATCGCCGAACTGCCCGGCGGCGGGGGCGGGACGGGGCTGTCGGGGCTGCTCCGGGTCAGCGTGTCTGAGGGGTTCGGCAGCTGGTTCGTCGCGCCGCTGCTCGCCGGCTTTCACGCCCGGCACCCGCAGCTCGTGATCGACCTCGCCGCGACCAGCGGCTTCCTCAACCCCTCGCGGCGCGAGGCGGACCTCGCCGTCCTCCTCGCCCGTCCGCGATCGGGTCCGGTGGTCAGCCGCAAGCTGTCCGACTATGCGCTGCGCCTCTATGCCGCGGCCGGCTATGCCGGGCCGCCGGTCCGCGAGGTCGGCGACCTGTCGGCGCACACGCTGGTCGGCTATGTCCCCGACCTGCTCTACGCGCCCGAGCTGCGGTATCTCGACGAGCTCGACCCGGCGCTGACGGCGACCATCCGCAGCTCCAGCATCAACGCCCAGCATCGGCTGATCGCGTCCGGCCTCGGGATCGGGGTGCTGCCCCGCTTCATCGGCGACGCCGATCCGGGGCTCGTGCCGATCCTGCCGGATCGCCAGATCCTGCGTTCCTTCTGGATCGTCACCCATCGCGACACCCGCCAGCTGAAACGCATCCGCGCCTTCCAGACCTGGCTGGAGGAGGTGGTGGACCAGCACCGCGACCGGTTGCTGGGCGGGTGAGGGGAAGCTCAAGTCGCCGCCCCGCCACTGGAGTCGGTTGTCCGCCCGCTCAGGGCCGGTCGCCATAGTCCTGCCGCTGGCGGAGCGTGGCGCGATCCCACCACGTCCTTGCGAGCAGCGTCGCGATCCGCTCTTCGGCCTGCGTCCCGTAGCGGACGAGCACCGCCGGCCAGCCGCGATAATGGTCGGTCTGCCAGAAGGTGTCCGGGTCGGTCTCCAGCAACATCTCCTTCTCCGCCTCGGCGACCTGAAGGACGAAGCTGTCGGCGCTCGGCGCGGTCGCGGCTGCGAGCACCTTGCCGCGGAAGCGCAGGGCGGGCCGGCCATAGGCGGTCCCCGTCTCCACGCCCGGCAGGTCGAGACCCGCTGCGACCACCGCGTTCCAATCCCTCATGTCGCCCGCCCCTGCCGACCAAGGGGCGACGATGGCCCGGGCGAGCGAAGCGATCAACGCTCCCGCGCCGGAACGGGTCAGAAGACCGGCTTCACCATGGCGCTCGGCATGTTTGCGCCCAGCACCCGCGCGATCGAGGGGGCGATGGCGCGCATGTCCACCACGCCCAGATCGCGGTGGCGGATGCCGGGACCGGCGACGATCAGGGTCGAGCGCATCGCCGGGTCGCCGGGCATATAGCCGTGCATGCCCTTGTAGCTCGACGGCTGCGTCACCGGCGCGGCCGGGTCGCGACCGGTTTCATAGCCGGGCTCCAGCGCGACGAAGAAGCTCGCCTCGGTCGCCCCGCCCGCCTTCGCCACCGCGGCGCGGTCCAGCACCGCGGCGATGTGATAGGCGGGGTCGCGCGCCAGCCGGTCGAGCAGCGCCTTCACCCGCGCGACGAGCGCCGCGTCGTCGGGTCGGGCGAGGCGGATCGCGGCGGTGCCGCCCGCCAGCCAGGGTTCGGCCTCCCAGCCGGTGATCTTGCCCGCGGCGTCCAGCGTCACCAGCCCCGCCTCGACAAAGGGGCGGACGAGATTGACGTCGGTCGTCACCGCGTGGAAGCCGTGATCCGACACGACCACCACCGTCACGTCGGGCATCGCCGCGCGCGCCGCGCGGACGAGCTGGCCGACCAGCGCATTGGTCGCCGCGATCGCCGCCTTGGCGCCGGCCGATCCGGGGCCCGCCTGATGCTCGGCATGATCGATCCCGGCGAGATAGACGGTCATGAACTGCGGCTTGTCAGCGGCCAGCAGCGCCGCGGCGAAGCGGACGCGGTTGGCGTCGCCCTCCACCGTCTCGTCGATCCCCTGGGCGTAGCGCTCGCCGACCGTCGCTTCCAGTCGCGCGACCAGTCCCGGCGTGGCGAGCGCGGCAAGCAGCTTGCGATCGTCCTCGCTGCCCGTCCGCCAGATCTGCGGCAGGTTGCGGTCGATGCCCGGCGCGCCGACGGTCACCGGCCAGTGCACGTTGGCGGTGGTCAGCCCCGCGGCCTTCGCCGCCTGCCAGAGCGTCGGCACCCGCACGTCGCTGGCGTACCAGTACCAGCCGGTCTGGTTCGTCTGGAGCGGATCGAAGGTCAGGTTGTTGCCCACGCCGTGCTCGGCGGGGGCGACGCCCGTCACCAGCGTGGTGTGGCTGGGATAGGTGAGGGTGGGCAGCACGCCCACCACGCCCTGGGCGCTCGCTCCCTCCGCCGCCAGCGCGGAGAGGTTGGGCAGGGTCATCCCGCGCGCCGTCGCCTCGGCGACGTCACCGGGGCGCAGCCCGTCGAGGGAGACGAGCAGCACCGGCCCGGCCGCCGCCGGCGCCGCACCGGCAAGGCACAGGGCGGCGGCGAGCAGCCGGACCAGCGCACGCATCGCTCAGAACCCCCGGCGCAGCGTGACGAACCACTGGCGCGGCGCGGCGGTCAGGAAGGTCTGGTTGTCGCCGCTCGCGGTGTAGCCGTTGGTGCCGATCGTCGAGATGTAGCGCTTGTTGGTCAGGTTGGTGACGCTGCCCTCGATCGCGATCCCGCGGAACGGCCCGAAGCCTTCGCCGAAGCGATAGCCCAGGCTCGCATCCACCACCAGCCGGCCGCCGACCGACCGGTCGTTGAGATAGTTGAAGTAGCGCTTCGACATATAGTCGGCGCCCGCGCGGGCGAAGAAGCGGCTGTCGTCATAGACCAGCTCGCCCTTGGCCATGTGCTCGGGCGTGTCGACCACCGTCTTGCCGGCGGTGGCGACCAGCACGGTGCCGGCGGCGTTCTTCACATCGTCCTGATAGGTCGCGCGATTGTAGGAATAGCTGGCGAAGGCGGTCAGCGGCCCGACGATGCGGTAGAAGGCGGAGACCTCCGCGCCGTAGCTCTCGACGTCGCCGGCATTGTTGAGCGTCGGCGGGTTGCCCTGGATGCCCGAGCCGTTGGCGAAGGTGAGTAGCCGGTTCGAGAAGTCGATATAATAGGCCGCCGCCGACAGCTGGAGCCCGCCGGCCCGCAGGCGGACGCCGCCCTCCACGGTGCGCGAGGTCTCGGGCTTCAGCGTGTTCCGGATCGCGTTGAACCCGACCTGGGTGGTCGCGAACGGCCCGGTCGTCGCCGACGACACGAAGGCGCGCATGTTCTCGGTATAGCTGGCGAACAGCTCGGCCTGGCCGAGGCTGTAGACGGCGCCGACCTGCGGCAGGAACCAGTCGCGCGCCTCGATGCTGCCGGCGACCAGCGATCCGGTGCGTAGATTGGCGCGGTTGCGCACGCGCATCCCCTTCCATCCGCCGTTCAGCGTCAGCTGGCCGAGGCTCAGCGTGTCCGAGACGTAATATTGCAGCGTCTCGGTATCGTACTTGCCGTCCCACTGGGTGAAATAGGGGTTGGACTGGAAGTCGCGGGCATCGCGGTTCGGCGTCGTGCCGCTGCCCATGCCGTAGAAGCGCCGCGCCTGGTCGAAGCTGTTGGTCTCGTACCAGCCGCCCAGCTCGAACCGGTTGATCCCCGTCTCCAGCGCGACATGGGTCAGGTTGCCCGCCCGGTCGATCGCATATTCGGTGGTGCGGAAGCCGAGCGGCGAGGCGAGGCCGGCGACCGAGGTGGAGGCGGCGGGCAGCGTGCCCCCATTGCCGTCCGCCGCGCCTGCGGGGGTCGGGCTATAGGGCGTGATCCACGAGCCCTGGCCCTTGTTCTTGTGGTAATAGCTGGTCGAGACGAGCGACAGCGCCGGGGTCAGGTGCATGTCGAAGGTCACGCCGCCCAGCCAGTCGCGGCGCAGGCCGGCGGCGTCGTAATAGGCATCGTCGACCGTGCCGAAGCCGGTCGGATAGCTATAGCCCGCCCCGGCCCAGGGCGCGACGAAGCCGACGGTCGAGCCGTTGTTGGCGGTCGCATAGGCGCTTCGGGCGGCCAGGTTCTGGTAGACGCGGCCGATCTGCAGCGCGGTCGCGTAATCGTTGGTGATGTTGTCGGCGAAATAGCCGCGCCGCGACAGGATATCGAGGCTGAGGTCCTGATAGTCGTTCTCGCGCCGGTCGGAGAAGTTGACGAAGCCGGTGATGCTGCCGTGCTCGCCCAGATCCTCCATCAGCCGCACGCTCGCCTGATGCTGGCGCTGGCTGCCGTCGCCCTTCCACTTGTCGGTGGTCAGATAGGCGTAGCTGACATAGCCCTTCAGCCCGCCGCCCAGATCGCCGCTGTCGGCGCGGACGAAGGCGCGGACGGTGTCGTTGCTGCCATAGGTGCCGCTGGCGACCAGATCGGCCGCGTCCGCCGGCTTGCGGCTGACGAACTGGAGCGTGCCGCCCAGATTGCTGGTCGAGGCGGTGCCGAGCGCACCCGCGCCCTGCGCGACGGTGGTCGAGGCGAGATTTTCGGAGATGGCGGCACGGCTGATGTGCAGGCCGTTGACGTTCCCGTAGCTCATGTCGCCGAGCGGCACGCCGTCCAGCGTGAAGCCGAGCTGGTTCTGGTTGAAGCCGCGCAGCGAGATGCGCGTCGACCATTCATAGGCGCCGAAGGCGTCCGCCGACTGGAAGTTGACGCCGGGCAGCTTGGCCACCGCCTTGAGCGGCGAGGTGCCGGGGGTCAGCCGCTCCATGTCGGCGGCCGCGACGGTCTGGACCTGGCGGCTCTGGCCGAAGCCGAGCACGACGATGTCGCTGCCGTCGGCGGGGACCGGTTCGGCGGGCGCGGCCTGGTCGATCGCGGCGGCGCTGGTCGGCGGCGGCGCGTCCTGCGCGGCGGCCGGGACGGCGGGCAGCAGCATGGCGGCGCTGGCGAGCAGCGCGAACTTCACGGTCACGTCGGATTCCCCTTTATGGTTTCTGGCGCCCATGACGCGCTTCGAAGACGTGACCGTTACGGACCTGTTGCGGCTTTGTGTCAGCCGGGAACAAGGGCTTGCGTTCGCGGGCCAGGCGCGGCGATCGCGGCGAGGAACACCGGCCAATAGGCCTGCGCGACCCGCTCCGTCACGTGCCGTGCCGCCACCGCGCGTGCATGCGCCGGATCGAAGGCAGCGGGGTCGAGCGTCGCGATCGCCGCCGCCATCGCCGCCGCGTCGCCGGGCGGCACCAAAACCCCCGCGCCGCCCGCGAGCAGCGGCGCCATCGCCACGCAGCAGTCGGTGGCGATCACCGGCCGCCCCGCCGCCATCGCTTCCAGCACGACGGCCGGCAGTCCCTCGTAGCGCGAGGACAGGATCAGCGCGTCGGCCCGGCCGATCCACGCGCCCGCATCGCGATTAAAACCGGCCAGCGTCACCCGGTCGCCCAGCCCGGCCGCGGCGATCAGCCCCTCCAGCATCGGCCGTTCGGGTCCCTCGCCCAGGATGACCAGCCGGTCCGCCGGCATCGCGCCGCGCGCGAAGGCCGCGACCATCAGCGCGAAGTTCTTCTGCGCGACGAGGCGGCCGACCCCGACGAACAGCCGGCCGGGTGCGTCCGCGGCCGGCCCCGGCGCGTCCGTCAGCCTGGCGAAGACCGCCGCGTCGAAGGCGGGATTGGGGATGGTGTCGATCCGGCTCGCCGGCACCTGCGCGACGGCGGCGATCTCGTCCGCCATCGCGGCGCTGGTCGCGACGAAGCGATCGATCATCCGCCCCTGCGTCCGCGCCCACCAGAGCGCCGCCCGGCGGCGCGGCGGCGGCAGGTCCTCGCGCCCCATCGGGTTGCTCACCTTGGCGACGATCGGCGGGCAGGCGCCGCCCGCCAGCAGCCGCATCGCCGCCGCGACGATCGCATAGGTATTTCCGGGGCAGAACAGGATGTCGGGCCGTTCCGCGCGGATCACCCCGGGCAGCCAGGCGAGCATCCGGGCATTGGGCGACAGGCCGGCAAGCCGCGGCGGCGCGCGCCGCACGCGCACGCCGGCCCCGGCCAGTCCCTCGTCATGCCCCTCGCCGATCGCGAGGACCATATCGGCGTCCTGCGCCCATTGTCGCCACAGCCGGACGGCGGCGCGCTCGGCCCCGCCGCGGTTCAGCGCGTGGGCGAAGGACAGGATCCGCAGCCGCCCGCGGCCGGAAAGGCCGGGCGGCGCGAAGGTGTCGTTTTTGTCAGCTTCGGGAGCATCGTTCTGTAACACAGACGCGCTAAAAGGCATCCGTTTTCCAATCGAGTGTCGACATTGGCCCGCTCCCTGCAACATACTCCCGACATGCGCATGGACCGGTCCGGTGAGGACCCGCTAGCGCCGGTTTGTGACCATTTGGGGGCAGGTGGAAAAACCTGCGGGGCGGCCTTTGTCCCGTCCGGTCAAGCGCTTCGCGCCATCGGCAACGCGCCCGCTTCGGGCGGGGCCCCGGTCGCGGCGACGATCGGCGGCATCGCTATGTTGCTCTGGCCGTTCGCCGCCTGTGCGGATATGATCCGCGCCGCCGGACGCCGCCAACCCATGCAGCGGACGATGCCGGTGCTGACGGAAAAAAGCGCTCCCTTGTGATCGACACGTCCCGGCCGCTGCTGATCTGCGACCTGACCCAAAGCTATTCTCCCGCCGGCGGCGGCGGGATCAGCACCTATCTGCGCGAGAAGCGCGATCATATCCTCGCGCGGACGCCGCACAGCCTGCTCCAGATCGTGCCGGGCCCCGCCGACCGCGTCGTCGTGGACGGCCGGCATATCTTCGCCGAGGTGGCGGCCGATCCGGTGCGGGGCAGTCCCAACTACCGATTCGCGCTGCGCCCGGCGCACGTCCGCGGCCTCCTCGCGCACTATCGCCCGGACGTGATCGAGTGCCTCTGCCCCTGGGTCTTGCCCTGGGCGGCGATCCACCATCGCCGCGCCTTTCCCGCGACGGCGCTGGTCGCCGGCTACAGCACCGACTTTCCGGAGGCGCATGTCTATCGCGTCGCGCGGGCGACGATGGGGGAGTGGGCGGGCCGCTTCTTCCGCTGGCTCAGTTACGGCTATACCGAGGTGACGTTCCGCGAGTTCGACCATGTCTACACGCTCGACGAGCCGGCGCGCGCCGCGCTGCGCTCGCGCGGGATCGACCGGGTCGACCTGCTCGCGCTCGGCGTCGATCTCGACACCTTCCGCCCCGATCGGCGCGACCCGGCATGGCGCGCGGAGCTGGGATTGCCTGCGACCGGCCCGGTGCTGGTCTATGCCGGTCGGCTGGACAACGAGAAGCGCGCCGACCGGCTGGTCGCGATGTTCCGCCATCTGCCGGCAGAGCTGGGCGCCAGCATGGTGCTGATCGGTGACGGCAAGCTGCGCCCGGCGCTGATCGAGGCGGCCGCCGGACTGCCGATCGTCTTCCCGGGCTTCGAGGCCGACCGAGCCCGCCTCGCCCGCGCGCTCGCCAGCGCCGACCTCTATGTGTCGGCGATGGCGGACGAGACCTTCGGCATCTCGGTGCTGGAGGCGCAGGCCTCGGGCCTGCCGGTGGTCGGGGTGGCGAGCGGCGCGATGCCGGCCCGCGTGCCGCCCGGGCTCGGCCTGCTCGGCCCGGTCGACGACGTCGCCGCGATGGCGCGGAACGTCGTCGCGGTGCTGACCGGCGACGAGCGGGGCGCCATGGCCGCCGCGGCGCGCGCGCATGTCGAGGCGCAGTTCAGCTGGACGGCGACCTTCGACCGGTTGCTCGGCGAGCTCTACCCTCAAGCGATAGCCCGTGCCCGCCTGCGTCGCCCGTCGACTCTGTCCGCGCCGATCGGCGGACTCTCGCCGGCTGCCTAACCCGGCAACGCGATCGTCACCGCCAGCCCCGGCGCCGCATCGCCGAGCCGCAGGCGTCCGTCGTGCAGCTGCGCGACCGCATGGACCAGCGACAGGCCGAGCCCCGCCCCCTCGCTGGTGCGTGCCGCATCGAGCCGGCCGAACCGGCGCAATGCGTCGCCATGCTGCGCCTGCGGAATGCCCGGGCCCTCGTCCGCCACGCCGAGCAGCACCTGGCCGTCGCGCCGGTCGAGGCTCAGCGTGATCGTCCCCGCGCCGTATTTCAGCGCGTTGTCGATCAGGTTCCCCAGCGCCTGCCCCAGCAGCTCGCGATGCACCGCGACCGGCGGCAGCGGGGTTCCGACCGCGACGTCGATCCGTCGCCCGCGATCCTCGGCGAGCGGCCCGTAGATCTCGGCCAGCGCCTCGAGCATGTCGGGCAGGTCGACCGGCTGGAAGCTCGCGCGCCCGATCCCCGCCTCGGCGCGGCTGATGCTCAGCGCGGTCTCGACGATGCCGAGCAGCCGCTGGCCCTCCGCATTGGCGCGCTCGACCGCGTCGCGGGCGGGATCGGCGGGATCGGCGTCGGCCAGCGCGGCGCGGGCGCGTTCCAGTGAAGAGCGCATCCGGGTGATCGGCGATTTCAGGTCGTGGGCGAGCGCGTCGGTCGCCAGCCGCAGCTCGTCCATCAGCCGCTTGAGCCGGTCGAGCGTCGCGTTCACCTCGTGCCCCAGCGCGGCGAAGGCGTCGCCGGTGTGGTCCTGCGGCACCCGCCGGGCAAGATCGCCCTCGCGCGCGGCGTGAAGCGTCGCCGCCACCGCCTCCAGCCGCGACGAGAAGAGCCGGGCCGCGGCCCAGGCCGTCGCCGCGGCGAAGCCGATCGCCAGTACCAGTGCCGCGACGCTGGCATCGGCGAAGACGCCGAGTGCGCGCTGCTCGCGCTGGATGACCATGCCCGTCACCAGCCGCGATCCGTCGGGCAGCACCGTCGCGCGGATGCGCATCGCCTCCGGCTTCTGGTGGTGGCGCCGCAGCAGCACCGTCTCGACCGTGCCGTCGTCCGGGGCGATGCCGGCGGGCGGGGTATCGAGATTGCCGGCCAGCCGGCTGCCGGCCGCATCGGTGAGCAGCATCACCGCGCCGGGCGTGAGCAGCCGGGTGGACCGCTCCCAGATCGTCCGCCGCAGCGCCTCGCGTCCGCCGCGACCGTAGACCGCGAGCAGGTCCTCGCGCAGTAGCGCGCCGGAGCGCGTCGCCTCGCCGGCGATCTCCCAGCGGACATAGACGCCGATGCTGCCCAGCAGCACCGCCGCCGCCGCGATCTGGAAGGCGAAGACGAGCGCCGCCAGCCGGCGGGTGGTGGAGGCGCGCTGCATCGCCGCCGGCCTCAGCCGCCGATGCCGAGCCGGTATCCGACCCCGCGTACGGTGTGGAGCAGCGGGCGTGCGAAGCCCTCGTCCACCTTCTTGCGCAGGCGGCTGAGATGGACGTCGATCACATTGGTGCCCGGGTCGAAATGATAGTCCCACACGCCTTCGAGCAACATGGTGCGGGTGACGACCTGTTCGGCATGGCGCAGCAGGAATTCGAGCAGCCGGAACTCGCGCGGCTGCAGGTCGACGACCTGGCCGGCGCGCTTCACGCGGCGGGCGAGCAGATCCATTTCGAGGTCGTCGCAGCGCAGCACCGTCTGCGGCGCCGCGCCCGTCGCGCCCTCGTGGCGGCGGATCAGCAGGCGGATGCGCGCGAGCAGCTCGGCGAAGGCGAAGGGCTTGGTCAGATAGTCGTCGGAGCCGCTGGTCAGACCCTTGACCCGGTCCTCCGCGGAACCGAGCGCCGACAGGACGATGACGGGGGTCGTGATCCCCGCGCCCCGCATCCCGGCCAGCACGCCCATGCCGTCGATCCCCGGCAGCATCCGGTCGAGCACGATGCAGTCGTAACTCCCGTCGGTCGCGTGGAACAGCCCGTCGCGGCCATTATCGGCGCGATCGACGACGAATCCCTCCTCCGACAGGCTCTTGGCGATGAAGTCGGCAGTGGCTCGATCATCCTCGACCAGCAGGATCTTGGTCAAAACACGGGGCTCCTCGAACGGAGGGCCGATCATGGCGGAGCCGGAGGGGGAGGGCAATCGGCGCGGCACGACGCTCCGCCTCCGTTCGGGAGCGCGCGCCTAAACCATTACCGATCGGTCATCTTTCCGTCAGCGCGCGGCAGAGTCGCGGGCGCCATAGCGGTGCCATGGTCGACCGGATCCTTCCCGCTGGAGCGCGACTGCGCTCATTGCGTCCCGTCGGGCGCAAGCGGTGGACGGGGCGGATCGTGCCGGCGCTGCTCGTCGCCCTGTTCGTCGGACTGGCCCTGTATGCGGGGCGGCTCGGCTATTGGGGCGGGCCGGTGTTCACCGAAGTGCCCGCCACCGCCCCCGCGCCGGCCGCCGAATCGGGCACGGCGGCGGTCTTCTTCTCCGGCGACATGGGCTTCACCACGGGCATGGGCCCGGCGATCGCGCGGCGGCTGGCGCAGCAGGGGATCCCGGTTGTCGGGGTCAATTCGCTGACCGCCTTCGCCCGCCGCCGCAGCCCAGACGAGGCCGCCGCGCTGGTCGCGCAGGCGGTGGCGCGCGCGGCGGCGCTGCCGGGGGTGCGGCACGTGCTGCTCGTCGGCCAGTCCTTCGGCGCGAACGTGATCCTGCTCGGCGAGCCGCGGCTGCCGCCCGCGCTGCGGGCCAAGGTATCGATGGTCCAGCTGCTGGTGCCCGAGGACACGATGCTGCTCCGCGCGACGCCCGGCGGGCTGATGTCCTGGTGGGGAGACGGGCCGGCGCTGCCCTATGCGCGCGCGGTGGCCGACGTCCCGGTGATCTGCGTCCGGGGTCGCGACGAGGCGGGGAGCCTCTGCCCGCTCTGGCACCAGGCCAATGTCCGCGCGCTGACGCTGCCGGGCGACCACTTCCTCCACTATGACAGCCCGCTCGTCGCCGCGACGCTGCTGCGCGCCTTCATCGACCGCCCCGCGGCCGGCTGACATTAACATGAAGCAATATTCATGCATCGGCGAGCCGGTCGCAAGTCCGCCCCCTTTAGCGGCGGTCGCGATGCAGCGAGGAGATACGCCCGTCATGCGCCATGTCGCGCCGCGTGGACCGAGGAAATGGCCGGCGGTCATCCTATCGATCGTCGCGCTCGCCGTGCCGACCCTCGCCGCGGCGCAGCCGGGCGGGGTCGAGGGCCTGTGGATGAATCCGCGGCACAGCGTGGTGGTGCGCACCGGCCCGTGCGGGGGCGAGGCGGTGTGCGGCTGGGTCGCCTGGGCGAACGGCGAGGCGCAGACCGACGCGCACGAGGGCGGGACCGAGAAGCTGGTCGGCACCATGCTGCTCGAGAACTACAGGCCGAGCGGCAAGGGGACGTGGAAGGGGACGCTGTTCGTCCCCGACATGCACCGCCGCTTCTCGTCGGAGATCGAGCAGGTCACCCCCAACCAGATCCGGGTAGAGGGCTGCATCCTGGGCGGCATCATCTGCAAGTCGCAGCACTGGAACCGGGTGGAGGAGCTGCCCCGTGGCTGACCTGCCCGGGCTGGTCGCGCGGCATCGACGGACGATCGCGGTCGGCGTCGCGCTGCTGCTCGCCGGCCTGGGCTTCGCCGCGCTCGACGCGCTGACCCGCGAGGTCCATTTCGCCGATCTGCGCGCGGCGATGCATGCCCTGTCCGGCGGCCGGCTGGCGCTGGCACTCGGCTTCACCGCCGCGAGCTATCTGGCGCTGACCATCTACGACGTGCTGGCGCTGCGGGTGATCGGCCGGCCGCTGCCCTGGCGCACCGCCGCGCTCGCCTCCTTCTCCAGCTACACGCTCAGCCACAATCTGGGCATCGGCCTCATCACCGGCGGATCGGCACGCTACCGCGTCTATACCGCCGCGGGGCTCGACGGGCCCGACATCGCCCGGGTGATCGGTATCGCCGGAGCGACCTTCTGGATCGGCGTGATCGCCGTCGCCGGGGTCGCGCTGCTCGCGCATCCCGGCGCGCTGGTCCTGCCGGGGCTGACGCTGGGAGAGGACGCCGTCTGGATCGCCGGGGTCGCGATCGTCGCCACGACGCTGGCGGCGCTCGGCGCCACCGCGGTGGTGACGAAGCCGATCCGCCTGTTCGGCTTCACCATCCCGCTGCCGCGGCCGCGCCATGCGATCGCGCAGCTCGGCATCTCGGTCGTCGACCTCGCCTGTGCCAGCGCCGCGCTGTTCGTGCTGATCCCGGGCACCGATCCGGCGCTGCTTCCCGCCTTCATCCTCGCCTATGCGCTCGGCATCGTCGCGACGGTCATCACCCATGTCCCCGGCGGGGTGGGGGTGTTCGAGGCGGTGGTGATGGCGGTGCTGCCGGGCGACCGCACGACGCTGCTCGCCGCGCTCGTCGCCTATCGCGTCATCTATTACGTCCTCCCCCTCGCGCTCGGCATCCTGCTCCTCGCGCTCAGCGAGGGGCGGCGCCAGCGTGCGGCCGGGCGCTTGCTGGCCGGGGCGCGACCGGTGGTCGCCAGCATCGCCCCGCTCGCGCTCGCCGCCGCGACCTTCGGCGGCGGCGCGGTGCTGCTCCTGTCGGGCGCCCTGCCGGCGCTGCGCGGGCGCATGGGCATGCTCGACGCGATCCTGCCGCTCCCCTTCATCGAGGCGAGCCATATCGCCGCCAGTCTGGTCGGCGCGGGGCTGCTGTCGGTCGCGCCGGGCCTCTATCGCCGGCTCGACGGGGCGAACATCGCCGCGCGCGTGCTGCTGGTCGCGGGCGCGGCCTTCTCGATCGCCAAGGGCATCGATTACGAGGAGGCGATCGTCTGCCTTACCGTCGCGCTGCTGCTCCACTGGACGCGCGGCGCCTTCTACCGCCGCACCGCGCTGACCCAGACGCCGATCTCCGCCGCCTGGGTCGTCTGTGTCGGGCTGGTGCTGGGCGGGGTATGCTGGGCGGGCTTCTTCGCCTTCCGCCGGGTGCCCTATTCCGACGCGCTATGGCTCAATTTCGGCGCGCAGGACGATGCGCCGCGCTTCCTGCGCGCGATGCTCGCCACCGTCGTCGCCCTGATCGCGCTCGTCGCCTGGCGGCTGTTCGCACCCGCGCGCCAGCCGGCCGCGACGGTCTGCCCGGTGACGACGCCCGAGGCGCTGGCGGCCGCGCTCGCCCATGCCGACCGCACCGACGCGATGCTGGCGCTGACCGGCGACAAGCGCTTCCTCTGGTCCGAAGGCGGCGAGGCGTTCGTCATGTACCAGATCGCCGGGGCGAGCTGGATCGTGATGGGCGATCCGGTGGGCCCGCGCGAGGCCTGGCCCGAACTGCTGTGGCGGCTGCGCGAGATGGCCGACCGCGCGCAGGGGCGGCTGATGCTCTACGAGATGTCGTCGGCCGCGCTCGACCTGGCGATCGGCATGGGGCGGCAGATCATCAAGTTCGGCGAGGAGGCGATCGTCGACCTGACCGGCTTCACGCTCGACACGCCGCGCCTGCGCGCCGTCCGCCGCGCCTCGCACGCCGCGCGCAACAAGGGTGCGGCCTTCCGCATCGTCCCCGCCGACGCGGTGCCGGTGATCCTCGACGAGCTGGAGGCGATCTCGAACGCGTGGATGGCCGACAAGGGCGCGAGCGAGAAGCGGTTCAGCCTCGGCCGGTTCGACCGCGACTATATCCGCCAATTCGACGTCGCGATCGTCACCGTCGGCGAGCGGATCGTCGCCTTCGCCAATCTGTGGCTCACCGCCAACCGGCGCGAGGCCTCGGTCGACCTGATGCGCTACCGCGCCGATACGCCGCCGGGCACGATGGACTTCCTGTTCACCAGCGTCATGCTCTGGGCGAAGGAGCGGGGCTATCGCCGCTTCTCGCTCGGCATGGCGCCGCTTTCGGGGATCGACGACCGCCGGCTGGCTCCTGCCTGGGCGCGGATCAGCGCCTTCGTCTTTCGCAACGGCGAGCGCATCTACGGCTTCAAGGGCCTGCGCACCTATAAGGAGAAATATGCGCCCGTGTGGGAACCTCGCTATATCGCCGGGCCGCGCGGCCTGGGGCTGATCGCTGCCTTGCACGACCTGTCGCGCCTCATCGGGGGGCGGGCGCGGCCCGCGCGCGAGGGACGGCCCGTCGCACCCTCACCGACCGAACGGCCCGTCCCGCCGGCCCGGCAGACGCTGGCGATGGTGCTCTGATGGCGTCGCTCGCCCCCAATATCCCGTTCGCCGGGTTCGACCGCCGGCCGCGTTCGGCCGCCCCGCGCCGGCCCTGGCCCCGCCGCTGGCAGATGCTGGCGATGGCGCTGCCGATGCTCGCCGCGCTGGCGATGACCGCCGCGATCGGCGTGCCCGCGGTGATCGCCGGCAATGCCTTCCAGATGCTCAGCGCGGGCGACGCCGCGCACAAGGGCGTCGCCGCGGTCTTCGTGTCGGGCGATGCCGGGCTGAAGTTCGGCATGGGCAAGCCCGTCACCCATGCGCTGGCCGCACGCGGACTGCCGCTCCTCGCAGTGAGTTCGCCCGCCGCCTTCGGCACGCGGCGCACCCGGGCGGAGGTGGATGCGATCGTCGCCGCCGCGATCCGCCGCGCGATTGACACGACCGGCGCCGACAGGATCATCCTGATGGGCCAGTCCTACGGCGCCGACATGGTCTCGGTTGCCGCGCCCGACCTGCCCGAGGATCTGCGCCGCCACATCGCGGCGATCGTCGTGGTGGTGCCGGGCGAGACCGCCTTCTTCCGCGCCGACCCGCTCGGCTTCTCCTATCGCGGCAAGCCCGATGCGGAGCCGGCCGAGGGCATGCGCGCGCTGCGCTATGCGCCGGTCGTCTGCGTCCAGGGACAGGAGGAGAAGGACAGCCTGTGTCCGCATCTGGCCGGCACCCCGGCCCGGGTGATCGCGCTGCCCGGCGGCCACTATCTGAAGCATGACGACGACCGGCTGATCGCCGCCATCGTTCAGTCGCTGCAGGCGATCGATCCGGGACTTTTGCGCTGATCCGCAGGCCCAAGGTGGCGCGGGGAATGACAAAAGTTTAATCGACCGAACAGCGCCCGCTTATCGCCCCGGGCCTAGGGCGGGCGGGTGATGACGGGCGGTACGGCACAATGAAGGCACCGATTTTCTTCGATCCCACCGGGCGGCGCGGGCGCTGGTCCAAGCGCGCGGTGGCCGTGGCGATCGGGCTGATCGTGCTCGCCGCCATCGCGTTTGCGACGACGGTGATCCATGTCCCGCGCGGTCGCGACCTGGTGCTGCCCATCTCCCAGCCCAGGGCGGCGGCGCTGCGCGGCATCCCGCCGCGCCGGCATGGCCTCAACGCCTGGCTGCCGCACAAGGCGCCCGCGGTCAGCGGGCTGCACGCGCCCCTGTCGATCGGCTTCTACCTGCCCGGCAACGACGCCAGCATAGCCTCGCTGCGCCGGCACATCGCCTCGCTCGACTGGGTGGTGCCCGCGACCGTCAGCGTCGCCGGCCCGGACCACAAGGTACAGGTCGACAGCGACCCGCGCTTCACCCGGATGATCGCGGCTATGAAGGCGCCGCCGCGCATCCTGCCGATGGTCCAGAATTTCGGCCAGGCCGAATGGGACGGGACCGGCGCGGCCCAGCTGCTGTCCGACCGGGTCGCCGCGCGCGGCTTCGCGCAGCAGCTCGGCGCGATGGTGCGCCAGCAGCGTGCGGCCGGCGTGGTGATGGACTTCGAGGCGCTGCCCGCCTCCGCCATGCGGCCCTATATCGCCTTCCTCCACCTGCTCCGCGCCGAGCTGCCGGCGGGTTCGCAGATCGCGGTGACCGCACCGGCCGATGACGAGCGCTGGCCGCTCGGCCCGATCGCGGCGGCGTCGGACCGGCTGATCTTCATGGCCTATGACCAGCATTGGGAGGGCGGCGAGCCGGGCCCGATCGCGGCGCAAGACTGGTTCGTCCATCAGGTGGCGGACGCGATCCGCCGCGTCGGCCGCGACAAGCTGGTCGTGGCGCTGGGCAGCTACGCCTATGACTGGCACGGCGACGATACCGACGCGCTGACCGTCGAGGAGGCGTGGCTGGCCGCGCACGACAGCAGCGCGCAGGTCAGTTTCGATCCCGCCAGCGGCAATGCGGGCTTCGCCTATGAGGAGAATGGCCAGCACCATACGATCTGGATGCTCGACGCGGCGACCAGCTGGAACCAGCTCGCCGCGCTGCGCCGCTTCGGCATCGGCGGCGTCGCCTTGTGGCGGCTGGGCAGCGAGGATGGCGGCTTCTGGACCGCGCTCGGCGCCTATCGCACCGGCGGCCTGCCAGACCTCTCGACCGTCCACACCCAGCTCAACACCGATGTGGAGGGCAATGGCGAGCTGCTCCGGATCACCGCCACCCCCGTCGACGGCCAGCGGCGCATCAGCTTCGACAAGCAGGGGCTGACCCGGGCCGAGCGCTACGCGGCGCTGCCGACCCCCTATGTCGTGCATCGCGCCGGCGCGGCCGATCCCAAGAAGATCGCATTGACCTTCGACGACGGGCCCGACGGCACCTGGACCCCGCGCATCCTCGACGTGCTGGAGGCGGCGCATGTCCCCGCCACCTTCTTCGTGATCGGCGGCAATGCGCTCGAGCATCCGCAGATCCTCAACCGCATCGTCGCGGGCGGCAGCGAACTCGGCAACCACACCTATACCCACCCCAATCTCGCCAACAGCTCGGCCGGCGCGACCGAGCTGGAGCTGAACGCGACCCAGCGCATGGTGGAGGCCTATACGGGCCGCCGCATGACCCTGTTCCGCGCGCCCTATTTCGGCGACGCGGAGCCGACCACCGACGACGAACTGCTGCCCGCGCTGACCGCGCAGCGGCTGGGCTATACGGTCGTCGGCCTGCACGTCGATCCGAACGACTGGCAGCGGCCGGGTGCCGATTCGATCGTGCAGCAGACGCTCGACCAGGTGCACAATGCCACCCCCGACAATTCGGGCAACGTCATCCTGCTCCATGACGGCGGCGGCGACCGGGCGGAGACGGTGGCGGCGCTGCCGCGGATCATCGCGGCCCTGAGGGCGGAAGGCTATCAGTTCGTCACCGCCTCGCAGCTGATCGGCGTGCCGCGCGACGTCGCCATGCCGCCGGTGACCGGCAGCGACCTGCTGGCGGTGCGGATCGACGTCGCCGCCTTCGTCATGGTGGCGACCTTCGTGATGATCGTCACCTGGCTCTTCTATGTCGCGATCGCGCTCGGCATCGCGCGGGCGGTGCTGATGGCGGCGCTCGCCTGGTGGCAGAACCGCCGTCGCCGGCCGGAACCGCCGGTCCATACGCCCAGCGTCTCGGTGATCATCCCCGCCTATAACGAGGAGCGGGTGATCGCCGTCTCGGTCGCCCGCGTCCTGGCGAGCGACTATCCGGCGCTGCAGGTGATCGTCGCCGACGACGGTTCGGCCGACCGCACGAGCGCGATCGTGCGCGAGGCGTTCGCGGCCGATCCGCGCGTGACGCTGCTGACCCTGATCAACGGCGGCAAGGCGGCGGCGCTCAACCGCGCGCTCCAGGAGGCGACGGGCGAGGTGATCATCGCGCTCGACGCCGATACCCAGTTCGAGCCGGAGACGATCCGGCGGCTGTCCCGCTGGTTCGCCGATCCCCGGATCGGCGCGGTGGCGGGCGATGCGCGGGTCGGCAATCGCGTGAACCTCGTCACCCGCTGGCAGGCGGTCGAATATATCACCGCCCAGAATCTGGAGCGGCGCGCGCTGGCCGGCTTCGACGCGATGACGGTGGTGCCCGGCGCGGTCGGCGCATGGCGGCGTGCCGCGCTCGATCAGGTCGGCGGCTATCCGGAGGATACGCTGGCCGAGGATCAGGATCTGACGATCGCGATCCAGCGCGCCGGCTGGCGCGTCACCTATGATCCGCGCGCGACCGCCTGGACCGAGGCGCCCGAGAGCTTCAAGGCGCTGGCCAAGCAGCGCTATCGCTGGGCGTTCGGCACGCTGCAATGCCTGTGGAAGCATCGTGGCGTGCTGCGCACCCGCAAGCCCTCGGGCCTGGCGCTGGTCGGCATGCCGCAGGCCTGGCTGTTCCAGATCGTCTTCGCCGCGATCTCGCCGCTGATCGATCTGGCGCTGGTCCTGTCGATCATCGGCACCGCGACGCGGGTGGCGCAGCATGGCTGGGCGCAGACGCGCGGCGATGTCGGGCTGATGGCGGTCTATTGGCTCGCCTTCACCGCGATCGACGTGATCTGCGGCTGGTTCGCCTATCGCTTCGACGGCCACCGCGTCCGCTACCCGGCGCATCTGCTCGTCGCGCAGCGGCTGGTCTATCGCCAGATCATGTACTGGGTCGTCCTGCGCGCGATCGCCTCGGCGATCGGCGGCTGGGTGGTCGGCTGGGGCAAGCTGGAACGCAGCGGTCGGGTCGCCGCGCCGAAGGGGGCCTGAGGCGCGGGGGGTGTTCGCGGAATGTTCCACGTGGAACATTCCGGTCGGGTAATCGATGCCGTCATCCCAGCGAAGGCTGGGATCTCCCCGTGGTGGCCCCCGGCCAACCAAGCAGAAGATCGCAGCCTTCGCCGGGATGACGCGCGACGCTTGGAAGGAGGCACGCACAGCCGCCCCCACCCCCCGCGTTGACCCCGCCGCCCACTCTCCCTAGCTACCGTCTCCTTCCCGACACAGCCGCGCGAGACGGATGACCGCCCCCACGATTCTTGTCGTCGAAGACGATCCCGCGCTGCGCACGCTGACCGCGCGCACGCTCCAGCAGAACGGTTTCGCCGTGCGCCTCGCCAGCGCCGCGCCGGAAATGTGGCAGGGGCTGGAGGCGGGCGGAGTCGATCTGATCCTGCTCGACATCATGCTGCCCGGCACCAGCGGCATCGATCTGTGCCGCCAGGTGCGGCAGAAGAGCCAGGTGCCGATCATCTTCGTCAGCGCGCGCGGCAGCGAGACCGACCGTGTGGTCGGGCTGGAGCTGGGCGCGGACGATTATCTCGCCAAGCCCTTCGGCACGCACGAGCTGATCGCCCGCATCCGCGCCGTCCTGCGCCGCAGCTCGGGCGACCTGATGGCGGAAAGCCGCGAGGCGGGGCTGCGCCGGTTCGACGGCTGGACCGCCAGCCTGCCGCGGCGCGAGCTGACCTCGCCCAGCGGTGCGGTGGTCGAGCTGACGGGGGCGGAGTTCGACCTGCTCGTCGCCTTTCTCGACAATGCCCAGCGCGTGATCGCGCGCGAGCGGCTGATCGAGGCGTCGCGCGCGCGGATCGGCGACGCCTCGGATCGCAGCGTCGACGTGCTGGTTAGCCGGCTGCGCCGGAAACTGTCTGGGAGCGGCCATGCCGCGCCGATCGTCACCGTGCGGGGGGTGGGCTATATGCTCAACGTCCCCGTCGAGCGCGCGTGACGCCGCTCCACCTGCGCGGGCGGCTGCGGCGGCGGCTGCATTTCCCGACCAGCCTGCTCGGCCAGATCGCCGGCATCCTCCTCATCACCAGCGCGATCGAGTTCGGTATCAGCACGCTCCTCTACGAGCGCGCCGGGGCCTTTGCCGTGCGCGACGACGAGGCGCGGCGGCTGGCCGAGCATCTGGTCGTCGCGTTGCGGGTGCTGGAGGAGCATAGCCCGCCCGAACGACCGGCGATCGCCGACGAGTTGACCACCGACCGCTATATCGTCCGCTGGTCGCCCGAACCGCCGCTGCTGCCGCCGGTCGCGCCGGCGCTGGACGGGATGCGCGACCAGATCGTCGCCTGGGAGCCGTCGCTGGAAGGATCGGGGCTCAGGCTGCGCTTCGCCTCGCCCGGGCGGCGCTCGGTGATCGCGGGGCATATCCGGCTGACCGACGGCAGCTGGATGCGCTTCAGCACGCGCGAGGCGCTGCGGACGATCGACCTCGCGATCGGGCGGATGCTGATCGCGCTGGTGCCGGCGCTGGCGCTGACCGCGATCGGCGTGCTGCTGATCCGCCGCACCCTCCGCCCCCTGCGC
The DNA here is from genome assembly GCF_014641735.1 of Sphingomonas metalli. Classification (GTDB taxonomy): domain Bacteria; phylum Pseudomonadota; class Alphaproteobacteria; order Sphingomonadales; family Sphingomonadaceae; genus Sphingomonas; species Sphingomonas metalli. The sequence continues at coordinate 961,251 of NZ_BMIH01000001.1, read as the reverse complement.
GAGCTGACCGACGCGGCCGAGCGGATCGGGCGCGCGCATCCCGAGCCGGTGCCGGAGCGGGGGACGGGCGAGGTGCTGCGCCTGACCCGCTCGTTCAACCGGATGCAGAGCCGCATCGTTCGGCTGATCGACGAGCGCACCCGCGCGCTCGCCGCGGTCGGCCACGATCTGCGGACTCCGCTCGCGCGGCTCTTGCTGCGCGTCGAGGCGGTCGAGGAGGCGGAGGTGCGCGACCAGATCCGCGCCGAGGTGGCCGAAATGGAGGTGATGGTCGGCTCGCTTCTCGCCTTCCTGCGCGGCGGCGAGGGGGAGGCGCCCAAGCTGGTCGATCTCGCGGTGCTGTGCGCGACGCTGGCCGACGATGCCGAGGATCGCGGACGGATCGCGGCCTATCGCGGGCCCGAACATTGCGACGCGCGGGTGCGCCCGGTCGCGTTCAAGCGCGCGCTGGTCAATCTGGTCGAAAACGCGCTGCACTATGGCGACCGGCTGGAGATCACCCTGGCGCGCGAGGCGGCGGGCATCGTCATCCGCATCGTCGACGACGGTCCGGGCATCCCGGAGGAAGCGCTGGAGACGGTCTTCGATCCCTTCGTCCGGCTGGACCCCGCGCGCGGACGCGATACCACCGGCTTCGGTCTCGGCCTGTCGATCGTCCGCCGCGCGGTGGCGGCGGAAGGCGGGCGGGTGGCGCTGTCCAACCGGGCGGAGGGGGGCCTGGTCGCCACCGTGACGCTGCCGCTGCCGGAAACACTTTGTCACGAATCCGCTGCGCTGCGGCAAAACGGCGCCGCTACATCCTCCCTCTGACGACAGGGAGTGTGCGCCGTGGAATGGAAGTTCGACCTCGATCTCGACTGGCTGGAATTGCAGAGCGCGCTGCTGGTGCTGATGGTGCTCTGCGTCTTTGCCGCCGTGCAGGCCTGGCGGACCCGCTGACGGGGCGCCCCGAACAGGGTGCGCCGATCCGGCCTTTGCGGGGCGTCTGCAAGGGCCGATGACCTCTCCCACACGCCGTCATCTCCGCGCAGGCGGGGATCCAGACGCGCGGGAGCCTGCCGCATCACTCGCCAACGTCGGAGAATATGGATTTCCGCCTTCGCGGGAATGACGGAAGAGATGCAAGATCGAGCGTCTCCAAAGCGTCCACCGATGCCCCTCATCCCGCCAATGGTCGGACAAGAGTATTTGCTTTCCCTCCCGCCGGGCTATGACGCGGGTCGCACGTGACCCCCGAGGGAGGATGGAGAGGATGACCGCGATCAAGGTGCCCGGCAGCGGCCGGTCGGTTCTGGGCGAGGGGCCGAGCTGGTCGGCGCGCGAGAACGCCGTCTTCTGGGTCGACATCCTCGGCAAGCGGCTCAACCGCCTGTCGCTCGCCGATGGCGCGGTTACCGGATGGGACATGCCGCGCAATATCGGCTGGGTGGTCGAGCGGGCCGATCGTCCCGGTTTCATCGCGGGCTTCGACACCGGCTTCGTCGAGCTGGACCTCGACCCCTTCGCGATCCGCCCGATCGCCGATCCCGAGCCCGACCTGCCGCTCAACCGGATGAACGATGCCAAGGCCGATCCGACGGGCCGCATCTGGGCGGGCACCATGCCCTATTCGTGCGAGGGAGATGTCGGCGCCTTCTACCGGCTCGACACCGATCTCAGCTGGACCAAGGTGGACGCCCCCTATTGCATTCCCAACGGCCCGGCGATCGCGGCGGACGGCCGTACCATGCTCCATACCGACACGGCGCGGGGCACCATCTATCGCTACACGATCCACGACGATGGCAGCCTGTCGCCGCGCACCGAATTCATCCGCTTCGAGGATGACTGGGGCAGCCCCGACGGCATGACCTTCGACGCGGAGGGCTGTCTGTGGGTCGGCCATTGGGGGACGGGGCAGCTCAGCCGCTTCGATCCGGCGGGCAAGCGGATCAGCTTCATCGCCATGCCCGCCTCTCAGATCACCAGCTGCACCTTTGCCGGGCCGGAGCTCGACCGGATGTTCGTCACCTCGGCCGCGGACGGGCGCGACGACGAGCCGGATGCGGGCGCGCTGTTCGAGGTGGAGCCGGGGGTGAAGGGCCTGCCGACGCTGCCGTTCCGGGGCTAGCGTCAGGCCCAGTGGCTCGTCGCCCAGAGATCGCGCAGATAGTCGACTAGCGCGGCGACGCCCGGCACCGGCGCGCCGCGCGGGTGAACGGCGTAGACGCCGACGTCCGCCGAGCCCTGCCAGTCGGGCAGCAGGCGGACCAGCCGCCCGTCGCCGAGCGCGTCGGCGACGTCCCACAGCGAACGCAGTGCGACGCCGACGCCCGCAAGGGTCAGTTCGCGCACCACCTCGCTGGAATTGGTGACGACATGGCTGCGTCCGTCGACCAGCCGCGTAGCGCCGGGGCGGGTCAGCCGCCAGGGCAGCTGCCCGGTCGCGGCGAGCAGACGGTGGCGTTTGAGGTCCGCCAGCTCCGCGGGCGCGCCGACCGCTTCCAGATAAGCGGGTGCGGCGCAGAGGATGCGCCGGCTCGAGGCTAGTCGGTGCGCGACCAGCGAGGGCGGGACGGCGGCGGTGATGCGGATCGCCAGATCGATGCGCTCGGCGACCAGATCGGTGAAGGCGTCGGAGAGGTTCAATTCGAGCGCGATGCCGGGATGCGCGTCGAGAAAGGGCTTGAGCCGCGGCGCGAGGTGCATCCGCCCGAACGAGGTCGGCGCGCTCACCCGCAGCGGCCCCGCCGGCGACGCCTGCCGTCCCGCCACCCGCGCTTCGGCGGCGGCGAGGGCTTCGAGGATCGCGGCGGCGTCGCGATGGAACTGCTCACCCGCCGCCGTCGGCTCCAGCCGGCGGGTGGTGCGGGTGATCAGCCGCGTCCCGAGCCGCGCCTCCAGCCGCGCGATCCGCTTCGACACCATGGCGGGCGACAGGCCGACATGCCGCGCGGCGGCGCTGAGGCTGCCGGCGCGGAGGACCTCCACGAAGAGGGGGATATCGGGGTCCATCTGTTCCTGTGATGATCGAATGTCGTGCGTGTTGTTCTTCTAGTGCGGAGATCGCGGGTCGGCTACAGGTTGTAGAGCGAGAATGATGCACGATTGTCCGTCATCCCCGCGCAGGCGGGGATCCATATTCTCTGACCTTTGCGAGTCATGCGGAACCCCCCCGTACGTCTGGATCCCCGCCTTCGCGGGGATGACGGAATAGGGAGAGTCTTACGCAGGTCTGGCTAACGGGTGGAGCAGGCAAGAAGGAGCGATGCGATGACTGCCATGACCGACCGGGCCGACCTTCTCGTCGCGGCGCCGTTGGCGCGCTTCCTCGAGGAGCGGGCGCTGTCCGAAACCGGGATCGACCCCGCCGCCTTCTGGGCCGGCACCGCCGCGATCTTCGCCCGCTTCGCCCCGCGCAACGCCGCTCTGCTCGCCGAGCGCGACCGGTTGCAGGCGGCGATCGACGGCTGGTACGCGGTACGGAGCGGACGACCCTTCGATGCCGACGCGCATCAGGCGTTCCTGCGCCGCATCGGCTATCTGGTGGACGCGCCCGCGCCCTTCGCGATCGACACGCATGGGGTCGACCCGGAGGTCGCGACGCTGGCGGGGCCGCAGCTGGTCGTGCCGATCCTCAACGCGCGCTTCCTGCTCAATGCGGCCAATGCGCGCTGGGGGAGCCTCTACGATGCGCTCTACGGCACCGATGCGCTGCCGGGTGCGCCGCGAACCGAGGGCTATGACGCGGAGCGCGGAGGAGCGGTGATCGCCTGGGCGCGCGGCTTTCTCGACGCGGTGGTGCCGCTGGCGACCGGAAGCTGGCGCGACTGGGACGGAGGCCAGCCGCCACTCGCCGACCCCTCGCAACTCGCCGGCCGCGCGGGCGACTCCTGGCTGCTGCGCCACCATGGCCTGCATATCGAACTGGTGATCGACCGCACGCATCCGATCGGCCGCGACGACCCCGCGGGCCTTGCCGATGTGGTCCTGGAGGCGGCGCTGACCACGATCGCCGATCTGGAGGACTCGGTCGCGGCGGTCGATGCGGCGGACAAGGTCGCCGCCTATGCCAACTGGCTGGGGCTGATGCGGGGCGACCTGACCGAGACCTTCGCGAAGGGCGGCCGCACCATCACCCGCCGGCTGGCCGCGGACCGCGCGTATGTCGCGCCCGACCGCACGCCCTTCAGCCTGCCGGGGCGCAGCCTGATGTTCGTGCGCAATGTCGGCCATCTGATGACCACGCCCGCTCTTCGCCTGCCCGGTGGCGAGGAGGCGCCCGAGGGCATCCTCGACGCGATCGTCACCAGCCTGATCGCGCTCCACGACCTCCACGGCGCGCGCGCGAACAGCCGGGCGGGGAGCCTCTATATCGTCAAGCCGAAGATGCACGGGCCGGAGGAGGCGGCCTTCACGAACGATCTGTTCGATGCGGTCGAGGATCTGCTCGCCCTGCCGCGGCACACGATCAAGGTCGGCGTGATGGACGAGGAGCGGCGCACCTCCGCCAATCTGGCCGCCTGCATCCATGCGGTGCGGCACCGGATCGTCTTCATCAACACCGGCTTTCTCGACCGGACGGGGGACGAGATCCACACCGCGATGCGGGCCGGGCCGATGGTCCGCAAGGGGGAGATGAAACAGGCCGGCTGGATCGCCGCCTATGAGCAGCGCAACGTGCGGATCGGCCTCGCCTGCGGTCTCGGCGGGCGGGCGCAGATCGGCAAGGGCATGTGGGCCGCGCCCGACCGGATGGCGGACATGCTGGCGCAGAAGGGCGCGCATCCCGCCAGCGGCGCCTCCACCGCCTGGGTACCGAGCCCGACCGCCGCGACGCTCCACGCGACCCATTATCACCGGATCGACGTCGCCGCGCGGCAGGCGGAGGAAGCGCTAGCCACGGTGCCGGAGCTGGATGCACTGCTCACCCCGCCGCTGGCCATCGGACGTAACTGGAGCGCGGCCGACATCCGCGAGGAACTGGACAATAATGCGCAGGGGCTGCTCGGCTATGTCGTGCGCTGGATCGACCAGGGCGTCGGCTGTTCCAAGGTGCCGGACATCCACGATGTCGGGCTGATGGAGGATCGCGCGACGCTGCGCATCTCCTCGCAGCATATCGCCAACTGGCTGCTCCACGGCGTCGTCACGGCAGACGAGGTGGAGGCGGCGCTGGCGCGGATGGCGGTGACGGTCGATGCGCAGAATGCGGGCGATCCGCTCTACCGGCCGATGGCGGGCGATCCCGACCATCTGGCGATGCAGGCGGCGCGGGCGCTGATCTTCGAGGGGACGGCGCAGCCCAATGGCTATACCGAGCCGCTGCTCCACGCCTATCGTGCGCGGGCGAAGCAGCGGGAGAAGGCGTGACATGCCATGCTATGCGATCGGCGAGGCGCAGCCGACCCTGGCCGAGGGGGTCTGGATCGCGCCGTCGGCCGAGGTGATCGGCGACGCGCGGCTGGACGAGGGGGCGAGCATCTGGTTCGGCGCGGTGATCCGCGCGGACAATACCCCGATCCTGGTCGGCGCGCGGACCAATGTGCAGGAGGGAGCGATGCTCCATTCCGATCCGGGCAGCCCGCTGACGATCGGTGCGGGCGTGACCGTGGGGCATCACGCGATTCTGCACGGCTGCACGATCGGCGACGACGTGCTGGTGGGGATGGGCGCGATCGTGCTGAACGGCGCGACGATCGGGGCGGGCTGCCTGGTCGGTGCCGGGGCGCTGGTGACGGAGGGGAAGAGCTTCCCGCCGGGCACGCTGATCGTGGGGAGTCCCGCGCGGGCGGTGCGAGCGTTGCCGGAGGAGGCGCTGGCGGGATTGCGGCTGTCGGCGGCGCATTATGCCGCGCGGGGGCGGGATTATGCGAGGAACTTGAGGCGGGTGGACTGATGCGATCCTCCCCGCTCCGCGGGGAGGGGGACCGCGCCCGAAGGGCGGGGTGGAGGGGGAGGGCCGCGGGCGCAGCGCTCGTGGCCGCCCCCTCCACCATCGCTGCGCGATGGTCCCCCTCCCCACGTTGTGGGGAGGATCTTAGAAGAAAGGCGCAGCTTTCAAGTAAAGATTTGATCTTCATCAAGTCTTGCGAAAATCCGGAACAGATCATCGGCTCTCGCGCTTGGGACTTCCGACCGGACTTCGGAGGTTCCCATGACCGATCTCGCCAATCCGCAGGCGGACGACGCGCCGCTGATCGCCTCGAAACGCAAGGAGGCCGGCGCGGACGCCGCCGGACAATTGCCCGAAGCGCAGGGTGATGCGCTGGTCGGCAATGCCGTCACGATCAACCGCCCCGTCGCGGAGGTCTATGCCTATTTCCGCGACTTCGCGAAGCTGCCGAGCTTCATGGAGAATGTCGAGCGGATCGACGTGCTCGACGACAGCCGCTCGCACTGGGTGGTCAAGGCGCCCGGCGGCGGCACGGTCGAATGGGATGCGCGGATCACCGAGGAAGAGCCGGAGCGGCTGATCGCCTGGACCAGCGAGGAGGGAGCGGACGTGCCCAATTCGGGCCGGATCAGCTTCCGCGATGCCGGCGCGCGCGGCACGGTGGTGAGCGCGGTGATCCTCTACGATCCGCCCGGCGGCTTTATCGGCCGGGTGGTCGCCAAGATGTTCCAGCGCGAACCCGCCATCCAGGCCCGCCGCGACCTGCGCCGCTTCAAGCAGCTGCTGGAGACGGGCGAGATCGCCACCCCCGCGATGAACCCCAAACAGTTCGAGGAGATGGGGCTGTGAAAGCACTGGCCTGGCACGGCAAGCACGACGTGCGCATCGACACCGTCGACGATCCGGAGATCGTCAATCCCCGCGACGCGATCATCAAGGTCACCTCGACCGCGATCTGCGGATCGGACCTGCACCTCTACGACGCCTATATCCCGACGCTGAAGGCGGGCGACGTGCTGGGCCATGAATTCATGGGCGAGGTGGTCGAGGTCGGTGCGAAGTCGACGCTGAAGAAGGGTCAGCGCGTCGTCGTGCCCTTCACCATCGCGTGCGGCGAATGCTTCCATTGCGGCAAGCATCAATATTCGGCCTGCCCCAACGGCCTGCCGGCGGACAATCAGGATATCGCGCGCGAGCTCTACGGCACCGAGATGTCGGGGCTGTTCGGCTACAGCCACATGACCGGCGGCTATGCGGGCGGACAGGCGGAATATGTCCGCGTGCCGTTCAGCGATGTCGGCCCGATCGTGATCCCGGACGGGGTGGACGACGACAAGGTGCTGTTCCTGTCCGACATCCTGCCGACCGGCTGGCAGGCGGCGGAATATGCGCAGATCGAGCCGGGCGACACGGTGGCGGTCTGGGGCTGCGGCCCGGTCGGTCTGTTCGCGGTCCAGTCGGCCTTCCTGATGGGCGCCGAGCGGGTGATCGCAATCGATCACTTCCCGCACCGGCTGGAACTCGCCAAGCGGTTCGGCGCGGAGACGATCAACTTCGAGGAGACCGCCACCTACGAGGCGCTGATGGAGATGACCGGCGGGATCGGCCCCGATGCGGTGATCGACGCGGTCGGGCTGGAGGCGCACGGCCTGTTCGTCGACAACGTCATCGACCAGATCAAGGCATCGACCTTCCTCGGCACCGATCGCCCGCATTCGATCCGCCAGGCGATCATCGCCTGCCGCAAGGGCGGTCGCGTCTCGATGCCGGCGGTCTATGGCGGCTTCGTCGACAAGTTCCCGCTCGGCGCGTTCATGGAGAAGGGGCTGACGCTCAAGACCGGCCAGACCCATGTCCAGCATTACATGCCGGGGCTGCTCAACGCGATCATGGAGGACAAGATCGATACCGAATTCCTCATCTCGCATCGCATGCCGCTGTCGGAGGCGCCGGAAGGATACCGGATGTTCAAGGACAAGCAGAACGAGGTGACCAAGATCGTGCTGAAGCCGGGGATGGACCGGGCGGCGGCGTGAGGACTGCATAATCGTCACCCCGGCGAAGGCCGGGGTCTCCACGGGGCGGGCGTTCCGTCCGCCAAGCAGAAGATCCCGGCCTGCGCCGGGATGACCCGATCGGGAGCAAGATCATGGCCAACACATTCGCGATCATCACCGGTGCCTCGACCGGCATCGGCTTCGAGCTGGCGACGCTGGCGGCGAAGGACGGATACGACATCCTCGTCGTTGCGGACGAGCCGCTGATCGAGGCGGCGGCCGAGGATTTCCGCCAGTTCGGCACCGAGGTCCGCTCGGTCGTGGCGGACCTGTCGACGCTCGAGGGCGTGGACACGCTGCTCGCCGCCACGAACGGCCGGCAGGTCGACGTGCTCTGCGCCAATGCCGGCAAGGGGCTCGGCCATGCCTTTCTCGACCAGTCGGTCGAGGATTGGCGCCGGGTGGTCGACACCAACATCACCGGAACCATCTATCTGCTGCACAAGGTGCTGCCGCAGATGGTCGCGCGCAACGCGGGCAAGGTGCTGGTGACCGGATCGATCGCCGGCTACATCCCCGGCTCGTTCCAGGCGGTGTACAATTCGACCAAGTCGTTCATCGACTATTTCACCGACGCGCTGCGCGACGAATTGCGCGAGGCGGACGGGGTGACGCTGACGACGCTGAAGCCGGGGCCGGTCGACACCGAATTCTTCGCCAGCGCCGACATGCTCGACACCTCGGTCGGCCAGTCCGAATCGAAGAGCGATCCCGCCAAGGTCGCGAAGGACGGCTGGGACGCGATGAACAAGGGCGAGGCGTCGATCTTCTCGGGACTGAGCACCAAGGTGCAGGGCGTGATGGCGAACGTGCTGCCGGCCTCGGTGCTGGCGGCGCAGCATCGCAAGATGGCGGAGCCGGGGAGCGGGGAGGAGTAGGTCTCGGTCTTTCGTCATGCCGGGCTTCTCCCGGCATCCACGCTTTACGTCGTGCAACAGATCGAGCGCGCGTGGCGGGGTGGATCCCGGAACAGGTCCGGGTTGACGGTAGAGCTGGAAGGCACGCTCACCACCAACCCCTTCCGTTCCCCCTGAGCTGTTGGAACCGTCGCCCCAGCGCAGGCTGGGGCCTCCTGCGGCTCTTGCTCTGCGCTCTAGATGGAAGATCCCAGCTTTTGCTGGGAATACGCCAGATTAAGTTTGGAGTGATCAGTCGAGCGGCGAGCAGGTCAGTGCCTCGACGGGCTCAGCACGAACGGAGTGGAGGCATGCGCCCTCCGAAGAAAGCCCCTCAGAAATCCACCGCTATCCCCTTCAGCTCCCAGTCCCCGTACCGCACAGGGTCGCGGCCCAGCGGGTCCTTCTCCTCGTGCCGTTCCACCGCTTCCGGCGCGGGCACGGGCGGGTTGGGGGAGAGATAGGCGGGGGGCTTCACATGCGGGGGGCGCTGGCCCATGGCTCGGCTCCATCGTTGCGGGATCGGCGGTTCGCCTCCATCTAGGATGGCGGAGGACCGAACTGAAGTGAACCGATCGACGACCGACATGATCCGCGGGACGCTGCGCGCTTGACCGAATACAGCCACGCGCCCGAGCCGCTCGGCGTGCCCACGCGCCGCGCCGCGATCCGGCTGATCGATGCGGTCCTCCGCCGCGGCGAGTCGATCGAGGCGGCGCTGCCGGCGGCCACCCGCATGGTGCACGGTCCGGACCGCGGCCTTGCCCATGCGATCGCGGCGGAGACCTTGCGGCGCCTGCCCGATCTCGACGCGCTGATCGACGGCGCGACGGCGCGGCCGCTGCCCCCCGATGCCAAGGCGCGCACCGCGCTGCGCATCGCGCTGGTGCAGGCGCTGGTGCTCGGCACCCCGCCGCATGCCGCGATCGCCACGGTGCTGCCGCTGGTCGAGGGTGGGCCGCGGCGGCTGGTCCATGGCGTGTTCGGCACGCTGATGCGTGGCGGGGCGACGCTGCCGACATTGCCGGCCCTGCCGGAAGCGGTCGCGGAGCGCTGGCGTGCGGCGTGGGGCGAGACGATGGTGGAGGCCGCGCAGGCGGCGATCGCAGCGCCGCCGCCGCTCGACCTGACGCTGGCCGATCCGTCCGCGACCGAGCAATGGTCCGCGACGCTGGGCGGCACGAGCCTGATGCCGGGCCATGTCCGGCTGACTGGCGACCATGCCCCGGTCACCGAACTGCCCGGCTTCGCCGAGGGGGCATGGTGGGTGCAGGACGTCGCCGCCTCGCTGCCTGCGCGCGCGATCGGCGCAGGGCGCGGCCATGCGCTCGACCTGTGCGCCGCACCGGGCGGCAAGACGATGCAGCTCGCCGCCGCCGGCTGGCAGGTCACCGCGGTCGACCAGTCGAACAACCGGCTGAAGCGGTTGCGCGAGAACCTCCATCGCACCCGGCTGAAGGCGCAGGTGGTGCAGGTCAACCTGCTCGACTGGGCGCCGGCGGCACCGGCCGACGCGGTGCTGATCGATGCGCCGTGCAGCGCCACCGGCATTTTCCGTCGCCATCCCGACGTGCTGCATCGCGTCCACCCCACGCTGGTCGCAGAGCTGGCCGAGCTGCAGGCGCGCATCCTGCTGAGAGCCGCCGACTGGGTGAAGCCGGGCGGAACGCTGGTCTATGCGACCTGTTCGCTCGAGCCGGCAGAAGGGGAGGCGCAGATCGAGGCATTGCTGCGCGACCGGGACAACTTCGTCCTGAAGGACGATACGCCCGGCCGCATTTTGCCGGGCCATATCGCAGGCGGGAACGACGGATTCTTTATCGCGAGCCTTGCCCGCAAAAATTGACCTGCCCTAACTGACGCGGACGCTTGCCGGTTCCATTGTCCCTGTTAGAGACGGATCATGCAGCCTGTCCGTATCGCCCCGTCGATCCTGTCCGCCGACTTCGCCAAGCTGGGCGAGGAAGTGCGGGCGATCGATGCGGCGGGGGCGGACTGGATCCATATCGACGTGATGGACGGGCATTTCGTGCCCAACATCACGATCGGCCCGGCGGTGGTGAAGGCGCTGCGCCCGCACACCGCCAAGCCCTTCGACGTCCATCTGATGATCTCGCCCGTCGACGCCTATCTCGATGCCTTTGCGGAGGCGGGGGCGGACTGCATCACCGTCCATCCGGAGGCGGGGCCGCACGTCCATCGCACCGTCCAGCACGTGAAGTCGCTCGGCAAGCGCGCGGGCGTGGTGCTCAATCCCGCCACGCCCGCCAAGATGCTCGACTATCTGATCGATACGGTCGATCTGGTGCTGGTGATGAGCGTCAATCCCGGTTTCGGCGGGCAGCACTTCATCGACAGCCAGCTCAAGAAGATCGCGGCGATCCGCAAGATGATCGACATGACCGGACGCGCCATCGATCTGGAGGTGGATGGCGGGATCGATCCGGTCCATGCCCGCCGCTGTATCGAGGCGGGGGCCGATGCGCTGGTCGCGGGGACGGCGGTCTTCCGCGGCGGCCCCGAAGCCTATGCCGCTAACATCGCCGCGCTGCGCGGCGACCCGGCCCGCCTGGGGTGAGGGACGAGGGGGCGCTCGTTCCCGGAGCCGACGGGATCGAGGAAGGCAAGCGGCTGGTGCGCGTGGGCGGCGACCTGGGCCTGTCGCTCGCCGAACGCCTGTCGGAACGCCTTTATCGCCTGACCTGGCGCACCCCGCTCCACGCGATGCGGCTGAAGGGCCGCTATCCGCTGAAGCTGATCGCGGTGCCCGACGATCCCATTCCCGGCGATGCGAAGCGCGGCCGCGCGCTGATCGCGGGCACCCTCGACTTCCGGGGCGAGGCGCGGCCGGTCCATGCGCTCGACCTGAAGAATCCGGACTGGAGCCCCAGCTTCTCGCGCTATCTCCACAGCTTCGCCTGGCTGCGCGACCTGTCGACCGTCGCCACCCGCGGGCAGGCGGCGCCGCGGGCGGAGGCGCTGATGGCGCGCTGGCTGGCGGTACATGCCGAGCGGGTGAACGGCGTCGCCTGGGCGCCCGATCTGTGGGGCTGGCGGCTCCTGTTCTGCACCGCGCATGCGCCGCTGATCCTCTCCTCGACCGACCTCATCTATCGCTCGCGCGTGCTCAACACGCTGGCGCGGGGCGCACGGCACCTCGATCGCGGGGCCGATCGCGCGGCACCGGGCGCGCCGCGGATCGCGGCCTGGTGCGGGGTGATCGCGGCGGGGCTGCTGATCCCCGGCGGCGACCCGCGGCGCAGCTTCGGCGAGGCGGGGCTGGCCCGCGCGCTGGCGGGCGGCGTGTTCGAGGACGGCGGCTCGGTCTCGCGGAGCCCGGCGATGCTGCTCGACACGATCACGCTGCTGGCGATGCTGCGCGAATGCTATGCCGCGCGGCGCATGGCGCTGCCCGATGCGGCGGCGGCGGCGCTGCCCCGCATGGTCTCCGCGCTGCTCGGCGTGATGCACGGCGACGGCGCGCTGGCGAGCTGGCAGGGCGCCGGGCCGTCGACCGTCGACGAGGTCGCGGCGGTGATCGCCGCCAGCGGCGTGCGCACCCGGCCGCTGCGCCAGTCGCGCGAATGGGGCTATCAGCGGCTGGCGGCGGGCAGCGCGGTGCTGATCGTCGACGCCGCGCCGCCGCCGATCGCCCGGCTGGTGGAGGGGGGCTGCGCCTCGACCCTCGCCTTCGAATTTTCCGACGGGGACCAGCGGTTGATCGTCGGCTGCGGCGGGGCACGGGCCGCCATGGCGAACATGCCGATGGCGCTGCTCGACGGGCTGCGCACCACCGCCGCGCATTCGACGCTGGTGATCAGCGACAGCAACTCCACCGCCATCCATGCCGACGGGATGCTGGGGCGCGGCGTCTCCGCGGTCGAGCTGTCGCGGCAGGAATCGGAAGCGGGCAGCCGGATCGAGGGCAGTCACGACGGCTATGTGCGCCGCTGGGGCTTCCTCCACCGCCGCCAGCTGATGCTCTCGAACGACGGGCGCGAGCTGCGCGGCGAGGATGCGCTGCTGCCCGCCGGCCGCCGGCCGCGCTGGCGCGGCGCGGCGCCCTTCGCGGTCCGCTTCCATCTCGCGCCCTCGGTCGAGGCGTCGCCCACCGCCGACGGACAGGCGGCACTGCTGCGTCTGCCGGGCGGGGAGGGCAAGGGTGCGCTCTGGCAGTTCCGCTGCCGCGGCGGCGCGCTGTCGATCGAGGAAAGCCTGTGGATCGACGGAGAGGGGCGGCCGCGCGCCACCGCCCAGCTCGTCGTCACCGGCGAGGCGCCGGCGGGCGGCGCGAGCATCAGCTGGGCCTTGAAGCGCGCGCTCTGACAGGCCAAGGGGCGCGGCCATGACCGCATCCTCCGACTCCGTGGTTCCCGCCACCCGCGCCCTCCTGTCGGTGTCCGACAAGACCGGCATCGTCGACCTCGCCACCGCACTGTCGCGCCACGGCGTCGAGCTGGTCTCCACCGGCGGCACCGCGCGCGCGCTGCGCGAGGCGGGGCTGGCGGTGAAGGACGTGTCCGACCTCACCGGCTTTCCGGAGATGATGGACGGCCGGGTCAAGACGCTGCATCCGGTCGTCCATGGCGGGCTGCTCGCCGTGCGCGACGATCCGGCGCATGTCGCCTCCATGCAGGAACATGGCATCGGCGCGATCGATATCGTCGTCGTCAACCTCTACCCGTTCGAGGCGACCGTGGCGAAGGGCGCGGCCCGCGACGAGGTGATCGAGAATATCGATATCGGCGGCCCGTCGATGGTCCGCTCGGCCGCCAAGAACCATGCGCATGTCGCGATCCTGACCGACCCGGCCGACTACCAGATCGTGCTGGACGAGATCGCGGCGGGGGGCACCACACTCGCCACCCGCCGCCGCCTCGCCGCCAAGGCGTTCGCGGCCACGGCGGCCTATGACTCGGCGATCGCGCAGTGGTTCGCCTTTGCCGATCAGGGCGAGACCTTTCCCGCGACGCTGCCGCTCGCCTTTGCCCGCGGCGGCGAGCCGCTGCGCTATGGCGAGAACCCGCACCAATCGGCGTCGCTCTACCTGCCGCGTGGGCCGCACGCGAACGGCATCGCCCAGGCCGCGCTGATCCAGGGCAAGGCGCCGAGCTACAACAACCTCAACGACGCCGATGCGGCTTTGGAATTGGTGGCGGAATTCCGCGACGGGCCGCCGGCCGTGGTCATCGTCAAGCACGCCAATCCTTGCGGCGTCGCGACCGGCAAAACGCAGCTGGAGGCGTACAAGGCCGCCTTCGCCTGCGACACCGTGTCGGCGTTCGGCGGCATCGTCGCGGTCAACCGCCCGCTCGACGAGGAAACGGCAGAGGCGATCGCGGCGATCTTCACCGAAGTCGTCGTCGCGCCGGATGCCGATGACCCGGCGAAGGCGGTGTTCGCGCGCAAGAAGAACCTGCGGCTGATGCTGACCGGCGCGCTGCCCGATCCGGCGCGGCCCGGCCTGATGGTGAAGTCGATCGCCGGCGGGCTGCTGGTGCAGGGCCGCGACAATGGCCGGCTGAGCGAGGACATGCTGAAGGTCGTGACCCGCCGCGCGCCGACGCCGCAGGAGCTGGCCGATTGCCGCTTCGCCTGGACGGTCGCCAAGCATGTGAAATCGAACGCGATCGTCTATGCCAGGGACGGTAGCACCGCCGGTATCGGCGCGGGGCAGATGAACCGGCTCGAATCGGCGCGCATCGCCGCGTGGAAGGCGAAGGACGCGGCCGAGAAGGCGGGCTGGGACCGGCCGCGAACGATCGGCTGCGCGGTCGCCTCGGACGCCTTCTTCCCCTTCGCCGACGGCCTGCTCGCCGCCGTCGAGGCGGGCGCGACCGCGGTGATCCAGCCGGGCGGCTCGATCCGCGACGACGAGGTGATCGCGGCGGCCGACGAAGCCGGGCTGGCGATGGTCTTCACCGGGATGCGCCACTTCCGGCATTGATCCAGATCCTCCCCACGAAGTGGGGAGGGGGACCGCCGCCGAAGGCGGTGGTGGAGGGGCATTGCCGCGTACGGATCGCTCGTGGCGACGCCCCTCCACCACCCGGCTGCGCCGGGCGGTCCCCCTCCCCGCATGGCGGGGAGGAGCGAGCCCTATCGAATCTGCGCCCCCACATTGGGCAGGGTCGCCTCCTCGGTCTTCGGCATCTGCCCGAACAGCGCGCGGTCGGCCGGACCGAAGGCCCAGCGCCACAGGATATAGAGGTAGGTCGCCGCGATCGCCGGCTCGCCGAACAACAGCTCGGCCCATTCGAGCCGGTGCGGCAGCAGCGTGAACCCGCCGCCCACCGCCAGTGCCGCGAGCGCCGCCCAGAGGAGCGGCCAGCGCAGCGGCGAGACGGGCGCGGACAGGATATGGCGCAGGAGGCGCGCCTTGATGATCGAGGTGAGGCCGAGGCTCGCCGCCAGCGCCACCGCGACCCCCGCCGCCTGCGCCATCACCGGCCAGCCCAGCGCGCGCATCCCCAGCACCAGCGCGAAGCTCAGCCCGATTTGAAACGCCAGCATCGCGATCGAGATCAGCAGGTTCCGATGCCGCGCCGTGTAGACCAGCGCCGACTCGCACACCGCCCCGGTCGAGGCGAGCACCTCGCCCGCGAGCAGGAAGGCGAGCGCGGCGGTGCCGGCGACGAATTGCGGGCCGACCACGCCCATCACCGCCTTGCCCGGGATCGAGCCCATCAGCGCGAGCAGACCCTGCGCCGCGATGATCCAGAAGGCGACCTGCCGCACCTGCCGCGCCACCGCGGCGCGGTCGTTCTCCGCCAGCGCGCGCGTGATGACGGGCCCCAGCACGGGATCGAAGCTGGTCTTGAGCTTCTGCGGCAGCGAGGAGACCTGCTGCGCCATATAATAGATGCCGACGATCCCCGGCGTGAACAGCAGGCCGAGGATGAAGCGGTCGACATTGCGGCTGCCCCATTCCAGCGCGTCCGCCCCCGCGAGCGGAGCGTTGGCGCGCGCCATACGGGTCAGCACGCGGAGCTGCGGCGACCAGCCCGAGGGCAGGCCGTAGCTGCGCAGGAAGGGCACGATGCTGGCGATCAGCGCCGCGGTCATCGACGCGACATAGGAGAGGACCAGTCCGTCGCGGATGGTGAAGAAGGAGAAGACATAGGCCGCGATGGAGATCGTCCACGGCTCCACCACCGCCCGCGCGGTTACGGCCGCCTTGACGTTGAGGCGATAGGCGAGCGCGGCGAGGCTGACGTCGGACCAGGCGATCGCGACGACGATCAGCGGCAGCCAGCGGTCCAGCCCGGTGATCGGCGTGTTGGGATACATGATCTGCGGGAACAGGCACAGGACGGCGCTGGCGATCAGCGAGGCGACCAGGGCCAGCGCCATCGCATCCCATACGATATGGACATGCGGGCGCTCCGCCCCGGACAGCGCCTGGGCAAGGCCGCGCTTCATGCCGAGCGTGGCGAGCAGCGCGGCGAGCTCCACCACCACCACGGCGATGGCGAAGCGGCCGACCAGATCGGGTCCGTAATAGCGGCCGGCGATGAACAGGAACGGGATGCGCGCGGCAAGGCGCAGGATGAAGCCGGCGATATTGGTCCGCCCACCCTTGGCGAGGGCGTCGATGTCCTTCGGCTGGGTCATCGGGGGCGGCGTCCGGCGACACCCTCGCCCTTCCGGCGCGGCGCGCCTCCCACCCTGTCCCATCGGGAGAGGGAGGGGGCCCGCCCGGCGCAGCCGGGTGGGAAGGGTGAGGGTGGGTAATTGCTTTGCGGTGCACCCGCCCGACCACCAACCGTCACCCCGGCGAAGGCCGGGGTCCAGTTGGGGGCGGCTCGCGAGATGCGGCAAGGTCCCCAAACTGGGCCCCGGCCTTCGCCGGGGTGACGGGGGAGGGGGGCGCACGCCGTGGCAAAGCCACGCCGTCGGACGGGCGCTGCCCGCCGGCCGCGCTGGCGCGAGTCATCCGGGCATGGCCGGCTGCCGCGCTGCGCGATCAATGCGCCGCTCCCCAGCTCGGCCCCGTGCCGATCTCGACCCCCAGCGGCACCGACAGTTGCACCGCCGGCTCCGCCGCGCCTTCCATCACGCCGCGGATCACCGCGCTCGCCGCTTCCACGTCGCCCTCGGGCAGTTCGAACACCAGTTCGTCATGCACCTGGAGCAGCATCCGCACATGGCCGAGGCCAGCCGCGGCGAGCGCAGGCTCCATCCTGACCATCGCGCGCTTGATGATGTCGGCGCTGGTCCCCTGGATCGGCGCGTTGATCGCGGCGCGCTCGGCGCCCTGGCGCTCGCCCTGGTTCTTCGACTTGATGCGTGGGAACCAGGTCTTGCGGCCGAACAGGGTGGTGGTGAAGCCGCTCGCGCGCACGCTCTCCAGCGTCTCGGCGATATAGCGGTTGATGCCGGGGAAGCGCTCGAAATAGCGGTCGATCATCGCCTGCGCCTCGTCCGCCGACACGTCGAGCCGGCCAGCCAGGCCCCAGCGGCTGATGCCGTAGAGGATCGCGAAATTGATCGTCTTGGCGCGGGCGCGGGTGTCACGATTGACCTCGCCGAACAGCTCGGTCGCGGTCAGGCTGTGGATGTCGTCGCCGTTGGCGAAGGCGTCGCGCAACGCGGGCACGTCGGCCATATGTGCCGCCAGCCGGAGCTCGATCTGCGAATAGTCGGCCGCGAGCAGGACGTTGCCCGGCTCCGCCACGAACGCCTCGCGGATCTGGCGGCCGGTCTCGGTGCGGATCGGGATGTTCTGGAGATTGGGCTCGGTCGAGGACAGACGGCCGGTCTGCGCGCCGGTCAGCGAATAGCTGGTATGGACGCGGCCGGTGCGCGGATTGATCTGCGCCTGAAGCGCATCGGTATAGGTGTTCTTGAGCTTGGTCAGCTGGCGCCAGTCGAGCACCTTGGCGACGATCTCGTGCCCCGGTCCCTTTTCGCGCGCGAGCCGTTCGAGTTCGGTGACGTCGGTCGAATAGACGCCCGACTTGCCCTTGCGCCCGCCCTTCAGCCCCAGCCGCTCGAACAGCACGTCGCCCAGCTGCTTGGGGCTGCCGATGGTGAAGGGGCCGCCGGCCATCGCATGGACCTCGGTCTCCAGTTCGGCGATCTGCTCCGCGAACTGGGCGGAGAGCGCCGCCAGCCGGTCGCGATCGACCTTGATCCCGTGCGTCTCCATCCGCGCGATCACCGGCACCAGGGGGCGGTCGACCATCTCGTAGACGCGGGTCGCCTGTTCGGCCGGCAGCCGCGCCCTGAAGCGCTTCCACAGCCGATAGGTCACGTCCGCATCCTCGGCGGCGTAGCGGGTGGCGGCCTTCAGATCGACCTCGTGGAAGCCGCGCTGGGTCTTGCCGGTGCCGACCACGTCCTTGAACGCGATGCAGCTGTGCGACAGATGCGTCGCCGCCAGTTCGTCCATGCCGTGCCCGTGCAGGCCCGCGTCGAGGTCGAAGCTCATCACGATCGTGTCGTCATGCGGCGCAACGGCGATGCCACACAGGCCCAGCACGATCATGTCGTATTTGAGGTTGTGGCCGATCTTGAGGACCGAAGGGTCTTCGAACAACTCCTTCAACTTGGTCAGCGCGACCGTCCGGTCGATCTGCACCGGCGTCTCGGCGAGCAGGTCGCTGCCGCCATGGCCGAGCGGGATGTAGCAGGCGAGGTTCGGGTGCAGCGCCAGCGAGACGCCGACCAGATCGGCCTGGGTCGCGTCCGTCCCGGTCGTCTCGGTGTCGATCGCGACCCAGCCCTGATGCCGCGCGGCGATGATCCAGCGGTCGAGCGCGCTCTCGTCCTGCACCGTCTCGTACGAGTCGTGATCGCAGGCCGGGTCTTCCTCCATCGGCACCGCGGCGGGAGCGGGGACGGGGGCCTCGGCGACCTGGCCGAGCTTGGTCAGCAGCGAGCGGAAGCCGTGATGCTCGAGAAAGGCGCGCAGCGGCGCGTCGGGAATCCCCTTCAGCTCCAGCTCCTCGAGCGGCTCCGGCAGCGGGCGGTCGCAGGCAAGCGTCACCAGCACGCGGCTGAGCCGCGCCGCCTCGGCATGTTCGATCAGATTGTCGCGCAGCTTGCCCTTTTTGAAGTCCGGCCCCTGCGCCGCCGCCAGCACGCTTTCGAGGTCGCCATGCTCCTGGATCAGCTTCGCCGCGGTCTTCGGCCCGATGCCGGGGACGCCGGGGACATTGTCGACCGAATCGCCCATCAGCGCCAGCACGTCGCCCAGCTTCTCGGGCGGAACGCCGAACTTCTCGACGACATATTCCGGCCCCAGCCGGCGGTTGTTCATCGTGTCGAGCATGTCGAGCCCCGGCTCGATCAGCTGCATCAGGTCCTTGTCGCCCGACACGATCGTCACCTGCCAGCCCTGCGCCAGCGCCGCCTTGGCATAGCAGGCGATGATGTCGTCCGCCTCCAGCCCCTCTTCCTCGATGCACGGCAGCGAGAAGGCGCGGGTGGCGTCGCGGATCATCGGGAATTGCGGGACGAGATCCTCGGGCGGCGGCGGCCGGTGCGCCTTGTACTGGTCGTACAGCTCGTTGCGGAAGGTCTTGGACGATTTGTCGAGGATCACCGCCATATGCGTCGGTCCCTCCGCCGCATGGAGCGCGTCGGCGAGCTTCCACAGCATCGTCGTATAGCCATAGACCGCGCCCACCGGCTCGCCGAGCCGGTTCGTCAGCGGCGGCAGGCGGTGATAGGCGCGGAAGATATAGCCGGAGCCGTCGACGAGATAGAGATGGGCCATGGTGTCCGCCGTTTAGCGGACAAGCGGGGGCGAGGACAGGGGATGCGGGGGGTGGCGGTGTCGTTCTGTCGACCCGGCGACCCGCTTCACAATCCGTCGCCCCGGCGCAGGCTGGGGCCCGCCGCTGCTCCCAACCGTTCCGTCGCCGGGAGACCCCAGCCTGCACGGACCCTTAACCCAACCCCCTCCATCCCCACGCAGGCGGGGATCCATATTCTCCGACGTTGGCGAACGATGCGGAACCCTCCCGCGCGTCTGGATCCCCGCCTTCGCAAGACAGCTGCGAAATTCGGGACGGCAACCCTTTCCACTCGTCATCCCGGACCTGTTCCGGGATCCACCGTTCCACAAAACCAAGAGCTTCTGCGTTTGCGGCGCCGTGGATGCCGGAACAGGTCCGGCATGACGGGATGATTTCGCAGATGTCTCGCCTTCGCGGGAATGACGGCGGGGGGGGGCTGGCCCCCGCCCGCCTCAATTCGCCAATGTAAACGCCGCACCCGGTGCGCTGCTCGAATAATCCGCCACCGCCGCCGCGACGTTCTGGATCAGCTGCTGGCGCTCGCGGATCGGGCGGCGGGTGTCGCCGATCATGACCGCGAGCGCATAGCGGCGGCCGTCCGGTGCGGTGATCAGGCCGACATCGTTGAACCCGGCATTGCGCCCGCCCAGATCCTGGCCGGTGCCGGTCTTGTGCGCCAGCGTCCAGCCCGCCGGCATCGCCGCGCGCAGCCGCGCATGGCCGGTGCGGGAGGCGGCCATGGTGTCGAGCAGGATGCGCGTCGAGGTTTCCGACAGCAGCTCGCCGCGCGCCAGCCGGGCGAGGGCGTCGGCGATCGCCAGCGGCGCGGCGCCGTCGGGCGGGTCGGCGACATAGCGGTCGAGCGCGGCGGTGCGCTGTTCGAGGGTCAGCCGCGAGCGCGCGATCTCGAAGCCGTTGCCGACCGCATAGGAGGGCTGCCACACCAGCCCGGCGGTACCCGCCTGGAGCAGCCGCTCGCCGGGACCGAAGCGGATGTCGCCCAGCCGCTTGGCCGCGATCATCCGCCGCACCGCCTCCGGCCCGCCGACATAGGTCAGCAGCCGGTCGTTGGCGGTGTTGTCCGACTGGGTGAGCGCGCGGGTGAGGAGCCCGCCGACCGTGGTCTGGAACCCCTCCTCGCCCTTCACCAGATAGGCGATCGGCTGGTGGAAGAGCGTCAGATCCTCGCGCCGGACGGTGATCGGCTCGTCCAGCCGCGCCTTGCCCTGGTCGCGCAGGTCGAGCAGCGTGATCGCCACCCAGAGCTTGGAGACCGACTGCTGGGGCAGGCGCTGGCGGCCGCCGGCCTCGACCGTCCAGCCCTCGTCGACCGCCCGCACCGCGATGCCCATCCGGCCCTCGAAATTGCGGGCGAGCGCCTCGATCGAGGCTTGCAGGCGGACCGGCACGTTGGCGGTCGGGCGCGGCGCGGGGGGCGGGATGGCGATCGAGACTTCGGGCGCATCCTCCCGCGCGGGCGCGGCCGCGGCGGTCGCACCCGGCCGCGAGCCCGAGCTGCATCCCATGATCGTCGCGATGACCAGGCCGAGGGCCGCAGCCCGTGGAAAAAGCATTGATTTCACCCGCACCGATTGGAGACCTTATCGCGCGGGGACGCGGGGGAAATGGCGGTTTTCGGCGGGTGCGACGAGACGATGCTGCAACGCGATGAGGTGAGTCGGACGCTTGGGGCGACCTCTCGATCACCCGTTCCCTCACGGCACCAGAACCGTATCCTCCGCCTTCTCCAGCATCTGCGGATAGTCGAGCGTATAGTGCAGCCCCCGGCTCTCGTGCCGGTGCAGCGCCGAACGGACGATCAGTTCGGCCGTCTGGAGCAGGTTGCGCAGCTCGATCAGGTCGGGCGTCACGCGGAAATGGCCGTAATAGTCGGACACTTCCTCGTTGAGCATGCGGATGCGATGGCGCGCGCGCTCCAGCCTTTTGGTGGTGCGGACGATGCCGACATAGTTCCACATGAAGCGGCGGATCTCGGTCCAGTTCTGCTTGATCACCACCTCCTCGTCGGAGTCGGTGACGCGGCTCTCGTCCCAGGCGCGGATCGGCGGGGGCGGGGGCAGCTCGTCCCAGTGCGCGGCGATATGCGCCGCCGCCGCCTCGCCATAGACGAAGCATTCGAGCAGCGAGTTGGACGCCAGCCGGTTCGCGCCGTGCAGACCCGACTGGGTGCATTCGCCCGCAGCATAGAGGCCGGGCAGGTCGGTGCGGCCGTCCCGGTCCACGACGATCCCGCCACAGGTATAATGCTGCGCGGGCACGACCGGGATCGGCTGGGTCGTCATGTCGATGCCCAGGCCGATCAACTTCTCGTAGATGTTGGGGAAATGGCCGCGCACGAAATCGGGCGGCTGGTGACTGATGTCGAGATGGACATAGTCGAGGCCATAGCGCTTGATCTCCGCGTCGATCGCGCGCGCCACCACGTCGCGCGGGGCCAGCTCCATCCGGTCGGCATCGTAATAGGTCATGAAGCGCTTGCCGGTGACCGGATTGATCAGCCGACCGCCCTCGCCGCGCACCGCTTCGGTGATCAGGAAGTTCTTGACCTCCAGATTGTAGAGGCAGGTCGGGTGGAACTGCATGAATTCCATGTTGGAGATCCGGGCGCCCGCCCGCCAGGCCATCGCGATCCCGTCCCCGGTGGCGCCGCGCGGCGCGGTGGAGAAGAGATAGGTGCGGCCCGCGCCGCCGGTCGCCAGGATCGTCGCGCGCGCGGTGTGGACGCGCACCGTGCCGGTCCCGCGGTCGAGCGCATAGACGCCCCAGACCCGGCCCGCGCCCGAATAGCGCTCCTCGTGCCGACCGGTCGCCAGATCGATCGCGACCTGATCGGGGACGAGCGTGATGTTGGGATGCGCCTCCGCCGCGCGTTGCAGCGCGACCTGCACCGCCCAGCCGGTCGCGTCGGCGACATGGACGATGCGGCGGTGCGAATGGCCGCCCTCGCGGGTCAGGTGGAGCGCGCCGTCCTCCTCGGCGAAGGGAACGCCGAGCGCGCGCAGCCGCTCGATCGCGGCGGGCGCGCGCTCGACCACGAACTCCACCACGCCGCGATCGTTGAGGCCGGCGCCCGCGACCATCGTGTCCTCGACATGGTTGGCGAAGGTGTCGCCCGGCTCCAGCACCGCGGCGATCCCGCCCTGCGCCCAGGCGGTCGACCCCTCGTTCAGCGCGCCCTTGGCGAGCACCGTCACGCGGTACCGGTCGGCCAGGTTCAGCGCCGCGGTCAGCCCCGCCGCGCCCGAGCCGACGATCAGGACGTCGCTGTCGGTCATGCGGCGGCGCGTGGCATGCGCGGGGCGGGAGACGGTACGATCCTCATCCGCGACGCTCTGCCATAGCGGGGCGGGGCTATCCATCCCGATATCGTCACCCCAGCGAAGGCTGGGGTCTCTCCGGGGCAGGTGCCTTACTCGCCTCATGAAGACCCCAGCCTTCGCTGGGGTGACGGATTTGGAGGAGGAAGGCAGGCGGAACCCTCAGATCCTCCCCGTCCACGGGGAGGATCGTGCTCAGAACGCCCGGCCGGTGCGCTTGTCATTCTCCAGCTGGCGGATGCAGCCTTCGATCTTGGCGAGCAGCAGGTCGAGATCGATTGGCTTGGTCAGATAGTCCGCCGCCCCAGCGCGCAGGCCGGCCAGCATATGGTCGCGATCGGTCAGCGCGGTGAGGAAGATGAAGGGGATGTTGGTCAGCTCGGGATGGTTCATCTGGATCGCCGCAAGCAGCTGGAAACCGTCCATCTCGGGCATTGTGATGTCGCAGATGACGATGTCGGGCCAGGCGCTGACGATCAGGTCGAGCCCCTCGCGGCCGTTCGCCGCCTCCAGCGTGGCGAAGCCGGCGTCCTTCAGCTCCTCGACGATGAACTTGCGGATTGCGGTCTCGTCCTCGATGCACAGGATGGTGATCATGATGGCGTCTCTCAGGCGGAAAGGGGGCCGGTCGCAGGTACGGACGCGGCGATGGGACGGATGCGGGGCAGGCGCACGGTGAAGGTCGAGCCGCGGCCGCGCTGGCTGGCGACCTCGACCACGCCCTGGTGCATCTCGACGATCTGGCGGACGAGGTGGAGGCCGATGCCGGTGCCCGCGATCCCGGTGGAGGTGCGCGCCCGGAAATAGCGCTGGAACATCCGCGGCAGATCCTCGGCATCGATGCCGATGCCGCGATCCTCCACCGCGACCACGACGGTGTCTTCGTCGGCCCAGGCGCGCACATGGATATCGGGCGCGTCGCGTGCATATTTGACGGCGTTGGACAGAAGATTGGTGAAGACCTGCTCAAGCGCCGAGCGGTCCGCATCGATCCGGTCGGGCAGCCGGGCGAGGTCGAGATGGAAGCGATGGGTGCCCTCGATCCCCGAGCGGCGCTCGCAGCACAGGCGGATCAGCTCGGCGAGGTCGATCCGGTCGTAGCTCAGCTGCCCCTCGCCGGCATCGTGGCGGCCGGTGACGAGGATGCTCTCCATCAGATCGATGATCCGGGCGACCGAGGCGCGGATCTCCACCGCCTTCTCCTCGACGAAGATCGCGTCGGCGCGGTCGCGGTTGCGCAGCAGCCGCTGCGCCGCGCCGTCGATGATGGTCAGCGGGGTGCGGAACTCGTGGCTCGCCATGGTGACGAACTGGCGCTGGTTGTCGTTGATCTCGCGCTCATGGGCGAGCAGCCGTTCGAGCGCCTCGGCCTGTCGCCAGACCAGCACGGTGCGCTCGCGCACCCGCGCCTCCAGCGTATCGTTGGCGCGGGCCAGCTCCTCCGTTACCCGCACCTTCTCGGTCACGTCGAGATGCGTCGCGACATAGGTGTCGCCATCGAGCGGCGAGTGGCTGATCTTGATGACCCGCCCGTCGGCGAGGGGGATGTTGCGCACCGCGGGGGCGTGGCTCGCGCGCGCCTCCCGCTCGATGTCGAGATAGGCGTCGATGTCCGCCGGGCCGCAGCCGCGCGCGGCGCAATGGTCGAGGATCGCGGCCCGCGACGTGCCTTCCTCCGCCAGCGCCGGGGGCAGGTCGTACATCCGCGCATAGGCGACGTTGCACAGGATCAGCCGGTGGTCGCGGTCGAACATGCACAGGCCATGGAGCATGTTCGACAGCGCGGCGTCGAACAGCCGGTTCTGCCGCTCCAGCCGATCCTTCCAGTGCCTCGACATCGCTTCATCCAACCCCTTCGAGTGAAAGGGAATTAGACGAACGCATGCTCAAGGTTCGTTTAGCGCGGTCGCGTCGTTAGGACTGGTGGGATCGGCTTTGCGCAGTTGTCGCCCTTTCTCCCGCAAAATCCGGCCTTTGTACGGTTCAGGTCGGTTCGCCGACCAGGCTGAGGAACACGTCCTCCAGGTCCGCCTCGCGAGTCGTGACGTCGACGATGCCCAGACCCTGCGCGGTGATCGCGCCCAGCACGTCGCCGGCATTGGCGACGTCCTTGCGATAGGTGACCGCCAGCACGCGCTCGCCCTTCACCTCGACCTTCTGGAAACAGGGCGCGTCGGGAGCGGTCGTCAGGTCGCGGTCGACCGTCACCTCCACCACCTTCTCCTGCGCGCGGCCGACCAGCGTGCGGGTCGGCTCGTTGGCGACGACGCGGCCATGGTTGATGATTGCGATGCGGTCGCACAGCTCCTCGGCCTCTTCGAGATAATGGGTGGTCAGCACCACCGTCACCCCGCCCGCGTTGAGCTCGCGCACATAGTCCCACAATTGCTGGCGCAGCTGGATGTCGACGCCCGCGGTAGGCTCGTCGAGCACCAGCACGGGGGGCGAATGGACCATCGCCTTGGCGACCATCAGCCGCCGCTTCATGCCCCCCGACAGGGTGCGGGCATAGGCGTTGGCCTTGTCCTCCAGATGCACGGCGCGCAGCAGCTCCAGCGAGCGGCGCTGCGCCTTGGGCACGCCGTAGAGGCCGGCCTGGATCTCCAGCGTCTCGACCGGGGTGAAGAAGGGATCGAACAGGATCTCCTGGTTGACGATCCCGATCGACGCCTTGGCGTTGCGCGGATGCGCGTCGATGTCGAACCCCCAGATGGAGGCGCTGCCGCTGGTCTTGTTGACCAGCCCGGCCAGGATGTTGATCAAGGTCGACTTGCCCGCGCCATTGGGGCCGAGCAGCCCGAAGATGGTGCCGCGCGGTACCTCGAACGAGACGCCGTCGAGCGCGCGCTTGCCGCCCGCATAGGTCTTGCACAAATCGCTTATCGCGATCGCGGCGGTCGTATCGGCCGGAGTCATGGCGCTCGCGATAGGCCGTGGCTTGCCTGACGACAATGCGCTTTGCTATCGGGCGCGCATGCATCCGCCGCTCGAAGTGACTCGCACCACCCAGACCCGCGTCGCCTGTGACGGTGCGGCCGACATTCCCGGCGGCGCCGCGCTGGGCCACCCGCGCGTCTGGCTGCAGATCGACGAGGAAGGCTATATCGACTGCGGCTATTGCGACCGCCGTTTCGTGCTGATCGGCGGGCCGGCCGACGGGGTGGATCAGGCGCGCCTGCCGGATATCAGCGAGGGTTCGGCCTGAGGGGGCGGTCGGCGGTTCGGCTGCCGACCTGATCTGCCCAGCCACTATCGTCATCCCAGCGAAGGCTGGGATCTTCGGGGTCTGCCATTGCAGGAGCCGCGGGAGGCCCCAGCCTTCGCTGGGGCGACGAGGGACGTTCAGTCGCTACAGCCGGATGACTTCACATGAATCCGTTCGTGCTGAGCGAGGTCGAAGCACAGGTGGCTTTCAGGCCCTTCGACTGCGCTCAGGGCGAACGGTAGAGGTCGGGCAAGCTCAACCCCTCATGCGCCGGCCTACCGGTCCAGCGCCGGCGCCATCCGCGCCAGCACCCGGTCGCGCAGCAGCAGGCGGTGGCGGAGCGCCGCGGCGATGTGGAGCACGACCAGCGCCAGCATCAGCCAGCCGAGCAGCTCGTGCGCCTCATGCCCGAAGCCGCCGCCCGCCTCGCCGACGGGCAGATAGGGCACGTCGAACAGGCCGAACCAGGTCAGCGGCCGGCGCACCGGGCCGCCGGAGACCATCATCCAGCCCGTCACCGGCATCGCGATCATCAGCGCATAGAGCGCCCAGTGGACGCCATGGGCCAGCGCACGTTCGTGCGCGCGGATATGGCCGGGCAGCGGCGGCGGGCGATGGGTCAGCCGCCAGGCGACCCGCGCCGCGGTCAGCGCCAGCACGGTGAGGCCGATCGGCTTGTGCAGCGCCATGCCGCCGATCGCGTCGTGCGCGATGCCGATGACGAGGTTCAGGATCACGAGCACCGCGATCGTCCAGTGGAACCAGATCGCGACGGTCGAGTAGCGTACGACCGGATCGGTGCGGATGCTCATGCGGCGGTGACTCCCCTCAGGAGCGGCCAGCCTAGGCTTGTTTGTTGGTAAGGCAATGGGCGTGCTGATGGCGAGAGTGCCGCCATCCGCCCCCTCCGTCACGCTGGCACGTGCCACCTCCCCCTGGCGGGGCGGAGGGATTTACGGCCGATCCTCCCCTGTCAGGGGGAGGTGGCGGCCCGTCAGGGCCGTCGGAGGGGGAGGGCGGCGGCGCGCTCTGCGCACCAGCCCCCCCCCCCCCGTCCCTTCAGAAGGTGGGCACCGGCGCCGGCTGGGGCGTGCCGTTCTGCTGGGCCTGACGCGCGAAGATGTCGCGCATCAGCGACAGCGAGAAGAGGTGCGCATAGATCAGCGGCAGCATGCCCGACTGGCTCATCTTGCGCAGCTGGTCGCCGCGCAGGTTCGCCAGCTTCTCCTCGTTGACCATCTGGAAGCCGCGATAGACGAAGGGCTGGGGCGCCCCGGTCAGCTCGATCGTGACCTCGCCGTCCATCAGCAGCTCCAGCTCGCGCAGCTCGCGCACGAACGCCTGGGTGCGCTGGCCGGCCTGCTCGAACGTCTCGTTGAAGCCCAGGATCTGCTTGGTCGCCTCGCTCGGCTGGTCGCCGTCGAACAGCTTGTCGCCATCCTCGAACGCGCCCAGCGCCGGCGATGCCGGGTCGAAGCACAGCGACAGCTCCTCGGTATCCGGGCGCAGCCGCGCGAGCATGAAGGGGTAGCGGCGGATATAGGCCGGGACATAGATGTTCTCGGTCACCGCGCCAGTCGAATCGACGAAGACGTTGACGCCCTCGTTCAGGCCCATCAGCCCGAGCGGGATCGCATCCTCGCCGACCGAGAAGACGATCGGGAAGTTGCGCTGCGCCAACGGGAATTCCTCGACCGTCAGCGGAATCGCGTGCTGGCCGATCAGGAAGGGGGCGGTTTCCTGCGGGCGGATGCGCCAGTCGGCATGGGTGTTGCTGGAGAGCGGCTCCAGCCCGTTGTAGAAAAGCGGCAGTTGCGGCGCGCTGGCCATGGTCTCACTCCGATCGATCGACAGCGCGAGCCCCCCGCCCGACGCCCAAGACCCGCCGCACTATTGCGGCGGGGAAGCGGGTGCAAGCAGCTTGCCGGGGTTGAGGATGCCGAGCGGGTCGAGCGCACCCTTGATCGCGGCGAGCGCCGCCAGCCGCCCCGGCGGGGCGAGCCGCGCCAGTTCCTCGCGCTTCATCTGGCCGATGCCGTGCTCGGCGCTGATCGTGCCGCCCGCCTGCGTCACCAGATCGTGGACGAAGCGGCTGATCGCGGGCGCATCCTTGCCGAACCAGCGGTCGCGGTCGACCACCCGCGGCGCGCGCACGTGGAAATGGATGTTGCCGTCGCCCAGATGGCCGAAGCCCGACGCCCGCGTGCCCGGAAAGCGCGCCTCGCACGCCGCCGCCGCCTCGACCATGAAGCGCGGCATGGCGTCCACGGGCACGGCGATGTCGTGCTGGGTCGCCGGGCCCTGCGCGCGCTCCGCATCCGACAGCGAGTCGCGCAGCCGCCAGAACGCCTCCGCCTGCGCCTCGCTGGCGGCGATCGTCGCATCGGCGACCAGCCCGTCGGACAGGGCCTGCGCCAGCACCCGCTCGACGAAGGCGGCGGGCGGCTCGACCTCGGCGGAGGCGGCGGTCGCCTCGATCAGCAGGTGCCAGGGATGCCGGCCGTGCAGCGGCGCGCGCGCATCGGGCAGATGGGCGAGCGCGGCGTCGAGCGTCTCGGCGGGCAGGATCTCGAAGCTCTCGACCGCGTCGCCCGCCGCCTGGAACCGGCGCAGCAGCGCCAGCGCCGCCGCCGGATCGGCGACCCCGGCCCAGGCGACCGCGCGCGCGACCACGGCGGGCACGAGCCGGAGCGCGGCGGCCGTGACCACGCCCAGCGTTCCCTCCGCCCCGATCAGCAGCTGGTCGAGGCTGTAGCCGCGATTGTCCTTGGCGAGCGCGCCGGTGCCGTCATGCACGGTGCCGTCCGCCAGCACCGCCTCCACCCCCGCCACCAGCCCGCGCATCGTGCCGAAGCGCAGCACCTGCGTGCCGCCGGCATTGGTCGAGACGAGCCCGCCGACCGTCGCGCTGCCGCGCGCGCCCAGGGTCAGCGGAAAGCGGGAGCCGATCGTCAGCGCCGCCGCGTTGAGCGTCTGCAGGATCACGCCCGCCTCCGCGACCGCGAGCGAGGGCGACAGGCTGCGGATCGCGGTCATCCGCCGCAGGGAGAGGATCAGGGCGCTGCCGTCCTCCGGCGGGGTGGCGCCGCCGACCATCGAGCTGTTGCCTCCCTGCGGCACGAGGGGGACGCGGTGGCGCGCCGCCGCCCGCACCACCTCTGCCACCTCCGCGGTGCTGCGCGGGGCGAGGATGGCGGGGGTGACGCCCTTCCACCGCTGCCGCCAGTCGACGGTCCAGGGCGCGATCGCCGCCGGGTCGGTGACGATCCCGGCCGGATCGAGCACGCGGGACAGATCGGCGACCATCGCCGTTTGCGCTGGAGTCATGCGCCGATCCGCTACCGCGCGCGCGCGCGAAAGTCACGCCGCCGGCCATGACGCAGCGGCGCCGCCTGCCGCAGGGATCGGAAGTGGCGCCATGATTTTGTCATGGCCGGTTCAGCGGTTGTTCAACGATTCCGGGCAAGGCGCAGAACCTGCCCATGCTGCACGCCGCCCTGCCCCTGTCGATCCTGTCGCTCGCCTCCACGGCGATGGCGTTCGCCGATCTGCCGGACGCGTCGGCGCAGGTGACGATCCACGAGCGCATCACGATCCGCGTGCCGCGCATGGTCGCCGCGCCGATCCAGCGCATCGTCGCGCCGCGCCGCGACTGGAAGGAGCGCAAGGGCCCCAAATGCCTGGGCATGACCCAGCTGGCGGCGGCGGCGATCACCTCGACCAGCGCGATCGACCTGCTTCTCGCCGATGGCCGCTGGATGCGCGCGCGACTCGACGGGGATTGCCGCTCGGCGGACTTCTATTCGGGGCTGTACCTGCGTCCGGGCAGCGACGGCCAGATCTGCGCCAAGCGCGACGTCATCCGCATCCGATCCGGCGCGAAATGCGCGATCGAGGCCTTTCGTACCCTCCAGCCGCGGTGAGCGCGTAGACTCACCCCTTCCCAGACCGCTTTACCTTGACATTTCGCCCGTGTTCGGCAAGCGCGGCAACATCGCGCGCGAAGGGGGCGCGCACCCCTTTTCCCGGACGCTTGCATGCCCTTTGCCGATCTCGGCCTTTCCGACGAACTCCTGCGCGCGGTCGCAGAGGCGGGCTATTCCGAGCCGACGCCGATCCAGGCGGCCGCCATCCCGCCCGTGCTGATGATGCGC
This sequence comes from Sphingomonas metalli, assembly GCF_014641735.1. Classification (GTDB taxonomy): domain Bacteria; phylum Pseudomonadota; class Alphaproteobacteria; order Sphingomonadales; family Sphingomonadaceae; genus Sphingomonas; species Sphingomonas metalli. The sequence continues at coordinate 930,981 of NZ_BMIH01000001.1, read as the reverse complement.
GACATTATCGGCATCGCGCAGACGGGCACCGGCAAGACGGCCAGCTTCGTGCTGCCGATGATCGACATCCTGGCGCACGGCCGCACCCGCGCGCGCATGCCGCGCAGCCTGATCCTGGAGCCGACGCGCGAACTCGCCGCGCAGGTCGCGGAGAATTTCGAGAAATATGGCCGCCAGCACAAGCTGTCGATGGCGCTGCTGATCGGCGGCGTCTCGATGGGCGACCAGGTGAAGGCGCTGGAGAAGGGCGTCGACGTGCTGATCGCGACGCCGGGGCGGCTGATGGACCTGTTCGGTCGCGGCAACGTGCTGCTGACCGGCTGCTCGATGCTGGTGATCGACGAGGCGGACCGCATGCTCGACATGGGGTTCATCCCCGATATCGAGGAGATCTGCTCCAAGCTGCCCAAGCAGCGCCAGACCCTGCTCTTCTCGGCGACGATGCCGCCGCCGATCAAGAAGCTGGCGGACAAGTTCCTCGACAATCCCAAGCAGATCGAGGTGGCGCGCCCCGCCTCGACCAACACCAACATCACCCAGTGGCTGGTGCCGGTGAAGGCCTCCGCGGTCGACAAGCGCGAGCGCCTCCGCCAGCTGCTCGCCCAGCCCGAAGTGTCGAGCGCGGTGATCTTCTGCAACCGCAAGACGACGGTGCGCGAGCTGAACAAGTCGCTGAAGCGGCACGGCTTCCGGTCGGGCGAGATCCATGGCGACATGGAACAGCCCCAGCGCCTCGCCGAGCTCGACCTGTTCCGCCGGGGCGAGGTCAACATCCTCGTCGCCTCCGACGTCGCGGCGCGCGGGCTCGACATCAAGGGCGTCAGCCACGTCTTCAACTTCGACGCGCCCTGGCATCCGGACGACTATGTCCACCGTATCGGCCGCACCGGCCGGGCCGGGGCGACGGGTACGGCCTATACCTTCGTCGCGCCCGACGATGCCGAGAATGTCGACAATATCGAGAAGCTGACCGGGCAGAAGATCGCCCGGTTGGAGGCGCCGGCGCCAACCGCGGTGCCCGCGGCTGCGGATGGCGAGGAGTCAGGGCGACCTCGCCGCGCGCGCCGCGATCGCCGCCCGGTGGAAGAGCGGGCACCCCGCGCCCGTCGAGAGGAGCGCGCCGCGCCCCGCCGCGAGACGCCGCGCGCCGAGTATCGCGAACCGCGCCGCGACGACGTGCGTCGCGATGAGGCGGAGCCGGCGGATGCGGGCGGCTGGAACGGCCCGGTGCCCGACTTCCTCAATGTCGGGATCGCCGCCCGCCCGTGATCGAGTATCTGCCGCCGGAGCCCGCCGACGCGCGCAGCCCCTGCGTCAACATCTGCGAGATCGACCCGGTCACCGGCTGGTGCCGCGGCTGCACCCGCACGATCGACGAGATCGCCGGCTGGGGCGCCCGCCCGCTGGCGGAAAAGCTCGCGATCAAGGCGGCACTGCCCGCCCGGCGGGCGGTGATGGGGCGGGCTGGTTGAGCGTGTGACGGGCTGGAGCGTGGGGCTCTATCCGCTGTTATCCCGGCCTTGGTGAGACCTTCGCCCCTCTCCATCGTCATCCCCGCGAAGGCGGGGATCCATAGCCTCTGACGTTTGCGAGTGATGCGGAAGGCTCCCGCGCGTCTGGATCCCCGCCTTCGCGGGGATGACGGTAGTTATTGTGCGAGAGTTCATACGCCTCCCGACCACTCTATCGAAAAGGCCGGCTCAGAAACCGCGACCCCCTCATTCCGAACCGCCAGGGCTCCGCCGCCGCCTTGGTGATCCCGATCCGCGGTCCTACCAGCACCTCCGCCACACCCTCCGCCGGCAACAGCGCGAAGGGTGGCATGTCGAGTGGCAGGCCGTTCATCGCGCCGGTGATCCCCAGCGCCGCGCAGATCCGGCCGGGGCCGCTGCACAGCAGGCGCGGATCGTCGAGGCCGCGACGCGCGATCATCGTCTTCAGCCCGTCCGTCGGCTCGAGCGCGCGGAGCAGCACCGCCGCGGCGGTCTCGGCGCCGCCGACGATGTTCATGCACCAGTGCAGGCCATAGCTGCGGTAGACATAGGCATGCCCCACCGGGCCGAACATCGCCGCGGTGCGCGGACGGGGGCCGACGAAACTGTGCGAGGCCGGGTCGCCGGCATGATAGGCCTCGGTCTCCACGATGATCCCGCCGACGCCGTCGACCAGCAGCCGACAGCCGATCAGCGCGCGCGCGACGTCGAGGACCGAACGGTCCCAAAATCCACCGCTTAGCGACATGATTGCAAATTTTGCATTGATACCGCTAACTTTAACACTTGCGAAAGGCTGTGCTGCGCTGCAAAAGAAACACGCCTTTCAGGCATCCTCTCCTAAAAACTTGCACGGCCGGGCTTGTCCCGGCCTTTTTTTGTGCCCGTCGCATCAGCTGCCGACCGCGACGCTCGCCGCCAGGCCGGGCGCGTCACGCAGTTGCAGCGCAAGCCGCCCGTCCGCTGTCGCCGGCAGCGATAGCGCCTCGCCCGTGAAGCCGTCCGGCACGCTGACCGGCCCCAGCGCCGCGAGCAGGAACAGGTCGCGACCCTTGATCACGCAACGGCCGTCCGCACAGGCGGCTTCGCGGATGCGGGGCAGCCGTACGAGCGTCGCCAGCGGCTGCCAGTCGCCGGCCGCGTCGCCCTGCACCAGCCGCCAGCGCAGCGGCCCCGCCGCCGCCGGCCCCAGCGCCTCACCGGGCACCAGCGTCGCGATCCCGACGCCCGCGTCCTGCAACTGGAGCGGCAGCAGCGCCCGCGTCGCATCGCTGGCCACCTCGACCCGGTCGCCCGGCGACAGACGCGTCGTCGCGCCCGTCCGGAGCGAGAAGGTCAGCCGGTCGCCGGGCGCAAGCGCGCCGTCCGGCAGTGCGACGGGCAGCGTGCCGGCCACCGGCACCGATGCCACGGTGCGCGCGATCAGGGCGGCGACCGGGCGAGGCGGGGCGACGGTGACGCGCACCGGCAGCGTGCGGCCGTCGACCAGCGACACGCGTCCCGCCCGCTCGCCCGGCGCCAGCGCGGGCGCGGTCTCGGCCTGCATCTCCAGCCGGTCGCTGCCCCCCGCGCGGCTGAGCCCGCCGGGCCGGAAGCGCATGCCCTCGACCGTCAGCGCGGCGACGGTATCCAGCCGGCCGCCGGCCAGCACGCCTGCGGCGTCGCCGGCATGGAGCGTGAAGCCGTCGACCCGACCCGCTTCCGCATAGGCGGTGAGCGGGATCGTCACCGGCTCGCCCAGCCCGGCGAGCCGCACCGACAGCGTCATCGGTCCCGGCGCCATTCCGGCGAGCGGCAGGGTCGCGACCAGCCCGTCCTTCGCCTCGAAGGCGACCGGCCGCGGCGCGCTGCCCTTGGCGGTCAGCGTCATCCCCTCGACACAGGCGGCACCGGGCCCGGCCAGCGCCAGCACATTGTCGCGCCCGACCACCAGCGCATCCGCCCCCTCGGGCGTACGCCAGCCCGCGGCGCGGGGGATCTGGAAGGAGAGGCGCGGCCCCTCGAACGGCTCGAACCCCCAGCGGCCGTGGATGCGGCCGACCAGGTCCGGCTCGAAATCGTCGGGCCTGAGCGTGTCGACCGCCACCGTCAGTCCGCCTCGCTCCGCATCGGAGGCGAGGGGCAGGTCGATCTCGCGCCCGTCCTTCGCGGTCAGGCGCAAGGACAGGTCGCGGGCGTAGCGGGTGGCGTGGATCAGCGGCGCGCCCTCCACCGGCAGCACCAGCCCTGGCCGGGTCAGGCACAGCCGCGCGTCGGGGTGCGTCGCGCGCAGCGGCGGCGGCACCGGCGGGCTGACCGGGGGCAGGGCGGCGACCAGCACCGACTTGGGCCGGCTGAACGACGGCACGGCGTTGAGCAGCAGCTTCAGCCGGTCGCCCTCATGCGTCGCCAGCGCGGGGATATACTGGAAGCTGGCGGTGCGGAACGCGCCGAGCAGCCGGGCGACGTCGCGGATCACGCCGATATAGGGGCTGTAATAGCCGTACCCACCCTGCGGCGTGGCGCTGAGCTGATAGGCGAGGTCGGTCGGCGTGCCGGTCAGCGCCTCGGCCAGCGTCGTGCTGTGCCCGTCGCTGAGGATCAGCGCCTCGCTGCCGCCGGTCAGGCAGCCCGCCTGTGATTCGGGCGGACGGGTGAGGCACTCGTCCTTCAGCCGGATCGACAGGCTGCGCGCGAGCAGCGGCGACACCTGCTCGAGCCGCACGCCCCCCTCCGTATCGCGGCGGTTGATCCCGGCGACATAGGCGTCGAGCCGCGCCCGGTCGAGCGAGGCCTGGTTGAGATCCTGCGACGCGCGCACGAACGCCCCGGGCCGGCCGCGCACCGCATCGAGCAGCGTGCCGAAATCGCCGCCGGTGGCAGGCGCGAGGAAGGCGATCGCCTGTCCGGCACCGGCCGGCACGGTAATGGTCAGCCGGTTCTTCTTCGGCTTCCACGTCTCTGCCTCGAAGAACCAGTTCTTGGGCGGCGGATTGGTCGCGCCGCGCAGGAAGGCGACGACGAGCAGATAGCGGGCGGACTGGTCCGCCGGCAGGTCTGCCGCCACGGTCAGCCGGTCGCCCGCGGCCAGATTGGGAACCTCAGCCACCGGCAGCACCGTCTTGCCGCGCGCGACCGTCACCGTCAGCTGCGGGCCGGTGAGGTCGAACGGCGCGACCTGCGCCGCGACGGGGGCGGCAAGCGCGGCACCGGCAGCGATCAGCGCCGCGAGCGGGCGAAGGGTCATGCGTCCTTCCATATCGGCCGGCTGTTATCGCCTCTCCCGTCGGGCGGGCAAGCCCCGCATCCCGCCTGATCCCTTGCGAACCCGCCCCCCTGACAGCGATATGGCGGCGCAATCATGGCAGGGACGACGATGGCGAAACAGCGGGCCGACCAGATGCTCGTCGACCGCGGGCTGGCGGAATCGCGCGCGCGGGCGCAGGCGCTGATCATGGCGGGGCTGGTCTTCGCCGGCGATCGCAAGGTGGAGAAGCCGGGGCAGCAACTCGCCGCCGAGACGGTGCTCGACGTGCGCGGGCGCGACCATCCCTGGGTGTCGCGCGGCGGGATCAAGCTGGCCCATGGCCTCGATCACTGGGGCTGGGACGTGACCGGCGCGGTGGCGATCGATGTCGGCTCCTCGACCGGCGGCTTCACCGACGTGCTGCTGACCCGTGGCGCGGCGCGGGTCTATGCGGTCGACAGCGGCACCAACCAGCTGGCGTGGAAGCTGCGGCAGGACCCGCGGGTCATCGTCCACGAACAGACCAGCGCGCGCATCCTGACGGCGGAGCATATTCCCGAGCCGGTCGACCTGATCGTGTGCGACGCGAGCTTCATCGGGCTGGCCAAGGTGCTGGAACGGCCGCTGACCTTCGCGCGGGTCGGCGCGCGACTGCTGGCGCTGATCAAGCCGCAGTTCGAGGCGGGGCGCGAAGAGGTCGGCAAGGGCGGCGTGGTGCGCGATCCGGCGGTCCATGCGCGGGTGTGCGCGGAGGTCGAAACATGGCTGACGGGTGCGGGCTGGCGGGTCGAGGGGATGGTGGCGAGTCCGATCACCGGGCCTGAGGGGAATGTGGAGTTCTTGATCGCGGGGCATAAGGGGGCGGAGTGAGGGCGGGCTTCTCCCCCCCCTTCAGGGGAGGGGCTGCAACCGCTTCAACTCTGACCCGCCAGCAACTCGAACTCCGCCACATCGTGCGCGCAGAAAATCCGCACCTCGCTGCCATGCTCCCGGTCCAGCGCGCGCAGACGTTCGAGGTTCGCCAGCCGCGCCGCGCGGTCGACCTCCATCATCGTCTGGTAGCCGCGCAGCGCCGGGGTGCATTCGTGCCGCGCGCCGCCGATCTCGCCGCGGTAGAAATAGGCGTCGGACGCGTAGAGCAGCCAGTTGCCGTCATTCTCCTTCACCGCCACCCCGGCATGGCCCCATGTATGGCCCTGGAGCGGGATCAGCAGGATTTCGGGCGGCAGGCCGTCGAGGTCGCGCACCGCGTCGAAGCCGAACCACCGCTCGCCTCCGCCGAACGGGTAGAGCCGCCAATCCTCCACTGCGTCCCACTGCATCGGGCGATAGCGCCGCGTGCCGACGAACGCGCCGCCACGCTGCTGGTCGGCAACCTCCTTTTCGCGCGCGGTCACATGGACGGTGGCCTTGGGGAAATCCTCCAGGCCGCCGGCATGGTCGAAATCGAGATGCGAGACGATGATGTGCCGCACGTCCTCGGGCGCGAAGCCCAGCCGGCGGACCTGCGCCGCCGCCGTCTCCTCGCGGCGGAGCTGGATGTTGTTGAGCGTCAGGAAGAAGGGCGACAGGCGCGGGCGGGGCCGCTCGACATCCTTGGTCCCGAAGCCGGTATCGACCAGCACCAGCCCGTAATTGGTCTCGATCAGCAGGCAGTGGCAGACCAGATGGCCGCGCGCTCCGTCGCTCCGCCCGTCGAACAGGCGTCCGCCCATCGGACAGCAGGTGCCGCAGTTGAGATGATGGATGCGCATGTCAGATCACCCGGATGTCGGCGGCGCTGGGCGGGTCGTGCCGCGGGGGCCGAGGGTTCAGCCGGTCAAGGGTCCGCGTCTCGACCGAAGGCTGGCGGATCAGGCTGAACAGCCATGCCGCCCCCGCCGCGACCGCCAGCGTCCCCGCCGCGGTCAGGGCCGGGTGGCGCGAGCTGCGCGCGGCGGGGGTCGTCATCAGACCTTGGCCTCCATGCTGCCCGCCTCGGCATAGAGCTGGACGTAGCGGCGGGTGACGAGCGGCAGCGACTCGTCGATCCAGCGCGCCATCGACACTTCCTCGTCCAGCGACTGTTTGAGCAGCGGCGCGGCCTGCGCGAAGCCGCCATCCTCGGCCAGCACGATCAGCGACTTGTAGCTGGCGATCTCGAAATGCTCGAAGGCGTAGTTGGCGAAGCTGTTCTTGACGATCTCGTCGCCGGCCACGCTGTGGGTGATCGCCGCCATGCCGCCGGTCATGCTGAGCGCCGTATCCTTGAGCGCGGAGGCGCTGGTGTCGAAGCCGGCCAGGATCTCGTCGAGGCGGGCGATCTGGCTGTTGGTCTCGTCGACATGCAGGCGCAGCCGGTCGGCGACCTCGGGATAGTGTTCGATCCGCGAAATCTGCGGCGTCATTATCGAGAGCGCCTGCTTTTCCACCGCATGGGCATTGCGCAGCCCGGTGACGAATATCTCGCGCAGTGCGTCGTGGCCGGTCGCCATGATCCTCTTCTCCCGCTTGTTTGATCCATGCAGCGACGAAAGTCGTCGCCCGGGTTGAACCCGACCGCGTCGGATGTGTTCCAGCAAAACTGTCGAACAGACAAGCTTGCGGTAAACAACGATCAATAACGCAGGTGAGCAGGAAGGTAGATGCGGTGGCCTCCCAAACATTGACGAAGATCAAGATGGCAGAAGAGGTGCCGGGACTTAGTGCTTTCGTGCTGGGTCTGCGGGCGGAACTGCTGGGGAAGAAGCTGGAGAAGATCGAGGACTTCGGTCTCGGCGACCTGGGCGTGGAGGTCGCGCAGGGATCGGACTCGATCTGGCTGTTCATCCGCCGGCCGGGCAGGGGTGGGCTGGCGCTGCGCGCGGCCTGGGTGTCCGATGGCGGCTTCGACGTCCGCATCCTGCCGCCCGGAGCGGACGAGGTGCTGCGGCTGGAGGCGGAAAGCGTGCTGGGCCGGCACGTGATCGCGATCCGGACGAGCGAGGCGGACCTCCACCGCCTCCAGCTTCAGGTCTGGCTGACGCCGCGGGCGCCGCTCCTCATCCCCTTCCACCCGCGCGACCTCTATGTCCTCGACGCCGATGACGATCCCGCCCGCGCGGTCGGCCGGGTCGAGGCGGCGCAGCGCGGGGTGAATAGCGGGCTGCTCTATTTCCGGCTCGACGAGCCTGCGTTCGGCAGCACGCTCTATGTCCAGAACCTTACCACGCTGAACCCCTATTTCCGCGCCACCGATACCGTGCCCGACGCTGCGGTGGGCGGCGAATGGCCGGAGCTGGGCTATCTGCCGCCCACCCCGCCGCAGAGCGGCACGCCGCCGGTCAACCCGCTGCCGGCGGGCGAGGCGGTGATGATGTCCGACGCGATCCTCGTCTTTCGCGACTGGGCGGCGGACGATGAGCTGGAGATGGCGCGCCAGTTCCTCCAGATGCTCGGCATCGCCTACAAGGCCCTGCCGCTGCCGCCCACCGACTATCGCGACTGGGTCGACCGGTCGGGACGGACGCTGAAGGATCTGGAGGCCGCGCCGCAGGCGACGCGGCGGCATTACGGCCATCTCTACGTCATGCCCTATCCCGACGGGGAATATCCCGACGTGATGGTGCAGGCCTCGGTTCTCGCCGCAGTCGTTGATTACGGCCGCTGGCGGGGCGATCCGCATCCGCTGGAAGCCAAGCTGCGCGCCGGCCTGTCACGCTTCTACGATGCCGAGCTCGAAACGGTGCGCCGCTACCTGCCCAATGTCGGCGACGACAAGGATGCGGACGCGGTCGACAGCTGGTATCTCTATCACCCGCTGCTCAACTTCGCCCGGCTGGCGCTGAACGGCGACGAGGTGGCGCGCGAGCTGCTGATGAAGTCGATCGGCTATGGCATCCGCGCCGCGCATCACTTCCACTATGCGTGGCCGGTGATGTACGACATCCGCGACTTCAGCGTGAAGACGCGGGCGCGCAACGACGACCGTTTCGGCCAGACCGATGTCGGCGGCATCTACGCCTATCTGATGTTGCTCTGTTACCAGCTGACCGATGACGAGACCTATCTGCACGAGGCGCGGGCCGCGATCGATGCCGCGGTCGGGATGCGCTTCAACCTCGAATATCAGGCGAACCTGACCGCCTGGGGCGCGGCGGCGTGCATGCGGCTGTGGCGGATCACCAACGACGCGCGCTACCTGTCGCAAAGCTACGTCTATCTCGCCAGCTTCTTCCACAATTGCGAGATCTGGGAGTCGGAGATCGGCCCCGCGGCGCATTATCGCACCTTCCTCGGCGCGACCTGCCTGCACGATGCGCCCTATATGGCGATCTACGAATGTTTCGACAGCTTCACCGCGTTCGAGGCGTATCTGGCCGATAGCGGGCCGGATCTGGAGCCGGCGGTGCGAATGCTGATCGGCGAATATTGCCGCTACGCGCTCGACCGCGCCTGGTATTATTATCCCGACGCGCTGCCCGCCGACATCATCGCCGAACCGCCGCACCAGAGCGGCGTGATCAATCCCAGGCTCAGTTTCCCGCTCGAGGATCTCTACGCCAATGGCGAGAGGCCGGGGAAGGTGGGGCAGGAAATCTATGGCTGCGGCGCGGCGATGGTCTTCGCCAGCCGCTCGCACCACCGGATCGAGGATGCGCCCTTCCTCCTCTTCTGCGACGTCTTCGTCCGCGCGATCGAGCGGACGGGCGAGCGGGCGCTGACCCTCGTCCTCGACGCGGGCGAGACCTGCCATGCCGGACTGTCGCTGGTCCGCCGCAAGCGGCGGCGGCTGCCGGAGGCGACCCTCAGCAGCGTTCACGGCGAGGTGATTGGCGCACACGGCCAGTCGCCCGACCGTATCGACTTCCGCGTCCCCGCCAGCGGGCGTTTGATCCTGCAATGGAGCGCATGACATGAAGGGCAAGCGGATCGTCGTCACCGGCGGCACCACCGGCATCGGCCGCGCGATGGTGCGGCTGTTCGCCGAACAAGGCGCGCGCATCGTCACTTTGGGCCGCGACCCCGAGGCGTTGGACGAGGCGCTGAAAGCCTGTGAGAGCCTGCCGGGCGAGGTCCATGGCATCGCCGCGGACATCGCCACGCCCGAGGGGGTCGAACGGCTGTTCGCGGAGGCGGATGCGAAGCTCGGCGGGCTCGACGCACTGATCTCGAACGCCGCGCTCGGCGCCGAGCCGATCGACCAGATGGAGGACGCCGCGTGGCGCTACGTCCTCGCGGTCAATCTGGAAGGCGCGATGGCTGCGACCCGGGCCGCGCTGGCGCGGCTGGGCGAGGGCGGGCAGGTGGTCATCATCGGCTCGATCAGCGCCGAGATCCATGCGCCGGGCGAAAGCGTCTATTCGGCGACCAAGGCAGGGCTGAAGGCCTTCGCCGAAACCCTGCGGAAAGAGGTGGCGGAGCGCGGCCTGCGCGTCTCGCTGATCGAGCCGGGCACGGTCGGCACCGACATGCAATCCGCCCCGGCCGAGGAGCAGCGCCAGCAGATCGACCGGCACGAGATGCTGCTCGCCGAGGATATCGCCGAGGCGGCCGGCTTCATCCTTACCCGCCCGCCGCGGGTCGATGTGGTCACGCTCAGGGTCGAGCCGCGGCTCCAGGCGCTGCCGTGACCCGGCTGCTGGTCGGTACCTACGCCGCGAAGGGCGGTGCGGGGCTGGTGCCGCTGTTCTGCGATTCTGAAGGGGCTAACGAATCCTCCCCCCTGCGGGGAAGGATCGAGACTGTGTCCGACGGCATCTGGCGAACGGGTGCACCGATCGGGCATGTCCGCAATGCCTCGTTCGGGCTCGTCTCCGCACGCCACGGGCACCATTATATGGTCGACGAGGTGGCGGGGCGGATCGCCGTGTACAGCGCTAGCGGCGGCTGGGCGGTGCTGGACGATCTGCCCTCCGGCGGCGAGGCACCGTGCCATCTCGCGCTTTCGCCTGCCGAGGATGCGGTGGCGGTCGCGAATTACGCCAGCGGCGACGTGGCGCTCTTCCCGCTCGACGCCGACGGTCTGCCCGGCACGCCGCGACGCTGGCACGATCCCGGCGACGGACCCGATCCCGAGCGACAGGCGGGGCCGCATGCGCATTGGGTCGGCTTCGGGACGGAAGGCGACCTGATCACCGTCGACCTCGGCGCCGACCGCGTCTTCGCGCGCCGGACGGGCCGCGGGGGCGGCGAGGTCCGCAGCCTCTATGCCGCGCCGCGTGGCTCCGGACCGCGCCACCTCGCCTTCCACCCCGAACGGCCGGTCGCCTATCTGGTCAGCGAGCTCGATGCGACGCTGACCGTGCTGGTTCCCGATGGCGGCGTCTTCCGCGCGGCGGCTATCCTGCCGATCGAACCCGAGGATGCGCCATCGGACAATCTGGGCGGCGCGATCGCGCTCGATCCGGCCGGCACCCGCCTCTACGCCAGCAATCGCGGGCATGACAGCATCGCGACCTTCGCGCTCGACGCCACGGGCATGCCGTCGCTGATCGGGCATGTGCCGAGCGGCGGTCGCTCGCCCCGTTTCATCCTGCCGCTGCCCGGCAGGCTCGCCGTAGCCAACGAGGAGAGCGGCACCGTCGCGCTCTTCCGCCTGGACCCGCTGGGATGCCCGCTGCCCGACCCGGAGGTGCTGGAGGTGCCCGGCGCCGCCTTCCTGATGCCTGATCTGCCCGGAGGATGACGATGCGCGCCGCGCTGAAGACCGAAGACGGCCGGTTCGAGCTGGCCGATGTCGAAACCCCGCGTCTGCCCGCCCCGGACTGGGTGCGGGCGCGGGTGCGGATCGCCGGCATCTGCGGCACCGACCTGCGCCACTGGAAGAAGCACGAGCCGGAGCTCGCCTGTCACATCATGGGGCACGAACTCGCCGGCGAGGTGGTGGAGGTGGGCGAGGACGTCACGCGCGTCGCGCCGGGCGACCGGGTGGTGATCGAGACGGTGTTGGGCTGCGGCCATTGCGACTGGTGCCGCGCGCGCCGCTACAATCTCTGCCCCGATCTCTATCCGACGCGGACGCAGAGCGTGTCGCGCGCCTATGCCGAATATGTCGTCGGCCCCCAGCAGAAATTCTATTGCCTGCCCGATCATGTCGGCTTCGACGATGCGGCGCTGATCGATACCTTCTCGGTCTGCCTCCACGCCCAGCATCTGTCCGGCCTGACGATCAACGACCGGGTCGCGATCATCGGCGCGGGGTCGATCGGGCTCGGCCAGCTGATGCTCGCCAAGGCGAGCGGCGCCGACGTGATCGTGATCGACACGGTGGCGCATTCGCTGGGGCTTGCCAGGCGGCTCGGCGCGGATGCCGTGGTGGATGCGGGCAGCGCCGATCCGGTGCAGGCGGTGAAGGACTTCATCGGCGGCATGGGCGTCGACATCGCCTTCGAATGCGCGGGTGGGGAGTCGATGCCGACCACCCTGCCACAGGCGACGAGAATGGCGCGGCGCGGCGGCGCGGTGGTGATCGTCGGCGGCTTCGATGCCGGCGAGACGGCGATCCCGCTCGAATGGCAGCGCATCCAGATGTCGGAGATCCGCCTGATCCCCAGCGCCAGCTTCGCGATGCGCGATATCCGGGCGGAACAGGGCGAGGTGCTCGACCTCGTCGCGCGTGGCAAGTTGCGCACGCAGGAGCTGATCACCCATCGCTTCCCGCTGGAGCGGATCAACGAGGCGTTCGACACCGCGCAGGACAAGGAGCGCACCGGCGCGGTGTTCGTGGCGCTGGAGATTTGAGGCCATTCTTCGCCCCTCCCCTTCAGGGGAGGGGTTGGGGTGGGGCGTCGCCGCGAAGGTACCGCTTGCGGGCAGGCCCCACCCCCGGCCCCTCCCCTGAAGGGGAGGGGGGAGATCCCATCACACCGTCACCGTCTGCGTGATCCGCCCGTCCTCGCCGAACACGCTGAGGTACCGCGCCACCTCCGCCGGGTCGCCGGTCGCCTTGGCGGGATTGTCGGAGAGCTTCACCGCCGGCCGGCCGTTCGCCTCCACCACCTTGCAGACCAGCGACAGCGGTGCGAGCGCGTCGCCGCCTTCGGGATCGCAGCCGCGAAAGTCGTTGGTGAGGTTCGTGCCCCAGCCGAAGCTCATCCGCACCCGCCCCTGGAAATGGCGGTAGACCGTCTCGATCGTGTCGACGTCCATGCCGTCGGAGAAGATCAGCAGCTTGCCGCGGGGATCGCGTCCATGGTCCTGCCACCAGCGGATGATCCGCTCGCCGGCCGCGATCGGGGGTGCGCTGTCCGGGCGGAAGCCGGTCCAGTCCGCCACCCAGTCGGGCGCGTCGCGCAGGAAGGCCTCGGTGCCGAAGGCGTCGGGCAACACCACCAGCAGGTTGCCGTCATAATCCTCGCGCCATTCCTCCAGCACGCGATAGGGGGCGGCGCGCAGCGTGGCATCGTCGGGGGCGAGCGCGGCGGCGACCATCGGCAGCTCGTGCGCATTGGTGCCGATCGCCTCCAGATCGGCATCCATCGCGAGCAGGACGTTGGAGGTACCGATGAACCGCTCGCCCAGCCCCTCCTTCAGCGCCTCGACGCACCAGCGCTGCCACAGGAAACCGTGCCGACGCCGGGTGCCGAAGTCCGACAGGGCGAGATCGGGCAGCGCGCGCAGCCGCTCCACCTTCTCCCAGATCTTCGCCTTGGCGCGGGCGTAGAGGATGTCGAGCGCGAACCGCCCGCGGCCGTGTGTCGCGGCGCGCGAGCGGAGTTCGTTGACGATCGCGAGCGCCGGGATCTCCCACATGGTCGTCTCCGCCCAGGCACCGGCGAAGGTCAGTGCATATTGCCCGTCCTCGACGTGCAGCTGGTAGGGCGGCAGGCGGAAACCGGCGAGCCACTCGAGAAACTCGGGCCGGAACATCCGCGTCCTGGCGTAGAAGCTGTTGCCCGCCAGCCAGATCAGCTCCTTCTTGGTGAAGCGGATGGTGCGCGCATGATCGAGCTGCGCGCGCAGTTCGCCCTCGTCGATCACCTCCGCCAGCCTGACCGAGCGGGTGCGGTTGATGAGCGCGAAGGTCACCTGCGTCTCGCGATGCCGCTTCCAGATCAACTGGAGCATCAGCAGCTTGTAGAAATCGGTGTCGAGCAGGCTGCGCACGATCGGATCGAGGCGAAAGCCATGGTCGTAGGTGCGGGTGGCGATGTCGGTCAGGGGCATGTTCGGGGGTCAACCGGCGGATGATGGCGGTGAGGAGCAAAGCCATCCTCTACCGTTCGTCATGAGCTTGTCGAAGCATCGTTCTTCTTCTTGCCACGAGCGCTCCGGCCAAAGGAAAGCAGTGCTTCGACAAGCTCGGCACGAACGGGCCGGGGTTGTGTGAGGGAAGGGCAACCCTCACCGCATCCGCATCATCGCCTCGGCCGGCATGTTGTGCATATTGTGGTCGAGATGGGTCATCACCCACACCGATCCGACGATCACCAGCACCACCACGAACACGCCGAACGCCAGCGCGATGACGTTGTTGGTATTGTCCGGCCCCGTCGTGATGTGGAGGAAGAAGGCGAGGTGGACGCCCATCTGCGCCACCGCCAGCACCACGATCGCGGCGGGCACGGCAGGCCCCCAGATCAGGTCGGTCGACGCCGCCCAGAAGGAGGCGGCGGTGAGGAGCGCGGCGAGGAACAGGCCGAGCGTATAGCCCATGGCCCCCTGCGGCCCGACCGTGTCGGGTGATTCATCGCCGGGAATGGTGTCGCCCTGGTCCTGCGGCGGCTTGCGGTCGCTCATCCAATGGTCCCCAGCAGATAGACGATCGAGAAGACGCCGACCCAGACGATGTCGAGCGCGTGCCAGAAGAGGTTGAAGCAGAGCAGCCGCCGCTCGACCTCCGGCCGGAAGCCGCGCGACCAGATCTGCGCCATCATCGTGCCCAGCCACAGCAGCCCGACGCCGACATGCAGCCCGTGCAGCCCGACCAGCGCGAAGAACCCCGACAGGAAGGCGCTGCGCTGCGGCCCCGCGCCCTCGCCGATCAGGCTGGCGAACTCCTGCACCTCGATCGCGAGGAAGGCGAAGCCGAGCAGCCCGGTCGCGAGCAGCCAGGCGAGCGTCGCCTTGGCCTCCTTCCGCGCGGCCGCGAGGCTGGCGAGGCCGCAGGTATAGCTGGACAGGAGCAGGCAGCCCGTCTCGATCGCCACCCGGCCCCGGCCGAAGATCTCCGCGCCGGTCGGGCCGCCCGCGGTCTGCTTCGCCAGCACCGAATAGGCGGCGAAGAAGGCGGAGAACATGATGATGTCGGACAGGAGATAGATCCAGAAGCCGTAGCCGACGACGATCCGCTTGGAGGCGGGGCCGCCCTCGCCGCGGCCCGTCGCCTGGCCATGGCCGTGGCCGCCGCCTTCGCCCTCCTTGTCGCGGCCGAGCGCGTAAGGGTCGCTGCCGTGGCTGCCGGGTGCGGTCGCGGCGGCGGTCATGCGGGCACCTGTTCGTCGCGATGCTGGGCCAGCCACGCCTCGCGCGCGGCGCGGCGGGCGTGATCGGCCTCCCTCACCTCGTCGGCGGGCACCTCATATTCCTCTTCCTTGCGCCAGGCGAAGACGACGAAGGTGGCGTAGGCGCCGACGAAACCGAGACCCGCCAGCCACCAGATATGCCAGATCAGCGCAAAGCCGATCGCGGTCGCGAAGAAGGCGGTGACGACCCCGGTCGCGCTGTTGCGCGGCATGACGATATGCTCATAGGCGGGCGCCTCGGCGAGCTGCTGGCTCTCGATCGCCTTCTGCTTGATGCCCCAATAGACTTCCTCGCCATGCACGTCGGGCAGCACCGCGAAGTTGAAGTGCGGGGGCGGCGAAGCGGTCGACCATTCGAGGCTGCGGCCGTCCCACGGATCGCCGGTCGTATCGCGCAGCGCCTCGCGATTGCGGATGCTGACGACGAGCTGGATCACCTGCGCGACGACGCCGACCAGCATGAAGCCGACGCCCGCCAGCGCGACATGGAGCCAGGGCACCCATTCCTCCACCTCGACATGCTGGAGCCGGCGGGTCATCCCCTCCAGCCCGACCACGTAGAGCGCGCCGAAGGTGAGGGTGAAGCCGATCAGCGATGGCCAGAAGGCGCGCTTGCCCCAGGTCTCGTCGAGCCGGAAGCCGAACGCCTTGGGGAACCAGTAGGTGTAGCCGGCAAAGGCGCCGAACACGACACCTCCGACGATCACGTTATGGAAGTGCGCCACCAGGAACAGCGAATTGTGGAGCATGAAGTCGGCCGGCGGCACCGCCAGCAGCACCCCCGTCATCCCGCCGATCACGAACACGACCATGAAGGCGAGCGACCAGAGCATCGGGGTCGGGAAGCGGACGCGGCCGCCATACATGGTGAACAGCCAGTTGAAGACCTTCACCCCCGTGCCCACCGCGATCACCGAGGTGGCGATGCCGAAGGCGGCGTTGACGTCCGCGCCCGCGCCCATGGTGAAGAAGTGATGCAGCCAGACGGTGAAGGAGACGACGACGATGAACAGCGTCGCCGCGACCATCGAGCGATAGCCGAACAGCGGCTTGCCCGAGAAGGTCGAGAAGATCTCCGAGAAGATGCCGAAGGCGGGCAGGATCAGGATATAGACTTCCGGATGCCCCCAGGCCCAGATGAGGTTCATGAACATCATCATGTTGCCGCCGGCATCGTTGGTGAAGAAGTGGAAGCCGAAATAGCGGTCCAGCGTCAGCATCGCGAGCGTCGCGGTCAGGATCGGGAAGGCGGCGACGATCAGCATGTTCGAGCCGAGCGCCGTCCAGCAGAACATCGGCATCCGGAGGTACGACATGCCCGGCGCGCGCATCTTGAGGATCGTGGTGACGAGGTTCACCCCCGACATCAGCGTGCCGACGCCCGCGATCTGGATCGCCCAGAGATAATAGTCGACGCCGACGCCCGGCGAATAGCTCGTCTCCGACAGGGGGGCATAGGGCAGCCAGCCGGTGCGCGCGAACTCGCCGATGACGAGGCTCATATTGACCAGCAGCGCGCCGGCCGCGGTCAGCCAGAAGCTGACCGAGTTGAGCGTCGGGAAGGCGACGTCGCGCACCCCCAGTTGCAGCGGCACGACGAAGTTCATCAGCCCGACGATGAACGGCATCGCGCCGAAGAAGATCATGATCGTGCCGTGGGCGGAGAAGAGCTGGTCGTAATGTTCGGGCGGCAGATAGCCCTGCGCGCCGCCGGTCGCGATCGACTGCTGCGTGCGCATCATGATGGCATCGACGAAGCCGCGGATCAGCATGACCAGCGCCAGCGTCGTGTACATCACGCCGATCCGCTTATGGTCGACGCTGGTGATCCATTCCTTCCACAGATAGGGCCAATGTCCCTTGCGGGTGATCCAGACGAGCGTCGCCAGCCCGATCAGGCCGACCGTGCCCGCCGCGACCAGCGGGATCGGTTGGTCGAAGGGGATGGCGCTCCAGTCGAGTTTACCCAGCATCATCCCATCTCCGGCGGTTTGGGCGACACCTGCGGACCGCCGCGCCCTTCCTGCGGTCCCGCCGAGGGTTTCAGCTGCTGCGACACGATCGCGTCGAACAGGCCGGGCTGGGCGGCGCGATAGCTGAACGGGTGGACGTCGAGGCTCTGCCGGGCGAGCGCGGCATAGCCCGGCACGTCGAGCACCGGCCCGCCGCCGCGCACCGTGCCGACGAAGCGGTCGAAATCGGCGGCACTCACCGTGTCGACCGCGAAGTTCATGTCGGAAAACCCGTCGCCGCTATAGTGCGAGGACTGGCCCCAGATCCGCCCGACCCGGTCTGCGCGCAGGTTCAGCTGCGTCTCCATCCCGTTCATCGTGTAGATCATCGATCCCAGCCGCGGCACGAAGAAGGTGTTCATCACGCTGGCGCTGGTCAGCCGGAACCGCACCGGCCGCCCGACCGGCAGCACCAGCCGGTTGACCGTCGCGATCCCCTGTCCGGGGTAGATGAACAGCCACTTCCAGTCGAGCGAGACGACCTGCACCTCCAGCGGCGGCGTTGTCTGGCCCGGCGCGGCGGCGACCGGGCGGCGCGGATCCTGGTCGTGGCTGCCGACCCAGATCACGCCGCCCAGGAACAGGATGATCATGATCGGGATCGACCAGACGATCAGCTCGATCTTGCCCGAATAGACGAAGTGCGGCTGGTACCTGGCCTTGCTGTTGCCGGCGCGGAACCACCAGGCGAAGGCAAGGGTGGCGATGATCGTCGGCACGACGATCGCCAGCATGATCGCCAGCGAGTTGAACAGGATCTGGCGGTTGGCGGCGGCGACGGGACCTTCGGGCGCGAGCACGCTGGTCGGCGCGCAGCCGGACACTGCGGCCAGCAGCGCCAAGGGTACGGCCTTAGCCGCAGGAAACCGGCCAAAGGCCATTCTGGAACGCCCCTTCTGCCGCGGAGAACGCCATCGCGCCCGCGTCGTAGAAAGCGAGTTCCTGCCGCAGAAGTTCCGCGCCGGATCCCGAATGCAGGAGCGGGCCGGCCGGTTTCGCTGCCGAAAATAACGAGCGTTATTAAGGCGATGGCGCACAGCATGCTCCCGCTGAGCCTTCGCACTTGCAGTCAGCGCGATCGGCGCAGTCAGATGCCCCTTATACGCTGCATCCCGCGCCGATACGTCCGGTCTCGCGATCAAGGTGAGGGACGGTCTGCCCGCTTGTGGCCGCCGCTGTGTGGGTGATCGATGACCTTATGTCATCCAACCGGCTCGGCACCTTGCGCGCCAGCCCCGACGGTGCTGGCGGACCACGCAGATTTCGCCGTGGCCGCCCCAGCCTTGTATCCGGAACGAGACCTGCAGGATCGCCAGACGACCGTCGGAGGAGAAGATGGGGCTCGTGAAACTGACAAAGGTCGGTGTGCCCTCACCATCGACCCTCGGCCCCGGGCTGCCCTGCCATGCACAAGCCGGCTTGAAGTTCGGAAAGTCGTACCGCTTCGCTTCGGCTACGAGGTCATCGAAACCGTGGCGGGACAGCGGCAGTTCGGCGGGATAGGAAGTCACGAAGCCTTCGGGGTGCAGCCTTCGATCTTCCATCAGAACGACGGGAGGGTAGGCGAGCGTCTTGGCTCCGCTCGCTGCGGTATATGCGGCCTGCAGGACGGCGCACGTACGCGGCGCAGACGCGAAATCGGACACGAAGTGTGGTTCTTGTGCCGACGAAACGGGTGTCGGCTGGGCGTGCGCGGCAGCAACGATAACTGCGGAAGACATCGGCGGACCCTCGCAAACGCGCAGACCAGTGGCGGCCTCTCCCTCTCGCAGAACCTGCCGATCCGCAACGGCGGGGGCGCAAACCAGCGCATCGCCGACAGCCGGTGCCCGAATATACTGCCGATCGATGCTGATTCCCGGCGATGTTTCACGTGGAACATTGCGCGAACGCCGGCTGTCACATCGCCATGCGGTTCCAGCGGGCATCGGCGAGGTCGAGCTCGCGGCCGAGCTGCTCGGCGACGCTGAGTCCCAGCTCACGCTGGCGGGCGAGGTCGAAGATCGCCTGCCGTTCGGCGCGGATCGCGGCGAGGCGCATGCTGCGTTCGATCGCGCGGTCGTGGTTCTGCTCGGCGCGGGCTTCCTCGTCCGCGCCCAGGCTCTCGATCCGCTCGCGATACTGCTCCATCAGCCGTGCCGCGACCTCGGTGGCGCGGTCGGGGTCCTCGCCCTCCGCGCACATCGCGTGCCGGACGCGTTCGATCTCCAGGATCGCAGCGCGCGCGGCGATGGTGCGGGCGCGGTCGCGTTCCGCCGCGAGGCCCGCATCGCTCGGCAGGCGCAGTCCGCGCAGCAGCAGCGGCAGCCCCGCCGCGGCGATCACCAGCGAGGCGAGGATCACTCCGGACGCGAGCAGGATGACGAGGTCGCGGGCCGGAAGCGGGCTGCCGTCGTTCAGGGTCAGCGGCAGGGTGAGCGCGCCGGCCAGCGTGATCGCGCCGCGCGCACCCGCCACCGACATGGCGGCGACGACCCGCCGCGGCGGGCTGCCCGCCGGCGACCGGCCGCTCAGCCGCGCACGGAACAGGGTGAAGCGCAGCGACAGCCACACCCAGCCGAAGCGCAGCGCCGCCAGCACCGCGACGATCGCGAGAACATAGGCGAGCAGCCACCAGCCGCTGTCGTGGCCGGTGTCGGCGATCGCGCGGCGGGCGCCATGGAACAGGTCGGGCAGCTGTTCGCCGAGCAGGACGAAGACCACGCCGTTGAGCGTGAACTGCAGCATGTCCCACACCGCACGGCGGCGGATGCGGGTGGCGGCGCCCACCGCCGCGCCGCTGCCGGCGAAGGTCATCGCGATCCCCGCCGCCGCCGCGGCCAGCACGCCGGAGGCATGGATGTGCTCGGCCGCCAGATAGGCGCCGAAGGGGATGAGCAGGCTGATCAGGATGTTCGATCCCACCTCGTCGCCGAACCGCTGGGCGAGCAGCGCCTTGCCGCGCACCACCGCCCAGGTCAGCCCGGCGCCCACCGCCACCCCGCCGACCGCGGTATAGGCGAAGGTGGTCGCCGCCGCCGATGGCGAGAAGCTGCCGCTCAGCGCCGCGGCGATGGCGAAACGGAGGCAGACGAGGCCGGAGGCGTCGTTGAGCAGCGATTCCCCTTCGAGGATGTGCATCATGCGGCGCGGGATCGTGACCTTCTGCGCGACCGCGCCGACCGCGATCGGATCGGTCGGCGAGACCACCGCGGCGAGCGCGAAGGCGACCGGCAGCGGCATCGCCGGGATCAGCCAGTGGACGAACAGCCCCACCCCCAGCACGGTCAGGAAGACGAGGCCGAGCGCCAGACCCAGCACCGTCCGCGCGTCGCGCAGCAGCTCGTCCTTGGGGATGCGCCAGCCGTCGAGGAAGAGGAGCGGCGGGACGAGCAGCAGGAAGAACAGCTCGGGATCGAGCTCCACCCGGACGTGGGCGAAGCCGCCGATCAGTGCACCCAATGCGATCTGCACCAGCGGCCGGGGCAGGGCGGACGGCAGCAGCCGCGAGACGATGCCGCTGACGACGACCGCGAGCAGCAGGAACAGGCAGAGCGTGACGACGTCCAAGGTGCGGCGGATCCTTTCGGCTTGCCGCTAGGATATAGGCGATCGCCGGCGGGGCGATACACAGGATGTTGGGATGCAGGGGAACGGCGCTGGAGACCGTCCATGCGCCTGCCCGGCCCGTCGCCGTATCGGCGAGGCGGTGGAGCGGCGTGCGGCCATGGCGCTACACAGGAAAAACCCCTTCCCCGCGAAGGGGGAAGGGGTTCGTACGCCGGGCCGGCCGTGGGGCGGCCGATCCCGCCGCTTACTTCTTCTTGGACTGGCCCGAGGCGTCGGACACCGCGCTGCCGGCCGAGCGCAGGTCGCGGCCGGCGCCGTTGACGGTGTTGCAGGCGGTCAGCGCGAGCATCGCGGTGAGGCCGGTGGCGAGGATGATCTTGCGGGTCATGATCGTCTCCTTGGAAATTTAGGGAATGGGGGGGGGGCGGCGGGCCCGGTACGCCGGCCCGCCGCGGTTACTCAGCGCATCCGGCGGCGAGTGGCCACCGTCGCGCCGAAGGCGGCCGCGCCGGCCCCGGCCAGCAGGGCGAAGACGAGGATGAAGGAGGTGCTGGCCGCCGCGCCGGCCGCCGCGTCGGTCGCCGACTTGGCGGTCGCGATCGCATTGTCCTTGGTGCGGACGAAATCGGCCTTCGCGCGGGTCACCTGGGCCTGCGCCTCGCCGCGGCTGATCTTGCGCTGGGCGGCGACGATGTCGACGATGCGGCTCTCGGCGCGCATGCCGTCCTGGCCGCCGCGGGCGAGCGCGGGCAGCTGGCGGGCGATTTCCTTCTGCGCCTGCTCGGGCGTCATCTGCGCCGGATCGGAGGGCGCGTCGGACAGATAGGCCGCGGCCTCCTCGCGAACGTCGCCCGCGTCGACGCCGGCGATCTGCGCGACCCGCGGCGCGGCGGCGCCCACGGTCGACCCGGCGGCACCCGCCACATTGCCGACGGTGCGGAACGCGCCGCCGATGATCCCGCCCACCGCCGAGGTGAGGAGATAGAGCGTCAGGATCAGCGTGACGCCCCAGACCACCAGACCGTGGACCAGCGCATCGAACCGCTCGGTCACGCCCGAGACCCGCGCTGCGGCATAGCCGCCCGCGCCCAGCGCGACGATCGTCGTCACCAGCCAGTAGAGGCCGGCGCCGATGCCGAAGCCGGTCGCGCCCGGGGTCGTCCCCTCGACCGGGTCGACCATCGACAGGCCGATGCCGGTGCCCAGTATCCCGAGCAGCAGCTGCACCGCGACGGCGATCACCACGCCGGCGAAGATCGCGCCCCACGACACGCGCCGGCCGGCGCGGGCCCCTAGCGCATCAGCGACCGGCACCGTGCCGGGCATCAAGTTGGTAGCCATGTTCACTCCTGTTCCGTTCCGGCGCCGGCGGGCCTGCCGCCGGCGTCCTTCTGTTGCTTGCGGCCTTCGCGGACGGCGGCATCGTCGCCGATCAGCTTGCCGATCGTCTCGCGCGCGGCGCCCTTGGCGCGGCGCAGGTCATCCTCGTCCCGGTCGTTGCCGGGTTCGTCCTGTCCGGGGCGGCTCTCCGGTGCGTCGTTCATGCCGGGACCTCCCGATGGCTCACCGCGGTCGCCTCGCCGTCGAAGCCGCGCGCGCGCGCCCAGGCGGCGGCGGCGGTGCGGCGGTTGACGCCGATCTTGGCGTAGATGCGCGCGACATGGTTGCGCACCGTGTTGCCCGAGACGCCCAGGCTGCGCGCGATGCTCTTGTCGTCGAGCCCGCGGCAGATCAGCGCCAGCACCTCGCGCTCGCGCGCCGTCAGATCGTCCAGTCCCGCGCCGGCCGCATCGGGCTGGGGCGCGCGCAGCCGGGCGAGCTTGTCCATGATCGAGCGGCTGAACCAGCTCGTATCCTTCATCACCGCCTCGATCGCCTCGACCAGCTCGAGCTCGGTCGCCTTGCGCTGGGTGATGTCCTGGAAGGCCCAGAGCACGCAGGCATCCTCGCCCAGCCGGATCGCCTCGGTCGAGACGAGGCAGTCGATCCGGCCGCCATCCTTGGCGGTGATCCGTGCCTCGTGGCCGCGCAGGTCGCGGCCGCTCTCGATCGCCTCCTCGATATCGCGGCGGCCGGGCTCGTGCGCCCACAGCTCGACCTCGGCGAGCGAGCGGCCGATGATCTCCGCCGAGCCATAGCCGGTCAGGGCGGTGAAGCTGGCATTGACCTCGCACAGCAGATGCCCGTCGCGCGCGCCGATCGCCATCGGCACCGGCGCCATCTGGAAGGTGCGGGTGAACCGTTCCTCGCTATGGCGCAGCGCCGATTCCGCCTTTCGCCGCGGCTCGAGGTCGGCGAAGGTGAAGAGCATGCAGGGCTGGTCGTCCATCTCGATCGGCTGGCCCGCGACGATCACCAGCTTGGTGCCGCCGCCGGGCAGTTCCAGCTCCGCCTCCATCTGCGGGATGGTGCGACCCTCGGACAGTCGCTCCTTCGCAAGATCGCGCCGCTCGGCGCCGCGCAGCACGTCGATGTCGTACATCGTCTTGCAGAGCAGCTGGCCCTTGTCGTGGCCGGTCATCTCGACGAACCCCTGATTGACCTTGACGAAGCGCAGGTCGGCGAGGCGGCAGATCACCGCGGGGGCGGGATTGGCGTTGAACGATTGTTCGAACCGGTCCTCCGCCTGATAGCGGTCGGTCACGTCCTGGATGACGAGGACGACGCAGGAGGGCGCGTCCTCGTCCCGGTCGTTCAGCACCAGGCTGCGGACCTGATGGACCCAGCGCGGCGCGTCCTCGCCCGCGACGGTGACCTCGACCACCACTTCCGAGAAGCGGTCGCCCGCCACCACCCGCTCGATCGGATAATCGTCCGCCTCGAGCCGGTGATTGTTGCGGTAGCGCAGCTGGAAGCGGGCCCGATAGTCGTCGACCGTCGTGCCGAGCTGCTCCAGGCGCTCGACGCCGTGCATGGTCAGCGCGGCCTCGTTCGCCCAGAGCAGGCTCTGGTCCGGGTCGACCAGGATCACTCCCTCGTCCAGACCGGCGATGATCTGGCGAAGGTGTCGGAGATCGACCGTCTCCCGCAAGGATTTGAGCGTCGTAGCCAAGGCTTGCGACCGATCAGCCCCGCTGCCCGCGCGCCAGCCAGCCGAGCGCGAGGCCGCCCAGCGCGGCGGCGACCGCCCAGACCACGGCCGGGTTGCCGCGCACCGCGTCGGCAGCGGCGCGACCGCCGCGCTTCGCGCTCTCGGCGGAACGGGCGGCGGCACCGCCGACCCGCTCGCGTGCTTCCTCGATCAGGCCGGGCGTCGCATCGGCGACCTCCGCGGCGATGGCGCGGGCGCGGCCGTAGGCGTGCTCGGCGCCGCCCGCGACCTGGTCGACCACGCCGTCCACCTGCCATGTGCGGCTGTCGACGACATCGCCGACCGTCTTCTCGACCTTGCCCGCGACATAGCGGGCGCCACCGTTGAGTTCATGCTTGTTCATGATGAAGTCTCCGTCCTGGGAAAGCGGTGCGGACGGGTCAGAACGACCGGCTGCCGCATCGCGCGGCTCCGTCGAAACCCGGCACCGGTGCCGCACCGCGCGTCGCGGCTGCGGCTGCTTGCGGATCAAGGCCGGCGGCGAACCACGCCCGCAGCGTCGCGCACGTCGCTGCCGCGGGGCGGGCGCCGATGCTGACGATGATGGGTGACACACGACCTCTCCGCTCGACCGGCCGCGCCACGCGACCGGTTCGTCGAGCTAAACCTATAATAGGTTAGGTCGTTCCTGGTATTTTTGCGCGGGGTACTAGTCGACTTCTACCAAAAGGGCGTCGGCCCGCGCGGCGTAGAGGGCCGCGAACCGTTCGTGGAGCGCACGTTGCGGCGCGCCACGGGCGCGGCCGGCCATCCGGCGATGATCGGCGCTGCGGGCGACCAGATAGTCGCGCTCTTCCTGGATCGATCGGCCCATGGCCATAGTCCTTCGGGAATGGGGAGGGCGCCATGCTAGGGCCGCCCAACCGCCGCCCTCAATGATCGATCTGCACCGGCTCGCTGGTATTTTTGCAGGGTTTCCGAGGCCTTGATGTCGAAATCCGGACGGAAGGCAACCGAGGCTACACAGGGAGCCTCGCAGGCGTGCGGCCGCGGGAACCGCCGGCGCCGCTGCCGCGCTTGGGCGGTCATGCAGGATGACGAGGAAGTCGGCGCGGCGCGCCACCGGGCGGTGCCGAGCGGCCGGATCGCGCGGCTGGGCAGTTTCGGGCGGCTGGCGGGCGGTGTCGCGGGCGGGATGCTGGCCGAGGGCGCGCGCCGCCTTGCCGCCGGCGAGCGGCCGGCGATGAGCGATCTCATCCTCACCCCCGCCAATGCCGCGCGCGTCGCCGATCGCCTGTCGCACCTGCGCGGCGCGGCGATGAAGCTGGGGCAGATGATCTCGATGGACGCGGGCGACGTGCTGCCGCCCGAGCTCTCCGCGATCCTCGCGCGGCTGCGCAACCAGGCGTACCGGATGCCGCCGCGCCAGCTCGACCAGGTGCTGGCGCGCGAATGGGGCGCCGACTGGCGCCGCCGCTTCCGCCATTTCGAGGCCGCGCCGATGGCCGCCGCCTCGATCGGGCAGGTCCATCGCGCGACGCTGCCCGACGGCCGCGTCCTGGCGATCAAGGTCCAGTACCCGGGCGTCGCCGAGAGCATCGACGCCGATGTCGACAATGTCGCGACGCTGCTCCGCCTGTCGGGCGTGCTGCCGCCCGCGATCGACCTCGCCCCGCTCCTGTCCGAAGCCAAGCGCCAGCTCGCCGAGGAGGCGGACTATGTCCGCGAGGGCGAGCAGATGCGCCTCTACGGCGAACGGCTGGCGGGCGATCCGCGTTATGTCGTGCCGGAGCTGGAGGAGGTGCTGACCACCCGCCGCGTGCTGGCGATGCGCTTCGTCGAGGGTCGCCCGATCGAGGCGCTGGCGGAGGCGCCGCAAGCGGCGCGCGACGCGGCGATGACCGCGCTGATCACGCTGGTGCTGCGCGAGCTGTTCGCGTTCGGCGCGATGCAGACCGACCCCAATTTCGCCAATTACCGCTGGCAGCCGGACACGGGCGCGCTGGTGCTGCTCGATTTCGGCGCGACCCGCGCGGTGCCGGCGGAGACGGCGGGCGCCTATCGCCGGCTGATCGAGGCGGGGCTGGCCCGCGACCTCGACCGGATCCGCGCCATTGCGGTGGAGACGGGCTTTCTCGGCGAAGCCGCGGCGGCGGCGCATCGGCCGGCGATCGACCGGATCATCGCCGCGATCGATGCCGCGCTCAACCGGCCGGGCGCGTTCGACTTCGGCGACCGCGCCTTCGTGCCGGTGGTGCGCGAGGAGGCGAAGGCGATGATCGCCGACCGCGACACCTGGCACGTGCCGCATGTCGAGACGCTGTTCGTCCAGCGCAAGGTCAGCGGCACCGCGCTCCTCGCCGCGCGGCTGAAGGCGCGGGTCGATGTCCGCGGCCTCGCCGCCGCGGCGATCGGGGCCGCACCGGACGGGGCTGCATCGGAAGGGACCGGCGCGCCGCCCGCTGCGTTGAGCGGACATGACGGAGGATGACGAGCGCTGGATGCGCATGGCGATCGCGGTCGCGAAGACCAAGGGATCGGACCCCGCGGACTCGCCGCTGGGTTCGGTGATCGTGCTCGACGGGCGGGTCCTGTCGGCCGAGCCGAACCAGACCGAGCAACTGCCCGACGCCACGGCGCACGCCGAGATGATGGCGATCCGCCGCGCCTGCGAGGCGAGCGGAGAGATGGAGTTGCGCGGCGCGACGCTTTATTCGACGCTCCAGCCCTGCGGCATGTGCACCATGGCAACGATCTGGTCGAAGGTCGGCCGCGTCGTCTACGGCGCCGGGCGCGAGGACGTGCACCGGATGTATTTCGAGGCGCGGCACGTGGATACGCTGGCGTTCATCGCGGATGCGTATCGCGACGACGTGGTGATCGAGGGCGGCTGCCTGCGCGACGAGTGCGCGGCGCTCTACTATCCGCCGGATGTGGATTTGCCGGAGGCGGAGCAGGCAAATTTGTAAGGTTGCACCTTCGTCCCCGGGCGTGACCGTTTTCGACGTGGCGTTGACGCCCGCCTATGCGACGCGCGGCAAGCCCACTCCGTCGGGTTTCAGCGCCGATGCCAGCGCCTGATCAGCGCTTGGATCGCGTACCGCGCCATCGTCCAGCAGGTTCTTGATCATCGATTCGACGGATTGGCTGGATGACCCGGCATCGTCCAATGCGCCGGCGGCAGAGGCCAGGATCGTATTCGCCGCGACAGGCTCCGGTTCCGGCGGCTCCCGGTCGACGGAATGGACGGCCGTGCTCTTGGGGCCGGTATCGTACATTGCAGCGGTAATGGAGTCCGGGACTTTCTTGACGGCAACGGTTCCCACAATCTCACCCGTTTCCGGGTCGAGATACACGATCGGGCCATCGTTTTCCTGCATCATGCTGAGGCCGTCGCGGGCATACTTCGCAAACTCCTCTTGGGCTGCGAGGGCGGCCTCCGAAAGAGGCTCGCCCTTTGCCGGCTCCGGCAAGAGGTTCGCGGTGAATAGCTGCTTGCCGCCCGGCGTCCATGCTGTGATGGTTCGGCCACCCGAAGCCGGATCGGCAGCGCTTGGCTTCGGCGTCTCCGGCTGCTGCTGGGTTGAATCGACCTGGGGTGGCTGAATTGCCGGCGTCACAAGCTGTGGCGGTCGCACAGCGGCAAGTCGAGACGCGCCTAATGCATTGATATTCATTGTAACACCCCAGAGACTAGGTTGCCGTTTTTTGTAAGAACGGCAATGAAGCCTCTTTGTTTACGGTAAGCTGTGTTGGGGCTGGCCTACATCTGGACGTTCTACCTGATTGCAGTCGAGGAGATTCAGACCAACCTGTGCTTAGACTTCGCTCAGCACGAACGGGAAAGCGTGCTTTCATCTAAGTTATGATGCGTAATATCAGGATTTGCGTTACAGCCGATGTCAACATTAACGGATTTCACACTTCATGCCTGCCCGACATTTCAAGTCTCAGTGCGACTTGCTACCGTCCCGGCCGGCGTTCCCTTCACCCCCGCAAACCAATCCGCATACCGCGTATTCCTGACCATATGCCGGTTGAGATCCTCGCTATCCTCCCACCACACCGGCCCACGCTCGCCCAGCGCGACCTTCGCGGCGTCCACATCCGCCCGCGCGGCCTTCAGCGCCGCCGCATCTCCGGCCCCCAGCGCAGCGCGGACGGCGCGGCGCGCCTGCATCAGGGCGGCGACATGCGCCTGCCGCTCGGCTTCGGGAAGATTCGGGTTGGCGCGCCGCCACAGCCGGCCGCGGACCACGATATAGCGGCCGTCCGGGGTTACCGGCGGCGCCACAGCCATGCGCCCAGGCCCGCGACAGCGACGAGGCCCGCCGCGGCGGCGGCGGTCTTGCGCCCGCGGTGCGGGTCGCGGCGGTGGGCGTCGGGGCCGCTCGCGCCCTCGGGCGGGTCGTAGAGCGCGCCGGCCGAGTCCGCGCCCTTGGGCGCGCGGGCGGACCAGACGTCCATGAAGCCGTTCATCATCGCCGCCATCAGATTGGGCGCGGCGAGCTGGCCGAGCTTCAGCGCGATCGCCGGCGCACCGACCACGGTCGTGTTGCGCGGGTGGCGGGCGAGGCGGACGACCGCCTTCGCCACCGTCTTCGGCGCCAGCGCGCCGGGCGGCAGGGTCAGCCGCGCGCCGGTATAGTTGCCGGCATGGTCGATGCCCGGCGTGTCGACGAAGGTCGGGTAGACGTCGCAGATATGGATGTGCGGGTGCTTCGACACCTCGCCGCGCAGCGCCTGCGACAGGCCGCGCAGCCCGAACTTGCTGGCGGCATAGGCCGCCGCATAGGGCGTCGCGATAAAGCCGCCGACCGAGATCATGTTGACCCAGGTGCCGCGATCCTGCGCGAGGAAGATCGGCAGCACCGCATGCGCCTCGTTCATGTGCGCGGTCAGATTGGCGTCGATGATGCGCGCATGGTCGGCGATCGGCACCTCGTGGAACTTGCCGACCACGCCGACGCCGACGCAGCTGAACCACAGGTCGATCCCGCCCATCAGGTCCCGCGCCTCCGCGGCGAAGGCGGCGACCGCGGCGGCGTCGGTGACGTCGACCACGCGCGTCTCGGCCGTGCCGCAGCGCCGGGCGATGTCTTTCAGCCCCGCCTCGCCCCGCGCCGCGAGCACCAGCCGGGCGCCCTTCTTCGCAAAGGCGATCGCGGTCGCCGCGCCGATGCCGCTGGAGCCGCCGGTGATGACGACGCGCAATCCGTCGAGCTTGGCCATGTCGTTCGCCTCGTTGGGGAAAGTCCTGTCCGGACGAACCAGCGGCGCGGGCGTTCCCGAGCCGGCTGCGATCCGACGGCGGAAGCCAATCTGCCAAAGCCCCTATTGGCGGCGAGACCCTGGTGTGCAGCCGGGTTTCGCTCCCGCGAGGGTTGATGCGGTCGATGGGTCGGGTCGGGAACTGCCGAAAAAGCGGGTGCGCGCGGAGGGCGGTGAGGCTAAGTAGCCTTGCGCCGACCAGCGCCGCAAGGTGCGGATCAGCGGAGCGCCACGAGGCTGAAAGCTCATGGTCTATCCCCGATCCACACCATATGACATCGCGAGGGGCCGCGGCCGGGCCGTCGCGCATGGGCGTGGCACGCTCGGCCAGCGATAGGGTATCCGATGGCTGTCGACTTCAGGACGAACGGTTCCTCGCTGAAGTTGCGGGCGCGCCGCGTGGTACATCGGCTGCTCGATGCAGAACGCGCCCCGGCTCATACGGTGGTCAAGGCGGTGCGGCCTTCGGCGAACTGGATCCTCTTCTTCTGCTTCCTGCCGGACGGCATCGTCTCGGACGACCATCGCGTGACGATCGAGGCGCTGAAGCGCGGCGGCCGCAAGCTGATGATCGTCGCGGCCTCTTCCCGTCTCGCGGACGTCGCGGACAGGCTCGAGCCGCTCTGCGACGCGCTGATCGTCAAGCAGCCGCAAGGCTACGACTTTTCGGGCTATGCGATCGGCCTATGGCATATCGCCCGGCATTCGCCCGGCAGCGACGTCATCGTCCTCAACGATTCGGTACTGGGCCCGATCACGGACCTGGCGGCTCTTCTGGAGGCACAGCCCTGGGACCTTACCGGCCTGACGAGCTGCGAGACCCGCGGGAGCCATATCCAGTCCTACGCCTTTCTGCTCCGCGGCGTTGATATGGCGCGGATGCGACATCTGCGCAGCGTGTTCCCGGAGACGCGCGCCTATTCCAAATATATGGCTGTCGTGCGGCTTCAGGAATCCCGGCTGGCGAACGTAGCCGCCAAGCACATGAGCGTCGGGTCGATCTGGCACGGGCAGGACGATCTGACGGTCTTCGCGCCGGTCGATCTGGTGAAGATGAAATTCCCCTTCGTGAAGAAGTCGCTCTTCGCCAAGTTCAGCCATGTCTCCGCCGAGGACGACAGCGCCTTTCTTCGCTGCGTATACGACGACTTCCGACGTGATTTGCACGCCGGCCGGTCCGGAGACGGGCAATGACGCCGCGCGAGGGCTGAGAAGGGCGATCCTGCGCGCCCACCAACTCTTCACGTCGCGTCGTCACTCTGATCATCCTTACGGGAATATGCCTGATGCCTGCAGCAAACCGCATCGTCGCGAAGATCAAGCGCCGCATCGCGCGGGGGATGATCGAAGCGCTCAGCGTCAGGGGGCGTCCCCGGCCGGACGGCGCGCCCGATGCCAGCATGCTGGTGCCGTTCGACTATGAGGTCGATCCGGGGTTCGATGGCCGCATCGCCGTCATCTGCCACCTCTTCCATGAAGAGATGGCCGACGAGCTGAAGCAGCTGATGGCGAACATTCCCCGTCCGGTGGATGTCTATATCTCGACCGACACCGCCGAAAAGTCGGCGATCATCGAGCGGGCATTTTCGACATGGTCCGGGGGAAGGGTCGATGTCCGCCTCTGCGACAATCGCGGCCGGGATATCGCGCCCAAGTTGACGACCTTCACCGATGTCTACGATGGCTATGACCTGATCCTCTATCTGCATAGCAAGCGAAGCCTGACCTCGACGATCGGCCGGCAATGGTTCGAGTCGCTAACGCAGTCGCTGGTCGGCTCGCCGGCGACCGTTGCGAGCATCCTCGCCGTCTTCGCGACCGATCCCTCGATCGGGATCGTGATGGCGCAGCATTTCGCGCCGATACGGCATCTGATCAGTTGGGACGGCAACTATCGGCTGGCCAGGGGACTCGCCAAGAGGATGGGGATCGCGCTCTCTCCGCGACTTGTGCTGGACATGCCGTCCGGATCGATGTTCTGGTTCCGGCCCGCAGCGCTCAAGCCCCTGCTGGACCTGCGACTTCAGCCGAACGACTTTCCCGCGGAGCTGGGTCAGGTCAGCGGGACACTGCAGCATGCGATCGAGCGGCTGATCCTCTATGTCACCGAGAGTGCGGGCTATGGCTGGGTCAAGGTGTCGAGTGACGCCAGCGCCGACGCCGCCGCGCCGAGCGTGTCCATCGCATCCCCGGCCGATCTCCCAGCCTTCATCGCGCGATACAGGTTCGATCTGCTAAACGCAGCCCAAGGCTGAACCGCTGCTGCGGGTCTTGGCGATCCGTGCCGACGCTCTTGGGGGGGAAACGACGGACCTGCCGGGTCGAAACCCGTGGCAGGTCCGTCGATGGTGGGCGTGGCAAGGATTGAACTTGCGACCCCTGCGATGTCAACGAAGGCGCTAGCGCGGATTTCCGCCGGTTTCTGACTTCCGGCGCCCTCGTTGACCCCGCAAAAAGCCGCGGAAACTCGTGCGTGATTTCGGCCGACGCCGAAACTGCGCCGAAGCCCACCACTGACATCTAGGCGCACCGCACGCCATCGCCATCACGTATGCGCGCGGTCGACGACACCGTTTCGGCCGGCGCTTTCGTGCGCCCATCGACTTCCCATCCGGGAGCCGACACGATGTCGTATACCTCCTCGACTGGCGCGCCTTCACGACGCGACGTCGCAAATCTGCTGAAGGGCGCCGCTGGCGCATTGACCAAGACCCGGCGCGGCCCGGACCAGGGCGAGGGGCGCCGCGTGCCCCGCCGCGACAGTTACGATCAGGACGATCCCCGGGCGAAGCCATGGGGGCGCATAGGCGACGGCACGACTGGGGAGGGGCTAGCGCACCGCGAGGCGCTGCTCACATCGGCGGAGGAGCTGTTCGAGCTGGGGAGGCGGGAGACGCCGGCAGCCAAGCTGCGCGAGGCGCGGGCGCGATTTGACGCGCTTTCGGCCGAGCTGGACGCCGGCGGACTGCCGGTCGGCCGCGCTGCGACGATACGGCAGGAGCTGGCGCCGCTGCGCGAGCTGATCGAGACTGGCCGCCAGCGCCTGCAGCTGGTCGACCTGCGCGTCCTGAAGGCGCTGCTGCGCTTCGTCGACTTCAAGACCGGCCGGCTGTTCCCGGCGATCGAGGCGATCGCGGCCAAGGCCGCCTGTCACCGCAACAGCGTGGTCGCCGCGCTACGCCGGCTGAAGCACCACGGCTTCATCGATTGGGTTCGGCGAACGATCAAGACCGGCAACGACGGCGAATTCGCACCACAGCGCGAGCAGACGTCCAACGCCTATTTCTTCGACAACCGGCGCCGAATGGCCCCGAAGGTCTGGCAACGCTTCGCCCAGATCCTGGCGGCCAAGATGCGCCGGCTCGGCAACGCTGCCGCGCGGGCCATGAGCGAAGCTCCAACGGCCGAGATCCAGTCGCCCGCTCTACGCGCTGCGCTCGCCCGGGTCGACGCCATGCTCGCAAACGCGAACACATAGAATGTGCTCTATCCACCTTCAGGATCTAAGGAGATGAGGAATGGCCCCGCTTAGGCGGGTCCATGCTCCGATATGACGGTCCCCCCAGGCCGAAAGGGCCCGACCTATCCATCCGATCGCCAAGAATCGGCGGTCGGAGCGTGGCGGCTTGCGCCGCCCCGGGGCTATCGGGGGGGACGAGCAGGATCCGTGCCGATCTATCCGCTGGCGTCGCCCCCGGCGCAATCGTCGGCCGCGAGGATCGCGGCCCATTCCTCGAACAGGCGGCGCCGGCGGGGCAGGTGAGCGGCGCGGTTGTACGCGCCTTCGACCTTGCGGTTGATCCCCTCGGCTTCGTCGTCCCGCCCGCCGCCGACATGCCCCAGCGCGCGATCGATCGCGCCGCGCTCGCCGGGCAGCCGCTCGTTGAGGATGGTCGAGAAGCTGGCGCGCCAGCCGTGCGGCACATGCCGGCCGGCATAGCCGGCCCGCTGATAGAGCCGGCCGATCGCGCCCTCGGCGATCGGCGCCGCGTCGCCGGTACCGGGGAAGATGTGCAGGACGGGAATGTCAGGAGATACGCGCGCGCGCACGTATCTGAGAACCTCCACGGCTGCCGGCGACAACGGGACCAGGTGATCGTTCGACGCGTCCGCCTTCTTCGCCGCCGCCAGCTTCATGCGCGCGGCCGGCACGCGCCAGATCGGCGCCGCACCGTCCAGGTCCTCGATCTCCGACCAACGCGCGCCGCGCACCGCGGCGAGGCGGACCGCGGTCAAAGCGAGGAAGCGCGAGGCGAGCTTCACCGCGATCGGCGCGTCGACCAGCTCGGCCGCGGCGAGCAGTTGGCGCAGCTCGCCGGCGTCGACGATCGCCGGCTGGCGCCGCGGGGCGCGGGCGCGCTTCAGCGCCTCGGCGACGTCGCCGGCGGGATCGTGATCGCACCAGCCCTCCGATCGGGCGAAGGCGAAGACCGCGTTGACGCGCTGCTGGATCCGGCGCGCCGTTTCCACGCGGCCACGCGCCTCGATCGCGCGCAGAGTTTTCAGCACGATCGGCCGAGTGACCTGGTCGAGCGGCATCGCTCCGATCGCCGGGAAGATGTCTCGCTCAAGGCTGGCAATAACGTCGGCCGCGTGGACCGGCGTCCAGTCGCCCCGGCGGTGCGCGTGCCAGGCGCGCGCCGCGCGCTCGACGGTCATCTCGGCCGCGGACGCCGCGCCGGCGGTGCGCGGATCCTCGCCGCGGCCGAGCTGCTCGCGCGCAACCTCGCAGCGGGCCCGAGCGTCGACAAGCGACAGCTCGGGCCAGGTGCCGATCGTCAGCAGCTGCTCCTTGCCGGCGAGGCGGAAGCGCATGCGGAAGGAACGCAGCCCGGTCGGCGCCACGAACAGGAACAGGCCGTGTCCGTCGAAGATCTTGTAGGCGCGCGCCTGCGGCCGCGCGGCTTTCACCGCGGCGTTTGTCAGCATCGACTTATGATCCTGATTATGGCCGCGGTCGAAACCTGCGAGCAGAGTCGCTCGATGCGGCAGTTCCTAGTTCGATTAGATTGCGGGGAGATCGCTGCAACGGCGGATCACCTCGAGCGTGATCTTTCAGCAGCATGTAGCTCAGCGATGCGAGCCATTTTCGCGGTACTGAGCGATGGTCCTAAAGAGGAGTTCGGCAAGACGATCGTAACTGCAACCGTCTATGATCGGCACAAGAGCGAAGCCAGACGCGTGAGCGTTACAGTCGAGATTTCGGATCATTGACGGCGGAGAGGTCCTCCGCCGCGACCGCGCATTTCTGCGGCTTATAGCCGCTCGATACCCCTGTTTCGCGGCCGAGATACCCCAGCCTTAGCGCGGCGCACTGCGGATAATCAGCTCGGTCACGCGCTTGGCGCCGGCAGTCGCCGATGCGAGCGTCCAGGTCGTGTCGACCTCCTCGATCGAGAAACGAGCGAAGGTCTCGCGCACGAAGTCGGTCGCGTTGATCGACAGCACGAATTGCCCGGCGATGCCGGCGAGCTGGTCGGCCATGCGGACATATTCGTCGCGGCCGAAGGCGACGCCATATCCCTCGGTCTCATCATAGGGCGGGTCGAGATAGAAGAGCGCCTTGGGCCCGTCATAGCGGCGCAGCACGTCCTGGTAGGGCAGGCGCTCGATCGTCACCGGCTCGAGGCGACGGCTGAGCGCGCGCAGATCTGCCCGCAGGCGGGACAGCTGGATCCGCGACGACTGATCCTTCCGGACGCCGAACGTGCGCCCCTCGACGCGGCCGCCGAACGCCAGGCGCTGGACGTAGAGGAATCGGACCGCCCGCTCGATATCGGTGAGCGCCTCCGGATCCATGCGAAGCTGGCGGTCGAACTCGTCCCGGCTGGCGGGAAGCCAGCGGAGTGCGTCGACGAGCGGCTCATAGTGCCGGCGCACGACGCGGAAGAGGTTGGCGACGTCACCGGACAGATCGTTGATGACCTCGATCGGCGCGTGCGTTGCGCGGCGCAGGAACACGCCGCCCATGCCGACGAACGGCTCGATATATTGGCGGTGGTCGATCGTCTCGATGAGCGCGCATAGGCGGCGCGCAAGGTTGCGCTTGCCCCCGAGGTAAGCCGCGGGAGGGTTTGCGGTGATGGGCATTGGCTCAGCTCTCTGGTGAGGAGCACGTCGGCTACGCGCGCTGAGTGGCCGCCGATCGACGCGATCGGCAGGGTCCTGGCCTTTGCGGCCGCAGGATCTGGGTGGTGGTGGCTTCGGGGAACACGCTGGCGGGTCGCCTGGCGCACCACCTGGTACCGGGTGGTTAGCCGCGCAGCTCAGGCGTCTGCGCCCCGCGTATTCCCCGAAGGTCTTCTATTTCGCAGGCCACCCGGCGAACCGGTCAGCCTGAGACCCCGCGCGGGGACCATCCGTCGCGGCTAAGCTCCGGGTGGCCCGGGCGGCATGCCATGCGGACAGGGCTCGAACAAGGTGGACTGAAGGCGGTTGGCTTGCAGCCCGCTGCTGCCGCTGGGCGCGATCGACTGCAATTGCTAGAATGCAACGATGACGAAAGCAGAAGCCGAAGCATCCGCGCTCCGGATGACCGCAGAGGGCTCCGCGGGAATATCCTTCTATCCTAAGGAGCGGGCGCCGGGAGAGTGGGTCGTAATGGGGTCGGATTTCGGCCCGGAGTCGCCTTGGGTTGCCGCAGAAGGGTCGGGCGAAGAGATCGGGTCAGTGACCGCATAATCTGGCTTCGGGGACGGCCTGCCTAGCAATTCACATCGGAGACATGCCGAGCTGCTACGCGGCCGGCATGCACCGCCGCCTGCTCCTCGTCACTGCCGTGCTGGCGGCATTGCTGGTCGGGATGATCGGCCGGGTTCTTCTGTCCCATAGGCCCCCGCCAGACGCAGCTGCCGCACGATCGCGTTGAAGGCGGCCGTCACGCCCTGGGTGCGGCCGATATCGTTGTCCTGCTGCCCCGACTCCCAGAACGTCACCAGCGGCCACCGCTCGCGGCAGTGCGGCCATAGGACGCGCAGCGCCAGGCGGATCGCCTCGGAGCGGACCGCGGCGGGATCATCGCGGCCGATCGCCTGGCGCAGTACCGCCACCGCCAGCTCCAACTTGATTCGCTCCGCGCTCCGCATCGCGCCTTGATGGAACGAAGCGGGAACGGTAATCAACCCGCATGGCGTGTCGGATCTGCACCACGAACGATCATGAGTCGCTACGCGAGAAGATCGCCGGTGACCTATGGGAGAGCCGGCGCAACGGCCACCTCGAGGACGTACCCTGGGAGCGGGCGCCGGACTATTGGCAGCAGCTGATGCGCCAGCTGGCGGACGCCGCGATCGAGAGCGCGCGCAGCTAGCTACCAGCCGCCCGGGCCGCAGCCGGCGCAGATATTATCGTCTGGTGTCGAGGTGCCGCAGATCGCGCATCGGCCCTTCGGCGCGTTTCGGATGGCCTCCGCCCCGCGAAGCCAGCGACGGATCCAGGCGATGATGCGTGACAATGCTTTCCCTTCCAGTCGCATCGCCGGCGTGAGGCTGGCGACGTCGAGTGAAGGACAGGATCCTAGCTGCGATAGATATGCGAATATGCGATCTGGATCAGCGCGGTTGATGTGGCGCAACGATCCATGAGACCGCCGCGCCACATCGAAGGTTAACGGCCGAGCACCGTCAGGACCGCGTCGAGCTTGGGCGCGTCGGCGCGCGGCTGGCCGGCATATTCCCGGATGCCCCAGGCGCCCCACTTGCTGATCGATCCGGTCGCCGAGAACAGCACCAGGAGGTCAGCATCGTTCGAGGCGATCGCCTCCGGGATGTACTGCCCGTAGAGCGCGGCCATGCGCGGGTCGCGGTTGAGCCCGGCGACGACGTCGACATTGTCGCTGACGACGTGCTGGCCACCCTCATAGGAGATGAGCCGCAGGCCGTACTGCTTCGCGATCGCGCGGTTCTGCGCCTGGCTGGTGCTGAGGATCCGCGTCATGTCGGCGCGCAGCAGCGGGAACAGCGTGTCGAGGCTGGTCACGCCCGGGTTGGCGGCGGGGACGGCCGCGCCGAAGTAGGGCGCGACTGCCAGCGCATCGATCAGCCCCGACCGGCCGAGGCCGCTCTCCCCGACGACCACGCCGGCGGTCCAGGGATTGTCCTGCTGGGTCGCGGCCACGCGGACGAGCTGTCCGGGGCGGTCGGCGAAGATCGGCGTCCAGATCCGCATCAGCGCCGCAACGCGCTGCGCGTAGAGCAGCAGGCCCGACTTGAAGGCGTCGCCGTCGCCGGAAAGGTTGAGCGCCGCGCCGTCAGTCATGGCCTGGCCGGCGACTGGGAAGCTGAAATTCCACGTCTCGTTGGACAGCTCGATATAGACGTGCCGATCGGCAGGCGTGGCATCATGGATCAGCTGCGCCATGCGGCGCTGGAACTCCTCGTCGGCGTTCCAGCTGAGATTGTACCAGGCATCGGCGCCGGCCGCCGCGGCGAGCGCGACCTGGTGCTCGAGCGGCATGCCGCCATCGCCGCCCAGCGTGAGGTCGCCCGGCAGCGTGCGGCTCTCCCAGCGCCACTTGCCGCTGCCGTTGACGCCGGAGGCGTCGAGCATGCGCAGCGTGCCGAAGTTACCGTAGTAGGCGACCACGTCCGGCAGGAAGAGGTCGGTGATGCCGGCATCGGCCGCGGCGCGGCAGTCGAGATCGCGAATCGGGTCAGCCGGATCGCTCGCCCCGATCTTCAGCCAGGTCATCTTCGACATATCGCGGTTGGCGACGAAGATCAGGTCGGCGCGATGGTCGGAATAGCGGAGGCCAGTATGGACCGCGCCCTCGATCGTGACGGTGCCCTTGCCCTTCCAGGTGCAGAAGGCAGCCACGTCGCGGGTCTGGCTGCCCAGCGCCGGCTTGATGATTGCCAGCGGCTGCAGGGCTGCCACCAGCTCGGGCTTGGGGATGCCGTCGGTACCGAGATCGCTGCGGGCAGCATATTCCCAGCCGCGCACTCGCCACTCGGCGCCGCGCAGCAGGTTCACATAGGTCTGGTCACCCGAGAACCAGGCGCCCGGGCCGGCGATGTTGATGCCGAGCAGCCCGCGCATGGTGGTCGGCTTGGCGACGACCGGCCAGGCGCGAGCGCCCGCCGGGATCAGCGCCTTGGGCGTATCGGCCGTGACCGGCTCGCTGCCGTCGGTCGGCTGCCAGCTGCACCGCTTGGCGGCGCCCGGTGCCGGATCGCCGAACACCTGGTTGCCGCACTGGGTGCCGCTGTTGAACACCTTGGTCACGAACTTGCCGTTTGCGCCGAAACGCACCCGAGCCTGACCGATGAAGGTGCAGGCCTCGCCTTCGCCCGCGCAGTCCTTCCACGACTGTTCGGCCGGCGCCGGGCTGGGCGCGGACGCCGGAATCGGGGTCGGGCTGGGGGACGGCGTCGGGGTGGGCAGCGCAGCGATCGCCGCGCGGCGCGCCTCGGCCGCGCCGGTCGCGACGCTGGCCGCCTTGTCAAAACAGGCGGCGCCGGCGGTCAGCTTCGTCCGGCTGGTGCGGTCGGCCTTCGGGATCGCCACGGTGCCGCAGCCCGACACGGTCTGCGCCGATCCGGGCGAAGCGAGGCCGAGCGAAAGGAACGTCGCAAGTGCAGCGAGATATATGCGCATGCTGGTGGTCTCCGTTCAGGAATTGAGCGTGCAGCTGTCGGTGCCGTTGCCGTCCAGGTGCCAGAGGTGGAGAAGGCCGTCTTCGTTGCCGCTGTATGGGGCGGATGGCACGGCGAAGCCGGCCTTGTCGTACCGCTGCGGGTTGTAGAACATCGCGACCTCGTCGATGACGCCCCTGGTGTAGACGTAGTTGCCGCCCAAGCTGCCGATTCCGACACCTCGGCCGGCCGTCCCACGGTCCTGCAGCGGGCCGAATTGCACGAACTGACCGTTCATGAACCAGGTTTTGCCGGTCGCCGAAATGACGAGAACCACATGATAGGTCTGGCCGGCCGCCAAGGTGTATTGCCAGTCCGTGTTGAAACCCATTTGGGTCCCGTCGATGGCCAGCCAGCCCATGTCGCCGGGCAGGGTCGTGATGACCTGAATGCCGCCATTTACGTTGTTCACGGTGAGGAAGAACTCGACCGACACCGTGCCAAAGGCGCTCGGAATCGGCACGTCAAAGTAACCGCTCGTGCGTCCCTGCCCAAAGGCGCCCCCGCTGCCAAATGTGATGTTCGCTGTGTTGAGGTTGAACTTAGGGCGGCTGAGAATGGCGCGGCCAGGTACAAATAGCTCCCGCCCGACCATGTTTGTACCATCGCCCTCGTTGAGATTGGCGAAGGCCATGTCCGCCCTTCCGTCATCTCCGGACTGGAAGAATGGGCCGACCTCAATGGCGCTGCTCGCAGGTGCCTGGCCTAGCACGATGGTGGCAGCGGTCGGTCCGAACGTCAGGGAGGTAATAGGAAGACTGGCCTCCGTACCCAGATCGGATACCCGCCAGCGCTGCTTAGGGTCGCCGACGGTGGTGACGTTGGTGGCGCCGCTGATCAGCGTGTACGGCAGCGTGACGGTGGTGCCGCTGACGGTGGGCACACCGTAGACGCAGCCCTGATCGCCCGGTCCGCCCAGCTCCTTGCCGGTTGCACGGTGGAAGTGCTGCACCTGCCTCAAGGAACCTGCCTGCGTGCAGTGGACGCCTTCGCCGGACAGCAGCTGGATATCCTCCATGGGGAGGTAGGTCGCCGCTGTGAGCTTGGCATAGTCCTCGTACATGCCTCGGATGCCGTTGCGAGACTGGTTGTTGCCGTAGTTGGTCGAGTTGATGTTCGGGATGGCCGTGAAGTACCAGGAGGGCGGGCTGCCGATCATGGCGCCCGCGAGAGCGTCCATCATGCTCTTGAACTCGGCCCGGACGTCCTTGACGATGCGCCCCGCGTCGCTGTGGCCCTGGTACCACCAGGCGGCCTCGAACTTGCTGCCGGCAGCGTTGATGGCCGCGACCGCGGCGTTCAGATAGTCTCCGCCCGGCTGCCAAGCCTGCACGCTGGAGTTACCAACCGCGGTCATGACGAGGCCCACGCACACGCCGAAGGCGTTTGCCTGAAGGTTGATGAGCTCGGCCGCGCCTGCTGATGTGACCGGCCCCGCGTCGGAGGGCTGCACCCAAGCCCCCGAGGTACCGATCTCCGGTCCGCCACCGAGTACAGCGCCCTTGCCTCCGAAGGTCACGCCCGCCCCGGAGATCGTGGTGGCGTCGCCGGAACTGCGGAAATTGCGCACCTGGAGGGACTGACCCGACAGGTAGATGAGGCGGCCCATCGCGACCAGCACGGTGCCGTTTGTCCAAGGTCCGGTAGCGCTCGGCGCAAGGTCGAGGAAAAAGTACTGGTTGCGGGCCTCAACGCCGCTGATGTCGACGGGTCCGTTCGCCACGGGGGCGTTGTTCACCGCCAGCCAGGCGGATTGCAGCACGGTCGTGCCATCGGCAGCCCTGGTGCGGGCATAGATCCCGCCGGATGCCGTGACGTTCAGGTTCACCGGGATCGTGCCGGTGCCCTTGTTCGGTCCACCACCCGTCTTGGTGGAGCGCTGATAGACCCGGTTCGATGACGGAAGCTGCGTCATCGCGAACGTCGCCGGCGTCGGGGTCGGGGTCGGCGTGGCAGCAGCAACTGTGACTGTCGCGCTGCTATTGGTCGTTCCACCAGCGCCCGACGCGGTCGCCCGGTACGTGTAATTGCCAGCCTGTTGCGGCGTGAACTGTGCCGAGGTCGACACCGTCGCGCCCGCCAGGAGCCAGGCGCGGGCGGAGATCGAGCCATTCGCCACAACGCCATCG
The DNA here is from genome assembly GCF_014641735.1 of Sphingomonas metalli. GTDB lineage: Bacteria > Pseudomonadota > Alphaproteobacteria > Sphingomonadales > Sphingomonadaceae > Sphingomonas > Sphingomonas metalli. Next base: position 890,214 of record NZ_BMIH01000001.1, on the reverse strand, counting down.
TTGCCCGTCAGCGTCTCGCCGACCTGGGGCGTGCCGTCGCTGGTGATCGACGCAGGCGTGGTGAAGGTCGGCGCCGGCGTGGGGGTAGGCGTCGGCGTACCACCGCCGGCGATGATACCCTTCTTCCAGGCGAGCACGTCGTTCATGGTGTCGCGCACATCCTTGTAGGACGCACCATTGGGGATCGTCTCGAGCACGCTCATTCGGCGTCCTTCCAGGTCAGAGTGTCGGTCCAGGTGTCGGCGTCCGCCCAGCGCCGGGCGATCGCGGCGATGGCGCGCGACAGCGCGGCCACGCGGAGGGCAAAGGCGGCCCGCATCAGAAGATCGCGACGATGCCGCTGGCGGTCGTGCCGGTCGCGCAGATTCGCCGCGCACTCTTGAGGACGTAGCCTCCATTCTGCACGTTCGGCCAAATCGTCGGCGCAGCGCCGGCGGGAGCGTTGTCACCGATCAGGGCGACGTCGCCGCCATAGCCCACATAGAAGAACTTCGGCGTGACCGGCAGGTCGGTGGTGTCCGAAGGCGTCACCAGCTCGGAGTGCTCGCCGGGATCCGAGATCCCGCGGAACACGTTCGCATAGGGGTCAACCATAGGCGTCTCCTTCCGCTGCCGATCAGTTGCCGGTCGCCAGCTGGTATTCGGCGGTCGCCTTCTTCGCGTCGGCCAGCGCCTGGGCACGCGCCGCAGCGGTGGTGGCGGTGCGGGCGGTCTCGAGCGCCTGCGCGGCGACGTCGGCGATCGCGTCCACCCGGGCGCGCTGCGCGTCGGACAGGAATGGCATGAAGATCGCGGCGAAGGCCCGCGCGCTGTCGAAGGTCGCCTGCGCGGTCGTGATCGCGCCGCTCGCAGCGGCGGGGGTCAGGTGCGCGCCGGACGTGGCGCAGGCGGACAGGCTCGCCGCCAGGGCGAGGACGAGGATGCAGCGCATGGAGGTTCTCCTTGGGGTCAGGCGGCGAGGGCGACGCGGTTGCGGATCCAGCCCCAGCCGAAGGCTTCCTGGTTCGGCCGGCGATCCATGATGTCGAGATAGCGGGCGAGCTGCTGGCCGTTCATCGCAGCGAGCAGCACCGCCTCCCAATCATCATGGGCGCGTACCCGGATGCAGGTGGCGAGCGCGGCGTCGGAGAGCGGGCCGAAGTTGCCGTCGACCTTGGCGAGATCCGGCCAGTCGCGGCCCTGCCGGTTGAGCGCGTTGAGGGCGGTCTGCAGGAACATGACGCCGATCGGCGCGCCCATGTTGACGCCGGTGTCGAGCGCCTCGGCCGCGATCGCGACGGAGCGCGCGGCGATGCGGTTGATCCCGGGCGCGAGGACGAACTGCTGCCAGTAGATCTCGCGGGCGGTCGCCTGCGGTAGATCCTGCATCCGGCCGCGGTACCCGTGCTCCCGGGCCTTGGCCTGGGTGATGCCCCAGCGGGTCGGGCCGCCGCGATCGGCGGGGTGGTCGACATAGTCGCCCTCGCGGACGATCAGGTCGCCGATCATGGAGTCGATCGACCTCATGCTTTCGGGCTCCGCTGCTGGACGAGGCGGGCGATCGCCACGGCAACGAAGAGCGCGAGCGCGATCTTGTCGTGACCGGGGATCATCGCCTGCACCGCGGGCGGCAGCTGCTGCCAGAGCTGGTGGAGCTGCTCGGTGAAGACCGCCAGGGCGGTGAAGAGGGCGGCCGCCGCGGCGCAGATGCGCAGCGACCACAGGCGGCCGGCCTGCCGCCAGTCATCGATCGGTTTCATGGTGGATCCTCGGCAAGGCGCGGCGCGGGCCGCGCGGGGTCAGTCGAGCTGCGCGAGCAGCAGCTGCATGTCCGCCGGCATGTCGGCCGGCACAGGGGTGTGGGGCAGCGCCGCGAGGACGCCTTCGGCGACCGGCGCGCGAGAGGCGGCGAGCAACCGGAACGAAGACAGCGACAGCATGCCGCCGCCCACCGCCATGAGGACGCCGCCCACGACTTCGGTCATTTCGCCTGCTCCCGATCGGCTCGCGCGTCTTCGCGCCGGGCGCGATCGGCGAGATAGGACACGTCCTTGTTCAAGCCGAGCAACACCGGAATGTAGGTCCGTTGGTTGCTCTCGGCCTGGTCGAGGCGGCGGTCGATCGTCTCAAGGTGCGTATCCACGGCGCCGCGCCAGCCGCCGATGGTGACCAGGAGGCCGCCAAGCGTCGCCAGTGCGCCGACAAGGGCGCAGAGCATCGGCACCAGCGCCGGCAGGCGCGGCGGGTCGGTTCGTTCGGACATCGGCGAATCCTTCAGGCGGAGGGAGGCTGGCCCTCGATAGCGGCCTCGACATTGCGCCGGCAGTGGCCGGGTGCTTCGCCGAGCAGCATGAACAGGCGGTCGATCATGGGGGCGACGATCAGCGCCCAGCTCGCGCCGCGAATTTCGCCGCGGCCGACATAGCTGCTGATCGTCTCGTCGGCCGACGGGCAGGCGTCGGTCAGGTGGAGGAGGTAGGCGGTACCGACGAGCAGGACCTGGCCGAGCTGGTCGATCGAGACGAGCAGCTGCAGCGCGACGTCAGCCAGCCGGCGCATCGAGCACCGACCAGTCGAGGAGCGCCGCCTGGACGATCGCGCCGATCGTCGGCGCCGCGGCAATGCGGGCCTTGGCGGCAAAGCGAACGCCCTCAATCGCGCCGGACAGCTGCGTCCAGGCATCGGCGTTGGCGATGACCTCGGCGGCCAGGTCCGCGATCGTCATGCCCCGGGCGGCCGCTTCGGGCAGCAGCATCGCCGTCGACGCGCTGCTGTTCGCGAGCCAGGCGCGCGCCGCGGCCTCCTTCAGCACATAGGTGCCGATCTGCGCCGGCAGGGCGGTGACGTAGCGCGAGCGAACCCGCTCGGCTTCGTTGTCGACGCCCATCACCAGCGCGGCGCGCAGCGCGTCGAGGTCGCGCGGCTGCTGCGCAATCACCGCCTGTGGCACGACGACGATACCGGCGCCCTCGGGCGGATGCTGATAGGCGGCCGTGCCCGGCATGCCGCTGCCGGCATAGAGCTCCGCGCCCGTCACGAGGTCGTAGACGATCCAATATTCCATGAGCGGTCCCTAGATCGCGACCCAGGTGACCTTCAGGTCGATCCGGGTGACGGTGTAGCTGGCGGCGACCTGCCGCTGATATTGGTCGCCATCGAAGGTGTAACCGGAGTCGTAGGACCCGCGGTTGATCCGGGCGACGAAGCTGGGCGTGAAGTCGCTGTCGGCGATCACGCGATCGGACGCGTTTGCCCGCGGATAGTAGATGTTACCCTGGTTGTCGGTTGCGCCGAGGAACAGGCCGCCGTAGCCGCCGACATACTGAGTGTAGGCCGGTCGGCCGTTGACGGTCGAGGTGAAGCCCTGCCCCTCGTTGGTTTCTAGTAGGATGACCGCCTCGTAGATGAAGCGGCCGGTCGGCGGGATCGAGGGCAAGCCGAGCGACCAGGGGATCGTGATGGTCTGGCCCTGCGCCGGCGTGATCGACCCGTTCCAGGTCGATCGAGCCTCGCGCGCCATGCTCGCGCCGTTGAAGGCACGCGCAGTGACTGTCCCGTTGATCGTGAGGTTGCCATCGATCAAGCCGTTGCCGCCGAGCTGCCACGCGCCGCCATATTGATCCGACCAGAGGCTGAGCGAAGCCCGCCCGTTGCCGGCATCGGCGATGATCCGCACATAGGCAGCCGTCTTGCCGTTGAGGCCGGCGATCGCGCCTGCCTGCTGGGTCACGGTCGCCCGGCTATCGTTGAGCGACGCCTCGACATTGTCGACCCGCTGCGATGTTGCGAGCGTGCCGTCGCTGGTTACCCGCTCCAGGCTGCCCACACGGCCGGTGACCCCGCCCACCGACGCCTCGATGTTGCTGGCGCGCTGCGCGGTCGCATAGCGGTTCGGCAGATCGGCGAGCGTGTCCTCGGTCGTCTTGATCCGGGCGGTGATGCCGGGAAGAGCCGCGTCGGCCTTGCCGGCCTTGATCTCGGCGTCGCTCGCCGGGCGGACTGCGCAGCGGTACCAATCGATCGTCTTGGCAGCGATCTGCTCCGCTGGGAGCCATCCAGCCCAGCCGTTCATAGCGTGCCACGCGCTGCGCGTGACAGTCAGCTGCATCAATTTGGTGAAGCGGCGTCGACCGGTTCGCGTCGCCGACACGTCGCCGTTCATGTCGGCCTCGGTGGCAAAATGCAGGCCACCATCACCCGAAATCGTCAACCCGGCACCTGCGTAGCTGCCGGCGATCAATTCGACCTCGGCGTCGAGGACGTACCAGCCAGGGTAGAATGGCAGCGGCGAGTCCGCGAGACCCGTCGGCTGGGCTGCCGCGCTTGAGATGCGAGCAACATAGCCCGACACGCCGTCCGCCCGGGCGCGACGCTCGATCGTTGCGATCTGACTCCACCACTCCCAGCTGAGCGGTAGCCCAGCAGCATCCTGCCAGACGGCGAAGGATGGATTGCGGTTGACGATCCCGGCCGTGCTGCTGGCCGTCGCCTCCATGAGGCTTGTCCGCGACGCGAGCGCCTGCTGCCCCAGCACAGCCGCCTGCTCGACCCGCTGGATCTCGGCACGAGCGACCATGTCGACGCCGTCGCTTCCCCCGCCGCCCTCGGCGATAATGTCATCGATCCGCTTGCCGAGCGCGTTTTCGCGATCGACCGCGGCCTGTTCCTTGGTCGAGATGACCGCGCGCAGGTTCGTGTCGGTGGTTGTCACCGAGGCGCTGACCGTGTCGATCCGCGTGCCGAGCGCAGCGTCGCGGCCGATCGCCGCCTCGTCGACGCGCTTGACCTCGGCCTTCACCGCCGTGTCGTCATAGCCGCCCGACGCGGACAGGTTGTCGATGCGCTGGTCGACGCGATCGACTTCGGTCTCGATCCGGCTGAGCGCGAGGTCGGCCGCAGCGCGCGCCTCGGTGATCCGCTGCCCGGCCGCCGCGCCCGCCGCGTCGATCGCGGGGATGGTGACGGTCTCGAGCGTCTGCAGGCGGCCGGTCAGCTCGCCCGCCGGCACGCCGCCCACCGCGGCCGTGTCCTTCGAGGTGTTCTCGCCGGTGACGTCGGCATTGTTCGCCGGCTTGGTGCCGGCAGGGTCGGTGATGTCGGGCCAGGCGACCGAGCCGAGGCCGCTCGAACGCGTCGGCGCAGCCTTGCTCAACCCCTCGACCGCCAGAGACATCGTCGACACGCTGGTACCGACCGTGATCTCGACGTCCTTGTAGAAGCCGAACACGGTAAGCGCGTCGAGCGCGAAGTGGCCGATCCAGAGACACGGTCGCGCGCGCAGCGCCGCCAGGCGGTCGGCGACCAGATCGATAGCGGCCGTGCTGATCATCGAGCGTGCGGCCATTCGCTTCGCCCAGGCACGCGGCACGACGGTGGTCTCGCCGAACTCGTCCGTCTCTTTCTTCGAATAGTCGATGATCCCGGCGGTCGGCGCCGTCTCGGTGACCCCGAGGCCCTTCAGCTCGCCCAGCAGCAGCGTGCCGATCGTCACCGTGCCGTCGCCCGCCTCGAGACTGTCCTGCCAGACACGCTGGTCCAGCCACTGCGCGCCGTCGTCCCAGCGCTGCGGACCCGGGTTAGCTGCGGCGACCGCGGCAGTGACCGTCACATCGGCGCCGGCCGCGACCGCGAGATCCAGGAAGAGCGCCTTGCCCGACGCATCGGGAACCTGCGTCCGGTCATACCCCGGCGCCTGCACCCGCACCGTGGCGGCATTGGTGTCGAGGATCGCGACGCCAGATGCCGCCCGCGGCGAGCGCAGGACAACGACGACATCGCTGCTCGCGATCGTCGAGGTGCCGAGCGCCTGGTCGAGCATGGCGAAGCGGTTGGTCGGCCCGACGTCGAGCCATTTGCCGCCGGCGCCGGCGGGATCGGCTCCTACGTTGCCGTCGACCAGGTTCTCATAGATCCGGTGGCTGGCGGCGAGGATAACCTGCGCGCCCTTCTGGTACGTGGTGCCGGCCGACCATTGCGGCGCATCAGCCTCGGCGACGCTGCTCGAGATCAGCACGCCCGGTCCGACGATCACCGAATCCAGCACACGCAGTGAGGAGGCCCGGCCGTCAGGTGCGGGATCATCGCCCGGATCGTCGAAGCTCTCGCTGGTGGCGACGCCCTCGATCGTCAGGGTGCAGGTTGACAGCGATGCCGCGGTGAGCTCGAAGTCCTTGTAGAAGCCGCGGAACGCCAGGCTGCCATGGCGGGCATCGGCAATCCAGGTCGCCGGCGTTGCGCGCAAATCCGCGAGCGTGCGCTGCACGGCGTCGATCGAGGCCATGGGCATGGCGAGGCGGACAGACATGCGGCGCGCGAAGGCCCGCGGAACGACGGTGGTTACCCCGAAGTCGTCGGTGACCCGCCGACTGTAATCGATCAGATTGACGGTGGGCGACGCTTCGACCGAGCCAAGCTCGACCTCGGCGCCGCTGTCGTAGACGACCTTCATGCGGCCACGACCTGGAAGGCGTCACCCGTCTCGCCAGACACGCGCTCGAGCACCTTCGCGGAGCGGGTCGCGGCCGCGGCGGTGTTGGCGTGGCCGGCGCTGTTCTCGGCACGCATCGCGGCGATCTCGTCGCGCAGGGCTCGCAGATCCGATGCGCTGCCATCGCTCGAGCTGGTCGACGCCGGCGCCGCGGCCTGCGCCGCAGTCGCCGCAGCCGCCATGGTGCCGGCGCCGGTGAGCGGGTTGCCCTTGGCGATCGCCGCGATCACCGCGTTGGTCGCCTCGAGGCTGGCCGCGGTCTGTGCCTGGACGCGGTCGAGCTCCTGCCGGCTGGTCGCGGCATCGCCCGCCGCCTTCAGCAGCGCCTGGCTGAGCCCGGGCAGCAGCTTGGCCGCATCCTGGTCGCCGCCACGTGCCGAGGCGGTCGCCGCATTGAACGCGCTGAAGGCCGAGGCGAAGCTCGTCCCGCCGCTGCCGTCGGACAGGCCGCGGATCCGGCGGATCTCGTCCTCGATGCTGTTGCCGACCGACGTCCACGCCTCGCGCAGCTGCTCGGCCGCCTGCGCGGCCTTCTGCGCGTCCTCGATCGCCCAGACCTGCTCCTGCAGCGCGCGATTCGAGACGTCGACCTTGGCGATGTCGAGCGCCCGGATCGCGGCCGTGTCGCCGTTGAGCTCGAGGATCCGGCGCTGCAGATCCTGCCGCTCGGCGAGGATGTCCGCGGCCGACTTGGCGCCGGTCATCGCCGTCTGCAGATCCGCGAACGCCGGCGCGAGCTGCAGCAGCGTCGCATAGGTCTTCTGCCCGGCCAGCGTGGTGAGGTCCTGCGCCTCGACCAGGGAGCGGAAGCCCGCCAGGCTGTCGGGCAGCACCATGCCCAGCTCGACGAACACGCGGCGCAGCTGCGCGGTCTTGGCGGCGGTCTGCTCCTCCTTCGAATAGAAGGACTGGAAATAGGCATCGGCCGCGCTGGTCATGGCGCTGATGCTGTCGAACTGCGCGGCGACGCCCATCTTGGCGTCGACGCCGAGCGCGCGAGCCGAGAGGCCGAGCTGGTCGAAGCTGGCGGTCACCGCCTCCACCGTCGACGACACGCGCACCAGCGTCTCGAATGCGCCCTCGCCGACCTTCTGGAAGCGCTCGATGCCCGGGAAGGCGGCAGCCGCCATCCCGTCGGCCGCGGCGCCGAACACCGCGGTGAGCTTCTCCTGAATCTCGGTACCGGTCAGACCCTTCAGGTCGATCTTGCCGATGTTGACGACAAAGCCCGATACGCGCCGCTCGATCTCGGCGGTCGACTCGCCCAGCGGCTTGGCCGCGGCGCCGATCGCGCTGTTGAAGTCGCGCAGGATCAGCGTGAACTGGTTCTCGAGACCGGCGTCTGCCCCGGTGAATTTGGTCGAGTAGGACGTGCCCGTCGTGATCCCGAGGAACTTCTTCTTCTTCTCGACATCCGAATAGTAGGACGCGTCGAAACCGTTGTTGACGATCGAGCCGACCGTCTGCGCGCCGCCATAGAGGCCGTTGCCGATCACCTTGGTGGTGCTGCCGAACAGGCTCGAGAGCAGCCCGCCGACCAGTGGGATCCCGCCCAGCACCTTGCCGATCAGGTCGGGCTTGAAGCCGACCGATGCCTGCGCGTCCGCATTGACGTTGCCGGCGCGCACGACCAGCGCCGCCACCCCGCCGATCTGATTGTCGATCGATCGCAGGCTCGCGGCCATCTCGCGCGAGGTGCCGAGCATCAGCGTATCGACGTCCTTCAGCGCATCGAGCCCGCGCTTGAGGCTCTCCGACTTGGCCGCGCTGTCGCCCAGCACCGTGCCGGTACCGTCGTTGGCCTTGGCGAGCGTGCTCTTGCCCCCGCCGCTGCCGACGATCGCGATGCCGGCCGCGACCAGCGCAGCGCCGGTTGCGGCCATGGCGGCGATGTTCGCCGGGAATGGCAGCTTCGACTGCGTGGCGATGCCCTCGGCGCCGGCCGCCGCGGCGCGCGCACCGCTGTTGGTGACCGACGTCACCGTTTCGACCATGTCCTGGGCGATCGAGCGCACGGACATGGCGAACTCGACCGCGCGGAAGACCTTCTCCGCGGTGACCATCGCCTTGTAGCCCTTCGACTTCTCGTCGAAGAAGCCCTTGGCCGCCGAGGTCATGTCGCCGAACGCGCCGATCTGCGCGGTCGCGGACTGCAGGGCAAAGCGCTCGTTGGCGCGCGCGATCGTCCGCTCGTTGCCGCCGGCGGTGGAGATGCGCTGCTGGCGCTCGGTCTCGAGGCGGGTGCGGTTCGCTTCGAAGCCGGCATAGATCGTCGCCATGTCGCCTATCGCGCGGCCGGCCTCGCCGAACGCATCGGCCATGCCGCGGCCGGCATTGGCGACGTTGGTCGCGATCAGGTCCCACTTGTCGGCCGCCCACGTCAGCTGCTCGTTCTGCTCGCGCAGCGCGGCCGTGTTGATGACGCCCTGGGCGGCGATATCGCCCTGGCTCTTCACCCAGGCGGCAGCGTCGGGCCCGGTCATCTTGCGCGCGCGGGCTTCCTGCTCGGCCTTGAAGACGGCCAGGGCGCGGGCGCGGGCGATCTCGGTCGCGCCGATCAGCCGCAGCTCCTCGCGCATATAGTCGAGCTGGTCCTGCGAGGCCGACTTGGCAGCAAGGATCTGGCTCTTGTCCTCCGACGTGTTGAGCTGGTCGCGCGCGCCGCGCTGGGCATCGAGCGCGTCGCGGGCCGCCGCGGCTGCGGTGAGGAACTGCTTCTGGCGGGCAAAGTCCTTCCGACCCGCCGCCTCGGCCGCCTTCAGCTCGTTCGCCTGCGCCGCGGCGAGCAGCGGCAGGTCCGCAAGGCGCGCGCGCAGCAGCTCGCCGGCCTGTTCGGCCGGCACGTTCCCCGCCGCGACCTCGCGGTTGAGCGCGTCCTGGATGCCGGCGCGCTGGCGCATGCTGGCGGTGTCCTGCGCGGCCGCGGTGACCCGCTCGGCAGTCGCCAGGCGGATCTGCCGGTCGACAAAGGCCTGGACGTCACCGCGCTTCTTGATCGCGTCGGTCTCGGCTTTGACCTGCGCTTCTGCGATCAGGACGGCGCCGTTCGACACGCCATAGGCATCGGCGAGCTTGTAGAGGTTGCGGATCTGCGCCTCGGTCGCCTCCGCCTCGCGCGCGAGGTTCTCGGCGCGGTGATCGACCTTGGGCTTGCGGTAGCGATCGGCGACGCGATTATAGGCGTCCATCGCCTGCGTCTCGCGCTCCTGCTGGGTCAGGACCTGGGTGCCGAGCTGCAAGCGGGTGATCTGCCGCTGGGCGGCCGCCTTCTCGGTCTGCGTCCGCGCGCCGGCGAGCTTCGCTTGCGCCTGCGCAACCAGGTGCGCGCGCTCCTGCGTCGATATCCAAGCGCCCGACGCATTGCGGTTCGCGTTGATCGTGTCCGTGACCGCCGAATAGTCGTGGCGAAGCGCCTGCACCTGGGCGGCGGTCAGCCCGGTGGTATCGGCGAGGCCCTTCTGCAGCACGCGCTGCTGCGCCAGCAGATCGTTGAACTGGCGCATGCCGGTTGTGTTGAGCGACTGCGAGGCGTTCAGCGCGGCGATCTGGTCCTGGTTACGGCTGGCGTTGGGGCTCGGCGCCATCGGCGCCTTGTTGCCGGTGCCGATCAGGTTCACCGCCCAGTCGCCGGCGTTCTTCTTCAGCCAGGCATCATAGGAGGCGCCGGCTTCCTTGATCCGCTGGTCGAGCCGGCCGAACACGGTCGCGACACCCGACACGGCAGAGCCGAGTAGATCCATATAGTGGGTGAGGCCCGTGGTCTCGCTGGTGTTGGCGGCGAGGTCGCGCGTCAGGATCCGCGTCAGCTCGGCCGCGGCCTGCTCCTGCTCGCCCATCGCGGCGAGCTGGCGGATATGCTCGTACTGCGCGCCGGTCAGGAGGCCGAGCTGCTGGGTGAAGGTGTCGGCCGCGCGCGCGGGATCCGCCATCGCTTCGGCGAGCGCGGTCTGTGCGGCGGGCACGTCCTGACCGGTCAGCTTGGCGTAGCGCTCGACATTGGCGGCGAGCATGGTGAGCGTCGCCGAGCCCTGGACGCCGGCCGAGACGAAGGCGTTGACGCTGTCGCGCGCACTGCCGAGCGACCGGGTGCCGAGCGTCGCCGCGGCCTCCGAGATCGCCTCGAGCTGCTTGGCCGTCTGGCCCGACGTCCGCCCGAGGCCGACCGCGGTCGTCTCGAAGCGGCGCATCGCCTCGCCATAGGAGCCGAGCGCGCGCACGACGGTCACCAGCACCACGGCGGTACCGGCGAGAAGGGCATTGGTCGGCGTGATCAGCGCGCCGAGGCGGCTGAAACCGGCGACGCCATAATCGACGACGTCGAGGCCCATCTGCCGGAAGGCGGCGCCGGCGCTGACACCGCGGGCCTTGGCCTGGTCGAGCACGTCGTAGATCTGCGGGCCCTGCTGCACAAGGATCATGAGCGGGTTCATGCCCATCGCAGCGGTGACGCCGATGTCCTGGAACTGGCGCGACAGGTTCAAGGTCTCGGCCGCGGTGAAGCGCTGGGTGACAGCCAGCCGCTGGTTGGCATCGGCGAGCTTGTCGGCGCCGCCTGCCGCGCCCGCGACCGAGCGCGCATGCATGGCGAGGGCATCGCGGGCGCGCTGGACCTCCTGCGCATATTCGCGCTGGTGGATCACGCCGGCGTCTAGCAGACGATTGGCGCGATCGATCTCGCCATCGAACTTCTGCTGCGCGAGGAACATGGGATCGAGCGCGGCGCGGACCTGATTGGCCTCGGCCGCCAGCGTTGCCTCAGCCTGCGCCGCGTCGCGCGCGGCCTGGGCAGCCTTGCGAGCCTGCGCCTCGAACATCGCAAAGCCCCGGGCGGCCGCGCGCTGCTCGCGCTCGAGCTCGCCCAGCGCCGCGTTGGCCTGGCGCAGCGCCGCGGCCACCGCCGGCATGCCGGCATCGTCGGCCGCCGTGGCCTTCATCTCGGCGCGCATGTCCCGCAGCTCCGATCGCGACTTGCCGAATTCGGCGATCGAGCGGTTGAGCGCGAACGTCATCTGCTCGGCCGACTTGCCGATCTGCGCATTGGTGCGCGTCGCGACGTTGCCGAACGCCTGGAACTGGACCGTCGCCGCCCCGAATGTCAGCCCGTTGACGGAATGCTCGACCCTGCCGGCGCCGCTGATGATGTCACCGGCCGCCTCGTTGAAGGCCTGGTGCACGGCGTTGATCTCGGCGCGCGCGCTGCCAGTGGTAACGTCGAGGCCTACCTCCAACGCGGGAGCTGCAATGTCCATGAGCATGCCTCCCGCGTTGAGGGTGGATCGTCAGAAGAGCAGATCGAGCGCCGCGACCTCGGCCGCCTTGGTCGCTTCGTTGGCCTCGCCCAGCCAGGGCGGCGGGCAGGTGTCGCTTTCGGCGCGATGCCCCTCGGCGACATAGGCAACGGAGAGCGCCCGGATCAGGCGCTTTTCCCAGCCGGTGATGCGAACGGTGCTCGACCGCTCCCATTCGTTGATCTCGCCCCACGACAGCGGGACGGCCGCCATGCCGTTCGACCCGGTCAGCCCGATCTCGGTCAACCGGTCGACGACATGCGGCATGATGTTGGGCGGCATCTGCGGAACGACGCCCGCTTGCTTCGCCTGTTCGAAGCGGCTGATCGCGGACGCAAGGTCGAAACCCTGCGCTCGCTGTGAGCCGGGCGCCGGCCGCGGCTTGGCGTTGAGCCAGGCCAGCTGCCGGACGAAGAGCGTCAGCTCGTCGGCGATGCGGGCGCGAAGTTTCCCCAGTCGTTGAGCTTCGCGGTCACCTGGTTGGGGATGAAGCCGAGCTTGCGGTTGCCGTAGATCGCAAGCGCCAGATCGCGGCCGGTCTTCCCGTCGCTGGTCAGCCCGTCGATGCTGTGGGTGATCTCGGCGAGGTCCTCGGCGGTCTGCGTCAGCCGGTCCTCCGGGGTCATGGCGACCCGCTTGCCGTCGTTCTCGTCGAGCCGCTTCATCGCGCGCTGCGTCTGGCGGGTCTCGAGGCGCGCATAGGCGTCGCTGCTCGGGCCATAGACGGTGATCACGACCGGGGTGCCGTCGTTCTTGTAGAGCGGATTGCCCTTGGCGTCCTTGACGTGGATCGGGCAGGTGTCTTCGACTTCGAGGGTGGAGATGTCCACGGTGTTCTACCTTTCGCGGGAAGGGGTGCGCCGCCCGCCCGTCACCCGCGATGGCGGGGCGGGCGGCGCGGGGTATTCCGGCTGGGCCGGAAAGGGGTCAGGCCGTCAGGATCGGCGTGTTGATCTCCATCACCGGCTGGGCGGTGATGATCGAGTTGGCGGCGCCGATCGTCTCGGGGAAGCCGAACACGCGGACCTGGCAATAGCCGATGCTGCCGTCCGGCTTGATGATCTTGGCGGCGTAGAGCGCGTTGTTGTCGGGCGCGGCCGCGGTGCGGACCAGATTCTGACCGGCATCGGTGCTGTCGACCTTCACGGTCGGCTGCAGCTGACCGTAATTGGTCGGGCCCTTGTACTTCTCCATCGCGCCATCGAGCGGCGTGAAATTCACGACCTCGGTCGACGCGCCGAAGGTGCCGATCGACTCGATGCCGCCGATCGTGGTGTAGGTCAGCGCGCCATACGCGGCAAAGGTCTGCGCGGACGGGACGCCCGCGGAAATGGCGAGCTTCGAGCCCGCCGCAGTCGAGGATGCCATCTTCTATTCTCCAGGTGGCGAGCCGGCTCGGCCGGCGGGGCAATCCTGTCGCGGGCAGGAAAGGGGGATCAGGCGGCCGGCTTGTCGGCGCTGGCGAGGCGGGCCGCGACATAGTTGGCGATCTCGCCGTCCGAGCATTCGGTCAGCTCGGCACCGGCCTTGAACGACCGGGTGGTGCCGGCATCGTTGAAGTCGCGGGTGGCGAAGTGCGGCGTCGACTTCGCGGCGGGCGCAGCCGTGGTCGTCTCGGCGCCGTTGGTCGGCGCCGGGGTGGTCGTCTTGGTCATGATTGCCTCCTTCAGGCGGGAGCGTCGAATGAGACGCGGAAATCCTGGGCTTGCTCGAAGGTGTTGCCGGGGCCGATGACGTCGGGCCCGGTGCCTGCGGTCAGCACCGAGATGTTGCGGGCGTCGCCGATCGCCGTTGCGATCACGCCCGCGCATGCGCGGCGGATCAGCTTCATGGCGATGACTTGGTCGCGGTAGGTTTTCGCCCGCACGGTGACGGACACGCGTTCGGTCGAGCGGACCAGCGCCTCCTGAGCGAGCGTCTGATAGTCGATGAGGCTGATCGAGCGGACGAGGATCCCCAGCTCGCCCTCGGGCAGCATCCCGGCCTTGATGCTCTCCGCCGGCCAGGCATCGGTGAGGTCAGCGGAGCTGCGCAGCAGCCCGCCGATGACGTCGACGCCGTTCATGCCTCATCGTCCTCGGTATCGGCTGGCCCGACGATGCCGGCGGGCGTCACGCGCGAATTGATGTAGGCCTGCGCCGCGCTGACGGCCTCGCCGAGCTTCGTGTCCAGCGCCGGCCGGAGGAACGGCTCGCGGCGTGCGCCTGGATGATCGACTGTCCTGCCGACCAGCTTCGCGTCTACCACCAGCGAGCCCTTGCGGGTCGTGATGACGTGCGGGCTGGTGCCATGCTCGGCCCATATCGCTAGCGACCGCGGCCACTGGCCGACGATCGTCACGATGCCCGACACCCGATCGGGCGCAGCCCTCGTCTTCACGCGGACGCCGTCGCGGATATCGTCCGACCAGGTCCGCAGCTTCGCCTCGCCGGCTATGACGTGGGCGCCCGACCGGGCCGCGCCGCGCAGCAGCTTGGTCTCGATCTCCGCCGGCAGCGTCTCGAAGAACCGGTCGACGGCCTCCTGGCCTTTGACGGTCGGCATCAGGAGCCGCCCGCCGGGGTAAATTCTTCGACGATGAATTCGGCCGCGTTGAGGTGCTCGACGCGCGCCGGTCCGCTGATGATCTGCATGACCCGCGACCGCCCGACGAACCGCATGTCGGGCGTGATGTCGGCCCGATAGTCCATCCGAACCCGCGCCCTCCACGCGGAGCTGGAGTATCCGTCCCGCTGCTGCTCGCCGCGGCTCGGCAGGATGTCCAGCACCTCGGCATAGACCTTGCGGACCGCAATCCAGGACGTGGCGCCGGCGCCGTCGAAACTGCTATCCGCGACGGGCCGCTCGATCGTCAGTCGCGTCTTGAGACGCCCGCGCGGGATCATCATTCGCTTGCGAAGACGCGCAGCGGGTTGAGCAGCCAGGTCACGCCCTGCGGCATCGAGGTGACCTGCTGGCCGACCACCGCGCCCTCGCGGTTGCCGTACCAGGTGCCGACGATCAGGCGCACGGCATGCATCACGGTCGCGAGATCGTCGCCGGCAACAGCATCATCGCCGATGACCGCCCGACCGATCTGCAGCTCGACTGCACGGCGTGCGGCGACCAGGAGCGACGTCAGGTAAGCGTCCTCGTCCGTGTCCTCGGGATCCAGGCGCAGATGCCGCTTGATATCCTCGAGGGACACGGGCTCGGTCACGCGAGCAGCTCCCGCGCTGCGGCAACGGCATCCGGATGCGGATCCACGCGGCCGGCAACGCGCAGCTGCTCGATTGCGTCGGCGGTGTCGGTGACGATGTCGTTCACCTCGCTATCCGCAAAGGCGACCAGCACCCGGGCATCGACCAGCTGGTCGGCGTCGCTGGAGCTCTCGTCGGGCTGTTCATCGCCCGCATCCGCGGCGGGGCCAGCCGGCGCAGCGGCGTCCGACTGCGGCGCGGTGTCGGCCGCGATCGCCGCCGGCGGGGCCGGCTCGGTCACGACGTCTGCCGCAGGCGGCGTTCCGCCATGGTCGCTCGCCGCATCGACGACGATCGCGGCGGGAGGCGTCGCCTCCGACGTCTGCGGAGCGGCGGACGGCGCATCAGCAACGATCGGGGCCGGGGCTGCCGCGGCGAGCGCCGGCGGGACGGTTGCCGATGCGGCAGCCGGCGTGGTGATGATTGCGGCCGTCGGGGCAACGGGCCGGCGTCTCGGTTTGGCCATGCTGGCCTCCTGCGATGCGAGAAGAGGATGCGCGGCGGGCGCGATGTCCCGCCGCGCGAGGGCGGCTTACGACGCCGAGTTTTGGTACGCCTTCACCGGCGCGCCGGCGGTCACCAGCTTGCCGTCGTGGCGGGACCAGGCGAGGAAGCCGATCTGGCCCTTCTTGGTGTAGGCGCTGTCGTCGAAGCGGAAGAGCGTCACCTGCATGATGTCGCGGATCATGTAGGAGGACAGGTCGCCGAACAGGATCGACTTCGCCGAAGCCGCCATCACCGGCATGTGCTGGTTGATGGTGTACTTGTAGCGCAGGAACGTGTCCGGCTCCTTCGCCGTGTAGCCGGGCAGCCACAGCGGACGGCCGTCATTGTCCTTCAGCCGCTTCAGGTCGCGCAGCGTCGAGTCATGGAACATCCAGCCGACGCCCGGCAGCGAGCGATAGGCCGGGTCAACCGAATGCTCGAGGAAGATCAGGTCGTCCGGCGACACCGACGTCGCCGAGCCCGTCAGGCCCGCCCGACCGACCGGCGCGGCGGTGACCAGGCCCTGCGGCTTGCCGACGCCGTCGCCCAGCGTGAAGTGGCGGTTGGTGATGCGCGCGATGCGCATCGCCAGCGCGCGGCGGACGAACGCCTCGACGTCGATGCCGGGGCCCTGGTCCTGCAGCAGCTCGAAGGGGATGGTCACGACCTTGGAGCTGTACTTGTAGGCGCCGATCTGGGTCGTGCCGAAGGTGACGTCGCTGTCGGCCGCCGCGACGTTCTCGGGCACGATCTCGCCCTCGGCCGCGGTCTCGTCGACCGTCGGCCAGGGCAGCGGGTTGCCGCCCGCGGTCGAGAAGACGGTCGCGACGTCGCGCATGCCGCCGAACATCGCCAGCGCCTCCAGGAGCTGGCCGCCCCAGCCCGCCGGGACCAGATAGCCGCCCGACGCCGGCGAGCCGATCGACTGGGCGTTCTGGATGGCGGGGCCGGCGATCAGGGCCTGCGTCTCGGCCTGGGTCATGCCGCGCTCACCGCGCAGGATGAAGGCGCGGAAGGCGTTGTTGTAGCGGTCCTGCTGCTCGCGCTGCTCGGGATTGAGCTGCGAGCGGACGCGGTCGTCCAGCTCGCGGCCGGCGTCGTCCTGGGCGGCGTCGCCATCGATCTGCGCCTGGCGCTCGGCCGCGGCGATGCTGGCGTCGATGCGATCGATCTCCTCGTAGATCGCGTCGACCTTGTCGCTGATCTCCTTGGTGTAGCCCGCACCGGTGTTGGATTCGATGAGGTTGCGGGCTTCCGTCGCCTTGGCGGCGCGCTGGTCCCGAAGCGCCTTGATGTTCATGGGGTCTTCTCCAGAGAAAAGGCCCCGCCGCGCGGCAGGGCCTTGAGGGGTGCCGGGGGGACCGGCGCCAGGGGTGAGCGGCTCAGGCCGTTCGGTCGTAGAGCCCGAGGCGAGCCAGGGCGCGGTGCCGCGGCCCTTCGTCGATCTCGGGCTGCTTCTCGGTCAGCGCCTTGGGCGCATTGGCGAACGCGGAGAGGTTGAAGGCGCGGGCCTGTGCCTTGGCCTTCTTGCCGGTCACCGCGATCACGCTGTCGGCAAAGCCGGCGTCGACCGCCTCCTGCGCGCCGAACCAGGTCTCCGCCTTCATCCAGGCGCGGATCTCGTCGGCCGACTTGCCGGACCGTTCGGCATAGCCGTCGACCAGCACGTCATCGATCTTGCCGAGCAGCTCTGCCGTCGCTTTCAGGTCATCGGCATTGCCCATGACGAAGGTCCAGGCCTGATGGATCATGTAGAAACCGCCCTCGGCGATCTCGACCGCGTCGCAGGCGATCGTCAGCGCGGTCGCGGCCGAGGCGGCCAGGCCATCGACGCGGGCGGTGAAGGTGGCGGGATGGTCGGCGATCGCGGTCATCATGGCGCGCGCCTCGAACACGTCGCCGCCCGGGCTGTTGATCCGGATGAGCACCTTGGGGGTGGTGACCGCCTTCAGCTCGCGGGCGAAGTCGGTTGCCGACACGCCCCAGAAGCCGTCGATCACGTCATAGACGTAGATGGTGGTGACGTCGTCGGCGACCTCCGAGCGGATGCCGGCGCCGGTCCCTTCATTGTCCCGGGCAAGGGCGAGCAGCTTACGATTCATCGGCGGGGTCCTTTCGGGGGGCCGGCGGGGGATCGCTCGGCTCGTCTTCGTCGTCGGCCAGCGTCTGGCGATCGTCGGGCTGGGCGCCGGCGGGCGGGGTTTCGGGCGGGAAGTAGACGCGGTCGCCGCCCGGAATCGGGGGCAGGTTCTTCTTCCGACGGACCTCGTTCTGGCTCATCCAGCCGGGCAGCTGGTTGCCGCCGAGCGCGCGGGAGAACAGCTCGCCCTGCGACTTGCTGTCGCCGACCTGCAGCGCGTCCGGATCGAAGTCGACGAAGAGGTTCGGGATCCTGGCGCCGATGATCGGGAAGAGCTTGCGGGTCAGCTCTTTCGCGAAGCGGCGCATGTGCGGCATGACCGTGTAGAGCTTGAAGCCGATCGTCATCTGCTCGATGCCGGTGCCCCAGGTGGTGGCTGCCGAGGTCTCGCCGATCATGTGCGGCGGGGTGCCGAAGATCCGGGCGACGTCGACGACGGAATATTGCAGCAGCTCGAGCAGCTGCGCGTCCTTCGCCGTGATCGAGACGCGCTTCCACTCGGCGCCGTTCTCGAGGATCAGCGGGTTGTGCGCATTGGCGACGCCCTGCGCCTTCAGCCGCAGATATTCTTTGAAGGCAGCGCGCTGCTCCTTGGTGACCACCTGGTTCTCAGGAAACGAAAAATAGTCGTTGGTGAGCAGGCCGCGCTCGAACTGGCCGGCGGTATAGTCGCGGGTCGCGATGTTGATGCCGATCGCCTTCGCATGGTGCGAGATGGCGGACAGGCCCTTGATCCCGCCGGCGTCGCGCCCGGGCCCGCGAAAGTGGAAGACGTAGGAGGCCTGGTGATCCTCGTTCGAGCCGTCCTCGTTGGTGAAGCGGTACCAGACCGAGCGATCGGTCGACCGGAACGGCAACACGCGCGCCGGCGGGTAATAGTCGATCCGGGTGATCGTGCCGTTGCGCGCCTGGCGCATGAGGCCATAGCCGTTGCCGGTCAGCAGCATGGCGATCGCCTGGAGCTCGATGAACTCCGGCCCGCTCATGTCGTCGTTCGGTTCGACCTGCAGGAAGCGGTTGAACGGGTGGTCGGGCACCTCGCGGCGCATGCCGTTCGGCAGCCGCTCGTAGACGCCGAGCGGCGCCGACATCATCGTGCCGGCATTGAGGGTCACGCACCGCCACACCGCGGTCGAGCGCATCGACGTCGCCGGCGTCACGGTGACGCCCGCTTCCTGGTAGGATCCGCCGAACCACTCGAAGATATCGGCGTCGCCGGCGATCACCGCGGCGCTGCTCGAGTCCTGGATCTCGGGTACCACGCGCGCGGCGTTGCGGGCGGCCTCGGCCTCGGCCGCCCGCGACGACAGACGATATCCGCTCATGCTTCGTCCTCGTCGGCATCGAGGTCGACGAAGAAGCCGCCCTCATAGCTTTTCGCCTCGAGCTCGGCGCCATCGGCCGCGCCGGCGCCCATCGCCGAGGTGACGATCCCGTCGATCCGGCCGCGCGAGCGCTTCTTGCTGAAGGCCCGGTTCTCCTGCCCGTCGGTGTCGATCGCGGCGTTGGACGCGCACGAATAGGTGACGGGCGAGTTGTCGATCACGATCGTCCCCTTCAGGATGCGGTCCTCGAACCGCTCGATCGAGCGGGGCATGCAGTACTGCTTGCTCTCGAACATGACCTTGGTGCCCTGGGCGTGACGCACCAGCTTCAGGCCGTTGCCGGCGGGCTTGTCCGGGCCTTCGAAGGTCCAGACCGACAGCCCGATCTCGCCGCAGGCTTCCAGGAAGTCGGCGAACTGCGCGATATCGAACGTCAGCTCCTGGACGTTGTGCGTGGCGCACAGCTCGGCGACGCGCGCGGCCGGGAAGGTCTTGTGGATCGTCGCGCCCGGTACCGCGGTCAGGAAGCCCGCCTCGACCCAATCGTCATAGGGCGCCTGGTCGCGCTTCGCGCGGTCGACCAGCCCGTCCTCGGTCGTCCAATACCAGGTCTTCTGCCACAGGATCCCCGCGCCGTCCCGCCAGGTAGCGGTGAGCGCGGTCAGGTCGTTCTTCTTCGACAGGTCGAGGCTGAGATAGCAGGGGCAGTCGCGCAGCGCGGCGATCGTATCGTCATCGATGACGTCGAGCACCGCAGCCCATTTGTCCTCGCGGATCCAGAAGTCGGCCGCGCCGGTCGGGATGCCGAAATAGAGCCGCTTGACCGAGGCCGCCGTCGACAGCCGGGTCTGCGCGGTCGCGACCTCCTCGCGCAGGTTCTGGACCGGATAGGTGATGCCCAGCGCCGGCAGTGCCTTGGGCCAGCACTGTTCGTCCGTGAACACCGTCTCGTGGTCGCGCTTGTCGACCCGGGCGACGAAGGAAAACTGCGTGTCGTCCTTCACGTCGCCCTTGGCGATCGCGATCGCGGTATTCGAATAGGACGTGCCGACCAGCTGCGCCGTCGCCGGCGTGTTGGTCCCCATCACCATCATGGCGCTGCCGGCAACCTTGGTGATCGCGCGGCGCCAGATCTCGATCTGGGTGTCGACGGTGAACTCGTGGATCTCGTCGGCCAGCACCATGCGGGGCCGCGGACCGGATTGCTGGGCGCCGCCCGCGAGCGGCAGGAAGAAGGACTGCGAGCCTGGGTGCTCGATCTTGTGGGTGTTGTCGCCCTCGCCCCGCAACAGTACCTTGCCAAGCTGCGCGAGCGTCTCGCCCTCGTCATAGCCCGGGATCTGCGCCCGGCACATTGCGGTCGCGTCCTTGAAGAGGACGTTGGCCGTCTGCTTGTTCGCCGCGATCGAGTAGATCTGCGCGCGGGCAAAGCCGCACCAGCCCATGGCGTAGAGGCCGAGGCCGGCCATCATCGGCGACTTGGCCTGCCCCTTGCCGGTTTCGACGAAGCCGGTGCGGAAGCGCCAGCGGCCGTCCGCATTGACCCAGCCCATCAGCGAGCCGACGCAGAAGACCTGATAGGGCAACAGGTTGAACGGCTGCCCGGCTGCGGGACCGTCGGTGATCGTGAACACCGACGGGAAGAAGTTGAGCGCGCGCTGAGCAAGCTCGGGGCGGAAGAAATAGCCGCGGCGCTCGGCGTCGCGCAGATCGCGCAGGTGCCGCTCGGCCGCGTAGCGGACCAGGTCGCCGACGACGAAGTCGCCGGCCACCGCCGCCTCTGCCCAGGCCGTGGTCGGATCGGCCGACCGCCTCCTAGCCGCCCGGGCCAAGGAACGCGTCGGCGCCGGCGGTGCGCTGGCGCTGCTTCGTCACCTTGGCGACCTTGCCGCGCCGGCCGGGCGACAGGCCGAGCTGCGCCTCGAGCCGCTCGGTCGTCTTCTCCGCCTCCCGCATCGCCTTGTAGTGGATGGACAGGCGGGCGATCGCCTTCGGGTTTTCCTTGTTCGGCTCCTCGACCACGCCCTCGGCGGCCAGCTGGCGGGTGCAGCGGTCATAGACGAGATAGGCGAGCACCAGGCGCTGGATCGCGTGGCCGTTCGACGACGACAGGATCTGGCGCTCGGTCATCTCGCCGACGATCCGCCGCCAGTGTTCGGCCGCGACGGCACGCTCGGCCGCATCCGGCAGCAGGATCTGCCACGCCGGCTCCGCGACGATGCTGGTATCGACGGCCGGCACCGCCGGCGTGCGTCGCCGCGTGGATTTTGCAGGGGCTTTCGCCATCGCAGCTACCCCTTCTCGACCCCGAACTTTTTACTTTGGAAATGCTCGCGCAGCGCAGGAACCTCCGTGTTCGGTCCTGCCCCCGGCGGCCTCTCGACTTTCGCCCCCCCCGGGGGGTGTCACCCGTCGCCGCGACATAGGGCTTACGGGCGCGCTCTGGCTCCACGGATGGCTGGCGCTGGTCGGCCGGCCCGTTCGATCGACGCCAATTGCCCGCGCCTGCTGGCCCTTGTCCTTCAGCCCCTTGGCGTCGGAGCAGGCTTGGCAGAGGAGCTGATAGTTGGACCGCTCGCCTGTGCCGCCCTCTGCCAGCGGCTTGACGTGGTCGGCGATGCGGCCCAGCGTGGTGCGGCCCTGTCGCCGGCATTCCTCGCAGACCACCACGGTCTTAAGGAGGTGCGCCCGCATCCGATCGTGGGCAGCGCCATAGCCGCGCGACTGGCGGCTGGTGGTAGGCCAAGCCATAGCGATCACCCCCGGGAAAACAGCGGTGTCTGCACTTGAGCATTGATGCCCACCTCTCAGGGATTTCAGCAGAGACAGGCGAAAAAGATTACAGTCTCTGCACCGCGCCGAACATGGTGCGGCCTTCCTCGCCAATCAGGTGCTGGAGCACCGACCAGAACCCGCGAACCGCCTCGCCGCCGGCCGCCGAATAGGCGTGGGCGACCTTGCCGTGCAGCTCCTCGAAGATCGTCCTCTCCAGGGCGGCGCCTTCGTCCGTCAGCCGCAGCAGGCGATGCCGTCGGTCCTTCTCGCCCACGCGCTGGATCATCAGGTTGCGCGCGATCAGGTCCTTGGCGACCCGATTATAGGATTGTTTGGTGATGCCCAGGATCTGGTGCAGCTCGGACACGGTGATGTCCGGCTTGCGCTGAACGAAGTACATCACCCGGTGATGCGCACGGCCGAGCCCCGCCGCCGCGAGCCGCTCGTCCGCGCTCTTCAGATATCTTGTATTGGTGAAGAAGATCAGGTCCATGCCACCGCGGATCGCATCCTCCCGCAGGAAGAGGTCGGGCGATGGGAGGAGAATGGCAGTCATGCTGCCGCGGATGGCAGCTCGGCGGGAACATAGCTACCGCGCACCCTCAAGGTTGCCGATTTGTATACCGCTGTGGCGCTGCAGACACAGGACGAACCAACCTAATAATAGGGGCCGATCCTCTACCAGCCTGCCGATATCGAACCATCCGCAAGCGCCACCATGCACTTTGGCGGGCATACGATGCGCGAGCTACCCCGAACCACGCTGCGTATCTCGTCAGCGGTGACCTCGATCTGGTCGTGCAGCTCCTGCCGCTCGCCTTGCGTTCGCTGCTGGGCGTCATAGCGGTCGGCAAGGGCATAGAGGCGGTCGGCCGCCAGGCGCAGCGTATCGCCGCCCGTGCGGGGCTTGGGTGCGGCCATTGCCACCTCCGGATCTGGATATGCTTACGACTTCCGCCGCGACACATCGCGGGGAAGGGTGGCGGGCGCGCAAGGGCAGGTGCCCCAGATCGTCTTTCCCGAAAGCCGCTCAGGCGGCGATTGTGCTCAAGGTGGACGGGTATACCCGCCAACCCTCAATTTTCCATGACTGCGTGCCGAAGCGCACATGTGCGTGCGCGCCATCGACGCTCTCCACCACACCGGGCACGCCGATCAAAGCCGGCATCTCTGCCACCTCGACCACCGTTCCGGGCGCGAGCTGGCAGGGCTTGGCGCGCAAGGCGGCGCGCTGTTTGCGCTCCAGCTCCCGGGTTGCCCGGCGTCGCGCCGCCTCAGACTTGATCGCGGCGATCCGGATCGCCTCGGCTGCGGCGTGGCTCTCCGCCTCGCGCATCGCCCTGATCACCGCTGCTTCCCGCGCCTCTTCCTCGCGCAGCCCGGCGATCTCGCTATCGCCGACCAGTGGCACGCGGCCGCCATGACGATATATCGAGAACGCCGGATGCGGGCTGGGCAGCTCCACGGCCGCAGCCGCCAGCCGCAGAAGATCGGCCTCGGCCGCGAAAACGAAGGTCGGTAGGATGGGCGCGTCCGTCGCGATCAGCCGCTTGCCGCTCGGCGTCTTTGCCGGGATCGACCGTCGCAGCACGCGCGCCGGCGTCCAGACGGCGAAGCCGGCCGCACCGAGCGACGCCGCCAGCGGCAGGGTCTGCCCGCCGCTCGTCCGCAGGATGAGCCACCGGCTCACGCCGAGGCGAGATCCAGCGGGATCGCTACCCATCCGGCGTCGGGCGCGTTGCGGTCATAGAAGCGGATGTAGGTGCGCGACCCGATCACGCGGATGCTGTCGCGGATTGCGTCCATCGCGCGTTGCCAGCGCTCGTCGTGGATTTCCACGCGGAGCAGCATGAACAGCCCGGCGTGGCTAATCTGCCCTTCCTTGTCGACGGAAAAGACACGGTTGACCAGCGCGCGGATCGCCTCGTGGCTCTCGGCCGACCATTCCAGCAGACATTCGTCGATCAGCTGCTTGGCGACCTGCAGCTCGGGGCCGAGCTCGCGCAGATCGGCCGAGGCGACCTGCACCTTGCCACACCCGTCGAAGGCGGGGAGGGTGATGTTGCCCTTCGCCCCGCCGATCGTCGCGCCATACTCCTGCGCCAGCAGCGCCTGCAACTCGCCCACGCGGCTGAAGCTGCGCTGCTTGAACGAGGCGAGATCGGCCGAGATCTCACGGGCTTCGGTCAGCTCGAGCCGGACCAGCTCGTCGATCAGCAGATCCACAGGCTTCACCGCGGTGAGCGGGACCAGGCTGCCCTTGGCATCGCGCAGGTACCAGATGCCGGCAACGTCGATCGCGGCGGGGTGCGGCTTGTCGCTCATGCGGCGATCGCCATGCCGCGGACGATTTCGCTGATCCCGGCGAGCTGGTCGGCCACGCGGCCAAGGTCGATCGCGTCCAGCATGGTGCGCACCTGCCGCTTCTCGATCGCCATCACGGTGCCCGGCGTCGCGTCGATCAGGGCATGCAGGTGCTGCTTGTCCATGGCCATGCGGTCGCCCGCTGCCAGGTCCATCACTTGCCGCATGCCATTCGTGTCGATCGCCATGGAGATCCCGCTCAGTCTAGATCGGGAGGTAGCTCCATCAGGGGCAGGACAGGCAGCTGCAGAAAGCTGCAGGGGGCAGGGGCCTCAAGCGGGGCAAGCGGGGCCGCGTGCCACCATCCGCTCTGCCCCAGCGCCTCATCGATAAGTATGCGGCAGGCGGTCAGGTCGCGCACACTGATGCCGCGATGCGACCCGGCGTCGCGCTCGATCACGCCCAGCTTCACCAGCTGGTCGACGAGCTGACGCGCGCGTCCCTCGCCGACCGCAGGCTTCATGTTGCGGCCGATCTCGGCATAGCTCGGGCTCGATCCCCGCCGCAGCCGCTCGATAATGTAGGCCAGCGCCTCGATGCGTCGGGGCCCGGCTGTGGGATGAAGCGCTCCCGACATGACGTTCATGATGTACCCCTTAATCGGAGAACGTATCGTGAATGACATGCGAGCGATAGTACCCTAATTCGATGAACGATTCGCCGGATTGAGGAAGGCTTATGTCGACTCACGAAGTTCCACACGTACGGGGACCATTGATACGTGTTCCGGGTTTTGGACGATGTATATATTGCGGAATACTAGGCTCGGATCAAAAGCTTACTGATGAACACATAATACCTGACGGTATCGCGGGCGACTACGTGTTGCAGTCAGCTAGTTGTTTGTCATGTGCTAAAATAATACAGCGGTGGGAGTCAAAGATTATAAATGGTAATTTTGGTCAAGCGAGACAGTTCTACGACATAAAATCAAGAAAAAGGCGAGGCTCCAAATATCGGGGGTATTCTCGCTTTTGGTACTCTGGCAGCTATGATGGCGGGGATGATGATACTATGCATCACCCGGTAAACAGCGATATGGTTTATGTCGTTGCGCTAGATCGGACGGGTTTGAGACCTTCTATACTGACGGATAATTTCGTTGGCATGAGCCCGCCGCGGTACCCATTCGGATCTCTGCACAACACCGATAAGTGGCCAAAGGATCGGTCTATCAGCATTCAGACGTTTTTTGGTGCTACAGATCAATTTACGGCCAAAATCGCTCACGGTTATGCCATGGCAGTGCTGGGTCCAGAGGCCTTCAAGCCATACCTAAATGACATGATAGTATCCGGCGACTATGTAGATAACGGCCATCTTATTGGAAGCTCGAATAGCCCAATAATTGAGCACTCCCCTTTGCACCGCCTGACCTCATCCATCGTTGAGAGGGAGTGTAACCCTGACCCACGGTTGCCAGGCGCGATGCGAAAGCTCGTTGTTGTCGAAATTGAGCTATTTGCTCATATTTTTGGATGTAAATTGGAGGTAGTGGCAGGCGAGCTTAAGTAGGACGTGGCGGAGGTATCCTCCGCCGCGCCGCCAGGTAGCCGAGGGGAAACGGCTTCGACCGCGACGCGAGTACCCCGGCAGGTACCCCAACGTATGTCCGCTTACGCCCAATAGCGGACGTTCAGCTCGATCGCTTATCGCGTACGAAGATGAGCAACAGAATAGCCGGAGGCACCAGCGTTAGCGCTTCGAGTGCCCAGATCGAGGCACAGTCGGCCGTGGAATCAGATGGTGCACATTTGGGAACAATAGACCCGGAATATGCCCAGACACCGACGTGAACAAGCAGGCTGATCAAGGTCCCGGTCACGGCCAAAATCAGGGCCGGCCGATCTAAGAAGTGAGACTGCTGACTCATCCTCAATCAAGCTTAGCAGAATAACCGCTTTCTACCAGAAGCGAACGTTTGGGGCGGAGGCAACCTCCGCCGCGGTGCCAGCTCACCGAGGGGGCAGGGGTTTGGCGAGCATGGCCGTACCCCACTCATACCCCCGTTGATGTCTGCTTCCGCCTAGAAGCGGAAATACCGCTTACGCCCGATAACGGACCTTCAGCCTAGCGTTCGCGTCGAACCGCGAAGAGCCATCCCACTCCGACAACTGCGATGAACGAAGCTCCCAGTGCAGCGATCATAATGAGCTTTTCAGGTCGTCGCTCTACCAGACCTCGCACTATCACAGCGGCAGAGAACAGGACGAAACCACGCTGTAGCCATGTTGAACGCGATGCCATCGCTCTACCTTCCGCCCCGTAATGAGTGGATCTACCTCGAATGTTCGCTCCCCACCAAAAGCTGACATTGTGCGGGCGGAGGTGGCCTCCGCCTCGCAGCGTCAATGCCGAGAGGAAAATTGCCGAGAATCCCGTTCTGTACCCCGGTGATACCCCACCCGGCAGCGCCGAAGGTCACAATACTATGACCGTCGGCAACTGCATGCTTTAGCGCTTCCGTTTCGTAGGAGCGGCAGAGCGGGTTGCCGACTTGATCGGCGGTTTCGCTACAACATGTTCTGCTGGCTTTGTCGTCACCGTCGGGGTTGGCGTTGGCGCTGGCGGGTCGATATCGGCCTTCGACAATTCTGCTACGGCTTTGAAATAGCTTACCGGCACCTGGAAGATGACGGTGGTCGTGTCGTCGGCGCGAAGTTGGACCGCGATCGTGCCTCCATCGTCATGTGCCTTAAGCTCAACGGGGCTGAGAACAATCGCAAAACTTTCGCTTAGAGTGCAGGACGGCCGCGAATAGCGTGATGAGAAGCAACGACCGACATCCCGACCCCGAACAATAAACTTTGCAGGGTCGCCGCCTTTAAAAATCGCTGACGAATACCTGCGCCAATCACCGGTATAAACAAAGAATCCGCTAAGCTCGATTGGAGTTGTGACGCCTGCTTTTCGAACAGCGGCCACACTTATCTGTCCGTCACCAGCCTTAATAGATGGCGAGGTGTATTCATACCGTTGTGCAAAGTCGTCTGAGTAGACGACGATCGGGACACCGTTGCTCGCTGTCACCTCGCTACGGACCGCCTGCGCATCGGCTGTTGAATGCGCGACCAGCAAGCCTGCAAGGCTCAACCACACATTGAAAATCTTGCGCTTCCACGAAAGCCTAGTCAGATCGAGCTTCATCTTTGTTCCCCCTGTCAACCACTCTATCGCACTGCACCTTATTGGCTCAGCACCCCCAATCGAAATAGTCGCCGCCCACCTCACTCCAATCGTGTTCGACGTCATCACGCTCAGGCGGCACGTACAGCTGCCCCCCGCCGAACCGTGCGCGGATGATCGCCGCTGTTCGACCCGGAGCCTGGAACGCCGCTTCGTGCTCCACGCCGGCGTCCATCCATGGCGCGAGCAATGCGGCGCGCTCAGCTGTCAGGTAACCGAGCTGTATGTCACGCACGCTGAACACAGCGATGGCCCGCTTGTCAGCTTTGTTCTTCGGCTCGCGGATGAGCTTCACCGGCTCGCCGTGGGCGCAGAGCGCCATTTCGAATCGGCGGTGGCTCTTGTCGCTGTTCAGATAGTCGAGGCCCACTACGGCTAAGCTCAGCTCATACGGCGACGACGGGCGGAGGCTGGGGGAGTAGAACATTATGCGAACATAAATCGAGATTTCGCGAGTCGGCAAGAGAGCGACTCGAGGGCCTCGCGGCGAGGGAGCTTCCCAATCTGGAACACCTAGAGCCGCTTACCCACGAAGATCACCCGGCCAACGATATTCACCTGATCGATCGATTCTTCGTCCGGCCGGACGGACTGATTATCGGAATGGATTACGACCCGATCGCCCTTGATACGCAGCCGCTTGATCGCTCCTAGATCGCCAACCGTGTACGCCCAAACTGCGTCCTGTTCGACGACGACGCGCTGCGATCGATCGATCAGCACCACGTCTCCATCATGGATCGTCGGCTCCATCGAATCGCCGCGGCCCCGGGCCCAGGTGAGAAGCGCGGGTGGAGAACTGGTGATGGCCTCCATCCACAAGCGTGGGAACCTGATCACGTCTACGTTGACGTGATTGTCGACGAAAGTTGCGCCGAGCCCATAAGCGAGGTCGATCTGCTGAACGCTGACTAGGTCGAGCTGCTCAGCTGCGTCTTCGACGGAAGGCAACGGGATGGCGTCCGCCTTCGGGTCGTCAGTCAGCCCCTCCAAGTAGCCTGGTGATGTCCCAAGCTCCTGGGCGATGCGGTGGAGAAACTTGGAGCCGTATCCGGATCCCGTTACTAGCTTCGCGATCGAAGTTTGCGATATGCCTACACGCCGCGCCAGCTCAGACTGTGTCAAGCCGCGGTCATTCATGAGCTGGCGAAGGCGAGCGGCATCAACCATACGCTGGGTGTCTAAACCCACAGGTTTAACGCGCGACCAAACTTTGGGTATTGACGGCTCTAAACCAATGGGTTTAGCAAGCCGACATGGATGTGAATCGGTCACCCCAAAACGAAGCCTTGTTGGAGGCGGTCCGCATTGCAGGATCGCAGTCGGCCTTGGCGCGGCTCTTGAAGGTCACTCAGAGAGCAGTTTGGCGCTGGGTAAGCGAAGGTAAGCACCTCCCCGCTGAACACGTCCTGCATGTCGAACGTGAAACCGGTGTGAGCCGTCATGTTCTGCGGCCTGACCTCTATCCCCTCGAAAGCGAAAGCACAGTCGCCGAACCGGCGGAGCTGCCCCAGTGATCGCTGCACCCCTTTCCCCCTTCGGCCGCTGGCAGACCGGTCGAAACCTGCCGAACGCGCAATCGAACCCGCGCGCCCGGCAAGCCCCCCCCTGTCTGCTGGACTCCCTTGTTGACCCCCTGGGCGCCGGTCGTCTGCATCGATCGGCGCCCCCTTTCGGGGCAGCGGCATGACCAAGGTCCGGGAGCCCGCCACAATCGAGGACACGTTGATGACCGTCCTCGGTCAACTGAAGATCAAGGAAGCGGCCGCGCTGCTCGGCCGGTCGGCGGCCTATCTGCAGGCGACGACCGATCCCGACAAGCGCGAGCAGCTGTCCGTTCGTGACCTCGAGCAGCTCGACCTCGCGCACCATGCGAAATTCGGGCTGGGCTTTCCGCTCTATGAGGCGCTGGGCCGCCGGCTGGCGACGTCGCGCGCGGAGCGTTTCGCCGATGCGGCCGAGATCGGCCGGCGCGGCGCCGCGCTTGCGCGTGAGAACGGCGAGGCCGTCACCGCGCTGCTCGAGGCGGCGCTGGTGACAGGTGACCGCAAGCGGGTCGAAGAGGCGCTACGCCAGACCGAGGATGTCCATCGCGAGGCGACCTCCACCATGGCTTGCCTGCGCGCGTATCTCGATCGCGGGGCGGGCACGGCAACCGCGCCCGACACCAGCTGACGCGCGGGCCTCGCTCAGCACCATCAACACGCGGCGTTCCGGCGGTCCTGCTTCCGGTGACGCCACCGGCTTGCCCGGAAGGATCGCACCATGTTCCACGCCTCTGCTGCCAGCTTCGCCAGCGCCACGCCGGCCCCGCCGCCCATGATGCCTCCCATGAAGCCATGGGAATATCTCCGCCTCCGCCGGGAGGCGGCGGGCCTGTCGATCGACGAGGTCGCGCGCCGCATGTCGCCGAAGCTCGCGACCCGTTCCGAAGCGGCGCGCTTGGCGGAGCTGCTCGAGACCCGCGGCTATCGCGCCCTCCACAACAAGCCCATTCTGCGGCTGGCCAGCGCCTATCCTCTCGATCCCTCGGTCTACCGCCAACTCGCCGACCTGCCGCCCGAGCAGCACCCGGCGGTCTGCCGCGGCTGCGGCTCCAGCTATTGGGATACCCAGCGCGGTGCCGAGCACGTGCTGGTGAGCTGGACCGCCCCCCACACCTGCACGGGTTGCGTCGCCGCCCAGGTCGGTGCCGCGTGAAGCGCGCGCAGCCCATGCCGATCTCGGCGCTCCATCCGCTCGCCTGCGACTGCGCGCGCTGCGAGCCGCGCACCGGCGCGACCCGGCTGGCCGACCTCGGCGCTGCCGCCTTTTTCACCGGCGCGACCGGCGCGCTGATGCTGGCGCTGGCCGCCAAGCCGGCGACGACGATCGCGGCGCTCCTCGCGCTGGCGGAGGCCGCGTCGTGAGCGCGGCCGACGAGCGCGGCGAGGGGATGGGCGGCGGCCAGGTCGCAGCGGAAGAGCTGCGCCTCCTGATCGAGCGCGCCGAGCGCCTCGAGGAAGAGAAGAAGGGCATCCAGGACGACATCAAGGACGTGTTCGCCGAGGCCAAGGGCCGCGGATACGACCCGAAGGCCATTCGGACGATCATCGCGATCCGCAAGAAGAAGCGCGAGGAGTACCAGGAAGAGGAGGCCATCCTCGAGACCTACATGAACGCGCTGGGGATGCTCTGATGAACAGCGAGCCCCATCGCACGAAGAGCCGGCTGATCGACGCGTTGTACGCCGAGTGCATGCGCATTCGTCGCAACGGCGAGGCGCACATATCGCAGGAGCCGACCGACCGGCAGAAGGCTCTCGTCGCGCAAGGCGTTCTGTCGACCTGCATGCAGGCCGTCACCACCGACGCGATGCCGTTCGGGACAGCCTTCCCAATCGAGCTCGCCGTCCGCTTGGCGAGCTACGGCATCTCTCTTCTGCCCGCGGACCAGCAAGACGCTGGCATCCGAGAAGTGCTCGAGCAGCTTCCCGAGGCGCACCGCCGGCGCATGGCGCAGGGCGTCTGCATCAAGGCCGAATGGGGGACGCGGTCATGATCCGCCCGGTCCGCGCCGCGTCAGCCACGCGGTTCATCCGCAACCTGGTGCAGGCGATTGGCATCACCGGCGCGGCGCTGCTTGTCGACTTCGTATGGAGGCAGCTCTGATGACCACGCTTCCCCGCGTTCCTTGGAATGCCGCATGGTCGGCCGAAGCCCGTTATGAGGTTCGGCCTTGTCGCTGGGTTGGCGGCAAGCTGGCGCTGTGGAGCCCCCATCAGCCGGGGCAGGGCAAGCCCATTTTCGCGCGCCCCCACATGGTTCGCCAGCGTCGGTCGATTGCGGAGATGCGGTGCACCGTTTGCGGAGAGCGGGCGCCGGCGAACGATCGCTGGTGGTTCAAGCTCGGCCGCATGCAAGAGGGCTGGTTCATGAGCACCGAGGCGCCGGTCCATCGGGCCTGCGCAGACTATGCTTTGACCGTTTGCCCGCATCTCCGGGAGCGGGGCGCGGACCTCGAGCGGATGCCGGGCGGCTATAGCGTTCTGTCGGCAATCATCGGTGGCCCTGCAGTGGCCGACGACTTCGGTCTGACTATCAACCCCGGCCGGGGGGTTATCGGTTCGCTCAAGCTCGCCTGGCCGGCGTCGATGGTGTCCGCATGATCGCGACCGTCCGCATCGGCGCGGCAACCCTTTACATGGGGGACGCCTACGTAATCCGCCCGGCGCTAGGCTTCCACGACGCCGACGTGATGGATCCGCCCTACCTCATTCGCGCGACGGGCGCCGGCCGATATCGTGCCCGGCGGCCGATGATGGATCGCATCATGGACGAGGAGCTGCACAGCGGCTTCGACATGGCGATCGTCAACCCGCTGCTCTGCGGCGCGGCCATCGTATTCGCGCACAATGACCAGCTCGCCGAGCTGCTGTCGCTCGCGCAGGGGCAGTTTCATCGCCACGCGCTGTGCGTCTGGCAGAAGACAAATCCGCAGCCGATTGCGAACAAGCACTACCGGCCGGACGTCGAATTTTACGTCCACGCGTGGAATCGCGGCTATCACCCGGCCGGCGCTATATGCGACCTGTTTCGGGTCAGCCGCATCACCTCGCCGCGCGGTTCCGCGCGCTTCGACCATCCGACGACGAAGCCCGACGCGCTGATGGCGAAGATCCTCGCGAACGTCGCCGGCGACAGCGTGTGCGATCCCTTCATGGGGACGGGCTCAACGGGCGTCGCCGCGATCCGCGCGGGCAAGCGCTTCACCGGGATCGAGCGCAATCCCGACTATTTCCAGACGGCCGTCCGGCGGATCACCGATGCGGTTACCAAGGCGCGCGCCGTCGACCAGCTGGAGCAGGTCGCATGACAGACGCCGCATTGATCCTCGAAAGCACGAACGCGGATCTTCCGCCGCAGCTCGCCGACGTGGCGGTCCTGGACGAACGCGGCGGGCTGCACATCCCTGACGAGGATGGATCGTCCATCTGGCACCTGCATGAGGGCCTGCGCTCTGCCTGGCTGCCGCTCGACCAGCCCGATCGCATCGTCTTGCAGCTGCTCGGGAGCGCTGACCGCACCGATCAGGACAAGCGCGAATTCGAGGAGGAGGGCTTCGTTGCCGCCCTCGATCGCGCCGGCCTGCGCGCCTTCATCCGCCAGCTGCAGGCGATCGACGCCATGCTCGAGGAAAGCTGATGGTCTGCGAAACGGTCACCATGCCGGGCGGCGGGCGGGCGATCGTCTGCTCCTCGCACAAGCGCCAGCGCTGCAAGTGCGGCCGCGACGCCTTCCTGCTCTGCGACTGGAAGGTGCCCGGAAAGACAAGCGGCACCTGCGACGCGCCGATCTGCCATGCCTGCGCCTTCTCGCCAGCGACCGGCAAGGATCTGTGCCGAGAGCACAAAGCAGCCTTCTTTGCGTGGCACTCTTCCCGCAATTCGGAGGCCGCCCGTGGCTGACGATCCCGATCCCTATTGGGACTATGAAGAGCAAGATGATTGCTGGAACTGCGGCGGCGAGGGTTCCGTGTCGTCGTGCTTCTCAGAATACGCGTGCCTGTATCCAGACGAGGGCTGCGACCTTTGCACCCGCCGTTGCGACGTCTGCTCACCTCCGCGGTCCGCAGATTCCACCGACAATATAGCTCGAGAGGAGCAGGCATGAACGCCCCTTCGATCGTCCATTTGGACAAGCGAGTCAGCCGCGCGGCCGAAGTCGGCCGAGGCGTGGATCTGACCGCCGCGGATCTCGAGATGCTCGTCAGCCTCGGGCTCATGGAAATACTGACCGCCGCCAAGGCCAAATATCTCAGGGAGCAATCAACGTGCAGGGCAATGCGGCGCCGGTCTATCGACGGGGGAAATACTGGCTCGACAAGCTCCGACGCGCCGACGGCGGGGAGCGGTCGCCCCGCTGGTACGTCTTCTGGTACGATCCCGTTGCGCGACGTGAAGCAAGCGCATCAACGGGCACGGAGGATGTCGACCAAGCCATCCTCGCGCTCGACCGTCGGTACCTAGGCGATGCCAGTGAGGCGCCTGCCTATTGCTATGCGTGCGGGCAGCCGCTCGCCTCGGCGGAGGCGTATCTGCTGACCGACGCGATCGCCGATTATCGCCTGGAACATGGCGACCTGAAGGACTCGGCCGACAGCATCCAGGCGCGCCTGAAGCACGTCCTCGACTTCATTGAGGCGGAGGAGGGGCGCGGCGGGTCGTTCGGCCTCGAGACGAGCTGCGCGGTTGCATGCGGCATGCCGTTCATCACCGCCTTCCGCGCCTGGTCGAAGGATCAGCCGGTCACATGGCGGAACAAGGCTGGCGAAGTCACGGCGTCGCGCCCGCGGTCGGCCGCCACTACTGAGGAATCCGTGCTGCAGGTCGCGGCTGCTCTCAATCACGCCGCCGATGCGGATCCACCGCGATCGGAGCGCCGGCCGATCTACAAGCCGCTCCCGCGCAAGCAGGTCTCGCGGCCGCGGCGGGTACGCGTCGATGTGCCGGTCCTCGCCGACATGCTCGCCTACGCAGCCGAGACCGACAAGAAGCGCGTGTCGCTGCATGCCTTCATCGTTGCGTCGCTCTGCACCGTCGCGCGGCCGGATAGCGTGGTCGACATCAGCGTCGCCCCGCACCGCGAGCAGTGGTTTCCCGGATCGCCCACGCTGGACCTCAACCCGTTCGGGCGCGCCCAGACGAACAAATATCGTCCGGTGATTCCGGTCGTGCCGGTGCTGGCGAACTGGCTGAAGGCGGAGCTGGCCGCCTATGAGAGGCTCGACAAGGACAAGCGGGCCGGCGCCGGCTTCCTGGTCAATTACTTCGGGCGAGGCGTCCAGGACGTCGATCGCGCATGGTCGACCATGCTGACCGAGCTGAAGCTGCCCAAGGGGAGGGAGTGGAAGCCTTATCTTCTGCGGCACAGCCTCGCGACGCTTCTGCGCAATCGCGGTGTGGCGAAGTGGGATCTCGAAGGCTTTATGGGTCACGATGTGACCGGGTCGACCGAGGTCTACGCCATCGGCCGATTCGCGACGGTCGCGAATGCTCTCAACGATATTCTGGGTGAGGTCGACGCCAAGGCGCCGGGCGCTTTGCGCCGAAGAAGCGCCGAAGTCGGGCTATCCGGTCCTCTCGCCGAGGAGGCAAAAATGACCGGATAACACCGACTTCGGTGGTGGGCGTGGCAAGGATTGAACTTGCGACCCCTGCGATGTCAACACAGTGCTCTACCACTGAGCTACACGCCCGTAAGGTGGTCGCCTCTAGCCGCGCAAATCGGCCGGCGCAAGCGGTCAGTTGTGTCCGCTCGCCAGATCGGGGGCGAACATGCGGTCCACCTCCGCCACCAGCTCGCGCAGGTGGAAGGGCTTGGACAGGATGCGGGCATTGGGCATCGCCTCGCCGGCGCGCAGCGTCACGGCGGCGAAGCCGGTGATGAACATCACCCGCATCGCCGGCGCCAGCTCGGCGGCGCGCTGGGCGAGCTCGATCCCGTCCATCTCGGGCATGACGATATCGGTGAGCAGCAGGTCGAAGCGATGCGCCTCGAGCAGCGGCAGCGCCGCGGTGCCGCGATCGACCGCGTCGACCAGATAGCCCGCCTTTTCGAGCGCGCGCGTCAGATACGTGCGCATCACCTGATCGTCCTCGGCCAGCAATATCCGTGTCATGACCGTGCCTCGCGAATGTTCATGCGCCACCTATGTCCGCGGCGGCGCGGATTTCCAGTCGAAACCGGCGCGCATCCGTCCTACGCTGATACGGGTGGAACAGCCAGAGACACTCGAACGGCTGGGTGCGGCCGTGCCGGCATCGCCGGTCGTGGTGTCGGTGCCGCACGCCGGGCGCCTCTATCCGGATGCGCTGCTCGCCGCGCTGGCGGTGCCGGAGGCGGCGCTGCGGCCGCTCGAGGACCGCCATGTCGATGCCGTGGCGCGGGCGGCGTGGCGCGGCGAGACGATGCTGATCCAGCGGCATGCGCGCGCCTGGATCGACCTGAACCGCAGCGAGCGCGAGCGCGATCCGCGGATCGACGTCGGCGCGATCCCCGGCCACATGCACCACAGCGCGCGGGTGCGCAGCGGGCTGGGGCTGGTGCCGCGGCGCGCGTCGGGCAACCAGACGCTCTGGCGCGGGCGGTTCGCGGCGGCGGATATCGCGGCGCGGATCGCCGCGGCCCATCGCCCCTATCATATGGCGGTGGAGGCGGCGCTGGCGGCGGCGCGTGCGCGGTTCGGGACGGCGGTGCTGCTCGACCTCCATTCGATGCCCCCGCTGGGCGAAGACGGCGCGCGCATGGTGATCGGCGACCGTTTCGGTCGCACCGCGGCGCCGCGCTTCGTCGCGCGGGCGGAGGCGGCGCTGGCGGGCGGAGGGTGCGCGCCGGCGATCAACCTGCCCTATGCGGGCGGGCATATCGTCGAGCGGCATGGGCGGCCAGCCCGGCGCATCCATGCGCTGCAACTGGAGATCGACCGCTCGCTCTATCTCGATGCCGCGCTCGACAGGCCGGGGGCGGGGCTGGCCCCGACGGCGGCGCTGGTGCGCGACGTGATCGACGCGCTCGCCGACGAGGCGCTGGCCAGCGCCCTGCCGATGGCGGCGGAATAGCGGCCAAAAAAAACCACCCCGCGGGTAGTCCGCACGGGGTGGCCTAGGTTCAGGGAGGAGACACGCTGAAAGCGTGTCGTACGGCCTCGCGAAAGGGGGGACACGAAACCGTACAGGGCATAAATGGGCAAGCCGCGCGATTGTTCAAGTCCGCCGTCAAAAATTAACCATGTTCCGCAGCCGCCGGTCCCGGAGGAGCACCGGTCCGTCCGCTTGTCGGGATCGGGGCCGGTCCGTAAGGCGTCCGGCATGACCTTCGCCGCCCATCATGCGGACCTCGCCGCCCTCGAATCGCGCGGTCGACTGCGGCGGCTGGTGCCGCGCCGGGGGCGCGATTTCGCATCCAACGACTATCTGGCGCTGGCCGACGCGCGCCCCGTCCGCGACGCGGTGGCGCGGGCCCTGGCGGCGGGCGTGGGGATCGGATCGGGCGGCTCGCGGCTGCTGCGCGGCAATGCGCCCGAGCATGAGGCGCTGGAGGCGGCGGGCGCAGCGACCTTCGGCGTCGAGGCGACCCTGTTCTTCGGCAGCGGCTATGCCGCCAATGTCGCGATGCTGTCGGCGCTGCCCCAGCGGGGCGACCTGATCGTCCACGACGCGCTGGTCCATGCCAGCGCGCATGACGGAATGCGGCTGGGCCGGGCGGAGGCGGTGGCGGCGGCGCACAACGATGCCGATGCCTTTGCCGATGCGATCGCCGGCTGGCGTACGCGCGGCGGCACGGGGACGCCGTGGATCGTGGTCGAGAGCCTGTACAGCATGGACGGCGACTGCGCCCCGCTCGCCGCGCTGGCCGCCATCGCCGATCGGCACGATGCGGTGCTGATCGTCGACGAGGCGCATGCGACGGGCGTGTGGGGCACGGGCGGCCGCGGCCTGGCGGCGGAACTGGACGGGCGCGGCAACGTCATCACGCTCAAGACCTTCGGCAAGGCGCTGGGCTGCGAGGGCGCATTGGTCTGCGGGCCGCGGATCGTCCGCGATTTCCTGGTGACGCGCGGCCGCGGCTTCATCTTCTCCACCGCGCCGTCGCCGCTGATGGCGGTCGCCGCGCAGGAGAGCCTGAGGCTGCTCGATGCCGAGCCGGAGCGGCGGGCACGGCTCCACGCGCTGATCGCGGCGGCGGGGCGGCGGCTCGGGCCGCTCGGCGCCTCGATCGAAGGGACGCAGATCGTGCCGCTGATCCTCGGCAACGATGGCGAGGCGATGCGGGTCGCCGGCGCCCTCCAGGCCCGGGGCTTCGACGTGCGCGGCATCCGGCCGCCGACCGTGCCCAGCGGAACGGCGCGCCTGCGCATCTCGCTGACCCTGCATGCGACGGAGGATGACCTGGCCGCGCTCGCGTCTGCGATCGCGGAGGCGCGGGCATGAGCGTGACAGTGGTGACGGGGACCGATACCGATATCGGCAAGACCGTGTTCGCGGCGGGCCTCGCGGCGATGCTGGGCGCGCGTTACTGGAAGCCGGTGCAGGCGGGGCTGGCGGACGGCAGCGACGCCGCCACCGTCACCGGTCTGGGCGTCGCCCCGGCGCAGGTCCTGCCCGAAGCCTATCGGCTGGCCACGCCCTGCTCACCGCACCGCGCCGCGGAGATCGACGGCGTGGCGATCGATCCTGCCCGGCTGGCGCTGCCGCCGGGCGACGGCCCGCTGGTGGTGGAGGGCGCGGGCGGGGCGCTGGTGCCGGTGACGCGCCATCTGCTGTTCGCCGACCTGTTCGCGCACTGGGGGCAGCCGGTGGTGGTGGTCGCGCGGACGGCGCTGGGCACGATCAACCACAGCCTGCTCACCCTGGAGGCGTTGCGCAGCCGCGGCGTGCCGATCCGCGGCATCGCCTTCATCGGCGGTCCGGTCGAGGACAGCGAGGCGACGATC
Source organism: Sphingomonas metalli (assembly GCF_014641735.1). Lineage (GTDB taxonomy): Bacteria > Pseudomonadota > Alphaproteobacteria > Sphingomonadales > Sphingomonadaceae > Sphingomonas > Sphingomonas metalli. Next base: position 852,472 of record NZ_BMIH01000001.1, on the reverse strand, counting down.
GCGGCGATTGGGGGCGTGCGGCGGCTGGGGCGGCTGCCGCTGCTGGCGCCGCTGGACGCGGACACGCTGGCCCGCGCCTTTGCCGGCGCCTTCGATCCGGCGGACTTCCGGTGAGCGGCTCGCCCGTCTGGCACCCCTTTACCCAGCATGGGCTGGGCGAGCCGATCCCGCTGGTGACGCATGGCGAGGGCGCGGCGCTCCACACCGCCGACGGGCGGCGGATCGTCGATGCGATCTCGAGCTGGTGGGTGACGACGCACGGCCATAATCACCCTCGCATCGTCGCGGCAATTCGCGAGCAGGCGGGGCGGCTCGACCAGATCATCTTCGCCGGCTGGACGCACCAGCCGGCCGAGGATCTGGCGCGCGCGCTGATCGCGATCACTCCCGAGCCGCTGACCCGCGTGTTCTTCAGCGATTCCGGCTCGACCAGCGTCGAGGTCGCGCTGAAGATGGCGCTGGGCTATTGGGCGGCGCGGGGCGAGGCGCGGCATCGCATCCTGGTGCTCGAGCACAGCTATCATGGCGACACGATCGGCGCGATGTCGGTAGGCGAGCGGGGCGTGTTCAACCGCCCCTATGCGCCGCTGCTGTTCGATGTTGGCACCATCCCTTTTCCACATGCCGGGGCCGAGCAGGCCACCCTCGACGCACTGGAGCGGGCCTGTACGAGGGGCGCGGCGGCGTTCATCGTCGAACCGCTGATCCTCGGCGCGGGGGGCATGCTGATCTATCCGCCCTGGGTGCTGGCGGAGATGCGCGCGATCTGCGCGGCCACGGGCGTGCTGTTCATCGCTGACGAGGTGATGACCGGCTGGGGCCGGACGGGCACGCTGCTCGCCTGCGAACAGGCGGATGTGGTGCCCGATATCCTCTGCCTGTCCAAGGGGCTGACCGGCGGCGCGATCCCGCTCGCGGTGACGCTGGCGAGCGAGCCGCTGTTCGCGGCGCACTGGTCGACCGACCGGGCGCGGATGTTCTTTCACTCCTCCAGCTACACCGCCAATCCGATCGCCTGTGCCGCGGCGAACGCCAACCTCGCTATCTGGCGCGACGAGCCGGTGCAGGCGCAAATCGATACGCTGGCGGCTCGGCAGGCCGAGCGGCTGGCGGAGCTGGCGGAGCATCCGCGCGTGCGGAGCGCGCGGCAGCTGGGGACGATCGCGGCGCTGGATGTGGGGGGCGAGGGCTATCTGTCGGACGCCGGGCCGCGGCTCCTGCGCTTCTTCCGCGAGCACGACCTGCTGGTGAGGCCGCTGGGCGACACGATCTACGTGATGCCGCCTTACTGCATCGACGCGGCGGATCTGGATCGCGTGTGGGCGGCGATCGGGGAGGCGGTGGAGATGTAACCCATCCCTCCCCTCCGGGACGTGCGCGGATTTGGCTCTGGTCCCGCCAGCGTCATCCCAGCGAAGGCTGGGATCTCCCGTTTGGTGCGCAGCAAGAGCCGCAAGAGGCCCCAGCCTGCGCTGGGGCGACGGTTCCGGTCGAGTGGATCAGGCTCCGACCAGTCGGAGGAAAGGCGCGATGCCCGCCGCTCACCCCCGCCGCTTCACCAGCGCCGTCCGCAGGCACTGGCAGACGATCTCCCCCCGCTGGTTCCCCATCTCGTGCCGGAACGTCACCAGCCCCGCCTCGGGCCGCGAGCGGCTCTCGCGCAGTTCCACCACCTCGCTCGTCGCATGCAGCGTGTCGCCCAGGAACACCGGTTTCGGCATCACCAGCTTGTCGTAGCCGAGGTTCGCGACCAGCACGCCGAGCGTCGTGTCCGCCACCGACAGGCCGACCATCAGCGCAAAGGTGAAGGTGCCGTTGACGAGGATCCGGCCGAACTCGCTCGCCCGCGCCGCCTCCGCATCAATGTGCAGCGGCTGGGGATTGTGGGTCATGGTCGAGAAGAGGAGATTGTCGGTCTCGGTCACCGTCCGGCGGATCTCGTGCGCGATCCGGTCGCCGACCTGCCAGTCCTCGAAGACGCGTCCCGCCATCACTGATCCTCCGTCGCGATGCGCACCAAGAGCGCGCCCTCGGCCACCTGCGCGCCGGTGGCGACGGGCAGCTCGGCGACGGTGCCGTCGAACGGCGCGGTGAGCGCATGTTCCATCTTCATCGCCTCGATGGTGACGAGCCGCTGGCCCTTAATTACCGGCTGGCCGGCGGCGACGTCGACCGCGATCACGCGGCCGGGCATGGGCGACAGGATCGCCCCGTCGCTCCCCGCGCCCTCGGCTCCGCCATCGGCGCGCCACGGCGAGAGGACCCAGCTCTGCCCGCCCTCCGCTACCAGCAGCCGGCCGTCGGGCAGGGTGCGGGCGGCGTGACCGTGCCGCGCCGACGCGATGCCGATCGGCTGACCGTCGAGCAGGAACAGGCTCTCGGCGCGCCGCGGCGCGTTGAGGCGGAAGCCGGACAGCGGCCCCGGCGGGGCGAGCAGCGCCGCGGCGGCCCCCAGCGCCTCCTCGCTCGGCCGGGCGGGCGGCATCAGCGCCTCCCCCTCGCGTGCGATCAGGCCGGTATCGACGCGGCCCGCGACGAAATCGGGGTGGTCGAGCGCCTCGACGAGGAAGCCGGCATTGCTGCGCACCGGCCAGACCACGGTCGCGTCGAGCGCTCCGGCCAGCGCCGCGCGCGCCTCCTCGCGCGTGTCGCCATGCGCGATCAGCTTGGCGATCATCGGATCGTACCAGGGCGAGATGGCGTCGCCTTCCTCCACGCCGCTGTCGACGCGCACGCCGTCGCCCAGCGAAAAGGCCGTGAGCGTCCCGGTCGAGGGGAGGAAGCCCTTCGCAGGGTCCTCGGCATAGAGGCGCGCCTCGATCGCATGGCCGTGGATCGCCAGCGCCTCCTGCGCCAGCGGCAGCGGCTCGCCCGCGGCGATGCGCAACTGCCATTCGACCAGATCGACCCCGGTAATCGCCTCGGTGACCGGATGCTCGACCTGGAGCCGGGTGTTCATCTCCATGAACCAGATGCAGTCGGCGGACAGGCCGGTGCTGGCATCGGCGATGAACTCGATCGTGCCCGCGCCGACATAGTCGACCGCGCGGGCGGCGCGCACCGCCGCCTCGCAGACCGCGGCGCGGGTGGCGTCGTCCATGCCGGGGGCAGGGGCCTCCTCGATCACCTTCTGGTGGCGGCGCTGGAGCGAGCAGTCGCGCTCGAACAGGTGGACGACCTGGCCGTGCCGGTCGCCGAACACCTGTACCTCGATATGGCGGGGCGAGAGGATGTACTTCTCCAGCAGCACCCGCTCGTCGCCGAACGCCGCCGCCGCCTCGCGCCGGCAGGAGGCGAGCGCGTCGGCGAAGTCGGCCGCGGCATCGACCCGGCGCATCCCCTTGCCGCCGCCACCGGCCACCGCCTTGATCAGGACGGGCCAGCCGATCGCCTCCGCCTCCGCGAACAGCCGCGCGTCGGACTGGTCGTCGCCCAGATAGCCGGGGGTGACGGGCACGCCCGCGGCGATCATCCGTTCCTTGGCCGCGTCCTTCAGCCCCATGGCGCGGATGCTGGCGGGATCGGGGCCGACCCAGACCAGCCCGGCGGCGATCACCGCCTCGGCGAAGTCGGCATTCTCCGACAGGAAGCCATAGCCGGGATGGATCGCCGCAGCGCCGCTTTCCCGCGCGGCGGCGAGGATCGCGTCGGCGACCAGATAGCTCTCGCGCGCGGGCGCGAGGCCGATCCGCACCGCCTCGTCCGCCTCGCGCACGTGCAGCGCGGCGGCGTCGGCGTCCGAATGGACGGCGATGGTGCGGATGCCGAGCGCGCGGGCGGTGCGGATGATCCGGCAGGCGATCTCGCCGCGATTGGCGATGAGGAGCGATTCGATCATGGGCGCGTCCTTGCTCACATCCGGAACACCCCGAACCGGGGCGCCTCCGGGATCGGGGCATTGAGGCAGGCGCCGAGCGCGAGGCCCAGCACGTCGCGGGTCTGCACCGGGTCTATCACGCCATCGTCCCACAGGCGCGCGGTGGCGTAGAGGGGATTGCCCTCCTCCTCATATTTCGCGCGGATCGGGGCCTTGAAGGCTTCGGCCTGTTCGGGCGTCCAGCTGTCCGCGTCGCGATGGACGGTGGCGAGGACGGAGGCAGCCTGCTCGCCGCCCATCACGCTGATCCGCGCATTCGGCCAGCTGAACAGGAAGCGGGGCGAATAGGCGCGGCCGCACATGCCGTAATTGCCCGCGCCGAAGCTGCCGCCGATCAGCACGGTGATCTTGGGCACGGAGGCGGTGGCGACGGCGGTGACCAGCTTCGCGCCGTTCTTGGCGATCCCCTCCGCCTCGTATTTGCCGCCGACCATGAAGCCGGAGATGTTCTGGAGGAAGAGGAGCGGCACGCGGCGCTGGCAGGCGAGCTCGATGAAATGCGCGCCCTTCAGCGCACTTTCGGAGAAGAGGACGCCGTTATTGGCGAGTATCGCGACCGGCAGGCCGTGGATATGCGCAAAGCCGCAGACGAGCGTGGTGCCATAGAGCGGCTTGAACTCGTGGAAGCGGCTGGCGTCGACGATCCGGGCGATCACCTCATGCACGTCATAGGGCGCGCGCACGTCCTGGGGCACGATGCCGTACAGGTCCTCGGCCGGGAAGAGCGGCGGCAGGGGCGGGGCGGTGTTGACCGGCTGCACCAGCGGCGGAGGCAGGGTGGCGACGATGTCGCGGACGATCGATAGGGCGTGGTCGTCGTCGGCGGCGACATGATCGACCACGCCCGAGCGGCGGCCATGCGTGTCCGCGCCGCCCAGCTCCTCGGCGCTGATCACCTCGCCGGTCGCGGCCTTCACCAGCGGCGGGCCGGCGAGGAAGATCGTGCCCTGTCCGCGAACGATCACCGTCTCGTCCGACATGGCGGGGACATAGGCGCCGCCCGCGGTGCAGCTGCCCATCACGCAGGCGATCTGCGCGATCCCCTCGGCCGACATCTGCGCCTGGTTGAAGAAGATGCGGCCGAAATGATCGCGATCCGGGAACACCTCCGCCTGATGCGGCAGGTTGGCGCCGCCCGAATCGACCAGATAGAGGCAGGGCAGCCGGTTCTCGCGCGCGATCTCCTGCGCGCGCAGATGCTTCTTGACGGTGAGGGGGTAGTAGGTGCCGCCCTTCACCGTCGCATCATTGGCGACGATCATGCAGTCGCGCCCGGAGACGCGCCCGATGCCCGCGATCACGCCCGCGCCGGGCACGGCATCGTCGTAGAGGCCGTTGGCGGCGAGCTGGCCGATCTCCAGCAGCGGTGCGCCGGGGTCGAGCAGTCGCTCCACCCGGTCGCGCGGGAGGAGCTTGCCGCGGGCGACGTGGCGCTCGCGGGCGCGCGCGTCGCCGCCGAGAGCGGCGCGGGCGACATGCGCGCGGAGCGTCTCGGCGAGCGCGCGGTTGTGCGCGGCGTTGGCGCGGAAGCTGTCGTCGTCCCGCGACAGGCGGGTGTCGAGGGTTGCGTACATCAGCTCCTCCCCGCGAGCGGGGAGGGGGACCGCCGCGAAGCGGTGGTGGAGGGGGGCAGCGGCAGGCGGAGCGCTCGCGGCGATCCCCCTCCACCACGCCCTGCGGGCGCGGTCCCCCTCCCCAGCGAGCTGGGGAGGATCTTTGCCGCGCTCATTGCGCCACCGGCTGGGTTGCACCGACGAGTTCCCGCCCGATCAGCATCCGCCGGATCTCGTTCGTCCCCGCGCCGATATCCAGCAGCTTGGCATCGCGCAGGAACCGCTCCACCGGCCAGTCCTTGGTATAGCCCGCCCCGCCCAGCGCCTGCACCGCTTCTCCTGCCACACGGAAGGCATTCTCGCTCGCCAGCAGGATCGCGCCCGCCGCGTCGAAGCGCGTCGTCTTGCCCGCATCGCAGGCCCGCGCGACCGCATAGACATAGGCGCGCGCCGAGTTGAGCGCGACATACATGTCGGCGACCTTGGCCTGCATCAGCTGGAACCCGCCGATCGGCTGGCCGAACTGCTTGCGCTCGCGCAAGTAAGGCAGCACCACGTCGAGACAGGCCTGCATGATGCCGAGCTGGATGCCCGCCAGCACCGTGCGTTCATAGTCCAGCCCGCTCATCAGCACGCCGACCCCGCCATTTTCCGGCCCCATCACATTCTCCGCCGGGACGCGGCAGTCGGTGAAGACCAGCTCGGCGGTGGGCGAACCGCGCATCCCCATCTTGTCGATCTTCTGCCCGATGGCGAAGCCCGGCATGTCCTTCTCGATCAGGAAGGTGGTGATGCCGCGGCTGCCTTCGCGGGTCTTGGCATAGACGACGAGGACGTCGGCATAGGGGGCATTGGTGATCCAGAACTTCGTGCCGTTGAGGATATAGGCGTCGCCCTGCCGCTCCGCCTTGAGCTTCATCGAGACGACGTCGGACCCGGCCGAGACTTCCGACATGGCGAGGCTGCCGACATGCTCGCCCGAGACGAGGCGAGGCAGGTACTTCGCTTTCTGCGCCGCGCTGCCCCAGCGGCCGATCTGGTTGATGCAGAGGTTGGAATGCGCGCCATAGGACAGGCCGATCGACGCCGAGGCGCGGCTCACCTCCTCGCAGGCGATGACATGTTCGAGATAGCCGAGGCCGAGGCCGCCCCATTCCTCGTCCACGGTGATGCCATGCAGGCCCAGCTCGCCCATCGCCGGCCACAGTTCGTGGCGGGGGAACCAGTCCTCCGCATCGATCCGTGCGGCGAGCGGCGCGATCCGGTCGGCGGCGAAGCGCCGTGTCGTCTCGCGGATCATGTCCGCCGTCTCGCCCAGCGCGAAGTCCAGCGTGGCGTCCATCGGGCCTCTCCTTATGTCGTTGCCCTGCGATAGCCGATCGCCACAGGGGAGTGGAAGGGCAGGAGCCGCAAGGCTATCCATAGACCCCATCTATGATCGACCGCTACCTGATCCGCTATTTCCTCGCCGTGGTGGAGCAGGGCAGCTTCTCGCGCGCGGCGGGCCAATGCGGCGTGTCGCAGCCGACCCTGTCGGTGGGGATCGGCAAGCTGGAGAAGCTGGTCGGCGAGCCCCTGTTCCTGCGCACCAGCCGCCGGGTCGAGCTGACTCCGGCCGGCGCGCGCATGGTGCCGGTCGCGCGCCGGATCGAGGCGCAGTTCGCCGAACTGGAGCGGCAGACGGCGAACGGCCCGGCGGACGGGGCCATGCGGCTGATCCGGCTGGGCGTGACCGCGACGCTGCCCGCGGCGTGGCTGGAAGAGGCGCTCGGCACGGTGATGCGCGCCGGTCTGTCCGAGCGGCTGGAGATCGTCGAGCATCGGGCGAGCGAATTGCGGCCGCTGCTCGATCGCGGGCGGATCGATGCGATATTGGGGCGCGTGGACGGGGTGGCGCAGGCGACGCCGCTGTTCGCCGAGGGCTATGGCATCGCGATGGCGCCCGGCCATCGCCTTGCGGCGCGGACCGCCCTGACCACCGACGACCTGGCCGGCGAGGCCATGCTGGTGCGGCGCCAGTGCGAGGCGCTGGCGGAGACCAGCCGCTTCTTCACCGCCCGCGGCGTGCGGCCGTTCATGGCGGCGCGCACGGTGAGCGAGGATCGGGCCATCGCCTATGTCCGCGCCGGGCTGGCGATCACGGTCATGCCGGCGAGCTATGCGGCGCTGGGCGTCGCGATCGTACCGTTGGAGGGCTTCGCGGCGCGGCGGACGATCGGCCTTGCGATCGCGCCCGATGCGGTGGCGCGGGCAGGCGACAGCGCGGCCCTGCAGACGCTGGCGACGGCGCTGACCGCCATTGCAGGGCGGGGCGATGCCACCCCGCCGACCGATGGCGCGGCGAGATAGGCAGGCCGGTCGCGGCGCGCTATTCCGGGGGTGGAGAGGATAACCATGACCTATCAGACGCTCGACTATGCCCTTGGCGACCGCGTCGCGACGCTGACGCTCAACCGTCCCGACCGGATGAACGCGCTGGTGCCGCAGCTGTTCGAGGAGCTGCAGGACGGGCTCGACCGCGCCGCGGCGGACGGCGCGCGGGCGCTGGTGCTGACCGGGGCGGGCCGGGCCTTCTGCTCGGGCGCGGATCTGACCGACCGGGGCGAGCCGCCGATCCGCGACACCGGCGCGATGCTCGACCGCTATTACAATCCGCTCGTCCGCCGCATCGCCGCGCTCGACGTGCCGCTCGTCACCGCGATCAACGGCCCGGCCGTGGGGGCGGGACTGGGGCTGGCGCTGCTCGGCGACATCACGGTCATGGCGCGATCCGCCTATGGCCTGCTCGCCTTCGTCAATATCGGGCTGGTGCCCGATGCGGGATCGACCTGGCTGGTGGCGCAGGCGGTCGGCCGCGCGCGCGCGCTGGAGATGGCGCTGCTCGGCGAGCGGCTGTCGGCGGAGGCGGCGCATCAGGCGGGTCTCGTCACCCGCATCGCCGCGGATGAGGATTGCCTCGCCGAGGCGCAGGCGATCGCAGCGAGGCTGGCGGCAGGACCGACCGTGGCGGTGTCGCTGATCCGCCGCCAGGTCGCCGCCGCACTCACCGCGACGCTCGACGAAACCCTGATGATCGAGCGCGATCACCAGGCGCGCGCGGGCCGGACGCAGGACTTCGCCGAGGCGGTCCGCGCCTTCGCCGAAAAGCGCCCGCCGCGGTTCGAGGGGCGCTGACGCACGAAAAGGCGCCGCCGGTGGGGGCCGGCGACGCCTTCTCCGGTTTCCCCTCCCCGGGGTGGCGGGGAGGGGAATGGGATCAGGCCATGGTGACCTTCACCGCGGTGGCGCGGCGGCGGTAGCGCGAGGCGGCGCCGACCATGCCGAAGCCGACCAGCATCATCGCCCAGGTCGCCGGTTCCGGCACCGCGGCGACGGTCGAAACCGACAGGCCGGCCAGCTTGAAGCCGTCGACGAAACAGTCGGGGTTCGCCTGCGAGGCGCCGATCATCCACAGGTTGCCGGCGCCCTTCAGCGAAAAGGTCTGGGTCGCGCCGCCGTTGCTCGTGACGTTCAGCGTGCCGGTGAACATGCCGTTGAGCGAGCTTTCGCTGATGCCGTTCAGCGCCAGCGCCTGGTTCCACGCGCCGGTGATGTTGCCGACCTTGACCGTGGAGTCATTGTCCGGCGTGATGAAGTACTGGCTGATCGCATAGCCGAGCGAGTTCGACGCCACGGTGTAGGCGTTCAGCGTCGCGCTGGCCAGGTTCACGGCCTGGCTGAACTGGAGCAGGATGAAATCGTCGCCGTTGAGATTGTCGACGGTGTGCGTGCCATAGGCGCCGCTCTCGTTGCGGCCGATTGCGCCGAGACCCGCGCTGTAGCTGGTCAGGTTCGACGAGGTGACCTTGCCGTCGTTGACGGTCCAGGCGGTCGCCTTGACGCTCAGCGATTCCTTGCCGCTCGTGGTGGTGTAGGTGCGGCTGTTGCCATAGGTGTCGCCACCCGACAGCGTGCCGCCCGTGGTGGTGTTGAAAGTAAAGCTGGTCGCCGAGGCCGGCGCGGCAACAGCGATGGCGGTCAGGGCCGCGGCGGCGGTGATGATCGTCTTCATTCTGGCTACCCCTTTAAAGAACTTGTTCCGATTTGTGCTGATGAAGTCCTGATCGGGGATGGCCGCCTTGCAATCAACAGCTGAAATCATTGCCTTTTTCTCTCATCGGAACAGAAAATGGTTAACGCTCTGCTTTGTTAACCCTGTCGCGACGGAAAACCGCGGCGCAACGGCGGCGCGGGCCTTGTTCGGGATCGCTTTTCGGTCGTAGGCTCGGGCACGACGACAGCGGAAACGGGGGATTTGATGACGCGACGGGGTTGGGCGGGCGCGACGGCGCTCGCGCTGGTGCTCGCGGGATGCGCGGGCGATGGCGGTCGGCCGCAAAGCGCCTCCGCGCAGCCGGCCAAGGCCCGCGCCCCGGCCCCGGGGCGGGACAAGGGCTATGCCCATGATCCCTTCCCCTCGACCTATCACGCCTATCCCGGCGTGCCGACGCTGGTGACCAACGTCACCATCTATGACGGCGAGGGCGGCCGGATCGATCGCGGGTCGGTGCTGTTCGCCGACGGCAAGGTGGTGGCGCTCGGCCAGACGGTGGAGGCGCCGGCGGGCGCCACGGTGATCGACGGCACCGGCAAGTGGGTGACGCCGGGCGTGATCGACATCCACAGCCATCTGGGCGACTATCCCAGCCCCTCGGTCCAGGCGCTGTCGGACGGAAACGAGGCGACCGATCCGGTGACGCCGGACGTCTGGGCGGAGCACAGCGTCTGGCCGCAGGACCCGGGCTTCAGCCGCGCGCTGGCCAATGGCGGCGTCACGACGCTGCAGATCCTGCCCGGCTCGGCCAATCTGTTCGGTGGCCGTTCGGTGGTGCTCAAGAACGTCTATGCCCGCACGATGCAGGCGATGAAGTTCCCCGGCGCGCCCTATGGCCTGAAGATGGCGTGCGGCGAGAACCCCAAGCGCGTCTATGGCGGCCGCAACCGCAAGCCCGCGACCCGCATGGGCAATATCGCGGTCGATCGCGCCACCTGGGCGCGCGCGGTCAGCTACAAGCGCAAATGGGATCGGTACGAGGACGAGGGCGGCGATCCGCCCGAGCGCGACATCGCGATGGATACGCTGCGCGGCGTGCTGGCGGGCGAGATCCGCGTCCAGAACCACTGCTATCGCGCCGACGAGATGGCCATCGTCATGGATATGGCCAAGGAGTTCGGCTACAAGGTCACCGCCTTCCACCACGCGGTCGAGGCGTACAAGATCGGCGATCTGCTGAAGCAGAACGACACCTGCGCGGCGGTGTGGGCCGACTGGTACGGCTTCAAGATGGAAAGCTATGACGGGATCGGCGCCAATCTCGCGCTCCTCGAGAAGGAGGGGGCCTGCGCGATGATCCATTCGGACGACGCCAACGGCATCCAGCGGCTCAACCAGGAGGTCGCCAAGGCGCTGGCGGCGGGGCGGCGCGCGGGCGTGAACATCTCCGACGCGGCGGCGTGGCGCTGGCTGTCGTACAATCCCGCCAAGGCGCTGGGGATCGAGGATCGGACCGGCAGCCTCAAGCCGGGCAAGATGGCCGATGTGGTGCTGTGGAACGGCGATCCGCTCAGCGTCTATACCCGCCCCGAAAAGGTCTGGGTCGACGGCGCGCTGCTCTACGACGCGACTGATCCCAACCGGCGACCGGTCAGCGATTTTGAACTCGGCCAGCCCGGCGAAGGAGACGTGAAGTGAGGGCGCTGCTCCTCGCCGCCGCGGCGCTGATCGCCGCGCCCGCCGCCGCCCAGACGATCGCGATCACCGGCGGCACCGTCGCGATCGGCGACGGCTCCGCGCCCGTCGAAGGGGGCACGGTCGTGATCCGCGACGGCCGCATCGTCGCAGCGGGCCGCGGCGTTGCCGTGCCCGCGGGGGCCGAGACGATCGACGCGACCGGCAAATGGGTGTCGCCCGGCATCGTCGCCGGAATCGGCAGCATGGGGCTGGTCGATGCCTCGGGCGTCAGCGACAGCAATGATTCGAGCGCGCGCAATTCGCCATACAACGCGGCGATCGACGTCTCCACGGCGATCAATCCCGATGGCGTGGTGATCGGCAACGAGCGCGCGGGCGGCGTGACGCGGGCGATCGTCTCGGCCGATGCGGCGGGCTCGATCTTCGCCGGGCAGGGCGCGATCATCGATCTGGGCGACGATGCCCAGCCGGTCACCCGGCCGCGCGCCTTCCAATATGTCGAGCTGGGCGAGGGCGGGGCCGAGCGGGCGGGCGGCAGCCGCCCGGCCGCCTATGTCATGCTCGCCGACGCCTTCGAACAGGCGGCCGACTATCGCCGCAACCCGGTCGCCTTCGACGGGCGGGGGCGCGATGCGCTGCTGAAGCGGGCGGATGCGCAAGCGCTGCTGCCGGTGCTCGACGGTACCATGCCGCTGGTCGTCCATGTCGAGCGGGCGAGCGATATCCGCCAGGTCCTGACCCTGCCGCGCCGCTATCCCAAGCTGAAGCTGGTGCTGGCCGGCGCGGCCGAGGGCTGGATGGTCGCGCGCGAGATCGCTGCGGCGCGGGTGCCGGTGATGGCCTCCGCGATCGCCGACCTGCCCGCCTCGTTCGAGCAGCTGGCCGCGACCGAGAGCAATGTCGGCCGGCTCCAGCGCGCGGGTGTGACCGTGGGCGTGCTGTTCGACGGCAGCGGCGGCGAGCACAACCTCAAGCAGTTCGCCGGCAATCTGGTGGCGATCGGCAAGATCCCCGGTGCGGCGGGGCTGAGCTGGGGGCAGGCGCTGGCGGCGATCACCTCCGGCCCGGCCGAGGTGATGGGCATCGGCGGCGAGATCGGCTCGCTCCGCCCCGGCCGGCGCGCGGACGTGGTGCTGTGGAGCGGCGACCCGCTGGAGCTGTCGTCGCTGCCCGAGCGGCTGTGGATCGACGGCAAGCCCCAGCCGATGCGCTCGCGCCAGAACCGGCTGCGCGACCGGTATCTCACTCCCGCGGACGGGGCGCTGCCGAAGGCGTACACGCGGTAACGGCTCAAAGCCCCTCCCCTTCAGGGGAGGGGTTGGGGTGGGGCGCTTCCACGGTCGTTGCGTTTGCGGAGGCACCCCACCCCCAACCCCTCCCCTGAAGGGGAGGGGAGGACTTGCCTCACCCAGATCAAACCCCCGCGGCATACTTTCGCGACATTCGGCTGTTACCCGCTCGCCATGATCAGGGCGGAGAGGACGATGCGCGGTTTGGGCTGGTGGATGGCGGCTGTGGCGATGCCGACCGCGGCGATGGCGCAACAGCCGCCTGCAGCGGCGCCGTCCGCGCCCCGCGATGCGCCGAGCGCCGGCAGTGCCGAGGAGGATGCCGGCGACGAGGCGGGCGACATCGTCGTCACCGGCTCGCGCACCCAGCCGGGATCGGTGATCGGCGACATCCCGCCCGACCAGACGCTGAGCCCGGCGGACATCCGCTCCTATGGCGTCAGCTCGATCAACGACCTGCTCACCGAACTCGCGCCGCAGACCACCAGCGGACGTGGCGGTGCGCCGGTGGTATTGCTCAACGGCAAGCGCATCTCCGGCTTCCAGGAGATCCGCGACATCCCGACCGAGGCGATCCAGCGGGTCGAGATCCTGCCCGAGGAGGTCGCGCTGAAATACGGCTATCGCGCCGACAGCCGGGTGGTGAACATCGTGCTGCGCCGCCGCTTCCGCGCCGTGACCGCCGAGCTGGAAGACCGCATTGCCACCGAAGGCGGCCGGCATCTGCCCGAGGCGGATCTCGACGTGCTGCGCATCCAGCGCGACGGGCGGGCGAACCTCCATCTGGAATATGAGGGCGCGACCGCACTCTACGAGGCGGAGCGCGACATCCGCCCGGCGGCGAGCGACGATCCCACCGCACCCGGTTTCGACCAGCGCGCCTATCGAACGCTGCTACCGTCCAGCCGGCAGCTGAGCGCCAACGCCGTCTATGCCCGGCCGCTGCTCGGCACCTCGGCCAGCTTCAACGCGCGGGTCGAGGCGACCGACACGAACGGCGCCTACGGCCTGCCGGTGGCGAGTTTCGATACGGGCGCCGGCACGGTCAGCCGCCTGCTCGATGGCGCGGGCTTCTCGCCGCTGGGCCAGGACCGCAGCGAGCTGACGGTGCATCTGGGCGCCGGCATCAACGGCGATTTCGGCAGCAACTGGCGCTGGACCTTCACCGGCAATTACGACCGCGATCGGACCCGCACCGCGACGCAGACGGGAGTCGATACCAGCGGTTTCCAGGCGCGGATCGATGCCGGCGACCCGACTGCCGATCCCAACGGCCTGCTGACCCCGTCCCAGCTCGGCCCGCTCAACGTCAATCGCGCGCGATCGGTGTCGAGCGTCGGGGGCGGCGACTTCCTCGTCACCGGTTCGCCCTTCTCCCTGCCGGCGGGCAGCGCCAATGCCAGTCTGCGGATCGGCGCCACCACCAGCGACTTCGCCAGCCGGTCGGAGCGGCTGGGGATCGTCCAGAATGCCGATATCGCCCGCGACATCGCCAGCATGCAGGCCAATCTCGATCTGCCGATCGCCAACCGCACGCGCGGCGGGCTGGAGGCGCTGGGCCAGCTCAGCGCCAATCTCAACCTCGGCATCGACCGGTTGTCGGACTTCGGCACGCTGGTCGAGACGGGCTATGGGCTCAACTGGTCGCCGATCGAGGGGGTGCGGCTGATCGGATCGGTCACCGACGAGGAGCAGGCGCCGAGCGCCAGCCAGCTGGGCGCGGCGACGGTGGTGACGCCGGGCGTGCGCGTGTTCGACTATGTCCGCGGCACGACCGCGACGGTGACGACGATCACCGGCGGCAACCCGCTGCTGACCTCCAGCGACCGGCATGTCGAGAAGCTGGGGCTGACGCTGAAGCCCTGGGACCAGCGCGACCTGGTGCTGACCGCCAATTACGTCCGCACCGCGGTCGACAATCCGGTCGCGGGGTTTCCGGCCGCGACGGCGGCGATCGAGGCGTCCTTTCCGGGGCGGTTCGTGCGCAACGAGGACGGCGATCTGGTGCGGATCGATACGCGCGCGGTCAATTTCGCGCGCACCGACCAGTCGCAGCTGCGCTGGGGGATCAATTTCTCCAAGCCGCTGAAGTCGCGCATCCAGCGCGAGTTGGAGGCCTTCCGTGCCGGGACGGGGCCCAACCCGTTCGCCGGGCTCGTGCCGCCGGGCGGCCGGCGCGGTCCGGGAGGGCCGGGTGGTGACGGTTCGCCGCGCGAAGGACGGCCCGGTGGCGGCGAGGGCGGGCCGGGTGGCGGTCCGGGCGGTGGGGGTCCGGGCGGTGGGGGTCCGGGCGGCGGTGGCCGCGGCTTCGGGGGTGGCGGTTTCGGCGGCGGCGGCTTTGGCGGGCGCGGCGGCGGGCAGGGCGGGGGACGGCTGCAATTCGCGGTCTATCATACCGTCGTCTTCACCAACCGGGTGACGGTGGCGGAAGGCGGGCCGGTGCTCGACCTGCTCCGCGGCGACGCGATCGGCTCCTCGGGCGGACAGCCGCGCAACGCGGTAGAGGTGCAGGCGGGCTATACCAATAACGGGCTGGGGGCGCGGCTGTCGGCCAACTGGCGGCAGGCCACCGAGGTCAACGGGCTGACCAGCGCCCAATCGCTGCGCTTCGGATCGCTGACGACGGCGAGCGTGCGGCTGTTCGCCGATTTCGGCGGCCGGCTCGACTGGGTGCGCGCGCATCCCTGGCTGCGCGGTGCGCGGCTGTCGCTGTCGGTCGACAACGTCTTCAACCAGCGCCAGCAGGTGACCGATGCGACGGGTGCGACGCCGGTGGGATACCAGCCCGCCTATCTCGACCCGCTGGGGCGGACGGTGCGGGTGTCGGTGCGGAAGCTATTTTTCTAGACTTCGATCCATCTGCTCGATCGTCGCCCCAGCGCAGGCTGGGGCCTCCCGCGGCTCCTGCCTCGCCCTGGAACCGGGAGATCCCAGCCTTCGCTGGGATGACGGGAGGTGGAGTGGGGGGTCGCCGCACTCAGGGCGGAACCGGGGCATTTGTTCCACGAATGTTCCACGTGGAACATTCTTCCCCCTCATTACGGGAGGTGGCTCAATACGCCCCCGTCGCCAGCACCAGCCGCGCCCGCATGGCCTCCAGCCGGATGGCGGCGAGCGTCGTGTCGGGATCGGCCTCGCTGCGCAGGACGCCGGCGGCCTCGGCGATGGTCTGGGCGAGCCGGTCGAAGCCCTGCAGCGCGTCGGCATGTTTCAGGAACACGACGGGATCGAGGCAGAGGCGCAGCGCCGTCGCCTCCAGTTCGCGCCGCACCGCCTCGAGCTCGGCGGCGAGCGCCCCATGCAGGCTGAGCGGGGCCGGATCAGCCACGGCACATGTCCAGCACCGTCTTGGCGATCTCGCCGATCCTGATCGGCTGGAGCGCCATGCCGCGGCCGAGCTCCAGCGTGCCCGAGCCGTCCTCCGCCGGTGCGACCGCGAAGCCGCGCGCGCCGCGCAGCGCGGCGGCGCCCTGTCCGCCATCGTCGCCGCCCGCCAGCATCACGCCGATCGTCTTGTCCGCCGCGGTCTTGGCGAGCGTGGCCAGCATCAGCGAGATGGACGGGCGCGCGCCCGCGAAGGGCGGCTTGTCGAGCAGGCGGATGCTGCCGCCGGGCCACTGGTCGACATAGACATGTCGCTCGCCGGGGCGGGCGAAGACGATCATGCCCGGTTCGGGCCGGAGTCCCTCGCTCGCCTCGACCACGCGCGGCGCAACCGCGGCGGAGAGCTTGGCGATCATCCCGTCGGCGAGCTCGGGGCGCATGTGCTGAATCACGATCACCGGCGGCCCGTCCGCGGGCCAGCTGCCGAGCACGTCGAACAGCGCCTTGGTGCTGGCGACGTCGCAGCCGATCGCGACGAGCTTGCCGTTCCACGTGAACGGCTCGCTGCTGGTCTTGGCGGCGGGCTTGGCGGTGGCGTCGTGCAGCGCGCGGAAGCGGGCGGGGGCCTCCTTCACCGTCTTGGCGAGCTTGCCGATCGCCGCCTGCACCTCGTCGGGCGTGGCGCGGGTCGGCTTGGGATAGCAGTCGAGCGCGCCGAGCCGCAGCGCCTCGATCGAGCTTTCCGCCCCCTTGGCCGTGAGCGTCGAGAACATCACCACCGGCATCGGGTTCTGCTCCATGATCTCGGCGAGATATTCGAGCCCGCTCATCCCGGGCATCTCGACGTCGAGCGTCATCACGGTGGGCTTCAGATCCTTGACCATCCGTCGCGCCTCCTCGGCGCCATCGGCAAGGCCGACGACCTGGATGTCCTTGTCCTTCTCCAACATGCCCGAGACGAGCGCCCGCATCGTCAGCGAGTCGTCCACCACCAGCACCTTCGCCTTCGCCATGACGCTATTCCTTCAACCACCCTTGAGAATCGTGTGCGATGCCGGTCAGGCCGCCTCGGCCATGGGCGGCGCCAGCCGGTCGAGATCGAGGATCAGGATCATCCGGTCGTCGACCGTCGCCAGTCCTTCGAGCAGCGCGGCGGCCTGGGACGATCCGACATCGGGCAGGGGCTGCATGTCCTCCGGGCGGATGGTGACGATGTCGTTGACCGCATCGACGATGACGCCCTGCAGCTGCTCGCCGATCCGCACGACGATGATGACATGGCGGGTGGTCGGCTCGGTCAGTCCCCAGCCCAGCCGCATGCTGAGGTCGAGCACCGGCAGCACCACGCCGCGCAGGTTGACCACGCCGCGGATGTGCGACGGCACGTTGGGCAAGGGGGTGGCCGGCGACCAGGCGCGGATCTCGCGGATCGCCATGATGTCGATCCCCAGCGACTGGTCGCAGAGTTCGAAGGTGATGAGCTGGCGGTTGGTCATCGTACGGGCTCCGTCGGGTGATGCGGCAAGGAAGGTTCAGACGAGGACGCGGCGGATCGCCGCGGACAGCTTCACGGGGTCGAAGGGCTTGACGATCCAGCCGGTCGCCCCGGCGCGGCGCGCGCGCTGCTTCTTGTCGTCCGAGAATTCAGTCGACAGGACGAGGATCGGCACGTTGTTCCACCGGCTGTGGCCGCGCACCGCCTCGATCAGCTCGAACCCGTCCATGCGCGGCATGTTGATGTCGGTGATGACGAGGTCGGGCGAGGCGGCGTCGATCCGCTCGAGCGCGTCGACGCCGTCCTCGGCGCTGGCGACGCGATAGCCCTCGCCGGCCAGCGCATGCTGGAGGAGCGCGCGCATGCTGGGCGAATCGTCCACGGTCATGATCGTGCGGGTCATGGGGCCTTCCTTCAGAACAGATCGAGTTCGCCGCTGACGACGGCGGGGGTTGCGGGGCGGGGCGATGGGCTGGCCGCGACGACGGCGTCGACGACGAGACGGGCGCGCGACCGGCCGAGCGCCGGCCGGAAATCGACGCGGCGGGCGGAGCGGCCGCCGAGATCGCTGAGGATCAGCGGGATATGCTCCTGCGCGAGGAAGCGGGTGGCGAACGCGCCGTTGTCGCTGCCGATCGAGCGCATGCCGGCGAGGATGTTGGCGCCGCCATAGAGATGCGCACGCAGCCGGTCGCGCCGCGCGCCCAGCCGGAGCATGTCGTTGATCAGCAGCTCCATCGCATGGACGCCGTAGCGGTGCGCGGTGGCGGTATCGACGCGCTGGCCCGGCTGCGGCTCGGCGAGGAGGAAGTGGTTGATGCCGCCGACCTGCGCGTCCGGATCGAACAGGCAGGCCGCGACGCAGCTGCCGAGGATGGTCGTGAACATCACGTCGTCCTCACCGGACACGCCGCGCTCGCCCTGGATCACCCCGATATGGCGCAGGCCGTCGGCGCGCCGGTTGCCCCGTCGCGGCACGCCGTCGACCTGGGTGATGGCGACCCTCATACCGCCAGCTCCATCGCGACCTGCGCGACGCGGTGGACGGGCAGCTGGTGCTCGACCGCGCCGAGATCCCGCGCGACGCCCGGCATGCCGTAGACGACGCTGGTGGCCTCGTCCTGGCCGATCGTGCGCATGCCGGCGCGGCGCATCTCCAGCAGGCCCTGCGCGCCGTCCGCTCCCATGCCGGTGAGGAGGATGCCGACCGCGGGCCGGCCGAGCCGGGCGAGCGAGCGGAACATCACGTCGACCGATGGCCGGTGGCCGCTGACCGTTTCCCCTTCATACAGCCGGATGCGCGGGGCGGACGCGCCGACCACCTCGAGATGCTGCCGCCCGCCGGGGGCTAGATAGACATGGCCCGGACGCAGGATGGTGCCGCTCACCGCTTCCGCCACCTTGGGCGGGCAGAAGCGGTCGAGCCGGTCGGCGAAGCTGGCGGTGAACATCGCCGGCATGTGCTGGACGATCACGGTCGGCGGACAGTCGACGGGAAAGCCGCCGATGACTTCCAGCAGCGTCTCGACCCCGCCGGTCGAGGCGCCGATGCCGATGATGTAGCGGCCGGCCGCGGCCGCGCCGGGCGAGGCGACGGCGCCGATCGCCGCCCGCGTCGCCGGGCGGCTGGCGCGGGCGGGACCGCGGGCCGCGGCCAGCACGATCTGCGCCAGCACCGTATCCTCGCGGATCGCGGCGATCGAGGCGGGCTTGGGAAAACAGTCGAACGCACCGGCGGCAAGCGCGCGCACGGTGGCCGCCGCGCCCTTTTCGGTCATCGCCGAGACGATGACCACGGGCATGGGCCTGAGCGCCATGATCTTGTCGAGGAAGTCGAGCCCGTTCATGCCCGGCATCTCGATGTCGAGCGTCAGCACGTCGGGATCGAGCGCCTTGATCTTGGCGCGCGCCTCCTGCGCATCGGCGGCCTCGCCAACCACCTCGATCTGCGGCTCGCGGCGCAGGATCGCGGCGATCAGGCTGCGCATCGTCGCCGAGTCGTCGACGACCAGCACGCGGACGGGACGGGTCATCCGCGCCTCCGGTAGATGGTGTTGCCGGCCGGCTCGAACAGCGCCGCGGCCGGGCCGATCACGCGTTCCGAATGGCCGATATAGAGGTAGCTGCCCGGCGCGAGCAGCTCGGCGAAGCGTTCGATCAGCCGCTCCTTGGTCGGCTCGTCGAAATAGATCATGACGTTGCGACAGAAGATCGCGTCGAACTTGCCGCGCATCGGCCAGGGATCGAGCAGGTTGAGCTGGCGATTGCTGACGATCCGCCGGAGCTCGGGCGCCATGACCAGCTCGCCGCCCTCTATCCGCGTCCAGCTGCGGCGGTAGCGCTCCGGAATGTCGCGCGCCATCTCGGCCGGGTAGCGCCCCGCCTTGGCGATGCCGAGCACGTGTGGCGTAAGATCGGTCGCGAGGATCGCGACGTCCCGCGTGGCGAGGCGCGCGCCGGCGCTCCGCTCGGTCCCGAGCAGCGTCATCGCCAGCGAATAGGGCTCCTCGCCGCTCGAACTGGCGGAGGACCAGAGCCGCACCGGCAGGCCGCGTTCGGCCGCATCGATCAGGCGCGGGCGCAGCTCGGCCGCGAAATGTTCGAAATGATGGTTCTCGCGGAACAGCTTGGTGTGATTGGTGGTGAGCGCGAAGATCGCCTCGCGGCGCACCTCCGGATCGTTGCGCATCAGCTCGACATAGGCGGGGAAGCCGGGCAGCCCGCGCCGGCGGATCTGCTTGGTCAGGCGCGAATAGACGAGGTTGCGCTTGCCGTCGGGCAGGGTGATGCCCGAATGCGCATACGTCATCCGTGCGATCGCCTGGAACTCGGCCGTGTCGAGCGTATAGTCGCCGACCGGGGCGGCGGCGCTGCTCATGCCGCCAGATCGCGCGAGGCGGCCCGCTGGCGGGCGACCAGCGTCTCGACGTCGAGGATCAGCGCCACGCGGCCGTCGCCCAGCACCGTCGCGCCGGACAGGCCGGTGACGGGGGCGTAATTGGCCTCCAGGCTCTTCACCACCACCTGGCGCTGGTCCTGGATGCCGTCGACCATCAGGATCGACTGGCCCGTGTCGGTCTCGACCACGACCAGCACCGCGCTGGACGGGTCGGTGCAGGCGTCGGGGATGCCGAGCAGGCGGCCGATCGACAGGATCGGCAGATAGGTGCCGCGCACGTCGAGCACGCCTTCGCCCGGACCGAAGGCACGAACCTCGCGCGATTCGGGGCGCAGGCTCTCCACCACATGGGCGAGCGGGATGACATAGGTCTGGGTGCCGACGCTGACGACCATGCCGTCGAGGATGGCGAGCGTCAGCGGCAGGGTGAGCGCGAAGGTCGACCCCTTGCCGAAGCGCGAGGATATGCCGATCCGGCCGCCCAGCGCCTGCACATTCTTGCGCACCACGTCCATGCCGACGCCGCGGCCCGAGATGTTCGACACCGTCGCCGCGGTCGTGAAGCCGGGCGCGAAGATCAGATTGTCGATGTCCTCGTCGGTCAGGTGCGCGTCGGGCGCGACGATGCCGCGCTCCACCGCCTTGGCGCGCACCCGTGCCCGGTCGATCCCGCGCCCGTCATCGGACACGGAGATGACGATCCGGCCGGAGCGATGCTCGGCCGACAGCCGCACCACGCCCTCGGCCGGCTTGCCGATCGCGACGCGCTCGTCGGGGCTTTCGAGGCCGTGGTCGACGGCATTGCGGATCATGTGGGTCAGCGGCTCGCCGATCCGCTCGACCACGGTCTTGTCGACCTCGGTCATCTCGCCCTCGACCTCCAGCCGCACGCGCTTGCCGGTGCCGGCCTCCAGTTCGCGGATGATGCGGGGCACGCGGCTGAACACCGACTTCACCGGCTGCGCGCGGATCGACATCGCGCTGTCCTGCAGTTCGCGGGTCAGGTGATCGAGGTCGGACAGCTCGTCGATCGCGCCGACGCCGTGCATCGACAGCCGCTGCGACAGCATCGCCTGGGTGATGACCAGCTCGCCGACCAGGTTGACGAGCCGGTCGAGCTTGTCGAGCTCGACGCGGATGGTCGCCGAGCCGGCGTTCGCGGCGGCCGCCGGTTCCCGCGCGGCGGGCTCGGCGGCGGCGACCGGCGACGGCGGCACGACGGGGTCGGCCAGCGGCTCGGCCGGCACGACGGACGGCGGTGCGGCGGGTGCGGCCGCTTCGGGCGGTAGGTCCGCCTCGGGCTCGGGGGTCGATGCCACGGCGGGGGCGGCCGGCGGGGGGGCCGTCTCGGCATCCTCTTCGCTCTGAATGGCGAGCGTGCACTGGTCGATCACGAAGTCGAACACCGCCTCGATATCGGTGCGCGCCACCTCGCCCGGCAGGCGATAGGTCCAGGCGATCCAGCATTCGTCGACCACCAGCGCGTCGAGCATCGGCAGCTCGCCGAGGTCGACCGACACGGCACGGCCGCCCAGCCGCTCCAGCTCGCGCAGCAGCGGCAGGGGATCGCCGCCATTGTCGAACGCGCCGCGCGCGGGCTTGAAGCGCACCAGCCAATCGGGTGGACCTGCCGGCGCCCCCGCGGCCGGCAGGTCGATCGACGCGAGCAGCGCGTCGAGGTCGAAATCCATGGGTTCTTCGTCGGGTGCCGTGTCGGCGACCGCGGGCGTGACCTCGTCCACGGCCTCCGGCTCCGCAGCCGGCGCAGGCGCGCCATGGGTGACCGCCTCCAGCCGGGCCAGCACCGCGGTATCGGCCGGCGGCGTGCCGCCGCTTTGCGCGCTGGCGACATGGTCGCTGAGCACGTCGAACGCGGCGAAGAGCAGGTCGGTCAGCGCGGCGTCGGCGGTGCGCTCGCCGGTGCGGATCAGGTCGAGCACCGTCTCCAGATGATGCGAGAAGCCCTGCAGCGCCTCGAAGCCGAACGCGCCGGCGCCGCCCTTGATCGAATGCACCGCGCGAAAGATGGTGTTGATCGTCTCGCCATCGGGACCGGTGTCCCGGGCGGTGGCGAGGTTCGCCTCGACCTGCGCCAGTCCTTCCTCACATTCCTGGAAGAAGATCGCGAGGATCTCGTCGAGTTCCATGGTCGCTCTACCTTCAGCGATCGGGGGCGAGGAGGATGCCGGCACCGGCGGTGGCGATCGCGGCGGCGAGGGCCTCGCTGGGCCGTTCGACCATGGCGACATGGCCGGCGGCGGCGGCGGTGGCATGGGCGCTCAGCAGCAGCTGGATGCCCGCCCCGCCGATCCGCTCGACCGCCGTGCCGTCGAGCAGGATCGAACCCGGCTCGCCGCGCAGCGTGGCGGCGAGGCTGTGGACGGCCGCGAGGTCGATCACGGCCGGCAGCACGATGGCGTTCATCGGCATGTCCTCACATCAACTCTTCGGTCTGCCGGGCGGCGGGGCGCTGCCGCGCCGGCCCGGCGGGGCGCATCAGAATTTGGACCAGTCGTCCTCGTCCGGCTCGACCGCGAGGGCGAGCGCGCCGCGGGTCTGGGGGCGCGGACGGGCGACGATCTTGGCAGGCGCGGCCAGGGCGACCGGACGGGGCGCGGAGAGGAGCGCGGCGCCCGCCTCCTCGCCGGCGAGGCTGAACTTGGCGACATGGCGCGCCAGATCGTCCGCCTCGCTGGCCAGGCTGCGCGCGGCGGCGGTCGATTCCTCGACCATCGCGGCATTCTGCTGCGTCACATTGTCCATTTCGCCGACGGCGGTGTGGACTTCCTGAAGCCCGGACGCCTGCTGGCGCGCGGATTCGGCGATCTGCGAGACGAGCGTGCTGATCTCGCCGATCCGGCCCACGATGCGCTCCAGCGACTTGCCGGTCTCGCCGACCAGTTCGACACCGTTCTCGACCTGCTCGGAGCTGGCGAGGATGCGGGTCTTGACGTCCTTGGCGGCGTCGGCCGAACGCTGGGCGAGCGCCCGTACCTCTGAGGCGACGACCGCGAAGCCCTTGCCGGCGTCACCCGCCCGCGCCGCCTCGACCCCCGCATTGAGGGCGAGGAGGTTGGTCTGGAAGGCGATGCCGTCGATCACCGAGATGATCTCGGAAATCTCCTGGCTCGACCGTTCGATCCCGCCCATGGCGGTGACGGCGTCGCGGACGACCCGGCCGCTCTCCTCGGCATCGTGCTTGGTCTCGCCGACGACGGCGTTGACCCGCGCCGCGCTTTCGGCGGTCTGCTTCACCGTGGAGGTGATCTGGTCCATCGACGCGGCCGTCTCTTCGAGGCTGGCGGCCTGTTGCTCGGTCCGGTGCGACAGGTCGTCCGACGCGGCGCTGATCTCCGACGAGGCGGTGCGGATGCTCGCCGTCGAGCGGGTGACCGCGGCCAGCGCGTCGTTCAGCGCCCGCAAGGCCATGTTGTAGTCGAGGCGCAGCGGCTCATACTCGCTCGGGAAGGGTTCCTCGATATGGCCGGTCAGGTCGCCCTGGGCGAGCTTGCCGAGGCCCATGCCGAGCGCGGTGACCACGAGCTGCTGGGTGGAGCCGGCGGTGGCGACGCGCTCCGCATTGTCGCGGAAGACCTGCATCGCCCGCGCCATCCGCCCGACACAGTCCCGATAGTCGCCATAGCCGATCGGGGCGTGGAGGTCGCCGGCGGCGAGCGCCTCCATGCGGACCACGGTCGCGACATAGCCGCTGGTGATGAGCCGGGCGCTGACCGCGGCGACGATCACCGTCAGGACGGTGGCCGTGGCGGCGAGCGCGAGGGCGGGCGTCGGGGCGCCCGTGCCGGCCAGCGCGACCGCGGCCAGCGAAGACGCCGACAGAACCGAATAGGTGATGAACAGCACCCTGAACTTGGTGCGGATCGGAGCATCCTTTTCAAACCAGCCGATCACGTCGTCTTCTCCTTGTCGAACCGGGCCTTAGCGATCGGGTCCGGGATTTCGTCACCACCGGGTCTTCGGCGTGAAAAGGTAAAGGAGAACGAAAGGAAGAAAGAACTGGCAGGTTTGTCTTAAAGTATGATCCGGAAACTACGAAACTAGTCGATCATCATTGGCCGCGGCCGCCGCGATAGGCGCGGGGCGTCACCCCGCTCGCCTTGCGGAAGCAGCGCGCGAAGTAGCTCTGGTCGTCGAAGCCGCAGGCCAGTGCGATGCTGGCGATCTGGCGACGGGCATTGACCGGGTCGGTCAGCATCCGCCGGGCCTGCACGATGCGCGCGTCGAGGATCGCCTGCGACGTCGTCGTGCCGAGCCGGGCGAAGAGCGAGGACAGGTGGCGCGGGGAGACGCGCATCTGCACCGCCAGCTCGGCCACCCCGAAGCGGGGATCGGCGAGGTTCGCGGCGATGAGCAGCTGGGCGCGATCGATCATCGCGGCGTCGTGGCTGGTGATCCGGGGATCGATGACCTGCGCCGCCAGCCGGGTGGCGAGCTCCGTCATGACCTCGGCCAGTTGCGCTTCGATCAGTTCGTCGCCGGTGTCGCGACGCCCCAGGTCGAGCCGCCCGATATCGACCAGCAGCAACCACAGCCGCTTCACCGCCTGGGCCAGATCGGTCGATCCGTCGAGGGCCACGCAGACGAAGCGGAGGCGATCGTCGACGCGCGATCCGACGCGGCGATCGCCGAGATCGAGGAGGGAGGCGCTCCACGGGCCATCGCGCCGGATCTCGACCGGGTGCGAGCGGTCGATGATCGTCAGGTCCCCGGCGCGCAGCGATGCGGTGCGGCCCGCCTGGGTGACCTCGATCGCCTGATCGGGCCAGAGGATGCCGAAGCCGGAGGCCGGATCGGGCGTGGGCGCTGTGGCGTTCAGCGACTGCAACGACCATTTGCCCACGCGTGGAAACGCCGGATGGCGGGTGGCGGCTTCGGCTCGGTGCTCGCGGTTATACAGCATAATGTCTACACTGTTACCGGTAAGTCCGAAATGGTGATATACGTAAGATTGCCTAATCGCACGCTAAGTTAATGATTCATATGAGAACCGGGGTCAGGCCTGCCGCGATGCCCATGCGGATCGCCATGGCGAGCGAGGGCGCTTCCAGCTTGTCCATCACCCGCGCCCGGTGGATCTCGACGGTGCGGACGGAGATGGCCATGCGCGTCGCTGCCTCCTTGTTCGACAGGCCGTCGATCATCGCGGTGAGTACCTGCTGCTCGCGCGGCGGCAGCAAGGCGACGGCGGCGCACGCCTTGCGAATCGCGATCTGATGGCGGCGCCGGGCACGCCCCTGCTCGATCGCACGAAGGATGGAACTCGCCCAGCGTTCGCCGTCATCCGGCTTGGGCACGAAATCGATGGCGCCCGCCTTGAGACTGGCGACGGCCTGTTCGACCGCCGCGTTCCGTGCGGTCGCCACGACGGTCATCGCGGCGGGGGGCGCAACGAGGCGCCGGATCGCCGCGACGCCGTCGAAGTCCGCCAGTCCGGTCTCGACGACGATGCATTCGGCAGCGGGCGTCGCGACCCGATCCAGATCCGATTCCGGCGGGAACACGATGGTTTTCACCCCATGCGGGGCCAGAATGTCGGCCAGCACCCCGAAGAAGGCGGCGTCCCGATCAAGGATGTGCACCGCCGCGCCCGGCATCATCCAGCGGCTTTCCGCTCGTCGCGATGACATTGCGCCCGCAGGCTGCCGGGCCCGCGATGCTCGCCGACCTCGTCGTCGACAATAGCGTTCGAGGTTTCCGTACGGTTACCGAAATTCCTCATGTTCTGCCGGACGCCCGAATAGTTATGGTGAACATCTAATTGCCGGATCGAGTCTCCGAAACGCAGGGTCTTACGGCCGGGAAAGGTCCGATCGTCCGCAAACATTGGCAGCAGTAACATCCCTTAGCGCTTCATGCGACGCCGACGAGGATCGGCGAACTGCTATAGTATCTAACTACCAGCTTCGCGGGCGGCAACCGGACGTCGGCCCGTGCGAACGTCAAAATGGCACAGTGACAATTGCGGTGTTTGGGTCGGATACGGAAAGGGACGCGCTTTCGTCATGAAAACCCGTCCCTTGCGCGAATGCGAACTGCTGTTAACGTTAGCAAGTTCTCGGCGGTCCAAGCATCTTCATTGATCAGACCTGCGTCTGAATCGCAGCGAGCTTTGCCAGATGCTTGTCGAGCGTGATCGGATAGTCGCGGATGCGCACGCCGGTGGCGTTGTAGATGGCGTTGGCGATCGCGCCGCCGACCCCGCACAGACCCAGTTCGCCGACGCCCTTGGCCTTCATCGGCGAGGAGATCGGGTCCGTCTCGTCGAGGAAGATCACCTCCTGATGCGGGATGTCGGCATGGACCGGCACTTCGTAGCCGGCGAGGTCGTGATTGACGAAGAAGCCGAAGCGGGTGTCGACCGCCAGCTCTTCCATCAGCGCGGCGCCGACGCCCATCGTCATCGCGCCGATGACCTGGCTGCGCGCGGCGATCGGGTTGAGGATGCGCCCGGCCGCGCAGACCGCGAGCATGCGGCGGACACGCACCTCGCCGGTCCAGCGGTCGACGCCGACCTCGACGAAATGGCCGGCGAAGGTCGACTGCTGGTAGCGCTTGGCGAGATCGCCATATTCGATTCCGTCTTCCGCCGAGAGGCCGTTCTCGCCCGCCGCCTCGGCCAGCGACACGCTGCGGTTGCCGCTGCGCACCTTGCCGCCCTCGAACGTCACGTCGCCCGAGTTGAAGCCGAGCCGCTGCGCGACGCTCTCGCGCAGCTTCATGCAGGCGGCATAGACGCCGGCGGTCGAGTTGTTGGCGCCCCATTGCCCGCCCGACCCGGCGGATGCGGGAAAGTCGCTGTCGCCGAGCAGCACGACGACCTTGTCGAGCGGCACGCCCATCGTCTCCGCCGCGGTCTGGGCGATGATCGTATAGGTGCCGGTGCCGATGTCGGTCATGTCGGTCGCGACCGTCACCACGCCCTTGCGGTCGATGCCGACCCGCGCGGCGGACTTCATCAGCAGATTGTTGCGGAAGCCCGCCGCGACGCCCATGCCGATCAGCCACTGGCCGTCGCGCACCTGGCCCGGCTTCGCCTGCCGCCTGTCCCAGCCGAAACGGGTGGCGCCGAGGCGCAGGCATTCGACCAGCTGGCGCTGCGAGAATTTGCGATCGGGCTTTTCCGGATCGACCTGCGTATCGTTGCGGATGCGGAACTCGACCGGGTCCATGCCCAGCTTCTCCGCCATCTCGTCCATCGCGACTTCGAGCGCCATCAGCCCGGGCGCCTCGCCCGGCGCGCGCATCGCATTGCCCTCGGGCAGGTCGAGCACGGCGAGCCGCATCGCGGTCAGCCGGTTGGCGCCGGCATAGAGGAGCTTGGTCTGCGACACCGCCGTCTCCGGCCCGCCGCCGGGCAGGTCGCCCGAGCCGCTTTCATGCGCGATCGCGGTGATCCGGCCGTCGCGCCCGCAGCCGATGCGGATGCGCTGCACCGTCGCCGGGCGATGCGTGGTGTTGTTGGGCATCATCGGCCGGGTCAGCGCGACCTTGACCGGGCGTCCGGCCGCCTTGGCGCCCAGCGCCGCCATGATCGCGTCGGCGCGGACGAACAGCTTTCCACCGAACCCGCCGCCGACATAGGGCGAGACGAGGCGGACATTCTCTGCCGGGATGTTGAGCGTGCGCGCGACATCGCCCTTGCCCCAGGCGATCATCTGGTTCGAGGTCCAGAGCGTCAGCCGGTCGCCGTCCCATGCCGCGGTGGAGGCGTGCGGCTCCATCATCATGTGGCTCTGGTCGGGCGTGGTGTAGCGCGCGTCGAGCTTCACCGGCGCGGCGGCGAAGGCGGCGTCGAAGTCGCCGACCCGGTCGATCGGCGGGGCGCTGCTGCCCTCGCCGCTGCTGTCGCCCTTGAGCGGCGCGGCCTTGAGCGCGCTATCGAGGTCGAACCGCCCCTTGGCGCGGGCATAGTCGATGCGGATGAGGTTGGCGGCGGCGCGCGCCTGTTCGAAGGTCTCGGCGACCACGACCGCGACCGCCTGGTGATAATGCTCGATCTCCGGCCCGCCGAGCAGCCTGGCGGTGTTCATCCGCCCCTTGCCGAGCTTGCCGGCATTGTCCGCGGTGACGATCGCGAGCACGCCCGGCGCGGCCTTCGCCTCGGCGAGGTCGATGCTGCGGATGCGGCCCTTGGCGATGCCGGCGCCGACGACATAGCCATAGGCGGCATTGGGCGCGACGTCGTGCCGTTCATAGGCATAGGGCGCGGTGCCGCTGGTCTTGAGCGGCCCGTCGATCCGCGGGGTCGGGCGGCCGACCACCTTGAGCTGGTCGATCGGATTGGTGCCCGCGGGCGTATCGAACTTCATGCCGCTGCCTTCCCGGCCTTCGCCTCTGCCATCGCCGCGGCGAGCGTGCGCTCGACCAGCGGCACCTTGAACGCATTGTCGCGCGTCGGCCTCGCGCCGGCGAGCATATGGTCGGCGACCGCCTTGCTGCCGCGGGGCATCGCCGCTTCGGCGGCCTCGACCCGCCAGGGCTTGTGCGCGATGCCGCCGATCGCGGCCCGGCCGCGCCCGTCGGGCTGGATCACTGCCGCGACCGAGACGAGTGCAAAGGCATAGGAGGCGCGGTCGCGCACCTTGCGATAGACATGCTGGCCGCCGAGCGGGGCGGGCAGGGTGACGGCGGTGATGAATTCGCCGGGCACCAGCGCGGTCTCGACATGCGGAGTGGTGCCGGGCAGGCGGTGGAACTCGGCCATCGGAATGGCGCGGGTCGTGCCGTCCGCCTTCACCGTCTCGACCGTGGCATCGAGGACGCGCAGCGCGACGGCCATGTCGCCGGGATAGGTGGCGATGCAGGCCTCGCTCGACCCGATCACCGCCAGCTGGCGGCTGTACCCGCCGATCGCCGCGCAACCCGAGCCGGGCCGCCGCTTGTTGCACGCCTGGTTGGTGTCGTAGAAATAGGGACAACGCGTCCGCTGGAGGAGGTTGCCCGCGGTGGTGGCCTTGTTGCGCAACTGGCCGCTCGCCCCCGCGACGATGGCGCGGCTGAGCACCGCATAGTCGCGGCGGACACGCGCGTCGCTGGCGCAATCGGTGTTGGACACGAGCGCGCCGATCCGCAGGCCGCCCTGCGGCGTCGCCTCGATCCGGTCGAGCCCGGTGCCGTTGACGTCGATCAGGTGGCGCGGCACCTCGATCTCGAGCTTCATCAGGTCGAGCAGGTTGGTGCCCCCGGCGATGAACTTCGCGCCGGGCGTGCGCAGCGCCGCGCGGGCCGCGTCGGCCGGGGTCGTAGCGCGTTCGTAGGTGAAGGGCTTCATGCGTCGACCCCTTCCGACGGAAGACCGGCGACGTCGCTCATCGCCTCGATGATGTTGGAATAGGCGCCGCAGCGGCAGATATTGCCGCTCATCCGCTCGCGCATCTCGCCCGCCGACAGCGGGGGCTTGCCGGCGATGTCCGTGGTGACGTGGCTGGGAACGCCCGCCTTGATCTCGCCCAGCACCGCCACCGCGGAACAGATCTGGCCGGGGGTGCAATAGCCGCACTGATAGCCGTCATGCTTGACGAAGGCGGCCTGCATCGGGTGCAGCGCGCCCGGCCGGCCGAGCCCCTCGATCGTGGTGATCGAATCGCCCTCGTGCATAACCGCGAGCGACAGGCAGCTGTTGATCCGCTTGCCGTCGACCAGCACCGTGCACGCGCCGCACTGGCCATGGTCGCAGCCCTTCTTGCTGCCAGTCAGGTGCAGATGCTCGCGCAGCGCATCGAGCAGGGTGGTGCGGGTGTCGAGCTCCAGCGTCCGCCGCTTGCCGTTGACCTCCAGCGTCACCGGCATCGTCGTCGGCTGCGGGATCGTCGCCGCCGCGCGCCGCTGCGCCTCCGCCTCGCCGGCGTCCATGCCGCTTACCGCGACCGTCGCCGCGCCGCCCGCGAGCACGCCGCGGCGGGACACCTGAGCACCATCGCTCTCCTCCATCATGTCACGAATTCCTTTGCGAAGGCGTTCCTTGTCGCGCGTTCGCGCGAACAGGAAAAGCCCTGACGGCACCGTCCGACTATCGACCTGGACGGTGGATCAATGTCTTGTGTCGGAAAAGGCTCCGTGCGGTCCCGCACCGGAGCGGCCGGCTACCGCATCAGGCCGGCGGCGCGCAGGGCCTTCTCGATAACGTCCTGCAGTCCCTGGGCCGCGGCGGCCGGCCGAGGAGGCGGCGGCGCGGCCGTTGGTTTGCGCGGGGCGGGCGCGGTCGCGGCAAGGGGCGCGAGCCCCCAGCCGCGCGCGATGATCGCGCTGCTTGCGATGCCGACGTCGAGCATGAACGGCCCGGCCGCGCCCAGCCGGTCGGTGCCGTTCGGGTCGATCGGGACGCCATGGCCCATGCCCTCGACGCTCCAGGTCTCGACCAGCGGCTCACCCGACGCATCCTCCCAGCGGCGATGATGCCAGTTGCGGCCATGCTCGCTATGGTTCGGTGCGAGGGGCAGGCCGTGGACGGTCCGCCATTGCGCCGCCAGCCGCTCCATATTGCCGTCGACCACGGTGCGGTCGTCGGTGCCGTGCCAGATCGCGACGCGCGGCCAGCGCGCGGGATCGTGGCCCGGGGCGGCGCGCACGGCGGCGGCGGCAGCGGCATCGTCGCTCCAGCCATGGCCGCGCATCCGGTCGAGCGCCTGCGGCACGCCGCTGGCGGCGCGATAGGGGAGGCCGCCGATGATCGCACCCGCGGCGAACAGTTCGGGCCAGGTCGCCAGCATCACCGCGGTCATGGCCCCGCCCGCCGACAGGCCGGTGATGAAGACCCGCGCCGGATCGAGCCGGTGGCGGACCAGCATCGCCTGGACCATCTGCGCGATCGATTCGGGCTCGCCGCCCAGCCGCGCCATGTCGCCGGGCTCGAACCAGTTGAAGCAGCGATTGGCGTTGTTCGCCTGACGCTGCTCGGGCACCAGCAGCGCGAATCCGGCCCGGTCGGCCAGAGCCGACCAGCCGGTGCCATGGTCGTAGCCCGCGGCGGTCTGGGTGCAGCCGTGCAGCGCCACGACCAGAGCCGCGCCGTCCTCCAGCCCGGCGGGGACGTAGCAGAGGCCACGCAACTGGCCCGGATCGCTGCCGAATTCGGTCAGGTCCGTCAGCCGGTCGGCCCCGTCGGGCAGGGACGAGGCGGGCTGATGCGCGGCCGCCAGCCGGGCGATGGTATCCGAGACGCGCCGCATGGAAGCTCCTTTTCGCGCGATCGTGCCACCGAACGCCGCCCCGCAACAGAAGGCATGGACACATAATAGACGATTGCTGCGATGCACAATGGGTCAGCACCCGGATCGTTCCGCGGTGCTGGCCGGTTGAAGCCGCCGTCGTGCCCCGGTTATCGGGCGACCGACGCAAATCCGGACAAGGACAATCCCGATGAAGACCCGCGCCGCCGTTGCATTCGAGGCGAAACAACCGCTCGAGATCGTCGAACTCGACCTCGAAGGTCCGAAGGCCGGCGAGGTGCTGGTCGAGATCATGGCGACCGGCATCTGCCACACCGACGCCTATACGCTCGACGGCTTCGACTCCGAGGGGCTGTTCCCCAGCGTGCTCGGGCACGAGGGCTGCGGCGTGGTGCGCGAGGTGGGCGCGGGCGTGACCAGCGTCGTGCCGGGCGACCATGTCATCCCGCTCTACACGCCCGAATGCCGCCAGTGTAAGTCGTGCCTCAGCCAGAAGACCAACCTGTGCACCGCGATCCGCGCCACGCAGGGCAAGGGGCTGATGCCCGACGGCACCAGCCGCTTCAGCTACAAGGGGCAGCCGATCTTCCACTATATGGGCTGCTCGACCTTCTCGAACTTCACCGTGCTGCCCGAGATCGCGGTGGCGAAGATCCGCCCCGACGCGCCGTTCGACACCAGCTGCTATATCGGATGCGGCGTCACCACCGGCGTGGGGGCGGTGGTCAACACGGCCAAGGTGGAGCCGGGCGCGACGGTGATCGTGTTCGGGCTGGGCGGGATCGGGCTCAACGTGATCCAGGGTGCCAGGCTGGCGGGCGCGCACCGCATCATCGGCGTCGACATCAACC
This sequence comes from Sphingomonas metalli, assembly GCF_014641735.1. Lineage (GTDB taxonomy): Bacteria > Pseudomonadota > Alphaproteobacteria > Sphingomonadales > Sphingomonadaceae > Sphingomonas > Sphingomonas metalli. The sequence goes on along the minus strand of NZ_BMIH01000001.1, from coordinate 820,264 downwards.
CCGATCGCGAGGAATGGGGCCGCCGCTTCGGCATGACCGACTTCGTCAACCCGAAGGATGTGGGGGAGATCGTGCCGCATCTGGTCGCGCTGACCGATGGCGGCGGCGACTATACGTTCGACTGCACGGGCAATACCGTGGTGATGCGGCAGGCGCTGGAGGCGGCGCATCGCGGCTGGGGCGAGTCGATCATCATCGGCGTCGCCGAGGCGGGCAAGGAGATCGCGACCCGCCCCTTCCAGCTCGTCACCGGGCGCGTCTGGAAGGGCACTGCGTTCGGCGGCGCACGCGGGCGGACCGACGTGCCGAAGATCGTCGACTGGTATATGGACGGGCTGATCGCAATCGACCCGATGATCACGCATCGCCTCAGCCTCGACGAGATCAACAAGGGCTTCGACCTGATGCACGCGGGCGAGAGCATCCGGAGCGTGGTGGTGTATTGAGGGCGGCAAAGGCGGCACTGGCGGGGCGTCTTACCTGCCCCTTCCGTCGCCGTCGCGAAGCTTCTGCGAACGTCGCGATGTTGCCCGATGTTCGACGGTGATCCCGGACGAGTTCCAGGATCCGCCGTTCCGCGCGGTCACCGGCGCGGGCGCTTGCAGTGCCGTGAGTGCCGGAACAGGTCCGGCATGACGGAGCGACGCTTGCAGAGGTTTCGCCGGCATGGCGAACCCGCCCGTGCAACGATCCCGCCGCCGCAAAAATGTCCCGATCGGAAGCGGCAGCAGCATAAAGTTGCTCCACCTGTCCCGTTTTGCGGCCATGCTGGCCGTTGCCGCGTTGCAGGTGTTCGGGCAGAGATGCGCCGCCCGCTGGCCGGGCGCATGACGATGGGAGCAACTGTGGCGGAATTGGCGTCGAAGGGTCAGCTCAGGATGTCGTTCCTGCGGTGGGCGGTCGTCACCGTGCCGCTGATCCTGCTTCTGGGTTTCGCCTCGGGCCGCTCGGTCGCCGCCGGCAGCGAGAATGGCTGGTACCTGTCGCTCGCCAAGCCGTCGGTGAACCCGCCCGACTGGGTGTTCCCGGTCGTATGGACGACGCTGTACGTGCTGCTGGGCCTGGCGCTCGCCATCGTGCTGCATGCGCGCGGCGCGCGGGGGCGGTGGCCGGCCGTCGGCATGTTCGTGCTCGCCTTCGCGCTGTCGCTGGCCTGGACGCCGCTGTTCTTCGGCGCACACAAGATCGACGCGGCGCTGGCGCTGATCGGTGCGATGCTGGCGACCGGGATCGTCGCGACCGTGCTGTTCGGCCGGGTGCGCCGCGCGGCGGCGTGGCTGATGGTGCCCTATCTCGTCTGGATCAGCTTCGCCGGGGTGCTGACCTGGTCAATCGGCCAGCTCAATCCGGGCGGGCAAGGGGTTGCGCCGCCCTCGCGCACGTCCCAGATGCTGTAAAAGAGACTTCGAACGGACATCCCATGCAGACCGACAACCGCATCCTCGACGACATCGCCAAGGTCATCAACGGCTTCGCCGGCACCGTCGCAGGGATGGGCCGCGAGGCCGAGGCCGGTGCGCGCGAGCGGGTGCGCGAATGGGTCGGCGGGCTCGACTTCGTCAGCCGCGACGAGTTCGAGACGGTAAAGGCGATGGCGGTCGCCGCCCGCGACGAGGCGGACGCGCTGCGGGCGCGGCTGGATGCCCTGGAGGCGAAGGCGAACGCCGGGAGCGCCCCGGCCGCCTGACGTCGCGCCAAGGGGCGCAGTATCGCTGCCCCGTCGCGTCCGCCGTTTCGCCGAAACTTTCGCATGGTCGCGTCCTGTGCGAAAAGGAGCCATGGCCATACTCGACCCCCACGATCCCGATCAGGAAGACGCCGCCCCGATCGACATGCTCGAATCCTATTATGCCGCACATGGCTGGGACCATGAGCGGCAGGACGAGGAGATCGTCGCCTCGGTCAAGGGCAGCTGGGCGACCTATGAGCTGCGTGCGCTCTGGCGCGAGGAAGACAGCGTGCTGCAGTTCCTCGCCTTTCCGGACATCAAGGTGCCCGAAGACCGGCGCGCGGCGATCTACGAGGCGATCGGGCTGGTCAACGAGCAGCTGTGGATCGGCCATTTCGAGCTGTGGTCGTCCTCCGGCATCCTCCTGTTCCGCCATGCGGCGATGATCGATGGCGACGAGGACCGGATCCTGTCGCTCGGCGGTGCGGAGCTGCTGGTCGAATCCGCGATCGAGGAGTGCGAGCGCTTCTATCCGGTGTTCCAGTTCGTGCTGTGGGGCGGCAAGTCGCCGCGCGAGGCGCTGGCCGCCGCGCTGGTCGAGACGCAGGGCGAGGCATGAGCTTTCCCGCCGGGCCGCTCTGGATGATCGGGTGCGGCAATATGGGCGGCGCGATGCTGCGGCGCTGGGTCGCGGCCGGGCTCGATCCCGCACGGGTCACGGTGATCACGCGGTCGGGCCGCGAGCCCTTGCCGGGCGTCCGCTCGCAGACCGCGCTGCCGGCCGACGAGGAGCCGGCCACGCTGGTGCTCGCGCTCAAGCCGCAGCAGATCGACCAGATCGACGTCGCGCATCTGCGCCCGGCGCTGCTCGTCTCGATCCTGGCGGGGGTCGAGGAAGCGGCGCTCGCGGTGCGGATGCCGGGCGCGCGGGCGATCGTGCGCGCGATGCCCAACCTGCCGGTCGCGATCGGCCGCGGCGTGACGGCGCTCTACACCAGCAGCGCCGATCGGGAGGCGCGTGCCGTCGCCGAGGCGCTGGCCGCGCCGCTGGGGCTGGTGGAATGGGTGGCGGACGAGGAGGCATTCGGCGCGGTCACCGCGCTGGCGGGCTGCGGCCCGGGCTTCGTCTTCCGCTTCGCCGATGCGCTGGCCGAGGCCGGGGTGCGGCTGGGCCTGCCGGCGGACCAGGCGCTGCGGCTGGCGCTGGCGACGCTCGACGGATCGGCGGCGATGGCGCGGGATGCCGAAGCCTCGCCGGCGACCCTCGCCGACCGGGTGGCGAGCCCCGGCGGCTCGACGCGCGAAGGGCTGAACGTGCTCGATGCCGATCACGCGCTGGTCGAGCTGATGGCGCGGACGCTGGCCGCGTCGGCGCGGCGCAACGCCGAGATGGCGGCAGCCGCGCGGCGCTAGGGTCCTAGACCGCGTCTTCGGTGGTCCGGCTCATCGCCAGGCGGATCTGCTCCTCCTCCAGATCCAGCTCCTGCGTCAGCGTCGCCAGGGTCTCGCCGTCGAGATCGCTGCGCTGCGCCTTCAGCCCCTCGCGTGCCTGATGGATCGCGCGCAGCTTGGCGTCGAGAAAGGCTTCGAGCAGCGCGCGGTCGGCCAGGGCGTCGCCGATCGAGGCCGCCTGGCGCTGGCGGTATCGCGCCACCGCCGCATCGACGCCGTCCGCGCCCGGTATGACCCCGGCGATCGCCGCGGCGACCATCTCGCGCGCCGCGACGGTCTCGGGCGTGACCGCCGCGATGGCGGGGTCGCGGATGTCGAACCAGCCGATCAGCAGCTTGAGCGTCGTGCCCTGCACCACCAGCGTCGAGAAGATCGCGCAGAAGGCGAGGAAGATGATGATGTCGCGCTCCGCAAAGGCCGCGGGCAGCGCCAGCGCGGCCGCAAGGCTGACGACGCCGCGCATGCCCGACCATGAGATGATCGTCGGATAGCTGAGGGGCGGGGTGAAGCTGCCCCCGCGGATCACCGCGACCAGCGCGGAGGCCGGATAGAAGGTGAGGAAGACCCAGGCGAAGCGCGAGACGATCAGCACCGCCGATACCGCCCCCGCGAGCACCAGCAGCTCGGTCGTCGGGTAATCCGTGAGCCGGCTGACGATGCCGCGCAATTGCAGGCCGACGATCAGGAAGACGAGGCTCGACAGCACGAACTCGACCAGCTCCCAGGCGCTGTTCGTCTCCAGCCGGGTGCGCGCCGCGAGTTTCAGCTGCGCGCGTCCGATCAGACCGCCGCAGGCCACCGCCCCCAGCACGCCCGATCCCCCCAGCCATTCCGCGGCCAGGTAGCTGAGAAAGGCCGCGAGGAAGGAGGCGACGATTTCCAGGAAACGATCTTCCAGATGCAGCATGGCCCAGTTCGCGGCCATGCCCGCGGCCAGGCCGACGCCTATGCCGAGGACGGCGGGGAGCAGGAAGGAGGCGAGCAAACCGTCGAGCCGGAAGGCTCCCGCCAGCGTCGCGGCGACGGCGATCCGGTAGAGGACCAGCGCCGACGCGTCGTTGATCAGGCTCTCGCCTTCGAGCACCGCGACGATCCGCTTGGGCAGCTTGAACCGCTTGAGGACCGAGGTCGCCGCGACCGCATCCGGCGGGGCGACGATCGCGCCCAGCGTCACCGCCGCCGGCCAGCCGAGCCCCGGGATCAGCTCGCGCGCGACGACGGCCACCGCCGCCGCGGTGAAGAGCACCGCGCCGAAGGCGAGCAGGATGATGAAGACGATGTTCGACCGGAACTCGCCCCAGTCGGTGCGCAGCGCGCTCGCCTGGAGCAGCGGCGGTAGGAACAGGGCAAGCGCCAGTTCGGGCTCCAGCTCGACCGTCGGCAGGCCGGGGATGAAGGCGAGGGCCATGCCGCCCAGCACCAGCATGACCGCCGGCGGCACGCGCAGCCGGTTCGCGGCCAGCGTCAGCAGCAGCGAGGCGGCGATCAGCAGCAGGATCATCTCGAGTGTCGGCATCGGCACCTGTTCTTGTCGGTCTCGCCAAAGGTCGGCGCGCCGGAACAACGCCGCTCGGCACATTTGCGGCCAATCCGCCGGGACTGTGCAGCCGAGCGGCAAGTCCTCGACCACGAAATCCCGTCGGATACAGTGCAAGTTCGGCGCTTTTTGGTGCAAAAATACCAGGAAATCCATGCTGCGCCACGGGTTCATGTCTCCTCGAACAGGGAGATGCGCAGTGACGACTGGTAAGGTGGCCGCGATGGCGGCGTTGATGCTCGGTGCGGCCACCAGCGGGTGCGTCAACCCCTCGGCCCGGATCGCCGGCGCCCTCGAGGGCTATGGCTTCCAGCCGGACCAGTCGCAATGCGTCGGCGATCGGCTGGAGGCGAACCTGTCCATCGGGCAGCTCCAGCAGCTCGGCCGCGCCGCCCGGGCGGCGCGCGAAGGCGACACGACGCCCGGCCGGCTGACCGCGAGCGACTTCATCCGCGTCGCCGGGCAGGTCAAGGATCCCAAGGTGCCGATCGAGGTCGCCAAGGCGGCCGCGGGCTGCGGCATCATCACCGGCACGCCTCCCGCATTGTGAACATTCGCGCGGGTGCGACCCGGACGGCCGCACCCGATCTACCAACAGGGACCAGATCAGATCATGGATGACGTGACCTATGCGGGCGACACCGTCGTGTCGAACACCCGCGAATTCGGGAGCCAGCTGCTCCTCTATGTCGAGCAATGGGGGCCGCGGATCGTCGCGGCGCTGGTGATTCTCGGAATCGGCTGGCTGATCGCGCGCGGCGCCAAATGGGGCGTGGCGAAGCTCGTCAACCGCACGCCGCTGGCCGCCCATGCCAATGCGCCGGGGCTCGACGCCCGCCATCCGGACACGATCGGCGCGCAGGTGGGCGACGCGGCCTATTGGGTCGTGCTGCTGATCGCGCTGTTCCTCGCCACCCAGCCGCTGGGGCTGGCCGGCGCGACCGGTCCGCTCGGCGAGATGCTGCGCGGCTTCGGCCAGGCGGTGCCGCACATCATCGGCGCCAGCCTGATCTTCTTCCTGGGCTATGTCCTCGCCAAGGTCGCGCGCAAGGCGGTCGAGGCGGTGGTCACCGCCAGCCATGTCGAGCGCTTCTCGGCGCGGATCGGCGGCGACAGCCCGGCCGACCCGACGATGCTGTCGCGCACCCTGGGCGCGATCGTCTTCGCCCTGATCATCATCCCGGTCGCGATCGCGGCGCTCGACACGCTCAACATCGCCGCGATCTCGCAGCCGGCCACCGCCATGCTGCGGATCATCCTCGACGCGATCCCGCACGTCATTGCCGCAGGGCTGATCATCGCGGTCGCCTATGCGATCGGCCGCTTCGCCGCGCGACTGCTCAGCCAGTTCCTCGCGACCACCGGGTTCGACCGGGCGATCGGGGCGACCGGCATCTGGCAGCAGACCGCGAGCGCGGCCGGTACGCCGGCCACGCCGTCGAAGGTCGCGGGGACCGGCGTTTTCGTCGCGATCCTGATCTTCGGCCTGATGGAGGCGTTCCGCCAGCTCAATTTCGCCTATGGCTCGCGCATCATGGCCGAGGTGCTGGCGCTGTTCGGCCAGGTGGTGTTCGGCGCGATCATCATCTTCGCCGCGGTGGTCATCGCCCGGCTGATCGGACGGGCGATCGCGAGCAGCGGCCAGCCGGGCACCCGCATCGCCGCGCCGGCGGTACGGATCGCGATCATCATCCTGGGCACCGCCATCGGCCTGCGCTTCATGGGCCTGGCCGACGACATCATCACCATGGCGTTCGGGCTGCTGCTCGGCGCGGTCGCGGTCGCCTTCGCCCTCGCCTTCGGGCTGGGCGGGCGCGAGCCGGCCCGCCGCGCGGTGGCAAGGCTGCTCGACCGCGACGCGACCGCCGCCACCACCCCGGCCACGGATACGACGCGCGCCAGCGACGTTTCGCCCGTGATCCATTCCACCGACACCTTCAACGAAGGAGATTATCGATGAACACCGATACGCTCACCGGCACCACCACCGATCTCGGCGGCAAGCTGAAGGAAGGTCTCGGCGCCGCGCTTGGCGACAAATCGCTGCAGGGCGAGGGCAAGGCCGACCAGCTCGACGGCAAGGTGCAGAAGGGCTTCGGCGAGGCCCGCGATGCGGTCGAAGGCACGATCCGCCCGGTGATCGACTATGCGCGCCAGTTCATCCACGAGCGGCCCTTCGCCGCCGCGGCGCTGGGCGGCGTGCTCGGCATCGCGGTGATCAACACGCTGCGCGGCAAATAAGCCTTCGCTGCGGAGCGGAAGGGGCGTCTGGTCGGGCGCCCCTTTTTCGTTGGCGGCGCCCGGGCTTCAGTCGCGCAGCGAGACGACCTGCGAGCGTTCCGACTGGGGAATCATCCCCTCCAAGACTGCCCAATAGCCCGCGACCGCATCCGGGCCGGCGGCCACATAGGCGGCCGACATGCGCTGGCGGATCTCGTCGAACAAGGCCGCCTCCAGCGCGGCGCCTTCCGGCGTCAGGCGCAGCAGCCGCTGGCGACGGTCGCGCTCGCCCGGCCGCACCTCGACCAGCCCGCGCGCGGTCAGCTCGTTGAGCACCCGGCCGAGCGACTGTTTGGTGATCGCCAGCAGCGACAGGAGCTCGCTCACCGTCAGGTCGGGCTTGCGCGCGACGAAATAGAGCGCGCGATGATGGGCACGCCCCAGCCCCTTGGCCGCGAGCATCTGGTCGGTCGACCGGGTGATGTGGCTGTGGCCGAAATAGAGAAGCTCCATCCCGCGCCGCAATTCGGGCTCGCGGAGGAAGAGGGCGGGCGTGGAAGGTGCTGCGGCAGCCATGTTGACCGGTTTAACCAGCCGCCCTACGCGTCCGCAACCCGCCACGACATGAGATTGCCTGAAAATGTCTGCCGACGTGCTTTCCTTTCGCCATGAGGCCCATCAGGCGCCCGTCGCCGCGGCGGAGCGGGCGAAGCGGCTGATCGATCCGGGCTTCGGCCGCGTCTTCACCGATCACATGGCGGTGATCCGCTTCTCGGACGAGAAGGGCTGGCACGACGCGCATATCACGGCGCGCGCGCCGCTGCCGGTCGATCCGGCCTCGTCGGTGCTCCACTATGCGCAGGAGATCTTCGAGGGGCTCAAGGCCTATCGCCTCGCCGATGGCGGGACCGCGCTGTTCCGGCCCGACGCGAATGCGCGCCGCTTCCAGGATTCGGCGCGGCGGCTGGCGATGCCCGAACTGCCCGAGTCCCTGTTCGTCGAATCGATCGAGCGGCTCGTCGCGGCCGATCGGGACTGGGTGCCGGGCGGCGAGGGCGCGCTCTACCTGCGGCCCTTCATGTTCGCGTCGGAGGTCTTCCTGGGCGTGAAGCCGGCGGCCGAATATCTCTACATGGTCATCGCCTCGTCGGTCGGCGCCTATTGGAAGGGCGGAATGCGGCCGATCGCCGTCTGGGTCAGCCGCGAGCATACGCGCGCCGCCGCCGGCGGCACCGGCGCCGCCAAGTGTGGCGGCAACTATGCCGCCAGCCTGATCGCGCAGAAGGCGGCGATCGGGCAGGGATGCGATCAGGTCGTCTTCCTCGACGCGGTCGAGCGCCGCTGGGTGGAGGAACTGGGCGGCATGAACCTGTTCTTCGTGATGGACGACGGATCGCTCGTCACGCCGCCGCTGACCGGCACGATCCTGCCCGGCATCACCCGCGATTCGCTGATCGCGCTGGCGCGCGACGCGGGCCTGACGGTGCGCGAGGAGCCCTATGCGATCGACCAGTGGCGCGCGGACGCGGCGAGCGGGCGGCTGGTCGAGGCCTTCGCCTGCGGCACCGCCGCGGTCGTCACCCCGGTCGGCCGCGTGGTCGACGCGGAGGGCGATTTCAGCATCGGCAGCGGCGGCACCGGGCAGACCACCCAGCGCCTCCACGACGCGTTGACCGCGATCCAGCGCGGCGCTGCGCCCGACCGCCACGGCTGGCTGCGCCGGCTCGACTGATCGCCGTTGCAACCGGGCGGGCCACCCGATATGGCCCCGCCCTCTGCTGGGGCGTCGCCAAGCGGTAAGGCAACGGTTTTTGGTACCGTCATACGCAGGTTCGAATCCTGCCGCCCCAGCCAGTGTCAGCGAACCCCCGGCATGTTCCCCGGGGGTGCCGCCCGCGCCCGCTACTGCGCCTCCCGCTCCGTCGTCACCTTCCCCCAGATCGGCCCGGTTACGGTCGCGATCCGGTCGGTGGCGTCGCCGGTCAGGTCGAAGGCGAGGAGGCGGTTGGCGCCCTTTTGCAGCCAGGGTGCGGGCGCGTAGAGCGTGTGGACGGGACCGATCGACCAGAAGCGGCCGAGATTCTTCCGGCCGAGCCACAGCTGTCCCTTGTGCAGGCCGCGCATGTCGAGCCAGGTGTCGGCCGGCCGGTCGACCGTCATCTCCAGCTCGTAGAAGCAGGGGCCGGAACAGGGTTCGGGCGTCAGCTTCAGCGAAGACAGGTCGTCCATCGGCAGGCGGAACATCGCCCAGCCGGTCAGCGGCGCGCCGTCCAGGCTGACCTCGCCCGTCAGGCCGGTCTGCTCGGTGCGGATCGCGTGCGAATAGTTCACGCGGCCGGTATTCTCGACGAGGATGTCGAGCGTCGCCGGCCCCGCCGGGCGCGGCAGATCGATCGACTCCTGCCCCAGCCTCCGGTCGAGCGTGCCGATCAGCTTGCGATCGAGATAGACCTGCGCATAGCTGTGCATTCCCTTGAGCAGGAGCCGCCCGCCGCGCCCCGCGGCGAGCGGGGTCCGGTAGAGGACATAGCCGTAATTCTGGTCGAGCTCCTCGAAGGTCATCGGCCGCTCCGCGCGCACGGGCGCGGGCAGGTTGCGCCACAGCGACGCGCTGCGCCGGACGGGAGAGACCGGGAAGCTGGCCGCCCGCGTCACGGCCGGCGCGGGCGCCGCGGGCTTGCCGGTCGCCTCTGCGATCACTTGGGCGAGCAGCGCGTATTTGTAGCGCGGATTGCCCCCCTCATCGAGCGGCGCGTCATAGTCATAGCTGGTGGTGTCGGGATGATAGTCGGTGCCGGTGTGCGAATCCGCCCCGTTCATCCAGCCGAAGGTGGTGCCGCCGTGGAACATGTAGAGCGACACCGAATAGCCGCGCGCCAGCATGTAGCGGAGCTCTTCGGCCTCTTTCCGCCCGTCGGTCTCGTGATGGTCCTCGCCCCATTTGTCGAACCAGCCGGCCCAATATTCGCCGACCATGCGCAGCCCGCCGGGCCGGTAGGCCTCCAGCTTCGCGACCGCATTGGGCGCGCCGCCCGAGCCGAAATTGACCACCGAGGGAAGATGCGGCAGCGATCCCTTGGCAAGGTCGCCCGCCTGGTTGGAGGTGAAGAGCAGCCCGTCCGCCAGCCCCGCGCGGCGATAGCTCGCTTCCAGCCCCTCCAGATAGGCGCGATCGCTGCCGAAGGCGCCATATTCGTTCTCCAGTTGGACCGCGACGATCGGCCCGCCGTTGCGCAGCAGCAGCGGCTTCACTTCCTGTCCCAGCCGCACCAGCCAGCGCTCCACGGCCTGCGTATAGGCCGGGTCGGTCGAGCGGAGGACGAGCTTGCGGTCCTTGAGCAGCCAGGCGGGATAGCCGCCCAGCTCCCATTCGGCGCACACATAGGGGCCCGGGCGCAGGATCACGTCCAGCCCCTCGGCCTGCGCATCGCGGAGGAAGGCGGCGAGGTCGTGCTGGCCGGTGAAGTCGTACACGCCCGGCCGCGGCTCGTGCGCGTTCCAGAAGGCGTAGGTGGTGATGGTGTTCAGCCCCATCGCCTTCGCCTTGCGCAGGCGGTCGCGCCAGTAGGCGCGCGGGATGCGCACATAGTGCATCTCGGCGGAAATGACCTGATGCGGCTTGCCGTCCTTCAGGAAGCCCGTGCCGCTGACGGTGAAGCTGTGCGCGGGCCGTTCCGCCGGCGTCGCCACCGCCGGCGTCGCACCGTTCTGCGCCATGGCAGGCGACGCGAGAGCTGCCGCCATCAGGATCCCGGCCGTGCCGCGCCATGCTCGAATCATCATCATCCTCTGTGTCTGTAACGTCGTCGGTCGATCGCGGACGGCGCAATGTCTAGCGGATCCGGGCAAGTCTTGCGAGCTGCGGGTGATCGATAACGTGCCGTTCCGCAAAGACCGAATGAAACTGGAAGAAGTATAGTCACTTGGTCCGCACAGACCATTGCTTGAACCGCACGGAACGGCTCGCGTCGCAGCACGGATCGGCTGCCACCGCATCGCGCGAAGGCGAGTTGATGGAGCGGGCGACCGCGCCTATACGCAACCGTATACCATTGTCGCCCGAGGTCAACGGACCCGGGCGATCCGCAGAAAGGTCGGACATGCGCGCGTTGAGGCTCGGATCCCTGTTGCTCGGCACCGCACTCAGCGCCGCCGCGCCGGCCGCCCAGCAGGAGCCGGCCGAATGGGAACGGCCGGAGGTGATCCGCCAGGGCGCCGAACCGATGCATGCGACGTTCGACGGGTTCGAGACGCGGCGCGGCGCGCTGTCGCGCGACGTCCGCCAGTCGCGCTACCATCTGTCGCTCGACGGCGACTGGTCGTTCAAACTGTCGCCGACTCCGGAAGAGCGTCCGGTCGACTTCTACAAGCCCGGTTATGACGTGTCGGGCTGGGGCAAGATGGTCGTCCCCGGCATCCTGCAGGCGGAGGGCCATGGCGGCCCGGTCTTCGTCGGCAGCGGCTATCCCTTTCCGCGCAACCAGCCCTTCATCGACCACAAGCTGAACGAAGTCGGCTCGTACCGCCGCGACATCGTCATCCCCGCGCATTTCGCCGGGCGGCGCCTGCTGCTCAACATCGGCGCGGCGGGTGCGGCCTATTATCTCTGGGTCAACGGCCAGCGGATCGGTTATTCGGAGGACTCCAAGCTTCCCGCCGAATTCGACATCACCGCCGCGGCGCATCCCGGCCGCAACGTCGTGGCGATCGAACTCTATCGCTATGCCGATGGCAGCTATCTGGAAGACCAGGACTTCTGGCCGGTCAACGGGATCGAGCGCAGCATCACCCTCTATGCCGCGCCGCAGACCCATCTTCGCGACCTCGGCATCGAAGCGGGGCTGACCAACGGCTATCGCGACGGCACGCTCTCGCTGGTCGCCGATGTGGAGAAGGGCGCCGGCCTTCCCGATACGCCCGTCAAGGTCCGCTACTCGCTGTTCGACGGCAAGCGCATCGTTGCCGCGCCGATCGTCAAGTCCTCACCGGGCCGGCTGACGGTCAAGACCGAAATACCCGGCGTGACGCCGTGGAGCGCGGAGGATCCGCACCTCTACACGCTGCTCGTCGAGCTGCTCGACGACAAGGACAGGCTGATCGAGGCCACCAGCCGCCGCATCGGCTTCCGCACCGTGGAGGTCGCGGGCGGCGAGGTGCGGGTCAACGGCCGCCGCGTGATGATCCGCGGCGTCAACCGGCACGAGCATGATCCGCGCACCTTCCGCATCGTGTCCGAAGCGACGATGCGGCGCGACATCGAGCTGATGAAGCAGGGCAATATCAATGCCGTGCGGACGTCCCACTATCCCAACGATCCGCGCTGGTACGACCTTGCCGACGAATATGGCCTCTATGTCATGGACGAGGCCAATATCGAGAGCCACGGCTATCTCTCGCTGACCCAGGAAAAGGGCGATCCGACGCTCAACCTGGGGCACAAGCCCGAATGGGCTGCCGCGCATCTCGATCGTGTTGCGCGGATGGTGGAACGCGACAAGAACCACCCCTCGATCATCTTCTGGTCGCTGGGCAACGAAAGCGGTGTCGGCCCGAATTTCGAGGCGGCGGCGAAATGGGTGCGACAGCGCGATCCGTCGCGGCTGATCAGCTTCCTCGGCTATAGCATGAGCGGCTGGCGGCACCCGACCAACGCCTATGTCGATATCTTCGCGCCGATGTACGACGACGTCGTCAAGATCGCCGACTATGCCCAGCGGCCGGAATTCACCCAGCCGCTGATCCTGTGCGAATATGCGCATGCGATGGGCAACAGCCTGGGCAACTTCCAGGAATATTGGAACACCTTCCGCCGCTATCCCAAGCTTCAGGGCGGCTTCATCTGGGATTGGGTCGACCAATCGATCTACCAGAAGGACGCGGCTGGCCGCAATTTCTGGGCGCAGGGCCCCAATTTCGAGAACAAGGGCGGCGACGACAGTCCGGTCGGCGACGGCGTGGTCGGCGCGGACCGGGTGCCGGACCCCGAATATTACGAGATGGCGAAGGTCCAGTCGCCGATCGCCTTCGTCCCCGCGGCGGCGGGCTATGCCGTCGTCAACCGCCACGACCATATCGACCTGTCGCGCTTCACCATCGACTGGACCGCGATGGAGGATGGCGTGGCCGTGGCGCAGGGCAGCATCGCGACGCCGTCGGTCGCGCCGGGCGGATCGGGCGCGCTCGACTTCGTGCCGCCGCCGGCGAAGGACCCGGCGGCCGAGCGGATCCTGGTGCTGCGCGCCCGCGCCAGGGCGGGGGCGATCCCCGGCGTGGCGGCGGGGCATGTCGTCGGGTGGGAGCAGTTCGCGCTGTCCGCGTCCCGTGCCTTGCCCGCCGCGACGCGATCCGTCACGCCGGTCGAGGCGGGCGAGGTGCTGCGGCTCGCCGCGGGCGACGCCGTGCTGGAGATCGATCGCAAGACCGGCCTCGTCCGCCGCTACGCGCGCAACGGTGCGACGCTGGCGACGGGCGGCGCGCCGAGCTTCTGGCGTGCGCCGACCGACAACGACATCGGCGCGGGAATCCCGCAGAGCCATGCGATGTGGAAGAGCTTCTCGGAGAACCGGCGGCTCGACGCGATCGAGATCGCGGACGACGCGATCACCGTCCACCACGACATGGGCGTAGGCGCGGTGAAGATGGTGACGCGCTGGTCGATGGCGCCCGACGGCACGGTCCGCGCCGATGTGCGCTTCACGCCCGTGCGCGACAATCTGCCCGATCCGCTCCGCGTCGGCCTGACCTTCGCGACCGCACCGGCGCTCGACCAGGTCCGCTGGTTCGGCCGGGGACCGCAGGAGACCTATGCCGACCGCAAGACGGCGGGGCTGGTGGCGCGGTGGCAGGGCGCGCTGGCGGATCAGTATTACAACTATGCCCGGCCGCAGGAGTCCGGCACCAAGCAGGACGTCCGCTGGCTGGAGCTCACCGGCGCCGCGCGCGGCGGCTTCCGCGTCACCGGCGCGCAGCCGCTCTCGGCCAACGCGCTCGCCTTCCCCTATGGCGACCTGATGCAGAAGCCCGCCGGCCAGGCGCACAGCAGCGATATCCGCCCGCATGGCGACGGCACCCTGCTGGTCGATGCGGCGCAGGCGGGGGTGGGCGGCGATACCGGCTGGAGCCTCGATGGCAGACCCCATATGCCCTATCGTATCCCGCTCAAGCCATTGAGCTACAGCTTCACCTTCGGCCAGCCGGGCTGACGCGACGCCCGGCGGCGGGTCATCCACCCCGGGAACGGAGGGCTCGACGCCAGGATTAGGCCGGGCAGGGGCCGGTCGACTGGCGGACGATCAGCTCGTGCCGATGACTGCGGCACATGAGCGGGGCGGTGTCCTGGAGCTGGGCGACGACCATGTCGGCAGCGGCGACGGCCATGTCGAAGACCGGCTGGCGGACGGTGGTGATCGCCGGCCATGTGATCCGCGCGACCTCCGAATCGTCGAAGCCGGTGATCGACAGATCGCCGGGCACGGTCAGCCCGCTCTCCAGCGTGGCGATTAGCGCGCCGACCGCCATGTCGTCGTTCTGCGCGAGGATCGCGGTCGGCCGGTCGCGCCGGGCGAGCAGCGTACGCGCGGCAGCGTGCCCGCTTTCATAGGTGTAGTAGCCGGTCGCGATGCGATGGGCGGGCAGGGGAACGCCGGCGGCGGCGAACGCCTGCCGGAAGCCCTGCATCCGCGCATCGGCGGAGGCGTGGGTCGGATCGCCGCTGATGACCGCGATATCGCGGTGGCCGAGACGGATGACGTGCTCGGCGATCTCGCGGGCGGCGGAGACGTCGTCGATCAGGTTGCTGGGACCGGCCTCGATCAGCCGGGTCGGGGCGATGCGGGCGAAGCGGATGCCGGCGGTGGTGAGATCCTGCATGATCCGGGCGCTGTCCGACGCGGGCGGCGCGAGGACGACGCCGTCCAGCGCGGCGGAGCGGAGCAGCCCGACGACGTCGGCCTCGTGCTGCGAGATCGAGGCGATCGGAATCACGACGAGCCGGTAATGCTCGTCGCGCAGGCGCTCGAGCACGCCCTTCTGCAAATCGACCACATAGCTGGGCGAGGGATTCTCGTAGACCAGGCCGATCAGATGCGATCGGCGCTGCACCAGCGCCCGGGCCATCATGTTGGGATGATAGTCGACCGCGGCCGCGGCATCCTTCACCTTGCGGATGATGTCTTCGGTGACGTGCGGCTGGCCGTTCAGCACGCGCGACACGGTCTTGGTCGAGACGCCCGCATGCCGGGCAACATCAACGATCGTGGCGCGGCGATGAGACTGGACCATAGGACGATGTACGAAGCTCGGCCGCTTTGGTCCACTCCGGGCGGAAACTTGGTGAGGGACGGCCGTCCCGGAACGGTTGACAGCGTCGGACAAATTGCCTTGACACAGCGATGGGCACAGGCCGCCGCAGGCCGGCTGGCGACACCATGCCGTTGCGCGGACGGCGATGAGGGGAGAGGGGCGGGGTGGCATTCGGCATCGCAAGAGGCGCCAGGCTGAGCGGCTTCTCGGTCGGCGCCGAGCAGGAGCGGCTGTTGCAGGCCGATGGCGTGCTCGACGCGCCGGAAGAGCTGGTCGCGCTCGCCGCGGCAGCCGGCTATGCACCCGCCTTCCAGCCGACCGGCGGATATCCCGGCCTTCGGGCGGCCCTGCCCAATGCCTATATCGAAGCGATCGTCGATGTCCTGGTCGGGCCGATCGCGGAAGCCTTCGGCCTGGGCGCCGCGCGACCGGCTCGCGCCCAGGGCGCCTTTTCGCTGGTGACGCTCGCGCCGGAGGCGCTCGCCCCGCCCCAGCGCGCACCCCATGTCGATTCGGTCGATCCGATGCAGTTCGCGATCCTCCATTATCTCTGCGACCGCTCGGCGGGCGGCACCGCCTTCTACCGCCACCGTGCCACCGGGTTCGAGACGATCGATCGGAACCGGCGCGCCCGGTATGAGGCGGCGCGGGCCGCGGAGCCTGCACCGGAGGGCTATGTCGCCGACGGCGCCCCCTGGTTCGAGCAGATCGCGCATGTCGAGGCCGCGGTGAACCGCCTCATCGTCTATCGCAGCTGCCTGCTGCATTCCGGAACCGTCCCGGACCCGACGATGCTCTCGTCGGATCCGCGCCGCGGCCGGCTGACGGCCAACATCTTCCTCACGCTGATGCCGGCCTGACCGACGCCGGCCAAGTACCCGCACGGCGCCGCCAATCGATTGTAGCCGAATGCACCAGAGTTCGTCGCCGCCTGCCGGTAAAAGTCCGACATTATAAGATAACGGTTACATGGTCCGTATACTTTTATTGCGATTGACAACGTAGGACAACGGTCTAGGCATACGCGCCAGTTGGACCGGTTCGCAGAATAACTGTCGACGTCCCGAACGGAAGGGGAGGAAGCATGAGGGGTTTTCCATCACTAGGCGCGCTCGTCTGCACGACATCTGTCGGTGCGATGGCGCTGGTCCTGGCATCGCCGGCCGCCGCGCAGGTCGTCGGTGGCGGCGACGATACGAATGCGCCCGCGACCAATGCCCAGCCGGGTTCGGAGGACGCGCCGCGCACCGCCCAGGACGGCGCCGCGACGCCTCCAACGGACGGTTCGGGCGATGACATCGTCGTGACGGGTATCCGCGCCTCGCTTAACCGCGCGATCGACATCAAGCGCAACTCGAACGGCATCGTCGACGCGATCTCCGCCGAGGATATCGGCAAATTCCCGGACACCAATCTCGCCGAATCGCTCCAGCGCGTGACCGGCGTGTCGATCAACCGCGTCAACGGCGAGGGCGCAGAGGTGACCGCGCGCGGCTTCGGCGGCGGCTTCAACCTCGTGACCCTGAACGGCCGTCAGCTGCCCGCGACGAACCTCCAGGGCGTCGGCGGCGACCAGAGCGTCGATTTCGCCACGGCCACCGGACGCTCCTTCGACTTCGGCAATCTCGCCTCGGAAGGCGTCAGCACGCTCGAGGTCTACAAGACCGGCCGCGCGGCGATCCCGACCGGCGGCATCGGCGCGACGATCAACGTCATCACCCGCAAGCCGCTCGACTCGCGGCAGTCGGGCCTGTCCGGCTCGATCGGCGCCAAGGCGGTCTACGACACCAGCATCTCGAAGGACGAGGATGGCCTGGCCAAGGTCACGCCGGAAGTCTCGGGCCTCGTCAACTGGAAGAATGATAGCGATACCTTCGGTGTCGCCCTGTTCGGCAGCTACCAGAAGCGCAACTCGACCGCCGCCAGCTCGACGTCGAACGCCTGGAACATCCGCACGATCGACAATCCCGGCGACATCTTCGGCTCGAACACCGTGGTCAACAACCGGCCGCCGGCGGGCAGCCTGATCGCGTTCCCGAACGACGCGCGCTACCACTTCTCGGAATCGACGCGCGAGCGCATCAACGCCTCGGGCGTGCTGCAATTCCGCCCGGTCGAGAGCCTGCTGGTGACGGCCGACGTGCTCTGGGCGCAGAACCGCCAGAACGAGGCGCGGCAGGACCAGACCAACTGGCTCAACCGTCCGTTTGGCACGGTCACCTTCGACAACAGCCCGGTGCCGACCGCGACCGTCATCTCGCAGGCGGTGCCCGATCCGAAGGACACCGGCTACGAGCAGCAATATCGCGCCACCAAGGACAAGCTGCAGGAATATGGCCTGAACGCGGCCTGGGACGTGACCGACACGTTCAAGCTGGTCGCCGACATCCAGCATTCCAAGTCGCAGGCGCTGCCGGATGCGTCCAACGGCGCCAGCTCGACCCTGTTCTCGATGGGTGCGAACGTCGTCAACGGGCAGACGATCGACTGGACGCGCGGCTTCCCGACGATCACCGAGACGATCAACGACTGTCGGGCGCTGGCGACCAGCACCGGGCCGGGCCGGATCATCGGCAACTGCAACGGCCAGCTCGATGCCGGGGACCTCGGCACCCAGGTCGCCCGCACCAACTCGGCGCGCCAGATCCAGACCATCAACCAGGCGCAGCTGGGCCTGGGCTGGGACCTGGGCGGCGGCAGCAAGGCGGAGTTCGGCGGCAGCTATATCGACTCGAAGCTGCGCTCGACCCGCACCCAGACCCAGCAGACGCTGGGCGACTGGAGCATCAGCAATCCGGGCGAGGTCGAGGCGCAGGCCGCCAGCCTGATCAAGACCTTCTGCCTCGTCTGCAAGTTCGACCACTTCAAGCCCGGCGTCACCGGACCCGGCC
This sequence comes from Sphingomonas metalli, assembly GCF_014641735.1. Classification (GTDB taxonomy): domain Bacteria; phylum Pseudomonadota; class Alphaproteobacteria; order Sphingomonadales; family Sphingomonadaceae; genus Sphingomonas; species Sphingomonas metalli. The sequence goes on along the minus strand of NZ_BMIH01000001.1, from coordinate 802,194 downwards.
TCAACGCCTTCCGCGGCAACGCGGTGGCGCTGACCAACATCTTCTCGCCGCTCTACGCGGCGCGGGGCAACCCGGTCACCGCCGGCTCCGCCAACGACGACAGCATCGAGGAGAAGATCGCCTCGGTCTACGGCCAGCTGACCTGGAAGGGGCAGATCGCCGGCGCGGACGCCACGCTGGTGGTCGGCGCCCGCTACGAGGTGACGAAGGTGCGTGCCTTCTCGCTCGTCAACGGTCCCTCGGCGATCATCTGGACGTCGGACAACGACTTCAACGTGCCCGGATCGTCGACCGCCTCGCCGCTGTCCGGTCGCGGCAGCTACGATAACCTGCTGCCCTCGATCGACTTCCAGATCTCGCCGTTCGAGAACGTCATCACGCGTGCCTCGTTCAGCCGCACGATCGCGCGGCCGTCCTATGGCGACCAGTTCGTCAGCTCGACGGCGGGTGCGGGCAGCCGGCCCACGCTGTTCGGCGGCCAGCCCAACGGAACGCGGGGCAATCCGAACCTGCGGCCGCTGGTCTCGGACAATTTCGACGTGTCCGTCGAATGGTACTTCAAGCCGTCGAGCTACCTCTCGGCCGGCTTCTTCGACAAGCGGGTGCGCAACTTCATCGGTACCGGCCTGTCGAACGGCAATCTGTTCGGCCTGCGCGACGCCACCACCGGGGCGGCGGGCTCGCGCTCCGGCACCGCGGCCGCGGCGCTCAGCCGGCTCGGCCTCGACCGGACCGACATCAACCTGTTCAGCTACACCGCACGGCTGATCCAGAACGGTGGCAACGTCGCCCAGACCGATGCCGACATCCGCGCCAACAGCACCGGCGTGTCGGTCAATCAGGGCTATTTCGACCAGCTGTCGCGCGCGGTCGACATCACGCCGGACGCCAACGATCCGCTGGCGAACTTCTCGATCGCCTCGCCGATCAACAATCGCGATGCCGAGATCTACGGCGCCGAGTTTGCGGGCCAGTATTTCTTCGGCGATACCGGCATCGGCGTGGCGGCGTCCTATACCCTGGTGCGCGGCAATGTCGGCATCGACGTGCTCGCCCCGCCGACATCGGATCAGTTCGCGCTGCTCGGCCTGTCCGACACGGCGAACGCCTCGCTCATCTACGACAAGAACGGACTGTCGGCGCGACTGACCTATAACTGGCGCGACAAGTTCCTGTCCGAGCTCGGGCGTGGCGGCACCACCGATCGCAACCCGGTCTTCTTCGCGCCGTACAGCACCGTCGACCTCAACGTCAGCTGGGACATCAGCCGGCAGATCGCGGTGTCGCTGGAAGGGATCAACCTGACCAGCGAGTCGGTGCGCAGCTACGGCCGCTCGAAGAACCAGACCTTCTTCGCGCAGGAGAACAAGCCGCGCGTGCTGGTCGGGGCGCGCTATCGTTTCTAGGGTTCCACCGGTTCATCTCCCCTCTGGGGCCACTCTTCGGAGTGGCCTTCTTTTTTTCCGGGGCGGTGCTTGATGGGCCAGATACCGAACGATACGCAATTGGGCCGAAGGGACTTTCAGGTCCCCGACCCGGAAAGACGCTGACGGCGATGAACCGCGTGCTGCTGAACAATGTCGATCATGCCGATCTGCGCGTCGCCATCCGCGCCGGCGCCGCCTTCGGCGACAGCGTCAACCAGCTGCCGATCTTTCCCTCGGAGTTCGAGGAGGCGCAGCGCGCCTTCCCCATCGTCTTCCGCGAGGAGGGCGGGGCGATCCAGCCCTATGCGCTGCTCGGTCTGGATCGCGACGAGAACCTGTTCCTCGACGGGGATCGCTGGACCAGCGCCTATGTTCCGGTCTTCCAGCGGCGCGGACCCTTTTCGATCGCGCTCAAGGGGGCGGGCGGCGACGGCGACGGCGAGCCGATGGTGCATATCGACCTCGACGACCCCCGGGTCGGCGATCCCGATGGGCTGCCCCTGTTCAAGGAACATGGCGGCAACGCCCCGCTGCTCGACCATATCACGGGCGTGCTGCGGACGATCTACGGGGGCATGGAAACGGTCGGCGAAGTGTGCGCCGCGTGGCGCGAGGCGGGCCTGTTGCAGGCGATCACCTTGCAGATCGCGCTTGACGACGGCGTCACCTATGAGGTGCCGGACATTCTGGTGGTCGACCGTCAGGCGCTCGCCGACCTGACCGGCGACGCGCTGGAGCGCCTGCATCGTCGCGGCCTGCTGGAAGGGGCGATGCTGGCCGCCGCCTCGCTCGGCAACGTCCAGCGGCTGATCGCGCTCAAGTCGGCGCAACGGGCCGCGGCGTGACGGGGACGGCCGGTTCGGCGATCACGGCCGCGCGCGTGGCGGAGATCGACGCGGCGCAGCTGGGCGGCGCGCATCCCAGCACGCTCGTGCGGCGCAACCAGCCGGTGATCGTCCGCGGACTGGTGCATGACTGGCCGATCGTCGCAGCCGGAAGCCGGGGGGCGGGGGCCGCGGCCGACTATCTCCTGACCTTCTACAGCGGCCGGCCGGGCGTCGGCTACACGGCGCCGGCAGGGGCGGGCGGCCGCTTCTTCTACGACGACGGCCTGACCCGGCTGAACTTCGCCGCGGCGCGGGTTCCACTCGACGATTTCGTGCGGCAGATGCTGACCGACGGGACCGGCGACAGCTTCTATGTCGGCTCGACCGATCTCGACCAGTTCTTCCCCGGGTTCGCCGCGGCGGGCAACGACCTTCCGTCAAACGATCCGGCCTTCGCACAGGCGTTGCGCAGCATCTGGATCGGCAACCGCACGATCGCGTCGGCGCATTACGACATGTCGAACAACATCGCCTGCGTCGCGGTCGGCCGCCGGCGTTTCACCCTCTTTCCGCCGGATCAGATCGCCAACCTCTATCCCGGCCCGCTCGAGCCGACGCCGGGCGGCCAGGTCGTCTCGCTGGTCGATTTCCGCGCGCCCGACCTCGACCGCTTCCCGGCCTTTGCGGAGGCGCAGCGCCACGCCCTCGTCGCCGAGCTCGAGCCCGGCGATGCCGTGGTCTATCCGGCGCTCTGGTGGCATCATGTCGAGGCGCTGTCCGACTTCAACGTCATGATCAACTATTGGTGGAACGAGGCGCCGGGGTTCATGGACTCCCCGATGACGACCATCCTGCACGGCATGCTGAGCCTGCGCGACCGGCCCCCGGCCGAGAAGGCGGCCTGGGCGGCGATGTTCGACTATTACCTGTTCGGCCCGGCGGATCGCCCCGCCGCGCACCTGCCGGCGGCGGCGCAGGGGCCCCTCGCGCCGCTCGACGCGCGCTCGGCCCGCCGGCTCCGCGCGCAACTGCTGCAACGGATCAATCGGTGACCGGCACACCGCGACCCCGCCGCATCGTCATCGCCGGCGGCGGCACCGCAGGCTGGCTGGCGGCCGCGATCCTGACCCGCCAGCTCGGTCCCTTCGCGGACGTGACGCTGATCGAATCCGACGAGATCGGCACGGTCGGGGTCGGCGAGTCGACCATCCCGACCGTGCGCGCCTTCCACGCGCTGATCGGCGTGGACGAGCGCGAGTTCGTGCAGGCGACGGGCGCCAGCTTCAAGCTGGGCATCTCGTTCGAGAACTGGGCCTTCGACGGCGATCGCTACTTCCACTCGTTCGGCGATGTCGGCCAGTCGACCTGGATGAGCGACTTCCACCATTTCTGGCTGGAAGCGCAGGCGCGGGGAGAGGCCGAGCCGTTCGGCGCCTATTGCTACGAACATGAGGCCGGGCTGGCCGAGCGCTTCGCGATCGGCGGCTCGCCGGCCCTCAACTACGCCTATCACTTCGATGCCGGCCGCTATGCCCAATTCCTGCGCGGCAAGGCCGAGGCGAACGGTCTGACCCGGATCGAGGGCCGCATCGACCGGGTCGTGCGCGACGCCGAGAGCGGCGACATTACCGGCCTCGTCCTCGCCGACGGACGGGAGGTCGGCGGCGACCTGTTCTTCGACTGCACCGGTTTTCGCGCGCTGCTGATTGGCGAGGCGCTGGGCGTCGGCTTCGAGGATTGGAGCCACTGGCTGCCGACCAACCGCGCGCTCGCCATGCAGACGGCGGCGGTCGAGCCGGCGCGGCCCTATACCCGCGCGATCGCGCACGACGCGGGCTGGCGGTGGAAGATCCCGCTCCAGCATCGCGTCGGCAACGGGCTCGTCTATTGCGCCGACTATCTGAGCGACGCCGCCGCGCACGAGCGGCTGCTCGCCGGCGTGGAGGGCGAGCGGCTGATCGAGCCCCGGCTGATCCGGTTCCAGACCGGCCGGCGCAAGGCGGCCTGGAGCCGCAACTGCATCGCGCTCAGCCTCGCCAGCGGCTTCGTCGAGCCGCTCGAGTCGACCAGCATCCACCTGATCATGATCGCGCTGACCCGGTTCCTCCAGCTCCTTCCGGCCGGCCGGCCGAGCGAGGCCGCGATCGCGCGCTTCAACGAACAGGCGGCGCGCGAAATCGAGGGCGTACGCGACTTCATCATCCTCCATTATCACGTCAACGACCGCCCCGAGCCCTTCTGGCGCGACCGGCGCGCCATGCCGATCCCCGACGGTCTCGCAGAGCGGATCGCCCTGTTCCGCGACAGCGCCCATGCCTATCAGGCCGATCACGAACTCTTCCGCGTCGCCTCCTGGCTTCAGGTGATGCTCGGCCAGAGATTGAAGGCGGCGAGCCACCACCCGCTGGTCGGGTTGATGCCCTCGGCCCAGCTGAAAGCAGTGCTGGACGGGATGCGCGAGTCGATCGCGGGCGCGGTCCGGGCGCTGCCGGCGCACCAGCGCTTCCTGGACTCCTATTCCGCCTGAGCCGGCGCGTCGCCAGCCTTCGGATTTGCTAGACCACGGATATTGACCCGCTTTCCGAATGTGCCAAGCTGCGCGCGGCACTGATGGTCGGGGGAGATCACAGGGTGGGGCGACGCTTCGGGAACAGCGCAGGCTTGGCCGCGGCGGTGCGTCGGTGACCGAGCGCTTCGCCGCCTTCATCAGCTATAGCCATGCCGACGCCGCCGCCGCGCGCTGGCTGCACCACCGGCTCGAGACGTTCCGGATGCCGCGCGCGCTGGTCGGCACCGAGACCCCGTTCGGCCCGGTCCAGCGGCGCTTGCTGCCGTCCTTCCGCGACCGCGACGAGCTGGCGGCGAGCGGCGACCTGGGCGGCGAATTGCGCGCGGCGCTTGCCGCCTCGCGCTTCCAGATCGTGCTGTGCAGCCCCAGGGCCGCCCAGTCGAAATGGGTCAACGAGGAGATCCTCAGCTTCAAGCGACTGCACGGCGAGCAGCGCACGCTCGCCCTGATCCTGTCGGGCGAGCCCTATGCGGGGGACGCGCGCGAATGCTTCCCGCCGGCGCTCCGCTTCCGGCTGGGGGCCGACCAGAGCCTGTCGGACGCGCCCGCCGAACCGATCGCCGCCGACATGCGTCCGGGCAAGGACGGCCGGCGGCTGGCGCTGCTCAAGATCATCGCCGGCATCGCCGGCGTGCCGCTCGATGCGCTGGTCCGCCGCGACGCCGCGCGGCGGCAGCGGCGGCTGATGTGGGTCACCGCCGCGTCGCTGGCGGTGGCGGCGGTGACGATCGGCCTCGCCATCTATGCCGAGGGCCAGCGCCGCGTGGCGGTCCGCCAGCGCGAACTCGCCGACAAGAGCCTCGATTTCCTGATCGGCACCTTCCAGATCGCCAATCCCGCAACCGAGAACCCCCGCACGATCACCGCGCTGACCATCCTCGACCGGGCGAGCAGACGCGCCGCCGGAGAGCTGTCCGACGAACCCGGCGTGAGCGCGCGCCTGTTGCGGGCGACGGGGGAGATCTACGCCAATCTCGGCGTGGCGAAGGAGGCGGAGCGCGATCTGAAGATCGCTCTGGCCCGCTTGCCCCCGAGAGGCGAGGAGCGTGCGCGTGCGATGCTCTTGCTGGCGCGCATCTATCGGCAGCGGGGTGACGCAGCAGCCAGCACGCGGGCAATCCAGGCGGCGACCGGAAGCTACGATCGCGGTAGCCCCGATGCCGACGAACTCGATGCGGATGTCGCCGAGAGGCGGGGGCGAATCGCGACGCTGGAAGGGAATTACCTGGCCTCGGCAGACCTGCTTGGTGAGGCTGCGCAGCGCTACGTCGCGTTGCCCGGCGATCATCGCGAGGATGCTGCACGCGCTTGGCTCAACCAGGGGGAAGCGCTGCTCCAGATCGGCCGGATCGCCGAGGCGGAACGGGTGTTCAGCCGGGCGAGAACCGTGTTTGCCGGGCTCTTTGGTCGCGACCATGTGCGCACCGCAGACGCGATCCGCAATCAGGCGCGCGCCGATCTGGAAGCGGGGCGTCTGGACTCTGCACGCCGGCGCGCGGACGAGGCGCTCGCCATCTACGAGCGCGTCCTGGATCCCGGCCATCCACTGATCGGGATGGCGCTGATATTGCAGGGCAGAGTATTGACCAGAGCGGGACAGACGGGGCCGGCCCTGCAGAGCTTCGATCGCGCGCGAGACCTTTACGGCAAGTTGTACGGGCCGCAGAGCTTCCAGGTTGCCGACGCGCAATTCTATGCCGCACAGGCCGATCTGATCGCGCGACGTCCGCAGGATGCATTGTCGCGGGCGGACTTCGTCAAAGCCGTCTACGACCGCGAATATGGGCCCGACGATCCGGATCAGGCGGAACTCCTCGAACTGCGATCGCGGATCCTGCTCGCCGCGGGACGGAAGGCGGATGCAGCGCAGGCCTGCCGGTCGGCACTCGCCCTGAGGCAGCGGATCCATGCCAAGCCCGGAAGCGAATCAGCGCGGCAGCCCTGTTCCTCCCTGACCTGACCTGGCGCCAGGCTGTAACGGGCCAGCGCCTCGATGTCGCCCGAGTGCGGATAGTGAGCCTGAGATAATAGGACTCACGCGCTTTCCAATTTGCAGGAATATGGTAAATGCTTTGGAAACCGGGGGGTTTTCCATGGCTACGTTCGCGAACCGCATTCTCACCATCGCCGCCTCAGTCATGCTGGGTGCGTCGATGGCAACGCCCGCCTCTGCCGCCGATCTGTTCACGATCAACAGCGTGCAGGTCATCAATACATATTCCTATACGTTTGGCGACGTGCAGCCGCCCCCTACGACCGGTGGGGACACGGCGACTATTCTGCAGTCCGACCAGCGCCCTGTCCCGACTTCACAGCTCGGTGTGGATTATGTCGGGCAAGCGACCAAAGACAGCTTCTATTTCCTGCACAATGATTACTGCGTCGGCAAATGCCAGATATCGTCGAGCACCACGATCCGCTTCGAGATCGAGATACAGGATGTGGGCGACGTCGAGGGGCTTCGCTTCGACTCGTTGATCACGCCGGGCCACCTCGCGCTGGTGGGCCTTGGCAGCTACGAATATACCGCGGCGTCGTTCGCATTTACGGTGAGCAGGACCGGCATCGTGCGGGGCGAAGCGGTTCCCGGTACGAATATCCTCTACACCGCAAACGGCAATGCCAATATTTCGGGCCTGAGCGTCACGGACGATTACGGCACGGATCCGTTCAGAGGCACGATCACGGGCACCAATGGTGGCGCCGGTCTCTATTATGACTGGAGCGCGACGCCGCTATCCGTCGAACTCGGGGGAATCACGGGCGGCGAGCGCTTCTATGTGGATTATACGGCAAGCTATTCGGTCGAGTCGTTCAATACCTGTGTGGACATATTGAACTGCAACGCCGCGCAGGTCGTCTTCGGCGACCCGCGTACCACCGGCGGCGGCACGGACAATATCACGCAAAGCGCCGCCCGCGCCTTCTTCGCGAGCGAGCCGACCATCGACGGCGGCGTCCATGCCGTGATCACCCGCGAATATGATGCGAGCCTCATCCCCTATGGGTTTTTCGCCTCCGGCTCCGACGGCAACATCGACACGCCCGCCGAAAACGCACCCATCACCTATGTGGGCAACTATCTTCCGAGCCTGATCGATACCGCTCCGATGACCGGCGTCCCAGAGCCCACGACCTGGGCGAGCATGGTCGTCGGCTTCGGCGTGATCGGCGGCGCGCTGCGGCGGCGGCGTGGCGGGCGGCGGATGGCCGCTTGAGCGCAGGCGGCCAACCCGCGCCGGCGGGCGTGCCGGCCGGGGCAGCGCCGATCGCGGTCGGAATCACCGGTCACCGGCCCGACCGGCTTCTGGCCATCGATCCCGCCGAACTGCGCGACCGGCTCGCCGCGCTGCTGCGTGCGATCGAGGCGGCGGCCGCGCCGGGCAGCCGGTTCCGGCTGGTCGGCAGCCTCGCCGAGGGCGCCGATATGCTGGCCGCAGACGCCGCGCTCGCGGCCGGCTGGCAGCTCGACACGATCCTGCCCTTCGCCCGCGAGGACTATGCGCAGGACTTCGACGCTGCCCCGGCGGCGGAGCTGCGGCACCGGCTGGACCAGTCCGCTAATGTGCTGGAGCTGCCGGGGCGGCGCGACGAGCCGGGCGGCGAGGCCGCGGCCTATGAGCGCGCCGGCCGGGTCATGCTCGGTCAGAGCGATGTGCTGGTCGCGATATGGGACGGCGATCCTCCGCGCGGACGCGGCGGCGCCGCCCAGATCGTCGCCGAGGCGGTCGCGCAGGCCATCCCGGTGCTCGTGCTGCGGCCGGACGGATCGCAGCCGCCGCTGCTGCTCTGGAGCGGCCTCAACGATCACGAGTCGGGGCCGGAGGCGTTGGACACGGTCGCGCGCGGGACCGCGGGCGATCTGCCGCGGCTGATGGCGCGCCTCGACTCGATCCCGGCCCCCGCCGGCGCGGCCCCGGCGCGGCGCGCAATGCGCGATGCGCCGCCGCTGCTGGCGATCGCCTATCCGCTTCTGCTCGCGGTGACCGGGGTGCGGCGCTTCCGCCTCGCCGACCTCCGCCGGCCGTGCCCGGCCGGGCGAACCGCCGCCACCGATCCGGCCAAGACGTTGCAGACGCGGATCGACGAGCAGCTCTGGCCGCGCTTCGACGCCGCCGATTGCGAGGCGAGCCTCGCCGCACAGCTGTTTCGCAGCGCCTTCGTCAGCAGCTTCGCGCTCGCCGCCCTCTCGGTGACGCTCGCGCTGCTCGGGCTGGTCGTCCCGACCGCGGTGAAGCCGTTCCTGGCGGCGGGCGAGTTCCTGTCGATCGCGCTGATCCTGATCATCACCCACTGGGGATCGCGCGCCAACTGGCATGGCCGCTGGCTCGAGCAGCGGACGCTGGCGGAGGAACTGCGCTGCCTCGCCGTCTCGGCCTCGCTCGGCGACCTGTTCCTGCGCGGCGTGCGCGCCGAGGAGAGCGCCGGGGCCGGGCGGCAGCGGCGCGACATCGCCCGGCGGATCGCCCTGCCATCGGGCCGGATCGACGCCGCCTATCTCGGCGAAGCGCATGACAGCCTCGTCGCGCTGCTCGACGACCAGATCGGCTATGTGGAGCGCGAGTCCGGGCGCATGCACCGGCTGGAACATCGCCTGCATCGCTTCGGCGGTCTGCTGTTCACGATCACCGCGCTGGTCTGTGTCTGCGTGCTGGGCGTCGAGCTGGTCTGGACCTTCCTGCTGCACGAGCCGGGGGTCGAACATGCGCTGCCGCTCGGCGTCACCGTGGTGAGCGCGTCGCTGCCCGCGATCGGCGCGGCGGTGTACGGCATCCGGATGCAGGGCGACTTCGCGGGCGCCGCCGAGCGCAACGCCGCGCTGGCGACGCAGCTGACCGCGCTGCGCCGGATCGCTCAGGACGAGCCGCCGGAGTTCGATGCCCTGCGCCGCCTGATCCGGCGGACGGCGGAGATGCTGACCGCGGACGTCTCGCAATGGAGCCGGGCCACGCGCGCGCGGCCGCTCAGCCTGCCGGGCTAAGGTCGCCGCGCCGGATGATTGCCGCCGACGCAGCGACCGTCGTGCCCGTCATTTCGCCGTGACGGGCACCTTGGCGAGTTCGGTGTCGATCTGCCGCAGCTTGGCGTCGGTCAGCGCCGGCATATAGGGCTGGAGCGCCTCCAGCGTGACGCCGCGGGCCATGCCGAGCTGCGGGCTGGCGAGCAGGTCCGGCACCTCGCGCTGGAGGACCGCCTTGGCGCCCGGATTGTCGAGCAGCGTCCCTACCGGCGTCGTCAGCGAGGTATATCTGCCCGAGGCGGTGGCGGCGGCGAGCCGCTGCTTCGCGCCGTCGATCTCCGCGCCCCAGGGATCGCGTGCGGCGACCGACCGGCCGTCCGCGGTGAAGTCCATGATCAGGTCGTTGGCACGCGAGAAGCGGCCCCAGGCGGGCAGGCCGGCACCGTTGGGATCGCCCGTCTTCGCGAAATTCACCACGTAGCGGCTGATCTGCCGTCCGACCTGATTGTCGCGCGGCGTCGTCTTGTCGCCATATTTGATCGCCTGGGTGTCGAAGAAGAAGGGGATATCGGTGGCATGCTGTGCGCCCGGCTGACCCACCGAATCCGCGACGTAGGAGAAGCGATATTCGTAGACGGGCACGCCCTTGTCCGCGATCGCCCCGGACGCCTCGCGCGCCCCGGCGATCATGAAGCCCGACTTGCCGCCCATGTCGGCGCTGGTCGCCCCGATCACCGTCGGCACCCGGGCGAACCGGTCCCCGGCATAGGCCGGCGCGAGGTCGACCACGACCTTCCCGTCGACGAAGGGTCCGGTATTGGTCGGCGGCCCCGCCTTGGGCTGGAACATCTGCATCATGCTGAGCCCGTCGGTCACTTCCTCGGCGCTCAGCGCGCGCAACCGGGCGAGCGCATCGGGCGCCGCCGGATCGATATTCTTCGAACGGGCGAAGTTCGCGCCGATCTGCTCGACATCGGCGAGCCGCCGCCCGTCGAGCTGGCCGTTGCCGCCCGACATGACGAACGCCTTGCTGAACAGGCCGCGCGCGAGCGGCGAGGTGTTGAGCATGTGCACCGACATGCCGCCAGCACTCTCGCCGATGATCGTGACATTGGCCGGGTCGCCGCCGAAGGCCGCGGCGTTCTGCCGCACCCATTTCAGCGCCGCGATCTGGTCCATGATCCCGTAATTGCCCAGCATCCCGCCATCGGCATCCGCCTGGGTCAGCTGCGGCAGCGCGAAGGTGCCGAAGCGGCCGACGCGATAGTTGAAGCTGACGAACATCACGCCCTGCCTGGCGAGGTTCGCACCCGAATAGGTCGGCGGAGAGGCGCCGCCGTTGACGAAGCCGCCGCCATAGATCCACACGATGACGGGCAGCTTGCCGGTGGCGTTCGCCGGCTTCCAGACATTGGCGTAGAGGCAGTCCTCGGCCGGGGTGGTGCCCAGCGGCGCCGCATCGCTGGGAAAGGGCACCTGCATGCAGTCGTGCGAATAGGCGGATCCGTCGCGCACGCCGGTCCAGGCGGCGGCGGGCTGGGGCGCGCGCCAGCGCAGCGGACCGACCGGCGGCGCGGCGAAGGGGATGCCCTTCCAGCTCGCCACGCCGTCCTCGACCGTGCCGCGCACCTGGCCCTTGTCGGTCTTCACCACGGGGCCGGCCTGTTGTGCGGCGAGCGGGGCAGCGGTGGCCGTCAGCAGCGCCGCCGCGGCGAGCAGCATCTTGGGCGAGGGCATGGTCGTGTCTCCGACTGGGTTGCAGGATCGGAGAGTGGCGCAATTCGAAGGGCTTTGTCACCTGGCGTGTGACGCTCGCGGCGAAATTGCCGGCGGCGGACGGGACGTGGTCGCGCCCGCCGCACCAGCTCACGGGATCAGCCGCTCGGCCCGCAACCGCTCGAACAGGGCGAAGAAGGCATCGTCCGTCGGCTGGTAACCGGTGAAGCCCAGACGGCGGCTCTTGCTCATGTCGGTCACCACCTCGATCGGCCGGCCCAGATCGGCGTCGGTGTGCCAGGGCGAGGCCAGGCGATCGAGCCGAGGCTCGGCAAGCCCCTCGCGCAGCGCGATATCGCGCCACGGACCGGCATCTTCGGCCATCTGCTGCTCGAGGGGACGGACGGTGCCGTCGAACGGAACGGCCTCGACCCCGAACCAGTCGGCGATGCGGCTCCACATCCATTGCCAGCGGAAGACGTCGCCGTTGACGACGTTGAACGCCTGGTCGTGCGCGGCGTCCGTGTCGGCGGCCCAGAGCATATGGCTCGCCAGCAGCCGCGCGTCGGTCATGTCGGTCAACCTGGACCATTGCGCTTGCGAGCCGGGGAACAGGAAGGGGCGCCCCGCCTCGCGGCACAGGGTCGCATAGACGGCCAGCGTCGTTCCCATGTTCATGGCGTTGCCGACCGCCAGGCCGATCACGGTATGCGGACGGTGGACGCTCCAGCTGAAGCCGTCGCGGGCGGCCGCGGCGAACAGCGCATCCTCCTGCGCATAGTAGAAGTTCTCGACGTCGAGACGGCCCTGTTCCTCGCGGAACGGCGTCTGCGGCAACACGCCCTGTCCATAGGCCTCGAACGGACCGAGATAATGTTTGAGCCCGGTGACGAGCGCGACATGGCGCGGGCCGGTCGGGCGGGGCAGGGCGTCGAGCAGGTTGCGTACCATCGCACCGTTGACCCGGATATTCTCCGCCTCGCTGTCCTGCCGCAGCCAGGTGGTGATGAACACGGCGTCGGGATTGAGTGCCGCGAGCGCTGCCGCGGTCGCTTCCGCATCCTGCAGGTCGGCCGCGACCGGATCGACGCCGGGAAGGTCGACCGGCCGGCGCGCCAGGGCGTGCACGTTCCACCCCCGCTCGCGCAGCAACGCGGTCGTCGCGCTGCCGACGATCCCGCTCGCGCCCACCACCAATGCCGTCTTCGCCATAAAAGTCTCCTTGTCGTTCGAAGAGTTAGGCAGCGATGGCGACCTATTCCAGACGCACCATCTGCGCCTGGAAGCCCGAGGGGGTAAGCCGATGCGGCCCGGGACATCCGAGCGGAGCTGGCGCGAACCCGGCCGGGCGCTCGCTCCGGCACGATCGCGGCTGTCGGCCGTTAACTGGCAAATCTTTCGTTTCCAACGGCTTGTTGGTCGATTGCGTGGCCGCGCAGGGGAGAAGGCAGCATGATCCAGTCCAGCGACGTCGCCGGCGTCGGAGCGCGCTCGCCGCTCGGGGTTCCCAAGGCCGGATGGCTCGCGATCCTCAGGCGGACATGGGCGGAGACCGGAGCGGACAACATCGGGCTGATCGCGGCCGGCATCGCCTTCTACATGTTCGCGGCGATCATCCCGGCGCTGGGCGCCGTCGTCCTCAGTTATGGCCTCTTCGCAGACGCCGAGACGGTCCGCCGCAATGTCGAGGCGATCTTCGCGGCGGTGCCCCGCGAGGCTGCGACCATCATCACCGAGCAGCTGCTCGCCGTGATCAAGAGCGCCAAGGACAAGCAGGGGCTCGGGCTCGTCCTCGCGCTCGGCATCGCCTATTACGGTGCCACCAAGGGCGCATCGGCGATCACCACCGGCCTGAACATCGCCTATGATGTCGAGGAGCGGCGCGGCTTCGTGCGCAGCCTCGCGCTCAACCTCGCGATCGTCGCCGGCGGCGTCGTTCTGGTCCTCGCCGCGGTGCTGGTGACGGCGCTGCTCGGCTTCCTCGAAAGCCTGGTGCCCGACGCGCCCGCCATGCTCCTGTCGCTGATCCGCATCGCGGGCTATCTGCTGCTCGCGACGCTCGTCGTCACCGCGGCGGCGATCCTGTTCCGCTTCGCGCCCGATCGTCGCCAGGCCCGCTGGGTGTGGCTGTCGCCCGGCGCGATCCTGGCGACGGTGGCGTGGCTGGCTGGCACGTCGCTGTTCGGGATCTACGTGTCCAACATCAGCGACTATGGCGCGACCTATGGATCGCTCAGCGCGGTGGTCGTGCTGCTGACCTGGCTGTGGCTGACCGCCTATGTGTTCCTGCTGGGCGCAGAGCTCAATGCCGAGCTCGAGCGGCAGGTCCGCGGCGATGCCGGACCGCCCGACGCGCAGCCCGGCACAAGATGAGCCGAGGTCGGCCCTGTCCGTCCGCCCGGACAACGTCCAGGGGCCTTGGGGGCACCGGTGTACCGAACGACCTCTGATCCACTCGATATGAAGCGATCGTCATTCCGGAGGAGGCGAGACCTTTCAATAAACGCCGTCATCCCCGCGAAGGCGGGGATCCATATCCTCTGACGTTTTTGAGTAATGCGGCACGCTCCCGCGCGTCTGGATCCCCGCCTTCGCGGGGATGACGGAAAATAGACTTCTGGAAAGGTCTCGCAAAGGCTGGGATCTCCTGGCGGTGGCGCAAGGCAGCAACGGCGCGAGGCCTCGGCCTGCACTGGAGCGACGATGAGGATGCCTCGTTCCGATCCTGAACTCATCTCGAACGGATCGGCGCGAGGTCCCCCCGCTAGCCCAGCCGCTCCATGACCGACAGCAGATCGTCGACGCTGCCGGTCGCGAAGGCGCTGTACTCGTCACCGATGGCGTAGGGCAGCAGGATGCGGCGCTTGTGGAGCAGCGCGCCGCAGCTGTACGTCACGTTGGGCACGTATCCGCCGCGCTGTTCGGCGGAGGGGAACAGCAGCGGCGAGGGCGTGCGCGCCAGCACCTTGGCGGGATTGTCCTTGTCGAGCAGACAGGCGCCGACGCAATAGCCGCGCACCATGCCGACGCCGTGGGTGAAGACGAGCCATCCCTCGTCTATCTCGATCGGCGAGCCGCAATTGCCGATCTGCACGAACTCCCAGGGGTATCGCGGGCCCATGATCCGCATCCCCTCGTCCCAGGTATAGAGATCGTCTGAGTAGAGGAGCCAGACGTTCACATTGTCCTGCCGGCCGAGCATCGCGAAGCGCCCGCCGATCCGGCGCGGGAACAGCGCCATGCCCTTGTAGCTCGCCAACGATCCGGCAAGCGCCCGCATCTCGAAGGTCCGCTCGTTGATGCCGCGCAGCAGTTCGCAGCGGGCGCTGCTGCCGTCGAAGGCGGTGTAGGTGCCGATCACGCTCTCGACCCCGTCATGATCGGTGAAGCGGACGAGGCGAAGGTCCTCCACGCCCGAGCGCTGGCTGGGCAGGATCGGGAAGATCACCGTTTCCGACACGTCCTCGCTGTCGTCCGCCCGCATCTTCACCCAGCCGTCGTCGTCGCTGTCGATGCGCGGCGGGACGCCCTGCTCGCTCGGAGAATCGACGACGAGGCCGGCGCCGCCGTCCCAGGTGCCGGTGCGGAAGGTGACCGACGAGATGTGCCCCTCACCGACGCCGCGCAGCGAGAGGAGGAAGCGGACGCTGTCGTCGCCGGCATCCTGATCGGGCAGGGTGACGATGCTGGGATTGAACAGCGCCGCCGATTCGAACGCATATTCCTGGCTGAAATAGGCCCCGATCAGCAGCCGGTCGCGTTCCACCACGACATCGGTCCCCAGATCCTGCTTCACCTCCTCGAACCGACGCAGGAAGACGCCGTCGACATGGCGGTGCCGTGACTGCATCGATGCCAGCAGCAGCTTCAGCATGCGGTCGCGGGTGGTCTCGTCGAGCGCCATGACGCGCCGGGCCACGTCCTGCGCGCGCGTCGGCTTGCGATCGAAGGCGGCGGGATAGCCGAAGCTGAAGGGGCGGATTACCGTCCGCGACGGATCCGGCTTGAGTTCGATGTCGAGCTTGGTGAATACGTCCGCCGCTTTCATCCGCTAGCTTCCTTGTTGTCGCTCGCGCTGAACGCCGGACTGCGCTCGCCTGCTCCATGCTGCGGGGAGAATCCGGATCCTGTGCCGCCGGGACCAGAAGGTCACCGGCGCGTCGTTCCGCCCGGTTTCGGGACAGGGATACCGGGCGCGCTCGGGCGATCGATCCGGGGTTCGCCGGACGCGGTCCATCGCACCCGGCTCAGATAGGGCGCCCGCCGCGCCGTGCAGCCCATATTCGCCGCGGGATTGCCGTGGAACACGATCCACTGTTCCCGTCCGTCCGGGGACCGGAAGAAGCCGTTATGGCCGGTGGCGAAGACGCCGTTCGCGCTCGACAGCACGGGTGCCGGCGATTTGGTCCAGGCTGTCGGCGACAACAGGTTCGATCCTTCCGCGCGAAGGAGCCCGAGCGCATAGTTGTCGGACCAGCATGCGCCTGCCGAATAGGTGAGAAACACCTGCCCGCGGGGCCCCGCCAGGAACTCCGGGCCTTCCATGATCTGCCGTCCGCCCTGGTTCTCGAAGGGCCGATCGGCCCTGCCGATCACGACCTCCTCGCCCGCGATCGTCCAGGGATCGGACAGCCGGGCGAGGGCGATGCCGCTAACGGCGCCGAGATAGGGTGAATAGGCGAAGTAGAGCGTTCCCAGATGTTCGAACACCGTGCCGTCGATGCCGGCGCGCGCGGTGTTCACGCGACCGCGGTCGATCCATTCTCCCTGGAGCGGATCGGTCGACTCGTTCTCGAGCACGAAGACGCCGCGATGCGCGTCATCGTCGAAGCCGGACGCCGTGGCCGAATAGTAGAGGTACCATTTGCCGTTGAGCCGGTGGAGCTCGGGCGCCCAGATCGCATGCGCGTTCGGGCCCTGGGCCGGAGGCGTCCAGATGGTTCGATACTCCGCGTGTCCGAGATCGGTCACGTCACGCGTCCGCCACAGCCCGATCCTGTCGCCCAGCGTATGGGTGTAGTAATAGACGCCACCGACCTGCGTGACCCAGGGATCGGGCCCGGACGACAGGATGGGATTGATGAAGGTCGCGCCCTCTGTCTGGGAACGCATGGCGGGGCGATCCGCGGCCGCACAGGCGGCCAGCGCGCTCGAGAACCCCGCAACGAGAGGCGCAACCTTGTACCAGGAATGCATGATGCTCGTGTCCGCCTGCCCGTCCGTGCTGCCCTGGGCGAGCATCCTTAGAGGATGCTGATCGATAAGCCACGGATTCGAGCCGGAAATGTGACGCTCTATGGCTCAGGCGTGGTCCGGCGCCGTGCGCCGTCCGGCATGAACGTCTCCCGCCCCGTGGCCGCATTGCACAGGCAGGCGAGGGATGTCCGCAGGGCTGGCGCAGGCTCTGGTTGTCAACGCTTCATCCCACAGGAGTGGATGCGCGGCTTCCACTCCTGCGATGCTCTATCGGCGAAGCCTCTCGGGGTGACCCCTCGGGCGGCGACGTGACCGCATACGCCACGCGAAAGCCGATGTGCGACGTCGGCAGGTCCTGCTCCTGCGCCTGAAAGGCGGCGGGACGGAAGTTGGCGCAA
Organism: Sphingomonas metalli; assembly: GCF_014641735.1. GTDB lineage: Bacteria > Pseudomonadota > Alphaproteobacteria > Sphingomonadales > Sphingomonadaceae > Sphingomonas > Sphingomonas metalli. The sequence goes on along the minus strand of NZ_BMIH01000001.1, from coordinate 785,101 downwards.
TAGTTCGTCGCGCACAGATAGCTGCCGCCCTTCACCAGCCCGACCGCCTCGTCGCCCGCCACCCATTCCCAGACGTTGCCGACCATGTCGAAGATGCCCCATTCGTTCGGGGCGAAGCAGCCCACCGGCGCGAGGCCGGGATAGCCATCCTCGGCAGTGTCCTTGATCGGGAAGACGCCCTCCCACACGTTGGCGCGCGGCTTGCCCACGTCGTCGAACGCCCAGTGGCTTGGCTCGCGCATCTCCCGCTGCCGGCCGCGCGCGGCATGTTCCCATTGCTCCAGCGTCGGCAGAGATCCGCCCGCCCAGCGGGCATAGGCAGCGGCATCGGCGCGATCGACATGGACGACCGGCTCGTCCCAACGCGCGGCAAGATCGCTGGCGGGCCCGCGCGGATGCCGCCAGTCGGCACCTTTGACGAAACGCCACCATTGCGAGGCGTCGTCCAGCGCCACGGGTTCGGTCGGTGCTACGAACATCGCCGAAGCGCCCTCGCGCTCGGCGCGGGTCCGGTAGCCGGTCGCCGCGACGAAGGCCGCGAACTGGCGATTGGTCACCTCATGCGCGTCGATGCGAAACGCGGCGACCCGGATGGGGCGGCCCGGCCTGTCGGATCCGTCCTCGCCGAGCAACACCGTCCCGGCCGGGACGGTTACCGTCGCATCCCCCACCAGACAGCGCGGCGCCGGCGGCGTTTGCGCTCCGATCGAACTGGCGCCGAGGAACGCCAGCAGCAGCGCCGCGACCCGCATCAGGGCTTGGCCGTCGCTGCCGGCGCCGGCGACGCGTCGGCCGGCAGCGGCACCACGCCCCTGGCCTTCGCATAGCCTTCATAAGCGGCGACCAGTTCGGTCAGCCGCGCAGGCTCGGCCTGCGCCAGATCCTTGGTTTCGCCAGGATCGGCGGCGACGTTGAACAGCTGCCAACGCCCGGTGCTGACGCCCGTTCGCGTGTAGCGATTGGTCCCCGCAGGAAGGAATACCACCTTCCAGTCTCCCTTGCGCAATGCGCGGCGGAAGAAGAGTTCGTAGCCCAGCGTGTCTTCGGCGCCGCGGATCGCACTCGCCCGGTCCGCCAGGATAGGTCGCAGGCTGCGGCCCTCGTGCGGCAGGATCGGATGTCCTGCAAACTGGGCGGGCTGCTTCAGCCCCGCGAGGTCGAGCAACGTCGGCGCAACGTCGCGGACGTCGAGATTGGCGTTCGCGATGCGTCCGCCGCCTGCCACGCCCTTGCCGGTTGCAAAGGCGGTGACGCGGATGCCGCCCTCCGTCGTATAGCCTTTGACCAGCCAGGAGGGGACGGAGTTCGCCTGTGCCCAGCCGGGGCCATAGCCGACATAGCTCGTTCCCGTGCCGATATTGGCGAGGCTGTTGTCGATTCGCAGCGAGGGGTCGGGGGCGGCCGGCGCGTCCGGGTTTCCGGTGGTCGGTGCCGCGCCCGGCTTGGCCGCCTTGAAACGGCCGGTCGGCGCCTCGATCACGTTGCCTTCCGGCCCGTTGTCGGCGAAGAACAGGATCACCGTGTTCTCGTAGCGGCCCTGCGCCTTCAGCGTGGCGATCACGCGCCCGACATTCTGGTCCATCCGGTCGACCATGGCGGCGTAGACCTCCATCTTCCGCGCCTCGATCGCCCGCTCCTCGACGCTGAGCGACGCCCAGGGACGGGCCAGTTCGACCGTGTGCGCCACCACATCGGCGGGAACCAGCCCCAGTGCCTTCTGGCGGTCCAGCCGTGCGGTGCGCAGGGCTTCGTACCCGGCGTCGTAGCGGCCCTTGTACTTGGCGATCGTCTCCGCCGGCGCCTGAAGCGGCCAGTGCGGCGTTGTAAAGGGCAGATAGGCGAAAAAGGGGCGCCGATCGCCAGCCTTCGCCGCGCCGTCGAGATAGCCGATCAGTCGATCGGCAAAATAGTCTGCCGAATAGCGACCCTTGGGAAGCGAGGCCGGCTTGCCGTCGTCACGATAGCTTGGTGCGAAGCCGGCGTTGGCCCATGCGGCATTCTGGTCCTCGCCGAAATGGTTCGACAGCCCCTCGAGAAGCGCGAAGCTATGCTCGAAACCGCGCGCAGCCGGCTCGCGCTCGGGGGTCAGGCCCAGATGCCATTTGCCGGCCATGAACGTTGCGTAGCCGCCTGCGCGCAGCAATTCGGCGATCGAGGCGACACGGTCGTTGAGGTATCCCTCATAGCCCGGCCGCCCGCGGGTCGCGTCGCCCAGAAGCTCGGCCATCGTGCCGAGGCCCGCTTCGTGGTTGTCGACGCCGCTCATCAGCATCGATCGGGTCGGCGAGCAGGTCGGTGCGGTGTGGAAGCCCGTGAAGCGCACTCCCGACAGGGCCAGCGCGTCGAGATTGGGAGTCGCGATCTCTCCGCCGAAGGCACCCAGATCCGACCAGCCGAGATCGTCGGCGACGATGACCAGGAAGTTGGGAGCATCTCGCGCCGGGACGGCCGCCTGGGATGGGGGCACGGCTCGGGTCTGCGCGAAGCTGACGGCGGGGGCCGCCATCATCAGCGCCGAGACGGTGATCGCTGCGTGAAGGTTTCGGCGGTTCATATCGGCTCCCATCGATGAGGCCCGGTCGCGGGTCACAGCCGGCATAGCGGGCGACGGCGCAGCGACAATGAACATTCTCTACCAATTTAGTAGGAATTACTTCTTTCGTTTCGCAGGTGCAGCGACCTAGCCATGCGGAGGCGGCGGCGCCGCATCCGAGTTCCTGATCGAAAGACCGTTCATGCCAAAACGCCTCGCTTCCGCCGGTCATACCCTTCTTCTCGCCGGCGCGGCCCTGATCGCACAGCCGCTATGGGCACAAGGACCGACGATCGTCACCGGTAGCGATATTGGCGGGGCCGCCGCCAGCGAACCGGACGTGACCGGCGCGGACGATGACCAGGCCGGGCAGGACATCCTGGTGACCGCGCGTCGCCGCACGGAGAAAAGTCAGGACGTGCCGATCGCCATCAACGCGTTCGGCTCGGCGCAGATCGAGTCCACCCGGACCTATAATCTGCGGGACCTGCAGCAGCTCACCCCGAGCCTGGTCGTGACCAATACCAATCCGCGCAATACCAGCATCAACATCCGCGGCCTTGGCAACAACGTCGCCGTCTATAATGACGGGCTGGAGCCGGCCGTCGGGGTGTACCTCGACGGTGTCTATCTCGCCCGGCCCGGGCAGACCGTGTTCGACCTGGCCGACCTCGAGAGAATCGAGGTGCTGCGCGGGCCGCAGGGCACGCTGTTCGGCAAGAACACCTCCGCGGGGGCGGTGGTCGTCACGACGAAGCAGCCGACCTTCGACTTCGAGGCGGGCGGCGACGCCAGCCTCGGCAATTTCGACTTCCGGCAGCTCCATGCCTATGTGTCCGGGCCGCTGACCGACACGCTCGCAGCGCGCCTGTTCGTGTCGAAGACGGATCGCGACGGATTCACGCGCAACCGGTTCGACGGGCGGTACGGCCAGGACTTTCACGATCTGAATCTGCGCGGCCAGCTGCTCTACAAGCCGACCGACCGGCTGACGCTGCGGGTGATCGGTGACTGGGGACGGCAGCGATCGTTCACCGCTGGCACCATCCTGCTCGGTGCGATCCGCAGCTACGACAATGGCGTGACCTTCGCGAACAACTTCTACGATCGCGCCGCGCGGCTTGGCTATTCGGCAGTCCCGGCCGATCCCGACCTGCGCACGACCGATGTAGACGCCAATCCGCGCTACCGGATGAACCAGTACGGCATCAACGTGACGACGGACCTCGACCTCGGGCAGGCGACTCTGACCTCGGTGACCGCCTTTCGCGCCTGGAACTGGTACCCGCACAATGACGGCGACAGCACGAGCCTGGACGCCGGCACCGATTTCCACCAGAGTAACAGGCAGAAGCAGGTCAGCCAGGAACTACGGGTCGCGTCCAACGGCGACCGCCGCGTCGATTATGTCGCCGGCCTCTACTATCTCTACCAATCGATCGACGCGGAGGCGGTGAATCTCTACGGCAGCCGTGCCGCGGACTGGTTCCTGGCGCCCGCCACCAACGCCGCCGTCGGCGCCGCCGCGCTCAACGGCTATGACGTGGTCAGCCACTCGCGCCCCGTCACCGACAGCTATGCCGCCTTCGCACAGACGGTGTGGCACGTTACGCGGGCGCTCGATCTCACCACCGGCCTGCGCTATACCTACGAGACCAAGTCCGGCTATTTCGACCAGATCGCGACCGGAGCATCGCTGGCCGGGCTGTCCACGGCGCAACAGGCCGCGGCGCAGACGATCCGCAGCCGATACGGCCTGGCGAATTTCTACACGGCGGACACCAAGGCTGGCCGTCTGTCCGGACAAGCGACCTTGTCCTGGAAGGTCGCGGCGCCGTTGCTGACCTACGTCACCTATGCACGCGGCAACAAGTTCGGCGGATTGAACCTCGCCAACATCACGACGACCGGCCAGTTCGCAGCCAATCCGGTGATCAAGCCAGAGACGATCGACAGCTACGAGGCGGGGGCGAAGACCAGTTGGGCCGGCGGCCGCCTCATCGCCAATGTCGCCGCATTCTGGACGAACGTGCGCGACTACCAGACGACGATCGTCGATATCGACCGCAACGGCGTCAGCTTCTTCACCAACGCCGCCAAAGTGCGCACGCGCGGCTTCGAGGCCGATATGCGCACCGCGCCGACACGATGGCTGACACTCTATGGCTCGGGCACCTACGACGATGCGCGCTACATCTCCTACGCCAACGCGCCGTGCCCGATCGAGATCACCGGCCAGGCGATCTGCGATCTGAGCGGGCGTCGACTGCCCGGCGTCTCGAAATGGTCGGCGTCCGCCGGCGGCGAGATACGAACGCCGCTGGGCCAGACGCAGGGACGCGACACGGAATTCTATCTGGGGTCGGACTATAGCTATCGGTCGGAGACCAATACCAGTGCCAGCCTCAGCCGCTATTCGACCATCCCGGCGTACGATCTGGTAAATATCCGCTTGGGTTTCCGGACGCTGGACGGGCTATTCGACATCCAGCTCTGGGGCCGCAATATCGGCGACACGCGCTATTTCCTGTCCCGCGGAGCGGCCAATACCGGCGCGATCACCGGAACGCTCGGCGACCCCCGCACCTATGGCGTGACGCTGCGTACCAGATTGTGATCCATGATCTGCGAGCGACCCGGGACTGACGGGCGGGCGACGTTGGTCGCGCTCTTTCGGCTTCCCGTACTGCCGATAAGCGAGCGGCGGCGATCGCCTTCGACCCAGTTGCAGGAAAGGAGTTGTGAGATCGGGGCTACCCCGACTTTGCCGGGCTTGATCAAGGCAGAAGATAGTATTTGTCTGCCGAAGACGATCTCGCCGCAAGGGAGGTGGTGAAAGGATCGCCGCGGCCGAAAGCCCGTATTGCCGCCGGTAATACGCCAGTCTGGGTCGCTATGGCCAGGCGCGGATGTTCCACCGGATCCTGCCGTCGCAATCAGGCGGCCGCCGCATCTCGTTCACGATCCCGCCCCGAACTCGGCGGTGACGGCGTCGAAGGCGGCGCGGAGAACCGCGTCGAACGGCCGGGCACCCCCCTCGCGGTTGAAGGTCTCGGATGCGAGGCGGGTGGCGCCGACGGCGACCATTGCGAGCACCCGCAGCCGCGTCTCCCGCTCGGGGTCGGGCCAGCGCTCGCGCAGCGCCGCGAGAAGTGCGTCCTCCTGCTGGCGATAGCTCGCCTGCTTGCGGGCCTGGACCGAGGCACTGCCCCGCATCAGCCGGTCGAGCGCCAGCATATCGTCGTGCGGGAAGGCGGCGCAGACCCGCAACGCCGCATCGCGGACGAGCGCGAACGGGGACTGGCTTCCCGGCGCCCGGCGGACCTCGGCGGCGTACAGGTCGCCGACATCGCTCTGCAACGACAGCAGGATGTCGTCCTTGGAGTCGAAATAGTGGAAGAAGGTCCGGCGCGAGATGCCGGCCGCAGCCGCAATCTCGTCCACCGTCGTGCCGTCGAACCCTTGTGCGATGAACAGGCGCACGCCGGCATCGGTGATCCGCCATAGCGTCTCGCGCCGCTTACGCTCCCGGACGCCGGACGACGGAAGCATCCCGGCCGAATAAACCACGCGCCTGCCTCGAGAAAATAGTTGCACTCAGTGCAAAATATACATTACACCCGGTGCAACATTATCGGGAAGGCACGAGCATGGCAAGGTGGACGCAGGCCGACATACCTCCGCAGCAGGGGCGAACGGCGATCGTGACCGGCACCGGGGGGCTCGGCTTCGAGGATGCCCTCGCCCTCGCAAGGGCGGGCGCCACCGTGGTCCTCGCCGGCCGGAACCCGGCCAAGGGCGCCGGCGCCGTGGCGCGGATCCGAACTGCCGTCCCTTCGGCCGACATCCGCTTCGAGGATCTCGACCTCGCCAGCCTCGCCTCGGTCGCGGCGTTCGCCGCCCGGGTCGCCGAGCGTCACGGAACGATCGACATGCTGATCAACAATGCCGGCGTGATGGTGCCGCCGCGTCGCGAGTCCACCGCCGACGGTTTCGAGCTGCAGCTCGGGACCAACCATCTCGGCCATTTCGCGCTGACCGCCCATTTGCTGCCGCTGCTGCGCCAGGGGGCGCGCGTCGTCTCGGTGTCGAGCGTCGCGGCACGGGCGGGCGTCATCGACTTCGCCGACCTGAACGCGACGCAGGCCTATGCGGCGATGAAAGCCTATGCCCAGTCGAAGCTCGCCTGTCTGATGTTCGCGCTGGAGCTGCAGCGGCGGAGCGAGGCGCAGGGCTGGGGCGTCGTCAGCATCGCCTCGCATCCGGGCGTCGCGCGGACGGACCTGCTCCACAACGGCCCCGGTCGCCGCAGCGCGTACGGCCTTGCGCGGACGCTGCTGCCGTTCCTGTTCCAGCCGGCGGATCGCGGCGCCTTGCCGACGCTCTACGCGGCGACCGCCCCCGACGCCGTCGGAGGCGCCTATTACGGCCCGGACGGGATCGCCGAGGTGCGCGGCTATCCGACCCTTGCCAAGGTTCCGCCGCAGGCGCTGGACGAGGACGCGGCGGCCCGCCTCTGGCAGGTTTCCGAAGCGCTGACCGGGGTGTGCTTCCCGGACGGGATGTCGCGTTCGCATGCCGCATAAGGAGGCTCCGAGGATGCAGATCGACGATGCGGTGGTGGCGATCACCGGGGCCAGCGGCGGGATGGGGGAGGCGACCGCGCGCTACCTTGCCGAGCGGGGCGCGAGAGTAGTGCTGGGCGCACGGAGCGAGGATCGGCTGCGGCGCCTCGTCGACGACATCACCGCGCGTGGCGGCACGGCGACCCAGATCCCCGTCGACGTCCGACGGCGCGAGGACGTGGCCAGGCTGGCCCGGCACGCGGTCGCGACCTTCGGCCGCCTCGACGTGTTCGTCGCCAATGCGGGCGCCATGCCGATCGGCCCGGTGGACGCACTCGCGCTCGACGACTGGGAGACGATGGTCGACGTCAACGTGAAGGGCGTCCTCTGGAGCATCGCGGCGGCGCTGCCGATCTTCCGCGAGCAGGGCTCGGGACATTTCATCGCGGTCGCGTCGACGGCCGCGCGCAAGATCGTCCCGAACATGGCGGTCTACGCGGGCACCAAGGCGGCCGTCGTGGCGATCTGCGACGGCCTGCGCCAGGAGCTTGCCGGAGACATACGGGTCACCACCCTGACCCCCGGCTTCACGGCCACCGGCTTTGCCGACCATATCCGCGACGGAGACCTGCGCGAGCGGATCGCGGCCAGCGGATCGATCGCCATGCCGGCGGAAACGATCGCCGAGGCCATCGCCTACGCCATCGGCCAGCCCGCAGGGGTGAACGTCGGCGAGATCGTGATCAGGCCCACGGCGCAGGCCTGAGCCGGACGACCGCATGTCGAGCCGTGCGTGCCGGGCGGTGTCGCAGCAGCGCTGTCTGGGCGCCCTCGACGGCGCTCAGGCGGACGGCGAGCAGAGGCTCGGCCGAATATGTCGTGCCCGAGCATCTCGAGCCGCTGCCCATCGCTCCGGTTCCGGGCAGAACCGGGTCGCCGCACAGGCGCTGTGCCATGCGGAGCGGCCGCTCTACTCGACCGGTGTCGGAGAGGCGTGGTCGGATGGTGCGCGACAAAGCGGTGCCGGCTACCTCACTATCCCGGGCTGGTGAGCGATCCCGCGCGATCGGCATGGCCACATCCTAACGGGCGGCCACGCCTCTCGATCGACCGCAGTCCCGCTGCCCCTAGACGTCGATCCCCGCCGCGATCGCCTCCAGCCGCTGCATCCGCGATCGCAGGTCGGCGAGCGAGATACGGGAGGCGATCGACGGTTCCTCCGCTCGCGGAGTGCGCCCGCGGCGGCCCGCGCACCAGCCTGCGGCGAAGGCGGCGACCAGCGCGAGGGTGACGGCAGCGGCGCTGATCGCGACGACGATGGGCATGGCGTTCATCTCAGGCGTCCTACCTATTCGTAGCGGAGCGCGGTGATCGGCTTGGCGCGGGCGACGCGGGTCGCGTGGCCGGCGACCGTGGCGATGGCGATGACGAGCGCCAGCATCCCCGCGAGCAGGAACGGCATGGGCGTCAGCGCGATGCGGTCGTCGAAGCCGTTCAGCCAGGTCCGCATCGCCCACCAGGCCAGCGGCCAGGCGATGACGTTGGCGATCAGCACAGGCTTGGAGAACTGCCACACCAGCAGCCGCACGATGTCGCGCGTCCGTGCGCCGAGCACCTTGCGGATGCCGATCTCCTTCGTGCGGCGCTCGGCGGTGAAGGCGGCGAGCCCGAAGAGGCCGAGGCACCCGATCAGCACTGCAAGAAGCGCGAAGCCGGCGAACATCGTGCCGAGCGCCTGGTCAGCCCGATAGAGCTCGGCGGCGGCATCGTCGGCGAACTGCGCCTCGAACGGTACGTTGGGCACCACCCGCTTCCACGCCGCGCCGATCCGCGCCATCACGGCCGCCGGGTCGGGATCGGCGAAGCGCACCGCCAGGAAGCCCAGATTGGCGTCGCTATGGTAGAAGGCGGTGGCGTCGAGCGGCTCGCGCACGCAGCGGAAGCGCGGATCCGCCACCACGCCGACGATCGTCGCGGGCTGGGCGACATCGTTGAAGCCGCCGATGCCGAGGTCGATCGCCGCGGCGGGCGTGGCGACGCCCAGCTTGGGCAGGGCGGAGGCGGTGACGACGATGTCCATCCCCCGCTCGAACAGCTTCGGGCCGGCCTCGGGATCGTCGCATCGTCGCATCGTCGCATCGTCGCATCGTCGCGTGCTCGGGTGCGATAACCATCGGCAGCGATCGGGGCTTTTGCCTCCATGCCATCTGCAATCGATTGTTGCTGTATGCCTCGTGCGGGGGTATGCGATCCGGAAGCCGCTCGAAGGAATGGCGTAGCGGGAGAGAGGCGATGCGTTTTCCGGGATCGAAGCCGCAACTGTCGCTGCCGCGCATCCTGGAGATGAACCTCGGTTTTCTCGGGCTGCAGTTCAGCTTCGGGCTGCAGCAGGGCAATATGGCCCCGATCTACAGTTATCTGGGCGCGTCGGAGGCGGCCTTGCCGCTGCTGCAGCTGGCGGGACCGATGACGGGGCTGCTGGTGCAGCCGCTGATCGGGGCGCTGAGCGATCGGACCGACAGCCGTTTCGGACGGCGAACGCCCTATTTCCTGATCGGTGCGCTACTCTGCGCCGTCGGGCTGTTCTGCATGCCGCTCAGCCAGTCGCTGCTGATGGCGGCGTCGCTGCTGTGGATCCTCGATGCCGGCAACAACATCACGATGGAGCCCTATCGCGCCTACGTCTCAGACCGGCTGAACGAGAGCCAGCATCAGGTCGGGTTCCTGACGCAGTCGGCGTTCACCGGGCTTGCCCAGATGCTCGCGTTCCTGACGCCGTCGATGCTGGTGTGGGCGGGGATGAACCAGGATTGGGTGGATGCGCACAACATCCCCTATACCGCGCGGATCGCCTTCATGGTCGGTGCGGTCCTGTCGCTGACGACGATCATCTATTCGGTGACCCGGGTGCCGGAATTGCCGCTGACGCCGGCGGAGCGGGCGCGGATCGCCGCGGAGCCGAAGGGGTTGGGCGCAGCGCTGCGCGAGATCGGCTCGGCGATCGCGCAGATGCCGCCGGCCATGCGCAAGCTCGCGGTGATGAGCCTGTTCCAATGGTATGCGATGGCCGCCTATTGGAACTACGTCATCTATTCGATCGGCCGCTCGGTGTACGGAACCGCCGACGCCACCTCCAGCGGCTTCCACGCGGCCGTGCTGACCAACGGCGAGATGGCGGCGTGGTACAATGGCGTCGCCTTCGTCGCGGCCTTCGCCATGGTGCCGGTCGCGCGACGGATCGGGGCGGCATCGCTCCACGCCCTATGCCTCACGCTTGCGGGGGCCGGCATGCTCGCGCTGCCGCACATGGCCGACAAGTGGATGCTGTTCGTCCCCGCGATCGGCATCGGCATCGGCTGGGCCAGCATCATGGGCAATCCGTACGTCATCCTGGCAGGGTCGATCCCGCCGGAGCGGACCGGGGTGTACATGGGCATCTTCAACATGATGATCGTCGTGCCGATGCTGCTGTTCTCGGTGACGCTGCCGCTGGTCTACGAACCGTGGCTCGCCGGCGATCCGCGCCATGTGCTGACGCTGTGCGGCCTGCTGATGTTCGCCGCCGCCATCGCCGTCTTTCGCGTCCGCGCGCGCAACGCCGATGGGCTGCCCGTCGGTGCGACCGACCCCGCCTGACCGCAAACCACCTATCAGGATGCCGACATGACCGCTTGGACCCGGCAGCAGGCCGCTGCCGCTGCAACCACCCCGGACGCGCGGCTGCCGGTGATCGGCGTCGGCGACGTCGCCCCGATCGACCCCGCGCGCGACCTGTGGGACATGTGGCAGATCATGCGCGCGGACGGCAGCACCGCGATCGTCGACGGGCGACAATGGTGGTTCTTCCTGGCCGTTCCGCGCGCGGCGGATCCGGAAGCGCGGCATGATGCCGCCCGCATCCGCCTCTACAGCCGCGGCGCCGATGGATGGCGCGACCACGGCGCGGCCTTCCCGGACGGCTTCTCGCCCGGATCGCGCGAATGGTCGGGCAGCGCCGTACTGGCGGACGATGCGGCGGCGCTGACGATGCATTTCACCGCCGCGGGCTGGCGGACCGGCGGGCCGCGGTTCGCGCAGCGGCTGTTCGAGACGTGCGGGCGGTTCGACCATGGCCGGCTGTCCGGCTGGAGCGAGCCGGTCGAGACGGCCCGCGCCGACGGCCTGTCCTATCGCGTCGCCGATGATGACGTGCCGACCGACGATCGCATCAAGGGGTTCCGCGATCCCGGCTATTTTCGGGATCCGGCGACCGGACGCGAGCACATCCTGTTCACGGGCTCGGCCCCCGGCGTTGCCGACGTTCACGACGGTGTGATCGGGCTCGCGACGCGAGGCGCCGATGGCTGGGCGCTGCGCCCGCCGATCGTCACCGCGATCGGGGTCAACAGCGAACTGGAGCGGCCGCATATCGTGGTGCGCGACGGCCTCTACTATCTCTTCTGGTCGACGCAGGCGAAGCGGTTCGCCCCCGGTATCGGCGCACCGACGGGTCTCTACGGCATGGTCGCGGAGGCGATCGACGGACCGTGGCGCCCGATCAACGGCAGCGGCCTTGTCGCAGGAAACCCCGCCGCCGAGCCGTTCCAGGCCTATTGCTGGTGGGTGACGGGCGAGGGCGAGGTCATCAGCTTCGTCGACTATTGGGGCCTCGACGGCGGCACCCCGGCGCACGGCATCGGCTATCGTCGTGAGCGGTTCGGCGGGACGGCGGCGCCGGTGTTCCGCCTGGCCTTTGCCGGCGACACCGTGCGGATCGCCGCCGTCGCGACGGCAAACCGCGCCGCGTGAGGCGCGGGAACGGGCTGATGCTGGCGGCAGGGACGCTGGCCGCGGTCCGGAGCGGCGAAGCGGATGCAAAGGTGATGGCGCCCAAGGGTGCGAGGGTGTTCCGGCTCGACGGCGCAGGCGTGACCTATGCAATGGGCGTCGACGACAAGGGCTATCTGCAGCCGCTCTATTGGGGGCCGTCGGTCGATCTGGGCGATCTCCTGGTCGCCGTCGATCCCGCCAAGGCCGGCGAGCCGGCTGTCCACCACGCCGGCATCAGAGGTAACGGAGCCACGCAAGATCGCGCCGCCTGGCCTTGAGGCGGGCGAACATCGCAGTTGGCAGATACAGCGGCACGATCAGCGCCACGTACCATGCCAGCACCCAGCCGTAGCTCCCAACCGCGAAAAGCGTGCCATGGGTCGGTCCCCGGATGGCGAGCGCTGCATGGTAGAGCAGCCGCAGTACCGCCAGATGAAACAGGTAGAAAAACATCGGCGCGCTTCCGAATGCCGCAAGGGCGGCGATGATCCTGCCGGCCGGCAAGCGCTCGATGCTGGCGAGCAGCAGCGTGCCGACGCCCAAGGTCAGCAGCAGGAACAACAGTGAGGGCGGGTATTTCGTCAACGCCAGAAAGCTCATCGCGGTCCGCAGGGGGGCACGCGGCACGGTGAACCAGGGCGCATCCCCATAGACGTTGGCAAATCTGAGAAGGACGAACGCCGTCACCATCAAGCCGCCCATGAGCACCAGGTTACGGGCGCGATCCCGCGAGGCGGTCGTGGGCAGGAACCAGGGACCGATCGAGAAGCCCAAGGCGATCACCCCGATCCATGGGAGTACCGGATAGGTTGTTTTCGCGATCAGCCCGAACGGAAGCGGAATAACGTCGCGCTGATGCAGCATCGCCCAAGGCACGAACAGCGGATGATCGGCGGTCAGGCGGATCGTATCGAGGAGATTGTGCCCGCACACGATGACGATACCCCCGATCATCAGCGCCCGCCGCGACAGTCCTATCAGGCCTGCCAGCACGATCATGCAGATGCCGATGCACCAGATCACCTGGAGCCAGAGCGTCGGAGCCGCGGCGACGCCCCAGTAGAGTTGCGACAGGACCAGCAGGTCGAGCGCCATCAGCACCAGTCCGCGCTTGACCAGATAGCGTCTGGTCTCCGCCACCGTGTGCCGGCTGGCGAACAGGTACGCGCCGATGCCGGTGAGCGCGACGAACACCGGCGCGCACAGGCTTGCCGCCAGCCGCGCGGCGAACAGTGCCGGCAAGGCGGTTCGCGCGTCGATCGGATCCGCGACGGCAACGTGCAGGAACCAGGTCTCCCGCAGATGATCCAGCAGCATCAGCACCATGACGAGGCCTCGCAGCGCGTCGATGCCCTGCAAGCGGCTCCGTGCCGACGCTGCGTCGCTCGGCTTCGCCAAGACCTCGCGCGGCCTCCGGCGCAGTTGACGCGTGATGGTCGAAGCGGCATGGAAATGATACATCATCACTTGATAGGCACAAGGAACCGGTGTGTCCAATGTCCCGATCCGCTCGCCTCAACGCCGGGCGGCACCGGCCCTGCGTCGGCTTGTTCTCCTGCCCGCACTGCTGAGCGCGCCGGTCGAAGCACGAGAGGCGACCCAGGGTGAGCGGGACGACATCGTCGTGCTCGGCACGCGAGCCAAGCGTGACCCGACCCTGTCCGCCGATCGCGCGACCGAACGCATGTCGCAATCGAGCCGGTCGCTCGAACAGGATCTGCTGCAGGCCGCCGGCACGTACCGCCTCGGCGATGCGCTGGAACTGGTGAGCGGGAGCAGCCAGCAGAACAATCGCGGCGGCTTTGCGGACAATTTCGCGATCCGCGGCTTTCTCAGCACGGCCGATGGCGGCAGCGAATATTATGTCGACGGATTCGTGGCCAACCGCGGCAGCGCGCCCGCGCGCGATCCGGCGACGATCGAGCGGATCGAGATACTCAAGGGACCTGCGGGCGCCGTCTTCGGCGACATCGATCCCGCCGGCCGCGTCAACATGGTGACAAAGACGCCGCGGTTCGCCGCGGCCGCGTCGGCTCGGCTGACCTATGGCTCGTTCGATACGCGTCGGGTCGAGCTCGATGCGACGGGACCGCTGGTCGGCAATCTGGCGGGGCGTATCGTCGTGGCGACCGAAGACAGCGACGGTTACCGCGACTTCGTGCGGCTCAAACGCCGGACAGTGGCGCCCTCGCTGACCTTTCGTCCATCCGGCGCGCTGCAACTGACCTATGTCGGGCAGATCATCCGATATGCCTCGCCGTTCGACCGCGGCGTCGTCGCGGTGGCGGGCAACGCCCTGGCGCTGCCCGCTTCCCGGTTTCTGGGCGAGCCGTCCAACGGCGACACGCAGGCCAGCGATACGCGGCACCAACTGACGGGCGAATTGCGGATGGGCGGCGACTGGTCGCTCGTCGGCGGGGTCGCCTATCGGTCGGGCTCACTGCGCGGAGCGTCGGCCGACCAATCCCGGCTGGTCGGCGGGCGGACCCTGTGGCGGCAGCGGCGCGAGCGAGGCTATGCGGTGGAAGACCTCGCCGCGCGCCTCGAGCTGCGTGGTCGGTGGCAAGCGCTGGGGCGTCATCAGCCGGCGTTGGGCGTCAAGGCGTATCGCCTCGACTATCTGGAACTGCTGCGGCGGCGCAATCCGTCTCCCGCCGCTCCCTATGCCATCGATATCTTCGAGCCCGTCTACGGCGCAGCGCAGGCGCTGCCGCTGCTGCCCAGCATCGATCAGCGGGAAAAGCGCCATGCTCTGGCCCTCTACGCGCAGGATCTGTGGGATATCACGGATCGACTGTCGTTCGTCGGCGCCATGCGGCTGGATGCCTATCGGCAGGAACTGCGCCGGAACCTGACGGGCACCGTGTCGCGGGCCCAGAATGCCCCGGTCACGTTCCGCATGGGCGCGCGCTACGCAATCACCAGCTCGGTGTCGGTGCACGGCAATTGGGGCGAGTCCATCCTCCTCAATTCCGGTAGCGGTCGCGATGGCGCGGCCTTTGCCCCGGAGCGGGGCCATGGCTACGAAGCGGGCCTGAGCGGGCGATGGGCCGGCATCGACGCGGGCATCACGTGGTTCGACATCGCCAAGTCTGGCGTGCTCACCACGGATCCGCTCGATGCCAATTTCCTGGCACCCGTTGGCTCGCTCGGAAGCCGGGGCATCGATGTCGATGCGGCGTTGCGCCTGGGGCGGCGCTGGCAGGCGGTGTTCAATTACGCATGGACGCGAGCGCGCTACGACGACCGTAATTTCGCCACACCCAGAGCGTTGAACACGCCCGACCATTCCGGCTCGGCGTTCATCATGTATCGATCGGCGGATCACGGCTGGTCGCTCAGTGGCGGGGCAAGCTATGTCGGCAAGCGATCCGGGGCGACGGATACGAGTGGGCTGCTGTTGCCCGCCTTTGTGAAAGTGAAGGCAGCCGCCGAGGCACCGCTGGGACGGTATGCGACGGTGAGAGTGGAAGCGGACAATCTGTTGGATCGCCGCTACGCCCTGAGTTCGTACAACAGCTTCTGGATCTATCCCGGAGCGCCGCGCACCGTTTGCGTGTCACTTGAACTGGGTATCTAGGACGCCTGTGGCTTCACAGTCAGCTTCTCGGAAGCGGACGACTTAGATGTTCCGCCTTGAGGAAGCGATAGGAGGCTGCCGCGTGTCAGCGACCGGTCTTCTGAGCTGCAGGCTGCCGAGCAGCCAATAGCGAATTCCAACAGCGTGACATCGGCGAACCAGGCCTCGCCTCTGGGTGACAGCCTGCCGCGTCGAGCCATTGCGAGGCGCCGTCGTCGTGGGGAGAGCGGGGCAACCGTACAAGCGTCGTGCCAACAAAAAGCGGCAATCTATTTTGTGAATTGGCTCGGGGGTCACAGACACGTGGTTCCGCATGACTGCACATTCCGAAAGGAATTTGGCTTCGAGCCTGGTGACCCCTACGGGAATCGAACCCGTGTTTCAGCCGTGAAAGGGCCGCGTCCTAACCGCTAGACGAAGGGGCCGTCCGGGTCTCGGCCGGTTAGGCGAAGCGGGGCCGCGCGTCAATCCGTCCAGGCGGCGTCGTCGAGATGGAGTTCGGCGGTGTTGCCGCCGTTCCAGTCGTCGATCTTTGCGCGGCCGGCCAGCCAGAGCTGGCGATGCGGCGGCGCGGCGAGCAGGGCCTGGCCCAGCGGCGTGTCGGCGGCGCGGAAGGCCATGGCCTTCAGGCTGCGGCCGTCGGCACCGGCGGCGATGGCGCGGACATGGCCGTTGCCGACCACGTCGACGCGCACGAGCCGGTAGGGGCCGGCGGCAACGCGCGGGGCGGGCCAGCCGGCGCCATAGGGGCCGCCGGTCTCCATCCGGCGGACGAGATCGGGATTGACGCCGCCCGGTGCCAGCACCGCGTCGAGCAGCAGCGCGCGATCCTCCCGCGCGCGGTCGACCGCGGCGGACAGGCGCTCGTCGAGGAAGGCGGCGAGCGCGGGCAGCGCATCCTCCGCCACGGTCAGGCCGGCCGCCATGGCATGGCCGCCGCCCGCGGCGATCAGGCCGTGCTCGCGTGCGGCCATCACCGCCGCGCCCAGATCGACGCCGGTGATCGATCGGCCCGAGCCCTTGCCGGTGCCCTGCTCGTCCACCGCCACGACCATCACCGGGCGGCCCAGCCGCTCCTTGAGCCGGCCGGCGACGATGCCGATCACGCCGGGGTGCCAGCCGCGCCCCCAGACGGTGACGACATGTGCGCCGAGATCGATGGCGAGGTCCGCCTCCGCCTGCACCGCCGCCTCGATCGCGCGGCGTTCCTCGTTGAGCCGGTCGAGCTCCTGCGCCAGCGCCTGCGCCTCGGCGGGGTCGGCGGTGGTCAGCAGGCGCACGCCGAGATCGGCGCGGCCGACGCGTCCGCCGGCATTGATCCGCGGCCCCAGCGCGAAGCCGAGATCGGTGCAGGTCGGCGCGCGCGACAGGCGCGAAGCGTCGATCAGCGCGGCGAGGCCGATGTTGCGCCGCTGCGCCATCACCTTCAGTCCCTGCGTGACGAAGGCGCGGTTGAGCCCGCGCAGCTGCGCGACGTCCGCCACCGTGCCCAGCGCGACGAGGTCGAGCAGGTCGAGCAGTTTCGGTTCCGCGCGGGTGGCGAAGAAGCCGCGCGCGCGCAGCGTGCGGACCAGCGCTGCGGCGAGGAGGAAGCACATGCCGACCGCGGCGAGATGGCCGTGCGCCGCCGCCTCGGCCGCCTCGTCGAGCCGGTTGGGATTGACCAGCGCGTGGGCGGGGGGGAGCGCGGTCGCGCATTTGTGATGATCGACGACGAGGATCGCGATGCCGGCATCGCGCGCCGCCTCCAGCGCCTCGAACGCCTGCGCCCCGCAGTCGACCGTGACGATCAGCGTCGCGCCCTCGGCCGCGAGGCGGCGCAGTGCGGGGGCGTTGGGACCGTAGCCCTCGGCCAGCCGGTCGGGGATATAGGGGCGGGCGGCGAGGCCCAGATCGCCGAGCAGGCGGACGAGCAGTGCCGTCGAGGTCGCCCCGTCGACGTCATAGTCGCCGAAGATCGCGACCTGCTCGCCCGCTTCCACCGCATCGGCCAGCCGCTCGGCGGCGCGGTCCATGTCGCGGAAGATCGAGGGGTCGGGCATGAAGCCGCGGATCGAGGGCGCGCGCCAGTCGGCGACCGCCTCGGGCGGGCAGCCGCGGGCGAGGAGCAGCTGGTCGACCAGCGCATCGTCGCTCATCAGCCCATCGCGCGCATCGGCGGACAGCGCCCGCCAGCGCCAGGGCTGGCCGAGGATCGAGCGGGTGATGCCGAGAACGGTCATGCGCGGATCGTCTGCATGGTGATGCCGCCCCCGTTACGCCCTCGCGCCGGCGAAGGCGAGGGGGGCGGCGCGCTCACTTGATCCAGCGATCCTCGCGAAACCATTTGGTGATGATGTACTTCACGCCCTCGACCACGGGCATCCCCTCATGGATCGTCGCCTCGTTGGGGCTGCCGTCGGGGTTCATGTTGTTCCAGGCGAGCAGCATGCCCCGCCGCGGGGCGACCTTGATCCCCGCCTGGGGAAACCAGGTCGCGCCGCCCTCGGGCACGTCGTTGAGATAGATCATCGCGGTCCAGGTCCGCTGTCCGCCCTCCTGCTGCATCCGCTCCCAATAGCTTTCGGTCGCGTGGAAATAATCGTGATGCGCGCGGAAATGCTGGCCGGGGGCGTAGCGCTGGCCCTGCATCGTCTCGCCATGCGCCGGATCGATACCGAGCAGCGCCGCGATCGCCTCGTCGGTCGGCTGCACCTCGGGCGACCAGCGGTTCATGTCGCAGCTGTCGGAGGTGCGGAAGCCCTGGTCGTTGCGGTCGGAGAGCAGGGTGGAGGGGCGGCGATGCGCGTCGATCATCGCGATCAACCGATCGCACGTCTCTGCATCGAGGAAATCGACATAGTAATAGACCTGCGCCGCCGCGATCGCCGCGCGCTCCACGGCGGGATGGGCGTCGAGCCGCGCCGCCACCTCTGCGCCGAAGCGCTGGCGGACGGCGGACGTGGCGGGGGCGGGGGTCTTGGACTTGCGGGCGAACAGGCTCATGCCGCTCATATTCGGATCGAGCGCCAGATGGCGCAAGGGGGCGGAAACAGGTCCGGCGGCAGGGCGAGCCCCGCCGCCGGACCACCCCGGTTACCAGAAGATGCCGTAGACCGCGTCGACGACCTGACCCGTCTCCAGATCGACGAGCAGCGCGTCGTCATAATAGCGGATCCAGCGATAGGGGCCGTACGCCTCGGGCAGGCGATAGTCCCAGGGATCGTCGATCCAGTAGTTGCGGCCCCACAGACCGCTCGACAGGGTGATGCCGATCCCGAACCGGCGATAGCCGCCGTTCCAGTCATAGGGCGCGTAATAGCGGGGCAGGCGATAGGCGTCGCGATTGGCCTCGCGCCAGCGCATCCAGTCGAACCGGCTCTCGCCCCGCCAGCCGCGATCCCAGCGGCTGCGATCGCCATAGCCGCCGCGGTCGTTCCGGCCGCCGTCCCAGCCATAGCGCCGATCGGCGTCGCGCCGGCCGGCAGAGAGCGGACGGTCCCGCTCGACCCGGCGGTCGTAGACGCGCACGCCATTCTCCTCGCGAGCGCTGCGCCAGCCGCCGTCGCGGCGCGGCTCGCCGGGACGGTCCGGGCGGGGACCATCGGGCCGTGGTCCTTCGTAGCGGCGCTCGCCGTCCGGGCGCGGGCCGTCGTTGCGCCACGTGTTGCGCCCCGGATCGCCACGGCCATCGTCACGGCGATCGAAATCGCGGCGACCCTCCTGCAAGGGTCGGTTGGCCGCCGGAGCCTGCGGCTCGAAGCGGGGGGCGGGGGGCGGCGAACCGGCGTCCTGGGGTGGCGCCATCCGGCCGCCGCCGCCATCCGGGCGCGGGCCGTTCCACTGGCGTCCGCCCCAGCCCTGACGCGGCGCGGCCGGGCGCGCCTCGCCGTCCGGCCGGTTCTCGAACCGGCCGCGCTGCGCCTCCGCCGCCACCGGCGTCACCATCGCCGCCGCGAGCAGGGCCCCGATCAGCTTTCGCATGTCCTCAGATCCTCAACACCGGCGCACGAGCCGGTCCCTATGATGCGACGGGATGTGCCATGAAGCGGGTGATTTGAAGCTGAATGCCTGTGTCAGCGATGCGAAAGGTTGGGGTGGGTGGAGCCTAGACAGGCGCGCTCATTTTCCGTTCGTGCCGAGCCTATCGAAGCACTGTTCTTCTTCGTGCCGCGATCGCCCGGTCCAGAAAGAAAGGCAGTGCTTCGACAGGCTCAGTACGAACGGTGGGGGGAGAGCGCCCGAGACCCTATTGTCCCCGCCCCGGCGTCAGCGCCGGGACCGCGCGCGCGGCATCGGCGGGATCGATATCGGGCCGTGCGCCGGCCGGGATCACCTCCTCGCCCCGCATCGCGCGGGCGGCGCGGGTGATCGCATCGACCAGTCGCGGATAGACGCCGCAGCGGCACAGGTTGGAGATGGTCGCGCGGATCGTCGCCTCGTCCGGATCGGCGTTGCGGCGGAGCAGCGCCTGCGCGGCCATGATGATGCCGGGGATGCAGAAGCCGCACTGCACCACGCCTTCCGCCAGAAAGGCGAGCTGGAGCGGGTGGGAGCGGTCGCGCGACAAGCCCTCGATCGTGGTGACGAACGTCCCCTCCGCCTGCGCGATCGTCATGCGGCACGATCGCACCGCGCGGCCGTCGACATCGACCGTGCAGGACCCGCAATGACCGGTGCCGCAGCCATATTTGGTGCCGGTCAGGTTCGATGCGTCACGCAGCGCCCAGAGCAGCGGTGTCTCCGGGTCGAGCAGATATTCGACCGACTGGTTGTTGACGGTGAAGCGGGTCATCGCCGCCCCACCTAGCCTACCAGCTTCAAATCACCCAGGCTTTCAGTTGCGCCAGCTCGTGTCCCGCCGGTCGACCAGCCGCACCATTGCGGCGAAGTCGGCGGCGCCGGGGCCACCCGGCACCTGCGCCATGTGCAGGTCGCGCTGATGGACCGCGATCACCTCCGGCGCGACCGTCAGGGGACGGCCCATCGACAGCGTCGCCAGCTGGATCTCGCAGGCGCGCTGGAGCGACCAGTGGCGGATGAAGGCCTCGGGCAGGGTCCGCCCCATGGCGAGGATGCCGTGATTGCGCAGCAGCATCACCCGCTTGTCGCCGAGATTGGCGAGCAGCCGCTCGCCCTCCTCGTCGCGCACCGTCACGCCCTCGAAGTCGTGATAGGCGATCTGCCCGGCGAAGTTGCACGCGTAGAAGTTGATCGGCTGGAGACCGCCCTCGAGCGAGCTGACCGCCATCCCTGCCGTCGTATGCGTGTGCATGATGCAATGCGCGTCGGGCAGGTGGCGGTGGAACAGCGCGTGCTGGACGAACCCCGCCCGGTTCACCGGATAGGGGCTGTCGTCCAGCTTATTGCCGTCGATGTCGATCTTGACGAGGCTGGAGGCGGTCACCTCCGAGAAATGCAGCCCGAACGGGTTGATCAGGAAGGCGCCGTCCTCGTCCGGCACCTTCACGGTGATGTGGTTGTAGATCATCTCGGACCAGCCGAGCATGTCGAACACGCGATAGCAGGCGGCGAGTTCCTGCCGCGCCTGCCATTCGGCCTCGGTCATGGCGGGGCGCATCGGGACGGCGGTGGCCATCGGGCGATCCTCTCTCTTGCTTGTTATACGGGAGAGTTAAGCATGGCCCGCGGGGCTTGGCCAGCCCGGCCTAGGCCGCTTCCAGATCGTCGAGCACGAGCGCCGAAAGCATGACGCCGGCCGCGTCGCTGCGCTCCACCACCAGGTCGCCGAGCAGCTGGCGGGGCAGGGCGAAGCGCTGCGGCGCAAGCGCGTCGAGCCACGCCGCCCGCGCGTCGCCGGCCGCCGCCGCCAGCCGGATATGATGCCGCGCGCCGGTGAAGGTCGCGCTCGACCAGTCGCGGGTCTCGCTCGACACGATGCGGGCCGGGCAGCCGGCGGCGGCGGCGTCGGCCAGCAAGGCGGCGACCAGCCGGGCGGCGGGATCACGCGGGCGGGTCATGCCGGATTCTCCGCCATGAACGCCTCGACCCGCTGGATCATCGACGGTCCCGGTACCCGCCCGCGGCGCATGTCGAGTACCAGCCGCGGATCGTTCACCGCGCGCCGGCCGAAGGTCGTCGCCGGCATCGCCGTCGCCGCCCGATAGCGCTCGATCCTGTACAACAGACACATCGTCACTCCTCCGACTCGTCAACGATGTTCCCGATCTGTTCTTGAGAATCCAACTTGTCTAGGAAATTTTCCTAGACTACTGATCCGCCATGGGGACGAGCGATCCGCGCACCGCGCTGGCCCGACTGGCGGAGGACAGCGGCACCAGCCTGTCCGCCCTGTCGCGGATGCTGGGGCGCAACGTCGCCTATCTCCAGCAATATGTCCGCCGCGGATCGCCCCGCCGCCTCGAGGACGAGGATCGCCGCAAGCTCGCGGCCTTTTTCGGGGTAGGCGAGGCGGCACTGGGGGGACCGGACGGGGACGCGCCGCCGGTCTTTCCGGTCCTGCGGCTCGACGTCGCGGCTTCCGCCGGGCCCGGCGCGCTGGTCGACACGGAGCTCCTGCTGGGCAGCGACCGGATCGATCCCGCGCTCGCGCGACAGCTCGGGTTGACGCGCGGTCAGGCGGCGATGCTGCGGGTACGCGGCGACTCCATGGCGCCCGGACTGCTCGACGGCGACCACATCCTAATCGACCAGACCCGCCGGACGCCCGAGGCGCGCGGCGGAGTCTTCGTGCTGCGCATCGGCGGAGCGCTGATGGTCAAGCGGGTTGCGCGCGGCCGGGCGGGTCTCGCCATCACCAGCGACAATCCCGCCGCCCCGCCGATCCCCGAGGGCGAGCCGACGATCATCGGCCGGGTGGTGTGGCAGACGCGGGTCGTGCGCTAGCCGCCGACGAATGTTTCACGTGGAACATTTGTGGAACGTGCGACGGCACGGTGCCTAGCCGTCACCGTCACCCCGGACTTGTTCCGGGGTCCACCGCGCCGCAAAATTGCCGTCCTGTTCGTGTGAGGGCCGGTGGATGCCGGGACAAGCCCGGCATGACGAGGGAGGGAATCTTGCGCCCGCCTCAGTCCACCCGCCGCACGACCAGCCCGATGGCCGATATCCGCTCCACCGCCGCATAGCCCGGCTGGTCGAGATCCTCGCTGAAGATGTCCGGGTCCAGCTCCTCATAGTCGAGCCCGAAGCCGATCGCCGGCAACCGTTCGCGCAGAGCCTCGCGCAGCACGTCGCGCCCGTCGACGATCGACACGCCGGTATGGAGGATCAGCCGTCCGCCCGGCGCGAGCAGGTCGAGCCCCTGCATCACCCATTCGAGCGACAGGCGGGTGCCGTACAGGTCGCCGCCGTCGCGATAGGCGCGGCGCTCGGCGTCGATCATGAAGGGCGGATGGGTGACGATCAGGTCGAAGCGCTGCGCGATCGCGCGGGGTTCGGCGACCTTGATCGTGTCGTGCGCGATGCCGGCATGGTCGGCGTTGATGCCGGCGAGGAACAGCGCCTTGGGGTTGATGTCGGCCAGCGTCAGGTGGGGCCGGCGGACGAGGCCCGCGGCGCTGATCCCGCCGACGCCGGCGCCGGCCCCATAGTCGAGGATCCGCTCCGCGTCCGGCAGGAGCCGGGCCGCGATCCATCGCGCGAAGCGGTGGCTGTCGGGGCCCAGGAAGACCGAGTCCTGCGCCAGCGTCGGATAGGCCGAGTGGAGGAACAATCGCCCCTCGACCCGCGATACGCGCAGCGTCGCCGCCAGCCGCCCGCCGGGCAGGGCCCGGACCGCGCCGGCCGCCTCCAGCGCCGCCAGCATCTCCGCGTCCAGCAGGTCCGGTGCGAAGGGCAGGCTCCAGCTCAGCACGTCACGCAGGGCGCCCGCCTGCTGGCGCCCGGGCCGGGCGAGCACCCGCCTGTGGGTCGCCGGCGTCGCGGTGACGAAGTCGTAGCCGTGCGCGTCCAGCTGCCGCAGCAGGTCCAGCAGCGCGGCGCGGCGCTCGGGCGCGAACCAGCGCTCGTGATCGCCCGCAGTCGCCGCAGAGGCCGGTTTGATATCGGTCAACATATTGTTTCTAATAGGTTTATCTCGCTTTTTCATGCCTTTCGCCGGCGCCCGGTTCCGCGGTCTGTCATGGATCAGGGAGATTGTCGGGCGCAGCCCCGCCGCGTCCGCGCGTCGGCTTCGACCGCCCCAATCGCCACCGAAATCGATTTGCTGCGTGGCACCCATGCCACGCTTCTGATAGCGAATCGGCCATGCCCGCCACCGCCGCCGCCTCCGCCCGCGAGATCCTGGTCCGTCTTCACGACGTGATGGCCGCGCGCACGCCGGCACAGGCGAAGCTCAACCAGGTCGTGCAGATCATCGGCGAGGAGACGCATAGCGAGGTCTGCTCGGTCTATCTGCTGCGCGAAGGCGTGCTGGAGCTGTTCGCCACCCGCGGCCTCGCCGAGGCGGCGGTCCACGTCACCAAGCTGGCGCTGGGCGAGGGGCTGGTCGGCACGATCGCCGCGCAGGGCGAGGTGCTGAACCTCGACGAGGCGGCGAGCCATCCCGACTTCGCCTACAAGCCCGAGACCGGCGAGGAGCGCTTCCACAGCTTCGCCGGCGTGCCGATCATCCGGCGCGAGCGGGTGGTGGGGGTGCTGGCGGTCCAGCATGCCGAGCAGCGCCGCTACGACGATATCGAGATCGAGGCCCTGCAGACGGTGGCGATGGTCCTGTCCGAACTGATCGCCAATGCGGGGCTGATCGACCAGGCCAATGCCGGGCAGAGCCGGCCGCAATCCTCCGCCTCGCTGCGCATCCCGGGGCAGAAGCTGGTCGAGGGCATGGCCTCCGGCTTCGCCGTCTTCCACCAGCCGCGCATCGTCGTCGAGCATACCGTCGCCGAGGACACGGACGCGGAGCGCCACCGCGTCTATGCCGCCTTCGACAAGATGCGCGAGCAGATCGACCGGATCGCGCGCGAGGCGGAGTTCGGCGTCGGCGGCGAGCATGTCGAGGTCATCGAGACCTACAAGATGTTCGCCTATGACGAGGGCTGGGCGCGGCGGATCAACGAGGCGATCGACAGCGGCCTGACCGCGGAGGCGGCGATCGAGCGCGTCCAGCAGCGCACCCGCCAGCGCATGCGCCAGATCGACGATCCGCTGCTCGCCGACCGGATGCACGATCTGGAGGACCTGTCGAACCGGCTGCTGCGCATCGTCTCGGGGCAGGTCGGCACCGCGGCGCAGCTGGGGCTCAGGCAGGACACGATCCTGATCGCGCGCAATCTGGGCCCGGCCGAGCTCCTCGAATATGACCGTCGCCGGCTGAAGGGGGTGATCCTGGAGGAAGGATCGCTCACCGCGCACGTCACCATCGTCGCCCGCGCGATGGGCGTGCCGGTGCTGGGCCGGGTGCGCGACGTGCGCCGGCTGATCGGCGAGGGCGACCTGCTGCTGCTCGACGTGACCGAGGGCAATGTCTTCGTCCGCCCCTCCGCCGCGATGGAGGAGGCGTTCGAGGCCAAGCTGACGCTGCGGCAGAAGCGCAAGGCCGCTTTTGCCGCGCTGCGCGACCTGCCGCCCGAGACGAAGGACGGGCATCGCGTCACGCTGATGGTCAATGCCGGCCTGCGCGACGACGTCGCCGCGCTCGACCTGACCGGCGCGGACGGGATCGGGCTGTTCCGCACCGAGTTCCAGTTCCTCGTGTCCGCCACCCTGCCGCAGCGCGAGCGGCAGCAGCGGCTCTATCGCGAGGTGCTGGAGGCGGCGGGCGACCGGCCGGTGATCTTCCGCACCGTCGATATCGGCGGCGACAAGGCGCTGCCCTACCTCACCGTCGAGAGCGAGGGCGAGGAGAATCCGGCGATGGGCTGGCGCGCGCTGCGGCTGGCGCTGGAGCGCGACGGGCTGATGAAGGCGCAGGCGCGCGCGCTGCTGGAGGCGGCGGCGGGGCGGACGCTCCAGGTCATGTTCCCGATGGTGTCGGAGGCGTGGGAGTTCGAGGAGGCGCGCGCGCTGTTCGATGCCCAGCGCGACTGGCTGGCGGCGCGCGGCAAGCGCCTGCCGCAGGACATCCGCTTCGGCGCGATGCTGGAGGTGCCGGCGCTCGCCGAGCAGCTCGACCTGCTGCTGCCCCATATCGACTTCCTGTCGATCGGCACCAACGACCTGACCCAGTTCCTGTTCGCCGCCGATCGCGCCAATCCCAAGCTGGCCGAGCGCTATGACTGGCTGTCCGCCTCAATCCTGCGCTTCATCCGCCGCGCGACGGAGGAGGCGCATGCCGCGGGCGTACCGGTCGCGGTGTGCGGCGAGATGGGCGGGCGGCCGCTGGAGGCGCTGGCGCTGATCGCGATCGGGGTCGACCGGCTGTCGATCACCCCCGCGGCGGTCGGGCCGGTCAAGGCGATGATCCGCTCGCTGGACCGCGCCGCGGCCACCGGAGAGCTGGCCGCGTTGCTGGCCAACCCGCCGCGCGACCTGCGCGGGACGCTGGAAGCCTGGGCGGTGGCGCAGGGAATCGACCTGGCTTGAGCGTGCCGCGTCCCGTCCCGCCCGCGATAGGGCAGCCTTGCGTTGACAGGCCGGGGAGGCTCTGGAACATGGGGTATCGCAGGCCGGGGTGGCGGCCCGCATCGGAGTTGGTTGGATGACAGAGGTCGAGCCCGGCGGCACCGCAACGCCAGAGCGCGTGGGCGATCGGCTGCGCACGGCGCGCGAGGCGCAGGGGCTGTCGCTGGCAGAGGTGGGATCGCGGACGCGGGTGCCGTTGCGCCATCTTGAAGCGATCGAGGCGATGGAGCTCGGCCAGCTGCCCTCGCCGACCTATGCGGTGGGCTTCGCCCGGGCCTATGCCCGCGCGGTCGGGGTCAACGATGCCGAGGTCGCCCGCGATGTCCGTGCCGAGCTGACCCATGTGCCGCGCGCGCCGGAGTACGAGCCCTACGAGACGGCGGATCCCGCGCGTGTGCCCTCGCGCGGGGTCGCGATCATCGGGCTGGGGCTGGCGATCGCGGTGATCGTGCTCGCCGGCCTCTACTACGCCACCGACCTGTTCCGCCAGAACGGCGCGACCCCCACCGTCGCCGGCGGGCCCGCGACTCCCTTCGCCCCCGTCGTCGCGGCACCGGCGCCCTCGCCGACGCCGGTGACCGGGCCCGTCCGCCTCGCCGCGGCCACGGGCGAGGTGTGGATGCGCGTCTACGACGCGGCCAACACCACCCTCTATCTCGGCACGCTCAAACCCGGCGACAGCTTCGAGGTGCCGGCCACCGCCAATGCGCCCAAGATCAATGTCGGTCGCCCCGACGAGCTGCGCATCACGGTCGGCGACACGGTGATCCCGCCGCTCGGCGACGGCCGCCGCCCGATCAAGGACGTGCCGGTCGATGCCGCGTCGCTGCTGGCCCGTGCGGGTCAGGGCACCGGCCCGAGCCCGTCCGCCTCGCCCACCGTCGGCGCGCCGCTGGCGCCGATCCCGCCGGTCGAGACGCGCGAGCGCCGACCGGCCGCGCGCACCGCGGCACCCCGGCCGCGGCCGACCCGCGCGCTCAGCGAGGTGCAGCGCGCCAATCTCGAATCCGCCGCCAACCCGCCGCCGCCTGCGACCACGCCCGACGGCCAGTGACCGGCCGCCCTCCTTTCGACGAAGAAGCCGCATGACCCAGCTGATCCGCCCCGCGCTGCTCGCGCCCGTTCTGCTCGGGGGGGTCGCCGCCGCGACCCTGCCGGCTCTGGCCGCCGCCCAGACCGGCACCGTCGAAGCCCGTGTCGGGCGGCTGGAAAGCGAGATGCGCGCCGTCCAGCGCAAGGTCTTCCCGGGCGGCGACGGCCAGCTCGTCCAGCCGCAGATCGTTCGGCCCGACACGCCGGTGGAGGTGCCCGGCGCGCCCGCCTCGACCCCGCTCGCCGATCTGACCGCGCGCGTCTCCTCGCTGGAATCGCAGATGGCGACGCTGACCGGGCAGGCGGAGCAGAACGGCTATCAGATCCGCCAGCTGCGCGAGCAGTTCGAGGCGTACAAGGCCGCGACCGACGCCAAGCTCAACGCCGCCGCCGCGCCCGCGACCACGCCCGCCGCGACGGGTGCGACCGGCGGCGCGGACGAACCCGCGCCGATCGCCCCCGCACGCCCCTCCCGCCCCGTCGCCGGCAGCAAGCCCGCTACCGCCTCTGCCGAGCCGGTGATGGACCCCGAACGCGCCGCCAAGCTCGCCGCGGTCAAGCGCCCCTCCGCCAGCGGCGATGCGGCCGAGGAGAACTACCTCTACGGCTACCGCCTGTGGCAGGCCGGCCTGTACCCGGAGGCGCAGGCGCAGCTGAAGAAGACGGTGGCCGATCATCCGAACAGTCGCCGCGCCAGCTATGCGCAGAACCTGCTCGGCCGCGCCTATCTCGACGACGGCAAGCCCAGCCTGGCCTCCATGGCCTTTTACGAAAATTACAAGAAGATGCCGGATGGCGAGCGGGCGCCGGACAGCCTGCTCTATCTCGGTCAGGCGCTGGTCAAGCTCAACAAGCCGGCGGACGCCTGCCGCGTCTATGACGAGCTGAGCGACGTCTATGCGGGCAAGCTGTCCGCCGCGATGAAGGCCGACATCGCGAAGGGACGCACCGCCGCCAAGTGCAAGTGAGGGGTGGGGGCGTGATGCCTCTCTCCTCCGTCCGTGCTGAGCTTGTCGAAGCACCGTTCTTGTCTGCGGTGCAGTCGGAAAGAACGGCGCTGACGTCGTCTGGCTAGCCGCGTTGGTGATGTCGCGAAGGTCGGACCATTCACTCGCGTCACCCAGGCGCAGGCGAGACCTCTCCGAAAACCGCGGCGACGCCCCCCTGTCGATTGTCATGCCGGACTTGTTCCGGGATCCACCGTTGCGCGCATTCAACGGGTTGTGCGTTTGCGGCGCCGTGGATGCCGGAACTCGTCCGGCATGACGGGTAGAGGCGACATCCCTGAGACCGGGATGACGGAGCGCGCTGCGACGGCTTGGGGTTGGTTTGGATCAGTCGTAACCACCCGTTCGTGCTGAGCGCAGTCGAAGCACCTTGTGGAGAGCTGCCCTTCGACTTCGCTCAGGGCGAACGCGGGTGAACAAAGCTGATCGTTATCGATCCTATGGACACGGCCCCGATCAGCCCGCCAACCACCTTGCCCAAAGCTGCCGCCTCTGAAACCACAGCAGCCGTGCTCGCCCCTGATCTCGTCACCCGCTTCGCCGCAGACCTCGCGGCCCTCACAGGCGAGCCACACCCCCCGCTCGCCCTGGCAGTCTCAGGCGGTCCCGACAGCATGGCGATGCTCGCGCTCGCGGCCGCCGCGCTGCCGGGCGACGTGATCGCCGCCACCTTCGACCACCGGCTGCGCGCCGAGAGCGCCGGCGAGGCGGCGATGGTCGCGCGCTGGTGCGCCGATCACGCCATCCCCCATGCGGTCCTGACGCCCGCGCGGCCCATCGCCGCGAACAGCCTGCAGGCCCGTGCCCGGACGGCGCGCTATGCCGCGCTGGCGGCCTGGGCGGCGGGGCAGGGGGCGCGGTTCGTCGCCACCGCGCACCATGCCGACGATCAGGCCGAGACGATGCTGATGCGGGCCAATCGCGCCAGCGGGGTCGCCGGCCTCTCCGGCATCCGCCGTCGCCGCCCGCTCGGCGCGGTGATGCTCGTCCGCCCGCTCCTCGGCTGGCGCCGGGCCGAGCTGGCCGCGATCGTCGCCGCGCTGGCGCTGCCCGTGGTCGACGATCCGTCCAACCGCGATCCCCGTTTCGCCCGCGCCCGCGTGCGGCAATGGCTCGCCGCGATCCCCGAACTCGACACGGGCAGCATCGCCCGCTCCGCCGATCATCTCGCCGAGATGCTCGCCGACTGGGAGCAGCTCGCCGACCGAGTCTGGTCGCAACGGCCGGCCGACGCCGCGATCGACGTCGCGGACCAGCCCCGCACGCTGCGCCGCCTGCTGCTCCGTCGCCTGATCGCGGCCGTCCGCGCGTCCCATGCCATCGTCCGCCCGCCGTTCGGGCCGGAGACGCATGTGGAAGCGATGCTCGACGCGTTGGCGGAGGGCAGGCGGGCGACACAGGGCGGCGTGGTCGTCACTCCGCGCGGCACGGTCTGGACGGCGGCACCCGCTCCGCCGCGGCGCGATCATGCTTAACGCCTCAGGCACGGCAGCAACGTACCGCCGCACGCCAGCGTGCTTTCGTCGCAAGGACGGGCATTTTGTTCCATTGCCATTAACCCCTGTGAGCCTATCTTGTCGGGGAAAGGTATCGCGGTGGCCATGAACGACAACAATAAGCCCTCTCCGGAGAATGGCGGGGGCAACCCCTGGATGAAGAGCCTCCTGATCTGGGTAGCGATTCTCCTGGGTCTCGCGCTGTTCGTCACGATGGTGGACGGTCGCTCGCCGGGTGCCGGCAGCGGCAACCAGATCGCCTATTCGACCTTCCTCGACAAGGTCGACGAGGGGACGGTCAAGGACGTCAACATCAGCCGTGACATCATCACCGGCACGATGAGCAACGGCGAGAAGTTCCGCGCCTATCCGCTCCCTGATTCGACGCTGGTCGGCAAGCTGCGCGAAAAGGGCGTGGCGATCACCGCCAAGCCCGAGGATGGCCCCTCGGTCTGGATGGTGCTGCTCTACCAGTCGCTGCCGTTCCTGCTGTTCCTCGGCATCGCCTTCTTCGTGCTGCGCCAGATGCAGAAGGGCGGCGGCGCGAACGGCGCGATGGGCTTCGGCAAGAGCCGCGCGCGGATGCTGACCCAGAAGGAAGGCAAGGTCACCTTCGACGATGTCGCCGGCATCGACGAGGCGCGGGCCGAGCTGACCGAGATCGTCGACTTCCTGAAGGATCCGTCCAAGTTCGCGCGCCTCGGCGGCAAGATTCCGAAGGGCGCGCTGCTGGTCGGCTCGCCCGGCACCGGCAAGACCCTGCTCGCCCGCGCGATCGCGGGTGAGGCGGGCGTGCCCTTCTTCACCATCTCGGGCTCCGACTTCGTCGAGATGTTCGTTGGCGTCGGCGCCAGCCGCGTGCGCGACATGTTCGAACAGGCCAAGAAGAGCGCGCCGTGCATCGTCTTCATCGACGAGATCGACGCGGTCGGCCGCCATCGCGGCGCCGGCCTCGGCAACGGTAACGACGAGCGCGAGCAGACGCTGAACCAGCTCCTCGTCGAGATGGACGGGTTCGAGGCGAACGAGGGCATCATCATCGTCGCGGCGACCAACCGCCCCGACGTGCTCGATCCCGCGCTGCTGCGTCCGGGCCGTTTCGACCGCCAGGTCGTGGTGCCGCGGCCGGACATCGAGGGCCGCATCAAGATCCTCGAAGTGCATATGAAGAAGGTGCCGCTGGCGCCCGACGTCGACGCCCGCGTGATCGCGCGCGGTACGCCCGGCTTCTCGGGCGCGGACCTCGCCAACCTCGTCAACGAGGCGGCGCTGATGGCGGCGCGCAAGTCCAAGCGGCTCGTCGCCATGGCCGAGTTCGAGGAGGCCAAGGACAAGGTGATGATGGGCGCCGAGCGCCGCTCCATGGTCATGACCGAGGATGAGAAGCGGATGACCGCCTATCACGAGGCGGGCCATGCGATCGTCTCGGTCCACGAGCCGGCGTCCGACCCGATCCATAAGGCGACGATCATCCCGCGCGGTCGTGCGCTGGGCATGGTGATGCGCCTGCCGGAGCGGGACAGCTACAGCTATCACCGCGACAAGATGTACGCGAACCTCGCCGTGGCGATGGGCGGGCGCGTCGCCGAGGAGATCATCTTCGGCTATGACAAGGTCTCGTCGGGCGCGAGCGGCGACATCCAGTACGCCACGGGTCTGGCGCGCGACATGGTCACCAAATGGGGCATGTCGGACAAGGTCGGTCCGGTCGAATATGCCCAGCCGGAGGGCGAGAGCTTCCTCGGCTATTCGTCTTCGCAGCCGGTGCGCATGTCGAACCAGACCGCGCAGCTGATCGACGACGAGATCAAGGCGATTGTCGAGGGCGGCCTGCATCGTGCGAAGCAGCTGCTGACCGACCATGTCGACCAGCTCCACCTGCTCGCCGGCGCGCTGCTGGAATATGAGACGCTGTCGGGCGAGGAGATCAAGAAGCTGATCGCGGGCGAGGATATCGGCCGGGTCGATCAGGGGCCGAAGACGCCGACCGTGCCGGTCACCGGCACGTCGATCCCGAAGACCCGGCGCAACCCGGGCCCGTTCGGTAGCGCGACGCCGCTCGGCGCGTGAGTCCCCCGTCCGGCGTGTTCAGCGCCGGGCAAGACCACATACGGCATGGGCCGGCCTTTCCCACATCGGAAAGGTCGGCCCATGTCGTTCAGGTCCTTATCTCTTCTGTGTGCCGCGGGGCTGGGCCTCGCGGCGGTCGCCGCCCCGGCCGGCGCGGCGATGACGACCGGCACCTTCGTCGAACGGGCCGATGCGCTGCGCAGCATGGGCTTCGCCGCAATGCTCTCCCCCGATTTCCAGGTGCTGAAGGAAGAGGCGCGGCAGGCGCGCGTCGAGCTCAAGGCCGAGAATGCCCGCCGCCTCGCCGCGCACAAGCCCGGCATCGCCTGCGTGCCCGAGGGCGAGTCGGTCGGGATCGAGGAGATGATCGACAGCCTCGCCGCCCTGCCGGCCGCGGACCAGAAGCGGCCGCTGCGCGATGGATACGCGAAGGTGCTGGGCCGGAAGTTCCCGTGCCGGTGAGGGGGGCGACTGACGGGGTGGCGTGGCCGCGCCTTTCCCTGTTCGTCCATCCCGGCGCCAGCTGGGATCTTGCGCGGTCGTCCCGCTCCAGCCGCCAAAGGCCCCGGCCTGCGCCGGGGCGACGATCGGGGGATGAGGTCGGCGGTTGCTCATGCATGAAACGGCGAGAGGTTTTACCTCAAGCCGGTGCCGTTCATGGGCGTTTTCCAAAAGCCCAGGCTTGTCCCGCTACCGTCATCCCCGCGAAGGCGGGGATCCATATCCTCTGACGATTCTGAGTAATGCGGCACGCTCCCGCGCGTCTGGATCCCCGCCTTCGCGGGGATGACGTATGGATCATGCCGCAA
This sequence comes from Sphingomonas metalli, assembly GCF_014641735.1. GTDB lineage: Bacteria > Pseudomonadota > Alphaproteobacteria > Sphingomonadales > Sphingomonadaceae > Sphingomonas > Sphingomonas metalli. Next base: position 752,619 of record NZ_BMIH01000001.1, on the reverse strand, counting down.
TCCTCTTCAGGGGGGATGGCAGTGGGACCTCTTCCCGGCCGTGCCGCTTGTGGAAGCGCCCCACCCCCGACCCCTCCCCTGAAGGGGAGGGGTGATGGCCCCGTGGGGTCGCCCCACCTTCCGACCGGTCGCTCTGAGCGCAGTGAAGGGCCTGAGACTCACCTGCGCTTCGACTTCATCCAGCTCGAACGGGTCGGGGTGTTGTCATCCAGCCCTGGACCTCAGCCCCCTTTCAAGGCTTCCGGAACTTGTACACGAACTGATCCGTCCGCCCGCGGATCGCCGGATCGAACACGTTCTTGCTGTGGTCATCCTCCGGATTGTGCAGGACGCGGCTCTCGCCGACGAAGCGGAAGCCGGCGGCCTCGACCTGACGGCGCACCGCGGCCGGATCGATACGGTGGGTGGTCTCGGTATTGGCCATCCCCTTGCCCGCTGCATCGGCATGGTCGATCACCACATAGGTGCCGCCCTTCTTCAGCAGGTTGAACACCGCCGCGTCGAAGGCGCGCAGGGCCGGTTCGCCTGCGCCGCGATTGGGAATGTCGTGATAGTTCTGGACGGTCCAGAACAGATCGGCGGGGACGGGGCTTGAGGGCAGGTCGCCCGGCTGGATCTGTGCCGTGACATTGGGCAGCTTGCGATCGGCCAGCGCCTGCACGCCGGCCTTGCCCCGATCGGACGTGCCGGCGCGCGCCGGCCAGGCCGCGATCACCTTGCCCTTGGGGCCGACCACGCCGGAAAAGATGCGGCTCCAATAGCCGCTGCCCGGCAGATAATCGATCACGGTGTCGCCGGGCTTCACGCCCGAAAAGGCGATCACCGCCGCCGCCTGCCGGCGCTCGTCGTCGCCCTGCTGGTCGGCACGGGCGGGATCGGCCAGCGCCTTGGCGATCGTCGCCGGCACCGGCGTTGCGGCCGGGCGTGCGGGGGCAGGGGCCTGCTGCGCGGCGACGGGCGCGGCGGCGAGCATCAGGGTCAGCGTCCAGATCGGCTTCATGCGTCCTTCTCCTCCAGCAATGCCCGCACGCGGGGGGCAACCTCGCGCCCGTAACGTTCGATACAGCCCATCAGCCGGGCATGCGACAGCGGACCCGCACTATATTTCAGCTGGAAGCGCGACAGGTCCAGCGTGCGTACGGTGCGCGCGATCTTCTGCGCCACCGTCTCGGGCCCGCCGACATAGAGAGAGCCGCCCTCGACCTCCGCATCGAACTGCGCGCGCGACAGCGGCGGCCAGCCGCGCGTGCTGCCGATGCGGTCGTGCATCCGCTTATAGTCGGGAAAGAACTCCTCGCGCGCCGTTGCGTCGTCGCGGCCGACATAGCCGGGGGAGTGGACGCCTACCGGCAGGAGGGGCCGCTGCCCCTCCGCCAGCGCGCGGGCGTAGAGGTCGACATAGGGCCGAAAGCGCGCCGGATCGCCGCCGATGATCGCCAGCAGCATCGGCAGCCCGTAATGCGCGGCGCGGACGACCGATTGCGGGCTGCCGCCGACGCCGATCCATGTGGTGAGCGGCGCGTGCTCGACGGGCGGGAAGACGCTCTGCTCCGTCAGCGATGGTCGCACGCTGCCCCGCCACGTCACCGGCCCCTCGGTGCCGCGCAGGGTGGCGAACAGGTCGAGTTTCTCGTCGAACAGCCGCTCATACTGGTCGAGCGGATAGCCGAAGAGCGGAAAGCTCTCGGTGAACGAGCCGCGACCTAGGATCACTTCCGCCCGGCCCGACGATACCGCGTCGAGCGTGGCGAAGCGCTGGAAGACGCGAACCGGATCGTCGGAGGACAGGACGGTCACCGCCGAGCCCAGCCGGATGCGCTGTGTTCGTGCGGCAATCGCGGCGAGCACCATTTCGGGGGAGGAGACGGCGAAGTCGGCGCGGTGATGCTCGCCGACCCCGAAGAAATCGAGGCCGGCTTGCTCGGCGGCGACGCCCTGCTCGACCACGTCGCGGATCGCCTGTGCGGGGTGGACGGCGACGCCGTCCTGCTCGGTGACGTCGCCGAACGTGTCGAGGCCGAGTTGCAGGGTCATGGTGCTGGGTGGTCCTTTATCCGGCGCCCGTAGCGGCCGGCGATCGGGGGTGTGTTCGCGCACAGGTGCAAAGGTGGCTGAGCGATCGTCCCGATATCGTGGGACCCAGGACGTTCCAACCTTTCACGCGTCCCCGGCGAAGGCCGGGGCCCAGCTGGGTGAAGCTCCGCGATGACTCACCACCGCTCGCCCAACTGGGCCCCGGCCTTCGCCGGGGTGACAATGTGGATCGCTGTGAAGCGCGCCATCACCCGGTACGGAACACCTCCGCGTCTCCGCGCCTCCGCGCGAACAATCGTCCCCGGCGCCCCTCAAACGTCCAGATTGGCCACGTTCAGCGCATTGTCCTGGATGAACTCGCGCCGCGGTTCGACCACTTCGCCCATCAGCTGGGTGAAGATCATGTCCGCCGCCGAGACATCCTCGCTGGTCACGCGCAGCATCGAGCGGACGGCGGGATCGAGCGTCGTCTCCCACAGCTGCTCGGCGTTCATCTCGCCCAGCCCCTTGTAGCGCTGGATCGACAGGCCCTTGCGCCCCGCCGCCAGGATCGCGTCGAGCAACTGCGAGGGACGCGCCACGCGGGTCTCGCCCTTGACCGTCACGACGCGGGTTGCGGCGCCGGGGGCACCCTCTGCGCCCTCGTCCTCTGCCGTATCCGCCGCCGGCTCCTCCTCGACCTCGGCCTGCGCCGCACCGGCGCGGATCAGCCGGCCTGCCTCGGCAAAGCTGTCGGCCTGTTCGGCGGCGAGCACGTGCAGCTTGCGCGCCTCGGCCGAGGAGATGAAGCTCGCCTCGACGATATGGTGGTCGGTCACCCCGCGCCACAGGCGCTCGAAATGCACGCCGCCATCCTCGGTCAGCCGCGCGCTCCACCGGCCCTCGCCGTCGCCGGCATCGAGGCGCCGGGTGACCTCCGCCACGCGCGCCTGCCGCCCCTCGCGATCAAGTGCGGGATCGAGCGCGCCGCCCAGCGCGAGGACCTCGATGATTGCAGGATCGTAGCGGCGCGGGACGTAGCGCATCAGCGTGCGCATCCGCCGCGCGTGGTCGGTCAGGTCGCGCAGATCCTTGCCCGTACGGGTGCCGCCCGAAGTCTCGAACACCATCGCGCCGACGCCGGCATCGACCAGATAGTCGTCGAGCGCCGCATCGTCCTTGAGGTAGACTTCCGACCGACCCTTGGTCGCCTTGTAGAGCGGCGGCTGGGCGATGTAGAGGTGCCCGCGGCTGATCAGCTCGGGCATCTGGCGGTAGAAGAAGGTGAGGAGCAGCGTGCGGATATGCGCGCCGTCCACGTCCGCGTCCGTCATGATGATGATCTTGTGGTAGCGCAGCTTGTCGGCGTTGAACTCCTCGCGGCCGATGCCCGTGCCCATCGCCTGGATCAGCGTGCCGATCTCCTTGGAGGAGATCATCCGGTCGAACCGCGCGCGCTCGGTGTTCAGGATCTTGCCGCGCAGGGGCAGGATCGCCTGGAAATGCCGGTTGCGCCCCTGCTTGGCCGATCCGCCGGCCGAGTCGCCCTCGACCAGGAACAGTTCGGACTTGGCAGGGTCGCGCTCCTGACAGTCGGCCAGCTTGCCGGGCAGGCTGGCGATGTCCATCGCGCCCTTGCGCCGGGTCAGCTCGCGCGCCTTGCGCGCCGCCTCGCGCGCGGCGGCGGCGTCGATGACCTTGCCGACGATCGCCTTGGCGTTCTGCGGATTTTCTTCCAGCCATTGCGCCAGCTTGTCCGCGATCAGCGATTCGAGCGGCTGGCGCACCTCGGACGAGACCAGCTTGTCCTTGGTCTGGCTGCTGAACTTCGGATCGGGCAGCTTGACCGAGACGATCGCGGTCAGCCCCTCGCGCATGTCGTCGCCTGTCAGCGACACCTTCTCCTTCTTCAGCATGCCCGACCGTTCGGCATAGGCGTTGAGCGTGCGGGTCAGCGCCGCGCGGAACGCCGCGATATGCGTGCCGCCGTCGCGCTGGGGGATGTTGTTGGTGAAGGCGAGGACGTTCTCGTAATAGCTGTCGTTCCACTCCAGCGCGACGTCCATGCCGATCGACTCGCGCTGGCCGGAGATCGCGATCGGCTCCGGGAACAGCGGCGTCTTGGCGCGATCGAGCCACTTCACGAAGGCAGCGATGCCGCCCTCGTAATAGAGCTCCACCGTCTTCGGCTCGTCGTGGCGCGCGTCGGTCAGGAACAGCCGCACGCCCGAATTGAGGAAGGCGAGCTCGCGATAGCGATGCTCGAGCTTGTCGAAGTCGAACTCGGTGATCTTGAAGGTTGCGGGCGAGGGGAGAAAGGTGACGCGCGTCCCCTTCTTGCCCTCGGCCTTGCCGACGACCTTGAGCGGCGCGACCGCGTCGCCATGCTGGAAGCGCATGTAATGCTCTTCGCCGTCGCGCCAGATCGTCAGGTCGAGGAATTCGGACAGGGCGTTGACGACGGACACGCCGACGCCGTGCAGCCCGCCCGACACCTTGTAGGCGTTGTCGTCCGACGTGTTCTCGAACTTCCCGCCGGCGTGCAGCTGGGTCATGATGACCTCCGCCGCCGACACGCCCTCTTCGGGGTGGATGCCGGTGGGGATGCCGCGGCCGTTGTCGGTGACGCTGACCGAACCGTCGGCGTTCAGCTGGATATCGATCCGGTCGCAATGGCCGGCCAGCGCCTCGTCGATCGCATTGTCGCTGACCTCGAACACCATGTGGTGGAGGCCCGAGCCATCGTCGGTGTCGCCGATATACATGCCCGGCCGCTTGCGCACCGCGTCGAGCCCTTTGAGCACCTTGATCGAAGACGCGCCATATTCGCCGGCGCCGGAGGAAGTCTGGGGGGTGTCTGCCATGTCGAGGATATAGGGATTCGGGGGGGCTAACGGAAGCGAAATGACCCGTTCCGCCCGTCCCGGACCCCGTCCTTTCCTGAACGATCGCTGCCGAACCGGTTCAGCATCGTTCAAGTGCGAATCGCGCATAAGCCATGTCATCGCAGTATCGCCACGAGGAGACGATCGATGATGAAGGCCCTGACCAAGATGGCTCTGGTCGCCAGCGTGGCGATCACCAGTGTTGCCGCCACTCCGGTGGCCGCGCAGAGCTGGGGACGCGGTTACGACTATGCCGACCGCTATGATCGCTACGATCGCGGTGACTATCGGCGCGACGATCGCCGCTATGACGACCGTCGCGGCTATTACGACAATTACGATCGCCGCGGCTATGACGATCGCCGCTATTATGATCGTCGCCGCTACAACGTCCGCTGCAGCTCGGGCACCACGGGCGGCGTGCTGGGTGCGGTGGTCGGCGGCCTGCTCGGCCGCGAGATCGGCCGTGGCGGACGCTACAATGCGCCGAGCACGACCGGGCTGATCGTGGGTGCGGGCGTGGGCGCGCTGGCCGGGCGCGAGATCGACCGCAACCAGAGCTGCCGCTGATGCGGGCGGGGGCTGCCTTCCTTCGGGAGGGCGGCCCCTACTCATTGTCTTAGACCGTGATCGGTCAGGACTGGGCTGGGCGTCATCCCAGCGAAGGCTGGGATCTCCCGGTCATATCACGGGGCAAGAGCCGCAGAAGGCCCCAGCCTGCGCTGGGGCGACGAGTTTGGCCAAATGGATCAGACTCTAGGCTGCCCCCCCATTCGTTCGTGCTAAGCTTGTCGAAGCACCAGTCTTCTCCCGGGCCGCACGCGCGCGGAGAGGAAGAAAGAACGGGGCTTCGACAAGCTCAGCACGAATGTCGGGGAAGGGGATCACCCCACCCGAACCCGCGTCGCCTCCCCCGCTTCCGCGAACAGCTCCGCCTCTGTCCCGGTCATCCATACCTGACCCCGCCCGGCCAGCCGCGAGAACAGCGCAGCGCGCCGCACCGGGTCGAGATGCGCCGCCACTTCGTCCAGCAGCAGCACCGGCGCCCGTCCGGTCCGGTCGGCGACCAGTTCGGCATGGGCCAGTACGATCCCCAGAAGCAACGCCTTCTGCTCCCCGGTCGAGGCGAGTGCCGCCGCCTGCCGCTTGTCGAGGTGCGTCACCGCCAGATCGGCGCGGTGCGGGCCATCGAGCGTCCGCCCCGCCGCCGCATCGCGTCGCCGCCCGAGCGACAGGGCACGCGCGAACGCCTCGGCTTCGACCGCCTCTCCGGTCAGCGCCAGCGCCGCGCGCGCGAACGGGCCTTGGGGCTGCTCCGCCAGCCGCTCGGCCAACGCCGTGACGGTGGCGATCCGCGCGGCATCGAGCGCGGTGCCATGCTCGACCATCCGCGCCTCCAGCGCCGACAGCCATTCGGGATCCGCCGCCCGGTCCCCGCCCAGCAGCCGGTTGCGCTCGCGCATCGCCGCCTCGTAGCGGGTGGCGTGAAGGGCATGGCCGGGTGCCAGCGCCAGCGTCAGCCGGTCGAGGAACCGCCGCCGGTCCGCCGCCGCCGCGGTCAACAGCCGGTCCATCGCCGGGGTCAGCCACAGCACCGTCAGCCATTCCGCCAGCTGGTTCGCGCCGGCGGTCGCCCCCTGCACCCGCACGACGCGCCGTTCGGGCGCGCTGGCGAGCGTGCCGGTGGCGAGGTCGACCGCGTCCACCAGCGTCGCGGCGACGCCCCAGCCGCCCGGCCCCGCCTGCCGCGCCATCGCCGACAGCGCCGCCCGCCGCAGCCCGCGCCCGGGCGCCAGCATCGACACCGCTTCGAGGATATTGGTCTTCCCCGCGCCATTCTCGCCCGTCAGCACCACGAATCCCGCACCGGGCGAGAGCGTCAGCGCCGCATGGTTGCGGAAATCGGTGAGGGTGAGGCGGTCGATCACCATTCGGCTTTAGCAGCCCGGACGACCAAGGCGAGGCAAGGCCGCGATATAGGAAATCAACAGATATCGAGCGCGTCGAGCACGATGGATCGCACCTCGGTCCAGACCCTGCCATCCAGCCGACCGATCCTGATCGCATCGCCGGTCGCGATCGTCGTGACCTTTGCCGTCCGCACCTTGGATGGGATCAGAAGGCCGATGCTCTCGGCGTCGGGAATCAGGACATCGCCCCGCCACGCCGGACGTGCAGCATTGGTGATCATCAGCGCCCAGGCGAGTGGGCCGATCCCGGTGTCCTGCGTGTCGAAGGTCGCAAGGATCAGCGCGGGCCGTCGAACGATGACCGCACGCTCGACATGCGGGAAGGGGGCGTGGACGATAGCGCCCGGCTCAAAGACGGTCATAGTCCGTGTCCAGCTCGTCCGCCCATTCGGTGAACTGGCTGAAGTCGGGCGCGAACCCCGCTGCTGGACGCGGAGCCTTGACGACATAGGCCCGTTCGCCCTCGATCTCCCACGCGATCTCGTCGCCCAACTCGATCCGGAGCGCACGCCGCACGGCCAGTGGGACAGTGGTCTGCGACTTGGATGTGATCTTGCCGACGATCATGCCGACCGAGGTAAGGAACATCCTTACCTCGGTCAACAGTCACACCCGCATCGGCATCAGCACATAGAGCGCCGGGCTCTTGTCGTTCTCGCGGATCAGCGTCGGGGCGCTGGCGTCGGCGAGGTGAACCTCCACCAGATCGCCGTCGATCTGGGCGAGGATGTCGAGCAGATAGCGGCTGTTGAAGCCGATCTCGAACCCCGAGGCGGTGTACTCGCCCGGCACTTCCTCGGCGGCGGTGCCGTTTTCGGGGCTGGTCACCGACAGGGTGATGCGGTCGCGGTCCAGCGCCATCTTCACCGCGCGGGTCTTCTCGGTCGCGATGGTCGAGACGCGGTCGACACCCTCCATAAAGCTCTTGGGGTCGAGCTTCAGGATCTTGTCGTTGCCGGTCGGGATCACCCGCGAATAATCGGGGAAGGTGCCGTCGATCAGCTTCGACGTCAGGATCGCGCGGCCCAGGTCGAAGCGGATCTTGGTGCCCGACAGCGACACACCGACCGATCCGTCCACCTCGTCGAGCAGCTTCCTGAGTTCGCCGACGCATTTGCGCGGCACGATCACGTCGGGCATTCCCTCGGCGCCCTCGGGACGCGGCATGGTGACGCGGGCGAGGCGATGGCCGTCGGTCGCCGCCGCCTTCAGCACCGGGTCCGACCCGTCGCCGCCGGCGACGTGCAGGAAGATGCCGTTGAGATAATAGCGGGTCTCTTCCGTCGAGATGGCGAAGCGAGTCTTGTCGATGATCTGCTTCAGCGTCTCGGCGGGCAGCTCGAACGTGGTCGGCAGCTCGCCCTCGGCAATGACCGGGAAGTCGTCGCGCGGCAGCGTGCCGAGGCTGAAGCGCGCGCGGCCGGCAACGATCGTCATGCGCCCGTCGGCGGCGGTGAGCTGCACCTGGCTGCCTTCCGGCAGCTTGCGCGCGATGTCGAACAGCGTGTGCGCGGACACGGTGGTCGAGCCCGGCTGGTCCACCGCGGCCTGGACCGACTCGTTGATCTGCAGGTCGAGATCGGTCGCCATCAGCTTCAGCGCGCCTTCGGCGGTCGCCTCGATCAGCACGTTGGACAGGATGGGGATGGTGTTGCGCCGCTCCACCACCGACTGGACGTGGCTGAGCCCCTTGAGCAGCGTGGCGCGTTCGATCGTGGCCTTCATGCGAATCCCCTGGCCCCCGGTGATTCCGGCGGCATGTCTTGCCTGTTCCTACCCACGGAAAAGGGGCCGGAGCAAGCGCCCCGGCCCCCCTCGGGCCCCGGTGGTAAACGGACCGTGAAGAGCTGCCCTCCCTGGGAACCGCGCTATAGCGCGGTTCGCGGCACCGGCCCGCTCCCCCACCCGACCGCCCATCAAGGACACTCTGTGGGCGGTCGGGTGGGGGAGCGGGCTGGTGCCGGATGCCGCACGCGCCTTTGCGCGTACGGCCCGGGACACTCAGAACCGGAAGCCGTAGCTCGCGGTGATCTGGTGCCGGTCGGTATCGACGTCGAAGCGACCCGTGCTCGCGCCGTCCGGGTACCGGATGTTGGCGCGGTTGTAGTTAGAATAGCGATACTCGACCTTCACGAAGCTGTTGGGGCTGAGCGCATGCTCGGCGCCCGCACCGATCCGCCAGCCGTCCAGGTTGAAGTTCGTATCGGTCTCGGTGTTGTTGGTGTTGCCGGCCAGCACGTTGAGCCGCGCGTTGGTGTAGCCGCCCTTCACGTAGACCAGCGTGCCCGGCAGCGCCTCGATACCGGCGCGCGCGCCGACATAGATGTCGCGGCCCGCATTGACGCGGCCGTAGCCGAAATCCTGGGTGTAGCTGCGCCGGCCGGTCTTGGCGGTCGAGTCGCTCAGCTCCGCCTCGGCGCCGACCACCACGCCGCCGACCGCCAGGTCGTAGCCGATGCCCACGCCGTAGAGGAAGCCGTCGGTCGACTGGCGGTCGCCGCCGTTCGGCACGTCGGTGCTGCTGCCGGCCTTCAGATTGTCCCAGCCGATCGTGCCCTCGATCCGCGGGCCGGTGAAGACGGGGTCGACCGACTGGGCGGCGGCGGGAATCGCGCTCGCGGCGGTGGCGATCGACAGGGCGACAAACATCTTACGCATAGAAAACACTCCGATTCTTCATCGCATCCGCGGCCGCAGCCGCATGATGCAGGCGCCCAATGAACCGGATGCGGAGAGGCTGCATGAACCTCAGCTAAACGCGAAAAGCTGTTGCCAGCGGGCCACAGCGCAGCGCAGGAGCGCCGGGTGACACGGGGCCGCGCCACTTCGTTCCTGGCAATTCCAGCGCTGCTCGCGGCGGGTCCGGCGGCGGCTCGCGACACGCTGGGCGTCTATCGGAGCTGGGCGGCCTTTCGCGATGCGGAGGTCTGCTACGCCATCGCCCAGCCGCAGCGCTATCTGGAGCCGGGCGGCGGGGCGCGGGTCGGCCAGCCCTTCGCCAGCATCGCCAACTGGCCCGCCAAGGGGCTGCGCTCCTCGCTCCACGTCCGGCTCAGCCGGCCGATGCGGCCGGGCGCGGCGGTGACGCTCAGCGTCGGGGAGCGACGGTTCCGGCTGGCGGGGCAGGGGAGCGACGCGTTCGCCGCCGATGCCGCCAGCGATCGCGCGATCGCCGCCGCGCTGCGCGCCGGGCGGAGCATGAGCGTGGAGACGGTGGCGAATACCGGCCGCGCCTTTGCCGATACCTATGCGCTGACCGGCGCCGCCACCGCGATGGACGCCGCCGCGCTCGCCTGCTCCGCCCTGCGCTGATCCCCGCCGGACGGGCCATGGAAAAAGGCGGCCGGATACGCTATGTGCGCGCGATGCAGACAGCCGCGAACCTGATGCCCATTCCGGGCCATGTCGATCCCGTGCCCGTGCCGCGCGCGCCCAGCCTGCGGCCCGACGGGCGCATCGACCTGATCGGCCTGCCCAAGGACGCGCTGCGCGAGACGCTGGCCGATGCCGGGCTGGAGCCCAAACAGGCCAAGCTGCGCGCCAAGCAGATCTGGCACTGGCTCTACAATCGCGGCGCCACCGAATTCGCCCAGATGACCGACATCTCCAAGGCGCAGCATCCGTGGCTGGCCGAGCGCTTCGTCATCGGCCGGCCGGAGGTGGTGGAGGCGCAGGTCTCGACCGACGGCACGCGCAAATGGCTGCTCCGCTCGCCCGACGGGCATGATTACGAGATGGTGTTCATCCCCGATGCCGATCGCGGGACGCTGTGCGTGTCGAGCCAGGTCGGCTGCACGCTCAACTGCACCTTCTGCCACACCGGCACGATGCGCCTCGTCCGCAATCTCACGCCGGGCGAGATCGTGGGGCAGGTGATGCTGGCGCGCGATGGCCTCGGCGAATGGCCCAGCCAGCCCGAGGGGCGGCTGCTCACCAACATCGTGATGATGGGAATGGGCGAGCCGCTCTATAATTTCGACCATGTCCGCGACGCGCTGAAGCTGGTGATGGACGGCGACGGCCTAGCCCTGTCGCGCCGGCGCATCACCCTGTCGACCAGCGGCGTCGTGCCGATGATGGCGCGCGCGGGCGAGGAGATCGGCGTCAATCTCGCCGTTTCGCTCCATGCCGTGACCAAGGAGGTGCGCGACGAGATCGTGCCGCTCAACCGGAAATACGGGATCGACGAGCTGCTCCAGGCCTGTGCCGACTATCCCGGCGCGAACAATGCGCGGCGCATCACCTTCGAATATGTGATGCTGAAGGACAAGAACGACTCCGACGCCGATGCGCACGAGCTGGTGCGGCTGCTGCGCCATTACCGGCTGCCGGCGAAGGTGAACCTGATCCCGTTCAATCCCTGGCCGGGTGCGGCGTACGAATGTTCGACGCCGGAGCGGATCGCGTCCTTCTCGCGTATCGTCTTCGAGGGCGGCATCTCCGCCCCGGTCCGCCGCCCGCGCGGCCGCGACATCGACGCGGCGTGCGGCCAGCTCAAGACGGCGGCGGAGAAGAAGAGCCGGGCGGAGCGGGATCGCGAGGCTGCGGCGGCTGAGGCCGTGGCGGCGGCGTAGACACCCCATTGATCCTCCCCCTTGCGGGGGAGGAGGAAGTGTCTCGTTCCCCTCGCGCCCATTCCCTCCTACAGCCGCGCGGATGACCGACGCTGCCGCCATCGCCCTGTCCGCCACGGCCGGCGTCTTCGGCGGGGCGATGAATGCGCTCGCCGGCGGCGGCACCTTCGCGACCATGCCGGCGCTGCTGGCGATCGGCACGCCGGCGAATGTCGCCAACGCCACCTCCAACCTCGCGCTGATGCCGGGCGCCTGGGCGAGCGCCTGGAGCTTTCGCGGCGAGCTGCGCCCGGTCGGCGCGGTCTCCGTGCGGGTGCTGGCGGGGATCACGTTCATCGGCGGGCTGGCGGGCAGCGTGCTGCTCGTCGCGACGCCGGGCCGGGCGTTCGACGTGATCGTGCCCTGGCTGTTGCTGGTCGCCTTCCTCGCCATCGCGGTCGGCCCGCGGCTGGGGAGGTGGCTCGGCGAGCGGGTGACGATCGGGCCGACGGCGCTGATGATCGCGCAGGCGGTGCTGGGCACCTATGGCGGCTATTTCGGCGGCGGCGTCGGGATCATGACCACCGCCACCTATGGCCTGCTCGCCGGGGAAACCCCGCGCACCATGTTCGCGCCGCGCACGCTGATGCTGGCGACCGCCAATTTCGCCGCCGCCATCGTCTTCGTCGCGGTCGGCATGGTCCGCTGGGATGCCTGTCTGCCGATGCTCGCGGGCGGGCTCGTCGGTGGCTGGCTGGGCGCGGTGGTCGGCAAGCGGCTGCCCGCGGCGGCGGTACGCTGGTGGACGCTGCTGGTGACGGCGGGGACGACGGCCGTGTTCTTCGTGCGGGCCTACGGGTGAGGGATTACAAAGGATCGTCGCCCCAGCGCAGGCTGGGGCCTTTCCCGGCTGATTCGCTTCACTTGCCGAAGATCCCGGCCTGCGCCGGGATGACGGATCGGGAGCGCCACGCGAGCCGGATCGACGTTCCCGAAAAGCGCGGCTAAACACAGGTTTATGGAAGGCCCCGTTCCCCCCGGCACCGCCGTTCGCCGCCACGCGCTGGCGACGCGGATCTGGCATTGGGTGAATGCGGTCGCGATCTTCGTGCTGCTCGGCTCCGGCCTCGGCATTTCCAACGCGCATCCGCGGCTCTATTGGGGACGCTACGGCGCCAATTTCGATCCGGCCTGGCTCCAGCTGCCGCGCTTTCCCGCCTGGATCACCATCCCGGCGAGCTACAATCTCGCCATCTCGCGCCGCTGGCACCTGTTCTTCGCGCTGGTGCTCGGCTTCGGCCTGCTCGGCTACATGCTCTGGAGCCTCGCCAACCGCCATTTCGCGCGCGACCTCAGGCTGCGCCGGCGCGAGCTGAGCGGGGCGCATTTCCTTGCCGACCTCAAGGCGCACTGGAACCTGCGCTTCCACGATCCGGAGCGGCCGCGCGAGTACAACCTCTTCCAGAAACTCTCCTACATCCTCATCCTCTTCGTCGCGCTGCCGCTCGCGATCCTGACCGGCATCGCGCTGTCGCCGGGGATGAACGCGGCCTGGCCCTGGGTGCTGGAGGTGCTGGGCGGGCGGCAGTCGGCGCGGTCGATCCATTTCCTCTGCGCGACCGGCATCGCGATCTTCACCATCGTCCATCTCGCGCTGGTCATCCTCGCAGGGCCGGTCAACGAGGTCCGGTCGATGCTGACCGGCTGGTGGCGGGTGCCCGAATGATCGGCCGGCGAGGCATACTGACCGGCGGGGCGGGGCTGCTCCTCGCGGGTTGCGACCGGGTGGTGCAGATCCCCGCGGCACGGCGCATCCTGTTCGCGGGCGAGGACATGCAGAAGGGGCTGCAACGCGCGCTGACCGATCGCGCCGCACTCGCGCCCGAGTTCCGGCCCGAGCAGATGTCGCCCGTCTTCCGTTCGAACGGCACCCGCGATCCCGGCACCGACGCCTATCGCGCACTGGCGGACGCGCGCTTCGCCGACTGGCGGCTGGAGGTCGGCGGCCTCGTCGCGCGGCCGCTGCGCCTGTCGCTCGCCGACCTGCGCGGGATGCCCAATCGCAGCCAGATCACCCGGCATGACTGTGTCGAGGGGTGGAGCGCGATCGGCCAGTGGACCGGGCCGATGCTGGGCAATGTGCTGAAGGCCGCCGGCGTACGCCCCGCCGCGCGCTACATCGTCTTCACCTGTGCCGACCTCTATGGCGGCGCGCCCTATTACGAGTCGATCGACATGGTCGACGCCTTCCACCCGCAGACGATCCTCGCCTGGGCGATGAACGGCCGCCCGCTCGACGTGGCGCATGGCGCGCCCTGCCGGCTGCGCGTCGAGCGGCAGCTGGGCTACAAGCACGCCAAATATCTGATGCGCCTCGATGCCGTCGCCAGCCTTGCCGGGATCGGCAAGGGGCGCGGCGGCTATTGGGAGGATAATGTCGATTATGACTGGTATGCTGGCATTTGAATCGCACGCCGCTGCGGAGTAGCACCCGCGCGCATGGCGCTTATCGATACCTTCCTCGCCCGCCAGGTCCGCCGCGGCCGGCTCACCCTGACCCATGCCGACAGCCGCACGATAGACTTCGGCACCCCCGATCCGGCCTTTCCCACCGTCGCCATCCGCTTCACCGAGCCGGGCGTCGCCGGCCGCATCGTCCGCCACCCCGCATTGGGTGCGGCGGAGGCGTTCATGGACGGCAAGCTGGTGATCGAGCAGGGCGACGTCCGCGATCTCGTCAACCTCTTGAAGGGCAACAGCCCGTGGGAGCGGGGCGGCGGCCTGCGCCCTTCCATGCCGATCCGCCTCGCCGGCCAGCTGATCCACCGGGTCGACCGGATCAACATGGCGCGCCGGTCCAAGCGCAACGTCGCGCATCACTATGACCTGTCGGACCGGCTCTACGCCCTCTTCCTCGACGCCGACCGGCAATATAGCTGCGCCTATTTCACCGATCCGGCCAACGGCCTCGAACAGGCGCAGGCGGACAAGAAGGCGCATATCGTCGCCAAACTGCTGATCGAGCCGGGGATGCGCGTGCTCGATATCGGCTGCGGCTGGGGCGGGATGGCGCTCTATATCCATGCCAAGACCGGCGCGGAGGTGCTGGGCGTCACCCTGTCCGAAGAGCAGCTCAAGGTCGCCCGCCGCCGCGCCGAGGAAGCGGGCGTCGCCGACAGGGTGCGCTTCGAGCTGATCGACTATCGCGCCGTGACGGGCCAGTTCGACCGGATCGTCTCGGTCGGCATGTTCGAGCATGTCGGGCCGGCGCACTACGGCACCTTCTTTCGCAAATGTCGCGAGTTGCTGGCCGACGAGGGGGTGATGCTGCTCCACACGATCGGCCGGATGGGCGGGCCGGGGGTGACCGACAGCTTCACCACCAAATATATCTTCCCCGGCGGCTACAACCCCGCGCTGTCGGAGATCGTTCGCGGCTATGAGGGCACACGCCTCTTCCCCACCGATTTCGAGGTGTTGCGCGTCCATTATGCCATGACGATCGACCATTGGTACGACCGCACCGTCGCGGCGAAGGACGCGATCGTCGCGCTCTACGACGAGCGCTTCTACCGGCTCTGGACCTTCTATCTCGCCGGCGCGGCGGAGGCGTTCCGGACGGGGGGGATGTGCAACTATCAGGTGCAGCTGTCGAAGAGCCGCCGCGCGGTGCCGCTGACGCGGGACTATATCGGCGAGGCCGAGGCCCGGTTGCGGGGCCAAGCCTATCCGCCCCCGCAAGGGGGAGGATGAGGTAAGGCCGGAACCCTACCGCCCCGCGGCGACGCCCTTCTTCGCCGCGCTCTTCTCCGCAGCCCCGATCTTCCCGTTCCGGTCGGCGTCATATTTCGCGAAGGTCGCCGAGAGCAGCGCCTGCGCCTCCGCCTCGGTCACCTTGCCGTCCTTGTTGGTGTCCGCCCGGTCGAACCACAGGCCGGCCAGCCGCTCGGCATGGACCGGATCGATCTTCTTCGCGCCGGACCCCATCTGCCCGATCCGCGCCTTCACCTCGGCGCGCGACAGGCTGCCGTCCTTGTTGGTGTCGGAGGCGGCGAATTCGCGGCTGAACTTGGCGGCGGCGGAGGCGCGGGTCTCCTGCGCGCTGGCGGCGGCGGGGAGGAGGGCGGCGACGATCAGCGCGCCGGCGGGAAGAAGGCGGGTCATGCGCCCGCGGCTAGTCAAACCCGCCTGCACCGCGGCTGAACGCACGAACCCCGTTGCACCGCCGCGCGCCAGCGCATAGGGGCGCGGGCCATGAGCGACACCTCCATCAAGAAGGTCGTGCTGGCCTATTCGGGCGGCCTCGACACCAGCGTCATCCTGAAGTGGCTGCAGCAGCATTATGGCTGCGAGGTGGTCACCTTCACCGCCGATCTCGGCCAGGGCGAGGAACTGGAGCCGGCCCGCGCCAAGGCCGAGCTGATGGGCGTGAAGCCCGAGAACATCTTCATCGACGATCTGCGCGAAGAGTTCGTGCGCGATTACGTCTTCCCGATGATGCGCGCCAACGCCCTGTACGAGGGGCTGTATCTGCTCGGTACCTCGATCGCGCGGCCGCTGATCGCCAAGCGCCAGATCGAGATCGCCAAGGCCGTCGGCGCCGATGCGGTCGCCCATGGCGCGACGGGCAAGGGCAACGACCAGGTCCGCTTCGAACTCGGCTATTACGCGCTCAACCCCGACATCAAGGTCATCGCGCCGTGGCGCGAGTGGGACCTGACCAGCCGCACGAAGCTGATCGAGTTCGCCGAATCGCACCAGATCCCGGTCAGCAAGGACAAGCGCGGCGAGGCGCCCTTCTCGACCGACGCCAACCTTCTCCACACCTCGTCCGAGGGCAAGGTGCTCGAGGATCCGTGGGACGAGGTGCCCGATTACGTCTATTCGCGCACCGTCAACCCGGAGGACGCGCCCGACAGCCCGGAGACGATCACGATCGACTTCGAACGCGGCGACGGCGTCGCGCTGAACGGCGAGGCGATGAGCCCGGCGACGCTGCTCGCGGCGCTCAACGAGCTGGGCCGCAAGCACGGCATCGGCCGGCTCGATCTGGTCGAGAACCGCTTCGTCGGCATGAAGAGCCGCGGCATGTACGAGACGCCGGGCGGCACCATCTATGCGCTCGCCCATCGCGGCATCGAGCAGATCACGCTCGACCGCGGCGCGGCGCATCTGAAGGACGAGCTGGCGCCGCGCTATGCCGAGCTGGTCTATAACGGCTTCTGGTTCTCGCCCGAGCGCGAGATGCTGCAGGCGGCGGTCGACTACAGCCAGGAGAAGGTGGCCGGCACCGTCCGGCTCAAGCTCTACAAGGGCAATGTCATCGTGACGGGCCGCAAGTCGCCGCACAGCCTCTATTCGGAAAAGGTCGTCACCTTCGAGGACGATCAGGGCGCATACGACCAGCGCGACGCGGCCGGCTTCATCAAGCTGAACGCATTGCGCCTGCGCCTGCTGGGACGTCGCGACCGCGGCTGACCAGCGGCCGCGCCTGCACCCAGAACAGCGCGATCAGCGCGACCGGCGTCAGCGGCATGCCGGTCGCGCTGAGCAGCATTCCCCATTGCGGCGACAGAAAGGCGACCAGCGCCACCGCCCGCTCCAGCGGAGCGGCGTCCGCCCGGCCATAGGTGACCAGCGCCGCCAGCGCGACCACGGTCAGGTCGTAGTTGAAGGCATAGGGCAGCATCACGAAGGTGCCCGTCGCCGCCAGCAGCGCCAGCGTCTTGGGCGGCGCGCCGCGCACCGTCGCGATCGTCACCGCGACCGCGACGCCCGCCATCGCCAGCCCCTGCGCGCCATAGGCAATCGCGGCGGGGACATGCTGGCGCAGCAGGCCGCTCGCCAGCGAGGTCGACATCAGGCCGTAGAATTCCTTGCCCGGATCGATCATCCGCGCCTGCACGCCCGAGGTGACGGTCAGATATTGCAGCCACAGATCGGGGCCGAAGGCGAGCGCGCTGACCAGCACCAGCAGGCCCACGGTCAGCGCGGCGACCGCGATCGTCCGCCACTCGCTCCGCAGTAGCAGGATGACGGGGATCAGGATCGCGACATGCGGCTTCAGCGCCATCAGCCCGAAGGCGACCCCCGCGAGCCGCGGGCGGTTCGGCAGCCAGTGCCACCCCGCCAGGAACAGTGCGCCGATCAGGAATCCGTAATGCCCCGCCCAGATGTTCATCATCGCCGCGGGTGTGACCAGCAGCAGCCAGCTCGCTCGCCCCGACAGCCACGGCCGCGCGGCGCGCACGAACAGATAGCCCGTTCCCGCCAGCCACAGCGCCAGGGCGACGCCATAGGGCAGCAGCGCAAACGGCACGTTCAGGAACAGCGCAAAGGGCGGGTAGGAATAATTGTGGACGCCGCGATGCCCGTACAACGCGCTCTCGAAGGCGCGATAGCGGTCGAGATCGTAGAGGCGGTCGAGTTGCCCCGACAGCGCCAGCTTGCCCCCCGTCCAGACATTCGCAAAATCGCGGCCCCAGATCTCGGATTTGCCGATGATGCCGTCATGCAGCGCGCGATAGTCGGCGAAGAACAGCGCGGCGATCAGGACGCTCCCCACGACCCAGATGATGGGGGAGGGCAAACGGCCCGTGGCGCGCTCGGTGTCATCCATGGCGTGCCGGGATAATGGTTAATGCTTTAGAAGAGGTTAGCGCGGGGGCAGCGTGGCGGACGCGCGGTCAGGCGGGTCGATCGGCATGGCGCGGTCGCTGCTGCTGGCGCGATACGTGGGCTCGCTGACCCGGCTTTTCCCGTCATCCCCGCGAAGGCGGCGATCCAGAACCTCTGACGCTTGCGGGTAATGCGGGACGCCGCGCGTCTGCGTCCCCGCCTTCGCGAGACCTCTGCGAAAATCACCCCCGTCATGCCGGACTTGTTCCGGCATCCACCGCGCCACAAGCGCACAAGCCGTTTGATTCTTGCGGAACCGTAGATGCCGGAACAAGTCCGGCATGACGATTGGAAGATGCTACCGCCGCGACCTTTCGCAGAGGTTTCGCCTTCACGGAAATCACGGAGCATCGGTACGGCAGAGCGTCTCAATGATCTGGCGTCCGCGCTTTCACTTCTCCGCGCCCTCTGCGCCTCCGCGCGAACCATCTTGGTATCTCCAGCTCACCCAAGGCCCGAAGCAGGCCACCCCGAACGGCAAAACCTCCCCCTCCACAGCCACTTTCCCGCCAGGCATCGCACCACTCGCCGCGTCCCTTATCTGCGCGCTTGCAGCCTTGCGCGACTTGCTCCTAGGGATGGCGGATGGACAGGGGCGGCGGGACGCGCAAC
Source organism: Sphingomonas metalli (assembly GCF_014641735.1). Classification (GTDB taxonomy): domain Bacteria; phylum Pseudomonadota; class Alphaproteobacteria; order Sphingomonadales; family Sphingomonadaceae; genus Sphingomonas; species Sphingomonas metalli. The sequence continues at coordinate 733,908 of NZ_BMIH01000001.1, read as the reverse complement.
GCTTGGTGGCAGACGCGGTGGTTCGTCGTGGCGATGGCGCTCGCTGCTGCCATCCCGCTGATCTGGCCCGAGATTCCGCCGCTCGTCGATCTACCCGGGCACATGGCGCGCTATCGCGTCTCGCTCGTCTATGACGATCAGCCCTGGATCCGCCAATGGTATGACTTTCGCTGGTCGCTGATCGGCAATCTCGGCATCGACCTGCTCGTCATCCCGCTCTCGCACCTGTTCGGGCTCGAGCTGGCGGTCAAGCTGATCGTGATGAGCATCCCGGTGCTGACCGTCACCGGCCTGTTGTGGATCGCGCGCGAGGTGCATGGCCGCATTCCCGCGACGGCGCTGTTCGCCTTGCCGCTGGCCTACAACTACGCGTTCAACTTCGGCTTCGTGAACTTCCTTCTGTCGATGGCGCTCGCGCTCAACCTGTTCGCGCTGTGGCTGCGGCTGGCGCGGCTGGGGCGGTTCGACCTGCGCACCGTCCTGTTCGTGCCGCTGTCGAGCGCGCTCTGGCTCTGCCACACCTTCGGCTGGGGCGTGCTCGGCGTGCTCGCCTTCTCGGCGGAGATGATCCGCCAGCACGACCTGCGTAAGGACGGGCGCGGCGGGCACTGGATCGAATCCTGGGTTCGCGCCGGGCTGGGCTGCCTGCCGCTGGCGCTGCCCATGGTGTTCATGATCTTCTGGCGGTCGGGCGACCACGTCACCGGCAAGACGACCGACTGGTTCAACTGGTGGGCGAAGTACAACTGGGTCAAGATGATCCTGCGCGACCGGTGGAAGGTCTGGGACATCGCCTCGCTGCTCGTCCTGTTCGCCATCTTGGTGAAGGGGGTGCGCGACCGGCGGATCACCTATTCGCGCAACCTCGTCCTGTCGGCGCTGTTCCTGCTCGCCGTCTATCTGCTGCTGCCGCGCATCGTCTTCGGCTCGGCCTATGCCGATATGCGGCTGGCGCCCTTCGTCCTCGCGATCGCGCTGATCGCACTGCGGCCGCGGCCCGGCATCACCCCGCGCAGCGCGGCGACGCTGGCGATGCTCGGCCTCGTCTTCTACGGTGCGCGGCTGGCGGGAACGACGTGGAGCTACTGGCTCTACGACCGCGAGTACGATCGGGTGCTCACCGCCCTGCCGCACGTGCCGCCGCGCGCGCGGGTGGTCAGCTTCGTCGGGCGGCGCTGCGGCGATGCCTGGGCGTATACCAGGCTGGAGCATATCCCGGCGATGATGCTGGTCCGCCGCATGGCCTACACCAACGACCAATGGTCGATGGCCGGCGCGCAGCAATTGACGGTGCGCTATCGGGCGGCGCGCGGCTTCGCGCATGATCCGTCGGAGGTGGTGACCGATCGCTGGTGCCGCGGCCAGTTCTGGCGGCCGCTGACCTATTCGCTCGCGGCCTTTCCGCGCGACGCGTTCGACTATGTCTGGCTGCTCAACCCGCCGCCCTACGATCCGTCGCTGATCAAGGGGCTGACCCCGGTGTGGCGCAGCGGGCGCGACGTGCTCCTCCGGGTCGACGACCGCACCCAGCCGCCCCCGCCGCCGCTGCCCGATTATCTGCTGCGGATCATCGCTCAGCAGCGTTTGAAGGGCGTCAGCTCCGCCAGATAGCTCGTCTCCGCCGCCATCCCCTCCCGCTCGCGCGCGAGGAACTCGGCGACGGCACGGCGGAAGTTCGGATCGGGCAGGTAATGCGCCGACCAGGTCGGCACCGGCGCATAGCCGCGCGCCAGCTTGTGTTCGCCCTGCGCTCCCGCCTCCACCCGCGCCAGCCCGCGCGAAATCGCCGCGTCGATCGCCTGATAATAGCATAGCTCGAAATGGAGGAACGGCACCTCTTCGGTCGCGCCCCAATAGCGGCCGTAGAGCGTATCGTCACCGATCAGGTTGAGCGCCCCCGCGATCGGCACGCCCTCGCGCTCGGCCAGGATCAGCAGCACCCGTTCGCCCAGCCGCTCGCCCAGCAGTGGGAAGAAGGCGCGGGTGAGGTAGGGCCGCCCCCATTTGCGGTTGCCGGTATCCTGATAGAAGCGCCAGAAGGCCTCCCAGTGCCGCGGCTCTATCGCGGCGCCGGTCAGGTGGCGGATCGTCAGCCCCTCGACCGCCGCGGCGCGTTCCTTGCGGATCGCCTTGCGCTTGCGGCTGGCGAGCGCGGCGAGGAAGTCGTCGAAGCTGCCATAGCCGTCATTCGCCCAGTGGAACTGCACGCCCTGCCGGATCAGCCAGCCCGCCGCCTCGAACGCCGGCAGCTGCTCGTCGGTCACGAAGGTGGCATGGGCGGAGGACAGGCCGTTCTGGTCCACCACCGCCTCCAGCGCCGCGATCAGGGCGGGGGCTGCGGCGGGGTCGCGCAGCAACAGGCGCGGGCCGGGCACAGGGCTGAACGGCGCGGCGATCTGGAGCTTCAGGTAATAGCTGCCGCCCGCCCGTTCCCAGGCATCGGCCCAGCCATGGTCGAAGACATATTCGCCCTGGCTGTGGCTCTTGCCATAGGCGGGCGCGATCGCGACCGGGGCGCCGTCCGCGCCGTCCACCACGATCGGCAGCGGCTGCCAGCCCGATCGCCCGCCGACCGAGCCGGAGTCCTCCAGCGCGGACAGGAAGGCGTGGGAGACGAACGGGTTGCCGGTGCCGGCACAGGCGTCCCACTGATCGGCGGGAACGGCGCGGACACCGTCGAGCAGACGGGCGGTGAGGGCGGTCATCGCCCCGTCAGATAGGGTGCGCCGCCTCAGCCCGCCAGCGGTTCGCCGATCGCAACGACCGCATCGACCTCCACCGCCGCGCCGAGCGGCAGCACCGGCACGCCGACCGCCGAGCGGGCATGCTTGCCGGCCTCGCCGAACAGCGCGACCATCAGCTCCGACGCGCCATTGGCGACCTTGGGCTGGTCGGTGAAGTCGGCGGCCGAATTGACGAACACGCCGAGCTTCACGATCTGACGGACCCGCGACAGGTCGCCGAGATACTTTTTCAGCTGGGCGACGATCATCAGCCCGCAGGCCTGGGCTGCGGCTTGCCCGTCCTCGACCGAGACGTCCTCACCGAGCCGGCCGGTGACGAGCTTGCCGTCGCGGAACGGCAGCTGCCCCGACAGGTGGAGGAGCCCGCCCGCCTCGACGACGGGGACATAGGCGGCGACGGGCGCGGCGGCCTCCGGCAGCGAGAGGCCGAGGTCGGCGAGGGCGCGATCGATCTGTTCGGTCATGCCGCGCGGGGTGCCAAGGCGGGCGGGGCGGGTCAAGGGGGAAGGGTCGGCGCGCTGTGGCCGAGTCCCCCTCCATCCTCCTCCTACGTCCGTCTGATGCCGGCCGCCTCCCCCAGGCGGGGGAGGAAAGCCGTTTCATCCTCCCCCGCCAGGGAGAGGTGGCAGTGCGGCAGCGCTGTCGGAGGGGGAGGGCGGCGGCGCCCTGTCGAACCGCTACTCCCCCCGGAACCGCGCCTCGATCCAGGCCCGCGCCGCGCCCCAGTCGTCGATCCGGGCGTGCGCCGCGGGGGCGGGCGGCATCGCCGCGGCGAGTTCGGGCTCCGAGACCATGTGCAGCCGGTGCACCGCGGGCGCATGTTCGGCGACGGATGCATGGTGGACCGCCAGATCGTCGACGAACACCGTCACCGGCGCGCCATATTCCGCCACCAAAGCCGCGACCGGCTTGCCCTTGCCACCCTGGTTGCAGACGACCCGATGCGGGATGCCGAAGGCGGCCAGCTGCTCGACCCGCGCCGCGTGGCAGGCATCGGTCAGGTTGGTCAGGATCACGATCTCCGCCTGCTCCGCCAGCGCGGCCAGCGCCTCGCCGGCGCCGGGCACCAGCGTCTGCCGGCCCATTTCGGCCGGGAAGAAGCCGTCGAGCAGTCGCCACATCTCCGCCTCGCTCGGCGGCGGCGCGCCGTCGCGCCGGCGCATGCTGTCGGCGAAGCCGCCCGCGCCGATCACGAAGTCGATCGCGTGCCGCTCGTCCAGCCAATCGCGGAAGTGCCGGACCATATGGACCAGCACCTCGTCGCAATCTGTGATCAGGAGCGGCCTCATGCGGCGGCCTCCAGCGCGCGCCGCGCGGCGACCAGGTCGGCGGGGCTGGCCTCGACCGCCTCGGCCGCGGCGATCAGGTCCGGCTCGTGCGCCTCCAGAAACCCCAGCACCGCGGCGAGCAGCGCGGGCTCGCCGATCCGCGCGCGCAGGCCGTCGGCGTCGAGCCCGGTCGTCGCCAGCAACCGCTCGGCCCGCGCCGGTTCAGCGAGCGTCCAGACGAGCGCATGCAGGGCCAGATCGGCCGCTTTGGCGTTTGTAACGTTGTCGGTCATTGCCTATCGTCGGCACAAGGAAAGGAAGATCAAGCGCGTGGCGAAAAAGGTGCTCGTTGTCGAGGACAACGAACTCAACCTGAAGCTGTTCTGCGACCTGCTGCGCGCGCATGGCTGGGTGGCCGAGCCGGTGCGCGACGGACGCGAGGCGGTGGCGCGCGCGCTGGCCGAGATGCCCGACCTGATCGTGATGGACATCCAGATGCCGCATGTCACCGGCTACGAGCTGATCCTGGCGATCAAGGCCGACGAGCGGCTCCGCGCGATCCCGATCATGGCCGTCACCGCCTATGCCGGCCGCGACGACGAGGAGCGCATCCGCGGCGCCGGCGCCGACGCCTATGTGTCGAAGCCGATCAGCCTCGCCCGCTTCATGGACGCGGTGCACGCGCTGGCCTGAGGGGTAGGCGACGCCGCGGCGTTGAGAGCGTGACGTTTCCCCACTCCTCCACTATCCCTGTAAAGGCGAGACTTGCGCGATAACCGCGACGGCAATCCCTTCCACTCGTCATCCCGGACGTGTTCCGGGATCCACGGTTCCGCAAAAGCAAAGGGTCGTGCGCTCGTGGCACGGTGGATGCCGGAACACGTCCGGCATGACAAAGCCGCTTTTGGGCTCGTGGAAACGATGCTCATGCGGAGGCGCGAAGGGGTCGCGTCCGATCCAGGCGCTGGGCCCCGATGCGTCACCTCGGAAGGCACCTTCCGCCATGGCGAGCGGAGCGAAGCAATCCAGAGTGTCCGGGTCCGGCTCTGGATGGCTTCGCATCGCTCGCCACCGCGGCCCGCCGCTACACCGGCGTCGGGTGCTTGAGACAAATCGCAGCACCCGCCCCACGCGCAACCACTCCGCGCCTCCGCGCCTCCGCGCGAACCCCTTCAATCCATCGGCACGGATCCCGCCCCCTCACGCCGCGAACTGGTTCATCGTATTGGCCGCTCCGGCCGCCTTCAGGGCGGCGTCGCCCGAAAAATAGTCCTTATGGTCGTCGCCGATGTCGCTCCCCGACATATTCTGGTGCCGTACACAGGCGATGCCCTGGCGGATCTCGCGGCGCTGGACCCCGGCGACATAGCCGAGCATCCCCGCCTCGCCGAAATACTCCCGCGCCAGTTCGTCGGTGGACAGCGCCGCGGTGTGGTAGGTTGGTAGGGTGATGAGGTGGTGGAAGATCCCCGCCCGCGCGCTCGCGTCGCGCTGGAAGCTGCGGATGCGGGCATCCGCCTCGATGGCGAGCTCGCTCCCGTCATAGTCCGCACTCATCAATCGGGCGCGATCATAGCCGGACACGTCCCGCCCGTCTGCCGCCCAGCCGTCATGGACCTGCTGGCGGAAGTTGAGCGTCCAGTTGAAGCTGGGCGAGTTGTTGTAGATCAGCTTGGCATCCGGCACGACCGCGCGGATGCGATCGACCATGCCGGCGATCTGCGCGATGTGCGGCTTTTCGGTCTCGATCCACAAGAGGTCGGCGCCGTGCTGGAGGCTGGTGATGCCGTCGAGCACGCAGCGATCCTCGCCGGTCCCCGCGCGGAACTGATAGAGGTTGGATGGCAGCCGCTTCGGCCGCATCGGCGCTCCGTCGCGCACGATCACCACATCGCCGTCGAGCGCCGTGATGTCCGCCACCGGCTCGCAGTCGAGAAAGCCGTTATACAGGTCGCCGAGATCGCCCGCCTCGCGCGAATAGGCGATCTGCTTGGTCAGACCCGCGCCGAGCGAGTCCGTCCGCGCGACGATGATCCCGTCCGGCACGCCCAGCTCGAGAAAGGCGTAGCGACAGGCGCGGATCTTGGCGAGGAAGTCCTCGTGCGGCACCGTGACCTTGCCGTCCTGGTGCCCGCACTGCTTCTCGTCGGACACCTGGTTCTCGATCTGGAGGGCGCAGGCGCCCGCCTCGATCATCTTGCGGGCGAGCAGATAGGTCGCCTCGGCATTGCCGAAGCCGGCATCGATATCGGCGATGATCGGCACGACATGGCTCTCATACTGGTCGATGCCATGGATCAGCCGCTGCGCCTCGATCGCGTTGCCCGCCGCGCGCGCCGCGTCCAGCTCGCGGAACATCAGGCCCAGTTCGCGCGCGTCCGCCTGTTTGAGGAAGGTATAGATCTCCTCGATCAGCGCCGGTACGCTCGTCTTCTCGTGCATCGACTGGTCGGGCAGCGGCCCGAATTCGCTGCGCAGCGCCGCGACCATCCAGCCCGACAGGTAGATGTAGCGGCCCTTGGTCGTGCCGAAATGCTTGCGGATGCTGATGACCGTCTGCTGCGCGACGAAGCCGTGCCAGCAGCCGAGCGACTGGGTATAGGCGGTCGGATCCCTGTCATAGGCGGTCATGTCCCGCCGCATGACCGCGGCGGTGTGGCGGGCGATCGCGAGACCGGTGTCGAAGCGGTTCTGCACCTGCATCCGTGCCACCGCCTCTGCCGCGATCCCGTCCCAGCGGCTGGCGTGTGCGGCGATCGTCTGTTCGGCGCGGGCGATCCGCTCCTGATAGTCGCTCATGGTCGATCCTTTACAAAGTCGGGGCGTATCCACCCGGTCCGTCACCCCGGCGAAGGGCGTGGCCCAGTTGGGGGACGCTCATGATGAAGCGTGACAGCGGTCGCGGTCCTTCCGTCACCCCGGACCTGTTCCGGGGTCCACCGCTCCGCAGACGCAAACATCGGCGCGCTTGCGGGCGGTGTATGCCGGGACAAGCCCGGCATGACGAAGGACGAAGGGCGTGAGAGGCAAGGGCAGACTGTCCGCCTCAAATCACCCCAGCCGCCCCAGCCGATGATACAGGTTGGAGAACTTCACCGATCGCGGATCGTCTGCGATCTGGCGGACATAATGCTGCACCGCTTCTTTCATCAGGCCGAAATCCTCGGTCGAGAAGACGGCGCGGCTGCGTTGCGGTTCGGGGGACATGGAAGCTCTCCTTGCTGCGTCGGGATGCCCCGGTGTGCGCGCTTCCGATGCTTAGGCAAATTGCCCCGCGCCGCTTCGCAGGGTCTGCGGGTCGCCGGAACTGGCCGCGCCGCCTGTGATGCTGTAAAGATGATGACAAAGGGGAGGGGTGTCTGCATGGCCGAACGCAAGCTGATCGCCGGTGCGCCGATCCGCCGCCTGCGTCGTAGAGCCGGGCTCAGCCAGGCGGCGATGGCGGAGATGCTCGGCATTTCCCCAAGCTATCTCAACCTCGTCGAGCGCAATCATCGCCCCGTGTCCGCCACCTTGCTGGTCGCCCTGGCCGAGCAGTTCGACTTCGATCCCCGCACCCTGGCCGCGGCGGAGCCGGGCGGCGGCGCTGCGGCGATCCGGCGGCGACTCGCCGATCCGATGTTCGCCGATCTGGAGGTCGATCGCGCGGAGGTCGACGAATGGCTCGCGGCCGCGCCCGGCGGTGCGGAAGCCTTCGCCCGCGCCTTCGACCGGGCAGGCGGCGGCGAGGCCGGGGTGGCCGTCTCCGATCCGGTCGCGGAGGTGCGCCGCGAGGTAGAGCGCTGGCGCAACCATTTCGGCGATCTCGACGCGCTGGCCGAGTCGCTGGCCGACGACCTGCGCCTCGCCGCCGCCGATCTCTACGGCGCGATGATCGAGCGTCTGCGGGTGCGCCACGGCCTGTCGCTGCGCATCCTCCCGGTCGACGTGCTCGCGGGGACGCTGCGCCGGCTCGATCTTCACGCCCGCCAGTTGCAGCTGAGCGAGGCGCTCGACCATCCCGCCCGCTGCCTTGCAGTCGCGGTGGAGCTTGCCCGGCTGGAGGCACGTACCGAGATCGAGGCGCTGGCGCGGGGTGCGGGCTTTGCCGACCGGGTGGCGGAGCGGCTGATGCGCCGGCATCTGGCGGAGTATTTCGCCCGCGCCGTGCTGATGCCCTATGCCCGCTTCCTGCGCGCGTGCGAGGGGAGCGGCTACGACCTCGACCTGCTGACGGCGCGGTTCGGTACCGGGTTCGAAGACGTGGCGCATCGGCTCACCACGCTGGGACGGGTCGGCGCGCGGGGGCTGCCCGTCTGCCTGATCCGGATCGATCGCGCCGGGCAAGCCTCGTACCGCTTCGCCGGCCCGACCGGCGCACCGATGGTCGCCGCGGCGGGGCGCTGCCCCTTGTGGCAGATCCACCACGCCTTCGACCGGCCCGGTACGACCCTGATCCAGCGGGTGGAACTGGAGGACGGCACGCGCTGGCTGACCCTGTCCCGCGCCGTCGCTCCGCCGGCAGGCGCCGCGCTCGGCGTAGCGGCCGGCTTCGCCATCGGGCTGGCGCTGCCGGTGGAGCAGGCGGGCGGACTGGCGGCGGCGCGGGGGCTGGACCTGGGCGGGCCGGCGACGCCGATCGGGCTGGGATGCCGCGCGTGCCTTCGCGCCGATTGCCCGCAACGCTCCGCCCCGCCGGCCGGGCGCGCGCTGCTGGTCAACGATCGCGAGCAGCGAGCGAGCGCCTATGACTTTGCCGGCGACTGACCGCGGCGCCGCAGAGACCCGTCACCGACGGTCGGGGCGGCCGGTTTCGGCGAACGTCCTCCCGGCTCGCGCCACGGCGCCGATCCGGGCGTCGCGATCGGGTTTCTAGACCCGCACGACGCCGATATCCGCGAACCGCTTCGGCTCGGCGGGCGGGCTGGCGGGTTCGGCGAGTTCGCGCTGCCACAGGCCGACATCGATCCAGCGACCGAATTTGAACCCCACCTCGCGCTGCACGCCGGCGCGGCGGAAGCCGACCGCCTCGTGGAGCGCGATCGAGCCTTCGTTCGGCAGGGCGATCCGCGCCAGCGCCTGGGTGAAGCCCTGTGCGGTCAGCGTGTCGACCAGCGCCTCGTAGAGCAGTCGCCCCGCACCCCGGCGCTGCGCCGCATCGGCGACATAGACGGTGGTCTCGACCGACCAGCGATAGGCCGGCCGCGGGTGGAAGGGGGTCGCATAGGCATAGGCGAGCACGCCGCCCGCCGCTTCGCCCTGGGTGGCGACGATCCACGGATAGAGGCCGTCATGCGCCGCCATGCGCGACCGCATCGTGCGTGCGTCGGGGGCTTCCTCCTCGAACGAGGCGGTGCCGATCAGCACGTGCGGCGCATAGATGGCGGCGAGCGCCGCGGCATCGTCCGGAGTGGCCGCCCGGATCGCGATCACAGGCCGAGCCGGGCGAGCAGCAGGTCGAGCAGCCGCGCATCCTGGGCCGAGCTGGCGCTGGGGCCGAGGCCGCCGCATTCGAGGCACCGCGCCTGCACCGATCCCCCCGCGGTCAGCCGCGCGACGTCGCCGAGGGCCCGCGCCACGATCGCGCGACGGTCCGCCGCGATGCGCGCAAAGGCGTCTCCCGAGGGCGCAGCGCTGTCGTCGTCGCGGCTCGCCAGGCTCTCGGCGAGCTTGGCCGCCCAGCCCGGCTCCTTCTCGAGATATTCGGCGTGGACCTTGGCCGGATCGAGCTTCGCGCGGCGTGCGGCATCGGCGATCGCATCGGACAGGGTGCCGAAACTGTCGACCAGTCCAAGCTGGTGCGCGGTGCCGCCGTCCCACACCCGGCCCTGACCGATCGCGTCGACCCGCGCCGGCGTCATCCGCCGGGCGGCGGCGACGCGGGCGATGAACTGGCGATAGCCATGCTCGATGCCCGCCTGCAGGATCGAATCGAGGACCGGGTTGGTGCCGCCGGTGATGTCCGGCTGGCCGGTCAGCGGGGTGGTGCGCACCCCGTCGGTGGTGACGCCGATCTTGGCGAGCGTGTTCTCGAAGGTCGGCAGGATGCCGAAGATGCCGATCGAGCCAGTGATCGTCGCCGGCTCCGCGAAGATCGCGTCGCCCGAGGTCGAGACCCAATAGCCGCCCGAGGCGGCGAGGCCGCCCATCGAGACGACGACCGGCAGGCCGCGCTTCTTCGCCTCCAGCACCGCCAGCCGGATCCTTTCCGACGCCAGCGCCGAGCCGCCCGGCGAGTCGACGCGCACGACGACCGCCTTCAGATTCTTCTCGGCCAGCCCCTTCAGCATCGCCTTGGCGATCGTGTCGCCCGCCGCGGTGCCCGGTCCGCCCTCGCCGTCGACGATATCGCCCGCCACGGTCAGCACGCCGATCGCGTCGCCTGCGGTCGGCAGCGGATTGGCCGCGACCCACTGGTCGTAGCGGATGGTGCGATAGCTGCCGATCGGCTTGCCCGACTCGCTTCCCGCGATCTGTGCGACCCGCTGTTCGAAGGCGCCGCGGCTGCCGAGCTTGTCGACCAGTCCCGCATTCAGGTTCGCCTGCGCCACGTCGCCCTGCGTCGCCAGCACCGCCTGTTGCGGCTGGGTGAGGAAGGCGGCGACCTGCGCCTTGGGCCGCAGCCGCTTCACGCCCTCGCTCCACTGGGCCAGCAGCGTGCCGTACAGCGCCTGCGATGCGGCGCGCGCATCGGGGCTCTGGTCGGCACGGGTATAAGGCTCGACGAACGACTTGTAGCGGCCGACGCGATAGACGTGTGCGTTGACGCCGAGCTTGTCGATCAGACCCTTGTAATAGAGCTGGGTTCCGCCGGGCCCGCCGAACAGCGTGCCGCCCATCGGATCGACCCAGATCTCGCTGGCCGCGGCGGCGAGGCGATAGGCGCCGTCGGTATAGGCGGTGGCATAGGCGAGCACCGGCTTGCCCGACTGGCGCACCCGCGCCAGCGCATCCGCCACCTCGCCCAGCGCCGCGGGATAGCCGCCGCCGAACCGGTCGAGGTCGAGCACCACCACCTTCACCCGCGCATCGGTCCGGGCCGCATCGATCGCGCGCACGACGTCGCGCAGCCGATATTGCTGCGCGCGCGGCTGGCCGCTGAGCGCCGCGAAGGCCGCGGGCTCTTCCGGCTGCTCGACGATCGGGCCGTCGAGATCGAGGAGCAACGCGCCCTCGCCGATCGTCTTCGTCCCCGGCCGCGCGTTGAGCGCGGCGAAGAGCAGTCCGAAGAAGAGGAGCAGCAGCACCAGCGCCAGCCCGTCCTTGATCGCGACCAGCAGCTTCCACACCGCCCGTACGATCCGCCAGCCGCTACGCGAACGCGGCGGCCGACCATCGGAGAATGAGGGGACGGGACGATCGGCAAAGGCGGTGTCGGTCATGACCCCTAGCGCTAGAGCAAGCCCCGCGCGCTGGCAACGGCGTGTTGCAGCGGCAATACGCGCCGACGCGGTGTTCACGGAATGTTCCACATGGAACATTCGGGTGGAGCGGGTGAAGAGCGGTCGCCGGCGGTGCAGGCTGGCCCGGGCATCTGCGCCAGGCCGCGAGCCGTTCCTCCGGTCATCCCGGACCTGTTCCGGGATCCACGGTCCGGCAAAATCATCGGCCTAGGCGCTGGTTGTGCCGGTGGATGCCGGAACATGTCCGGCATGACGCAGTGACTTTCGCAGAGGTATCGCCGGTGCGGGAACGACGGTTCTCCCTCGACGGCGCGCTCGCCCGCCTGACGCTGCATTCGCGACCGCACCCTATCTTCCCGCCCCCGGCGCCGCTACACGCGCCGTCATGTCGCATGCCGTGCCGACCCTTGCCCGGCCGCCCGCCACGGCGGCGGCGGAGCTTGCCGCGCTGGCGCGGCTCGCGGGGCCGCTGGTGGCGGCGAACCTGTTGCAGATGGCGGTGTTCGCGGTGGACGTCGTGTTCGTCGCGCGGCTGGGGCCGGTGCCCTTCGCGGCGGCGACGCTGGGCGTCTTCCTGTTCCACATCCTCGCCTTCGGCATGGTCGGGCTGGTCGGCGCCGCGGAGCCGCTGATCGCGGCCGCGCTCGGCCGGCGGGTGCACGCGGTGCGGGAGGTGCGGCGATCGTTCCGCATGGCGCTGTGGCTCGCTGTGGCGGGCGGGCTGGTGGTGATGCTGGTGATGAACCTCGCCGCGCCGCTGCTGCGCGCCGCGGGCCAGCAGGCGGAGGTGGCGGCGCAGGCCGGTGCCTTCTGCCGCATCCTGTCGCTGGCGGTGATTCCGGCGGTCGCGTCCGCGCTGATGCGGCTGACCGCCGCGGCGCTGGGGCGGCCGGGCTGGGCGTTGATGGTGACGGCGATCAGCCTGATCGTCGGCATCCTTGCCAATTACGCGCTCGTCTTCGGGCATTTCGGCGCCCCGGCGCTCGGCCTGACCGGATCGGCGCTGGCGAGCGTCACCGTCTCGGTCACCGCGACCGCGGCCTATGCGCTGATCCTGTTGCGCGACCGCCGGCTGCGCCGCTTTCGCCTGTTCGGCCGCTGGTGGCGGCCGGAAGGGTCGCGGATGGTCGAGATCGCGCGGCTGGGCGCGCCGATCGCGCTCGGCTGGATCGCGGAGGGCGGGCTGTTCGGCGGGGCGGGGCTATTGATGGGAATGATCTCGGTCACCGCGATCGACGCCCATGCCGTCGCGCTCAACATCGCCGCCGTCGCCTTCCAGATCCCGTTCGGCATCGCGCAGGCGGGGACGATCCGGGTCGGCTTCGCCTATGGCGCGGGCGACGCCGCCTGGGTGGCGCGCGCGGGGAAGGTCGCGATCCTGGCCGGGATCGGCATCATGGTGCTGACCGCGGCGCTGTTCTGGGCGATCCCCTCGCTGCTGGTGCGGATCTATGTCGATCCGGCGAGCCATGGCGCGGTGGCGGCGCTCGCCGTCGAACTGCTCGGCGTGGCGGCGCTGTTCCAGCTTTTCGACGGGGCGCAGGCGGTGGCGGCGGGCGTGCTGCGCGGCGTGCAGGATACGCGAGTGCCGATGATGATCCAGATCTTCGGCTATTGGGCGATCGGCTTCGCCACCGCCGCGGCGCTCGGCTTCGGCGTCGGCATGGGAGCGACGGGGATATGGTGGGGACTGGCGGCGGGCCTGTTCGTCGTCTCGGTCCTGCTGCTGTGGCGCTGGTCCGCACGCGAGGTGCTGTCGCCGCTCGGTGGCGCGGCGAAATAAGTCCTGCGACCCCGTTGACGAGCCCGGCGCCGCTTCGCATATGGGCGGCGTTGGCACTCTCGGGCAGGGAGTGCCAGATAAGTGTCACAAACCTTGAAGAGGGCTTAGCAATGAACTTTCGTCCGTTGCACGACCGCGTTCTCGTCCGCCGCGTCGAGGCGGAGGAGAAGACGGCCGGCGGGATCATCATCCCCGACACCGCCAAGGAAAAGCCGCAGGAGGGCGAGGTCGTCGCTGCCGGCACCGGCGCGCGTGCCGAGAGCGGTGCGATCACCCCGCTCGACGTCAAGGCCGGCGATCGCATCCTGTTCGGCAAGTGGTCGGGCACCGAGGTGAAGGTGAACGGCGAGGATCTCCTCATCATGAAGGAATCCGACATCCTGGGGATCGTCGGCTAACCTTCTCGCCAGCGCCCCATCCGGGGCGAGACTCTCGAGACTTTTCACATAATTTGAAAGGGCAGTCCCATGGCAGCCAAGGACGTTAAGTTTTCGCGCGACGCGCGCGAGCGCATCCTGCGCGGCGTCGACATCCTCGCCGATGCGGTCAAGGTCACGCTGGGGCCGAAGGGCCGCAACGTCGTGATCGACAAGAGCTTCGGCGCGCCCCGCATCACCAAGGACGGCGTCACCGTCGCCAAGGAGATCGAGCTGAAGGACAAGTTCGAGAACATGGGCGCGCAGATGGTGCGCGAAGTGGCCTCGAAGACCAACGACGTCGCCGGCGACGGCACCACCACCGCCACCGTGCTCGCCCAGGCGATCGTGCGCGAGGGCATGAAGTCGGTCGCGGCCGGCATGAATCCGATGGACCTGAAGCGCGGCATCGATCTCGCCGTCGCCAAGGTGGTCCAGGACGTGCAGGCGCGCTCCAAGCCCGTGTCGGGCTCGCAGGAAGTCGCGCAGGTCGGCATCATCTCCGCGAACGGCGACCGTGAGGTCGGCGAGAAGATCGCCGAGGCGATGGAGAAGGTCGGCAAGGAAGGCGTCATCACCGTCGAGGAGGCCAAGGGCCTCGAGTTCGAGCTGGACGTCGTCGAGGGCATGCAGTTCGACCGCGGCTATCTGTCGCCCTACTTCATCACCAACCCGGAGAAGATGACGGTCGAGCTCAACGATCCGTACATCCTGATCCACGAGAAGAAGCTGTCGAACCTGCAGGCGATGCTCCCGATCCTGGAAGCGGTCGTCCAGTCGGGCCGTCCGCTGCTGATCATCGCCGAGGACATCGAGGGCGAGGCGCTGGCCACGCTCGTGGTGAACAAGCTGCGCGGCGGCCTGAAGGTCGCGGCCGTCAAGGCGCCGGGCTTCGGCGATCGCCGCAAGGCGATGCTGGAGGACATCGCGATCCTCACCGCCGGCGAGCTGATCAGCGAGGATCTCGGCATCAAGCTCGAGAGCGTCACCGTCGGCATGCTCGGCACCGCCAAGCGCGTCACGATCGACAAGGACAACACCACCATCGTCGATGGCGCCGGTGCTGCCGATGCGATCAAGGCCCGCACCGAGGCGATCCGTGCGCAGATCGAGAACACCACCAGCGACTATGACCGCGAGAAGCTCCAGGAGCGCCTTGCGAAGCTCGCCGGCGGCGTGGCGGTGATCAAGGTCGGCGGTTCGACCGAGGTCGAGGTGAAGGAGCGCAAGGATCGCGTCGACGACGCGCTGCACGCGACCCGCGCCGCGGTCGAGGAAGGCATCGTTCCGGGCGGCGGCACCGCGCTGCTGTACGGCACCAAGGCGCTCGAGGGCGTGACCGGTGCGAACGACGACCAGACCCGCGGCATCGACATCGTCCGCAAGTCGCTGACCGCGCTCGTGCGCCAGATCGCGCAGAACGCCGGTCAGGACGGCGCCGTCGTCTCCGGCAAGCTGCTCGACCAGGGCGACACGTCGTTCGGCTTCAACGCCGCGACCGACACCTACGAGAACCTGGTGTCGGCCGGCGTGATCGACCCGACCAAGGTCGTGCGCACCGCGCTCCAGAACGCCGCGTCGGTGGCGGGTCTCCTCATCACCACCGAGGCGACCGTGGCCGAGCTGCCCGAGGACAAGGCTCCGGCCATGCCCGGCGGTGGCGGCATGGGCGGCATGGGCGGCATGGACTTCTGATTTCAGGCGGGGGCAGCGAGAGCTGCTCCCGCTCCGAACTCGGAACGGCCGGCGGGTCGGCGCAAAGCCGAACCGTTCGCTCGATATGGAAGGGCCGGCGGAGCGATCCGCCGGCCCTTCTCGTGTCGGTGGCATTCGACTATAGTCCATCACCTATGGCCAGCATCCTGAGCCTGACCACCCCGCGGCTGCTGACTGCGGACGAGTTCCTCCAGATCGACTTCGGTCCCGATCTGAAGGCGGAGCTCGATAACGGCTATATCCGCATGATGGCGGGCGGCTCGCGCGATCATGCGCGGGTGCAGGCGAATATCATCATCGCTTTAGGACCAAGGCTCAGGGGCTCCGGTTGCCGGCCCTATGGCTCGGACATGGCGGTCCGGCCGCATGGCCTGTCGGTCCGCTATCCCGACGTCACCATCGAATGTGGCAGCGCGGGCGGGTCGGGGGCCGATACCGAGCTGGCCGCGCCGCGCGTCATCTTCGAGGTCCTGTCGCCGTCCACGCGCGAACTCGATCTGCGGGTGAAGAAGGACGAGTATCGCGCCATCGCGTCGGTCGATACGATCGTGTTCGTCGACCCGGAGGCGGAGACGGTCGCGACCAGCCAGCGGCGAGGCGGCACATGGGTCGACACGCTGTTCGCTGCGGCCGACGTCGAACTGCCCGCCCTCTCGCTGACCATCCCCCATGCCGAGATCTTCGCGCGCGACTGAGCGCAACCTTGGCGGGCGTTCGCCGTTCGGGCGGGGATGGATCGCGCCGCCGACAGCCGCATACCCGCCGACAGCCTGATCTTCGGCTATGGCCCCATGCTCCCCTTCGTCGCCGCGGCGATCGGCCTGTGGGCCCTGCCGCCGCACTGGGCGGCGCTGGCGCTGCAGCTCGGAATCGTCTGGGGCGCGCTGATCCTCGCCTTTCTCGCCGGGGTCCGGCGGGGGTTCGGCTTCGGCAGCAACGCCGCGTCGACCTTCGCCGAGATCGCGACGATGCTGGTCTATTTCGTCATCGCCGGGCTGGCGCTGATCGTGCCGGATGCGACCGCACGGCTGATCCTGTTGTTCATCGGCTTCGCCGCGGTGGTGCTGCTCGATACCCGCGCGGCGCGGCATGGGGATGCGCCGGCGCATTTCGCCAGGCTCCGCCCGCCCCAGATCGCGATCGCGCTGGTGGCGCTGGTCGCGATGATGCTGCGGGTTTGAGAGGGGCCTAAGGCTGGAGCACGATGATTTGCGGTTCACCCGCCCCTCACACCGTTCGCCCTGAGCGTAGTCGAAGGGCGTGAGACTCACCTGCGCTTTGACTTCGCTCAGCACGAACGGGTCTATACGATGTCATCCGGCTCTGAGTTGTCACCCTCATTCCGACCCCGGCCTGCGCCGGGGTCGGAATGACGGAAGAGCCTTACTTCTTCATCGCGTCGATCAGCTTTCTGACCTCCTGGCTGCGGCCCCGCGGCAGGACGAGGATGTCGTTGCCACTCGCCACGACGACGAGGTCGCTGACGCCGACCATCGCGATGCGGACGCCGTCCGAGCGGACGAGGCAGTTCTGGGTGTCGACCGCGATCACCTCGCCGCCATGGACGTTGCCGTGCGGGTCGGTCTGGCTGATCGCGTGCAGCGCGTCCCAGCTGCCGACGTCGCTCCACCCCATCGCGACCGGCACGACCGCGACGCGATCGGCCTTTTCCATCACCGCATAGTCGATCGAGTCGGACGGCGACGTCGCGAAGGCGGCGGCATCGGGATGGATGCGTGCGCCGTCGCGGCGGCCCTGCTCGATCGAGGTCCTGACGGCGGTCAGCATCTCGGGCGCATGCGCGGCGAGCGCGCCGAGATACATGTCGGCGCGGAACAGGAAGATGCCGCCGTTCCAGGCATGGCCGCCCTGCGCCAGCATCGCCTGCGCCCGGTCGAGCTTCGGCTTCTCGACGAACCGGGCGACGCGATGAACGCCGGGCGCGATCTCCTCGCCGGTCTGGATCCAGCCATAGCCCGTCTCGGGCGCATCCGGCTCGATGCCGAAGGTCACGAGCCAGCCGTCGTTGACCAGCGGCAGCGCGCGGCCGATAGCCGCGTGGAAGGCGTCGACATCGGCGATGACATGGTCCGACGGCATCACCAGCAGCGCCGCCTCGGGATCCTCGGCGACCAGCGCGGCCAGCGCGATGGCGGGCGCGGTGTTCCGGCCGGCCGGCTCCAGCACCAGCGCCTGGGCGGTGACGCCGATCCCGCCGAGCTGCTCCTCGACCTCGCCGGCATGGGCGGCATTGGCGACGACGATCGGCGCGGCGAAGCGTTCGCCCGCCGCCCGGCGCGCGGTCAGCTGCAGCATCGTTTCGTCCGCCGTCAGCGGCAGGAACTGCTTGGGCCGCTCCGGCCGGGACATCGGCCACAGCCGGGTGCCCGACCCGCCGGACAGGATGACGGGAACGATGGTGTTGACGCGCATGGATCCTCCTGAAGCCTGGCCGCCCCCTTAACGCGACACAGGTTAACCCCGTAACGATCATCGCGGCATTCGTGTTCAAGATTTGTCAGCACTTTGGCTTCTATTCGCACTGTCGGACGATTTTACAGTGGCGGCGCGCGGCGGATCACCATGACGGCCACGATCATTCTTTGGGGCCATGCCCTTGCCGCGCTGTTGTTCGGCGCGCTGGCGCTGGCATCGTGGCGGCAGGATGCCGCGCCGCTGCGACGCGTGTCGGCGGTGCCGCACGCCGCGCTCGCCACGGCGCTGGCGCTGACGGCGCTCTGGGCCCTGGCGGTCGCCGGGATCGAGCCCGACGATGTCAGCACGCAGATCGCCAGGGCGGCGCGCAGCCTCGCATGGCTGCACGTCATCGTGCTGCTCGCCAGGGCCCGCGGCGGGGCGGGGCGGTCGATGACGGCGCTCGCGCTGCTCGCGGCGCTGGTCCTGCTCGGCGACATGGTGCTGGCGGTGCTCGGCGGGAGCGAGCCCGGCCGCGCTCTGGCGGTGACGCGGGCGCTGCTGGCGGCGGTGGGCGCTGCCGGAGCGTGCCTGCTGCTCAGCCATGTCGCCGGACAGCGGGGCCGCGACACCGGAGCGCTGCGGCTTTTGACGCTCGGCCTCGCCCTGATCTGGGGCGGCGACCTGATCGCCGCCGCCGCCACCGTGCTGCAGCCCGCGATGCTGGGCGAGGTGATCGCGCTGCGCGGGCCGGTGATGGTCGCCGTCGCGCTGCTGCTGGCGGCGGCGGGCGCCGATCGGGGCGTGAGCGGGCCGGCCCTGTCGCGTCCGCTCGCCATGCGGCTGATCGTGCTCAGCGCCGTCATCGCCTATGCCGGCTTCATCGTGCTGCTGGCGAGCGGCGCGGCGGTCCTGGCAGGCGTCCATGCCCGCGCGGCGCAGACCGCGGTGGTGTTCGGCGCCACCGCGGCGCTGCTCGCCTTCGTCTCCACGCCATGGCTTCGGGCCTGGATGCGGGTCAAGGTCGCCAAGCATCTGTTCGGCCACCGCTACGACTATCGCAGCGAGTGGCAACGCTTCACGGCGACGCTGGGCGTGCCGGGCGAGGGGGCCGATCCGCTCGGCACGCGCATCGTCAAGGCGCTGGCGGATATCACCGATTCGCCCGCCGGCCTGCTTCTCACCTGCGCGGGCGAGGGGCTGGCCGAGGCCGCCGCGTGGCGCTGGCCGGGCGAGCCGAAGGAGCGGGGCGCCGAGGCCGCCTTCGCCCGGCATCTGGCGCAGACCGGGCGCATCCTGTCGCTCGACGAACTGCGCGGCGATGCCGGGGCGCCCGAGTGGCAGGTGGTGCCGCACTGGCTGGCGGGCGATCCCGATGCCTGGGCCGTGGTGCCGCTGCCGCACGGCGAGCGACTGACCGGCGCGATCATCCTGTCGCGCCCGCCGGTCGACCGCGCGCTCGACTGGGAGGATTTCGATCTGCTGCGGATCGCCGGGCGGCAGGCGGCGAGCTATCTGGCCGAGGATCGCGCCCACGCGGCCCTGGCGGAGGCCCGCCGCTTCGACGAGTTCAACCGCCGCTTCGCCTTCCTGATCCACGACATCAAGAATGTCGCGAGCCAGCTGACGCTCGTCGCCCGCAACGCGGAGCGGCATGCCGACAATCCCGCATTCCGTGCCGACATGGTCGCGACGCTGCGCGATTCGGCGGGGCGGATGACGACGCTCCTCGCCCGGCTGGGTCAGCATGACGGTGCCCGGCCGGAGACGGCGCGCCCGGTGGATCTGGCGGAACTCGCCTTGCGGCTGGCTACGGTCCGCCGCGCGCAGCATCCAGTCGAGATCATCGACCAGGGTAGGGCCTTCGCGCTTGCCCAGCCGCAGCGGCTCGAACAGGCGCTCGGGCACCTGCTCCAGAACGCCGCGGAGGCGAGCGCGCCCGGCGCGCCGGTGACGCTGCTGGTCGGCGGCGGCGACGACGGGCGGCCCCGCATCGCGGTGCGCGACACGGGCTGCGGCATGTCGGCGGCGTTCGTGCGCGACCAGCTGTTCCGCCCCTTCGCCTCGTCCAAACCCGCCGGCTTCGGAATCGGTGCCTATGAGGCGCGCCAGCTGGTGCAGGCGATGGGCGGCACGCTGGAGGTCGACAGCCGCGAAGGCGCGGGGAGCTGCTTCACCATCCTGCTGCCCGCCGCGCCCGCCGATACAGGTTCACTGGAGAATGCCGCATGACCCGCCCCGTCCTGCTCGTGGTCGAGGACGACGAGGGGCTCGCCCGCCAGCTCCGCTGGGCCTACGACGCCTATGACGTCGTCGTGGCGGGGGACCGTGCCGCGGCGATCGACGCGATGCGGCTGCACGAACCGGCGGTGGTCACGCTCGATCTCGGGCTGCCGCCCGATCCGGACGGCACGGCAGAGGGTTTCGCGACGCTGCGCGCGGTGCTGGAGATGGCGCCGGCCACCAAGGTGATCGTCGCATCGGGCCATGGCGCCCGCGACAGCGCGCTGGCGGCGATCGGGGACGGGGCCTGGGACTTCTATGCCAAGCCGATCGACATCGATGCGCTGGGCCTGATCGTCGCGCGCGCCTTTCACGTCCATGCGCTGGAGGCGGAGAACCGGCGGCTCGCGGCGCGGAGCGGGCCGGGCGGGTTCGGCGGCCTCGTCTATGCTTCGCCCGAAATGGCGCAGGTCGCCCGGACGCTGGAGCGGGTGGCGCCTGCCGACGTGTCGGTGATGCTGCTCGGCGCGAGCGGCACGGGCAAGGAGCTGCTGGCGCGCGGGCTGCACCGCGCTTCCCCGCGCGCAAGCGGGTCGTTCGTCGCGATCAACTGCGCCGCCATTCCCGAGACGCTGCTCGAGGCCGAGCTGTTCGGCTATGAGAAGGGCGCCTTTACCGGCGCGGTCAAGACGACCGAGGGGAAGATCGAGCAGGCCGCGGGCGGTACGCTGTTCCTCGACGAGATCGGGGATGTGCCGCTGCCCCTTCAGGTCAAGCTGCTGCGCTTCCTGCAGGAGCGGGTGATCGAGCGGATCGGCGGGCGGCGCCCCATCCCGGTGGACACCCGGATCGTCTGCGCGACGCATCAGGATGTCGATGCGATGGTCGCCGAGGGGCGGTTCCGCGAGGACCTCTATTACCGGCTTGCCGAGATCGTGGTGCGCATCCCGGCGCTGGCGGCGCGGACAGGGGATGCGGCGCTGCTCGCCAGGCATTTCGTGAGCGAATATGCCCGCAGCCTCAACCCGGCGGTGACCGGCCTGTCGGCGGATGCCCGCGCGGCGATCGACAGCTGGCGCTGGCCGGGCAACGTCCGCGAGTTGGAGAACCGGGTGAAGCGCGCCGTCATCATGGCGGAGGGGCGGCTGGTAACCGCAGCCGATCTCGACCTGCCCGCCGGCGCCGAGGCGGCGGGGCCGCTCAACCTTCGCGCGGCGCGCGAGGCGGCCGACCGGCGGGAGATCGGCCGCGCACTGGCCCAGGCGGAGGGTAACATCTCCGGCGCGGCGCGGCTGCTGGGGATCAGCCGGCCGACGCTGTACGACCTGCTCAAGGCCTATGACATGCAGGGGTGAGGGGGAACCAAGCCGCTTCGCCTCACCCGCGTCCTCGCTTGCGCCGTCCGCGGCGCTTGCTCATGGAGCGGCGATGGACCCGCTCGACCGTATCGCCGCCGCGCTCGAACGCCTGTCGCCGCCGCCCGCCCCGGCCGCCGATCCGTCGGCGCATCCCGCCTATCGCTGGAGCGCGGGGACGCTGGCGGCGGCGCGCGGCTTCGTCGCCCAGCCGCTCGACCGGCTGGTCGGGATCGACCGGCAGAAGGCGGCGCTGACCGACAATCTGGCGCGCCTCGCCAAGGGCCACGCCGCGCACGACGTGCTGCTGTGGGGCGCGCGGGGCACGGGCAAGTCGGCGCTGGTGAAGAGCGCGGTCGCGGCGGTGCAGGCGACGGGCGGTGACCTCGCGCTGGTCGAGGTGGCGGCGCTCGCCGAACTGCCGGCGCTGTTCACCGCGCTGGCGCCGGTGCGGCGTGGCTTTGCCGTCTTCCTCGACGATCTGGGGGTCGATGCCCCGGCCGAGGCACGGGCGCTCCGGTCGGTGCTGGAAGGCGGGGCGGAGCCGCGGCCCGCGAACGTGCGCCTGCTGGTCACGGCCAATCGTCGCCACCTCCAGCCGCGCGACATCGCCGAGCAGGACAGCGCGATCAATCCGCGCGACTCGGTCGACGACCATCTGGCGCTGGCGGACCGGTTCGGGTTGAGCCTCGGCTTCCACGCGCTCGATCAGGAGGGGTATCTGGCGATCGTTCGCGGCTATCTGTCGCCGCTCGGCCTGCCGTTCGATCCCGACGAGGCGGTGCGCTGGGCGACCCAGCGCGGCAGCCGGTCGGGCCGGGTGGCGTGGCAATATGTGACGGAGGTTGCCGGGCGGGCGGGAATGGCGGTCTAGAGCTGGATGACCTCACATTGACCCGTTCGTGCCGAGCGAAACCGAAGCAGGGGTGAGTCTCAGGCCCTGCGACCGCGCTCAGGGCGAACGGTCAGAGGTGGATCAAGATCACGTCATCCGGCTTCAGGGGCGGCTAGGCGACCGGAAACGTGCCGCCTAGCCCAACGCCTCGACCTGTTCCGCGAGTTCGAGCCAGCGCATCTCCGCTGCGTCCTTCTCCGCCCGGGCCGCCTCGATCGTCTTCATCAGCCTGTCGAAGGTCGCGGGATCGCGGGTGTAGAGGTCGGGATCGGCGAGCTTCGCCTCGTCGCGGGCGATCGCCGCCTCGATCTCCTCGATCCGCTTCGGGAGCAGGTCGTAGTCGCGCTGGTCCTTGTAGGAGAGCTTGCGCGCCGGCGAGGGGGGCGGGGCGGGGGTGGCGGGGGCCTTGGCGGTCTTCTTCGCCTCGAACCGCGGCCGGCGCTTGCGCTCCCAGTCCTCATAGCCGCCGGCCACGACGTCGATCGTGCCCGACCCGTCGAGGCCCAGCGTCACCGTCACCGTCCGGTCGAGAAAGTCGCGGTCGTGGCTGACGATCAGGACGGTGCCGCTATAGTCGGCGATCACTTCCTGAAGCAGGTCGAGCGTCTCGAGATCGAGGTCGTTGGTCGGCTCGTCCAGCACGATCAGGTTCGAGGGCCGCGCGAACTCGCGCGCGAGCAGCAGGCGCGAGCGCTCGCCGCCCGACAGCGTGCCGACCTTCGCCTCCGCCAGGGCGGGATCGAACAGGAACTCCTTGAGATAGCCGTGGATGTGCTTGCGCACGCCCAGCACCTCGATCCAGTCGCCACCATCGGCCAGCACGTCGCGCACCCGCTTGTCGGGCGCCATCAACCGGCGCTGCTGGTCGATGACGATGCCGTCCAGCGTCTTCGCGATCCGGATGCTGCCCGAATCGGGCGCGATCTCGCCGGTGAGCAGCCGCAGCAGCGTCGTCTTGCCCGCGCCGTTCGCGCCGACGATGCCGATCCGGTCGCCGCGCGTGACGCGCAGGCTGAGGTCGCGGATGATCGTGCGGTCGCCATAGGCCTTGCTGACATGCTCGGCGTCGATCACCACCTTGGATCGGCCGTCCTCATGCCCCATGGCCAGCGCGGCGGTGCCCTGCGGCCCCTCCATCGCGGCGCGCTCGGCCCGCATCTCCTTGAGCTTGGCGAGCCGGCCCTGGTTGCGGCGGCGGCGGCCGGTGACCCCGCGCTGGAGCCAGTGTTCCTCGATCTTCAGCTTGGCGTCGAGCCGCTCGGCGTTGCGCGCCTCCTCGGCATAGACCTGTTCGGTCCACGCCTCGAAGCCGCCGAAGCCGATCTCCGCGCGGCGCACCGTGCCGCGGTCCAGCCACAGGGTCTGTCGGGTGAGACGGGTGAGGAAGGTGCGGTCGTGGCTGATGACCACGAACGCGCCCGTATAGCGCCCCAGCCACTGCTCCAGCCAGTCGATCGCGGCGATGTCAAGATGGTTGGTCGGCTCGTCGAGCAGCAGCACGTCGGGCTCCAGCGCCAGCGCGCGGACGATCGCGGCGCGCCGCCGCTCGCCGCCCGATGCCGACTGCGCCTCGCGCGCCAGGTCGATGCCGAGCTGGTCGGCGATCGCCGCGGCCTCGTGCGCGGCCGGGGCATCGTTGCCGGACAGGACATAGTCGAGCAGCGTCGCGAAGCGCGAGACGTCCGGATCCTGTTCCAGCATCACCACGCGGGTGCCGGGCACCACGGTGCGACGCCCCTCGTCGGGCTCGACCGCGCCGGCGAGCAGCCGCAGCAGCGTCGACTTGCCCGCGCCGTTGCGCCCGATCAGCGCCAGCCGGTCGCGAGCCCCGACCTGGATGTCGAGGTGGCGGAACAGCCAGCCCGAGCCCTGGATGAGGCCGAGGTCTTCATAGGATAAAATGGGTGCGGCCATGACAGGGCGGGAACTAGGCG
Organism: Sphingomonas metalli; assembly: GCF_014641735.1. Taxonomy (GTDB): domain Bacteria; phylum Pseudomonadota; class Alphaproteobacteria; order Sphingomonadales; family Sphingomonadaceae; genus Sphingomonas; species Sphingomonas metalli. The sequence goes on along the minus strand of NZ_BMIH01000001.1, from coordinate 709,777 downwards.
GCCCGGCCGTCATTCACAACCGGTTCAAAGCCCATTAGCTACGGCGTCTGTCCATGAAGAGCCCCGCCCTCCTCGCGCTGCTTGCCGCCGCCGCCCCTGCGATGGGTCCCGCCGAGGCCGTGGCGCAGCGGCGCAACGACCAGATGCAGGCGTTCGACGGTCGGCGCCAAGGCAAGCTGATGAGCCTGCGCGACATCGAGCGGCGGATCGTGCCGAACATGGGCGGCGCCGAATATCTCGGATCGGACTTCGACGGGGAAACCGGGATCTATACCCTGAAATTCCTGCGCAACGGCAATGTCATCTGGGTGGATGTCGATGGCCGGTCGGGCCAGATCGTAGGGCGCACGGGGCGGTAGGGATCGTCGCCGTTCGTGGTCTCGCCACGCGCCGCGACGATCCTGCGCCGCTGCGGCGACTCTCGTTGGCGCAAGGCCCTTGATATTGAGCTGAAACGGTCGTCAACCCAGCGAGGGCCGGGAATTATCAATGACGGCGCAGGGCTGGAACCGCCCGATGTCCCAGGCAGCGCTGGGGCGACGATCTCTCCCATGTCGGCGGAACTAGCGACGCTGCGGCTCCTGTGCCGAGTCGTTGCCGTCCGGTTTTGAGTCATTCCGGGACAAGGATTTTTCGCGCTTTTGCGTTTCCTGCGGGATCGAATCCTGTTAATCCACGATTAAGCTGTTCGCGTAACGATTTCGGCTAACCATCTGCGCGAACGGGTAAAAAGGGGATGACATGAACAAGCTCGTAACGGCCGTGATGGCACTGGCGATGGCGATGACCGCTCAGGTCGCGTCGGCGGCGACCAGTTTCAGCTTCTCCTTCTCGGGCACGACGGGATCGAACCAGACGCTCGAAGGGTCGGGCGTGTTCTTCACCGACGACGGCGTGGATGGTGTCGATGCCGACACCGGTCAGGCCTTTCGGGTGTACGGGATCACCGGCGGAACCGGCACCGTGTCGGTCGGCGGCGTCCTGACCTACACGCTGGACGGATCGCTGGGCACCGTCGGCGGAGATCTGGCGCTCAACCAGCTGGTCACTTTCGATGACAGCGCCGCCCTGCTGGAAGTCGCGCTCGGCCTGACCAACAGCAACGCGCCGCTGGTGCTGTCGCTGGCGGACGTCGGCTACTTCATCTCGGTCGGCGACCTGATCGCGACCGCGGGCGACGTGACGGTGACGGCCGTGCCGGAGCCGGCGACCTGGGCGCTCCTGATCCTGGGCTTCGGCCTGGTCGGCGGAGCGATGCGCCGTCGCCGCGCGGCGGCCTTCGCCTGATCCGTTAAGCCGCGGGACAGCGGCGTTTCCGTACCGGCCGGCTCCGTGGTAGCGGATGCCGGCCGTTTTTCGTTGGTTTGAGGAGAGACCATGCGCGTACTGATCGTCGAGGACGAACCCAATCTGGGCCAGCAGCTGCGCAACACGCTGGAGGGGGCGGGCTATGCCATCGATCTCGCCACCGATGGCGAGGAGGGGCATTATCTCGGCTCCACCGAAAGCTATGACGCGATCGTGCTCGACCTGGGCCTGCCCGAGGTGGACGGGCTGACCGTGCTCGACCGCTGGCGCAAGGAAGGCCGCACCACGCCCGTGCTGGTGCTGACCGCGCGCGACAGCTGGTCGGACAAGGTGGCGGGGCTCGACGCGGGCGCGGACGACTATGTCGCCAAGCCCTTCCAGACCGAGGAGCTGATCGCCCGGCTGCGCGCGCTGATCCGCCGCGCCTCCGGCAATGCCTCGTCGGAGCTGACCGCCGGGGACGTGCGGCTCGACACGCGCTCGGGCAAGGTCACCAAGGCGGGCGAGCCGGTGAAGCTGACCGCGCAGGAATACAAGCTGCTCAGCTATCTTCTGCACCACAAGGGCAAGGTGGTGAGCCGCACCGAGCTGATCGAACATATCTACGACCAGGATTTCGACCGGGATTCGAACACGATCGAGGTGTTCGTGACGCGCATCCGCAAGAAGCTGGGGCAGGACGTGATCACCACCATCCGCGGCCTGGGCTATAGCCTGGAGGATCCGGCGGCGTGAACGGGCGGCTGCGGCCGACACAGCGATGACCGTCACCCGCCGCGGCTTCGGCGCCCTCGTGGCGCTGGCGGGTATGGCCCTGCTCGCCTTTGGCGGGGTGCAGGCGATGCAGGGCGTGTGGCTGGCCGGTTCGTTCCTGATGCTGGCGGGCGGGCTGATGCTGGCCTGGGCGCTGGGCCGGGTGGTGACGGAGACACGCGCCTATCGGCTGTCGGGCCATTCGACGGGATCGCTGTCGCGTCGCATGATCCTGATCGCGGCGGGCTGGATCGGGGTGCTGCTCCTCGGCGGCGGCTTCGCGCTCGACAAGGTGCTGAAGGACGCGGTGACGCGCAACTTCGACGACCAGCTCGAATATGTCATGAAGGCACTGATCCTGTCGGCCGAGATCGCGCCGGAGGGCGAGGTGATCTTTACCCGAGAGGCGGCCGACCAGCAGTTCCTCGAGCCCAATTCCGGCCTCTACTGGCAGGTCTCGGCGCCCGGCCGCGAGCCGTTCCCGTCGCGCTCGCTCTGGGACCGGCGGCTCGCCTATGGCACCGCCCATTCCGACCGCGCGGTCCATGCCTATGACAGCAACCAGTTTCCCGGCGAGAAGCTGCGCATCGTCGAGCGCGACGTGCGGCTGCCCGGATCGCCGGTGCGCTGGCGCTTCCAGGTCGCGCAGAGCCGCGACGGGCTGGACGGGCAGATCGCGGTGCTGCGGCGGACGCTCGTCCGCTCCTTCGCGCTGCTCGCGCTCGGCCTGATCGCGCTGGCCGCGCTCCAGACCTTCTACGGCCTGTGGCCGCTGCGCCGGGTGCGGGCGGAGATCGCGCGGATGCGGGCGGGCCAGTCGACGCGCGTCTCGACCGCGATGCCCGACGAGGTGCGGCCGATGGTGGACGAGCTCAACGCGCTGGTCGAGCATAACGAGAAGCAGGCGGAGGAGGCGCGACGGCACGCCGGCAACCTCGCCCATGCGCTGAAGACGCCGCTGACCGTGATCATGAACGCGGCGACCGCGCAGGCCGACGATCTGGCCGACACGGTGATCCGCGAGGCGCGGACGATGCGGCGCCAGGTCGACCATCATCTCGCCCGCGCGCGGGCGGTCGGGCGGCGCGGATCGGCGCACAGCCGGGCGGAGGTGTGGCCGAGCCTCGAGTCGGTCGAGCGTGCGGTCGGCCGCCTCTATCGCCATGTCCGCATCGACGTGACCGGCCCCAAGGATCTGTCGGTCCATGTCGAGCGGCAGGATCTCGACGAGATGCTCGGCAACCTGATCGAGAATGCGGCGAAATATGGCGGGGGCAGCGTCTTCGTCACCGTCTCGTCGCAGGCCGGCTTCGTCGAGATCATGGTGGAGGACGACGGCACCGGGATTCCGGAAGCCGATCGGGTGCGGATCTTCGACCGCGGGGTGCGGCTCGACACCGGCAAGCCTGGTACCGGGCTGGGCCTCGCCATCGTGCGCGACGTGGCGGAGATCTACGAGGGTACGGTGTCGCTCGAGGAGAGCGAGGATCTCGGCGGGCTGCTGGTGCGGCTGAGGCTGCCGGTCGCGGGATAGAGCCGCGGAGAAGCGCCCGGCCTGCGATCGCGAAGCATTGGGGGCTGCGTCGGGATGACCGTTCACTCGCGGTTCGTCGCCCCAGCGCAGGCTGGGGCCTCTCGCGAATGAATTACTCACGATCGAGACAGATCCCGGCCTACGCCGGGATGACGGGAGTGGACTAGGCGGCGACCGGCGCGCGCACCGCCTCCATCGTCAGCGTCAGGCTGCGCTTGCGCGCCTCCTGATCGTAGATCGCGCTCGTGACCATGACCTCGTCGACGCCCGTGCGACGGACGAAGGCGTCGATGCCGCGCGCCACCGTGTCGGGGCTGCCGATCGCCGAGCAGGACAGGACATGGTCGAGGATCGCGGCACCCTGCGGTCCGAGCGAGGCGCGGTAGCCCGGCACGGGCGGGGGGAGCTGGCGCGGATTGCCGGTGCGCAGCGCGACGAACGACTGTTGCTGGGAGGAGGCGAGCAGTTCCGCCTCCGCATCGGTGTCCGCGGCGAAGACGTTGAAGCCGGCCATGGCATAGGGCTTGTCGAGCACCGCCGATGGGCGGAAATGGCTACGATAGACGTCGAGCGCCTGGTCGAGCGCGTCGGGCGCGAAATGCGAGGCGAAGGCATAGGGCAGACCGAGCGCGGCAGCGACCTGCGCGCCGTAGAGGCTGGAGCCGAGGATCCACAGCTCCGGCTTCGCGCCCGCGCCGGGCGTCGCTACGATGCCGCCGGCGGCCTCTCCCGCAAAATAGGACTGCAGCTCCATCACGTCCTGCGGGAAGGCGTTGGGATCGGTGTCGAGCAGGCGGCGCAGCGCGCGGGCGACGCGCTGGTCGCTGCCCGGCGCCCGGCCGAGGCCCAGGTCGACGCGGCCCGGATACAGGGCGTCGAGCGTGCCGAACTGCTCGGCGATCACCAGCGGGGCGTGGTTGGGCAGCATGATGCCACCCGCACCGACGCGGATCGTGCGCGTCGCGGCGGCGACATGCGCGATCACCACCGCGGTCGCGGCGGAGGCAATGCCGGTCATGCCGTGATGCTCGGCCACCCAGTAGCGGGAGAAGCCCACCCGCTCCGCATGGGCGGCGAGGTCCGCGGCGCGGGCCAGCGCCTGGGCGACGCTGCCGCCCTCCACCACGGGGACGAGATCGAGAAAGGAAAGACGGGTCATGCCAACGGAGATGGGGGCGGGACCGGGGACGCGCCAGTGAAGGAAAACTTGGGGGTGGTGTCGGCGGTCGAGCCCCTCCCCTTCAGGGGAGGGGTTGGGGTGGGGCGTGTCCGTCAACGCCTCGCTTGTGGAAGCGCCCCACCCCCGGCCCTCCCCTGAAGGGGAGGGGAGAAGTTGCATCGAAACCGAGCCCTCAAAAGCCCAGCGACCACCTCAAGGCCATGCCGTAATCGTCCGGCAGCGCCTGGACGTTGCCGGGATCGCGCCGCCAGTAGAGATTGGTCTGGACCGTGCCCAGCCAGAGCGGGCGGGCATAGCGGGCCTCGACATCCAGCTCGCGGCCGTCGGGTGCGAGGTTGAGGCGCTGGGTCGTCCACTGCGCGACGGCGCGGCGATCATAGTCCCACAGCGTCGGCAGGGCGAGGTCGAGGCCGCCGGCGGCGACGCGCAGCGGCTGGGCGAGGCGCAGACCGAAACCGTCGCCGCCGAAGATCCCGTCCTTGCCGAGATCGACGGCGAAGGCGCTGGTGCGGATCAGCCCGGTGCCGTTCAGGCCGGCGCGAACCTGCGCCGTCGTCCAGCCGCGCCGCCAGCTGCCGCCGAGCGACCAGCCATCGCCGGCATCGAGCCGCGCCTCGCCGACCGCGAACCAGCTGGTCGCGCGCGCCGCGCCGAGGCCGCTGCCGAAGCTGGCGCCGAGCACCGTGTCCTGCTCCGCCAGCCGTTCGCCCGACAGCCACAGGCCGAGCGCGCCGATGCGGCGGTCGAGCGTCATCGCCATGCGGGTGAAGCGTGCGTCGCGGCGGAGCGGGTCGCCGATCCGGTGCAGGATCGCGCCGTCCTCGACCGCCATCGTTACGCCCGTCGCGCCGAACTGTTGCCGGATCGCGCCCGCGCCGCGGGCCGAGGAGACGAAGCCGTTGCCGCGTGGATCGGCGATCAGGAAGGCGGGATCGCGGCGGCCGGCGAGCTGCGCCGTGAGCGCGCCGGAGCCCTGCGCGAAGCCGAGGCCGAAGGACAGGCTGCTGCCCAGCCGCTGGGTCACCATGCCGGCGATCGCCCGCGCGGCCTGGCCCTGCGCCATGCTGAGCCGGGTCGGTTCGGTGTCGAGCCGGCCGTCTCGCGGGGCAAGAGTGACCGAGACGCTGGTGTCGCCGGTCGCCATGCCGACCTGCCGCGCGCCCATGCGCAGTGCGCCGGCCAGCATCGGCGTCGGCCGGGCGCGGGCGATGGTGGTGGCGAGATCGATCGCGAAGGCGCGGTCATAGCCATCGAGGATGACGGCGCCGAGGCCGCTGCTGCGCGCATCGCCCATCGGCGCCGACAGCGTCGCGTTGGTGATCGCGGATATGGTCGCATCGCTGCCCGCGGCGCGCATCGTGCCGACCGGCTGGAAGGCGCGGGTGATGTCGAGCACGCCATTGCCGTAGACGCCGTCGACGCCCGCCGCGCCCGCATCGCGGGCGGTTCGGAAGAGCAGGTCGACGATCTGCGCGCCCGACAGGTTGGGAAAGGCCTGCGCCAGCAGCGCCACCGCGCCCGATATCTGCGGCGCCGCGAAGGAGGTGCCCGACCAGAGATAGGGCGTGTTGTTCTCGTCGGGCGCGCGCACCCGCTCGCCGACCGCCGTCAGGAAGTAGGCGGCGGCGTTGCCCGCCCGGTCGCTGAACGAGGAGATCGCATCGCCGCTGCCGACCGAGCCGGCGATCACCACCAGCCCGCGCGAGACCGCGGTATTGGTCGCCACTGCCGCGAAGCTGTCGGGGTTCTCGGCCGCGTCGTTGCCGGCCGAGATGACGATCACGATTCCCGCCGCGGTGGCGCGGGCGATCGCGTTCTGGAGCTGCAGCGGCATGGCGGTGCCGCCGAGCGACATGTTGATCACCCGCGCGCCGGCCACGCGCGCGGCATCGACGCCGCGGGCGATCGCGTCGGACCCGAACTTGCACCCGCTGTCCGGGTCGCTCGCGGTCTCGGTCGCGCAGCTGCCGGGACGATCGGCGCGCAGGGCGATCACCGTAGCGTCGAAGGCGACGCCGTGGCTTCCCGCGCCGTTGCGCCGCCCGGCGGCGGTGAAGGCGACCGCGGTGCCGTGGCCGTCCTCGTCGTCATAGCCGGTATTGCCGGCCACGTCCTGCGAGGCGGACGAGACGCGGCCGGTGAACTCCTCGCTCTGCTGGTCGATGCCGGTGTCGATGATGCCGATCCGGATGCCGTTGCCGGTCGCGCCGCGATTATAGGCGGCCAGCGCGTTCATCGACACCGCGCCCACCGTCGCGCGATATTCGGTGGTGTCGTAGTTTGTCGAGGGCGTCGGCGCGGGGGTCGGCGCGGGGGTGGGGGCGGGCGCCGGGGTGGCGACCGGTTCCGGGATCTGGGCCGCGGGCGGGGTGGGCGTCGGCGTGGGCACGGGCGTGCTGTTGACCCCGCCGCCGCCGCTGCCGCCGCAGGCCATGAGGATCAGCGGAAGGGTGAAGGCCGCGCCGCGCAGCAGCGTGCGTGAGAAAGGAACCGCTGTCATCTACGCGCTACTCATCCACCCTTTAGGCCGGGTTTAGCGTCAAATCGCCGCGGACCCAAGCGGGCTTGCGCAAGCCCCGTTGCCCGTGCGCGCGCCGCATCCTACAGCCCGCGGCCGATGATCGCGCGCCTGGCCCATATCGACACCTGGATCTTCGATCTGGACAACACGCTCTACCCGGCGCGGGCCAATCTGTTCGCGCGAATCGATGCGCGGATGACCGCCTATATCGCCGACCTGCTGGGCGTCGATGCGCAGGAGGCGCATCGGGTGCAGAAGGCCTATTTCATCGGCCATGGCACGACGCTGGCGGGGCTGATGGCCGAGCATGACGTCGATCCGCAGGCGTTCCTGGCCTATGTCCACGATATCGAGATGGACGTGCTGGAGGAGGATGCGCCGCTGGCCGCCGCGATCGCGCGGCTGCCGGGACGCAAGCTGGTCTTCACCAATGGCGACAAGCCCTATGCGCTGAAGGTGCTCGACCGGCTGGGGCTGGGCGGCAGCTTCGAGGCGGTGCACGACATCCATGCGATGGACCTGGTGCCCAAGCCGCATCCCGCCGCCTATGACGGGCTGTGCCGCGCCTTCGGCATCGACCCCATGCGGGCGCTGTTCGTCGAGGACATGGCGCGCAACCTGAAGCCCGCCAAGGCGATCGGCATGACGACCGTCTGGGTCGACAACGGGTCCGAACAGGATCCCGACACGACCCGCGACTATGTGGATTTCCATGTGCGCGACCTTGCGCCGTGGCTCGAATCGATCTGGGAGACCGTATGACCACCACCGACCTCGCCGCGACCATCGATGCCGCCTGGGAAGACCGGGCGAGCCTGTCCTTCGATACGCGAGGCGCGGTGCGCGACGCCGTCGACCGCGCGCTGGCGCTGCTCGACGCCGGCGAGGCGCGGGTGGCCGAGCCGGACGGCGAGGGCTGGCGCGTCAACCAGTGGCTGAAAAAGGCGGTGCTGCTGTCCTTCCGCCTCAACGACAATGCCCTGATCGACAATGGTCCGGGCGGCGGCCACTGGTTCGACAAGGTGCCGTCCAAATTCGCCGGCTGGAGCGAGGACGCGTTCCGCGCCGCCGGCTTCCGCGCGGTGCCGGGCAGCGTCGTGCGGCGCGGGGCGTTCATCGGCAAGGGCGCGATCCTGATGCCGAGCTTCGTCAATATCGGGGCCCATGTCGGCGAGGGGACGATGGTCGACACCTGGGCGACGGTCGGCAGCTGCGCGCAGATCGGGAAGAACGTCCATCTCTCCGGCGGGGCCGGCATCGGCGGGGTGCTGGAGCCGTTGCAGGCGGACCCGGTCATCATCGGCGACGGCGCGTTCATCGGTGCGCGGGCCGAGGTGGCGGAGGGCGTGCGCGTCGGCGAGGGCGCGGTGCTGTCGATGGGCGTGTATCTGGGCGCGTCGACCAAGATCATCGATCGCGAGACCGGCGAGGTCTTCCGCGGGCACGTGCCGCCCTACAGCGTGGTGGTGCCGGGCTCGACCGGCGGCGGTGAGGGCAAGCCGGCGCTGTACTGCGCGGTGATCGTCAAACGCGTCGACGCGCAGACGCGGTCGAAGACCAGCATCAACGAGCTGCTGCGGGATTGAATAGATCCTCCCCACAAGGTGGGGAGGGGGACCGCGACCGAAGGTCGTGGTGGAGGGGGGATGGCCGCGAGTGCAGCGCCTGTGGCGCTCCCCCTCCACCACCGGGCTGCGCCCGGCGGTCCCCCTCCCCGCGGAGCGGGGAGGATCTTTGGTCACACCATTGTCTCGCGGAGAGATTACCTCTTCGCTTGCCCCGGCCGCCAACCGCGCCTATCCCGGCGTTTAACATGTTCAACGCTTCGGAGAGTTCCATGGCCATGACCGTCAGCAACGTCCTCGACCGGGTTCTCGTCCTCGAAATGGTGCGCGTGACCGAGGCGGCGGCGATCGCGGCGTCGACGCTCGTCGGGCGCGGCGACGAGAAGGCGGCCGATGCCGCCGCCGTGGAGGCGATGCGCGCGGCGCTCAACGAGCTGTACATGGACGGCACCGTCGTGATCGGCGAGGGCGAGCGCGACGAGGCGCCGATGCTGTTCATCGGCGAGAAGGTCGGCACCGGCAAGGGCCCGGAGATCGACATCGCGCTCGATCCGCTGGAGGGCACGACAATCTGCGCCAAGGCGGGGCCGAACAGCCTCGCCGTGCTGGCGATCGCGGAGAAGGGTGGCCTGCTCAACGCGCCCGACGTCTATATGGACAAGATCGCAGTCGGCCCCGGCTATCCGGCCGGGGTGATCGACCTCGACCGGTCGCCGTCGGAGAATGTCCGCGCGATCGCCGCGGCGAAGGGCGTCGAGCCGGCCGAGATCATCGCCTGCGTGCTCGACCGGCCGCGGCACGAGGCGCTGATCGCCGAGCTGCGCTCGCTCGGCTGCGGCGTGGTGCTGATCGGCGACGGCGACGTGGCCGGCGTGATCGCGACCACCGACCCGGACACGACGATCGACGTCTATATGGGCTCGGGCGGCGCGCCCGAGGGGGTGCTGGCCTGCGCGGCGCTGCGCTGCGTCGGCGGGCAGTTCAAGGGGCGGCTGCTGTTCCGCAACGATGACGAGCGCGCCCGGGCGGCGAAATGGGGCGTGACCGACCTCGACCGCCAGTACGACCTGACCGACCTGGCGCGGGGCGACTGCATCTTCGCCGCCACCGGCGTCACCGACGGCTCGCTGCTCGCCGGCGTGAAGCGGCAGGGTCGCAAGATGACGACCGAGAGCGTGGTGATGCGCGCCTCGTCCGGCACGGTGCGCTGGGTAAAGGGCGAGCACCGGCTGGGGTGAGCGCGGCCGCGCCGCTGCTGCTGATCGCGGCGCTGGCGGCGGCCGGCTGGTTCCTGTTCGGCGGGCGCGGCGAGGCGGCCGGTACGGCGCGCTATCGCCGGTGGATGGCGCGGGCGGCGGGTGCGTTCCTGCTGCCGACGCTGGTCGCGCTGGCGCTGCTGGGCCGGATCGAGGCGCTCTGGATCCTGCCGCCCGACTTCGCAGATGCGCGGGCGTGGCTGCCGGCGATGGCGCCGCCCGATCTGATCGAGGGAGCCCTGGCGGGCGTGCTGCTCGGTCTGGCCGCGGCGGCGATCCGGGCGCGGCGGGGCGGGCGGCCGATCGGACGGCCGGGCGCGCTGATGCCGCGGCATCGCGGCGAGCTCGGCTGGGGCGCGGCGGTGGCGCTGGTGGCCGGCGGGACCGAGGAGCCGTTCTTCCGCCTGCTATTGCCGCTGCTGATCGCCGAGGTGACGGGGAGCGCGACGGCGGGGTTCGTACTGGCGACGCTGCTGTTCGGGGCGATGCACCGGTATCAGGGATGGCGGGGCATGATCGCGACGACGGTGTTCGGCGGGGTGATGGCGGCGGTATATCTGATGAGCGGTGCGCTGTGGCTGGTGGTGGTGATCCACGCGCTGATCGATGTGAACGGGCTGGTGCTGTGGCCGTGGTTGGCGCGGAAGAAGCGCGCAACGCCTTAGCCGTGATCCATCCAAGCTGGACCGGGCGTCATCCCAGCGAAGGCTGGGATCTTCCCGTCAGAGGGCGAGGCGGAAGCCGCAAAAGGCCCCAGCCTGCGCTGGGGCGACGGGTTTGGCCAAGGGGATCATGATCCAATGCGTTCGCCTTGAGCTTGTCGAAGGGGGCTTTTTTTCTTCTTCTCCTCTCGTTCGGGGCACGAGGAAGAACAGTGCCCTTCGACTGCCTGCAAAGGCAGGCGCTCAGGACAGGCTTCGACAAGCTCAGCACGAACGGGGGAGGGGGGCGCGGCTCAGCTCTTCAGCCGCCAGCCCGTCCGGAAGATCCAGCTGATCCACGCGAGGCAGGCGAGCAGGAAGCCGCCCGTCACCGCCAGGCTGATCCCCAGCGCCACGTCGCTGGTGCCGAAGAAGGTCCAGCGGAAGCCGTTGATCAGATAGACGACCGGATTGAACAGCGTCACGGTCCGCCACGGCTCGGGCAAGATCTGTACCGAATAGAAGGCGCCGCCGAGGAAGGTCATCGGGGTGACGACCAGCAGCGGGATGACCTGGAGCTGCTCGAATCCCTTGGCCCAGATCCCGATCGCGAAGCCGAACAGGCAGAAGGTCGCCGCCACCAGGATCAGGAACCCCGCCGCGGCCAAGGGGTGGAGGACCGGCAGGTCGACGAAGAGGTGCGCGGTGGCGAAGATGACGAGACCGATGATCACCGACTTGGTCGTCGCCGCGCCGACATAGCCCAGCACCGTTTCCAGCGGCGAGAGCGGTGCCGACAGGATCTCGTAGATGGTGCCGGTGAACTTCGGCATGTAGATGCCGAGCGAGGCGTTGAGGATCGATTCCGAGAAGATCGCGAGCAGCATCAGCCCGGGCACGATGAACGCGCCATAGGGCACGCCCGACACCTCGCTCATGCGGCTGCCGATCGCCGAGCCGAAGACGATGAAGTAGAGCGAGGTGGTGATGACCGGGACCAGCAGGCTGGTCCACACCGTCCGCCCGAACCGCGCCATTTCGAAGCGGTAGATCGCCCAGATGCCGTGGAGGTTCATCAGATCCTCCCCGGTACGGGGAGGGGGACCGCCAGCCGCAGGCTGGTGGTGGAGGGGGACGACCACGGGCGGCCCGCTTGCGGCGATCCCCCTCCACCATGCTGCGCATGGTCCCCCTCCCCATGAATGGGGAGGATCTTGGTCATGCTCACGCCCGTTCCCCCACCAGATCGACGAAGATGTCCTCGAGGCTCGACTTGGCCGTCTCCAGGTCCTTGAAGCCGATGCCGAGCTCCTGCACGCGGCGCAGGAAGGAGGGGATGCCGGTACGCTCGTCGGTGGCGTTGAAGACGTAGCGCAGGACATGGCCGTCCTGTTCGAGGGTCGGGTGCCAGTCGGCCAGCGCGTCCGGGATCGCCGCCATTGGCTCGGTCAGCGTCAGGTCGAGCGTGCGCTTGCCGAGCCGGCTCATCAGTGCCGCCTTCTCGTCGACGAGAAGCAGCCGGCCCTTGGCGATCACGCCGACCCGGTCGGCCATCTCCTCGGCCTCCTCGATATAATGGGTCGTCAGGATGATGGTGACGCCGCGGTCGCGGAGCGAGCGGACCATCGTCCACATGTCGCGCCGCAGCGCCACGTCGACGCCCGCGGACGGCTCGTCGAGGAACAGGATCTCGGGCTCGTGCGCCAGCGCCTTGGCGATCAGCACGCGGCGCTTCATCCCGCCCGACAGCTCCATGATCCGCGCGTTGCGCTTCTCCCAGAGCGCGAGGTCGCGGAGCAGCTGTTCGATATAGGCGGGGTCGGCGGCGCGGCCGAACAGGCGGCGCGAGAAGCTGACGGTCGCCAGCACGCTCTCGAACGCGTCGGTCGAGAGTTCCTGCGGGACGAGACCGATCGCGCGGCGCGCGGCCTTGTAGTCCGCCTGTGCGTCATGACCGTCGACGGTGATCGTGCCCGCCGAGGGCGTGACGATGCCGCAGATGATCGAGATGAGCGTGGTCTTGCCCGCGCCATTGGGCCCCAGCAGCGCGAAGATCTCGCCGCGGCGGATCGACAGGTCGACCGGCTGGAGCGCGGTCGTGCCGGGCTGGCTGCCGCGCGGGGCATAGGTCTTGGCGACGCCTGCCAGCGTCAGCACCGCCCCGGTCATGACGGGCGCGCCTCGGCGATCGCGCGCTGCAACTCCTCGATCGGGAGCGCGCCGGCGAGCATCCGGTCGCCGACGACCCAGCTGGGCGTGCCGTTCACCCCCAGCTTGGCGGCGGTCTCGAGGTTGCTGCGAATTTCCGCATCGATGCGCGGGGTCGCGGCGGCGAGCTTGCTCGTGTCGACGCCGGCGCTGCGGGCGGCGGCCGCGATGGTCTCGTCGGTCACGCGGCCACCGGCATAGAGCGTGTCGTGGAACGCGTTGAACTTGCCCTGCGTCGCGGCGAGCAGGCTCATGCGGGCCGCGGCGCGGCTCGACTCGGCGAGGATCGGCAGCTCGCGGAAGACCACCTTCAGCCTGGGATCGGCGGCGATCAGCTGGCGGATCATCGGCAGGCTGGCGCGGCAATAGCCGCAATTATAGTCGTAATATTCGACCAGCGTGACGTCGCCCTGGGGATTGCCGGCCACCGCGCCGGCAAAGGGGGTGAGGATCGCGGCCCGGTTGGCGGCGACGGTCCCCTTCGCCTCCCCCTGCTGATAGCGGTCGATCGCCTGGGACAGGAGATCGGGATGGGCAACGACATGCGCGACCGCGAAGGCGTCGCCATGCGCCTGCTGCCACGCCACGGTCCCGCCGCTGCCGATCAGCCCGCCCGCGAGCGCCGCCAGGGCGGGGATCTTCCAGTTCGTCAACGGCGCCTCTTCTTCTTGTCGGCCGCGGCGGCATCGCCGGCGGTCATCGCGATATCCTGCGCCCGGATCCAGTCGGCGGTGTTCGCCGGGATGTTGGCCATCGCGTAACGCGCGGACACGACGGCGGTTCTCGGATCGCCGGTCATCTGCGCCCGCTCGGCGGTGGCGAGCGCGGCACGGGCGGTGTCGCCGGTCTGTTCATAGGCGGTGCCGAGCTGCATCCACGCCCAGGGATTGTCGTCGTCGCGCTGGGTGGCGACGCGCAGCACGCGAATCGCCTCGGGCAGGTTCGCCTTGTCCTCGGTCGCGATCAGCGCATGGCCGAGCGTGGTGGCGATCAGCGGGTTGGAGCGCGACAGGTCGGTCGCGGCGCGGAGCGGATCCAGCGCCGCGCGCGGCTGGCCTGATTCGAGCAGGATCTGCCCCTGCATCTCGAGGAAATAGGGGTCGCGCGGCGCGGCGGCGACCAGGGCGCCCGTCTCCGCCGCGGCCTTGTCGGGATAGCCGGCCTTATGGAAGGCATAGGCGCGGGCGTAATGGGCGTAGATCGACTGGTCGGTCTGCGGATAGGTCTGGAGCGTCTTCTCGGGCGGGTCGACATAGCCGCGCAGCTTCGCCTTCACGCGGCGGAACCGCTCCTCCAGGGCCGGATCGGATGGTGTCTTCCACGACGGCGCTTCCTCCAGCGTTTCGCTGAGATTGGCGATGCGTTCGCTGGAGACGGGGTGGTCGAGCAGGAAGCCGACCTTGCGGGTGATGCCGTAGCGATATTCGAGCTGCTGCATCTTCTTGAAGAAGGACAGATAGCCGCGCCCGGTGATGCCGGAATCGTTGAGGAAGCGGGCGCCCGCTGCGTCCGCGGAGCTTTCCTGCGTGCGGGAGAAGGCGAGGTAGCTGCCCTGCGCCGCCTGCTGTCCCGCGGCGATCACGCCCAGCCCCGCCTCGCTGCCGCCCGCCGCAATCGCCGCGACCCCGGCGAGGAGCGAGAGGAGGCTGATCCCCATCGGCCCGCGCGCGGCGCGATCGGCGAGCGCGACATGGCCGCCGACGATATGGCCGATCTCGTGCGCGATGACGCCCTGCACCTCGTTGGCGGTATCGGCGGCGGAGATGGTGCCCGAATGGACATAGACGGTCTGCCCGCCCGCCACGAAGGCGTTGACCGAATCGTCGTTGACCAGAACGATGTGGACGTCGCGCGGGTTGAGCCCCGCCGCCTTCACCAGCGGCGCGGACATGTCGTTCAGGAGCGATTCGGTCTCCGCATCGCGCAGCACCGACTGCGCCAGCGCCGGCTGGACCAGCACGAGCATCGAAGCGGCCAGCGCGCTGGCCAGGCGGGCGACGAAACGCTTCATAGGGCTGCTATCCGCTAAATGGCCGGCGGGATCAACGCCGGCGCGCTCCGGGAAGGTTCGCCCTGCCGGTCCGGCCGTGAACCCGTGATGAAGGACTGGAATCGCATCCGTTCTAGTGCAAACGGACGATGCCATTTCACCCGGCCGCATTACAGGAAGCCATGACCAGATCGTCCACGATCCTCGGTCGCATCATCCATGTTCCGCGCCGCGTGGCCGAAAGGCTCTTTTCGGTCACGCGGCAACGGACCCGCGGACGGTGCGACATCTGTGACAGCCCGGTGCCCGAGGGCGCCGTGCGCTGTGCCGACTGTCGCACCGAGATGCACTGGTAAGGACCGGTCGTACTGCGACAATCTGCGACATAAACGCGCTGGACAGTGGCGGGCGTGTTGTCCATCCACTACAGTCATGCCGCGCCTTCGCGTTCTTCTTCCCCTCGCCACGCTGCCGCTCGCGGCCTGTTCGGTCGGGCCGAACTACCGTCCGGCGGCGCCGGCCGAGCTGGGCGTGCCCGATCAATGGTCCGTCCCGACCGCGACCACGCGCGAGGACCTGACGCGGTGGTGGGACCGGTTCGACGATCCGGTGCTGGGCCAGCTGGTGCAGCAGGCCGCCACTGCCAATACCGACATCGCGCAGGCGGTCGGGCGGCTGCGCCAGGCGCGCGAGGGTCTGGTGCAGAGCCGGTCGAGCCTGTTCCCGACCCTGTCCGGCTCCACCGGCTATCAGCGCAACGAGAATCTGCGTGGCGGCGGGCGCTCCTTCACCCTGCCCGACGGGACGGTGGTCGATACCGGCGGCGGCGGATCGAACAGCTATACGCTGGGCCTGTCGGCCAGCTATCAGGTCGGCATCTTCGGCGAGATCCGCCGGACGGTGGAGGCGAGCCGCGCGCAGTACGAGGCGTCCGGCTACGACTATGCGTCGGTCCTGCTCTCGGTCGAGAGCGAGGTGGCGCGCAACTACGTTCTCGCCCGCGCGCTGCAGGCGCAGCTCGCCAATGCACGGTCCAGCCTAGCGTTGCAGGACGACAATCTGGAGATCGCCGGGTTTCGCGTGCAGGCCGGCCTCGTCTCCTCGCTCGATGCGGAGCAGGCGCGCAGCCAGCGCGCGCAGACCGCCGCGACGATCCCGCAGCTCGAGCAGCAATACAACGCCGCGGTCGCGCGGATCGGCGTGCTGACGGCGCAGGCGCCTGGCGCGTTCAAGGCGCAGCTGGAAGCGCCGCGGCCCATCCCCAAGGGGCCCGATACGGTCGCGGCCGGCATCCCGGCGGACACGCTGCGCCAGCGGCCCGACGTACGCGCGGCCGAGCGCAACCTCGCCGCCGCGACGGCCCAGATCGGGGTGGCCAAGGCGCGGCTCTACCCGGCGCTGTCGATCACCGGCAATATCAACACCAACGCGACCTCGATCGGCAATCTCGGCGACGCGATCACCGGCGGGCTGTTCGCCGGACTGACCCAGGCGATCTTCAACGGCGGCCGGCTGCGCAGCCAGGTCCGCAGCGCGGAGGCGGCGACCGACATCGCACTGGCCGCGTACAAGGGCACGGTGCTGCTGGCGCTGGAGGATGTGGAGAATGCGATCGTCGCGCTCGCCTCCGCCCGGGCGCGCGAACGGGAGTTCGCGATCGCCTATGACGCGGCGAACAACTCGGCGATCCTCAGCCGCAGCCAGTATCGGTCGGGGCTGACCGACTTCACCACCCTGACCCAGCAGGAAGCGGCGCTGCTCTCCGCGCGCAACGGCCTGACCCAGGCGCGGTCGGACGCGGCGACCGCGCTGATCGCGCTCTATGTCGCGCTCGGCGGCGGCTGGGACGCGACGCGCGTTCCCGTCGCCCCGCCGCGCGACGCGCCGGCCGGCAGCACCGCCGCTCCCGTGCCCGTACCCACCCAGACAGAGGCGCGCTGATGGCCGACCAGACCACCGACGAATTCCTGGGTGTGAAGCCCGTACCCGCCTGGCGCCGCTGGGTGAAATGGGGCGTGCTGGCCGCGATCCTCGTGCTGCTGGCGCTCCTCGTCGCGCGCTGCGTCCGGGGCGGCGAGGAGGCGCAATATGCGACCGCGCCGGTGCGGCAGGGCGACCTGACGGTCAGCGTCTCCGCGACGGGCAAGCTCGCGCCGACCAACCAGGTGACGGTCGGCTCGCAGCTGTCGGGCCTCGTCACCCGCGTGGTGGTCGACGTCAACGACCGCGTCACCGCCGGACAGGCGCTGGCGCTGATCGACCCCGAGCAGATCGACGACCAGATCCGCGCCGGCCAGGCCCAGCTCGCCGCCAATCGCGCACAGGTGGCGCAGGCGCAGGCGACCGTGGCGGAATCGAACGCGCAGCTCGCCCGGCTGGAAGAGGTGTACAAGCTATCGAACGGCCGCGTCCCCTCGGCGACCGAACTCCAGACCGGGCGCGCCAATGCGCAGCGCGCGGTGGCGGCGCTGCGCACCGCAGAGGCGAATGTGGAGGCGAGCCGCGCCCAGCTCGCCCAGTCGCAGACGCAGCGGCAGCGCGCGATCATCCGCAGCCCCGTGTCGGGCGTGGTGCTGGCGCGGCAGGTCGATCCGGGCCAGACGGTCGCGGCCTCGTTCAACACCCCGACGCTGTTCGTCATCGCCGAGGACCTGACCAAGATGAAGCTGGAGGTCGCGATCGACGAGGCGGATGTCGGCGAGGTGAAGCTGGGCCAGCAGGCGAGCTTCACCGTCGACGCCTTTCCCGGGCGTACCTTCCCCGCGACGATCACCCGCGTCGACCTGGGATCGAACCTGACGGTGAGCGCGGCGACCGCCTCGTCGAGCTCGACCGCCAGCACCGGCTCCACGACGGGTCAAGTGGTGAGCTACGCCGCTGACCTGACCGTCGCCAACGCCAATGGTGAGCTGCGTCCCGGCATGACCGCGACCGCCGACATCGTCACGTCCGACAAGAAGAACGTGCTGCTGGTGCCCAATGCGGCCCTCCGCTTCCGCCCATCGTCCGGCGCCGGGCAGGGCCAGGGGCAGGGCGGCGGCGGCATCGCCGGCTCGCTGACCTTCCGCCCGCGCCGCGACCGGCCGGAGCGCACCGCGACCCTGGGCCGCGGCGCGACCCAGACCGTCTATGTCAAGGGCGCGGACGGCAAGCCGCAGGCGGTGCAGATCACCACCGGCGACACCAATGGCAGCATGACCGAGGTGCTGGGCGGCGGGCTGAAGCCGGGGATGGAGGTCATTACCGGACAACTCGCTACCGGCGACGCGACGTCGGGCGGGCGTGGAGCCGGTGGCGGGGCTGGCGGCGGCGGGGGCCGGCGGCGCCAGCAGGGCGGGGCGGGTGGCCAGTAACCCCGCCCCCCTGATCCGGCTGCGCGGCGTCACGAAGGTCTATGGCACCGGTGCGACGCAGTTCCAGGCGCTGAAGGGCGTCGACCTCGACATCGCGGCGGGCGATTTCGTCGCGGTGATGGGCCCGTCGGGTTCGGGCAAGTCGACGACGATGAATATCCTGGGCTGTCTCGACGTGCCGAGCGGGGGCGAATTCCTGTTCCGCGGCCATCATGTCGAGCGGCTGGGGCGCGACGAGCGGGCGCTGCTGCGGCGGCGCTATCTCGGCTTCGTGTTCCAGGGGTTCAACCTGCTCAGCCGCACGACCGCGCTGGAGAATGTCGAGCTGCCGCTCCTCTATCGCGGCGAGGACCGCAAGATGCGGCGCGAGCTGGGCATGGCGGCGCTGGAGAAGGTGGGGCTCGACCGCTGGTGGGACCATACGCCCGCGGAGCTGTCGGGCGGGCAGCAGCAGCGCGTCGCGATCGCCCGCGCGATCGTGACCCAGCCCGACGTGCTGCTCGCCGACGAGCCGACCGGCAACCTCGATTCGGAGCGTTCGATCGAGATCATGGAGCTGCTGACCGGGCTCAATCGCGACAGCAACATCACCGTGCTGATGGTGACGCACGAGCCCGACATGGCGGCGTTCGCGCGGACGGTCGTCCACTTCAAGGACGGGCTGGTCGAGCGGATTGAGACGCAGCACCGGCAGGGGGAGGCGGTGGCGTGACCGACTTTCCGTCGCATACGCGCTGTGTGCGTCCTGCCGGACGTGTTCCGGCATCCACCGTTCCGCAGGTGTGTCGGCCGCTGGTTCCTGCGGCGCGGTGGACGCCGGGGCATGTCGCGACCAGCACGAAAGTCTTGCCGCCACCCCGTCGGAGGCCGGGGTCCAGCTGGGTGAAGCGTTCCGCCGACTTGCCGCCGTCCCCCAACTGGGCCCCGGCCTTCGCCGGGGTGGCGGATAGTGGGGAGGGTGTCCTTTCGACGTTGCCTCCTGCCTCACGTCCCGGCCTGTGCGGGGATGACGGACGGTTGGAGCGCGCCTGATGTTCGGCACCACCCTGATTCTCGCGATCCGGTCGATCCGGCGGCATCTGCTGCGGTCGTTCCTGACCATCCTCGGCATCGTCATCGGCGTCGGCGCGGTGGTGACGATGGTGACGCTGGGCAAGGCCACGACGAGCGCGGTGCAGGCGTCGATCTCGGCGCTCGGGACCAACGTCCTGCAGATCCGCCCCGGCCAGGGCTTCGGCCGCGGCGGCGGCGGGCCGCGGCCGCCCGATTTCGATCAGGCGGATGTCGATGCGATCGCCAACCAGATCGCCGGCGTCACCGCGGTGGCGCCGCAGGCCAGCTCCAGCGCGACCGCCATCTACGAGGGCGCGAACTGGTCGACGACGATCAACGGCACCACCAGCGCCTTCCTGACCGTGCAGCCCTGGCCGCTCGCCTCTGGCCGGTACTGGACGCCGGCGGAGGAGGCGGCGGGCAAGGCGGTGTGCCTGATCGGCAATACCGTGCGCCAGAACCTGTTCCGCGGCGGCGATGCGGTGGGCAGCCGGATGCGGCTCGGCAATATCAGCTGCGACGTGATCGGCACGCTGACCACGCGCGGGCAGGGCGGCTTCGGCGACCAGGACGATGTGGTGGTGATGCCGATCAAGGCGGTGCAGCGCCGCTTCACCGGCAGCCAGGACATCCGCCTGATGCTGGTCGGGGTCGACCAGGCCTATTCGACGCAGGTGGTGCAGGCGGCGATCACCGACCTGTTGCGCGAGCGTCGCCGGATCCAGGCGGGGCGCGACGACAATTTCAACATCTTCGACACCAAGCAGATCAGCGATACGCTGACCAGCACGACGACGATGCTGACCCGGATCGTCGCGGCGGTGGCGGCGATCAGCTTGGTCGTCGGCGGCATCGGCATCATGAACATCATGCTGGTGTCGGTCACCGAGCGGACCCGCGAGATCGGTATCCGCCTCGCCATCGGCGCGGTCGCCAACGAGGTGCTGATGCAGTTCCTGGTGGAGGCGGTGGCGCTGTCGTGCCTGGGCGGGCTGATCGGACTGGTGCTGGCGCAGCTGGTGATCCTGGCGCTGGTGCCGCTGATGCAGGTGCCCTGGACCTTCGATCCGCAGATCAACCTGATCGCCTTCGCCATATCGGCGGTGATCGGGGTGGTGTTCGGCTATTTCCCCGCACGGCGGGCGGCGGCGCTCAACCCGATCGATGCGCTGCGGCACGAGTAGATAGGTACCTTATCCCTTCGCGCTGAGCGCGTCGAAGCACCGTTCTTTTCGAGTAGCTCCGGGTGAACGGAGGTGGGGGTGACGACGGTGGGTCCGTCCCCTACGGCACCAGCCGTTCCGGCGCGTGGACGAGCTGGCGAATGCGTTCCAGATCCTCAGGCGTGTCGATGTCGATCAGCTCGGCGGGGCTGGTCACGACATGGCGGCCGGCTGCGATCAGGGCGCGGGCACCCTGGTCGCCGGTAAGCGACAGGAGCTGGTCGAACCGCGCGCGGCCGAACAGTACCGGCGGCCTGGGTTCGTGGCCGTCGCTGGACGCCACCACCGCATCGGCCGAATCGGCGGCGTCGAACAGGCGGAAGATGTGCGCTGCGGTGACGCGCGGCATGTCGGCGAGCGCGATCAGCACCGACTGAGCGCCCATCTCCCGTGCGTGCGCGACGCCCAGCTTGACCGATTCGGACATGCCGAGATCCTGCCGCTCGTTATGGATCTCGGTATAGCCGCAGCTGGCGAAATCGAGACTGCAGCCGTCGCGCACCACCAGCCGCGAGCGAAAGGGAATATCTTCGAGCGCCCTGACGACATGGAAGCCGACCGGCCGGCCGAGGAACTCCGCCTCCAGCTTGTTCCCGTCGCCGAACCGCGAGGATCGGCCCGCCGCGAGCAGGACCAGGACGCAATCTTCAACGCTTGCCATGAAAGGCCCCCACCATCGCCGCGGCGATCGACAGGGCGATCTCGGACGGGCCGATCGCGCCGATGTCGATCCCGACCGGACCGTCGATCCGGTCGATCTGCGCCGGTGCGACGCCCGCCGCGGCAAGCCGCTCCCGGCGCGCGGCATGGCTGCGGCGGCTGCCGAGCGCACCGACATAGGCGGCCTCGCTGGCGAGCGCCGCGACCAGCGCCGGATCGTCGATCTTGATGTCGTGGCTGAGCGTCACCACAGCGGTGGCCGGACCCGGGCGCCACGCCGCCACCGCCTCGTCGGGCCAGCGGTCGTCGAGGGTCACGCCGGGAAAGCGCTCCTCCGTCAGGAAGCGACCGCGCGGGTCGATCACCACCGTCTCGATCCCCAGCTCGCGCGCCAGCCCGGCGAGCGCCTGTGCGATCTGGACCGCGCCGACGATCAGCAGCCGCCGTGGCGGGTCGTAGCGGTTGACGAAGACCTCGCCGGTCTCGACCGGGCGCAGATCCGAATGGCCGGTCGCCAGATCGGTGGTCACGGACAGCGCCTCGCCGCGCTCGCGCGCCTCGGCGATGCGGTCGAACAGCTCGGGATCGAACGCTTCGGCGGAGACGGGCTGGACCATCACCGCGATCTCGCCGCCGCAGGGAAGGCCCACCTCCCAGGCCGACTGGTCGGCGACGCCGTAGCGTTTGACCTGGAAGGGCGCGCCCGCGATCACCTCCGCCGCGGTCTGGAGGATGTCGCTCTCGACGCAGCCGCCCGACACCGATCCTTCGAATCGGCCGTCTTCGTGGACGAGCATATGGCTGCCCCGGGGCCGGGGCGCCGACCCCCAGGTGGAGACGACCGTCGCCAGCGCCATCGGGGCGCCGCGCCACGACCGGGCGGCGGCCAGTACGCTGTCATTCTCGCTCATATCGGCATCGGTCCTCGGGTCGGGCAGGCCGGCGTCACGCGCACGTCATGACCGGCGCGCAGGCAGGCGGCAATATTCCTGGATGGAGAACGCCATGTCGCTGCCCCGGCTCCCGTTGCGAGCGGTTATCACGCTCGCCCTGCTGGCATCCTCGGCCGGTCATGGGCAGGATAGGCCGATGTCGAAGCCGCTCTCCCGCCCGATCGTCATCGCCCATCGCGGCGACAGCGGCGAGCGGCCCGAACATACGCTGGCGGGGTACGAACGCGCGATCGATCAGGGCGCCGACGTGATCGAGCCCGATCTGGTGCCGACCAGGGACGGGGTGCTCGTCGCCCGGCACGAGAACGAGATCGGGGGGACGACCGACGTCGCGCGCCATCCCGAATTCGCCGGGCGGCGCACCACGAAGACGATCGACGGGCAGAGCGTGACCGGCTGGTTCACCGAGGATTTCACGCTGGCCGAGCTGAAGACGCTGCGCGCGCGCGAGCGCCTGCCCGAGTTGCGGCCGCAAAGCGCCGCGTTCGACGGCCGGTACGAAATCCCGACCCTGGCGGAGGTGATCGCACTGGCCAAGCGCCGCCATGTCGGCATCTATCCCGAAACCAAGCACCCGACCTATTTCGCGAAGATCGGCCTGCCGACCGACGCGCCGCTGGTGCGCCAGCTGCATGCCGCCGGCTGGAAGACCGCGGACGCCCCGGTGTTCATCCAGTCGTTCGAGGTGGAGAACCTCAAGCGATTGCACGGCATGACGAAGCTGCGGCTGATCCAGCTGGTCGATGCGGAAGGTGCGCCGGCGGACGGGGCTGCGCCGAGCTATGCGGCGATGACGAGCGCGACGGGGCTGAAGACGGTCGCGACCTATGCCTGGGGGATCGGCCCGTCCAAGGCGATGCTGAGCGCCGGGCTGGTGGCCGACGCGCATGCGGCGGGCCTGCGCGTCCATCCCTGGACCTATCGCGCGGAAAACGCCTTCCTCGCCGCGCCCTATCGCCGCGGCACCGACCCGGCGGCCCATGGCGACATCGCCGGCGAGATCGCGGCGGGGCTGCGGCTTGGCATCGACGGATTCTTCACCGACTATCCGATAATCGGCGTCGAGACCCGCGATTCCGTGGTCGCCCAGGAGTAGTCATGCGTAGCCTTCGCCCCCTCGTCCTCGCCCTGCCATTGGTCGCGGGCGGCTGCATCAGCACCGCTGCCTCGGTCGTGAAGGCGCCCTTCCAGGTGGCCGGCAAGGCGGTCGACTGGACCACGACCAGCCAGGAGGAGGCGGACCGCAATTACGGCCGCAAGATGCGCAAGGCCGAGGCGCGCGAAGGCAAGGAACGCCGCGAGTGGGAAAAGCGCTGCCGCAAGGATCCCGACGATTGCGGGGAATATCAGGGCTATCGCGCGGAGGATGCGCGACGGCGGTGATTCTCTCCAGCCGTTCGTGCTGAGCCTGTCGAAGCGTACTCCTCGTTTCACCGCGGCGGGAAGAAGAACAGCCCTTCGACTGCGCTCAGGGCGAACGGAAGGGGGCGGGCGGAGCGGGTGCCCTATTCCTCGACGATCGCGTCGATCGCCTGCGCCATCTCGATATCGCGCGGCGACAGGCCGCCCGCGTCGTGGGTGGTGAGCAATATGTCCACCCGGTTGTAGACGTTCGCCCATTCCGGATGATGGTTCATCCGCTCGGCGATCAGCGCCACCTGGGTCATGAAGCCGAACGCCTCGATAAAATCGGCGAAGACGATCGTGCGGGTGATCGCGTCGCGCGCCTCGTCATGATCCCATTCGGGCAGGCCGTCGAGCGCGTCCGCCCGCTCTGCCTCGCTCAGCGCCTCGATCATTCGCCCCTCCGTCGCCGCCCGGCACCGCTTGCCGCGTCGGTCCGCCAACGCCTATGGCGAGACCCATGGATCGGCAAGGCTTCACCGGCGCGGCGCCCGACGCGGACCTGATCGAGGCGCTGGCCCGCGCCACCATCGCGCGCCTGCCCGATGCGTTTCGCGCGCATCTGGGCGACGTGGTGCTGATCGTCGAGGACTATGCCGACGACGCGACGCTGGCGGCGCTGGGGATCGAGCATCCGCTCGACCTGACCGGCATCTATCACGGCCGCCCCGTCGGCGAGAAGAGCAGCATGGATTCGGGCGCGCTGCCCGACCGTATCCACCTCTATCGCCGTGCGATACTCGACGAATGGGTGGAGACGGGGGTGCGGCTGGACGATCTGGTCGCGCATGTGACGATCCACGAGATCGGCCATCATTTCGGTCTGTCCGACGACGATATGCACGCGCTGGAAGAGGCGGCGGGTTGACGCTGCTGGCGATGCGCGACGTCGCCTGCCGGCGCGGCGGGCGCATGTTGTTCACGGGGCTGGACCTGACGCTGGCGCCGGGCGACGCGGTGGTGGTGACGGGGCCGAACGGGGTCGGCAAGTCGAGCCTGATCCGCATGGCGGCGGGGCTGTTGCGGCCGGCGGCGGGTAGCGTGGCGGCGGCGCCGGCGGCGCTGCTCGATGAGCGTGCGGCGCTGGATGCCGAACTGCCGCTGGACCGGGCGCTGCGCTTCTGGGTGGAGGTGGATGGCTCCATCCCGGCGGAGGCCGGGGTCCAGATGGGGAGCGGCGGTATGGGCTTGGAGTCCCACCCACCCGTCATCCCGGCGCAGGCCGGGATCCACCGGGCCGCAGGGGCCGACGCCTCTTCTCGTGCGGAGGCATTGATCCCGGCCTTCGCCGGGGCGACGAAGAGAAAGGGAGAGGTCGCGCTCGCGCCGGGCCGGATAGTGGAGCGTGGATTGGCGGCGCTCGATCTCACCCCGCTCGCGCGGGTGCCGGTCCGCCTTCTCTCCACCGGGCAGCGGCGGCGCGCGGCGCTGGCGCGGGTGGCGGTGTCGCCGGCGCGACTGTGGCTGCTCGACGAGCCGGCCAACGGGCTCGACGCGGCGGCAGTGGCGCGGCTGGAGGCGCTGGTGGCGGCGCATCGGGCGGCGGGCGGGGCGGTGCTGGTGGCGACGCATCTGCCGCTCGCCATTCCCGGCGCGGAGGCGCTGGCGTTGGAGGCGGCGGCGTGACCGCGCTGATCCTGCGCGACGTGCGCCGCTTCTATGCGGGCGGCGGGGCGACGCTGGTGGTGATCTTCTTCCTGCTCGTCGCCACGCTGTTCCCCTTCGCGGTCGGGCCCGATGCGGCACTGCTGGCGCGGGTCGGGGGCGGGGTGATCTGGGCAGCGGCGCTGCTCGCCGCGCTGCTGCCGGTCGAGCGGCTGATCGCGCCCGATCTGGAGGCGGGGGTGGTCGATCAGCTGGCGGTGCGCGGGCTGTCGCCGGCTCTGGTCGCGGCAGCGAAGATGATCGCGCACTGGCTGGCCTTCGCACCGCCGCTGATGGCGGCGACGCTGGTGGCCGCTGGGCTGCTGGGTTTGCCGGGAGCGACGGTGGTGACGGTGGAGCTGGGGCTGGCGATCGGGACGCCCGGCCTCGCCGCGCTGGCGGTGGCGACCGCGGCGCTGACCGCGGGCCTGCGCGGTGCGGGCGCGGTGGCCGGGCTGGTGATGCTGCCGCTCGCCATCCCGTTGCTGATCTTCGGCGCAGGGGCGACCGGGGATGCCGCGGGCGGGGCGCTCAAGCTGCTGGCGGCGGTCAGCCTGTTGCTGGTGGCGGGCGCGCCGTTCGTGGCGGGCGCGGCGATGCGGGCGGGGATGGAGTAGGACGCTATAATCGTCATCCCAGCGAAGGCTGGGATCTCCGGCAGGTGTCGGGGCAAAAGCCGCGGGAGGCCCCAGCCTTCGCTGGGGCGACGAGTCGCAAGAAGTTACCGGCTCCAGCGCGCCCAGATGGCGGTGGGCAGGACCAGCCCGCGGGCTTCCTCGCGGACGCCGAGTTCGCCGGCCTCGACGGTGCCGGGCAGGTCGGCAAAGGCCTGGCGCAGCAGTTCGCCGATCGCGAGAGCCGACATGCGCACGGCGTAGACGGTGAGGAACAGGAAGCGCGAGTCGGCGTCGAGCAGCTTGCGGCAGTCGGCGATCAGCCGGGGCAGATCCTCTTCGAGCCGCCACACCTCGCCCTCCGGCCCGCGGCCGTATTTGGGCGGATCGAGCAGGATGCCGTCATAGCGGCGGCCGCGGCGCACCTCCCGCGCGACGAACTTGGCGGCGTCGTCGATGATCCAGCGGACCGGCGCGTCGCCCAGCCCGGACAGGGCGGCGTTGCCGCGCGCCGCCTCGACCGATTTTTTCGAGGCATCGACATGGACCATGCGCGCGCCGATGCTCGCCATCGCCAGCGTGCCGACGCCGGTATAGCCGAACAGGTTCATGCATTCGGGTTCGGACTTGTCGGCGACCTGCGCCCGCATCCAGCGCCACACGGGCGCCATGTCGGGGAAGAAGCCGAGATGGCGGAAGGGGGTGCATTGCGCGGTGAAGCGCACCTCTTCCCAGCGGAGCGGCCAGCCGTCGCGCGGGACCGGATCGGCGAAGCGCCACTGGCCGCCACCATCCTCGTCGGAGCCGGGGACGAATTCGGCCTGCGCGCGCCAATCCTCGCTTGCGGGCGCCCACATGGCCTGCGGTTCCGGGCGGATGAAGCGGAAGCGGCCATAGCGCTCCAGCTTGCGGCCATTCCCCGAATCGACCAGCCCGTAATCCGCCCAGGGCTCGCCGATCAGCGTCTCCAGCGTCACGCCGAGGGGTGCGCGTGCTGCGCGACATAGTCGCCGACCGCGGCGAGGGTGGCGGGCAGGGTGACGTAGCGCTCCTCGCGCTCGAACAGGTCGCCGATCCGGGCCGGCAGCGGCGGGCGCATTCCGGTCGCACGCTCCACGGCGTCGCGGAACTTGGCGGGGTGGGCGGTGGCGAGCGTCACGACCGGCACGTCCGCGGCCAGATCGAGCGCGCGGGCGGCGGAAAGGGCGATGGCGGTGTGCGGGTCGATCACCTGTCCGGCATGTTCGCAGGCCCAGCGCATCGCCAGCGCCATATCGTCCGCATCGACCCGTGCGCTGGCGAAGAGCGGCGCGGCGCCCTCTCGCTGTGCATTGGTGAGGCGCATCGCGCCCGATGCCTCGAACCCGGCCATCTGCGCGGCAAGTGCGCTGCCGTCGCGGCCGCCGAGGTCGAACAGCAGTCGCTCGAAATTGGAGGAGACCTGGATGTCCATCGAAGGGGTGGCGGTCTGCGCCACCACGCCCTTGCTATAGTCGCCGGCCGACAGCGCGCGGTGGAGGATGTCGTTGACGTTGGTGGCGACGACCAGCTGCGCGACCGGAAGGCCCATCCGGCTGGCGACGTAACCGGCGAAGACGTCGCCGAAATTGCCCGTCGGCACCGAGAAGGCGACGGCCCGTCCGGGCGCCCCGAGGCGAACGGCGGCGTAGAAATAATAGACCACCTGCGCCATCAGCCGCGCCCAGTTGATCGAATTGACCGCCGACAGCGCGAAGCGATCGGCGAGCGCGGGGGTGGCGAACATCGTCTTCACCAGCGCCTGCGCCTGATCGAAATCGCCGTCGATCGCAATATTGTGGACGTTGGGGGACAGGACCGTCGTCATCTGCCGCCGCTGCACGTCGGAGACGCGGCCGGCAGGGTGGAGCATGAAGATGTCGATGCCTTCGCGGCCCGCCACGGCGTCGATGGCGGCCGAGCCGGTGTCGCCGCTGGTCGCGCCGACGATGGTCAGCCGCTTGTCCGTGCCGGTCAGGAACCGCTCGAAGAGCAGGCCGAGCAGCTGGAGCGCGACGTCCTTGAAGGCGAGGGTGGGGCCGTGGAACAGCTCGAGCAGCCACTGGTCATGGTCGAGCTGGACGAGCGGGGTGACCGCGGCATGGCTGAACCGGCCATAGGCCTGTTCGCACAGGGCGCGCAGCTCGTCTTCGCTCAAGGCATCGCCGATGAAGGGCAGCATCACCCGGGTCGCGGTCTCGGCATAGGACAGGCCCGCCAGATCCGCGATCGCCTCGGCGCCGAGGGTCGGCCATGCCTCGGGAATATAGAGGCCGCCGTCGCTCGCGAGACCGGCGAGCGTCGCGCCGCGGAAATCGAGAACGGGAGCCGCCCCGCGGGTGCTGAGATAGCGCATGACCGGCGACGCTAGCCGTGGCGGCTGGGGATGACAAGCGGGGGGAAACTTGGGGTGGGCGTGGCGGGGCTTGGGTCCAGTTGCGGCTGGGCAAGTGCGACTTGCCCAACCTCCGTCGTCGCCCCAGCGAAGGGTGGGGCCTGTCGCGGCTCCTGCCGCGCGCCCTTCGCGGGGAGATCCCAGCCTTCGCTGGGACGACGTTCGGGTCGGGATCGGGCGGGGTTAACCCCTACGCCGCGCGGCCAGCAGGTACACGGTGGCGGCGACCAGCGCGAAGAAGAACCACTGGCCGGCATAGGCGAGATGGTTGTTCGGCACCGAGTCGAGGTCGGGCGGAGCGTTGGGCGACAGGCCGGCGAGCGGCGGCATCGCGACCAGCATGGGTGCAGGCGGGCGATGGTCCGTCAGCGTCGCAATCAGCGAGCGGCTGTCCGGCGCGTGCCCGATATAGCCGGTCGCCGGGCCGCCGCTCCAGACGGGTTTGGCCATCGGATCGCGGGTGGTGCCGAGCTGGATCAGCACGGGCGTGCCGCCGCCACATTGCGCAATGGCGCGAAAGCCGGCCGCGCCTGCGCCGGCAAGGCGAACGGTGACGGGCGGGGCGCAAGTCACGCTGCTGCGGCGGAAGAGCAGACTCTCGTCGGGGGCTCGCGGAAAGGGAACCGCCGGCAGGTTCGGGTTCCGCGCGAGCTGCGCAAGGAACGCCTCCTTCTGCGGCAGGCGGTCGAGCAACTGCCACAGGCCCAGCGCGATCATCGCCGCGACCGCCAGCGCCACTACGATGGTCGGGATCAGGGGCAGCCGCTTCATGCCGCAATCGTCCTCCGCCAACGGAAAAGGGCGCCGGCGAGCCGTCCGGCCGCGGGCGCCCCTTCGCCGTGAAACATTCCGTGAAACACCCGATCACCTTGGAGCAGGGATGACACGAGGCTAACTCACCTCCCACCGTTCGCCCTGAGCGCAGTCGAAGGGCCGAGACTCACCTGTGCTGTGACTTCGCTCAGCACGAACGGGCGAAGGTGACGTCATCCAGCTCCGGGCCGGCAGCGGGCGGCCGCCGGCCCGTCGCGATCAGCCGCCGTGGACCGGTGCGCCCCAGCCACCCCAGACATAGATGGTGACGAAGAGGAACAGCCACACCACGTCGACGAAGTGCCAGTACCAGGCCGCTGCCTCGAAACCGAAATGCTGCTTCGGCGTGAAGTCGCCCCGATAGGCGCGGATCAGGCAGACGATCAGGAAGATGGTGCCGATCAGAACGTGGAAGCCGTGGAAGCCGGTCGCCATGAAGAAGGCCGCGCCATAGTTGATCCCCTTGAAGGGGAAGGGCGCGTGCATGTACTCATAGGCCTGGATGCCGCTGAACAGCAGGCCGAGCGCGACGGTCAGCCACAGGCCCTTGAGCACGCTGTCGCGGTTGCCGACGCCGAGCAGGCCCCACAGGCCCGTCTTCTCGCCGCCCCGCTGATTGTGGATCAGCGCATGATGGGCCCAGGTGACGGTGGTGCCGCTGGTCAGCAGGATGAGCGTGTTGAGCAGCGGCAGCTCGAAGGCGTTGATGACCTCCAGCCCCTTGGGCGGCCAGGTGGCGGCGATCGCCGCCGCACCCTCGGCCGCGCGCTCGACCTGTCCGTCGACGAACTGCATCGCGGTGGGAAAGAGCGAGAAGTCGAAGAACGCCCAGAACCAGCCGACGAAGAACATCACCTCGGAGGCGATGAACAGGATCATGCCGTAGCGGAAATGGAGCTGGACGACCGGCGTATGGTCGCCGTGATGCGCCTCGCGGATCACGTCCGCCCACCAGCTGTACATGGTGAACAGCACGCCGGCGAGGCCGATCAGGAACACCCAGCCGCCGCCGGCATATTCGTGCATGTACATGATGCCGCCGACCGCCATCACCAGCGCGGTCATCGAGCCCACCAGCGGCCAGGGGCTGGGGGGCAGGATATGGTAATCGTGGTTCTTGGCGCCGGCCATCATTGCATCCCTGTTTGCTTTTCCGACGGGTTCTAGCCCGCGCTCTTCCCGGAATCCACCGGGTAAAACGTATAGGAGAGGGTGATCGTCTCGACATCCGCCGCATCGGGGTCTGCGAGCATCTTCGGATCGACGTAGAAGATCACCGGCATCCGTGCCGTCTCGCCCGGCTGGAGCGTCTGCTGGGTGAAGCAGAAGCACTGGATCTTGGTGAAGTACTTGCCCGCCTGGGCCGGAGTGACGTTGAACGTCGCGGTGCCGGTGATCGGCTTGTCGGAGCGGTTGGTGGCGGTGAAGAAGGCCATGTCGCGCGCGCCGACCGCCACCGTGTCCGACGGGTTTTCGGGGCGGAAGCGCCAGGGCAGCTTCGGGCTGACATTGGCGTCGAAATCGACGCGCACCGTGCGGTCGGTGGCGCCGGGCGCCTGGAGCCCGCGCTGGGTCGTCCCGTTCAGCCCGGTGACCTGGCAGAAGAGCCGGTAGAGCGGCACGCTGGCCCAGGCGAGGCCGGTCATGAAGCAGATGCCGACCACCGCGAGCAGCGCGGTGCGCAGCCGGCGATCGCCCGCGGCGCCGCTCATCCGTGCATCCCCAGCTGGATCTTGGCGATCGAAATGGCAAAGATCAGCAGCACCAGCGCGCCGAGCAGCAGCGCCATCACGCGCGCGCGCGACGCCTGGCGGCGGCGGATCAGGTCCTGGTCGTCCGGGGTCATGCGAATATCCAGCGATCGGCGACGAGCGCGCCGAAGATGACGAAGAGATAGAGGATCGAATAGCGGAACAGCCGCTTCTCCGGCTTCATCGCATCGCCCTCGCCCTGCCGGCGGGTGGCGACGCGCAGCGCGAGCAGTGCGAAGATCGCGGTCGTGGCGACAGACACCCCGCCATAGACCGGCCCGGTCAGCCCCAGCGGCCAGGGGGCGACCGCGGCGATCGCCATGGGGATGGTGTAGAGGCCGATCTGGTGACGGGTGACGCGCTCGCCTGCGACGACCGGCAGCATCGGTACCCCGGCATTGGCGTAGTCGGTCTTCACGAACAGCGCGAGCGCCCAGAAATGCGGCGGCGTCCACAGGAAGACGAGGAGGAACATCAGGACCGGCAGCACCGCCATGTCGCCGGTCGCCGCGGCCCAGCCGATCATCGGCGGGAACGCGCCGGCGGCGCCGCCGATCACGATGTTCTGCGGGGTGCGCCGCTTCAGCCAGACGGTGTAGACGAGGACGTAGAAGAGGATCGAGACGGTCAGGATCGCGGCCGCGACGAGATTGACCGCCAGCCCCATCAGGATGACCGAGAAGGCGGCGAGGCCGACGCCGAAATGGAGCGCCGACTGCCGGTCCATCCGCCCGTCGGGCAGGGGCCGCTTCTGGGTGCGGCGCATCGCGGCGTCGAGATCGGCCTCGTACCACTGGTTGAGCGCACCCGCGGCACCAGCGCCGAGCGCGATACACAGGATGGCGGTGAAGCCGATCACCGGGTGGATCGACGCCGGCGCCGCCAGCATCCCGCACAGGCCGGTAAAGACCACCAGCGTCATCACCCGCGGCTTGGTCAGCGCCAGAAAGTCGCGCCAGTCGGCGGGTGGCAGGAGGGGGGCGGCGGTGGTCATGGTGCTTGCGCGCAGCCTATAGTCCGGGCGAGGCCCCGGCGACAACCGATGTTGCGCGAAGCACTTGCGCGCGGCCGTCGCGGGTGGGGATCACCAGTCGCTCGATAAAGGCGATGAGCTCGCTGCGGCGGCGGGGCTGGTCGGCGAAGGCGGCGTCGATGCCGAGGCGCCAGCGGACGGCGTGATCGTCCGGCGCATCGTGAAGCGCATCGAGCAGCGCGGCCTGCGCCTCGACATCCTCGTGGTCGCGGGCGAGGCCGTCCTCGATCAAGGAGTCGGCCTGGCGGCGGAGCGCGGCGGCGATCTCGCCCGGGGCGAGCTCGGGATGATATTGGACGCCCCAGAAGATGCCTTGGCCCTGGCGGATCTCGACCGCCTGCACGCGCACCGCGGCGCTGGTGGCGAGCAGGGTCGCGCCCGCCGGCAGCGTCTCCACCTCGTCGCCGTGAATGGCCGGCGCATCCCACACGGCGGGGCGGTCGGCGAGCAGGGGGTGGGTGCGGCCGGCCTCCGTCGCATAGAGGCGGCGGGCAATGCCGGCCTCCTGCCGCGGCTGCATCCGGCGCACGGTGCCGCCGGCCGCGGCGACCGCGATCTGGAGACCGGCGCAGGAGCCGAAGGCGGGGGTGCCGCTGGCGAAGACCGCGCGCATGAAGGCCAGCTCGCGCCGCACTTCGGGCGTGTCGGAATAGACGTGGAGCGGGGAGCCGGTGAGGAATACCGCGTCGTACACGGCGATGGCGTCTACGGTCAGGCGGTCGCCGTCCGCGTCGGCGGGCCGGATGCGCGTGGTGGTGCAGCCGGGGGCGAGCTCCTCCAGCGTCGCGGCGTAGCTTTCGCCGGCGCTGCGGCCGACGCTGTCGCGGCGCGCGGCGCGTTCGTCGGCGGTTTCGCTTTCGGCGATGAGGAAGCGGAGGGGAGGGGTGTGGTGCATGGCCCGGGGGTAACGCCCGGGGCGGGATATGTGCGCAATCACTTGCGGGGAAAAGAAAAACGCCCCGGCGGTGAAGCCGGGGCGCTTCTGTTGCTGGCCCGACACGGGAGTTGATCCCGTGTCGTCGATCCTCGCTGTGCGAGGTCGGCAGGACCGGGTGAGCGCGGATGCGCTCACCCGGCGTCAGTCGATCTTCGGCAGGGTCTCGAACTGGTGGTACGGCGGCGGCGAGGAGAGCGTCCACTCGAGCGTGGTCGCGCCGGCGCCCCAGGGATTCGCCTCCGCCTTCTTGCCCGCGATCAGCGACCAGATCAGGTTGACGAAGAAGATCGCCATGCCCGCGGCCATGATCATGTAGCCGACCGTCGCGACATGGTTCCAGTGCGCGAAGGCATCCGGATAGTCGGGGTAGCGGCGCGGCATGCCCTGCAGGCCGAGGAAGTGCATCGGGAAGAACATCACGTTCACGCCGGCGAAGAACACCCAGAAGTGCAGCTGGCCGAGGAATTCGTTGTACATCTTCCCCGACATCTTCGGGAACCAGTAGTAGAAGCCGGCGAACAGCGAGAACACCGCGCCGAGCGACAGCACATAGTGGAAGTGGGCGACGACGTAATAAGTGTCCTGCATGTAGTCGTCGATGCCGCCATTGGCGAGCACCACGCCGGTCACGCCGCCGACGGTGAACATGAAGATGAAGCCGATCGCCCAGACCATCGGGGTCGGGAAGCGCATCGAGCCGCCCCACATCGTCGCGATCCACGAGAAGATCTTGATGCCGGTCGGCACCGCGATGACCATGGTGGCGGCGGTGAAGTACATCTTGGTGTTCACCGACAGGCCGGTGGTGAACATGTGGTGCGCCCAGACGACGAAGCCGACCACGCCGATCGCGACCATGGCGTAGGCCATGCCGAGATAGCCGAAGACGGGCTTGCGGCTGAAGGTGGCGATGATCTGGCTGACGATGCCGAAGCCCGGCAGGATCATGATGTACACTTCGGGGTGGCCGAAGAACCAGAACAGGTGCTGGTAGAGCACCGGATCGCCGCCGCCGGCCGGATCGAAGAAGGTGGTGCCGAAGTTGCGGTCGGTCAGCAGCATGGTGATCGCCGCGGCGAGCACCGGCAGCGCGAGCAGCAGCAGGAAGGCGGTGACCAGCACCGACCAGACGAACAGTGGCATCTTGTGCAGGGTCATGCCCGGCGCGCGCATGTTGAAGATGGTGGTGATGAAGTTGATCGCGCCGAGGATCGACGAGGCGCCGGCGAGGTGGAGCGACAGGATCGCCATGTCGGTCGACGGCCCCGGCTCGCCATAGGTGGAGAGCGGCGCGTAGAGCGTCCAGCCATTGCCCGCGCCGCCGAAGAAGGGCGAGGCGAGGAGCAGCGTGAAGGACGGGATGAGCAGCCAGAAGCTGATATTGTTCATCCGCGGGAAGGCCATGTCCGGCGCGCCGATCATGATCGGCACGAACCAGTTGCCGAAGCCGCCGATCATCGCCGGCATCACCATGAAGAAGACCATGATGAGGCCGTGCGCGGTGATCAGCACGTTCCACAGGTGAAGCGACTGGTCGAGGCTCTGCGGCCCGCCATGGAGCAGGCTGGCCCAGCTGCCCAGATACTGGATGCCCGGCTGCATCAGCTCGGCCCGCATCAGGCCGGAGATGGAGCCGCCGATGATCCCCGCGATGATCGCGAAGATCAGGTACATGGTGCCGATGTCCTTGTGGTTCGTCGACATGAACCAGCGGGCAAAGAAGCCCGGGACGTGATCGGCATGCGAATCGTGGTGATGGTCCTCATGGGCCACGAACGCCGATGGAGTGAGCGCGGTATCGGTCATCTTACTGTCCAGCGTTGCCGGTGGCGGGGTTGTTGGTCGCGCCCTGCGGCGAGACGGTGGCGGCGGTCGTGGCGTTCTCGACCGGGCCGGTGAGATTGGCGGTGGTCTCCGCCTCGTCCTTCTTGGCGGTCGAGCCTTCCGCGCCCGGCTGCGGGATCGCCGCGCCCGAGGGCTGGCCGGCGGCGGGCATGGTGCCGCCCTTGGCGCGGACCCAGGCCGCGAACTGCGCCGGCGGCACGGCCTCGACCGCGATCGGCATGAAGGCGTGGCGGGCGCCGCACAGCTCGGAGCACTGGCCGAAATAGAGGCCCGGCTTCTCGATGGTGAAGCTGGTTTCGTTCAGGCGGCCGGGGATCGCGTCGAGCTTGATCCAGAAGGCGGGCACCGCCCAGCTGTGGATGACGTCGTTGGCGGTGGTGATCAGGCGGATCGGCACGCCGACCGGCAGCACGATGCGGTTGTCGGTCGCGAGCAGCCGGGGCCCGTCGCGATCGGTGCGCGCACGCTCGCCGGCGCCGACCTGATCCTTTTCCTTCAGCATGTTGGCGGTGACTTCGAACCCGCCATGGTCCGGATACTGATAGGTCCAGTACCATTGGTTGCCGATCGCCTTCAGCGTCACGGCCCCGGCGGGCGCCGGCTTGAACTGCGCCTGGAGCAGCCCGATCGACGGCACCGCGATCAGCACCAGGATAACGACCGGCAGCAGCGTCCAAATCACCTCGATGAAGGTGTTGTGGCTGGTCTTGGACGGCGTCGGGTTGGCGGCCGCGCGATAGCGGACGACGACCCAGACGAGCAGCGCCAGCACGAACAGCGAGATGATCGTGATGACCGGGAACAGCACCGCATTGTGCATCCAGTGCGCGAACTCGCCGTTGCGGGTCACCTGCGGCTGGAGCCCGAAGACGCCGTCGGTCGGCTGGCCGATGCCCGGCGTGGGGGTGGCGCCCGGGGCGCCGTCGACCGCGAGCAGCGGGCTGGCGGGGGCGGCGGTGGCGGGCGCCGCGGCGGTGGTCGGCGCGGTGTTGGAGACGTTGCCCGGCTCGGCCGCCGCCTGCGGCTTGACCGCCGCGGCGGGGGCGGGGGCCGCCGGAGCCGCCGCATGGCCCGCAACCGTCGACAGGCCTGCCAGCGCAAGCCCCGCCGCGATCGCGATTCGCTTCAACCCCTTCATGGACATCTCTCGTCTGCACCCCGTTGATCGTTGGTCCGCGACCCGGTCGGGCCGACCGGACGGCGGATGGCCGGACAAGGCTGTCCGGGGCCGTTTGGGCAGGGCTATACGCCGGGGGTCCCCGTCTCTCAAGGTGCTGTGGCGAAAATGGCCTTTTCGCGTCGTTGCCGCGCGCCGCGGCCGGGCGTATGGGCGCTGCCACCGACTTCATGACAGGATGGGGGACCGCGGTGACCGAAGACGAGGTGCTGGCCGAATTCCGCGCGGCGGACGCGCTGCTGGAGGGGCATTTCATCCTGTCGTCGGGTCTTCGCTCGTCCCGCTACCTGCAATGCGCACGGGTGCTGATGGACCCGGCGCGCGGCGCGCGGCTGGCCGAAGCGCTGGCGGCGCGTCTGCCGGCGGACCTGCGGGCGCGGATCACGGCCGTGGTCTCGCCGGCGATGGGCGGGGTGATCGCGGGGCACGAAATGGCGCGCGCGCTGGGCGTCGAGGCGATGTTCGTCGAGCGGCCGACCGGCAGCTTCGAGCTGCGCCGTGGCTTCCGGCTTCGGGAGGGGCAGGAGGTGTTGATGATGGAAGACGTCGTCACCACCGGGCTGAGTTCGCGCGAGGCGATCAAGGCGATCGAAGCGGCGGGCGGGCGCGTCGTCGCGGGCGCGGCGCTGGTCGACCGGTCGAACGGCACCGCCGATATCGGCGTGCCCTTCTTTCCGCTGATCCGCCTCGCTGTGCCGAGCTACCAGCCCGACGCGCTGCCCCCCGAACTGGCGGCGATCCCGGCGATCAAGCCGGGGAGCCGGGCGGCATGATCCGCCTGCTGGCCGCCGCGATCGCGCTGGCCGCGATGCCGGCCGCGGCGGAGACAGTCGATCAGGTCGCCGCGCGCTACGGGCTGGCCGGTGAAATACTGGTGGCGAAAGGCGATCGGGTGCTGCTCGATCGCGGCTACGGCACGATCGATCCCGCCGGCGGCCCGATGCACAAGGCCGGGGAACGCTGGCGGCTGGCCTCGATCACGAAGCAGGTGACCGCGGCCCTGATCGTGCGCGATCACGCCCGCGATCTCGACCGCTCGTTGCCCGGAACCGGCGGCGCGCAGGCGGGCTCCGTGACGATGCGCCAGTTGCTGACCCATCATAGCGGCCTCGCCAATCCTGACACGACGCCGGCGCAGGACGGCGTGCCGGCCTTCTACCGGGCGTCGACGCCGGATCTGGCCTATTGCCGGTCTCGACCGCCACAGGCAGGTGCGCCCTTCTCCTACAACAATTGCGACTATCTTCTTGCTGCCGCTGCGCTCTATCCCTCGGGCGCGCCCGCCTGGCCGAAGGGTATGGCCATGGCGCGGGGCGACGAGAAAGGCGTTCCGGGCTTCATCGGCGGCAAGCCCGAACCCCGCTTCGCGCTGGCGAGCTGGGGCGCGGCGGGCGGGCTGACAGGAACGGCGCGCGCCGTGCTCAACTTCGATCGCGCCTTGATGACCAACCGTCTGCTGGCGCCGGACTCCCTGGCCGCACTCTGGCAGCCCGAAGGCGGCGGCAGCTATCAGGCGCTCGGCCAGTGGGTCTTTCCCGGCAAGCTGAAGGGTTGCGCGACGCCCAAGCGGATCGTGCAGCGCGACGGCGAGATCTACGGCGTCCAGGCGCGGAACTTCATCCTGCCCGACGACGATCTGGTCGTGATCGTCTTCACCAACCGCTCCTCCGACGACTTCGCGCTCGGCGAGGTGTGGGAGGGCAAGGGCTTCGTCTACGACCTTCTGTCCGCGGCAGCCTGTTCATGACCGATCATCTGCGTCTCGGGGTCAATATCGACCATGTCGCCACGGTGCGCAACGCGCGCGGCAGCGGCTATCCCGATCCGGTGCGCGCCGCCCTGGTGGCAGCCGAGGCAGGGGCGGACGGGATCACCGCGCATCTGCGCGAGGATCGCCGCCACATCACCGATGCCGATATCGCGCATCTGTCCGAGGCGCTGACGATCCCGCTCAACCTCGAAATGGCGGCGACCGAGGAGATGCTCGGCATCGCGCTGCGCCACCGCCCGCACGCGGCCTGCATCGTGCCGGAACGGCGCGAGGAGCGGACGACCGAGGGCGGGCTCGACGCGGCGGGGCAGCATGATCATCTGGGGCCGATGGTGGCCGCGCTGTCCGCGGCGAACATCCGCGTGTCGCTGTTCGTCGAGCCGGACCCGCGCCAGATCGAGGCGGCGGTGCGGCTGTGTGCGCCGGTGGTGGAGCTGCACACCGGCCGTTATTGCGAGCTGGACGAAGAGGCGCGCGCCGGAGAGCTGCGCCGGATCGCCGATGCCGCGGCGCTGGCGGCGAAGAACGGGATCGAGGTCCATGCGGGGCATGGCCTGACCTTCGACAATGTCGGGCCGATCGCGGCGATCCCGCAGGTGCGCGAGCTGAACATCGGTCACTTCCTGATCGGCGAGGCGATGTTCGTCGGGCTGGGCGAGGCGGTGCGGCGGATGCGCGCGGAAATGGATGCGGCGCGTGGGTGAGGGCCCGAAGATCCTCCCCGCTCGCGGGAAGGGGGACCAGCGAAGCTGGTGGAGGGGGATTGCCACAGGCGCAACGCGGATGGAGACCCCTCTCCACCACCGCGCTGTCGCGCGGCGGTCCCCCTCCCCGTGCCGGGGAGGAGCTACGCTGTGATCATCGGCCTCGGCTCCGACCTGTGCTCGATCGAGCGGATCCAGGCGTCGCTCGACCGGTTTGGCGCGCGGTTCGAGGATCGGGTGTTCACCGCGGTCGAGCTGGCCAAGGCCAGACGCCGGCCCTTCACCTATGCCGCGACGCTGGCCAAACGCTTCGCCGCCAAGGAGGCGTTTTCCAAGGCGGTGGGCACCGGTTTCAAGCAGGGCGTGTTCATGCGCGACATCGGCGTGGTCAACGCGCCCTCGGGCGCGCCGACGCTGGCGCTGACCGGTGGGGCCAAGGCAAGGCTTGACGCGTTGATCCCGCATGGCATGGCGGGGCGCGTACACCTGACCATGACCGACGATCACCCCTGGGCGCAGGCTTTCGTGGTGATCGAGGCGATCCCGGACGATAATCGATGAAGGAAGCGACGTTGAACGGCAACGAGGCCCCTCCCACCGTCGCGACCGACCCCGCGCCCGAGACGCCGGCCGCCGCGCCGGCCGAGCGGAGGACCCGCGCCGGCACCGACTGGTGGGCGGAGGTTAAGGGGATCTTCTGGCTGATCCTGATCGTGCTCGGCTTCCACAGCTTCATCGCCAAGCCCTTCTACATCCCGTCGGAATCGATGCTGCCGGGGCTGCAGGTCGGCGACCGGCTGGTCGTGTCGAAATTCGCCTATGGCTGGTCCTTCGTCTCACCGACCATTCCCAACCCGGTGGCGATCGTGCGCAGCCTCGTGCTCCGCCAGCCGGTCGACAGCTGGAGCGTGGCGCTGCCCGAATGGCGCGGCCGGCTGCTCGGCTCGCTGCCGACGCGCGGCGACGTGGTGATCGTCACCCCGCCGGGCACCCGCACCGATTATATCAAGCGCGTCATCGGCCTGCCGGGCGACCGGCTGGAGGTGCGCGACGGCGTCGTGATCCTGAACGGGCGCGCGGTAAAGCGCGGGCCGATCCACGACACGCTGATCCCGGTCGACACCAACAGCCCCTGTTCGCCGAGCGACTATCCGGGCGCGCGCCAGACTCTGCCGAACGGCGCGCAGGTCTGCCGC
This sequence comes from Sphingomonas metalli, assembly GCF_014641735.1. Lineage (GTDB taxonomy): Bacteria > Pseudomonadota > Alphaproteobacteria > Sphingomonadales > Sphingomonadaceae > Sphingomonas > Sphingomonas metalli. Next base: position 670,277 of record NZ_BMIH01000001.1, on the reverse strand, counting down.
CTGCCGACGATCACCGAGACGCTGCCGAACGGCCGCACCTATGAGACGATCGAGCTGGGCTGGAGCCCGGGCGACAATTACGGCCCGATCACCATCCCCGCCAACCGCGTCTTCCTGATGGGCGACAATCGCGACCGGTCGGCCGACAGCCGCTATGCGCTGACCGATCAGGGGCTGGGGGGGCCGGTGCCGTACGAGAATATCGGCGGCCGGGCGGAGTTCGTGACCTTCAGCCTCGACGGCGACGCGACGCTCAATCCGCTGACCTGGTGGGGCTCGCTGCGGTCGGGCCGCGCGGGTACCTCGCTCCATCCGGCGATCGAGCGTTGAACGACGCCGGGCCGCGGGTGGAAGGCGCGGCGCCGCTGGAGTTCCGCGACCGTACCGACCGGGCCGAGCTGCGCCGCGCGGCGATCTGGCTGGGCATGGCGATGGGCATCGCGCTGGCGGTGCTGCTGATCCAGCCGATCCTGTTGATCTTCGCCGCGATCGTCTTCGCCGCGCTGCTCGACGGCGGCGTGCGGCTGCTGCGCCGGGTGCTGCCGCTGTCGCGGGCCTGGCTGCTGCTGATCGTGGTTTTGCTGACCACCATCTTCCTGCTCGGCACCTTCTATTTGACCGGCGTGCAGATCAGCGAACAGGTGACGCAGCTGCGCTCGACCGTCGAGCGGCAGGCACTGGTCTTCACCGGCTGGCTGACCGATCAGGGGCTGATGCCCGGCGCTTCCGACGTCAGCGGGCTGCTGCGCCAGGCGCTGGGCTCGGTCGGGCGGATCACGTCGTGGGTCGGGACCGCGGTGGGCGCGGTGACGACCATGTTCATGATCCTGGTGCTGGGCCTGTTCCTGGCGATCGATCCGGGCGCCTATCAGCGCGGGCTCCTGTGGTTCGTACCCAGCGACGTGCGCGACGAGGCGGCGCTGGTGACGACGCGGATGGGACAGACGTTGCGGCGGCTGCTCGCCGGGCGGCTGCTGGGGATGCTGGCGGAGGGCGTGCTGACCTGGCTGGCGCTGATGGCGGGCGGCGTGCCGATGGCGATGATCCTCGGCATCCTCACCGGCCTTCTCGCCTTCATCCCGAACATCGGCGCCTTCATTTCCGGCGCGCTGATGATCGCGGTCGGCTTCTCGGCCGGATCCAGCACCGGACTGTGGGCGATCGGCACCTATGTCGTCGTCCAGACCTTCGACGGCTATGTCCTGCTGCCGATCGTCGCCAAGAAGACGGTCGACCTGCCGCCCGCGCTGACGCTGGGCGCGCAGATCCTGCTGAGCGCGCTGTTCGGCATCATGGGGCTGGCGCTGGCCGATCCCTTCACCGCCATGACCAAGACCGCGCTGGAGCGCCGGTCCGAGCGGAATGACGACGCCGACGCCTGAGACGACCGCCGCCGGCCTGACCTCCGACACCCGCCTCGGCCGCTGGCCGGCGGTGCTGGGGGCGGTGCTGACGCTGGCGATGATCGGCGGGCTGATCCACCATCTCGCCGGATCGGGGCTGGCGGGCTTTGCGCGGGCGGTGCCGACCAGCCCGGGCTTCTACCTGTTCTTCGCGCTGCTCTACATGACGCCGCAGGTCGGCGACTATATCATCTTCCGCCGGCTCTGGGACCTGCCGCCGGTCGGGCTGGCGGCGCTGACGGGCAAGCGGATCGCGAACGACGTGCTGTTCGGCTATGCGGGCGATGCCTGGTTCTATGCCTGGGCCCGGGCACGGGCGCGCCAGGTGCGCTCGCCCTTCGGCGCGGTGAAGGACGTGGGCATCACCAGTGCCATGGCCGGCAACATCTTCACGCTGGGCGCGCTGGCCCTGGCCCTGCCCGCGGCGCTGCCGCTGCTGACCCCCGCGCAGGTGAAGGGCGTGCTCGCCTCCGCCGCTTTCGTGGTCGCCACGTCGCTTCCCTTCTTCGTCTTCCGCCGCAAGGTGTTCACGCTGAGCCGCGGCGAGCTGTTCTGGATGTTCGGGGTCCATCTGGCGCGGCTGCTGGCGAGCAGCCTGTTCCTGACGCTGGCCTGGATCTGCGAGATGCCGGGGCAGGCGATCGGCACCTGGCTGATGCTGGCGGCGGCGCGGATGCTGGTGTCGCGATTGCCGCTGATCCCCAACAAGGATCTGGTCTTCGCCAATGTCGCGATCCTGCTGATCGGGCAGGGACAGGCGCTGTCGGACCTCGTCGCCTTCACCGCCGCGCTCACGCTGGCGGTGCATGCGGTCGGGCTCGTGATCTATGGCGGGCTGCGGCTCTGGGGGCGGATCAGGGCCGCCTGATCGTCATCAGATAGTCGAGCGCGGTCGACTCACCGAGGGTGAAGCCGCTCGCGGGCGAGAAGGTGAGGCCGGTGACGTCGCGCACCGACAGTCCGGCGCTGTCCACCAGCACGGTCAGCTCCTCCGGCGTCAGGAAGCGTTCCCAGTCGTGCGTGCCCTTCGGGATCGCGCCCGTGCCTTCCGCCAGGGTGATGAGCGCGAGGCGGGAGAGGGGGGTGCGGTTGGGGGTGGACAGGATCATCAGCCCGCCCGGCGCGAGCGCGCCCGCCAGGCCGCGGACGAAGCCTGCGGGATCGGCGACGTGCTCGATCACCTCGAGGCTGGTGACGAGATCGAAGGTCTCGCCCGCCACCGCCTCGATCCCGCCGGCGCGATAGTCGATCGACAGGCCCGCGCCGGCGGCGTGAGCGGCGGCGACCTCGATGTTTTCCGGCGCAGCGTCGATCCCGGTGACGCTGGCGCCCAGCCGCGCGAGCGGTTCGGCGAGCAGCCCCGCACCGCAGCCGACATCGAGCGCCCGCTTGCCGGCGAGCGGCGCGAAGCCCGCCGGGTCCGATCCCCAATGCGCATCGACCGCGCGGCGCAGATAGCCGAGCCGGATCGGGTTGAGCCGGTGGAGCATCGCCGACGATCCCTTCGGATCCCACCAGTCGGCGGCCATCCTGCCGAAATGCGCGGCTTCCCGGGCGACGATCGTGCTGCTTGCGCTCACCATGGCCTCTACCTATCAGGGCCGGCACTTTTTCCCAAGGGAGGCAAGAAGCCCGTCCATGGCACGGATCGTGATGAAGTTCGGCGGCACCTCGATGGCCGGGATCGAGCGCATTCGGACCGTGGCGGCGCGGGTCAAACGCGAGGTCGAGGCGGGCAACCAGGTCGCGGTCGTCGTCTCCGCCATGGCGGGCGAGACCGACCGGCTGGTCGGCTTCTGCCGCGAAGCCTCGGCGCTCTACGATCCGCGCGAATATGACGTGGTCGTCTCTTCGGGCGAGCAGGTGACGAGCGGGTTGCTGGCCATCGCGCTGCAGGCGATCGGCGTGCCGGCGCGGTCGTGGCTGGGCTGGCAGCTGCCGATCCACACCTCCGACGCGTTCAGCCGCGCGCGGATCGGGACGATCGATACCGAAGCGCTCGACGCCAGCCTGGCACGCGGCGAGGTGGCGGTGATCCCCGGCTTCCAGGGTGTGGCGGAGGGTGACCGGATCACCACGCTGGGGCGCGGCGGATCGGATACCTCGGCGGTCGCGGTCGCGGCGGCGATGAAGGCGGAGCGGTGCGACATCTACACCGATGTCGACGGCGTCTACACCACCGATCCCCGCATCGTGCCGCGCGCCCGCAAGCTCGCCCGCGTCACCTATGAGGAGATGCTGGAGCTGGCGTCGGTCGGCGCCAAGGTGCTCCAGACCCGATCGGTGGGTCTGGCGATGAAGGAGAATGTCCGCGTTCAGGTGCTGTCGTCCTTCACCGGCGACGACGCGCCGATGGCTGATACGCTGCCCGGGACGATGATCGTGGGCGAAGAGGAGATTACCGACGTGGAACGCCAGCTCATCACCGGCATCGCGCATGACAAGAACGAGGCGAAGATCACGCTGGCGGCGGTGCCCGACAAGCCCGGGGCGGTCGCCTCGGTGTTCGGCCCGCTGGCGGAGGCGGGGATCAACGTAGACATGATCGTCCAGAACATCGCGCATTCGACCGGATCGACCGACGTGACCTTCACCGTCCCCTCCGCCGACCTTGCGCGCAGCCTCGACGTGCTGGGCCAGGCCAAGGCGACGATCGGCTATGACAAGCTGGTGCACGATACGCGGGTGGCGAAGATCAGCGTCGTCGGCGTGGGGATGCGCAGCCATGCCGGCGTCGCCTCGACCATGTTTACCACGCTGGGCGAGCGCGGGATCAACATCCAGGCGATCACCACCTCCGAGATCAAGGTCAGCGTGCTGATCGAGGAGGATTATACCGAGCTGGCGGTGCGGGTGCTGCACACCGCCTATGGGCTGGATGCCGAGGTCGAGGCGGCCTGAGGGCCGGGGGGCGGGGTGCCCCTTGCCCCCGGCGGCTTGCCCGCGCTAGGCCGCGGCATGACCGATACCCTCTCCGCCGCCGCGCCTGTCTCGTCCTCGACCGGGAAGGAGCGTCTGGCGCGCCGGATGGAACGGGGCGCGGCGTTTCTGGGGAGCGAGGTCGCGATCCTGGGCGGCGCCATGTCGTGGGTGAGCGAGCGCAACCTGGTTGCGGCGATCTCCAATGCCGGCGGTTTCGGGGTGATCGCCTGCGGGGCGATGACGGTCGAGCTGCTCGACCGCGAGATCGCGGCGACCAAGGCGCTGACCGACAGGCCGTTCGGCGTGAACCTGATCACCATGCACCCCGATCTCATGGCGCTGATCGACGTGTGCGCCCGGCATGGCGTGGGGCATGTCGTGCTGGCCGGCGGCCTGCCGCCCAAGGGATCGCTGGAGGCGATCAAGGCGGCGGGTGCAAAGCTGATCTGCTTCGCGCCGACGCTGGCGCTGGCGAAGAAGCTGGTCCGCTCGGGCGTCGACGCGCTGGTGATCGAGGGGATGGAGGCGGGCGGGCATATCGGCCCCGTCTCGACCAGCGTGCTGGCGCAGGAGATGTTGCCCGAGCTCGCCGATCAGGTGCCCGTCTTCGTCGCCGGCGGGATCGGTCGGGGCGAGGCGATCGCCGGCTATCTGGATATGGGCGCGGCCGGGGTGCAGCTGGGCACCCGCTTCGTCTGCGCGACCGAGTCGATCGCGCACGCCAATTTCAAGAAGGCGTTCATCCGCGCCTCGGCGCGCGATGCGGTGGCGAGCGTGCAGATCGATCCGCGCCTGCCGGTGATCCCGGTGCGCGCGCTGAAGAATGCCGGGCAGGAGCTGTTCACCGCCAAGCAGCGCGAGGTGGCGCAGTCGCTCGACGAGGGTGCGGTGGCGATGGCCGAGGCGCAGCTCCAGATCGAACATTATTGGGCGGGCGCGCTGCGCCGCGCGGTGATCGACGGCGATATCGAACATGGCTCGGTGATGGCGGGCCAGTCGGTCGGCATGGTGACGCGCGAGGAGCCGGTGGCGGCGATCATCGCAGAGTTTATGGAAGAGGCGGCGGCGGCGCTGGATCGCCGGCGGGGGTGAGGCGGCGCTGGTCGCGTGGCGTCGCTGGGCGCGCGCGGCCGATGGTGCGGTCTCGGCATTCACCCTGCGCGGGTCAAAACTCTGTGAGAGAATGACCGGTCAAGACCAATTGTCCACCCCGGTGGAAGCCGGGGTCGAGTTGGGTGAAGCTTCGCAATAGCTTACTGCCGCGTCCCAACTGGACCCCGGCCTTGGCCGGGGTGACGGGCTATATCTCGCGCCTTTCGCAGGGCTGAACCGCGCCGCGCCGGGACAGCAACTTGCCGCACCCGAACCCCAGTTCATCGCTTGACGAACGCGGTGCGAGCGTATCTTCTTTGGTGAACGCTGCATGAACGAGACTCGGTAAGTCGCGGTTGAGGGACCAGGCCGGAAAAGGAACGCCGTGAAAACACATCCAACATCAGGGGGTTGAACATGGGGTACGGTTTCGTGCGCGCGGCCCTTGCCGCGACCTTGGGTCTGGCTCCCGGTGCCGTGGCGGCGCAGGACACGGCCGTCGTGCCGGCGGAGGCTGCGCCGGCCGGGTTCGTCGCGGCGGTGGTCGAGGATGTCGAGCCGGTGATGCCGACGGGCGCCTCCGCCGGCTTCGTGCCGCCGCCCCGCGATGCGACGGGGTTCGTGACCCCCAATCGCAACCTGTCGCCGGAAGAGACGACGTGGCACGTACGGGTCGCGCTCAACGTGGCCGCGCTGAGCTGTCGCGGCGCGGAGGCGACCGAGATGGTCACCGGCTACAACATGCTGCTGACCACGGACAAGGCGATGCTGGCGACCACGGCGCGCGCGATGGGCGAGCGGTACAAGGCGCGCTACGGCAGCGCGTGGCAGGCGCGGCACGACGATGCCATGACCAAGCTCTACAATTACTGGGCGCTGCCGCCGGTACAGGCGCGGTTCTGCGGGGCGGCGCTGGCGGTGCTGCGCGAGGCGAACGGGCTAACGGAAGCGGCGTTCCCCGCCTTCGCCGCGACCGCGCTGCCGCGGCTGGAAGCCCCGATGCTCGCCTTTTTCGAGGAGTTCGAGTCCTATCGCGTCGCGCGCGAGGCGTGGCGGACGCGCAAGGCCCGTGCGATGATCGCGGCGGCCGTGCCGGCCGGGCCTGTGGTGCCCGCGGTGGTTCCGGGCGCCGCTGTGGCGGTGGCGGGGCCCGTGGTGCGGGTGCCGGTGGTTGCCGCGCCGATTCGGGCTGGAGCCGGCGAGCCTTGAGGGCCGAGTTCGGGTTTGCGGAAAACTCCCTCGTCCGTTCGCCCTGAGCTTGTCGAAGGGCTGCTTTCCTCTTCACCGCGCCGTTCGCGGCAAGAAGGGCAGTGCTTCGACAAGCTCAGCACGAACGGAAATGGGTGTTGGTTTCGAGAGAGGGGGGCGAGGGCAGCTCCCTTTCGACGGGGAGCCGCCGTCCTCCCCCTCGTCACGCTGGCGCGTGCCACCTCCCCCTGGCGGGGGGAGGAAGGGCGATCAGCCGAGGACGATCGTCACCGCGCGGCGGTTCTGGGCCCAGGCGGCCTCGTCGGAGCCGGTGGCGACCGGACGCTCGCTGCCATAGCTGATCGTGGTCATACGCGCGGGCGAAATACCCTTGGCGGCGAGATAGTTCTTCGCCGCATTGGCGCGGCGGTCGCCCAGCCCGAGATTATATTCGCGGGTGCCGCGCTCGTCGCAATGGCCCTCGATGGTGATGCGGACATCGGGATAGCGGGCGAGCCATTCGGCCTGGCTGTCGAGGATCGCGCGCGCGCCTGGGTCGATGTCATATTGATCGAGGCCGAAATTGATCGTGTTCGACGTCACCGAGCGCTGGAAGTCGGCGGCCGAGCCCGGGCTCACGTCGCCGGTACCGGTGCCGGTCGTGGCAGGAGGCGCCTCGGTGGCGGGGGTCTCGACCGGCGCGGGGGGCAGGGTCTCTGGGCGCTTCTTGGCGCAGGCGGCGATGGCGAGGCCGCAGGTGGCGATGAGCAGCGTGGTCTTGATCTTGGCCATGTCGTTTCTCCCGTTTCAAGATGGCAAGCAAATCAGGGACGTAGCGGACCCCAGGCGGGATCGGAACCGCTGAGCGGCGTGGGCACGCGGCGCTCGTTGACGCCGGTTAGATCGACCACCCACAGGGTCGCGGTGCCGCCGGCGCCGCGGCCCGAGCGGTAGAAGGTGATGGCGCGGCCGTTGGGCGACCAGCTCGGTCCCTCGTCCGACCAGTCGTTGGTCAAGAGCTTCTCGCCACCGCCCGAGGGGGACATGATGCCGATGCGGAAATTGCCGGCCAGCTTCGTGAAGGCGATCAAATCGCCGCGCGGGCTCCAGACCGGGGTGGCGTAGCGGCCGCTGCCGAAGCTGATCCGCTGCTGGTTCGATCCGTCGGCGTTCATCACATAGAGCTGCTGCCCGCCCGAGCGGTCGCTCTCGAAGACGATCCGATTGCCGTCGGGCGAATAGCTGCCGCCGGTGTCGATGCCGGGCGAGGTCGTCAGCCGCTGGGGCGTGCCGCCCGAGGCGGAGACGCGGTAAAGATCGGTATTGCCGCTGGTCGCCATCGAGAAGAGGATCCAGCGGCCATCGGGCGAGAAGCGCGGCGCGAAGGTGAGCGAGGCGCCCTGCACCACCCGGCGCGGGCGGCCCGAGCCGAGATCGTAGACGTAGATGGAGGGCCGGTCGTTCTCGTAGCTCATATAGACGATCGACTGCTGGTTGGGCGCGAAGCGCGGCGTCAGCACGATCGACTGGCCGTTGGTGAGGAAGCGGTGATTGGCGCCGTCCTGATCCATGATGGCGAGGCGCTTGATCCGCTTCGTCTTCGGGCCGGTCTCCGACACATAGACGATGCGGCTGTCGAAATAGGGGCCTTCGCCGGTCAGGCGCGAATAGATGGTGTCGGCGCATTTGTGCGCGGCCCGCCGCCAGTCGGCCGGTGACACGACGAAGCCCTGCTTGGCGAGCTCGCGCTGCGAGGAGACGTCGTAAAGGTAGCAGCCGACGGTCAGCGTGCCGTCGCCATTGGCCCGGATGAAGCCCTGCACCAGCGCCTGCGCCGAGGTGGAGCGCCAATAGTCGAAGGAGGGGGCCTGCACCTCGGCCATCGCCACGGCGCGCAGCTGGGACGGGGGCAGGGGGGTGAAGAGGCCTGAGCCCTTCAGGTCGTTGGCGATGATGTCCGACAGCTGGCGGCCGAGCGCGTCGGTGGAGCCGGCGGGCGTGTTGACCACGGCGGCGGCGGGCATGACCGGGATGGCGATGGGAGTGGGCGCGCTGATCCCGCCCTCGACATCGACGACGAGGCCGCCCTGATCGCCTGCCGTGGCGGGAGCGCCTTGCGGTGCGCCGGCGGGCGCCGAGGGGACTGGCGGCGCCGGCTGCTGCGCGGCAGCGGTGGTGGCGAGGAGCAGCGCGATGGCGGCGGAGATACGGAACATGGGCATCCTCATCCTGGCAGCTTGTACCGGAGCGTGAAATTGCTCCAGCCGTTCTGGACGTCGTAAAGCTCGTCGGGAAGCCCGCGCAGGGGCGAGCAGCCGACGAAGGTGGCGATGGCGAGGTCGTCGACCCGGTCGACATAGCGCCGGTTCTCGTCGTCGACGCCGGTATGGCCGACCACCCGCGGGCGGGATGCGAGGCTGCCGTCGCGGTTGAGGCGCAGGTTGATCGCGACGCGGATCCGCTCCGCGCCGGGGCCGGGCGTGACCTGCCGGTTGGCGCAGGGCTGGACCTGCCGCAGGATCGCCGAGCCGATATCGGCGGCGGCCTGCGCCCCCATCTTCGCGGCCGGCGCGGCTTCGGCGCGGCTGGGGGTCTGCCGGTCGCTCAGCCCTTTGAGGAAGTCGTCGCCGAGCCGCGAGCCGCGCGGGCGGGCCGCGGTCGCCTGTGCGTCGCGGCCGGTGCCGCGGCTGGTCTGGGCGGGCTTGGCGGGCGCGGCGGCGGCGGGCTTCGCGGGGGCCGGTTTGGCGGGCGCGGGCTTGGCCGGGGCCGGCTTGGCGGCGGGCGGTTGCGGCTTGGGCAGGGGCCTGGGCTGCGGCACCGGACTGGACGCGGGCGCCGGCTTTTGCGGGCGCGGCGCGGGCTGGGGCGGTGCGGGAGGCGCGGGCTTCGGCTCGGGTGCGGGTTCCGGCTCCGCCTCGACCGGGGTCGGTTCGGGCGACGCGGCGTCTTCGGGCGGACCCTGTTCGGGCGCGACCGAGGGGGCGGCCTCGGCGGCCGGATTGGGCGAGGTCTGCTCGATCGCGATATCGTCGGCGAGCGAGACCTGGATCGGCTGGGGCGCGAGCTTCAGCGGATTGGGCGTGGCGAGGAAGCCGACCGAGAGCAGGCCGAAGAGCACGACATGCCCCGCGACCGCGACCCCCAGCGCCAGCTTCTCGCCCCGCTGCATCAGCGGTCGCCCTCCACCGTGACGAGCGACACGCGGTTGAGGCCGGCCCGGTTCAGCTCGCCCATCACCCGCATCACCCGGCCATAGTCGAGCGAACGGTCGGCGCGCAGGAAGACCTGGCGCGGGTCCTGATCGCCCGTCTCCGCGCGGATCGCCTCCAGCTTGGCGGGCAGCGCGGCGTCGGCGATCTCGTCCTCGCCGAGAAACAGGCGGCCCTGCCGGTCGATCGAGAGCTGGACCGGCTCGTGATCCTGATCGAGCGCCTTGGCGCGCGCATCGGGCAGGTTGACCGGCACGCCCGCCGTCAGGAGCGGCGCGGTGACCATGAAGATGATGAGGAGCACCAGCATCACGTCGACGAGCGGCGTGACGTTGATCTCCGCCATCGGCGCGCGCCGGCCGCGGCGGCCGGAGGGCAGGTTCATCGCCATGGGATCAGCGCGCCCCGTCCAGCTGGCGCGACAGGGTGGTGTGGAAACCATCGGCGAAGCGGTTCAGTCCCGCCTCCACCTTGTTCACGCCATGGCTGAAGCGGTTATAGGCGATGACCGCGGGGATGGCGGCGAACAGCCCGATCGCGGTGGCGAACAACGCCTCCGCAATGCCCGGCGCGACGACCGCGAGCGAGGAGTTCTGCGCCGCGGCGATGCCGGTGAAGCTGCGCATGATCCCCCATACGGTGCCGAACAGCCCGACGAACGGCGCGACCGAGCCGACGGTGGCGAGGATGTTGAGCCGGTCGGACAGCTGCTCCACCTCCAGCGCGACGGCAACGCCCATGGCGGTGCCCAGCCGCTCGCGCACGCCCTCGCGGTCGATCTGGTTGGCGGCGGTGGAGCGGCGCCACTCTTCGACTCCTGCGTTGAACACCTGGGCGGAGGGCAGGTCGCTGTCCGACTGGGCGCGGTGGAAAGCCTCGATATCGTCGGTCTTCCAGAAATCGCGCTCGAACCGCGCCATCTCGCGCCGGGTGCGGCGGATGCGGGCGGAGAAGGAGAGGATGATCGCCCAGGTCCAGATGCTCGCCAGGAGCAGGCCCGCCATCACCAGCTTCACCACCCAGTCCGCCTGGAGGAACAGCGCGACCGGCGACAGGGTCGCCGCTTCCAGGTTGAATACGGGGTTCATGCGTCGGCTCCCTGCCATTGCAGTTGAGAGTAGATGTCGGTCCAGGCGCGCGGCTGCCGCCGCGGCCGGCCGTCGGGGGCGACCAGCGCGGCGGTGACCTGCGCCTCGGTCAGCACAAGCGCGCCGCGCCTGACTGTCTGATGAATGACGACGCTGGCGGCCTTCACCGTCATCACCCGCGAGACGACGAGCAGCGCATCGTCGAGCCGCGCGGGCGCGCGGTAGCGGATCGACAGATCGGCGATGGCATAGGCGCCGCCGCCATCCTCGTGCACGGCGCGCTGGTCGATCCCGGCGAGGCGCAGCATGTCCGACCGGGCGCGCTCCATGTAGCGCAGGTAATTGGCGTGGTAGACGACACCCGACAGGTCGGTGTCCTCGAAATAGACGCGCAGCGGGAAGCGATGCTCGCTCCCTGCGAAACGGCCCTGGGGCGGCTGGTCCTCGCCATTCATGACGGGCCCGTTAACCCGTTCGGGCGCGCGAAGGAACCCGCTTGGCCCGCGCGGACGTCGCGCTTAGCCTGATCCACGTCAACGATGGAGAGGATAGGGCGATGGCTGACCGGCCGACCACGGGGGTGACTCCGTTTCTGACAGTCCGTGACCGGCGCGGGCGCGAGGCGCTGGCGTTCTACGAGAAGGCGTTCGGCGCGGCGGTGGTGGAGCGCAATGTCGCGGAGGATGGCGAGCGGCTGATGCAGGCGAGCCTGCGCATCAACGGCGGATGGGTGATGCTGTCCGACGAGTTTCCCGAATGGACCGGCCGCGCCGCGCCGCCGCCGGAGGGCGTGACGCTGCACCTGCAGGTCGACGATGCCGACCGCTGGGCGGCGCGCGCGGTGGCGGCGGGGGCGGTGCTGACCATGCCGGTGGCGGCGCAGTTCTGGGGCGACCGCTACGGGCAGGTGGTCGACCCGTTCGGGCATCGCTGGTCGATCGGCTCGCCGGTGCGGTGAGGGGGGGCTTCGACTCAACGGTACGTCATCCCAGCGCAGGCTGGAATCTGTGTGAGGCGCGAAACCCGCTCGACGATGGGGAGATCCCGGCCTGCGCCGGGATGACGACGGGTGGATGACAGGACCCTTGCTTTCCCCGGATGTGATATTAAAGTGATATCACATTAACGGAGGAACAGGGGATGACCACCGAGTCGGTACTGACCGCGTCGCGCGAATATCGGGCGGCGACGGCGAGCGGGCTGGCGATGCTGGGACTGGCGGCGGCGCTGGTGCTGGTCGCGCTGTTTTCGATCGTGCAGCTCGCCAGCGACAACTGGCCGCCGATCATCGCGGTCGTTCCGCTGGTCGCGGCGGCGGGGACGGTGTTCGTCGCCGGCGGCTTCTACATGCTCCAGCCCAACCAGGCGGCGGCGATCACGCTGTTCGGGGCGTATCGCGGGACCGATCGCAATGCGGGCCTCCGCTGGGTGCTGCCCTGGCTGATCCGGCGGCGCATCTCGGTACGGGCGAACAATGTCATCTCCGAGCGGATCAAGGTCAACGACCTGCGCGGCAATCCGATCGAGATGGCGGCGCAGGTGGTCTGGCGCGTGACCGACACGGCGCAGGCGCTGTTCGACGTCGACGACTATCGCGCCTTCGTCAACGTGCAGGTCGAGGCGGCGGTGCGGACGATCGGTTCGCGCTACCCCTATGACGATTACGAGCATCAGGAGGTGACGCTGCGCGGCAACCACGATCAGGTGGGGGCGGAGCTGCGCGGCGAGCTGATCGCGCGGCTGTCGGTCGCGGGAATCACGGTGGACGAATGCGGCTTCACCCATCTTGCCTATGCCTCCGAGATCGCGGGCGCGATGCTGCGCCGGCAACAGGCGCAGGCGGTGGTCGCGGCGCGCCAGACGCTGGTCGAGGGTGCGGTGGGCATGGTCGAGATGGCGCTCGATCAGCTCTCGGCGAAGAACGTCGTCGAGCTGGACGACGAGCGGCGCGCAGCGATGGTCTCGAACCTGATGGTCGTGCTGTGCGGCGAACGCGACACGCAGCCGGTCGTCAATACAGGCTCGCTGTACCAGTAATGGCGAACCCGCCGCGCAAGGCCTTTCCGCTGCGCCTCGACCCCGCACTTCATGCGGCGATCGAGCGATCTGCGGCGGGTGACCTGCGCAGCGTCAATGCGCAGGTCGAGTGCCTATTGCGCGAGGCGCTGGCGCGGCGCGGGGTGAAGCTGGATGCGCCGCCCGCGGTGAAGCGCGGGCGGCCGGCGAAAGAGGATGGCGAATGACCGGGGACGAGGAAGCGTGGTTCGCGCCCAAGCGGTTCGGCTGGGGCTATACGCCGGTACGCTGGCAGGGATGGCTGGCGACGGGGGCGTTTGCGGCGATCGTCGTCGGGCTGGGGCAGTTGCATATGCACCCCGTCTGGTTGCGCTTCGCGCTGATCGCAGTGTTGGCGGTAGGATTCATCGGGTTCGCGGCGCAGAATAGCCGGGGGCGGTAGGCGGGCTGGTGCCAGTAGAGTTGCGAAAAGCCCTCTTGGTCACCCCGGCGAAGGCCGGGGCCCAGTTGGGAAGGTCGTAGTAACGGGGCGCGGCACGCATCACACCAGTCCCCCAACTGGGCCCCGGCCTTCGCCGGGGTGACAATAAGGGGAGCGATCAGCCGCGCGCCAGTGCCGCATCGAGCAGGCGGGCGAGGCGGAGGCCGCCCTTGACCACCTCGTCGCGCATGAGCGGCTGGAGCTGCTGCACGTCCGCGTCGGTCAGGTGGAGGCGGGCGGGCGTCGGCTGGCAGGGTTCGCCATGCATCGCGACCGCATAGGCGGTGTGCGCGGCCTGCCAGCTCTCCCGGCTCCAGTCGGTCACGCTGCCGGCTTCCAGCCGCCGGCGGGTGGCGACCGGATAGCGCTTCACCAGCGGCGGCGGCGCGGAGATGGCGCGTTCGGCGAGCAGGCCGTCCCAGACCGAATGGAGGTTGAGCCGGTCGGGCGCGTAGATGCCGTAGTCCGCCTTGGCGTCGTTGCCGCCGCGATCGCCTTTGTCGCCGGCATGGAGCGGCTGGTGCAGGTCACCGACGAAATGGACGAGGAAGGCGAGCGCCATCGCCCGGTCCTTCGGCGTCGCACCGCGATCGGCGAGAATGCGGCGCTGGCGATCGATCTGGACCGATACGCAGTCCCCGTCCTTGCAGGCGGGCTGAAGATCGAACGGCTCGCAGATGCTGACGTTCTGGTAGTGCCAGCTATAGGCATAGCCGAAGCGGCTCTTGCCCGCGGCGTCCTTGAGCGGCTTGACGCAGTCGGGCCAGACGCTGGCCTCCTCGATCGTGCGGGCGGGGCAGGTGGGGGTGTCGAGCGCCGCCTGCCGGGCGAGGATGCGGCGGACCGCGGTGCGGGTGGCGGGCTTCACATTGGCCCAGGCGATTGAGGCGACCGTCTCGTGGCCATATTCCCAGAAAGCGCCGGCGGGACCGGTTGCCAGTGTCAGCGCGAGCAGCGCGGCAATGCGCGTCAGCCAGGTCATGCCTCGTCTCCATAGATCGCGACCCGGCGCGCGCCCGAGTCATCCGTACAGGCCCGGAACATGCCGGGGGTGGCAAAGCGCCATGTCGATCCGCCATCGGCCGCGACCACGATGATCCCGCCGGTGCCGCCCAACGCGCGGATCTCCGCCAGCACGGCGTCGGTCGCGGTGGCGGCGTCCTCGCCCAGATGGCGGATGCGGGCGTCGATCGCATGGCCGGCGGCGGCGCGGACGAAGAACTCGCCCGAGCCGGTGCAGGACACCGCGCAGCCGCGGTCGTCGGCCCAGGTGCCCGCGCCAATCAGCGGCGAATCGCCGATCCGGCCCCAGCGCTTGCCGGTGACCCCGCCCGTCGAGGTGGCGGCGGCAAGGTGCCCGGAAATATCGCGTGCGACCGCGCCGACCGTGCCGTATTTCATGTCGACGTCGAAGGCGTCGCCACCGTCGGCGAGCATCGCCTCGAGCTGCGCGCGGCGTTCCGGGATCTCGAACCAGGCGGGATCGACCTGTTCCAGGCCCTGCGCCGCGGCGAAGCCGTCCGCACCCGCGCCCGCCATCATGACATGCGGGCTGCGTTCCATCACCGCGCGGGCGAGGGCGACGGGGCTGCGGGTGCGGGTGACGCCCGCAACCGCACCGGCCTTGCGGCCGGCGCCGTCCATGATCGCGGCATCGAGTTCGATCCGCCCGTCATGGGCGAGCGCCGCGCCGCGGCCTGCGTTGAAGTGCGGGTCGTCCTCCAGCACCTGGACCGCCGCCTCCACGGCGTCGACCGCGGCGCCGCCGGCGGACAGGATCGCCGCGCCGGCGTCGAGGGCGCGGGACAGGGCGGCACGGGCGCCGGCATCCGCCTCTGCCGACAGCGTCTCGCACGTGATCCGTCCCGAGCCGCCGTGCAGCATCAGCGTCCAGCGGGTTCCACTCTGGCGTTCGGGCATGGCGACGTCCGGTAAGTCGATGATCGGGCAGGGCTCCTACCCAAATGGAGCAGGCTGCGCCATGGTCTTCCGGTTGTCACCGCACGGGCGTATATGGACGCCATGTCGATCCGTCCGTGGCGCGATATCGCGCGCCGTCCGTGCCGCCAGATCATGGTGGGCAATGTCCCCGTCGGCGGCGATGCGCCCGTCACCGTGCAGACGATGACCAATACGCCGACCAGCGATCCCGTGGCGACGATCGACCAGATCCGCCGCTGCGAGGATGCGGGCGCGGATATCATCCGCGTCTCCTGCCCCGATGTGGAAAGCACCGCGGCGCTGGGCCAGATCGTGCGCGCGAGTCGGATTCCGATCGTCGCCGACATCCACTTCCACTACAAGCGCGCGCTGGAGGCGGCGGATGCGGGGGCGGCATGCCTGCGCATCAACCCGGGCAATATCGGCTCGTCCGAGCGGGTGGCGGAGGTGGTGCGCGCCGCCAAGGCCAATGGCTGCGCGATCCGGATCGGCGTGAACGGCGGATCGCTGGAGAAGCACCTGCTCGAGAAATATGGCGAGCCGTGCCCCGATGCGCTGGTCGAAAGCGCGCTCGACCATATCAAGCTGCTCCAGGATCACGACTTCCACGAGTATAAGGTGGCGGTGAAGGCGTCCGACCTTTTCCTGGCGGTGGCGGCGTACCAGCAGCTGGCGGAGCAGGTCGACTGCCCGCTTCATCTGGGTATCACCGAGGCGGGCGGCTTCGTCGGCGGCACGGTGAAGAGCGCGATCGGGATCGGATCGCTGCTCTGGTTCGGGATCGGCGACACGATCCGCGTCTCGCTCTCGGCCGAGCCGGAGGAAGAGGTACGCGTCGGCTTCGAGATCCTGAAGGCGCTCGGCATCCGCAATCGCGGCGTCCGGGTGGTGTCGTGCCCCAGCTGCGCGCGGCAGGGCTTCGACGTCATCCGCACCGTCTCGGCGCTGGAAGAGCGGCTCCAGCATATCCGCACACCCATGTCTCTGTCGGTCCTCGGCTGCGTGGTGAACGGCCCGGGCGAGGCGCGCGAGACGGATATCGGCATCACCGGCGGCGGCAACGGCCGGCACATGGTCTATCTGTCGGGCGTGACCGACCATCATGTGCAGGACGAGGGGATGATCGACCATATCGTCCGGCTGGTCGAAGCCAAGGCCGCCGAGATCGAGGCGGCGGCGGAGGCGCGGGTACTGGCGGCGGAGTAAGACCTGTGCTAAGTCATAGGTCCTGATGAGGGCGTCATGACCTATCAAGCGAAGGTAATCTCTGGCGGCAAGGTCGTGATCCCTGCGGATCTGCGGCGGGAACTGGGAATCGCCGACGGCGATTCGGTCACGTTTGAGCTTGAAGCCGATCGGCTCACCCTGAAGCGGAACGATCCCGCAGCGGCGCTGGCGCGGCTGCGCGAGGGCCTGAAGGACTATAGCGTTACCCAATTCCTGCGCGAGCGGCGGCAGGATTGGGGCGAGTGAAGGCAATCATCGACGCCTCGGTATTGCTGGCCTATCTGCTGGGCGAACCGGGGCAGGAGGTACTGGCGCATGAGCCCGGCCCCTTCCTGCTGTCCAGCGTCAATCTGGCGGAAGTGCTGACAAGGTTGATCGATCGCGGATTGGACCCTGAGGACATCACGCAGGTTCTGAAGGATCTGCCGGTCGAGCATGTCGTCCATGACCGTGCCGATGCGCGGCTGGCCGCCGAACTGCGGCCTGCGACGCGCAGCCATGGACTGTCGCTGGGTGACCGTGCCTGTCTGGCGCTGGGTCGTCGGCATAAGCTGCCAGTGCTGACGGCCGATACGCAATGGGCGAAGATCGATCTCGGCATCGACGTTCGCCTGATCCGTTGAGCGTCCGCGCCGTCTCGCCCGCGCTTGCCTTTGCCGTGGCGGTGGCGGGGATCGGGCTGTTTTCGATTATGGACGCCTTCATGAAGGCGCTGGTGCTGTCGATCGGCGTCTACAACGCGCTTCTGTGGCGAACGGGGGTGGCGACGCTGTTCGGCGCGGTAACTTGGAAGGTGAGCGGCGGCCGGCGGCCGGGCGCGCGGGCGTTGCGGCTGCACCTGCTGCGCGGCGTGGTGACGGCGGCGATGGCGACGCTGTTCTTCTGGGGGCTGGCGCGGGTGCCGATGGCGCAGGCGATCAGCCTGACCTATGTCGCGCCGATCCTGGCGCTGCTGCTGGCGGCGGCGACGCTGGGCGAGCGGGTGGGGCAGCGGACGGTGCTGGCCTCGGTCGCGGCCTTTGCGGGCGTGCTGGTGGTGGTAGTGGGCAACGCGCGGGTCGCCATGGCCGCCGAGGCGATGGCCGGGTCCGCGGCGATCCTCGCCTCCGCCTTCCTCTATGCCGGCAATCTCGTGATCGCGCGGGTGCAGGCGCAGGCGGCGGGGCCGGGCGAGATCGCCTTCTTCCAGTCGGCCGTGGTGGTAGCGGTGCTCGCGCTCGCGGCACCGTGGCTCGCCACCGTACCCGAGGCGGCACAGTGGCCGCGGCTGGTCATGGCGGCGCTGCTGGCGACCGCCTCGCTCTGGCTGCTCGGCTGGGCCTATGCCCATGCCGACACGGGCTTTCTGGCGACGAGCGAATATACGTCCTTCGTCCATGCCGCTGTGCTCGGCTGGTTCGTGTTCGGCGAGCCGCTGTCGGCATGGACGCTGGCCGGCGCCGCGGTCATCGTCGCGGCCTGTCTGTACACCGCGCGGCGACGGCCGCTCGACCGAGGCGCGCTGGAGGCTGCCGCATGATCCCTATCCGCTCCGCCGGGCCCGCCGACGTGCCGGTGATCCTGTCGCTGGTCCGCGAACTAGCCGCGTTCGAGCGCGAGCCGGACGCGGTGACGGCGACCGAGGCGATGCTGGCCGATGCCCTGTTCGCCACGCCGCCCGCCGCCGAGGCGCTGATCGCCGAGCGGGACGGAGAGGTGGCGGGGTTCGCGCTCTTCTTCCACAATTTCTCGACCTGGACCGGCCGGCGGGGCCTCTATCTGGAAGACCTGTACGTCACCCCGGCCGCGCGCGGGGCGGGGGTGGGGACGGCGCTGCTCCGCCATCTCGCCGGGATCGCGGTGGACCGGGGCTGTGCGCGCTTCGAATGGTCGGTGCTGGACTGGAACGCCGACGCCATCGCCTTCTATCGCGCGATGGGCGCGGTGGGGATGGAGGAGTGGACGGTGCAGCGGGTCGATGGCGCCGCGCTGACGCGGCTGGCGGGACGGTAGGCGGCGGCGAAAAGCCGGCGGAGGCGCTGCCGTAGTGTCTTGGGTTGGACGCTTGGCGGCAGGAAAGGCAGTGCTTCGACAAGCTCAGCACGAACGGGAGTGGATTGCGCCTGCGCTACCCCACCGTTCGTGCTGAGCTTGTCGAAGCTCTATTCTTCTCCCCGCGCGCCTGGCGATAAGAAGAGCAGCGTTCCGACAGGCTCAGCACGAACGGAAGAAATCAAATCAGCCCTCGCGGCCCGGAACGTCGTGGTCGTGGGGCTCTTCGCCCTTGGCCTTGGCGTCGGTGTAGCGATCGATCGCCTCGAGCGTGATCCGGCGTGCCTCGCTGGCATCGCCCCAGGTGCCGACGCGCACCCACTTCTTCTTCTCGAGGTCCTTATAGTGGGTGAAGAAGTGCTCGATCTGCTGGAAGACGATCTCCGGCACGTCGTCGCGGCCGCCGACGTTCGAGTAATAGGGGAAGACCTGATCGACGGGGACGCAGACCAGCTTCTCGTCGCCGCCGGCCTCGTCCTCGAGGTTGAGCACCGCGATGGGGCGGGCGCGGACCACGCAGCCGGGGACGAAGGGCGAGCGCGCGATGACCAACGCATCGAGCGGGTCGCCATCGGGCGAGAGGGTGTGCGGCACGAAGCCGTAATTGGCCGGGTAGCGCATCGGCGTGTGGAGGATGCGGTCGACGAACAGCGCGCCCGACGCCTTGTCGAATTCGTACTTCACCGGCTCGCCGCCGGTCGGCACCTCGATGATGACGTTGAGGTCGTCGGGCGGGCTCTTGCCCACCGGGATCAGATCGATACGCATGAAGGATACCCCTTTTGGAATGTGTCAGCGCGGTGCGAGCAGCCGGTCTAGGCCGCCTTCGCCCGTTCCCACCTTCTCGAGGCGCGGATAGCGGGGGCCGTCGTGATAGTCGATGGCAAGGTCACGCAGACGCGCCTCATTTCGGACCAGAAGCCGGATCGGCTCCTTCGTGCCTTTCGCCCCGGCGACCGCCGCCTTGAGCCGATCGCCGGAGAAGGCCTCTCCGTTCACGCCGACGATAGTGGTGCCCACGTCGATACCGGCCTTGAAGGCGGGCGAGTCCCAGATGACCGCGGTGACGACGCCATCCTTGTCGGCGACGAGGCCGGCCGAGTAGCTGAGATCGGTGCCGCGCGGCTTTTCGAGCTTGGTGAAATAGCCGGTCGGCTCGGCGGTGTAGACGAGCTTGTAGCCGTTCATCGCGAAGCCCTGCGTCGGCGCGGGCTGGCCCGTCTCGGTCAGGCGGCGCTGGAGGAAGCCCGACCAGTCATAGGGCTGGATCGCGTTCAGCGTGCGGGCGACGTCGTCGAACGTATAGGTCACCTCTCCCCAGTCGCCGTCGCGGATACCGAAAAAGGCCCTGGCGAAGTCGTCGATCGACCTGGCGCCGTTCGACTGGCGGCGGAGCATCGCGTCCACCTCCATCCAGACCATCAGCCCTTCATTGTAATAGTCTTCCGACCGCTGCCAGCTGGTCCAGCCCTTGGGCTTGCGGGCGGAGATGATCGGATCGTTGGTGGTGTCGACGAGATTGCGCCACTGGCGCGCCCTCGCCGTATCGTAGACGGCGAGGATCGCGGCATAAGCGTCGAGCGTGTCCTGCTTGGAGACGATGCCCGAACGCGCCTGGAGGACATAGCCCCAGAACTGGGTCTGGCCTTCATAGACCCAGAGGAGCGAGTTGCGCATCGGCGTGCGGAAATCGGGCGTCCAGAGATCGGCGCCGCGGCGGAACTTGCCGTCCCAGCTGTGGCTGAATTCGTGCGGCAGCAGGTTGCGGCGGGTGACGGAGTTCTCCCAATCCTTGAAATAGCCCGGGTTCACGCCGTTCTCGGAGCTGCGATGATGCTCCAGCCCGATGCCGCCGAGCTGATCGCTGATCGACAACAGGAACTCGTACTTGTCGTAATGCTGCGCTCCGAAGGTCTTCACGGCCTGGTCGACGAGACGGCGATGGGCGTCGATCTGCTCGGTCGTGGCGGCGGTCAGCTCCGCGGGATCGTCGGCGAAGACGTTGAGATCGACCCGCGGCGACAGCGCCCAGGTCTTGCCGTACTTGCCCGCGAGTATCGGCGAATCGACCAGGATCTCGTAATTGGTCTTCTGATAGGCATAGGCGGAGCCATTGGCCCGCGCCGGCAACGCGCCCGCCGCGGTCCAGCCCGCCGGATATTTGACGTTCATCTGGATCGGGATCTGGCGAGTGAAATAGCCCGCCGGATAGAGGCTGACGAGGTTGGGCTCGAGCGAGATCATCGTCGGCGTGACCATGATGCGGCCCTGATCGCTCTTGGTCGCCGAGAGGAACTGGAATTCGAGGTCGAGCTGGCGCGTGCCCTGCGGCACGTCGATGTGGAAGGCGAAGACGTCGACCGGGTCGCGGGTCCAGGGGACGATCCTGCCATTCGCGCGGATGACGAGGCCGGCAAGCTTCTCGATCTCGCCGCGCGGGCTATGCGCGCCGGGGAGCCATTTGGGATAGAGCAGCGCCATATGCCCCGCCTGTGCGACGGGGATCGTCTCCTTGACCCGGAAGATGCCGCGATCGGTGTCGGTCGCGTCCACGTCCAGCGTGATCGTGCCCGGATAGGGCGTATCCTGCGGCGCGGGGATGGTGTCGACGAAGGGAACGGGCCGCGGCGCGGAGTTTCCGGCGGGAACTTGCGCCTGGGCGATGGCGGCGGAGAGAGCGAGCAGCGAGACGGCGACGGTCTTCAGGGTCATCACGGTCCTTGAGAAAGGCAGAAGAAAGCGCGGGTTGTGCCGGGGAGCAGGTCAGTCGTCCAGTCCCATCCGCGGGTCGCGGCCATGGCTCCGGCCGATCACCCGCCGCTGCCGAGGATGTTCACGCTGAACGCCAGCACGCCGAGGTTGAAGACGAAGGCGGCCATGCATTGCCCGGTGACGACGCGGCGCATCCGGCCCGAGCGGATCGTCACGTCCGAGGTCTGGAAGGTCATGCCGAGCGTCAGGCTGAAATAGAGGAAGTCCCAATAGTCCGGCTCTATCGTGTCCGGAAAGTCGAGCCCCGCGGCATCGCCGCCCATGCCCGGCATGTAGAAGAGATGCGCGTAATGGAGTGCGTAGACGGTGTTGGAGAAGAGCCAGGCGAGGACCAGCGTCGCGACCGCCAGCGCGGTGGCGGCATGGTTGCCGCGGCCGCCGAGCTCGCCCGCGACGGCGGCGAGGATGACGAGCAGCGTCACGCCCGAAAAGGCCAGCAGAACGGCGCGGTTCGCATCGTTCTGACGCGCCGTGTGGCGCATCCGCTCCGGCTTCGCCGCGACGAGCGGGGCGACGGCGGCGAGAAAGACGAGCGCGGCGACGTCGAACGCGGCCATGATGCCGCGATCGCGGCCGAGCGCCGGCACCGCCCAGCCGAGCCCTGCCGCCAGGACCGCAAGGAACAGGAGGAAGCGCGGCGGCGCGACGCGCGTGCCGAGGGTGCGGCGAAAATCCGTCATGCGCGGAACGCTAGCGCGCGGACGCGCGGTCTACTAGATGACCGCGCTCCTATGGCCCGTATCCAGACCCCGCACCGCGTCCGCGGCACCCAGGACATTTTCGGCGAGGACCAGCGCCGCCACGCGCAGGTCCTGTCGACCTTCGAGCGCGTGCGCGCGCTCTATTGCTTCCAGCGGGTCGACATCCCGATGTTCGAGGCGACCGAGGTGTTTGCCCGCTCGATCGGCGAGACGACCGACGTGGTGTCGAAGGAAATGTACACCTTCCCCGATCGCGGCGGCGATTCGCTGACGCTGCGGCCGGAATTCACCGCCGGCATCGCGCGCGCCTATCTGACCGAGGGGTGGCAGCAATTTGCGCCGCTCAAGCTCGCGACGAGCGGGCCGGTGTTCCGCTACGAACGGCCGCAAAAGGGGCGGTATCGCCAGTTCCACCAGATCGATGCGGAGATCCTCGGCGCGGCGGAGCCGGCGGCAGATGTCGAGCTGCTGGTGATGGCCGACCAGCTGATCGCCGAGCTGGGGATCAAGGGCGTGACGCTTCAGCTCAACACGCTGGGCGATGCCGAGACGCGCGACGTGTGGCGCGCCGCCCTCGTCGCGCATTTCGAGACGCATCGCGATGCGCTGTCGGAGGACAGCCTCGTCCGGCTCGAGAAGAACCCGATGCGGATCCTCGATTCGAAGGATCCGCGCGACCGGCCGATCGCCGATGCCGCGCCTGACATCGACGCCTTCCTGACCGACGAAGCGCGGGCGTTCTTCGAGGCGGTCACCGGCGGGCTCGACGCGGCGGGTGTGCGCTGGACCCGCAATCCGCGGCTGGTGCGCGGGCTCGACTATTATCGCCACACCGCGTTCGAGTTCGTGACCGACCGGCTGGGCGCGCAGGGCACCGTGCTGGCCGGCGGGCGCTATGACGGGCTGATCGAGAGCCTGGGCGGCCCGCCGACGCCGGGCGTGGGCTGGGCCGCGGGGGTGGAGCGGCTGGCGATGCTGGTCGCGGAGCCGGCGGCGGCCGGGGTCGATGCGGTGATCGTGCCGATGGGTGCTGCGGCCGAGGCGCGGGCGACCGGGCTGCTCGCGGAACTGCGCCGCGCGGGCCTCGCCATCGATATGGCCTTCAAGGGCAATATGAAGCGGCGGCTGGCCAGGGCGGATGCGCTGGGTGCGCGCCACGCGCTTATCCTCGGCGATGACGAGCTGGCTGCGGGCGTGGTGCAGGTCAAGACGCTGGCGGATGGCGCGCAGCGGCAGGTGCCTATGGCGCAAGCGGCGGAGGCGCTCCGTTGACCTTTATCGTCATCCCCGCGCAGGCGGGGATCCATAGCCGCTGTCGTCTCGCAGGTGCCGCGCCGTCTGCGCGTCTGGATTCCCGCCTGCGCGGGAATGACGGGGTGGGACGGGCATGACCACCATCTCCCCTGACCGGATCGCGCAGATCGAGGCGCGGCGCGACGAGTTGCAGGCGATGATGGCGACCGGCGACCTGCCGGGCGACCGCTTCGTACAGGTGTCGAAGGAATATGCCGAGCTGGAGCCGGTCGCGCAGGCGGCGGGCGAGGTGCGGCGGTTGCGGCAGGAGGCGGAGAGCCTGGCCTATATGGCCGAGGATGCCGATGACGAGCTGCGCGCCATGGCGGCGGAGGAGCTGCACGACAATGCGCGGGCGCTCGAGGCGGCCAACCACAGGTTGGCGCTGGCGCTGCTGCCGCGCGATGCGGCCGATGCGCGCGCGGCGATGCTGGAGATCCGCGCCGGCACCGGCGGCGACGAGGCGGCGCTGTTCGCGGGCGACCTGTTCCGCATGTACCAGCGCTATGCCGAGCGGCAGGGCTGGCGGGTCGAGATGATCTCCGCCAGCAGCTCCGACGCGGGCGGATTCAAGGAGGTCGTCGCCAGCGTCACGGGGCAGGGCGTGTTCGCCAAGCTGAAGTTCGAGAGCGGCGTCCACCGCGTCCAGCGTGTGCCGGTGACCGAGAGCGGCGGGCGCATCCACACCTCCGCCGCCACCGTCGCGGTGCTGCCCGAGGCGGAGGAGGTCGACGTCCAGATCGACGAGGCGAAGGACCTGCGCATCGACGTCTATCGCTCGTCGGGGCCGGGCGGCCAGTCGGTCAACACCACGGACAGCGCGGTGCGCATCACCCATCTGCCGACCGGGCTGGTCGTGATCCAGCAGGACGAGAAGTCGCAGCACAAGAACAAGGCCAAGGCGCTCAAGGTGCTGCGGACCCGCCTCTACGAGGCGGAGCGCGAGAGGCTGGCCGCCGAACGGTCGGGGACCCGGCGCGCCATGGTCGGATCGGGCGACCGGTCCGAGCGAATCCGCACCTATAACTTCCCGCAGGGGCGGGTGACGGATCACCGCATCAACCTGACGCTCCACCGCCTGCCGGAAATTCTCGAAGGCGAGATGGACGAGCTGATCGGTGCGCTGATCGCCGAAGACGAGGCGGAGCGGCTGGCGAGCCTGGATGCGGCGTGACGGGGTGGGTTCGCCGGCGGAACCCACTAGCCCCGTTCGTGCCGAGCCTGTCGAAGCACCGTCTTTCTTCGTGCCACGAGCGATCCGATCCGAAGAGGAGCGGTCCCTTTCGACTACGCTCAGGACAGGCTTCGACAGGCTGAGGGCGAACGGTAGACGGAGAGCGGCGCTCCCGATGCAGCGCCCACAGGCGATGCAGTGTCTGACCTTCGCATGATCACCGCCCGCCAAGCCCTCGCGGACGCGGCCGCCCGCTTCGCCTTCTCCGACACGCCCCGGCTCGATGCGGAACTGTTGCTGGCCCATGCGCTCAAAATCGAGCGACCGGCCCTGCTGCTCGACCTCGACCGGCCCGTGCCCCCGAGCTTCGCCGCGCTGGTCGAACGCCGCGCCGCGCATGAGCCGATTGCCTATATCACCGGCTCGCGCGGCTTCTGGACGCTCGATCTGGCGGTAGGGCCGGGGGCGCTGGTGCCGCGTGCCGACAGCGAGACGCTGATCGAGGCGGCGATCGCGCACTTCGGCGAGGCCGGGCCGGCATCGATCCTCGATCTCGGTACCGGGCCCGGCACGCTGCTGCTCGCCCTGCTCGACCACTGGCCCTCGGCGCGGGGACTGGGGGTCGACCGGTCTGCCGAAGCGTTGCGCTACGCGCGCCGCAATGCCGGGTCGGCGCAGGGGCGGGCGGCCCTTGTCCAGGGCGACTGGGCGACGGCGATCGCCGGACAATTCGACCTGA
>NZ_BMIH01000001.1:0-635000 GCF_014641735.1 Sphingomonas metalli | reverse complement strand
CGGCGATCGCGTAGGGCACCGCCGCGCCCATCGACGCAAGGCCCCCCGACAGCGAGCCGCGCTGGCCGCGCTTCACCTGCCAGTCGCGCGCGTACCAGTTGGCGCACGAGCCCGAATCCGACGTGACGATCGCGTCCGCGGGCAGGCGGGGCGACATTTCGTAGACCACGCGCTGCGGATTGACCGGCGAGGCGGATGCGAGCGCGCGCCCCTTCAGCGTCGCGCGCCAGCTGTCCATGCCGGCTTCGATATCGGTCTGCCATCCGCGGTCCTCCTGGCGACGCAGCAGGGGCAGCAGCGCCCGGAGCGTCTCGCCGGCATCGCCGTGAAGATTGACCTCCACCGGGTAGCGCAGCCCCAGCATCTCGGGCGCGATGTCGATCTGGACGGCGCGCGCCTGGCCGTCGGCGGGGAGGAACTCGGCCCAGGGGAAGCCGGTGCCGATCATCAGCAGGGTGTCGCACCCTTCCATCATGTCCGACGATGGCTTGGTGCCGAGCAGCCCGATCGCGCCGGTCACGAAGGGAAGGTCGTCGGGGAGCACGTCCTTGCCGAGCAGCGCCTTCGCCACCCCGGCGCCGAGGCGGTCCGCGACCGCGACCACTTCGTCCGCCGCGTCGCGGGCGCCGGCCCCGATCACGATCGCGACCTTGCGGCCAGCATTGAGCACCTCGGCCGCCCGGGCGAGATCGGCGTCGTGCGGAACGATGCGCGGTCTGGTATAGCCCGGGCCCGAACGGGTGAAGCCGTGCGCGCGCTTCGGCTCCTCCCAGGCCATGTCCTGGACGTCCTTGGGCAGGACGAGGACGGTGACGCCGTTCTGCGCCTTGGCGACGCGCAGCCCCCGATCGACGAGATGGCGCAGCTGGGCGGGGGTGACCGCCTCCTGCACGAAATCGGCCACGTCCGCGAACATCCGGTCGAGGTTCAGCTCCTGCTGATAGGTGGCGCCGCGGACCGTCGTCTCGGCCTGTCCCGCGATCGCGAGCACCGGCACATGGTCGCTCTTGGCATCGTAGAGCCCGGTCAGGAGATGGGTGGCGCCCGGGCCGCCGGTCGAGAGGCAGACGCCGAGCTCGCCGGTGAACTTCGCATGGGCGGTGGCCATGAAGGCGGCCATTTCCTCGTTACGAACCTGGATGAATTCGATGCCCGCCTCCGTGCCTTCGACGCGCTGGAGCGCGCCGAGCACGCCGTTGATGCCGTCACCGGGATAACCATAGATGCGCGTGACGCCCCAGGCTTTCAGCCGTTCGACGAAGAAGTCGCTGGTGAGCTGCGCCATGGAGAATTCCTGCCGTCCGGGGTGAGAGGCGGAGGAAACGCGCGGACCGGCGATGGGGTCGCGCCGATGCCCGAATAAAGCCCGGGCTGCTGCCGCCCGGTGGCGCATGCGTCCCGCGAGCGAAAGCCGGAAGAAATTGATTCTGCTTGAGAAATTAGCAGCGCAACCAAGACCATCGGAGGCGTTGACAGCGGCCGGGTGCCCCCACCTATGGCACGTGCGCCTGTCGCCGTTCGACAGCGGGCCGTCGCCGTATTTCGGCGCGACCGGCCCGCCCTTGACGGCCAGCAAAGGAGAGTGATGTGGGTAAGTCGAGGCTGCTCGTCCTGGCGGGGATGCCGCTGCTGGTCGCGGCGGGGCCGGACGACCCCGAGTTGACGCTGTCGCCCGGCGGCTATCTGGCGCGTCCCGGTCTCGACGTGATCGTCTTTGACGACATCTACCCGGATGGTCACCAGACCGGCGTGACGGTCATCCAGCAGGGAACGCGGGTCGCCGCCAATGGTGACCTGCGGCTCGAGCCGGAGCCCGGACAATGGTCGCCGATGCCGGCCGCGGTCGGCAAGCACGTGGTCGACCCCGGCACGGCCACGATCACACAGGCGCTCTCCTATCCCGATCCGGGCAAGAACGGGCACGGGTTCAATCCGATCTTCTATCCGAAGCTCGACCTCGGCTATAAGGTGAACGTGTCGCCCGCACCGGGCGGTGCGTTCCGCATCCGCGTCGATCTGGACAAGCCGCTGCCGCCGGAATGGGTCGGGAAGGTCGGCTTCAATCTCGAACTCTTCCCCGCGCTGCTGTTCGGCAAGTCCTGGGGCCTTGACGGTCGGACCGGCATCTTCCCGATGCAGCCCGTGGGCCCGATGCGGCGGCTGGGGGGCGGGAAGGTGCCCGTGCCGCGCAACGTCCAGGCCAATGGACCGGTGCAGGACCTGAATGGACAGGCGCTGACCGCGCCGCTGGCAACGGGGCGCGTGCTGACGGTCGCGCCCGAGGCCGACGCCCAGCGGATGCAGATCGAGAGCCACGGCGGCACGCTCGAGCTGATCGACGGTCGTTCGGCGCACAACAACGGCTGGTTCATCGTGCGCCAGGCGGTCGCGGCGGGCGCGACGACGGGCGCGATCCGGTGGACGGTGACTCCCAATACGGTGAGCGGATGGCGCTACAAGCCCGTGATCCAGCTGAGCCAGATCGGCTATGCGCCCGCCCAGCCCAAGCGCGCGGTGATCGAGCTCGATGCGGCGAGCAGCGGGGCGGAGGCGGTGCACCTCTACAAGCTGGGTGCGAACGGACGGCAGGAGATCGCGTCGGGTCAGCCGGAGGACTGGGGCAAGTTCCTGCGGTATCGCTACGTCACCTGGGATTTCAGCTGCGTGCGCGACCCCGGCATGTATCAGATCGGCTATGGGGCAGAACTGTCGCAGCCCTTCCGTATCGATGCCGACGTCTATGCGCGCGGCGCGTGGCAGCCGACGCTCGAATATTTCCTGCCGGTCCAGATGAGCCACATGCTGGTGCGCGAGAAATATCGCGTGTGGCACGGGCTCGACCACATGGACGATGCGCTGATGGCGCCCGCACCGATCAATCATATCGACGGCTATGAGCAGGGCCCGTCGACGCTGACCCGGTACAAGGCGGGCGACCATGTGCCGGGGCTCGACGCCGGCGGCTGGCACGATGCCGGCGATTACGACCTGCGGATCGAATCGCAGATCGGAGAGGTATGGATCCTGTCCAAGATGATCGAGGAATTCGGCCTCGATTACGACGCGACGCGGATCGATCAGGCCAACCATCTGGTCGAGATCCACGATCCCGACGGGATCAACGATGCGGTCCAGCAGATCGAGCATGGTCTGTTGACGGTGCTGGGCGGCTATCGCGCGCTCGGGCGGACCTATCGCGGGATCCAGGTGCCGACGCTCAAGCAATATGCGCTGCTGGGCGAGGCGGCGAACGAGACCGACAATGTCGTCGGCAGGCCCGTAGCGGGGCTGGGCGTCGACAATAACGGCAAACCGGTCGTCGCCGACGATCGCTGGGTGTTCACCGAAGACAATCCCGACCGCGAGCTCAACACCGCGGGCGGGCTGGCGGCGGCGTCGCGCGTTCTCCGCAAGTCCAATCCCGCGCTCGCGGCCGAGTCACTCGCGGCGGCGCGCGACATCGCCGGCAAGGCGTTCGGACGCGCCAGGGACAAGTCGAACGAGGTGTTCGCGCTGGCGGAGCTGATCCAGGCCACCGGCGACCAGGCCTATCGCGCGCGGCTGGTCGCGCTTGAACCGGAGATCGTCGCGCATGTCGACAAGAGCGGGTGGCCATTGGCCTTGATCCTGCCGCAGATGCCGGCCGGTTTCCGCGCGCGCGTGACGGCGGCCGTCGCCTCCTATCAGAAGACGGTGGCGGCGGACGCCAAGACCGACTCACCCTACGGCGTGCCCTACAAGCCCGAGATCTGGGGCGCGGGCTGGACCATCCAGGAACGCGGCGTGCACCAGTATTTCTTCCACAAGGGCTGGCCGCAGCTGACGAGCACCGACAGTTTCATCAACGCGCTCAACTTCGTGCTCGGCGCGCATCCGGGTGCGAATACGGCGAGCTTCGTTTCGGGCGTGGGCTCGCACTCGGACACGATGGCCTATGGCTTCAACCGTGCCGACCGCAGCTACGTGCCCGGCGGCGTCGTGTCAGGCACCAACCTCGTACGACCCGATCTGCCGGAGCTGAAGGAATGGCCCTATTTCTGGCAGCAGGGCGAGTATGTGCTCGGTGGCGGCGCGACCAACTACATGTTCCTGGCCCTGGCAGCGGACAGACTCTATCGGGCCAAGTAACCGGCTGGCCTGCTGCCGTCCGGCCCGCGCCGCCGTGACCCGGCCGCAGGTTCGGGGCCGTGCGGCGGCGCGTCCTGTGGATCAGGCCGGATGCGCCTCTCCTTGGCGTCGTCAGGTCGTGACGCCGCTTCGCGATGTCTCGGCGTTGCGGCAGGCGTTTCAAGAAGTGCGTCGGACGCGGCCTGCGCGCCGAACCCAGTCCGCAGCGGCCTCCATCGCCGGGTCGGTACCGGCTGCGATGGCGGCGGCGTCGCGGGTGATCGGCACGTCGGGAGCGACGCCAGCATCGGGCTGGGGCCGGTCGGGGAAATAGCCGATCAGGGGCAGGTCGAACTCGATGCCGCTGCCGGGCAAGGTCGTGAAGAAGAACCCGCCGCCATTGATGCCCCGGCGATTACCGCCGGTCGGCTCGCCGAACAGCCGCACCCGGCCGCTCAGCCGGGCCGCGCTGACGAAGCCGAAGGTCGCCGAGCTGTTGGCCGGGCCGATCAGCGCGGCGACCGGCACCGGCAGGCGCTTCGGGTCCGGTCGGATCGGACGCAGCGCCTCGCGCTCGGGCAGGGCGATCCAGCCATCGCCCAGGTCCGCGCCGCCGACCCCCAGCTGGCGGAAACGGTCGTCCCAGGTGGTGACGTGCGGGGCCAGCAGCGGCGGTATCGCGCGGAAGCGCACCCGAGGCGTGAACGGCCAGCCGGCGAGATCGCGATCGATCAGGCGCGCGAGGATCGGGTCTCCGCAGTCGTCGCCCCCCTCGTTTCGGCGCAGGTCCACCACCAGGCCGCGGGTAGAGGCGGCATCGTCCAGCCGGTCGGAAAGCCAGCTGCGCCAATCCCATTTGCTGTTCCACATGGCCCAGCCCGGCATGTCGAGCACGGCTACCCCGTCGGGGCGGACCGCATAGGTCCAGCGCGGCTGGTCGCTGGACTCGCGGACCCGGCTCATATTCGCCTGACGCCCGGCCAGGCCGATCGCCGGCACCTCCATGGTCCCGGCGCGGCCGTCCGGGCGCACGAATGCAAGGCGATGGACGCCGTCCGCGGGCGGCAGCAGCAGGCCCTGGAACACGTCGAAATACTCGATATCCTCCGCCCCGCGAACGCCGAGCAGCGAGCGTCGCTTGGCGTCGTTATGCCCGTCGGCGCGGGTAAAGGGCATGAGCCGGTCGACTATGGTACCGCTCGGCAGGCCATTGGCTGCGGTCACACGGGTTCCGGGTGGCAGCCGACCCGTGCCGCTATGATCGGCGGTGACCACCATCTCGCGGCCGATCCATTCGAAGTCGAACGGCAGGCGGGTCGGGCGGTCGAACAATGCCGTGACCGCGGCTTCGGTCTGGTTGAAGAAATTGGGATAGCTGTGGCCGCAGCGCAGCGTGGTGAGGAACCGCGACAGCGCCAGGAAGCACGTCTCGTGCGATCCCGCCTCCATTCCGGCGCGATAGGCGCGCTCGAACCGGGCGAGGTTCCGGTCGACGTCTCTGGGCGAGAGGTAGCGATGCAGGCCCGGGTGAATCGCCATCGCGGCGCGCAACACGGCCATGTCATCGCTCGCCGACGCGCCAGGGCGCGGGCGGTCGCGGAACCGGTATGGGGCAGCAGTGGCAGCGCGGCCATGGCGATCAGGAGGGTGCGTCGATCCATGGCGCCTCCCGTGTCGAAGTAAGAGCCCACCGTCGCCTCATTGCCGCCCATGCCGCACCTATTTCGCCTTTTGAGCCCTTCGCGCTGCGGGCCGCGGTCGCGATCAGGCGCTTGGCACGGCGCAAGGCCTATGCGCGCGCTGAGCATCCGCTGCCGGGCGCGCACGTCACGATCGGCGGCACCGGCCCGGGTCGACCACAACTCCTTTTGGCCGCATTAACCATTTATTCCAACCATGATGCGTCCGCCGGTCAATTCTAACGTTTCTGTCATGTTGGCATCCGCCAACCGACAGGGAGATTTCGGATGAAGCGAGGAGCGATTGCGATCGCCACGGCCAGCCTGGCTTTGGCCAGCGGTGCGCAGGCGGCGACGATCTATGGCGTCGACGAGACCAACAACCTGGTTACGTTCGATTCGGGAAATCCGACGACCTTCACGTCGTCGATCCGGATCACCGGCTTGACCAACAGCATACAGGCGATCGACTTCCGTCCGTTGAACGGCGCGCTGTACGGTCTCGGCGCGGACAAGACGATCTACACGATCGACACCGCGACGGGCGTCGCTTCGGCCGTCGGCGCGGCGTTGAACATCATGGGGACGGAGTTCGCCTTCGACTTCAACCCGACCATCGATCGACTGCGTATCGTCAGCAATACCAACGAGAACTACGTGTTCGATCCGAATAGCGGCTCGCTCACCGTCGCGACGCCGGTCTTCTACGCCGATGGCGACGTCAATGCCGGTCGCAACGCCGATGTCACCGGAGGAGCCTATACGAGCTCGACCTTCGGCGCTGCCGCCGGCACGACGCAGCTCTATGGCATCGACACGGCGCAGGATGTGCTGGTCCGACAGGCCAATAGCGCCGGCACCTTGAACACCGTCGGGGCGATCGGTTTCGATCTCGGCTCCCGTACCAGCTTCGACATATCCGGGTCCGACGCCTTCGCCTTCAACGGCTCGACCCTGTATCGCGTCGATCTCGCGACCGGCGCCTTCACCCAGGCCGGAACGACCGGCCGGGCGCTCTTCGGGATCGCGATCAGCCCGGTACCCGAGCCGGCGACATGGGCGATGATGCTGCTGGGCTTCGGCCTCGTCGCCGGCGCGACGCGCTATCGCCGCAGGTCGGTTACGGCGCGGATCGCCTGACCGCCATGATGACGCGGAAGACGCCGCCGGCCCCGTTGCCGGCGGCTCTTTCGCGACCGATGCGCCGTCGCGAGCGCCTATCGGGCTGGAGGACGAAGCACCGCATCGTCGGACGCTTCGGCGAGCCAGCCTGCGGCCTTGAGGTGGATCACCGCGGAGCGGGCGACGGGGGCGATCACCCCGTTGGACAGGCGGACCCGCATCGCCCGGGCGTTGCCGTCGACCGCTTCCACCGCGTGGCTCGCAACCCACCAGGATCGATGGGTTCGCAGCCCGGCCACCGGCATGGCGGCGATCGCCCGTCCCAATGGCATCAGCAGGAGTTCGGAGCCCGCGGGGCGATGAACCCGGACGTAATGGTCCTCCATCTGCAAGGCCAGCACGTCGCCACCGAGCGGCGCGACGCCCGGGGCGACGGGGAAGGTCGCGGCTCTATCCTGCGGCGCGGGAGCCGGAGGGAGGCGGCTCAGGCCCACTGCGAGCATCGCGATCAGCCCGATCGTCGCCGTCTGCGCGAACCAGAGCGGCAGCGAAATGTCGGCCCCGACCAGTTCGGGCCATAGCGCGAAGGCTGCCGCCCGCGTCGCTGCGGCCTCGGGGATGCTGGCGACCAGCGTCGCTCCGATCAGGGCGAACCACCATGTCCGCGAGCGCGGGAGGGTCCATTTGCTCACCAGCCGGTATATCGGACCGTAGAGCAACAGGCCGAGCAGCATGGCGCTGGTCCAATATCCGACCAGCCTCGCGACGCCGCCGTTCCGGTAGCTGCCGAACGGGCCCAGTACCGCGAGCATCGTGCCGGCAGCGATGGTGAGCAGGATCCAGCGTGCCAGAGGCGGCATCGCACGATCGCCGGGCCGGTGGAGGGAGATGGGACGGATCACGTCCTCTTCATAGCGCCGCCGGGAGATCCCGCGAAGCCCGTTCGCCGACCGGCGAACCCATTCGCCCGTTCGCGAATAGCCGGCTTTTCCGATGGTCTCCGGGTGGATGATGCCGCCGCGCATCATCACCATGGAGCCCGTCATGTCCTTCCGACTTGCCCTTGCCAGCCTCTTGCTCACGTTCCTCGCGCCGACGACGGACGCTCAAGCCCGGGAGGCGGGCTTCCAGCGCCGTGTGACGGCGGACGGGATCGAGGTGGGCGTCTGGTACCCTGCTTCGGGCACGCCCGTCCGCCAGCGGCTCGGCCTCTACGCACAAGACGTCGTGCCCGACGCGCCCCTGCCGACGGGGCGGCATCCGCTGATCGTCATCTCGCACGGAACGGGCGGCGACTTCGCCGGTCATGTCGATACGGCGATCGCCCTGGCACGCGCGGGCTTCATCGTCGCCGCGCTGACCCATCCCGGCGACAATTGGCGTGACAATGCGCGCGCGACTCGCATCGAGGAGCGGCCTGCCGCGTTCAGCTCCACCATCTCGTACATGCTCCAGGGCTGGCCGGGTCGGGCCGCCATAGACCCTGCGCGGATCGGTGCATTCGGCTTCTCGGCAGGAGGCTTCACGGTTCTTGCCGCGGCGGGAGGCAGGCCGGACATGTCGCGCCTGACCGGTCACTGCGCCCGCTATCCGGCGACCTTCGTCTGCACGCTGCTGCGCTCGCAGCCGCGAACGCAGTCGAATGCCTTGCCGGTGCTCGCTGACAATCGCATCAAGGCCATCGTGGTGGCGGCGCCGGCGATCGGCTTTACCTTCGATCGTGCGGGACTGGCAGGGGTCCGCATACCCGTGCAACTCTGGCGCGCCGACAAGGACGCGATCCTGCCTGCGCCCTTCTATGCCGATGCTGTTCGCGCGGCACTGCCGGAAGCGCCGGAGTTCCATACGGTACCCGGCGCCGGCCACTTCGACTTCCTGGCCGCGTGCGTCGATCCCGCGTCTATGCCGATGCTGTGTCAAAGCGCACCGGGTTTCAGCCGGGCGGCGTTCCACGAGCGCTTCAATCGGGAGGTGGTGCGCTTCTTCTCGGGCAAGCTCGCCGGCTAGTCGCAGGAGAGCAGCTTGACGGGGGACGTCCATCGAATGGTCGCCCTCACAGCGCCATGCCCGAGGCGGGTGCGGCCTGAAGCCGCTCGATGTCGGATCGGGGCGGGGCGCCGAACAGCCGCCGGTATTCGCGGCTGAATTGCGAGGGGCTTTCGTAGCCGACCGCGAAGCCGGCCGTACTGGCCGTGGCCCCTCCTACCAGCATCAGGCGCCTCGCTTCCTGCAGGCGCAACTGCTTCTGATATTCCAGCGGCGTCATGCGGGTGATCGCCTTGAAGTGCGCGTGGAGCGAGGAGGGGCTCATCCCGGCTTCCGCGGCGACATCGTCGATGCGGATCGGCGCATCGAAGCGCCGGCGGATCGCGGCGATCGCCCGGCTGACCTGGTTGAGGTGGCTGCCGGCGGTCGCGACGTGGCGCAGCATCGGCCCGTGCGGGCCGGTGAGCAGCCGGTACAGGATCTCGCGCTCGATCAGCGGGGCCAGCGCCCGGATCGCTTCTGGCCGGTCGAGCAGACCGACCAGCCGGCAGGCCGCGTCGATCAGGTCGGGATCGCTGGGGTAGACGCCGAGCACCGGCAGGTCGGTGCGGGGCACGGCGCCGCCCTCGCTCACCATGAGGTCGGCCAGCATCGCGGGATCGAGATCGATCTTGCAGCAGAGATAAGGCCGCTCCGGGCTTGCATCGAGGACGTGGCCGACGAGCGGCAGGTCGACCGAGACGAGAAGATAGTGGGCGGCATCGTAGACGACGCTGTGCTCGCCGATCGACACGCGCTTCGATCCCTGGGCGATCAGGCAAAGCGATGCCTCGTAGACGGCGGGCGTAGGGGTGCTCGGCGCGTCGGCGCGGATCAGCGACAGGTGCGGCATCGCTGTCGCGCAGACGCCTTCAGCCACGATGTGCCGATCGATGACAGCGGCGAGTTCGGCGATCCGGTCCATGCCGATCACTCTTCCCCAGCCGAGGGATGCGGGCAAGTGTGCGGCGCCAGTTCCGGAGGATCGTGCAAGGCGTTCGGACGATCGCTCTACCGCCCATCAGGGCTGCGGGGCCATCTGTCCCCGGTCACTGCAACGAAGGGACTTCATCATGGCAGCAAGCATCGACAAGGTCGTCCTCATCACGGGTGCCTCGAGCGGGATCGGCGAGGCGACCGCACGCGAACTGGCGAGCGCCGGGGCCCGGCTCTTTATCGGTGCGCGGCGCGGGGAGCGTCTGAAGGCGCTCGCCGAGGAACTGGGCGAAACCGTCGCGTGGCGCGAAATGGACGTCACCGACGGCGCTGATTTCGACGCGTTCGTCGAGGCCGCGGAAGCGCGGTTCGGGCAGGTCGACGTGCTGGTCAACAATGCGGGCGTGATGCCGCTGTCGCCGCTCGCCGCGCTCAAGCGCGACGACTGGAAGCGCATGGTCGACGTGAACATCCACGGCGTCCTCAACGGCATCGCGGCGGTGCTGCCGCGGTTCGTGGCGCAGGGTAGGGGCCATGTCGTCAATGTCGCCTCGGTCGCCGCGCACATGGTGCTGCCCACCGCCGCCGTCTATTGCGGCACCAAGCATGCGGTTCGCGCCATCACCGAGGGGCTGCGGCAGGAGCATGACGAGATCCGCTCGACGCTGATCTCGCCGGGCGTTGTCGCCACGGAACTGGGGCACGACATCACCGATCCAAACGTCGCGGCGGCGCTGACGGGATGGCGGAAGAAGGCGCTGACGCCGGACGCGATCGCACGGGCCGTCCGCTATGCGCTGGAGCAGCCCGAGGGCGTCGACATCAACGAGGTGATCGTCCGCCCGACCGCGGCGGACATGTGAGGGCAGGGGCGTGCCGGCCGTCGCGCCCGGCACGCCCGCACGCGCGGCCCCCGTCAGCCGGTGGCATATTCCATCTGCGGCTCCAGCACCGCGTCGCCATCGCTGTGGATCGTCACCGGGATCGACTTGGCCGCCGGCGTCTTGCTGCCGACGGCGTAATGCCACACCGGCATCAGCACGTTGCATTCCGGATAATAGCCGCCGATGCAGCCACCCGGTATGTCGTAGGCGACGACGATCAGGCCGGAAAGGTGGCGATCCACGCCATCGTCGGCGACCGTCCGCAGCGTCACCGCCTGTCCGACCTTGAGCCCGAGCCGGTCGATGTCGGAGCGGTTCATCAGCACGACGGTGCGGATGCCGTTGATCCCACGGAAGCGGTCGTCATAGCCGTAGACCGTGGTGTTGAACTGGTCGTTCGAGCGCAGCGTCATCAGCCGCAGCACGTCATGGCCCACTGCGGGCATGTCGAGGTCCTCGTCGAGCGCCTCGGGCGTGACGAACTGGGCACGGCCGCTCTCCGTTCGCCACTCCCGGCGCTTGGCCGGGAGGTCGCGCTGGAACCCGCCCGGCTCCCACATCCGGGTCTCATAGTCGTGGAAGCCCTCGGGCAGGGTCGCCGCGATCTCTTTCCGGATCTCGGCATAGTCGGTCATGTACGCGTCCCAGCGCACCTTCTCGTTGGCCGGCAGCACCTGCTTGGCAAGTTCGCACAGAAGACGGATCTCGCTGATCAGGTGCGTCGAGGCGGGCGCGCGCAGGCCGCGATTGCCATGGACGCAGCCCGACGTGTCCTCCATTGAGAGAACCTGCTGCCCCGCGGCGGTCTCGTCCTTCTCGAGCCGGCCGATGACGGGGAGGATATAGCTCACTTCCCCCGGCAGAAGCGCGCTGCGGTTGAGCTTGGTCAGCACGTTGACGGTGAGGCGCAGCCTGCGCCATGCCGGCTCCATCTGGCCGTGATCGGGGATGGCGCGAACGAAATTGCCGCCGAGCATGACGAAGGCCTTCACCTCGCCCTTCAGGATGGCCTCGCAGGCCTCGACCGTATTGAAGCCCGGCTCCCTGGGCGCGACGAAGCCGAACTGCTCGCCCAATCTGTCGAGCGGAAACAGCTCCGGCTTCTCGGTCACGCCCATGGTGCGCTGGCCCTGGACGTTGGAATGGCCGCGCACCGGGCAGATGCCGGCCCCGCGCCGGCCGATATTGCCGCGCATCAGCAGCAGGTTGACCAGCATCTGCACGGTCTCGACCCCGGCGCGATGCTGGGTCAGCCCCATGCCGTAGATGCCGATCGTCGGCCCCGCCGCGGCATAGACGCGGGCGGTCGCCTCCATGTCCGCCCGATGCAGCCCGGAGCGGCGCTCGAGCTCGTCCCAATCCTGCGCGCGCAGCCAGTCGGCATAGCGGTCGAAGCCTTGCGTGTGCTCGGCGATGAATGCGAGATCGAGCACCGCCGGACCGCCCTTAGCCAGCGACTCGTCATGGGCGCTCAGCACCGCCTTGCCGATGCCGGCCAGGGCGGCGAGGTCGCCGCCGTTCTCCACCTGATGATATTGCGAGCTGATCCGCGTCTCCTTGCCGGTCAGCATCTCGGTCGGCGACTGCGGGTTGAGGAAGCGCTCGAGCCCGCGCTCGCGCAGCGGGTTGTAGGTGATGATCGGCACGCCGCGCTGGCTCGCCTCCTGGAGCGGATGGAGCATGCGCGGCGAATTGCTGCCGGGGTTCTGGCCGAAGAACAGGAGGCACTCGGTCTGGCCGAAATCGCCGAGATCGACCGTGCCGACGCCCTGGCCGATGCTGACCGGCTGCGCGACCGAGGTGGTTTCATGGCACATGTTCGAACTGTCGGGCAGGTTGTTGTTGCCGTAGAGCCGCGCGAACAGCTGGTAGAGATAGCTCGCCTCGTTCGAGAGCCGTCCCGAGCTGTAGAAGACGGTGCCCTTCAGCTTGTCCTCGACGGCGTGCAATTCGCGCGCGATCTCCTCGATCGCATGGCCCCAGGAGACGGGGACATATTTATCGGTGGCGGCGTCGTAGCGCAGCGGATGGGTCAGGCGGCCGGGCTGTTCGAGATGGTAATCGTCCCAGCCGCGCAGCTCGGTGACCGTATGCTCGGCGAAGAAGGCCGGGGTGCAGCGATGCGCGGTCAGCTCCCAGGCGACGGCCTTGACGCCGTTCTCGCAGAATTCGAACGGCAGCGGGGAGGCCGGCTTCACCCAGGCGCAGCTGTTGCACTGATAGCCGTCGACCTTGTTGTGCCGCGACAGTGCGATCCCGGCGCTGCCGATGACCCCTTCGCGGCGCACGATGTTGCCGACCGACCGCGCCGATCCCCAGCCGCCGGAGGGAAGGCGATAGGGTTTGTACGTCGGCTTCATCGGGCACCTCCGGTGGCGGCGCGCGGGCTGCACGGGCGCAACATTCGCCGCTGCGCCACGTTGGAACCCTTTCCGCGCAACACGTCGATCACCTCGATTAAAACACGAAGAAGAAAGGAAAATCAGGATGACGGTCGGTCGCGACTACATGCTCCGCAAGGGCGGCGGCCCGTCGGCGCCGAAGCTGTTCCTGGACACGAAGGTGGTGCCGCGCCTGGTGGACGTCGCCGGTGGCGCGGAGGTGGCGCTCGATCGCGCCGCGCGTGCCACGGGTGTGCGTCCGAGCCTGCTGCTCGCCGGTACCATGAGCGGACTTGCGGTCGCCGTGGTCGGGATATGGCGCTCGTTCGGGGCGAAACGCCGCGCGTCGGGCGAGCGCGCCGTCGGCGCTGGGGCGCCGGGTGAACCCACATGATGATCACCGTGGTCGGCAGCTCGCGGCGCCTTGACCCGGATGGGCGCCGGCTGCTCCCCCGCAGCGGCCGTCAAATCTGCGAGTAGCGCGTCGGACTGAGGATCCGATTGTCGATATCTGTCACCGTTTCCGCGAGGCCCGGCATGGCGATCAGCCGGCGCCAGTCCGGGTCCGCGCCAAAGGCCTTCCAGCTTCGCTCGCGTGCCGCAAGATCGGGAAAGGTCAGCATATAGGTAAGGCTGGGCAGGTGCGTGCCGGTCAGGTCCTGCGCGAAGAAGACCGGGGTCAGGCCGGTGCGACGGAATATGTCGATCTCGCCGCCGGTCTCGAACATGCCGATCTTCGTCGTTCCGGCCTTCTCACTATGGCTGTGATAGGTCCGCAACTCGAAGATGCGCCCAGTCTCGGCAGCGGGGCCGGGCGGTGCGACGCGGGGAAAGGCGGCGAACGCCCGCATCAATTTCACCTCCAGCGAGACATAGGGCGGACTGGTTAGCGGAGCGTCGGAATATATCGCCGCAGCCCGTGCATATCCGGCATCCGCCGCCAGCTTGCCGGGCAGTTCGAGAAAGGCGGCCGGGGAAGCATGGGGAATCAGAACCAGGACGTCTGCGCTTCCCGGGCCGATGGCGACGCCGAATACGCCCACCGGCCCACAGCCCGCGCGACGGGCGGCGGGTATGAAGGCGTCTTTCAGATAGGCATCCAGCCTGTCCCTCATCGCACCGATCAGCCGATAGGTCCGCAGTTCAAAAATCTCGGCCGCATCCTCGTTCGATCGCGACTTCGCGCCGGCGGGGGACGTCGCCAGCGCTACGCCACCCGCGGCAGCCGCGGCGAGCATGGAACGGCGACCAATCGGATGCGGCATCGCGACCTCTTCGAAGGGGAAGGTCGCTCTAGGAAGCGCAACGGGCATCCGCCGTCAATCAACAGGATCAACGCGGCCGGTCGGCAGGACATCGCGAAGGCTTTTCATGCGGATAACGCCTAAAGGCGGCAGCCTGGACGAGCGTTCGGGGCGTGATGACAGGGGCTACGCCTCGCCGGTCGTCCCGGGTGCAGTCGAGAGGCCTGAACCCCTCCTGGCTTCGCCTTCGCTCAGCCCGCACGGATGACGTGATGTCGGCCCGCTCCAGAGCGTGATCCTTCAGTCCGCCGCGACGGGCAGCCAGACGGCGCTCGCTTCGTTGCCGCCCCAGCGCACGGTCTGTGTCGCCTTCACATAGTCGGCAGGACTGGCGGACATGATCGACGGCACCCAGGACTGCGGGTTGCGGTCGTAGAGCGGGAAGAGCGACGACTGGACCTGCACCATGATGCGGTGCCCCGGCCGGAACACATGGTCGGCATTGGGCAAGGACCAGCCAAAGGCGTAGGTCCTGCCCGGCTCCAGCGGTGCCGGCGTGCCGACGCCATGGACGTAGCGACCGCGGAAGATCTCGATCCCCACCGCCAGCTGATAGCCCGCCATCGCCGGGTCGGCCGCATTTTCCTCCGGATAGACATCGATCAGCTTGACGACGAAGTCGCTGTCGCGACCGGTCGTCGCGGCGTGCAGATCGACGCGCGGCGCGCCCTTGATGTGCACCGGCCGATCGAGGACCTCTGTGGTGTAGCTCAGCACGTCCGTCCGCCCGTCGGCGAAGCGCTGATCGCGCACCAGCCAGCTACGCCATTCCTCGCCCGACAGCGTGATCGGACGGGGCAGCATCGGCACCGGCTTCGCGGGATCGGAGACGTAGCTGTCGCTCCCCGCGTCGGGCTTCGACCAGCTGAGCGTCGCGTTGCCCGCCAGATAGAGCGGCGTCGCCGCGCCCGCAGGCCAGGTCGACGCCGTTTCCCACCGGTCTGCGCCGGTGGCATAGGTGAAGACGCCCGCGGGCGCGCAGGGCGGCGGCGCCGTCGTCTTGAGCCGACAATCGAGAAAGGGCTTCATCAGGCGGCTACGGAACTGCGCACCCGTGTCGCCCTCGAACTTCAGGGCGCCCAGCTGGCGACCATCGCCCATGTTCTGGCCGTGATACCATGGCCCGATCACCAGGCTGACCGGCGCATTGGCGCGACCCGACTGCGTCAGCGCACGATAGACGGCCGGTGCGCCATAGCTGTCTTCTTGGTCCCATTGGCCGACGACCAGCATGGTCGGCACCGTCAGGGTGCGGGCGCCGAGCAGCTTGTCGACCGCCTGGCCCTGCCAATAGGCATCGTAGGTCGGGTGCTCCAGCACCTTGCGGACGACGGGCAGGGCGGTCAGGCCATAGGCCCGGGCATAGTCATAGGCGGACCCGGCGGCCAGATAGGCGGCATAGTCGTCCCCCGTTCCCTTCGGCACCGCGCCCGACCCCTTGTCGACGGTCTGCGACAGGTCATAGTCGAAGCCGAAGGTGCGGAAGGCGCCGTTGTGGAACCAGTCGTCCCCCATCCAGCCGTCGACCATCGGGCTGGACGGAACCGCGGCCTTGAGGGCCGGATGCGGATCGATCAACGCCATCAGCGTCGTGAAGCCGTCATAGGAGACGCCGGTCACCCCGACGCGGCCGTTGCTCTCCTTCACATTCTTCACCAGCCAGTCGATCGTGTCATAGGCGTCGGTGGCGTGATCGACCTTCGTCGCATTGAGGGGGCCGCGCAGGGGGCGGTTCATGACGTAATCGCCCTGCGAATTGTGCTGGCCGCGCACGTCCTGATAGACGCGGATATAGCCGTCATCGACGAACAGGGCGTCGCCGACACCCACGACCTCGGTCAGCTTCTGGCTGCGCCTGCGGCTGGTGGCGGCGTCGGCATCGTACGGCGTGCGCGTCAGCAGGATGGGTGCGTCGTGCGTGCCCTTCCGGAAGAGGATGACGGTGTAGAGTGCCTTGCCGTCGCGCATCGGGATCATGACCGTGCGACGCACGAAGTCTGCCTGCGGGCGGACCCAGTCATAGGCCTTCACCTGCTCGTTCAACATGGTGGGGGTCTGCTGAGCGGCGACGGGCGCGGCGAGGGCGAGCACGATCAGCGCACGCCGGAAAAGGGTCGTCATGCGCGCGAGCCTGGGCCGCGACGCCCCCATCGTCAAGATTTCGTCCCGGCTCCCGACGCCGCGTCGCCCGGCCAAGGTGCCGCGTCGGCGATCGATCGCCTCCGTTGCGATGCTCAAGCCCTAGGCGCGAGGCAGCCGATCGGGCAGACACGCGGCCATGACTCGAACCGCAACCATCATCCCGTTCCAGGCTCGTCGGGGCGCGGTACGGCCGTGACGGGCAAGTCGCCCTCGACCGGGGTCAAGTCCGCGCTGCGGACGCTCGACCTGATCGAATATGTCGTCGCCCAACCGTCGGGCACCGTCGCGCAGGAGATCGCCACGGTGCTCGACATTCCCGTGAGCAGCCTGTCCTATCTCCTGGGCACGCTGGTCGATCGCGGCTATCTGCGGCGCGACGGCCGGCGCTACTATGCGGGGATCGGGCTGGAGCGGCTGCGGCTGCCCCGCCACGAGCTGTCGCTGGCCGATCGCGCCCGGCCCTTCGTCAAGGCGCTGTCGCAGCGCCTCAGCGAGACCACGTCCCTCTTCGTCATGTCCGACTGGGAGATCGAGGCCGTGGTCACCCAGTCGTCGACGCAGACCCTGCGCTATGCGCGCGATGTCGGCACGCGGTCGCCGGTCCACTGTACCGCGGCGGGCAAGGCGCTGCTCGCCACCATGGCAGACGACAGCATCGACCGCTACTTCGAGGCGGTCGAGCTCGAGGCGCTGACCCCCTTTACGATCGTCGATCGAACGATCCTGATCGAGCAGATCGTCGAGGCGCGCAGCACCGGCTTCACGACCACGTGCGACGAGCTGATCATCGGGGTCGCCGCGGTGGGGAGCGCCGTCTATGCGGAAGGGCGGGCGGTCGCGGCGCTCAGCGCTGCCTGTCCCACCGTCCGATTCACGCCCGATCTGCGGTCGATGATGATCGATCAGGTGACCGCGACCGCCCGCGCGTTGAGCGAGAGCCTCGGCTGACCGAGGCACGGCGCAGGCCAGCCGATCCCGGCTCCGCCCGGGGAACCGGCTGGCCGA
The DNA here is from genome assembly GCF_014641735.1 of Sphingomonas metalli. Lineage (GTDB taxonomy): Bacteria > Pseudomonadota > Alphaproteobacteria > Sphingomonadales > Sphingomonadaceae > Sphingomonas > Sphingomonas metalli. The sequence continues at coordinate 617,415 of NZ_BMIH01000001.1, read as the reverse complement.
ACTGCGCCGTGTCGCCCGGCGCTCAGGCCGCCGAGCGCAGCAGCCTTGCCTGCCTGGCATAGGGCCAGGGCTGGATCGTGGCACGGATCTCCATCTGGACATGGGGTTCGACGCCGGGCTTGCTGCTGCCGCCATCGGGTTCGCCCCAGATCAGAACGACCTCCTTGCCGACCACCGCATCGGCCTCGTCGACCATCGCCAGCGAGATCCACTGCCGGTCGCGCGCCAGATAGCAGGGATAGGTGGACAGCCCGGCGAGGCGGCCGTTGACCAGCACCGCGTCATAGGGATGGGCGGCGTAGTGGGCGAGCGGCGTCTCCATGTACTTGCCCGGGCGGTCGCCGACCAGGATGCTGCGCTCCACGGCGAGGACGTCTTCGGCATTCCATTCGAGCGTGACCTTGCGGCGGTGCGGACGATCGCGCATCGCCTCCAGCGCCTCGCGGCCGATGAATTCGTGGTCGAAGCGGATCAGGCGTCCGTAGTCGACATCCCAGGGGGTGAGGTAATAGTCCTCGATAGCGGAGGAGACGAAGCTGCCGCCGATCGATCCGTTCGCCTCGAAGCCGTCGCCGGGCAGCCACTCGCGATAACCGCGCAGGGCCTCGCCGCTATAGATCGCCGGAAGGGGGGAGGGGATCCAGCCGGCTTCGACGGCGCAGGTTCCATAGGCCCGCCCGCCGACCAGCTTCAGCCCGTAATCGGCACCCGCCTCGACGATCGCCGCCTTCACCTCCGCGCCGATTTCCAGCGGTCCCCAGAACTCGAGCCCGGGTGCGCCCGCAAAGGCGTGCGCGAGGGCACGCAGCCGGTGTCCGGCGATCGTCACCTCTCCCATCTGGAAGAATTTGGGCTTTTCGAGATTGCCGCCGTTCAGCCGGTCGAGCAGTTCCCAGGCATTCGGCCCCTGCAGCTCGTAGCGGAAGGTCTTCCGCGGCTGCGGATTGGACACGGCGCGCTGGTCGAGTTCGCAGGTGACGTCGAAGTCGCCCGTCTCGACGATGTAGCGGATCCAGTTGGCGACCGGGGGGCGGCCGACGATGTTGACCTTGTCGTCCTCGAGCCCGAACAGCACCATATCGCCGATCAGATGCCCGTCGGGGCCGCAGCAGATCAGCTGCTTGCCCTTGTTGCGCCCGTAATTGGCGAACGAGTTGACGCCGACATGGGACAGCAGGCGGATCGTGTCGGGACCTTCGACATAGAGGTCGGTCATATGCAGCGACTGGTCGAGCAGGCCGACCGTCTCGTGCCATGCGTGCTGCTCGTCCCGCCAGTTGGTGAACTGGGCCTGCACCGGATACTGGTAGGCGCCGACGGGAACGTCGCGCAGCCATTTGGCAGGATTGCCGAGCGTCTCGATCTTATCCTGCAGGCTCTTGAAGGTCATGGTCTCTCCTATGGGCAGGCCGTTGCGGCGTCGGCGGCAATCGGGCGCTGCGGCTCCGGTCGTTCGGCGCCGGTCTCCTCGGTCTTGCAGGATCGGCCGGCACCAGATGCATCCGCCAACACCCTTCTAGGCCGGATGCGCTGATTCGTATAGACGAAAATTCGTATATATGAAAGATATGGTAGTGTCGTTTCGTGGTGTCGGCGACGTCACGCGGTGACGGTGACCTGTACGCCAGCCAGCCCCGGACTGATCGCAAACGGCTTGTCGATCCTGATCGTCGCCGAGGCAACGCCCGGCCATTGCACGCACCGTTCGCCGAGCCGCTGGGCGAACATCTCGATCAGCGGTATATGGACCGTGGCCAGCGCTTCGGCGGCCTTGACGATCTGTCGGTAGTCCACCGTGTCGGCCAGGTCGCGGACGACGGGTGCGCGCAGAGCGAGTTCGACCGTCAGGATCAGGGGCTGCCGCCGGCCGATCTCGTCCGGATTGATGCCGATATCGGCCAAGACGGGAAGGTCGGCGACGCGGACCAGCGTGGCCGCGGCGGTTCCGGCGGCCGGTTCAGCCACGGGTCGTCCGTTCGGCGGCGGCGACGGTGTTGCTCAGCAAGCAGGCGATCGTCATCGGTCCGACACCGCCGGGGACGGGGGTTACCGCCCTGGCATGCCCCATTTCGTGCGTGGCGACGTCGCCCACGATGCGGGCGCGTCCGTCCGGATCGGTCACGCGATTGATGCCGACATCGATCACGACCGCGCCTTCCTTGACCCAGAAGCCGCGGACGAGATGGGGCGAGCCGGCCGCGACGACGATGATGTCGGCGCGCCGGGCGATGTCGGGCAGGTTCTGGGTCTCGATATGGGTGACGGTGACCGTCGCCTCGCGTTCCAGCAGCAGCATCGCCACCGGCTTGCCGACGATGTTCGACTTTCCGATCACCACGACGTCGCGTCCCCGCAGGTCGCCGACGATGCTGTCGAGCAGCTTCATGATGCCCAGCGGCGTGCAGGGCACCAACCCGCCGGTGCCGGTCGACAGGCGGCCGACATTGACGGGATGGAAGCCATCCACATCCTTTTCGGGCGCGATGCGGTCGAGTACCCGCGTCGCGTCGATCGTGGGGGGCAGCGGCAGTTGCACGAGTATGCCGTGGATCGACGGATCGGCGTTCAGCGCCTCGATCAACGCGACCAAGTCCGCCTCGCTCGTCTCGCGCGGCAGAGCCGCTTCGCACGAGCGAATCCCGACCTTCGCGCACTCGGCGACCTTGCGGCGGACATAGACCTGACTCGCCGGATCGTTTCCGACCAGCACGACGGCCAGTGCGGGCGCGACTCCCTTGGCCCGCAGGCGCGCGACGTCCTCCGCCGTGCGGTCGGACAGGTGCCGGGCAAGGGCGCGACCATCGATCAGGTCGACCATCAGCCGGCGCCGTGGGACGGGGGTGAGCGCCTTGCAGCCGGACCGGGGCACGGTAGATCGGCATAAACAGCCGGCGCGATCATAGACACGTCCTTGTGACATCCTCTTTCGGCCTGGATCTATCGCTCACCCTGTGTTTCGTATAGACGAAATTTCATATAGACGAATATAGATACGTGGCGGTGCAGATCGCGATGGAGGATCATCGCGATCGCGGCCGGTGGAACGGGGGAGCCCAGCTGATGACGGAAGCAAGAGATATCCACGCCTATCTGGCCGAGCTGGAGGATATTCCGGGAACACGCGTGTTCACCGCCCATCGGGCGCGGCGGGGCTATCAGATCAACCAGCTGGCGATGAGCCTGATGAAGGAGGCGAACCGCACCCGCTTCCGGGCTGACGAGGCGGCCTATCTCGACGCATGGCCGATCAGCGAGGCGGCCAAGCAGGCGTTCCTCGAGCGGGATTACAACCGGCTGATCGATCTGGGCGGCAACATCTATTTTCTTGCCAAGCTGATGTCGACCGATGGCCGGTCGGTGGCGGAGGGCGTGTCGAGCATGACCGACCTGTCCTTCGCCGACTATCAGCAGATGATGTTGAACGGCGGGCGTTCGCCGGAGGGCCTTCGCTCGATCAAGGGGCAATATTGATCGCGCGCCCGGACCGGGGCCGCGCCTGCGGCCCCGGTCCGGGACGATCAGAAGCGGTCCAGATCCCGGGCGATCCGGACAGGTCCCTTATAGGTCCGGCCGATCGTTTCGAGATAGCCGGCGGTGCGGGCGGGATTGTCGGCGCCGGCGGCGAAATGGGTGATCACGACCGCCTTTGCGCCGGCGCGCTGTGCGAGGGCGGCGACATCCTGCGGCGTCAGGTGATGGGTGGTGAGATGGCGCAGCAACTGCTGCCGCGCGGGCTCGGGCAGGTTGGGCGCCGTGCGGCGGACGACATCCATCGTCCCGGCGACATCGATCATCTCGCTGACGAGCAGGTCGGCATCCTTGGCCAGCCGCTCGACCGCGGGCGACGGCCCCGTATCGCCGGTATAGACGATCGAGCGGCCGGGCAGGTCGAAGCGCAGCGACAGCGACTTGTAGGCGCGATCTTCCGCCGAACCCGGCGCGAAGTCGTAATGCGTATTCTGCGCGGTCGTGACGGTCATCCCGCCGACCGACAGCCGGGCAGCGTCCCCCAGTTCGACCACCGTCACGGTCGATGCGGGCGGGGCCCAGGGCTGGCCCGGGATGCCGTAGCCGGCGCGGGCGGCGGGTTCCATCGAAGCGACGATGCCGTCGACCAGCGCCTTCGTGCCGGGCGGGCCGTAGACGGTCAGCGTGTCGCGGACATTGGTCTGGTTGCGCAGGCCGAGCACGGCGCCCAGTCCGCCGGTATGATCGGCATGCAGATGGCTGAGGAACACGGCGCGGACCTGCGGCAGCAGGACGCCCGCCTTGGCCAGTTGCTCGACCGCGCCGTCGCCGCAGTCGACCAGATAGGCGTCCGCGCCATGCAGGAGCAGGTTCGCCGGCTGCGAGCGCGTCGCGCTCGGCACCGGTCCGCCCATCGTGCCCAGCGTGACGAAGCTGGCGTTCGCTGCGGTCTGCGCGCTCGCGGGCGCGGCGACCAGCAAGGCTGCGAGCAGGGCGGGGGCGGTGCGTATCATCGGCATGGTCCTTCCGATCAGAAGCTGAAGCCTGCCCGCACGCCATAGGTGCGCGGGGGGCGGAGCGTGCCGACCGGGAAGTTGAGGATCGGCCGGGTGCCGGCGCGCGCGATCACCGCGCGGTTCTCGACATTGTTGACGAAGCCCGTCAAGCTCCAGCGACTGCCGGGCCCGCGCAACGTCGCGTACAGGTCCGACATCATGAAGCCGCCCTGCGTCTCCTCGGGCCGATAATTGGTGTTGAGGAAGCGCGACGTTTCGAGATTGGTGCGCGCGCCCAGCAGCAGCGACAGGTCGCCGCCAAGCTCCACCGTCCGTTCGTAGCCGATGTTGGCGGCCCATTTGGGCGAGTTGGCCGTCGGCTTGCCGGAGCAGTCGATGTCGAAGAAGACCGCGCCGTTGATGCCCGGATTGGCGACGCGCGTGCCGACCACAGCGCACCCGGTCGGAACCGGCGCACCCGTCGGCGAGAAATTGGCGGTAAGCAGGCTGTCATACTTGCCGCGCAGATACTGGACATTGGCGAAGAACTGATCGGACCGGCTCGGCGCGAAGCGCAGATCGAGCTCGGCGCCGTACATGTGCGACCGCCCGGCATTGGTCGTCACCGAGCCCTGGGCGAAGACCCCGTTGCCGGTGCGCACGCCGCCGACGAAGGTGATCTGCTGGTTCGAGTACTTCCAGTAGAAGGCTTCGAGATTGACCTGCAGCTTGTTGTCGAAGAACCGGTTCTTGGTCCCTGCGGTATAGGCGGTCAGTTCTTCGGGCGCATAGGTGTTGTTGGGCGGCGCGGCGACGAAGAAGCCGCCCGACTTGAAGCCGGTCGCGACGTTCGCATAGAGGAGAGAGGCGGGCGCGGCATCGAACTCCACGCCGGCCTTCCACGTGAACTTCTCGAAGGTCAAAGCGCCGGTGAACGGCGTGCCGAGCGAAGGCTCGACCGGTCCGGGCAGGCCGCCGGACGCGGCGGCCGTCCGCTGGCTCTTGTCCTCCTTGGTATAGCGTCCGCCGCCGATCAGGCGGAGCCGCTCGGTCAGGGAGAAGCTCAGCTGGCCGAACGCCGCGAGGCTCTGGGTCTCGACCTGCGGCGTGAAGCGCGTCGTCGAGATCGTGCCCTGGCGGAAGAAGTTGGTCGCGTCCTGCTCCTCGTTGAAGAAGAAGGCGCCCAGCACGTAGCGCAGGCGTCCGGCGTCGTTAGAGGTCAGCCGGACTTCCAGCGACATCTGGTCCGTATCTTCCTGCAGCTTGCCGAGGAAGCCGGGAACGTAGGACTGGAGGTCGACCTTCGACTTGCGATAGGCGGGCAGCACGGTCAGCTTGGCGAAGCCGAGATCGCCGTCCACCTGCGCGCTGACACCGTAGAAATGGTTGTCGACATAGCCGTCGTTCGCCGCGACGGACACGCAGCCGCTGCGTACGAAGCCGCCGAAACCGCCGCAGAAGGGCGGCGCGAAGACGGTCGCGGCATAGTTGGAGATGATGGCGATCGCGCGCGGATCGCCCAGACCGATGCGGTCCTTGAGCGGCGGCGCGGTGAAGGCGGCGCTCGACAGCAGGACGGCGCCGCCGCCATTGCCGTGCTGACGATAATAGTCGCCGACGAGGATCATCGACCAGTCGGACGCCGGGCGGAGCAGCAGCGACGCGCGCACCGCCTCTCCGCGTTCGTCCTCATAGCCGTCGGTCTGGTAGCCGTCGCGATCGATCACCTGTCCCGCGAGGCGCAGTGCCACGGTGTCGCCGATCGGCACGTTGATCGCGCCGAACGCCTTCTTGCTGTCGTAATTGCCGTATTCGACCAGACCCTCGGCAGAGAAGGTGCCGAGCTGCGGCCGACGCGGCAGGACGTTGATCGCACCACCCGTCGCGTTGCGGCCGTACAGCGTGCCCTGCGGTCCCTTGACCACCTCGACGCGTTCCAGGTCGTAGAAGACGCCGGCGGGCGCGGTCGGCCGGCCGATGTACACGCCGTTGAAGTTGAAGGCGATCGCGTTCTCCGAGAAGGAGTTTTGCGACGCGGTGCCGACCCCGCGCAGAAAGAAGCTGGTGGTGCCGCCGGTCGGCTGCACGACGAGCGAGGGGACGAGCTTGCTGAGGTTGGCCGTCTCGGTCACGCCCGCATTGACCAGCGCATCGCCGGTCACCGCCGTGACGGGTACCGCGACGCGTTGCAGATTTTCCGTACGGCGCTGCGCGGTGACGACGATGTCGGCCAAGCCCTCCTGCTCGGCATCGACCTCGGTCTGCGCGGTGGCCGCCGGCGCGGCGGGCGGCTCCTGCGCCAGCACCGGTGCCGGCAGGGCGACGCACATGGCGACAAGCGAAACCATCATGCGATCACGCATCCACAATCCTCCCCGTTGCCGCTGCTGTACCAGCGTGTCCGGGGCAACATGGGCGAAGTGCTCCAATCAGCAAAATGAGTAATTTGTATATATTCCCATCCATGCGATCGATGCGTTGCGGATTATCCGTGCAGGCGCTCGATAAGGCTTGCGGGAAGGCTGCGTCGGCTATGGTGTTGCGGGCGTCGGCCGCACGACCGGTCGACGTGCCGTCGATCGAGCGTTGTTAACGATAGCATGGTCATCTATGCCGCGGGCCGAAGACGGAAATTCGGGAGGACGGGATGCGGTTGGCAGGCAGTCTGGGCGTGGCGATGATGATGCTGGCGGGACCGGCCGCGACCGTCTCTGCGGCGCCCGAGATCGCCGCCCCGCGCAATCCGATCGTCCGCGACAAGTTCACCGCCGATCCGGCGCCCCTGGTCGTCGGCGACACGCTCTACCTCTATGTCGGGCATGACGAGGCGCAGCGGGACGAAATGTTCAACATGCGCGAGTGGATGGTCTACTCCACCAAGGACATGCAGCATTGGACCGATCACGGCCCGATCATGAACGTCGCCGACTTCAAATGGGCGAAGAAGGATGCCTGGGCGTCGCAGGCGATCCGGAAGAACGGCCGATACTGGTTCTATGCTGCGGTCGAGCATGATGCGACCCATCCCGGCAAGGCGATCGCGGTGGCGGTGTCCGACCGGCCGACCGGTCCCTTCGTCGATGCCAAGGGCGCCGCGCTGATCACGAACGAGATGACCCCCAAGGGCACGCACAGCTGGGAGGATATCGATCCCACCGTCTTCACCGACGATGACGGCACGACCTGGATCGCCTGGGGCAACCGGCAATGCTATATCGCCCGGCTGAAGCCGAACATGATCGAGATCGACGGTCCGATCACGGAAATCACGCCGCCCTTCTTCGAAGAGGGCCCGTGGCTGCACAAGCACGGCAAGACCTATTACCTCACCTATGCCTCGCTCGATCGCCGCACCCAGCGCGACGAGCATATCTCCTACGCCACCGCGCCGTCGATCCGCGGTCCGTGGACGCCGCGCGGCCTGCTGACCGGATCGGGCAAGTACAGCTTCACCATCCATCCCGGCATCGCCGAGTTCCGCGGCCGGTCATGGCTGTTCCTCCACAATGCCGATCTGGCGGTGGGCGACCAGAGCGGGGCGATCGGCCGGCGGGCCGTGACGGTCTATCCGCTGCACTATAATGCCGACGGCACGATGCGGCCGGTGGTGCAGGACAGCGCGGCCGCGCCCGCCCGCTGATCCGCGCCGGGTCAACCTGTCATCCCCTGAAGGCATTTAGCGCTTCCGCGCGGCGACCCGGCGTGTGAGGGTCCGGCGTGGCAAGCGTCGTCGTCGAGGGACTGAGCAAGCATTTCGGCAGCACCATCGTGCTCCAGCCGACCGACCTGTCGATCGAGGCGGGCGAATTCGTCGTGATCGTCGGCCCCTCGGGCTGCGGCAAGTCGACGCTGCTGCGCCTGATCGCCGGGCTGGAGACGCCCTCGTCCGGATGCATCCGGGTCGATGGCCGCGACGTGACCGATGCCGCGCCGGCGAGCCGCGGTCTGGCGATGGTCTTCCAGTCCTATGCGCTCTATCCGCATCTGACGGTCGCCGAGAATATCGCCTTTCCGCTCCGCGTCGCGCGACGGCCCAAGGCGGAGGTGGAGGCGCGCGTCGCCGCCGCCGCCGGGGCGCTCGACCTGACGGCGCTCCTGTCGCGGCGGCCGCGGGCCCTGTCCGGTGGACAGCGGCAGCGCGTGTCGATCGCGCGCGCGATCGTGCGCGAGCCCTCCGTCCTGCTGCTCGACGAGCCCCTGTCGAACCTCGACGCAGAGCTCAGGGTGCGGATGCGGCACGAGTTCGCGCGGCTGCACGCGCAACTCGGCATTACCATGATCTACGTCACGCACGATCAGCTGGAGGCGATGACGCTGGCCAACCGTATCGTTGTGATGGGGGCGGGGCGGATCGAGCAGGTCGGCGAGCCGATCGCGCTCTACGAACGGCCCGCGACCCTCGCGGTGGCGCGCGCGATCGGGTCGCCGGGCATGAACCTGATGCCTGCGACGGTGGCGGCGGCCGACGATGACGGGGTGACGCTGCGCCTGACCGGTGGCGGCGAGCTGCGGGCACCGCTGCGCGCGTCGCCCGGCATGCCGGTGACGCTGGGGATCCGGCCCGAACATCTCCAGCCATCCGAGACCGGCGTGTTCGCGGGGAAGGTCGAGCTGTTCGAGCGGCTGGGCCCGCTGTCCTTCGCGCATCTCGGCGCACAAGCGGACGTACCTGCCGTCGTGGCGCAGCTGCCCGGCGACCGGCGCGTGACCCTGGGCGAGACGCTGCGCTTCGGTGCCGAGCCGGCCTGCCTCCATGCCTTCGACCCGGACGGGCGGGCCCTGGCGCCGGCTAGCCCTTGATGCTGCCGCCCAGCAGCCCGCTGACATAGTAGCGCTGGAGCGCGAGGAAGAGCAGCAGCACGGGCACGGTGGTGACGACCGCCGCGGCCATCATCAGCTCGCCGTCGCCGGCATGTTCGCGCGCGATCGCGGCGACCGCGACCGGCAACGTGTAGCGATGCTGGTCCGACAGGACGATCAGCGGCCAGAGAAAGTCGTTCCAGCTGGCGAGGAACAGGAAGACCGCCAGCGTGACGGTGATCGGCATCAGCAGCGGCAGCACGATCGAGACGAAGATGCGTACCTCGCCCGCCCCGTCCAGCCGGGCCGCGTCGATCATCTCGTCCGGGATGCCGAGCACGGTCTGGCGGACGAACAGGATCGCGAAGATCGCGGCGAGGCCCGGCAGGATCACGCCGGCATAGCTGTTGACGAGGCCGAGCTCCTTGAAGGCGAGGAATAGCGGCAGCATCGCCACCTGGGTGGGGACGACGAGGGCGGCAATCAGCAGCCTGAGCAGCCGCTCGCGCCCGGTGAAGCGCAGCTTGGCGAAGGCATAGCCTGCCGGCACGGTGAGCAGCAGGCCAAGCACGGTGGCGGCCAGCGCGATGCCGAGGCTGTTCCAGAGGGCCGGCATGATGCGGTAGTCGAACCAGGCGCCGTCGATCAGCCGGCGGACCAGCAGCTCGTGATAATTCTCCCACGACCAGCGGCTGGGCCAGAAGGGCGGGGGGAAGTGGCTCGATTCCCCGCGCGGCATGAACGACACGGTGACCATCCAGACGAGCGGAACCAGGGTCAGCCCGGCGATGGACGCGACCAGGGCATTGGAAACAATGGTGCGCAGCAGGCGCCGGTTCATGATCACAGCCATTCGTAGCGGCGCCCGATCCGCGTCTGGACGACGGTGAGAAGCAGGATGATGGCGAAGAGGATCAATGCCACCGCGCTCGCCTGGCCGAGGTTCCACCATTTGAACCCCTCGTCGAACATGAAGTAGAGGACGGTGACGGTGCTTTGCGAGGGACCGCCCATGGTCATGACATAGGGCTCGGCGAACAGCTGGACGAAGCCGGCCACGCTCATCACCGCGGCGAGCAGCAATGTCGGCCCGATCGCGGGAAGCGTGACATGGCGGAACCGCTCCCAGCGCGACGCGCCGTCGAGCCGCGCCGCCTCCATCAGGTCGTGCGGCACCGCCGACAGCGCGGCGGAGAAGACGATCATGTTGTAGCCGAAGATCTTCCACGTGACGAAGATCAGGATGGCGGGGATCGACGCGCGCGGGTTTCCCAGCCAGTCGACCGGCCCGATGCCGATCAGGCCCAGCCCGTAGTTGAGGAGGCCGAAGCGCGTGTTGAGCAGGAACTGCCACACCACCGCGGCGGCGACGACGCTGGTGACATAGGGCGCGAACAGCACCACCCTCCAAAGGGGCTTCCACCGCACGGTCGCCTCGTCGAGCAGCAGCGCCGCGGCGAGCGAGCTGCCGATCGCCATCGGCACCCCGAACAGCGCGAACAGGGCGGTATTGCCGAGCGCGCGCCAGAAGAGCGGGGTGCCGAACAGGTCGGTGAAATTGCCCAGGCCGATGAAGCGTAGCGCCGACAGGTCGGCGAGTGCGTAGATGCTGTAGTCGGTGACGGCGAGTGCCAGCGCGAGCAGCGCCGGCAGGACGAGGACGAGCAGGATGATCGCCAGGACCGGCGCCACGAACAGCCAGGCCGCGCGCTCCTGCCGGGTCACGCCACCAGCCCCGTGTCGAGCAGCGCGCGCCGCTTGGCGAGGATCGCGTCGGCGCGGCGATCCATCATCGCCTGCGCGGCCGGCAGAGACAGCTCGCCGCGGACCATCCGCTCGGCGACCAGCTGCACCTCGATGCGGATCCGCTCCCACTCGACCACTCCGGGCATGCGGGCCGGCTGCGCCATCTGGTCGAGGAAGGGGCGCAATACGGGCGCCTGCATCTGCGGCGCGGTCCAGGCGGCACGGCGCGCGGGCAGGCTGCCGATCAGATGCTGGAAGCGCAGTTCGGCGGGCGCATCGGTGAGATAGCGCATCAGGGCCCAGGCCTGGTCCGGCCGGCGCGTACCGGCGGCGACGCACAGGCTGGCACTGATCCCGCTCGCGGGACCCGGACCGTTCGGCCCGGGCATACGCACCACGCCCCAGGCATTGTCGGCGATCTCCGCACGGCGGCGCTTCAGGTCGAGCAGCATCGCCGGGGATCGCGGATAGATGGCGAAGCTGCCCTGTGCAAAGGCGGCGAAGGGGTCCTGCAACTCGGTCGACAGCATCGCCGGCGCGAGCTTCTCGGCATAGAGCGAGGCGTAGAAGGCCAGCGCCGCGCCGAATGCGGGCGAGCGGAAGTCGCCGCGCGTGTCGCGATCGCGCAGCATCGCCGCGCCGGTCTGCCCGGCGAAGGTGAAGAGGGCGTCCCACCAGTTGAGCGGCATCAGGAAGACCCACTCGTCCGGCCGGCGGCGGCGCAGCGCCCGGCCCATCGCGCGCCACTCGGCCCAGGCGGGGGGCGGGCGGCCGAAGCCGGCCGCGGCGAGCAGGTCGCGGCGGTAGAACTGCGCCTGCGGGGCCACCGACCAGGGCACCGCATAGTCGCGCCCGCGATATCGTCCCGCGGCGCGTGTCCCCTCGAAGAGGCCGGCGAGCAGGCGGGGATCCGGCACAGGGGCTAGCGCGCCGATCATCGCGAACTCGCCGACCCATTCGGACGGCAGCATCAGCACGTCGGGCATCGCGTCGCCGGCGAAGGCGGTCAGCAGCTTCTCGTGCGACGCGGTCCAGGGCAGCGACTGTACCTCCACCGCGATGCCGGTCGCCTGCGCGAAGGCGGGCATCAGCAGCGGCGCGTAATCGCCCTCATAGCTCATCGCCCAGAGCTGGAGCGGGCGGTCGGCGGTGCGGGCGCAACCGGCGGCGAGAAGCCCGGCGGCGCCTGCCATCACGCTCCGGCGCGAGATGCGCAACTGGGCCGACCCCTCCATCCATCAGGGTGTGACACCGCGCCACGAACACGGCCAGCACGACGACGCGCGATGTTTAACCATTAGGAAACATAGATTGTGTCTCTTCCAGCTTTGCGTGGCCGGAATGCATCGATCCCGCACACCACGCTGTCATGACGTTCATCCGCCCGTTCACCCGTGCGCTGCTCCTCGCGGGCGCGGCGCTTGTCGACATCTCCGCCGCCGCCGCCCAGCAGGCGCCCGATGCCCCGGCGGAGCCCGTGCCGGCGGCCGCATCGTCCGGCGACGGATCCGACATCGTGGTCACGGGTTCGCGCATCCAGCGGCCCGACTACGAGGCGCCGAACCCGATCGTCTCCTACGATGCCGCCAATATCCGCCAGTCGGGCAACACCAACGTCACCAACTTCCTGCAGCGCGTGCCCGCGCTGACCAATTCGATCGACAGCACCCGCAGCGCCGGCAACGCGCAGGTCGACGGTGCGGTGGGGCAGGTCGGCCTGAACCTGCTCGACCTGCGCGGACTGGGCGCGAACCGCACGCTCGTGCTGGTCAACGGCCGGCGGCATGTGGCTGGCCAGCCGGACACGGCGGCGGTCGACATCAACTCCATCCCGACCGACCTGATCGAGCGGGTCGACGTGCTGACCGGCGCGGCCTCGGCCATCTACGGCGCGGACGGGGTGTCGGGCGTCGTGAACTTCATCCTGCGCCGCGACTTCGACGGGATCGCAGCACGGGCGCAGGCCGGCATCTCCGAACGGGGCGATGCCGGCAACCGCTTCGCCTCGCTGATCGCCGGGCGCAACTTCGCGGACGGGCGCGCGAACCTGACCCTCGCCTATGAGTATAACGCAGACGACCCGCTCTCGAACGACTCCCGCAGCTATCTGCGCAGCGAGAACCGGGTCAATTTCGTCAACCTCAACAACTACGATCCCAGCCGTCCGGGCAGCTACAAGCAGGGACCGGTGCGCGACATCCGCTATATCGACAGCTCCACCTATGGCTATGTCGACATCGCCGGGGTGCGCTATCGGGGCGACGGCGCGCTCTACAGGCCCGGCGCGCGCCTGGTGAACGACAGCTATTCGCTGGGCGGGGATGACACGCCGGTCGCCGGCTATATCGGCGACATCTTCCCGAAGACCGAGCGGCACGCGCTCAACCTGCTCGGCCGGTTCGAGGCGTCCGACGCGTTCAAGCTGTCGCTGGAGGGCAAGTTCGTCCAGACCGAGGTGACGACGCTGGGCGGCTATGGCGGCAACTATCCGGCGACGATCGCGCTCGACAATCCCTATATCCCGACGACGATCCTGAACGCCGCCCTCGCGGCCGGGCTGACCTCGGTCGACGTCAACCGCAACAATTTCGATATCCCCCGGCGCGGCGAGCAGGATCGCCGGCGCACCTGGCGCGGCGTGATCGATGTGGCCGGGCGGATCACCGACCATGCCAGCTACGACGTCTCCTACACCTATGGCCGCACCGATCTGCGCGCGACCAAGCTCAACGACCGGCTCAACGACCGCTTCCTCGAGGCGCTCGACGCAGTGCGCGACCCCGCGACCGGCCAGATCGTCTGCCGTTCCGCCACCGCGCGCGCGGCAGGCTGCCTGCCGGTCAACACCTTCGGCGCCAACACGGTCGATCCCGCCTCCTTCGGCTATTACCTGTCCAATCCGGTCAGCGACGCGCGGATCGAGCAGCATGTCGTCAATGCCGCGCTGACGGGCGACTTCGGCGCGCTCTTCGAGCTGCCGGGCGGTGCGATCCAATATGCGGTCGGCGGCGAATATCGCCGCGAGAGCAGCCGCTATCGTCCGTCCCAGGCACTGCTCGACAACATCTTCTACCAATATGACGAATACATTATCCCGACCCCCTCGAACGCGTCGTTCGACGTGTGGGAAGCCTTTGGCGAGGTGAATGCGCCGCTGCTGCGCGACAAGCCGTTCGCCCATCTGCTCTCGGTCGGTGCGGCGGGCCGTCTGTCCGACTATTCGACGATCGGACGGACCCGCGCCTATCAGTTCAATGCGCTGTGGGCGCCGGTCGCGGACATCACGCTGCGCGGCTCCTATGGCCGCTCCGTCCGCGCGCCCAACATCGCCGAGATCTTCCGGCCGCGAACCGGCTATAGCGAGTTCTTCACCGACCCCTGCTATCTGGGCAATCGCGACCTCGGCACCCAGTATCGCGCCGCCAATTGCCGGGCGCTGATCACCGCCGCTGGCGGCGACCCGACCACCTTCACCAACGACAACAACCCCTATGCCAATTCCTATGTGCCCGGCGCCCAGCAGGGCAATCCGGCGCTGCGGCCGGAGGTGGCACGCACCTGGACCGCGGGGCTGGTGCTGCGCCCGTCCTTCGTGCCGCGGCTGCAGATCGGGCTCGACTGGTACGACATCCGGCTGCGCGACGCGATCAGCACGGCCAGCGCCACCGACCTCGCCAATCTGTGCGTCGACCAGCCCACGCCCGACAACACCTTCTGCCGCGCGGTCAGCCGCGCGACCGGCAACGGCTATGTCAACGGCTATGTCGTCCAGCCGGAGAATGTCGCCGCCTTCCGCACCGCCGGGCTGGAGGTGAACATCGCCTATCGCGTGCCGACCCGCTCGGCCGGAACCTTCGACCTGCGGCTCGTCGGCGGCTATCTGCACCGGCTGGAGCAGATCCCGACGCCGGGGGCGGAGGTGCAGAACAATGCCGACCGGCCGTTCCGCCCCAAGTACAACCTCGCCTTCTCGCCGAGCTGGACGCTGGCGCCGGTGACGATCAGCTACAATCTGCGCTGGCAGGACGGAGTGCGCCGCTTCCCCCGCGTCTCGACCGACGACACGCCCGGCTTCGTCGACCCGCGCTATTTCCGCTTCAAGGAACTGTGGCAGCACGACGTGCAGGTCCAGGTGCAGGCGACCGAGGCCTTCGCCTTCTACCTGGGCGTGATCAATCTGGGGGACCAGAAGCCGGATATCGGCTTCGACACCAATGTGCCGATCTCGCCGGTCGGCCGCTACATCTATGCGGGCGCGCGGGTTAACCTGCCGCGCCTGTGACGCGAGGGGCGGGCGGGCGAGGCGCCGACAGGCCTCGTGCGCTTGTCATCGCGCTGTCAGCATAAGGTCAGATAGAGTAAAGGAGAAAGGGCGGCGTCCTTCGGGCGTGCCCAGCGGGAGGGATGGCTTTGCCCGGGAAATCGTTGCGGTCCGTTACGGCGTCCTGTCTGGCCCTCCTTGCCACCCTGCCGGTCGCGCTGGTGGTAGCGACGCCCGCACGGGCGGCCTGCAAGGTGTCGCAAATCGCCGAGCTGCCGGTCACGCTGATGGGGCGGCGCGCGATGGTCGAAGCGCGGTTCGGGCCGCATCCGGCGCGCTTCATCGTCGACAGCGGCGCGTTCTATAGCACCGTGTCGCGCGCGTCGGCGGCGGAGTTCGGCCTGTCGAGCGAGCCGCTGCCCGCCTGGTTCCGGTTGCGCGGCATCAACGGCGACAGCGCCGCCTCCGTCGGCCGCGCCAAGGACTTCTCGCTGGCGGGCATCCCGATCCCGCGGGTCGAGTTCATCGTCGGCGGCAGCGATACGGGGACGGCGGGGCTGCTGGGCCAGAATATCCTCGGCCTTGCCGACGTGGAATATGATCTGCCGCACGGCGCGGTGCGTCTGATGCGCAGCGAGGATTGCGCGCGATCGGCACTCGCCTATTGGTCGGCCGGCAAGCCCTATTCCAGCATCGCGCTGGAGCGCGGGGCGGGCGGGCCCTGGAAGCCGCACACGATCGGCACGGTACTGGTCAACGGCGTCAGGATGCGCGCCGTATTCGACTCCGGCGCGGAAACGACGATCATGACGCTGGCGGCGGCGAAGCGCGCGGGCGTCACGCCGGGCAGCGAGGGTGTCGTGCCGGCCGGCTCGTTCGGCGGCCTGGGATCGCGGCAGCTGCCGGTCTGGCTGGCGCCCTTCACCTCGATCGACCTGGGCGGTGAGATCGTGCCCAAGCCCAAGCTGCGCATCGGCGACATCGGCATCGACGGCGACATGCTGATCGGCTTCGATTTCTTCCTGACCCATCGGATCTTCGTGTCGAACACGACCCATCAGCTCTACATGACCTATGAGGGCGGGCCGCTGTTCGGGATCACGCCCAAGGGGGCCCGTTCCGCGACGGGCGAGGCGCTCGACCTGACCGACAAGGCGGCGGAGCCGACCGATGCCGACGGCTTTGCCCGTCGCGGCAGCGCGCGAATGTCGAAACGTCTCTTTGCCGAAGGGCTGGCGGACTTCGACAAGGCGGTGGCGATGGCCCCGGACGAGGGCCGCTACGTGTATCTGCGCGCGATGGCGCGGCTCGCGAACGGCCAGCCGCTGCTGGGCGCGGCCGATCTCGACAAGGCGGCGACGCTGATGCCGCAGGACAGCGAGGTACGGCTCGCCCGCGCGCGGCTGCGGCTGAGCCATCGCGATCCGGAGGGAGCGAAGGAAGACGCCCGCGTCGCCGACCGTACCCTGCCGGCCGCATCGGACAAGCGCCTGCAGCTCGCCGGTCTCTTCGAAAGTCTCGACCAGCCGGACGCGGCGATCACGAATTACGATGCCTGGCTGGAGATGCACCGCGAGGACGACGATCGCGCACGTGCCTATAACGGCCGCTGCTGGGCGCGGGCCTTGCTCAATCGCGAGCTGGAGGCGGCCCTGTCCGACTGCAAGGCGGCGGTGAAGCTGCGGCCGGGCGATGCCTCGTTCCTCGACAGTCGGGCGCTGGTGCTGCTGCGCATGAGCCGGCTGGAGGCGGCGCAGGCCGATTACGACGCGGCGATCCAGGCCAATCCCCGCAACGCCTGGTCGCATTACGGCCGCGCGATCGTCGAGAAGCGGCTGGGCAAGGTCGAGGCTGCCGAGGCGGATCGCAAGGCGGCGCTGGCGATCAACGCGCGCGCGGTGTCCCGCGCCGAACGCTATGGCCTGACCTACTGACTGCGCTTGGCCGCCGGATCGGAACGGAAAGGCCAGTCGACTATGCCCGTCACCCAGAGGGGCCACCAGATCAGTACCGGTTGGAGCGCCAGCCGCGGGACGTGATAGACCAGGCCGAGACCGTGACCGGGCCGGCCGAGGTCGAGCAGCATATGTTGCACGTTGGCGGGCCAGACGCACAGCGCATAGGCGGCAAGGCCCCAGCCGGCCGCCACCCTCAGGCGCGGGCTCCAGGGTTGGGCGATGCCAATGGCGCCTGCGATCTCCGCCAGTCCGGTCAGCATCACCATCGCCGCCGGCGCGGGGACAAGATGCGGAACGATCGCGACGAAGGGCGCGGGCAGCAGCAGGTGAAGCAGACCGGCGGCGGCGTAGAGCGCCGCGAGGATCGGCCGGGAGAGCGACTTGGCGGTCATGACGTACCGCATGGCTTAGCGGCACAGCACTATGCGCGCACTATGCGAAAGTCGGGAATCGATCTCGAATTGCTATGTCGCAGGGGCCTAATCGCGCATCCTTGAAGGCGTCGTCGGGTGACGGAACGCCGCACGAGGACCATCGGGGATGACGGTACGATACGGGATTGTGGCGGCGGCGCTGGCCGTCCTGCCGGGCGGGGCGCTGGCGGAGCCGGAAGAGACGCGGGCCGGCGACGCCGCGCAGCCGCCGGCGGTGACCGTCAGCGGCTCGGTCGCGGTCGCCTCGGACTATCGCTTTCGCGGCGTGTCGCAGACCGACCGGCAGATGGCGGTGCAGGGCGGCATCACCGTCGCGCATGTCGATGGCCCCTATGTCGGCGTCTGGGCCTCGAACCTCGCCGGCTGGGGCACGTTCGGCGGCGCCAATCTGGAGCTGGACCTGATCGGTGGCTATCGCACCGCGATCGGCCGGGGTGCGACGCTCGACGTCGGGCTGACCTGGTACGTCTATCCCGGCGGCGCGGCGAAGACGGACTTCGCGGAGCCCTATGTCAAGCTGACCGGAACGACCGGACCGGCGACGCTGACCGCCGGGGCCGCCTATGCACCCCGGCAGCAGGCGATCGGTAAATGGTACGACGACGGCGCGGCCGCGGCCGCCGGGGTCTACGACCGTCCGGGGGCCAAGGACGACAACCTCTATCTGTGGGGCGACGGCGCGCTGGCGGTGGCGGGGACGCCGGTCACCGCCAAGGCGCATATCGGGCACAGCCGGGGGCAAAACGGGCTGGGACCCAACGCCACCGCGGTGGCGCCGACCGGGCGCTACTGGGACTGGTCGCTGGGCGCGGACATCGCCTACCGCAACCTGACCTTCACCCTCAGCTATGTCGACACCGACATTTCCCGCCGCGAGGCGGCCTATCTCCAGCCGAGCTTCAGCAAGGGGCAGGACGGCATCGGCAGCATCGCCGGCGCGACCGTCCTCGCCTCGCTGACCGCGGCCTTCTGAGCAGGAGGACCGACCGATGCAGGACGCGATCTGGATCGCAGTGATGGCGGGACTGGGGGCGATGACGCTCGCCTATGTCCGCCTGTGCGACAAGGCATGAGGGAGCCGCCGCGATGACCCTCGACCTCTGGCTCGCGGCGCTGACCGCGCTCGGCCTTCTCGTCTATCTGGTGGCGGTGCTGATCCGCCCCGAACGCTTCTGAAGGAGGCGGCACGATGACCTTTCAGGGATGGTTCCTGATCCTCGGCTTCACCGCCGTCCTGCTGGCGCTCGCCAAGCCCATGGGGCTGTGGCTCTTCGCCCTGTACGAGGGGCGGCGTACCCCGCTCCACATCGTGCTGGGGCCGGTCGAGCGCGGCTTCTACGCGCTTGCCGGCATCCGCCCCCACGCGGAGCAGGGGTGGCGGCGCTACGCCGTCCATATGCTGCTGTTCAACGCGGCGCTGATGGTCTTCACCTATGCCGTGCTGCGGCTCCAGGCGGTGCTGCCGCTCAACCCGCAGCGGCTGGGTGCGGTGGGCGAGCATCTGGCGTTCAACACCGCGATCAGCTTCACCGCCAACACGAACTGGCAGAGCTATGCCGGGGAGAGCACCATGTCGAACCTCAGCCAGATGCTGGGCTTGACGATCCACAACTTCCTGTCGGCGTCCACGGGCATCGCGCTCGCCTTCGCGCTGTTCCGCGGCTTCGCCCGGCGCGAGACGAAGACGATCGGCAATTTCTGGGCCGACATGACCCGGATCACGCTCTACCTGCTGCTGCCGCTCTGCATCGCGCTGACGGTCGTCTACATCGCCTGCGGCGTGCCGCAGACGCTGGCGGGATCGGTCGACCTGACCACGCTGGAGGGCGCCCGCCAGACGCTGGCGCTGGGGCCGGTCGCCAGCCAGGAGGCGATCAAGATGCTCGGCACCAATGGCGGCGGGTTCTTCAATGCCAATTCGGCCCATCCGTTCGAGAACCCGTCCGCGCTGACCAACCTGATCCAGATGCTGTCGATCTTCGTGATCGGCGTCGGGCTGACCTGGACCTTCGGCAAGGCGGTCGGCAATCCGCGGCAGGGCTGGGCGATCCTGGCGGCGATGATGATCCTGTTCCTCGCCGGCACCGCGGTCGCCTATGGCGCGGAAGCGGGCGGCAATCCCGTGCTGCATGCGCTCGGCGTCGCGGGCGGCAACATGGAGGGCAAGGAGGTGCGCTTCGGCCTCGCGGCCTCGGCCCTGTTCTCGGTGGTCACCACCGCCGCCTCGTGCGGGGCGGTCAATGCGATGCACGACAGCTTCACCGCGATCGGCGGTCTGATCCCGCTGTTCAACATGCAGCTGGGCGAAGTGGTGATCGGCGGCGTCGGCGCCGGCATCTACGGCTTCCTCCTCTTCGCGATCCTCGCCGTCTTCGTCGCCGGGCTGATGGTCGGGCGGACGCCAGAATATGTCGGCAAGAAGATCGAAAGCCGCGAGGTGAAGCTGGCGGTCCTCGCGATCGCGGTGCTGCCACTGGTGATCCTGGGCTTCACCGCCCTGGCATCGGTGACCGGGGCGGGGCTGGCGGGGCCGCTCAACAAGGGACCGCACGGCTTTTCGGAGATCCTCTACGCCTTCACCTCCGCGGTGGCGAACAACGGCTCGGCCTTTGCCGGGCTGACCGCGGCGACACCCTTCTATGACGGGCTGCTGGGCGTGGCGATGTGGATCGGGCGGTTCTTCGTCATCGTGCCGATGCTCGCGATCGCCGGCAGCCTCGCCGCCAAGGCCCACACGCCCGCCAGCGCCGGCTCCTTCCCGACGACGGGCGGGCTGTGGGTCGGGCTGCTGGTCGGCATCATCCTGATCCTGGGCGGGCTGACCTTCCTGCCGAGCCTCGCGCTCGGTCCCATCGCCGATCATCTCGCGATGATCCGCGGGCAACTGTTCTGACGAGAGGCCATGATGGCACATTCCGCTCCCAAGAGCCTGTTCACGGCCGACCTCGTCGTGCCCGCGATCGGCGCCGCCTTCGTGAAGCTCCACCCCCGTGCGCTGGTCCGCAATCCGGTGATGTTCGTCACCGCCGCCGTCGCCGCGCTGCTGACCCTGTTGCTCGTCGCCGGGCAGGACGGGCTGACCCTCGGCTTCAAGCTGCAACTCGTTTTGTGGCTGTGGCTCACCGTGCTGTTCGGCACCTTCGCCGAGGCGCTGGCGGAGGGGCGCGGCAAGGCGCAGGCCGCCTCGCTGCGCGCGACCAAGGCCGAGCTCGTGGCCAAGCGGCTGAAGGGCGAGGGCGGTCGGTTCGACGAGATCCCGGCCAGCCAGCTCAGGGTTGGCGACGTCGTGCTGGTCGAGACCGGCGACCTGATCCCCTCCGACGGCGACGTCGTGGCGGGCGTCGCCAGCGTCAACGAGGCCGCGATCACGGGCGAGAGCGCGCCGGTGATCCGCGAGGCGGGCGGAGACCGTTCGGCGGTGACCGCGGGCACCCGCGTCATCTCGGACGCGATCCGCGTGAAGGTGACGGCCGAGCCGGGCCAGGGCTTTCTCGACCGGATGATCGCGCTGGTCGAGGGCGCCGAGCGGCAAAAGACGCCCAACGAGGTCGCCCTGACGATCCTGCTCGTCGGGCTGACCATCATCTTCCTGATCGCGGTCGCCACCATCCCCGGCTTTGCGTCCTATGCGGGCGGCAGCATCCCGGTCGCGATCCTCGCGGCGCTGCTCATCACCCTGATCCCGACCACGATCGCGGCGCTCCTGTCGGCGATCGGCATCGCCGGCATGGATCGCCTCGTCCGCTTCAACGTGCTCGCCAAATCGGGGCGCGCGGTGGAGGCGGCGGGGGACGTCGACGTCTTGCTGCTCGACAAGACCGGCACCATCACGATCGGCGACCGTCAGGCCAGCGAGTTCCGCAGCGTCGGCGGCACCAGCGATGCCGAGCTCGCGGAGGCGGCGCTGCTGGCGAGCCTTTCGGACGAGACGCCGGAGGGCCGCTCGATCGTGGTCCTGGCGCGCGAGCATTTCGGCTTGCAGCGGCCCCTGCCGGAGGGCGCCGAGAACATCCCGTTCACCGCCCAGACCCGCGTATCCGGCGTCCGCATCGGCGACATGCTGATCCAGAAGGGAGCGGTCGATTCGATCCTTCGGGCGAATGCCGGCTCGGGCGAGACGGCGGCCGCGACCGAGCTTCGCCGCATCACCGACGAGATCGCGCGCGCCGGCGGCACGCCGCTGGCGGTCGCGAAGGACGGCCGCCTCCTCGGCGCGATCTTCCTGAAGGACGTGGTGAAGGCCGGCATCCGCGAGCGGTTCGGCGAGCTGCGGACGATGGGCATCCGCACGGTGATGATCACGGGCGACAATCCGCTGACCGCGGCCGCGATCGCGGCGGAGGCGGGCGTCGACGACTTCCTCGCGCAGGCGACGCCGGAGGACAAACTGGCGCTTATCCGCAAGGAGCAGACCGGCGGCCGGCTGGTGGCGATGTGCGGGGACGGCACCAACGACGCGCCCGCGCTCGCCCAGGCCGATGTCGGCGTGGCGATGAATACCGGCACGCAGGCCGCGCGCGAGGCGGGCAACATGGTCGATCTCGACAGCGATCCGACCAAGCTGATCGAGGTGGTCGGGCTCGGCAAGCAGTTGCTGATGACCCGCGGCGCGCTGACCACCTTCTCGGTGGCGAACGACGTGGCCAAGTATTTCGCGATCATCCCGGCGATGTTCGTCGCCCTCTACCCGGGTCTCGGCGTCCTCAACGTCATGGGGCTGGCGACGCCGCAATCGGCGATCCTCAGCGCGATCATCTTCAACGCGCTGATCATCCCGCTGCTCGTGCCGCTGGCGCTGCGGGGCGTCGCCTACAAGCCAATGGCGGCGGGGCCGCTGCTGGCGCGCAACCTCGCGGTCTACGGCCTTGGCGGTCTCGTCGCGCCGTTCATCGGGATCAAGCTGATCGACCTCGCCGTGACCGGGATCGGGCTGGCCTGAACAACAGGGTCCCCCGACGCTGCGGGGACAATGGGAGTGTGACATGAACAACGACATCATCACGGCGCTGCGGCCGACGATCGTCATGACGATCCTGTTCGCGATCCTGCTCGGCCTCGTCTATCCCCTCGCCATGACCGGGATCGGACAGACGCTGTTTCCCTCGCAGGCCAATGGCAGCCTGGTCCGCGACCGATCGGGCCGGGCGATCGGTTCGAGCGTGGTCGGGCAAGCCTTCGTCAGCGACCGCTATTTCCGGTCCCGGCCATCGGCGGCGGGGAAGGGCTATGACGGGCTCGCCTCGTCCGGCTCCAATCTGGGACCGACCAGCCGCGCGCTGATCGAGCGCGTGACCATCGACGTGTCGGCTCGCCGTGCGGAAGGGATCTCCGGGCCGCTGCCGGCCGATCTGGTCACCGCCAGCGGATCCGGACTCGATCCGGACCTGTCGCCGGCCGCCGCTCTGGCGCAGGCACCGCGGATCGCGGCGGTGCGCGGTCTGCCGGTCGGCCGGGTCCGCGCGCTGGTCGAAGCCGCGACCGAAGACTCGCTGCTCGGCGAACCGCACGTCAACCTGCTGGCGCTCAATCGCGCGCTGGATGGCCTCGGCCGCTGATGGCGGACGGCCAGCGCCCCGATCCCGATGCCCTGCTCCGCGCCGCGGTGCAGGAGGGGCGCGGCCGGCTGAAGATCTTCCTGGGCGCGGCACCGGGGGTCGGCAAGACCTACGAGATGCTGGCGGAGGGCGCCGCGCGGCGGCGGGACGGCGTCGACGTGGTGGTCGGCGTCGTCGAGACGCATGGCCGGGCGGAGACGGAGGCGCTGGTCCGCGGACACGAGATCATCGCCCGGCGCGCGGTTCGCTATGAGGGGCGCACGCTGCACGAGATGGACCTCGATGCGGTGCTGGCGCGCGCACCGCGGCTGGTGCTCGTCGACGAGCTGGCGCACACCAACGCGCCCGGCAGCCGCCATCCCAAGCGCTTTCAGGATGTCGAGGAGCTGCTGGCTGCGGGGATCGACGTCTACTCCACCGTCAATATCCAGCATGTCGAGAGCCTCAACGACGTGGTGGCGAGCTTCACCCGCATCCGCGTGCGCGAAACGGTGCCGGATGCGGTGCTGGAGGCGGCGGAGATCGAGGTCGTCGACATTCCGCCCGACGAGCTGATCGAGCGGCTCAAGGCCGGCAAGGTATACCTGCCCGACGAGGCGACCCGGGCGCTTGGGCATTTCTTCTCCCGCTCCAACCTGTCGGCGCTGCGCGAGCTGGCGCTGCGCCGCGCCGCGCAGGCGGTCGACGCGCGGATGCTGGAGGATGTCCGCGCCCTCGGCCTGGGCGGCACCTGGGCCGGCGGCGACCGGATCGTCGTGGCGATCAACGAGCTGCCGGGCGCGGACATCCTCGTGCGCGCGGCCAAGCGTGTCGCCGACGGCCTGCGCGGACCCTGGACGGCCCTGTTCATCGAGACGCCGCGCGCCGCGCACTTCACCGACGAGCAGCACGCCCGGGTCGCCGCGACGATGACGCTGGCGACCCAGCTGGGGGCCGCAGTGGCGACCGTCCCCGCACCGACCGTGGTGGAGGGCATACAGTCCTTCCTGGCCGATGCGCGCGCGACACAGCTGGTGCTCGGCAAGTCGCGCCGCTCGCGCTGGTTCGAGCTGCGCCATGGATCGATCGTCGACCGGCTGGTCCGCGATACTCCCGACGTGACCGTCCACGTCCTGCCGGTGCCGGCCGTGAAGGCACCGCGCGGCCAGGCGCCGCGTCGCCCGGCGCGCTGGGGGTCGCCCGCCGGCTATGGCGTCACGACGCTGCTCGTCGCGGCGGTGACCGCGATCGCGAGCGCGCTGTTTCACATCCTCGACCTCGGGAACGTCGCGCTTCTCTACCTGCTGCCGGTGATGGTCGCGGCGAGCCTGTTCGGGCTGCGCACCGGCCTGTTCGCCGGCCTCGCCTCGAGCCTCGTCTACAACTTCTTCTTCCTGCCGCCGGTCGGTACGCTGAGCGTCAGCAATCCCGAAAATGTCGTCTCCATCTTCGTGCTGCTGGGGGTGGCGATCGCGACCAGCCAGCTGACCGCACGGGTGCGGGCGCAGGCCGACCTCGCCGCGGCGAGCGCGCGGACCAATGCCACGCTGGCGGGCTTCCTGCGCCAGATCGCCGGGGTCAACGATGCCGATGCCGCCGCGCGCATGATCTGCGACGACGTGCGCCGCCTGCTGGGCGTGCAGGTCGTGCTGCTCGGCGCGGGCGAGGGGGGCGTGATGCGCACCCTCGCCGCGAGCGACCCCGCCTATCGGCTCGACACGATGGATCATGCGGCCGCCGGCTGGGCCTTCGATACGGGCAGTGCGGCAGGCAAGGGCTCGGGCACGCTGACCGCATCCGAATGGCTATTCCAGCCGCTCAGGGCGGGGGATCGCGTGCTCGCGGTGTTGGGCGTCGCCAGCGAGGCGGCGGGGCAGCCGGTACGCGCCGACCAGCTGCCGCTCCTGTCCAGCCTGGTCGATCAGGCCGCGCTGGTGCTGGAGCGATTGCGGTTGCAGGCGGAGATGCGCGATCTCGACGCGGTGCGGATGCGCGACCGATTGCGGGCGGCGCTGCTGTCGTCGGTCAGCCACGACCTGCGCACGCCGCTGACGGCGGTGATCGCGGCGGCCGCGCAGCTTCGGCACGGTGCGACGCCCGCGCTGATCGGAACGATCGAAAGCGAGGCAGCGCGGCTCAACCGCTTCGTGTCGAACCTGCTCGACATGGCGCGGGTGGAGGCCGGGGCATTGCGCCTCCGGACCGAGGCGATCGACCTCAGCGATGCGGTGACCGGCGCCGCGCACGATGCGCGCCGAGCGCTGGAGGGGCATGATGTCCGGCTCGACGTGCCGCCCGACCTGCCGCTGGTGCGCGCCGATCCGCAATTGTTGCACCATTGCCTGCTCAATCTGCTCGACAATGCCGGCCTCTATGGCGAACCGGGGTCCGAGATCGTGATCGAGGGAGGCCATCGCTACGGCGAGCTCCGCCTCGCCGTGCTTGATCGGGGCAGCGGCCTGCCGCCCGGCCGCGAGGCGGAAGTGTTCGAGACCTTCCGCCGGCTTCAGGGGTCAGACCGCGCGGTGGGCGGGACGGGACTGGGTCTGGCGATCGTCAAGGCCTTTGCCGAGGCGATGGGCCTGTCGGTCGAGGCGGCGAACCGGGCGGGCGGGGGCGGCGCGGCCTTCACGCTCGTCTTCCCGCCCGCGCTGATCGTGCGCGACCTACCTGCCGAGGGGCTGTCCTGATGCCGGCCAAGATCCTGGTGGTCGACGATGACGGCGCGATCCGGCGTCTGCTGCGCAATACGCTGGTCCATGCCGGCTACGCGGTCGCCGAGGCGTGGGACGGCAAGAGCGCGATAAGCGGGGCGGCAGCCGAGCGGCCCGACGCCGTGCTTCTCGACCTGGGCCTGCCGGATCGGGACGGGTTGAGCCTGATCCCGCTGCTGCGCGGCCAAGGCGAGGCAGTGATCCTGGTCGTATCGGCGCGCGAGGCGGTCGAGGAGAAGGTCGCCGCGCTGGATCTGGGCGCGGACGACTTCGTCACCAAGCCCTTCGATACCGAGGAACTGCTGGCGCGCCTGCGGGTCGCGCTGCGGCACCGGAGCGCGTCCGACCCCGCCCCGCGGACCATCCGGCGCGGCGAACTCAGCATCGACACGGAGCAGCGGCGCGTGACGCGGGGCGGGGAGGAGTTGCATCTCACCCGCAAGGAGCACGAGGTGCTGGGGGTGCTCGCCCGCCATATTGGCCGGGTGGTGACACACGAGCGGCTGCTGACGGCCTGCTGGGCGGCGGACGAGGACCCGCGTATCGAATATCTGCGGATCGTCATCCGCAATCTTCGCCAGAAGCTGGAGGCGCCCGGACCGGTCGGCAGCGTGATCGCCAACGAACTCGGCGTGGGATACCGTTTGCGCGCGGAAGGGTAGACTTCATCATCCCGGCATCAGCCGGGAGGCCTCGCGTTAGAGCGCCATGCAGAAGGGGCGCACCAGGCGCCGCCCAACGCACATCGCCCGGAACGACAAGGGCTTGCCCGATCAGGTCCGAAACGACTTCCCGATCGCCCGGAAGAGTCGCGTTGCGCGCGGGCGGCGGCACGGCACAAAGGCGCTGTCGGTCGAAGGCTTTCGGGGGAACGATGTTCGCCAGGCATTGGATCATCGCCGTTGCCCTCGCGGCAGCCGCTCCCTTTGTTTCGCCGGCAGCTGCGCAAGAGCGATCGGCCGTGCTGCGCGGCAAGACGATCCTGCTGCTGCGCCCGACGATCCGGGTCGGCGCGCAATCGACCGGCGGCATGTTCGAGGCGAACGGGACATGGACGGAGGAGGCGCGCCGGAACATCGCGGTTGCGCTGGCGAACGTGCAGGAGAGGCTCGACAATCGCGTGGTCGCCGCGCCCGAGGCCTATGGAGACGCGAACCGGCTCGCCGAGGAATATGGATCGCTTTTCGCGGCCGTCTCCGCGTCGGTCGTCAACTACCAATTCTTCAAGGGCAATCGCCTGCCGACGAAGAAGCGCGACAACAAGGCCGATGTGTTCGACTGGTCGGTTGGGCCCGGCGTCGCCGACCTGCCGGGCGCGCGAGACGCCG
This sequence comes from Sphingomonas metalli, assembly GCF_014641735.1. Lineage (GTDB taxonomy): Bacteria > Pseudomonadota > Alphaproteobacteria > Sphingomonadales > Sphingomonadaceae > Sphingomonas > Sphingomonas metalli. The sequence continues at coordinate 590,177 of NZ_BMIH01000001.1, read as the reverse complement.
ACTTCGCGCTCTTCATCTACGACTATGACGCCTACGGCTCGACCGGCCGCAAGCTCTTGCAGGTGGTGGCGATGCTTGGCCCCCGCATCGCGATCTCGTCGGGCGTGCATACCGGCTATGCCGGGCTGGTCGACCTGAAGACCGGCGATCTGCTGTGGTTGAATGCCGATACCCATATGGGCGGCGACGTGCGAACGCCGGACGGCGCAGAGAAGCGCGTGCGCGAACTGCTGCAAGGTTTCCCGGGCAGCAAGCCGGACCCGGATACGGCTCCGGCGCGCTGATGTCGCCGCTGTGGCTATCGTCCGGGCTCTGGGTGGCGGCGGCCATGCTCGCGCCGATCACGGCGGGTGCGGAGACACTGCCGCCGACCTATGCCGAACTCTACAAGCCGCACGGCGTGGACGAGATCGGGATCTGGCAGGATGCCGACGAGGACGAGCGCCGGCTGACCGCGTCCCCGCGCGTCATCCGCGACGAGGCCCTGACGGGCTATGTCAAGGGCGTGCTGTGCGAAACGGTCGGGCCGGAGCGCTGCAAGGCGGCGCGCGTGTACATCGTCCGCACGCCGATCTTCAACGCGAGCATGGCGCCCAACGGCACGGTGCGGGTGTTCTCCGGACTGCTGCTGCGGATGCGTAGCGAAGCCGAGCTGGCCACCGTGCTGGGCCATGAGTTCGGCCATTTCCAAAGCCGCCACAGCGTCAAGCTGTTCAAGGCGGAACGCGGTGCCAGCGATGTGCTGAGCTGGGCGGGCCTGCTGGCGGCCATGTATCCCGGCCGCGATACCCGCAGGATGTTCGGCGACCTGCGCTATTCCGTGCTGGGCCATTATTTTCGCTACGGTCGTGATACCGAGCGGGAGGCGGACCGGATCAGCATCGGCTATCTCAATGCCGGTCGGCTCCGGCCTCAGGTGGCATCCGAAGTCTGGCAGCATGCGATCGCCGAGGGGCTGGCGTCCGCCGCGGCCAAGGGATTGCGCAAGCCACGGTACGACACGATCGCCTTCGCCGACTCGCACCCGCCCAATGCCGAGCGCGCCGCCACGCTGGCGGCCCTCGCGGCGCTCGAAGGAATCGGCCGCGACGACGGCGCGGCACGCTATGCCAGTGCGATGGCGCCCTTCCTGCCACAGTGGCTCGACGATCAGATCAGGCTCAACGATTTCGGCGCCAGCGCCTATGTCATCGAGCATCTGGCCGAGGGCGGCTGGACCGCGCCGCTCTGGCTGGCGCGGGGCGACCTCTATCGCCTGCGCGGCAATCCGCGCGATCTGGTCGCGGCGACCGATTTCTACGCGAAGGCGGTGGCGCTCGACCCGCAATTGGCGGACGCGCAGCGCGGCCTCGGCCTTTCGCTGATCAAGACGGGTCGGCGCGTCGAGGGCCAGGCGGCGCTCGGCCGCTATCTGGCGCTCCGCCCGGACGCCCCCGATGCCGCGACGATCGCCATGCTGGCCAAGGAACCCTGATGATGCGGCGCTTACCCACAAGGCGGCTGTTCGCGGCACTGGCCGTCGCCGCCATCGCGATCTCGCCGGGCCATGCCGGCAACGCGCTTCGCGGCCGGGGCGAGGCGGTCCCGATCGCGGGATCGAACCTCACGATCACGCCCGGTCGCGACTGGAATAGCCTGGGCGTATCGCCCGGCAAGATGGTGGAAGTCTGGACGCTCGACGGCGAAGACCTCAACGCCGTCACCTTCTACGCCGGGATCGAAGCGGAAATGCCGCTGGTCCGGGAGATCAGCAAGAAGCGGCTTCCTCTTCCCAAATTCCGCCGCCAGACCCTGCTCGCCGACATTCCCGAGCTGCTGGAGGGCACCTATCGCGCACGCAGGATGATCGCCACCTTCCATGTGACCGGCGCTACGCCCGAGAGCTTTCTCGGGCACGACGGTATCCGCTTCACCTTCGACTATGTCGAGGAGGACGAACTGCCCCGTCGCGGCGAGGCGCGGGCGACGATCATCGACGGGCGGCTGTACATGGCGACTTTCGCCGGGCCGCGCCTCTACTATTACGATCGGTCGCTGCCGGACTTTCATGCGCTCGTCGAGGCCGCGCGCCTGCGTTAGCCCTTGGTCGGGCGGGGCACACCCTGCGCCGCCGGCAGGGCGGTGATGTCCGACGAGCCCGACCAGATGTTGATCCCGCCATCGGCCGCGGCGCTATCGATCGCGGCCAATTCTTCGGCCGAAAAGTCGAGCGTCCCGACCGCATCCAGCGCATCGTCGAGCTGCTCCACCGTGCGCGCGCCGATCAGCGCCGACGTGACGCGCGGATCGCGCAGGACCCAGGCGATCGCCATCTGGGCCAACGTCTGGCCGCGCCTCTCGGCGATGGCGTTGAGCGTGCGGATCGCCCCGAGATTCTGGTCGGTCAGCAGCGATTGCGACAGCGAACCGCCGCGGGTCGCACGGGTGTCGGCCGGCACCCCGCCCAAATATTTGTTCGTCAGCATGCCCTGCGCCAGGGGAGAGAAGGCGATGCAACCGGTACCCAGATCGTCGAGCACATCGAGCAGGTCGCGCTCGATCCACCGGTTCAGGATCGAATAGCTCGGCTGGTGGATGAAGAGCGGCACCTTTTCCGCCGCCAGGATCGCCGCCGCCTGCCGCGTCAGGCCCGGTTCGTAGGACGAGATGCCGACATAGAGCGCCTTGCCCTGGCGATGCAGCTGGACGAGCGCGCCCATCGTCTCTTCCAGCGGTGTGTCGGGATCGACGCGGTGCGAATAGAAGATGTCGACATAATCGAGCCCCATCCGCGTCAGGCTCTGCTCGCAACTGGCGATCAGGTATTTCCGCGAGGACCCGATCTGGCCATACGGCCCCGGCCACATGTCCCACCCCGCCTTGGTCGAGATGATCAGTTCGTCGCGGTGCGCGGCGAAGTCGGTTGCGAGCACCCGGCCGAAATTCTCTTCCGCCGAACCGTACGGCGGCCCGTAATTGTTCGCGAGATCGAAATGCGTGACGCCGCGGTCGAAGGCGCGGCGCAGAATCGCCCGGCCTGTCTCGAAGACGTCGGTGCCGCCGAAATTCTGCCACAGGCCCAGGCTGATCGCCGGCAGCCGCAGCCCGCTGCGGCCGGTGCGTCGATAGGGCATGCGCCCGTCATAGCGCGCGGGATCGGGCGTGTAGGGAAGGCTGGCGGCCATGGCAGGTCTCCGGGGGTGATCAGGTAGGGCGCTGATATAGCTGGCGATTGCTTGTGTGCGAGAGCCAAACGTCCGGCCGTCTTACAAGCCTGCTCCCCGCCGGACCGACAGCGCGACGGCGGCCCAGTCGATATCGGGTCCCTCCGCCGCGATCAGCGCGCGCAGATGGTCGCGGACGATGCCGAGCACCGGCATGGACGCGCCGAGACGGGTTGCCGCGGCATCCGCCAGCGTCATGTCCTTCAGGCCGAGCGGCGCCGCGAATCCGGCAGGCCGGAACCGGTCTTCGAGGAGGATGTCGCCATAGGTCTGGTAGATGGGCGCGCCGAACAGCGTCCCCGTCAAGACCTCCAGCAGCGTGCCGCGCGGCACGCCGCCTTTCTCGGCCAGTGTCATCGCCTCCGCCATCGCCTCGACCGCGGCCATGATCATGAAATTGCCGCTCAGCTTGACCAGATTGGCGGCCGAGGGCGCCTCGCCGACGCGGAAGCTGCGCTGGCCGATCGCCTCGAAAAGAGGCTCGCACCGGTCGAGCGCGACGCCGCTGCCGGCGGCGACGACGAACAGCTTGCCCGCTTCGGCGGCCGGCGGGCGACCGAAGACGGGGGCGGAGACATAGCGGTCCTCGCCCGCGTCCGCAGCCAGCCGATCGGCGAGCGCGATTCCGATCGTGCTGTGGCCGACATGCAGCGCCGGCGCCCCCGCGATCCCGCCCGCGCCATAGACGACCGCTTCCACCGCCGCGTCGTCGGCCAGCATCGAGAGGACGACCTCGCCCCCCGCCGCGTCGACCGGCCGTTTCGCCAACGTCGCTCCGAGCGAGACGAGATCGTCGGCCTTGCCGGGCGAGCGGTTCCACACCGTCACCTCATGCCCCGCCCTGACGAGGTTCGCCGCCATGCCGCGGCCCATCTGGCCCAGCCCCAGAAATCCGATCTTCATGCCTTGCCTTGCCTGCTCCACCACCGCCTGAACGCACGCCGCGGCGGCAGGTGCCGGACGACAAGACGGCGTCGGTCGCGCGAGCGACCGACGCCGGAAGGTGGGGGCAGGTAAGACCTTGCGGTCAGAAGCGGCCGCGGATGCCGATCCGGTAGAAGCGTCCGAGCGTGTCGTAGAGCGCCGGGTTGACGTCGAGCCCGGTATTGGTCTGCGGCGAAGGTTCCGGATCATGGTCGAACAGATTGTCGACCTTGAAGAACATGCTGACCTGCCGGGTCACGTTGATCGATCCGCCGATGTCGAAGTAGAAGGCGCCCTTCATCCGGTTATAGTCGATCGTCGGATTGTTCGCGGTCGAGACGGGGCAGGTGCCGGGGGCGCACACGACATACTGATTGCCGATCACGCCGTCGCTGAACCAGCGCTGCTGGAGCGTCAGGCTGAACCGGTCGGTGTCGTAGCTTTCGATCGCCAGCCACTTCCAGTCGGGGATCGCGCCGCTGTTCGCACCGGCGCTGTCGATCGGAATGGTGCCGGGCAGGCCCAGGTCGGTCACGAACTTGATGACGTGCGTCGCCAGCGCCCGCACGGTGAAGTTGCCGCCGAGCCCGAGCGGGTTGCGCATCTGGTAGCTCGCCTCGATGTCGAAGCCGTCGGTCTTGATCGAGGCGACGTTGAAGGCCTGGACGTTGACGAAGTTCGGTCCGGCGGTGTTCTGCAGGTTGAAGGCGCCGCAGGTCTCCGTGTTGCCCTGGAAGCAGAGGTTGACGATCTGCGCCGCCGACAGGCTGGAGACGACGTCGTCGACCTTGATCTTGTAATAGTCGAACGACACGCTGAGGCCCGGCAGCCAGCTGGGCCGCGCCAGGACGATCCCCGCCTCGGTGCTGCGCGCGATTTCCGGGCGCAGATTGGGATTGCCGATCGAATTCTGGATGATCAGCACCTGGGTGTTACGGAACGGATCGGTGAAGTTGGGCACCGTGGTGGTGGTCGGCGCGGCGAACAGTTCCGAGAGGTTGGGCGCACGCACGTCGCGCGAGGTGACGGCACGCAGGCGGATCCCGTCGAGCGGCGTGTCGTAGGTGCCGCCGACCTTCCACGAATAGACCAGGCCCGAGGTCGAGTAACGGGTGGCGCGACCGGCCAGGTTCAGATTGGCGCGGCCCGCTGCCTTGGAGTCGATCAGGGGCAGGTTGAGCTCGAGAAAGCTTTCGAGCACATGATATTGGCCGCGGCCGTTCTTGTAGTTGCCGGCATACCAGTTGTTGCCGGCCGGCAGCAGAACCGGATCGGCCGGATAGTCGGTCGAATTCGGGCTGATGGACGACACGCCCGCGCCATAGGGGTCGGCATTCACCCGGTAGAATTCGCGGCGGTATTCGAGCCCTGCGGCGACCGCGAGCGGCCCTGCCCACAGGTCGATCGGCGTACCGGAGATGCTGCCCGCCGCCGCGTCCTGCGTCTGCTTGGTATGTTGGAACGGGCCCTTGTCCGGGGCGATGTAGGTCAGCGCGCCGGCCGAGGGGGTGAAGGCCCCGAAGATGTTGATCGGCTGGCATCCGCCGGCCCGCGCGGTGGCATCGGCGCAGACGATCTGCCCGTTGATCCGCGTCGCGTTGATCGCCTGGTCGTATCGCCGGTTCAGGATGATGTTGTCGACATTGATGTCGGTGATGTTGATGCCGTGTTCGTAATAGGCGTCATAGGTCCAGGACGTACCGGCCAGATCGGCCTTGCCCTTCAGGCCGGCGACGAAGCGATACTGGCGGCGATCGGTGTTGACCTTGATGTTCGGCAGGATCGCGTTGCTGAGGCCGTAGGTGAACTGGGTGATGCCGTTCTGCGCGCAGGCCTGGCTGATCGTGGTCGGCAGATAGGGGTTGGCGCACTGGATCACGAGGCCGGTGCGTGACGCACCGGGGTTCGGCTGGTTGCTGGTCTTCACCTGGGCGACGTTCGCGGTGACGTAGAATTCCATGTCGGGCGCGATGTCGTAGCCGATGCGCGTATAGCCGTTGACGCGCTGGAGCGCCGACTGGAGCGAGGTGCCCGAGCCGACATGGCCCGACTGGTCGCCGCCGACGCAGAAGCCGACATAGCAGCCGATGACGTTGCCGGCGGCGTTCTTCGCCGGCACGCCGTTCGAACCGTAGTTGAAGGCGAACGGCACGCCGTCCGCATTGAAGGCGATGCCCTGAAGCGGGCCGGAACTGATCAGGCCGTATTTGGTGTACTGGTAGGCCTGGCCGTGATCGCGGTAGAGGAATTGCGGATTGCCGTTGTTGCGGATGCCGGTATCGACCAGCGTCGTCGCCCGGTACCAGTCGCGGCTGCCGGCGAGGTCCTCGCCGAAATTGCCCGGGCCGACGCCCTCGTCATGGGCATATTCGCCGCTGAGGATGACGTGGAGCTTGTCGTCCGCAAAGGCCTTGCCGACCGCCAGCTGCGCCAGCACCTGCCCGCCATCGCCATAGGTGGTGACGCCGGACTGGAGGTTGCCCTTGATCCCGGTGAAGCGGGTATCGGTGACGAAGTTGATGACGCCGCCGACCGCATCGGAGCCATAGGAGGCCGAGGCGCCGCCGGTGACGATGTCGACCCGCTTGATCAGCAATTGGGGAAACTGGCTGATGTCGGGCACGCCGGTGACGTTCGCGCCGACCACGCGCTGGCCGTCGAGCAGGGTCAGGGTGCGGATCGTGCCGAGGCCGCGCAGCGAGAAGGAGCTGAGGCCCTGCTGGCCGCTCGACGTGCTGAACGTGCCCGTCGCCGCGCCGGTCGAACCCTGGAGCGAAGGCAGCTGCGCGACCGTATTGAAGATGTTGGGCTGGGCGTTCTTGAGGATCTGGTCCTCGCCGATCACCGTCGTCGGAGTCGGTGCGGTGAAGCCGGTGGCGGTGATGCGCGTGCCGGTGACGACGATGTCGGACGCCGAGGCGCCGGTCTCCTGACCCTCGGCCGCACCGTCGGTGGTCGAACCCGGGCGCACCAGCCGATCGGGGGCGGCGGGATCGGCGGTGCGGGTGGAATCGGGCAGGTCTGCCTGGGTCGCGGCCTGATCCTGGGGCTGCGTCGTCTGCGCCCAAGCCGGCATCGCCGCGATCGCCGCGGCCAGCACGGCAAGGCTGGTAACGTTATCAAACAGGCGGGTGCGAGAGCCGCGGTTGCGCTTGGCCTTATCCATCATCCATCCCCTTATCGTTCCGGGCCCGCGCCGTTCATTCGGGCTGGTGCCCCCGGTCGAACGCTGTGCAGTCTACTCCAAGCGGGTCGGCGGAGCATCTACGACCAAAGTCGCGAGCATCACGGGCGTGCGCTGAAGAGGGCGTGATGCGACAGGATGAACAGGGTCCGCCCGTCCGCACCGCCGAACAGCAGCTGCAGCGGCCGCTGCGGAACGTCGATCCGGCCCAGCTCGCGACCATCGGGCGCATAGACGAAGACTTGTCCGTTCGCGACATAGACCCGCCCGTCCGGACCGGTCGCCACGCTCTCGCCGCCGCGCGCTGCGAAGGGCTTGAGGTCGGTCAGCGCGCCGCCCGCGCCGAGCAGGGCGCTATAGGTACGGTCTTCCGAGCCGTTGGCGACGTAAATGCGCTCGCCGATCCGTCCGGTCACGAAGCCATAGGTGTCGAGTGTGTCGGAGAAGCGCCAGCCGGTGTGATCCGCCGGCCCCTGCTGCCAGACGCGGAAGGCGGGCAGCGCGATGCTGCCGTCGGGCGAGACGTAGAGCTGCGCCTTGGGCTGCGCGGCATCGCGCGCGAACATTTCCGCCAGCGTGGTGAACCGGTCGCGGGCGGGATCATATTGGTCGCGAAACTCGCCATTGTTCCAGAAGCTGCCCGGCACCGCGAGGATCCCCGTCCCGCGGGCCGCGGCCGGCGTCGGCGCGATCGTCTCGATGGCCTGCGGGCGAGCCGGGTCGAGGCTGTAGACCGTCGCCGCCGCGCCCGCCGAGGACAGGACCAGCAGCCGCCCCGAACGGTCGACCGCAAGGTTGACCGGGTCGAGCGGCGCGTCGGCGACGACCGACAGGCCTTCCTGCTCCGTCCAGCCATGGATGCGCTGGGCCGGCCGGTCGACGAAGTAGAGCTTGCCGCGGGCATCGACCGCGCCGCCGCCCAGCGCGTGGAAGGCGTCGGCGAGTTTCCTGACGGGGGCGAGGGGCGCGGTCGGCGCCGGCAGGGCCGCGTCGGTGACATCGAGCACGGCGAATTCCCGCTCGCGGACGACTGCGCCGCGGGTCACGTCGGTGATCGCATTCTCGTAGGGGTATTTGCTCGCCCGCAGATAGGTGCCGCAGCCATTCGCGTCGCAGGTGGCGAACCCGCTTTCGGCATTCACATGGACGTTGCGGAACCGGATGTTGCTCGACCCGTAGAGCACCACCGCCGAAGGGGCAGGCTGGAGCGAGCGGGTGACGCGATAGCCGTGATAGTTGGCGAACAGGATGTCGCGCGAGTTGCGCACCTCCAGCGACACCGCGTCGCGGCTCTCGCCCGCCTCCTCCTCGGTCTGGGGCGCGAGGAACTGCCAGTTGCGCACGCCGTCCAGCACGATCTCGGCCCGCCGGTGATGCTCCGCCGACATCTGGTAGACATGGCCCGGCGTGTCGGTGTTCGAGACGTGGAGGCCCGCCGCCGCGTAGGTGTTCGGCGTCCACAGCCCGTTGAAGGTACCGCCCCCGCCATCGGTCACCCACAGGCTGGCGAACTGCCCGTCCCAGCGCTTGCCCGGGTCGGGATCGGCGCTGTGGTCGGCGTTGTACGGCTCCAGCCGGCTGCCGTCCGCGAGGAAGGTGCCGTGCCCGCCCTGGAACTTGACGTCGTCGACCAGCGACTGGGCGCCGGCGCGCCAGAGCAGCGCGGTCGCGCGCGGGTTGCGGCCGCCGGTGAACAGCCCCAGTCCGGAAACGATCGCGCCGCCGCCCTTCGCGCTCTCGATCAACCCGCGCGGACTGCCGATCCCGCGATAGAGCGGGCTGTCCTCGGCCAGCACGATCTGGGTCAGGCTGGGGTGGAGGCCGATCAGCACGGTGTCGGGCCGCAGCCGCAAGGTGTCGGACACGCGATAGAAGCCGGCGGGGAAATAGAGGAAGCGATGCGTGTCGATCGCGCGCTGGAGCGCCGCGGTGTCGTCGGCCGCATTGTCGCCGCGCACGCCCAGGTCGCGCACATTCGCCCAGGCGGAGACGGGCGGCAGCGCCCTGATCGCCGCAGCGGGGCCGCGGGGCAGGGCGGCAAGCGGGCTCGCCACCATCCGCGTTTCGTAGGTGCCGAGGGTGCCCAGACCCGGCAGCGTCAGCCCATAGGTGAAGGCGCGCACGCGGTAGCGCGCCGCGGGTCCTGCAACCTCGCGCCCGCTGTCGCGAAAGCGGGCGAAGACCGGCGTGCCGCTCGCCACCGCATTGTCGAAGCCGATCTGGGTATAGGCATTGCCTTCGTTGCTGACGATCACGCCGGCGCGCGCGACATTCTCGAATCGGACGTCGCGGCCGAACAGCCAGTCGCCATAGCCGCGGTCGATCTCCACTCCGACCGGCACGTTGCGGAACACGGTGTTGACCAGCGTCAGTCCCGCCTCATGCTCGCGGATCGCGGCATCGCGCTGTCCCTCGAACAGCGAGTCGAGCAGGGTGTACGGCCAGGCCGGCGACGGCTTCTCGGTCAGGATGCCGTAGCGCCCCCCATAGAAGCGCAGGTCCATGCCCAAATTGCCGACCTGATAGATGCCGGCCAGCGCCGACCCCAGGCGGAAATCGATATGGCTGAGATAGGCGTGCTGCGCGGTGTGGAAGCGGACGGCGGTCGCCGCCGGATTGCCCTCGCCGATCTCGAAATCGACATTGGCCATCGCCGAGTAGAAGGTGCCGGAATTGGCATCGGCGATGCCCGGATCGAAGGGTACGCTGGTCGGGGGCGGAACCGGCACGGGTCGCGCGGCGGGCTCGCCGGGTGCGGCGCGCCGGTTGCCGGTAAAGACGATCATGCTGCCGACGCCCCGCTGGAAGCCGTGCGTGGCAGGGGCGAGGACGAAGACGGGGCGGGTCCGGCCGGTCCCGAACAGGCGCACGCCCGGCCAGACATAGAGGCTGCGGGCCAGGCGATAGCGGCCGGCGGGCAGGAAGACGATGCCGCCGCCGCCCTGGCCGGCAGCGGCGTCGAGCGCCTGCTGGATCGCGGCGGTGGCGTCCGTCGTCCCGTCGCACGGCGCGGCGACGGTGATCGCGCGCGGATCGACGGGCGCGGCGGTGAAGGCCGAGCGCGACGGCCCGGCGGCGAGGGCGGGCAGCGCGGCGCCGGCGAGCAGCACCATGGCGAGCGCGCGGCCCGCACGAAATGTCCGGGGGCTGGCGGTCATCACGGGCAACTCCGTCTCGCAGGAAAATATCGGCCTGGCCCCGTGCGATAGGATCGCCTGTGGCCGCCGACGATTGCGACAAAGGTCGTAATGGCCAAGCCGGTGCGTGGCACGGATAGCTGCATACCGGGTCGGCAGGGACAGGGATGGTGCAGGCACTCAGCGAACGAGACGATTCCGGCGGACCGAGCGCGCGATCCCGACGCGTGCAGGGCATCGTCGTGATGGGCGTCAGCGGATCGGGCAAGTCGACGCTGTCCGCCCGGCTCGGCGCGGCGCTCGATTGCCCGGTGCTGGAGGGTGACGACTATCACTCGGCCGCCAATGTCGCGAAGATGGAGGGCGGCCATCCGCTGACCGACGCCGATCGCTGGCCCTGGCTCGACCGTCTAGGTGCGGCCCTGGGCGAGGCTGCGTCCGCGCACGGTATCGCGGTGGCAGCCTGTTCGGCGCTGAAGCGCAGCTATCGCGAGCGGCTCGCGTCGGCGTCGGCGGTGCCGCTGCGCTTCGTGCTGCTCGCCACCGATGCCGACGAGATCGCGCGCCGGATGGCATCGCGCGCCGGCCACTATATGCCGCCCAGCCTGCTGGGCAGCCAGCTCGCGACACTCGAACCGCCGGGCGCCGACGAACCGGCGATCACGCTCGACGCAGCAGAAAGGCCGGACACCTTGTGCCGTCAGGCGCTCGAATGGGTGGACGGGGTGCCGGTCTAGGACCTACACCGGCCTGAGGGCATCGCCCGGCCGTCCGACCCGGATGGGCATATCTACAGCTGAATTACACGACATTGACCCGTTCGTGTTGAGCGAAGTCGAAGCACAGGTGAGTCTCAGGCCCTTCGACTACGCTCAGGGCGAACGGTAAGAGGTGGGCTAACCTCAAGTCATCTTGCTCTATAGATCACGGCATCAGCCGCTTGCGGCCCTGGGACAGGTGCCAGCGCATCGCCAGCGCGGCGCCGTCGGCATCCTGCGCGCGGATCGCATCGACGATCGCGTCATGCTCCTCCATCATCGCGCCGAGCACCTCGGGCGGGCGCGAGCGGGAGATGTCGACACCGGCGCGCAGGATCTTGAGCACCTCGTCCTGGAGGTGGTCGAACACGGGCAGGAAGGCGGCATTGCCGGTCGCCTCGGCGATTGCGCGATGGAGCAGCCAGTCCTCGTCATGCGCCGGCGCGGCGGAGAGCAGGGCCGTGCGCAATGCCGCCAGCCGCTGTTCGATCTCCTCGAGCTGTTGCGGCGATCGTCGCTGCGCCGCCAGCCGCGCCGCCTCCGCCTCCAGCACGAAGCGCACCTCGTAGGTGCCGAGCGTCGTCGCCAGCGCGTCCATCGGCATGTGCGTGCCGAGACGGGCGGAGGGCCGGCGCTTGACATAGGAGCCCGCACCCCGCCGCGCCTCGGTGATCCCGTCCGACGCCAGCCGGGCCAGCGCCTCGCGCACGATGGTGCGGGACATGCCGAACATCTCGGCCAGCCGCGCCTCCGAGGGCAGGCGATCCCCGGCGGCGAGATCCTCGTCGGTGATGATGCGGACGATCGCCGTATAGGCCCGCTCCGCCAGCCGTCCCTCGCTCATCGCCTGTCCCCTCCGGCCCGGTCAGATGACATGGCTCAGCACCAGCACCATGGCCAGGCCGACCACCGAGATGGCCGTTTCCAGCAGCGACCAGGTCCGGAAGGTGTCTGCGGTGCTGGTTCCGACATAGCTCTTGACCAGCCAGAAGCCGGGATCGTTCACATGGCTGAAGAAGACCGAGCCGGCGCCGATCGCCAGCACGACGAGTTCGGGCGAGACGCCCGAGCTGGCGACGACGCCCGGCATCACCCCGACCGCGGTGATCGTGGCGACCGTCGCCGATCCCGCCGCCAGCCGGATGCCGACCGCCACCAGCCAGCCGAGCAACAGCGGCGAGATCGCGTACATCAGCACCACGCGCGCGAGCAGGTCCGACAGGCCGGCGCTGACCAGCACCTGCTTCAGCGCGCCGCCCGCGCCGATCGCCAGCAGGATCGCGCCCGCCGCGCCCATCGTCTCGTGCCACACGGCGTCCTGGATCGCCGACTCGCGCAGCCGGCGGCCGAACAGGACGGGCAGGGCGAGGAGGTTGGTGACGAGCAGCGCCACGACCGGGTTGCTCGCCGCCACCAGCGGCGCGCTGCCGCGCAGGCCGGGCGCCATCTGCGCCAGCTCGCCGGTCGCGATCAGCAGCACTGGGAGCAGCACGATCAGCAGCGCCAGCGCGCGCGGCGGTGTCGCGATGCCGAGCGCATGATCGCCCAGCACCGGCGGCGCGAGCCGGACGCCCCGCGTCGTCACCTTCGCCAGCACCGGTCCGGCCAGGATCGCGGTGGGGATGGCGATGATGATGCCGTAGAGCATCGTCAGCCCCAGATTGGCACCCAGCGCCTCGACCGCCAGCAGCGGTCCGGGATGCGGCGGCACCAGCGCATGGACGACGCCCAGTCCAGCCAGCGCCGGCATGATCAGCCGCAGCTTCGCGGCGTCGCGCGCCGCGTCATCGGTGCCCCCCATCGCCTCCGCCGCGGCGACCACGATGGGCAGGAGCAGGACCAGCCCGGTCTCGAAGAACAGCGGCAGGCCGATGACGATCGCGATGCCCAGCGTCGCCCAGGGCGCGGCCCGCACGCCGGTCAGCGACAGCGCGCCCCGCGCCAGCGAGGCGGCGGCACCAGACAGGTGCAGCATGGCGCCCAGCGACAGGCCCAGCGCCACGACGAACCCGGTGCCGCCGATGATGTCGCCGACGCCCTTCTGCACCGCCTTGGCGATATCGGGCAGCGGCAGCCCGGCGAGCAGCCCGACCGTGAATGCGCCGCAAAGCAGGCCGATAAAGGGATGGAGCCGCCCGCGCACGATCATCAGCACGGCGAGCAGGATGCCGGCGAGCGCCGCACCGACCAGCCGCAGGTCGTCGCCGGTCACGGCCTGTGCCCCCATGCCGAACGACCCCAGGTCCGCGCTGTCTGCATCGGCACTCCCTCCCATGGATCGGCGACGCCTTCGCCTGCCGATATTGTGCATAGCTGTACGACAGATTTTTGCAGAACCGCAAGAAAAAGCCTTGATTGCCAATGAAAACAGCGCGCATAGACTAAAGCTGTCCAACCGAATCCGGCTCAAGGCGATCGGAGGACAGGCGATCATCGGCGGTCCTCGCCGCACGGTCGCACGGCATGGCCGACCAGAGGAGGATGATGATGGAAGCGACCGTGGAAACCGCCCCCGCCGGTGGACCCGTATCGCCGCTCGTACAGCTGACGCCCACCCAGATGAAGGTGTTGCGCGGCGTGCATAGCGGGCAGCTCAACAAGCAGATCGCCTATGAACTCGGCATCGCCGAGGCGACGGTGAAGGCGCACATGACCGCGCTGATGCGCAAGCTGAACGTGCGCAACCGCACTCAGGTCGCGATCGCGGCGCAAGCCTTGCAGATCTGACCGGCTACGACTTTGGTCGAGCCTGATGGCGCGATCCCCGCTGACTAGAAAAAACCGTGTAAAGACAACGGGAGATCGATGATGAAGGCCCTGTGGCTGCTTGGCGCCGCGACTGTGCTGCCGGCCGTTCCGGCGCGCGCGGCCCCGCCCTCCCAATCGGTCTATCGCAGCGCGCCGGCGGAGCCGCGGGCGGTGACGGTGCGGGGCGTCGGCGACGGGCGGGCGGACGACAGCGCCGCGATCCAGCAGGCGATCGACGCAGCCGCCGCGGGCGGGCATGGCGGCATCGTCTTCCTTCCCTCCGGCCGCTATCGGATCAGCCGCACCATCTTCGTGCGGACCGCGGTCCGCCTGTTCGGCGTCGGTCCGACGCGGCCGGAAATCGTGCTGGCCGACAACAGCGCGGGCTTCGGCGAGGGCGTGGCGGCGATGGTCGCCTTTACCGGCGAGGATCAGTATCGCGCCGGCAAGCCTGCGGTGCCGCCGCCCACCAGCGTTCCGTTCGATCCGACGATCTTCGACGCGACGTCGAGCACCTTCTACTCCGCGCTCGCCAACATCGATTTCAGGATCGGGGCGGGCAATGCCGGCGCTGTGGCGGTTCGGTTCCGCGTCGCGCAGCACGGCTATATCCGCCATGCCGACTTCCATATCGGCTCGGGCCTTGCCGGCGTCTACCAGGCGGGCAACGAGTTCGAGGATCTGCGCTTCTTCGGCGGCCGCTACGGCATCATCTCGGAAAAGACCTCGCCCGCCTGGCAGTTCACGCTGATCGACAGCGAGTTCGAGGGCCAGCGCGACGCCGCGATCCGCGAGCATGAGGTGGACCTGACGCTGGTCAACGTCGCAATCCGCAACACGCCGGTCGGGATCGAGATCGATCGCGGCTATTCGGATTCGCTCTGGGGCAAGGATGTCCGCTTCGAGAATGTCGCCGATGCCGGCGTCGTCGTTTCCGAGGAGAAGAGCGTCTTCACCCAGATCGGGTTCGACAACGCGGTCGGGCTCAACACGCCGGTCTTCGCGCGCTTCCGCGACAGCGGCCGGACGGTTGCGGGATCGGGCCCGCGCTATCGCGTCGCCGACTTCTCCTATGGCCTCAAGCTGCCCGGCCTCGGCGCGACCGGCGACTATGCGCTCGACGTGGCGATGACGCCGCTCGCCCGCGCTCCGGCGCGCCCGGCGGCCGCGATCCGGGCGCTGCCTCCGGTGCGCGAATGGGCGAATGCCCGTGATCTGGGGGTGAAGGGCGACGACGCGACCGATGATACCGCGGCGCTTCAGCGGGCGATCGACACGCATCGCGTCGTCTATCTGCCGATGGGCCGCTATCGCGTCACCGACACGCTGAAGCTGCGGCCGGACAGCGTGCTGATCGCGCTGCATCCCAGCCTCACCCATCTCTACCTGCCCGACGACGCGCCCGGCTATCGCGGCGTCGGCGGACCCAAGGCGCTGCTCGAGAGCGCGAAGGGGGGCAATGCGATCGTCCACGGCCTCGGCCTCTGGACGGGCGGCGTGAACCCGCGCGCGACGGCGCTGCTGTGGAAGGCGGGCGAGGCGTCGATGGTCAACGACGTCAAGATCCAGGGCGGCGGCGGCACGGTCCTGACCGCGGGCAGCCCGATCGGCTTCGGCGATCCGCGCGCGCGCTTCGACGGGCAGAATCCCAGCATCTGGGTGACCGATGGCGGCGGCGGCACCTTCTCGGCGATCTGGTCGCCCAATACCCTGGCATCGGCCGGCTTCTACGTCTCCGACACGAAGACGCCGGGCCATGTCTACCAGCTGTCGGCCGAGCATCACTACCGGGCCGAGATCGTCCTCGACCATGTCGAGAACTGGGAGTTCCTCGCACCCCAGACCGAGCAGGAGGTGCGCGACGGCGTCAACGCGATCTCGACCGAGATGCGCCATTCGCGCAACATCCTGTTCGCCAACTATCACGGCTATCGCGTCACCCGCTCGGCCAAGCCGATGGATGCGGCCGTCAGGATCTATGACTCGGGCGATATCCGCTTCCGCAACGTCCATGTGAACGCCGAGAGCGGCTTTTCGAGCTGCGATGCGAAAGGCTGCGGCACCTATACCCGCGCGAGCAAATATCCGTTTGAGAACGCGATCAAGGATATGACGCGGCAGCAGGAGGTGCGCGAGCGCGAGTTCGCGAAGCTCGACGTGCCCGCCGCGCCCGCCGCGGCTGCCACCGCCTCCGCCGTGCCGGTGTCGCCCGGCGTGGAAAGGCTGGCCGACGGCTTCTATTCGATCGCGGGCGGCGCGGTCGATGCGAAGGGCAAGCTCTATTTCATCGACCGCGAGTTCCAGCGCATTCATGGCTGGTCGCGCGGCGAGGGCCTGTCGATCGTCGCCGACGCGCCGCTCGACCCGGTCAACCTCGCGATCGATCGCTCGGGCCGGCTGATGGTCCTGTCCTCGGCGGGACGGGACGGCAGCGTCTACAGCATCGATCCGGACAAGCCGAACGACGTGCGCGTCATCGCGCCGACCGCCGCCCGGCCCCGCCGCGGCGCGGCGACGCTGCTGCCGGTCAATGTCTGGGCGAACGGCGAGTTCGCCGATCGCATCGATCCCAAGACCTACGCATTCCCGCCGCTGTCCAGCTTCTTCACCGACAATATGGGAGAGGCGAAGCCGCAGGACTATGTCTCGCCCGACGGATCGCTGGTCCTGCCGGCCTTCCGCGTCTGGAACCAGGGGCCGGACGATCACCGCGGCTGGCGATGGTCCGACACGCTCGACAGCTATGGTCTCGTCGCCAGCGATGCGGACGGCCGGGTGGTACTGACCAACGCCTCGGAAAATCGCACCTATAGCGGCCGTGTTGGGGAAGGCGGGCGGCTGACCGACCTGAAGGTCGTCGCGGATCGTGGGGGCGAGAGCGTCGCGCGCGACGCGGCCGGCAACCTCTATGTCGCGAACGGCCAGATCTTCGTCTACCGCCCCGACGGCACGCTGGTCCGCCGCATCGACACGCCCGAACGACCCCTGCAATTGCTGATCGGCGGCGAGGGCGGGCGGACGCTCTTCATCCTCAGCCACCATACGCTGTACGGGATGGGTCTGTAGGGAGCCGCGCGCAGCCCCTCCCGCAGGGGAGGGGCCGGCAGGCCTATCGTTTCACCGGCAGCTTCATGCCGAGCAGCACCAGCTTGCCGCCGGTGATCCCGAACCAGTGCGGCACGCCGGCCGGCACCAGGATCACGTCGCCCGGCCCCAGCGTGCGGGTGGTGCCGCCGACGATCCGCTCGCCCTCGGTCAGGTCGGGATTGACGACCTTCGGGGTATCGAGCGTGCCGCCCGAGATCAGCGTGCCCGAGCCTTCGATCACGATGGCATATTCCGCCTGTTCGGGATGGACGGCGGGGCGGCCCGGTTTCTTCCAATATTCCAGCGCGGCGACGCGGCTGTCGTCGCGTACCAGCGGCTGCCAGGCGAAGCCCTGACCCGGCTTCATCGCGCGCGCCATCGCGGCGACCTGCGCCTTCACCTCGGCGCCCGACGCGAAGGCGGTGGGATCGGGCGCCTGCGCGGCGGCGGGGGCGGCGAGGGCGGCGAGCAGCGCGAGCCGGACGGGGCGGGCGAGACGGACGGCCGGGATCATGCGCGGCCATCCAGGCGGATGGTGCGGCCCTCGCGCGCAGAGCGGTAGATCGCCTCGACGATCCGCATGTCGCGCAGCCCCTCCTCGCCGGAGACGATCGGCTCCGCCCCGGTGCGCACGCATTGCACGAGGTGGTCGAGCTGCCCCGCGAACTGGGTCCTGGCGGGGCCCGGCGGCGGGCTGACCGCCTGCTCGCGCCCGTCCTTGCCCGTCCACATCCGGTTCCCCTCGTAACGGGTGGCCGGCTCCAGCTCTATCCGGCCCTTGTCACCCATCAGCAGGATGCGGTTCTGGTTGGCGCTGTACATCGACTGGCACCCGGCCAGTGCGCCCGAGGGGAATTCGAGCGTCCACTCGATCATGTCCTCCACCTCCCTGAAGCGCGGGTCGCTGCGGTCCGTCGATTCGCGCGCGGTGACGGCGACCGGCTCCTCGCCGGTCATGTAGCGCGCCGCCTGGAGACTGTAGACGCCCATGTCCATCAGCGAGCCGCCGCCCGACAGCGCGCGCTTCAGCCGCCAGCGCGACGGGTCGCCCTGCACGAAGCCGTGTTCGGAGCGGACATAGCGGATCTTCCCCGCCGCGCCGGTGTGCGCCAGCCGCATCGCCTCGAGGTTGAACGGTTCGAAATGGCAGCGATAGCCGATCATCAGCTTCCGTTTCGCCTGGCGGCAGGCGGCGATCATCGACTCGGCCTCCGCGACCGAGACCGCCATCGGCTTCTCGCACATGACATGCTTGCCGGCCCGGGCCGCGCGGATCGTATATTCCGCATGCATCGCATTGGGCAGGCAGACATAGACGATGTCGACATCGGGATTGTCGCGGATCCGGTCGAAATCGGCATAGGAATAGATCGAGCGCGCCGGCAGGCCATGCTCGTCCGCCACCCGCCGGGCCTTGGCGGGATCGCCGCTCACCACCGCTGCCAACCGGCTGTGTTCGCAGTTCTTGAACTGGGGGATGATCATGCCCAGGCCATAGCTGCCCAGCCCGACGATGGCGTAGCCGAGCTTGCCGTCGCCGCGCTGGGCGGCGCAGGCGGGCGCGCCGAGCGTCAGCGCGGCGGCGGACAGGACGAAGTCGCGGCGGTCGAGTTCCATGGCAGACGGTCTCCGGCGGAGGAATGGAGCGAAAGAGGAAGGGCACGCAGATGGCGCATGGCAGCCAATTTGGGCCTTCAACTCTCCCAATGGGGCGGGCAGCCGCCCTTTGGCTGCAGAGAATGACGAACGATATCAGCCGGTTCAAGAATAAAGCGGCGGCGAGGGGTGCGACGATGGTCGCGGTTGCCCGCCCGATCGCGACCTGATCTTGCGCAAAAACCGGCGCGCAGGGCGCTTGCCCGTCGTCCCCGGGCCCGGCAGTGAAGGCATTGTGACCGACGAACGCTCCGACAAGAGTCTGACCGCCCTGCGCAAACGGCCGGAGGCGTCGTTCCGCGAGGCCCGGCCGTCCGGCCCGCCCACCCTGGTGGACGTGGCGCGGGTCGCGGGCGTGTCGCCGATGACCGTCTCGCGCGTCATCAACGAGCCGTCGCTGGTCAAGCCCAAGACGCGCGAGGCGGTGCAGCGCGCGATCGCCAAGCTCAACTACATGCCCAACACCGCCGCCCGCACACTGGCCGGATCAAAGGCAATGCGGCTGGGATTGCTGCTCAACGATCTGGAGCCGGGCTTTCTCAGCCCGTTGCTGCTCGGCTGTCTGCAGACCGCCAGCGCGCGCCACGTGCAGGTCTTGGTGGAGAATGTGGAGGGGCTGAGCGATCCCCTGGCCGCCGCGGCCAGCCTGGTCGACGCGCAGGTCGACGGAGTCATCCTGCCGCCGCCCCTGTGCGAGAACGGCGCGGTGATCGACCAGCTGGTCGGGGCCGGCGTGCCGGTGGTCGCCATCACCGCCAGCCTGCCGGATCCGCGCGTGATGGCCGTCCATATCGACGATCGGAGCGCAGCGGAGGCGATGACCCGCCACCTTCTGTCCCAGGGACATCGCGCTATCGGGTTCATCGGCGGCACGCCCAGCCTGTCGGCGAGCCGCTGCCGCTTCGAGGGCTATTGCATGGCGCTGGAGGCGGCGGGGATCGCGCTCGACGAGCGCCTGGTCGCACAGGGCTATTTCACCTACCAGTCGGGCCTCGCGCCCGCGGAGGCGCTGCTCACCGCCGAGCCGCGCCCCACCGCGATCTTCGCCTGTAACGACGACATGGCCGCCGCGACCGTCGCGGTCGCGCATCGACTGGGGATCGATGTCCCCGCCGATGTCGCGGTGTGCGGCTTCGATGACACGGTCCTGGCCAGCGCGATCTGGCCGCAGCTGACCACGATCCGCCAGCCGATCGTCGCCATGACGCAAGGCGCCGTGGGCATGTTGATCGATGCGATCGGCCGCACAGCCGAGCAGCGCGGCGCTCTGGAGCACCGCGTCTACCCGCACGAGCTCGTCCGCCGCCAGTCCGACGCGATCCTGCGGCCGTCGCTCGACCGTCAGGGCTAGGTTCCGCTTCACCCCACCCGGATCGTCGCTTCGGCGCAGGCTGAAGCCTCCGACGGCACCTGTCCCGCGCCATCCGCGTAATTCCAGCCGTCGCCGAATCTTTGCGAAAGCCGCGACGGTGCCCTCTTCACGCGTCATCCCGGACGTGCTCCGGGATCGACCATTCCTCCAAAATCAGCCGGTTGCGTGTTTGCGGTGCCGTGGATGCCGGAACATGTCGGGCATGACGACGGGCCTGATGCAAAGGTCCCGCCTTCGCCGGGCCGCCAGCCTCAGCAGCGGTCGCCGACCGCGCTCAGCAGCCGCTCGGCCGCCGCGACGTCGCGCTCGACGATCGCGGAGGTGAAGCGGTCGATCAGCGACGCGAAGCGGCGGCTGGGGCCTTGCCGCCCGACCAGCAGCGGTCCGTCGATGAAGCGGCTGCCCCACTCGTCGCCGAGTCGCTGGGTCAGGTCGTCGGTGCCGACGACCACGGAGGGAAAGGGCAGCCGCCCCTCGGGCGAGGCGAAGCCGGCGCCACCCGGTGCGATCATCACCGCCCCGGCGACGCGGCGGACGTAGAAATTGGGCGAAAGCCGCGCCCACCAGGCGGCGGCGAGGCAGCCGATACCCTGGGCGACGAGCATCACCGCGCGATCGGCCTGGAGAGTCGCGGCATCGATCTGTGCGGCGAGCAGATTGCGCTGCGTCTGCGTCGGGCGCTGCGGCACCCGCACGACGTCGTGGAAGCTCGGGGTTCGCAACAGGTCGGGCAGCAGGGGACTTTGTCCCTCGCCCAACAGCGAGATCAGGGCGACGCGATCGGGGATCAGGGCCAAACCGTCCATGTCCGTCTCCGCTTGTTCATACCCGACCAGAACAATCGGGATTGGTGAAGGTACCGTACGCGCCGGCGTTGCAT
This sequence comes from Sphingomonas metalli, assembly GCF_014641735.1. Taxonomy (GTDB): domain Bacteria; phylum Pseudomonadota; class Alphaproteobacteria; order Sphingomonadales; family Sphingomonadaceae; genus Sphingomonas; species Sphingomonas metalli. Next base: position 569,228 of record NZ_BMIH01000001.1, on the reverse strand, counting down.
AGCGCTCGCGCCCTCCGCCTGCCGCACGTGGCGCGCGGACCGGCGCAGCGCAGAAAGAAACCCCGGCAGACGACGCTGCCGGGGCGGAGGTTACGCCTAGGGAGCATTCCAGGCGATCGGTGAAAAGGGTCGGCGAATCAGAGGCTATTGCCGGTGGTCGTCGCGCCGGCGGCGTTGCCTTCGGCCGGCGCCAGCTCGTTGCCGGTGGGGACCCCCAGATTGTCGGTGGGCGCACCCAGCGTTTCGGCCGGAAGACCCTCGGCGGCGTTGCCCTCGACCGGCACGCCCGAGTCGTTGAGCGATGTATCGGCAGTGTTGCTCGTGTCCGAGCCCTTGCCGCAGGCGGCCAGCGACAGGGCCAGCGCCGCGGCGGTGGCGGCAGTGAACAGCGTCTTCATGCAAGTCCCCTTCTGTGGTGAACGGTAGAGATTACGGGCGGTTCGCCGCCCCGCAGCGCGCTGCCGAGCATCGCGAAGAAGGCGCGGCTGGCCGGATCGGCGGCGACGTCCCATTCGGGATGCCATTGCACCGCCAGCACGTCGCCGCCGCACGGACGGGCGGAGATCGCCTCGACCAGTCCGTCGCCCGCGGCGATCGCCTCGACCGACAGGCCGGTACCGAGCCGGTCGATGCCCTGTTCATGGACCGAGTTGACTGACAGCCGTCGCACGCCGGTGCTTCGCGCCAGCCGGCCGCCGGGGACCAGATCGATGTCGTGGCGATGGGCGAACAGGCCGGCATAGCTACCCGCCGCCGCCAGACCGCGATGATGCCGGTCGTCATCGCCATCGGCCAGCGTTCCGCCGAACAGGACGTTAAGCTCCTGCATCCCGCGGCAGATGCCGTAGACCGGCTTCCCCGCCTCGATCATCCGCCCGGCGAGTGCCAGAGCCACCTCGTCGCGATCGGGATCGAGCGGTGCGGCGTCCCGGTCGCTGCCATAGCGGACCGGCGCGACGTGCGAGCGCGATCCGGTGAGCAGCAGGCCGTCGAGCAGGCCCGTCAAGTGCGCAGGATCGTTCGCGCCGGGCAGGGCCGGGATCAGCAGCACCGTCGCGCCCACCAGCTGGGTCAGCGGCGCGACGAAGCGGCTGGCGACCACCTGCACGGGGCGATCGGCCACTTCGTTGCAGCACAGGACGCCGATGACGGGGCGGGCGGCCATGGCGCTCAGTCCGCCGCCGCCAGCAACGCGTCGCGCACCGCCGCGGCATCGTCGGCCGGCGCGACGCGGGCGGCGGGCTGCACCACCACGCTGTCGGCGGGCACGTCGTCGAGCAGCCAGACATTGCCGCCGATCGTCGAGCGCCGACCGATCCGCACCCGGCCCAGGATCGTCGCGCCGGCATAGATGACGACGTCGTCCTCGATGATCGGGTGGCGGGCGTAGCGCTCGCGCGGTCCGACGGGTCGCGCGCCCAGCGGCGTGCGCGCGCCGAGCGTGACGTGCACATACAGCCTCACCCGCGCGCCGATGATCGCGGTTTCGCCGATCACCACGCCGGTGCCGTGGTCGATGAAGAAGCGCTCGCCGATCGTCGCGCCGGGATGAATGTCGATCCCGGTCCGCTCGTTGGCAAGCTCCGAGATGATCCGCGCGACGATCGGCGCGCCCAGATTGTGCAGCTGATGCGCGATGCGGTGGTGCAGGATGGCGATCGCGCCCGGGTAGCAGACCAGGATCTCGTCGGTGCTCCGCGCGGCGGGGTCGCCCAGAAAGGCCGCTTCGACATCGCTGTCGAGCAGCCGGCGCACATTGCCGAGCGCGGCGGCGAACAGCCGCACGATCGTGCCGGGCTGGTCGCTGTCGAAACGCCCGTCGCGCGCGCCGGCCTGCCAATAGCCGAGTTCGGCGGCGACTTCGCGCTCCAGCTCGCCCGTCGCCGCGATCAGCTTGGCGACGACGAAGGCTTCCTCCTCGCGCTCCGCCCCGCGGAACTGGCCGAGGCGGCGCGGATAGAGCGCGGCGGACAGCAGCTCAACGACGCGGGCGAGGCCATGGCGCGAGGGGAAGCTGGGGATACCATCTCCGGTCTGCCGCCCGCGCCATTCGGCACGCGCGGTATGGAGGGAGCGCGCGGCCTCGCCGATCGCCGATTCCACCGATGCGGAGCGGAGCAAAGCTTGCATCGGGGCCTCAGCGCCGGACCGGCAATGGGGCAGGGGTGGCAAGGTGGCGCATCGAAACCTCCGACCTCCACAATACCCCACTAAGTTGATGGGGATTGATAGAAATGCTGTCGGGTGGAGAAGCTGGCTTTACAGGCCCTCGCCGATCCAGTGCGCGTTGGAGAGGCGGCGGCCCAGATCAGCGCACTGCCGGCGAATGTCGGGCACCGCGACGATCTCCCAGACGCTGCCGCGGGTCATCGGGCCGACGCAGAGCAGGTCCGGCTGCGCGGTGCCGTCTGCGGCGATGACGTGCGATCCGGCGTCGACGTTGATGCCCAGCCGCAGCGGATCGGGCCTGATCATTCCGTCCGCGATGAGCTGGCGCAGCAACGGCTCGCCGGTGCGCAGCACGTCGCCTTGCGGGCCGGTGCAGTTGACGATCCGGCGGACCCGCGTGCGACAGGATTCGGCGGCATGGCGCGGTCGCCAGTCGAGCAGCCCGTCCGCCGAGACCGACAGGATCTTGCCCGCGGCAAAGCGCAGCCGCCCGGCCGCAACCATCGCGTCGATCCGGTCGGCGACCGCGGGCGCCAAACGGTGGCGGTGCACGTCCCACCAGGGACGCAGATGGCGCAGGAAGCGGGCGCGCGTGGCGGTATCGGCCCGCGCCCACCAGCGCTGGGTCACCGGGCGCAGCGCATCGACGGCATTGCGCCAGCCTTGTGCCGCGCCTGCTCGCCGGACCTCGCCGACGAGCTGCGACAGCGGCAGCTCGGGCGGGTCGACGAGCCCCGCGACCGGGGGCTGGCCGTCGAGATGGCGACGCGGCGCCAGCCCGCGCCGCGACAGCGCGAGGATGCGGCCCTCGAACCCGGACGCGTCGAGCGACAAGGCCATGTCGATCGCGGTGAGCCCGGTCCCGACCAGAAGCACGGCGTCGTCCGACGACAGTCCGGCGGCGACGTCGCCGGTCCAGGGGTCGTCTACATAGAGCTCCGCGGGCAGGGCCGCCGGATCGATCCCCGGGGGCGCGTGCGGCGGCAGGTTGCCGGGGGTGAGCACCACCGCGTCCGCCGCGATTCCGCGGCCGTCCGCCAGGCGCACGACGACGCCTTCCGCCGTGCGTTCCAGCGCCACCGCCTCGCCGGTCGTCACCTCCAGCCGCGCGCCCGCGCTCGCGCGGACCTCGTTCAGCGTTTCCCGGAGATAGGCGCCGTAGACGGTGCGCGACACGAAGTCGCCGGTGCCGCCTTCGCCATGCGCCATCGCCCAGCGCGCGAAATGGCCGGGATCGTCGGGAAAGACGCTCATCCCGCTGGCCCGGACGTTGAGGAGCTGACCGGGATGCGCGCTGCCATAGGCGACGCCGCGCCCCAGGCGGTCCGGCTCGCGCTCCAGCAGCGTGGCACGGGGACCGCCATAGCGGTGGAGGTTCACCGCCATCATCGTGCCGCTGAAGCCGCCGCCGACGATCACGATGTGGCTCTCGGGCGTCATCCAGCCAGCCGTGGCATTGGGGGGAGCAGGGGCATGCATCGCGCAGGCTCTGCCAGATCAGGCCAGTATCGGATAGCCGACCCGGTCCGCCTGCCGCGCCAGCCCCGACAGGCCGTCGAAGGAGCCCGCCTCCGCGGCGGCGAGGCCGGTCAGCGCCAGCGTCCCGCGCGCTTCGGCCAGGGCGGGGTCGTCCATCGCATCGGCCAATGCCATGCGCAGGGCCGACACAGTCTCGATCGGCGTACAGGTCGAGGTGACGAAGGGCAGGGTCGGCGAGGACGGCGTCTGGTCGACGATCCGCAGGCCTTCGGTCAGCGCCGGCTCGAATCGTTCGATCCCGGCATAGGTCACCGCGTCGATCGCGGCGACGTCCGCCTCCCCGCGAAGCACGGCACGGATACTGTCGCGATGTGCGCCCGTCACGATCACCTCGGCGAAGAACCGCCCGCCGGGGGCGAGCGGCGCGACGGCGGCGCGGAACAGGTTCATGCCGGTGTTCGAACCGGGATCGTTGATCGCGGCGCGGCGACCGCGAAACGCCGCCAGTGTCTCGCCGCCCTCGCAGGCGCGCGTGACGATCAGGCTGCGGTGCCGCCCGCCCTCGCTCCCCCGCGCCGCATAGACGGGCAGGGCCAGCACCCGCAGCGGCAGGTGCTCGGTCACCAGCGGATAGCCGCAGGCCTGGCCGAACAGCAGCGCGGGATCGCGCCACAGCCGGCCGGGCGCCGCCGTGCGGGTCAGCCGGTGCGGCACGCGGCGCACGCCGCGCGCCTCCAGCCGCTCGGCGATCGCCCGCCACAGCGCGTCATTGGCACCGGCTTGGGCGGGATGGTCGTACATGGGCAGCGATGCGACGGGCAGGGTCATGGCTGCACCTCCTGGTAATGCGGGTGGACGGCGGCATCGTGCGGGGCGAGCAGGTAGCGGCGGAGCACCTCGCGATAGCCGGCGTAGCGGCGCGTCCCCGCGGCGGAGAAGCGCGCGCGGTTGGCGCGATGATAGGCGGGCAGGCGATACCAGGGCAGGCGCGGCCGCTCGTGATGCGCGACGTGCAGATTGTTGTGCAGGAACAGGAGCGAGAGAGCCCCGCGCGATTCGACCGTCGCCGCCCGCCCCGGCGTCGCCAGCTCGGCGCGATGCTCGGCATAGGAGCGCAGCAGCGACAAGGCCGTGCCGGGATAGACGAAGCACGCGAGATAGGTATCGATCCCCAGGTCCATCCGGCGCAGCCAGAGCAGGACGAGCGCCGTGGCGATCAGGTGCGGTGTCCAGTCGCGGAGCACCTGCCGCGGCGCCCGCCGCAGCCGCTGCGCCTCGCTCGCCAGGAAGCGGCCGATGACGATCGCAGGGCCGATCAGCAGATGGCCCAGCAGCGTCGCCTGCACGGTCGCGCGGATCCGCTGCCAGCGCGAGGGGCGGGCGATGTAGCGCGACTCGGGGTCGTCGAACGGATCGGTGATCGCCGCCGTGCCGTGATGCAGGAGGTGCGAGCGGCGGTAGACGGCATAGGGCAGCCATAAGGACAGCGGCACGCTGCCGATCGCATCGTCGATGCCGCGACGGCCGGTCGGATGGCCATGGATCACCTCATGCTGGAGCGATCCGTGCCAGGCGATCAGCCAGCCGCCGGCCAGCGCCAGGACCGGCCAAGGCAGCGCCGCGTGCCAGGCTGTCAGCGCAAGCCAGCCGCCATAGACGGCGATCGCGACGCCGACCGTCGGCCATTCGACCCGTATAGGGAATTCGCCCTTCGTCCCGCGCCGCCCTTGCCGCATCCGCGTTCTCCGTCTAATCGGGCTCCAATATCTACTATTCCGATGGGAATTAAAGGGCCGTTGAGACGAGCTGCCATCCCGATGCGCCGACCGGGGCGTTTCCGGCTTCGAAGCTCGCCTTATCGTACGGCAAGGAAGCCTTGCCCCACTTCGCGCTAGATCCGGTCAACAAGGCGCCCACGCGAACAAGCCGAAAACATCCAAGGGGAACATCCGTGAACACTCCACGCAGCCTGCTGCTCGCCGGCGTCGCTCTGACCGTCTCCGCTGTCCTGCCCGTCGCCGTGCGGGCCCAGACGGCGGCACCGGCCGGCGCCACCGATGCGGAGCCCGCCGCCGCGCCTCCGGTCGACGCTGAGATCGTCGTCACCGGCACCCGCGCACCGGGTCGGAGCCGGCTCGACACCGTGTCGCCGGTCGACGTGCTGAGCGGCGAGCAGCTGCGCGCGCAGGGCACGACCGAGCTGGCCGATGCCCTGTCGACGGTCGCCCCCTCGATCGACTTCCCGCGCCAGGCCGCGGTCGACGGCACCGACGCGGTTCGCCCGGCGACGCTGCGCGGCCTCTCGCCCGACCAGACGCTGGTGCTGATCAACGGCACCCGCGCCCACACCTCGGCGCTGCTCAACATCAACGGCTCGGTCGGGCGCGGCTCGGCCGCGGTCGATCTCAACACCATCCCCACCGTCGCGCTCGACCGGGTCGAGGTGCTGCGCGAGGGCGCGTCGGCGCAATATGGCTCGGATGCGATCGCCGGCGTCGTCAACCTGCGCCTGCGCGAGGCGCGGACCGGCGGCGGCGCGGCCGTCACCTTCGGCCGCTATCTGACCGAATATGACGCCGCCCGCACCTCGCGCAATGCGCGCGACGGCGAGGCGCTGACCGTGAGCGGCTGGCAGGGTTTCGGGATCGGCGACGAGGGCTTCCTGACCCTGTCGGGCGAATATGTCACCCGCCAGCCGACCAATCGCGCCGACATCGATCCGCGCGGCATCACCCCGCTGCGCATCCGCGCCCGCTTCGGCGATCCGGAGGTCGAGCAGGGCACCGTCTTCCTGAACGCCGCCGTGCCGCTCGGCGACAATGGCTGGACGGCCTATGCCAATGGCGGCTTCCAGCTGCGCGACAGCGAAAGCGCCGCCTTTCCGCGCGTGCCCAACGCGACCGGATCGGATGCCAACGCCAATGCGAACGCACTGACCGGACTCTATCCGGACGGCTTCCTGCCGCTGATCGGTACCCGGTCGAAGGACTATAACGCCACCGGCGGCATCCGCGGCGAACTGGGCGGGTGGAACACCGACCTGACCGTCAGCTATGGTCGCAACACGATCGACTTCGCGACCCGCAACAGCGCCAACGCCACCTATGGCAATGCCTCGCCCACCAGCTTCGATGCGGGGCGGCTGACCTATGACCAGCTCGTCGCCGGGCTGGACGTGGCGCGCGAGGTGACGCTGGGCATCGCGGTGGTCAACGTCGCGGCCGGCGGCGAATATCGGCGCGAAGGCTTCAAGATCGGTGCGGGCGAGCTGCAGAGCTACAATCGCGCACCGGGCGCCGCGACGAACCTCGGCTCGGGCGCGCAGGGGTTTCTCGGCTTCCAGCCGTCGAACGAGGTCGATGTCCATCGCAGCAACGGCAGCATCTATGCCGATGTCGAGGCACGCCTGTGGGACCGGTTGACGCTCGGCTTCGCCGCGCGCGGCGAGACCTATTCGGATTTCGGCGAAACGGCCACCGGCAAGGTTTCGGCCCGTTACGACATCGCCCCCTGGCTCGCCTTCCGCGGCTCGATCTCGACCGGCTTCCGCGCGCCGTCGCTCCAGCAGCAATATTATACCTCGACCCAGTCGCTGGTCAGCGGCAACCAGATCCTCGACACCGGCCTCTACCCGGTGTCGAGCAGCATCGCCCAGGCGCTCGGCGCGCGCTCGCTCGAGCCGGAAAAGTCGCGCAACTATTCGCTCGGCACCGTCATCCGTGCCGGCGGCTTCAGCCTGACGGTCGATGCCTATCGCATCCGCATCCGCAACCAGATCGCGCTGTCGGAGAACATCCAGCGCACCGCCAGCACGCAGGTCGCCAACATCCTCGCTCCCTTCGGCGTGCAGGCGGCCCGCTTCTTCATCAATGGTGTGCAGACGACCACCAAGGGCCTCGACATCGTCGCCGCCTATACGCTGCGCAGCGGCGGTCTGGGCAGCTTCAACCTGAGCGCGGCGGCGAATATCAACGACATCTCGGTCGACCGGGTGCCGACCTCGACCGCGGCGCTCAACCCCGCGCCCAGCCTCTTCGGCCGCAACCGCATCCTGACGATCGAGCAGGGCACGCCGCGCACCAAATTGGTCGGTGCGGTCGACTGGCGGCTCGATGCGTTCGGCGCGACGCTGCGCGCCGTCCACTATGGCAACGTCCTCCAGCCCGGCACGGTGGTCGCCAACGACTATTATACCGGCCGCCACACGCTGGTCGATCTGGAGGCGCGCTACCGCTTCAACGATGCGGTGTCGCTGGCTGTGGGAGCAGACAATCTGTTCGACGTCTATCCGGACACGACGCCGGCACGGCTCAACAACAACGGGGTGACCGCCTTCCCCTATTACTCGCCGTTCGGCTTCAACGGCCGCCAGCTCTACGGCCGCCTCAACATCAGCTGGTGACCGCCGGGTCGGTGCGGGCTCGCTTCGCCGCCTGGGCGCGGCGCAGGCGAACCCGCAGCCAGCCCTCGCGCAACAGGTTGGCGGGCAGGTCGGTCGCGGCGCGCAGCCCGGCGACGCTGGAGATGTTGCGGATCGTCCGCCGCGTCTCGCCCAGCACCTGCCCGACCATCGCCCGCCGTTCGATCTCGCCCGTCTCGGCCACCAGCGAGAGCCGGTGCATGGCATAGAGCCCGATCATGCCGGCGATCAGGAAGTAGAAGTCCCAGCGGCTGAGGACGAAGGGCAAAGAGAGCACCCCGCTCGGCCCGGACCAGCGGGCGACCAGCTCGAACCGGCGCGCCGCGAAGAAGTCGGCGAGCAGACCGCCGAGGATCGGCGCCAGCCCCGCCGCCAGCGCGGTCGCGATCGCGCTGGCGGCGACATAGGCGGTGGCCGATCCCTTGGGCGAGAGCTTGAGGGCGATGTTGGTGCTGGTCAGCGTGACCCCGGCGATCGATCCGCCCATCACGACATGGAGCAGCACCAGCCAGCCCTTGACCAGCCAGCGGCTGTCGAATTGCGAGGCGCCGATCATCGCGACGATCGCCAGGATATAGGTCGGCGCACAGACCGCCAGCACCGACTTGTTGGCGAACCGGTCGCTCAGCGTGCCCCACATCCGCAACGCCGCGAGGTTCGCGATCTGGCTGACGACGCTGAGCAGCAGCACGAAGCTGACGTTGAAGCCGAGCTGGCGCACGATGAAGACGGTGAAGAAGGGCGTGGCGAGATTGACCGCGAACTGCCAGCTGGCGATGAAGCCGAGCAGGCGCCGGAAGTTGGGGTCGCCCAGCGGCGGGCGGAGCAGCGCGAGCAGCGGCACAGCGCCGGGGGCCGGCGGCATTTGCGGCTCCGGCATCGCCGCGACCACGCGCGCGCTGATCAGCCCCGTCACGCAGCCGGCCGCGAACATGCCCGCGAAGACGAAGTCGCGGGGCGTCGATCGCGGTGCGGTGAGGTCGAGTGCCAGCGCCGCGGCGAGGCCCAGCACCAGACTGACGCCGGTAAGCCAGAGCGATCGCAGCGCAAAGACCTGCCCCAATCGCTCCTCGGGCGCGAGATCGCGCATCCAGGCGTTCCAGGCACAGGAGCCCACCGCGCCGAGGCCGCAGAGGATCGCCTGCGCGGCCACGAAGATCAGCAGGGGGGCCGTGCCGCTGAAGAAGGCGAGCGCCGCCATCACCGCCAGCATCGCCCGCCCGACCAGGCTGGTGACGACGGAGATCGCCTTGCGGTGCGGCCAGCGTGCGATCAGCGCGATCGCGGGCAGCTGGAGCAGCTGGGCCAGGAACGGCACGCTGGCCAGCACCCCGATCATCACGTTCGACGCCCCGAGATGCAGGGCGAAGGCGGTCAGGATCACGCCGGTGGTCAGGGCGGCCGCTCCGCCCGACAGCGCCGCCTCGCCGACCAGCAGTCGCAGGCCGCGTTCCTGCTCTTCCGGCGTGACGACTGATTGCGGGGACAGGCTCACCATGGCGGGCACTAACGTGCAGTATTCTAACGAGTTTCTGTCACGTGCCCAGTCTGCGGCGGGGTGATCCGGAGCCGCGCCGTTTGTGCGCACGGCCACATCTGCTAAGTCGGACAAAATCAGTCGATCAGGATGAGGGAGAGGCCTTGTGTCGGACCATTGCTGCACGGGCCACTCGCGCCGGGGCTTTCTCGGCGCCACCGGTGTCGGCGGCATAGCGGCGGGGCTCGGCCTGTCCCCGACATGGGCGGCGGCGGAGAGTGTCCCGTCTCTTACCCCGGCGCCGCCGATCCTCGAACCCTTCGACATGGCCGATGTGACGCTGGGCGAGGGGCCGTTCCTGCGCGCGCAACGCCTGACCGAGGCCTATCTGCGCCGCCTCGACCCCGATCGCCTGCTGCATAATTTCCGGGTCAATGCGGGGCTGAAGCCCAAGGCGCCCGTCTATGGGGGCTGGGAGTCGGAGCCGACCTGGGCGGACATCAATTGCCACGGCCATAGCCTCGGCCATTATCTCTCGGCCTGCGCCTTCGCAGCGCGCTCGACCGGCGATCGCTTCTACCGCCGGCGCATCGACTATATCGCGGGCGAACTGGCAGCCTGCCAGGCGGCGGCCGGTACCGGCCTCGTCTGCGCCTTCCCGAAGGGCGCGTCGCTGGTCGCGGCGCACCTGCGCGGCGAGCCGATCACCGGCGTGCCGTGGTACACGCTGCACAAGGTCTATGCCGGCCTGCGCGATGCGGCGCAGCTGGCCGACAGCGCCGCCGCCCGGGCGGTGCTGATCCGGCTGGCCGACTGGGGTGTCGTCGCCACCCGGCCGCTGTCCGATGCCGCCTTCGAGGCAATGCTGGCGACCGAGCATGGCGGGATGAACGAGGTCTATGCCGACCTGTTCGTCATGACCGGCAATCCCGACTATCGCGTCCTGTCCGAACGCTTCTCGCACAAGGCGATTCTGGAGCCGCTGGCGAAGGAGCAGGATCATCTCGACGGGCTGCACGCCAATACGCAGGTGCCGAAGATCGTGGGCTTCGCCCGCGTTCACGAGGTGACGGGCGACGCGCGCTATGGGCAGGCGGCCAGCTTCTTCTGGCGGACGGTCGCGCAGACCCGCTCCTTCGCGACCGGCGGGCATGGCGACAACGAGCATTTCTTCGCCATGGCGGACTTCGCCGATCACGTCTTCTCGGCCAAGGGCTCCGAGACATGCTGCCAGCACAATATGCTGAAGCTGACGCGGGCGCTGTTCCTCCACGATCCGCGTGCCGACTATGCGGATTATTACGAGCGGACCCTGTTCAACGGCATCCTCGCTTCCCAGGACCCCGACAGCGGCATGGCGACCTACTTCCAGGGCGCGCGGCCGGGCTATATGAAGCTCTACCACACGCCCGAGGACAGTTTCTGGTGCTGCACCGGCACGGGCATGGAAAACCACGTCAAGTACCGCGACTCGATCTACTTCCACGATCGGGACGCGCTCTACGTGAACCTCTTCATCCCCTCGACCCTCCGCTGGCGGGACAAGGACGCGGTGCTGGTGCAGGAGACGCGTTTCCCCGAGATGGCGACGAGCAGCTTCCGGTGGCAGCTCAAGCGGCCCACGCCCATCGCGCTGCGCCTGCGGCATCCGGGCTGGAGCCCGACCGCGACCGTGCGGGTCAATGGCGAGCCGGCGCTGACCTCCACCGAACCGGGCCGCTATCTGGAAGTGGCACGCGAATGGCGGGACGGCGACCGGGTCGAACTCGAGCTCGTCATGAAAACCCGGGCCGAAAGCGCGCCTGCCGCTCCCGGGATCGTCGCCTTCACCTACGGTCCCTTGGTGCTCGCCGGAGCACTCGGCCGCGACGGATTGGCGCCGGGCAGCGACATCGTCGTCAACGAGCGGCTCTATGGCGAATATAACAAGGAACCGGTCGCGGTGCCCGCGCTGTCGGGCGACCCACAGGCGCTCGCGGCCAGCGTCCGCGCGACCGGCGTGCCGCTCGAATTCGCACTTTCGGCGGCGGACGGCACGCCGATCCGGCTGGTTCCCTACCACCGTATCGCGCACGAGCGGTACGCGACCTATTGGCGCCTGACCTGACGATCCGCCGGCGGGCGTGCGCTACCAATGCCGGCCGATGCCAAAGCGGACGTTGATCGGCCGCAGCGGAGTCGTCTGGCTGCGCGATGCGAGGGCGAAGGGATTGCCGAAGGCGAAGCGGTTGCCCGCCGCATCGCCGAGATTGTCGATCGTCAGCGACAGATCGGCGCCCCGCCAGTGCACGCCCGACTGGAGTCCGAGCGTGGCGTAATCGCCCTGACTGACGTCGAGCATGTCGCCCGTACCCAGGACCGACCGCCCGACATAGCTGCCTGTCACCCCCAGATAGGGCGTTCCGGCGCAGGTCCATTGATAGCCGACACCCAGATCGGCGGCGAAGGGTGGCGTTTCGGGCAGGCGCCGGTTCTCCGGCCGTGCCTGCGCGGCCAGGGCGCCCCTGACCCTGTTGTCGGTGAGAAGGGCGGCGGCGGTCGCGTGGAGACCGCGGACCGGCACCCAGTCGAGCGCGGCCTCGACGGCGCGGACCCGCGCATCGCCGACGTTGAGCGTGAAAGGCTGGCCGCGGCGATTGACCAGGTCGGCCTGGATGTCCGCCCAATGCGCCAGCGAGATGCTGCCCGACGCCGCGAGGCCGGTGTCGCCGGTGCGCAGCTTGCGAATACCCACTTCACCCATCGCGATCGCGTCGGGGCGGAAATCGGCCACTCGGCCGACCCCGCGCGCCACCGCCACGCCGCCGGTGCGATAACCGGTCTGGTAGCGCAGGAAGAGCGCGGCATCGTCGCGCAGCTGCCATGACAGGGCCGCGGTGGGATCGATCCGCCGCGTCAGTCGCCCCTTAATATATCGGCCCGGCCGGTTCGACGGCTCGCCTTCGGTTCGGGCGGTCGACAGTCGGCCGCCGAGCGTTGCCGACAGGCGGGTCGCCAGCCCGAAGGTCGCCTCGCCGAACGCGGACGCGGCGTTGGTGACGTTGGTGACGCCGACGATGTCCGCCTCGCGCCGCGGTGCGCCGAGCGTGCGCGACAGGATATCGCGATCGCTGATCAATGCGACCCCGCCGACCCAGCTGCCGCGTTCGCCGAAGCTGCGCGTCAGTCGCATCTCGGTGCTGCGCAGCAGCTTGTCGCGCCATGCGGTATAGACCGCCGGTCCCGAACGGGGCGCGGGGTCGGGCGTCGCGTCGAACCGTTCCGACGATCGATCGTCGACGATCCCGGTCGCCGAGACGAGCTGCAGCCCGCTGTCCCAGTCATGCGTCACGACCATCCGACCGAGCAGGAGTCGGCTCGAAAAGGGCTGGTCGATGGCGGTGCGCCGCGCCAATGGCCCAACCCGCGCATCGGCATATTGCCCGTCCGCGGCTGCGATCCGCTGCGCGGCGCCGCTCGCCTCGATCCGCCAGCCTCCGCCCGGATCGAGCCGCAGTCCGGCTCGGCCGCCGATCGTGTCGACGTGGTTGATGTCGGCGCGGCCGCGCTGCCGCTCGTCGATATAGCCGCCTTCACGGACGCGATAAGCGACCATTCGCAGGGCGAACCGGTCCGGAAGTACCGGCATATTGGCCATAGCCGACAGGTCGTACCCGGCCGCGCCGCTTTTCGTCGCCGTGCCGCCTGCCGCCAGCGCGGCTGCGGGTCGGGACAGATCGATGGGGTTGGAGGTCAGCCGGATCACGCCGCCGATCGCTCCCGCGCCGTACAATGTGCCCTGCGCGCCTTCCAGGACCTCCACGCTCTGCATGTCGTAGAGGCGGAGGCCGGCGTCGGGTCCGGAGTAGTTGAGCTGGACGTCGTCCAGATACACGCTTGCGGTCGCCTGGGTGCTGCCGATGAAGCTGCTGTCGGCGATGCCACGGATGAAGATCTTGTCGCGCCCGGCGCCCAGATGCGTGCTCTGCAGGACCGGCAGGTGCCGTGCGGTGTCGGTGATCGTGCCGGCTCCGGCGGGCGGCAGCGGCGCGGGCATGGCGACCAGCGTCAGGCTGCCGGGATAGCGGAGCAGGCGGACACGCTGCTTGCTGGCGGTGACCACGATGTCCGGGTTTGGCTCGGTGTCGGAAGGCGTCCGGGGAGGCTGGGGAGCCCGGGGCGGACGGGGGACGCGCTCGATCCGATACCCGCCCGTCACCGCGACGGCGCGCAGCCCGGTGCCCGCCAGCAGGCGATCGAGCGCCTCGCGCGGCGAGCGGGCGCGGTGCACCGGCGTGCTGCGCAGCGACCGCAGGCCGGGCTCCGTGCTGACGATGTCGATGCCTGCCTGTCGTGCCAGCGCGGTCAGGGCGACATCGAGGGCGGTGGTCGGAAGGGTGATGGCGGTGCCGCGGGCCGGGGCGGCTGCGGCCGGGCCGATCAGCGCCAACAGCAGGGCAAGGGCGTCAGCGCGCCGCCGCGCGGCTGCTCGACAAAAGCCACCTGTCCCCGTCACGCCGCCAGTCCGCCCCGATCAATGCGGCGAGATGCGGCACATCCCGATCCGCCGTCCCCGTCATGTGGATCATGCCGGTAAAGGGACGGGCCGACAAGTCGGGGGTCAGCGACAGCCGATAGGCATAGAGGCGGGTCAGGCGCTCCGCGATCAGCCCCAGCGGCTGTCCGTTCGCCTCGATCGATCCGCGCCGCCAGCCGCCGACCTCGCCGATCGCCATGGTGTCGCGTTTGATATATCCCACTCCGGCATCCGCAACGAGCCGGTCGCCCGCGCGCAGCGTCAGCGCCTCGCGCTCGGGCCGGAACATCACCGCGCCCTCGGCGACCGCGACGGTGACCCGGTCCCGCTCGCGCATCACGTCGAACACCGTGCCGAGATCGCGGAGCGCGATCGAGCCCGTGGTAACCGTGAAGGGCTGCGTTCTGTCGTGGCGGACGTGGAACACCGCTTCGCCGCTCTCCAGCGCGGCGAGGCGCGGTGCCGCGGGATCGAGGCGTAGCGTGGTGCCGCCACTCATCTCGATCCGCGTGCCATCGGCCAGCGCCACCGTCCGGATCTCGCCGGGCCGCGTGGCGACCACGAAGGGTGCGGGGTCGGGGGACAAGGGCGACGGCAGCGACGGGAGCAGCGAAAGCGCCGCCACCAGGGCGACCCCCATTCCACCGCCGATCGCCCAGCCCCGCCAGCGGCGATTGTCGTTGGCGGCGACGGGCGGCGATGCCGGCGGCGGAAACGCTGCGTCGGCCAGCAGCCGATCGTCCCGGGCGACCCGGTCATAGGCCGCGGCGTGGTCGGGGTCGGCTTCCAGCCAGGCGACGAATGCGGCCCATTCGGCCTCGTCCGCCTCCACGAGGCGCAGGTGCCATGCGATGGCCTGGTCGATGTTCGCGTCTGCCCTGTCCGTCACGGCCGACCCCTTTCCTCTGGCAGACGACGCGGCAAGTCCATTCCCGCATCATCCGCCGCCAAGGCCTTGTGAATTTGCCGATAGGCGCGTTGCAGCAGCTTCTCGACGCCGCTGAGGCTGATGCCCATCCGCTCGGCGATCTGGCGCTGCGGACAGCCTTCGAGCCGGAACAGCCGCAGCGCCTCGGCCATCCGCTCGGGCATGGCGGCGAGTATCGTCTCGATCGTCCGCCATTCGTCGCGGGCGACCAGCGCACGTTCGATCGACGGCAGCTCGTCGGCATCCGGCTGGAGATCGAGCCAGGCCGTGTCGCGGCCGGCACGGCGCTGGGCGGCGATGCGGCGGTCGGTCGCAAGGTTGGCGGCGACGCGATAGAGGAAGGCCGCGGGTTGGGCGACGGGGCGGTCGGCCAGGCTGTCGAGCCGCAGCCACATGTCCTGCAAGGCGTCTTCCGCTTCGTCCGCTCGACCGAGCCGCGCGACGAGCAGCCGCATCAGCATCGGCCGCTGTGCCAGGAACACGGCCTTCAGCCCCTCGTCAGCCACGCGTGCCGGTGCCCCAGGTCAAACGGGAAAGGAGAGCCCCGCGGCCCGCGCCATGTCGACGATCGAGGCGCCGCGCAAGGCTTTCGCCTCCATCGGCCGTGCGGCCGCGATCGCGTCTCCGGCCCGTGCCCCGGCGCCCGGGTGGCACATCACCAGATGCCGCGCGCCGGGTCGGCGGAGGAAGCGGGGCAGCAGCACTGCAAAATCGGCCGCATAATCATAATGTCCGCCGAAGCTGGTGTTGCACGACAGGCCATGCGCCGCCGCGGCCCGCCGCAAGCCGCGCGCGTGATAGGCGCTGCCGATCGCCTTGCCGGCAAAGGGCCGGGCGAGCATGGCGGCCAGCCGATCCTCGCAAGTGCGAACCCAGGCGCGGGGCGCCCGCCGCCGAGTTTCGCCAAGCACGAGCGCGCGGATGCCGGGCAGGGCATGGGCGTGCTGGTGCCCGTCGACAAAGGCGGGTGGACGTCCCATCGCCGCGGCGAAGGCGTCGAACTGCGCCGCGACCTCCGCCGCGATCTCGCCCAGCGACAAGGCCCGCTGCCGCGCGCGGGTGCGCAACGTCGCGACCTCCGGCAATCGGCCGTCGGGGGCGGTATCGGGCATGGCGGTCAGCGGTCGCTCGCCGGTCAGGGTCAGGTGCAGCCCGATCTCGACGCGGTCGGGCAGGTGGCGCAGCAGCGCGCTGTCCGCCGCCCAGCCGGGCATCACGGCCATGCAGCTGATCGCGTTGAGCTTTCCGTCCTCCGCCAGGGCCGCAATGGTCTCGCTGACCGGGCGCGAGAAGGCAAAGTCGTCAGAACACAGGATGAGGCGTGGCAAGGATCGGCCCTTCTGCCGGCTGGAAGCACCGTTCGCGGATGCTGCTGCTGACGAGTTTGCGCCGCCGCAGCCGTGGCGCCAGAAAGCGATAGAAGAACCAGTCGCCGGCCCAGGGCGCGGCGGCCGAATAGAGGAGCCGCTCGACGAGGGTCCAGCGGATCGAATCCCGGTCGCGCTCGCGCGGGGAGGGGGAGCACCACAGGTCCGCGGCATAGCGCATCGTGCCGAACGCCAGCACCCTGTGGACGATCTCGTGGTCCTCGAGGACGAGGCTCCAGCGCCGTGCGTCGAAGCCGCCCGCGGCCCGCAGGGCGGCGGTGCGAAAGGCCTGCCCGGCGCCGCCCGTATGGCTCTGCCGCGGAAGCAGCCGTGCGGCCGCCCTTACGGTGCGCGCCCGGGCCAGGCGCTCAGTATCGAGGGCATCGGGGGCGACATAATAGGCGCCGGCGATCGCGCAGCCCGGCTGCTCCAGCACCCGCTGCGCCGCGGCCAGATAATGGCGAGGGTAGAGCGTGTCGGCATCGCAGGTCGCGACATAGGGCGTGCGTACCTCGGCCAGCCCCGCCGCGAGCGCCGCGATCTTGCCCGGCGCGCGTTCGGTCAGAACGCGATAGGCGACGCCCAGCCGCTCGCAGGCGGCCCGCGCCACCGCCGCACCCCCATCGGTCGAGCCGTTGTCGACCAGCAGCAGCAGCGGCTGCACGGTCTGTGCGGACAGGCTTGCGATCGTCGCCGCGATGCAGGCGCGCTCGTTGAAGAAGGGGACGATGACCGTCCACTCGCCCGCTCCATGGGCGGCAAGGCGCGATCGGGACGCGTCGGCGGCGTTGCGATCGAGATCGAGATACATGCGCAGTCGTCCATCGGTGACACCGGGACGCGGCGATCCATGGCTGGTTCGCTATGTCCCCCCGATGGCATGACGACGCCGGCGGCGCGGTCCCGCACGGGCCCGCGAATAAAATCCGGTCGCCCGCTTCGCGCCGACCTCAGCCTTCGCCGGCCTGGTTGCTTGCGGAGACGGGAATGGCGATGGTGCAGACGACACCGTCGGCACCCAGTTCGAACCGGGTGGTGGCGCCGAGCTGGTAGGGCAGGGCCTCCTCGATCAGTTCGCGACCCTGGCCGGAGCCATGCGGCGCGGCATCGGCCGGGCCCATCGCGACGCCGCTCTCCCGCCATTCGATATGCAGCCAGGGTCGGTCGCCATCGGACGGCCGCGCCATCCACCAGCGGATCGCCAGATGCGCGCCGGGCTGACCGAGCGCGCCATATTTCACCGCGTTGGTCGCGAGCTCGTGCAGCGCCAGCGCCAGCGTCTGCACCGTGCTCGACCGGAGCCGGATGCCGATCGGCCCGCTGAGCGTGACCCGGTCGGCGGCCCCGTCCATCGCGGTCAGTTCGCTGGAGAGCAGAGCGTCGAACGCGACCCGGTCGGTGTCGCCCAGCCGCGACAACAGGCCCTGCACCCGCGCCAGCGCCTCCAGCCGGTCGTCGAACCGCGCCCGGAAATCGGCGAGATCGCGACTCGCCTCGCCGGTCTTCGCGGTCATCGAGTGGACGACGCCCAGCAGGTTGCGGGTGCGATGCTGCAGTTCGGCGATCAGCACCTTCTGCCGCTCTTCCCATTCGCGGCGATCGGTGATGTCGATCATCGCGCCGATCATGCGCACCGGCTTGCCCGCCGCGTCGTAGGAAAAGCGCCCGCGGCCGTGCAGCCAATGGACCGAGCCATCGGGATGAACCACGCGAAACTCGCGGACATATTCGCCACCGCTCGCCATGGCCTTCGCCAACGCAGCCTCGCTGCCGGCGCGATCGTCGGGATGGACGCGCGCCGCCCACGCCTCGAAGCTCGGCCGGATCTCGTCGACCGCATAGCCTTCCATGCGGAAATGTTCGTCGGACCAGTGGACATCACCGGTCTCGACGTTCCAGTCCCACAGGCCGAGCCGCCCGACCTCGATCGCACTGCGCAGTCGCTCCTCGCTCTGCTCCAGAGCATCCTGCGCGATTTTCGCGTCGGTCACGTCGCGGCCGATCCCGCCGATCCGCGTGATCCGGCCGCCGGCATCCCGGATCGGAAAATCGGTGTTGCGCAGCCAGCGGATCGACCCGTCCGAGGCACGGCGGATGCGATAGTCGAATGTGACGTGCTCGCCCTGCCGCAGCCTTCGGAGCGCATCGCCTACGACGGCGCGATCCTCGGGCAGGATCAGCTCAAGCCAGGTGCGATAGTCGTTCTGTGCCAGCATTTCCTCGCGCTTGAGGCCATAGATGGTCTCGAACGCCGGTGTCAGGTAGCGCCACTGCAAAGTCTCGGCGTCGCGAATCCACAGGATGTCCTGCGACGCCTCGCCGAACTGGCGCAGCCGCTCCTCGCTCTCCTGCAACCGCGCGCGGGCGACCTCGTCCTGCAGCAACAGGAGCGCCGCTTGCGCTGCCTTCGCCTCGGTAATGTCCTTCGTGGTGGTCGCGACCCCGTCGCCCAGCCTCACCACCGACTGGAGGAACCAGCCGTCGAACTGCTCGTGCACATAATGGCGCTCGGCCTGGTCGGAGACGCCGGTCTCCACCACGCGCTTGAAGGTGTCGAAAATGCCCTCCACGACCACGCCGGGATTGCGCTGCAACAGGCTTTCGCCCCGGACTTCGCCGAATCGGCTGGCCGAGGTGTGATTGTTCAGCACCCAGTGGAAGTCGACGATCTCGCCCGTGCCGTCCCGGATCGCTTCGAAGACCTGGATCATGTCGGGCGAACTGTCCATCGTCGCCCGAAGCAGGTCGCGGCTGCGCTTCAATTCGGCGGTGCGCTCGCGGACCTGGCGTTCGAGGTCGGTCCGGGTCGGACGGCGGTCTTGCGCCTCTGACGGCGCGACCTGATCTGTGGTCTCGAACAGCGTCATCAGCACACCCGGCGCAGGTCCGTCGACGGCGTCGCTCACGGGGCTCAGCGTCAGCGTGAACCACGCATCCTCGCGCCCGTCGGCGCGCATCACGGGCAGGTAGACGCCCTCTATGATCACGGGTTCGCCAGCCTGCGCATCCTCGAGCCGTGCCATGGCGATGGCGAGCGTTTCGGGCCAGCCCGCTCCCGCCTGCGGCCCGGATGATGCGGCGCCGTCGTCGCCGAGCAGCGAGGTGAGGGCCGGATTGCAGATCGGGTGGCGCCCGGCTCCCCAGAACAGGGCCATGGGCAGGGGATGCCGCATCATCAGCGCCAGGCTTCCGCGCTCCAGCGGTGCCGCCGCATCCCCCGGCATCGCTTCCCGATCGATCTGGTCCTGCCGGGTGGCCCGTTCTGCCATCGATTGCTCCGCGCCTGTTCGCTGTCACCAGGACTATGCATCGGCCGGCACCGTGCTGCACCAGCCGAGATTAACCCAGATGGTGTTTTCCGGGGCGCCGGGTCTGCGCCGACGCTTGATGGTGGATCAGTCTGCGCCGCGTTGCTAGGACCCTCGATCAACGAATAAGGGGGAGTATACGATGCCACAGGTTAGCCGTCGCAGCGTCCTGAAGACGGGGCTGGCAGGGTCCGGCGCGGCCATGGCTCCGCATGTCGCCCGCGCGCAGTCCGGCCGCGATCCTTCGGCGCTTCTCGCGCCGCGACCGCCGATGGGCTGGAACAGCTGGAACAGCTTCGCCACCACCATCACCGAGGCGCAGGCCCGCGAGACCGCCGCGATCATGCGCGCCAAGCTGTTGCCCTTCGGCTATGACATCTTCACCGTCGACATCCAGTGGTACGAGCCCGACGCCTCCAGCTACACCTACAATGCCAAGCCGGTCCCGGCGATGGACGGTTATGGCCGGTTGATCCCCGCGCCCAATCGCTTTCCCTCCAGCGCCGACGGTTCAGGCTTCCGGACGCTGGCGGCCGACATCCATGCGATGGGAATGAAGTTCGGCATCCATCTGATGCGCGGCATCCCCAGGCTGGCGGTCGAGAAGAACCTGCCGGTCTTCGGCACCCGCTACCGCGCCCGCGACATCGCCGATCAGACCAGCACCTGCCCGTGGAATCCGGACATGTACGGCGTCGACATGACCAGGCCGGGGGCGCAGGCCTATTACGACAGCGTCTTCGCGCTCTACGCCTCATGGGGCGTCGATTTCGTCAAGATGGACGATATGAGCCGCCCCTATGACGCCCATGCGCCGGAAATCGAGGCGGCGCACGCCGCGATCGTGCGCACCGGGCGGCCGATCGTCCTCAGCCTCTCGCCGGGCGAGACCCCGGTGACGCGCGGCGAGCATGTCCGCCGCTATGCCCAGATGTGGCGTATTTCCGACGATTTCTGGGACGAATGGCCTCTGCTGGAGGCGCAGTTCACGCGGCTCGAGAACTGGAACCCGCATCGGCGGCCCGGCGGCTGGCCCGATGGGGACATGCTGCCGCTCGGCCGGCTGGCGCTGGGCCAGCGCGACACCAAGTTCGACCCCGACGAGCAGCGGACGCTGATGACGCTCTGGGCGATCGCCCGCTCCCCGCTGATCATGGGCGGCGACCTGCGCCATCTCGACGCGCCGACGCTGGCGCTGCTCACCAACCGCGCGGTGCTGGCGGTCAACCAGTCCTCGACCGACAACCGCCCGCACTTCGTGCAGGACGGGCTGCGCGTCTGGACCGCGCGACCGGAGGGTGCGGCAAGCGACGACCGGTACCTTGCGCTCTTCAACACCACCGACAAGCCGCTGACGGTCGCGGTGCCGCTGCGGCAGCTGGAACTGCCGCCGGTGCGTCGCGCAACCGATCTGTGGAGCGGAGACGCGATGGCCGTCGAGGGCCCACGCTTCGCCCGCACGCTGCCGCCGCACGGGGCCGGGCTCTACCGCCTCAGCCTGTAGCGCCGCGGGCGGGGCAGGGGGACGCCGCGCCCCGCCGGGTCAGGACCAGCGTGACGATCGCGCGCGGCGGAGCCCGGCCGGGGTCGGTGCAGGCGACCGCGCGCGTCGCGTCGGTCACGACCGCGGCCGCCTTCCAGCCGCCGGGCAGCACCAGCCGCCGCGTGACCGGGCCCGGATTGACATGGACCATCACCAGCGTCCGCCCGTCCGGCGCGATCGCGCCGACCGTGTCGAGATCGTCGACCGGCACCAGCCGGTAGCCCGGCCGGATGTAGCGGCTGAACTGCGCCATCGCCCAGTATTTGCGCGTCACGTGGATCCGGTGGGGCCCGGCGGGATCGCTCCGCAGATCGGCCTTCACCACGCCCCAGTTGCTCCCCTTGCTGTCGCCGCGCACGCTCAGATCCTCGACCGCTTGCCAGAAGACCCAGGCGGCGGGTTCCAGCCGCTTGAGGTCGAGGACGATATGCTCGGCAAAGGCGAGCGGCGAGGCGATTCCCTCGAGATCCTCCGGGTCGCCGCCCAGCGGGGTATCGTTCTCGCTCATCCACAGGCGGATGCCGCTCGCCGCGGCAATGTCGCGGACCGCGGTCTGGTGCACTGTGCCATAGCTGTGGACGTTGAGCTGGCCGACCCGCGCCCGCGTCGCGGCGGGCCAGCCTGCCCAGTCGGCGACGAAGAGGTGCGAGTTCGTCTCGTCCGGCGCGGCGACGACCGTGGCCATCCCACGTGCCTTGAGCGCCGCATCGACCGCATCGATCACCGCCGCCTGCCGCGCCGGGCTCCAGTGCGAACCCTCCTGCTTGTTCGCCGCGTACCAGTAATCGGTGTTGGGCTCGTTGACCGGCGACAGGGTGCGGAAGCGGATGCGGTGGCGCCGCTCCAGCTCGCCGACGACGGTCGCCAGATAATCGGCGAAGGGGCGCTCGAAGCCGGGGCGCAGATTGTCGTCGCGGCCCTTATCGGCCCCGGAGACCCGGCCGGAGACGGTCATGAAATAGGGCGGGGAGTTGGAGAAGGCCTCGAAGATCGGCGTGCGGACCCGGTCGCGCACCGCGTCGAGCCACCAGCGCTGCCGCAGGTCCTGCGACCAGTCCCACAGCCCCGGGTCGTCGGCCCGCCACCAGTCCCGCCCCGTCGCTTGCGCCGGCCGATGCCAGAAGCCGGGGATCGCGCCGCCGACCCGAAGATAGGGCGGGGTTTCGGGCGCGTTGCCCCCGCCGATATTGTAGCGCGCGATCGTCCAGCCCAGTCCGTCCGGGCCGTAGAAAAGGTCGGCGAGCCGGGTCCGGTCCGCATCCGGCCACCCGCCGGTCACATCCGCGAACCATGCGAGCGCGGTGCCCCAGCCTTCGAACAGGGTGGACGGTCGATCGATCGCGGGCCGAAGCTGGATCGTGACCGCGCCGGTCTCCGTCGCGGCGCCCGGACCGGCCGAGAGCAGAGCGGCGCCGACCGACGCCATTCCAGCAAGACAGCGGCGGAGCCTGCGCCGAATCACCCCTCCGAGCCGAGCTTGCATCGATCGAAATCCCCCTGCTGCC
Source organism: Sphingomonas metalli (assembly GCF_014641735.1). Taxonomy (GTDB): domain Bacteria; phylum Pseudomonadota; class Alphaproteobacteria; order Sphingomonadales; family Sphingomonadaceae; genus Sphingomonas; species Sphingomonas metalli. The sequence continues at coordinate 546,516 of NZ_BMIH01000001.1, read as the reverse complement.
GCGATCGTGACGCCAAGTTGCTGAAGCCTGGGAAATAACCGTCAGGCTCCCACCGTACGGTCCCGCCGGTCCAGCCGGACCGGACCTGCCCCCCGCCACCGGACTGTACGAGCTAGGGTCACTCCGCATCAACCGGAACTTGTCCTACATTACGGTTGAGGTTTGCTCCCGTCGCCAGTTTCGTCGAGGCGATTGCCCTTGGCTGCCCCTCGATACGCCACTTTCAGGATGGCTTTCGGCGAACGGCCGGGCCTTGCCTCCGCCGAGCCTGTCGTTATTGTCATACAAGTTTCGGCATCGACGCGATGCGAACGAAAGGGAGCGGGGGATGCGGGGGCGGTTTCGACCACGGACTGGCGGTACGACGGGGGCGACGCTTGCCCCCGCGCGCATGCCGTCGCGCCCCTGATCCCGCATCCCGCCCCCGGCATCCACAGTCTGAAAAGCGCGGAACGACCGCGTAACGGAGAGCGACACATGACCCGATCGATCCTGACCGCCCTGGCGCTGGTGCTCGCCGCACCGGCCACAGCCCAGGACGCTGCGCCCGCCGCCGCCACCGATGGCGGTGCGACCGTCACCGTCCATGGCGACCGGCCCGCCCCGAAGTTCAACAAGCGCATCTTCGGCCAGTTCGCCGAGCATCTCGGCACCGGCGTCTATGGCGGCATCTGGGTCGGCAAGGGCAGCCGCATCCCCAATGTCGACGGCTATCGCAAGGACGTGCTCGACGCGCTTAAGGCGATCCGCACCCCCGTGATCCGCTGGCCGGGCGGTTGCTTCGCCGACGAATATCACTGGCGCGAGGGCATCGGCCCGCAGGCGAAGCGGAAGGTCAAGATCAACACCAACTGGGGCGGCGTGACCGAGGACAATGCGGTCGGCACCCATGAATTCATGAACTATTCGGAGCTGGTCGGCGCCGAACCCTATGTCTCTGGCAATGTCGGCTCGGCCCCGCCGTACGAAATGGCCGAATGGGTCGAGTACATGACGTCGCCGACCGGTTCGAGCCTGGCGAAGGAGCGCGCGGCGAACGGCCGCAAGGCGCCCTGGAAGCTGACGATGTTCGGCCTGGGCAACGAGCTGTGGGGCTGCGGCGGCAGCATGAAGCCCGAATATGCCGCCGACGTCACCCGTCGCTACTCGACCTTCGTCAAGATGCCCGAGGGGCAGCGGGTGATGAAGATCGCCAGCGGCGCCAATTCGGAGGACAATAACTGGACCGAGGTGATGATGCGCGACGCCGCCGGCGCCTTCGACGGCATCGGCGTCCATTATTACACCGTCCCCTATGAATGGTCGAAGAAGGGCGCGGCCACTGGCTTCGACGAGGATGGCTGGGCGCGCACGCTCGCCAAGACGGTGCGGATGGACCGCATCATCACCGACCATTCGCGGATCATGGACAAGTACGATCCGGCCAAGCGGGTCGCGCTGCTCGTCGACGAATGGGGGACCTGGTACGATGTCGAGCCCGGCACCAACCCCGGCTTCCTCTATCAGCAGAACAGCCTGCGCGACGCGCTCGTCACCAGCCTGAACTTCGACATCTTCGCCCGCCACACCGACCGCCTGCGCGGGGCCAACATCGCGCAGATGGTCAACGTGCTCCAGGCGATGATGCTGACCGACGGCGCGCGCATGGTGAAGACGCCGACCTATTGGGTGTTCGACCTGTACAAGGACTATCAGGACGGCACCGTCCTGCCGGTCGACGTCCAGTCGCGCTGGTACAACAAGAACGAGTGGGTGCTGAAGGCGGTCAGCGCCAGTGCGGTGCGCGGCACCGACGGCGCGGTCCATATGGGCCTGACCAATGTCGATCCCAACCAGCCCGCCACGGTCAGCGTCAAGCTGGACGGGGTCGCCGGCAGCACGGTGACCGGCCGGATCATCACCGCCGCAACGATGGATGCGCACAACACCTTCGACGCACCGGACGCGGTGCGCCCGGTCGCGTTCAACGGCGCCGCGCTGTCGGGCGGCACCTTGACCGTCACGCTGCCCGCCAAGTCGGTCGTGATGCTGGACATCCGCTGATGACGCCCGCCCGCCTCTCGCCGCTGTTCCTGCTTCTGCTGGCCGGCGCAGCGGAGGCGGGCGGATCCGGGACCCCGGCAGACGCGCCGCGATGGGACGCGCCCCATCGCGGCAATCCGGTGCTGCCGGGCTATTTCGCCGACCCCTCGATCGTCCACGACGGCGGCCGCTGGTACATCTTCGCGACGATCGATCCCTGGGGCGACGACCGGCTGGGCCTGTGGACGTCCGACAACGGGCGGGACTGGCGCTTCTCGACGCCCGAATGGCCAACCAAGCAGGCCGCGACCGGCCCGACTTCGGGGGGTGCGAAGGTCTGGGCGCCCTCGGTGGTCAAGGCCGCGAACGGCCGCTGGTACATGTACGTGTCGGTCGGCAGCGAGGTGTGGGTCGGCACCGCGCCGTCGCCAGCCGGGCCATGGCGGGACGCCCATGGCGGACGGCCGCTGATCGCGCGCGACTTCGCCCCGCAATACCACATGATCGATGCGGAGGCGTTCGTCGATCGCGACGGCAGCGCCTATCTCTACTGGGGGTCGGGGCTCAACTGGGTCAACGGCCATTGTTTCGCGGTCAGGCTCAAGCCCGACATGGTCAGCTTCGACGGGGAGCCGCGCGACGTCACGCCGGCGCACTATTTCGAGGGTCCCTTCATGGTCCGCGTCGGCGACCGCTATGCGCTGACCTATAGCGACGGGAACACCACCAAGGACACGTACAAGGTCCGCTATGCGATCGGTGATACCCCGCTCGGCCCCTTCCGGGAGGCGGCGAACAGCCCGATCCTCCAGACCGACGCCTCACGCGATGTCATCAGCCCAGGCCATCACGCCGTGTTCCGGTCGGAGGATCGCAGCTACATCCTCTACCACCGCCAGGCGCTGCCCTGGCCCCAGGGGGGCGATGCGGTACTGCGCCAGGTCGCGGTCGATCCGCTGACGCTTCGCCCCGACGGCAGCATCGCCACCGTCACCCCGTCGCACGGCGGCGCGGTGCAGGGCTGGGCGCCCGCGCGCCACGCGGGGTTGCGCTGGACCAGCCCGACGCCCGGCGGCAACGCGGCCGTCGACGACAATTATGCGACGCTCTGGCGCGGTGCCGCGCTCGTCGCCGATCTCGGCCGCCGTCAGCCGGTCCACCGCAGCGAGGTGCGGCCCGAATTCGCCAATCGCGCCTATCGCTTCGGCGTCGAGGCGTCGGACGACGGCAGGGTCTGGCGCGCCCTGGCCCCGGTGGCCGAACGGCAAGGCTCGCCGATTGCGATCAGCCATCCCGCATCGGCGCGGTATCTGCGCCTCGTCTCGCCCGATACGGACGCGGCGCTGTGGGAGTGGGTGATCGAATAGCGGCCGTTGCCCGCCGCCGCCGGACCCGCCATGGGTCGGACAGACAGTGAAGGGCAGAGGCGAGATGGAGCGGATCGACGTGATCGTGGTGGGCGCCGGCCATGGCGGCGCACAGGCGGCGGTCGCGTTGCGCCAGGCGGGGTTCGCCGGGTCGATCCTGATGATCGGCGACGAGCCCGAGCTTCCCTATGAGCGGCCGCCTTTGTCGAAGGACTATCTGGCGGGCGACCGGCCTTTCGAACGTCTGCTGATCCGCCCGGCTCGCTTCTGGGAGGAGCGCGGTATCGCACTGCGCCTCGGCGCGCGCGTCGTCCACGTCGATCCGGCCGGACACAGCGTCACCCTCGATGACGGTACGATGCTCGGCTATCGCCACCTGATCTGGGCGACCGGCGGCGCGCCGCGACGGCTTACCTGTGCCGGGCATGACCTTGCCGGCGTCCATACGCTTCGCACCCGTGCCGATGTCGACAGGCTCGTCGCCGAACTGCCCGCAACCCGCACCGTCGCGGTGATCGGCGGCGGCTATATCGGGCTGGAGGCCGCCGCCTGCCTCACCAAGCTCGGCAAGTCCGTCGTCCTGCTCGAGGCCCTGCCGCGGGTGCTGGCGCGCGTCGCGGGCGAGCCGCTGTCGCGCTTCTACGAGGCGGAGCATCGGGCGCATGGCGTCGACCTGCGGCTCGATGCACAGGTCGCCTGCATCGAAGGCGAGGCCAGGGTAACGGGGGTGCGCCTCGCGGACGGCACGCTGATCCCCGCCGACATGGTGCTGGTCGGGATCGGCATCGTGCCCGCGGTCGCCCCGCTGCTTGCGGCCGGGGCGGCGGGCGGCAACGGCGTGCGCGTCGATGCGCAGTGCCGCACCTCCTTGCCCGACATCTTCGCAATCGGCGACTGCGCGCTCCATGCCAACCGCTTCGCGGACGGTGCGGAGATACGGCTGGAGTCCGTCCAGAACGCCAATGACCAGGCCGGGGTCGCGGCAAAGACGATCGCCGGTGTTGCGGCGCATTACGACGCGGTCCCCTGGTTCTGGTCGAACCAGTATGATCTCAAGCTGCAGACGGTCGGCCTGTCGACCGGGCACGACGAGGCCGTGCTGCGCGGCGATCCGGCAACCCGATCCTTCTCGGTGATCTATCTGAAGGATGGCGCGGTGATCGCGCTCGACTGCGTCAATGCGGTGCGCGACTATGTGCAGGGTCGAAAGCTGGTGGAGGCAGCGGCGATGCCCGACCCGGCCGCGCTTGGCGATCGGGCGATCGAGCTGAAGAGTCTCGTGGCCTGACCGCGAGGGAGGCGCCTTCGCCGCCGAGCCTCGATCGATGGCCGGCTGCGGATACACCGCCGCCCGCCATCGTTACACAGGAGTTCGGGTCCCCGGGGGGTGAAGCTGCATGACCGCGTCCGGCCGCAATCATCCCTGGTGGGAGAGCGGCGTCGTCTATCAGATCTATCCGCGCTCCTTCCAGGACAGCGACGGTGACGGGGTCGGCGATATCGCCGGGATCGCGGCGCGGCTGGATCATGTCGCCTCGCTCGGCATCGACGCGATCTGGCTGTCGCCGATCTTCCCCTCGCCCATGGCCGATTTCGGCTATGACGTGGCCGATTATTGCGGGATCGAGCCGCTGTTCGGGGACTTGGCCGCCTTCGATCGGCTGCTCGCCGCGGTTCACGCGCGCGGGCTGAAGCTGATCCTCGATTTCGTCCCGAACCACTCGTCCGACCGGCATCCCTGGTTCGTCGAGAGCCGGTCGTCGCGCAACGATCCGAAGCGCGACTGGTATATCTGGCGCGATCCGGCACCCGATGGTGGCCCGCCCAACAACTGGATCAGCGATTTCGGCGGCTCGGCCTGGGAATGGGACGAGGCGACCGGCCAATATTATCTCCACGCCTTCCTCAAGGAACAGCCGGACCTCAACTGGCGCAACCCGGAGCTGAAGCGGGCGATGCTCGACGTCATGCGCTTCTGGTTCGATCGCGGCGTCGACGGCTTTCGCATCGACGTGCTCTGGCACATCGTCAAGGCGGAGGGGCTGCCCGACAATCCCGCCAATCCGGACTGGACGCCCGACCGCACCGAGCGCGACCGCGTCATCCAGCGCCACTCCACCGACCAGCCCGAGGCGCACGCCATCTCCGCCGAGATGCGCGCGCTGGCGGACGGCTATGGCGAACGGGTGCTGATCGGCGAGATCTTCCTGCCCAACGATCGTCACGCCCGCTGGTACGGCACGCCCGAACGGCCGCAGGTCCATCTGCCCTTCAACTTCCAGCTGATCGAGAATGACTGGAACGCCGCGACTCTGCGCCGCCTGATCGCCGACTATGAGGCGTCGCTCCCCGATCATGGCTGGCCCAATTGGGTGATCGGCAGCCACGACGCGCCCCGCATCGCCGCGCGCATCGGCGAGGCGCAGGCACGGGTCGCGGCGATGCTGCTGCTGACGCTGCGCGGTACACCCACCCTCTACCAGGGCGACGAGCTCGGCATCGGCCGCGTCGATATTCCCGGGGATCGCGTCCGCGACCCGCAGGATCTGCGCCAGCCCGGCAAGGGCATCGGTCGCGACCGTTCGCGCACGCCCATGCCATGGGACGCCTCGCCCCATGCCGGCTTCAGCACCGTCGAGCCATGGCTGCCGCTCAACCCGGACTGGCCGAGGCGCAACGTCGCGGCGCAGGAGGCGGACCCGCTCTCGATGCTGCACCTCTACCGCCGGTTGCTGGCCCTGCGTCGCGCGCATCCGGCGCTCCATATCGGCGACTTCGCGCTGCTCGACGCGCCCGTTGGCGTGCTCGCCTATGAGCGGAGCGAAGGCGACGAACGGCTGCGCATCCTCCTCAACCTCACCGACCGCCCGGTGACGATCCCATGGAATGGAACGGTGCTGATCTCGACGCTGGACGGACCGACAGAGCCGGGGATGCTCTACCCCAATGAAGGACTGGTGATCGCATGAGGGTCGCGATGCTCGCGCCGATCGCGTGGCGCACCCCGCCGCGCCAGTACGGCCCCTGGGAGCTGGTCACGAGCCTGTTGACCGAAGCCTTGGTCGCCCGCGGCATCGACATCACCCTCTTCGCCACGCAGGACAGTATCACCACCGCGCGGCTGGATGCGGTGGTGCCCGCACCCTATTCGGAAGACCCTTCGGTCGACGCGAAGGTCTGGGAACATCGCCACCTCTCGCACCTGTTCGCACAGGCCGACCGGTTCGACCTCATTCACAATCAGGCGGATTTCCCCGCCCATGCCTTCGCGCCGCTGGTGTCGACGCCGATGGTCACGACCATTCACGGCTTCTCGTCCGACCGCATCCTGCCGATGTACGAACCCTATCAGGACCGCGTCCATTACGTCGCGATCAGCGAGGCCGACCGGCATCCTGCGCTCCGCTATGCCGCGACCATCCACCACGGCATTCCGTTGGAGGATTTCCCCTTCGATCCCGCAGGTTCGGACGACCTGCTCTTCTTCGGCCGCATCCATCCCGACAAGGGTGCAGGCCATGCCATCGCCGCAGCGCGAGCGGCCGGTCGGCGGCTCGACCTCTATGGCATCGTGCAGGACGGGGGCTACCACGAGCGCGAGGTGATGCCGCACCTTTCCGATACGATCCGCTATCACGGCCCGGTCGGCGGCGCGGCGCGGCTGCGGGCGCTGGGCCAGGCCCGCGCGCTCCTCCACCTGATCGACTTCGACGAGCCGTTCGGCCTCTCGGTGGTCGAGGCCATGGCCTGCGGCACCCCCGTCATCGCCACCCGCCGGGGCTCGATGGCCGAGCTGATCGAGGACGGCGTGACCGGCTATCTGATCGATACGCCGGCCGAGGCGGCCGATGCGATCGCCCGCATCGACACGCTCGACCGCGCCGCCTGCCGCGCGCGCGTGGCGGAGCGGTTCAGCGTCGAACGGATGGCGGATGCGTATATCGCGCTGTACCGGCGCATCCTGGGCGGGTGACCGGCGCGGGGCACGTAGCGGCGACAAACTTTCCTCACTCATCGTCGCCCCAGCGCAGGCTGGGGCCTCCGGGTGGAGCGCGGGGCCAGAGCCGATGGAGATCCCGGCGTTCGCCGAAGTGACGGCCGGGGTGTGTTGAAGAGATTTCACGCTCCCAACACCCTTGCCCTCCACCCCGCCACCTGCAAGCCTGCGTCGCCACGACAGGGGATGGGCGGCATGGCGAGGATCGGGCGTTGGGCGCTATGGCTCGGGGCGGCGTTGCTGCTGCTGGTAGCGGCGCTGTTCGCCTGGCACCTCTATGGCGCACGCCCGCGGCTGACGGGAGAGGTCCGTGCGCCCGGCCTCGCCGCATCCGTCGCCATCGCGCGCGACGCCGCCGGCGTCCCCACCATCACCGCTGCCAGCCGCGCCGACGCCGCCTATGCGCTCGGCTATCTTCATGCGCAGGAGCGCTTCTTCGAGATGGACGGGCTGCGCCGTGTCGCCGCCGGCGAGCTGTCGCAACTGTTCGGCGCGGCGACCGTTTACGCGGACCGCGCCGTCCTCGCGCACCGATTCCGCGCCCGCGCCCGCGGCATCGTCGCGCGGATGGCGCCGGCGGAGCGGGCGTTGCTCGACCGCTACGTCGCGGGGGTCAATCGCGGGCTCGGTGATCTGTCCGCCACGCCCTTCGAATATGCGCTGCTCCGCGCCGAGCCCGCGCCCTGGCGTGCGGAGGATACGGTGCTCGCCGTCTTCGCCATGTACCTCAACCTCCAGCCGTCGCTACCCAAGACCGAACTCTTCCGGGCGCGGGCGGCGCGCCGGGGTGGACGGGCCTTCGCCGATCTTCTCTACCCCTCCGCGACCCCGCTCGACGCGCCGATCGACGGCTCGCGTCTGTCCCTGCCGCCGCTGCCGGCACGCTTCGCCCCGCAGGCCGCACCGGGTGTTCCCGCACCCGGCCCGGAGCCGGCGGTGCCGGGCAGCAACAACTGGGCGGTGGCGGGGCGGCTCTCCTCGAGCGGCGGTGCACTCGTCGCCAACGACATGCATCTCGGCATCCGCGTCCCCGGCATGTGGTATCGCGCCCGCATCGTGGTGCGCGGCGAAGGCGGGCCACTCGACATCACCGGGGTGACGCTGCCCGGCACGCCGACGGTCGTCGCGGGCAGCAACGGGCATATCGCCTGGGGATTCACCAACAGCTATATCGACACGGCCGATGCGATCGTGGTGGAGCCCGCACACGGCCGGCCCGGCTGGTATCGGACCGCCCGTGGCGACCAGCCGATCCGCCGCGTCGCCCAGCCCTTCTGCGTCAAGACGGCGTGCCGAACCGTCTCCGTCGAGGAGACGATCTGGGGCCCGATCGTCGCTGTCGACGCCTTTGGCCGCCGCATCGCGATGCGCTGGACCGCGCATGCGCGCGACGCGGTGAAGCTTGCCTCCTTCGTCGCGATGGAGCGCGCCCGGTCGGTCGGCGAGGCCATCGCCATCGCCCATTCCGCCGCGCTGCCCCAGCAGAACCTGATGGTCGGCGATCGTGACGGTCATATCGGCTGGACGGTGATGGGGCAGGTGCCCGCGCGCTTCGGCTATGACGGGCGCGACGCGGTCAGCCTGGCGGACGGGCGGCGGGGCTGGCGCGGCATGCTGCCGCCTCAGGCGATCCCGACCGTCATCGACCCCGCCGACGGGCGGCTCTGGACCGCCAATGCCCGGGTCGTGGGCGGCGCCGCCTATGCTCGGCTGGGTGACGGAGGATACGATACCGGCGCGCGGGCGCTGCGCATCCGCGAGCGGCTGTTCGCCGCCGACCGTTTCACCCCGCGCGACTTCCTGTCCATCCAGCTCGACACCACCAGCCTGCGCAACCGCTGGTGGCAGCAGCGCCTGCTCGCCGAACTGCGCGCCCGGACCGGCGACGCGCGTCTCTCCGCAATGGCCGCGCCGGTCGCGGCCTGGGACGGGCGGGCGGAGACCGGCTCGGTCGGCTATCGCCTGATCGCCGCATTCCGTCAGGCGGCGCTGGCCGATGCCTATGCCCGCTATATGGGCGGCACGCCGGGCTGGCAGGCCAATTACCTGATCCCCGCCAGCGAGGGCGCGCTGCGCCGCCTGCTGACCGAGCAGCCCGCGCATCTGGTGCCGCCGGGCCGGCACGACTGGCGCGGCTTCGTCGATGCGGCGCTCCTGCGCGTGGCGACCGATGTGGAAGAGGCGGGCGGCCTCGACGTCTTCAGCTGGGGCGCGGCATCCCCCGCCGCGGTCCGCCATCCGCTCGCCCGCAATGTGCCGGGGCTCGGCTGGCTGACCGATCCCGCCGATCGCGCCCTGCCCGGCGACAGCGGCGTCGTGCGGGCGCAGGCGCCCGGCTTCGGCGCCAGCGAGCGCTTCGCCGTCTCGCCCGGGCACGAGGGGGAGGGACTGTTCCACATGCCGTCCGGCCAGTCGGGCAATCCCGTCAGTCCCTATTATCTCGCCGGCCATCGCGATTGGGAAGACGGCCGGGCGACGCCGTTTCTGCCCGGACCGGCCAAGTGGCGGATGCGGCTGGTGCCGTAGCCGGGGGAGTTGTCTTCTTCTCGTCACCCCGGGGAACGCCGGGGTGACGGCTGGGCTGATTGATGCCGCTTCGCCTGACCCGCAAAGGCGGGGGCCGGCTGGCCCCCTGGAGCAAGATGATCTGGCGTTGACTCACTTCTGACCGTTCGCCCTGAGCGCAGTCGAAGGGCCCGAGACTCACCCGTCCTTCGACGTCGCCCAGCACGAACGGGTCGATGTGCGGTCATCCAGCTCTAGGCCGCCAGCCGCTCCGCCATCACCGGGCTCAGACCCGCGAGGAACTGGTCGGTGCAGCGCTCCCAGTCGAACAGCCGCCCCGCCGCCGCGCAGGCGGCCCGGTCGCAGGCGAGGGCGCGGGTGACGGCGGCTGCCAGATCCTCGTCCAGCGCGCCGATCGCCGCGTCGGTCACCACATCCACCGGACCCGCCACCGGATAGGCGGCGACGGGCGTGCCGCTCGCCAGCGCCTCGGCCATCACCAGCCCGAACGTGTCGGTGCGACTGGGAAAGACCAGCACATCGGCGCTGCGATAGGCCGCCGCCAGTGGCGGGCCATGCAGAGCCCCCAGGAAGCGCGCCTGCGGGTAGCGCTGCTCCAGCCCGGCCCGCGCCGGGCCGTCGCCGACCACCACCTTGGTGCCTGGCACGTCGAGCGCGAGGAACGCCTCGATATTCTTCTCCGGCGCGACGCGGCCGACATGAAGCAGCACCGGCCCGGCCATCGCCGCGATCTCCGGATGCCGTTCCCCCGCCGGCGTGAAGGACGACAGGTCCACCCCGCGGCCCCAGCGGTGCAGCCGCGCATAGCCGCGCCCGGCCAACTCCTTTTCCAGCGTCGGCGTGGCGACGAAGACCCGTGCGGCCGGGCGGTGGAACCGGTCGAGCGTCGTCCAGAACAGCTCGGCGGGCAGGTGCGTGCGCACCGCCAGATAATCGGCGAAGCGCGTGTGGAACGAGGTGGTAAAGGGCAGGCCCTGGGAGAGGCACCAGCGCCGCGCCGCCCAGCCCAGCGGCCCTTCGGTGGCGATATGCACCGCGTCCGGCATCGCCTCGCCCAGCCGCCGCGCCACCGCGCGGCCGGGGGCGAGCGCCAGCCGGATTTCGCCATAGCCGGGGCAGGGCAGGGTGCGGAAGTCGGACGGGACGATGGTCGTCACGTCGTGCCCGCGCGCGGCGAGCCGCGCGAGGGTGGTGGTCAGCGTGCGGACCACGCCGTTGACCTGCGGCGTCCAGGCGTCGGACACGAGCGCGATACGCATGGGAGCGGGGCCTCGGGTCAGGCCGGGGTCGGCACGGCGACGAGCTTGGCCCGACGCGCGGCGGCCATCGCCTCCATCGCCTCCAGCCGGGCATGCTCCGCCCAGTCGACGATCGACAGCGCGCCGTCGAAATCCTCGACCAGCGCGGTGCAGCTTTCGACCCAGTCGCCGTCATTATAATAGGTGATGGCGCCGAACTGGCGGATCTCGGCGCTATGAATATGCCCGCACACCACGCCCTCGACGCCCTCTTCCGCGGCGGCATGGGCGACGACTTCCTCGAAGCGCGAGATGAAGGCAACCGCGTTCTTGACGCGCTTCTTCATATGCGCAGCGAGCGACCAATAGGGATAGCCGAACAGGCGGCGCACCCGGTTGACCCAGCGGTTGCTCTTCAGCAGCAGCGTGTACGCGCCGTCGCCCAGGAAGGCGAGCCACTTGTGATAGAGGACGACGTTGTCGAACTGGTCGCCATGGATCACGAGCAGCCGGCGGCCGTCGGCGGTGACGTGGATGTCGCGATCGAGCAGTTCGATCCCGCCGAACTCCAGCCCGACATAGTCGCGGAAATGCTCGTCATGGTTGCCGGGGACGTAGATCACGCGGGTGCCGTGCTTCGCCATCTTCAGGATGGCACGGATCACGTCGCTGTGCGCCTGCGGCCAGTACCAGCCCTTGCGCAGCGCCCAGCCATCGACGATGTCGCCGACCAGATACAGCGTCTCGCACTCGTGCTTCTTCAGGAAATCGAGCAGCAGCTCGGCGCTCGACCCGGCCGTGCCGAGATGAGAGTCGGAGACGAAGATGGTGCGGTAGCGCTTGCGCTTGGCCGCCGGGCCGGACGCCTCGTCGTCGCTTTCCAACAGCCATTTGGGCAATTGCGCGACGATGCGGCGCGAAGCATCGGCCGGCTGCTTGCGCGCAACCGGCGAGGATAAAGGCAGCGACGCCATGTCTTTCCCCGTCCCGCGGGCCGGCATGGCCCGTCCTCTGCCCATGGCTGTTAATCGATCATTGCGACTATTCGATGTGGAGCCGGTGACATCTGTGTTGCACCGGGCGGACCACTCGATGAACTGACATGCGGGTGTCGTAGTCTTGTCGTAATTCCGCAATGCATGGCTGCAACATTGGGGTTCCACTCGAAAAGGCTTGTGCAACGTGGCCATGCAGATGAGTACCGCCGGCGTGACCCGCGCCTATGACCGCTGGTCGCCCGTCTACGACCTGGTGTTCGGTGCCGTATTCCGGAAGGGCCGCCGCGCCGCGGTGGCGACGGCGGACCGGATCGGCGGCCGGATCATCGAGGTGGGGGTGGGGACCGGCATCTCGCTGCCGCAATATGCCCGTACCAGCCGGATCACCGCGATCGACCTGTCCGATCCGATGCTCGGCAAGGCGCGCGAGCGGGTGCGGCGGCTGGGCCTGTCCAATGTCGAGGAGATCGCGGTCGGCGATGCCGAGGCGCTGGGCTATGCCGCCAACAGCTTCGACGTGGTGGTCGCGCAATATGTCGTCACCGCCGTGCCCAACCCCGAGCGCGCGCTCGACGAGTTCGTCCGCGTGTGCAAGCCGGGCGGCGAGATCGTGATCGCCACGCGCGAGGGCGCGGGCGAAGGCCTGCGCGGCGCGATCGAGCGGCTGCTGATGCCCGTCACCAGCCGCCTGGGCTTCCGCACCGACTTTCCGTTCAGCCGCTACACCGACTGGGCGGCGACGCGCGACGACGTGACGCTGGTCGAGCACCGGCCGCTTCCGCCGCTGGGCCACTTCTCGCTGGTCCGCTTCGCCAAGACCAAGATTTCCTGAGGGACGATACGATGACGGGTTTTCGCGCGCAGCTCGCCGAACAGCGGTGGGACGATCACCGCTACTATCATCACAGCCTGATCAACCAGAGCCTGCACTTCATCAGTGCCTGCACCTTCCTGGTCGCCTATCTGATCCTGTTCGTCGACCCGGCGGTCGCCAGCCTGCTCGCCTGGGGCGTCGCCATGACCAGCCGTCAGGCCGGGCACTTCTTCTTCGAGCCCAAGGGCTTCGATCACGAGAACGGCGTCAGTCACGAATATAAGGAAGAGATCAAGGTCGGCTATAATCTCTTCCGCAAATATATCCTGATGGGCATCTGGGCGGCGATCCCGGTCGTCCTCGCGATCGAGCCGACGCTGTTCGGCACGCTGATCCGGCCCGACGGGTTCGAGGCCTATCTGCGGCATGTCGGCATCGGCTGGCTGTTCCTCGGCGTCATTGCCATCGCATTCCGCACCACCCAGCTCTTCTTCGTCCGCGACGTGGAGACCGGACTGGTCTGGGCGACCAAGATCGTCACCGAGCCGTTCAGCGACTTCAAGCTGTATCGCGCTGCGCCGATCCGTCTGCTCAAGGGCGAACGCATCGACACCCGCCACGCGGGGTGACGGGCGGGGGGAGTCGTCCGCTCCCCATAGCTGTTGCCGGTGGCGACGGGACCGTTCCACGGTCCTTCCGTCATCCCCGCGCAGGCGGGGATCCATATTCTCTGACGCTTGCGAATGATGCGGAAAGCTGCCGCGCGTCTGGATCCCCGCCTGCGCGGGGATGACGGGAACAAGGCGAGTTTGGTTTTTCCCGATGTCCACCACCGAAGCTGAGGGGCAGTTGGGGACCATCACGGCGCACCACACCTGTGACACTATGTTCGCGCGGAGACGCGGAGAACAGCCCGCGCCCCAGGGAAGCCATAGACCGCGCAGCGGTCCTTCAAAAATCGCGCAGAGGCGCAGAGGACGCAAAGATGAAGGCCGCGCGCCTCTCCCCCGCCGCGATTAACAGGGCGACGACCGCCCCCGGCGAATCCTCTCCGCGCCTCCGCGCCTCCGCGCGAACAATCCTCCTCGCGCCTTCGCGCCTTCGCGCGAGATTGATCCCCGACCGCGCATGGCGCACTGGAATCGCGACTGGACAGGACGCCGTCGCTCAGGCCCCTCATCCCGGACGCGTTCCGGTATCCACGCTCCCGCAAGCGCCGAGGCCGTTGCTTACGCGGCGCGGTGGATGCCGGGACGAGCCCGGCATGACGGAGGATCGGATCGAAACGCTACCCTCCTGTCACCCCCGCCCCAGCCGCACCCGCACCGCCTGCTTCAGCACCGCGCGGCGCAGCTGCTTGTCGGTCACGCCCGCCGGCGTGTCCCACCAGCCGTCCGCCTGCATCGCCTGGGCCGCCGCGGCGAAGCGGCGGACGATCTCCGCGAACAGCGCATCGTCGATGTCGAGCGAGAAGATCAGCCGCCCGGTGCCGACCCAGCTCAGCGCCAGCCCCTCGGCGCGGAGGTAATATTGCAGCATCCAGTTATAGGCCGCCGGCCGCGTATAGGTGATCGTCCAGATCGACTGGAGATGCGCGGCGCGCACCGGCACCTCGGCCTCGGCCAGCGCGGCGTTGAACCGCGCCGCCCGCGCGTCCCATCGCGCGTCCAGCCCGTCGTACAGTGCGCGGACCTCCGGCGTCTCCAGCCGCTGGAGGAAGGCGTTCATCGCTCCCATGACATAGGGATGCGCGTTGAAGGTGCCGCGCGCGAAGCAGATGTCGGCCGGGCGGTCATCCCGGAACCGCTTCATCAGCGCCGCCTTGCCTGCCAGCACCCCGACCGGCAGCCCGCCGCCCAGCGTCTTGCCATAGGTGACGAGGTCGGGGCGTACCCCGAAATATTCCGCCGCCCCGCCCGGCGCGAGGCGGAAGCCGACGAACACCTCGTCGAAGATCAGGACGATGCCGTTGGTCCGGCAGGTCTCGGCCAGCCGGTGCAGCCAGTCGCGATAGGCGGCGAGGTCCGTTCCGGCGCTGCGGCCGCTATCGGTCAGCTGTCCGTCCGAGGGCGCGGCGCGGTTGGGATGCAGCGCCTGCAACGGATTGACCAGCACGCAGGCGATATCCTCGCGCGTCGCCAATACCTTGAGCGTCCGGTCGGAGAGCTCGGCCAGGGTCAGCGTGCGGTCGGCGGGCACCGGGTTGCCGATCCCCGGCTGCACCTCGCCCCACCAGCCGTGATAGGCGCCGGCGAAGCGGACGATCCGCGCGCGCCCGGTATGGTAGCGGGCAAGCCGCACCGCCTGCATCACCGCCTCGGTGCCGGACATGTGGAAGGACAGCTCGTCCATCCCGGACAGAGCGGTGAGCCGACGGATATTGTCGGCCACGACCGGATGGTAGACGCCCAGCACCGGCCCCAGCCCCTCGACCATTTGCGCGCCCGCCGCGATCGTGTCCTTGTAGAAGTCGTAGCCGAACAGATTGACGCCGTAGGAACCGGTCAGGTCGATCAGCCGGTTGCCGTCCAGATCCTCCACCCACGGCCCCTCGGACCGGATCAGGAAGGCGCCGGTCCCCAGCGTCTCGCGCACCCGCGCGCTGAACGGGAAGGGGACGCGATAGGCCCCGGTGAATTGCAGGTCCGACAGTCCGGCCCGCGCTTCGCGAGTCAGCGCCAGCGTCTGCGCGAACCGCTCGGCGTAGAGCGTGCCCAGCCGCTCGAAGCCCGCCCGTCGCCGCGCCGCGACGCTCTCGTCTGCGCCGTCGGCGGCGAAGAAGCGGGCCTCGTCATGGCTGAAATAGGGGATCTGCCCGGCGATCCGCTTGGCCATGCGGACATGGCCGCCGAGCGAGGGATGTTTCGCCCGCGACAGAGCGAGGCGGCGACGCCCCTTGGTCAGGGCCAGGGTTCCGGCGGAGACGGCGGCGACGCCGAGGACGATCGGGTTCATGCCGCCTTCCACCTCAATGTGGTGACACCGCTATGACAGCTGCCAAGCCTGCAAAGACCAACGCCTTTGTCCGCCTGTTCCTGCAGGAGGACCTCAACTTCCTCGTCACCAACCGCCTGCCGCGGCGCTGGGCGACGCAGATGGTCGGGCGGCTGGCGCGGGTCGAGCATCCGCTCGTCGCGCAGCCCGCCATCGCTGCCTGGCGCTTCTTCGCGGGGGTCGACCTGTCGGATTCGGTCGCGACCCGGTTTCGCTCGTTGCGCGAGGGCTTCACCCGCGCGCTCAGGCCGGGGGCGCGGGTGTTCGACCCCGATCCGGCGCTGCTCGCCAGTCCGTGCGACGCGGTGGTCGGCGCGCATGGCCGGGTGGCGGACGGCGCGGCGTGGCAGGTCAAGGGCTATCCCTACCGGCTCGACGAACTGATCCCCGATCCCGCGGTCGCGTCACGCTTCGCCGATGGCAGCTTCGTGACGCTGCGGCTGACGGCGGGCATGTACCATCGCTTCCACGCGCCCTGCGACCTGACGGTGGAGGGGGTGACCTATTGGTCGGGCGACTGCTGGAACGTCAATCCGATCGCGCTCAAGCGCGTGGAGCGGCTGTTCTGCCGCAACGAGCGCGCGGTGATCGAGGCGCGCACTCCTGCGGGCGCGCCGCTGCTGCTCGTGCCGGTCGCCGCGATCCTCGTCGCGAGCATCCGTCTCCATGCGATCGATCCGGCGGCAACGCTGCGCGACCTCGGCTCGGGCCGGCGCGTGGCGTGCGACGCGGCGGTGGCGAAGGGCGAGGAGCTGGGCTGGTTCGAGCATGGCTCGACCATCATCGTCTTCATCCCCGCAGGCTGGTCGCTGCACCCCGATCTGGCCGAGGGGCAGGAGATCCGCGCCGGCCAGCGACTGGCCGTCATGGCCTGACGGGCGGGACGATGCGGACGGAGGAAATGGCGGAGAGGGTGGGATTCGAACCCACGGTGCCCGTGAAGGCACGCCGCATTTCGAGTGCGGTACAATCGACCACTCTGCCACCTCTCCGCAGAAGGACTGGAGAGCCGTGAAAAGGCCCGCCTGCCGGTCGAGGGCGGGCCTGTAACGCAAGGCTTGGCGCAGCACAAGCGCCCGCGCGCTTGTTCGTTACGGTTCCTGTGCCTAAATACAGGCCATGCCCGAATCCTCCGCTTCCACCCCCGCCGCCGAGACCGCGGCGGCCGATCGCGTGGCGGCTGCGCCCGTGGTGGCGCCGCCGATCGCCCATGCGCGCTTCACCATCGGCGATGTCGTGCGGCACCGGATGTTCGACTTTCGCGGTGTCGTGTTCGATATCGATCCCGTCTTCTCGAATACCGAAGAATGGTATGAGGCCATTCCGGAATCGATCCGTCCGCGCCGCGATCAGCCCTTCTACCACCTGCTCGCCGAGAATATCGAATCGAGCTATGTCGCCTATGTCAGCCAGCAGAACCTGATCGCGGACGACAGCGACGAGCCTGTCGATCATCCGGCGATCTCCGGCCTGTTCACCGGCTTTGCGGATGGACGCTACCGGTTGCGGCAGGAACACCGCCACTGATGCCGAGCGGCATGGGGCCGAACTGAGCGTCCCTCGGATCCTCATACTGTCACCCCGGCGAAGGCCGGGGCCCAGTTGGAAAGTCAGGAGTGATCGGGCGTGACGCCTTCTTAGGTGCTATCGCGCCACTCGGCCACGCGTTTCGCCGGGGTGACGAAGAAGGCGAGGGATCGTCAGCTCGTCAACGTCCGTACGAGATCCAGATCGGCCGGCTTGTCCACGTCCACCGCCGCCAGCCCGAAGGGCGACGCGACCGCCGCCGCCCGCAATCCCGCCCGCGCGCCGAGATGCGCCAGCGCCTCGCCGAGCGTCAGCCGGCCCAGCAGATAGCGCAGCAGCAATCCCGGCCCCAGCCGTCGCACGATCCGCCACGGTCGCTTCCGATCGGCCTCCACCGCCTGCCACAGCCCGATCGCGCCCGCCGCGGCCGGGGTCGCGAGCAGGAACAGGTTGCATCCGGACCAATCCCCATCGGCGAAGCGCAGCCACGTCCGCCGGGTCGCCGGCGCCGCCGCCTCCACCACATCGCGCCGGGCGAGCAGCACCGCGACATCCGCTCCCGTCGGCGCATCCGCCCGGAAACGGCGGACCCATTCGGCCTCGAGCAGCGCGTGGTCGGCCGTCGTGACGAGCAGCGGCGTACCGAGCGCTGCCAGAGCCGCGCCTACGCTGGCGCTGGGTCCAGCTTCGGGCGGCAGCACGGTCAGCCCCAGCCGCTCCGCCTCGGCGACCACCGCGGGGTGATCGGCAGAGACCGCGATCGGGGACAGTCCGGCCGCGTCCAGTGCGCCCGCAACCCGCGCGAGCAGGGTCTCGCCGCCCAGCACGATCAATGCCTTGTGCGCCACCCCGGCATAGGTGGCCACCGGATCGACCGCGCCCGACCGCGACCCGGCGAGGATCAGCGCCGCGCTCATCGCCGCCGCTCGCGCCACACCCGCAGCAGCACGCCGGGCGCGGCGAGGATCGGGTGGCGCTCGCGGAAGGCGGTCAGCGGCACGCGCACGCCGGTATGCCGCTCCACCTTCCACGCGCCATAGGCGCCCGCACCCTCGAACGTCCAGGCCGCCCGCACGAGGCGGACGATGTTGAGCGGCCGTCCCAGCCGCCGCCGCCGCGCCCATAGCGCCTGCCAGCGCATCCGCTCCTGCGGGTCGATCGCCAGCGTCAGCCGCTCGCCCTCACGGGTGAACGCGATCCCCGCCGCCTTCCACGCCAGCGGCAGCAGCGCCTGATACCGGCCGGCGCCATGCTGGAGGATCTGTTCCTCGCGCCCGGCAGCCTCGACGCGCAGCTCGGCGGCATAGGTCTGGCGGAACAGCGCGCGCCAGAAGTCCGCCGCCTCGCCGGCCTCCGGCCCTAGCACTGCGGCGAAGCGCGCCGCGGTGATCGCCGCCGCCGCCACCGCGCCCGTCACCGCCGTCCTCGCCGCCTCGTCGCGCGTCCAGACCAGCGCGGCGGGCTGGACGAAGCGCGTCCAGATCGTCGTGTCGATCGAGAGGCCGCCCGCCGCCGCCGCGAAGGTCGCCAGGCGCATCGTCGCGATCTTGGCGCGCAGCGTCGTTCCGGCACGGGCGAATTCGCGATAGCCGACGCGCGGCCATAGCCCACGCTCTCGCGGCCCCTCGGTCAGGACGTAGAAGTCGAGGACGCCGTCGAGCGAGCCGGTGCGCAGGTTGCTGCCGTAGAACAGCACGGCGACCGTGCCGGGGGCGCTCGCCAGGGCCGCGGCGATGCCATGGACCTCGGCGGGGACGGGCGCGGCGAGCGCGGTGGAGATAAAAGCGTCGAGCGCGGTGCTCACGGCACGACGAAGCACAACAGCGGTCCCTGACCGACGGTGAGCGTACCGCCCGCAAACAGCTCGCCGTCGAGGATATATCCCGTCTCCGGCGCCACCTCGAAGCCTGCGACGTCGCGGCGGCGATAGCCTGCCTGTTCGAGCCATGCGGCCTCGGATCCGCTCAGGATCGCGGGCACCGCCAGGGACATCCAGCGCGGCGGTGCATCGACCGCCATCAGCTTCAGGCCCTCGCGTACCCGGCCGAAGGGCTTGAGGCCGGCAGGCATCCGCTGCAGCGTCGAGGCGAGCAGCATGTAGAGGGGCGCCCGCTCGACCGGGGAGGCGAAGAGGCGCAGGTCCATCGCCTCGCCGGCGCGCCAGCTGTTGCGCCGGCTGCCGAACAGCGTCAGCGTGATCGCCCAGGCAAGCGCCAGCCCGACCGCGATGGTGTTGAACGCGCCCCAGCGATGGGTGTGTTGCGCCAGCGCCGTCGCCTTCACGAAGGCGCCGGCGCCCAGCAGGAAGCCACGCATCGGCATCGCTTCGCCCACGGCCTGCACCTCGATTGGGCGGCGGGTCTCCAGCCGTCCGTTCGCGACCGCCGCCACCGCATCCGCGAGCGACCAGCCAGTCGGGAGGCCGAGGTCGATCGCCAGCGCGTTGGTCTTGCCCGACGGGATGACCGCGATCGCCGGCCATGCGCCGCGCCACAGGTCGCCGGCCGCGGTCAGCACGTCGCGCACCGTGCCGTCGCCGCCATCGATCACCAGCAGGTCGATGCCGCGCGCCGCGAAGTCGGTCAGAACCTCCGCCAGGTCTTCCATCGTGCGCGGCGCCGTCACGATCACCCGGTCGGCACCCGGAGTGCCGGCGGCATAGGCAGCGCCGTGGTTGCGGTGCGCGCGTGGATTGCAGACGATGCCGATCGTCAGCCCGTCCGGCGCGACGAAGGCCGGCGCGGGCTTCAGCCGCGTGCCGACATCGGCTTCGACGCCGACGAAGGACAGGCAGTTAGCGGGCAGCAGCGGCGGCATGACGTAGCGCTAACTTCATCGGACGCACGGGGCCAGTTATTTGTTCTCGTCCCGAAATCATCAGCGGCCGTACCGCATCTTCATGCGCACCGTGCTGCCGCCGGCGGGCAGGGGGAAACGGGCCGCCGCAAAGCTCGGTAGTCCGATCTTGGTGGGCGCGTCGTTCGAGAAGCCATAGCCTTCCTTGGGCATCCACAAGGTCCGGTTGAAATCGTGATCGGCATTCTCGTCGTGATATTGCGCGATCGCATAATGGCCGGGCGGCAGCCAGAAGCATCCGGTGGTCACCGGCAGCCGCGCCGGCACGCGGATGCGCAGCAGCTTGGCGCCCTTGGCGAGCCAGCGGCGGCGATCGTCGGGATAGACGGTGAAGGCGACCTCGCCCTGGGCGTTGTGGAGATCGGTGGCCTCCACGTTCAGCCGGACCGCGCCGTTGCCCGGCGTACCCGCGCATTGCTGCGCTGCGGCGGGGCCGGCGGCAGCCAGCATCGCGAGAGGAACAAGGAACAGGGTGCGGGTCATGACGTTCACCTCGAATGAACGCCGGCCGGAAACCATGGGTCCCGATCGCCGGCGCCTTCTCCGTCTGCGCGGAGACCGGTCAGCGCTGACGGGCCAGCCGGATCGCAGCCGCGGCCATCAGCAGCACTACCCCCGCCGAGCCGGCGGCGACGCCGATCGCGACGCCGGTCGCGCCCAGCCGCGGGATCAGCAGCAGGGCGGAACCGACCATCAGCACGACACCCGCCGCGCGAATCGCGAAGACGGTGCCCGCCCGTTGCAGTGCGGTCATCACCGTATCGACCGCGACGGTGGCGAAATCGAGGCAACCGGCCAGCGCCAGCCACAAAAGGATCGGCCAGGCGCCGCGAAAGTCCTTCCCGCCGACCAGGCTCAACACCGGCTTGCCGATCAGCAGCACCACCAGCATGATCGCCAGCGCCGCCGCGGCCGAGGCGAGGAAGAGCCGGCCGAGCAGCTTGCCGAGCGCGGCGGGCTCTGCGGTGCGGACGGTCCGGACCATCTCCGGAAAGGCGGCGCGGCTGACCATCTGCGACAGCTTGGCGAGCGCCTGGGCCAGCTGCGAGGCGAGGCGGAAGGCGCCCGCCGCCGCCAGGCCCGCACCCGCGCCGACCATCAGGAGCGGCACCTGCTTGCTCGACAGGCCGAGCGTCGCGCTGGCATTGGTCGACAAAGCGAAGCGGACGAGGCCGGGATGCTCGCGTCCCAGATGCCGGCTCCCGGCACCGCGGCGCATCAGCGCGAGATCGCCGTCGCGCGCGACGAACGCCCAATAGGTCACCGCGGTCAGCACCTCCGCCGCACCCCAGGCGACCAGAAAGCCCTGTACGGTCGGATGGATCAGGGCGACGAGGACCGCGCCGACGAAGCGCGTCACCGGCGCGACGCTGTCCGCGATGGCGCCGAGCGAGAATTTGTCGCGCAGGCGCAGGATGCCGAGCGGGGTCGATCGGATCGTGAGCAGCTGCACGACCGCGAAGATCAGCGTCGCGCGCTTCAGCGTCGCGCCGATCCCCATCATCTCGCCGCACGCTTCCAGGATGATCCACGCCAGGATCGCGCCGACGATCGCGCTGCCCAGATCGAGCAGCGCGGTGCCGCGGAACAGCCGGGCGAGCGCGGGCTGGTCGTCGGCGGCCAGCGGCGCGGTGCCGTATTGGACGATGATCTGCCAGCTCTGGAAGGTGACGAGCGCCGCCAGCGTCTGTGCCGCGCCGATGATCAGCGCGAAGCGGCCGAACCCCGCGACGCCCAGCGAGCGGGTGGCGATGCCGAGATAGAAGAGCGACAGCACCGCGATCACCCCGCGGCTCGCGAGCAGCCAGCCGAGATTGCGCGCCACCGCGCGCCGCATCTCGGCGAAGGTGCCGGTGGCGGGCGTGCCGGTGGCCGGCGGGACCGAAGCGGGCGGGGGAAGCATCGAAGGTCCGTTATGGGGCGGGAAGTCCACGCGCTCAATGATCCAGAACAAGGCTCGTCAGAACCCGTGCGGCGCGACGGCCGGCGGGCTCCCCGGTGATGCTGAAGGTGCGGCCGAACAGGTCGCGCTGCACGGCCGCATAGCGGTCGGCATGGCGCGCCCAGGCGACGTCGAGCGCGGCGGGCAGGTCTGCGGCGCGGGCGATCACGTCGCCCGCCTGCCAGTGCGCGTAATCGGGATCGCCCTGCCAGTCGGTGCGGTGGACGTCGAGGAACAGGCAGGGGCGGGGCGTGCGCAGAAACTCGTATACCTGGCTGCTGACATCGCCCAGATACAGGTCCGCCGCCTCGACATAGGTCATGTCGGTCGAGGCGGTGCTGCCCAGGTCGGCATGGATGTGCGGCGCGGCGAGCAGCGCCGGATCGATCCGGCCCGGCCGGTCGATGCGCAGGCGATCGATGCTGATCGCGATCCGGCGGTGGAACAGCATGACATGCGGCGCGAAGATCACATTGTAGCGGTCCTGTCGCAGGAACCAATCGAGCACCTGGCGCCCCTGCGCATACCAGGAGGACAGATGCGGCGAGACGTGCGGGTTGTAGAGGATGGTCGGGCGGCCGTTCGCCTGCATCGGCAGCCGCGCGGCGCGGGGCGGGAACAGGTCGAACTTGGGATAGCCGGTGATGCTGATCCGCTCGGGTGCGACCCCGGCGTCGGCGATCAGCCGGTCGCGGATCTTGGGTCCTGCCGCGAGGACATGGTCGAATCTGGCGGTCACGGCATTGAATCCGATCGCGCGGTCGCCCGCGCCGTGATCGGCGAGGATGATCGGGAGGGAAAGGCCGTAGCGCGTCTTGAGGATCAGTGAGGTACGCTCGCTCACCACCAAGGCCTCGAGCCCGCGGAAGAAGTCCAGATGGTCGCGATAGACGAGCAGCTTGCGCGCCGGCACCAATGCGCCCAGCGCCCGCTCCAAACCGCGGCCGAGCGCCGAGTCCACGCCCAGCGACACGATCTCCAGCCGGTCATGCCCCATCAGCGCCCCCAGCCGCCGGATCTCGGCGGCGAGCGCCGGCGTGGTCGCGGCGAGCACGGGCTGCACCGGTCCTCCGGCCTCGATCAGCGCCAGCGCGATCGGCAGGCTGTGCGCGACCTGATGCACCTGATCGTGATTGTAGAGGAAGCCGACGCGCCTGATCGGGGACCGATCCGATCCTCCCGCCGGCGGGGGCGGAGACGGTGAAGGGTCACCCACGCGCCAGAAACCCCATGATAGCGTCCGCCGCCCGCGCCGCGGCATCGCGATGATCCCCCAGCGACGCGGCGGCCAGCGCCGCCTGACGCTCGGCATAGAGATGATGCCGACGCGGCGCCGCGCGGATCGTCTCCATCAGCCGGGCCGGATCGTCCACCACGTCGCCCAGGTGCCAGTGCGCGAAGCTCGGGTCGTCGCGCCAGTCGATCCCGTGCGCGTTGAGGAAGACGCAGGGGCGCGGAGTGGCGAGGAATTCATAGACCTGGCTGCTGACGTCGCCGACATAGATGTCGGCCGCGGCGACATAGCTGGTATCGACCGCTCGATCCGAGCCGGTATCGACCAGCACATTGGCCGTGCTGCGCGCCTCCCAGCGGGCGCGATATTCGGGCGTGCGGCGGCGAAACAGCTTCACATGCGGCGCGACGATCAGGTTGCGCGCCGGTTCCGCCGCGAACCCCGCCAGCAGCGGCTCGACGAAGCGATACCAGCTCGTCAGCTTCGGCTCCTTGTGGGGATTGTAGAGCACGGTCGGGCCGCTGCCGGACAGCCGCACCGGGTCCGCATCGCGCAGCTTCTCGCCCGTCTCCAGTTTGACCGAGCCCGTCAGTGCATAGTCGCCCGGCCGGATCAGCCCCTCGCGCAGCATCCGCGCCTCGGTCTTGCGCCCGGCGACGAGCACGAAGTCGAAGGTCGCGATGCGCGGGATGAAGCCTCGCGCCCGGTCGCCGAAGCCGTGCGGGCTGTAGATCAGCCTGGGCCGGCGCACCCCCAGCCGCCGTACCGCGGCCACCGTGTTCTCGACCGCGAAGATCGCGTCGAAGCCGTCGAGCGTGCGGCGATTGTCGCGCAGCACATTGTCCTTGAACATGCCGAGCCGCCGCAGCCGTTGCAGTCCGCGGGTCAGCGGCGAGCGATGCAGCCGGCGATAGTCGCCCGCCGGCGCCCCCCAGGCCGCACGTACCCGCTCCAGGTGATGGACCGTCTCGGGCTCGTTGTAGAAGGACGTGACCTGCACCCCGGGCCGGCGCGCGAGTTCGAGCGCGATCGCCGCACCGTGATACACCTGATAGGCTTCGGCGATGTAGACGAAGGCGATGTTCAAGGGGCTGTACGGGTCCGAAAGGGCAGGGCAGGCGACCTAAAGCGGGATCATGTTCGGATTGGGGCGGAAAAGCGAGGGGCCGTGTGCGCCCTCCCGCTGCTGCGGCCGCGCTGCCCGATGCCGCCCTCGCTACGTTCGTCGTCGCAGCACAGGCTGGGGTCTCTGGCCACCCGCGCGCTCCCGATCGCCAGATCACGGCCTTGCGCCGGGACGACCGAGAAGCCGGGCCCGCATCAGCAATGTTTCACGTGGAACATTTAGCGAACATTTGTCTGTCCTACACGCCGGCGAATCGGTTAGCCGGGCCGCCTTCCAACAACGATGGAGGGCAGGGACCATGGATGTTGACGGGCTGATCGATGCGGTGATCGCGCGGGAGGGCGGTTACGCCCGGAACCCGGCCGACCGGGGCGGCGCGACGCGCTGGGGCGTGAGCGAGCCGGTGGCGCGGGCGCAGGGATGGCAGGGGCCGATGCGCGCGCTGCCGCGCGAGGAGGCGAAGGCGATCTATCGCCGCATCTACTGGCTGCGGCCGCGACTGGACTATGTCGCCGACCGCGCCCCGCGGATCGCGGCCGAGCTGTTCGACACCGGGGTCAACATGGGACCGCCGGTCGCCATCACCTTTCTCCAGCGGGCCCTCAACGCGCTCAACCGCAACCGCGCCGATTATGTCGACGTCGCGGTGGACGGGCGGATCGGGCCGGCGACGCTGGCCGCGCTCGACGCCTTTCTGGCGGTGCGCGCACCGGGCGGCGAGGCGGTGCTGCTCAAGGCGATCGAGGCGTTGCAGGGCGAACGCTATCTCGCCCTCGCCGAGCGGCGGCCGGCGAACGAGGCGTTCCTCTATGGCTGGCTCGCCAACCGGATCGGCGGGGAGGCACGCCTATGAGCCCCGATCCGCGTTTGAGCTATCGCGCCTTCCTGTCGGTGGTCGCAGCGACGCTGATCGTCGCGCTGGCGCCCATCGTCGTCAGCGGCATCCTCGGCAAGTCGCTGCCCGAGGCGCTGATCGCGACGTCCGACAAGGTGACGACCGGGCTGGTCACGCTGCTGGGCACGATCGGCGGCCTGATGTTCCGGCAGGTACCTCCGTCCGATCCTGGACGGCCGCAATGAGCCTGCGCTTCGCCGCGGCGCTGGCGCTGCTGGCGACGGGCTGTGCGGGCGACCGGGTGTCGCGGGCCGAGGCGACGCTGGCGGCGGTACAGGCGCGCTACGCGGCCGTACACCGGACGGCGCTGCTCTTCGCGCCCTTCCTCCCGCCCGACCGGGCCGCCCGCGTGCGGGCGCTTGCCGATCTGGTCGAACTGACGCTCGCCGCCGCCCGCGCCGCGACCGGGTTCGCCGACCGCGCTGCTGCGATCGAGCGCGCCGCCGCGGCCGCCGACGCCTACCGTGCCGCCGCCGGCGGCTGATCCCACCCTTCACCGGAGTTGCCGGATATGCTGATCCTTGCCGAGGACCTGTCCTCCTTCACCCTTGCCGCGGGCGAGCCCTTCATCCTCGACTTGGTGCCGTTCGCCGCCGACGGTACGCGGGAGCCGCTCGCCAAACGCGGCTTCGTCCTGTCCTTTCACGACGACGAGCGGCAGGTCGTGACCGCCATCGACGGCGTCGCGACCAGCGCTGCGGACGGCACGCTGGTCCGCTTCGCGCGCGACGGGACCCTGTCGGAGGCGCTGTACGGTCAGTCGCTGACCGTCGAACTGGCCGAACGCCTGCCGACGGGCCGCGACGTGATTGCCGCCGGCCGGCTCGTCGTCGTCACCTCGGCCGAGGGCGTGGCGCCGCTCGCCGACAGCGCCACGAGCGTCTGGGCGACCCACCTCGCGGTCCGCACCGACGCGACCGGTCGCCGCAGCTTCGCCGTGTCGCAAGCGCCGTCGACCGGCGTCCCGCCGGCCATCGCGAAACCGACCGTTTCGCTCTCGGCGGCGTTGTCGCTGCCGGAGGGGGACAGCGGCACCCGCGCCTTCACCTATACCGTGACCCGCTCGGCCAGCAGCGGCGCGGTCGGGGTCGCCTGGACCTTTGCCGCCGGGCAGACCAGCGCCGACGATTTTGCCGGCAGCTCCTATCCCAAGGGCGGCACGGTGGCGCTGGCGGACGGCGCGGCGAGCGGCAGCTTCACGGTCGAGGTCGCGGGCGACACGCAATATGAGCCCGACGAGAGCTTCACCGTCGCGATCGTGCCTCCGCCGGGCTATGCCGGCGGCAGCGCGGTCAGCGCGACCGGTACGATCCTGAACGACGATCCTGCGCCGCTCCCCGGCTTCGCGGCCAATGGCGCGACCAACGCCGCGCTGCGGGCGGCGGTGGCTCGCGTCCGGGCGGGTACCGGACGCGGACGGATCGTCTGGAAGGGCGATAGCGTCACGGTCGGCCAGGGCGCCGGCACCAGCGCCGATCCGCATTATCTCACCGGCGCGCGGGCGAAGCGCATCCCGGCCGTGCTCGCGACGCTATTGAGCCAGGGCGGCACGCGCACGCTCGACGGCGCGGTGGTCGCCGACCACGCCATCGCCAAGCTGACCGGCCTGTCGGTCGCCGCCTACGACCCGCGCATCGTCTTCCCGGCCGATGGCTGGCGGGTGATCGACGCGCCGGCGCTGGCGGGGGGCGGTTTCTGGGCGCCGCACAGCAGCGGCTGGCAGTTCACGCCGGAAGGGAATGTCGATAGTTTCGAAGTGGTGGTCTACCAGTCGAACGACGAGACCTATGGCTTCGCGATCGACGGCAAGCCGCCCGCCGGCGGCGCGGCGACGCTGGTGACCAAGGCGGACAGCGGGTTCGTCCGTCATGTCCTGAAGGCAGCGGATAGCGGCAGCCACACGCTGACCATCACCGGCGCGCAGGGCCATGGCGCGCTGCGCTCGGTCGCTGCCTATGCGGCGGGCGCGGCCGCGCTCGACATGAGCGTCCATGCCGCGCTCGGCGCCCGCACCGCGCAGCAGGCGGCGACGGGGAGCGGCTGGAGCAACCGCGAGGCACTGGTCTTCGACGCGCCCGACCTGACCATCGTGATGCTGGGCCTCAACGATATGGCGGCGGCGGTCGCGGCGACCGACTATGCCACTGGCCTGGCGTCGATCGTGGAGGCGGCGAAAGCCTCGGGCGACGTCCTTCTCGTCTTTCCGCCGCCTGCCGCCGGCGACTATAACCGCAACGTCGTCGCGATGCGCGACGCGGCGGCGGGCGTCGCCGCGAAGGCCGGCATCGCCTTCTTCAGCCTGTACGATTATTACGGGCCGTTCTCGTCCACGCTGGCGGCCCGGATGGCCGATGGCGAGGTCCACCCCCGGGCCGAGTTTGCCGCAGAGATCGCCGGCCTGCTCCGCGACGCGCTGCGCCGCATGGCGCCGGGGATCGGATGATCCCTTTCGTCGCCCCGGCCTGCGTCGGGGCGACGGCCCTACCGTCAGCCGGCGACCCCTACAGGCACGCCTCCAGATAGGCCTGGTCGAACCCGAACTGCTTGGCCTTGTCCAGCGTGTAGGGCCGGAGGCCCATCGACCGGTATTCGCCCACGATCTTGCCGTCGGCGCTCTCGTCCAGATACTCGAACTTGAACAGTTCCTGCGTCACGATCACCGGCCCTTCCATGCCGATCACCTCGGTGACGTTGGTGACGCGGCGGCTGCCGTCGCGCAGGCGCTTGACTTGGATGATCATGTCGACCGAGTCGGCGATCTGGCGGCTGATCGCCTCCTTGGGCACCTTGATGTCCGACATCATCACCATGTTCTCCATACGCGCCAGCGCCTCGCGTGGGCTGTTGGAGTGGAGGGTGCACATCGATCCGTCGTGGCCGGTGTTCATCGCGGCGAGCATGTCGAAACACTCGCTGCCGCGGATCTCGCCCAGGATGATCCGGTCCGGCCGCATACGCAGCGCGTTCTTGACGAGGTCGCGGATGCTGATCTCGCCCTGACCCTCCAGATTGGCGGGGCGGGTTTCCAGCGGCAGCCAGTGCGGCTGCTGCAAGCGAAGCTCGGCCGCGTCCTCGATCGTCAGCACGCGCTCGCCGGGGTCGATCATCTTCGACAGGGCGTTGAGCATCGTCGTCTTGCCCGAGCCGGTACCGCCCGAGATGACGACGTTGAACCGGCTCGCGCCCGCGATCTTCAGCGCGGTCGCCATCTTCGGCGACATACTGCCGAAGCCCGCCATCATGTCGAGCGTGATCGGCTTGGCGGAGAATTTACGGATCGAGATGGCGGTGCCGCGCAGCGAGAGCGGCGGCACGATGACGTTGACGCGGCTGCCGTCCTTCAACCGGGCGTCGGCGAGCGGCGTGGTCTGGTCGACGCGGCGACCAACGGAATTCACGATCCGCTGCGCGATCTGGAACAGATGCTCCTCGTCGCGGAACTGGATCGGCGCGATCTCCAGCTTGCCCTTGCGCTCGACATAGGTCTGTTCGGGGCCGTTGACCATGATGTCGCTGATCGCCGGATCGGCCAGCAGCTCCTCGAGCGGTCCGAGGCCCAGCAGCTCGTCGACCAGCACCTTCTCGAGCGCGAACTGTTCGCGCCGGTTGAGCGTCAGCTTCAGCTCGGCGAGCACCTCGCCGATGATCGGCCGGAATTCCTCGGCCAGCTCGTCCTTGCCCAGCGTTGCCGCCGCTTCGGGGTCGACGCGCTCCAGCAGGCGGGGGAGGACCTGCTCCTTGATCTTGTGGACGGAGGCCTCGAATCCCTCGACCCGGCTCGACCCCGCCTCGCCGGACTGGGCCTGGCGGTCGGCGAGGCGCTGCATCGCGTCCATCTGCCCGGCCGGCGTGCCGAGCGGATCGACCTCGGTCAGGATCGAGGGGATCTCGGCGACCGCCGCGCCAGCCTCGTCGCGCGGTGCAGGACCGCCACCGTGCATCGGTCGCGCCACGCCGAAGGCGGGCCGCGCCGCTTGTCCGCCACCGATACCGCTACGCCGTCCGAACGCGCTGCTCATGCCATTCCTCGTCGATCCTGCCCGGTCGGGGTAGGCGGCAAGGCTTTAGATTTGGCTAACCGCGGCGTTTACGCTCCCGTGCCAGCAGCTCGGCTTTCCGTTCGGGGCCATAGGCATAGCCGCCGACGCCGCCACCCTGCGGCAGCACCCGGTGGCAGGGGATCACCACCGCCAGCGTATTCGCACCGCAGGCGGTGCCGGCCGCCCGCACCGCGCCGGGCCGCCCGGCCATCGCCGCCAATTCGGCATAGCTGCGCGTCTCGCCGGGCGGGATGCGGCGCAGGGCCTGCCATACCGCCTCCTGGAAGGCGGTCCCGCGCACGTCGAGCGGCAGGTCGGGATCGAGGCCGGGCCGCTCGACGGCCGCGACGACCTGCGCGCCGAGCGCGTCCAGCGCGGCGTCGCCCGGCCGGATATCCGCATGCGGGAAGCGGACGCGAAGGCTGTCCGCGTCCTCGTCGAAGGCGATGCGGCAGATGCCCCGATCGGTCGCGGCGACCAGCAGCGGCCCCAGCGACGTCGCTGAGATCGTCCAGCGGATCGTCTCGCCCGCGCCGCCCGCCTTCCAACGGGCCGGCGCCATGCCCAGCCGCACCGCGGCATCGTCATAGAAGCGGCTCGGCGCGGCATAGCCGGCCGCGTACAGGGCGTCGGTCACGCTGGTCTCCGTGTTGAGGGCCTCGGCCGCGCGGGCGGCGCGCCGGGCGCGGGCATAGGCGGCAGGGCTCACCCCGGTCGCGCGGGTGAAGAGCCGCTGGAAGTGATGCGGCGCATAGCCGACCCGGGCGGCAAGTTCGGCCAGCGAAGGCGTCTCGCCCCGGTCGAGGATCGCGACCGCCTCGCGCACTGCGAGATGGTCGCGCGCCACCGCATCGGGGCGGCACCGGCGACAGGCGCGGAACCCCGCCGCCTCCGCCGCGGCCGCATCATGGTGGAAGGCGACGTTCCGCCGCTGCGGCCGGCGCGCAGGGCAGCTCGGCCGGCAATAGATGCCGGTCGTCCGCACCCCCACGACAAAGCGCCCGTCCGCCGCCCGGTCCCGCCGGTCAAAGGCCGCCCATGCGGCGTCGTCGTCGATCGTCCCGGTCATAGTGCGGGTCTAGACCCGTCCGCGCCGGCGCGCATCCCGGAGGTTGCGGTCAAACTGGGTGGATGGTGCGGGTCCTGACCTCGCCCCTTTGCCGTCATCCCCGCGAAGGCGTGGCTCCAGACGCGCGGGAGCCTTCCGATTTACCCGCAAATGTCAGAGGCTCTGGATTCCCGCCTTCGCGGGAATGACGGGGGAAGGGGCAAGGGGGCAATCACCCTTCACAGCGCCGCCATCTGCCGCTCGTCCTCCGCACCCGCAGCCAGCGAGGCGACGCGGGCGAGGCCGCGGCTGATGTCGCCGCCATATTGCGGGCCGAACACGCGGGCGCGGGTATAGAGGTCGTTCGCCTCGGCATAGCGCCCGGCGGCCTCCGCGCAGAGCGCGCGGTTGAACAGGGTCGGGCCGTGGTCCGGCGCACTCTGGCCCAGCGCGGCGAAGGCGGCGCAGGCGGCGGCCTGATCGCGCTTGGTCAATCGCACCGCGGCGCGGAAGCGGTCGGCATCGTCGGGCGACAGGCCGTTGCGATCCTCCTTGACCCGGATCGTATAGTCCTCGGCATGGGGGGCGAGATCCATCCGCACCTCCTGCGCCACCGATTCCACCATCATCTGCACGCTCGTGTCGACGCTGGTCGGAAAGCCCGAATCCTCGCACCACCAGTCGCTGTCGTTGCGCGTCTTGGGCGCGGCATAGACGGTACGTCCGTCGCGCCATCGGACCATGCGCAGATCGGCATGGAAGTCGACCGTGCGCCGGATGCAGCGGACGCGATAGCGCTCGCGCCGGGTGCACTTGCCCTTCGCATCCTTCTCGACGCAGCGGTCGCGGGTCTCGACATAGGGATAGTCGCTGGCGGAAAAGCCTGCCTGGCCCGACAGCAGTCCATCCGGGCGCAGCGTGGGGGCGACGAGCCGGGCGTGGCGCACGCCGTCGCCGCCCAGCCTGGCAAGCTTGCGTTCGATCGCCTCGCCCAGCGCCTCCCCGGCGGGACCGCCGAGCAGATCGACGCCGATCGTGGGGAGCAGGCTGGCCTCGCGGGCATTGGCGGCATAGACGCCCGCGACCCGCACGGTCTCCGCCGACGCCGGCGCGGCGACCAGCGCTCCAGCCACCACCCACGCCATCGCCGCCCGCCGCATCGCGCGCCCCTCCCGTGCCAAACTTCCCCTCCTTCGTTACGGTTGCGATCCTGAACGATCTATGGCGGAATCGTTCATACAAGTGTCACGCGGTCGGCTTGCATCACCCGCCACCCCATGCTAGCCGCCCGCCAGCCCTTCGACAGGCGCGGTTCCTGCGCCCCGTTTACCATGGGCGAACCCGTTCTGTTGACGAGGAAACGAAGGTCCGTGGAGACATCCGGCGTCTTATCCGGTGGTAATTTGGCCGGCGGCAGCATGGGCGGCATCCAGGCCAGCCTGTCGGGCCGCTACGCCGTCGCGCTGTTCGACCTCGCCCGCGAGGGGAAGGCGATCGATACGGTCGAGGCGAGCCTCGCCACCCTGCGTGACGCGCTCGCCGAGTCGGCGGATCTGCGCGCCCTGACCTCCAGCCCGGTCGTCGGGCGCGAGGCGGCGGCGAAGGCGATCGCGGCATCGGCCGCGGCGCTGGGTCTCGATCCGGTCACCACCAAGTTCCTGGGCGTGCTGGCGCAGAACCGCCGGCTGGGCCAGTTGCCGCAGATCATCCGCGCCTATCGCGACCTTGCCCGCCGGCACCGGGGCGAGGTGAGCGCCGAGGTGGTCAGCGCCCATCCTCTGTCCGGCGATCAGGTCGACGCGCTCAAGCAGCAGCTGCGTACCCGCGTCGGTCGCGAGGTGTCGGTCGACCTGTCGGTCGACCCGCAGATCCTGGGCGGCCTCGTCGTCCGCATCGGTTCCCAGATGATCGACAGCTCGATCCGCACCCGTTTGAATGCGCTCGCCAGCGCGATGAAAGGCTGACGTAATGGATATCCGCGCCGCAGAAATCTCCAAGGTCATCAAGGACCAGATCGCCAATTTCGGCACCGGGGCGCAGGTCTCGGAAACCGGCCAGGTGTTGTCGGTCGGTGACGGCATCGCGCGTATCTACGGCCTCGACAACGTCCAGGCGGGCGAGATGGTCGAGTTCGCCAACGGCGTGCAGGGCATGGCGCTCAATCTCGAGGCCGACAATGTCGGTGTCGTGATCTTCGGCTCGGACGCCGAGATCCGCGAGGGCGACACCGTCAAGCGCACCGGCACCATCGTCGACGTGCCTGTTGGCAAGGGCCTGCTCGGCCGCGTCGTGGACGGCCTCGGCAACCCGATCGACGGCAAGGGCCCGATCGTCAGCGACCAGCGCAGCCGCGTCGAGGTCAAGGCGCCCGGCATCATCCCGCGCCAGTCGGTGTCGGAGCCGATGCAGTCGGGGCTGAAGGCGATCGACGCGCTGGTGCCGGTCGGCCGCGGCCAGCGCGAGCTGATCATCGGCGACCGCCAGACCGGCAAGTCGGCGGTCGCGATCGACACCTTCATCAACCAGAAGACGGTCAACGCCGGCACCGACGAGTCGAAGAAGCTCTACTGCGTCTATGTCGCGGTCGGGCAGAAGCGCTCGACCGTCGCGCAGCTCGTCCGCACGCTGGAGGAGAATGGCGCGATGGAATATTCCATCGTCGTCGCCGCCACCGCCTCGGACCCCGCGCCGCTCCAGTTCCTCGCGCCCTATACCGGCACCGCGATGGGCGAGTATTTCCGCGACAACGGCATGCACGCGCTGATCGTGTTCGACGATCTGTCGAAGCAGGCGGTGGCCTATCGGCAGATGTCGCTGCTGCTGCGCCGTCCGCCGGGCCGCGAGGCCTATCCGGGCGACGTCTTCTACCTCCACTCGCGCCTGCTGGAGCGCGCCGCCAAGATGTCGGACGCGAACGGCGGCGGTTCGCTGACCGCGCTGCCGATCATCGAGACGCAGGCGGGCGACGTGTCGGCCTATATCCCGACCAACGTGATCTCGATCACCGACGGCCAGATCTTCCTCGAGACCGACCTGTTCTTCGCCGGCATCCGCCCGGCGATCAATGTCGGCCTGTCGGTCAGCCGCGTCGGCTCGGCCGCGCAGACCAAGGCGATGAAGAAGGTCGCCGGCTCGATCAAGCTCGAGCTCGCCCAGTATCGCGAGATGGCGGCGTTCGCGCAGTTCGGCTCGGACCTCGACGCCTCGACCCAGAAGCTGCTCAACCGCGGCGCCCGGCTGACCGAGCTGCTCAAGCAGCCGCAGTTCAACCCGATGCCGTTCGAGGAGCAGGTCGCCTCTATCTTCGCGGGAACGCAGGGCTATCTGGACACCGTCCCGGTCAACGCCGTCGTCCGCTACGAGGCGGCGATGCTGCAGGACCTGCGCGCCAACCATGCGGGCGTTCTCGCCAAGATCCGCGACACGCGCGATCTGGGCGACGAGGCGAAGGCGGGGCTGAAGGCCGCGCTGGACCAGTTCGCGAAGACGTTCGCCTGAATCCGCGTCACCCCAGCGAAGGCTGGGGTCTCGCAGTAACGGGGAGACCCCAGCCTCCGCTGGGGTGACGGTAGGGAAGACATGGCGTCACTGAAGGCCCTCAAGGTCCGGATCAACTCGGTCAAGTCGACCCAGAAGATCACCAAGGCGATGAAGATGGTCGCCGCGGCCAAGCTGCGCCGGGCGCAGGAGGCTGCGCAGAACGGCCGCCCCTATGCCGAGCGGCTCGAAGCCGTGATGGCCAGCCTCGCCAGCCGGGTGGGCGGCGTCGGCGCGTCGCCGCTGCTCGCGGGTACGGGCAAGGATCAGGTCCAGCTGATCGTCGTCGCCACCTCCGAGCGGGGACTGGCCGGTGCGTTCAACTCGAACATCGTCCGCGCCGCGCGCCGCAAGGCCGACGAGCTGACCGCGCAGGGCAAGACGGTGAAGTTCTACATCGCCGGCAAGAAGGGCCGCGTGCTGCGCCGCTTCTTCCCCAATGCGATCCTCGCCGATCACGAGATGGGCCACATCAAGACGGTGGCGTTCGACGATGCACGCGTCATCGCCGACGATCTGATCGCCCGCTATCTGAAGGGCGAGTTCGACGTCGCGCACCTGTTCTTCTCCAAGTTCGTCTCGGCGCTGAACCAGGAGCCGACCGGCATCCAGATCATCCCGGTGCCGCTGCCCGAGAAGCAACCGGCTGCGGCGGGCGCGGGTGCGGTGGTCGAGTATGAGCCGGACGAGGAGTCGATCCTCGCCGACCTGCTGCCGCGCAACGTCGCGATCCAGATCTTCCGCGCGCTGCTGGAAAATGCGGCGTCGGAGCAGGGCAGCCGGATGAACGCGATGGACAATGCGACCCGCAACGCGGGCGACATGATCAATCGCCTGTCGATCCAGTATAACCGCACCCGCCAGGCGGCGATCACGACCGAGCTGGTCGAGATCATCTCCGGCGCGGAGGCGTTGTAACAACCTACACGTCGCCCCTGCGCAAGGCAGGGGCCTCGTGCCGCAAGCGACACTCCCGCGGAGGGAGATCCCGGCCTTCGCCGGGATGACGAGTAGAAGGCAAGGAACGAAGCGATGGCCACCGCCGCAGACGACATCCGCCCGACCCAGTCGACGGGCGCCACCAACAATGTCGGCACGATCGCCCAGGTGATCGGCGCCGTCGTCGACGTCCACTTCCCCGAGCAGCTGCCGGCGATCCTGTCGGCGCTGGAGACCGACAATAACGGCAACCGGCTGGTGCTGGAGGTCGCGCAGCATCTGGGCGAGAACACCGTCCGCACGATCGCGATGGACTCGACCGAGGGGCTGACCCGCGGCCAGACCGTCAACGACACCGGCGCGCAGATCTCGGTCCCGGTCGGTCCGGCAACGCTGGGCCGCATCATGAACGTCGTCGGCGAGCCGATCGACGAGCGCGGCCCCGTCGGCACCCAGCTTCGCGCGCCGATCCACGCCAAGGCGCCCGAGTTCGTCGAGCAGTCGACCGAGAGCGCGATCCTCGTCACCGGCATCAAGGTCATCGACCTGCTCGCCCCCTACGCGAAGGGCGGCAAGATCGGCCTGTTCGGCGGCGCGGGCGTCGGCAAGACCGTGCTGATCCAGGAGCTGATCAACAACATCGCCAAGGGCCATGGCGGCACCTCGGTGTTCGCAGGCGTCGGCGAGCGGACCCGCGAGGGCAACGACCTCTATCACGAGTTCCTCGACGCGGGCGTCATCGCCAAGGATGCCGAGGGCAACGCGATCAGCGAGGGCTCGAAGGTCGCGCTGGTCTATGGCCAGATGAACGAGCCGCCGGGCGCGCGTGCCCGCGTGGCGCTGTCGGGCCTGACCATCGCGGAATATTTCCGCGATCAGGAAGGGCAGGACGTGCTGTTCTTCGTCGACAACATCTTCCGCTTCACCCAGGCGGGCGCGGAAGTGTCGGCGCTGCTCGGCCGCATCCCCTCGGCGGTGGGCTATCAGCCGACCCTGTCGACCGACATGGGTGCGCTGCAGGAGCGGATCACCTCGACCAACAAGGGGTCGATCACCTCGGTGCAGGCCGTCTACGTCCCCGCGGACGACCTGACCGATCCGGCCCCGGCGACCTCCTTCGCGCACCTCGACGCCACCACCGTGCTGAGCCGCGCGATCTCGGAGCTGGGCATCTATCCGGCGGTGGATCCGCTGGACTCGACCAGCCGCGTGCTGGAGCCGCGCGTCGTCGGCCAGGAGCATTACGAGACGGCGCGCGCCGTCCAGTCGCTGCTCCAGCGCTACAAGAGCCTGCAGGACATCATCGCGATCCTGGGCATGGACGAGCTGTCCGAAGAGGATAAGCTGACCGTCCAGCGCGCCCGCAAGATCCAGCGCTTCCTGTCGCAGCCCTTCCACGTCGCCGAGGTGTTCACCGGCATCTCGGGCAAGTTCGTGCAGATCGAGGATACGATCCGCAGCTTCAAGGGCGTGGTGAACGGCGAATACGACCATCTGCCCGAGGCTGCCTTCTACATGGTCGGCGGCATCGACGAGGCGGTCGCCAAGGCCGAGAAGCTGGCCCAGGAGGCGTAAGCCACGATGTTCCCCTCCCCTGTGCGGGAGGGGCTAGGGGTGGAGCCGTCTGCGGGCGGCCTGCCCCGACCCGGCCAACCCCCAACCCCTCCCGCGAGCGGGAGGGGAGCAGGTATCGAAATGCTGCACTTCGAACTCGTCACCCCCGAAAAGCTCCTCCGCTCGGAGGAGGTCCATATGGTCACGGTGCCCGGCACCGAGGGCGACTTCGCGGTGCTGGAGGGCCATGCGCCCTTCATGTCGACGATCCGCGACGGCCAGATCCTGATCCAGCGATCACCCGGCGCCGCGCCGGAGTCGATCGCGATTCGCGGCGGCTTCGCCGAGGTCAGCGCCAAGGGCCTGACCGTGCTCGCGGAGCATGCGGGGTAACGGCTTCTATTCCGGAGTGTGTCGCACCGGACTAGCGCAACCGATATTCGTCGCCCCAGCGCAGGCTGGGGCCTCTCTCGGCTTAAGCGCTCCGATCGCCCCAGATCCCAGCCTGCGCTGGGATGACGTGCGTTTGAGGCATAAGAACCCTCACCCCCGCGGCAACGGCCGCCCGCATCCCATCCGCCGCATCTCCGCCAGCCGTGCGTTCGTCGGCCGTCGCTTGTCGAAGGCATAGCCGAACGGCGGCAGGTCGAAGCGTTGCAGGTCGCGATCCGTCACCACCACCACCGATCGCGTCGCGCACAGCCGCGCCAGCGCATCCGCCGGGACATAGGCGAGGTCCGCCAGCACCGGTCGCTGGCTCGGCCCCGCCGCCGGATCGAAGCGGACGATGTCGCTGATATAGGTCTGGTGCGAGGTATCGATCAGCACGACATCCGCATCCACCGCGCGCACCGCCCGATAGGCGGCCTCATAGGGCGCGGCATAGGCCATGCTCCGCCAGCTCGCATAGGGCAGGGTGACGACGAGCGCGAAGGCGGTGCTGCCCCATAGCGCGGCGCGTGGCAGCGGCCGTCCCCGCTTCGCCTCCAGCGCCAGCCAGCCTTGCGCCGCAAGCAGGCAGAACGGGCCGATCATTCCGTGAAGATAGCGATAGCCGAAGCCATGTTCCTGTTCCGGCAGGACGAGCAGCGCAATGGCGCAGGAGATGGCGCCGCCCCGCAGCGCCGGATGCGCCGTCCGCCATGCCGCGACGATGCCGATCGCCGCCAGCGGGGCGAGCAGGACGTTCTGCCACGCGACGAACCGCGCCAGGTGGCGCAACATGTCCTGACGCAGGATGCGCACCAGCCGCCCGGTGATCTCGCCCGCCGCGCGCTCCGCCACCTGCCCGGTGGCCTGCGCCGCCTGTACCGGGTCGAACAGCCGGGGGATGAGGTCGCGCCAGCCGATCTGCCAGACGATATAGCCCGCCACGGCGCCCGTCAGCAGGATCGCCAGCATGCGCCAGTCCCGCCGCAGGGCCGTCGCGATCAGGAAGCCGCTGAGGAAGATCAGGTGGAAATGCACCTGATGGAGCCCGATCGCCACCACCGTCAGCCCCGCCGCCGCCCAGTGCCAGCGCCGCTCCTGCCGCACGAAACAGGCGAGCCACAGCGCGTTGATCGCCAGGTGCGCGGTCATCGCGAAGGGCGACATGGCGGTCACCAGCGCCTGCGTCGACGTGGCGGCCAGCACCAGCGCCACCGTCGCCGCTTCGGGACGTTCCGGCCAGATCCGCCGCGCCGCCGACCAGAGCGCGAGCAGCCCGATCGCGAGCAGCACCGGGCTGGCCAGCCAGCTGTCGCCCGTTAGCATCGCGATCGCGCGGATCGCCGAATTACCCGGCAGATAGTCCGACACCCAATAGCCGGTGGCCGGATAGACGTTGGTGAAGACCGGCATCATCGCCTTGGCGAGCGGGATCAGGTCGGGCGGGATCGCCTGGCCCATATGCCCGCTCGCCAGATAGGCGGCGGCGAAATCGGCCATCTGCTCGTCGCGGCTGACCGCATAACGATGCAGCACCAACCAGCTGCCGGCATAGGCCAGCAGCCCCGCACCAACCGCCAGCGCCGCCGCCCGGCCGCGCGTCAGCCCGGCCACGCCGCGCACGTGGCGGACCCGTGCGAAGCCGAACAAGGCCAGCCCGCCCGCGGCGAGCAGCGGCAGATCCTGGGTCAGGAAATAGTAATAGGGCAGGTCGTCATTGCCCTTGCCGAGGATGAAGGCGGTGACGATCGCCAACGCCGCCAGCTGGAACAGCGCCATGCGGCGCAGCCACCCGGCCCATGGATCGGCATCGACAGGGCGGGGCAGGGCATCGGAAACCATGTCCGACGCCTAGGAGAACAGGGTTAACGGGGCGTAATCACAGGAAGTTATAGGGGTCCACATCCACCGCCACCCGCGCCTTTGCGCTCCAGTCGAGTCCGCCCAGCCAGTCGCGGATCACGTCCTGCACGTCGAGCGCGCGCCGCGCATGGACGAGCAGCCGATAGCGATGCCGCCCGCGCAGCATCGCGAGCGGCGCGGGGGCGGGACCATAGACCGCCATCCCCTCCACCCGCGGCGCCGACGCACCGACCAGCCGCGCGGTCTCCTGCGCCACCGCCTGATCCTCGGACGAGACGATGATCGCGGCATAGCGGCCGAAGGGCGGCGCACCGGCATCGCGCCGCGCTTCGGTTTCCGCTTCGTAGAAGGCGTCGGCCTCGCCCGTCACCAACGCCTGCATCACTTGCGCGTTCGGGGCATGGGTCTGG
The DNA here is from genome assembly GCF_014641735.1 of Sphingomonas metalli. Classification (GTDB taxonomy): domain Bacteria; phylum Pseudomonadota; class Alphaproteobacteria; order Sphingomonadales; family Sphingomonadaceae; genus Sphingomonas; species Sphingomonas metalli. Next base: position 507,160 of record NZ_BMIH01000001.1, on the reverse strand, counting down.
ATCAGCACATGGCCGGGCTTCTCGCCGCGCCCCGCCCGGCCCGACACCTGGCGGATCTGCTGGAAGGTCCGCTCGGCGGCGCGCAGGTCGCCGCCCTCCAGCCCCAGATCGGCATCGACCACGCCCACCAGCGTCAGGTTAGGGAAGTGATAGCCCTTGGTGACGAGCTGGGTGCCGACGACGATGTCGATATCGCCCGCCTCCATCCGCCCGACGAACTCGGCGGCCTTGGCGGGTGACCAGATCGTGTCGCTGGTCACCACCGCGGTCTTCGCCTCGGGGAAGAGCAGCGCCACCTCGTCGGCGATCCGCTCCACGCCCGGGCCGCAGGCGACCAGCGAGTCCTCGCTCTGGCATTCGGGGCAGGCGCGCGGCACCGGCTCGACATGGCCGCAATGATGGCAGGCGAGCCGCCGCGTCAGCCGGTGCTCGACCATCCAGGCGGTGCAATTGGGGCATTGGAAACGATGCCCGCAGGTCCGGCACAGGGTCAGCGGCGCATAGCCGCGACGGTTGAGGAACAGCAGCGACTGTTCGCGCCGCTCCAGCCGCTCGGCCAGCATCCTGACCAGCTTGGGCGCGAGCCAGCGCCCGCGTTCGGGCGGGGTGGCGATCAGGTCGATCGGCTCGATCGTCGGCAGCTCGGCGGGGCCGTAGCGACCGGGCAGCTGCACCTCGGCATAGCGACCCAGCGCCACCTGCTGGCGCGTCTCGATCGCCGGGGTCGCGCTGGCGAGGATCACCGGGCAGCTTTCGAACTTGCCCCGCATCACCGCCACGTCGCGCGCGTGATAATGGACGCCGTCTTCCTGCTTGAAGCTCGTCTCGTGCGCCTCGTCGACGACGATCAGGCCGAGATTGCGATAGGGCAGGAACAGCGCCGAGCGTGCGCCCACCGTCACCAGCGCCTCGCCGCTCGCGATCGCGCGCCACGCCCGGCGGCGCTGGGTCGAGCGCAGCCCCGAATGCCACGCCACCGGCTCGCAGCCGAACCGGTCGTGGAAGCGCTTCAGGAACGGCTCGGTCAGCGCGATCTCCGGCAGCAGGACGATCGTCTGCCGTCCCAGCCGGATCGCTTCCGCCACTGCCTCGAAATAGGTCTCGGTCTTGCCCGATCCGGTCACCCCGTCCAGCAGCGTCGGGGCGAAGCGATGGGCGGTGACATCGGCGACCAGCCGGTCGGCTGCGGCGCGTTGGTCGTCGGACAGGACGGGCGCGCCATAAGCGGGATCGGGCAGGGGAAAGGGGCTGTCGATGTCCACCTCCACCCCTTCCAGCGCACCCGCCTTGACCAGCCCGCGGATCACCGCGTCGGAGACGTCGGCGGTCATCGCCAGCTCGCGGATCAGCCCCTGCCGGTCGCCGATCCGCTCCAGCGCCTGCGCGCGTTGCGGCGTCAGCCGGTCGGGCACATCGCCGGTCGCGCGATATTCCGTGACGCTGCGCGCGCCTTCCAGCGCGGAGGTCGAGGACAGGCACATGCGCAGCACCGCGGCCGGCGGCGCGAGATAATAGGCGGCGGTCCACTCGACCAGCCGGCGCAACGCCTCGCCGAGCGGCGGCACGTCGGCGCGGGCGAGCAACGGGCGCAGGCGATTGTCGCCCACCTCCGCCTCCGACGGCATATATTCGGGTTCCCAGACCACGCCGAGAAGCTGGCGGGGACCGAGCGGCGCGACGACGATCGATCCGGGCTCTACCGTCATCCCGTGCGGCACCCGATAGTCGAGCGGACCAAGCGCCGAATTGAGGATCAGGACACGGGCGCGGGACATGGTGCCGCTATATGGGGCGGCGGCACGGTCGGGGAAAGGCAGGGCGGACGCGACCGGTCCTCCGGGCCTGCACCGTGGCAAACCTAATGGATGTTAGAACTGTCTCGCGACGGAACAATGCAATCGATTATGCCGGACATTTCGGCGGAAAAACGAACAATCTGAGTCAGATAGCTCGATTGACTCCCCTTCTTGTTCTGTTCAGGGATTGGTTGCCGGGGACGGGCCGAGGGGGCTTCGGGGCCCGGCAGGGGAGACTATCATGCGCAAGACACTCGCGGCCGCTCTGGCCGGTGCGATGCTGCTGGCCGCTGCGCCGGCCGCCGCAGCCAGCTTCTATGTCGAGCTGGGCACCGTGCCCAACCCGAACGGTGGCGGCACCAACGACATTCCCAAGTTCAAGTTCGTCAACGACACGACCACCGGCACCAACCTGCTGCCGACCATCACCTCGCTGACGCTGACGCTGGATGCGACGACTGCCTTTACCTTCGGTTCGGTGAGCAATTTCGGGGCGGGTTCGGCCGGCATCGGCCTCGGCGGCGACGGCAGCCCGGCGGCGAGCAACCCCGCGGTGACCGCGACGTCGAAGGTGGTGACGCTCAACTATGGCGCGACCGCGTTCGATCCGGGTGCCTATTCGGTGTTCTCGATCGACATGGGTCCGGGCACCGTCAACTATCGCAACGCGCTGTTCGCCGGCACCAACACCGCGGTCGCGCAGTTCAGCGACGGCACCAGCGCGCAGGTGACCTTCTCGGGCGACGTCAACTCGACGGATCGCTTCTACACCTTCAACTCGACCCCCATCACCACGGCGGTGCCGGAACCGGCGACCTGGGCGATGATGCTGCTCGGCTTCGGCATGGTCGGCGCGACCGCGCGCTATCGCCGCCGCAACAGCGCCGTGCGCTTCGCCTGATCGTCTCGGGCCAGACGATCGAGGGGGCCGCCGGAGCGATCCGGCGGCCCCTTTCATGTCAGGCGTAGCGGACCGCTTGCCGCTGCCGCTGCGCGACGCCGACGACCGCCGTGATGCGCGGCAAGGTGCATGGGCTCCTTCGCTAAATCGGGTAGGCGCGGGGCCGGGCCTCGCCGATCGTGCGCACCATATTCGCGACATTGCGCTATGATCCGGCCATGGCCGGCCTTCCGCATCCGCTCGCGACCCAGTTCGCCGCGCATCTCGCCCGCGACCGGCGACGCTCGCCGCACACGGTGCGCGCCTATCATGCGACGGCGGAGCGCCTGCTCGGCTTCCTGGCGCGGCACTGGGGCGGAGCGGTCGATGCGGCCGCGCTGGCGGCGATCGGGACCGCGGACCTGCGCGCCTATCTCGCCCATCGTCGCGGCGAGGGGCTGACCAACGCCTCGGCCGCGCGCGAACTGTCGGCGGTGCGCGGCTTCCTGGCCTTTGCCGGCATCGTCGTCCCGCCGCTCAAGGGCCCGCGCAAGGCGCGCGCGGTGCCGCGCCCGGTCAGCCCCGACGACATTGTCGCGCTGGCCGGAGAGGTGGCGGACGAGGCGCGCGAGCCCTGGATCGCCGCACGCGACTGGGCGGTTCTGATGCTGCTCTATGGCGCGGGGCTGCGCATCGGCGAGGCGCTGGCGCTGACCGGCGGCATCCTGCCGCTGGGCGAGACCCTCGCGGTGACCGGCAAGCGGGCCAGAACCCGGACGGTGCCGCTGCTGCCCCAGGTCCGCGCCGCGGTGGAGGCCTATGCCCGCCAATCGCCCTGGCCGATCGTCCGCGCCGAGCCGCTGTTCCGCGGCGCGCGGGGCGGTCCGCTCGATCCCGCGATCATCCGGCGCGCCGTGCAGGGGGCGCGGGGCCGGCTGGGGCTGGGCGAACGCACCACGCCGCACGCGCTCCGCCACAGCTTCGCGACCCATCTGCTGGGCCGCGGCGCGGACCTGCGCGCGTTGCAGGAACTGCTCGGCCATGCGAGCCTCGCCTCGACCCAGATCTACACGGCCGTCGATGCGGCGCACCTGCTCGACGTCTACCGCAACGCGCATCCGCGGGCGTGAGGGGGTGGGCTGAGGCTCGCGCGATCTGCCCCAGATGCACGAAACCCGGCGACGGCCTTCGCCGCGCCGGGTTCCGCCTCATCGATGGGATGGGCTTATGCCACCGCAGCCTTCAGCGCGTAGACCAGATCGGTGCGCTCCCAGGTGAACAGGTCACCCTCCGGCTCGCGGCCGAAATGGCCGTACGCCGCCGACTTCACATAGATGGGGGCGTTGAGCTTCAGATGCTGGCGGATGCCCTTGGGCGTCAGGCGGACGAGGCGCGGCAGCACCTCTTCCAGCTTCGCCTCGTCGACAGTGCCTGTGCCGTGCGTGTCGACATAGACCGAGAGCGGCTCGGCGACGCCGATCGCATAGGAGAGCTGGATCGTGCACCGCTTGGCGAGCCCCGCGGCGACGACGTTCTTGGCGAGATAGCGCGCGACATAGGCGGCCGAGCGATCGACCTTGGTCGGATCCTTGCCGCTGAACGCGCCGCCGCCATGCGGGGCCGCGCCGCCATAGGTGTCGACGATGATCTTGCGCCCGGTCAGGCCCGCGTCACCGTCCGGCCCGCCGATCTCGAACGCGCCGGTGGGATTGATATAGACCTTGGTCGCGTCGGTGACGAAGCCGTCGGGCAGCACGCTCGTCAGCACGCCCGCGACATAGCTGCGCAGTTCCTCGTACTTGGCCGGATCGGCGTTCTGGCCCTGCAGGCAATAGCCCGCCTTGTGCTGGGTCGAGACGACCAGCGCGGTCGCGCGGACCGGCACGCCATTCTCGTATTGCAGCGTGACCTGGCTCTTGGCGTCCGGCTCCAGGAAGGGGGCCTTGCCCGAATGCCGGTCGGCCGCCATCGTCTCGAGGATCTTGTGGCTGTAATAGAGCGTCGCCGGCATCAGCCCGGGCGTTTCGTCGGTCGCATAGCCGAACATGATGCCCTGGTCGCCCGCGCCCTCGTCCTTGTTGGCGCCCTCGTCCACGCCCATCGCGATTTCCGCCGACTGGCCGTGCAAATTGTTCTCGAAGGTGAATTCGTTCCAGTGGAAGCCCGACTGCTCGTAGCCGATCCGCTTCACCGTGGCGCGGACCGCCGCCTCGATCTCGGCGAGCGCGCCCTCGGCCCATTCGCCATTCTCGTACACGCCGCGGCAGCGAATCTCGCCCGCCAGCACGACGAGATTGGTGGTGGTCAGCGTCTCGCAGGCGATCCGCGCCTCCGGGTCCTTGGACAGGAACAGGTCGACGATCGTGTCGCTGATCTGGTCGGCGACCTTGTCCGGGTGCCCTTCCGACACCGATTCGGAGGTGAAGATGTAGGAAGAGCGCATCGGGGCCTCATAACGATATAAAGATAGCTTTATATCGGCTCCTATCGCGCCCGCCGTTGAATGGCAATCGCAGCGGTGAGAAGCATTGCTGCGACGATCGCGGCCATCGCATTGCCGACCCGCGCGAACAGGGTCGGGGGCAGGGCGGGGGGGACCGGCGCCTCGATCGCGCCGGCGGTCTCGTGCGGAACGGTGGCGAGCAGGCGGCCGTCGGCGGCGATGATCGCCGAGATGCCGGTCGGGGTCGCGCGGACGATCGGCAGCCCCTCCTCGATCGCGCGCAGCCGCGCCTGCGCCAGATGCTGGGGCGGGCCCCAGCGGCCGAACCAGGCGTCGTTCGACGGATTGAAGATCAGCCGCGGCCGACGTGCTTCGTCGACCACCCGACCGGAGAAGATGATCTCGTAGCAGATCTGCACGCCCACCGGTCCGAACGCCGGCCAGTCGAGCGCGCGCGGGCCGGGGCCGGGAGTGAAGTCCATGTCGCCGGGCACCAGCCGCGCGAGGCCGAGGGGCTTCAGCAGCCACGGCATCGGCAGATATTCGCCATAGGGAACGAGATGCGCCTTGTCGTAGGTGCCGTGGATCTGCGCGTCGGGGCCGATCGCCAGCACCGCATTGGCCGCGCCGGTCAGATCGTCCTTGCGGTCGAAGGCGAGCCGGTTGGCATTGGTCATCACCATGTCGCGCGGGCCGAGCACATCGGCGATCCGGGACCGCAGCGGAAAGGGTCGGCGGTCGCCGTAGATATAGTCGGGATAGCCGCTTTCGAGCAGGTCGAGGATCAGCCCCTCCGGCCAGACGACCAGCCGCGGCACCGGCCCGGGCCGGCCCGACAGGCGGATCAGCGTCTGAAGCGAGCGCTCGCCCGCATTGGTGCGCGCCTCGTTGCCGATATTCGGCTGGATCACGCGGACGCGGGGCGCGCTGGCGGGCGCGGCGGGTGCACCGGTCCACAGGGCGGAGAGGGCGGCAAGCGCGGCGGCGGGCAGCGCGACCGCCGGCAGCGCCCAGCGGCGCTGTACGAGCAGCAGCAGCGCCCCCGCGAGCACGATTGTCAGCCCCGACAGCGCATAGGTGCCGATCAGCGCCGATACGCGCGCGATCCCGATCACCGGCAGCCACATCACCGCCAGCGGATCCCAGGCATAGCCGGTGAACAGGATCGCGCGGAGATATTCGGTTCCGATCCATGCGGCGGCGAAGATTAGGACGTACGAGGCATCAGGCCGCTTGCCCGGCCCGCGCACCCGCCACGCGATCCCGGCCGCGACCATGGGAAACACCGCCAGATACAGCGCCAGCCCGACCGCGGCAAAATAGCCCAGCACCGGCGGCATCTTGTCCTGAAAGTCGAAGGCGTGCTGGAACCAGTTGTTGTTGATCGTGAAATGCCCCAGCCCGAACAGCCACCCGCGCCACAGCGCGGACCGCTGCGTGGGCGCGGCATGGACCAGCGCCATCCATCCCGCCAAACAGGCCAGCGCCAGCGGCCACAGGTCGAGCGGCGCGAACCCGCACGCGGCAAACGCGCCGAGCAGGATGCAGACGAGGGCGGGAAGGCGGGTCATGGCGCGACCTATGGGTGGTGTATGTGTCATCCGCAATGCGGGGGCAAAGCCCAGAGGCCACGATCGCGGTCGATGTCGGGCGAGCCGGGTGCCGCTGATCCGCTATCCGGCCCGTTTTCCGCGGCCGGCTGGCGAGCGTCACGGCGTGTCCCTTGCGACCGCAGCAAGGCTCCGCCCGCGCGCCATATCCTTGGGGCGGCCGAAAGCCGCAAGTATCGCCTGTAGCTCGCGTCTTTCCGGGATGAAGACCATCCCGCCTTCAACCGCGATCGCCTGTCGTGTTGCCGGGCGGACCGTTCGCCAGATGCCGTCGCACTGGTGGTGGAAGTCGGCCATGAACTCCACCGGCAATCCGGTCCCGAGCCAGATGCCGAAAAGGCTGGATCGGAACGCCGCATTGCCCGATCCCCGGCGCAGCGGGACACCGACTCCCGGCAGGATGCGCTCTGCATCGGCAACGCTCAGCAACACGTCCACATCCGCCACATCGCCCGGATCGGCACCGTGAAGGGCGACCGCGGCGCTCCCGATGATCCACCAGTCATCCTGCGCGCCAGCCATGACGCAACTGATCGCGCGCAACGATGCGGACAGAGCCGGAGAGACTGCCATGTGCTCGGTATAGCAGCCGAACCCTTCTTTGGGGATGCGCATATGGCTAATCGTGGCTCAGCGCCTCAAACCATTGGCTCTGTAGAACGCGGTCAATTCCGCTGCGGAGTCGATCTCCACCTTGGGCAGGCTGATGCCGTCGATCATCGTACGATAGCGGCGGCGATTGGCTCTGGTCGCGAACAGGATGTGATGGATCATGTCCCATTTCACCGTATCCAGCCCGCCCTCCAGAGCGCCGCGCCGCTCGCGCTCGAACCAACAGCGCCGCACATAGCGGAACAGGCTGGTCGCGGTCGGAACGTCGAGCAGGATGAGGCCGGTCGCCCTCTCCAGCCTCTGCGGGAGAAGCCGGGTGTAGTTGCCGTCGATCACCCAACGCTCGCTGGCGATCGCCGCATCATGCAGCTCGGCGAACTCTTCGGGCGGGCGTGGAACCCAGTCGGTATGCGGAAGATGATGCAGCCGATCGAGATGGACGATTTCCAGCCCCTTCGCCCGCCCGATCGCATCCGCCAAGGTGGACTTGCCGCTGTTCGACGGTCCCATGATGCAGATGCGCGTGCCCAGATCGTTCAGCATCATAACCCCGTCTTTCTTAAACCAGAGCCAATGAAGGAAGCCGATAGCCACCAAGCCCCTTTCTCTCCGTTCCCTGCCATACTCACTTGGTGTAGGCTGCCGGCCATGATCCCCCATCCTCACGGACGTCGCTGAACCATGGGTCAGCCGATCTCACTCGATATCCCGCACTCGCTCGGCAAGGCGGGGGTGCGGCAGCGGCTCGACAGCGGGATCAGCCGGATCACGGAGAAGATTCCCGGAGGCGGCCATGTGACGCATCGATGGGAGGGCGACACGATGCACTTCACGGTCAGCGCGATGGGCCAGCAGATCGCCTCCACCGCGACGGTATTCGAGGACAAGGTCCATGCGGTCGTCGACCTGCCCGCGTTCCTCGGCCTGTTCGCCGGGCAAGTGAAGGCGGTGATCGAGCGGGAAGCGCCCAAGCTTTTGAAGTAGCGATCAGTCCGGCGGCTCGCCCTTGTAGTCGGGAACGTCGACGCACCATTGTCGCGGACAGGCGAGCGGCGGGGGCAGGGGCTTGCCGCGCATCTGGAACATGACCGGAATGATGATCGGGATGTCGGCACGATCGGTCGTGTCCTCGCGCACCGGGCGAATGCGGAAGCGTTCGGACAAGCGGACGGCAGCGGCGCCGAAGCCCAGATCGGCAGGCGCTTCGGCGATCGCCTGACAGCGTTCGGGCTGACCCGGTCGTGGCACGATGCAGGCGAGAAGCGCACGGCCCGACACGTTGGCGGCCAGCCCGGCATTCGGGAAATAGCGACGCATCTCGCGCCAGCCGGGCTGGTAAATCCACCGCGCGCGGCGCATCGATCCGCCACCGCCGCCCTTGCCCGCTCCCGAGCCGCTGCCCGTCCCGGTGCCGCTCCCGCCGCCCTGTCCCCCAAAGCCGGCGACTTCGCCGTCGAGGTCCGGCCCGGGCAGCAGCGCACCCGACAGGGGAAGGGGCGCGCTGGACACCAGAGTCGCGTCGAAGCCGGGCTGGCGGTCCGGCGGGGCAAAGACGGGGGCGGTGATCTGCGGTGTGGCAGGGCGCCCGCCGCCCGGCGAGACGGGTCGGAGCGCCGCGGGTGCGCGTGTCACGATGCGCTGCTGCGGCCGTTCGACCGGGGCGACGGGATCGGATCGGGGCGACGCAGTAGGGAGCGGCACCGCAAATACCGACAGGGCGCGATCGTCTCGCACGGCGATGTCCGCCTTCGGGGCCGACAGCAGCGCCAGCAGCGCCGCGACGTGGAGCAGCGCAACTCCCGTCAGGATCGCACCGCGGGCGGAACGAGGCAGGGGCGAGTGGGATCGGCGATGCTTCGGTCGCACGCCGGCCGCCATCGCCTATCGGGTCGCGACCGTCCCGGCGGGGCTGACCCGCCACACCCGGTTCCCCACATCGTCCGCGACCAGCAGCGCGCCCGCCTTGTCGCCGATCACCCCGACCGGCCGGCCCATGGCGTCGCCATCGGCGGTGAGGAAGCCGGTCAGTACGTCGACCGGCTTGGCGCCCGCGACCGGATAGCCGCTGGCCGCGAAGGGAACGTAGACGACCTTGTAGCCCGAGACCGGCTTGCGGTTCCACGAGCCGTGTTCGCCGACGAACGCGCCGCTGCCGAACCGCCCGCCCAGCTTTACGTCGCCGGAGAAGGCAAGGCCAAGTGCGGCGACATGAGGTCCGAGGGCATAGTCGGGCCGCTTGGAATATTCCTGCAGCGCGGTGTTGCGCGGCTCGACCCGGTCGTCACGATAGCCGCCCCAATAATACCAGGGCCAGCCGAAATGGTCGCCGAATTCGACCTGGGTCAGATAGTCGGGGGCGAGGTCGGAACCGAGCATGTCGCGCTCGTTCACGACCGTCCACGGATTGCCGGTGACCGGGTTGATCGCCATGCCGACCGGGTTGCGCAGGCCCGCGCCGTAGATGCGCCAGTGGCCGTCAGGCCAGACCTGAAGGATGTTGGCGCGATACTTCTCCGCCTCCATCCCGTTTTCGGCGATGTTGCTCGACGAGCCGACGCTGACGAACAGCGTCTTGCCGTCCGCCGAGGCGATCACGTTGCGCGCCCAGTGGTTGCCCCCGGGATTGAGCTTGACCACCGTCTCCGGCTTCGCGTTGATCCGGGTCTGGCCGTCGCGATAGGGGACGCGGACGAGCGCGTCTGTATTGGCGATGTAGAGCTGGCCGTCCAGCAGCGCCATGCCGAAGGGCGAGTTGAGCCCGGTCATGAACACGCTGCGCTGCTCCGCCACCCCGTCGCCATTCGCGTCGCGGAGCAGGGTGATGCGGTTGGCGGAGGGCACGCCCGCACCCGCCCGGCCCATCAACAGGCGCATAATCCAGCCCTGGATGCCGCCGCCCTCGCGTGGAGGGCTGTTGGTCTCGGCCACCAGCACGTCGCCATTGGGCAGGCGATAGAGCCAGCGTGGATGGTCCAGCCCCTCGGCAAAGGCGGCGACCTTCAGCCCGTCCGCAGCCTTCGGCGTGGTGCCGGCGGGCCAGCCGACGACCTTGGCGACCTTCACCGTCGGAATGGTCTGGACGCGCGGGGCGGTGATGTCTGGCCGGGTGCCCGCCACCGCCTCGACCGGCAGCTTCGCCGTGTCGGGCCAGGCGAACCAGGCGAGGATGCCGGCAAGGGCCAGAAGGATGATCGCCGCGATGGCGAGGACGTGCCGCTTCATGCGACCATGATAGGCGGGCAGGCCGCGGGAACCAAGGCGGCGGGCGGCGACGAAATCCAAAAAAAAGCCGCCGGTGCGGGGAGGACGCACCGACGGTCGAGAGAGGGCAATCAGGCGCCGAGATCGTAGCGGTCGGCGTTCATCACCTTGGTCCAGGCCTTGACGAAGTCGCGGACGAACACCTCCTTCGCGTCGTCGCAGGCATAGACCTCCGCCAGCGCGCGCAGCTGCGAGTTGGAGCCGAACACCAGATCGGTGCGCGAAGCGGTCCACTTCTGCTCATGGGTGTCGCGATCGGTGCCGACGAACTCCTGGTCGCTCTCGTCGCTGACCTGCTTCCACGCCGTGCCCATGTCGAGCAGGTTGACGAAGAAGTCGTTGGTCAGCTGGCCCGGACGATCGGTGAAGACGCCGTGCTGCGCCGCCTTGGGATGATTGGCGCCGAGCACGCGCAGGCCGCCGACCAGCACCGTCATCTCCGGCGCGGACAGGCCGAGCAGCTGCGCGCGGTCGACCATCAGCTCCTCGGTCGGCACGTTGAACTGCACCTGCAGATAGTTGCGGAAGGCGTCGGCGCGCGGTTCGAGCACGTCGAAGCTCTCGGCGTCGGTCTGCTCCGCCGTCGCATCGGTGCGGCCGGGAGTGAAGGGGACCTCGATCGCATGGCCGGCCGCCTTCGCCGCCGCCTCGATTCCGACCGAGCCGCCCAGCACGATCAGGTCGGCTATCGACACCTTCTTCGCGCCCTTCGCGTCGAAGTCGGCCTTGATCCCCTCATAGACGCCGAGGACCTTCGCAAGCTGCTCGGGCTGATTGACGTCCCAGTCCTTCTGCGGCGCCAGCCGGATGCGCGCACCGTTGGCGCCGCCACGATGGTCCGACCCGCGCCAGGTCGAGGCGGAGGCCCAGGCGGTCGTCACCAGCTCGGACGTCGACAGGCCCGAATTTGCGATCGCCGCCTTGAGATCGGCGACGTCGCCCGCCTCGATCTGCGGATAGTCAGCCTTGGGCACCGGATCCTGCCAGATCAGGTCTTCCTGCGGCACTTCGGGGCCGAGCAGGCGCACCTTCGGACCCATGTCGCGATGGGTCAGCTTGAACCACGCCCGCGCCCACGTGTCCGCGAAATAGGCGGGGTCGGCGCGGAATTTCTGGCAGATGGCGTTGTAGGCCGGGTCGACCTTCAGCGCCATGTCGGCGGTCGACATCATCGTCGGCACCTTCTTGCCCGGCGTATGGGCGGCCGGGGCCAGCGTATCCTCCGGATTGCCGACCGGCTGCCACTGATGCGCGCCGGCCGGGCTCTTCACCAGCTCATATTCATGGTCGAACAGCATGTCGAAATAGGTCATGTCCCAGGTCGTCGGGGTCGGCGTCCAGGCGCCTTCCAGACCCGAGGTGATGGTGTGATCGCCCATGCCGCTCTCATGCGTCGACGCCCAACCGAGGCCCTGCGAGGCAATGTCGGCGCCCTCAGGCTCCTTGCCGACCAGCTTCGGATCGCCCGCACCATGCGCCTTGCCGAAGGTATGGCCGCCGGCGGTGAGCGCGACGGTCTCCTCGTCGTTCATGCCCATGCGGGCGAAGGTCTCGCGCATGTCGCGCGCCGAGCCCTGCGGCATCGGGCAGCCGCCCGGGCCTTCGGGGTTCACATAGATGAGGCCGTGCTGGATCGCGGCGAGCGGGCTCTCGAGCGCCAGTCCCGCCTCCTCGTCGATGCGGGTCTGGCCGAGCCATTCCTCCTCGGTGCCCCAATAGACGTCCTTCTCGGGCTCGAACACGTCCTCACGCCCGCCGCCGAAGCCGAAGGTCGGGCCGCCCATCGACTCGATCGCGACATTGCCGGCGAGGATGAACATGTCCGCCCAGCTCAGCTTGCGGCCGTATTTCTGCTTGATCGGCCAGAGCAGGCGGCGCGCCTTGTCGAGATTGCCGTTGTCGGGCCAGGAGTTGAGCGGCGCGAACCGCTGCTGCCCCGCCGCCGAGCCGCCGCGCCCGTCGCCGGTGCGATAGGTGCCGGCCGAGTGCCACGCCATGCGGATGAAGAAGGGGCCGTAATGCCCGTAATCGGCGGGCCACCACGGCTTGCTGTCGGTCATCAGCGCGGTCAGGTCCGCCTTCACCGCGGCATAGTCCAGGCTGTTGAATTCCTTGCGATAGTCGAAGTCGTCGCCCATCGGATTGCCGCTGACGCCCTTCTGGTGAAGGATGTCGATCGACAGCGATTCCGGCCACCAGTCCTTCGCCGTCCGGCCCAGCAGGGTGCGCATCGCTTTGGGCTGCTTGCCCGGATCGTTGATCGGGCTACCCGTGGTAATTGCGTCCACCGTCTCTCTCCTCGGTTCTGTCATCCCGGCCCGCGCCGACCCTGCGTGCAACGCGCCTATGACGCCAGTGCTACCGCAGCTCGACTGATCGGGAAACGTATAATCGTGAAACCAGTGATCGGTTTTTGTGATAATGAAGAAGAGGGAGCGCGTTCTACAAATGTTCCACGTGAAACATTGGCGGCATTCCCGAGCGTCCTGTCGGTCCCGCGACGAAGGCAGCCATGCTGTGGTGCAAGCGCCTGTTCGGATGTGGAGCCTGTTCCACTCGGCCAGAATCGTCGCCCCAGCGCAGGCTGGGGCCTCCTGCGACTCTTGCGTCGCCGTAACCGCGAGATCCCAGCCTTCGCTGGGATGACGATTGCTTCAATCCGGATGGTTCGCGGTCCAGTCTGCTACAAGCTAGATGATTGGCCGTGGGGATCGGGTGTGGGGCGCGGGGCCAGATTATCACCGTCCCGCATCCGCCTCTCCGTCAGCCTACGGCTGCCACCACCCCCAGCCGGGGAGGCCCAGTCGGGTCAGGCCTCCTCCACCTCGCGCGCCGCAGGAGGATGCAGCCGCAAGCGGTGGATGCGGCGTTCGTCGGCTTCGGTGATCTCGATCTTCCAGCCCGAGGGGTGGTCGATACAGTCGCCCGTCTCCGGCACCCGGCCGGCGAGCAGCGCCGCGAGGCCGCCGAGCGTGTCGACTTCGGCTTCCTCCTCGTCCAGCCGCGCGTCGACGGTGCTCGCGACATCCTCCAGCGGCACGCGGGCATCGGCATCCCAGCCGCCGCCGTCGAGCGGAACAAGCAGCGCCTGGGGCGCCTCGTCATGCTCGTCCTCGATCTCGCCGACGATCTCCTCGATCAGATCCTCGATCGTGACGAGCCCTTCGGTGCCCGAATATTCGTCGAGCACGATGGCGAGATGGACGCGCTTCTGGCGCATGTCGGCGAGCAGATCGAGCGCGCCGCGCGACATGGGGACGTAGAGCGGCTCGCGGATCAGCCCGGCGATCGTCTCCGGATGCGGCGCGCCGGTCGCCAGGATGGTGAAGACGTCCTTGATATGGACCATGCCGACGATCGTATCGAGCTTCTCGCGATAGACCGGCAGGCGGCTATGGCCCGCCTCGGCGAAGATCTGGACGAGATGGTCGAAGCTGGTCCCTTCCTCGATCGCGACGATATCCGCGCGCGGCACGCCGACATCACCCGCATCACGCTCGCCGAAATGGAGAAGGTTGCGGACCATCTGCCGTTCGAGCGGAGACAGGTCGCCCTTGGCGTCGGGAGCGGGATCGCCCTCGTGCCGGTCGATCGCCTCTTCCAGCTGCTCGCGCAGGGATTCCTCGGGCGGCCCGAAGATCATCGTCTTCAGGCTGCGCCATATGCTGTCGCCGTCGCCGCCGACGGCGCTACTTCGGTCCTCTGCCAAGTTACTCCTCGCGTATCAGATAGGGATCGGCGATGCCGAGCGTTTCGAGCGCCTGCCGCTCGATCTCCTCCATCGCCTCCGCCTCGCCATCTTCCAGATGGTCGTATCCTAGCAAATGGAGCGTGCCATGCACCAGCAGATGCGTGGCATGCGCCTCTGTCGAGATGCCACGCTCCGCCGCCTCGGCGACGCAGACGCCGTGCGCGAGCACGATGTCGCCGAGCAGCAGCTCGCCATCGTCGGAGTTGAGGCTGACCGACTGGATCAGGTCGGGCTGGACCATGGGGAAGGACAGGACGTTGGTCGGCTTGTCCTTATGCCTATACTGGTGGTTGAGGTGGCGCACCTCGTCATCCGCGGCGAGGCGCACGCTGATCTCGACCAGCGCGGGCGTGTCGAGCAGAGGGCCATGCGGCGTCCGCTCGATCGCGGCGCGCGCGGCACGCACCGCCAGCGCCTCCCAATCACCCTCCGGCCAGGGATCTTCGCGGGAGAGTTCGATCTGGATCATCGGCCAAGGTCCGTATGGGAGAAGTCGTCGCCCTTATAGAGCAGATGGGCGCTATTGGTTTTGGCGCAGGCATAGGCGAAGCAGTCGCCCATGTTCAGCTTCGCCGGATGACCTGAGCCTTTGCCATATCGATCATAGGCATCCAGAGCCGCATCCAGTTCATCACGGTCGATTTCAACGAGCTTCAACCTCATGATTCCGGCGGTGTTCCGCACCTCGGTCACGGCGTCAGCGAAATTCATGCGATAGGACCGCGACAATGCCGAAACAGCTTCCCAGCAGGACATGGCGGACCAGAGGCCACGCTCGAATAGCGTGAATCGATCGAGGAGGTCGGCTCGTTCCGGTTCCCCCTTGGTGATGGCGACGAGTGCCGATGCGTCAACGAAGACGATCAATCCGCATCGTCCCACATCGCGTCGAAAAACGCCTTGTCTGCGGCCTGCCCGCTCTGGGGTGGCAAGGGATGGTGTTTTCGCCAATCATCGAGGGCGGCCAGCAAAGCCATCTTGCTCGGGCGTTCGGGAATACTGCGCTCAAGGGCCGTCAATGCCTGTCGAACGATCTGGGTCTTGGTAGTGCCCAGCCGACGCGCGAGACGATCCGCGAGCGCAGCGGTCTCTGGATCCTTGATATACAATGAGGCCATCGTTCCCTCCGGTATATCCTGTTTAATGGGATGGATATACCGTTGCGTCAACCAGCTCCCTCATACGCCTCCACGATCCGCCCGACAATCGGATGGCGAACGACGTCTGCGGCAGTGAAGCGGCTCATGGCGATGCCTTCGAGACCCTCCAGCCGGCGGACCGCGTCGGCGAGGCCGGAGGCGTTGACGCCGCCGGGCAGATCGACCTGATTGGGGTCGCCGCACACCACCATGCGGCTGTTCTGGCCGAAGCGGGTGAGGAACATCTTCATCTGCGCCGGCGTGGTGTTCTGCGCCTCGTCGAGGATGACGAAGGCGTCGCCCAGCGTGCGGCCGCGCATGAAGGCGATCGGTGCGATCTCGATCTCGCCGCTGGCGATGCGCCGCTCGACCTGCTCGGCGGGCAGGCAGTCGTAGAGTGCGTCGTAGAGCGGGCGGAGATAGGGATCGACCTTCTCCTTCATGTCGCCGGGCAGGAAGCCGAGCCGCTCGCCCGCCTCCACCGCCGGGCGCGACAGGATCAGGCGCTGGACGCTGCCGGCGATCAGCTGCGCCACCGCCTGCGCGACCGCCAGATAGGTCTTGCCGGTGCCTGCCGGGCCGAGCGCGAAGATCATGTCGTTCGACACCAGCTCGCGCATGTAATGCGCCTGGGCGGGGGTGCGCGGAACGATCGTCTTCTTGCGCGTGCGGATCATGATCGGCGGCGCGCCGCCGCCCCGTTCGGCGGAGATGATGCCGTCGAGCGTCGGCTCCGCCATCATCGCGATCGAGGCGTCGACCAGGCCGGTATCGACCTCCTCGCCGCGGCCGATCCGCGTGTAGAGATCCTGGAGCACGTCGCGGGCCAGCGCGACATTCTCCGCCGTTCCCTCCAGCCCCACGCGGTTGCCCCGCGCGGTGATGTAGACGCCGAGCCGGTTTTCCAGCGCGACGAGGTTCTGGTCATATTGGCCGAACAGCGCGGCGAGCAGCTGGGGCTTGTCGAACAACACCTCGACACGGCTACGCTCGCCCATCTGGGCGGGGACGGGCTTGCGGCTCATGCGGTCCTTTCCACGGGCATCGCCGGCAAAGGTGGCCGTTCCGCCGCCCTCACGCAAGCGCCTGTGCGGCAACCTGCGTGAGGAACGATGGCGGGATCAGGCGGCGAGGGCCGCGCGACGCCGGCGGCGGCGCACCGCGAGGCCGGTCATCGCCAGCCCGGCGGTCATCATCCCCCAGGTCGCCGGCTCGGGCACCGCGCCGGCGGCGGTGAGCCGGAAGTTGAGGTCGCAGTCGCGATTGGTGGTGCAGTTCGCATAGGGCACGGTGGTGAACAGCGCGCGACCGCCGGCATAGGCGTCGCCCGAGAGCGGCACGCCGGTATAGATGTTGACGGTCGGCCCCATGCCAATCCCGTAGCGGTTGCCGCCGCCCGAGATCACCGCCGAATAAACGGCGCCCGCCTCCGTGACCACGTCGGGCAGGGCGATGTCGACCCAGGTCAGGGTGCGCGAGGAGACGCCCGCGCCGACGCCGAAGGTCCGGCTGTAGACGAGGTCGCCGGCCAGCCCGTCGCCACGGCGGATCGACAGCGTGTAATCCTGCGCGGCGCTGCCGGCATTGAACAGCGCGAACTGGAAGCCGATCGACGACAGGCTGGTGCCGATGGCGGTGAAGCTCTGCCCCGTCGTGCCGAAGGCGGAGGTGGTGAAGGCGCGCTCGCCCGAGACGACTTGCAGCGACGCGGCAGCGGCCGGCGCGGCAGACAGAAGGCAAGCGGGGACGATCGCGGCGAGCGCGAGAAAACGGAACGACATCAATTATTTCTCCCTTGGTAAACAGCGCGTTAGCCAGGGGATGTGACGACTGTGCGACGACGGCTTCGGGAATTTCCGTCGAATGCCGTTCCGAAATTGGACGTCGTGGTCAGGCGACTTGCCGCAGCCGCTCCACCGCGCCGAGGGAGTTTGGGCCGGCGCTGGTCACCTCGACCTCGACCAGATCGCCGATCGCCGCATCGGTGAGCAGGTGGACCGACTGGAGCCAAGGCGACTTGCCGAGCATCTGGCCGGGCAGCTTGCCCTTACGCTCGATCAGCACGGTGCAGCGGCGGCCGATGCTGGCGGCGTTGAAGGCGTGCTGGTCGCGGTTGAGCGCAGCCTGGAGGCGCTGCAGCCGGTCGTCCATCACTGCGGCCGGTACCTGGTCCGCCATGGTCGCGGCCGGCGTGCCGGGACGGGGGCTGTATTTGAAGCTGAACGCCTGGGCATGGGCGACCGTGTCGACGAGGCTGAGCGTCTCGGCGAAGTCGGCCTCGGTCTCGCCGGGGAAGCCGACGATGAAGTCGCCCGACAGCGCGATATCGGGGCGGGCGGTGCGGATCCGGTCGATCAGGCGCAGATAGGAGTCGCGCGTGTGCGAGCGGTTCATCGCCCGCAGCACCCGATCGCTGCCCGCCTGCACGGGAAGATGGAGGAAGGGCATCAGCGTCTCGACGTCGCGATGCGCGTCGATCAGCCCTTGCGTCATGTCGTTGGGATGGCTGGTCGTATAGCGGATGCGGGCGATGCCGTTGATGCGGTCGATCGCGCGGATCAGATCGTGCAGGCCCCGACCCTCGTCGGTCCAGGCATTCACGTTCTGGCCGAGCAGCGTGATCTCGCGCGCGCCGGCGTCGACCAGTGCCTTCGCCTCGTCCACGATCGCCTCGAAGGGCCGGCTGATCTCCGCGCCGCGGGTATAGGGTACGACGCAATAGGTGCAGAATTTGTCGCATCCCTCCTGCACCGTCAGGAAGGCGCTCGGGCCGACCCGGCGACGGGCGGGCAGCTGGCCGAACTTGGAGGCGGTGGGCATGTCGGTGTCGAGTGCGGGCACGCCGGCGGCGGCACGGGCGACGAGGTCTGGCAGATTGTGATAGGCCTGCGGACCGACGACCACGTCGACCTTGGCACGGGCGACGATCTCCGCCCCCTCGGCCTGGGCGACGCAGCCGGCCACCGCGATCATGGGCCGTGCGCGACCCTGCGCCGCGGCGTCCTTCCGGAGGCGGCCGATATCCGAATAGACCTTCTCCGTCGCCTTTTCGCGGATGTGGCAGGTGTTGAGGACGACGAGGTCCGCCGCCGCCGCGTCCTGCGTCGCGGTCAGCCCCTGCGCCGCCATCAGTTCGGCCATGCGCTCGCCGTCATAGACGTTCATCTGGCAGCCGAAGGACTTGACGTGGAAGGTGCGTGGCTGGTCGGCAGGAGGCTGGTGGCTCATCCGCGCGGCCATAGCCCAGACGTTGGTCTGCCGCCAGAAGCGGGCGCTGGAACCGCAACGGCCATGCCGGGGTTCATATCTACTATAAAGAGGAAAAGGGGTTTCCATGACCAAGGCTGCGATGATCGCGGTAATGCTGACGGCCGCGGCGCCGGCGGCCGCGCAGGACGTGGTGAGCGAAGACGTCCGCCCGGCGATGCGCACGCGCGTGATGCTGGGGCCGCAGATCGCGCCCCGTTATCCGGGCGCCGACAACACGAACATCTTACCGTTCATCAATATCGACCGTTCGCGGCAGCCCGAATTCCCCTTCGAGGCGCCGGACGAGAGCGGCGGGCTCAACCTGATCCGCAGCAACGGCTTCGCGATCGGTCCGGCACTGAACTTCCAGGGCAGCCGGCGACGGCGCGATACCGACGGCCTGCTGCCAAAGGTCGGCTTCACGGTCGAGGTCGGCGGATCGGTGCAATATACCGTCAACCCGAATATCCGGCTGCGCGCCGAGGCGCGGCGCGGCATCGGCGGCCACAAGGCCTGGGTGGGCCTGCTGAGCGCGGACTATGTCGCGCGCGACGCCGATCGCTGGCTCTTCTCGCTGGGGCCGCGGCTGACCCTGTCGGAACGCAAGTTCAATCGCGCCTATTTCGGGGTGAGCCAGGCGGACAGTCTGACCTCCGGCATCGCGCCCTATGATCCCAAGGGCGGTATCCAGGCGGTGGGCGCGGCGGCGAGCGCCCTGCGCCAGCTCGGATCGCGCTGGGGCGTCTATGGCTATGCGAAGTACGACCGGCTGGTCGGCGATCCGGCCGATTCGCCGGTGGTGCGGCGTTTCGGTTCGCGCAACCAGCTGTCGGCCGGCGTCGCGCTGAGCTACACCTTCGGCGGCTGAGCCATCGCCTCGATCCGGCGGCGCGCCTCGGCGGCGATCGCCTTGCGTCCGCCGGCCGGGGCGAAGGGCGCGTCGAACTCGAGCGTGGCGGTGAAGCTGCCCCGCCGCCCGAGGACGCGGCGCGCGTGCGACAGACCGGGTTCGGCATCGACCCAGGCCAGTTCGCGCGTGGCGTCGCCATAGTCGATCCGCACCGCCTGCACGACGAGGCCCGGCGGCGGCGGGTCGAGCGCGGCGAGCAGCGCGGGCTTGAACGGCAGCAGCGGATCGCCGCTGCCGGTGGTGCCTTCGGGAAAGATCGCGACCGGGTGGGGTCCGAGCGCGGCACGGATCGCGGCGATCTGCGCCTCGACCCCCATCCGGTCCCCGCGGGCGATGAAGATGGTGTGGTTCCGCCGCGCCATCCATCCGACCAGCGGCGTGCGGCCGATATCCTCGCGGCTGACGAAGCTGGCCCCGCACGCCCCGCCGAGCAGCAGGATGTCGAGCCAGCTGAGATGGTTGGCGAGGATCACCACATCGTGCCGCCGCGGCGTGCCGATAATGCGGAGTCGCGCGCCGAGGAGGCGGGCGGCGGCGCGGAGGAAGCGCTGCGGCCAGGGCGAGGGCCTCCGTGCGAGCCGCCAAAGGGTGTCGAGCGGTGCGAGAGCGACGAGCAGCAGCGCGAGCGCAAGCAGGCGGAACGTGGCGCGGAGGGTCGGCATCGATGGGGTGATAGCTTTGGATCGCTTGAAGCGGCACCCCTTCGCCGGTGGGGATGAGCTTCTGTAGAGCTTTCGTCATGCCGGACGTGTTCCGGCATCCACGGCGCCCCAAGCGCACGAGCCGAAGATCATGCGGAACGGTGGATCCCGGAACACGTCCGGGATGACGAATGAAAAAGGCGGCCGACCTAGCCGATCGCGGTCAGCCCCCTGTCCTCAGCTCTTTCGGTCGAGGCTCACCCCGTACAATTCCATGCGGTGGTCGACGAGGCGGAAGCCGAGGCGTTCGGCGATCGCCTTTTGCAGTTGCTCGAGTTCGGGATCGACGAACTCGAGCACGCGGCCTGTCTCGACGTCGATCAGATGGTCGTGATGCGCCTCGGGCGAAGGTTCGTAGCGGGCGCGGCCGTCGCCGAAATCGTGCCGGTCGAGGATGCCGGCCTCTTCGAACAGGCGCACCGTGCGGTAGACGGTGGCGATCGAGATGCCCTTGTCGATCGCGGAAGCGCGCTCATAGACCTTCTCGACATCGGGATGGTCGTCCGCTTCGGACAGGACGCGCGCGATGACACGGCGCTGTTCGGTGATGCGAAGCCCCTTCTGATTGCAGAGGGCTTCCAGATCGATCTTGCGCGGCATGTCGTTCCCCGTGGCTTGCGCCCCATGTACGCGCATTGGCTTGTTGCGAAAAGGGCTACCGACTCGCAATAAGCCCGACCGATCGGATCAGAGCGTGCGCGAATAGGTGTGCGCGTCATATTGGGCGCCGTCGCGACCCCGGTAATAGCCGCGCCGCTCGCCGACCTTGTGGAAGCCGTGCGCCGCATAGAGCTCGACCGCCGGATTGCCGCCGCGCACCTCAAGGTGAAGCGTCGCGGCGCCCTGTTCGCGGCAGGCGGCGATCACCGCGCGGAGCAGCGCGCCGCCGACCCCCCGCCGGCGGCGGTCGGGCGCGACGGCGAGGAGGAGGAGCTCCGCCTCGTCCATGATCGTGCGGGTGAGGGCGAAGCCGGCCGGACCCGCCTCGTCCTCGGCGAGGAGCAGGCGGACGCCGGGCATGGCGAGAACGCCCAGCGTCTGTCCCCGCGTCCAAGCTTCCCCATAGCGCGGATCGAACGCGGCCATCAGCGCGTCGACCAGCGCGACGTCGCGCGCATCACCGGCGCGCAGGGAGACGCTGTGGACGGTCATCGCGCCGCCGGCATCCGCGCCGCGGGCAGCTTCGCATCGGGCGCGCGGCCGTAGAGCGGGCGGGGGTCGAGATCGGCGAGGCGCGCGGGGAGCAGCACGACGTCGCGCGCATCGGGCAGGCGCCGCAGGCCGGGCGGCACCAGCCCCTCGAGCCTCGCGAGGCCGCTGCCGACCACCGGCACGTCACCGATCCGCGCCGCCGCCTCGGCCGGGGGCAGCGAGGCGGGCTCGGCGCGCGCGCTAAGGTCGGCGGCGAAGATCTGCATGAAGAGCTCGCCATGCCCCGCCTCCAGCACCGCGGCAACATGCGGGTGCGGGACGTGCGACAGGGCGGTGGCGGCGATCAGCGCGAGCGAGGAATAGCCATGGACCGGCACCCGCCAGCCCAGGGCCAGGCCGCGCGCCGCCGCGATGCCGACGCGCACGCCGGTAAAGCTGCCGGGGCCGACATCGACCAGCACGCGATCGGCGCGGCCGCCATCGATCAGTTCGGCGATCATCGGCACCAGCCGCTCGGCATGGCCGCGCCCGACCTCCTCGTAGCGCCCGTCGATCACGCGTCCGTCCTCGATCAGCGCGGCCGAGCAGGCGGCGGTGGCGGTATCGATGACGAGCGTGCGCAAGACGAGGAAACTCCGGCCGATCTCGGCTGAATGGCGTATCCGCCGGGGGTTCGTCCAGTAGCTGCGGGCGTTAGAGCCCGAGCCGCCTCACAGGATGCGGTTGAATTCCTCGAATGCGGGCCGGGGCGAGCGCGGATACAGGGTCGACCGGTCGCCATGGCCGAGCGTCGCGATGAAATTGGTGCGCACCGAGGGCTGGTCGGCGAAGAACGCCTTGTCGACCGCGCCGGCATCGAAGCCCGACATCGGCCCGACGTCGAACCCGAGCGCGCGGGCGGCGAGGATGAGATAGCCGCCCTGCAGCGAGGAATTGCGCATCGCCGAGACCTCGCGCAGCTCGCGGTTGCCGTCGAACCAGCTCTTGGCGTCGGCATGCGGGAAGAGGCGGGGCAGCTGCTCGTGGAACTCGGTATCCATGCCGATGATCACCGCGGCGGGAGCGGCGCGGATCTTATCGGCATTGGTGTCGCTGGCGGTGGCGGCGAGCCGCTCCCGGGCATCCCGATCCAGGCACCAGATCAGACGGGCGGGCAGCTGGTTAGCGGAGGTCGGCCCCATCTTCACCAGATCCCAGATCGCGCGCACATCGTCGGCGGTGACCGGGGTGTCGAGATAATGGTTGAAGGTCCGCGCCTCGCGGAACAGCTGATCGAGCGCGGTGGAATCGAGCTGCGGCATCAAACGGCCCTCACTTCGGTGACTTCGGGAACATAGTAGCGGAGCAGCTGCTCGATGCCGTTCTTCAGCGTGGCGCTGGACGAAGGACAGCCCGAGCAGGCACCCTGCATCTTGAGATAGACCTTGCCCTTGTCGAAGCCGCGATAGACGATATCGCCGCCGTCGTTCGCGACGGCGGGGCGGACGCGGGTGTCGATCAGCTCGCGGATCTGGGCGACGATCTCCGCATCGGCAGGGTCGTCCGCCGGCAGGGCCTCATCCTCCGCGGCGGGGACGGAGAAGCCCGCGCCGCCCTGTTTGAACAGCGGCATGTGCGCGCTGAAATGATCGAGCAGCACCGCCAGCACGTCCGGCTTGACGTCGCGCCAGTCGGTGCCCGGGGCGATCGTCACCGACACGAAGTCGCGGCCAAAGAAGACGCCGGTGACGTCGCCCAGGTCGAACAGCGTTTCCGCGAGCGGGCTGGCCGCCGCCTCCTCGGGCGTCGCGAAGTCGCGGGTGCCGTCGGCCATCACGGTGCGGCCGGGCAGGAATTTGAGCGTCGCCGGGTTGGGCGTGGCTTCGGTCTCGATCAGCATGGCCGCCATGTGGAGGAGGGGGACGGACGGATCAAGCCGGGCGCGGGAAACGATGTGTTGCCGGCGGGCGAGGAAAAGCTGGGGCGGCGAGGGCAGATGAAGCGGCTGTCCGGCCGCCGTCATCGAAGCGGGGGGTGTGAAGCGGGGCCGCGACACGCTACATGGCGGGCCATGGCGTTTGTACCGCGCGCGTTCCGCGCTTCCCTGATCCCGCTCCTCCTCCTGTCCACCGTTCCGGTCGTCGCGGCACCGCCGCCGAGGCCGAAGGCGGTTCCTGCGAAGAGCGCGTCCGCGCCGGCCAAGGCGCCGCCGACCGCCGCGCCGGAGGCGGTGAAGGTCGACACCAGCGCCTGGCTGTTCAAGGACAGCGATATCCAGCCCGATCCCGAATGGCATTTCGGCACGCTGCCCAACGGCCTGCGCTATGCGGTCCGACGCAACGGCGTGCCGCCCGGGCAGGTTTCGGTCCGCGTGGCGATGGACGTCGGCTCGCTGTACGAGAAGGATGACGAACGCGGCTTCGCCCACTTCATCGAGCATCTCTCGTTCCGCTCCTCCGCCTATGTGCCCGATGGCGAGGCGAAGCGGGTGTGGCAGCGGTTCGGCGCCACCTTCGGCTCCGACTCGAACGCCTCGACCACGCCGACCCAGACGGTCTATCGGCTCGACCTGCCGTCGGCGACCGAGGCGACGCTCGACGAGAGCCTGCACATCCTGTCGGGCATGATGGCCGCGCCGGTGCTGACCGATGCCTCGGTCAACGCCGAGCGCTCGATCGTGCTGGCCGAGAAGCGCGAGCAGCCGGGGCCGCAGGTCCGCTATCAGGACGCGCTGCGCGAGGCGTTCTTCGCCGGCCAGCCGCTCGCCGAACGTTCGCCGATCGGGGTCGAGAAGACGCTGCTCGCCGCCAATGGCGCGGGGATGAAGGCGTTCCACGACCGCTGGTACCGGCCGAGCCGGGCGGTGGTCATCATCTCGGGCGACATGGACCCGGCGCTGCTGTCGCGGCTGGTGGTGAAGCATTTCGCCGGCTGGGCGCCCAACGGCCCCGACGTGCCCGCCCCCGATTTCGGCAAGCCCGACCCCACCAAGCCGCCGACCGCGGTGCTGGCCGAACCCGGTCTGCCGCCGGTGGTGGCGATGGCGGTGCTGCGGCCGTGGCAGTACAATGCCGACACGATCGCCTTCAACCAGAAGCGGATGGTCGACATGGTCTCGACCTTCGTGGTCAGCCGCCGGCTGGAGCGGCGGGCGCGGGCGGGGGGCAGCTTCCTCCAGGCCTCGGTATCGCTCGACGATCAGTCGCGCTCGGCCAACGGCACCTTCACGACGATCGTGCCGGTCGGCAACCAGTGGGAGCCTGCGCTGCGCGACGTGCGCGCGGTGATCGCGGACGCGCTGGCGACCGCGCCGACCCAGGCGGAGATCGACCGCGAGCTGGCCGATTACGACACCTCGCTGCGCACCACGGTGGAAACCTCGCGGGTCGAGGCGGGGGCGAAGCAGGCCGACGACATGGCGGGCGCGATCGACATCCGCGAGACGGTCGCCTCGCCCGCCGTCTCCTACGACATCTTCAAACAGGCGCGCGCGAAGGGGATGTTCACGCCCGACACGGTGCTGGCGGCGACCCGGCGCGTCTTCCAGGGCGACGCGACCCGCGCCATCGTCAACACCCAGCAGCCCGAGCAGGGCGCGGCGGAGAAGCTGGCGACCGCATTGAAGGCGGACGTGAAGGGCCTCGCCGGCAAGCGGCGGGTGCAGGCGGCGGTCGACTTTTCGAGCCTGCCCGCGCTCGGCCAGCCGGGAACGGTGGCGCAGCGGGTGTCGAGCCCGGAGATCGGGCTGGAGCGGGTGACCTTCGCCAATGGCGTCAAGCTGCTGGTCTTCTCCAACCCCGCCGAATCGGGGCGCGTTTATGTCCGCGCGCGGTTCGGCGGCGGCTATGACGCGCTGCCCGCCGACCGTCCGAGCACCGCCTGGGCGGCGGACAGCGCGCTGGTGGCGAGCGGCGTCGGCAAGCTCGACCAGGACGATCTGGAGGCGCTGTCGGCGGGGCGGCGGATCGGGCTCGATTTCGGGATCGACGACGACGCCTTCCAGCTGGCGGCAATGACTTCGCCCACCGACTATCGTGACCAGCTGAAGCTGATGGCGGCGAAGCTGGCCTTTCCGGGCTGGGACCCGGCGCCGATCGCACGGGCGAAGGCGGTCGCGCTGACCGCCCAAAGCGGCTACGACTCCTCGCCGTCGGGCGTGCTGTCGCGCGATCTGGACAGCCTGCTGCGCAGCGGCGACCCGCGCTGGACCGCGCCGACCACCGAGCAGATCAACCGGCTGACCGCCAAGGATTTCCGCAAGGACTGGCAACCGCTCCTCGCCTCCGGCCCGATCGAGGTGATGGTGTTCGGTGACGTCAAGACCGACGAGGCGATCGCCGCGGTCGCCGCGACGTTCGGCGCGATGAAGCCGCGGCGCGACGTGCCCGGCTCGCCGGTGCCGCCGGCCTTTCCGGCGCATGTGGCCCAGCCCGTGATCCGCACCCATGTCGGCCCGGAGGATCAGGCGGCGGCGGTGATCGCCTGGCCGACGGGCGGCGGCATTGCCGAGATCCGCACCAGCCGCCAGCTCGACGTGCTGGCGCAGATCTTTTCGGACCGGCTGTTCGAGCGGCTGCGGCAGGGAACGGGGGCGAGCTACAGCCCCTCGGTCGACAGCCAGTGGCCGGTCGGCATGACCGGCGGCGGCAAGCTGGTCGCGGTGGGGCAGGTGGCGCCGGACAATGTCCCGCTCTTCTTCCGCCTCTCGCGCGAGATCGCCGCCGACCTCGCCAAGAACCCGGTGACGCAGGACGAGCTGGACCGCATCCTGAAGCCGATGCAGCAGCAATTGCTGCGCGCCTCGACCTCCAGCCAGTTCTGGATGATGCAGATGGCCGGCGGCAGCTTCGACACCCGCCGGCTGACCGCGCTCCGGTCGATCGGCAGCGACCTGAACAGCACGACCCCTGCCGACATCCAGGTGCTGGCCGCCCGCTATCTGCGGCCGGATACCGACTGGACGATGGCGGTGGTGCCGAAGGACAAGGCGGGGGCGGTGACCGCGGCGCTGGGGAAGTAGGGGGAGCTAGAGCCGAGAAAGGCCCCAGCTTTCGCTGGGGCGACGAACGTGGGACGGGCTACCTCCAAGTCCGTCGCCCCAGCGCAGGCTGGGGCCTCTTCATTTGGATGGAGTGCCAGCCCCGAACGACTTCTTGTCCGTCCAGATCGCGGTCTGGAGTATCAGGCCCTGGCCATTAAGCTCGCGCCATGCGGGGCGGCTGGGTCTATATCGTGGCGAGCGCCCCGCGCGGGATGCTCTATATCGGCGTCACCGCTCACTTGGCCGCCCGGATCGACCAGCATCGCCGGGATGTGGGTTCGGCCTTTTGCAGACGCTTCGGAATTCGGACGCTCGTGCTCGCTGAGCCCTATGACACGATCGAGGACGCGATCGTGAGAGAAAAGCGGCTGAAGGCGTGGAAGCGGGACTGGAAGATCCGGCTGATCGAACAGAGCAATCCGGAATGGCGAGACTTGTTCGACCTCATCGCTTGAGTCGCGGGAGATGCCAGCCTTCGCTGGCGTGACGTCTTCAGGAATCCCACGCCATGC
Organism: Sphingomonas metalli; assembly: GCF_014641735.1. GTDB lineage: Bacteria > Pseudomonadota > Alphaproteobacteria > Sphingomonadales > Sphingomonadaceae > Sphingomonas > Sphingomonas metalli. Next base: position 480,124 of record NZ_BMIH01000001.1, on the reverse strand, counting down.
CAGCGAAGGCTGGCATTTTGGGCGTTCGCTACCATCGCAGCCGCCGTCACCGATACAGCGCATCCAGCCGCTCGCCATACACCCCGCGGATCACGTGCCGGCGGATCTTCAGACTCGGCGTCAGCTGTTCGTTCTCGATCGCGAAGGGCTCGTCGGCGAGGATGAAGCGGCGGATGCGTTCGGTGACCGAGAGGTCGCGATTGACGCGCTCCACCGCGGCCATCAGCGCGGCGCGATAGTCGGCATTCTCGGCCAATCGGGCGAAGTCGCAGCGGCCGCCGCCCCGGGCGCACCATTCCTGCGTCCAGTCGGCATCGGGAACGAGAAGCGCGACCATATAGGGCTTGCGGTCGCCGAACAGCATCGCCTGTCCGATCTCCGGCTGGAGGGTGAGCATCCCCTCGATCTTCTGGGGCGCGACATTGTCGCCCTTGTCGTTGATGATCAGGTCCTTCTTGCGGTCGGTGATGCGGATGCGGCCGGCCGGATCGATCTCGCCGATATCGCCGGTGTGGAGCCAGCCGTCCTTCAGGACGCGCGCCGTCTCCGCCTCGTTGCGCCAATAGCCGTGCATCACGAGCTCGCCGCGCACCAGGATCTCGCCATCGTCGGCGATCCGCACCTCCGTATTCGCCAGCGGCGGACCGACCGTGTCCATCTTCAGGCCGGCGGAAGGGCGGTTGCAGGAGATGACGGGCGCCGCCTCGGTCTGGCCATAGCCCTGGAGGAAGGTGAGGCCGAGCGACTGGAAGAAGATGCCGATCTCCGGGTTGAGCGGCGCGCCGCCCGAGACCATTGCCTTCAGCCGACCGCCGAACTTCCTGCCGATCTTCGGCTTGAACAGCGTGTTGACCAGCAGCTGGGCAGGCCGGTCGATCAGGCGGAGATTGCCGTCATAGTGGCGCGCCCCGACGCGCAACGCCTGCGCCATGAGGGTCGCGGCGAGGCCGCCCTGCTTGTCGATCGTCTTGCTGATGCGGGTGCGCAGCACCTCGAACAGGCGGGGGACAACGACCATGATGGTCGGGCGCACCTCCTCGATATTGGCGGCGAGCTTCTCCAGCCCCTCGGCATAATAGATCTGGCCGCCGAGACCGATCGGGAAATGCTGGCCGCCGGTATGCTCATAGGCGTGGGACAGGGGGAGGAAGGAGAGGAAGACCTCGTCGTCCCAGCCGAAATCCTCGGAAATGACGGTGCAGCAGCCATTGACGTTGTGCAGGATGGCGCCGTGATGCTGCATCACCCCGCGCGGCGCGCCGCCGGTGCCGCTGGTGTAGATGATGCAGGCCAGGTCCTCGCGGCGGAAGTTCGCCTCTGCGGCGATCGTCTCCGGCGGGGTCGGGTGGCGGTCGATCAGGTCCTGCCAGCGATGGAAGTCGAGCCCCGCGGTGGGTGCGCGCATCTCGTCGATGCCGATCACCGTCTGGCCCTGATTGGAGTGAAGGACGGCGGGCATCAGCACCTTGGCGAGCTTGGCCGAGGAGACGATGATTCCGCAGGCGCCACTGTTTTCGAGAATGTGGAGGTGATCGCGCTCGGTATTGGTGACATAGGTCGGCACCGTCACGCAGCCCGCAGCCATGATCGCAAGATCGCTGATGCACCATTCGGGCCGGTTTTCCGACACCAGCATCACCCGGTCGCCGCGCTTCATCCCCACCGCCCGCAGGCCGGCGGCGAGGCTGGCGACCTGCCGCGCGGCCTCCGCCCAGCTGGTCGCCTGCCATGCCCCGTCGCGCTTCGCCCAGAGGAAAGGAGCGTCGCCCTTCTCGCGCGCGCGGGTGAAGAACATGGTGACCAGATTGGGGAAATGTTCGAGCGTGCGCATCGCCTCTCCTTCACGCGCCGTGGGCGGCGCCGTCGATTGTATCGCCCGTTCCGGCCGCGTCGATCCGCCGGCGGCGCCCCGCCTATTCTGACGGCCGGTTGCGCTCGCGGAAACGCTCGATCTGCGTCACCGAGCCGTCCTGACCCATGGCGACGCCCTCGCTGCGCGGATCGGCGGCCCCGACCCACTTGCCGGCGACGCGCTCGATGGCATTGGCCTTGAGCCCGAGCGGCGCCACGGTCACCGGCTCGCCCAAGGCCGTCAGCGCCGGCGCCATCGCCTCGACCGCGGTGCCGCGTTCGAGAGTCGCCACGCGGCCGGGCGCGTAGACGAGGCCGAGCCCGATCGCATCCTGCGCGGTCAGCTTCCAGTCGAGCACGCCGACGATCGCCTTGGCGACCTGCGCGATGATCGTGGAGCCGCCGGCCGCGCCGAGCGCGAGGCGGACGCTGCCGTCGGGATTGTAGACGATCGTCGGCGACATCGAGCTGCGCGGCCGCTTGCCGCCCTCGACCCTGTTGGCGACGAGATAGCCGGCCTTGGCGGGCACGATGTCGAAATCGGTGAGCTGGTTGTTGAGGACGATGCCGTCCATCACCAGCCCCGATCCGAACGGCCCCTCCACCGTGGTTGTCACCTCCACGACATTGCCGCGCGCATCGGCGGCGACGAGATCGGTGGTGCCGGCGATCTCGCTGACCGGGGCGGGGGTGCGCTTCGGCGCGCCGGGCGGGGTGCCGGCGGTGACGCTCGCCATCGTCCGGTCGGGCGCGATCAGCGCGGAGCGGGAGGCGAGATACGTCGGATCGAGCAACCCCGCGACCGGGACCGAGACGAAATCCGGGTCGCCGACATAGAGGTCGCGATCGGCATAGGCGAGGCGGCTGCTCTCCGCGAACAGGTGCCAGCCGGTGGGATTGTCCTTGCCGAGAGCGGCCATGTCGAAGCGTTCGATCTGCTTCAGGATCATCATCACCGTGATCCCGCCCGAAGAGGGCGGGCCCATGCCGCAGATGCGATAGCTGCGATAGCTGGTGCAGATCGTCGGGCGCGGCTTGGCGTCGTAGCTGGCGAGGTCGCCCGCGGTCATGCGCGAGGGGTTGCGGGCGGCGGTGTCGACGGTGGTGACGAGCTTCGCCGCCTGCGGGCCGACATAGAAGCTGTCGGGGCCGAGCCGCGCGAGCCGTTCGAGCAGCGCGGCCTGATCGGGGTTCCGCACCGTTTCCCCTTCCGCATAGGGCTGGCCATCGGAACGGAGGAACAGAGCGCGGGCGGCGGGGGTCAGGTGGCCGCCGAAGCTGGCGACCGCGTTGACGTAGCGCGGCGAGGCGGTGAAGCCCTGCCGCGCGAGCCGGATCGCGGGGGCGAACAATCTGGCCCAGGGGAGCTTGCCGGACTGGCGGTGCGCCAGCGCCATGCCGCGGATCGCGCCGGGCACGCCGACGCTGCGCCCGCCCGGCACGGCCTCGGCATGGCTGAGCGGCTGCCCGTCCGGCCCGTAGAACCAGCGGGCGTCGGCGGCGGCGGGCGCGGTCTCGCGTGCGTCGATCGTGGTGGGCGTGCGGCTGCCGGCGCGATGGCTGACCCAGAAGCTGCCGCCGCCCAGGCCGCTGCTCTGCGGCTCGACCACGCCGAGCGCGAGCATGGTGGCGATGGCGGCGTCGGTGGCGCTGCCGCCCGCGCGCAGGATCTCCACCCCGGCGGCGACAGCGCGCGGGTCGGCGGCGCTGACCATGCCCTGCGGCGGAGAAGCCGGCGCGCGCGCGACGGCGGGTGCGGCGAGGAGGGCGAGGAGCGGGGCGGCGAGCGCGAGCGCAGGCGTCTTCATGGCGGGGGACCGTAGCGCCATTCGCCCCGGCGGCAACCCGTCAGCCGGTGCCGACCGCCTCCGCCACCGAGGCGAAGCCCTCGCGGGCCAGCAGCGCGTCGAGGTCGCGCAGGATGCGGCCCGGCAGGCCCGGCCCGTCATAGATCAGGGCGGTGTAGATCTGGATCAGGCTGGCCCCCGCCTTGATCCGCGCCAGCGCCTCCGCCGCATCGCCGATGCCGCCGGCCGCGACCAGCGGGATTGCGCCGCCGGTGGCGTGGCGGAAGTCCTTCAGTCGCTGGCGGGCGAGGGGGGCGAGCGGCGCGCCGGACAGGCCGCCGGTTTCCGCCCCGGCCGGCGAGGCGAGGCTCGGGCGCGTGATGGTGGTGTTGCCGATGATGATCGCGTCGACCCGGTTGGCAATGGCGGCAGCGGCGATCTCGTCGATCTGCGCGGGTTCGAGGTCGGGGGCGACCTTGAGGAACAGGGGCGTCGTGCCGCGGGCGGCGGCGCAGGCGACGAGCAGGTCGCGCAGCGCATGGCCGCTCTGCAGGTCGCGCAGGCCGGGGGTGTTAGGGGAGGAGATGTTGATCGTGACGTAATCCGCACGCGGCGCGGCGGCGGCGACGCTGTCGGCATAGTCGGTGATGCGGTCGGTCGAGTCCTTGTTGGCGCCGACATTGATCCCGAGGACGCCGGCGCGCCTCACGGGTATGCGGGCGAGGCCGGCGGCGAGGCCCTGATTGTTGAAGCCGTAGCGGTTCACCACGGCCCGGTCGGCGGGCAGGCGGAACAGGCGCGGCGTGGGATTGCCGGGCTGGGGACGGGGGGTCAGCGTGCCGATCTCCACCGCGCCGAAGCCGAGGCCGAAGAAACCGGCGATCGCCTCGCCATTCTTGTCGGCTCCCGCGGCGAGGCCGAGCGGGTTGGCGAAGTCGATGCCGGCGACGCGGGTGGCGAGGCGGGGGAAATTCGCTGGGCCTTGCCCCAACGGCGTGCCGATCCTGCCCCAGGCGGCGAGCATCTTCACGGTGAGAGCGTGCGCGCGCTCGGCGTCGAGGGCGAAGAGGGCGGGGTGATACCAGGCCATGCCCGCGCTCTTGGCACAGGCGGGGGGCGAGAAGAAGATGCGTGCTCGCGCGGAGGCGCGGAGACGCGGAGGAGGGATGGTTCGCGCGGAGGCGCGGAGAGCGCAGAGGAGGATGTGGTGAGTCCAGGTCGTTCCAACCCAACGCGTCACCCCGGCAGAAGCCGGGACCCAGTTGGGTAGAGGTTTGTGGAATTCACTCGCGTCCCCCAACTGGGCCCCGGCCTTCGCCGGGGCGACGAAGTTGGGAGTTTGCGTGCGTCACCTCCGCGACCTCCGCGCCTCTGCGCGACCCAAGTCCGCGACTCCGCGACCCCGCGCTACCGCCCCGCACCCGGCCCCACGGTGCGAGTCGTTTGCAAAGATAGTGGTTGATTACCCCACCGCGCTGCACCATCTGGCCAATCGGAACTAAATGGTCCGATTAGCTCATGCGCCTGTCCTCCCTTGCTGACTATGCGGTCGTGCTGATGGCCGCCGCCGCGCGCCATTGCGGCGGTGTGGCGCGGCTGAACGCGACCGTGCTGGCGGAGGAGACGGGCGTGCCGCTGCCGACCGCGCAGAAGCTGGTCAGCCGGCTGGCCGCGGCGGGGCTGCTGGAAAGTGCGCGCGGGACCGGCGGCGGGTTCCGGCTGGCGCGGCCGCCTTCGGCGATCAGCCTTGCCGACATTGTCGAGGCGGTGGAGGGGCCGATCGCGCTGACCGCCTGCATCGAGGGCGCGACGCACGACTGCACGATCGATGCGCGCTGTTCGGTCAAGCCGCACTGGCGGCTGGTCAACGACGCGATCCGCGACGCGTTGGCGGGCGTGTCGCTGGCGCGGCTCTCTTCCGTTCCCGCTCCTTCTTCCGATTCCCCCAGGGCCCCGGCATTGGCCGCGGCAGCAGGTAACTGACATGGCGACCAAGAACGCAGAGGCCCATGCGGCCGTATCGAAGAAGTACGAGTGGGGCTTCGCCACCGACATCGAGCAGGACTTCGCGCCCAAGGGGCTGAGCGAGGACACCGTCCGCTACATCAGCGCCAAGAAGGGTGAGCCGGAGTGGATGCTCGACTGGCGGCTGAAGGCGTTCCGCCTGTGGCAGACGCTGGAGGCGCCGGACTGGGCGAAGCTGAACGTGCCGCCGATCGACTATCAGGACGCCTATTATTACGCCGAGCCCAAGGCGAAGGCGACGATCGCCTCGCTCGACGAGCTCGATCCCGAGATCCGGCGCACCTATGAGAAGCTGGGCATCCCGATCGAGGAGCAGAAGCTGCTCGCCAATGTCGCTCCCGATGCAGAGGCGGGCGCCACGCCGCCGCGCCGGGTGGCGGTGGATGCGGTGTTCGACAGCGTCTCGGTCGCGACCACCTTCCGCGAGGAGCTGAAGCGGGCGGGCGTGATCTTCCTGTCGATCAGCGAGGCGGTGCGCGAATATCCCGAGCTCGTCCGCAAGTGGCTCGGCAAGGTGGTGCCCCAGCGCGACAACTACTTCGCGACGCTCAACAGCGCGGTCTTTTCCGACGGCACCTTCGTCTATGTGCCCGAGGGTGTGCGCTGCCCGATGGAGCTGTCCACCTATTTCCGCATCAATGCGGAGAATACGGGGCAGTTCGAGCGAACGCTGATCGTCGCCGACAAGGGCGCGTACGTATCCTATCTTGAAGGCTGCACGGCGCCGATGCGGGACGAGAACCAGCTCCATGCCGCGGTGGTCGAGCTGGTCGCGCTGGACGATGCCGAGATTAAATATTCGACCGTCCAGAACTGGTATCCGGGCGACGAGAACGGCGTCGGCGGCATCTACAACTTCGTCACCAAGCGCGCGCTGTGTCAGGGCCGGAACAGCAAGGTCAGCTGGACCCAGGTCGAGACGGGCAGCGCGATCACGTGGAAATATCCGTCGTGTGTGCTGGCGGGCGACGAATCGGTCGGCGAGTTCTACTCGGTCGCGGTGACCAACAACCGCCAGCAGGCGGATACCGGCACCAAGATGATCCATCTGGGCAAGAACACCCGCTCGACGATTGTGTCGAAGGGGATCAGCGCCGGGCGTTCGGACAATACCTATCGGGGTCTGGTGCGCGTGGCGCCGACCGCGGAAGGGGTGCGCAACTTCACCCAGTGCGACTCGCTGCTGCTCGGAGACCAGTGCGGGGCGCATACCGTGCCCTATATCGAGGTGCGCAACCCATCGGCGCAGATCGAGCATGAGGCGACGACCAGCAAGATCAGCGAGGACCAGCTGTTCTACGCGATGAGCCGCGGGCTGGATCAGGAAGCGGCGGTGAGGCTGATCGTCAACGGCTTCGCGCGTGAGGTGCTGCAGCAGCTGCCGATGGAATTCGCGGTCGAGGCGCAGAAGCTGCTGGGGATCAGTCTTGAGGGGTCGGTCGGGTGACCTTGACGCCGTTCGATGAAGCACGTCGGCTCAATTCCCCTCCCCTTCAGGGGAGGGGTAAGGGGTGGGGCGTGTCCGCGAACGCCATCGTCCGTGTTCAGAATTTTGCCTCGGCAATGCGCCGCAACCCGACCGAGCCTGAGAAGTGCCTGTGGGCGCATCTCTCCCGATCACAGCTTGGCGGTTTCAAGTTCCGGCGGCAGGCCGCGATCGGATCCAATGTCGCGGACTTGCTGTGCCCTGCGGCACGGTTGATCGTCGAGGTCGACGGGCATACGCATGGCGACGCGGGAACCGACGTTCGCCGCGATGTACGCCTTTCTGAACTTGGCTATCGCACCATCCGCTTCACCAATACGGATATCATGCAGAACGTAGAGGGCGTGCTGATCCGTCTTCTCGGCGAACTCCAATCGTCGCCCCTGCGGTGGGCGCCCCACCCCAACCCCTCCCCTGAAGGGGAGGGGCTTGAAGGATGAATATGCTTCGAATCGAAAACCTCCACGCCGAGATCGACGGCAAGGAAATCCTCAAGGGCCTTTCGCTCTCCGTGAAAGCGGGCGAGATCCACGCGATCATGGGGCCGAACGGTGCAGGCAAGTCGACGCTGGGCTACGTCCTTGGCGGGCGGCCGGGGTACGACGTGACCGAGGGATCGGTGACGTTCGACGGGGTCGACCTGCTGGCGCTGGAACCGCATGAGCGCGCGGCGGCGGGCGTGTTCCTTGGCTTCCAGTATCCGGTCGAGATCCCCGGCGTCAGCAACGTCCAGTTCCTGCGCGAGGCGCTCAATGCGCAGCGGGCGGGGCGCGGCGAGGCGCCGCTGTCCGGCGGCGAGTTCCTGAAGCTGGCGCGCGCGCAGGCGGACGCGCTTGGGCTCGACCAGGACATGCTGAAGCGGCCGGTCAATGTCGGCTTTTCGGGCGGCGAGAAGAAGCGCAACGAGATGGTGCAGATGGGCATCGTCGACCCCAAGTTCGCGATCCTCGACGAGACCGACTCGGGCCTCGACATCGATGCGCTGCGGATCGTCGGCGACGGGATCAACCGGATCATGCGCAAGCCCGACAAGGCGGTGCTGCTGATCACCCATTACCAGCGTCTTCTCGATTACGTGAAGCCGGACTTCGTCCATGTGCTGGCCGACGGCCGCATCGTCCGTTCGGGCGGGGCGGAACTGGCGCTGGAGCTCGAGCGTGAGGGCTATGCGGGAGTGGCGGCGTGATGGCCGGGAAAATCCTCCCTGCGCAACGCGCGGGGAGGCGGACCGCTCGCGCAGCGAGTGGTGGAGGGGCGGTGCGCAGCACCGGCTTCGCCGGCCCCTCCACCACCGCCGCGCGGCGGTCCCTCTCCCCATCTGCGATGGGGAGGATCTGATGTCCGTCCTCGAACTGCCTTCGACCCGCGAGGAAGGGTGGCGCTGGTCCGACCCGGAGGGCATCGCGGCGGCGGCGGCCATGCCGGCGGGGGCTCCGGTCGATCCGGCGGCGCTGTTCCTCGATCTGCCGGGCGCGCGGATCGTGGTGCGCGACGGGGTGGTCGATCGCGACGCCAGCGATCTGCATCGCGTGACGCTCGCCCCCGTCCCGGCAAGCGATCATCCGCTCGGGCGGCAGGCGGCAGGGCCGGGCTGGATGCTCCATCTGGCGGAGGATGCAGTCGCGCATCCGGTGCAGGTCGTGCATCTGGCGAGCGGCGGGGCGAACCATCTGCCCGCCGAGATCGTGCTGGCCGAGGATGCCGCGGCGCAGGTCGTGGAGACCTATGCCGGGGCGGGCTGGTCGAACCGTTTCCTGCGCGTGAGGCTGGGCAGGGCGGCGCGGCTGATGCGTGCCGTAAGGCTGGTGCAGGACGGCGGCTTCGTGTCGCTGCGCGAGGAAGCGCATCTGGGGACAGGCGCGAGCCTCGTCACCACCTTCCTCGGCGCGGGGGCAGCAGGGTCGCGCATCGATGCGACGCTGGTCGCGGGCGAGGGCGCCTTCGCGGAGTTCGGCGGCGCGCTGCTGACCGCGGGCGAGCAGCGGCAGGAATGCGCGGTCGCGGTGCGCCATGCCGAGCCCAATGGCCAATCGCACCAGCTGTGGCGCGCGGTGGCCGCGGACCGCTCCACCGCCAGCCTCGCGGCGCGGGTCGAGGTGGCGCGGCATGCGCAGAAGACCGATGGCGAGCAGTCGCTCCGCGGGCTGCTGCTCCAGCGGACCGCGACCGTGAACCTCAAGCCCGAGCTCGAGATCTTCGCCGACGACGTGAAGTGCGCGCATGGCGCGACCGTGGGCGAGCTCGACCAGCGGGCGCTGTTCTACATGCAGAGCCGCGGCATCCCCCGCGGACGGGCGCAGGCGATCCTGACGCGGGCGTTCGTGGCGGATGCGCTGGACCGGATCGGCAACGAGACGGTCCGCGAAGCCTTTGCGGCGGATGCGGATGCGTGGCTGGAGCGGGTGTTGTGATGCTGGCTTTTCAGATCCTCCCCGGGACGGGGCGGGGGACCATGCGGAACATGGTGGAGGGGGGCCTCCGCACGCGCTGTGCTGCGGGGCACTCCCCCTCCACCACCAGCCTGCGGCTGGCGGTCCCCCTCCCCGCGAGCGGGGAGGAGCTGTGATGGCGACGCGGCCGCTCGACACTCTAGCCGACTTCCCCGCCATCCCGGCGGGCTGGGCCTATCTCGACACCGCCGCCACCGCGCAGAAGCCGCAGGTCGTGGTCGACGCGATCGCGCGGGCCTATGGCGAGACCTATGCCACCGTACATCGCGGCGTGTACCAGCGCTCGGCGGACATGACGCTGGCCTATGAGGCGGCGCGGGCGCGGGTGGCGCGGTTCATCGGCGCGGGCTCGCCGGACGAGATAGTGTTCGTGCGTGGTGCGACCGAGGGGATCAACCTCGTCGCGCAATGCTGGGCGGGGACGGTGCTGAAGCCGGGCGACCGGATCATGCTGTCGCTGCTGGAGCATCACAGCAATATCGTGCCTTGGCAGATGGTCGCCGAGCGGACCGGCGCGGCGATCGATGTCGCGCCGCTGACCGCGGACGGGCGGATCGACCTCGACGCGATGGCGGCGATGCTGACCGAGCGCCACAAGCTGGTGGCGCTGGCGCATGTGTCGAACGTGCTCGGCTCGATCCTCGACGTGCCGGCGGCGGCGGCGCTGGCGCATCGCGTGGGCGCGAAGCTCTTGGTCGATGGCTGTCAGGCGGTGCCGCGGCTGCCGGTCGACGTCGCTGCTATGGGCGCGGATTTCTACGTCTTTTCCGGTCACAAGCTTTATGGCCCGACCGGGATCGGTGTGCTGTGGGGGCGGCCCGAGCTGCTCGATGCGATGCCGCCGTGGCAGGGTGGCGGGGCGATGATCGATCGCGTCACCTTCGAGAAGACGACCTACGCCCCGCCGCCCGGCCGGTTCGAGGCGGGGACGCCGCATATCGTCGGCGCGCTCGGGCTGCACGCGGCGATCGACTATGTCGACGCGATCGGCCTTCCGACGATCCATGCGCACGAGAGCGCGCTGGTGGCGCAGGCCCGCGAGGGGCTGGGCGCGATCAACAGCGTGCGGCTGTTCGGGCCCGACGACTCCGCCGGGATCGTCAGTTTCGCGATCGAGGGGGTGCATCCGCACGATATCGGCACCATCTTGGACGAGAGCCGGGTGGCGATCCGGGCCGGCCATCATTGCGCGCAGCCGCTGATGGACGCACTGGGCCTTCCGGCGACGGCGCGGGCGAGTTTCGGCGTCTATAACGGGCCCGAGGACGTCGCCGCGCTGGTGAAGGGCGTCGAGCGTGTGACGCGGATTTTCGGATGAACGGGATGGTCGGATGAGCAGCTTCGAGGTGGAAGAGGTGGACGGCGTCACCCCGCCGCCCAAGGCGCGGGTCGAGGATGCGCCGGCGGCCGCCGCATCGGCGCCGGCGCGGGAGCGCGACTATCTGTCGGGCTTCCTGGCAGAAAAGCCGCGCGGCGACGATCCGACGGTGCCGGGAGGGGCGCTGTACGAGGGCGTGATCGACGCGCTCAAGGATATTTTCGATCCCGAGATCCCGGTCAATATCTACGATCTGGGGCTGATCTATGGCGTCGAGATCGCCGAGGGCGGCCATGCGGCGGTGACGATGACGCTGACGACGCCGCATTGCCCGGTCGCCGAGTCGATGCCGGGCGAGGTGGAGCTGCGCGTCGCGGCAGTGCCGGGGATCGCGACGGCGGAGGTCAATCTGGTCTGGGATCCGCCATGGGATCCGCAGAAGATGTCGGACGAGGCGAAGCTGGAACTGGGAATGCTGTAAGCGTCGAACGTTCCAGCCAGAACCGTCGCCTCAGCGCAGGCTGGGGCCTCATGCGGCTTCTGCCGGACGTTCTCACAACGAGATCCCAGCCTTCGCTGGGATGACGTCCGGTTCGGCGTCGGTGGATTGAAGTGTAGCTGCGACGGCTGCTCCCCGGCCGGGGAGGAAGGAAGGAACGATGACGACCACGACCCTGCGCCAGCGCCCTGCGGCGCTCCACCTCACCCCGACTGCGGAAGCGCGGATCGCCGACCTGATGGCGCGCGCGCCCGAGGGGGCGATCGGTGTGAAGCTGTCGACGCCTCGCCGCGGCTGTTCGGGGCTCGCCTATTCGGTCGATTACGTGACCGAGGCCAAGCCCTTCGACGAACGGATCGAGACGCCCGGCGGCACGCTGTTCGTCGACGGCGGGTCGATCCTCTATCTGGTCGGATCGACGATGAAGTGGGTGGAGGACGATTTCACCGCGGGCTTCGTGTTCGACAATCCCAATGCGAAGGGCGCGTGCGGCTGCGGCGAGAGCTTCACCGTCTGACCGAGGGTCGGGCGGCTCAGCGCGCCCGGTTCCATTCCTGGCTGCGGCAGAAAGGCCCCCAGCAGCCCTTCACCTTGAGCAGATTGCCGTCCGCGACCAGCTCGGAGCGGTAGGTGCGGCCGGACTCCGGATCGTAGATCCGGCCTTTCCACCGATCTCCTGCGGGCGCGAAGTCCGACAGGATGGTGATGCCCTCGATCGGGCGGGTGCGCAGCGAAGCATCGGGATTGTTCGCATCGACCGCCGGGCCGCCGGGGCGAGGCTTGAGCACCCTGGTGATCCGCCCGCATAGCGCCCTGCCGCAGGGCGCGACCTCGACCAGTGCCTTTCCTTCCGCGGTCAGCCAGCGGCCGGTGACCGGGGCGGGGGCTGCCAGTGCGGCGGCAGGCAGGGCGGCGAGGATCAGGATCGGCCAGATACGCATCGGAACTCCCGGATTAGCGGGGCGGATGATGGCGGTGATATGTGGCTCGATGATGGCGGTGGGAGAGCGGGCGAGACAGACTTGCCATTCTTCACCGTTCGCCCTGAGCTTTGCTCTTTGGCGCTCCGTCCGTGGCAAGAAAGGCAGTGCTTCGACAAGCTCAGCACGAACGGAAGGTTTAAGGCCACCCGGCCGCACGTTCAGCGGCGCCGCAGCCGTATCCGGCCACGGCGCCGCTGCGATCACGCCGCCAGCTTGCGCAGCACGTACTGGAGGATGCCGCCGTTGAGGAAGTAATCCAGCTCGTTGACGGTATCGATCCGGCAGCGGGTGGCGAAGGTCTCGGTCGAGCCGTTCGCGCGCTTCAGGGTGACCCCGACCTCCTGGCGCGGGCGCAGGCCGGCGACATTGTCGATGGTGAAGGTCTCGTCCCCGGTCAGCCCCAGCGTCTCGCGGGTCACGCCCTCGGCGAACTGAAGCGGGAGGACACCCATGCCGACGAGGTTCGAGCGGTGGATGCGCTCGAAGCTTTCGGCGATCACCGCGCGCACGCCCAGCAGGTTGGTGCCCTTCGCCGCCCAGTCGCGCGACGAGCCGGTGCCGTACTCCTTGCCCGCGACGACGACGAGCGGGGTGCCGTCGGCCTTGTGGCGCATCGCCGCGTCGTAGATCGCCATGACCTCGCCGTCATAGCGGGTCATCCCGCCCTCGACGCCCGGCACCATCTCGTTCTTGATGCGGATATTGGCGAAGGTGCCGCGCATCATGACTTCGTGGTTGCCGCGGCGCGCGCCATAGCTGTTGAAGTCGGCGCGGCTGACCTGATGCTCCTGCAAATAGCGGCCCGCGGGGCTGTCCGCCTTGATCGAGCCGGCTGGCGAGATGTGGTCGGTGGTGATCGAGTCGCCGAGGATCGCCAGCGGCTTCGCCTCGATGATGTCGGTCACCGGCGCCGGGGTCATCTCCAGCCCCTCGAAATAGGGCGGGTTGGCGACATAGGTCGAAGCGGCAGGCCAGCTATAGGTCGCCGAGCCGGTGACGTTGATGCCCGACCATTTGGCGTCGCCCTGATAGACGTTGCCGTAGCGGCTGCGGAACATCTCGTCGTCGATGTTCGCGTTCATCAGCGACACGACCTCGTCGTTCGACGGCCACACGTCCTTCAGATACACGTCCTGCCCGTCGCTGCCCTGGCCGAGCGGCGTTTCGTGCATGTCCTCGGTCACCGTGCCCTTCAGCGCATAGGCGACGACCAGCGGCGGGCTGGCGAGGAAGTTGGCGCGCACGTCGGGCGACACGCGGCCCTCGAAGTTGCGGTTGCCCGACAGGACCGAGGCGGCGACGATGTCGTTCTCGTTGATCGCGGTCGAGATCGGGCCGGGCAGCGGACCCGAATTGCCGATGCAGGTCGTGCAGCCATAGCCGACGAGGTTGAAGCCCATAGCGTCGAGGTCTGCGGTCAGTCCGGCCTTGTTCAGATAGTCGGTGACCACCTGCGATCCGGGGGCGAGCGAGGTCTTCACCCAGGGCTTCGGCTTCAGGCCCTTCTCGCGCGCCTTGCGGGCGACGAGGCCGGCGGCGACCAGGACCGAGGGGTTGGAGGTATTGGTGCAGCTGGTGATCGCGGCGATCACCACGTCGCCGTCGCCGATGTCATGGCCGCGCTCCGCGACCGGCACGCGCTGCGCCTGCTCCTTGCTGTAGACCTTGAGGAGGTCGCCGTTGAACACCTCGTCGACCTTGCCGAGCGACACGCGGTCCTGCGGGCGCTTCGGGCCGGCGAGCGAGGCGGTGACGGTCGCCATGTCGAGCTCGAGCGTGTCGGTGAAGATCGGGTCGGGCGCATCCTGGTCGCGCCAGAAGCCGTTCGCCTTCGCATAGGCCTCGACCAGCGCGATATTCTCCTCCGACCGGGCGGTCAGGCGCATATAGTCGATGGTGCGCTCGTCAATCGGGAAGAAGCCGCAGGTCGCGCCATATTCGGGCGCCATGTTGGCGATCGTCGCGCGGTCCGCGAGGGTCATCGAGGCGAGGCCGGGGCCGTAGAACTCGACAAAGCGGCCGACCACGCCCTTCTTGCGCAGCATCTGGGTGACGGTGAGGACGAGGTCGGTCGCGGTGATCCCCTCCTGCAGGGCGCCGGTCAGCTTGAAGCCGACGACCTCGGGGATCAGCATCGAGACGGGCTGGCCGAGCATCGCCGCCTCCGCCTCGATCCCGCCGACGCCCCAGCCGAGCACGCCCAGGCCGTTGACCATGGTGGTGTGGCTGTCGGTGCCGACCAGCGTGTCGGGATAGGCGATCGTGGCCGAGCCCTGCGCATGCTCGCCCGTCTCGGCCGAGGACCAGATCGCCTGACTGACATATTCCAGATTGACCTGGTGGCAGATGCCGGTGCCCGGCGGCACGACCTGGAAATTGTCGAGCGCCTTCGATCCCCATTTCAGGAACTCGTAGCGCTCGCCGTTGCGCTGATATTCCAGGTCGACATTGTCCTCGAACGCCTTGGGCGTGCCGAACTCGTCGACCATGACCGAATGGTCGATGACGAGGTGGACGGGGACCTGCGGATTGATCTTGGCCGCGTCGCCGCCGAGCTTGGTGATCGCGTCGCGCATCGCGGCAAGGTCGACCACGCAAGGGACACCGGTGAAATCCTGCATCAGCACGCGGGCCGGGCGATACTGGATCTCGCGGTTCGAGCGCGCGTCCTTCTGCCAGTCGATGATCGCCTGCACGTCCGCCTCGGTCACGGTCACGCCGTCCTCGAAGCGGAGCATGTTCTCGAGCAGCACCTTCATCGAGAAGGGCAGGCGGCTGATGTCGCCGTACTTTTCCGCCGCCTTCGCGAGGCTGAAATAGTCGTAGGTCTTGCCGCCGGCGGTGAGGGTCGAGCGGGTCTTGAGCGTGTCCTGGCCGATGGCGGTCATGTGCATCCTTTGCCTGTTGCGCCATCGGGCTCGTCAGGGGCGGCAGGGCCGCGGGGCCGCGAAGACGTCGGGGAGGTCTGAATGGGGGCGCGATAGCAGTGGTCGCGGGGGAAGGGAACCGCTCCAAGCCATGAGAATGGATCGCAATGCCGCGGCCGACGTTGCGCTGGTAAGATCATCCCTTGGAGACAGCAGATGGCGGACGATACGACGACCGGCGCGGGCGCCGAGCAGATGAAGCAGGCCGCCGATCAGGCCCAGCGCGGCTTCGAACAGGGCTTCGCCGATCCTGCACGCCGCGCGGGCGAGGCGATGCAGCAGTCCGGCCAGAAGATGGCAGAAGGCGGCTCGGCGATCGGGCTGCGCATGATCGAACAGGCGGAGGAGAATACGCAGCAGGCCTTCGCCGCGATGCGCGCCGCGGCCCAGGCCAAGGACCTGTCGGACGTGATGCGGATCCAGGGCGACTTCCTGCGCGAACAGGGCAGCCGCTCGATGGCGCAGGCCCGCGAGATCGGCGAGATGATCGTCCAGTTCGGGCGCGACGTGGTGACGCCGATCAAGGATGCGCAGGGTTGAGGTGAGGGGGGGCGAAAAACGCCCTCCAGCTTCCCGTTCGCCCTGAGCGCAGTCGACGGGCGTGCGACTCACCTGTGCTTCGACTGCGCTCAGCACGAACGGTCGGAGGAAAGCCGCCTGTATCAAACGTCGCCCCAGCGCAGGCTGGGGCCTCTCGCGGCTTATGTCTCGAGCCAGCAACGGGAAATCCCAGCTTTCGTTAGGATGACGTTCGGTTCAGTTCGGATCGATCGGGTCTATTGCTCCGCCTCGACCCGGGGCGCGCCGTTCGGATAGACCGGCTTCGGCCCCTGCGCCGTCGCCTCCAGCGAGGAGTCGCCCCCCACCACCCGGTACAACGTCACGCGGTTGCTCGCCGCAACGAGCTGGGTTGCGACATAGTTGCGCTGGGCGCTGTAGAGCTGGCGCTGGGCGTCGAGCGTGTTGAGGAAGGGCGTGATGCCGCCGCGATAGGCGGCGTCGGTCAGGCGGAGCGTATCGGCCGCAGCGGTGGCGAAGCGCCGATTGGCGGCGAGCTGGTCCGCGATCGTGCCCTGACGCGCCAGGGCGTCGGCGGTCTCGCGAAAGGCGCTCTGGATCGCGCGTTCGTAGGTAGCCAGCGCCAGGTCGCGCTGCGCCTCGCTGACCTGCACGTTGGCGATGCCGGCGCCGCCGCGGAAGATCGAATAGGATACGGACGGCGCGACCGAGTAGCTGAAGGCATCGCTGCTGAAGAGCGAGGTGAGCGCGGTCGAGGCGAAGCCGACCAGCCCGGTGAGCGAGATCCGCGGGAACAGCGCCGCGCGCGCCGCGCCGATCTGGGCGTTGGCGGCGCGGAGTTCATATTCGGCCTGGACCACGTCCGGCCGTCGCAACAGGATGCCCGAGTCGAGACCCGCAGGCAGCTCGACCACCGTCGCCGCGGCGCGGTCGATCGTGTCGGGCAGCAAGGCCGGATCGATCGGGGCGCCGACGAGCAGCTGGAGCGCGTTGACGTCCTGCGCGACGGCGGTGCGCTGCTCCGCCAGATCGGCTTCGGCGGTCGCCAGGATCTGCTCGGCCTGGGCGACGTCGGTGCGCGGCGCGATGCCGCCCTCCACGCGTGCGCGGGTGAGCTGGACCGACCGGCGCGCCGAGACGGCGGTATCCTGCGCGATCTTGAGCAGCGACTGGTCCGCCGCATAGGCGAGCCAGGCATCGGCGATGTCGCCGACCAGCGTCAGCCGGGTGGCGCGCGCGGCGGCCTCGGTGGAGAAATACCGGTCCAGCGCGGCGCGCGACAGGCTGCGGATACGACCGAACAGGTCGAGTTCGAAGGCGGTGACGCCGATCTGCGCCGACCAGGCGCTGCGGCCGCTGCCGGAGGTGACGATCGTGCCGGTCCCGCCATTGCCGGTACCGGTTCCGGTTCCGGTTCCGGTATCACCGGTTCCGGTGCCCGTCCCGGTGCCGCCGGTCCCGGTGCCGCCGGTACCCGTGCCGCCGCTGCCCGTGCCCGTGCCGGCGATCGTCGTCGCGCCCGAACCGCCGCCCGAGCGCGAATAGCGGCCGGTGGCGTCGACCTGCGGCAGCAGGCTGGCGCGCTGGATGCGATACTGGCCGCGCGCCGTCTCGATATTGGCGGCGGCGATGCGCAGGTCGCGATTGTTGACCAGGGCCTGCGCGATCAACCGCTGGAGCCGGACGTCGGTGAACACCGACGGATAGGTGATGGCCGGCAGCGCCGCCTCCGACTGGCGGAGATAGGCGTCGCCGATCGGCCAGGACGGCGGCACGGGCGCTTCCGGCCGGACATATTTGGGCGCGAGCGAACAGGCGGACAGCGCGGTCGCCAGGGCGAGCAGGCTGGCCGTGGAGCGGCGGCTCATCGTGCACCCTCCGGCTGGTGCGGGCCCTGCGGCTCGGGCGGGCCATAAGGTTCGCCGTCCTCGTCGTGGCCATGGCCGCCGCCGCGATGGCCGGTGGGGCGGCCACGCAGCTTGGCGAGGCCGTCGCGGACGCCGCGGCGGACGAGGACGAAGAAGAGCGGGATGTAGAAGATGGCGAGGAAGGTCGCCGACAGCATGCCGCCGATCACCGCCGTGCCGATCGCGATGCGGCTGTTGGCGCCCGCGCCGGTCGAGATGGCGAGCGGCAGCACGCCGAAGATGAAGGCGAAGCTGGTCATCAGGATCGGCCGGAGACGGATCTTGGCCGCCTCCAGCGCCGCATCGATAACCCGGGCGCCCTTACGCTCCGCCTGTTCGGCGAACTCGATCATCAGGATCGCGTTCTTCGCCGCCAGCCCCATGGTCGTGAGCAGGCCGATCTGGAGATAGACGTCGTTGGTCAGCCCGCGCAGCGTGACGAAGGCGATCGCGCCGATCAGCCCGAGCGGGATGATGAGCAGCACCGCGAACGGAATCGACCAACTTTCATAGAGGGCGGCGAGGCACAGGAAGACGACGACGATCGACAGGCCGTAGAGGATCGGCGCCTGGCCCGAGGACAGCCGCTCCTGATAGGAGAGGCCCGCCCAGGCGACCGAGGTGCCGGGAATCTGCGCGGCGAGTTCCGCGATCCGCGCCATCGCGTCGCCCGAGCTGTAGCCGGGCGCGGCGGAGCCCTGGAATTCGAAGGACGGGATGCCGTTGAAGCGCGACAGGGTGGTCGGCGCCGTCCCCCAGTCGATCGTCGCGAAGGAGGAGAAGGGCGCCATCTGGCCGTTCGAACCCCGCACGAACCACTGCTTCAGATCGTCCGGCGCCGAGCGATAGGGCGCGTCGCCCTGGACGTAGACGCGCTTGACGCGGCCGCGGTCGATAAAGTCGTTGACATATTGCCCGCCCCAGGCGGTCGTCAGCGTCGAATTGACGGTGGTCTGGGTCAGGCCCAGCGCGGCCAGCTTCTGCTGGTCCATATCGACCTGGAGCGTGGCGATGTCCGGGAGCTCGGTCAGGCGGACCGAAGACAGCATCGAGTCGGCATTGGCGAGCGCCAGCAGCTTGTCGCGCGCTGCATCGAACTGCTCCTGCGTCAGCCCGCCGGTATTCTGCAGCTCCATGGTGAAGCCGTCGGACTGGCCGAGGCCGCGGATCGCCGGCGGGACGAGCGCGAAGACCTGGGCGTCGCGCAGCCCGCGGAACGCGCCAGAGGCGCGCTGGGTGATCGCGTCGGCGGTGTTTTCCTTGCCCTTGCGATCGGCCCAGTCGACGAAATTCAGGAAGCCCTGACCAGTATTCTGGCCGCTCGCGCCGCCGCCGCCACCGCCGGCGACGGTGAACATCACCCCGACATTCTTGCCTTCATATTGCGCGAAATAGCTTTCGACCTGACGCTGGACCTCGAGCGTGCGGTTCTGCGTCGCGCCGGCGGGCAGGCGGAACTGGACCAGCGCGGAACCCTGGTCCTCGGTCGGCAGGAAGCCGGTGGGCAGGCGCAGGAACAGCACCGCGAGCAGCGCGACGAGCCCGGCATAGATGATCAGAAAGAGCCATTTGCGCGCCACCGTGTACTTGACGCCGGCGACGTAGCGCTCGACGCCGCGATCGAAGGTGCGGTTGAACCAGTCGGCGGACTTCGTCCCCCAGCCGGCGACGCGCGGAAAGCGGCGCTTCAGCCACGCACCTTCCTCCGCCTCCCTGGCCTTCTGCTTGAGGAGCGAGGCGGTGAGGGCGGGGGAAAGGATCAGCGCGACCAGCACCGACAGCACCATCGCCGAGACGATGGTGATCGAGAACTGGCGATAGATGACGCCGGTCGACCCGCCGAAGAACGCCATCGGCAGGAACACCGCCGACAGGACGAGCGCGATGGCGATCAACGCGACGCTGATCTCCTTCATCGACTCGATCGTCGCGTCGCGCGGCGACATGTCGGGATTCTCTTCCATCAATCGCTCGACATTCTCGACGACGACGATCGCGTCGTCGACGAGCAGGCCGATGGCGAGGACGAGTCCGAACAGGGTCAGCGTGTTGATCGAGAAGCCGGCGAGGTAGAAGACCGCAAAGGTGCCGAGCAGCACCACCGGCACCGCGATCGTCGGGATCAGCGTGGCGCGCCAGCTTTGCAGGAAGACGAACATGACGATGACGACGAGGATCACCGCCTCGATCAGCGTCTTGACCACTTCCTCGATCGACAGCTCGATAAAGGCGGTGGTGTCGTTGGCATAGGCGACCTTCAGGCCCGCCGGAAATCCCTTGGAGACGCGGCTGATCTCGGCCTTGACCAGCTCGGCGGTCTTGAGCGCGTCCGCGCCGGGGGCGAGCAGCACGGCGATACCTGCGCCGGGGTGGCGGTTGATCCGGCTGACCGAGGCGTAGCTCTCCGCGCCCAGTTCGATGCGCCCCACGTCGGAGAGGCGCACCGTCGCGCCCGAGGGGAGCGTCTTGACGATGATCTGGCGGAACTGCTCGGGCGTCTGGAGGCGCGACTGGGCGGTCACGGTCGCGTTGAGCATCTGGTCGGGCGCGGACGGAAGCCCGCCGACCTCGCCCGCCGCGACCTCGGTATTCTGTGCCTGGATCGCGGCGGTGATGTCCGACGGGATCAGCGAATAGCTCGCCAGCCGCTCCGGATTGAGCCAGATGCGCATCGCATATTGCGAGCCGAAGACGTTGGTGTCGCCCACCCCCGGCACGCGGCCGAGCGGATCCTGGAGGTTGGAGACGAGGAAGTCGCTGACGTCCTGGTTGGTGCGTTGGTCGGTCTCGTCATAGACGCCGGCGATCAGCAGGAAGTCGGGGTTCGACTTGCGGACGACGAGGCCCTGCTGCTGTACCTGCTGCGGCAGGCGCGCGACCGCCTGCTGGACCTGATTCTGTACCTGCACCTGCGCGATGTCGGGATCGGTGCCCTTGTCGAAGGTGGCGGTGATCGTCACCTGCCCGCGGCTGGACGAGGAGGAGCTGAAATAGAGCAGCCCGTCGATGCCGGTCAGCTGCTGCTCGATCACCTGGGTGACCGAATTCTGGAGCGTCTGGGCCGAGGCGCCGGGGAAGGTGGCGCGCACCGAGACCTGCGGCGGCGCGACGTCGGGATATTGAGCGATCGGCAGTCCCATGATCGCGCCGGCGCCCGCCATCATCACGATGATCGCGAGCACCCATGCGAAGATGGGACGGTCGATGAAGATGCGGCTGAGCATCGGGTGTCAGCGCGCCCCGCCGCCGTTGCCGGTGCCGCCGGCCTTGCCCTGGCCCTGCGGCTGCTCGCCCTGCTTAGGCGGGGCGACCTGCTGCGGCGCGGTGGCGGGGACGGGGCGGACCGCAGTACCGGGGCGCAGCTGCGCGTTGAGCCCCTGCGTCACGACCTTGTCGCCCGTCTTCAGGCCGTTGGTGACCACCCAGTAGCGGCCCTGCGTCCGCTCGGCGGTGACGGTCTGCTGGCGGACCTTGTTGTCGGCGCCCACGACCATCACCGTCGCATTGCCCTTCGGATCGCGCGAGACGGCCTGTTGCGGGACGAGATAGGCGGACGTATCGATCGCCTGGGCGAAGCTGGCGCGGACGAACATGCCCGGTAGCAGCAGCCCCTGCGGATTGGGGAAGCGCGCCCGCAGCGTGACGGTGCCGGTTTCCTGATTGACGATCGTCTCGGCGAACTCGACCGAACCGGTCTGGCCATAGTCGCTGCCGTCCTCGAGCTTCAGCCGGACGCGCGCGGTGGCGGGCACGACCCCGCCGCTGGCGAGCGAGCGGCGCAGCGACAGGAGGTCGGCGGCCGACTGCTGGATGTCGACGAAGATCGGGTCGAGCCGCTGGATCTGCGCGAGCGGATCGGTCTGCGTCGCCGAGACGAGCGCGCCGACGGTGAAGAGCGACCGGCCGATGCGGCCGGTGATCGGCGCGGGCACGGTGGTGAAGCGCAGGTTGATCCGCGCCGTCTCCAGCGCGGCGCGGGTCTGGGCGACTGCGGCATTGGCCTGCCGCGCCTGCGCCACGGCGTTGGTATAATCCTGCTTCGAGATCGCCTCGATCTGGGCGAGCGGGCGGTAGCGGTCGGCGAGGATCCGCGCCGCTTCTGCCTGCGCCTGCGCGCTGGCGACGTTGGCGGAGGCCTGGTTGGCGGCGGCGCGATAGAGGCGCGGATCGATCTCGTAGAGCGGCTGGCCGCGGCGGACGACCGCCCCCTCGGTAAAGAAGCGGCGGCGGATGATACCCGTCACCTGCGGTCGCACGTCGGAGCTTTCGAACGCCGTGACGCGCGCGGCGAGCTCGGTGACCAGTGCCGCGCTGGTCGGCTGGACGACGACATAACCCACCTGGGGCGGGCCGCCGCCGCCGCGCTTCGCATCACCCTTCTGGGCTTTGTCGCCGCCGCTGCCGCATCCCGCCAGCAGCGCCGTCGCGATCAGGGCCATGGCCGGCCGTCCGAGTCGGTTGCCTCGCGCCAATTGCGATCGTTTCCTTCATGCCGAAGCGCCGGGCAGAACAGCCCGGGCGATGCAGGGCGAATGCACGAGGACTATGTTGGTTGCCAAGGGCGCAGATGTAACAATTTGTCGCCATCGCCACATTTTGCACCAGGAACCGCCATGACCGATCAGGATGCCGATGCCGATGCCGACAAGGCCGCCGCCGCCGCCGCCGCCGTGGCGGAGGTGCAGCCGGGGATGCTGGTGGGGCTGGGGACCGGCTCCACCGCGGCGCATGCCATCCGCCTGCTGATCGAGCGGGTGGCGGCCGGCCTGCGGATCGAGGCGGTCGCGACCTCCGCCGCGTCGGCGGCGCAGGCGGAGGCGGGCGGCATCCGGGTGCACGACTTCGCCGATGTCGCGCGGGTCGACCTGACGATCGACGGCGCCGACCGGATCGATCCGCGGCTGTTCGCGATCAAGGGGGCGGGCGGTGCGATGCTGCGCGAAAAGATCGTCGCCGCCGCCAGCCGACGGATGGTGGTGATCGCGGACGGATCGAAGTGGGTCGAGGCGATCGGCGGCGCCCCGGTGCCCGTCGAGATCCTGCCCTTCGCGCGTGCAAGCGTCGCCGCGCAGCTCGGCGACTCGGGCGCGTTGCGGATGACCGGGGACGCACCTTACCGCACCGACAACGGCAATCTGGTCATTGACTGGCATGTCGCGCTGGACGATCCCGCGGGTCTCGCCGCCCGCCTCGATACGATGCCGGGCGTCTTGGGGCACGGATTGTTCCTGACCGAGGTCGATGCCGCATATATCGTGCGCCGCGGCGTCGTTACGCGACTGGAACGCAGGCCGTTGTCCGACTAAAGGCGAAACCCGAGCCGCGGATCGCGCGTTCCCCTGTAGACCAGCACGAGGCCCTTTTCCCATGTCCGATACCCAGACCGCCGCCCCCCATGCGGACGCGTCGTTCCGCGAAGACGGCAGTCCCGATCGCCTGACGATCGACACGATCCGCACCCTGTCGATGGACGCGGTGCAGAAGGCGAATTCGGGCCATCCCGGCACGCCGATGGCGCTCGCGCCGGTCGGTTATGCGCTCTGGGCGAAATATCTGCGCTACGATCCCCGCCACGCCGACTGGCCGAACCGCGACCGCTTCGTGCTGTCGGTCGGCCATGCCTCGATGCTGCTCTACAGCCTGATCCATCTGGCCGGCATCGAGGAGATCGATGCCGAGGGGAACAAGACCGGTCGCGAGGCGGTGAGCCTGGAGGATATCGAGCAGTTCCGCCAGCTTTCCTCAAAGACGCCGGGGCACCCCGAATATCGCCACACCACGGGTGTCGAGACGACGACCGGTCCGCTGGGCGCGGGTTGCGGCAATTCGGTGGGCATGGCGATCGCCGAGCGCTGGCTGGCGGCGCGCTACAACAAGCCGGGATATCCGGTGTTCGACCATGACGTCTACGCGCTGTGCGGCGACGGCGACATGATGGAGGGCGTGGCGAGCGAGGCGGCGAGCCTGGCGGGCCATCTCAAGCTGTCGAACCTCTGCTGGATCTACGACAGCAACCACATCTCGATCGAGGGCGGCACGGACCTCGCCTTCGACGAGGATGTCGGCCTGCGCTTCAAGGCCTATGGCTGGAACGTCATCCATGTCGACGACGCCAACGACGTCGCCGCTCTCTCGAAGGCGTTCGACGCCTTCCGCGCGACGCAGGACAAGCCGACGCTGATCGTCGTCCATTCGGTCATCGGCTGGGGCAGCCCGCGTGCGGGCACCGAAAAGGCGCATGGCGAGCCGCTGGGCGAGGAGAATGTCCGCGCGACCAAGCGCGCCTATGGCTGGCCGGAGGACAAGAGCTTCTACGTGCCGGAGGGCGTCACCGAGCATTTCCGCGAGGCGATCGGCGGGCGCGGCGGCAAGCTGCGCGACGAGTGGGTGGCGATGGTCGACCGCTATCGCAGCGAATATCCCGAGCTCGGTGCCGAGCTCGACCTGATGCTGAAGGACAGGCTGCCCGACGACTGGGACGCCGGCATTCCCGAATTCCCGGCCGACGCCAAGGGTCTCGCGACGCGCGACTCGGGCGGCAAGGTGCTCAACGCGCTGGCGGCCAAGGTGCCGTGGCTGGTCGGCGGATCGGCCGATCTCGCGCCGTCGACCAAGACGGACATCAAGGGCAAGGACAGTTTCGAAGCCTCCAATTACGGCGGCCAGAACTTCCACTTCGGCGTGCGCGAGCATGGCATGGGCGCGGTGGTGAACGGCATGGCGCTGTCGCACCTCAAGGCGTACGGCTCCACCTTCCTCGTCTTCGCCGATTACATGCGCCCGCCGATCCGCCTGTCGGCGATTATGGAGCTGGGCTCGGTCTGGGTCTTCACCCATGATTCGATCGGCGTCGGCGAGGACGGGCCGACCCACCAGCCGATCGAGCACCTCGCCTCGCTGCGCGCGATCCCCGGGCTCGACACGATCCGGCCGGGCGACGCCAACGAGGTCGCCTGGGCCTGGCGCGCGGCGATGGACAATAGCGGCACGCCGACGGTGCTCGTCCTGTCGCGCCAGGCGATGCCGACGCTCGACCGCACCACCTATGCCTCTGCCGAGGGGGTGATGAAGGGCGCCTATGTGCTGGCAGGCGCGGAAGACCCCGAGGTGATCCTGATCGGTACGGGCAGCGAAGTGTCGATGGCCGTCGCGGCCTATGAGAAGCTGACCGCCGAGGGGGTGAGGGCGCGGGTCGTCTCGATGCCGAGCTGGTATCGTTTCGAGCTGCAGGACGCGGCGTACAAGGAGAGCGTCTTCCCGGCGAACGTCACCGCGCGCGTCGCGGTGGAGATGGCCGGATCGATCGGCTGGGACCGCTATGTCGGGACCAAGGGGCGCACCGTCACCATGTCGACCTTCGGCGGCTCCGCCCCGATCGCCAAGCTGCAGGACAAATACGGCTTCACCGTCGACAATCTCGTCAAGGTCGCCCGTGAAGCGATGGAGAACAAGTGATGGGCACGCTGAACGATCTCTCCGCCGCCGGCACCGCGGTGTGGCTGGACTTCGTCGACCGCAAGTTCCTGGAGGCCGGCGGCCTCGAAAAGCTGGTGCAGGACGATTCGCTGACCGGCGTCACCTCCAACCCGTCGATCTTCGAGAAGGCGATGGGTCATGGCGACGCCTATGACGACACGCTCGCTGCCTATGACCGCGAGCATCCGGGCGCGGCGACGATCGACCGGTACGAGCACCTGGCGATCCAGGACATCAAGGCCGCCGCCGAGACGCTGAAGCCCGTTTACGACCGGCTGGGCTCGAAGGACGGCTATGTCAGCCTGGAGGTGTCGCCGTACATCGCCGACGACACCGACGCGACGATCGCCGAAGCGCGCAAGCTGTGGGACGCGGTCGACCGCGAGAACCTGATGATCAAGATCCCCGGCACCCCCGCGGGCGCGCCGGCGATCGCGGCGACGATTGCGGCCGGGATCAACGTCAACGTCACGCTGCTCTTCTCGCAGGACGCCTATATCAAGGTCGCCGAGGCCTATGCCATGGGGCTGGAGGAGCGGGTGCGGCAGGGGCAGCCGATCGACCGGATCGCCTCGGTCGCCAGCTTCTTCGTCAGCCGGATCGACACGGTGATCGACAAGAAGATCGACGAGCGGGTCGCGGCCGGCAATGCCGAGGCGGAGGCGCTGAAGGCGCTGCGGGGCAAGGTCGCCATCGCCAACGCCAAGCTCGCCTATGCCTGGTACCAGGACTTCGTCGCGTCGGATCGCTGGCAGGCGCTGGCCGCCAAGGGCGCGCAGCCGCAGCGGCTGCTCTGGGCGTCGACCGGGGTGAAGGACCCGGCTTATCCCGACACGCTCTATGTCGACACGCTGATCGGGCCGGACACGGTCAACACCATGCCGCCCAAGACCATGGACGCGTTCCGCGAGCGCGGGACGGTGGCCGAGACGCTGACCCAGGACGTGGACGGTGCGCGTCACGTGCTGGCCGAGGCGGAGCGGCTGGGCCTCGACCTCAACAGCGTCACCGACACGCTGGTCGAGGAGGGCGTCGCCTCCTTCGCCAAGGCGTTCGACGATCTGCTCGGGTCGATCGCCGCCAAGCAGCCGGCGACCGCCTGATCGCGGCGACGGTGCGGGGCCGCCGCGTCCCGCACCGCGCTCGTCGTGGGAAACCGCGGCGCGTCTGACGGGTTATCCCACGCGGGAGTGCTCCGCGGCGGTCGCCCGGAGTGTCGGGCAGCACAGGTAAGGATCGACAATGAAGCTCGGGATGATCGGCCTCGGCCGGATGGGCGGCAATATGGCGCGCCGGTTGATGCAGGGCGGGCACCAGATCGTCGCCTTCGATCGCGATCCCGATGCGGTGGCGAAGCTGGTCGCCGACGGCGCGGAGGGCGCCGCCTCGCTCGTCGAGGTGCGCGGCAAGCTCGACAGCCCGGCGATCTGGTGGGTCATGCTGCCCGCGGGCGCCATCACCGAACAGACGGTCGCGGCGATCGCCGAGGGCGCGAAAGCCGGCGACATAGTGATCGACGGCGGCAACAGCTTCTACAAGGACGACATCCGCCGCGCGAAGATGCTGGCGGACCGGGGCCTGAAATATGTCGATGTCGGCACGTCCGGCGGTGTCTGGGGCCTCGATCGCGGCTATTGCATGATGATCGGCGGCGACGACGAGACGATGCGGCTGCTCGATCCCGTGTTCGAGACCTTGGCGCCGGGCGCAGGCAAGATCCCGCGCACGCCGGGCCGCGTCCATGACAAGGTCGATCCGCGCGCCGAGAAGGGGTACATCCATGCCGGCCCGCCGGGAGCGGGGCACTTCGTCAAGATGGTCCATAACGGCATCGAATATGGCCTGATGCAGGCCTATGCCGAGGGCTTCGACATCCTGAAGTCGAAGTCGAGCGACAAGCTTCCCGAAGACGAGCGGTTCGACCTGAACCTGACCGACATTGCCGAAGTCTGGCGGCGCGGCAGCGTGATCTCGTCCTGGCTGCTCGATTTGACCGCGATCGCGCTCGCGAAGGACTCGATGCTGTCGCAGTTCAGTGGCCATGTCGCCGATTCGGGCGAGGGCCAGTGGACGATCGACGCGGCGATGGAGGAGAAGGTGCCGGCCAATGTGCTGACCGCCGCGCTCTTCGCCCGCTACCGCAGCCGGATCGAGCATACGTTCGGCGACCAGGTGCTGTCGGCGATGCGGTTCGGGTTCGGTGGGCATACCGAGATCCCGCAGTGACAGGTCACGGCTGGTCGGCTTGGCTGCGCTGTTTCGCTCCCCTCCCCTTCAGGGGAGGGGTCGGGGGTGGGGCGCTTCCACAAGCGAAGGTCTATGGGGAAGCGCTCCACCCCAACCCCTCCCCTGAAGGGGAGGGGCTATTATGATCCGGCTACTCGTATCCGACGTCGACGGCACGCTGGTCGACAAGCAGAAGCATCTGACCGATGGCACGATCGCTGCCGTGCGCCGGCTGGCAGCGGCGGGGGTCGGGTTCACGATCATCTCGGCGCGGCCGCGATCGGGGTTGATGCCGCTGGTCGAGGCGTTGGCGCTGGATGCCCCGCTGGCGGCATTCAATGGCGGGATCATCTTCCGCCGCTCGGGCGAGGTGATCGCGCATCATCCGATCGACCCCGAGGTGGCGGCCGGCGTGCTCGACGCCGCGCAGGGCGAGCCGGTCGATATCTGGGTGTTCGCCGACGATCGTTGGTATGCCTCCACCGATCGGGGCGTTCATGTCGAGCATGAGCGGGTCGCCTCCGCGCAGGAGCCGGTGGTCACCACCGACTTCGCCGAGCTGATCGCGCGCGCCGACAAGATCACCTTCGTCAGCGACGACGAGCCGGTGCTGCGTGCGCTGCACGAACAGATCGCGCCGCTGTACGACGCGAGGGCGACGATCGCGCAGAGCCAGACCTATTATCTCGACGTGACGGCCAAAGAAGCCAACAAGGGCGCGGGCATTTCCAGCCTTGCCGAGGCGTTCGACGTGCCGCTGAGCGATACGGCGGCGATCGGGGATCAGGCGAACGACTTGCCCATGCTGGACCGCGCGGGCCTCGCCATTGCCATGGGCAATGCCCCGCAGGCGGTGAAGGATCGCGCCGGCGCCGTCACGCTCGCGAACGACGCCGATGGCGTCGCGCACGCCATCGATACCATCATCCTAAAAGGGGATCATACCGGATGAAGCACCTCGTCGCCTTCGACCTCGACGGCACTCTCGCCGAAAGCAAGCAGCCGCTGAAGGACGATATGGGGGAGGCGCTGGCCGACCTGCTGGGCGTGGCGCATGTCGCGGTGATCTCGGGCGGCGACTGGCCGCAGTTCGACAAGCAGGTTGCGAGCCGCCTGCCGGAACGCGCGGATCGCAGCAAACTGTGGCTGATGCCGACAACCGGGACCAAGCTCTACACCTATCGCGACGGCGCGTGGTCGGCGGTCTATGCCGAGCTGTTCGACGATGCGACCAAGGCGAAGATCCTGGAGGCGTTCGACGCCTCGCTGGAAGCGACCGGCTTCGTGCCCGAGCAGACCTGGGGCGAGCGGATCGAGGATCGGGGCAGCCAGATCACCTTCTCCGCGCTCGGCCAGCAGGCGCCGATCGACGCGAAGGAACATTGGGACCCCGACTTCGCCAAGCGCAAGGTGATCCAGGCCGATCTGCGCCAGCGGCTGCCGAGCCTGTCGATCAACATGGGTGGCGCGACCTCGATCGACATCACGCAGGAGGGGGTCGACAAGGCCTATGGCCTGAAGCGGCTGCGCGACGAGAGCGGCATCGCGCTCGACGCGATGATGTTCATCGGCGATGCGATCTTCCCTGGCGGCAACGACTATCCCGCCAAGGAACTGGGCCTCGACACCGTCCGCGTGCGCGATCCGCAGGAGACGCTGAGCGTGATCGCCGCCATCGTCGCGTGTCAAAAATAAATATGGATCAACCCGATTCGGGCGGCCCATGAGCCGTCCTACCGTACGGGCAATTGCGTCAGCGTAACGAAAGGTCCATGTCTCTTACCGAACAGGGACTTTTCGTGCGCGTATGGCATCTCACAACCCGTTGCCGGGACCAGGCCTCGACCAGACGGGCTGCGATCGCGAACCCATCCACATTCCCGGATCGATCCAGCCGCACGGCCTGTTGCTGATCGCCGAGGCCGCCAGCCATCGCGTGGCGGCGGCGGCTGGGGATGTGGAGGGGCGATTGACGCCCGACTGGCTGGGCGGCGACCTTTCGGACCTGCTCGGCCAAAGCGTTCCTGCGCTGCTGGAAGGCGTGATGATCGGGCCGGGCGGCACGGTGATCGGCGTGCCGGTGACGGTCGACGGACAGCGCTGGGACGTCGCCCTCCACCGTAGCGGCGAGTATCTGATCGCCGAGCTGGAGCCCGCCGCGGCCGATCCGCCGACCGCGGGCGCGATGATGAGCCGGCTGGAGCTGATCGCCCAGCAATTCGAGCGGGCGACCGATCTTCAGGGCCTGTGCGAGCGGGCGGCGATCGTGTTCCGCGGGCTGACCGGGTTCGACCGGGTGATGATCTATCGCTTCCTCGACGACGATGCCGGCCGCGTCGTGGCCGAGGATCGCGATCCGGCACTGGGCGCCTTCCTCCACCACCATTTCCCTGCCTCCGACATTCCGCGCCAGGCGCGCGCTCTCTACGTCCGCAACCGCACGCGGGCGATCCCCGACGTGGAGTATGAGCCGGCGCCGATCCGGCCGGCAGAGCTTGCGGGGATCGACCTGTCCGATGTGGGCCTGCGCAGCGTGTCGCCGATCCACGTCCAGTATCTGCGCAACATGGGCGTCGGCGCCTCCGCGTCGATCTCGATCGTCAAGGACGGGCTGCTCTGGGGGCTGATCGCCTGCCATCACGACAGCCCCCGGCTGCTGCCGGCCGACATCCGCCAGGCGGCCGCGCTGCTCGCCACCTCGCTGGCGCGGCAGATCCGCGCCAAGGAGGAAGCCGAGGCCTATCGCGAGCGGCTGCGGTTGCGTTCGGCCGAAGACGGGCTGGCCTTGCGACTGGCGGACGGACCGGCGCTCGAGAGCGCGGTGGAGCGGACCGCACCGGAGCTGCGGGCGCTGCTCGGCGGCGACGGCTTCGCGCTCGTGACCCCGCGGCGGGTGATCACCGACGGGGACTGTCCGCCGGAGGATAGGTTGCGCGATCTCGCGATGCGCGCGCGCGGGCAGGTCGCCGCCGATCCCTTCGCGACGCATGAGGCGGGCGCGGTATGGCCGGACCTGACCGGCGCGTTCGCGGGCGTGCTGGCGCTTCCGCTGATCGAGGGAGACGCGACCCTGCTATGGCTGCGCGTCGAGCAGGTCACTGAGGTGGAATGGGCCGGCAACCCGCACAAGGCGGTACCGGCGACACCCGGCGCGACGCTGACCCCGCGCGCGTCGTTCGCGACCTGGACGGAGGCGGTGCGCGGGCGCGCCCGGCGCTGGACGCTCGAGGAGGTGGAGGCTGCCCGCAGGCTGCGCCGCGCCTTCGAGGATGCGCGGCGGACGCGCGAGTTGCGCGACGTCAACGCCGTGCTGACCCGAACGCTGGCCGACAAGGATGCGCTGCTGGTCCAGAAGGACGTGTTGATGAAGGAGGTCGACCACCGGGTGCAGAACAGCCTGCAGCTGGTCGGCGCCTTCCTGTCGATGCAGGCCCGCGCCGCAGGGCCCGGTGCGCTCGCCGAGCAGCTGGGCGAGGCGCAGGCGCGGCTGTCGGCGGTGGCGCTGGTCCATCGCCGCCTGTACCGCGACGACCAGATCGGCACGGTCGATCTGTCCCGCTATCTCGACGAACTCATCGCCGACATGAAGGCGTCGTTCGGCGGCGACTGGGCGGCGCAGATGCGGGTCGATCTGGCGCCGGTACTGATCCAGACCGACCGGGCGGTGAATGTCGGGCTGATCATGACCGAACTGGTCATCAACGCCACCAAATACGCCTATGCCGGCGCGCCGGGGCCGATCGCCATCGCGCTGGAGCAGCACCGCAACCGCCTGCGCCTGATCGTCGCGGACGAGGGGACCGGCAAGCACGGCGACAATAGCGGCTTCGGAAGCCGGATGATGGCGGCGATGGTCGCGCGGCTCGACGGCGAGATCGCCTTTCTGGACAATACGCCCGGGCTGCGCGCGATCCTGACCGCACCGATCCTGGCGGACTGAGCCCGGCGGCGCGGAGGGAGCGGCCCGCCGTGAGGTCAGGCGGGCTGCGCCACCGGCTCTTCGGTGTGCGCCGGGGCGATCTGGTCGATCAGGCCCTGGCGGCGGGCGACGATGGTCGGGACGAGCGCCTGGCCGGCGACGTTCACCGCGGTCCGGCCCATGTCGAGGATCGGATCGATCGCGAGGAGCAGGCCCGCCCCTTCCAGCGGCAGGCCGAGCGTGGTCAGCGTCAGCGTCAGCATCACCAGCGCGCCGGTCAGCCCGGCAGTCGCGGCCGAGCCGATGACGGAGACGAGGACGACGAGCAGATAGTCGGTCGCGTGGAGCGGCACATGGTAATATTGCGCGACGAACAGCGCCGCGACCGCGGGATAGATCGCGGCGCAGCCGTCCATCTTGGTCGTCGCGGCGAAGGGAACGGCGAAGGCGGCGTAGCTGCGCGGCACGCCGATCCGCTCCACCGCCGCTTCGGTCACGGGCAGCGTCGCGATCGAGGAGCGCGACACGAGGCCGAGCTGGATGGCCGGCCAGGCCGCGGCGAAGAAGCGACCGACCGACAGGCCGTTGAGCCGGAGCAGCGCCGGATAGACGACGAGCAGGACCAGTCCGAGACCGAGATAGATGGCGCCCGCAAAGCTGCCCAGCGCCGCGAGCGACTGCCAGCCATATTGAACCACCGCATGGCCGAGCAGGCCGGCGGTGCCGATCGGGGTCAGGCGAACTACCCAGCGCAGGACGCGGCGGAAGATGGCGAGCGCCGCGGCGTTGAAGGCGAGGAAGGGGGCGCCCGCCTCGCCGGTGCGCACCGCGGCGACGCCGATGGTGATCGCCACGACGATGATCTGGAGGATGTTGAACGACAGGCCGGTGGTCAGCGAGCCGTCATCGGCCTGTTTCGTGGACGCTGCCAGGCCCAGAATGTTCGCCGGCACCAGCCCGCGCAGGAAGTCGAGCCACGATCCGGTCGTGCCCGGCCGTACGGCGGCGGCGGCGTCGACGCCTGCCTGCACGCCGGGCTGGATCAGGGTGCCGAGGGTGAGGCCGATCGACACGGCGATCAGGGCGGTGATCGCGAACCAGACGAGCGTGCCCGCAACCAGCCGCGCGGCGTTGCCGAGGTCGCGGAGCGCCGCGATCGACGCCACGATCGCGGTGAAGACCAGTGGCACGACGAGGACGCGGAGCAGCTGGACGAAGGTTTCGCCGACGATGCGCAGGCCCTCGGCCAGAGCCGGGCTGCCGCTCTCGCGCGCCCAGAAGCCGAGGGCGAGCCCGGCCGCCATGCCGGTGAATACCTGGGTGCTGAACGATATCCGCTTCATCGGGTGAAAATGGTCGTCGGCGCCGAACTTTCCCAGCAAATTCGCCTGGCACTCCGCGATAGCGGCGCTTTCGGCAGAGCGCAGGGCCGTACCTCCGCGGGATCGTCGGGACTGCCGCCCGACCCTGCACTTTGACCTTGATCAAAGCGCTCCATGCGGATCGTTGACAGTCCGTTTCGATATGTCATGTCCTTCCAGTTGATGCCGCTCCGTCATCTTTCCGCACCGAATGCGCCCGCCGACAGCTGGCCGGCAGGCGGTGGGGAGTGCGGCCGGCTGATCCGCGAGCGCGACTGGTCGAACAGCGGATTGGGACCGGTCGCCAGCTGGCCCGCGGCCCTGCGCATCACCGTCTCGAACATGCTGGGCTCGCCCGTCCCGCAGGTGCTGATGTGGGGATCGTCCCATGTCATGCTGTACAATGACGGCTATATCGACATCGCGGGCTGTCGCCATCCGCAGGCGCTGGGCGGGCTGGTCGAGCAGACCTGGCCGGAAGTGTGGGACTGGAACCGCGACATCCTGGCCCGCGGCTTCGCCGGGGAAGTGGTCGGCTATCGCGACCAGCCGGTGACGCTGCACCGAAACGGACGCGACGAGCATCTGTACTTCGACCTGTTCTACACTCCGGTTCGGGACGAGGCGGGGCGGGTGGAAGGGGTGCTGTGCACCGTCATCGACAACAGCGCCCGCGTCAAGGCGGAGCAGGAGGCGGGACGGCGCGAGGCGGAGATGCGCCTGCTGACCAACGCGCTGCCGGTGATGATCGCCTATTTCGACCGCGATCTGGTCTGCCGCTTCGCCAACACCGCGCTGGCCGACTTTCTGGGGATGAAGCCGGACGACGTGCTGGGCCGGCACTGGCGAGAGCTGGCGGGCCCCGACGGGGCCGAGCGGGCGCCGCTGGTCGGGCGGGCCCTGGCCGGCGCGCCGATGCAGACCGAGACCACGCTGATCCACCGCGACGGCAGCGCGCGCCGGGTGGAGATCCGCTACATTCCGCGGATCGGCAGCGACGGCAGCGTCGCCGGCTTCCAGTCGCTGACCTTCGACGTCGAGGAGCGGGTCCGCCGCGAGGAGGCGCTGGCGGTCAGCAACAGCCGCTTCCGGTCGGCGATGGATGCCGTGCACGGCGTGCTGTGGACCACCGACGGCGACGGCCGGATGGTCGACGAGCAGCCGGGCTGGGCGGCGCTGACCGGTCAGAGGGCGGAGGACTATGCCGGCTATGGCTGGACCACGGCGGTCCATCCTGCGGATGTCGAACCGACGCTTGCCGCCTGGCGGCGGGCGATCGAGACGGGGGCGCCCTATGCCTTCGAGCATCGCGTCAGGCGGTTCGACAACCAGTGGCGCGTCTTCCTGATCCGCGCGGTGCGCAGCCTGTCGCCGGAGGGCCGGGTGATCGGCTGGGTCGGCGTGCATACCGACATCACCGAGCGGCGCGCGGCTGAGGAGGCGCTGCGCGAACAGGCCGCGGCACTGACCCGTCAGATCGCCCATCGCCGCCATGCCGAGGAGCAGCTGCGCCAGCTCAACGAGACGCTGGAGGCGCGGATCGTCGCCGAGATCGCCGAGCGCCGGCAGGCCGAGATGGCGCTGGTGCAGGCGCAGAAGATGGAGACGATCGGCCAGCTGACCGGTGGGATCGCCCACGACTTCAACAACCTCCTCCAGATCGTGTCGGGCAACCTGCAACTGCTGGAGCGCGACGTCGCCGGTGACGAGAAGGCCTATCGCCGCGTCGCCAATGCGATGGCAGGCGTAGAGCGCGGCGCCAAGCTGGCTTCCCAGCTTCTCGCCTTCGGCCGGCGTCAGGCGCTCGAGCCGCGCACCGTCAACATCGCGCGGCTGATCCACGGCATGGATGCCATCCTGCGCCGCGCGGTCGGCGAGGCGGTGGCGATCGAATGGGAGATCGCGGACGCGCTGTGGAACACCTTCGTCGATCCCGCGCGGGTCGAGAATGCCCTGCTCAACCTCGTCATCAATGCCCGCGATGCGATGGAAGGGCAGGGACGGCTGACCATCGCGCTCGCCAATGCGACCTTGCCGGCGGGCGACGAGCATGTCGCGGGCGACTATGTCCGCCTGTCGGTCGCGGACACCGGATCGGGCATGCCGCCGGAGATCGCCGACCGTGTCTTCGAACCCTTCTTCTCGACCAAGCGCGAGGGCAAGGGGACGGGGCTGGGGCTGTCCATGGTCTATGGCTTCGTCCGCCAGTCGGGCGGCCATGTCGTGCTGAAGACGGCGCCGGCGCGGGGCACGACGGTCGAACTGTACTTCCCGCGCGCGGCCGGGGCCGAGGAGGACGAGCGCATCGTCGGCGAGGCCGAGGCGGTGGGCGGGACCGAGACCGTCCTGGTGGTCGAGGACGACGAGGCGGTGCGCGCGACCGTGGTCGAGATGTTCCGCGACCTCGGCTATACGGTGTTGACCGCGGCGAGCGCCGACGCCGCCCTCGCGATCCTGGCGGACGACCGGTCGATCGACCTGGTCTTCACCGATGTCGTCATGCCCGGCCGGATCGACAGCGCGGCAATGGCGCGCGCGGCGCAGGCGGGCCGCCCCGACCTCGCCGTGCTGTTCACCTCCGGCTATGCCGAAGACGGCGCGGGCAATGGCATCGTCCACGGCGGCCGGCTGGATCCGGGGCTGGAACTGCTGCCCAAACCCTACTCGCGCGAGGCGCTGGCGCGGCGCGTGCGCCAGGTGCTGGCGCGGCGCGGCAGGGCGGCGGACGAGCCGTTGCTGTCGATCCCGCCCCACCAGAGCCCGGGTGTCCATCGATGATCGCCTTCCACATCCTCTGGCCGGTCTTCGGCTTCGTCGCGCTGGTCTTCACCGTCGCGATCCTGACGGTGCGCGAGCGCGTCGCGTTCATGAAGCGCCAGCCGCCGCGGCGCGAAGACTTCACGACCAGTGCGGCCGCGACGCGCTACTTCGAGGGTGCCGGCCGGGCGGCGGACAATCTGCGCAACCTGTTCGAGATGCCTGTACTGTTCCTCGTCCTCGTGCCGCTGCTGACCGGGACGCGGCAGGCCGGGATCGCGCAGGTGCTGCTCGCCTGGATCTTCGTCGCGTTGCGCGTGCTGCACAGCCAGGCGCATATCGCGGGCGCGGTGCGGCTACGCTTCCGGCTGTTCCTCGCCTCGAACGCGGTGCTCGCCGCGATGTGGATCGGGTTCCTGATCGATTTCAGCATCGCCGCCGTCCATTATGCCAGCGTCATGGACCGGCTCGCGCAACCCTGATCGCGGCCGCGACGTTCGGCCTTCCAGTCGATGACGAGGAAGTGCCATGGCCGACGACGACAAGGATGCGATCTACGCCGATTTCACCGATGCAGTGAACATGACGCCGGCCGAGCTGGAAAAATGGCTGAAGACCGAGGAGAGCCGCGAGAGCGGCACCGGTGTCGGCCATGACATGGGCGAGCATATCGTCGCGATCCGCCACAAGAAGAAGGCGGATCTCACCGACGAGGATTATGCGCAGATGAAGAAGGTGACGGGCTATGTGCACCGCCACCTGAAGCAGGGCGGTCCGGAAGAGGACAAGGAGCATTCGCCCTGGCGTTATTCGCTGATGAATTGGGGGCACGATCCCCTGAAATAGCGGGCCTCAGGCCCTTCGACCGCGCTGACCGGAGGCGCGCCGATCCTCGTCCGGCTCTAGGCGGCCTCGCGCTCGCGCCGGGCGGCGAGATGCCGGGCTTCCTCGACCAGAACCGGGCGGCTGAAGTAGAAGCCCTGCACCTTGCTGCACCCGAAGTCGCGGACCATGTGGTGCTCCGCCTCGGTCTCGACGCCTTCGGCGGTCGTGGCCATGCCGAGGCTGCGGGCCAGCGCCACGACGGCGCGGATGATCGCGGTGGCCTCCGGCGCGCCCTTCGCGGCGCCCTGCACGAAGCTGCGGTCGATCTTGATCGTCGAGAAGCGGGTGCGCGACAGATAGCCCAGCGAGGAATAGCCGGTGCCGAAATCGTCGAGCGAAAGCCGCACGCCCAGTTCCAGGATCCGCTCCAGGACCTTGGTCGCGCCCATGCCCTCGTGCATGAACACGCTCTCGGTGACCTCGAGCTCGAGCCGCTCTGGCGCCAGGCCGGAAGTGGCGAGGGCCGAGGCCACGGTGGTGACGAAATGCGGGTTATGCAGCTGCTCGGGCGAGACGTTGACCGCGACCCGGGCATGGCCCGGCCAGCGCGCCGCCTCGTCGCACGCGGCGCGCAGAACCCAGTCGCCGATCGGGACGATCAGCCGGGCATCCTCCGCCAGCGGGATGAACTTGGCGGGCGAGACGTTGCCGAAATCGGCGCTGTTCCACCGGAGCAGGGCCTCGAAGCCGGTGAGCAGGCCGGTATCGGCATCGACCACCGGCTGATAGGCGAGATACATCTCGCCCTTCTCCAGCGCCTGACGCAGCGCCTGTTCGAGCACCCGGCGCTCCTCCGCCTGAGCATGGAGGCGCGGCTCATAGGCGTGGAAGACGCCGCCGCCGGCATCCTTCGACTGGTAGAGGGCCAGATCGGCGGAGCGGATCAGCTCCTCGGCGGTCTTGCCGTCGCGCGGGCCGATGGCCAGACCGACGGACGCGCCGATATGCAGCGTGTGCTCGTCGACGTCATAGGGCCGGGACAGCGTCTCGATGATCCGGCGGGCAAGCTGTTCGATCGCGAGCAGGTCCGAGGCGTCGCGCACGACCACCGCGAACTCGTCGCCGCCGAGCCGGCCGCACATCGCATTCTCGGTCATCAGCCGCGCCAGCCGCTCGGCCACCCGGCTGAGCAGGCGATCGCCGACCTGGTGGCCGAGGGTGTCGTTGACCGCCTTGAACCGGTCGAGGTCGATCATCATGAAGGCGCAGCGGCTGCGCCACTTCTCGGCATCGAGCAGCGCGCGGACCAGCACCTCGTTGATCGACAGGCGGTTGGGCAGGCCGGTCAAGGTGTCGGACCGGGCCATGCGGTTGATCTTGTCGGCGGCGTCGCGCTGCTGCGTCACGTCGGAGCCGACGCCGCGGAAGCCGCAGAAATTGCCCCGCTCGTCGAAGCGCGGCGAGGCGGCAAGCTCCCACCAGCGCTCCTCGCCATTGACTCGGACGGGCAGGCGCAGGTCGCGGAAGCTCTGCCGCGCCTTCAGCTTTTCGGACAATTGCCGCAGGCCGGGGGCGAAATCGCCCGTCTCCCAGGCGGGACCGGCGAGCACCTGGAGGAACGGCATGCCGTTGATGCTGACGAGGTCGAGCCCGCAGGCCAGCGCGAAGCGCGGGCTGGCCTTGACCACCCGCCGGGCATTGTCGGTCTCCCACAGCCAGTCGGCGTCGGATTCCTCGAACTCGCGCAGGAGCAGGCTGACCGTCTCGTCGCGCTCCTCCAGGGCGATCGATGCCGCGCGAAGGGCGACCAGCGTGTGCGCGCGGCTGATGCAGATCGCGGCGAGCAGCAGGGCGAAGAGGAGGACGCCGAAGGCCGCCGGCAGCTCGCCGTCGACCGCGAGGCCGATCGCGACGCTGCCGCCGAGGCCGAGGACGAAGCACAAGGTCGCGAGCACGAGGGGCGCCATGGCGAAGGCGGCGGCGGTCATCAGGATTGCCAGGATGATGCCGGACCCCGGCGCGGTCTGGGTCGGCGCCTCGTGGCAGAAGACCATCGGCACGACCGACCAGACCGCAGCGAGCGCGAGTCCCTCGATCGCGGTGTTGCGGACATCGACCGGCTCGGCATAGCCGTCGGCGCCGCTGTGCACGCGCCGCCGCCGCCACATGATATAGGCCGCGACCCCGCTGGTCACCGTGCCCCAGATACCGAGTTGGTGCGCCGGCACCCAGAAATGCATCAGCGTGGCGAGGGCGATTACCGAGGCGAGATTCGCCGCGAGCATGAACGGCGCGAGCGCTCGCCCGGCATAGAGCTGGGCGGCGCGGATCCGGCCCCATTCGACTCGATCCTGCCCCTCGTGCAGCGCGAGGAGCTGCGCGAGGCCTATCCGAACCGGCTGCAGGGGAGAGGGATGCTGGGCCACGATGCGGACCCTAACGGCGAAGAGTTAGCGGATCGTTTCCGTAACTTGGCGACCTGACGGCCGCCAAAATTCCGGCACCGGTCAGGCGGCGATGTCGTAGGGCTTGATCTCGCCGGCGAGGTAGAGGTTGCGCGCCTTGGCACGGCTCAGCTTGCCCGAACTGGTGCGCGGCAGGGTGCGTGGCGGAATCAGCTCGATCACGCAGTTCATGCCGGTGACCGAGCGGACCCGCTCGCGGATCTCGTCGCGCAGGCGCAGCCGCTCCGCCTCGTCGCTGCTGCGGCACTGGACCAGCACCGCCGGCGTCTCCTCGCCGCCGGGCGTCGTGATGGCGAAGGCGGCGATGTCGCCGGCCTTGAAGCCC
Source organism: Sphingomonas metalli (assembly GCF_014641735.1). Lineage (GTDB taxonomy): Bacteria > Pseudomonadota > Alphaproteobacteria > Sphingomonadales > Sphingomonadaceae > Sphingomonas > Sphingomonas metalli. Next base: position 441,018 of record NZ_BMIH01000001.1, on the reverse strand, counting down.
GGCAGCTGCTCCACCGCCCATTCGATGTCCTGCGGCCAATGGTTGCGGCCGTTGACGATGATCATGTCCTTGGCGCGGCCGACGATGTAGAGATAGCCGTCCGACAGATAGCCCATGTCGCCGGTATCGAGCCAGCCATCGGCCATGCACGCCTCGGTCGCGGCGGGATCGCGGAAATAGCCGACCATCACCGACGGGCCGGCGCACCAGACCTTGCCGATCGCGCGCTCGGGCAGCGGCGTGCCGTCTTCCTCGCGAATCTCGACGCGCATGTCGCGCACCGGCTTGCCGCAATTGACGATCGCGCGGAACCGCTGGGGCCGGCGGCCGTCGCGGTCGCCGCCCGACAGCTCGGTCTCCTCGACCAGCTCGACGCGGATACCTTCGCCCGGCGGCATGATCGAGACGGCGAGCGTCGCCTCGGCGAGGCCGTAGCTGGGCAGGAAGGCGCTGGCCTGGAAGCCGGCATCGGCGAAGGCGTCGACGAACCCCTGCATCACGTCGGGCCGGATCATGTCCGCGCCGTTGCCTGCGACGCGCCAGCGCGACAGGTCGAACCGGTCGGACGCGCGGGTCTGCGACGAGATCCGCCGCGCGCAGATGTCATAGCCGAAGGTGGGCGAGTAGGAGAGGGTGGTGCCCTGGTGCCGGCTGATCAGGTCGAGCCAGGCGAGCGGACGGCGCGCGAAATCCTCGGTCTTCAGATAATCGGTCGAGACCTGGTTGGCGACCGGCGACAGGAAGCAGCCGACCAGACCCATGTCGTGATACCAGGGAAGCCACGAGACGCAGCGGTCGCTTCCCTGGATCGCCATGCCATGGCTGTGGGCGGCGAGGTTGTTGAGCAGCGCCCGATGGGTGATCGCGACACCATGGGGGAAGCGGGTCGAGCCGCTGGAATATTGCAGATAGGCGATCGCCTCCGGATCGGCGGCGGGCAACGGCGCATCGGGGGCGTCGCGCCCCGACAGCTCGGCCCAGTCGATCCCGGCGACCCCGGCTTGCGCCGCGGCCTCGCCGGCCATGGCGGCCAGTTCGGGAGGATAGATCAGCATGACCGGGTCGCAGCTGCCGAGCTGGACCTTGAGCTGGTCGATATAGGAATCTCGCCCGCCGAACGAGGTGGGAAGCGGCAGCGGCACCGGCCAGGCACCGGCATAGACGGTGCCGAAGAACAGCGCGGCGAATTCCGCGGAAGTCTCGGCGACGAGCGCGATGCGGTCCTCGGGCTTCACCCCGGCGGCGATCAGGCGGCGGGCGGCCGCCAGCGCGTCCTCGCGCAGCTCCGCGAAGGGATAGGGGCGCACCAGCGTGCCGCGCGCATCGTGGAAGTTGAGACCGCGCACGCCGGTGGCGGCATAATCCAGCGCCTCGCCCAGCGTGGCGAAGTCGGCGAAGCGGCGGGGGAGCGCGTCCTCGGTCGGCGTGCCATTGGGCGCGGCCGTGATGGGCGTGTCGGTCGTCATCGTCTTTGCCTTCGCATCGGTCTTCGTTCGGGGAGCACGCGGAGGTGCCCGTTTCCCTCTCGGCAACCTATGTGGCACAATCATGGCCGATGTCACAGCCGCGTCATTCTCCTGTCCCTCTCGACGCCGCGGCGCTCGACCGGCTGGCGCTGCGCTATGTCGAGCGCTTCGCGACCACGCGGGGCAAGCTGGCCGACTATCTGCGCCGCAAGATGCGCGAGCGGGGCTGGCAGGGGGAGCCCGCGGATCCGGAGGCGATCGCCGCACGGATGGCGGAGCGCGGCTATATCGACGATCGCCTGTTCGCCGAGGCGCAGGCCCGTTCGCTGACCCGCCGGGGACTGGGCGCGGGGCGGGTGGCACTGGCGCTGCGCCAGGCGCGGGTCGGCGAGGCGGATGCCGCCAGCGTCGCGCCGGCCGTGGCGGCAGCGGCGCTCGACAGCGCGCTCGCCTTCGCCCGGCGGCGGCGGATCGGCCCCTTCGCGGCCGCCCCGGCGGAGCGACCGCAGCGCGAGAAGCAGATCGCCGCCATGGTCCGTGCCGGCCATGGCTTTGCCCTGGCTCGCCGTATCGCGGCGGCGGCACCGGGCGACCTGTCCCAAATAGATGCGGAACTCGCGGCGGGATGTTGCGATGAGGATGAACCGTGCTAACCATAAGGGGTCAGGGGTGACGTAATGCGGGCGCAGGCGCAGCATCAGGACTATCCGGCCGATCCGGTGCGTGATGCGCTGCCGGTGTCGGGTGTTATCAAGTGGTTCGACGTGACGCGCGGGTTCGGCTTCGCGGTCGCGGACGATGCCGCGCTGGGCGACGTGCTGATCCATTTCAGCGTGCTCCAGCCGCATGGCCGCCGCAGCCTGCCCGAAGGTGCGCGGGTCGAGGCGCTCGCGGTGGAGCGGGGACGCGGCTATCAGGCCAGCCAGATCCTGACGATCGATCTGTCGCATGCCGTGGCCGAGCCGGCGCCCCGAGCCCGGGCGGCGCCGGACCGGATCGACCCGGTGGCGCTGCTGGATACGGCGGGGCCCTTCGAGCCGGCCCGTGTGAAATGGTTCAACCGGCTGAAGGGCTATGGCTTCCTCGTCCGCGCCAGCGACGGTGCGGACGTGTTCGTCCATATGGAAACGCTGCGTCGGGGCGGGATCGTCGAGGTGGAGCCGGACCAGTCGCTCCGCGCGCGGATCGTCGATGGACGCAAGGGCGCGCTGGCGGTGGCGGTGGAACAGCCGGCGTGACAGCGAACCGCTGGGCGGTATCGGCCGCCCTGATGCTGGCGGCGTGCCACAGCCCGTCGCCCGCGCCCGATGGCGTGCAGCTGGTGCCGGTGACGATCACCTCCGCGTCGGGCCGGCATCTGTTCCGCGCCGAGGTGGCGAGCACCGCCGAGGCGCAGGCGAAGGGGCTGATGTACCGGACCAACCTGGCGCCGGACTTCGGGATGTTGTTCGCGCCCTATCCGCCGGGCGGCGGTGCACCGCGCTCCGCGAGCTTCTGGATGAAGAACACGCCGAGCCCGCTCGACATCATTTTCATCCGCGCGGACGGCACGATCGCCTATATCGGCGAAAACACCATCCCCTTCTCGCAAGCGCCTGTCGAATCGGGTGAACCCGTGGCCGCGGTACTCGAGGTACCCGGCGGGCGGACGGCCGAGCTCGGCATAGCGCCCGGCGACCGGGTCGCCTGGCCGCGTCTTCCTGCCACACCGGCGGTTGCTGGCGGCGCGCCGGCAGGGTAAGCGCTGGCCCATGGGCATCAACGTCAATCCCTTCACATGGTGGAACGGCGCCAGCTGGAGCACCTGGTTCTACGGCCTGCGCGGCATGACGCGCGTGGGTGAGGACTCGCTGGGCAACGTCTATTACGAGGGCGGCAGGAACACGAGCGGCGCGCCCCGCCGCTGGGTGATCTACAACGGCTCGAACGACGCCAGCCGGGTGCCGCCCGAATGGTTCAGCTGGCTGCACCACCATATCGATGGCGCGCCCGACGACGCCCTGCCGCCGCAGCGCGCCTGGCAGAAGCCGGCGGTGCCCAACATGACGGGCACGGCGCTCGCCTATCGTCCCGCCGGTGCGCTGGAAAAGGGCGGCAAGCGGGCCGCGGCGACGGGCGACTATGAAGCATGGACGCCAGAGGGATGATACGCTGGCTGGCCGTGGCCCTGGGGGTCGCGGCACTGCTGGCGGGCGGCTGGTTCGGCTGGCGCGCCCTCGACCGGCCCGCCGCGACCGGACCGGTGCGGACGGCGCAGGTGGTGCCCGAAGGGGTACCCGACGATATCGAGACGGTCGCGACCGGCGGCCCGGCGACGGTGCCGGGCACGACGCCGATGGCGCAGCGCGTCGCCGTGCTCGGCTTCCTCAACAAGCGGAACGGCGAGGCGCGCGAGCTGACGCTCAAGCCGGGCGGTGCGGTGCGGATCGGCGACGTGGTGGTGCGCCTGTCCGCCTGCGACCGGACCGCGCCCTGGGAGGCCGATCCGCTGACCGGCGCCTTCGTGCAGATGGACGTGCGTGGCGCCGACCGGCAGTGGCGGCGGGTATTCTCAGGCTGGCTGTTCAAGGAGCGGCCGTCGCTCAACGTCGTTCAGCATCCCGTCTACGATGTCTGGGCCAAGAGTTGCACGATGTCCTTCCCGACAACGGGCGAGGAGACCGAGTCGGTCGCCCCCAAGCGCTCGAGCGCGCGGAAATCGCCGACGCCCGCGCCGTCGAGCGCGGCAAAGGCCGTCGATACGCCGAGCCCCGACAGCGCCTCGCCCAGCAACGCCACATAGCGCGCGCGCGGTATCTCGACCGCACCCAGTGAGGCGAGATGGGGAGTCTGGAACTGGCAGTCGAGCAGGGTGAAGCCGCCCACGCGTAGCCGCGCGACGAGCCATGCCAGCGCGACCTTGGAGGCATCGGTGGCGCGGCTCACCATGCTCTCGCCGAAAAAGGCACGGCCAAGCGCGAGCCCGTAAAGACCGCCGACCAGTGTGTCGCCATCCCAGCATTCGATCGAATGAGCCCTGCCGCCGCGATGGAGGTCGAGAAAGACCTGCTCGATGCTGCCGTTGATCCATGTCTCCGGCCGATCGGCGGCGCTTTCCGCGCAGAGCCGGATCATCGCGGGGAAAGCGCGGTCGGCGGTCACCCGAAAGCGGTCGGCGGCGATCGTCTTGCGGAGCGAGCGGGAAAGGCGGAAACCGTCCAGCGGCAGGATCGCGCGGCGGCGCGGCTCAACCCAATAGACCCCGTCCGCCTCGCGCGCATCCGCCATTGGAAACACGCCCACGGCATAGGCGCCGAGCACGATCTGCGGGTCGAGGCGGTCCATCACTGCGGTCAAGGTGGCGGGAGCGGCGGGAGAGGGCAAGTGGTTGAGGGACGGAGCGCTTAGGGCGCGACGGGATGATGAGCCGGGCGTGCCGAACGATGTCGAAGCGCGGAAGAGTCTGAGGCCTTACCTGCGATCGGGGCGACCGACGAGCGCCTGGTCCGGGTAGCCGGCATCGGCGCCTCTGCAAAATTCCTTCGTCATGCCGAACCCGTTCCGGCATCCACGGTTCCGCAAAGGCTCAAGCCATCGATCGTGCGGCACGGTGGATCCCGGAACACGTCCGGGATGACGAGGGAAAGAGGGCGCTGTTGCGACTCTCGCGGAGGCGGGCGAGAAAATACCCGTCCGGAGCATCCTCCGGACGGGTATGATGTGGGTCCGGTCGGCCGGTGCCGCGAAGGTGCGCGGCGACGGCCGGGATCGTCAGTCGTGGCAGGTCAGCGCGGACTTGCCCGGCAACGTCACCTTCACGCTCTTCTCGTCGCCCGAGACGGTGGTGCCATTCTCGCCGACATAGGGCTTGCCGGCCTCGGGCGCGACGAGCTTGATCGGATCGGCCTTGGCCGGGGCGCGCAGCATGATCTGCTTGTCGCCCTGGAAGAAGGTGATCGCCACGAGCGAACCGTCGCCGCAGCGCAGCGACTTGTCGGCGCGGATCGCGGGCGGCAGCTCGGCCTTCGGCGCGGTGGCCAGCTTGTTCTGCAGCGGGTCGGGGTTGGTCACGACCACCTCGGGCTGCGAGGGCTGCGAGTTGCAGGCGCCGAGCGCGAGCAGCGGGGTGAGGATGAGGAGGGAGAGCTTCGTCATAGCGCGGATGCGCTTCGCCGCTGCGCGTTACAGCGTCAAGACATCGTTTGCTGCAATAGCAAAATTGTCCGGCAAAGCCGCGCTTCTGTGCGATCAAGCGCGCGTCGCTTGGCCCGCCGTGCCCGGCTGCCTATGTGGCGGACATGCCCATCGTCCCCGACACGCTTTCGCTCATCGGCCATACGCCGCTCGTCCGGCTCAAGGGGCCGAGCGCCGAGGCCGGCGCCCATATCTTCGGCAAGTGCGAGTTCGCCAATCCCGGCGCTTCGGTGAAGGACCGGGCGGCGCTGTCGATCGTCGAGGAGGCCGAACGGCAGGGCGCGTTGCAGCCCGGCGGCACGATCGTGGAGGGCACGGCGGGCAATACGGGGATCGGCCTGGCGCTGGTCGCCAACGCCAAGGGCTATCGCACGATCATCGTGATGCCCGAGACGCAGAGCCGCGAGAAGATGGACACGCTGCGCGCGCTGGGGGCGGAGCTGGTGCTGGTGGCGGCGGCACCCTATTCGAGCCCCTGCCACTTCGTGCATACGTCGCGGCGCATCGCCGAGGAGACGCCGGGCGCGATCTGGGCCAACCAGTTCGACAACATCGCCAATCGCCGCGCCCATATCACCGGCACGGCCGAGGAGATCTGGACGCAGATGGAGGGTCGGATCGACGGCTTCACCTGCGCCGCGGGCACCGGCGGAACGCTCGCCGGTGTCGGCATGGGACTGAAGGCGCACGATGAATCGGTGGTGATCGCCCTGACCGACCCGCACGGCGCGGCGCTGTTCAACTACTACGAGCACGGCGAGCTCAAGGCCGAGGGCTCGTCGGTCGCTGAGGGGATCGGGCAGGGGCGGATCACCGCCAATCTGGAGGGCGCGCCGATCGACACCCAGTTCCGTGTCGGCGACGACGAGGGCTATTATTGGGTGCGGCGGCTGCTCGACGAGGAGGGGCTGTGCCTGGGGCTGTCCTCCGGGATCAATGTCGCGGGGGCGGTCGCGCTGGCGCGGCGGCTGGGCGAGGGAAGCCGCGTCGCGACCATCCTGTGCGACACCGGCTTCCGCTATCTCTCGACGCTCCACAACCCGTCCTGGCGGCAGGAAAAGGGGCTGGTGGAGCCGGCGTTCCCGCGCGGGGGTTGAGACCGGCACGACGAATGGTTATGTTTGTCGGACCAGATGGACGTTCGGCCTGAACCTTCCCAGCCGATCCAGCGCATCAAGGTCGGCGTGATCGGCCTGTTGGCGGTGGTGGTGCTGATCGCGATCGCCAGCGCGATCATCAGCAGCGCGACCCGCGAGGCGCCCGTTGCCGGGTCCGCCCAAGCGAATTTGGTCGCCGAGATCGCTTCGACCAACGATGCCGCGCCGATGGGATCGGGCGAACCACTCGCCGAAATGGGCGTCGCGCCGAGCAGCGCCAACCTCGCTCTGCCTGCCACGACTCCGTCGCGCTAGGCGAGGGTGACGGGGCCAACTGGCGGCCGCGTCCCTACAGGGCGTGGAAATGCCGGCCTTGCGGCTCCGTCCATTGTCCCGTTTCAGTGCGTTGTTCCGATGGATCCTAAAGCCCGCGCTTGGCGAGGTATGTTGATCCAGATTACCTGCGCTGCGCCGCAGCATGGTGCGGCGACCCGGAGCCGACATCATGAAGATCTTTGCTCAAGTTGCTGTTGCGCTGCTTCTAGCCGGTGCGGCCGCACCGGCCATGGCGGGGACGTTCCTCTGGACCGAAGTCGAGACGGATTATTACGGCACGAAGGGCGTCTTCTACAAACAGGATCGGCTCGTCCGCAGCGATTATGGTGTGTTTGGATCCAGTAACGGAGAGCAGACATCGCGCGCCTATGGTGCGAAGCCCTCGCGCATCGATCTTCCCACCGTCACCAATCCGGCTACGACCGCCTCTGCCTATGTCGACCTCGCGCACGGCAAGCTCGGCGCATCGGTGACCGATAAGGGCGCCGGCCCTGAGGGCTATGCGAACAGCTCTGTCCGGGCGGAGGCGAGCCTTGAGGACGATCTGATCTTCACCGCAGCGGGTGCGGGTGCAGATACGGTGTCCAGCTTCGACTTCGAGATGGGGCTGCACGGCAGCTTTGCCGGAACGGGTAGCTGGATCGCGAGCGGTTCGTTCAGCGAGCCCAACGAGCCCGCCCGAACCAGCTTCAGCTTCAGTGGCACCAGTTTCGCCGATCTGACAGACCGGACGGCGAAGGGCAGCATCAGCTACACCGCGCGCTCCGCCGATGAGGCGATCGTCCGTGGCAAGGTCTCCTTCACGGGCGACAGCTGGAGCACGCACGTGATCTTCACCCTGCGGGCACTCGCCAGGGCGCTCGGCGACGGATCGCAGTCCGGCTTGGCCGATCTGGGCAACACCGCGACGCTTCGCTTCGCGCTGCCGACAAACGTGACGATGACCTCGGCCTCGGGGCAATTCCTGACCGATGTCGCACCGGTCTCATCGGTGCCGGAACCGGGCAGCTGGGCGCTGATGCTGACGGGCTTCGTGCTGGTCAGCGGCGCGACGCGCCAGCGCCGCCGTCGGTTTGCGAAATCGCGCTAAACCGCGCCATATCCGCTCAGAAGCGATCGTCATCCCAGCGCAGGCTGGGATCTCCAGCTATAGCGCGAGGAAAGGACCGCCCGGCGCCCCGGCGTATGCCGGGGCGACGATCCCCCGTGGCGAATTAAGCTTCAAAGCGCGTGAATTCCCGAAAAATCGCCTGCCGACTCGATGGCGTGCTCGCCCGTGCTCCGGGGTCCGGAGTGCCGCGGCGGCGGCGATATTCCTGATCTGAAACAGCTTTGACGCTCGCGTCGCGGACCCGTCCCGCGACGCGACAAGGGCGTGACCGCGAGATCCCTCGACCTGCCGCGCGATCACCGTATTTCCCCTCAAATCCCCAAAAATCCCGTTGCGAGCCCAAGTCGCGGATGGTACGTGCAGGTTAACTTCCGGGGCGATCTCCGATGGGTGTGTTCTGGCGTGGAGCGTGGCGATAGCTGCTTTCCGCGATGGGACCGGGCGTGCCGGAAGGGGCTGGAGTTGGCGCGTGACAAGGGGGCGATATCAGGGCGATGGCATCGGTCTTGTCGATGACAAGGGACGGGTCGCCATACCGTCTGCCCTGCGCACGACGCTCGCCGCCAATGCCCCCAAGGCCGATGGCAAGACGGGCGGTACGATCGTGATCGGCGCGCACCAGAAGAACCCGTGCCTGATCGCCTATGATCCCGGCTATCTCGATATCCTCGCCGCGCAGCTCGACAAGCGCGAGGCGGAGAATACCGCGCCGGACGGTGAGTTCGACTATAATATCAAGCGCGCGGCCGCGTCCGGCGAGGCGGTGCCGTTCGACGGCTCGGGCCGTTTCATCATGCCCGCCTTTCCGCGCTTCTATGCGGGCATCGGCGAGCACGCCTTTTTCTACGGCGTGCTCGACTATATCGAGATCTGGGACCCCCGGACGCTGATCGACACGCCGGACATGCCGCGTGTAGTGAAGGCGATGGCGCAGTTTCACATGGCGCAGAAGGGGATAGCCCTGTGATGGACGCGATGGCGACCGATCCCCGGAAATCCCCGGCCGTGCCGCACATCCCGGTGCTCGGCGCGGAGGTGGTGGACGCGCTGGCGCCCCGGCCCGGCGAGACGATGGTCGATGCGACCTTCGGCGCGGGCGGCTACAGCCGCGCCATGCTGGCGCGCGGCGCGCGGGTGATCGCATTCGACCGCGATCCCGACGCGATCGCCGCCGGACGCGCGCAGGCGATCGACGGGCTGACGTTGATCCATGCCGATTTCTCGACCATGGAGAGTGCGCTGGCGGAACTGGGCGCGGCGCAGGTCGACGGGGTGACGATGGATATCGGCGTCTCGTCGATGCAGCTCGACCAGGCGGGGCGCGGCTTCTCCTTCCAGTCGGACGGTCCGCTCGACATGCGGATGAGCCAGGAAGGGCAGAGCGCCGCCGACTTCCTGAACGAGGCCGACGAGGACGCGATCGCCGACGTCATCTACCGCTATGGCGACGAGCCCAAGTCGCGCCGGATCGCACGGGCGATCGTTGCGGCGCGCCCGCTGGCCCGCACCGCCGAGCTGGCGGCCGTCGTGCGCCGCGCGCTGGGGCACAAGCCGCATGACAAGAAGGATCCGGCGACCCGCACCTTCCAGGCGATCCGCATCCATGTAAACCGCGAGCTGGACGAGCTGGCGGAAGGGCTCGCCGCGGCGGAGCGCGTGCTGAAGCCGGGCGGTCGGCTGGCGGTGGTGACCTTCCACAGCCTGGAGGACCGGATGGTGAAGCGCTTCCTGCGTGACCGGTCCGGCGGCGCCCCTTCAGGCTCGCGTCATCTGCCGCAGGCCAGTGCGGGCGCGGCACCCAGTTTCGATTCGGTCGGCCGCGCGGTGCGGGCCGGCGAGGCGGAGGTGGCGGGCAATCCCCGCGCACGCTCCGCGACCCTCAGGACGGCACGGCGCACGGCGGCCCCGGCGTGGCAGCAGGAGACAGGACTATGACGGCGGCGTATCGGTTGCGGGGGATCGGCTGGTTCGGCGGTTGCGTGGCCGCGGTCCTCGGCTTCTACCTCGTGTCGCTGCACGTCGCCGGCGAGCGCAAGAAGCTCGATCTGGTCAACCGCCGCATCGCCGCGGCGGAGCGCGACATCCGTGCGCTGGAGACGGAGTTCGACACGCGTGCGAACCTCGTCCAGCTCGAGAAGTGGAACGGCGACACGCTGGCGCTGACGGCCCCCGTCGCGGGTCAGTTCGTCAGCGACGAGGCGGCGCTCGCCTCGGTCGACGTGTCCGCGCCGCTGCCGGGTGCGCCGTCGCAGGGTCTGCGTCAGGCGGCGCTGGTCGTGCCGTCGGGGACGGGCCAGCCCGTTCGCGCCATGACGCTGGTCGCCGCCGACGCGCCACGCGCCGCCGTCGCCGCGGTCGCGGCGGCCACCGTCGCCAAGGTCGCGGCGGTGTCGACGCCGGTCTCGACCCGGGCGACCGACATCGCCGTGGTCCGCGCCGCGGCCGCGGTGGCGAAGGTCCGGCCGGAGGCGGTGGCCGCCCTTGATCGTAAGCTCCTGTCCGATTCGACGCTCGGCGCGATCCTGTCCGGCGCCCGCACCGAGGCGGGCCCGAAACGTTGACGACGCTCGTCGCCCGTCCGGTCGCGCATCGCGGCAGCGCACAGGCCCGGCATCAGCTGGTCGCGACCGCGCATATGCGGTTGATGATGATGATGCTGCTGTTCGCGGCGGCGGTGCTGCTGGTGCTCGGACGGCTGGCGATGCTCGCGGCCTTTTCGGGTTCGGAGGCGGAGGCGCGGGCGGCGGCGCTCGCGGCACGCGGCGACATCGTCGACCGCAACGGCGCGCCGCTGGCGCGGACGATCGACGCCTGGACGATCGCGGTCCACCCCAAGAAGCTTATCGGCGACCCGATGGAGATCGCGGCCCGGCTTGCCGCGCTGATGCCCGATCGCGGCGACCAGGCCTGGTTCTACCGCCAGCTGACCAAGGACGTGTCCTTCACCTATCTGCAGCGCCGCGCCAGCCCGGCGCTGGTCGAGCAGGTCAACGCGCTGGGCGAGCCGGCATTGGTCTTCGCGCGCGAGACGCAGCGCCTCTATCCGCAGGGCACGATGGCGGCGCACGCGCTGGGCTTCCTGTCGACCGACGGGCACGGGATGAGCGGAATGGAGCGGGTGCTCGACGAGCGGCTGGCCAACCCCGCCACCGCCGGCCGGCCGGTCGCCCTGTCGCTCGACACCCGCGTGCAGGCGGCGCTGGAGAGCGAGCTCGGTCGCGCGATGGCGACCTTCTCCGCGCGCGGGGCGGGCGGGATCGTGCTGGACGTCGACACCGGCGAGGTGATCGCGATGGTGTCGCTGCCGACCTTCAATCCCAATCGGGTCGGCATGGCCGGCAGCGAAGAGCTGCGCAACATCACCACGCAGAGCGTGTTCGAGCTGGGCTCGACCTTCAAGCCGATCACCGTCGCCACCGCGATGGAGAACGGCGTCGTCACCTCCTTCCAGCGCCGGTTCGACGCGACGCATCCGCTGCAGGTCGGGCGTTTCACGATCCATGACGAGCGGGGCGATCCGAAGCGCTGGCTGAACATGGCCGAGACGCTGATCTACTCGTCGAACGTCGCGACCGCCCGGATCGCCGATGAGGTCGGGCCGGAGCGGATGCAGGCGATGTTCCGCAAGTTCGGCTTCGACACCAAGCCCGATATCGAGCTGCGCGAGAAGGGGCGGCCGCTCTGGCCGGGCTATTGGGCGCGTACGACGACGATGACGACCGCCTATGGCCATGGCATCGCAGTGACCCCGCTGCACCTCGCCTCGGCCTATGCGGCGCTGGTCAATGGCGGGATCTGGCGGCCGGCGACGCTGCTGAAGGTCGAGCCGGGCCAGGCGCCGGCGGGACGGCGGGTGATCAGCGAGGGCACCAGCGCGCGGATGCGGCAGATGCTGCGCCTGATCGTGCAGCGCGGCACCGGGCGGAAGGGCGACGCGCCCGGCTATCGCGTCGGCGGCAAGACCGGCACCGCCGAGGCCGCGGTGGCAGGCGGCTACGACCGGTCGCGCAACGTCGCGACCTTCGCGGCGGCTTTCCCGATGGACCAGCCGCGCTATGTGGTGCTGGCCATGCTCGACTCGCCCCTGGGAACGAAGGAGACTTTCGGGTGGAAAACCGCTGCCTGGAATGCCGCCCCCGTGGTCGGGCGCACCATCTCGCGCGTGGGCGCGATGCTGGGCGTCGTGCCGGACGAGAACCGGGACATCGACGTGTCCGACATCGTGCCCACCCTGTGGCAGGATCCCAGCGCCAAGCCGGCGAACGACAATTGAGCATCGCGTCATGAAGCTGGGTCACCTGACCGACAGCCATGACGATCGCGCGGTGACGGGGTTTGCGATCGACCATCGCAAGGTCGCCCCCGGCACCGTCTTCGGCGCGTTCCGCGGCGCTCGTGTCAACGGCGAGGACTTCATCGACGAGGCGGTGCGCGCGGGCGCCATCGCGATCGTCGCGCGGCCCGAGGCGCGGGTGACCGGGGCGCTCCACATCGCCGACGAGGAGCCGCGCGCCGCCTTCGCCCGGCTGGCCGCACGCTTCTTTGCGCCGTTCCCCGAGACGGCGGTGGCGGTCACCGGCACCAACGGCAAGACCTCCGTGGTGGAAATGACCCGGCAGCTCTGGCGGATGGCGGGGCATCATGCCGCGTCGATCGGCACGCTCGGCGTCACCACCGCCGACGAGCGGGTCACGACCGGGCTGACCACCCCCGATGTCGTCACCTTCCTGTCGAACGTCGCCGGGCTGGCGCGGGAGGGGGTGACGCATCTCGCCTTCGAGGCGTCGAGCCACGGGCTGACGCAATATCGCACCGAGGGGCTGCGCGTGGCCGCGGCGGCCTTCACCAACCTGTCGCGCGACCATCTCGACTATCATGGCGACATGGGCGCCTATCTGACTGCGAAGCTGCGACTCTTCTCCGAAGTGCTCTGCCCGGACGGCACCGCGGTGATCTGGGCGGACGACGCCGAATCGGGTCGCGTGTTCGATCTTGCGCAGGCGCGCGGCAACCGGGTGATGACGGTCGGCGAGCGGGGTACGTCGCTGCGACTGGTCGGACGCGAGCCGACCCTGCTCGGCCAGGGGCTGACGATCGAGGCGGAGGGGGCGACCCACCAGGTGCGCCTGCCGTTGATCGGCGCCTATCAGGCGGCCAATGCGCTGGTGGCCGCGGGACTGGTGATCGCGACCGGCGGAGAGACGGCGGCAACGCTGTCGGCGCTGGCGCGTCTGCAACCCGTCCGGGGACGGCTGGAGCGCGCCGCGATCGCCGCGAGCGGTGCACCCGTCTATGTCGACTATGCGCACACGCCCGATGCGCTGGAAGCGGCGATCGCGGCGCTGAAGCCCCACGCCGGCGGACGGCTGATCGTGGTATTCGGCGCGGGCGGCGATCGCGACCTGGGCAAACGCGAGACGATGGGGCAGGTCGCGGCGCATCATGCCGACCGCGTGATCGTGACCGACGACAATCCCCGCAGCGAGGATCCGCGCGCGATCCGGGCGGAGGTGCTGCGCGGCGCGCGCGGAGCGATCGAGATCGGCGACCGGCGCGAGGCGATCGCGGCGGCGATCCACGATGCCGGCCCGACCGACATCGTGCTGATCGCGGGCAAGGGGCATGAGCAGGGGCAGATCGTCGGCGATCTGGTGCTGCCGTTCGACGATGTCGCGGTCGCCCGCGAGGCAGCGGGGAGCCTTTGAGATGGCGCTGTGGACCGCTTCGGAGATTGCCGCGGCGACCGACGGCACCTCGTCCGGCGACTTCGCCGTCGATGGCGTCGCCTTCGATTCGCGCGAGGTCGGTCCGGGCGACCTGTTCATCGCGCTGACCGGCGAGACGACCGACGGACACCGCTTCCTCGACCAAGCCTTCGAACAAGGTGCGGCCGGGGCGATCGTGTCGGCCGGGACGCCGCATCCGCATGTGCGGGTCGCCGACAGCTTCGCCGCGCTGGAGGATCTGGCGCGCGCGGCGCGGGCGCGGACCGATGCGAAGGTCATCGGCGTCACCGGCTCGGTCGGCAAGACGAGCGCGAAGGAAGCGTTGTTCGCCTGTCTCGACCGCGGGATGCGGGGACGGGTGCATCGCTCGGTCAAGAGCTACAACAATCATACCGGCGTGCCGCTCAGCCTGTCGCGCATGCCCGTCGCCACGAAGGCGGCGGTGCTGGAGATGGGGATGAACCATGCCGGCGAGCTCGCCGCGCTGACCCGGCTCGTGCGCCCGCATGTCGCGATCGTGACGACGATCGCCCCGGCCCATACCGAATTCTTCCGCGACGAGAGCGCCATCGCGGATGCCAAGGGCGAGATCTTCCAGGGTCTCGAACCCGGCGGGATCGCGATCGTGCCCTTCGACAGCCCGCATCGCGACCGGCTGATCGCGGCGGCGCAGCCTCATGCGGGGCGGATCGTGAGCTTCGGCCTGGGCGACGGCGCGGACGTGCGGGCGACGGAGACGATGAGGCTCAGCCATGGCGGCACCTTCGTCACCGCGCGGATCGGCGAGCGGGAGCTGAGCTTCACCCTGTCCCAGCCCGGAGCCCATTGGGTGTCGAACGCGATGGCGGTGCTGGCGGCGGTCGATGCGGTGGGTGCGGACCTGGCGCTGGCGGGACTCGCGCTGGCGGAGCAGGGCGGGCTGCCCGGCCGGGGCGCGCGCTTCCAGGCAGCGCTTCCCGCTGGCGGCGAGGCGCTGGTGATCGACGAGAGCTACAATGCCAACCCCGCCTCGATGCGCGCGACGCTGGCGGTGCTTTCAGACACGCCGGGGCGCCATGTCGCGATACTGGGAGAGATGCGCGAACTGGGCGAAGCCTCTGGCGACTATCATGCCGGCCTTGCCCCCGCGGTAGAGGCGGCGCGCGTCGAAGCGGCCGTGCTCGTCGGCGAAGCGATGGCGCCACTCGCGGCGGCGCTTGCCGGGCGGATGGACATCGTCCATGTGGCCGACGCACCCGCCGCGCTGGCGGCCGCTCGCGAGATGCTGGCGCCGGGCGATGCGGTGCTGGTCAAGGGATCGAACGGGGTGGGGCTGGCGCGCGTGGTCGCCGGCCTGCGGGGCGCATAGCATGTTGTACTGGATCGCCGAGCAGCTGGGTTTCACCGGCGTTCTCAACCTTATCCGCTACCAGTCCTTCCGCACCGGCGCGGCGGTGGCGACGGCGCTGCTGATCGGGCTGGTGATCGGTCCCCGCTTCATCGGCTGGCTGCGCGTGCGGCAGGGCAAGGGCCAGCCGATCCGCGCCGACGGGCCGCAGACCCACCTCGCCAAGCGCGGCACGCCAACCATGGGCGGGCTGATGATCCTGACGGCGATGACGCTGTCGATCGTGCTGTGGATGGAGCTGTCCAACCCCTTCGTCTGGGCGTGCCTGTTCGTCACGCTCGGCTTCGGCGCGATCGGCTTCCTCGACGACTATGACAAGGTGCGGAAAGCGACGACCGCGGGCGTGCCCGGCCGGGTGCGGCTGCTGCTGGAATTCGCGATCGCGGGCATCGCCGCCTGGATCGTGATGGGGCAGAACGGGACGGGGCTCTTCCTGCCTTTCACTAACCGCTATTATATCGACTTGTGGTATTTCTACCCGGTCTTCGCGGCGTTCACGATCGTGGCGTTCGGCAATGCGGTGAATCTGACCGACGGGCTGGACGGTCTGGCGACCATGCCGGTGATTATCGCCTCGGTGGCGTTCATGGTCATCGTGTACCTCGCCGGCAATGTGAAGTTCGCGGACTATCTCGGCATCCCTCATGTGCCGGGCGCGGGCGAGCTGGCGATCTTCTGCGGCGCGGTGGTAGGCGCGGGCTTCGCCTTCCTGTGGTTCAACGCGCCGCCGGCCGCGGTCTTCATGGGCGATACCGGCAGCCTCGCGCTGGGCGGGGCGCTGGGCACGATCGCCGTCGTCGCGCATCACGAGATCGTGCTGGGGATCATCGGCGGCCTGTTCGTGGTCGAGGCGATGTCGGTCATCATCCAGGTCTTCTTCTACAAGCGGACCGGCAAGCGCGTGTTCCGCATGGCGCCGATCCACCATCATTTCGAACAGCTCGGCTGGTCGGAGCCGACCGTCGTCATCCGCTTCTGGATCATCGCCTTCGTGCTGGCGCTGGCCGGCCTGTCGACGTTGAAGCTGCGGTGATCGTCTCGCGCACATGGGCGGGCCGGCGCTATGCGGTGCTGGGGCTGGCGCGATCGGGCGCGGCGACGGTGCGGGCGCTGCTGGCGGCGGGCGCGCGTGTTGTCGCATGGGATGCCGATGAGGCGAGGCGCAGCGCTTTTGCCCCCCTCCCCTTCAGGGGAGGGGTTGGGGGTGGGGCGTCGCCTCAAGGGTCGGTGCCCGCGGAAGCGCCCTACCCCAACCCCTCCCCTGAAGGGGAGGGGCTTCAGATTGCGCCCCTCGACGACCTGACCGGCTTCGACGCGCTCGTCGTATCGCCCGGCGTGCCGCTCAATACGCACCCTCTCGCCGCAAAGGCGCGCGCCGCCGGCATTCCCGTCATCGGCGACATCGAGCTGTTCGCACAGGCCCGGGCCGATCTGCCGGCACACAAGGTCGTCGGCATCACCGGCACCAACGGCAAGTCGACGACCACTGCGCTGATCCACCACATCCTGCGCACCGCCGGCATCCCGACCCTGATGGGTGGCAATATCGGTCTGCCGATCCTCGCACAGGAGCCGTTGCCGGCGGGCGGCGTCTATGTGCTGGAGCTGTCGAGCTACCAGGTCGACCTGACCCAGAGCCTCGATTGCGACGTCGCGGTGCTGCTCAACATCACGCCCGACCATCTCGATCGCTATGACGGGTTCGAGAGCTATGCCGCCTCCAAGGCGCGGCTGTTCGCGATGCAGTCGCCCGAGCATGAGGCGGTGATCGGGATCGGCGACGCCGCCTCCGCCGCGATCGCGCGGAGCCTGTCGGCGCGGGGCGAACATCTGACCAAGATCGCGCCGGGCGTGTGCATGGACCAGCGCGGCTGGCCGGCGTTGCAGGGGCCGCACAATGCTCAGAACGCGCTCGCTGCCATCGCGGCGGCGCGCACACTGGGCGTGTCCGAGGTCGATATCGACCGCGGTCTCGCCGGCTTCACCGGCCTGCCGCACCGCATGGAGCGGGTCGCGGCGCGCGGCGGCGTGACCTTCGTCGACGACTCCAAGGCGACCAATCCCGAAAGCACGGCGCCCGCGCTCGCCGCCTTTCCGCGCGTCCACTGGATCGTCGGCGGTCAGCCCAAGGGCGACGATCTCGACGCCTGCGCGCCGGCGTTTGGCCATGTCGTCCATGCCTATACGATCGGGCAGGCCGGGCCGCGCTTCGCCGCGATCCTCGCGCCGCACATGCCGGTAACGGAAGCCGGCACGCTCGACGCCGCGGTCCGCGCGGCGGCGGCACAGGCGCGACCGGGCGAGGTGGTGCTGCTGTCCCCGGCCTGCGCCAGTTTCGACCAGTTCCGCGACTATGAGGCGCGGGGCGCGGCGTTCCGGGCCGCCGTTCAGGCGTTGCCGGAGGAGGGGGAGGCATGACCGACGCAGCGCGGGGCAAGGCCGGCGGCCGGCTGATGGCGCAGGTGAAGAAGCGCGGGGGGCGCGGTGACCGCTCGCCGCTCGGCACCTGGTTCTGGGACATCGACCGGATGCTCCTGCTCCTCACCCTGTTCCTGATCGCGATCGGGCTGATCGCGGTGGCGGCGGCAAGCCCCGCGACGGCGGCGCGCTATTCGGGGGACAAGCACAAGATCGCCCCGCTCTATTATTTCTGGCGGCAGCTGATGTGGGTCGGCGTCTCGCTGCCGGTGCTGATCGGCGTGTCGATGCTGCCCGTGACGCAGGCCCGGCGACTGGCGGTGTGGGGCGGGGGCGTGTTCCTCGCGCTGCTGGCGCTCACCCCGCTGATCGGCGTGGAGAAAAACGGCGCGAAGCGCTGGCTGGAGTTCGGCATCTCGCAGGTCCAGCCCTCCGAATTCCTCAAGCCGCTGTTCATCGTCGCGGTCGCGTGGCTCTTGTCGCTCAAGGCCAAGGATCGCGATCTGCCGGTCGTCACCATGACCGGCGGGCTGACCGGGCTGGTCGCGACGATCCTGATGCTCCAGCCGGATTTCGGGCAGACGGTGATCTTCTGCACCGTCTGGATGGCACTCCTGATGATCGCGGGCACCTCGACCCGGATCATCGTCGGGCTGGTGGCGATGGTACCGGCGGGGCTGGTCGCCGCCTATCTGTTCTACGGAACGGCGCGCGCCCGAATCGATGCCTTCCTGTTCCCCTCGGTCGATGGCGAGGGCGCGGCGGACCATTTCCAGGTCGATGCCGCGCACCGCACGCTGACCGCGGGCGGCTGGACCGGCACCGGACCCGGCGCGGGCGCGGCGAAGTTCGGCCTGCCGGAAGCGCACACCGACTACATCTTCTCGGTGATCGGCGAGGAGTTCGGGCTGATCGCCTGCGGGGTGATCGCGCTGGTGTTTCTCGCGATCGTCGTGCGCGTCTTCGTCAAGCTGCTGGACGAGCAGGACGAATTCAAGCTGCTCGCCGCCTCCGGCCTTGCCGTGCAGTTCGGCGCGCAGGCGCTCGTGTCGATGGCGGTCAACACCGGCCTCGCTCCGTCCAAGGGCATGACGCTGCCCTTCATCAGCTATGGCGGGTCGTCGATGATCGCGCTGTCGATCGGCATGGGGTTGCTCCTGGCCTTCACCCGTCGCAATCCGTTCCTGACGCGGTCCCCCTATGTGGTCCGCTGGAGCGGTGAATGAGCAAGCATTACGTATTGGCGGCCGGCGGCACCGGCGGTCATATGGTCCCGGCGGCGGCGCTCGCGACCGAGTTGACGAAGCGCGGCCACCATGTCGCGCTGGTCTCGGACGAACGCGGGGTGCGCTTCCCCGGCCTGTTCGAGGGGGTGCAGACGCATGTCCTGCCGGCGGGCCGCTTCGCCGGCGGGCCGATGGGCTATGCCAAGGCGCTGCGCGAGATGTGGCGCGGGCGGGCGATGGCGCGCGAGCTGTATCGCACCTTCCGCCCCGCGGCGGTGATCGGGTTCGGCGGCTATCCGGCGATGCCGGCGCTGCTCGCCGCCTTTGCCGAGAAGATCCCGACTGCGGTCCACGAGCAGAATGCGGTGCTGGGCCGGGTCAACCGCCTCGTCGCGCGGCGCGTCGATGCGATCGCGACCTCCTATGAGCGGACCGAGCGCCTGCCGGAGCGGCTGATCGCCAAGACCCATCTGGTCGGCAATCCGGTGCGTGAGGCGGTGCTGGCGCTGCGCGCCAAGCCCTACCCGCTGCTGGAGGAGGACGGCATCTTCCGCGTGCTCGTCACCGGCGGCAGCCAGGGGGCGAGCATTCTCAGCGAGGTCGTGCCGGACGGCCTGGCGATGCTCCCGCCCAACTTCCGCCGCCGGTTGCAGGTGACCCATCAGGCGCGGATCGAGGATATCGATGCGGCGCGCGCGCAATATGCCGAGCATCAGATCGCGGCGGAGCTGGCGACCTATCTGCCCGACCTGCCCGAACAGCTCGCCTGGGCGCACCTCATCATCGCCCGCGCCGGCGCCTCGACCATCGCCGAGCTGACCGCGGCCGGGCGCCCGGCGATTCTGGTGCCGCTGCCGTCGGCGACAGACGACCACCAGACCGCCAATGCCCGCGAGATGACCGCCGCGGGCGGCGCGCGGACGATCCCGCAAAAGACCTTCACCGCCGTGGAACTCGCCAAGCAGATGCAGAAACTGGGCCTCGACCCGCAGGCGCTGGAAAATGCCGCCGGCCGCGCCAAGAGCGTCGGCCGCCCGCATGCGGTCAGCGACCTCGCCGATCTGGTCGAAAGCCTGGATGCGCCGCTCGCCCGCCTGCCGGTGCCGGTCCGCCAGCAGAAGGCGGCGTTCGCATGAGGGCGACAGTCAAGATCCTCTCGGGAACGGGGAGGGGAACCGCTCGCGCGGCGAGTGGTGGAGGAGGATCGCCGCGGCCGACTTACTTGCCGCAGTCCCCCTCCACCATGCCTGCGGCATGGTCCCGCTTCCCGCAACCGGGGAGGATCTGATGCGCGGCGTCGCGACTGATATCGGGACGATCCATTTCGTCGGGATCGGCGGGATCGGCATGTCGGGCATCGCCGAGGTGATGAGGAATCTCGGCTATCGCGTGCAGGGGTCGGATGTGGCTGAGGGCTATGTCGTGCAGGGGCTGCGCGACACGGGGATCCCGGTCGCGATCGGCCATGCGGCGGAGAATATCGGCGATGCGGCGGTGGTCGTCGTCTCGACCGCGATCACGCGCTCCAATCCCGAGGTGGAGGCGGCGCTGGAGCGGCGCGTGCCCGTCGTCCGGCGCGCGGAGATGCTGGCCGAGCTGATGCGGCTCAAGTCCACCGTCGCGGTGGCGGGGACGCACGGCAAGACCACGACGACCTCGATGGTCGCGGCGTTGCTCGATGCGGGCGGGGTCGATCCGACCGTCATCAATGGCGGCATCATCAACAGCTACGGCTCGAACGCGCGACTGGGCGCGAGCGACTGGATGGTGGTCGAGGCGGACGAGAGCGACGGCAGCTTCCTGCGCCTCGACGGCACGATCGCGGTCGTCACCAATATCGATCCCGAGCATCTCGACCATTATGGCTCGTTCGATGCGGTCAAGGACGCGTTCGTTGAGTTCGTCGAGAACGTGCCCTTCTACGGCGCGGCGTTGCTCTGTCTCGACCATCCCGAAGTGCAGAACATCCTGCCGCGGGTGCGCGACCGGCGCGTCGTCACCTACGGCTTCTCGGCCCAGGCCGATGTGCGCGGGGTCAATGTTACCCCGATCCCCGGCGGCAATCGCTTCGAGTGCATCGTGCGCGGGCGCGACGGGACGAGCCGTTCGATCGAGGGGATTGAGCTGCCCATGCCGGGTCGGCACAATGTCCAGAACGCATTGGCGGCGATCGGCGTGGCGCTGGAACTGGGGATCGACGACGCGACCATCGCGCGCGGCTTCGAGACGTTCGGCGGGGTCAAGCGCCGCTTCACCAAGGTCGGCGAGGTCGGCGGCGCGACGATCATCGACGATTACGGCCATCACCCGGTCGAGATCCGGGCGGTGCTCGCCGCCGCGCGCGAGGGTGCGACCGGGCGCGTGATCGCCGTCGTCCAGCCGCACCGCTATTCGCGGCTCGGCAATCTGATGGAGGAATTCCAGACCGCCTTCAACGACGCCGATCGCGTGCTGGTGACGCCGGTCTATGCCGCGGGGGAAGCGCCGGTCGAGGGCGTCGATGCCGAGGCGCTGGTTGCGGGCCTCAAGCGACGCGGCCACCGCCATGCCGCGACCGTCGCCGATGCCGATGCGCTCGCGGGGGAGCTTGCCGGCGACCTGCGCGAAGGCGACATGATCGTGTGCCTCGGCGCGGGCGACATCACCAAATGGGCGGCGGGCCTCGCCCAGGCGATCGGAGAGAAGCGATGAGCGACTGGTTCAAGGCGTCGATCGATCTCCAGAAGCAGATGCTGGAGGCCCAGCAGCGCGCGCTCGACTTCGGCGGACAGGCGAAGAACGCCGGCGACGCCTTTGTCGAGGCACAGGAGGCGGCGCGCAAGGCGGCCGAGGCGAACCTTGCCGCATGGCAGGCCTGGACGCGGCTTTGGGGCGTCGGGCCGTGGTGACCCCGCCGCTGCCCGCGGTGCGCGGGCGGCTGACCCCCAAGGCCCCGCTCTCGCCGCTCGTCTGGTTCAAGACCGGCGGACCGGCGGAGTGGCTGTTCGAACCGGCGGACGTCGAGGATCTGGCCGGGTTTCTCGCCGCGCTCGATCCGGCGACGCCCGTCTATCCGCTCGGCCTCGGCTCCAACCTCATCGTGCGCGACGGCGGGTTGCCGGGCGTGGTCGTGCGGCTGGGCAAGCCGTTGTCCTATGCGAAGGTCGGCGACGATGGCACGACGCTGGTCTGCGGGGGCGGGACGTCGGGGATTCTCGTTTCCTCGACCGCGCGCGACGCGGGGATAGCGGGGGTGGAGTTCCTGCGCTCGATCCCCGGCACGGTGGGCGGCTTCGTGCGGATGAACGGCGGCGCCTATGGCCGCGAAGTCGCCGATGTGCTGGTCGACTGCACTGTCGTGCTGCGGAACGGGCGGATTGCGACGCTGGCGGCGGCCGATCTCGGCTATACCTATCGCCACAGCGCATTGCCCGAGGGCGCGATCGTCGTCGCGGCGACGTTCCGCGGGACCCCTGGCGATCCGGCCGCGATCGGCGCGGAGATGGACCGCATCGCCGCCGAGCGCGAGGCGTCGCAGCCGCTGCGCAGCCGCACCGGCGGGTCGACCTTCAAGAACCCGGCCGGGCACAAGGCCTGGGCGCTGATCGATGCCGCCGGCTGTCGCGGCCTGACCCGCGGCGATGCGCAGGTGTCGGAAAAGCATTGCAACTTCCTGCTCAACGTCGGCAACGCGACCAGCGCCCAGATCGAGGCGCTGGGCGAGGAGGTGCGCGACAAGGTCAAGGCGCAGTCGGGCGTGACGCTCGAATGGGAAATCCAGCGGGTGGGGGTGGAGGCGTGATGGGCGCCCTGAAGATCCTCCCCGCGCGCGGGGAGGGGGACGGCGCGCAAAGCGCGTGGTGGAGGGGCGCTGCCGCAAGCGCAGCGCGCGGGGCGAAGCCCCTCCACCGTCGCTGCGCGCCGGTCCCCCTCCCCATCAAGGATGGGGAGGATCTAGGATAGTCATGCACATCGCGGTTCTGATGGGCGGTTGGTCCGCCGAGCGGCCGGTGTCGCTGATGTCCGGCGCGGGCGTGGCCGAGGCGCTGGAGGCGAACGGGCATCGCGTGACGCGGATCGACATGGACAAGCATGTCGCGGCGCGGATCGCGGAGGCGCAGCCCGACCTCGTCTTCAACGCGCTGCACGGATCGCCCGGCGAGGACGGGACGGTGCAGGGGATGCTCGACCTGATGGGCGTGCCCTATACCCATTCGGGCCTCGCCACTTCGGTGATCACGATCGACAAGGTGCTGACCAAACAGGCGCTCGTCCCGCATGGCGTGCCGATGCCGGGCGGGCGGATCGTCAAGTCGGCGGAGCTGTTCTCGCGCGATCCGCTGCCGCGCCCCTATGTGCTCAAGCCGGTCAACGAAGGCTCTTCGGTCGGAGTCGCGATCGTCACCGCGGACGGCAATTACTCCGACCCGATTTGGCCCGATGCCAAGGGGCCGTGGCAGGAGTTCGAGGAGCTGCTCGCCGAGCCCTATATCCGCGGGCGCGAGTTGACCACGGCGGTGCTGGGCAATCGCGCGCTGGGCGTGACCGAGCTGATCCCGAAGAACGGCTGGTACGATTTCGACGCCAAATACACCGACGGCCTGACCGAGCATGTCTGCCCGGCGCGTATCCCGGACGAAATCGCCGACGCCTGCAAGGCGCTCGCGCTGGAGGCGCACCGGCTGCTCGGCTGCAAGGGGTGCAGCCGGTCCGACTTCCGCTGGGACGACGAGCGCGGGGTGGACGGGCTGTTCCTGCTGGAGGTGAACACCCAGCCGGGCATGACCCCGCTCAGCCTGGTGCCCGAACAGGCGCGGCATATCGGCATGAGCTATGCCGAACTGGTGCAGGCGATCGTCGACGAAGCGATCGTCGACCGGGCGATCGTCGACGGGGCGATCGTCGACGGGGCGATCGGCGATCGGGAAGGGCAGGGGGGATGAGTCGCACGATCAAGCGCGCCGCCCCGCCGCGGCGCCCCGCCCCACGCCGGCGCCAGCCGGTGCAGAAGGTGTCGTTCGTCGACCGGATGATCGCGCGGCTGCCCATCAGCGAGGCGACGCTGCGCCGGGCCGTGACCTGGTCGATCACCGGCCTCGCCGCGGCGGGCGCGCTGGTCGCGGCGAGCTGGCTGGGTGTGCCGGGCATGGTCGGCGCGGCGCTCGCCGAAACGGCGGGCCAGGCGGGGCTGCGGGTTCGCCAGATCGAGATCACGGGCCTGAAACGCATGGACCGGATGACCGTCTATGCCGTCGCGCTCGACCAGCAGAGCCGCGCGATGCCGCTCGTCGATCTCGAGTCGGTGCGGCAGAAGCTGCTGCGCTATGGCTGGATCGCCGATGCGCATGTCTCGCGCCGGCTGCCGGACACGCTGCTGATCGACATCGTCGAGCGGACGCCGGCAGCGGTGTGGCAGGATCGCGGCGAGCTGACGCTGATCGACTCGAGTGGCGTGCTGCTCGAGCCGGTCAATCCCGACGCGATCCCGGACCTGCCGCTGATCATCGGACCCGGGGCCGACCGGCAGGAGGCGGCCTATCAGTCCCTGCTCGCCGCCGCGCCGGCGCTCAAGCCGCGGATCCGCGCCGCGACCTGGATCGGCAATCGTCGCTGGGATCTGACCTTCGACAGCGGCGAAGTGCTCGCGCTGCCCGAGGAGGACGCGCCGCGGGCGCTGGTGCGGTTCGCCGAGATGGACGGGGCGCGGCCGCTCTTGGGTCGCGGCTGGCTGCGATTCGATATGCGGGACCCGTCGAAGCTGGTTGCGCGCAAGCCCGGACTCGACCAGAATCACGCGCTTGCCGAGCCCGCTGAGGTGAACGGCGCAAGTCCGGGCGAAGGCTGACGATTTTCGGGGCATCCGGGGCAGGGGACGGAACATGGCGAAGGTGGCGCCCGAAGGGCTGATTACCGCGCTCGACATCGGATCGTCGAAGGTTTCGGCGATGATCGCGCGCAAGGGAGACGGCGGCGAGCTGGTGGTGCTGGGCACCGGCCAGCGCGAAAGCCGCGGAGTGAAGCGCGGCTATATCGCCGATATGGGCGCGACCGAGGCCGCAGTGCGCGAGGCGGTGGAGCAGGCGGAGCGGATCGCTGGGCTCAATATCGAGAATGTCTGGGTCGGCTTCTCGGCCGGCGGCCTCGTGTCCGACGTCGCCGAGGTCGAGGTGGAGCTGGGGGGCCATCAGGTCGAGCAGCAGGATATCGACGCGCTGCTCCAGGCGGGGCGTCAGTCGATCGATCCGCAGGGGCGGATGGTGCTCCATGCCCAGCCGGCGCTCTATACGCTCGACGGGCTGACCGGGGTGAAGAAGCCGCTCGGCCTCCACGCGGACAAGCTGGGCGTCCACATCCATGTCGTCGCGGCGGACGGGTCGCCGGTGCGCAACCTCGACCTGTGCGTCCGTTCGGCGCATCTGGAGGTGAAGTCGATCATCGCCGCGCCGGTCGCCACGGGGCTTGCCTGCCTGTCGGAGGAAGAGCGCGAGCTGGGCGTCGCGCTGGTCGAGATGGGGGCGGGGATCACCAACGTCTCGCTGTTCGCGGGCGGGATGCTGGTCGGGCTCTGCTCGCTGCCGATGGGGGCGGCGGACATCACCGACGATATCGCGTCCGCCTTCGGCACCCGCCGCCAGCAGGCGGAGCGGATGAAGTGCTTCCACGGCTCCGCCAACACCTCTCCGCGCGACAATCACGACATGATCCCGGTGACGCCGATCGCGGCGGAGGACGATGTCCATGCCGGGGTGCAGATCACCAAGGCGCAGCTGATCGGCGTGATCCGCCAGCGGCTGGAGCACCAGATGGGCGAGATCCGCAAGGCGCTCGCGCAACTGCGCTTCGAGGGGCCGGTCGGGCGCCAGGTGGTGCTGACCGGTGGCGGTGCGGAGCTGAAGGGGATCGCCGACTATGCGCAGGCAGCGCTGGGCCGCTCGGTCCGGATCGGCCGGCCGCGCGGATTGACCGGTCTGCCCGAGGCGCATGGCGGCCCGGCTTTCGCGACGCTCGCGGGTCTGGCTTTCTATGCCGCTGCCGATCCGGTGGACCTCAGGACCTTGGCGACGCAGGGTCAGGCGGTGACGCGGCCGGCGGGCGGCATGGGCCTCTTCCGCAAGCTGATCCAGGCGGCGCGGGCAAATTATTGAGCCATGGGGATGGTGCGCTGCGGTTTTCGGGTGGCAGCGGACAATTCCCACGGTAGAAAGCATTAATGATCGGTCCGCCCGGCGTTCCTCGGCGCGTGACCTGGGCGGAGATACGTGGCGATGAGCATCGAATTCCTGGCTCCCGAAGTCGACGAGCTGACCCCGCGCATCGCGGTGATCGGCGTCGGCGGGGCCGGCGGCAACGCGATCGCGAACATGATGCGCGCGGACGTGCAGGGCGTCGACTTCCTGGTGGCGAACACCGACGCGCAGGCGTTGAAGCAGTCGGTGGCCCCCAACCGCGTCCAGCTGGGCGCGAAGATCACGCAAGGTCTGGGCGCGGGTGCCCGGCCGGAGATCGGTCGTGCTGCGGCCGAGGAGACGATCGAGAGCCTCGCCAAGCAGCTCGAGGGCTGCCACATGGTCTTCATCGCCGCCGGCATGGGCGGCGGCACCGGCACCGGCGCGGCGCCCGTCATCGCCAAGGCGGCGCGCGACATGGGCATCCTGACCGTGGGCGTGGTCACCAAGCCCTTCGCGTTCGAGGGGAATCGCCGGTCGAAGGCGGCCGAGGGCGGGATCGAGGAGCTCCAGAAGTTCGTCGACACGCTGATCGTGATCCCGAACCAGAACCTGTTCCTGATCGCCAACGCCAACACCACCTTCAAGGAAGCGTTCGCGATGGCGGACGAGGTGCTGCAGCAGGGCGTGCGCGGCATCACCGACCTGATGGTCATGCCCGGCCTGATCAATCTCGACTTCGCCGACGTCCGCTCGGTGATGCAGGAGATGGGCAAGGCGATGATGGGCACGGGCGAGGCGAGCGGCGACAATCGCGCGCTGGAGGCCGCGCAGAAGGCGATCGCCAACCCGCTGCTCGACGGCGTGTCGATGCAGGGCGCGAAGGGCGTGATCATCTCGATCACCGGCGGCGACGACATGCGACTGCTCGAGGTCGACGAGGCCGCCAACCATATCCGCGAGCTGGTCGATCCCGATGCGAACATCATCTGGGGCTCGGCCTTCAATCCCGAACTGGAAGGCCGCATCCGCGTGTCGGTCGTCGCGACCGGGATCGAGGCTGTCGAGCGCCCGGTCGCGCCGGCGGCCCCCGCCGCGGCACCGGCACCCTTCAGCTTCACCGCGCCGCGCCGCGTCGAGGAGACGGTGACCTACCGCCAGCCGGCCGCCGAGCCGGCTGCGCCGCCCCCGCCCGCCGAGCCGGCCGCTCACGCCGCGCCGGACGCGCCGGGCGACGACGAGCTGGTCCTGGGTGCCGATACGATCGTCCCCGCTCCGGCGCCCCAGCCGACCGCGCCCGTCCAGCCGGCGGCCGAGGAAAGCCCGCGTCGCTGGGTCGCTCCCGGCTCCGAGACGGCCCCGGAGGCAGCCCCGGCGGCCCCGCGCGTCAAGCTGGGCGGCACGCTATTCGAGCGGATGTCGAATGCTGCGCGAGGCAATCAGCGCGAAGACGAGAAGGGCGGCGAGCCCCTCGACATCCCGCGCTTCCTGCACCGCCAGAGCAACAACTGACGGCTCGAGGGCCGGGCGGGTCGAGAGGCCTGCCCGCCTGGAAAGGGTCGCCGGACCTGCACTTCAGCAGGCGGACGACCCCAGCCGCCCGTCCACCGATCCGCCGCCCGACGAAGCCGCGGTCCGCTCAGCCGGTGGTGAGCATAGGCAGGACCGGACCTCGCGAAAGCCGCTGCCGAGCCCTTATGCTCCGCATTGGATGAGGCGGATCGGATGCGCCGCTCTGCCACCGGCCTTCGCGCGACCGGATCCGGGCCTTTGCCGGGGGTGACGGGAAGCGGGAGCCTGGCCTGACAAGCTGGAGCAACTCGCGCGCCGATCCCCGTTCATCGCCGTTGCCGCCCGCCTCGTCGCGCGACGGCGGGGGGTGTCATTGTCCACTCGCGGCCGCTCGGCTGTAGCCTGTTCGGGAACCCATGCGCCATCCGCTTCGCCTGACCGCCTCCGCCCTGCCGGCCGCTGCCCTGGCCGCCGCCTTCCTGCCGCAGGCCGCCGTCGCCCAGGCGGTGGTCCAGTCGCTCGAGCAGAGCGATGCGGATCTGCTGGCGACGCAGATGCGCCAGTTGGCGAGCAATCCCCGCGACGTGGCGGCGCTGGTCACGGCGGGCGAACTGTCGCTCAAACTGGGCGACCTCAGCGGCGCGGCGGCGCTGTTCGCGCGTGCCGACAAGATCGACCCGCGCGACGGCCGGGTGAAGGCCGGCATGGGCTCGGTCCTGGTGCGCTCGGAACGGCCCGGCGAGGCGCTGCGCTTCTTCCAGCAGGCCGAGCGCGACGGGCTGGCGCCGGCGGCCTTCGCTGCCGACCGCGGGCTCGCCTATGATCTGATCGGTCAGCCGGCCCGGGCGCAGGCCGATTATCGCACGGCGCTCGCCAGTGCGCGGACCGACGAGACGCTGCGCCGCTATGCGCTGTCGCTCGGTATTTCCGGTCAGCGCGATCTTGCGCTCGAACAGCTCGATCCGCTGGTCCGCCGGCAGGATCGCGCAGCGTGGCGGGCGCGTGCCTTCGTGCTGGCGATGAACGGCGACACGGCGGGTGCGAACAAGATCGCGACGACGATGATGCCCGCGCAGCTGGCGCAGGGACTCGGAGCCTTCTTCGCCCGCCTGCCGGCCTTGTCGGCGACCGACCGCGCCTTCGCGGTCCATTTCGGCGAAGTCTATCCGACGCCGGAGCGCCTCGCCGACGCCAAGCTGACCCCGCCGCTGCCGGCCTTCAACGGGCCGACCGGCGCGGTGCAGGTCGCAGCGGCGGATCCCATCCCCCGGCCCACGCAGACATTCACACCTTCGGTGCGGCAGCCGGTACAGGCGCGGCCCGTCCAGACCCGTCCATCGCAGAGCCGGCCGACGCGGGTAGCGGAGCAGCCGCAGCTTGCCGGCCGCACGACGCCGCCCGCGACCGTGGCAGCGCGCCCGGTCGAATCGGTTGCCGCGGCCCCGGCCGTGGTCATGGGTCCGCCGCGCGAAGTCGCGCAGACGGTGCCGGCCGCGCCGCCGCCGCCCGTCCGGCAGGCACCGCCGGTGCAGGTCGCAGCCGCATCGACCTCGGCTCCGGCACCGGCCAGCGTCGCGCCGGTGCAGTCGCGTGCCTCGACCCAGCGGGCCGATGCGGTACTGGCACGGATCGTCGCCAGCCTGACCATCCCGGCGTCCGAGCTGGGCGTGGAAGACCCTGCGCCGGCCGTTCCGCCTGCCGTGGCGGCAGAGCCGGCGTCTTCGGCCGGACGGCGTGTGCTGGCCGGTGCGTCGATCAAGGAGGCGCGCGATACGGCGGTGCGTCGCGCGGTCGCCGCGAAGCTGACCGGGGACGCCGCCGCGGACGATCCGGCGCCGACCACGCGCGCGTTACGCAGCGCCCGGGCCGACCGGAGCGCGACCGCCGACAAGGATGCGGCGCTCACGCCGGCGCAGAAGCGGGCTGCCGACCGTAAGGCGCGCGCCGAGAAGGAGGCCGCGGCGGAAAAGAAGGCGCTTGCCGATAAGGCCGCGGCCGAGAAGAAGGCGGCGAAGGCCAATCCGTCCCGCATCTGGGTGCAGGTCGCCAGCGGCGCGAACGAGGGCGATCTTGCCAAGGCGTGGAGCGCCGCCAAGGCCAAGGCGCCGACGGCCTTTGCCGGCCGCAACGGTTATACGACGCCGCTGCGCGCGACGAACCGCGTGTTGACCGGTCCGTTCAAGACCGATGCGGAGGCGCGCGCCTTCGTCAACAAGCTCAAGAAGGAAGGCGTGTCGAGCTACGCCGTCACCAGCGAGGCGGGGCAGCAGGTCGACCGGTTGCCATCCAAGTGAGTGCGCGTGCAGCGTGGGCGGCGGACCCGTCTTCCAGCCGCGGTCGCCAGCATGACGAGGACGACGGCAGCGTCCGTGGCCCGCGGGATGCCTTCCAGCGCGATCGCGACCGCATCATCCATTCGATCAGCTTTCGGCGGCTGCGCCACAAGACCCAGGTCTTCATGGCGCCCGACGGCGATCATTTCCGCGTCCGCCTGACGCACAGCATCGAGGTGGCGCAGATCGGCCGCGCCGTCGCGCGCGCCCTCGGGCTCAACGAGGACCTGACCGAGGCGCTGTGCCTGGCGCACGATATCGGCCATCCGCCGTTCGGCCATGCCGGCGAGGACGCGCTGAAGGCGGCGCTGGGCCATGCCGGCGGCTTCGATCACAACGGCCACACGCTGCGCACGCTGACCGCGATCGAGCGGCCCTATCCGCGCTGGAACGGGCTCAACCTGACCTGGGAGACGCTGGAGGGGCTGGCCAAGCATAACGGCCCGGTCCGTCATCCCGGCTGGGCGCTGGCGGCGGTCGATGCGGCGGTGCCGCTCGAGCTGGAGCGCTGGCCGTCGCTGGAGGCGCAGGTCGCCGCGATCGCCGACGACATCGCCTATGACAATCACGATATCGACGACGGGTTGCGCGCGGGGCTGCTCACGCTCGACCAGTTGCTGGAGGTGCCGCTCGTCGCGCGCGTGTGGCGCGGCGTGGAGGCGCGGCACGGCGGCTGCGCCCCCGACCGGCTCGCGCGCGAGCTGGTGCGCAGCCAGATCGGCGAAATGGTCACCGACCTGATGGACGAGACCCGGGCGCGGGTTGCGGACAGCGGCGTCGCGAGCGTCGACGATGTACGGGCGGCAGGACGCGCGCTGGCGGGCTTCTCCGACGGCATGCGGGTCGAGGAGCGCGACCTGAAGCGCTTCATGTACGCCAACCTCTACCACCATCCGATGCAGATCGCGGCGGCGGAGGCGGCGCATGGCGTCGTCGCCGGGCTTTTCGCCGCCTATCGCGACGACCCGCAGACGCTGCCCCCCGAATGGCAGGAGCGACTGCCGCAAGAGGAACCGGAGCGGAGCCGCCACATCGCCGACTTCATCGCCGGGATGACCGATCGCTATGCGGTCGCGCAGTATCGCCGCGTGGTCGGTCCGGTGGAGATGCCGGACGGCTTTTAGGGGCGGTGGCGCGCCTGCGACCGGACGCGAACGATCTGCCGGACTAGTCGCCTAAGAGACTTCGGGGACTGGCACGCAAACGCAGCGGGCGCCCCCGCCCATTGGCGAAGGCGCCCGAGATCGGGGCAGCGACCGGAAGGCCGCCGCTCCCTTGCGGATCAGCGGCCGAACGCGGCGATGCTGCCCGACGCGCTGGTGGCAGCGCCCTTCGCATCGGCGACGCGGAAGGCGACCGGGGCGCTGCCCGAACGGCCCTCGACCCGGCCGTTCGCGACGACGAGGTGGAAGTCCTGGCCGCCCGGAAGGCGATGGCCCTCGATCACGGTGCGCCCGGCGGCATCCTTGGTCGAGGTGTAGGTGTAGGTATAGCCCTCGTGGACGAAGCTCTTCTCCCCGTCGGCGGCGATGGCGGCGGTGGCGAACAGGCCGGCGGTGGCGGCGAGAGCGATGGTGATGGTGCGCATGATCGTTATCCTCGCTGATGATGGCGTGGTGCGATCAGGTGTCCTCTTTATGTCGTTGGTGACAATTTATTGCGATGCAGCATAGGCGCAACTGCAAAGCCTCTGGGTGCACTTGCAGCCGACGCAATCGTCCGGCGGGGACGGGATTTGAGGCGGCGGGGATGTTGGGCTAAGGGCGGGCGCTCCCTCGCTTTGGACGGTCCATGACGCTCTACACCCGCTTTGCCGCGCACATCGATGCGGCGCTCGATGCCCTGGTCGCCCGCGGCGCGCTGCCCGACGGCCTCGATCGCCGCAACGTGACGGTCGAGCCGCCGCGGGATGCGAGCCATGGGGATCTGGCCACCAATGCCGCAATGGTCCTCGCCAAGCCGGCCGGCGTGAAGCCGCGCGAGCTGGCCGAGGCGCTGGCGGGCGAACTCGGCGCGCTGGACGAGGTCGCGCGGGTCGACGTCGCGGGTCCGGGCTTCATCAACATGATGCTGACCGACGATGCCTGGCGCGCCGAGCTGGCGGCGGTGCATGCGGCCGGCGACGACTATGGCCGCTCGCGCACCGGCGAGGGGATCACGGTCAATATCGAGTATGTCTCCGCCAATCCGACCGGGCCGATGCATATGGGGCATTGCCGGGGCGCGGTGGTGGGCGACGCGCTGGGCAATCTGCTCGCCTTCGCCGGACACCGGGTAATCCGGGAATATTATGTCAACGACGCCGGCGGGCAGGTCGACGTGCTCGCCCGCTCGGTCCATCTGCGCTATCGCGAGGCGCTGGGCGAGAGCGTGGCGATCCCGGAGGGCCTCTACCCCGGCGACTATCTGGTGCCGGTGGGAGAGGCGCTCGCCGCGGAATTCGGCGACCGCTATCGCGACGCCCCCGAGGGCGAATGGCTCGCCCTGTTCCGTACCCGCGCGGTGGCGGCGATGATGGCGCTGATCCGCGACGATCTGGCGTTGCTGGGTATCCATCACGACGTCTTCGCCTCCGAGGCGGAGCTGCAGGCGGCCGGCAAGCCGGAGGCGGCGGAGGCGGAGCTGCGGTCGCGCGACCTCGTCTATGACGGCGTGCTCGACGCACCCAAGGGCGAGACGCCCGAGGATTGGGAGCCGGTCGAGCTGCCGCTGTTCCGCTCCACCGCCTATGGCGACGATCAGGACCGGCCGATCAAGAAGTCGAACGGTAGCTGGACCTATTTCGGCGCCGACATGGCCTATCACTACCAGAAGGCGCAGACCGCGGATCAGCTGATCGACATCTGGGGTGCGGATCATGCCGGCACGGTGAAGCGGATCGTCGCGGCGGTCGCGGCGCTGACCGGCGGCAAGACGCGGTTCGACGTCAAGCTCGTCCAGATGGTGCGCCTGCTGCGCGGCGGCGAGCCCGTGAAGATGTCGAAGCGCGCGGGCAATTTCGTGACGCTGGCCGATGTGGTGCGCGAGGTGGGCAAGGACGTGGTCCGCTTCACCATGCTGACCCGCCGTGCCGACGCGCAGATGGACTTCGACTTCGCCAAGGTGGTGGAGGCGTCGAAGGACAATCCGGTCTTCTACGTCAATTACGCCAATGCCCGGATCGCGTCGCTCCACCGGCGGGCGGACGAGGCGGGGATCGCGGCGGGCGAGGCGGATCTGGCGCGGCTCGACGCGGAGGAACTGGCGCTGGTCAAGCTGGCCGCGCAATTCCCGCGCACGATCGAGACCGCGGCGGCGACGCGCGAGCCGCACCGCATCGCCTTTTACCTCTACGATCTCGCCGCGGCCTTCCATGCGCTGTGGAATGTCGGCAATGATCGCCCCGACCGCCGCTTCCTGGTGGTGGAGGATGCCGATGCCACGCGCGCCCGGCTTTTCCTCGCCGACGGGATCGGGCAGATTATTCGCAACGGCCTGCGCGTCATGGGCGTCGAAGCCGTATCGGAGATGCATTGATGCGCGACGACACGTTCCTTCGCGACGAGGATCGCCTGCCCTGGCTGGAGACGGTCGAGCCCGACGAGGAGCGGGGGACGCCCGTGCTGCGGATCGTCGCGATGGTCGTCGTCGCGGTGGTCGTGCTCGCGGCGATCGCCTTTGCCGTCCTCGCCCTGCAGCGGCGTGACGGCGCGGCCACCGGTCAGCTGATCCCGCCGCCGTCGGGGCCGTACAAGGTGCGGCCCGACGAGCCGGGGGGGCTGAAGGTCGAAGGGGAGGGCGACGCCGCTATCGCCACCAGCGCCGGCAAGGACCAGGGCAATGGCGCCATCGACCTGAAGGCCGTGCCGGAGGCGCCGGTCGCGACCAGCCGCAACCCGGCGGCCGGGACCGGCCCGGCGGCCGAAGAGGCGGGCGGGCGAAATGCCGTGGCCGAGGTGCCGGGGCGTGGCGGCAAGCTGGTCGCCCCCGCGCCGCTCACCGCCGACCGTCCGGCAAGCCGGGCGAGTGGCGGCAGCGGCACCATGGTGCAGCTCGGCGCCTATCCCAGCGAGGCGGTCGCCAATGCCTCCTGGGATCGGTTCGCGAAGCGGTTCGCCTATCTGGCGCCGCTGACCAAGACGGTCCAGCCGGTCGCGCGCGAAGGCAAGACGCTCTACCGCCTGCGCGTCGATGCGGGCAGCGCCAACCAGGCGGCCGATCTGTGCGGCCGGCTGCGCGTGGCGGGCGAGGCGTGCTTCATCGCCGGCTGATTCAATGAGCCCCTTCGTCTGGGGCATCGCAGGACCCGCGCCGACGTCGGAGGAACGGGCGGTGCTGGCCGGTGCCCGGCCGGCCGGCGTGATGCTGTTCGCCCGGAACATCGTCGATCCGGTGCAGCTGCGCGGGCTGACCAATGAGCTGCGCGTGGCGGCCGGATGCGACGATCTGACGATCCTCGTCGATCAGGAGGGCGGACGCGTCGCCCGGCTGAGACCGCCGCACTGGCCGGCCTCTCCGCCCGCCGCCGCCTTTGGGGCACTCTACGCCCGTGCACCCATGACCGCGATCGAGGCGGCGCGCGCTCATGGCATGGCGCAGGGCGCGATGCTGCGCGCGATGGGGATCGACTGGAACGCCGCGCCGATTCTGGATCTGGCGCACCATGGGGACGGCGCGATCGGCGACCGCGCCTTTGCGCGCGATCCGCTGGCGGTCGCGGCACTCGGGCGCGCCATGGTCGAGGGGCTTGCCGCGACGGGCGTAACGGCGATCGTCAAGCACCTGCCCGGCCATGGCCGGGCGACGGCGGACCCGCATCATGGCCGTGCCGTCGTCGAGGCGTCCGCCGAGGCGCTGGAGGAGGATCTAGCGCCGTTCCGCACGGTGTCGCGGGTCGCCCGCGCCGCGATGGTCGGGCATCCGATCTATCCGTGCTGGGACGCGGAGCGGCCCGCCAGCCTGTCGCCTGTCGTGATCGCGACGATCCGCGATGCGACCGGCTTCGACGGGCTCCTGATCTCGGACGATCTGGCGATGGGAGCGCTGGCCGGCTCGCCCGACGACCTGGCGGCACAGGCGGTGGCGGCGGGGTGCGACCTTGCGCTCTGCTGCCATGCGACTCCGGCGGAGGCCGCGGCGATCGCCGACCGTCTCGGACCGATCGCCCCCGGCGCAGCGGCACGAATGGCCGCCGCGCGGCTCGATCTTGGCG
The DNA here is from genome assembly GCF_014641735.1 of Sphingomonas metalli. GTDB lineage: Bacteria > Pseudomonadota > Alphaproteobacteria > Sphingomonadales > Sphingomonadaceae > Sphingomonas > Sphingomonas metalli. The sequence continues at coordinate 405,897 of NZ_BMIH01000001.1, read as the reverse complement.
GATTTTGCGATGCGGCCGAGGCGATTGCGCGTCGTGACGCGCTCTTCGACGCGGGCGTGTCACGGATCGGCTGGTAAAGGGCCGCCCAAGCGCTTAGATGAGGCGCAAGTTTCAGGAGTATGCGCCATGGGCAGCTTCAGCCCGATCCACCTGCTGGTCCTCGCCATCGTCGCCATTCTGCTGCTTGGCGGCGGCCGGTTCTCCAACCTGATGGGCGATGTCGCCAAGGGCGTGAAGAACTTCAAGAAGGGCATGGCCGAGGAAGACGAGCCGGCCAAGCCGTCGAAGCGGATCGAGGCGCAGAGCCGCGCCGAGCCGGCCTTCGATCGCGAGGGCGATCGCGTCCGCGACGATCGTTGATCCCGCGATCGGCGGCGGGCCGCGGCTGAATGTTCAATATCGATTCGAGCGAGTTCCTGCTGGTCGCCATCGTGGCGCTGGTGGTGATCGGCCCCAAGGACCTGCCCAAGGCGCTGCGCGTCGTGGGCTATTGGGTCGGCAAGGCGCGCGGCGTCTCGCGCCAGTTCCGCGCGGGCTTCGACCAGATGGTGCGCGAGGCCGAGCTGGAGGAGATGGAGAAGCGCTGGGCCGCGGAGAATGCGCGCATCATGGCGGAGCATCCGCCGGCGGAGACGGTGCCGGAGCCGGCCGCTCCCGCCTATCCGTCTCCACCCGTCGATCCCGTCACGCCCGCCGGTACGGCCACGCCTGCCCATTCGGGCACGAATGCCGATCCCGTCACGCCCGCCGAGCCGCCGATGCCGACGCATGATGCCATCGAAGAGCCGGTGATGGTCGAGAAACCGCAGATCCTTCCCGCCACGCCCGATGTTCCGCACCGACCCGAAGGTGCTGCATCGTGAGCGACGAGGTGACCCACGACGAGATCGACGACAGCCGCGCGCCGCTGCTCGACCATCTGATCGAGCTGCGCCGACGGTTGCTCTACTGCATCGTCGCCGTCGTGCTGGCCTTCGGCGTGTCCTTCTATTTCTCCGAAGCGATCTTCGCCTTTCTCGTCCAGCCGCTGCTGCGCGCGGGGCAGGGGACGGTGATCTATACCGAGATCTTCGAGGCCTTCTTCGTCCAGGTGAAGGTCGCCTTCTTCGCCGCGATGATGATGGCGTTCCCGGTCATCGCCAACCAGCTGTGGCAGTTCGTCGCGCCGGGCCTGTACCGCAAGGAGAAGCGGGCGTTGCTGCCCTTCCTCTTCGCGACGCCCGTGCTGTTCATCGCGGGCGCGGCGATGGCCTATTATGTGGCCATTCCGATGGCACTGCACTTCCTCCTCGGCTTCGACGGCGTGGTCGGCGGGGTGAAGCGCGAGGCACTGCCGGCGGTCGGCAACTATCTCTCCTTCATCATGCAGTTCCTGTTCGGCTTCGGACTGTCGTTCCTGTTGCCGGTGCTGCTGATGCTGCTGGAGCGGGCCGGGATCGTCACCCGCAAGGGGCTGATCGGCGCGCGGCGCTACGCGATCGTCGGCGCGACGGCGGTGGCGGCGGTGCTGACCCCGCCCGACCTGATGAGCCAGGTGCTGCTCGCCGTGCCGCTGATCCTGCTCTACGAGCTGGCGATCATCGGCATATGGTTCACCGAGCGAAAGCGCGCGCGGGAGGCGGGCACCGAGGTGGTGGAGAGCTGAAAGGCCGCGGCCGCGGCCCTGCTGCAGCTGGCCGCAGGTGTACGCGCCGGCTGTGGGCTGTCGGATGTATCGCTGTAACAAACCATCGCCCAGCGTTGGCCGGGGCCTTTCTGCGGCTCCCGCAGAGCGCTCATGGCGGAAGATCCGAGCCTTCGCGAAAACTTTGCGAAAGTCACCTCGTCATGCCGGACTCGTTCCGGCATCCACGGCCCCGCGAACGCGCAAGCCGTTGACCTTTCCCGCACGGTGGATCCCGGAACACGTCCGGGATGACGAGGGAAGAGGGTGCCATTGCGACTTTCGCGAAGGTATCGCCTTCACTGAAATGCCGATTGCTTCAGCTCAAGTGGATCGAAGTCTGGATGCGGGTGTCGGCGAGTATCGATCGTCCCGGCGTCAATCCTGCGCAGCGGGACCTTCGACCGCGACCGGGATCTCGCGCACGGCCTGATCCTGCGCCGCGAGCAGATAGTCGGCGGTGGTCAGGAAGGGCAGCGGGTTCACCGCATGGCCGTCGATACGGACCTCGTAATGGAGGTGCGGGCCGGTCGAGCGGCCGGTCGAACCCATCAGCGCGATCAGCTGTCCGCGATGAACCCGGGCGCCCTCGGCGACGAGCAGCTTGGACAGGTGACCATAGCGGGTCGCGATACCCTTGCCATGGTTGATCTCAACGAGGTTGCCATAGCCGCCGCGCCAGCTGGAATTGGCGACGATGCCGTCGGCCGTCGCGTAGATCGGCGTGCCGACCGGGCCGGGGATGTCGACGCCGGCATGCATCGCCGCGGTACCGCGGAACGGGTCGGAGCGGATGCCGAAATTGCTGGTGAACTTGAGGTCGGCGACCGGCTGGACCGAGGGGATGGCGATCGCGCCGCGACCCAGGCCACCGTCGAAGCTCTTCCAGGTCTGGAACAGCGTCTTGAACTTCTGGTCGGCGTTCAGGTCGGCGGTCGCCTCGGCGCCGGGAACCGGGATATACTCGCCGCCTTCGGCGACCGGAGCGGTCTCGGGTGCGGCAGGTGCCGCCTGGGCCTGGCCGGACATCAGGGCAGCGACGGTCACCATCGCCGAAATCAGACGCTTGTTCATCGAACCCCGCACTTTATCGTCGGTCCACATCCATCAGGATGCGGCCTGATCCAATCTCGTGCTGTTACGCAGCCCCACCGCGCTTCAACGCTGATCTTGTGACCCGACAGAGGTTAACGGAACAAGAGGCATGTAGAAATCGCGCGTCAGACCGGCAGCGGCACGCGCCGAGTCGTTGAACGGTGGCTTAATGGCGCCCCGGAAGTGGCGTCGGACCAGCATCTGCCAGTGCGAAGCCGGGACGATATCGGCCGCGGCGCAGAGATAGCCGAACCATTTTGCGCCGATTCCGACGTGGCGGATCTCGTCGGTGTAGATGCGCTGGAGAATGCGCGCACTCGTCTCGTCGCCGCCCGACCGGACGCGGGCGACGGTTTCCGGCGTCACGTCGAGACCACGCGCCTCGAGCACCATCGGCACCACCGCCATCCGGGCGGCGGCATCGTGCGCCGTCGCGGCCGCCGCTTCCCACAGGCCGGCATGCGCCGGCAGCGCGCCATAGCTGGAACCGAGCGCGCGCAGCCGGCGCTCCAGTACCGCGAAATGCATTGCCTCGTCCGCGCCGACCCCGATCCAGTCATCGGCGAAGCGGCGCGGGAAGTCGCCGCCGAACCGCCCCGCCGCGTCGAAGGCGAGGTCGATCGCCGCGAATTCGATATGGGCCAGCGCATGCAGCAGGGCGAGCCTCCCGCGTTCGGAACCGCCGCGTCCGCGCTTGGGCATGCGATTGGCCGGCAACAGTTCGGGCCGCGCGGGACGCGCCGGCTCGTCCGGCATCGCGACGTCGCAGCGATGCGCCAGCTGTCCGCGCCGCCATGCCCGTGCCGTGGCGCGGGCGAGCCGCACCTTGGTCATCGGGTCGGCGGCGAGCAGCACCGCCCGGCAGGCCGCGCCCAGGCTGTCGGGCAGCGTCGGGGTCACAGGGCGCGGGCGGCCGCCAGTACCGCGTCGGCATGGCCGGGCACGCGCACCTTGCGCCACGCCTGTACCAGCCGCCCGTCGCGCCCGAACAGGAAGGTTGCCCGCTCCACCCCCATATAGGTGCGGCCGTAGAGCTTGCGCTCGCCCCAAACGCCGAATGCTTCGGCGGCCTTGGCGTCGGGGTCGCTGACCAGTTCGACTGCGAGGTCGTATTTGGCGGTGAACCTGGCATGGCTGGCAACGGTGTCGCGCGAGATGCCGATCACCCGTACGCCTGCGGCGGCGAAGTCGCCCGCCAGCGCGGTGAAGTCCTGCGCCTCGCGCGTGCAGCCCGACGTGTCGTCCTTGGGATAGAAATAGACGACGAGCGGGCCGCCGAGCGTCGCCAGATCGATCTCGCTTCCGTCCAGCGCGGTCACGCCGACCGCGGGGATCGCATCGCCGGTATCCATCATGCCTCCGTCAGTCTTTGCCAATGATCGGCCACGTCCTGACGCGCGGCCGTGGCGCTGTCCACCACCGCAGCCCAGTCCGGCAGAGCGAGCGCCGCAGCGACGAGCGCGCGGGTCGCCTCGGCCGGCGGCTCCAGATCGGGCGCGACAAGGCGCAGCGTCACGAGCAATCGGGTCAGCAGGTCGTGCGCCCGGCGGAGTTCGGGCGGAGCGAGGCCCTGCGCCGCGAGGGCATCGATCGCCCGACCGAGATCGGGATCGAAGCCGGTGCGTCGGTCGAGCTGGGTCAGGTGGACCGCGAACTCCAGGTCGACCAGTCCTCCGGGCGCAAGCTTGATGTCGAGCGAACCGCGGGGCGGCTTGTGGCGCGCCATCTCGGCCCGCATCGCGATCGCCTCCGCCTTGACGTCCCGGTCCGGGCGGTCGCCGGCGAGGACGGCGTCGATGATCGCCTTGGTCGCCCGCCGGGCTTCGGTCGAGCCGTAGACCGGCCGGGCGCGGGTGAGGGCCATATGTTCCCACGTCCAGGCGTCACCCTGCTGATAGCGCGCGAAGCTGTCGAGCGAGACGGCGAGCGGCCCCTGCGCACCCGAAGGGCGCAGCCGCGTGTCGACCTGATAGAGGGGCCCTCCGGCCGTGGCGACGGAGAGCGCCGCCGTCACCCGGCTGACCAGCCGGTTGTAGTAGAGCGTCGCGCCGAGCGGCTTCGCACCGTCCGACTCCGCCGCGAAGTCGCCGGTGAACAGGTAGATGAGGTCGAGATCGGAGGCGTGGGTGAGCGCGCCGCCGCCGAAGCGGCCGAGCGCGAGGATCACCAATTCGCTGTCCGGGACGCGGCCATGGGTTGTGGCGAACTCCTCGACCGTCGCGGCCGCCAGGACCTCGACTGCAGCGTCGGCGACTCGCGCATAGCCGGCGGCGACGGCGAGCGGATCGGCGGCCCCCGCCACGATCTGCGCGCCGAGCGCGAACCGTGCCTCGCCCACGACCCGGCGGACATGGTCGAGCCGCGCGCCATAGTCCGCGGCATCGCCGCCGCGCATCGCGGCCGCCAGTGCGGCAACGTCGCCGACGCCGTCTAGGGCGCTCGCATCGATCAGCCCGTCGATCAGCGCCGGACGCCGCGCCAGCTCGTCCGCGAGCGGCGGCGCATGGGCGAGCAGTCGCACGGTCAGGTCGGCGAGACCGGGACGCGCCTCCAGCAGCCGGAAGATGTTGATCGCGCTCGACATGCGCTCGAGCATCCGGTCGAGCTTGAGCAGCGCGTCGTCGGGATCGGGGGCGCTGGCCAGCGCCGCGATCAGGATCGGCAACACCGCCTCCAGCGCCTCGCGCGCGGCCGGGCTGCGCAAGGCGGGATAGCCGCCGCGCCGCCATATGGCGATCCGGCGGCCGGCGCTGTCCGCGTCGAACCCTTTCGCTGCGAGATCCTGCGCCAGGGTCTCGGCATCGGTGGACAAAGCGGGGCGACGGCTGTCGTCGAGCGCGTCGTAGACGCGGCCCACCCGCTCGACATGCGGGCGAAGCCGCTCGATCAGGGCCGCTCCGTCGCCCAGTCCGGCCAGTCGCGCCACCCGGTCGAGCGCGTCGCCCTCCGGCAGGCGATGCGTCTGTCGATCGTCGATCATCTGCACGCGATGCTCGATCGTGCGCAGCAGCGTATAGGCGTCGGACAGGGCCGCAGCATCGTCGGCCTCGATCCAGCCCACGATCGCCAGCTCCGTCAGCGCATCGCGGGTCGCCGGCGCACGCAGGACCGGATCGCGGCCGCCATGGATCAGCTGATGGATCTGGGCGAAGAACTCGACCTCCCGGATGCCGCCGCGGCCGCGTTTCAGGTCATAGCCCGGGCCGAGCCGCTGGCCCTGCGCATGATGGTCGCGAATCCGCGCCGACAAGGCCCGGATCTCGCCCATGGCGCCGAAATCCAGCGACCGCCGCCAGATGAAGGGTCGGATCGTGGCGAGGAAGCTCTGTCCCAGCGCGATATCGCCCGCCGCGGCGCGTGCCCGGATGAAGGCGGCCCGCTCCCAGGCGAGCGCCTGGCTTTCATAATAGGCGATGGCGCCGCCGACCGGCAGCGCGATCGGCGTCGCCTCGGGCGAGGGCCGCAGGCGCAGGTCGACGCGCAGCACATAGCCATCGCCGTCGCGCGCCTGGAGCAGCTCGACGGCGCGGCGGGCGATCCGGACGGCCGCGTCCTCCGGTTCCTCCCGCGCGCGGCGGGGCAGGGACGCCGGATCGAAGAGCAGGATCGGGTCGATGTCGGACGAATAGTTGAGTTCGGCCGAGCCCTGTTTGCCGAGTGCGATCGCGGCGAAACCGCGCGCGGGCTCGCCCGGATAGCGTTCGGCCATCGCGGCCCGGATCGCCGTGTCGAGCGCGTAGTCGGCGAAGCGCGTCAGCGCGCCGGTGACGGCGCCGAGGTCGAGCAGGCCGGCCAGGTCGCCGATCGCCACGGTGAGCGCCAGCGCCCGCCGACGACGACGCAGGGCGGCGGCAACGGGCAGATCGGGATCGATGGCGGGATCGAGGTCGAGCCGCCCCGCCTCGATCGCCGCCGTCGTGGCCGGCTCGCGCTCGGCGATCATGGCCAGGAAGGGCGACCAGCGCCGCGCCCGCTCCAGCGCCTCGCGCAGCGCCGCGCGGCCGTCCTCGTCCTCGATCGTCATGGCGGCCGACCTATTCGCCATCGGGCGGATTGCCAACTCGCGCGCGACGAAGCGCGCCGAATCGGGGAAACCATATCCGCAAAACGGACGTTCTTTACGCCATGATGACGTCGGCCTCCCTTTGCATCGAGCGCCAGGGCACCGAGCAGGTGGTGCGTGCACCGCGACCGACGGATGCGGTGGGCGCAGCGTTGCGCAACGCCTTTCCGACCGGCGCCGGGCTGCCGGACGACTGGTCGACGCTGCTCAGCAAGCTCGACGGCGCAGCCAGCCGCCACTGATGCGGGGACGGGCAGGGCGGGTACCCTGCCGTCCCATCCCGGCTACTTCTTGATGAGACCGATCTCGACCAGCCGCTCGTGCAGATAGTCATGGGCGGTGATCGGTGTAGGGTAGCGGTTCGGATTGTCCGCCGTCACCGTCTGCGGCAGCGTCTCGATCAGGAAGTCGGGCGCCGGGTGGAGGAAGAAGGGCATCGAATAGCGCGAATGGCCGCGCCGTTCGGGCGCCGGATTGACGACGCGATGGGTGGTCGAGGGCAGGACGTGGTTCGTCAGCCGCTGCAGCATGTCGCCGACATTGACGACCATCGCACCCTCGGGCGGCTTGATCGCCAGCCACTTGCCGCTCGCGCGGTCGAGCAGTTCGAGGCCCGCTTCCTCCGCGCCGAGCAGCAGGGTGATGAGGTTGATGTCCTCATGCGCGCCGGCACGCACGCCCTCCGCATCGGCGGGGATGGGGGGATAGTGGAGGAGGCGCAGAACGCTGTTGCCGTCCCGCACCGCATGGTCGAACCAGTCGGGGGCGAGGCGCAGATGGCGCGCGATCGCCGACAGCAGCCGGTCGCCCGCGCGGTCGAAGGCGGTGAAGAGCTCGAGGAAGGTGTCGCGAAAGCCTTGCGGGCGAGTCGGCCAGACATTGGCGGGCATCTGGTCGGCGAAGCGGTGACCGGCGGGCAGCTCGCGGCCGACATGCCAGAACTCCTTCAGATCGACCGCGCTCGCGCCCTTGGCGATCTCGGTCTTGAAGGGCGTGTAGCCGCGCGCACCGCCGCCGCCGGCGACGTGATAGGCGCGCTTCTCGTCTTCGGGTAGCGCGAACAGCGCTTCCGTCTCGGCCCAGGCGCGGGCGATCAGGTCCTGCGGCACGCCGTGATCGGCGACGATCGCGAAGCCGAAGCGCTCGAACGAGCCGCCGAGCTCCGCGGCGAATCCCTCGGGATCGCGGGCCTGGTCGGCGAAGCTGAGCGTGGGGACGGCCGCGGTGCTGGATGCGGTCGGGATGTCGAGCATAGTCCTGATTCCTCTTGAATACGTCATCTTAACCCCGGCCCGGGCGCGATGATAGGGTGACGGCGCGGCCTGGCAGCGGCTACACGTCCGCCATCATGACACCTGAGGATCATCCGGCGCCCGCGCTGCCCGGCGCGCCGATCGGCTTTGTCGAGTTCGTCTGCCTCGTCGCCTCGCTGATGGCGCTGGGGGCGCTCGGCACCGATGCGATGCTGCCGGCGCTGCCGGCGATCGGCGAGGCGCTGGGCGTGGCGGACGAGAACCGGCGCCAGTTCGTCGTATCGGCCTTCCTGGCCGGGTTCGGCGCGGCGCACCTGATCCACGGGCCGCTGGTCGACCGTTTCGGCCGGAGGCGGGTGCTGCTCTGGGCCATCGCCAGCTATGTCGTCGCCAGTGCACTGGCCGCCGTCTCGGCGAGCTTCACGCTGCTGCTTGCCGCCCGCATCGCCGGCGGCGCGACGGTCGCCGCGACGCGCATCGGCACGGTGGCGCTGGTGCGCGACTGCTATCACGGGCGGGCGATGGCGCGGGTGATGTCGATCGCCTTCATGGTCTTCATGGTCGTGCCGATCCTGGCGCCGAGCGTCGGCCAGCTGGTGCTGCTGTTCGGCGACTGGCGGACGATCTTCTGGGTCATCGCCGGCACGGCCGCGGCGCTGCTCGTCTGGATCTGGATCCGCCTGCCCGAGACGCTGAGGCCCGAAGCGGCGCTGCCCATCCATCCGCGGCGCATCCTGGCGGGCTGGCGGATCGCGCTCACCGACCGGATGTCGCTGGGCTATACGCTCGCCTCGACGATGCTGATGGGCGGACTCTACGGCTATCTCAACTCGATCCAGCAGATCATGTTCGACGTGTTTCGCCGACCCTCGCTGCTGGCGGCGGTGTTCGCCGGCACGGCGGCGACCATGGCGGCGGCGAACCTGCTCAACGCCCGGATCGTGATGCGGCTGGGCACGCGGCGGATCGCGCACAGCGCGCTGGCCGGGCTGATCGCGATCGCCGGCGGCCATTGGGCGCTGGCGGCAGGCGGGCTCGATACGCTGGCGGTCTTCGCCGTGCTGCAGGCGCTGACGATGGCCTGTTTCGGCCTCGCCACCTCCAACTTTTCGGCGATGGCGATGGAGAATATGGGCGGGATCGCCGGCACCGCCTCCAGCATCCAGGGCTTCATCAGCATCACCGCGGGCGTGCTGATCGGCGCAGTCATCGGGCTGGCGTTCGACGGCACGACGATGCCGATGATCGCGGGCTTCCTGCTGACCGCCATCGCCGCGATCGTCCTGGTGGCGATCACCGAACGCGGCACGCTGTTCGGCGGATAAGCGCCGCCTCGCAGGGAACCGGGCGATACGCCCTGCCGTTCGATCCTCCGTTCAACGAAGGAGAGCGACATGGGCGGTCACCAGGTGCCGGGCATGGGTCCGGGCGACGACGGCTATGACGAGGAAGGCTATGACGAGAGCCAGCGCGCGGAGATCCTCGAGGCGACGCGCGACGGCCCGGGCGACGGCGTGATTCTGATCGACCTCGATCCCGATCTGGGCGAGGACGACGAGGAGGACGAGCCGCTCGACGACCTCGACATGGAGGACGAAGAGGTCGGCGTGACCGACGCCGAGACGACCATGGACGAGGACGACATGGACGAGGACGACGTCCAGGACGATTTCGACAGCGACACGGTCGACGACGACGAACTGGACGATCGCGACGATACCGCCCTTCGCCCGTGACAGGGCGCGCCTGCGGGGTCGTGCTGGCGATGGCGCTGGCACTTCCGGGGTGCTCATCGCCGCCCGAGCGAGCGGCGGCGTCCAACGCGGCCCCTGTGGTGTCGGCCTCGCCCTCCACGGCGGGTGGCCGGCCCTCCGAAGCGAAGGCGGTTGTCCGCCCGGCCACGGCGGCACCGGATCCCGGTGATCCGGCCGCGGTCGCTGCGGCGTTCCTGCGCGGTGCCATCGCGAAGGACCAGCGGGCCGCCGCCGCGCAATGGGATGGGACGCCGGCCGACCGGCAGCAGGCGCTCGCCGTCCTCGCGGGCCTTTCCGGCACGGTGACGATCGGTGCGCCCGTCGACGGTGATGCCGGCATGGGCCAGCGCTATGTGACGGTGCCGTTCGCCATCGGTGACCGGCATGGATCCGCGCTGCTCCACCGGATCGCGGACGGCTTCGACAGCGACGACCCGCGCGCGCATGACTGGCGGGTACGGACGGTGACGTTCGACGAAGAAGTGCCAGTCGCCTCGGCAGGGGCGCCGGAGACTGCGAACGCGCGCTACGCCTGTACCGACGGCAGCGTCGTGCCGGCCCGCTTCGACAACCGCGACGGCACGGTCGCGCTGACGGTCGGTGGCGCGTCCGTCACGCTGCGCCAACAGCCGGTCGCCTCGGGCATCCATTATGCCGGCGCCGGCTTCGAGCTGCGCGGCAAGGGGCGGCGGGTCGTGCTGACCCTGCCCGACGGTGCGACAAAAGACTGCGAAGATCACCTATAGTATTTTTGCACTGCACTGCCCCAGTCCTGCCCAGTTTTCGCCCATTTTGGTTCATCAGATCGACAGAAAGCGTTGCGCTGCGGCAACAGTTTCCGGGTTAAGCATGTTAATCGCCTGGACGCCGCAACAAAGCGGATCGTCGCGAATTCAGCGGGACCCGGACAAGGCGGAAGCCAGCCACATTCCGGTCGTCGAAGCAGATCAAGGTGTACAACATGCGTAACTATCTCCTCGCCACCGTCGCAGCGTTGACCGTCTCGGTCGCGGCGGTTCCGGCATTCGCGCAGGACGCGAACATGGCCGATCCGGCCGCCACCGCCACCCAGACCGACGCTCCGGCCACCACCGAGACCGGCGCCCCCGACGGCACCGGCGCCTTCGGGTTCGAGCCCTATTTCGCCGTGATGGGCGGCTGGGAAGGGTTCGACCGCAATCCGGGCCACGGCATCCCCGCCACGCCGCTGGGCGGCCGCAAGCTGCAGGGCGGCACCGTGACCGGCATCGTCGGCGCGAACGTTCCGCTCGGCCCCGTCTTCGTCGGTGCAGAGGGTGAGGTCACCAAGGGCGTCGATGGCGCGATCGACTGGGGCTATGGCGCCGCCGGCCGCTTCGGCTTCCGCGCCGGCGAGAGCGGCCTGTTCTACGGCAAGGTCGGCTATCGCTGGGTCAATTTCGACCGGTTCGGCCCGGACAGCCGCGACTATCACGCGATCACCTATGGCGTCGGCGCCGAGGTGGGCCCGAAGGACATCGGCCTGGGCGGCCTGACCGGCAATTCGGGCGTGCGCCTGCGCTTCGAGGTGTCGACCTTCGGCAGCGCCGAGAGCTTCCGCCCGCAGGCGGGTCTCGTCGCGCACTTCTGATCGTCTGCACGACTGCCGGAAGGGGCGGGGTGGCCGAGGGGCCGCCTCGCCCTTTCGCTTGGGGCGCCGGTCTTTCGCCGAGACGCCGCACATCCCATATCCCTGGCATGACAGGTCGGGTGAAGCGCAAGGCCGGGCTCGCGACGGCGGCAGCCCTAGCCGAGGCGCGCAACGCCGCGCCGCCGACCTGCGCCTTGTGCGAGCGTCCGCTCGGTCAGCGCGTGGAATGGCACCATCTGGTGCCGAAGAGCGAGGGTGGCCGCATCACCGCGCCGGTCCACCCTATCTGCCACCGCACGATCCACGCGACGCTGGCCAACCACGAGCTGGCGCGGGCCTATGCCGATCCCGCGGTGCTCCGCGCTCATCCTGCGATCGCGCGGTTCGTGGCCTGGGTGGCGGACAAGCCGGCCGACTTCAGCGTTCCGGTTCGGCGGGGGCGTTGAGGCCTATCCGGTCACTTCGACGAAGGGGTGATCGCCGCTCCACGAAGAGGGGGGGGGGCGGCCCCCCCCCCCGTCATGGGTCAGAGCCTCACTCCGCAGCTACGCCCGCAGCCGCGAACATGTCGGTCATGTCGGCCGGGTCTTCGTTCGCCGCCTTGCCGGCCTTGGCCTTCTGGCGCTTGTCGAAGCTGTCCCACACATCGTTCCACTGGCCGCGGGTCGCGGCCTTCGAATATTCGGTCGCGCGCGTCTCGAAGAAGTTCGCGTGCTCGACGCCGTTGAGCAGCGGCGTCAGCCAGGGGATCGGATGCTCGTCGATCATGTAGATCGGCTTCAGGCCCAGCTGGCCCATCCGCCAGTCGGCGATGAAGCGGATATACTTCTTGATGTCCTTGGCGGTCATGCCGTTCACCGGCCCCATCTCGAAGGCGAGGTCGATGAAATTGTCCTCCAGGCGGATCGTCGTCTGGCAGACATCGGCGATGTCGTCCTTCACCGCCTTGGTCAGGCAGCCGCGCTCCTTGGTAAAGGCGTGGAACAGCTTGATGATGCCCTCGCAATGCAGGCTCTCGTCGCGCACCGACCAGCTGACGATCTGGCCCATGCCCTTCATCTTGTTGAAGCGCGGGAAGTTCATCAGCATCGCGAAGCTGGCGAACAGCTGCACGCCCTCGGTGAAGCCGCCGAACATGGCGAGCGTGCGGGCGATGTCCTCGTCCGAATCGACGCCGAACTTCTGCAGATAGTCGTGCTTGTCCTTCAGCTCGGCATATTCGAGGAAGGCGCCATATTCGCTCTCGGGCATGCCGATCGTGTCGAGCAGATGGCTGTAGGCGGCGATATGGACCGTCTCCATGTTGCTGAACGCGGTCAGCATCATCTTGATTTCGGTCGGCTTGAACACGCGGCCGTACTTCTCGTGATAGCAGTCCTGCACCTCGACGTCCGCCTGGGTGAAGAAGCGGAAGATCTGGGTGAGCAGGTTGCGCTCGTGATCGGTCAGCTTCTGCGCCCAGTCGCGGCAGTCCTCGCCCAGCGGCACCTCCTCGGGCAGCCAGTGGAGCTGCTGCTGACGCTTCCAGAACTCGAACGCCCAGGGGTATTCGAACGGCTTGTACTGCTTGGATGCGGCGAGGAGGGACATGCGAACTTACTCCGGTGAACGGTAAAGATAGGGGATCAGGGCGTGACGCTCCACCGCCACATCGCCGTCGCCGACATGGCGAGGACGATGCCGGCCGCGGTGGCCATGATGCCGATCATGCGAAAGGCGTAGACCTGTCGCTCGGTCCGGCTGGGACCAGCAAGGCTGACGAGCAGCGCGATGCCCACCGTGGCGAGGACGGCGGCGACGACGTACATGACTCCGACGGCATAGCTCATGCGACCAACTCCTTCTCCATGCGTTCCGAGGCCGGACTTGCAGGAGAATGAGAATGGTCGATACCAGCCAGATCAAGGAACACGCAGAAGTCATCGGCGCCGACGGCGTCCATGTCGGCACGGTCGACCATGTCGACGGCGACCGGATCAAGCTGACCAAGAACGACAGCCCCGCGACCGAGGACGGGCAGGGCGCCAAGCACCACTACCTGCCGCTCGGCCTCGTCGCCGAGGTCGAGGGCGACACGGTGCGGCTGAGCGCCACCGCCCAGAACGCCGTCGACATGTTCGAAGAGGCGGAGTGAGCCATACTCTCCCTCTCCCACTGGGAGAGGGAGTGAGCCATACTCTCCCTCTCCCACTGGGAGAGGGAGGGAGCCGGCGTCAGCCGGCGGAAGGGTGAGGGCGGTGCCGGTCATGCGGTGCCGCCCATTTTCATGCCCGCCACATCCTCATCCTTCCCATGCTGCGCATGGGCCCCTTCCTTCTCCCGGAGGGAGAAGGAAACGTGTTGGATGACGCCCTCGATATTCTGCACGACATCGGCATTCGTGACGCGGATCGTGCGATAGCCTTCGCGCGCCATGTAAGCCATGCGCTGAGCATCGGCAGATTGGCTGGCTGCATGGGTGTCACCGTCGACTTCGATCACGAGACGTTCCGAGAAGCAGAGGATGTCGGCAAAGAACGGGCCGACCGATGCCTGATGGCGCCATTTCAGATGCGGAAAAGCTTCGCGCAACGCACGTAGCAGGCGGCGTTCGGGTTCAGGAGCTTCACGGCGAAGCTGGCGAGCGTGCTGGACGGTGCCAGAGCGATGATTGTTGTAACTGCGCACACCCTCACCCTTCCGCCGCTGCGCGGCTCCCTCCCTCTCCCGAGGGGAGAGGGAAATAACGGCGCGCCCCTTTCCTCCGAGAGAGGGAGGGGCCCATCGCGTCAGCGATGGGAGGGTGAGGGTGTCAGTAGACCGCCCGACCACCTCACTGACAGGCCAGACACTCGTCATAGTCCGTCGTTTCTTCCAGCGAGAATTGCGGCTTGCTGAGCGTATTGTCCGCCTCGACCCCGCCCGAGCCCTCGGCGCCGGCGAAACCGGCGCGCTGGACCGACTTGGAGCGGAGATAATAGAGCGACTTGATGCCCAGCTCCCACGCGCGGAAGTGGAGCATAAGCAAATCCCACTTCTCGACATCGGCCGGGATGAACAGGTTCAGCGACTGCGCCTGGTCGATATAGGGCGTGCGGTCGCCGGCGAGTTCGAGCAGCCAGCGCTGGTCGATCTCGAAGCTCGTCTTGAAGACGTCCTTTTCCTCGACCGAGAGGAAGTCGAGATGCTGGACCGATCCGCCATGCTCCAGGATCGAGTTCCAAACCGCATCGGTGTTCTTCGACTTCTCGTTGAGCAGCTTCTCCAGATAGGCGTTCTTGACCGCGAAGCTGCCCGACAGCGTCTTGTGGGTGTAGATGTTCGCCGGGATCGGCTCGATGCAGGCCGAGGTACCGCCGCAGATGATGCTGATCGACGCGGTCGGCGCGATCGCCATCTTGCAGCTGAACCGCTCCATCACGCCGACGTCCGCCGCATCGGGGCAGGGACCGCGCTCGACCGCCAGGGTCATCGATGCCTGGTTCACCTGCGCGTTGATGTGCTTGAAGATCTTGAGGTTCCAGCTCTTCGCCATCGCCCCTTCGAACGGCAGGCCGCGCGCCTGGAGGAAGGAGTGGAAGCCCATCACGCCCAGCCCCACCGAGCGTTCGCGCCCGGCCGAATAGGCGGCGCGCTCCATGCCCGGCTCGTGCCGGTCGATATAGTCCTGCAGCACATTGTCGAGGAAGCGCATCACGTCCTCGATGAACTGCTTGTCGTCCTTCCACTGGTCCCAGGTCTCGAGGTTGAGCGAGGACAGGCAGCAGACCGCGGTGCGGTCCTTGCCCTTGTGGTCCATCCCGGTCGGCAGCGTGATCTCCGAGCAGAGGTTGGAGGTCGACACCTTCAGCCCCAGCTCGCGATGATGCTTGGGCATGTTCTTGTTCACATGGTCGGCGAAGACGATGTAGGGCTCGCCGGTCGCCAGCCGGGTCTCGACCAGCTTCTGGAACAGCGCGCGCGCATCCACCTTGCCGCGGACGCTGCCGTCCTTGGGGCTCTTCAGCTCCCATTCCTGCCCGTCGCGGACCGCCTCCATGAAGGCGTCGGGAATGAGCACGCCGTGATGCAGGTTCAGCGCCTTGCGATTGAAGTCGCCCGACGGCTTGCGGATCTCGAGGAACTCCTCGATTTCGGGGTGCGAGATGTCGAGATAGCAGGCCGCCGACCCGCGGCGCAGGCTGCCCTGGCTGATCGCGAGCGTCAGCGAGTCCATCACGCGCACGAACGGGATGATGCCGCTGGTCTTGCCGTTGAGGCCGACCGGCTCGCCGATGCCGCGGACATTGCCCCAATAGGTGCCGATGCCGCCGCCGCGCGAGGCGAGCCAGACATTCTCGTTCCAGGTATCGACGATGCCGTTCAGGCTGTCGGGCACCGAGTTGAGATAGCAGCTGATCGGCAGGCCGCGGCCCGTGCCGCCGTTGGACAGCACCGGGGTCGCCGGCATGAACCACAAGCGGCTGATATAGTCGTAGATGCGCTGCGCGTGCGCGGCATCGTCGGCATAGGCGGAGGCGACGCGGACGAACAGGTCCTGGTAGCTCTCGCCCGGCAGCAGGTAGCGGTCGTTGAGCGTATCCCTGCCGAAATCGGTCAGCAGCGCATCGCGCGAATGATCGACCTCGACCGGGAAGGGACGGGGCGTGACCGACTTGCTGTCGAGCGCGACCGGGGTGGCGGCAGCCGCCGACAGCAGGTCGGGGGCGGTATCGATCGTCTCGGTCGTCATGGCTGCGTCCCTGAAATCCATCGTCTGCCCAAGTCCTTACGTTCTCTATCCGTTCGAATCGGGGCCGTCCGTCCTTTTAGCACGCAAACACTGTCGCGGGCAGAACAAAACGGGTCCTTCGTCGACCGGCCATCGCCTGCGTCGCCGTCGATCTTCTGAACGAACACACCAGTTATTGGGTCCGTTGCCGGCCCCTGACGCTACTGATTGTGCAAATGGCGTCGGCGGGCAAGTGGATAAACGCCCGGTTGCGGCAAGCCGCGCGCAGGGTTCGAAGCTGCGCGGCGAGCGACGCGCGTTTCTCCGCCGCTTCCGGGAAGCGCAAGAGAACAGGTGTGGAACGCAAATTTTTTTGAACGCAAATCAGCGATCGCGCCCGATCCGACCGGAGCTGCCGGTGACGTCGGAGCGCCGGTTTTCCAGCCGCGCGACGGCCGCGTTATAGGCCTCCCATTCGGCGGCGGTCTTGCAGGTCTTCACCACGTCGAGCCGGCTGCCGATGCTGGTGTCGCGGCGGCAGATCTTCTTGTCCCTGGCGGCGGGAGCGGCCGTCGGCGCCGGAGCCGGCATGGCCTGCATGGCGGCGGCCGTCACAAGGGCGATCAACAGCATCATCATTCTCCCCTATCTTACAAGGAGATGCTACCGTCCGCCGGGTTGCCTCACAAGCATTGGGGTGATGCCGGATCAACCGGCGCGGCGCGCCGCCATGCCGCCGGTCAGATCGTTGACGTCGATAGCCTCGGCGAAGCTGAGGCCCGCACGGCCGTCCTGCGCCCAGCGGACCTGTGCCTCGATCATGCGGTCCTCGACCAGGTCGATCAGCAGGTCCAGCCCGATATCGTCGTCCAGCTTGATCCCGTCGATCATCGCCCCGCGAGACGAGATGTTGCGCAGCCGCACGTCGCGCCGCTTGCCCTTGGCGACGACCTGGGCGGAGCGGAGGATGCGCGTCCGCGGCGCGCGGCTGACGCGGAAGCCGACCGGCCGCGCGATCACCTCGCCCTTGCTCAAAGAGCCCTCGACGACCTCGGCGCGGGTCGGTCTGCCATAGACGAAGCCCTGGATGTGGCTGCAGCCGAGATCGCGGACCAGCTCGATCTCGTCCTGGATCTCGACCCCCTCCGCGGTGGTCTCCATCCCCAGCGTGTCGGCGAGCGTGACGATCGCCTTGATGATCGCCGCGTTGCGGCTGTCCGGCTGGGCGATGCCGCGGACGAACGACTGGTCGATCTTGATCTTGTCGAAGGGCGCCGAGCGCAGATAGCCGAGCGAGGAATAGCCGGTGCCGAAATCGTCGAGCGCGAGGCGGACGCCGAGGCCCTTCAGGGCCTTGAACATCTGGTCGGTGGCGCTGCTCTCGTTGAGGAAGACGCCTTCGGTGATCTCCAGCTCCAGCCGCGCCGCCGCGAGCCCCGAATGGGCGAGGGCGCTGGCGATGATGTTGGGCAGGTTGGGATTGGCGAACTGGACCGGCGAGACATTGACCGCGACGCGCACGTTGGCCGGCCAGCGTGCGGCTTCGGTGCAGGCGGTACGCATCACCCATTCGCCCAGGGCCTCGATCAGCCCGCATTCCTCGGCGACGGGGATGAATTCCGCCGGCGAGACGAGGCCGCGCTTGGCATGGGTCCAGCGGACCAGCGCCTCATAGCCGACGATCTGCGCGTCGGCGGTGCTGACCACCGGCTGATAGCAGAGATGGAAGTCGCCGGCGCCGATCGCGGCGCGCAGATCGTCTTCCAGCTGCTGGCGATGCTTGGCGCCGGCCAGCATCTCCTGCGAGTAGAAGCGGTGGACGCCCCGTCCGTCGCCCTTGGCGGCGTAGAGGGCGAGATCGGCATTGCGGATCAGCGTCTCGGCGTCCTCGCCGTCGTGCGGCGCGATGGCGATGCCGATCGAGCAGCCGATGCTGACCTGGGTGTCCTTGATCTGATAGGGCTGGGACAGCGCATCGATCAGCGCGCGGGCGAGCGTCGCGAGCGTCTCGCGCGCATCCGTGCCCGGCAGCAGCACCTGGAATTCGTCGCCGCCCAGCCGACCCACCAGGCCCGATTCGCCGACCACCCGCTGGAGACGATGCGCGACCTGCTTGAGCAGCGTGTCGCCCGCCTGATGCCCCAGCGTGTCGTTGACCGACTTGAACCGGTCGAGATCCATCAGGAACAGGCTGGCCGGCCGATTGTGTCCGGCGATCTGCGCCAGCGTCTTGTCGAGCGACAGCCGCATGCGCTGGCGGTTGGCCAGTCCGGTCAGGCTGTCGAACAGCGCCAGCCGGGTGATTTCCGCCTCGGACCGGCGCTTCTCGGTCAGGTCGGCGCCCGATCCGATGAACCCCTGGAAGCGGCCGAGCCCGTCGACCACCGGACGGCCGGAGATCGACCACCAGCGTGCCCCGTCGCGGTCGGTGGCGGCGCAGACGGAATAGTCGGAAAAGGAGGTGCGCGACGACATGTGGAAGGCGAGCGTCCGCTCGGTGCCCGGTGCCGCACTGTCCATGCGGAAGACGTCGGTCAGCAGGCGGCCCATGGGCGGATCGTCATGTTCGGCGATCTCGGCGGCGACCTTGGCCGACAGATAGGTGACGCGGCCCTGACGGTCCGTCTCCCAGAACCAGCCGGTGCCGTGCCCCTCGAATTCGGCGACCATCTTCACCGCCTGCCGACCCTCGCCGCTGCGGGCGACCGCAGCCCGCAGGGTCGCGCGGTCGACATTGGCGAGACGCAGCGTCGCGAAGGCGAGGACGACGAGCAGCGCGGCCGCCTCCGCCACGACCAGTGGCGCGGTGGTGAAGGCAGCGAGGGCGAGGATCAGGCCGCCGCCGAAGCTGAGCAGCGCTGCCCGCACCGCATGGATCGCCAGGCCCGACAGTCCGGTCGCTCCGGCCAGCAGCACGGTCGCGGCGAAGCGGCCGCTGCCCGGCTCGGCGCCGCTCGTCATCCAGAGGAGCGAGAGTTGGGTGCCGGCGATCACGACCGCCGCTGCGGACAGGCCCTGGGCCCGGTGATGGGGGCGCCAGCTGTCGGGCACCAGCCGCACCAGTGCGAAGGTCGCGGCGGAGGCGATCGCCAGCAGCACCGACAGGAGAAGCGCCGCGACGCTCCAGCCGGTAGCAAGACAGGCGGCGATGGCCGCGATCCCCTGGACCGACGCGGCCATCGGCCAGGCTGCGGCGACCTGCTCCAGCCGGTCGCGTGCAAGCTCGCCATCGTCCTCCTGATCCGGCACTACGCCGAGCAGGACGGCGATGGGCGCGCGCGACGGAGCCGGATCGATACGGGAACGTATAGCCATGGCCGGCCTGTAGAACCGGATGCGTTACGACCGGGCCTGCACATGTAGTGAACGCCGCGTTCACTGATTGAGGCTAAGATCCGTCGTCAGGCCGGAAGCGGCGTCAGGTCAGGTTCGACCCAGCGCCGTCGGGCCTCCGCGCCGAACAGGCGCTCGCGGCTCCAATGGGCCAGCAGCCAGTCGGAGCGTCCATAGGGCGAATCGAGCAGCGCCGCGAGGATGTCGGCGAGCGGTCTTTCCTCCGGGTAACCGGCGAGCCACCGCGCGGCGACGCGCATCGAGGCGCGGGTGATCGTCTCGTGATAGCCCGCCATATCGCTGTTCACGCCGCCGGTCGCGACATTGTAGGTCCGGATCACGTCCGGCATCGCATCCGCTGCGTCGGGACGGTGGCGCAGGATCCAGAGCGCGGCGGCGAAATGCGCGGCATGGGTCCATTCGGCCTTGGGGAGGGTGGCGGACAGAAGGCCCGTGGCGATCCGGGCGATCGCGGCCTCGTCGAGCGGCTCGAAAGACATAAACAGGTTCCGATCGGTAGGCCCGCCCGGAACGGTGACCCCCGCCGGTACGGGCGGGGAGAGAGGTGGGGCGTCGGGACGGCCGGCGTCAGTCCGGCCGGCGATCCTTCGCGTCCACGCCGTCCGGCGCCTCGAAAGGGCGGCAGGCTTGTTGCGAGGCGACGACGCGGGTCATGAAGCATCTTGTCCCGTTTTCAAGCCTCGGGTCAACCGCGCCGCCGGATTGCGTCGCGCCGCGCGCTGGCGCATGGGGCGGCGCATGACCACGATCATCCGCGACGCCGACCTGATCGAGAGCGTGGCCGACGCGCTCCAGTTCATCAGCTACTATCATCCGATGGATTACATCCGGGCGCTCGGCGAGGCCTATGAGGCCGAGCGGAGCCCCGCGGCGAAGGACGCGATCGCCCAGATCCTGACCAACAGCCGGATGTGCGCCGAGGGCCACCGGCCGATCTGCCAGGACACCGGCATCGTCACCGTCTTCGTCAAGTGGGGCCAGGATTGCCGGCTGTCGGGCGACCGGTCGTTGCAGGAGGTCGTCGACGAGGGCGTGCGCCGCGCCTATCTCCACCCGGAGAACAAGCTGCGCGCCTCGATCCTCGCCGATCCCGCCTTCACCCGGCGCAATACCCGCGACAACACCCCGTCCGTCCTTCACGTCGAGATGGTGCCGGGCGCGACGGTGAGCGTCGACGTCGCCGCGAAGGGCGGCGGGTCGGAGAACAAGTCGAAGTTCAAGATGATGAATCCCAGCGATTCGATCGTCGACTGGGTGCTGGAGATGGTGCCCCAGATGGGTGCGGGCTGGTGCCCGCCCGGCATGCTGGGCATCGGCATTGGCGGCACGGCGGAAAAGGCGATGCTGCTCGCCAAGGAGTCGCTGATGGGCGCGATCGACATGGGCCAGCTCAAGGCGCGCGGGCCGAGGAACGATCTGGAAGCGCTGCGCATCGAGCTGTTCGACAAGGTCAACGCGCTCGGCATCGGGGCGCAGGGGCTGGGCGGCCTGTCGACCATCCTCGACGTCAAGATCCTCGACTGGCCGACCCATGCCGCGTCGAAGCCGGTGGCGATGATCCCCAATTGCGCTGCGACCCGCCACGCGCACTTCACCCTCGACGGCACCGGCCCCGCCTATCTGGAGGCGCCGAAGCTCGACGAATGGCCGAAGGTCGACTGGAAGCCTGACGCCGCCGCCAAGCGCGTCGATCTCGACACGCTGACGCCGGAGGTGGTGCAGAGCTGGAAGCATGGCGACCGGCTGCTGCTCAACGGCAAGATGCTGACCGGGCGCGACGCCGCCCACAAGCGGATCGCCGACATGCTGGCGCGCGGCGAGCCGCTGCCGGTCGAGTTCCGGGGGCGGGTGATCTATTATGTCGGCCCGGTCGATCCGGTCGGCGAGGAGGTGGTCGGCCCGGCCGGCCCCACCACCGCCACCCGGATGGACAAGTTCACGCGCATGATGCTCGAACAGGGTCTGCTCGCGATGGTCGGCAAGGCCGAACGCGGTCCGGCCGCGACGGAGGCGATCCGCGATCACAGGAGCGCCTATCTGATGGCGGTGGGCGGGGCGGCGTATCTGGTCGCGCGGGCGATCAAGGGGAGCAAGGTCGTCGGCTTCGAGGATCTGGGCATGGAAGCCATCTACGAATTCGAGGTCGCCGACTTCCCCGTGACGGTCGCGGTCGATGCGGAGGGGCAGAACGTCCACACGCTCGCGCCGCTGGTGTGGCGCGACAAGATCGCGCGCGAGGGGCTGCTCCAGCCGGTCTGACCGTCGCTTAACCCGATGGAAAGCAGGGTATACTATCCAGCATGCTTGCGGTGACGGACTGGGCCGTCACCGGACCGGGAGTGTCGGTCATGCTGGATCGTGCGACCTTGTCGGCCGAACACAGGGCGTTGATGGATCTGGCGGCCGAGCTTCTCGGGGCCATCGGGCAGGATCGCGCCGAGCCCGAGCGGATCGCCCGCATCCGGTGGAATATGACCCGCGAGCTCCTGGCGCATCTGGCGAAGGAGGACAAGCTCCTCTACCCCAGCCTCAAGACGGGGCAGGACCCCCGCGCATCGGCCATGGCGACGCGGTTCGCGGCGGAGATGGGCGACCTCGCGGACAGCTACCGCGCCTATATCGCCAACTGGTCGGCCGAGCGCATGGCCCGGGAGTGGATCGCCTTCGGAATGGAAACGCGGCGGATCATGCAGGCGCTCGGCAAGCGGATCGAGCGCGAGGAGAGCGTGCTCTACCCGATGATCCCGACCGCTGCGCCGGGCCGGTACGCCGCGTGAGAGAGCCGGGGCGGCGGGAGGCCGATCTCCTGCTCCGGATATGAGAAGAGGTTGCCGAGCACCCCTCCCGGGAATGCCCGACAACCCCTAAACATGGTCAGCGGCCGGAGAGCTCCAGCCCGGGAGACCATGGGGCCTCTATCACCTTTTCCGTCGCCGTTGATTGGGGGAGGATACCCCCCGGCGCCGGCCGTAAGGTTTTAGAAGCCGGTCCCCCGAACGAACTGAACCGACCCCATTGCTGAACCATGAGACATCGGATCACCTCCTTTCGCTTGTTGATAGCCAAGATGCCGCCGTCTCCGGCGACACCTGGAATGTGAGCGATGACGGGGGTGGTTGCAAGACTTGTAATCAGAAGAATTCTGCACGAGGATCGCTGGCTCTTCGGTGATGTCCCTCAGCGGCAGTCCTGTACGACGCGGCCCACCTCCGCCCAGGCCGGCAGGACGAGCGGCGACTGGCCAGCCTGTTCGACGGTGAAGGTGCCGCGGCTGAACGCCATCGCGTCCAGCAGCCGGTCGCCTGCGGCCAGCGTCGCATCCAGCATGATCGGCGACGTCGCATCGGCGGGCGCGCGCGCCTGCACCGCCAGGGCGCGCACCGTGCTGGTCGTCCGCACGGTCAGCGCCGCCGCCGCGGCAACCGAGGGGCGGGTGACGGTGATGCGCCGGGCCGCCCGGTCGCATGCCAGGGTCAGGAGCGGCCGTCCGTCCGGTGCATCGTAGCGCGCGACGACCGTCGCCGCATCGTAGCGCCAGTCACCCGGGGTGCGCGGCCAGTCCCGCCAGTCCTGCGCCAGGGGCCGGGGTGGCGGCGGCGCGGCGGGCGTCGGGGTCGGACCGGGGGTGGCGACGGGCGGCGGAGCGACCTGCGGCACGCAGCCGGCGGCGAGCAGTGCGACGAGGACGAGGGCGGGTCGGAGGGGGGATCGCATCCCGCCGGCCTAGGCAAGCCGTTCGCGATGCTCAACCCGCGAGGATCATGGAACCGGCAGACCGCGCCACCGGTTCGACGGGCAACAGATGGAGCCCGAACGCATGTCAAACCCCAGCGATGCCCCCACGCAGATCCTGATCCAGTCGAACGTCGCGCATTCGGTGAAGGTCGAGAGCCGCGACGGCGATGCGGTCGGGTCGGTCTATTCCTTCATGGTCCACAAGGGCTCGGGCCGGGTGACGCACGCGGTGCTGTCGCTGGGCGGCTTTTTGGGCATGGGCAAGAGCTTCTATCCGGTGCCGTTCCAGCTTCTGCAGTTCGACCCGGTGCGCGACCTCTACGTCATCACCATCGACCGCCGGCTGCTGGAAGGCGGGCCGAGCTGGGCGAACAACGCCCCCGTCTTCGACCAGGCCTATGCCGATCGCGTCGCGAGCTATTACGGCGTCGGGTCCGAAAATCTGTCGATGGGCTGAGCCCCTGTAAGGAAAGAACATGAGCATTTTCGGCAAGATCAAGAGCGCCATCTTCGGCGACCACGGGCCGCTGGGCGGTCAGTTTAGCGGCAAGAAGGACACGCCTGCCACGCCGGCTTCGGCGCCGCAGGCCGCCCCGCACCCGCATACCACGGCCGCGACGCCGCAGGCCCCCGCCGCTCAGGCCCCCGCCGCCGCACCGGCTGCGCCGGCGACGCCGGTCGATGTCGAGGCGGTGCTGACCGGGATCGCCGCGCGCAAGGGCAATCCCGACCTCAACTGGCGCACCTCGATCGTCGACCTGATGAAGCTGCTCGACCTCGACTCCTCGCTCGACAATCGCAAGGAGCTGGCGACCGAGCTCGGCTATACCGGCGCGAAGGACGGTTCGGCCGAGATGAACATCTGGCTGCACAAGGCGGTGATGCGCGAACTGGAGAAGAATGGCGGCACGGTGCCAGCGGGGCTGAAGGACTGATCTGAGAATTCTCCACCCCGTTCGGGCTGATACGCGACACCCACCCCCGTTCGGGCTGAGCGTGTCGAAGCCCTGCCTTTCTTTAGAGTGCCCCATTAGGGGGGAAGAAGAACAGCATTTCGACAGGCTCGGCACGAACGGTGGGGGCGCGCGGTACGGCCGGTAAAAGGCGTCGGCGCGAGCGATTTCACCGCCCCCCGCGCCGACCCCCCATCCGCATCTTCTGCTGCTTGCCGAACCGCGTCTTGCGCGTTCCCGGCTTGCCCTCGTTCGAGCGGCCCATGATCGGCGCCTTGTGCTGCTCCACCGGTAGGCCCAGCTCTTCGTTCTCCAGCTGCCGGATCTCGTCGCGCAGGCGGCCGGCCTCCTCGAACTCCAGGTCCGCCGCGGCCTTGCGCATCTTCTTCTCAAGTTCCTCGATATAGGCGCGCAGATTGTGGCCGACCATGTGGGGCCGATCCTCGTCGATCTCGACCGTCACCTGATCCTTCGACGCGACATGGGCGATGATGTCGCCGATATTCTTGCGCACGGTCGCGGGCGTGATGCCATGTTCGAGATTATAGGCCTGCTGCTTCTCGCGGCGCCGCGACGTCTCGTTCATCGCCCGCTCCATCGAGCCGGTGATGCGGTCCGCATAGAGGATCACGCGCCCGTCGACGTTGCGCGCGGCGCGGCCGATCGTCTGGATCAGCGACGTCTCCGATCGCAGAAAGCCCTCCTTGTCCGCATCGAGGATCGCGACTAGCCCGCATTCGGGAATGTCCAGCCCCTCGCGCAGCAGGTTGATGCCGATCAGCACGTCGTAGACGCCGAGCCGCAGGTCGCGGATCAGCTCGATACGCTCCAGCGTCTCGACGTCCGAGTGCATGTAGCGGACCTTGATCCCCGCCTCGTGCATATATTCGGTCAGATCCTCCGCCATCCGCTTGGTCAGCGTGGTGACGAGGGTGCGATAGCCCTTGGCGGTGGTCGCCTTGCACTCCTGGATCAGGTCCTGCACCTGCTCCTCGACCGGCTTGATCTCGACCGGCGGGTCGATCAGCCCGGTCGGCCGGATCACCTGTTCGGCGAAGACGCCGCCCGCCTGCTCCATCTCCCACGAGCCGGGCGTCGCCGAGACGCTGACCGTCTGCGGGCGCATCGCGTCCCATTCGTTGAAGCGGAGCGGGCGGTTGTCGATGCAGCTCGGCAGGCGAAAGCCATATTCGGCCAGCGTGATCTTGCGCCGATGATCGCCCCGCGCCATCGCGCCGATCTGCGGCACCGTCTGGTGGCTCTCGTCGACGAAGAGAAGCGCGTTTTCCGGCAGATACTCGAACAGGGTGGGCGGCGGTTCGCCGGGCAGGCGGCCGGTCAGGAAACGGCTGTAATTCTCGATGCCGTTGCAGCTGCCGGTCGCGGCGATCATCTCCAGATCGAAGTGGGTGCGCTGCTCCAGCCGCTGATGCTCGATCAGCTTGCCCTCCGCCTCCAGCTCCTTCAGCCGCTCGGCCAGCTCGTGCTTGATCGCCTCGGTCGCCTGCTTCATCGTCGGGCCGGGCGTGACGTAATGGCTGTTCGCATAGATGCGGATGCTGTTCAGGCTGGCGACCTTCGATCCGGTCAGCGGATCGAATTCGACGATCTCCTCGATCTCGTCGCCGAAGAACGATACGCGCCAGGCGCTGTCCTCGTAGTGCGAGGGGAAGATCTCCAGATTGTCGCCCTTCACGCGGAAGTTGCCGCGCATGAAGGCGGCGTCGTTGCGCTTGTACTGGAGCGCGACGAGCTTGCGGACGATCTCCCGCTGATCGACCGTCTGACCCTTCTTCAGGTCGAAGATCATCGCCGAATAGGTCTCGACCGAACCGATGCCGTACAGGCACGACACGGAAGCGACGATCAGCACGTCGTCGCGCTCCAGGAGCGAGCGCGTCGCCGAGTGGCGCATCCGGTCGATCGCCTCGTTGATCGACGACTCCTTCTCGATATAGGTGTCGGACCGCGGCACATAGGCCTCGGGCTGGTAATAATCGTAGTAACTGACGAAATACTCGACCGCATTGTTCGGGAAGAAGGACTTGAACTCGCCATAGAGCTGAGCGGCGAGGATCTTGTTCGGCGCGAGGATCAGCGCGGGGCGCTGCATCTCCTCGATCACCTTGGCCATGGTGAAGGTCTTGCCCGAACCGGTGACGCCGAGCAGCACCTGATCCTTCTCGCCCGCGCGCGCCGCCTCGACCAGCTCGCGGATCGCGGTCGGCTGGTCGCCCGAGGGGGTATATTCGCTCACCAGCTCGAACCGTTTGCCGCCCTCCACCTTCTCCGGTCGGGCGGGGCGGTGGGGGACGAAGGTCTCGCCGGTTTCCGGCTCGGCGAGACTGGTGCGGATCTGGATGGCCATGCCCAACCATATGGTAAAGCAGGCTGCGGGAACAACAGAGCAACACGTGTCCGGTCGCAGCGGGCGGCGGGCCCGGAGAAGGGCGGCTATGGCCCGGGCGAGGGACGCTATGGTTGACCCCCCGCCACCCCCCTCTTATTGCGCGCCATTCGCAAGACACTGCCGGACCCCTGATGACTGTCACCACCGAGACCCGCGCGCCTGCGCTACTGCCCGAGAACCCCGCCTTCCTGACGGCCAAGGTGCTGTGGGTCCGCCACTGGAACGAGCATCTCTTCTCCTTCGCAATCGAGCGGCCGGCGAGCTTCCGCTTCCGCTCGGGCGAGTTCGTGATGATCGGGCTGGCGGGCGACAAGAAGCCGCTGGTCCGCGCCTATTCGATCGCCAGCCCGCATTACGCGGAGGAGCTGGAGTTCCTGTCGATCAAGGTGCAGGACGGGCCGCTGACCAGCCGGCTCCAGCTGATCCAGCCCGGCGACGACATCTATATGGGCAAGAAGCCGACGGGCACGCTCGTGCTCGACGCGCTGTTGCCGGGCAAGCGGCTGTTCATGCTGTCGACGGGCACCGGCCTCGCCCCGTTCCTGTCGCTGATGCGCGATCCGGACGTCTATTCGGGCTATGACAAGGTGGTGATCGCCCATTCGGTGCGCCGGGTCAGCGACCTGGCCTATCATGACGAGCTCGACGGCAAGCTGGCCGAGGATCCGCTGATCGCGGACGAGGCGGCGGCGCAGTTCCATTACATCCCGACCGTCACGCGCGAGCCGTTCCGCAACACCAAGCGGCTGGGCGCGCTGATCGACGACGGCACGCTGTTCGCCGGGATCGAGGGCGCAGCGGCGCTCGACCCGAAGACCGATCGCGTGATGCTGTGCGGCTCGACCGAGATGATCCGCGACTTCGCCAAGCTGCTGGAGGAGAGGGGGTTCGTCGAAGGGTCGAACGCGAATCCCGGCACCTTCGTGATCGAGCGGGCGTTCGTCGGTTAGGCGGAATGCCGCGTTCACAATCACCGTCATCCCCGTGCAGGCGGGAATCCATAACCTCTGACGATAGCGGCTGGAGCCCCGACGTCACACCGTCTGAATCCCCGCCTGCGCGGGGATGACGGTCAGAGGCAGGACGCGGCTCAGGCCCACAGCCTCTTGCCCCGTCCCCACAATCGGATAGCTTCCCCCGCAATCAAAAAAGGGGAATCCATGCGCCTGACCGCCGCCCTCGCGCTCGCCGCGACCTGTCTGTCCGCCACCGCGGTCGCTGCGCAGACGCCGCCGGACTATGCCGCAGCGATCAAGGCGGATTACGACCGCGATCTCGGCGCGCTGTGGGACTGGTTCCACCGCAATCCCGAGCTGAGCTTCCGCGAGGTGAAGACCGGCGCGCGCATGGCCGCCGAGCTGCGCAAGGTCCCCGGCATGGTCGTTACCGACAAGGTCGGCGGGACCGGCGTGGTCGGGGTGCTGAAGAATGGCGCCGGCCCGGTCGTGCTGGTCCGCGCCGATATGGACGGACTGCCGGTCGAGGAGAAGTCGGGGCTGCCCAACGCCTCCAAGGTCCGGCAAGTCGGGGTGGACGGCGTCGAGGCGCCGGTGATGCATGCCTGCGGACACGATACGCACATCACGGCGATGGTGGCGACCGCGCGGCGGCTGGCGGCGCTCAGGGAGCGGTGGCGCGGCACCGTTGTCTTCGTCGTGCAGCCGGCCGAGGAGCGGGTCGGCGGGGCGGCCGCGCTGCTCAAGGACGGGCTCTACACGCGCTTCCCCAAGCCCGAATATGCACTGGCCTTCCACGTCAATTCCGAAGGAGCGGCGGGCACCGTCTCGGCGTCTGAGGGCATCCAATATTCCTCGTCTGATTCGGTCGACATCACCGTGCCCGGCATCGGCGCGCACGGCGCGAGCCCGCATATGGGCAAGGACCCGGTCTATATGGCCTCGCAGCTCGTGATCGCCCTGCAAGGCATCATCAGCCGCGAGCGCCAGCCGCTGGCGCCGGGGGTCATCACCGTGGGCAGCTTCCACGCCGGGCTGAAGCACAACATCATCTCCGACGAGGCGAAGCTGCAGGTGACGGTGCGCGCCAATGACGAGGCGACCCGCGCGCAACTGCTCGCCGGAATCAAGCGCGTGGCCCGCGGCATCGGGATCATGAACGGCATGCCCGAGGACAAGATGCCTGTGGTCACGGTGACCGAAGGGACGCCGACGACGATCAACGACGCCCCGCTCGCCCGGCGGCTGAATGCGGTGATGGCGCAGACGCTGGGGGCCGATCACGTCATCCCCTTCAACCAGAAGGGCATGGGTGCCGAGGACTTCGCCTACTACGTCCAGCCGGACACGGGGGTGAAGGGCTATTACTTCGCCGTGGGCGGAACTCCCGCCGAGGTGCTGGCGGCGGCCAAGGCGGGCGGTCCGCCCGTGCCGTCGCACCATTCGCCGCTGTTCAAGATCGCGCCGGAGCCGTCGATCGTGACGGGCGCGACGGCGATGACCGCGGCCGTGCTCGACCTGCTCAGGCCGGGTGCCTGACCCCGGCGGGGTCGCGCGGCGGTGACGGGCCGATCGGCCGGCCTGTGAAGTGCGGCACCACCGCCACGGCGAGGCAGGCAAGGATCGCGACCCACAACAACAGCTTGCCGAGAGTCCTGACCATGAGCCGCGCGCCGTCCTCCGGGGAGTGTGGAGGCGGATAACGCAGGTTAGCCGGTCGGGGTTCAGCGCTTTCCTACGGTTCCGACGATTCAGCTCAGCAGGTCTTTGCGGACATGGATCGCACGGAGCGACACCCGCACCTCGATCATGAAGCTGACCAGCGAAGCGATCAGCAGCAGCATGGCGAGGATGAAGGCGACCGCCACGGCGCTGGCGAAATGCAGCTTGGCCAGCGTCGCGACGAACAGGCTGGCGACGACGAAGGCGGTCATCACCGCGCTCGACACCGCCAGGAACAGCGAGGCGTTGATGATCGAGATGCGGCGGTCCAGCAGCCGCAACTCCCAGACGTGCCGGTCATGCTCGGGCCCGGTGGTATGCGGGTGCAGCCGCTCCAGGTCGCGCACGCGGTCGACGACGCGGCTGAGCCGGCCGGTCAGCACGTTGAGCAGCTGGCCGATCGCGGTGAGCATGAAGATCGGCGACAGAGCCAGCGTGATCGTCTGCGCAACAGTGGCGACGCCGGGCAGTGTCGGGATCATGCGGACCTTTCCGTCGAGAATGTCGCCATCCTAGCGGCGGGCGTAACGAAAATACCAGACCTCGTGTCCCTGCCGGCGCGCCTTCCGCTCGTAACGGGTTTCCGGCCAGTCGGCGGGGCGCGACAGGAAATCCGCTGCGCTGCCGGCAAGCCATTGAAAGTCGGTGCGCTGGTTCATCACCATCATCGCCCAGCGGCAATAGGTGGGATCGTCCGTGCCCAGCCGGAACTCGCCGCCCGGCATCAGCTTGCGCGCGATCATGTCCATCGGCCCGTGATTGACCATGCGCCGCTTGGCGTGGCGGGCCTTGGGCCAGGGATCGGGATGGAGCAGGTAGACGCGCGACAGCGCGGCGTCGGGCAGCCGCTCCAGCACTTCCAAAGCGTCGCCCATATGCAGGCGGACATTGCTAAGATCGCCGTCGCGGACATGGTTCAGCGCGCCGACCACGCCGTTGAGGAAGGGCTCGCAGCCGATGAAGCCGGTATCCGGATGGGCGGCAGCCTGACCGGCGAGATGCTCGCCCGCGCCGAAGCCGATCTCCAGCTGAAGCGGGCGCTCGTCACCGAACAGCGTCGCCGCGTCCAGCGGCCCGGTCTCAGGGACGGCGATGCGCGGCAGCAACGCCTCGACCAGCGCGGCCTGGCCGGCGCGCAGCTTGTGGCCCTGCCGGCGGCCATAGAGACGGCGGATCGTGACGGGATCGTTCATGGCGGCGCCTTAGCGAGGCGCACCCTAGGAGCAAAGGCCGGAGCGAGCCGTTGTCGTTGTCGATGGCAGACGAAGCGCCCCGCGCCCAGGACGACGATGTCGAGGAGCTGAAGGCGGCCAATGCCCGCGAGCTCCATCGCGCGGTGCGCGAAGAGGGCGAGGCGGAGCTGGCCCGGCCGGCGGCGGCGCTGATCTGGTCGGGCCTGGCGGCGGGGCTGGCGATCAACAGTTCGTTGCTGGCGGAGGCGGCGTTGCAGCGCGATCTGCCGGACGCGCCGTGGCGCGATCTGGTGGTCTCGCTGGGCTATCCGATCGGCTTCCTGATCGTCATTCTCGGGCGGCTCCAGCTCTTCACCGAAAGCACCGTCACGGCGATGCTGCCGCTCGTCACCCGCCCGTCCTGGCAGGCCTTGGGGCGAACGGCGAGGCTATGGGCGCTGGTGCTGAGCGCCAACCTCATCGGAACGTGCATAGCGGCCGGGCTGATGGCCGCGGGCATATTGGGTGATCACGACCTGCGGATAGCCGCGATCGAGATTTCCGGGCGTATCCGCGAACTGGGGCCGGGCGAGACCTTCCTCAACGCGATCCCCGCCGGCTTCCTGATCGCGACGATCGCATGGATCCTGCCCAATGCGCGGGCGCAGGCGTTTCTCGTCATCTTCGCGATCACCTATATCGTCGCGATCGCCGGGTTCAGCCATTCGGTGGTCGGGTCGGACGAGGCGTTCCTGCTGATGTTCGCAGGGCATGCCGGCGTGGGCGAGACGCTGTTCGCGCTGATCGCCCCGGCGGTGCTGGGCAATCTGGTCGGCGGCGCGGGCTTGTTCGCGGTGCTCGCCCATGCGCAGGTGCGCAGCGATGCCGAGGACGGGGAGGACCAGGGGTGACGCAGACGACGGTGGCGGTGCAGACGCTCGCCCGCAGGAGCGCAACGGCCGAGGAGAACGGCGCCCCGCCGCTGCTCGCCATCGCGGCCGCGACGATCCTGGTCGGCGCGGTGCTGCGCCGGCCGGCCGTGATGCGCAGCGGCGCGCGGATGCTGGCGAGCCAGCTGGTTGCGACCGGAGCCCGTGCCGCTTTGGCGAAGGCAGCGTCGTCGCCGTCTCCGGCTGTGGCGACCGACGCGCCGCCCGCGGTCCGCGTGGCGGAGAATGGCAAGCGGCAGATCATCGGACTGGCGGCCGGCTGGGCGATCGGCTGGGCATCCGAGCGGATCGCCGTCGCCGCGGTACGCGTCGGGGAGCGGGAGATCACCCGGCTGCTGGCACGGCGACGCTGACCCGTGGCGCACCGAAAGCCGCATCTGCCGGAAAAGATCTGCGCGAGCTGCCACCGGCCGTTCGCCTGGCGCAAGAAATGGGCGCGCGACTGGGATCAGGTCAAATATTGCTCCGACCGCTGCCGCGGCGTCGGCGAGCGGCCGGCGGAAGGGTGAAGGGGGGCGCGCCGACGACCAAGAGCTGTGCCCGGTTCTCCGGGTTTACCCCCGCCGCGCACGCGGCCGCCACGTCATCACCCGGTAAATATAGAACCCCACGATCCCCACCGTCAGCGCGACGGCGACCGGGCCGACATAACGGTCCAGCTCCTGAAAGCGCCGGTCGAGGATCAGCCCGGCTGCGGCGAGCACGCTGTTCCAGATCGCCGAGCCCGCCGCCGTCCAGAGCAGGAACTTCCAGCGCGGCATCGCCGACATGCCCGCGGGCAGCGAGACCATGGTGCGGAAGGTCGGCATGAAGCGGAACACGAACACGACCCAGCCGCCGCGATCGTGGAAGAAGCGGGTGATCCGCTCGACATCCTCCCATTCGAGCGTCAGCCATCGACCCCACCGGTCGATGAAGGGCCTGAGACCCAGATAGCCGAACCGTCGGCCGACCGCGTACCAGAAGTAATTGCCCGCCACGGTGCCCGCGGTGCCCGCCGCGATCAGCCATCCGAGCTGCATATGGCCGCGCGCCACCGCCATGCCGCCGAGGCCCATGATGACCTCCGACGGAATGGGCGGCACGATATTCTCCAGCGCCATCAGGGCGAAGATGCCCCAATAGCCGCCGCGGGCGATCCATTCGAGAATGAAGGCGGTCACGCCCCGGTCAACGCGGGCTGGCGGCTTTCTCTCCGACCCGCGCCTCGATCGCGTCCCAGATCATGCCCGCCACGTCGGTGCCGTCGAACCGCTCGATCGCGACGATGCCGGTGGGGGAGGTGACGTTGATCTCGGTCAGCCATTCGCCGCCGATCACGTCGATCCCGACGAAGAGCAGCCCGCGCCGCTTGAGCTCGGGCCCGAGCACCGCGCAGATTTTCTGCTCGCGCGCGGTCAATTCGGTCTTCTCTGCCGAGCCGCCGACCGCGAGATTGCTGCGGATCTCGCCTTCACCGGGCAGGCGGTTGATCGCGCCCGCCACTTCGCCATCGACCAGCACGATCCGCTTGTCGCCCTTCGCCACCGCGGGCAGGAAGGCCTGGACCATGTGCGGCTCGCGCCACGTCTGGTTGAAGACCTCGAGCAACGCCGAGAGGTTCTCGCCCTCAGGGCCGACGCGGAAGATCGCCTTGCCGCCATTGCCGTGCAGCGGTTTGACAACGATCGCCCCATGCCGCTTCAGGAACGCGCGCGTCTCCTCGAGCGACCGGGTCACGAGCGTCGGCGGCATGAACTGCGGATAGTCGAGCACGAAGACCTTTTCCGGCGCGTTGCGGACGCTGCGGGGATTGTTCACGACCAGGGTGTGTTCGGCGATCCGCTCGAGCAGATGCGTCGCGGTGATATAGCCGAGGTCGAAGGGTGGGTCCTGCCGCATCAGGACCACGTCGGCCTCTGCGCCCAGGTCGAGGCTTACCGGTTCGTCGAAGCGATAGTGGTTGCCCGCGACGCGCTGCACGGTCACGGGATGCGCCCGCGTCCAGAGCCGCCCGTCCGACCAGTTGAGATCGCCCGCGTCGTAGTGGAACAGCCGGTGCCCGCGCGCCTGGGCCGAGAGCATCAGCGCGAAGGTCGAATCGCCGGCGATATTGATCGAGTCGAGCGGGTCCATCTGGACGGCGACGGTCATGGTCATGCGAAATCCTCAACAGGTCGGGACGGCGGCAGGTCGCCGCTCGCATACAGGCTGGGCCGGAAGCGGAACAGCGGCGATCGCGGCCGTTCAGCCGATCCAGGCATTCTCGATATGGCGCGGCCGGGTGCCCGGTGCGATCAGGATCACGTCGACGCGAATGTCGTCGCCCGGCCCTGCGTAGCGCGGCATCAGCACCTCCGCCGCGGCGGCGACGCGGGCGAGGCGGCGCTGGTCGATGGCATGGTCGAGCTCGGCGGCGGTGCGGCGCGCCTTCACCTCGACAAAGGCGACGAGATTGCCCTTGCGCGCGACCAGATCGACCTCGCCCGCCGGGGTGCGGACGCGGTGGTCGAGGATGCGCCACCCCTTCAGGCGCAGCCACCAGCCGGCGAGTCGCTCGCCGCGGCGGCCGGCGGCTTCGGCCTTGCGGCGGTCACGCACCCTTCAACTCCATCGCGCGGGCGTAGAGGGTGCGGCGATCGAGACCGAAGCGCTTGGCGACCTCGCCGGCGGCCTTGGCGGCGGGCAGGCGGGTGAGCGCCTCGGCGAGCGCGGCGTCGGCGTCGGCGGGGTCGGGGGGCGGGGCTTCGCCGGGCGGAGCCACGACGATCACGATCTCGCCCTTGGGCGGCGCTTCGGCATAGCGGCCGGCGAGTGAAGAGAGGGTGCCGGTCACCGCCTCCTCGAAGCGCTTGGTAATCTCGCGCGTCACCGCTGCCTCCCGGTCCCCCAGCCCGGTGGCGAGCGCGGCGAGGCACGTCGCAAGGCGGGGGCCGCTCTCATAGATGATGAGCGTCGCGCGCACGGCGGCCACCTCGGCGATGGCGTCCGCCCGGGCCTTCTCCTTGGACGGCAGGAAGCCGAGGAACAGGAACCGGTCGGTCGGCAAGCCGGCGAGCGTCAGCGCGGCGATCGCGGCGCAGGGGCCGGGAATCGTCACGACCATATGGCCCGCCGCGCGGGCGTCGCGCACCAGCTTGTAGCCGGGATCGGAGATCAGCGGCGTGCCCGCATCGGAGACCAGCGCGACCGCCTCCCGCCCCATGCGGGCGATCAGGCCGGGCCGAACTTCTTCTGCATTATGATCGTGATAGGGAACCATCGGGCGCTTCGCACCGATATGTCGGAGGAGGCCGGCCGTCACCCGGCTGTCCTCCACCGCCACCACGTCCGCGCGTGA
Source organism: Sphingomonas metalli (assembly GCF_014641735.1). GTDB lineage: Bacteria > Pseudomonadota > Alphaproteobacteria > Sphingomonadales > Sphingomonadaceae > Sphingomonas > Sphingomonas metalli. Next base: position 371,199 of record NZ_BMIH01000001.1, on the reverse strand, counting down.
AAGCACGTCGGCCGCGCGGGGGGACAGGTCGCCGAGATTGCCGATGGGCGTCGCGACGATGTAGAGGCCGGGATCAAAAGGAGGCATGGGGAGCGTCATGGCAGAGGCAGGCTGGATTTCGCAACGCCGCACCGTCGGGCGCTGGGCGGCACTGGCCGCGGCGGTGCTGCTGTCCGCCTGCCAGACGGTGATCCCCCGCGGCGCGGAGCCGGCACCCGAACGGCCGGTGACGCGGGCCGAGCGGCCGGTGACGCCGCAGGTCGAGGCGGGCCTGCCGCGCGACGTCAACCGCAGCCGCGTCGCCTTGCTGGTGCCGCTTACCGGTCCCAATGCCGGGGTCGGCCAGTCGATCGCCAATGCGACGATGCTGGCGCTGCTCGACACGCAGAACCAGACGGTGCGGATCACCAACTATGATACCGCGGCCATCGGCAGCGGCGGCGCGGCCGGGGCGGCCCGCCGTGCAATCGACGAGGGCGCGCAGCTGATCCTCGGGCCGCTGCTCAGCGACGACGTGCGCGCGGTCGCACCGATCGCCCGGGCGGCGAACGTCCCGGTGATCAGCTTCTCCAACGATATCGGCGTTGCGGGCAGCGGCGTCTATCTGATGGGCTATATCCCGGCCCAGTCCGTGGAGCGTGTGGTCGATTTCGCGCGCAGCCGCGGGGTGCAGACCTTTGCCGGGCTCGTCCCGAACGGTCTGTACGGCGAACGGGCCTCCACGGCGTTCCTGCGGGCTGTCGAAGGGGCGGGCGGGCAGGTCGTCTCGCTGCAGACCTATGGCCGGACTGCCGGCGGCGTGGCCGCTGCCGCCCAGCGGCTGGTCGCCAAGGCGCCCTATGGCGCGGTGCTGGTCGCCGATGCCGGCAGCATCGCTGCGGCGGCAGCTCCGGTGGTGAAGCGAGGCAGCGGCGCGACGACGCGGCTGCTCGGCACCGAATTGTGGAATACCGAAAGCGGCGTCGCGGCCCGGCCCGGCCTGGCCGGCGCGTGGTTCGCCAGCGTGCCCAACACGCTCTATCGCCAATATGCGGTGAAATACCGGTCGCGGTTCGGGTCCGCGCCCTATCGCCTGTCCAGCCTGGGCTATGACGCGGTGCTGCTGACGGTGCGGATCGCGCGCGACTGGCGGCCGGGCGCGGCCTTTCCGGAAAGCAAGTTGCGCGAGGCGGACGGCTTCGCTGGACTGGACGGTGCCTTCCGCTTCGGCCGCGACGGCATCGCCGAGCGCGCGCTGGAGGTGCAGGAGATCCGCGGCGGCACGACGGTGACGGTGTCGCCCGCGCCCACGGGGTTCGGGAAGTAGCGGCACATCAGCTGCTCTTCATCACGTTCCGTTCGCCCTGAGCGCAGTCGAAGGGCCTGAGACTTGACGGTGCTTCGGCTTCGTTCAGCACGAACGGGTTGGAGGTTCGCGTAATCAGGCCACCGCCACGTCGTCCGCCACCACCTCGGTCAGGATCGCATCGAGCAGCAGCGCACCCGCCTCCGTCACCCGCAGGCGATCGTCGGTCAGCGCGACGAGACCCTGAAGCGACAGCCGCTCCACCGCACCCTGGTCGATCGGTGCAGTCCCGCCCGCCAGGGCCGCGATCCGCTTCAGATCCACTCCCTCCGCCAGCCGCAACCCCATCACCAGCGCCTCGGTCGCGCGGGCGTGGGGGGCGAGGGGGTCTTCCACCTGCAGGCCATGGCCGTTGCGCTCGATCGCGGCCATCCAATTCTCCGGCTTCCTGTGCCGCATCGTCGCCAGACCGGCCCGGCGGCCATGCGCGCCGGGGCCGATGCCGGCATAGTCGCCATAGCGCCAATAGGTCAGATTGTGGCGGCTCTCCGCACCCGGCGCGGCATGGTTCGACGTCTCGTAGGCCGGCCGCCGCGCGGCGGCGGTGATCGCGCGCGTCGCCTCGAACAGGTCGGCGGCGGCGTCGCCGTCGGGAATGACGAGCCGGCCGGCCGCGGCTTCGGTGGCGAAGCGGGTGCCGGGCTCGATCGTCAGCTGGTAGAGCGACAGATGCTCGGTACCGAGCGCAAGGGCGGCATCCAGCTCGGCCTGCCATGCGGACAGCGTCTGGCCCGGTCGGGCATAGATCAGGTCGATGCTGACCCGCCCGAAGCTGGCCTGGGCGGTCGCGACGGCCGCCAGCCCTTCGCGCGCGTCATGCGCCCGGCCCAGGAAGCGTAAAGCCGCGTCGTCGAGCGATTGCAGCCCGAGCGACACCCGGTTCACTCCCGCTGCGGCGAGATCGGCGAACCGCGCCGCCTCGACCGAGGACGGGTTCGCCTCCAGCGTGATCTCGATCGTGTCCGACACTTGCCAATGCGTCTGCACGGCGTCGAGGATCGCGGCTACGGTCGATGGAGGCATCAGCGACGGGGTGCCGCCGCCAAAGAAAATCGACCCGACTCGTCGCCCCGGCAACAGAGCTGCCTCATGTGCCAGATCGGCGATCAGCGAGTCGCGCCACGCCGTCTGATCCACCGCGGCACGGACATGGCTGTTGAAGTCGCAATAGGGGCATTTCGAGACACAAAATGGCCAGTGGACGTAGAGCGCGAGGTCGGTCTGCATTTGCGGCTCGTTCACGATTTCCCGGTAATCCCAATGATATGCCAAAGGCAAACATCCCGATGCTGCTCGCCTCTACGGTGGCGGTCGCCGGCTGGGCCGCGCCGCCGTCCCCGGTCGCGCCGCAGCCCGGCGCCTCCACCGAGCCCTGGGTCGACCGGTTGCCCCGCCCGACCCGGCCGGAGACCGACCTGGCCCTGCGCCGCACGATGCTGGTCGCGCATGCCACCACCCGGGCGCTCGTCGGCGTGCCGCCGCTGCTGTGGAGCGAGGAACTGGCCGAGTCCGCGCGGCTGCACGCCGAGGAACTCGCGGCCAGCGGCGCCTTCTCCCACGAGGGGCGCTTCGCCGCGCCGCGCGGCGTCGGCGAGAATCTGTGGATGGGGACCCACGGCGGCTTCACCTACACGGAGATGGTCGGCGCGTGGATGGCGGAGGCGCAGGACTATGTCAGTGCCCCCACGCCGCATTTCAGCCGCACCGGGCTGTGGAAGGATGTCGGCCACTACACCCAGATGGTCTGGCGCGGTACGACCCATGTCGGCTGCGCCGTCGCCAAGGGTGCGGCCGACGACGTTCTCGTCTGCCGCTACGCTCCGGCCGGCAACGTGCTGGGTCGCGCCGCCTTCTGACCGGGCGGGGGATGGGGCCACGGTTGTGGACCCAAGACTAGAAGACGGCCGCGACCATCTGGCGGAACGCGTCGCCGCGATGGCTGATCGCGTTCTTTTCCGCCTCGTCGATCTCGCCGAAGGTGCGATCGTCGCCATTCGGGCGAAAGACCGGGTCATAGCCATGCCCCTTGTCGCCGCGCGGGGGCCAGACGAGCGTGCCGTCGACCCGCCCCTCGAACCATTCGACATGCCCGTCGGGCCAGGCGAGTGCGAGCGCGCAGACGAAATGCGCGTCGCGGCTGGCGTCGGGGCCCGCCTGTTGCAGCTTGTCCTCGACCAGCCGCATGGCATGGCCGAAATCCTTGGCGTCGCCGCCCCAGCGGGCGGAGAAGATGCCGGGATCGCCACCCAGCGCATCGACGCACAGCCCGCTGTCGTCGGCCAGGGCGGGCAGCCCCGAAAGGTCGGCCGCCGCCCGCGCCTTCAGCTCGGCATTCATGACGAAGGTGGTGCCGGTCTCTTCCGGCTCCGGCAGGTCGAGCGCGCCGGCGGACACCACGTCCAGCCCGCGCCCTTCGAGCAGCGCCGCGATCTCGCGCACCTTGCCGGCATTGTGGCTGGCGATGACGAGCTTGCCGGGGGCGAGCTTGCGGATCGCCTGCGGCTCCTCTCCCTCGCCGCTCACTTCACCGCCTCGGCCTGGGCGCGAAAGATGTCGGTGCAGCCCATCCGCGCGAGGCGCAGCAGGCGGAGCAGAGACTCCTCGTCATAGGTAGCATGTTCGGCCGTCGCCTGCGCCTCGGCGATATGGCCGTTTTCGAGCAGGACGAAATTGCCGTCGGCATCGGCGTTCGAGTCCTCGTCATAGTCGAGGTCGAGGACGGGCGTGCCCTGATAGATGCCGCAGCTGACCGCCGCGACCTTCTGCCGGATCGGGTCGGCGGTCAGCTTGCCCGAGGCGAGCAGTCCGTCGACGGCGAGACGCAGCGCCACCCACGCACCGGATATGGAGGCGGTGCGGGTGCCGCCATCGGCCTGGATGACGTCGCAGTCGAGGACGATCTGCCGTTCGCCCAGCAGCTTCATGTCGCAGACCGCGCGCAGCGAGCGACCGATCAACCGCTGGATCTCCTGCGTCCGGCCGGACTGCTTGCCCTTCGCCGCCTCGCGGCTGCCGCGGGTGTGCGTCGCGCGCGGCAGCATCCCGTATTCGGCCGTCACCCAGCCCTCGCCCTTGCCGCGCAGGAACGGCGGCACGCGCTCCTCGACCGAGGCGGTGACGAGTACCCTGGTATCGCCGAACCCGATCAGCACCGATCCCTCGGCATGACGGGTGAAGCGGGGCTCGATGGTGATGGCGCGCATCTGATCTGGCGCGCGGCCGCTGGGGCGCATGAACGGTCCTTTTTCGTGTTATGTGACGGCCGGCCTAGCCTTCCATCCGCCGCCACGCCAGCCTAGATCATCGCCATGCGTACACCGCCCGTCACCGAGCTGACCGACCGCGCCCGCGATATCTTTCGCGCGGTGGTGGACGGCTATCTGGCGTCGGGCCAGCCGGTGGGCTCGAAGACGCTGGCGCTATCCGGCATCGGCCTGTCGCCCGCCTCGATCCGCAGCGTGCTCGGCGAGCTCGAGGCACTGGGGCTGCTCGCCGCGCCGCATACCTCCGCCGGTCGCCTGCCGACCGAGCGCGGCCTTCGCCTGTTCGTCGACGGGATGATGCAGGCGCACGAGCCGACGCCCGAGGAGCGCGCCGCGATCGAGACCGAGGTGGAGCGGCACGGCCCGGTCGAGGAGGCGCTGGCCGCGACCACCGCTGCCCTGTCCGGCCTGTCCGCCTGTGCCGGGCTGGTGATGGTGCCCAAGCGCGAGTTGGTGCTGCGCTCGATCGGCTTCGTTCCCTTGTCGCCGGGCCGGGCACTGGCGGTGCTGGTGGGGGAGGACGGCTCGGTCGAGAACCGCGTCGTCACGCTGCCCGCCGGCGTGCCGCCGTCGGCGCTGGTTGAGGCGGGCAATTTCATGTCGGCGACGCTCGCCGGGCTGACCCTTGCGGAGGCCCGCGCGCGGATCGACCGCGAACTGGCCGATGGCCGTGCGGCTATCGACGCCGCTGCACGCACGCTGGTCGAGCGCGGGCTGGCAGTGTGGAGCGAGGATGGCGACCGGCGTCCGGTGCTGATCGTGCGCGGGCAGGGCCGACTGATCGATGCGGCCGCCGCCGCCGATCTGGACCGGGTCCGCGATCTGCTCGACGATCTCGAGGGCAAGCAGGAGATCGCCGGGCTGCTCGACTCGGCGCGCGGCGGCGATGCGACGCGCATCTTCATCGGGGCGGAGACGAACCTGTTCTCGCTGTCCGGTTCCTCGGTGATCGCACGGCCGTTTCGCGGGCGGGACGGGCGGCTGGTCGGCGTGGTCGGGGTAATCGGCCCGGTACGGCTCAACTATGCCCGCGTCGTGCCGATGGTCGACCTGACCGCGGCGACGCTGGCACGGCTGATGGGGTAGGGCAGATCGGCCAGGGCGGTTGAACTCCGCGCGGTCCGTGCCCATGGTGGCATGCATCGCGGCAACGCTGGCCCGGATCCGGGCCGACATACAGGGAAACAGATGATCGACGAGACCAATAGCGGCGCCGGCGCGCCGACCCCGGAGGACGTTCGGGCCGAGACCGCAGAGGCGGCGCCCGAGGTGGCCGAGCATGATGCGGCGGCGAAGCGCATCGCGGAGCTGGAGGACCAGCTCGCCGCGGCCAAGCAGGACGTGCTCTACGCGCAGGCCGACATCCAGAACGTCCGCCGCCGCGCCGAGAAGGACGCCGCCGACGCGCGCAACTATGCCGCGACCGCCTTCGCCCGCGACGTATTGTCCGTCGCCGACAATCTGTCGCGCGGCCTGTCGGCGATCCCGGCCGACCTGCGCGACGACGATCGCATGAAGGGTCTCGTGACCGGGCTCGAGGCGACCGGCCGCGAGCTGGACAGCGTGTTCGCGCGCCACGGCATCACCCGGATCGAGGCGCTCGGACAGCCGCTCGACCCGAACAAGCATCAGGCGATGATGGAGATGCCCAGCGATGCCGAGCCGGGCACGATCGTGCAGGAGATGCAGGCCGGATACATGATCAAGGACCGGCTGCTCCGTCCGGCGCTGGTCGCGGTGGCGAAGGCGGGATGAACGACGATGGGGGGGAGTCGATCGCGATCGTCGATGCGCCGTACCTGCTGGCGCTGAACATCCCGCTCGTGCGAACCCCCGACGGCCGCTATTTCGCGGATCCGTCCTGGGCGAAGGATCTGCTGCTCCACCCGGCCTATCTGCCGCGCCTGATACTGGCCTGTCCCTATATCCGGCAGGCCGCGCCCGAGCCCGGCTGGACCGAAGTGGCCGGTGTTACCGTACGCGGCTGGCGTACCGTGCGGCGCGGCGCCGGCCAGTATCTCGCGATGGTCGGAATGATCGCGCGACTGCTGGCCGAGGTGCCGCGCGCCCGCGTCGTACATTGCGGGATCGCCGGCTTCCCCTTTCCCGCGGGCTGGGTGGCGGTACCGCTGGCCCGTCTGCTGGGGCGGCGGATCGTGATCGTCGTGGAGAGCGCCTTCTGGCGCGTCCCGCACGGGGAGGCGGTGGACGGCAGCCGCCGGCGCAAGGCGGCGCTTTGGGAGGCGATGAACCGCTTCTGCCTTCGCCAGGCCGATTACGCTGCCTATTCGCAGGACGACTATCGCCGCACCCTGCCGGCGCCGCGGGCCGGCGGTGGCGCGTTGTTCCAGGCGAGCTGGATCGACGAGGGCGTCGTCCTGCCGGTCGAGGCGATCGCGACGCGACAGTCCATGCGCGGCGGGCCCGGCCGTTTCCTGTTCGCGAGCCGGATGATCGCGGAGAAGGGCACCGCCATCGTCGCCGAAGCGCTCCGCCTGCTCGCCGGGCGCGCGGCGCAGGTCCATATCGACATCATCGGTGATGGACCGGAGCTGGACGGCCTGCGTTCGGCCGCCGGCACCGACTGGGGGCGGGCGCATGTCCGCGTCCTCGATCAGGTCCCCTATGGACCTGCCTTTTTCGAGCTGTTGGGCGGTTATGATGCGGTGCTGGTGCCCTCGCTGTCCGACGAGCAGCCACGCATCATCTACGACGCCTATTCGCAGGGCGTCTCGACGATCGCGGCGGACACGCCCGGCACGCGCGCCTGCGTGCGCGATGGCGAGACCGGCATGCTGATCCCGCCCGGCGACGCTAGCGCCTTGGCCGAGGCGCTGGTCGAGGCGACGCGTGACCCCGCAGCGCTGCGCAGGATGGGACGGGCGGGGCGCGATCTGGCCGCCGCGAATACCCATGCGGGCATGCACCGGCAGCGCGCGGCGGGGATCGCGCGCATGCTGCAAGGACGATAGATGAACGACAACCTCACCGCCGACCGCCCGACTTTCGTCACGCATCTCGAATGTTCGATGACGGGAGAGCGCTACGAGGCGGACCGGCTTCACGGCCTGTCGCGGGTCGGTCGGCCGCTGCTGGTGCGCTATGATCTCGACGCGGTCGGGCGCAGCCTGACCCGCGATGCGCTCGCCGCTCGCGATACCGATCTGTGGCGGTGGCGCGAGCTGCTGCCGGTGCGGCGGACGGAGAATATCGTCAGCCTGGGCGAGATCGAGACGCCGCTGGTGCCGATCTCGAAGAGCGCTGGCGGCGGCAATGTGCTGGTCAAGGACGAGGGCCGCCTGCCGACCGGCAGCTTCAAGGCGCGGGGCCTCGTCATGGCGGTGGCGATGGCCAGGGAACTGGGCGTCACCCGGATCGCCATGCCGACCAACGGCAATGCCGGCGCCGCGCTCGCCGCCTATGCCAGCCGCGTCGGGATCGAGACGATCGTCTTCTGTCCCGAGGACACGCCGGAGGTGAACGTGCGCGAGATCGCCGTGCAGGGCGCGCGGGTGTGGCGGGTCAACGGGCTGATCGACGATTGCGGCGCGATCGTGGGAAAAGGCGCCGCGGAGGGGCGCTGGTTCGACCTGTCGACGCTCAAGGAGCCCTATCGGATCGAGGGCAAGAAGACGATGGGGCTGGAGCTCGCCGCGCAACTCGGCTGGGAGCTTCCCGACGCGATCTTCTATCCGACCGGCGGCGGGACCGGCCTGATCGGCATGTGGAAGGCTTTCGACGAACTGGAGCGGCTCGGCTGGATCGGCGCCAAGCGGCCGCGCATGTATGCGGTGCAGGCGTCGGGCTGTGCGCCGATCGTGCGCGCTTTCGAGGCGGGCGAGGAGCATGCCGAGCGCTGGGACGACGCGCATACGGTCGCAGCGGGCATCCGCGTGCCCCGGGCGGTCGGCGACTTCCTGATCCTGCGCGCGGTGCGCGAGAGCGGGGGCAAGGCGCTGGGAGTCGGCGATCCGGCTATCCTTAAGGCCGTGGCGGACTGCGCCAGGGCGGACGGACTGTTGCTGTGTCCCGAAGGGGGCGCGACGCTGGCGGCTTATCGCGAGGCGCTGCGGACCGGCGAGGTGGACGAGGCCGAGCGGGTGGTGCTGTTCAACTGCGCCACCGGCCTCAAATATCCGATGCCGGAGGCACCCAATTGGCTCGATCGCCACGCGGCGATCGATTTCGACGCGCTGTGAGCGTCCGGATCGCCGCCCTGTACCGTTTCACACGGTTCGAGGATCCGGCGTGGGTGCGCGACCGGCTGCACGCGGTAGCGGAGTCGGCCGGAGTACGCGGCACGCTTCTGATCGCGGGCGAGGGCATCAACGGCACCGTCGCCGGTCCGGCCGTGGGGATGGCGACCTTGATCGATGCGGTCCGGTCGCTGCCCGGATGCGGCGACATCGAGCCCAAATATGCCGAGGCCGAGGTCATGCCCTTCCACCGGCTGAAGGTGCGGCTGAAGGCGGAGATCGTCACCATGGGCGTGCCGGACATCGACCCGGTGCGCGACGCCGGCCACTATGTGGAGCCGGCGGGCTGGAATGCCCTGATCGACGATCCCGACACGATCGTGATCGACACCCGCAACGCCTATGAGGTCGCGATCGGCAGTTTCCGCGGCGCGGTCGATCCGGGCACGGAGAGTTTCCGCGACTTCCCCGAATGGGTTCGGACTCATCGCGACGAACTGGCGGGCAGGCGGGTGGCGATGTTCTGCACCGGCGGCATCCGCTGCGAAAAGGCGACCGCGCTGATGAAGGCGGAGGGCGTGCTGGACGTCCATCATCTCGAGGGTGGCATCCTCCGCTATCTGGAGGAGGTGCCGGCACAGGACAGCCGCTGGCAGGGCGAGTGCTTCGTGTTCGACGAGCGGGTCGCAGTGGGGCATGGGCTCGTGCCGGGGACGCACGAACTCTGCCGCGGGTGCCGCATGCCGGTATCGCCGGCCGATCGGGATACGGAGGCCTATGTCGCGGGTTTCTGCTGTCCGCGCTGCCATGATGCGCGAAGCGAGGTGCAGCGCCGCGGCTATGCCGAGAGGCATCGCCAGACCCAGCTTGCTGCAGCCCGCGGGGCCCAGCACGTCGGCGATCAGAGCAAGCATCGGTAGGCGGCAAGACCCAAAATGGATCAAGTTTGAGGCTATTTCTCAGCCCCTCTCAAGACGCTCGATGAGCGTATCAATGTGGCACAGGGCGGATACTTGGTTAATTTAGTCTTTCCAAAAAATCCTAATCAGTTAGGTGAGAAGTGCTGATCGAGTCCGATCGGCATCCTTTTGGGGGGATACAATATGAAGACGTTTCTGATGGCCACCGCGGCCGTCGCCGCGGTCGCGTCCGCGCCTGCCGCCGCTGCCACGCAGTTCACCGTCAACTCGGCGGCGTCGAACATCCAGGTCAGCAACAAGACCTGCCTTGGCAATTGCAATGTCACGGCCTCGCTCGCGACCTTCTCGCCGTTCAGCCTGAACGTCGGGCAGAGCACCGAGTTCAACTTCGCCAACTTCGTGTTCACCGGCACGGGCGTCGGTTCGGCGAACGTCAGCGCGACGCTCGCGTTCAGCGATCCGTTCGCCACCGCGACCACGGCCGGCACCGTCGGGTACCTGACCTTCTTCGGCGCCCTGACCGGCGGCGCTCTGAATTGGTCGACCGGCACGCAGACGCTGACCGCCAGCAACGGCGCCAGCTTCTCGGTGCGGTTCAACGATCTGGTCGGTGTGACCGGCGGTCGCGCCACCTCGACCGTCACCGTCCGCCTGCTGGCGGCCGCGGTGCCGGAGCCCGCGACCTGGGGCATGATGCTGCTCGGTTTCGGCATGGTTGCTGGCGCCGCCCGCTATCGCCGCGCCAAGACCAACGTCACCTACGCCTGATTCCGGGGGGAATGAGGACAGGGGGTCGCCGGAGACATCCGGCGGCCCCCTTTTTGCGTCAGCGGAAGGCGTTCAGCAACGTTTCGTACTGATCCAGCGACGGTGCACCGGGCACCACATAGCCCTCGCGCAGCAGATAGGCGTGGCGGACGATTTCCGCCTGCTGTTCCAGGCCATATCGTTGCAGCCGCCATCCGGGCTTCATGACATAGCTGTACCGACAGAAGGGATGGCGGGCGAGCGGCAGGTAGATGCCGCGTTGCCACTGCCAGACATGGGTCAGCTCGTGGATGAAGAGGCCGCGCAACGAGAGGCCCTCGTCGGCATAATCCTCGCGCCAGTTCTCGCTTCGGTGATGAAAATGGAGATGCCCGCACGGTGCCATGGCGACGCCGCGGGGCTGGAAAAAAGCCCATTTCCGCCGCCGCACCTCCACGCCGTCCGTCGCGATCGCGCTGCCGAAGACAGACCGGGCGAGCGCCGCCTCGCCCTCGGTCAGCCGGCGCGCGGCGCCGGGCGGGGTGGGGACGGCTGCCGTCATGCCGGACCGGACGCGGCGGGTCCGACCACCCGCGCGATGCGGCGGATCCGCTGCCCGTCGGCAAAGGTGAAGGTGAAGGTCATGGTGTCGCCGACATGCACGGCCGGGTTGATGCCGTAGACCATGGCGTGGCGACCGCCGGGCGCGAATGCCACGTCGGCGCGCGCGGGTATGTCGACATGGTCGATCGGCTTCATGGACGCCATGCCGCCCGGCCCGCCCATGCTCTCGTGCATATCGGTGCGGATCGCCCAGGCGGAGGATATCGCGATGAGCCGCGCCGGCGCCTCTCCGCCATGGACGGTGAAGTAGACGACGCCGGGGCGGCCCGCCGCGGCAGGCATCCGGATCCAGGCCGAATCGACCCGCAGCTCGGCCGGCTGGCTGCAGGCGGCGAGCATCGCCGTCGCGGCGGCTGCGCCCGACCAGATTGTCGTCATTCGCCCGGCACCCCGCATCGCCCGCCAACTCCAATGTGTCATCGCGGTTCCGTCTACCGGAGCGCGGCTTCTTGCGGCAAGCCGAACCCCTCCTATATCGCCGCCATCCACGGAGAGATTGCGCTGCCGTAACGGGGCGCCGTCACTCGAATTCAATTGTGTGTGAGGGGCTAAACGAACTCATGGCTAAAGTTATCGGTATCGATCTCGGCACCACCAACAGCTGCGTGGCGGTGATGGAGGGCGGCAAGCCCAAGGTGATCGAGAATGCCGAGGGCGCGCGTACCACGCCCTCGATCGTCGCCTTCGCCAAGGACGGCGAGCGACTGATCGGCCAGCCGGCCAAGCGCCAGGCGGTGACCAATCCCGACAATACGGTGTTCGCGGTGAAGCGCCTGATCGGCCGCCGCTTCGACGATCCGGTGACCAAGAAGGATACCGAGCTGGTCCCCTACAAGATCGCGCGCGGTCCCAATGGCGACGCGTGGGTCAATGCAGGCGGCAAGGACTACAGCCCCTCGCAGATCTCCGCCTTCACCCTTCAGAAGATGAAGGAGACCGCCGAGTCCTATCTGGGCGAGACGGTGACCCAGGCGGTGATCACCGTGCCGGCCTATTTCAACGACGCCCAGCGCCAGGCGACCAAGGATGCCGGCCAGATCGCCGGGCTCGAGGTGCTGCGCATCATCAACGAGCCGACCGCGGCGGCGCTGGCTTATGGGCTGGAGAAGCAGGACGGCAAGACGATCGCGGTCTATGACCTTGGCGGCGGCACCTTCGATATCTCGATCCTCGAGATCGGCGACGGCGTGTTCGAGGTCAAGGCGACCAACGGCGACACCTTCCTGGGCGGCGAGGATTTCGACAACAAGGTCGTCGATTATCTGGCCGAGGGCTTCCGCAAGGATGAGGGCATCGACCTCACCAAGGACAAGCTGGCGCTCCAGCGGCTGAAGGAAGCCGCCGAGAAGGCGAAGATCGAGCTGTCGTCCGCCCAGTCGACCGAGGTCAACCTGCCCTTCATCACGGCCGACCAGAACGGGCCGAAGCATCTCGTTAAGACGATCACCCGCGCCGATCTGGAGCGGCTGGTCGAGGATCTGATCAAGCGGACGCTGGAGCCCTGCAAGAAGGCGCTGGCCGATGCCGGCGTCTCCTCGGGCGAGATTTCCGAGGTGGTGCTGGTCGGCGGCATGACCCGAATGCCGCGCGTGCGCGAGGTGGTGAAGTCCTTCTTCGGCAAGGATCCGCACACCGGCGTCAACCCCGACGAGGTCGTGGCGATGGGCGCCGCGATCCAGGCGGGCGTGCTCCAGGGTGACGTGAAGGACGTGCTGCTGCTCGACGTGACCCCGCTGTCGCTGGGCATCGAGACTCTGGGCGGCGTGTTCACCCGCATGATCGACCGCAACACGACGATTCCGACCAAGAAGAGCCAGGTCTATTCGACCGCGGACGACAATCAGGGCGCGGTGACGATCCGGGTGTTCCAGGGCGAGCGCGAGATGGCGGCGGACAACAAGCTGCTCGGCCAGTTCGACCTGGTCGGCATCCCGCCGGCGCCGCGCGGCGTTCCGCAGATCGAGGTGACGTTCGACATCGACGCCAACGGCATCGTCAACGTCTCCGCCAAGGACAAGGGCACCGGCAAGGAGCAGCAGATCCGCATCCAGGCCTCTGGCGGTCTGTCGGACAACGACATCGACCAGATGGTCCGCGACGCCGAGCAGTTCGCCGAGGAGGACAAGAAGCGTCGTGCGGCGGCCGAGGCGAAGAACAATGCCGAGAGCCTGATCCACACCACCGAGCGTCAGCTCGCCGACAACGGCGACAAGGTCGACGCCTCGCTGAAGTCGGAGATCGAGACCGCGATCGCGGCCGCCAAGAGCGCGGTCGAGGGTGGCGATCCCGATCAGATGAACGAGAAGGCGCAGGCGCTGGCGCAGGTCGCGATGAAGCTGGGCCAGGCGATCTACGAGAAGCAGCAGCAGGCCGAGGCGTCGCCTGCGGGCGGTGCGGCGGCCGGCAGCGAAGCGGGCGGCGACGATGTGGTCGACGCCGAATTCTCCGAAGTCGACGACAGCCAGAAGGCCTGACACCAAAGGTATAGTGACATGACTCTCCCCCGTCATACCGGCGCAGGCCGGTATCCAGAGCCACGAACCACGGCGTTCTCGGCACTGGACCCCGGCCTCCGCCGGGGTGACGGGATGAGGGGCGGGGGCCTGAAATGATGACCGAGATCGACTATTACGAGCTGCTGGAATGCGATCGCACCGCCGATGCGGCGACGATCAAGACCGCCTATCGCAAGCTCGCGATGAAATACCACCCGGACAAGAATGCCGGGTGCAAGGACTCAGAGGCCAAGTTCAAGGCCGTCTCCGAAGCCTATGACTGTCTGAAGGACCCGCAGAAGCGCGCGGCCTATGACCGGTTCGGCCATGCCGCGTTCCGCCAGGGTGGCGGCGGGGCGGGGCCGCAGGACTTCAGCGGCTTCTCCGACATCTTTGAAAGCGTGTTCGGCGAGTTCATGGGGGGTGGCCGCGGCCGGCCCCAGGCCCGGCGCGGCGCCGATCTGCGCTACGACATGGAAGTGACGCTGGAAGAGGCGTTTCACGGCAAGTCGACCCAGATCACCGTCGATGTCTCGGCGGAATGCGATACCTGCCACGGGTCGGGCGCCAAGCCCGGCACCCATGCTGCGACGTGCCGCCAGTGCAACGGGCATGGCAAGGTGCGGGCCCAGCAGGGCTTCTTCGTGGTCGAGCGCGCCTGCCCGGTGTGCCAGGGTTCGGGCCAGGTCATCGCCGACCCGTGTGCGGACTGCCGCGGCGAGGGGCGGATCGAGAAGACCAAGACCTTGCAGGTCGACGTTCCGCCAGGCGTCGACGAGGGTACGCGCATCCGCCTGACCGGCGAAGGCGAGGCCGGACCGCGTGGTGCGCCGGCAGGCGACCTGTACATCTTCCTGCACGTCAAGCGGCACGCGATCTTCGAGCGGGAGGGCACGACGCTGTTCGCGCGCGCGCCGATCAGCTTCACCACCGCGGCGCTCGGCGGCTCGCTGGCGATTCCGGGACTCGACGGGCGCACCCACGAGATCAAGATCCCGGCGGGCATCCAGTCGGGCAAGCAATTGCGCCAGCGCGGTGCCGGCATGCCGGTGCTGCAAGGCCGCGGCCATGGCGATCTCGTCGTGCAGATCGAGGTGGAGACGCCCACCAAGCTGTCGACCCGGCAGCGCGAGCTGCTCGAGCTATTCCGGGAGACGGAGACGGGCGAAGAGTGTCCGGCGACCCAAGGCTTCTTCTCGAAGCTGAAGTCCGCGCTGGTAGGAGAGTAGGAGCAATGTCGGCCTGTCCGCCCCCGGTACGGGGGCGGTGTGGCCGATGGTTAGAGCGTGGTGACGACCACGCCGACCACCAGCGCCTGGGCCGCGATCGCCAGCATGGTGCTGGTCACGGTTTCGAACATGCGCATGGTGTAGTCTCCTGTGCCGGCGACATATCCGGCACGCGCGATATGGCGATCGTGTCGTGGATTTGCAATTTTGTAACAATTTATCACGATTGCGTCCGATGCAATCGCAAGTCCCCGATAGGCGGGCAATCGACCAACCCCGACCTCCATCGTCGCCGCGGCGTAGCGTAGAGCCTTCGAAAGCTTCTGCCTTGGCCTGTCTCCGGGAGATTCACCCTTCGCGAGGCCTTAGCGAACGTCACCTCGTCATGCCGGACTTGTTCCGGCATCCACCGTGCCACAAGCCCATAAGCCGTTGGACTCGTGGGACCGTGGATCCCGGGAACAAGTCCGGGATGACGATTGGAAGATGCTACCGCCGCGACTGCCGCAGATGTCTCGCTTTTGCCCTCGCTGGGATGTCGCTGGGCGCGATCTGGAATTCGCTGATCCGGATACGCCCCGCCACGTATCCTGCCGGCGGTCGACCCCGCAAGAAGGCCGGCGTGACCCCGAGGCTTTCGCGACGATCCCATACCCGCCGGTCGGCACCTGAAATCAATCCTTGCTTGCGCGTCCACCGCCATGGCCAGATGCTGCCGACGCCTACAGTTGAGGAACCCGCATGTCCCGTCGCCTGATCCTGTCCCTTTGCGCCACGTTGGGAATCGCAGCTGCCGCCATCGCCGCGCCGGTCAGCGCGCCGCGCGTGCCGATCGCGAGTTTCGATGCGCTGCCCAAGCCGCTGCCGCTGCCCTATCATGCGGGTGACGCGAAGGCGCAGGTGGCGGCTGCCCGCGCGCGGGCCCTGAAAGGGCACAAGCGGCTGCTGATCGACCTGGGCGGCAACTGGTGCCTCGACTGCCGGTTGCTGGCGGGCGTGATGGAGCTGCCCCAGATGCGCGGGTTCGTCGCGAAGCATTTCGAGGTGGTGACGGTGGATGTCGGCCGCTTCGATGCCAATTTGAATATCCCCGCGCATTACGGCATCACCGGTCGGCTCGCCGGGGTGCCGGCGCTGCTCATCGTCGATCCGAAGAGCGACCGGCTCATCAACAAGGGCCGGGAGACCGCATTGGCGGACGCGCGCAGCCTGACCCCTCAGGCGCTGGCGGACTGGCTGGCGGGTTGGGCGGCCTGATCGGATGGCGGGTCGCTCCGGCCCGCAGCGCCGCCTGGGGCTTGCCTTGATCCGCGGGCACGGCATCATGATCCGCTCAGCATAGAGGGCGATCGATGCGCGGGCAGGTCTTGGGGGTGGACGTACGGACGGGCGAGGGGATGGTCGCGGGCGAAGACGGCCGCCGTTACCGATTCTCGGCCGGCGACTGGGCGACGCGGGGTGAGCCCGCGGTCGGCATGGCGGTCGATTTCGAGGAGCGCGACGATCGTGCGCTGAGCGTCTTCCCGCTGCCCACCGTTCCAGGGCACGCGGTGCCCCCTGTCGCCCCGCCGGAACCCCGGACCAGTGACCGGAACAAATATATCGCCGCGGTGCTCGCCCTGTTCCTGGGGCCGCTCGGCATCCATCGCTTCTACCTCGGCCGGAACGGCAGCGGGGTGCTGATGCTGCTGCTGTCCGTCACGATCATCGGCCTGATCGTGACGGGGCTCTGGTCGTTCATCGACGCGGTGCGCTACCTGATCATGTCCGATCGCGAGTTCGCGCACCGCTATTCCCGCCTTGGCTAGAAGCTGATCCGGCCCGGCGCGGCAGCAACCGCACCCAGCCGAACCAGTCAGGCCCGCCCGTCCCCGGCCTCGCCGAAGACGCGGGCGAAGATCGTGTCGACATGCTTGTAGTGATAGTCGAGGTCGAAACGCGCCTCGATTGCCTCGGCGGGCAGGGCGGCCCCGACCTCCGGATCGGCCTTGAGCAGGTCCATCAGCGATAGCGCGCCGTCCGACTCCCACACCTTCATCGCGTTGCGCTGGACGAGGCGATAGGCGTCCTCGCGGCTGACGCCCGCCTGGGTCAGGGCGAGCAGCACGCGCTGCGAATGGACGAGGCCGCCCATCCGGTCGAGATTCTTCTGCATGCGCGCCGGATAGACGAGCAACTTGTCGATGACCCCGGTCAGCCGCGCGAGGGCGAAATCGAGCGTGATCGTCGCATCCGGGCCGATATAACGCTCCACCGACGAATGGCTGATGTCGCGCTCGTGCCAGAGCGCGACATTTTCGAGCGCCGGCGTGACATAGCCACGCACCATGCGGGCAAGGCCGGTCAGGTTCTCGGTCAGCACCGGGTTGCGCTTGTGCGGCATCGCCGACGAGCCCTTCTGACCCGGCGAGAAATACTCCTCCGCTTCCAGGACCTCGGTCCGCTGGAGATGGCGGACTTCGGTCGCGAGCCGCTCGATCGAGCTGGCGATGACCCCCAGTGTCGCGAAGAACATCGCGTGCCGGTCGCGCGGGATCACCTGGGTCGAGACGGGCTCGACCGAGAGGCCGAGCTTGCCGGCGACATACTCCTCCACAAAGGGGTCGATATTGGCGAAGGTACCCACCGCCCCCGAAATGGCGCAGGTCGCCACATCGGCCCGCGCGGCGACGAGGCGGGTGCGGTTGCGATCGAACTCGGCATAGGCCTGCGCCAGCTTCAGGCCGAAGGTCACCGGCTCGGCATGGATGCCGTGGCTGCGCCCGATCGTCGGGGTCAGCTTGTGCTCGAAGGCGCGGCGCTTCAACACCTCCAAAAGGCGATCGAGGTCCGCGATCAGGATGTCGGACGCCCGGGCCAGCTGCACCGCGAGGCAGGTGTCGAGCACGTCCGACGACGTCATGCCCTGGTGCAGGAAGCGCGCCTCCGGCCCGGTCCGCTCGGCGACATGGGTCAGGAAGGCGATGACGTCGTGCTTGGTCTCCGCCTCGATCGCGTCGATCCGGGCGACGTCGAAGGGGCCGGCGGCGGTGTCGGCTTCCCAGATCCGGGCGGCAGCTTCCTGCGGCACGACTCCGAGCTTCGCGAGCGCGTCCGTGGCGTGCGCCTCGATCTCGAACCAGATGCGAAAGCGGCTCTCCGGGGTCCAGATCGCGGCCATGTCGGGGCGGGAATAGCGCGGAATCATGTGTGTCTCTCGTCCTGCTTTGGCCACGGGCCGTCGTGCTCTCCCCTCGGCGGGAGCCTGAAGAGGCCGTTAGCAGCATGCGGCCAGCCCTTCAAACCGGAACCGGAACCGACTATCTGAAGTTCTGCACCCGGTTTTGAAAGCACCGGCGCCCTCGAGTGAAATATTCCTGTCGAGGAATGCCGGTGCAGCCATAGAGGAGAGTTATCATGCTCAAGATGATGCTTTTGGCTGGTTCGATGACGATCGCTGCGCCTGTTATGGCGCAAACGACGGCTCCGGCCCCGGCAACGCCGCCGGCCACCGATGCAACTGCACAGTCCGCGCCGACGACTGCACCAGCCGCGCCGGCTACCGCAGACTCTGCACAGCCCGCCGCGCCCGCTTCGACGACCGATACGGCGTCGGCACAGCCCGCTGGCGAGACCCAGGTCGCTTCGGCCGTCGACTCGCAGTTCGGCACCTATGACAAGAATGGCGACGGCAAGCTCAGCCGCGCCGAGTTCTCGGAATGGATGGTCGCGCTGAAGACGGCGAGCGATCCCGCCACCAAGGCGGAAAGCGCCGAGACGAAGAAGTGGCTGACCGCTGCGTTCGCGCAGGCGGACAAGGACAAGAACAAGGCGCTGGACAAGGCGGAGGTCACCGGCTTCCTCCAGCAGGGCCAGTCCTGAACCTGACGCTGTCGTGACAGCAGCGTGATCGGCGCCGCCGGGTCTTCGCGATCCGGCGGCGCTTCGCGTTTGTGGGCGGGAGAGGGGCGCGCAGAGGTGTGGAGGACGCGGAGAAGGATTGAAAGGCACACCGGTGCCGCGTCGTCTACTTCATCATGAACGGTTTTGAACCGCGCTCGTGGTTAGGCCAAAACACCTTTGCGTCCTCTGCGCCTCTGCGCGAAACCCTTGTCTGCCCGATTCTAGATCAACCCCTGTGCCCGCAGCGACACATGCCCCCGCGTCCCGATGATCAGGTGATCGTGAACGGCGATGTTCAGCCGCTTGCCGGCCTCGATGATCGAGCGGGTGACCTCGATATCGGCGCGGCTGGGGGAGGGGTCGCCAGAGGGGTGGTTGTGGACGAGGATGATCGCCGCCGAACCGATCTCCAGGGCGCGACGGATCACTTCGCGCACATGCACTGCCGCCTCGTCGAGCGTGCCCTGGCTCATCACCTCGTCGCGAATCAGCATGTTGCGGGTACTGAGGTGGAGGACGCGAAAACGCTCGACGCCGTGATGCGCCATGTCGGCCCGCAAATAGTCGAGGAGCGCCTGCCAGTTGCCGAGGATCGGCCGCGCGGCGACCTCCGTGGCGAGCAGGCGATTGGCGGCGGCGCAAGCGATGCGGATCGCGGCGGCGGCGCCATCGCCCATGCCGTCGACCCGGCGCAGCGCGTCGGCCTCTGCCGCGAACAGCCCGCCCAGACCGCCGAATTCCGTCAGCAGCGCCTTGGCCAGCGGCTTGGTATCGCGCCGCGGAATGGCGAGCGCGAGCAGATACTCGACCAGTTCATGATCGAGCAGCCCCTTCGGATCGGCGAGCAACCGCGCGCGCAGCCGCGCGCGGTGGCCGGCATGGTCCTCCTGTCCGTCCGCGTCCCCCATCGCCCTCGCCATGACGGGCGGGCCCCGAGCTATCAAGCCGCCAAGATCGGCTCGGTTGCCGCATCCCGGGACACCGCCTATCTGTCACCCATGGCTACCGCACCGATCCTGTCTGCCGACATCTCGCTCAGCCCCGCCGCCGCCGCGCGCGTCGCGGCGATCGCGGCCAGGCAGAACAAGCCCGCCATCCTGCGCCTGTCGGTGGAGGGCGGCGGTTGCTCGGGCTTCCAGTACCGCTTCGGGCTCGCCGATGCGCCGGACGGAGACGATCTGATCGCGGAGACCGACGGCGTTCGGCTCGTGGTCGACTCGATCAGCCTGGACCTCGTCCGCGGGGCGCAGGTCGACTTCGTCGAGTCGCTCGGTGGCGCGGCATTCCGGGTCGACAATCCGCAGG
Organism: Sphingomonas metalli; assembly: GCF_014641735.1. Taxonomy (GTDB): domain Bacteria; phylum Pseudomonadota; class Alphaproteobacteria; order Sphingomonadales; family Sphingomonadaceae; genus Sphingomonas; species Sphingomonas metalli. The sequence continues at coordinate 351,193 of NZ_BMIH01000001.1, read as the reverse complement.
CGGCGTCGGGTTGCGGCTGCGGCACCAGCTTCTCGGTCTGACGTGAAGGTCGTCACCTACAACGTCAACGGCATCAAGGCGCGGCTGCCGCGCGTGATCGAGTATCTCGCCGAGGCGCAGCCCGACATCGTCTGCCTCCAGGAACTGAAATCGGCCGACGAGGGCTTTCCGATCGCCGAGGTCGAAGCCGCCGGCTATGGCGCGGTGTGGCACGGGCAGAAGGCCTGGAACGGGGTCGCGGTGCTTGCCCGCGGGAAGACGCCGGTCGAGCGGCATCGCGGGCTGGCCGGCGAGCCGGACGACGAGCATAGCCGCTATCTCGAATGCGAGATCGAGGGGCTCGTCGTCGCCTCTCTCTACCTGCCCAACGGCAATCCGCGTCCCGGTCCCAAGTTCGACTACAAGCTGCGCTGGATGGAGCGCCTCGCGGCGCGCGCACGCGACCTCTTGGCCGAAGAGGTTCCGGCGATCCTCGCCGGCGACTATAACGTCATCCCCAATGACGACGACACCTTCTCCGTCCGCGCGATGGCGGAGGATGCGCTGATGCAGCCCGAAAGCCGTGCCGCCTATCGTCGCCTCGTGGCGCAGGGCTGGACCGACGCCCTGCGCACCCGGCACCCGACCGGCGGCGTCTGGACCTTCTGGGACTATCAGGGGGGCGCGTGGCAGCGGGACGCAGGGTTCCGCATCGATCATCTGCTGCTCAGTCCCCAGGCGGCCGACCGGCTCGTCGATGCCGGCGTCGACAAGGACTATCGCGCGCGGGAGAAGGCGAGCGATCACGCGCCGACCTGGGTGCGCCTGCGGTGATCGGCCGCATCGCGCTCATCGCCGCCACGCTCCTGACGCCCGCTCTCGCTCACGCCGAGGATCTTTGTACCGAGCGTCCCGGCCTCGGCACCTCCGCCTGCACGATCGGCACCGGACATGTGCAGGTCGCGACGGGCCTCGCCGAATGGACGCGGGAGCGCGAGGACGGAGAGCGCCGCGACACGGTGGTGATCGGTTCGACCAGCCTGCGGATCGGCGTGGGGGAGGCGAGCGAGCTGCGGCTCGGCTGGACGCCCTATGCGCAGGAGCGCGAACGGGCTGCGGACGGCTCGGTGGAGACCCACGGAGGCGTCGGTGACCTGCGGCTGGGCTTCAAGCAGAACCTGATGAATCCCGACGGCCATGGCCTGTCGGTGGCGCTACTGCCCTTCGCCATCCTTCCGACCGGCCGCCCGCCGGCGGGCGCAGGAACCTGGCATGCGGGGCTGATCGCGCCGGTGACCTGGGACGCGTCGGACTCGATCCAGCTGGAGTTCACGCCCGAGGTCGAGGCCGCCGCGAACGAAAGCGGGCACGGCCGCCATCTCGCCTATAGCAGCGTCGTCGGCGCCGAGTGGGAGGCAAGCAAGGCCATCCATCTCGTCGCGGAGGTGCAGGCCGAGCGCGACAATGACCCGGATGAGCATCGTACCGAATGGCTGGCCGGTCTGGCGGCGGGATGGCGGCCGACCGAGCGGCTGCAATTCGATGTCGGTACCGCGGCCGGCCTCAACCACGATGCGCCGGGCCTGCGGGTCTATGGCGGGGTGGTGGCGCAGTTCTGACGATCCGCCACCAATCGGCGGATCGCGCCAACAGGCGGTATATTGAACTAACACACCAATCTCGGAAATGGCGGGATTCAGCCATTTTTGAAGTTGGCACGGGGTCTGCAAAGCCCTGGATGCGGCCGCCGCCGCCATCCAAAGGGAGTGAAGACCATGTTTGCCAGCACCAAGATCATCGCCTCCGTCGCCGTTGCCAGCCTGTTTGCGGGCACCGCCATGGCCGCCGCACCCGACACGGCGAGCGCCGCGGCCTCGGCTCCTGCCGCGACCGGCAAGACGAGCCGCGCGGACAATCCCGACCAGCGCTACTGCGTCGTCAACGACGTCACCGGCTCGCGTCTCGCCCATCGCGAGTGCCGCGCGCTGAGCGACTGGCAGGCCCAGGGCATCGATCCGCGCCTGCTGCCGCGCCGTCGCTGATGCGCGCCGACGGGCCCCGCGTCGCAGGCGCGGGGCCGAGGGGCGGACCATCGGATCCTTTTCCGCGGATGCGGGACCTCTGCGAAAGTCGCGCCGTCATGCCGGACCTGTTCCGGCATCCATGGCACCACACATGCACAAGCCGTGGATTCTGCGGATCGGTTGATCCCGGAGCACGTCCGGGATGACGAGTTGAAGGGGTTACCGTCGCGACGTTCGCAGAGGTCTTGCGGATGCGGGCCGTCACCGGGCTGACCCACTGTTCCGTTCGTGCCGAGCCCGTCGAAGCACTGCCTCTCTTCGCCCAGCAGGCGCTCCGGACAGGCTTCGACAAGCTCACGGCGAAAGGAGGGGATACGTCCTGAGCGGAGCGGGACGGCTCGCCTCAGATCCCCCGCTCATAGATCTGGTAGGTCTTGTTGACGCGGCTCTGGATCGTCTCCGCGATCGAGCGCATCCCCTGATTGTCCTCCAGGATCCAGCCGATCTCGCCGCGGCTGGCGCCATATCGCGTCACCGAGGCGAGGCGGATATATTCGATCATCATGAAGGCCAGCTGGCTCGCCATGCGCGAGGACTGCAGCTCCTTCACCACGCCCATCAGCGGCACGCGCATCGTCCGAACCTGGGGGCGGCGCAGCCAGAGCAGCAGCTTCGCCCAGCCGAAGGGCAGGAGCGATCCCTTGAGCGGCTTCAGCGGCTCGTTAAGGTCGGGCAGGGTGATCATGAAGGCGACCGGCTTGCCGTCCAGCTCGGCGATGCGGATCAGGTCGTTGAACACGATCGGCTTCAGCTTGACGCCGACGTCCTTGATCTCGGGCGGGGTGAGCGGCACGAAGCCCCAATTGTCCGACCATGCATCGTTGAGGATGTGGAGGATGATCGCCGCCTCTTCCTCGAACTTCGACTTGTCGACCTCGCGCACATGGATGCGCGGGTTGCGCTCGCCCGACTGGATGATCCGCTGCACGATCGGCGGGAATTTCTGCGTGATGTCCAGCTCATAGGTGTAGAGCGTCTTGACCGGCGCATAGCCCGCCCGCTCGATCCAGCCGCGATATTCGGGCTTGGCATGACCCATCATCACCGTCGGCGGATGATCGTATCCGTCGATCAGCAGGCCCGGCTCCTCCCAGATCGACTGGGAGATCGGACCGAGCGCGCGAGTCATGCCCTGCTCGCGCAGCCACTGTTCCGCCGCGGCGAGCAGGGCGGTGAAGACTTCCTCGCGCTCGGCATCCATCAGGCCCCACTGGCCGACCCCGGGGCCGAAGCCGAGCGACGGATCGAGCGTCAGCGCCAGCGTGTCGATATGCGCGGAAATCCGCCCGACGGCGCGCCCGTACTGCTCGGCGAGGAACAGCTGCGCCCTGGCATGGCTGTACCAGCCGTTCTTCTCGGGCGTGATCAGGCCGAGGGCTTCCGACTTGAGCGGCGCGACCCAGTTCGGATCGTCGGCGTAAAGTCGAAAGGGCAGTTCGACGAAAGCCTTACGGTCTCGCTTGCTGTCGATCTTGCGGATGATCACGTCAGCCATGCCCAAACACCCCCGGTCATATGATCGCGGGTCTGTAAACGGCAGGACCGATCATGGCGAGTGAGGATTCTGTCATCGCCTGCGGCTGTCAAAGCCATGCTGTCGCCACTATCTGGAGGCAATGAGCGAGGCCATGACCAGCACGATCACCTTCGACCGCGCCGTCACAGCGACGGGCGCCACGTCCACCCGCGTCGCCGACGACAAGGCGATGCTCCGCGCGGCGGCCGATCTGACGCGCGAATTGTCGCAGCCGAAGCCGGCCGTGTATTGGGGCGATCTGATCGCATCCTGCGGGATCGGCTATGGCGCGCTGGTGGTGGCGGCCAGCGCATCGTCAACGGCGATCGTAACCGTCGCCGCGATCGTGTCGGTCCTGGCGCTGTATCGCGCGATGAGCTTCATCCATGAGGTGAGCCACATGAAGCACAGCGCGCTGCCGGGCTTTCGCGCCGGGTGGAACGCGCTGGTCGGCGTGCCGATGCTGATCCCGTCCTTCATGTACGAGGGCGTGCACAATCTCCATCATGCCAAGACCCGCTATGGCACGGCGGAGGATCCGGAATATCTGCCGCTCGCGCTCATGAAGCCGTGGACCCTGCCGCTGTTCATCGTCGTGTCGGCGCTGGCGCCGGTCGGGCTGCTCATCCGCTTCGCGGTCCTGTCGCCGCTGTCGCTGCTGTCCCCGCGCCTGCGCACCGCCGTGGTGGAGCGTTTCTCCGCGCTCGCGATCAACCCGCAATTCCGCCGTCGTGCCCCGGAGGGCGAGGCGAAGCGGCTGTGGGACCGGGTCGAGACGGCCGCCAGCCTCTGGGCGATCGCGCTGATCGCGATGGCGGCGACCGGCATCATCCCGCTGCGGTCCTTTGCGATCATCCTCGGCATCGCCGCGGCCGTCGCGGTGCTCAACCAGGTGCGCACGCTGGTCGCGCATCTGTGGGAGAATGAGGGCGAGCCGATGAGCGTCACGGCGCAGTATCTCGATTCGGTCAACGTGCCGCCGCCGACGCTGCTGCCCGGCCTCTGGGCGCCGGTGGGCCTGCGCTATCATGCGCTCCACCACCTGATCCCCAGCGTACCCTACCACGCGCTGGGCGAAGCGCACCGCCGGCTGACCGCGCTGCTGGAACCCGGCTCGCCCTATCACAAGGCGAGCTATACGGGCCTGCCGGTGCTAGTCGGTCGCATCGCGCGGAGCACGATGATCCGGCGCTAGAGCCTGCACCGTTCGGACCATCCCGTCGTCATCCCAGCGAAGGCTGGGATCTCCCGGTTTGGCGCGAAGCAGGAGCCGCAGGAAGCCCCAGCCTGCGCTGGGGCGACGATTCCGGCCAAGTGGCCGCTATTCCTCGGTGCGGAACAGCACCGCTTCGCCGATCAGGAAGAAGAGCAGGAAGGGCGCCCAGGCCGCGAGGAACGGCGGGTACGCGCCGAGATTGCCCATAGCGAGCGCGAAATTGTCCGCGACGAAATAGGCGAAGCCCAGCGCCATGCCGATCACGGCGCGGACGAAGAGCTTGCCCGAGCGGGCGATGCCGAACGCCGCGACCGCTCCCAGCAGCGGCATCAGGATCGACGACAGCGGCCCCGACAGCTTGTGCCACAGGGCGCCGTCGAGCGCCTTGGTCGGGCGGCCCGACTCCGCCAAATCGTCGATCGCGGACTCGAGCTGGTCGAAGGGCAGGCTGTCCGGATCGACCGAGGCAAGGGTGAACTGGTCGGGCCGGACCCCGCGCCCGATCACGACCGCGCCGATCTGCGACAGCTTGCCGGTCGCCACCTCGAACCGTGTGGCCGGTGCGATTTGCCAGCCGTCGCCGTCGCGCCGGCCGCGCGGCGCGCGGACGATCGACTGCAGATTGCCGCCGGCGCGGTCGTAGAGCGTCACCCCGCCGAGCAGCGCCTGGTCGCCGCGGCCCTTGATCTGGTCGACCTGGATCAGGTCGTCGCCGTCGCGCACCCAGACGTTCGACCGGTCGCCCCGGTCGAACGGCATGACCCCGTAATCGACCTTCTCCCACTGGGTCAGCGTCGCGGTCGCGCGGGTCACGATCCGCTCGTTGAAGACGAAGGAGACGCCGGCGACGCCGAGGCTGGCCACGATCAGCGGCGCGAGCACCTGATGCGCCGAGAGGCCGGCGGCCTTGAGCGCGATGATCTCGCTGTTCTGGTTCATGGTGATGAGCGTCAGGATCGTCCCGAGCAGCACCGAGAAGGGCAGGAAGCGGGCGATGATCTGGGGTGCGCGCAGCGAGACATAGGTCAGGATCTGCGCCTGCCCGTTGCCCGGAACCGACAGGATGTCGCCCGACTCGCTCAGCAGGTCGAGCGCCTGGAGCACCAAGACCAGCGCGAACAGGATGGCGAAGGTGCGCGTCAGGAACAGCCGCGCCATGTAGATGGCGACGGTGCGCGAGGGAAAGAAGCTCATGCCGGCTGTTCTCCGGGGATCGGGGCGCGCTTGCGGCCGGGCAGGCGCCGCGTCACCGCCTTGACGATCGAGGCGAAGCCCCGCTCCAGCGCGGCGATCGGCTGGCCGCCGGGCACATAGGCGATCTGCCAGTACATCCACACCACCAGCGCGGTGAAGATCGCGAAGGGCGTCCAGAGCGCCACCGCCGGATCGACCGCACCGCGCTCACCCACGCTCTGCGCATATTCGAGCAGCTTGAAGAAGGTGACGATCATCACGACGGCCAGGAACACGCCGAGCGCCGAGGAGGAGCGCTTCGGCGGCACGCCCAGCGCGACCGCCAGCATCGGCAGCAGGAACATGGTCGCGACCTCGGCTAGGCGGAAGTGGAACTCCGCACGACTGGTATCGCGCTGCTTTTCCGTCATCGCGTTGCTGTGCCCCAGCCGGGCGAGTTCGGGCAGCGTGAACTCCAGGCTCCGCTCGCCGCGCTGCCGGAAGCTCTCGAACCGCGGAAGGTCGATCGGGAGGTCGTGCGCCGTGAACTGCAGCACCCGCGGCGTGCGGAAGTCGGGATGGTTGTGGATCAGCGTGCCGTTGTTGAGGCGGAAGATGATGACGTTGGGGTCGTCGGTCGCCATGAAGCGGCCGCGTTCCGCCGTCACGGCGATCCAGTCGTTCTTGGGCGTCTGGACATGGACGAAGATGCCGGCGAGATCGCGGCCGCTGTCGCGGCTCTGCTCGATCCGCAGCGTCATGCGGCTGCCGAGGTTGGTGAATTCGCCGACCTTGATCGAGGCGCCGAGCGCGCCGGTGCGCAGCTCGAAGCGCAACTGCTCGTAATAGTATCGGGCCTGAGGCTGGACGAAGCCGAGGATCAGGATGTTCACGATGGCGAGACCGACCGCATACATGAAGGGGATGCGCAGCAGCCGGTTGAAGCTCATCCCGACCCCGCGCATCACGTCGAGCTCGGACGACGTCGCCAGGCGGCGGAACGCGAGGAGGATGCCGAGCAACAGGCCGATCGGGATGCCGAGGCCGAGATATTCGGGCAGCAGATTGGCGAGCATCCGCCACACGACGCTGACCGGCCCGCCCTGCGTCGCGACGAAGTCGAACAGCCGCAGCATCCGGTCGAGCATCAGCAGCATCGCCGCGATCACCAGGGTCGCGAGCAGCGGCAGCGCGATCAGCCGCGCCATGTAGCGATCGATCGATTTCATCGCGCCCGCGGTATCGCCCGTCTCGGCCGGGCGCCAGCCGATTTTGCGGCGGAGCGGCGGATGATGGCGGCGGGGGGCGGCGGCGCTATTCCGCGGCGATCGGCTCGGCGGGCAGGCGCTGGCCCCGCATGGCCTCCGCGATGGCGCGCTCGAGCCGGGCCAGGGTGAAGGGCTTGCGCAGGACCTGATGGATGCCCAGCTCGCTGCCGGCGCCCTCGCCCGCATAACCCGTGACGAACAGGACGGCGAGATGGGGGAAGCGGTCGCGCAGCCCCGCGACCATCTCCGGCCCGGTCTGGCGGGGCATCAGCACGTCGGACACGAGCAGCGTCACCCGGGGATGCCGGGCGAGAAGGTCGGGCACCGCGAGGGGATCGTCGCAGCCGATCGCGCGGTGCCCCAACTCCTCGAGAGCGCCGAGCGTGGCGGCGAGGACGCGCGGATCGTCCTCGACGACCAGCACGTCGAGCCCGACCGTCTCGGTCTCGATCCGGGCCGGCTGCTCCTCCACCACCGCGGCCATGGGCGCGACGAGATCGCGGGGCAGGTAGAGGGTGACGGTCGTGCCCCGGCCCGGCGCGGTGTCGATCGCGATCTCGCCCGACAGTCCCTGCACGAACGCGAAGATCTGGCTGAGCCCCAGGCCGGTGCCCTTGCCCTTTTCCTTGGTGGTGAAGAACGGCTCGAACACCCGCTCGACCACGTCCGGCGTCATGCCGCAGCCCTCGTCGGCGACCGACAGCGCGACATAGTCGCCCGCCGCGCAGGCCCCGACCTGTCCGGCGGCCAGCCGGCGGGCGGCGGTGGTGACGCGGATCGTGCCACGGCCGCCCATCGCGTCCCGCGCGTTGACCGCGAGGTTGAGCACGGCATTTTCCAGCTGCACGCGATCGGCGCGGACGCGCCAGCCGTCCGCCTCGTGCCGCACGTCGAGCGTGATCGCATCGCCCAGCGTGCGGTCGAGCAGCTCGGACATGGCGTCGATCAGCTCCGCCGCGGCGATCGATTCGGGGTTGAGCGGCTCCTCCCGGCTGAAGGCGAGCAGGCGACGGGTCAGCGCGGCGGCGCGGCTGGCGCCTTCGGCGGCATTCTCCAGATGCCGCTCCGCTCCGGCGGGGTCGGTGGCGATGTGACGGCGCGCCAGCTCCAGTCCGCCCAGAACCACGGCAAGCATGTTATTGAAATCATGGGCGATCCCGCCGGTCAACTGCCCGACGGCCTCCATCTTCTGGACCTGGCGCAGCACGGCTTCGCGCGCCTGCAGCGCGCTGGTCGCCTCCGCGACTGCGCTGGCGAGCGCCTCCGCCCGTTCCCGCGCCGCCGCGGCCTCGTCACGCGCCCGCGTGCGCTCGTTGACGGCCCGCACCGACAGCCAGCCGAGCACGATGACGCCCAGGACCAGCGCCAGCCCGAAGGTCGCGAGGATGCTGGCGATCAGGCTCGATCGCGCCACCGATTTGCTGGCGTTGGCGACCCGGCTGTCGAGCAATCGCCGCTCGCGCGCGATGATCCGGTCGAGCTCGCCATTGATGGTCATCAGCGCGCGTGCCTTGCGCGACTGGTAGTAGCGGGCCAGCGCCTGCGAGTTGCGGCCATAGGTGGTCGACAGCGCGGTTTCGGACAGGTCCTGCCCGCGCGCCTCATAGGCCTTGCGCAGGCGGCGTATCGACGGGTCCTGCGCGGCATTGTCGCTGGTCAGCTGGTCGAGCCGGTCGATCTGCGATTCGGCCAGGCGCCAGTCGTCGAAATAGAGCTGGCCCATCGCCCGGTCGCCGGAAATGACGTAGCGGCCGAGCGACGCCTCCGACCGCGCGATCGTTCCTGCCAGCGAACGGGCGAGGATCATCACGTCATAGCTGTGGCGCTGGAGCTCGAGCGCATGGTCCCGCTCCCGGTTCGCACCCCGCAGCGTTATGGTTAACGCGACCAGCACAGCGCCTGCCAGCAGCGCCATCGCGACCAGCGATATCGTCTGCCACAGCCCGGCGCCCCCCGGCGCTTTCGTGTCGCTTTCCCGCTCCACCGTGTCCCTTGTACCCGCTTGGCGGCCTTCGCGATAGCCGCTAGTCCGTCAGGCGATCACGCCGGTAGCCCGTCCTGCCGCGGCGAACCGCTCCAGCACGGCCGCGATCTGCGCGGGCGTGTGCTCCGCGCAGATGGAGCAGCGCAGCAGAAAGGTCCCGGCCGGGGTCGCCGGCGGCCTGGCGACGTTGACATAGAGACCGCTGAGCAGCAGCGCCTGCCACATCGCCACCGCCTGGGTCTGGTCCTCCAGGATCACCGCGACGATGGCGCTGTCGCACGTCTCGGTGCCGATGTTGAAGCCCAGCGCCTTCAGCCCGCCATGCAGGTTGCGGGCATTGTCCCACAACCGCGCGCGCTTCTCATGCGCGACCTTGAGCTTGCGGATCGAGGCCGCCGCCGTCGCGACGACCGAGGGCGGCAGGCTGGCGGTGAAGATATAGGGGCGGCAGGCGAGGCGGATCGCCTCGAACTTCGGATGGTTCGACACGCAGAAGCCGCCGACCGTGCCCACCGACTTGGAGAAGGTGCCGACGATGAAGTCGACCTCGCCCTCGCAGCCCTGCGCCTCGTACACGCCGCGGCCGTTGGGGCCGTAGAAGCCCATGGAGTGCGCCTCGTCCGACAGCACCATCGCGCCATGCTTCTTGGCGACCGCGACCATCTCCTTGAGCGGGGCGACGTCGCCCAGCATCGAATAGACGCCCTCCAGCACCACCAGCTTGCCCGCGTCCTTCGGCAGGCGGCCGAGGCGGCGGTCGAGATCCTCGACGCTGTTGTGGCGGAAGCGGACGATTTCCGCGTAGCCCTGCTTGCAGCCGTCATAGATCGATGCATGGCTGTCGGCATCGAGGATGACATAGTCGCCCTTGCCCGCCAGGGTGGAGATCATGCCCAGATTGGCCATATAGCCGGTCGAGAAGACGATCGCGCCCGTGGTGCCGTAGAAGTCGCGCAGCGCCTCTTCCGCCTCGATATGGTCGCGGAAGGTGCCGTTGAGCATGCGGCTGCCATTGGTGCCCGACCCGAAATTCTCCAGCGCCGTGCGGCCTGCGGCGATGACGTCCGGGTCGAAGGTCATGCCCATATAGTTGTAGGTGCCGAGCAGGATCGTCTCGCGACCGTCGATCACCGCTTCGGTCGGGCTCCTGACCTCTTCCATCACGATCGCGAACGGATCGATGACGCCGCTGTCGATCAGCTTCTGCCGCTCGGCAATCAGCGGATCGAACTTCGCCATCAGGTCGCCGGCCGTCGGCGCGGCAGCGGGCGCGGCGGGAAGCGTCTCGGTCTGGAGCCCGGTCTCGGTCACTGCGTGTCCTTCAGCTTGGCGACGGCATCGACCAGCTGGCCGACGGTCTCGATCTCCGCCTGCATGTTCATCGTGATGACGATGTCGAATTCGTCCTCGATCGCCGCGACGAAATCCATCACGGTCAGGCTGTCCCACTCCAGATCGCTCTGGAAGCTGGTCGCCTCGGTCAGCGCGACGCCCTTCTTGTTAAAGGGTTCGATCTGCGCGGTGACGGTGTCTAAGATGCTCGGGCGGTCGCTCATGAAAAATCCTTGGGCAGCAAATGCGGCAAGGTTGCGGCTATAACAGGCCCTGCGCGCGATACCATCGCGCGGTATCGGCCAGCCCCTGGGTCGTCGGCACTTCCGGCCGCCAGAGAGCGGCGGGGGGGCGGCGGGCCGGATCGATCCGCCAGTCGGGATGGCAGAAATAGGAGACGCGATCGCGCGTCAGCCGCGCAGCGTCGCCGCGCAGCCGGCCGTCGACCCAGGCCGCCAGCCGCAACAGGGCGGGCGGCAGGTGCAGCGGCAGGACGCGCTGCCCGACGGCGGCGCCGATGGCCCGGGCATAGGCGGCGTGGGTCCAGCCTTCGCTGCCGTCATCGGCTTCGTATATCGTGCGCGGGGCCTCTTGCGTCGCGAGCGTGAGCAGCAGCCGCGCCAGATCCTCGACCGCGATCAGCGACAGGAATCCGGGCGGCGGCAGCAGCGCCAGCCCCCGCCGCGCGAGCCTGTAGAGGTCGAGCTGGTCGAGATCGCCGGGGCCGAAGATGCCGGGCGGACGGACGATCGTCCAGGGCAGGGCAGAGGCCTCGACCAGTCGCTCCGCCTCCGCCTTGGACCAGCCATAGTCCGAAAGCCCCGGCTCGCGGGCGGCGAGCGACGAGACATGGACGAAGCGGGCGATGCCGCGCGAGGCGGCGAGCACTGCGCGGGTCCCCTCGACATTGCCGGCCACGAAGGCCGAGCGATCGGGCGCGTTGACCACGCCGGCGACATGGATGACCGCATCGGCTCCGCGCGCCAGTTCGCACAAGGCTCCGTCATCCTCCAGCGAACCGGCGACCCAGTGCAGGCCCGCCCGGTCGGGTTGCGGGCGGCGGGCGAGGGCGCGGACGTGGTGGCCGGCGGCGAGCGCCTGCGCGACGACCGCCTTGCCGACGAAGCCGGTCGCGCCGGTCATCGCGATGACGGTCACAGCAGCGCCAGATGGTTGCGGTGGACGAGGGCGGCGCGCGGTTCGTGGCCGAGGATCGCGGCCTGTTCGTCGCTCTGCCGGCCGAGCAGGCGCGCGGCGTCCGCGGCGTCATATTCGGACAGGCCGCGGGCAACGACCCCGGCCGGGCCCTCGATCGTCACCAGATCGCCGCGGCCGAACGCGCCTTCGATCCGCACGGCTCCGGCTGCGAGCAGGCTGCCGCCGGCGACGATCGCCCGGGCGGCGCCGGCATCGACATGGATCGCGCCGGCGGCGGTGATGCCGCCGGCCAGCCAGGCCTTGCGCGCGGATGCCACGCGCTCCGCCGCGAACAGCGTATGGCGCCGCGCCTCGCCAAGCGGCCGATCGACGCGGCCGGAGGCGATGGCGAGCGGGATGCCTGCCCCGGTCGCGATCCGCGCCGCGGCGATCTTCGAGGTCATGCCGCCCGATCCCATGCCCGAGGCGGAGCGGGTATCGGCCATCGCCTCCACCTTCGCATCGATGCGCGCGACGGTCGAGATATGGACGGCGCCGGGCTCGGCCGGATTGCGATCGTAGAGGCCGTCGATGTCGGACAGCAGGACGACGCCATGGGCGCCGGCCGCCTGCGCCACGCGGGCGGCGAGGCGGTCGTTGTCACCGAAGCGGATCTCGGCGGTGGCGACGCTGTCATTCTCGTTGATGACCGGCACCACGCCGAGTCCCAGCAACCGCCCCAGCGTCGCCGCGGCGTTGAGATATCGCCGCCGGTCCTCCAGATCGCCCAGCGTGACGAGCATCTGCGCCGCCGTCAGTCCCTCGGCACCCAGCACCTCCGCCCAAATGCGGCTGAGGGCGATCTGCCCGGTCGCCGCGGCGGCCTGCGCATCTTCGAGGCTGGCCCGGCCGCCCTTTGCGAGGCCGAGGCGGCGCGCGCCCAGGGCGATCGCGCCGGACGAGACCACCGCCACCTGCTGCCCCGCCCGGCTGCGCGCGCCGATGTCGGCGGCGATCCCGGCCAGCCATTGCGCACGCACCGCCCCGTCCGGATCGACGAGCAGCGCCGAGCCGATCTTGACGACCAGTCGTCGGCAGGAGGCGGGTGGAAACAGCATCGCCTCCCGTTAGCGCGGGCGTGCCCCCGCGATCAATCGCGCGCGAACATCTCGGCGTGCGGCAATGTCGTGCCGAGCGCGGGGAGGGGGACGTCGAACGGCGCATCATGCGCCACGTCGCTCCAGCCGTGCGGCCCGGTCCGCTGGATGACCCGGACGCGCTCGGTGGCGATATCGACGAACAGGATCGTGTCGATACTGTCCATCGCCTGATATTCGTACAGCTTCACGCGCAAATCGGTGCGGGCGGTGCCGGCCGACAGAACCTCGACGACAAGGCGGGGATCGTCAAAGGCCTTGAGCGCGTCATTGGCCGGATCGCTGCGCCCGCAAAACACGCTGACGTCCGGGTAGCGGATCGACAGATCGTGCGTCCGTACCGCCATGTCGGAGTTATAGGGGCGGCATCCGCTGCCGCGCAGCCGTTCTGCAAGCGCTATAAGGATGTTCGTCTGTACCTGCGCGTGGCGGGCTGATCCGCCCGCCATCATGCGAATGACCCCGTTATCGAGCTCCGCCTTCCGTTCCCCGAAGTCGATTTCGAGGAAGTCCTTCGCAGTCAGCAGCGGATAGTCAATTTGCGTCGCCATACCTGTTGATACCATTTGCGCGCGACCGCCGCATCCTCAAACCGGCGACCACTCCACCACGTCCTCGCCCTCATCGTCGTCCGCGACGGCGCCGGGCGCAGGGCCGATCGCCTCGATCAGATTGTCGAGCACCCAGTCCACGCCCGTGCCCGCCGCACCGGACAGCGGGATGACCGGGCCGCCGCTCGCCTCCTCCAGCTCGGCGGACAGGGCGGCGATCAGCTCTTCGTCGAGCGTGTCGATCTTGTTCAGCGCGACGACCTGCGGCTTTTCCGCCAGACCCGCCCCATAGGCCTCGAGCTCCTCGCGCACGATGCGATAGCTTTCAGCGACGTCCTCGCCATTGGCGTCGACCAGATGAAGCAGCACGCGGCAGCGTTCGATGTGACCGAGGAACCGGTCGCCGATCCCGGCGCCGTCCGCGGCGCCCTCGATCAGGCCGGGGATGTCCGCGATCACGAACTCGCGTCCCTTGTGCCGCACCACGCCGAGCTGGGGGCGGGTGGTGGTGAAGGCATATTCGCCGACCTTCGCCTGCGCATTGGTGACGGCGTTGATGAAGGTCGACTTGCCGGCATTGGGCAGGCCGACAAGGCCCGCATCGGCCAGCAGCTTCAGCCGCAGCCAGACCCACGCCTCTTCATACGGCCATCCGGTGCCGTGCTGGCGCGGCGCGCGGTTGGTCGAGGTCTTGTAGCTGGCATTGCCGCGCCCGCCGTCGCCGCCGCGCAGGAACACCTCGCGCTGGCCCACCCTGGTGAAGTCCAGCAGCACCTCTTCCTTGTCCTCCGACAGGATCTGGGTGCCGACGGGAACCTGGATCACCAGATCGTCGCCGCCGCCGCCGGTCCGGTTGCCGCCGGACCCGCCCTGGCCGCGCGGGGCCCGGAAATGCTGGGTGTAGCGAAAGTCGATCAGCGTATTGAGGCCGGCCACCGCCTCGAACACGATGTCGCCGCCCTTCCCGCCATTGCCGCCGTCGGGGCCGCCATACTCGATGAACTTCTCGCGCCGGAAGCTGACCGCGCCGGGGCCACCGGCGCCCGAGCGGACGAAGATCTTGGCCTGATCCAGAAAATGCATGGCGCGCGTGTACCGAGTTAGCGCCGCTAAATCGAGACGCTACGCGCGCCCGGCCGGCCTTGCTATTGCAAGGACCGACGACGCGGCTTGGCCGCGGCGGCCCGCGCCGTCAGCTATGGCCACCCGCCCCGTGCGCTGCCGGCGACCCCAGCAATCCCTCCAGCGCCATCTCCCGCGCGCGCGTCCGTGACAGGCCGAGCGCTGCCGCCATAGGGTCGCCGAGCAATGCGTCGCCCAGCGCGACGAGGACGAGGTGGAGCGTCTGGTCGGCGATCGGCCGCGCGCCGATGCCGATACCCTGGGCGAGCTGATCGACCAGCCGATGGATGGCGGCCAGGATCGGATCGAGCGCGTCGCGATTGCCCGACAGGATCATCCAGCTCGCCAGCGCGCCCGCGCCCTCCCGGTCGAACGCGTCGAAGGTCAGGTCGACGATCGCGCGCGGGTCGCGCGTACCGGCGCGGGCGGCCAGCACCGCCTCGCCGATCGTCGCAGTGATATCCGCCGCCATCCGCTCGGCGAGCGCCTTCTGCAGGCCGGCGGCGGAGCCGAAATGGTGGAGCAGATTGGCATGGGTGCGGCCGATCCGCGCCGCCACCGCCTTCAGCGTCACGCCCTGGGGCCCTGCCTCGATCAGCAGCGCGCGCGCCGCGTCGAGCGCGGCCATGCGCGATTCTTCGGGAGCCAGGCGACGGCGGTTTGACATGGCGGGCAACAGGCCTTACTTACATCGTTGTCAATAGCCGCGAGCCGGCACTGGAAGTCTTGGAGAAGTTCATGGCGAAGGCAACCACTCCGTCGGATCTGACCATCACGCCGCGCGACGTGCGGTTCGGGCGCGGGCAGGCGCTGAAGCGCTATTGGTTGAACGACGATCCGATCGCCACCGCCTTCTACAATGCGCTGTCGGTCACCTTCCCGAAGGGAGAGGCCTATTTCGTGGAGAGCGTGAAGGCGTTCCGCGAGGGCACGCCGCCCAAGCTCCACGGCGAGATCAACGCCTTCGTCAAGCAGGAGGTAATCCACAGCCGCGAGCATGTGGCATTCAACCGGCACGTCGTCGACCAGGGTTACGACATCCGCCTGCTGGAACGCCATGTCGAGGACGTGCTGGCGCTGACCAAGGGGCGTCCGCCGATCGGCAATCTCGCCGCGACGATGGCGCTGGAGCATTTCACCGCGATCCTCGCCCATGCCCTGCTCGCCGACCCGCGTCATCTGGCGGGCGGCGACCCGCAGGCGGCCGGACTGTGGCGGTGGCACGCCGCCGAGGAGATCGAGCACAAGGGCGTCGCCTATGACACATGGCTTCATGCGACGCGCGACTGGACGCGGTGGAAACGCTGGAAGATCAAGTCATTGTTGATGCTGATCGTGACCTGGCGCTTCTTCGACGGGCGGCGGCGCGGCATTCTCGAGCTGCTGCGGCAGGACGGGCTTACCGGACCCGCGGTCTGGGCGAAGATCGTCTGGTACGCCTTCGGCAGCCCCGGCATGGTGCGCAAGGTCGCAGGGGCTTGGTTCAGCTATTTCCTGCCGGGCTTCCACCCCTGGAAGCACGACGATCGCGCGCTGATCGCGCTTGCCGAGAGCGAATATGAGGACGCACTGCTGCCGGGCGCGCGGAAGTTGGCGGCGGCCTGAGATCTACCCGCTCGTGCTGAGCGAAGTCGAAGCACAGGTGAGTCTCATGCCCTTCGACTTCGCTCAGGGCGAATGGTGGATACCATGGCGTCGCGTCCTACGCCGCCATCGGCATGAGCCCTCGACCATCGTCCGCCAGATCGAGCGCATATTCGACAGAGGGAGCCGCCTCGTCGCGCGCAGCGGAGTGCAGATCGCCGACCGTGCCGGTCAAGCGGAAGCCGAGCTTGCGCAGCACGCGGCCAGAGGCGGGATTGTCGGCGAAGTGGCGAGCGGTCAGGCGGGTCAGCGGCAGCGCATGACGGGCGATCTCCACCACCGCGCGCGCCGCCTCGGTCGCATAGCCGCGTCCCCAAGCCTCGGGGGTTAGCCAATAGCCGAGATTGGCGGTACCCGCATCGGGATCGGACAGGCCGATGCCGCCGATCAGGCGCGGCGTAGCCTGTTCCAGCGTCTCGATGACGAAGCGCGGCGCATGCAAGTCGCACGGCCCGGCGATCCAGTCGGCGGCATCCTTGATGTCATAGGGGAAGGGCACGCGCGACAGCATGCGCAGCACCGCCGCATGCCCGATCGCCGTCGCCAGCGCGGCTGCGTCTTCCGGCCAGGCCGGGCGCAGCATCAGTCTCTCCGTCCGCGCGAACATTCTTCATACTCCTCGTCGCGTCGGGTTGCCGCTGGCACGCGCATGTGACGCGGGCACGACAACCGGGGGGAGGGAGCATGAAAAAAGGGAGCCTGGGCGGACCCGGCTCCCTTTTTGCTTTGGCTGGCCTTCGAGTGAAGGCTCCGGATCTGCCCTGGTGGGCAACCCGGCTGGTTACCCGATGTTATTCGGCGGCCTCGGCCATAATCTCGACCGAGCAGAAGCTGCGGCCGAGCTTGCCCTTGGCAAACGCGACGCGGCCGTCGACGAGCGCGAACAGGGTATGGTCCTTGCCGATGCCCACATTCGCACCCGGATAGAATTTGGTGCCGCGCTGGCGCACGAGGATGTTGCCGGCGACGCACTCCTGCCCACCGAACTTCTTCACGCCGAGGCGACGACCGGCCGAATCGCGACCGTTGCGCGACGAACCGCCTGCTTTCTTATGTGCCATTTGCGATTACTCCTGTTCGCGCGCTGGATCAGCCGACCGACACGATCTTGAGGATCGTGTGGTTCTGGCGATGGCCGTTGCGGCGGCGATAGTTATGACGACGGCGCTTCTTGAAGACGATGACCTTCTCGCCCTTCGCCTGCGCCACGATTTCAGCGGCGACCGTCAGGCCCGAAACCGCCTTCAACTCAGAGCCCTCGCCCGCGAGCAGGACATCGCCCAGCGTCACGGACGAACCGGCCTCGCCGTCGATCTTCTCGACGACGATCTTGTCTCCGGCGGCGACGCGATACTGCTTGCCGCCCGTGCGCACCACTGCGAACATGGCCCTCATCACTTTCCAATAGCGTAGCCCCACCCGGCCACTGCCCGAGCGGAGAAGAGCGGCCAGCTAGGGCCACCTACCGGGATTGTCAACCGCCCTGATCGCCCGACGCGGCCGCCGCGAGCGCGGCATCGTCCTTTTCCGCGGCGCGGCGATAGGCGGGCCGCTCCTGCAGCCGCGCGATATAGTCGAGGAAGACCGGGCGCTTCTCGACCAGCCCGAACTGCGTGTACCACATTACGCCCGATCCTACATAGACATCGGCGGCAGTGAAGCGGTCGCCGGCGATATAGGGCGCCCGCCCGACCGCCTGTTCGAGCACGTCGATCACTCTGGCGAAGTCGCCATAGCCGACCATCCGCTGCTGGTTCTCGTTTGGCGTGACGCCCATCGAGGCGTTGGTGACCGCCTGTTCCAGCGGCCCGGCGGCGAAGAACAGCCAGCGATAATAATCAGCCAGCTCCCCGGGCCGGGGATCCAGCTCCGCCTCCGGAAACGCCTCGGCAAGGTAGGCGCAGATCGCGGCGCATTCGGTGACGATCCGGTCGTCGTGGCGGATCGCGGGCACCTTGAGCATCGGGTTGATCGCCCGATAGCCTTCGTCCTTCATCGTGGTCGAATAGTCGAGGATCACCGCCTCATAGGGCGCGCCCGTCTCCTCGACCATCCACCGGGCGATACGGCCGCGCGACTGCGGGTTTGTGTAGAGCGTCAGCGTCATCGTCGAACTCCCCTTGCGGCAGGTCAGAGTCGGCGCAGCAGCGCCAGCTGGCGGGTCCAGGCGCGCTCCGCCTGGGCCTGGTTGTAGGCGCGGCTGTCGGGCGGGCACCAGCCATGATCGGCGCCGGCATAGACCTCGATCTCCGCCGGCACGCGCGCCTCTTTGAAGGCGGTGCGCAGCGCATCCTTGTCGCCCGGTGCGCGCGCATCGTCGTTCGCGGCGATGGCGATCAGATAGCCGCCCTTGAGCTGCGGAACGAGGCGGATCGGCGCGTCCGGACCCTCGCCGACCATCGCCGCGCCGTGGAAGGACGCACCCGCGCGGACCCGGTCGGCGCGGGCGGCGGCGGTGCGCAGCATCATGGG
The DNA here is from genome assembly GCF_014641735.1 of Sphingomonas metalli. Classification (GTDB taxonomy): domain Bacteria; phylum Pseudomonadota; class Alphaproteobacteria; order Sphingomonadales; family Sphingomonadaceae; genus Sphingomonas; species Sphingomonas metalli. The sequence goes on along the minus strand of NZ_BMIH01000001.1, from coordinate 332,558 downwards.
CCCGCCCATGCAATAGCCGGTGACCGCCAGGCCGCGCTTGCGATCCACCTCGGGCCGGGCGTCGAGCCAGTCGATGAAGGTGCGGCCGTCGCGTGTGACGGCGTCCGCCGTCAGCGGCGCACGCCACGGCATGATCCGCTCGCGCACCGCCGGCTGATCGAAACTCTCGCCGGGCTTGAGGAAGGGGGCGCGGGTCGATCGATAGAACTGGTTGACCACCAGTACCGCATAGCCGGACTCGGCGAGGCGGCGGGCCATCTGCTCGAAGGCGGGGCGCAGGCCCATGATGTCCGGCCAGATCAGCACGCCCGGATGCTTTCCCTTGGCGGGCGCGACGAAGAAGGCGTCGGCGCTGCCGTCGGGCGTGGCGATCGACACGGCGCGGCCATCGACGGGCAGGGCATCGACCGGGCTGGGAAGCAGGGCGGCGAGCGACGCGGCGCCGAGCGCCACCCCGAACTGCCGTCGCGTGGTGCCGTCGCCCGCGCCGCGATCATTGTCGGCGGCCGTAAGTTCGTCGCACATGCCATTCCGCTCCCAGCTGATTTTCGGCGGAGCATAGGCGTGGCGGGCGTGGACGCCAAGCGGGGGTGGGCAGGGGCCGTTTAGGGCTGGATGGCAGCACTCTGACCCGCTCGTGCTGAGCGAAGTCGAAACACGGTCAAGTCTCAGGCCCTGCGACTGCGCTCAGGGCGAACGGTCGAAGCGGGGCGCCAGACATCCTCTCAGCCTCAACCGTCGGCCCAGCGCAGGCTGGGGTCTTTGGCGACTCTCGCCTCGCGCTGTCAGCGGAAGATTTCAGCCTTCGCGAAGGTCTGCCTGTTCAATACCCCTCGTCCACCCCGGCGGAGGCCGGGGTCCAGTCGGGGGACGGCCGTAAGTTATTGCAAAGCTCACCCAGCTGGACCCCGGCCTGCGCCGGGGTGGACGGAGGACCTTTGCGAAGGTCTCACCTTCGCCGGGATGACGCCGGTTCAGTCCGGGCGGTCACGAACAGACGGCCATCTATATCTCGTCCGTGATGCCCGAACCCTCAGCGGCGGAACGGGTCGTCGAACAGCGCGCGCGCCTGTGCGGCGGGATCGTCACCGTGCGCCGCCGCGTCCGCGTCGCGGCTCGACTGGGTGCGCTCGGCCTGGAGCTGCGCGATCAGCGCCTCGCGATCGCCCTCCAGCCTCGTATCGGTCGGCTGCGCCTCGGTCCCCGCGGCCTTCGCCGCCTTGGCCACCGCCGCGTCGAGCTCGCGCTGCGAGGTGAGGCCGAGCGTCACCGGATCCTTGGGGGTGATGTTGGCGATGTTCCAGTGGCTGCGGTCGCGGATCGCGGCGATCGTCGTACGGGTGGTGCCGATCAGGTTGCTGATCGCCCCGTCCGAAATCTCCGGATGGTTGCGGATGATCCAGGCGATGCCGTCGGGCTTGTCCTGCCGCTTCGACACCGGCGTGTAGCGCGGGCCCTTGGTGCGGCGGACCTGCTCCGGACCCTTGCTGATCTGGAGGCGATAGTCCGGATTGGCCTGACCCTTCTCGATCTCGTCCTGGGTCAGCTCGTGCGCGCGCACGGGATCGCGGCCGGTCAGCTTGGTGGCGGCGGTATCGTCGGCGATCGCCTGCACCTCGAGCACATGGAGGCCGCAGAAATCGGCGATCTGCGAGAAGGAGAGGGAGGTGTTGTCGACCAGCCAGGAAGCGGTCGCATGGGGCATCAGCGGCTGGGCCACGAGAGCAAGACTCCGTCGGAAACAATAAGGGCCGCCCCTTCACGGAGCGGCCACACCATGGTGGCGATGTACGCGCTGATCCCCCAAAGGGCAAGGTTGAAGGCGGACCGGGCGGCCCGGCGCCGCGCCCGCGCCGGTCAGTCCTGCCGGACGCGCAGCACGATCTTGCCGACATGGTCGCCGGCTTCCATCCGCCGATGCGCCTCCGCGGCGTCGGCGATCGGGAAGACGGCGTCGATCACCGGCTTCAGCTTGCCCTCTTCGACATGCGGCCAGACGGAGCGGTGGATCTCGTCCGCGACCAGCGACTTGAAGGCGGTAGAGCGCTGGCGCAGCGTCGAGCCGGTCAGGGTCAGGCGGCGGCGCATGATGTCGAACAGCGGCACGGTCGCGGTCGCCCCGCGCTGCACCGCGATGGAGACGTGGCGGCCATCCTCCGCCAGGCATTGCAGGTTGCGCGGCACATAGTCGCCGCCGACCATGTCGAGCACCGCCTGCACCCCCTTGCCCTGCGTGATCGCGGCGACGCGCTCGACGAAATCCTCGGTCTTGTAGTTGATCGCGTGCGCGGCCCCCAGGCGCAGGGCCGCGGCGCACTTGTCGTCGCTGCCCGCGGTCACGATCACGGTCAGCCCGAAGATGCGGCCGAGCGCGATCGCCATGGTGCCGATGCCCGAGGTGCCGCCATGGACGAGGACGCTGTCGCCTTCGACCGCATAGGCGCGCTCGAACAGATTGGTCCACACGGTGAACAGCGTCTCCGGGATCGCCGCCGCCTCCTCCATCGACAGGGCGGCGGGGACGGGCAGGCACTGGCCCGCCGGCGCCACCGCATATTCGGCATAGGCGCCGCCGGCGACGAGCGCGCAGACCGGCTGGCCGACCCGCTCCGGCTCCACGCCGTCGCCGACCGCCATCACCGTGCCGGACAGCTCCAGTCCCAGGATCGACGGGGCGCCGGGCGGGGGCGGGTATTTGCCCTGGCGCTGCATCACCTCGGGCCGGTTGACCCCCGCCGCGGCGACGCGGATCAGCAGCTCGCCCGGGCCGGGCTGCGGCACCGGCCGTTCCTCGAGGCGCAGGACCTCCGGGCCGCCATGGTCCGCCGGATCGATCGCCAGCATCGCGGCGGGAATGGTCGTCATCGGTCTTCAGCCCCCTGAAACTGTCGGCCATATTGACAACGTGCGGCGGCGGGTCAACGCTGTGTCCGATGGAGATCGACGACGCACCCTCGCGGCCGAACGACCTCCTCGCGGCACTCGCCGCGGAGGATCTCGACCGGCTGTCGCGCCACGAGCTGACCGCGCGCATTGCCGCGCTGGAGGCCGAGATCGCTCGCACCCGCGGCCGGCTCGAGCGGGCCAGCGACCACATCGCCAATGCCGACGCGTTGTTCCGCCGATGATCCTTCGGGCTCCCTCCGGGCGGCACGCCGAGGGGAGCCATGGCGGTGCACGGGGGGCGCTTGATGCGGGGCCCCGCGATGCCGACATAGGCACACAGGACGCGCAGACGCGTCCGACCGGAGTAATCTGAATGCCTTCTTTCGCCCCTGCGCTGGAGACCACGCTTCACAAGGCGCTGGAGGCGGCGTCCTCGCGCCGCCACGAATATGCCACGCTGGAGCATCTGCTGCTGGCGCTGGTCGACGACGAGCATGCGGCCAAGGTGATGACCGCGTGCCACGTCGATCTCGGCGAGCTTAAGACCACCGTCGCGCACTATCTCGATACCGAGCTCGATGCACTGAAGGTCGATGCCGCCACCGATCCCTCGCCGACCAGCGGGTTCCAGCGCGTGGTCCAGCGCGCGATCCTGCACGTCCAGTCCTCGGGCCGCGACGAGGTGACCGGGGCCAACGTGCTCGTCGCCCTGTTCAGCGAGCGCGAGAGCTACGCCGTCTATTTCCTGCAGCAGCAGGACATGAGCCGCCTCGATGCGGTCAGCTTCATCAGCCACGGCGTCGGCAAGGGCGGCGCGGCGGCGGCGGAGACCCCGACTCCCAAGGGCGTCGAGGAAGAAAAGCCGGCCAAGGGACAGGAGAAGGGCAAGACGGAAAGCGCGCTGAAGCAGTTCACCGTCGACCTCAACGAGAAGGCGAAGGGCGGCAAGGTCGATCCGCTGATCGGGCGCGGGCCCGAGGTCGACCGCACCATCCAGATCCTGTGCCGCCGGTCGAAGAACAACCCGCTCTATGTCGGCGATCCCGGCGTCGGCAAGACCGCAATCGCGGAGGGGCTGGCGCGCAAGATCGTCGAGGGCGAGGTGCCCGACGTGCTTCGCGAAGCCGTGATCTACTCTCTCGACATGGGCGCGCTGCTGGCGGGCACCCGCTATCGCGGCGACTTCGAGGAGCGGCTGAAGGCAGTCGTCAACGAGTTGGAGAAGCTGCCGCACGCGGTGCTCTTCATCGACGAGATCCACACGGTGATCGGTGCCGGCGCGACCAGCGGCGGCGCGATGGACGCCTCGAACCTGCTGAAGCCGGCGCTGTCGGGCGGCTCGATCCGCTGCATCGGCTCGACCACCTACAAGGAGTTCCGCAACCACTTCGAGAAGGATCGCGCACTGCTGCGCCGGTTCCAGAAGATCGACGTGAACGAGCCGACGATCGAGGACACGATCAAGATCCTGGCGGGGCTGCGCTCCGCCTTCGAGGATCACCATTCGGTCAAGTACACGCCGGATGCGATCAAGTCGGCGGTCGAGCTGTCGGCGCGCTACATCAACGATCGCAAGCTGCCCGACAAGGCGATCGACGTGATCGACGAGGTCGGCGCGATGCAGATGCTGGTGCCCGCCAACAAGCGCAAGAAGACGATCACCGCGCGGGAGATCGAGGCGGTGATCGCAACCATGGCGCGCATCCCGCCGAAGAGCGTCAGCACCGACGACAAGAAGGCACTGGAATCGCTCGAGACCGATCTGAAGCGGGTGGTGTTCGGCCAGAATGCTGCGATCGAGAAGCTGGCGGCGGCGATCAAGCTGAGCCGCGCCGGCTTGCGCGATCCGGAAAAGCCGATCGGCAACTATCTGTTCACCGGCCCGACCGGCGTCGGCAAGACCGAGGTCGCCAAGCAGCTCGCCTCGATCCTGGGCATCCCGCTCCAGCGGTTCGACATGAGCGAATATATGGAGCGGCATTCGGTCAGCCGGCTGATCGGCGCGCCTCCCGGCTATGTCGGCTTCGACCAGGGCGGGCTGCTGACCGATGCGGTCGACCAGAATCCGCACTCGGTGCTGCTGCTCGACGAGATCGAGAAGGCGCATCCGGACCTGTACAACATCCTGTTGCAGGTCATGGACAATGGCCGCCTGACCGACCAGCACGGCAAGACGGTCGACTTCCGCAACGTCATCCTGATCATGACGACCAATGCGGGCGCCGCCGACATGGCGCGCGAGACGGTCGGCTTCGGCAACCTGACCCGCGAGGGTGAGGACGAGCAGGCGGTGCAGCGGATGTTCTCGCCGGAGTTCCGCAACCGGCTCGATGCGATCGTGCCCTTCGGCTATCTCCCGACCGAGGTGGTGGCCCGCGTTGTCGACAAGTTCATCCTGCAGCTGGAATTGCAGCTGGCCGACCGCGACGTCCACATCAAGCTGGACGAAGAGGCTCGCAAGTGGCTGACCGACAAGGGCTATGACAAGCTGTACGGCGCGCGGCCGATGGGCCGGCTGATCCAGGAGAAGATCAAGCAGCCGCTGGCGGAGGAGCTTCTCTTCGGCAAGCTCGTCCATGGCGGCGAGGTGACGGTGCGGATGAAGGAGGGCGCTCTGTCCTTCGGCATCGAACCGGCCGCGCCGAAGAAGCCGCGCAAGAAGGGCGGCAAGGCTGCGGTCGTCGCCAAATAGGGATGCGCTTCGGGTGATCGGGCGGCCCGTCTTCCGGGAGGAAGGCGGGCCATTCGTTTGTGGGTGGAGTCTGGCGGTGGGTGGTACTCCTCTGCGTGCCCTGCCGGTCACCCCGGCCATCATCGATCGTTGGGACCGCTCGGGGGAGACGGGCGGTTGATCCCGATGTTCGCGGAATGTTCCACGTGAAACATTCTCCAACATGGGATCGCCGCGTTGCGAGCGATCCGGACGCGCGCCGGACCTTCCCGTTCGTGTCGAGCTCGTCGAAGCATTGCTCTTCCCCGCCGTAAGCGAACGGCCCAAAGCCTTGAACAAATGCGACGAAACTTGTGACGCGCAGGATTTTGTTAACCCTTCCTTTGCCTTGCGGGCCGTAGCCCTTGTGCGATGGAAGCGGCGTGGCGGATCGTGTGGAGGATGGTGGCGGCGTGCCTCGCGCTGGTCCTGTCCGCGCCCGCCGCCGCTTCGCTCGGCGGTCCGAAGCTGAACGTCTGCATCGCGCGCGCGGAACGGGGCATGGCGGCGCCGGCGCTGTTCGCCCGCCCGGATCGCTTCGACTGCGCGCACGACCAGCGCAGCTTCGGCAGCGGCGACTTCTGGGTGCTGTCGCAGCCTATCCCGCCCGGCCGGTTCGACGTGATCCGCATGTCGAGCGTCTTCCAGGACCGGGTCACGCTCCACATCCTCTACGCCGACGGGACGATCCGCACGCTCGGCTTCACCAGCGCGACGACGGGTCGCTACCTGAAGATGGGGGCGGCGATCCAGCTGCCGATCCCGCGCGCATCGACGCCGCCCGTCCGCCTGCTGTGGCATGTCGAGGGCGCGGGCAATCAGCGGGGCATCGTGCTGGGCCCGGTCGTGGGCACGCATCGCCGCGACGATCAGGTCGAGCTGATGCTGGCAGGCTTTTACGGCGTGCTGATCGGCGGCATCGCCGCGCTGCTCATCTACAATCTCGCGCTGGTGGCCGCGCTGCGACAGGGCTTCCAGATCAGCTATTGCCTGCTGCTCGGCTGCATCATCGGCTATGCCCTGTCGACCTCGGGCATCCTGACCCAGATAATGCCGGCGATCGACAATAACAGCCGCTTGCGCCTGAACTGGGTGCTGCTGGGCGGATCCGCTGCGATGGTGCTGGTCTTCGCGCGATCCTTTTTCGAGCGGCGCGTCTTCGCGGGCTGGCTGGGCCATGCCGCCAATGGCGTGATCGCCGCACTGTTCCTGTCGAGCTGGACCGCGGCGCTGCTGTCGCCCTGGCACGCCATCGCACTCGATCGGGCGATGACCTGCAGCTTCGTCGCGCTGATGCTGCTGGTGCCGGCGGTGCTCGTGCGCGCGTGGCGCGTGCGCAGCGATTATCTGTGGGTCTTCGCGATCGCCTGGGGCGCGCCGATCGTCTTCGCCGGCATGCGGATCGCGCAGGCCATGGGGCTGATCGGGTGGCACTTCTGGCTGGACCAGTCGACCATCCTGTCGATGGCGGTCGAGGCGCTGCTGTCGGGCATCGGCATCGCCTATCGCCTGCGCCTCCTCCAGCATCAGCGGGACGAGGCGCGCGAGCGGGAAATGCTGGCGCGCGCGCTGGCCGATGCCGATCCGCTGACCGGGCTGCTCAACCGCCGCGCCTTCCTCCATCGCGCGATCGGGCGGCAGCGGCCGCAGCTGCTGGTGCTGGCCGATCTCGACCATTTCAAGGTCATCAACGAGACGATCGGACACGATGGCGGGGACGAAGTGCTGCGAAGCTTTGCCCGGACATTGGCCGATGCCGTCCCGGAGGACGCGCTGGTGGCGCGCATCGGCGGCGAGGAATTCGCCGTCGTGGTCGACGCCGCGACGGGACTGGATGTCGACGCGCTGCTCCATGCCCTGCGCGGGGCGCGGATGCCGTTCGACATGATGGTGACGACGAGCATCGGCAGCTGCACCGGGCCCCTGCTGCGCGAGACCGACTGGAAGGACCTCTACCGCCAGGCCGACCGCGCCCTCTACGCGGCCAAGGCGGCGGGACGCGACCGCGCGCGCGATGCCGCGAGCCTGTCGATGGCGGCGTAATAGCCCGGGCCTGATCCGGCCGGACGCGTCCCTATTGCCTTTGTACCCGCCTTGCTTACACCTGTGTCAATGAGCAGCGCGCTGGCCTGGGCCGACCATTATCGCCATCCCGTCCGGTGGGACTGGACGCCCGATCCGCACTCCATGGTCGACCTGTTCGAGGCGTCTGCACGGGTCAATCGCGATGCCCCGCTGATCGACTTCCTGGGTCGCCACTACAGCTATGGCGAGACGCTCGACGGCGCCGATCGCGTCGCCTGCGGGCTGGCCGCCCTGGGATATGGACGGGGCGACCGGATCGGGCTCTTCCTGCCCAACGTCCCGCACTATGTCGCCGCCTATTACGGCATCCTCAAGCTGGGTGCGACCGTCGTCAACTTCTCCCCGCTCTACACGGCGGCGGAGCTGTGCGACCAGGTCGCCGACTCGGGAACGCGCCTCCTGTTCACCCTGTCGGCCACCGCGCTTTTGCCGACGGCGCTGAAGGTGCTGGAGGAGAGCGCGCTCGAGCGGCTGGTGGTCGGGTCGGTGGCCGGTGCGCTGCCGCCGGCCAAGTCGATTCTCTACCGCCTCACGCGGCGGCGCGAAGTGGCGGTGCGGCCGCAGGACCCGCGGGTCATGGCCTTCTCGCAGCTGATCGCCAACGATGGCGGTTGCGGCCGACCCGCCATCGATCCCGAACGCGACGTCGCACTGATCCAATATACCGGCGGCACGACGGGCACGCCCAAGGGCGCGATGCTGTCGCACCGCAATCTGGCCGCCAATGCCGAGCAGGTCGCCAGCCTCGATCCCGAGCGGGGACGGTCGGTCGACCGGATCATGGGCGTGCTGCCGCTCTTCCATGTCTTCGCCAATACCTGCGTGCTCAACCGCACGGTGCTGACCGGGGGCGAGATCGTGATGCTGCCGCGGTTCGACGCGGGACAGGTGCTCGCCGCGCTGGCCCGGACGCGCGCGACGTCGATGCCCGGCGTGCCGACCATGTATCAGGCGCTGCTCGATCATCCCGCGACGCCGCGGACCGACTTCTCCTCGCTGCGGATCTGCGTATCGGGCGGCGCGCCGCTGCCGGCGGAACTCAAGACGCGGTTCCAGGCAGTCACCGGGGCGACGCTGGTCGAGGGATACGGGCTTTCGGAAAGCTCGGGCGTCGTCTCGTCCAATCCCTATGACGGCCATGCGCGCTCGGGAACGATCGGCCAGCCGCTGCCGGGCACTGATATCCGTCTGCTCGACAAGGAGGATCCTACGCGTCCCGCGCCGGACGGCGAACCGGGCGAGATCGCGATCGCCGGGCCGCAGATCATGATGGGCTACTGGAACCGGCCCGAGGCGGATGCACAGGTCTTCGTCACCGATGCCGGCGGGCGACGCTGGCTGCGCACCGGCGACGTGGGGGCGATCGATGCGGACGGGTTCATCCGGGTGGTCGACCGGCTGAAGGACATGATCGCGGTCAGCGGCTTCAAGGTCTTTCCAAGCCAGATCGAGGCGGTGCTCCACCACCACCCGGCGGTAAAGGAGGCGTTGGTGATCGGCATACCCGACGCCTATCGCGGCGAGCAGCCGCGCGCCTATGTGACGCTGGAGGAGGGCGCCGCGGTCGACGGCGCGGCGCTGGCAAGCTGGCTCAACCCGCAGCTCGGTCGGCACGAGCGGGTTGATACCGTGGTGGTGCGCGAGAGCCTGCCGAAGACGATGATCGGCAAGCTCAGCCGCAAGGATCTGGTGAAGGAGGTGTTGGGCGAGCAGGGGTGAGGGGTGGATCGCCCACGGCGTGGACAGAAGAACAAGGTTCCGACTTCGCTCAGCACGAACGGAGTAGGGGCAGCGCGCGATCGCAAGCGCTGCCCGTCCCCTTCAGCCGAACACCGTCTTCAGGTTCATGAACTCGTGCAGCCCATAAGGCCCCAGCTCGCGGCCGTGACCGGACTTCTTGATCCCGCCGAACGGCGCCTCCGGGGTCGAGGAGAGCATGCGATTCACCGCGGTCATCCCGGCGGCGATGTCCCGCTCGAACCGTTCGCGTTCGTCCGGGTCGTTGGTCCAGACCGAGGAGCCGAGGCCGAACGGCACGTTATTGGCGAGCGCGATCGCCGCGTCGAGATCCCGTGCGCGGAACACCATGGCGATCGGGCCGAACAGCTCCTCCTGCGCGGCGGCGGAGGCGGGCGGCACGTCGACCAGGATGCCGGCCGACATGAAGGCGCCCGGCCCCGGCAGCGCTTCTCCGCCGAACAGCAGTCGGCCGCCCGCCTCGCGGATCTGGGCGAGCTGGTCGAGCACGGTCTGGCGCTGCTCCTCGCTCGACAGCGGGCCCATATCGGTCTCGTCGGCCATCGGGTCGCCAGCCCTGACCGCCCGCATCCCGGCCTCGAACCGCTCCATGAAGGCGTCGTAGACATCGGTGTGGACGATCATCCGCTTGGCGCAGATGCACGACTGGCCGGTGTTCTGGATACGCGCCGCGACCGCCGCCTTGGCCGCCGCGTCGAGATCGGCGGACGGCATGACGATAAAGGGGTCGGAGCCGCCGAGTTCGAGCACCACCTTCTTCAGCTGTCGGCCCGCAGCCTCTGCGACCTTGATGCCCGCGCCTTCGCTGCCGGTCAGCGTCACCGCCGCGATCCGGTCGTCTGGGATCAGTGCATCGACGCGGCTGGAAGGAATGGCGAGGTTCTGGAACAGTCCGTCCGGCGCGCCGGCGGCGCGGATCGTCTCCTCGATCGCCGCACCGACCCCTTGCGTCAGCGAGGCGTGTTTGAGCAGCCCGACATTGCCCGCCATGATCGTCGGCGCGGCGAAGCGCACGACCTGCCAATAGGGGAAGTTCCACGGCATGATCGCCAGCACCGGGCCCAGCGGCAGCCAGCGGGCGGTGGCGGGCCCCATCGGCGTCTCGAAGCGGCGGCTTTCCAGCATCGACGGCCCGGCTTGCGCATAGTGGCGAAAGGCCGCGGCGCACTTCTCGACCTCGGCGGTCGCGGTCTTCAGCGTCTTGCCCATCTCGCGCACCGCGATCTCGGCCAGGCGGCGCTTGTCACGCTCGAACCGGTCGGCGATGGCGGCGAGCAGGGCGGTGCGCTCGTCAAGGCGGCTGGTACGCCAGCGGACGAAGGTTTCGGCCGCGCGGGCGAGCCGCGCCTCCAGCGCATCGTCGGTCAGGGCAGGGATGGGGGTTCCGGCCTCGCCGGTCGCAGGATTGATGGGGGTGAACATGGCGGCCACAACGTCGTGCCGACCCTGGGGTATCCTTGCCACGTGCCGATGCGTGTCGCATAGCGGCCGAATGGACACCGAAACGCCCGTCGACGACCTCTCGTTCGAGGACGCGCTGAAGGAACTGGAGCGGATCGTGGGTCGGCTGGAGAGCGGCGATGCGACGCTCGACGAGTCGATCCGCCTCTACGAGCGCGGCGACCGGTTGCGCGCACGCTGTGCCGAGCGGCTCGATGCGGCGCAGGCGCGGATCGAGGCGATCCGGCTGGATGCGGAGGGCAAGCCGGCCGGGGTGCGACCCTTTGCCGCCGGCTGACAGCGAGGTGCGGGCCATGTCGGAGACGCTGGCCGAGGCGGTGGCGGAGATCACGGCCGCGGTCGACCGGCGCTTCGATGCGCTGCTGTCCGTGCCCGACGATCCGCGCGCCTCGCTCTACCGGGCGATGCGGCATGCCACGATCGGCGGAGGCAAGCGGTTGCGTCCGCTGCTGACGGTGGCGACGGCCGATCTGTTCAAGGTCGATCGCGACTGCGCGGTGCTGGTGGGAACCGCGATCGAGGCGATCCATGTCTATTCGCTGATCCACGACGATCTGCCCGCGATGGACGACGACGATCTGCGCCGCGGCAAGCCGACCGTGCACAAGGCGTTCGACGAGGCGACCGCGATCCTGGCGGGCGATTGCCTCCATGCGCTCGCCTTCGAGATCCTGGCGGACCCGAAGACGCATCCCGATCCCTTCGTGCGCAGCGAGCTCGTGCTCGATCTCGCCCGCGCCTCCGGCCCGTCGGGGATGGCGGGCGGGCAGATGATGGACCTGGAGGCGGAGCGCTCGCGCTTCGACCTGCCGACCGTCACGCGGCTGCAGCAGATGAAGACCGGCGCGCTGATCTGCGCGGCGGTGGAGGCGGGCGCGATCCTGGGTCGCGTTCCGCCGGAAGGTCGACTGCATCTGCGCGGCTATGCGCGCGACATCGGGCTCGCCTTCCAGATCGCCGACGACCTGCTCGATGCGGAAGGCGACGAGGCGCTGGCCGGCAAGAAGCTGCGCAAGGACGGTGAGGCGGGCAAGGAGACGTTCCTGTCGCTGCTCGGGGTGGATCGGGCACGCGAGCAGTGCCGGATGCTGGTCGATCAGGCGATCGACCACCTGCGCAGCTACGGCCGCGAAGCCGAGGTATTGCGCGCCGTGGCGCGGTATGTGGTGGAGCGGGACCGGTGAGGGTTGGAAGTGGTGTCGGTGGGCTGGCGACGCAAGGCGTCTGGACGCGGCGTTGCGGGCCATGTTTCCCTCGCTTTCTTTTCCGTCATCCCCGCGCAGGCGGGGATCCAGATCCTCTGGCGTTGCGGGAGATGCGGAAGGCTCCCGCGCGTCTGGATCCCCGCCTGCGCGGGGACGACGGGAAGGGGTTTCGGCTCGACTCTCGTCGCGACCGGCTGACGACGCAATCCCGTAATTCATCACGAGCAGCGGCATGACCCAGCGCATCGGGGTCTATCCCGGCACATTCGACCCCCTGACCCTGGGGCATATGGACATCATCCGCCGCGGCGCGAAGCTGGTCGACCGGCTGGTGATCGGGGTGACGACCAATCCCTCCAAGTCGCCGATGTTCACGCTCGAGGAGCGGATGGCGACGGTGCGGCGCGAGGTGGCGGAGATCGGCGGGGCGATCGATGTGGTCGCCTTCGATTCTCTGCTGATGGACTTCGCCACGCGCGAGGGCGCGAGCATGATCGTGCGCGGGCTGCGCGCGGTCGCGGACTTCGAATATGAGTATCAGATGGCGGGCATGAACCAGCAGCTCAACCGCCATGTCGAGACCGTCTTCCTGATGGCGGACGTGGCGTTGCAGCCGATCGCCAGCCGGCTCGTCAAGGAGATCGCCCTCTATGGCGGCGACGTCGCCAAGTTCGTGTCGCCCAGCGTGCGCGAGGAGCTGGCGGCGCGGGTCGAGGCGATCGGGCGCAAGGGCAGCTGACGGGCGGGTGCTCCGGCATCATTGACCTTCCCTCGCCCCGCGGCTAACCGCCGCGCCGTGACAGGTTCCGCCGGGAGGCGGATGAAAAGGGAAGCCGGTGCGAGACCGGCGCTGTTCCCGCAACTGTAACCGGCGAGCCGCCGCCCGACGACGCCACTGGGAAACCGGGAAGGCAGGGCGGCATGCGACGACCCGGGAGCCAGGAGACCTGCCGGTCACGGTCGATCCATCGCACCGGCGGGAGTACCGGCGCGGACGAGGCTTATTCCTCGAGCGAGCGACGCCCCAAGGGCCTTTCGCGCATGGTGCGCGGCGGCCGTCATGAGGACGTGTTCGATGTTGAAGATTCTCTACCTGTCGGCAGCCTGCGCTGCCCTGATCGCCGGACCCGCCGCCGCGCAAAGCCTGGACCAGCCGCAGACCGACGACAGCCAGATCGTCGTCACCGCCGCCCGCGCCGAACAGTCGCGCGACGAGGTCGGTCAGGCCATCACCGTGATCGACCGCGCCGAGATCGAGCGGCGGCAGACGGTGGTGGTGTCCGACCTGCTCGCCACGACACCGGGCGTCAGCGTGACGCGCAACGGCTCGGTCGGCGGCCTTACCGCGGTCCGGCTGCGCGGCGCCGAGGGCGACCAGACGCTGGTCGTGATCGACGGGGTGCGGGTCAACGACCCGTCGTCGACCGGCGGCGGGTTCGACTTCGCCAACCTTCTCTCCTCCTCGGTCGAGCGGATCGAGGTGCTGCGCGGTCCCAATTCCGTGCCCTGGGGCAGCCAGGCGATCGGCGGCGTCGTCAACATCATGACCCGCACGCCCACCGAGGGCTTCTCGGCGCGCGCCAACGCCGAATATGGCTATGCGGACCAGGTGTTCGCGAGCGCCGGCGTGGCGGGCGGCACGGGCGCGCTCTCCGGTTCGCTCACGGGCGGCTACCTGCGGACCGACGGCATCTCCGCCGCGGCCGATGGTGCCGAGCGTGACGGCTATCGCCAATATGGCGCGAACGGCCGGCTCGGGCTGGAGCTCGCGCCGGGGATCGGCATCGACCTGCGCGGCTGGTATGCGCACAGCCGCGCCGGCCTCGACGGCTATCCGCCGCCGAACTACAGCTTCGCCGACACCAGCGACTATTCCACTACTCAGGAGATCTACGGCTATGCCGGCGCCCATGCCGATCTGGCCGGAGGGCGGCTGCGGAACCGGATCGCCTTTACCATCGCCGACATCAATCGCGACAATTACGAGCCCGCCTTTGGCGCGGACCCGTCCTTCTTCGGGCGCGGCCGGTCGGAGCGCTACGAATATCAGGGCGATTTCCGGATCGCCGATCCGGTCCGCCTGATCGCCGGCGCGGAGCACGAGAACAGCCGGTACACCGATGGCGGCCCGGAGCAGCGCACGGGCATCACCAGCGTTTACGGCGAACTGATCGTCCAGCCGGTCCGCCAGCTGACCCTGACCGGCGGGGTGCGCCACGACGATCACCGGCGCTTCGGCGGCCGGACGACCTTCGGCGCGGATGCGGCGCTCGCGCTCGACGGCGGGACGACCCTCCGCGCCAGCTATGGCGAAGGTTTCAAGGCGCCTACTCTCTACCAGCTCTACTCGGCCTATGGGAACGTCACCCTCGATCCGGAGACCGCCCGCAGCTTCGATGCGGGCGTCGAGCAGGCGTTGCTCGACGGGCGGGCGCGGATCGGCGTCACCTACTTCAACCGCGTGTCGCGCAACCAGATCGTCTTCCGGTCCTGCTCCCAGGCCGAACAGGCGACGGCCGGTTCGATCTGCGTCGACCGGCTCTACGGCGTGTACGACAATATCCAGCGCACCCGTGCCGACGGTTTCGAGGCGGTCGTCGCGCTGCGACCGGTCGACACGCTCGACGTCTCGCTCAACTATACGCGCACCAACGCGCGCAACCGCCAGGCCGGGGCCGATTTTGGCAAGCTGCTGGCGCGCCGGCCGCAGGACGCCGTGAACCTGAACGTCGACTGGCAGGCGCCCTTCGGCCTCGCGCTCGGATCCACCGTGTCGGTGGTCGGCGACAGCTTCGACAATGCCGCCAATACGGTGCGGCTGGACGGCTATGTGCTGGCCGGCGTGCGAGCGGAGCTTCCGATCGGGCCGCGACTGGCGCTCTATGGCCGTGTCGAGAACCTGTTCGACGCGCGGTATCAGACGGTATCCGGCTATGGCACCTATGGTCGTGCCGCCTATGCGGGCGTTCGGGTGAGACTGGGCTGATGCGTTCGATCCTTCCCCTCCTGCTGCTCGCCGGCTGTTCGCCGCACGGGGCAGCGGGGGGCGGGGGGATCGTCTCCACCAATCCCTGCGCCGACGCGATGCTGGTCCGGCTGCTGCCGCCATCGCGGATCGCGGCAATCAGCCATTATTCGCAGGATGAGGGCGCGACCTCGATATCGCTCGCCGTCGCCCGCCGCTTCCGCGCGACGGCCGGCACAGCGGAGGAAGTGCTCACCCTGTCCCCGGATCTCGTCGTCGCATCCAGCTTCACGCCGGTCGCGACGCGCGAGGCGTTTGCGCGGGCGGGGCTGAAGACCCTCTATCTCGACGCGCCGCAGACGATCGAGGCCAGCCGCGCGCAGGTGCGCGATCTCGCCCGCGCCGTCGGAGCGACGGCGGCGGGAGAGCGGATGGTCGCCCGGATCGACCGGACCCTGGCGGCGACGCGGGCGCCGGCCGGGCCGAGCGCGCTGCTCTACATCGCCGGCGATCTGGCGACCGGCTCGGGCACGCTGCTCGATGCGATGATGACGCATGTCGGCTTCCGCAATGCCGCGGCGCGCTACGGCCTGAGCTTCACCGGGCGGCTGCCGGCCGAGCAGATCGTCGGCGCGCCGCCGGCGGTGGTGATCGCGCCGGGGGGCGGCCGCGCGGCGATGCTGCGGCGACGCCTGCTTCCCGGGGTGCCCGAGGCGCGGCTGCCCCGTTCGCTGGTCAATTGCGGCGGGCCGGTGATGGTGCCGGCGCTCCGCCGCCTGGCCGCGATCCGGCAAGGCATGGGACGATGAGCCGCGGGGCCAAGATCCTGCTGCTGACCCTGCTGGTCGCGCTGCTGTTCGCGGGCTCGCTGATGTGCGGCAAGGCTTGGGTGCCTCTCTCGGCCTGGGGCAGTGACGATCCGCGCTGGTGGATCGTCCTCGAACTGCGCCTGCCGCGTGCCGTGCTGGGCGCCGCGCTGGGAGCGTCGCTCGGCCTGTCGGGCGCGGTGCTGCAGGGCTATCTGCGCAATCCGCTCGCCGATCCGGGCGTGGTCGGCGTTTCGTCCGCCGCGGCGCTGGGCGCGGTGGCTGCGATCATCGCCGGGTCGGCGAGCGGTGGTGCAGTCTTTGCCGCCGCCATCCTGGGCGCGGCGGCGGCGATGGCGCTTCTCGCCGCGCTGACCTGGCGTTCGGATTCGACGGTGACCTTCGTCCTCGCCGGAACGGTGCTGGCCAGCCTGGGCGGCGCCCTGACCGCCTTCCTGATATCCATCGCACCCAATCCCTATGCCGTGGCCGAGGTCATGGACTGGCTGATGGGGGCGCTGACCGATCGCAGCTGGCCCGACGTCGCCCGCGCTCTGCCGGCCATGGCAGCGGGCGGGCTGTTGCTGGCGCTGACGGCGCCGGCGCTCGACGCCCTGGCGCTCGGCGAGCCGGCCGCGCGCTCGCTGGGGATCCGTCCGGGACGCGTCCGCCTGCTGGTCGTGGCGGGAACCGGGCTGGCAGTGGGCGCGGGGGTGGCGGCGACCGGGGTCATCGGTTTCGTCGGGCTGGTCGTGCCGCATCTGCTGCGCCCGGTCTTCGGGCACCGACCCGCGGCGCTGCTGCTGCCCTCGGCGCTCGGCGGCGGCGCCCTGCTCCTGGCGGCGGACAGCCTCGTGCGGCTCGCCCCGGGCGCCGGCGAGGTGCGGCTGGGCGTGGCGATGGCGATGATCGGGGCGCCCTTCTTCCTCATGCTGCTGCTCGGATCGCGGAGGACGGGATGGCGCTGACGCTGGACCGGGTCACGGTGTGCCGCGGCCGGCATGTCGTCGTGGAGGATGTCTCGCTCGCCCTGATGCCGGGCCGCGTGACTGTGATCCTCGGACCGAACGGCGCGGGCAAGTCTTCGCTGCTCCAGGCCATGGCGGGGCTGCTGACGCATCAGGGCGACGTCACGCTCGACGGGGTGGCGGTGGCGACGATGCCGGCCCGCGAGCGGGCGCGTAGGATCGGCTATCTGCCGCAGGACGCGATCGTCCATTGGGACATGCGGGTGGACGAGGTCGTAACGCTCGGTCGCCTGCCCCACGGCGACCGCGATCCGGACGCGATCGGCATTGCCATGGCGGCGACGGGGGTGGCGGGCTTCGCCGACCGTCCGGTCGGCGCGCTGTCCGGCGGCGAGCGTTCGCGCGTCCTGCTGGCCCGCGTGCTCGCCGGCACGCCGCAATGGATGCTCGTCGACGAACCGCTCGCCAGCCTCGATCCCGCGCACGCCCTCGATATGCTCGGCCGGCTGCGCGGAATCGCAGCGGGCGGGGCGGGCGTGGTGGTCGTTCTCCACGACCTGCCGCAAGTCGCCCTCGCGGCCGACGATGTGGTGCTGATGAAGGAGGGGCAGGTCGTTGCGGCCGGGCCTTGTGAAACGGTCCTGACCATCGAGAGCGCCGCGCAGCTCTACGGCGTCGACTTCGCCGACATCAAGGTGGGTGACCGGCGGCTCCTGGTGCCGGTGCAGCGCCCGTCCTGAGCAACGAGAAGGGCTGCCCGTGGGCAGCCCTTCGAGACGATCGTCGCGTTAGAACTTGGCTTGGACCGCGACTTGGAAACGGCGGCCAATCTGATCGTAATAGCCGACATTCGGGCTGTTATAGTAGCCGAGGTCGCCGATATAATTCTTGTCCGTGATATTGTTGACCACGAACTGGATGTTGAAGTTCTCACCGATATCCGTGCCGATAACGTAGTCAAAGGTATTGAGACGCGGATAGACGACGAGATTGGCGACCTCGATCGTCGCCGGCTGGCCCGACGAGAAGAGGCGCGTGCGATCACGCCAGTTCCAGGTCAACTGCGTGTAGAACGGGCCATTCTCGTAGCGGGTGATGAGCTGCGTACGCCATTGCGGGCGATCATAGGTGCCAGCCGATTCCTGCGCGTCGGTAAAGTCGCCCGCTGCGGAGGAGGTGTAGCGCACCAGGTGATAGGCGGTTGCCTTGAAGTTCAGGCGACCCCAATCCTTGGGCAGGTCGAAGCCATATCGCGCGCCGATCAGCATCGCACGGACTTGTGTCGCGGACAGGTTGATAAATCCCGAGGCGAAACCGTTCTGAATCTGGAAATCGGTCCCGCGCGAGAAGAAGTCGCAGGTATTTGCGCCCGTCTGAGGTGCCGTGTTGGGGAAGGTCGAGCTGTCGTAGCAGAACTGCACTGCCGTAGCGAGCGTTGTCGGGGAAATGATGTTGGACAGATCGAGGCTGATATAGTCGAAGTTCAGCTCCAAACCAGGAATGAAGCGCGGCGTCAGGATGGTGCCAACGGTCCAGCTCTTGCCCTTCTCGGGCTGAAGGGTCGGCGCACCGGCGAAGCTTCCCTGGAGGCCCTGACCCAATGGAACATATTGAGCGAGGAACTGGGTTGCGACATCGCTCGTCGTGATCGTCTGGCCGTTGAAAACGACACCGCGACGGATCACGTCGGCAACGCAGTTCTGGCGGCGGGCCGTCGCCTGCAGGCCAAGATCGATGTTTGCGGGCGAGCAGTAGTCGATGGGGGTGGTGAAGGACGGCTGGCCGCCCAGGAAGAGCTCGACCACCGAAGGGTTACGGACCGATCGCGTGTAGTTGCCGCGGACCAGGATATCGCGGATCGGGGCCCAAGTACCCGCCAGGCTGTAAATCGTGTTCGCGTCGCCGTTTGCGCGCGGCTCGACGATCTGTCCGGCAAGATTGCGGTAGGTCGCTGCACGCCCACTCTGCTGCGAGGTCCTGACCGCCGGCTGGAACTCCAGCCGGCCGAGGAACGGCAGGAAGTCCGGCCCCGTTATCGGCACGAGTAGCTCGGCACCGACCTCGTAAGTCTCGGTCTGGCCCGAAGTATTGGCCGACGGCGCCGAGCGGCCACGGCCAAGCTGGTTCAGCAGGTCGGTCTTGTAGGCGAGCTGTTCCTTTCGATACTCGCCGTTGATCGAGAAGCTGAGGTCGCCAGCGGGCAGCCGGAAAGGCGATCCACCAAAGAACGCCTGGAGCACCGTCTGTTGCGACACGTTCCTGAAGACGTTGTTCTGGCGAACATAGGCCTTGGACGCTTCGGACATCTGGTTGTAGCCGAACGGATTGAGCGGTCGGCATGCGGCGATCTGGTCGGCTGTGATGCGCGGCTGGACCACGACCTCGGTCGGCAACCCGCCGGCGCCGGGCTGGCGGGTCAGATTGGCCGAGATGCCGAGCGGACTATAGCCGATATACTGGTTCGGGAAGAGCTGCGCCCGACAGACGATGTTGCCGTTCGCCACGCCGCGCAGCGCCTGACCCTCATCGACCGCGTCAAGGGCGAGCTGATATTCGATGTCGTTGATCTGCGTCGACCGGACGACCGAAGTCGAGCGGCCATACGCCGCGGAGATCTCGGCATTCCACTGACGCCCGAGGGCTTCAAATTTGGACTTCGCGCCCACCAGCAGCCGATAGGTCTCGTCCGTAGAGGTGACGGGATTGTCGCCGAAGATGTCCTGATTTTGCCGCGTCAGGGTGAAATAGCCGCCGCGCGTCGCCGAGTTGATGCCCACCCCGTTGAGAGCGCTGCGATCAGAGGAGTCGAGATAGGGGTTGTTCACGTTCAGAACGAGCGCGGCGTTCTCGGCGGTCGAGGTGATGAAGTTCTGGCTGGGGCTGTTCCGCAGGGCCACGGACTTCGTCCGGGTGAAGAAGTTCTCGGTGAACGCCGTGACCTCGTCGGTGACGTCGAACTTGCCGATCAGATTGGAAACATACCGGTCCTGCTGGACGCGCACGACGATGTTCTCGATCGAACGTGAAAAGCCGCCGTTCGAACCGGGTGATTGCGACAGCGTGCCCTGCGAGGTCGGGTTGAAACCGCTGACGGCGGTGTAGTTGCGGACCTGCCCGTCGGGCGTGAATTCCAGTGGGACGGCGATATAGGGCAGAACCTGATTGAGCGGTACCTGCACCGTACCGCCGTTGGCATTCGAGCGCACGGTGACGAGCGTCGTGTCCGTATTGGCGATGCGTGGGAGGTTCGGGATGAAGGTGCCGAGGAACGCATTGATATTGACGTTCGGGTTTGCCGCGAAGAACTCACGTGCGGTCGGACGATTAGCCTGGAGCACGTTGATCGCCAGCGTGGTCAGCGGGGTTCCGGTGACGCCGGCGGGCGGCGTCACGCCGAACTGCGCGAAGACCTGAGCCGGAGTCACGCCGCTCGGCAATGCGGTCGGGGCGAAGGTCGTGATGGGCAGGTTGGTGGCCGCGGTCGTCCGTCCGTTGAGACCGTTTCCGCTCAGTCCCAACCCGGTCAGCGTCGATCCGGGCGTTCCCTGTACCAGCTGCACTCCGGTCGTGAAGTTGGTGATCGACGGCTGGCCGATACCGTTTGCGAAGAGGAGAAAGCCGTTCGCGTCCGGCGTGTAGAGCGCACGGGTGGGAGCGCCCAATACGTTCAGGATGGTGCCGTTGAAGCTCAGCGTTTGATTGATGAAGCCCTGGCCAAAGGCAGTGCTGGGGATCAGGTCGTCCGATGTCCGCAGAAAGGCGCCGTTGTTGTTGGCCTGCACGTTGACGATGGTGCCGTTCGGCGAGAAGTTGGGGTTGCGGGCGCCGCCGCTGGCATAGTTCGTGATCGTGTTCGGGCGTGCGAGGCGGAAGCTGCGGCTGTCCGCCTGTAGACCGTCGAGATGCGTATATTCCGCGGCAAGGGTGATGTTGCCCCGGCCGCCGGCGAAATTCTTGCCCCATACGATGTTGGTCTGCTGGACCCCGGCGTCGCCACGCGACGAAAGGCCCGCCAGTGCCCGGACTTCCGAACCTTCATAATCGTCGCGCAGGATATAGTTCACCACCCCGGCGATCGCATCGGAGCCATAGGCGGCGGCGCCGCCGACGGTGAGCACGTCGATCCGCTGGACGAGCGAGGTGGGGATGACATTGGTGTCGACCTGACTGCCCGTCGCATTGCCCTCGACGAACAGCGATGCCGAATTGCCCGACACGAAGCGGCGGCCGTTGACCAGCGTCAGAGTGCGCTGCGTTCCCAAATCGAGGAGGTCGACGAAGGCACGGCCAAGGCTGGCCGTCTGGCCGCCATTGTTGCCATTGAAGCTGGCGCCCGGCCCGGTGAGCGGATTGTCGTTCAGGGCGTCGAGCGCATTGGTGAAGCCGCGTGCCCGGATCTGCGCAGAATCGATCTGGATGCCGGGTAGGATCCCGTCGCTCTCCGGCCGCGGAATGCGGGAGCCGGTGACGGTGATCACCCCGTCGGTCTCCGGCTCGCCATCCGCGCCGATTGCCGCAGGATCCTGCCCGGTCGGCGTCAGGCCAGCCGATTGCGCCGGCGGCAACGTTTCAGAGGTCTGTGCCCAAGCCTGAACCGTCAGGAACAGCGATCCCGTGAGTGCGGTCGCGCTAGCAAGATGACGGAATTTCGAACGCATCCAATAACCCCCGTGAACGGCACGATTGCCATTCACGGGAGAGAACACGGCTCGGAGTTCGTGAACAATGGTTCATCTGAAGTTCATAAATGACTACAGATGTTTTCAAAATCCGGTGTTGCGTGAATGTGACAGATTGTCACAATCCAGCAGCATCTCTGACATATGCTAAGTTCTACCGCTCGAGACACATGGCGATGCCCATGCCGCCGCCGATGCACAGGGTCGCGAGGCCCTTCTTCGCGTCGCGCTTCTGCATCTCGTAGATCAGCGTCGTCAGGACGCGGGCGCCGCTGGCGCCGATCGGATGGCCGATCGCGATGGCACCGCCGTTGACGTTGACCTTGTCGGCGTCCCAGCCGAGTTCCTTGCCCACCGACAGCGCCTGGGCGGCGAAGGCCTCGTTCGCCTCGATCAGGTCGAGATCGGCGACGCGCCAGCCGGCTTTCTCCAGCGCGCGGCGGGTCGCGGGGACGGGGCCGATGCCCATCACCGACGGGTCGACGCCGGCCGACGCCCAGCTGCGGATCGTCGCCAGGATCGGCGCGCCGCGCTTTTCGGCTTCCTCGCGCGTGGTGATGACGATCGCGGCGGCGCCGTCGTTGAGGCCCGAGGCATTGGCCGCGGTGACGGTGCCGTCCTTCTTGAAGGCGGGGCGTACGCCGGACACGCTCTCCAGCGTCGCGCCCGCACGGATATATTCGTCGTCGGCGACGATGGTGTCGCCCTTGCGCCCCTTGACGGTCACGGGGGCGATCTCGTCCCGGAAGCGACCCTCGGCGCGCGCCTTCTCGGCAAGGTTCTGCGAGCGGACCGAGAAGCTGTCCTGGTCGTCGCGGGTGACCTGATATTGTTCCGCCAGATTCTCGGCGGTAATGCCCATGTGATAGCCGTTGAAGACGTCGGTCAGGCCGTCATGCACCATGGTGTCGACGAGGCTGACATTCCCCATCTTGGTGCCGCCGCGCATCGTCTGCGCGTGCGGGCTGAGCGACATCGACTCCTGACCGCCCGCCACGACGATCTGCGCGTCGCCGGTCGCGACCGCCTGCGCCGCCAGCGCGACCGCGCGCAGGCCCGAGCCGCACACCTGGTTCACGCCCCAGGCCGGTACCTCCTTGGGGACGCCGGCGGCCATCGACGCCTGACGCGCCGGGTTCTGGCCCTGTGCGGCGGTGAGGACCTGACCGAGGATCACCTCCGACACCTCCTCGCCCTTCACGCCCGCCTGTTCGAGCGCCGCCTCGATCGCGACCCGGCCGAGTTCGTGCGCAGGGGTCGAGCCGAAGGCGCCGAGGAAGCTGCCGACGGGCGTGCGCTTGGCGGCGATGATGACGACATCGGTGGGGCTGGTCATGGGGGCGTCCTCTCCGGGGGAAATGCTCGTCGCCTATCTAGTCGCTGGCAGCGCTGCGATCCAGTCGTGGAGCGCCTGCCAGAGCCGATGGCGCTGCCGCCCGACGATCATGCCGACATGGCCCGCCTGCACGTCGCGCCGGTCGGCCAGGCCCGCCGCGGTCGCGGCCGGCACGATACGGTCGGTGGTCGAGACGAATTCCACCGTCGGGCAGGGGAGGGTGGCGGGATGGCACGACCAGCTGCCGCAACCCGGCCGATCGGCCGCGACCAGATCCTCGAACAGCTCGCGGCCGGCGGCATAGGTCAGCGGCGCACCGGCATTGGCCCAGTCCTCGAGGCGGACGAAGGCGCGCGCCTCCGCACCGTTGGGGGCCAGATCGGCGAAGGCGACATATTTGTCGACGGTCCGCTTCGGATCGAGCCGCCAGAAGCCCGCCTGCAACACCTCCATGGGCACCAGCCCCAGCGCCTCGGCGGACGGCTTTGCGCCTTGCCAGAGATCGACCATCGCCGCGCGTCCGTCCCCATAGCCCGAGAACCGCCATGGCGCGGCGATCGTCGCCACGCCGGCAAGCGGCAGGCGTGCGGCCGCCGCCCAGGCGATCGTGCCACCCAGGCAATAGCCGATCGCGACCGGCGGTCGCTCGAACCCTGCGAGAAGCGGGACGAGCAGCGTTTCGACATGGCCGATGATGTCGCGGCCGCGCTCGTCCGGGGTCGGAACACCCCAGTCGAGAAGCCAGGCCTGCCATCCCTCTGTCGACAGCCAGCGCAGCAGCGACACGTCCTCCGACAGGTCGAGGATGGTGGACGGATTGATCAGCGAGGGGATGAGCACGACCGGCCGGCCCCCTCCGCCAAGCCCGGTCAGCCGGGCCTGTCCGTGCGTGCGGCATAGCGGCAGCGAAGGGGGCGGGGGCTCGCGCCCGGCAGCCTGATAGGCGGCAAGGCCGCGCAGCGCAGCGCTCAGTCGGTCCGGTGTTGCTGCGGTCTCGCTGCGCAGCATCGAAAGGAACAGGGGTAGGGGCCTTGGCGCATGTTGCGGCGCGTCAAGCGGCGTAGTAGGCTGGTTCATCGACATAAAGGTGGATCGCACCGGGGGGAGCCATGAAGAAGCACAATGCTGGTGGCAGCGTCATCATCAAGAAGTACGCCAACCGTCGTCTCTACAATACCGAAACCTCGTCCTACATCACGCTCGAGCATCTCGCGGCGATGACCCGCGAAGGGCGCGACTTCAAGGTAGTGGACGCCAAGACCGACGACGACATCACCCACAATGTGCTGACCCAGATCATCATGGAGGAAGAGAGCCGCGGGCAGGCGATGCTGCCGGTCAGCTTCCTGCGCCAGCTGATCTCCATGTACGGCGACTCGATGCAGGCCATGGTGCCCGGCTATCTGGAGGCGTCGATGAACAGCTTCCGCCGCAACCAGGAGCAGTTCCGCTCGGCCGTCGAGGATGCCTTTGCCGGCTCGCCCTTCGCCGAGATCGCGCGCCGCAACATGGCGATGATCGATGCCGCGACCAGCGCCTTCAAGCCGGCCGCAGCCGCGGCGGGTGCCGCCACCCCGTCGGCTCCGACGACGACGGCCCCCGTCGCGGCGGAAAGCAGCAAGGACGATCAGATCGCCGCGCTGAAGGCGGAGCTCGCCTCGCTCAAGACCAAGGTCGACAAGCTGGCCGGGTGAGATTGACCCGCGGCGGCGCGCGCCTACATCGGCGCGCATGAGCGGGAACGACAGCGCCATGCCGACATGGCACGGCACCACGATTTGTTCGGTCCGGCGCGGCGGCAAGGTCGTCGTGGCGGGCGATGGTCAGGTCTCGATGGGCCAGACCGTGATGAAACCCAATGCGCGCAAGGTGCGGCGGCTGGGCGACGGCAGCGTCATCGGCGGCTTCGCCGGGGCGACGGCCGATGCCTTCACGCTGTTCGAGCGGCTGGAGCGCAAGCTGGAGCAGCATCAGGGCCAATTGCTGCGCGCCGCGGTCGAGCTGGCGAAGGACTGGCGCACCGACAAGTTCCTGCGCAACCTGGAGGCGATGATGATCGTCGCCGACAAGGACGTGACGCTGATCCTGACCGGCAATGGCGACGTGCTCGAGCCGGAAGCCGGCGTCGCCGCGATCGGATCGGGCGGCAATTATGCGCTCGCCGCGGCCAAGGCGCTGGTCGACTATGAGAGCGATGCCGAGACCATCGCGCGCAAGGCGATGGCGATCGCGGCGGAGGTCTGCGTCTACACCAACGACCGGCTGACGATCGAGACGCTGGACGCGGCTTCTTGACCCAGCGTCACCCCAGCGCAGGCTGGGGTCTTTCCGTAACGACGTCCGCTCCTGCGGCACGAGATCCCGGCCTTCGCCGGGATGACGAGGTTTTATGAACAACTCCCTGACCCCCAAGGCCATCGTCGCGGCGCTCGACGCGCACATCATCGGGCAGCAGGACGCCAAGCGGGCGGTCGCGGTGGCGCTGCGCAATCGCTGGCGGCGCCAGCAGCTCTCGCCCGATCTGCGCGACGAGGTGAGCCCCAAGAACATCCTCATGATCGGCCCGACCGGCTGCGGCAAGACCGAGATCAGCCGCCGCCTCGCCAAGCTGGCGGATGCGCCGTTCGTGAAGGTGGAGGCCACCAAGTTCACCGAGGTCGGCTATGTCGGCCGCGATGTCGAGCAGATCGCGCGCGACCTGGTCGAGGAGGCGATCCGGCTGGAGAAGGAACGTCGTCGCACCGCCGTGAAGGACAAGGCGGAGGAGGCGGCGCTCGCCCGGCTGCTCGACGCGCTGGTCGGCAAGGATGCGAGCCAGGCGACGCGCGAGAGCTTCCGCCAGCGCTTCCGCGACGGCCATCTCGACCAGACCGAGATCGAGATCGAGGTCGAGCAGGCGCCCTCCATGCCGTTCGACGTGCCGGGCGGTGCGCCGCAGATGATCAACCTGACCGAGATGATGAAGTCGTTCGGCGGCGGCCAGCCGCTCAAGCGGCGCAAGCTCAACGTGCGTGCGGCGTGGGACAAGCTGGTCGAGGAGGAGGCGGACAAGCGGCTGGATCAGGACGACGTCAACCGCACCGCGCTGGCGGATGCGGAGGCGAACGGCATCGTCTTTCTCGACGAGATCGACAAGATCGCGGTCAGCGACGTGCGCGGCGGATCGGTCAGCCGCGAGGGCGTGCAGCGCGACCTGCTGCCGCTGATCGAGGGGACGACGGTCGCGACCAAATACGGGCCGATGAAGACCGACCATGTCCTCTTCATCGCGAGCGGTGCCTTCCACGTCGCCAAGCCGAGCGACCTGCTGCCCGAGCTTCAGGGCCGCCTGCCGATCCGGGTCGAGCTGAAGGGCCTGACCGAGGCGGATTTCGTCGCGATCCTCTCCGACACCAAGGCCTCGCTGCCCGCGCAATATCGCGCGCTGCTGGCGACCGAGGGGGTGGAGATCGCCTTCGCCGAGGACGGCATCGCCGCGGTGGCGAAGATCGCCGCCG
This sequence comes from Sphingomonas metalli, assembly GCF_014641735.1. Classification (GTDB taxonomy): domain Bacteria; phylum Pseudomonadota; class Alphaproteobacteria; order Sphingomonadales; family Sphingomonadaceae; genus Sphingomonas; species Sphingomonas metalli. The sequence goes on along the minus strand of NZ_BMIH01000001.1, from coordinate 306,202 downwards.
AGGTGAACGGGCAGGTGGAAAATATCGGCGCCCGCCGGTTGCAGACGGTGATGGAGAAGCTGCTCGAGGAAGTGAGCTTCGACGCGGAGGATCGCGGCGGGTCCACGCTGACGATCGACGCGGCCTATGTGGAGAAGCAGCTCTCCGGCATCGCGCGGAATGCGGATCTCAGCCGGTTCGTGTTGTGAAGGCAGGGCCGGAATGGTGACCGCCTGATCTCGACCGTTCGTGCTGAGCTTGTCGAAGCACTGCACTTCTTCCTCAAGAGATGGCGCTCCGGAAAGAGAAGAACGGTGCTTCGACAGGCTCAGCACGAACGGAGGGGGGGCGCCTGCTTGTGCTGGTGTCCGATCTGCTGGTCACGGAAAGCCCCTCCCCTTCAGGGGAGGGGTTGGGGTGGGGCGTCTCCCCAAAGACCTTGCGCCTGTGGAAGCGCCCCATCCCTAGCCCCTCCCCTGAAGTAGAGGGGGAAGAACAGTGCTTCGACAAGCTCAGCACGAACGGCGGGGAGCATTCAGGACCGATATCTCCCGTCATCCCAGCGAAGGCTGGGATCTCTTCGGGCAAGCGTGGCATGAGCCGCACGAGGTCCCAGCCTTCGCTGGGCGACGTTCAGCGTTGCCGGCGACTCTACTGCTTCTTCGGCTTGCTGTACGGCACGAACTCGCCGAACCGGCAATAGGCCGACGGGATGGTCATGCCGGGCTCGATCGTCTGGAACCGGTCGTTGCGGCAGAGCTGGCCGCCATAGATCTGGGTGATCAGGATCGTCATGGGCCGCAGGAAGGGGCAGGGGCCGATCGGGCTGACCCGATATTTGCGGCCGCCCAGCCCCTCATAGACGATGGTGTTCTGGTCGATCACCGTGCCGCCCTGGGTCTGCGACACCGGGATGCATTGCTGCGGCGTGCCCGCCACCCGTCCGGCGAAGGGATCGCGCTGCGTCCGCGCGGTCAAGGGCGCGGCGAGCAGCACGGCGGCGGGGAGGATCCAGAGCGCGCGGGTCATTTCGCCCGCCGGTATGGAATGAAGTCGCCGAACGCACAACTGCCGCTCGGGAAGCCGCTGACCCGGTCGACCAGCTGGACGATGTCGCCGCGACAGAAGCGACCGATCGGCGTCCGGACGACCATCACGTCGCCATTCTGGCCCATGCGCTCGCAACCCGGACCCGTATCGTTGCGCCACACCTCGTTGCGGCCGAAGCGGTAGAGGACCGTGCTGCCGAACGACTCACTCGACGGCGACCGGCCGAGCGGCAGGCAGGTCTGCGGTTGGCCGGGGGTGAGGCCCTTGAGCGCGTCGGACAGCCGGCGCTTGCTGTCGTAGGAGACCGGGTCGCCCGCCGCCCGGCTGGAGGATGGCGCCCCGCCTGCGGCGCAACCCGCCACGAGCAAGCAAGTCGCGATCACGGCGATACGCATCGGAGCTCTCCTGTCCTTCATCCTCGAAATCCGTCCTTCTGCGCTCGCAACGCGCCCAGGCGCTCGGCGGAGCCGGCGCGCAGGAACGGATTGGTCGCGCGCTCCTGACCGATGGTGGTCGGCAGCGTCGGCTGGTCGCGCGCGCGCAGCCGATCCACCTCGACGCGGCGATCGGCGATGGCGGCATTGTCCGGGTCGACATGCGCGGCGAAGCGGGCGTTGGCGGCGGTATATTCGTGGCCGCCATAGACCCGGGTCTCGTCCGGCAGCGCCGCGAACCGCTCCATGTTGCGCCACATCTGCTCGGGCGTCCCTTCGAACAGGCGGCCGCAGCCCATGGCGAACAGCGTATCGCCGGTGAAGATCACATCGTCCTCGGCGAAGTGGAAGGCGATATGCCCTGCGGTGTGGCCGGGAACGGCCCAGACCTGCGCGGTATGATGGCCGATCCGCACCACGTCGCCCTCGCCGATCAGGGTGTCGAGCGTGGGGATACGGTCGCGCTCGGCGGCCGGTCCCGTGATCGTCGCCCCGGCCGCCTTCATGTCCGCATTGCCGCCGGTATGATCGGGATGCCAGTGGGTCGTCCACACCTGCGACACCGTCCAGCCCCGCGCCTTTGCGGCGTCGAGGACCGGCCCGGCCTCGCCGGGATCGACCACCGCGACCTCCTCGGTCTGCGGATCGAAGAGGAGCCAGGCGTAATTGTCCGCCAGGACCGGCACGGCGATGATCTCGAGCGCCGGCATCGCCTCTACCAGCTGCCGGTGTTCGGCATCGACGCCCAGGGCTCTGCGGGGGCGAGCTGGCCGTCCTGCAACAGTTCGATCGATATGCCGTCCGGCGTCTTCACGAACGCCATGTGACCGTCACGCGGCGGGCGATGGATGGTGTAGCCATGGTCCATCAGCCGCTGGCAGGTCTCGTAGATATTGTCGACGCGATAGGCGAGATGGCCGAAGTTCCGGCCGCCGCTATAGGTTTCGGGCGCGCTGCCGTCCTCTGCCGGCCAGTTATAGGTCAGCTCGACCTCGGCGTCCGCGCGCTGACCGGGCCCCTTCATCTCCTCGGGCGTCGCGAGGAAGATCAGGGTGAAGCGACCGGCCTGATTCTCCATCCGCCGGACCTCCCTGAGGCCGAGTACCTCGAAGAAGCGGATCGTCGCCTCGGGATCGGCGACGCGGATCATCGTGTGCAGATATTTCATGCGGTTCCAACGCTTTGAGGGTTGAGGGTTTCCCCGGATTTCTGATCCACCGCGGCGAGCACGTCGTGCACCGCACGGATCAGCAGCGAGATATCCTGCAGGCGTGACAGGCGATGGTCGCCGTCCTTTACCAGCCAGGTCTGCACGTCCGTGCTGGCGAGCATCTGCGCCAGCTGGACCGTGCGCGCCCAGGGCACGTCGGGGTCGGCCTGTCCCTGCAGCAGCCGCACCGGGCCGGCGAAGGCGATGGTGCCGAACATCAGGCGATTGGCCTCGCCCGACGACCAGAAGCCGCGGGTGTAGACGGTGGGCTCCGGGCCATAGGGGTTCGCGCGCTCGAGCCGCCCCTGGCGCAGGATCGCCATCTTCTCGTCGGTCGAGAAGCCCCAATCGGTAAAGTCGGGCGCCGGCGCGATCCCGATCAGCCCGACCACGCGCTCCGGCCGCGCCTTGGCCGCGAGCAGCATCAGCCAGCCGCCCATCGACGATCCGACCAGCACGACCGGCCCGCGCGCGACCTGGTCGATCATCGCGACAACATCGTCGCGCCAGCCGGCCAGGGTCTGATCCTCGAACGCCCCCTCGCTCTGGCCGCAGCCGCCATAGTCGAACCGCAGGTAGGCGCGCCCGGCCGCCTTCGCCCATTCTTCCAGCGCCAGCGCCTTCGACCCCAGCATGTCGCTGGCATAGCCGGGCAGGAAGACCACGGTCGGGCCCTCGCCCGGCGTGTGATGGAAGGCGAGGCGCGGGCGGGGCGCGGCGGCGGGCGGAGCGGCGGAGCGAGGATCGGTCATGATCGCCCGTGGTTAGAGCGCGAGCGCCGGGTCCCGCAAGCCGCTGGTCAGCCGGTGGCGGAGGGGCTGACGAAGACCTGTTCGATCGGCAGGCTGAACAGCTCGGCGATGCGGAAGGCGAGCGGGAGCGAGGGATCGTAGCGGCCGGTCTCGATCGCGTTGACGCTCTGGCGGCTGACCTCCAGCCGGTCGGCCAGGTCCTGCTGGCTCCAGCCCCGCTCCGCGCGCAGGCCGCGCAGATGGTTGTTCATGCCGACCGCCGCGCGGTGATCCGGCACGTGCCGGCGCCGATGCCGAGGCCCCCGATCCAGACCACCGACCAGATATAGGCGGGCAGGTGGGGAACCAGCTCGAACCCTTCCAGAAAGCCCCAGATCGTCGTGGCGGTGAGCGCGATGGCGGTGGCGACGAGCAGTGCGCGGGTCTGCATCATCCGCAGATACTCGTCGCTTTCCTCGACCAGATAGAGGCCCATCGCCCAGAACAGGCCGCAGATGGGCAAGGCTGGCGCGACGCCGATCACATAGGCAGCCGGGCCGCCGACCATATGGCGCGACAGGAGGTAAACCGCAGGCAGGAGCAACGCCATATAGGCGATGCTCAGCCACAGGGCGCGACGGTTGTAGCGCTGCTGCGCGGGAGAAAAACGCATCGAACGGCCTCCTTCAGTTTGTGAAGGACGCTTTACATGACAAGCTCGCTTTACGTCAAGGGCCCTTTACACCCTCACGTAAGTGCTGCGACGATGCCGGAGGCCAGCTGGGTCAGCGTGTCATCGCGTGCGCCCATGATCACGATGCGGTCGCCGGGGCGGGCGAGGTCGATCAGGCGGCGAGCTGCGGCGTCGCGATCGGCATCGTGGTGCGCCTGTCGGCCGGCGGCGGCGACGGCGGCGACGATGTCGGCGCTCGTCACCTCGCGGGCCACGGTGCCGCCGAAATAGACTGGATCGGGCATGACCAGCACGTCTTTAGGATGCAGACGTTCGGCGAAGGTGCGGGCGAGTTCGTGGCCCATCTGCCTGAGCGGACCATAGCCATGCGGCTGGAAGAGGACGAGCAGTCGGCCGGGATGGGCATGGAGCGTGTCGAGCGTCGCGGCGACCTTGTCGGGATTGTGGCCGAAATCATCGATCACCGCGACGCCGTTCGCCTCGCCGACCAGATCGAAGCGACGGCGGAGCCCGGTGAAGCCGGCGATGGCGCGCGCTGCCTCAGCGAGCGGAACACCCGCCGCCTCTGCCGCGGCGACGGCGGCGAGGGCGTTGGAGACGTTGTGGCGTCCTGGCACGGCCAGCCGGATCGGGTGAACCTCTCCCCGCGCATGAAGGTCGAAGCCGACGGCGAAGCGTTCGGGGCGCAGGTTCGTCGCGGAGAGATCGGCTGGCCCCTCGACCGCGAAGGTGGTGACGTTCGGCAGACCGGCGAGCAGCGCGGCGGTTTCCGGGTCGCCGGCATTGGCGACGACGTGGCGGGCATGGCGGGCGAAGTCGCCGAACAGGGTGCGGAGTTCCTCCAGCGTTTTATGATCGAGCGTGACGTTGTTGAGCACGGCGATGGCGGGGCGGTAGAGGGCGATCGAGCCGTCGCTTTCGTCCACCTCGCTGACGAAGGGCGCGCCGCTGCCGACCAGCGCGCTGGCGAAGGGGGCGTCGGGGCGGGCGAAATTCTTCATCACCGCGCCGTTCATCACCGTCGGGTCGCGACCGCAGGCGTGGAGAAGCCAGCCGATCATGCCGGTGACGGTCGACTTGCCGCTGGTGCCGGCGACGCCGATCGGCAGGGCGGCGGCGTTGAACAGCTCGGCGAGCAGCTGCGCGCGCGACTGGCGCGGACAGCCGAGCCGGGAAGCCGCGACGATATCCGCCACGCTGTCCTCCACCGCAGCGGAGGCGACGACCGTCTGGGTCGAATCGGTGATGCCGCTGCCGTCCTGTGGGAACAGCGCGATGCCGAGGTCGCGCAGCGCATCGAACTTGGCTGCGGTGCGGCCCTGGTCCAGCCCGCGGTCCGAGCCGGCGACCGTTCCGCCGCGCGCGCGGACGATCATCGCCAGCGGCATCATGCCTGACCCGCCAATACCCACGAAGAAGAATTTGCGATGCTCCATCCCTGCGGGCTATCGCCCCCGCACGGACGGGGCAAGCGCGGGAGGCGGACGGCATGAGGATCGGGGTGGTGGCGCCCGGCAGGCCGGTCGATCCTGTGGTGGCGACGCGGGCCGGTGCCTTCGCCGCGATCGCCTATCCGGAGGTGGAGCTGGTCTTCCACCCGCAATGCTTCCTGTCGGAAGGGCATTTCGCCGGCCCGGATGCCGCGCGCGCGGCGGCGCTGGTCGAGGTGGCGAACGATCCCGGCTATGATGCCGTCTGGTTCGCGCGGGGCGGCTATGGCTCGAACCGGCTGCTGGCCCAGGTGATGCCGCAGCTGGCGCCCGCGGCGGCGCGGAAGATCTATGCGGGCTATTCCGACATGGGGTTCCTGCTCGGTGCGCTTTACGCGCGGCGGATCGGGCGGCCCTGCCATGCGCCGATGGCGACCGACATCAACCGTGCCGGCGGCGACGCCACTGTGGCGCGGACGCTCGGCTGGATCGCGCGGGGCGACCCGCAGGGGCTGGAGCCGGATCTCGGACAACGGCCGGCGGCGGCCTTCAACCTGTCGATCCTCCATGCGCTGACGGGAACGCCGTTCCTGCCCGACCTGACCGACCATGTGCTGCTGATCGAGGAGGTGTCGGAGCCGCTCTATGCCGTCGACCGGATGCTCTTCACGCTCGCCCATGCCACTCAGCTAAAGGGCGTGGCCGGTGTGCGGCTGGGGGCGGTCAGCGACATCGTGGCGAACGATCCGCCCTGGGGCGAGACGCTGGAGACGATGATCCTGCGCTGGTGCGGCGAGATGGGCGTGCCCTATCTGGGCCGCGCCCGGATCGGGCACACGCAGGACAATCACGTCGTGCCGTTCGGGATAGCGTGATCCGCCGCGACGCCTCTCGCATGGAAAAATGCATCGGTTGCCTTTAAGGCGCATCGGGCAGCATAAGCCGCACCCTTCTCCAACCGACGAGTTTTTCCATGTCCGCGATGTTCCGTATCACGCTGCCCGACGGTTCCGTCCGCGAGGTCGCGCCCGGAACTACCCCCGCGGACGTGGCCGCGGCGATCGGGCCGGGGCTGGCCAAGGCGGCGATCGCGGCGCGGGTGGATGGCGACCTGCGCGACCTGTCGCGGCCGTTCGAGGGCGATGCGCAGCTGGCGCTGGTGACCGGCAAGGACGAGGCGGACGCTCTTGAGCTGGCGCGCCATGACCTTGCGCATGTGATGGCCGAGGCGGTGCAGCATCTGTACCCCGGCACGCAGATCACCTTCGGCCCGGCGACCGACGACGGCTTCTATTACGACTTCGCCCCCGCGCCCGATCGCGGTCCGTTCACCGAGGACGATCTGCCGGCGATCGAGGCGGAGATGCGGCGCATCATCGCGAAGAACGAGCCCTTCACGCGCGAGGTCTGGAGCCGCGAGCAGCTGATCGAGACGTGGAAGCAGCAGGGCGAGACGTTCAAGGCGGAATGGGCCGCCGAACTGCCCGATGGCGAGGAGCTGACCATCTATCGCCAGGGCGAATGGCTCGACATGTGCCGCGGGCCGCACATGCCGACCACCGGCCGGATCGACCCGCAGGCGTTCAAGCTGACGCGCGTGTCGGGCGCCTATTGGCGCGGCGACCAGAACAACGCGATGCTCAGCCGCATCTACGGCACCGGCTGGCTCAACAAGAAGCAGCTCGATGCGCATCTCTTCCGGCTGGAAGAGGCGGCCAAGCGCGACCATCGCAAGATCGGGCAGGAAATGGACCTGTTCCACCTCCAGTCCGAGGCGCAGGGGTCGGTCTTCTGGCATCCCAACGGTTTCGTGCTGTGGCGGCAGCTGGAGGCCTATATGCGCCGCCGGCTGGACGCGGCCGACTATGCCGAGGTCAAGACGCCGCAGCTGATGGACGCGCGCCAATGGGAGCAGTCGGGGCATTGGGGCAAGTATCGCGAGAATATGTTCGTGGTGCCCGACGAGGTGCCGAACACCGAGGACGAGGGCGCGATCTTCACCGGTGAGGGCGAGCTGATGGCGCTCAAGCCGATGAACTGCCCGGCGCATGTCCTGATCTTCAAACAGGGGATCAAGAGCTATCGCGACCTGCCGATCCGCATGGCGGAGTTCGGTTGCTGTCATCGCAACGAGGCGCATGGCGCGCTCCACGGCATCATGCGGGTACGCCAGTTCACGCAGGACGACGCCCATATCTTCGTCCGCGAGGACCAGCTGGTCGAGGAGGTGCGCAAGTTCTGCGAGCTGCTCGATTCGGTCTATAAGGACCTCGGCTTCGACGATTATGCGGTGAAGCTGGCGCTGCGCCCCGACAAGCGCTTCGGCAGCGATGACATGTGGGACAAGGCCGAAGCGGAGTTGCGCGAGGCGGTGCAGTCGTCCGGCCTGTCCGAGACGATCAAGGCGAAGTTCGAGGAGTTGCCGGGCGAGGGGGCCTTCTACGCGCCAAAGCTCGAATTCCATCTGACCGACGCGATCGGGCGGACCTGGCAGGTCGGCACCATCCAGTCCGACCGCGTTTTGCCCGAGCGGCTCGACGCCTCCTATGTCGGCGAGGACGGGAACCGGCACCGGCCGATCATGCTGCACCGGGCGATCCTGGGTACGTTCGAGCGGTTCATCGGCATCCTGATTGAGCATCATGCGGGTCGCTTCCCGCTCTGGCTGGCGCCGGTGCAGGCGGTGGTGGCGACGATCGTGTCGGATGCCGACGGCTATGCCGGCGAGGCCGCAGCGGCGCTGCGGCGCGCAGGACTGCGCGTCGAGACCGATCTGCGCAACGAGAAGATCAACTACAAGGTGCGCGAACACTCGCTCGCCAAGGTTCCGGCGATGCTGGTCGTCGGCAAGCGCGAGGCGGAGGAGGGCAAGGTCGCGATCCGCCGGCTGGGCAGCCAGGCGCAGGAGATCGTGACGCTCGCCGAGGCGGTGGCTATGCTGCGCGCGGAGGCGACTCCGCCCGATCTGCGCTGACGAGGTGCAATGACCGTCTTTCAGGACATCCAGAAAGGGACCATCCCCGCCCGCCTGACGGTCGATCAGGTTTATGAGCTCACGGCGGCCGGCGTGTTCGCCGAGAACGAGAATTTCGAGCTGATCGACGGGGAGATCGTGCCGACGGCGGCGGCGAAGGCGGACTGGCACGAGATGATGAAGTCGAGGCTAAACCGCGCCCTGGCGCGGATGCTGCCGGACGAACTCCGTCTCTTCGTCGAGCCGTCAGTGACCCTGTCGCCGGTCCGGCTGCTCGAACCCGATCTGGTCGTGTGGCGGGTCGGTGGCCTGCCGCGACAGGTGCGCGGTCCCGACCTGATGCTGGTGATCGAGGTGGCCGACAGCTCGCTGGGCTACGATCTGCGCGTCAAGGCGCCGCTCTACGCCGAACATGGCGTCGAGGACTATTGGGTCGTCGATGCCGTGCGCCAGACGATCCGGGTCCATCGACGCCCGGTCGACGGTCGTTATACGGCGATTTCGGAGCATGAGGCGCACGAGCCGGTCACGGCTTTGCTGGCCGGCGTGACCATCAGGCTCGACACGCTCGACTAGCCTTCAAATTCGCGCGCATTCGGCTTATATAAGATCCAGAACTGTAACAGGAGAAATACCCATACGTCCTCCCATGATGCGCCGGCCGATGCAGGCGCCGCCGATGAACGGCCCTCGCTTCAACGAGTGGATCCAGAGCCAGAAGGTCCGCGTGATCGACCACGAGGGCGAGAATCTCGGCGTGATGTACACGCGCGAAGCGATCGCGCAGGCGCAGGAAGTCGGCCTCGACCTGGTCGAAGTGTCGCCCAACGCCGATCCGCCCGTCGCCAAGTTCCTCGACGTCGGCAAGTATAAGTACGAGGCGCAGAAGAAGGCGAACCTCGCCCGCAAGTCGCAGAAGACGCAGGAGATCAAGGAGATCAAGATGCGTCCGAACATCGACGATCACGACTATGACACCAAGATGAAGAAGGTGGTCGAGTTCATCGGCGAGGGCGACAAGGTGAAGGTGACGATGCGCTTCCGCGGGCGCGAGCTGAGCCATGGCCAGCTGGGCATGGCGGTGCTGCAGCGGGTCGCCGAGCAGGTGAACGAGGTCGCCAAGGTCGAGGCCTATCCGCGCATGGAAGGCCGGCAGATGCTGATGGTGCTAGCGCCCAAGTGAGTCGCGCGCCGTCGTTTCGGCGGCCCGCTCTTCGACGGGATCAGGGCGACGGTCGCGCAAGGGGCGCGATCGTCGCCCTTGTCGTTTCAGCGTGATCGCCGTTCGGTGGCTGCGCGTCGCCGGATATAGACGAGCGTGTGCCAGTCGCTGCGCGGCACCGACAGCGACAGCCGGTAGCGGCGTGTCAGGGCGGACCGGAGGGCGGCGAGGCTTGCCGGGTTCCAGATGGCGAGCCTCCGGTCGGTGGTGACGATCACGGGAGGATCGCCGGCGAGGATGCGGCGAACCTCTGCGGCCTCGTCGATGCCCGTGGCTCCCCGTTCGGTGGTATAGGCCAGCAGGTTGGGAAAGGCATAGGCGGTCGGCAGGCAGGCATCGGCCAGCAGATAGGTTATCGTATCCCCGTTGAAGACATAGGGACAGTCCTTGCCGGTTTCGGCGCGTACGAGCGCCGCGACCTGCCGCGCCGCGGCACCGTCCCGGGGCCGACGCGCGGCCTCGATCCCCAGCAGCAGCAAGGCTGCGGTCAGCAGGGCGATCGCCGCCTTCGCGTGGCGCCCCAGCACGGGCGCGGCGGCGATGGTGAGCGGTGCGAGCAGTGGCAGGGCGTAATGATCGAAGAAGGTGCCGATCGCGGCGAAGCCGAGGGTCGCGGCGGCCAGCCAGCCGAATGCCAGACGGTTCGAAGCGGCCACCAGGCCGGTCCTCGGGCGGGTGCGCCATCCGATCCCGGCGGCGATCCCCAGCGGAGCAAGCTGCGCGACGATGCCAAGGAGGCGCATGGCCCATTCGGCGAAGGGATAGCCGGGACGCAGGCCGATCGAGGTGATGTTGGCGAACCACCAGGCGCCGAACTGTCCGACATGCGCGTAATAGCCGATGGCGAGTGCCGTCGGGAGCAATCCCAGGCCAAGCCAGAGCAGCGCCGCGCCGGGCAGCGCGCGCAAGGCTCCGCGACGCCACAAGGCATAGACGTGCGCGAGGCCGAAAAAGCTTCCCTCGATCGCCGGCGTATATTTCATCTGGATGGCGATCCCGGCCAACAGGCACGCGGCCGCTCCGCTGGCGACGATGCCCCGCACGCTCCGCCCGGGCAGCGTCAGAGTGAGAAGTCCGGCTGCCGCGATCGGCAGATTGTAGAAGACGGGCGCCTGGCCACCTCGTCCGCCGAGCAGCGACAATCCGACCAGGTACAGGATCGCAGTCAGAAGCCCACCGCGCCGATGGGCGCCGACCCTCTCCGCGCCGGATGCGACCAGCATGGCGGTCAGCGCCGCGGCCAGCGTCGCCGAGATCTGGTAGGCGAGGATGCCGTCGCCGGGCAGCAGCCGGAATCCCGCGAAGAGGAGGAACAGGCCGACCGGCTTGCGATCCCAGACATCGACATAGGGCAGCGCGCCCCGCAGCATGCGGTCGCCGACGAGCAGATAATATTGCTCGTCGACATGGATCACGGGATTGCCCCAGTCCCAGATGCGCAAGCCCAAGGCGATGACGAGAAGGAGGATGGCGCGACGACCGGTACGGGATGGTGGCATTGCTGCGGCTAAGCCGATCGAGGAGGCATGTTCAACCTGCGGGACGACGGCAATGCGGCTTTCCCCTACGGCAAGCACGCGGTTGCGGCGCGAGGCAGGACCGCGACGCGAGCGCGGTCGCGGCGGATGCTGCGCTGCACGATGTTGCGACCCTGTGACACCCGCACGCGAATATGCGACTGCAACATGGTCAATCTTCAAAAATGGTAGACGCTGCCGGGCGCGATGCTAAGCTGGCGTCAAACCAGATATTCGAAACAACGAATATCGACCGAAAAGGAGAGGATGCCCATGCGCGCGACCGCGTATCTGCTGTCTGCTGCGGCGACGATCGCCCTGGCCGCTCCCGCCCTGGCGCAGGAGCCGACCCCCACCACGGGCGCGGAGCGGCAGGTGCCGAGCCAGGGCACGGCGGCGGGCGCTGTGCAGGCCGGCACGATCGGTGCCGGCCCGGCTGCCGAGAGCGAGGAACGCGGTGCGACCGCCGGCGACATCATCGTCACCGCGACGCGGCGCGCCAGCCCGCTGAGCGATGTGCCGATCGCGGTCAGCGCGGTGACGCAGGAAGCCCTGCAGAACACCGGCGCGAACGACATCCGCCAGCTGAACCAGCTCGCGCCGTCGCTGCTCGTGTCCTCGACGGGATCCGAGGCGAATGCCTCCGCGCGCATCCGCGGCATCGGCACCGTGGGCGACAATCCGGGCCTCGAAAGCTCGGTCGCGGTGTTCATCGACGGCGTCTATCGCAGCCGTACCGGCGTCGGCCTCAACGAACTCGGCGAGATCGAACGGGTCGAGGTGCTGCGCGGTCCGCAGGGCACGCTGTTCGGCCGCAACGCCTCGGCCGGCCTGATCAACATCGTCACGCGCTCGCCCGAATTCACCTTTGGCGGGGTCGCCGAGGCAACCTACGGCAATTACGACAATATCCGCTTCGTCGGCGGCCTGACCGGTCCGCTGATCGGCGACACGCTCGCCTTCCGCGTCGACGGCGTCTACAACAAGCGCGACGGCTTCTACCGCAACGTCACCGCGGCGAACGGGACGGAGAGCCGCGTCAACGATCGCGACCGCTACTTCGTCCGCGGTCAGTTGCTGTTCAAGCCGACCGACGCGGTCAGCCTGCGGATCATCGGCGACTATACCTATCGCAACGAAAGCTGCTGCGGCGCGGTTTATTACAGCCAGTCGGAAACGCAGGTGCCGACCGGCACCGTGGTGACGCAGAACGCGAACGGCAGCACGACCAACGCCAGCGGCGCGTTCCAGTACAACAGCAGCAACCGGATCGTCGACATCCTGCGGCGGCAGGGCGCGGCCTATCCGTTGGCCGGCATCCGCTCCGATCCGTTCAACCGCGAGGTCGCGATCACGCCCGGCCAGACCTATCGCAACAAGACCAAGGACTATGGCGGCTCGGCCCAGCTCGACGTCGATCTCGGCGGCGCATCGCTGACCTCGATCACGGCTTATCGCGAATACAAGTCCGGCAATGCTGGCGACGTCGACTATACCAATGTCGATCTGGCGCACCGCGCGGGCGACGGCGACGCCTATCGCCAGTTCCATACCTTCACCCAGGAAGTGCGCCTCAACGGATCGGCATTCGACGGCAAGCTCGACTGGCTGATCGGCGGCTTCTATTCGAAGGAAAAGCTGCGGCTGGTCGACAACTTCAAGTTCGGCGCACAGTACGGCCAATTCGCCGCCTGCCGCCTCGTCGCCACCGCCAATCCCGCCTCGTTCCTGCAGAACCAGAACAATCCCGGCTGCCTCGGCACCACGCCGCTGGCAGCGCTGGGCGGCGCGACGGCGCGGCAGGCGATCGGCGCCAATTTCGGTGCGCTGGGGCCGACGGTGCTGGCCGGGCTCGACCGCCTCTACCAGATCAACAATGTCGGCGATCAGGGCTCGGTCTATCGGCAGAACAGCGAGAACTTCGCGTTCTTCACCCACAACATCATCAATCTGACCGACACGCTCTCGGTCACGCTGGGCCTGCGCTACACGCACGAGAAGAAGGACTTCCGCGCCAACTTCAACAACAACAATACGCTGTGCCCGGTGCAGCAGGCGACCCTGTCGCCGCTGATCGCGAATGCGGCAGTCCCGGCCGCCGCGCGCCAGTATATCGCGGCGATCGTGACGCTGAGCTGCGTCGGCAACAACTCCTCGACGCTCAACGCGTTGAACCTGCGCGACGGCTTCAAGGACGGCGAGTTCACCGGCACCGCGGTCGTGTCGTGGAAGCCGACGCCGCGGCTGATGACCTATGCCTCCTACGCCAAGGGTTACAAGGCGGGCGGCTACAATCTCGACCGGTCGGACCTCGGCGGGCCGAACGGTGTGTTCGCGCCGCGCGTCGCCTCCGATGCCTCGGGACTGCGCTTCGATGCCGAGAAGGTCAATGCCTATGAAGTCGGCGCCAAGTTCAACGTGCGCGGCGCCTTCAGCCTGAACGTCGCGGCGTTCCGGCAGGAATTCACCGACTTCCAGCTCAACACCTTCAACGGCTCGATCTTTGTCGTGCAGAACATCCAGGGCTGCAAGAACGATCTGGGCGGCGCCGATCGCGACAACGCGCCGGCGGTGCCCGGTACCGGAAGCTGCGTGGGTGCGGCGGACAAGCCGGGCGTGATCTCGCAGGGCGTGGAGCTGGAGGCGGTAATGAACCCCGCGCGCAACTTCACCTTCACCGCCGGCTACACCTATGCCGACACGCATTTCCGCAAGAACCTCGTCGGCAGTTCCGCCGGCGAGCCGCTCGATCCGGCGCTGTTCCTGCTGCCGGGCAGCGCGATGTCGAATGCGCCGAAGAACGTCGTCACCACCTCGCTCGCCTGGACGCCGGATATCGGGTCGAGCGGCATGTCGGCGCTGTTCTACGTCGATGGCCGCCTGACCTCCGACTACAATACCGGTTCCGACCTGGCGCCGGAGAAGCGGCAGGACGGCTATGCGCTGGTCAATGCCCGCATCGGCCTGCGCGGGCCCAAGCAGCTCTGGGCGCTCGAATTCTGGGCGCAGAACCTGCTGAACCAGGACTATATCCAGGTCGCCTTCAACTCGCCCTTCCAGGGGGCGGGGTCGATCGCCAACACCCAGCGCTTCGGCAGCGTCGCCAACGCGCTCTACTCGGCCTATCTGGCCGAGCCGCGGACCTACGGCGTGACCTTGCGGTCGCGGTTCTGAGGGGAAGCCGCCAGGCCGAACGTAACCCACGCCGTTCGTGTTGAGGTTGTCGAAGCACCGCGCGTTTGCCTCGGGCGTCGGTGCTTGTGGCAAGAAGAACAGTGCTTCGACAGGCCTAGCATGAACGGTTTAGGGGCAGGTTGAGGAGGTAGAGGTCTCCTCCTCAACCCGTACGGGCGGCGCCGGCCGCGGCTTCCAGCAGCCGCTTCTCCAGCGCCTTGAGCCGGGGTGCGGCGGTGATCCGGTCGCCGGTCAGGTCGGTGAGGTAGAAGGTGTCGACCGCCCGCTCGCCATAGGTGGCGACATGGGCGGAGTGGATTGTCACCTTCGACTGGAAGAGCGCATGGGCGAGCTGGTTGAGCAGCGCCGGCCGGTCGCGGGCGTTGACCTCCACCACCGTGAAGCGGTTCGACGCGCCATTGTCGATCAGGACGTTGGGCTGAATCGGGAAGCTGTCCGCGCGTGGCCGGGCGGCCGGCTTGGCGACGAGACGGTCGGTGAGCTTGCCGCGATTGGCGAGCGCGTCGCGGATCGCCGCTTCCAGCCGGGCGAGCTGGCCGGCATCGTCGAACGGCCGGCCAAGCGGGTCCTGCACCAGGAAATTGTCGATCGCCATGCCGTCGCGCGTCGTGTGGATGCGCGCATCGATGATGTTGCCGCCGGCGACGTGGATCGCGCCGGCGATCCGGTAGAAGAGGCCGGGATGGTCGGCGGCGTAGATGGTCACCAGCGTCGCGCCGCGTTCCGGATAGACCTGGGCATGGATGAGCAGCGCGGCGTCGCCGGCCGCGTCCATCAGCCGGGCATTCGCCGCCAGCACGTCGGGCGGCTCGGCGATCCAATAGGTCGGCGGCAGGCGACGGACCAGAGCGTCGAACCGCGCGCGGTCCCAGCCCAGCGCGGCGTGCAGCGCCTCCTGCTTGGCGGCAATCCGCTCCTCGCGACCCCGCTGCTTGTGGCCGAGGCGCAGCACCTCCTCGGCGGCGTCGTACAGGTCGGTGAGCAACTGGCGCTTCCAGCCGTTCCACGTCCCCGGACCAACCGCGCGGATGTCGACGACGGTCAGCACGAGGAGCAGGCGCAGCCGCTCCGGGCTGGCGACAACATTGGCGAAATCCAGGATCGTCTTGAAGTCCGACAGGTCGCGCTTGAAGGCGGTGGCGGACATCAGCAGGTGGTGGCGGACCAGCCATGCCACCGTCTCGGTCTCGGCCGGGGTCATGCCGAAGCGCGGGCAGAGCCGCTCGGCCACCGCCGCGCCCAGGATGGAGTGATCGCCGCCGCGCCCCTTCGCGATGTCGTGCAGCAACACCGCGACGCGGAGTGCCCGGCGCGAGACGATCTGGTCGATCACGCCGGTGGCGAGCGGGTGATCCTCCTTCAGCGTACCCGCCTCGATCTTCGCGACCAGGCCGATGGCGCGGATCGTATGCTCGTCGACGGTGAAGTGATGGTACATGTCGAACTGCATCTGCGCGACGACGCGGCCGAAGTCGGGCACGAAGCGGCCGAACACGCCTGCCTCGTTCATCCAGCGCAGCACCAGCTCCGGGTCGCCCGGAGAGGTGAGCAGTTCGAGGAAGATCGCATTGGCGCGCGGATCGTTGCGATAGTCGTCGATCAGCTTCGCATCGCGCGCGGCGGCGCGCATGCTGAGCGGGTGGATCTCCAGCCCCTCCGCATCGGCGAGCGCGAAGATCTCGAGCAGGCGCACCGGATCTTCCTGGAAGAAGTCGTCGCGCGGCATGGCCAGACGACCGCGATCCATGACGAAGCCGCGCAGCCGGCGCGGCGCGCGGCGGATCCGCGGGAAGCCGAGTCGCCGCCCGCGCGCTGCGAAGCGCTCGTCGAGATGCGAGAGGAAGACGCCGGTCAGCACGCCGACCGAACGGGCCTGGAGGAAGTAATATTGCATGAACCGCTCGACGCCGAGCTTGCCCGCACGGTCGCGGAACCGCATGCGCGAAGCGATCTCGCGCTGGACGTCGAAGGTCAGGCGATCCTCGGCGCGGCCGGTGATGACGTGCAGATGGCAGCGCACCGCCCAGAGGAATTCGTCGGCGCGGTGGAACAGCCGGTATTCGGCCGCGGTCAGCAGCCCGACATCGACCAGCTGGCGCGCCCGTTCGACGTCGTAGACATATTTGCCGATCCAGAAGAGCGTATGCAGGTCGCGCAGCCCACCCTTGCCCTCCTTGACGTTGGGCTCGACGACGTAGCGCGTGTCGCCCATTCGCAGGTGGCGGGCGTCGCGCTCGGCGAGCTTGTCGGCGACGAAGCGCCGCTCGGTACCGCGCTGCACCTCCGCCTTGAAGCGGCGCGAGGCCTCGTCGTACAGCGCCTGATCGCCGGTGACGTATCGCGCTTCCAGCAGCGCGGTCCGGATTGTCACGTCGCTCTTCGCCTGGCGGATCATCTCGTCGAGCGAGCGGCTGCTATGGCCGACCTTCAGCCCCAGATCCCAGAGCGCGTAGAGCATGGCCTCGATCGCCGCCTCCGCGGCGGGCGTCGCGCGCGCGCCGGTGAGGAAGCCGATATCGACATCGGAATGCGCCGCCATCTCGCCGCGGCCATAGCCGCCCACCGCCAGCACCAGGATCGGCTGCTCGCACGGGTGCAGCCGCGACACGACGAGGTCGAAGAGCAGGCGGACGAGCTGGTCGATCAGATAGGCCTGCGCCGCCGCCACCTCCAGCCCGCGGCTGGGATGTTCGGACAGGCGGCGGGCGATCTCCTCGCGACCGGCCGCGAGGGTCTCGCGCAGCAGCGCGACCGCGGCGGGGCGCAGCCCGGCATCGGGCAGGGCGGCGATCGCCTCCGCCAGGGCGCGACGATCGGCGATGGCGCGGCGGTTGGGCAGGGTGTCGAAGCGGCTCATCGCGGCGCACCATGGCCGCGCGCGCAGGCGAACGCCAGAGCGCGGATCAGGCCGGCTGGGGCTGGGCGCGCAGCCATCCGGTGATCGAATAGCGACGGTTGGCGGCCGCGCGCGTCACCATCGAGACGCTGTGCGGTTGGGGCACCGCGAGCAGGTCGAGCGTGTTGAAGCCGGGGCTGACGCCGGTCAGCCGGTCGGCCGCCTCGTGGAACAGCAACAAGCCGCCCCATTCGGGCCGCCAACGCGGATTGAGGCCGAAGACATAGGCGGCGCGCCGATCCTTGCCGGGGACCTCGTCGTCATGCCCCGTCAGGAAGTCGCCCGGCGCATAGGCCGTCGCCTGCGCATCGGCGAAGACGAGGTCGGGGGCATCGATCACGCGCGACAGGAAGGCGAGCGCCTCGCCGCCGGAGAGCCACCGGGCGAAGGCCGCCAGCAGGTCGCTGGATGCGTCGCGAACGCTCGCCGCATCGGATATGCGCACGGTCTCGTAGCGGTACTGGAAGCCCTCGCGGGCTCCGGCGGCGAGCGCGTCGTCGAGCGCCACGCGCCGGTCCGGCGACAGGCTCGCCTGCGTCGTGCGATCCAATTCGAAGACCTTGTCGCCGCTGTTCATCACCTGACGCCAGTCGTCCCGGCCGGCGAGGTGTTGGCGTAGTGCCTCGGCACCCTCGGGCGCGAGGAAATCCGGAATGCGCAGGTGACGATCGAGGCGGTAGACGCTGGCGAGCGCATCCGCATCCAGCGCGGGGTTCAGGCGGAAATCGACCATGGTTGATGTTCTTCCGCTTGCCTTAGCGGTCGCAGAAGAGACGGGTGTCGCGACAGAATTGCGCCGCCGTCTCCTTCTTGAGGTCGATCGAGCCGAGCGTCGCCATGGCCTCCATCGTCACAGGGACGTCGGCGGCGCGCTTCGCCCGTGCGGCAGGCGTGCGGCTTGCCGCCACCAGCGTGCGCAGGTCGGCGACCGACAGGCGACGGGCATAGGCCGTGGCCAGCGCGTCGATGACTTGGCCGCGGCGGCGGGCGGCGATGGCTTCCCCCGTGGCGCGGAGTTGCCGCTGCTGTTCGGGCGTGAAGCCGGGGCGCTCCTTGGCGAGATCGTCCAGATCCTTGCCGATCAGCATGGGCAGCAGCGTGGCGAGCGTACCCGCCTCGGCCAGCTCGCGCGCGAGCGGCAGCGCTTCGGCCGGGGGCGACGGCGCCGCCTGAACCAGTAACAATGCGGCCAATCCCAGCATCCTACCCCTTCCGAACGATCCCCTTCATCCGGTAGAGTGTGTCCAGCGCCTCGCGCGGGGTCAAGGCGTCGACATCGAGCGCCTCGACCATCTGGCGCAGGGGATCGGGGGCCGGCTCCTCCACCTCGCGCGCGGCGGCGAAGAGGGGGAGGTCGTCGAGGCCTGCCGCGATGCCGCCGGTCTTCGCACGGCCCGCCTCCAGCTTGGCGAGTACCGCCTTCGCGCGTGCGACCGTCTGCGGGGCCATGCCGGCGAGGCGCGCGACGGCGAGGCCGTAGCTGCGATCGGCCGGGCCATCGGCAACCTCGTGCAGGAGCACCAGATCGCCCTTCCATTCGCGCGCGCGGACATGATGGAGCGACAGCGCGTCGCACCGCTCGGCGAGGCGCGTCAGCTCGTGATAGTGGGTCGCGAACAGGCAGCGGCAGCGATTGTCCTCGTGGATCGCCTCCACCACGGCCCAGGCGATGGCGAGCCCGTCATAGGTGGAGGTGCCGCGCCCGACCTCGTCGAGGATGACGAAGCTGCGCGGGGTGGCCTGCGCCAGGATCGCCGCCGTCTCGACCATCTCGACCATGAAGGTGGATCGGCCGCGCGCGAGGTTGTCGGACGCCCCGACGCGGCTGAACAGCCGGTCGACCAGCCCCAGCGTCGCCTCCGTCGCGGGCACGAAGCTGCCGGCTTGCGCGAGGACGGCGATCAGCGCGTTCTGGCGAAGGAAGGTCGACTTGCCGCCCATATTGGGGCCGGTGACGAGCCATAGCCGGGAGCTTTCCGACAGCCGGCAGTCATTGGCGACGAAGCGCTCGCCGGCTTTCGCGACCGCGGCCTCGACAACCGGATGGCGGCCGCCGACGATCTCGAAACAGGCATGATCGACCAGCGCCGGCCGCGCCCAGCCGCCTTCCGCCGCGCGTTCGGCGAGGGCGGCCGCGACGTCGAGCCGGGCGAGCGCGTCGGCGGTGGCGGCGATGCGTTCGCGATCGGCGAGCGCGGTGGCGGTGAGTTCCTCCAGATGCGCGGCTTCGGCGGCGAGCGCATGGGCGCCCGCCTGCGACACCTTCACCGCGACCTCGTGCAGCGCAGGCGTGTTGAAGCGGACGACGCCCGCCAGAGTCTGGCGATGGGTGAAGCCGCTGTCGGGCTTCATCAGCGCGTCCGCGGCACGGGCGGGTACCTCGACATGATAGCCGAGGACATTGTTGTGGCGGACCTTGAGCGCGGCAATGCCGGTGACGCTGCGCATCTCCGCCTCCAGCGCGGCGATGGCGCGGCGGCCGCCCGCACCCGCATCGCGCAGGTCGTCGAGGGCAAGGTCGTAGCCCGCGGCGATATATCCGCCCGCGCTGGCCTCGATCGGCGGGGAGGGCACGAGGGCGCGGCGGAGCAGGTCGATCAGCGCGCCATGGCCGCGCAGCGCCGGTGCGAGTTCCGCGAGGAGCGCGGGGCCGCCGTCGCCGAGCCGCTCGCCGAGATGCCATGCGCCGTCGAGGCCATCGCGCAGCTGGCCGAGATCGCGCGGGCTGCCGCGCCCGGCGGCGAGCCGGCCGAGCGCGCGGCCGATATCGGGCATCGCCTTCAGGCTCGCGCGCAGACGCTCCCGCATCGCGCCGTCGTCGTGCAGCCATTGGACGAGATCGAGCCGCGCGTCGATCGCGGCGCGGTCCATCAGCGGCGCACCCAGATCGGCGGCGAGCAGCCGCGCGCCGGCACCGGTGACGGTGCGGTCGACCGCATCGAGCAGCGATCCCTTGCGCTGGCCGCCGGTGGTGCAGGTCAGCTCCAGGCTTTCGCGCGTCGCGGCATCGATCGCCATCGTGCCGGCCGCGCGATGAAGGACCGGCGGGCGGAGGAAGGGCAGGGCGCCCTTGGCCGTATGGTCGAGATAGGCGACGAGGCCGCCCGCCGCGGCCAGTTCCGCCCGGCCGAACTGGCCGAAGCCGTCGAGCGTTGCGACGCCGAACTGGCGCTTCAGCCGCGCCTCGCCGGCATTGCTGTCGAACTCCGCACGCGGCCGCAGCGTCGTGGCGGCGGCGGCGAAGGCGCCGGCATCGCAGGCGACCACCTCCGCCGCGGCCAGCCGGGCGAGTTCCGCCGGCACCGCATCGGGCGACAGGGTGATGACCTGGAAGCGGCCGGTCGAGACATCGGCCGCCGCCAGCGCGACCGCGCCCGCCGCCTCGCCGATCGCGACGCACCAATTGTCGGTGCGCGCATCGAGCAGCGCCTCCTCGGTCAGCGTGCCGGCGGTGACGACGCGCACGATCGCGCGGTTCACCAGCGCCTTGGATCCGCGCGCCTTGCGCGCCGCCTCCGGGCTTTCGGTCTGCTCGGCGATGGCGACGCGGTGCCCGGCCTTGATCAGGCGCTGGAGATAGGCGGTGGCGCTGTGGACCGGTACGCCGCACATCGGGACCTTGTCGCCGTCATGCTCGCCCCGCGCGGTGAGCGCGATGTCGAGACAGGCGCTGGCGACCCGGGCATCGTCGAAGAACAGCTCGAAGAAATCGCCCATGCGGTAGAAGAGCAGGCAGTCGCCCGCCTCCTCCTTCAAGGTCAGATACTGCGCCATCATCGGCGTAGGGGCGGGGTTGGACATCGGGAGCGATCAATCGAGCAGGTGGCAGGTGCCGTGAAGAAGGCCGGCGAATCCCGCCTGGCCCCGAGGGTCAGGGCTGTAGGGCGGCAGCCTTGGCCGAAGCAAGCTGGCCGGAGCGGTCCGATGCGCGTCCGGCGGGTTGAAAGCCCCGCGCGAAACCGCCAAGAGCCCTAGCGTCCAAGCCCGGGAGCCCCAGATGTCCGACGCCGTCAATAACGTCCAGTTCTCCGAACGGGAGGCGTTGCTGTTCCACTCGGAGGGGCGGCCGGGCAAGATCGAGATCGTCGCGTCGAAGCCGATGGCGACGCAGCGCGACCTGGCGCTGGCCTATTCGCCGGGCGTGGCGGTGCCGGTGCAGGCGATCGCGGACGATCCGGCAACCGCTTACGACTACACGACCAAGGGCAATCTGGTCGCGGTCATCTCCAACGGCACCGCGATCCTGGGCATGGGCAATCTGGGCGCGCTGGCCTCCAAGCCGGTGATGGAGGGCAAGGCGGTGCTGTTCAAGCGCTTCGCCGACGTCGATTCGATCGACCTCGAGCTGAAGACCGAGGACGTGAACCGCTTCATCGATGCGGTCGAGCTGCTGGAGCCGAGCTTCGGCGGGATCAACCTCGAAGACATCAAGGCGCCCGAATGCTTCATCATCGAGCAGACGCTGCGCGAGCGGATGAATATTCCCGTCTTCCATGACGACCAGCACGGCACCGCGATCATCTGCGCGGCGGGCCTGATCAACGCCTGCCTGCTGACCGGGCGGTCGCTGGGCGACATCAAGGTGGTGGTGAATGGGGCGGGCGCGGCGGCGATCGCGTGCACCGAGCTGATGAAGGCGATGGGCGTCCGCCACGACAACGTCATCATGTGCGACCGCACCGGCGTGATCTATCAGGGCCGCGACAACGTAAACCAGTGGCAGTCCGCGCATGCGGTGGCGACCGAGCGGCGGAGCCTGACCGAGGCGCTGCACGGCGCGGACGTGTTCCTGGGCCTGTCGGCGGCGGGCGCGCTGAAGCCCGAGATGGTCACCGACATGGCGCCCAAGCCGATCATCTTCGCCATGGCCAATCCGGAGCCGGAGATCCGGCCGGAGCTGGCCAAGGCGGCGCGGCCCGATGCGATCGTGGCGACCGGCCGGTCGGACTATCCCAATCAGGTCAACAACGTCCTCGGCTTCCCCTTCATCTTCCGCGGCGCGCTCGACGTGCGGGCGACCGGGATCAATGACGAGATGAAGATCGCCGCCGCGCGCGCGATCGCCGAGCTGGCACGCGAGCGCGTGCCCGAGGAGGTCGCGATCGCCTATGGCACGCGCCACAGCTTCGGGCCCGACTATATCATCCCGGCGCCGTTCGACCCGCGACTGATGGAGGTGGTGCCGGCCGCGGTCGCCAAGGCGGCGATGGATTCGGGCGTCGCGACCAAGCCGATCCTCGACATGGAGGGCTATCGCCAGTCGCTGCGCGCGCGCCTCAATCCGACCACGGCGCTGCTGACGCTCGCCTATGAAGGGGCAAAGGCGCACCCCAAGCGCGTGCTGTTCGCCGAGGGCGAGGAAGAGGTGGTGCTGCGCGCCGCCATCTCGTTCAAGGAAGGCGGCTATGGCACGCCGGTGCTGGTCGGGCGCGACGACGTGCATGACCGGCTGCGCGCGCTGGGCGTGCAGAATCCCGAGGAGTACGAGGTTCATAACAGCCGCCATTCGCCGCTGGTGCCGCGCATGGTCGACTTCCTCTACAACCGGGTGCAGCGGCGCGGCTTCCTGCGCCGCGACGTCGAGCGGATGATCAACCAGGACCGCAACATCTTCGGCGCGGTGCTGCTCCAGCTCGGCG
Organism: Sphingomonas metalli; assembly: GCF_014641735.1. Lineage (GTDB taxonomy): Bacteria > Pseudomonadota > Alphaproteobacteria > Sphingomonadales > Sphingomonadaceae > Sphingomonas > Sphingomonas metalli. The sequence continues at coordinate 283,231 of NZ_BMIH01000001.1, read as the reverse complement.
AGGCGGATGCGATGATCACCGGCATCACCCGCACCTGGGCGCATACGATGCGCGAGGTGAAGCGGGTGATCGATCCCGCACCCGGCCGCACGCCGTTCGGCATCCATATCCTGGTCGGGCAGAGCCACACCGTCTTCATCGCCGACACCACGGTCAACGAGCGGCCGACCGCCGAGGAACTGGCCGACATCGCCGAGCAGACGGCGCAGGTGGCGCGGCGCATGGGGCATGAGCCGCGCGTCGCCTTCCTCTCCTATTCGACCTTCGGCAATCCCGAGGGGCATTTCCTCGAGAATATCCGTGCGGCGGTGGGCGTGCTCGACGCACGCCAGGTCGGGTTCGAATATGAGGGTGAGATGGCGCCCGACGTGGCGCTCAACCCCCGGCAGCTCGCCAACTATCCCTTCGCGCGCCTGTCCGGGCCCGCCAACGTGCTGGTGATGCCGGGGCTGCAATCGGCCAACATCTCGGCCAAGCTGCTGCGCGAGCTGGGCGGCGACAGCATGATCGGGCCGGTGCTGGTGGGCATGGAGAAGTCGGTGCAGATCGCGCCGATGACCTCGACCGCGGGCGAGCTGGTGACACTCGCGGTGCTCGCCGCCGGCGGCATCGCGCGATAGATGCGCGGCGGCTTCACCGGGGCGACAGGATCGGCGGGCTAGTGCGACGCGCGTGAAGTCCTTCGTACCGCTCCTCCTCCTTCTGGTTGCCAGTGCCGCTCCCGCCCAGGCCCCGGGAGCGAGGCCGGGCGTGGTGCGGGTGCGCCTCGACACGGAAGCGGGGCCGATCATGGTCGCGCTCGACATGCGCCGCGCGCCGAAGACGAGCGCGAACTTCCTCGCCTATGTCGATGACGGACGCTTCGACGGCACCGTCTTCTACCGGGCGGCGCGGAGCAAGGCCGATCCGAAGCGCGGCTTCATCCAGGGCGGCATCCGGCAGGACGCCAACCGCATCCTGCCGCCGTTCAAGCTGGAGACGACGACGCAGACGGGCATCCGCCACCTCGACGCGACCATCTCGATGGCGCGGGGCGACAGTCCCGATTCGGCGGGCGGCAATTTCGTGATCTCGGTCGGCCCGACGCCGCAGATTGACGCGCGGCCCGGCTATCCCGGCTATGCCGCGTTCGGCCATGTCACCGCGGGCATGGAGGTGGTGAAGCGCATCCTCGCGCTGCCGTCCGGGGGCGGGATGGACGCGATGAAGGGGCAGATGATCCTGCGGCCGATCGTGATCCGGCGTGCGGTGCGTCTCGACGGCCAGCCGAAGCCGACCAGCTATCCAAGGGTTTGGAAGCTGTTCGAGCGGCGGTAGGCGAAGTTTCCAGCCTTGCCCCTCCCCTTGAGGGGAGGGAGGATTGATCGACGTCCTGCCGGTGAGACGACAGTCGCTCAAGCATCGATCGACTGCCCCAGCGCGGCGTGGACGAGGCCGCCGTCGACGGTGATCGTCTCGCCCACCACATAGTCGCCGGCCCGGCTGGCGAGGTAGATGGCGGCGGCGGCCATGTCTTCGTCATGGCCGATGCGGCCGGCGGGGATGCTTCGCGCGACGGCATCACCATGATCGCGGGCGGCCTTGTTCATGTCGCTGGCAAAGGCGCCGGGCGCGATCGAGGTGACGTTGATTCCGTCGCGCACCAGCCGCGCGGCGAGACGCTTCGTCAGGTAGATGAGGGCCGATTTCGAGGCGTGATAGCTGTACGTCTCCCACGCGTTCAGCCGGAGACCGTCGATCGAGGTGATGTTGATGACCTTGGCCGGCCGCGTCGGATCGCCGGCCGCCCTGAGGAGCGGATGCAGCGCCTGGGTCAGGAAGAAGGGCGATTTGACGTTGAGGTCCATCACCTTGTCCCAGCCCTGTTCGGGAAACTGATCGAAGGGTACGCCCCAGGCCGCGCCGGCATTGTTGACGAGGATGTCGAGCCGCGGCTCGCGCTCGGCGATGGCGGCGGCGAGGGCGCGGCAGCCGTCGACGGTCGCCACATCGGCGGGCAGGGCGATGCAGTTCGGCCCGAGCGCCGCGGCCGTCTCCTCGCAGGCGGCGGCCTTGCGCGAGGAGACATAGACTTTCGCGCCAGAGGCGACGAAGCCTTCCGCGATCATCCGTCCGATTCCTCGGCTGCCGCCGGTGACAAGCGCGATGCGGCCGTCCAGGCGGAACAGGCTGTCGATGTCCATGGTCATCCTCTCCTTGTCTTTAGAAGATCGGGTACGGCGGTTCGCCTGCGCCGGCAAGAGGTGGCGAAAGGATCGCTGGATACTGGCGCCGCCGCGCAATGGCGGTAGAAACGGCACATGAAGACGCCATTCCCGCTCGCCGCCCTTCCCGCCGCCGCACTGCTCGCCGCAGCGGCGCCCGCTCCGACCATCGCGCCGGTGCTGACCGCGCCCGATGCCCGCGACGTCCATAGTCACGCGCGCCCGCTGGAGGCACGGGTGACACATGTCTCGCTCGACCTGACCGCCGATTTCGACGGGCGGGTGCTGCGGGGTACCGCGACGCTCGACGTGACCGGACCGGGCCGGCAGATCGTGCTCGACGACAACCGTCTCGTCATCGCCTCGATCAGCGACGGCGCCGGCAAGCCGCTGCGATACACGGTCGGCGCGGGTGACGCTGCCCATGGCGCGGCCCTGACGATCGATCGCGGTGCGGCGACGAAGATCCGCATCGCCTACGCGACCCCGCAAGGCCCGAACGCCGCGCTGCAATGGCTCGATCCCGCGCAGACGGCGGGCAAGAAATACCCCTATCTGTTCAGCCAGGGCGAGGCGATCCTCAACCGCAGCTGGATCCCGACCCAGGATTCGCCCGGCATCCGCCAGACCTGGGATGCGCGGATCAACGTGCCCCGGCCGCTGACCGCGGTGATGAGCGGCGTGGCGGTCGGCAAGCCGGTCTGCGCGAAGGATCGCTGTACCTTCGCCTACCGGATGGACAAGCCTGTCGCGCCCTATCTGATCGCGCTCGCCGCCGGCGACATCGCCTTCAAGGCGACGGGCCCACGGACGGGCATCTGGACCGAGCCGGCGGTTCTGGCGAAGACGGCCTGGGAGTTCGGCGAGCTCGAGAAATTCGTCGCCGCCGCCGAATCGCTCTACGGGCCCTATCGCTGGGGCCGCTACGACGTGCTCGTCCTTCCGCCCTCCTTTCCGTTCGGCGGTATGGAAAACCCCACGCTGACCTTCGCCACGCCGACCGCCATCGCCGGCGATCGCAGCCTCGTCAGCCTGATCGCGCACGAACTGGCGCACAGCTGGTCGGGCAATCTCGTCACCAACGCGACATGGGATGACTTCTGGCTCAACGAAGGCTTCACCAGCTATTTCGAGAACCGCATCATGGAGAAGCTGTACGGCCCGCGCCGTGCGGCGATGGAAGCGGACCTCGCCTGGAGCGACATGGAGGCCGCGGTGAAAGGGGCCGGCGGGCCGACCTCCCCCGACACGCAGCTTCACCTGAACCTCGCCGCCAATCGCGATCCGGACGACGGCATGACGCAGATCGCCTATGACAAGGGGGCGACGTTTCTGCGCACCATCGAATCGGTCGTCGGGCGCGCGCGCTGGGACGCCTATCTGCGCAGCTATTTCGACCGTCACGCCTTCCAGCCCCAGACCAGCGCCGGCTTCCTGGCCGACCTGCGGAAAAATCTGCTGAAGCCGGGCGAGGCCGAGCGGATCGGGATCGACCAGTGGGTCTACAAGCCCGGGATTCCCGCCAATGCGGTGCATGTCCGGTCCGATGCTTTCCCCGCCATCGACGCGGCGGCGCGCGCCTATGCGGCGGGCGGGCCCGTCGGCGCGGTGCCGGGCGACGTGACGACGCAGGAATATGTGCGCTTCATCACCCAGCTGCCGCGACAAATGCCCGCCGACCGTCTGGCGGCGCTGGATCAGCGCTTCCACTGGAGCGAGACCGGCAATGCCGAGATCCGCTTCGTCTGGCTGTCGTTGACGCTGGCCAACCGCTACCCGCCTGCGCAAGCCTCGGCGGAGCAGTTCCTGACGGCGCAGGGCCGGCGCAAGTTCGTCGCGCCGCTGTTCGATCAGCTTTGGGGACAGGGGGACTGGGGCCGGGCGCTCGCCACGCGAATCTATGCCCGCGCCCGACCCGGCTATCATGCGGTGACCGCGACGACGGTGGACAAGATCCTGGGCTGGAAGGCGGGTTCGGGCGCGCAATAAGCCCGATCTGGACAGGTCGTCGGCGCCAAAACACGCTTCATCGGATAAGGTTCCCGCGGCTCTTTCCAGCGTCGCGGACCTGCCATAGCGGACACTCGTACCGAACGAGACCGGGGGGTCTAGAGGATCATGATGAAGCATTTTGCGGCGCGTTTCGCGCTGATGGCAGCGTGCGGCCTGATGACGGCGACCCCCGCCATGGCGCAGTTCTGGCAGTGCGCGCCGTTTGCGCGCCACGTCTCGGGCATCGATCTGTACGGTAACGCCAATACCTGGTGGTCGCAGGCGGAGGGCCGTTACGAGCGCGGCCACACGCCGCAGCCGGGCGCGGTGCTGGCGTTCGAGGCGACCGGCCGGATGCGCGTCGGCCATGTCGCGATGGTGAGCCAGGTCGTCAGCGAGCGCGAGGTGCTGCTGACCCATGCCAACTGGTCGCGCCGCGGCGGCGTCGAGACCGACGTACGTGCGATCGACGTGTCCGATGCGGGCGACTGGAGCCGGGTGAAGGTGTGGTACGGTCCGACCGGCGGGCTGGGGACGTCCAGCTATCCGACCAAGGGCTTCATCTATGCCGGCCACGCGCCGGTGGATTATGCGCACCATGCGGGCGGCGAGGTTGCCGCGGGTTGAGGCTGGCCGAGTCGTCGCCCCCGTGCAGGCCGAAGTCTCCCTGAAGTTGGCGCAGCCCTCTCCTCACGAAGATCCGGGCCTTCGCGAGACTTCCTTGCGAACGTGGCAACAGCGCCCTCTTTCACTCGTCATCCCGGACTTGGTCCGGGATCCACCGTGCCGCGGAGTCAACAGCTTGCGCGCTTGCGGAGCCGTGGATGCCGGACCAAGTCCGGCATGACGAGGTGGCTCAGGCAAAGTCTCGCCTTTGCCGAATTTACCGGGAATTCAGGGCGTTCTCAGGCAGCGCGAAACGTCATCGCCACGCCGTTCATGCAATAGCGCTTGCCGGTCGGCTTTGGGCCGTCGTCGAAGACATGGCCGAGATGGCCGCCGCAGCGGCTGCAATGCACCTCCACCCGCTCCATCATCAGCGACCGGTCGGTCCGCGTAGCGACCGCGCGGGGCAGGGGCGCCCAGAAGCTCGGCCAGCCGGTGCCGCTGTCGAACTTCGTCCTGGACGCGAACAGGGGCTGGGCGCAGCCGCGACAGGCGAAGGTGCCGGTGCGATGCTCGTCGTTGAGCGGGCTGGAGAAGGGCCGTTCGGTGCCCTCGTGCCGCAGTACGTCATAGGCGGCCGGCGGCAGCTTGCGACGCCATTCGGCGTCGGTGAGCTGGACGGGGTAACGCTCGGCAGCCTCGGCGGTGCCGCGGCAGCCGAAGAGCAGGGCGAGTCCCGCGATGGACAGGAAGGAGCGGCGATCGGTTGTCATGCCGCGGATATGGGATCGCGCGGCCGCCGCCGCCAGAAGGGGCGACCGCCGCCCGATTGCAGCACCCCGCGGCGGAACAGGCGCGCGCCCACGGTGATGAACAGGGCGACCCACAGGGCCTGCCAACCCAGGGCGAGAAGGTGCGGCCAGATCTCGGGCGAGTTGGCGGCACGTCCTGCCATGGCGAAGGGCGAGGACAGCGGAAAGATTTCCGCGACGCGTGCGAGCAGGCTGTTCGGAAGGCGCGCCGCGGCGGAGGCGAGCGCGAACATGCCGACCTGCACCAGCGTGATCGGCAGCGACAGCATCTGGATCTCGCGCATCGTCGAGGCCTGCGCGCCGATGCCGAGGAACACCGATCCCAGCAGCAGATAGGCCATGGAGAAATAGGCTGCGAAGAGGATCGCGAAGGCCGGTCCGCCCACGGCCGGGGTGAGGGTGCCGAGATCGGCCGCTATCGCCGGGGGAATGAGCGCGGCGACCTGCCCGAGCACCGTGCCCCAGAAGGCGACGAAGAGGACGGCGACGCCGAACATGCCGATCAGCTTGCCGCCGAACACCGCCTCCAGCGGAACGGCGGCGGCGAGCACCTCGATCACCTTGTTGTTCCGCTCCTCGGCCATGGTGCCCACGACCTGGCCGGCGAGGAACAGGGTGAGGAAGAAGATGCCAAACACCGCCAGGAAGCCCGACTGGTGCTGGCCGCCGAGCGACACGGCGGGTCGCGGTGCGGCGATGCGGGTGGCGCTGACGACGACGGCATCGGGCCGGCCGGCGGAGACGGTCGCCTGGGCCAAGGCCTCGAGATAATTGCCGGTGAGCCGGCTGCGCGCCGGTACCAGGATGCTGGGCCGGTCGATGGGGCCGTAGAGGACGGCATCGGTGTCGCGGCCCTGCTCGCCCATAAGCGCCCGCGCCTGCGCGGCCGGATCGGGTTGCGGCGCGACGATCGACAGGGTCGAGGGGCGTTCGTCGTGGCGGAACAGCTTGCGCAGGCGCGCATCCTCGCGGCTGAGGATCGCGGCGAGCGGCGGCGGCGCGATCACCACCAGCCGGGCCCGGTCGGCGGCCCCGTCCGCCATGCTGGCGGCGCCCAGTCCGCCGATCGTGCTCATGCCGCCGATCAGCGCGGGCGCGAACAGGAAGAGGAGGAAGACGGGCGTGAAGACGGTGGCGATGAAATCGCGACGGGCGATCGTCAGCATCTGGCGCAAGGCGCGGCGAAACGGGCTCATGCGGCGGCCTTCCGGTCGGCGAAGCGGCGGTCCTCGACGGACCCGACGATCCGGACGAACGCCTCGTGCAGGGTCGGGCGCTCGATGGTCAGCCCGGCGATACCGTGGCCGGCCGCGATCAGCCGGTTCAGCAGCGGTTCGATCCCGTCCGGGGGCATCGCGAAACGCCAGCCGTCGCCCTCCGGCGTCGCGCCGGCCGGCAATTGGGCCGCAAGCGCCGGGTTGGGTTGCCGGGGTTGATAGTGGACCTGGGCAGGCAGGGTCGCGCGGGCGTCGTCGACCGTGCCTTCGAACTGGCGCTGGCCGCCGGCGATGATCGCCAGCCGGTCGCACAGACGTTCGGCATGGGCCATGACGTGGGTCGAGAAGAGGATCGTCGCGCCGCGGTCGCGCTCGGCGAGGATCAGCGCCTCCAGCTTCTCCTGATTGACCGGATCAAGGCCGGAAAACGGCTCGTCGAGGACGATCAGATCCGGGCGATGCACGACCGAGCCGAGCAGCTGGACGAGCTGCGCCATGCCCTTGGACAGCTTGCGGATCTTCTCGTCGGCGGCGTGCGCGAGCCCGACCTGCGCGAGCAGATCCGCGGCGCGGCGCCGCCCTTCGCCCCAGGCCAGACCGCGCAGCGCGCCCATGAAGGCGATAGCCTCACGGGCCTTCATCGCCGGATAGAGGCCGCGCTCTTCGGGAAGATAGCCGACCCGGTCGCCGGCGTCGCGCGGACGCTCGCAGCCGAGCAGTGTGCGGTAGCCCTCGTCGGGTTCGATGATTCCGAGGATCATGCGAAGCGTCGTGGTCTTGCCTGCGCCATTGGGGCCGAGCACGCCGTAGATCGCGCCGCGGGGCACGGCGAGGTCGACCCCGCCGACCACCTGCTTCCCCTCGAAACGCTTGATCAATCCGGTGGCGGTGACCGCCCAGTCTTCTGCCCGTTGTTCCGGCACGTCTTTCTCCCGCCGCACAGGACGTGGTAGCGGGGCCGGGTGCCGCTCGACAAGCTGGAAGACAGGATCAGGGCCAAGGCCGCCGAGCTGGGCTTCGCGGCCTGCGGGATCGCGCGCGCTGATGCGGCTCCGCGTGCGGGGGAGCGGCTGCGCCAGTGGCTGGCCGATGGCTGTCATGGCGACATGATCTGGATGGAGGAACGGGCCCATCATCGCGAGAGCCCCGCGGGTCTCTGGCCGGAGGTGCGCAGCGTCGTCGCGCTGGGAATGAGCTACGCACCGGCGAACGATCCGCTAGCTCTGGAGGGGGAGGGCGGGATCGGACGGATCTCGGTCTATGCGCAGGGCGGCGATTATCACGATGTCGTCAAGCGGGCGCTGAAGGCGCTCGGCCGGTGGCTGGCGCAGGAGGCGGGCTGCGACCTCAAGGTCTTCGTCGACACGGCGCCGGTCATGGAAAAGCCGCTGGCGGCGGCGGCCGGGATCGGGTGGCAGGGCAAGCACACCAATCTGGTCAGCCGCGAGCATGGCAGCTGGCTTTTCCTCGGCGCGCTCTACACGACGCTGGCGCTCGATCCCGATGCGGGCGGGATCGACCGGTGCGGGCGCTGCGACGCTTGCCAGCGTGCCTGCCCGACCGATGCCTTCCCGGCGCCCTATCGACTCGATGCGCGGCGGTGCATCTCCTACCTGACGATCGAGCACAGGGGGCCGATCCCGGAGGAGTTCCGCGCCGCGATCGGCAATCGTATCTATGGATGCGACGACTGCCTGGCCGTGTGCCCTTGGAACAAGTTCGCGGTCGCGGCTGCCGCCAACCAGGCCTTCCACCCGCGCGCCGAACTCGTCGCGCCGGAGCTGGCCGACCTGCTGGCGCTCGACGACGACGGATTTCGCCAGGTCTTCGCCGGCTCGCCGATAAAAAGGATCGGGCGGGACCGCATGGTGCGCAATGCCGCGATCGCGGCGGGAAATAGCGGCGATCCGGCCTTGCTCGAGCCGCTGGCGAACCTGTTGAACGATGCCGATCCGGCCGTCCGCGATGCGGCGGCATGGGCCAGCGCGCGGCTCAGCGGCCTCCGTCGCGTCGGGTGAGCGCGGACAGGCAGCTCGCGCGGTCGATCGCACTGCCGTCGGGCTCGCGGGTGTCGATATAGGTGACGCGGGGTTCGGCACCGTCTTTCCCGGGGTAGAGATAGGCGTCGAGAACGCAGATATTGCTGGCGAATTGCAGCTTGCGCGCCGGCCCCTCGCGCACATCGGCATCGGGCTCGCCGAGCAGGCGCGTGAGGGTCGACGCATGCTGGCCCATCACCCGCTCGAGCCCGGCCGCCGAGAAGCTGGGCGCAGGAGGCGCGCTGTTCTGCGGAACGCGCGGAACCGGCTGAGTGGCGCAGGCCGCCAGGCCGAGCGGGAGAAGGAAGAGCGTGATCCTCACAGGCGCCTCGCATGAAAGAGATGGGTTGCCGCCGCCGCGCCGATCAGCGGCGCGAAGAGGTTCACGCCGGGGATCAGGAACAGCACGGCGTCGGCCAGCCCGAGAAGGAAGCGCCGGCCGCTCGTCTCGCCGCGCCAGCGACGCATCGCCGCAGGATCGAGGTGGCGGGCGGCGACCATGTCGCCGAGATCGCGGCCCAGCAACCAGGCGTTGACCAGAAGAAACGCTGCGCCGGTGCCGATACCGGTGACGAGCAACGCGACATAGACGGGGGCGAGCACCAGGTTGATGGCGATCACGCGCAGCGCCGAGCGCATCGCCATGGCGGCCGCGCGAAGAAACGGCACGTCCCGCGCGCGTCCCAGCGCGTTCGGATAGTGACGTCGCTCGACCGCGACGACGACCTCGTCGGCGAACAGGCCGATGACCGCGACCGCGATCGCCCGGAACAGCAGCCACAGGGCAAGGACGATGACGAGCGTGGCCGCCACGGCAGCGAGCGCGCCGGCACCGTTGCCGAACCAGGGCGTCAGCAGGGCCTCGATGATCCACCAGAGCCCGGCGCCCAGCAGGACGAACAGCGCGAGCGTCACGCCCAGCGACTTGGCGAGGACGCGCAACACCGCAGGATCGCCGATCTGACCGAAAGCGAGAAGCAGCGCGCGGAGCATCGCCAGCGGCTTGGAGCTACCGACGCCCGCTCGTCAACATTGCACGCGCCGGGCGGCCCCTCTATCGCGGCGGCTTTGCTATGCGAACCGGAGTTCCGACTTGACCAGCCCCGCTTATGATGTCGTCGCGATCGGCAATGCCATCGTCGATATCCTTGCCCAGTGCGACGACGCCTTCCTGACCGGGGAGGGGATGACCAAGGGGGCGATGCAGCTCGTCTTCTCGCCGGAGGCCGCGGATGCGCTTTATGCCAAGATGGGGCCGGGGCGCGAAGTCTCCGGCGGTTCGGCCGCCAACACGCTTGCCGGGATCGCCGCGCTGGGCGGACGGGCCGCCTTTATCGGGCAGGTCGCGGACGATCAGCTCGGCGAGGTGTTCGCGCACGACATCCGCGCCGCCGGCGTCCGCTTCGACACTCCCGCGCGCGCCGGTGCGCCGACGACCGGTCGCTGCCTGATCTTCGTGACGCCCGACGGCCAGCGGACGATGAACACCTTTCTGGGCGCGTCGCACTATCTTCCGGCCGCGGCGCTTGACCGCGAGCTGATCGCGGCGGCGGCCTATCTCTACATCGAGGGCTATCTCTGGGATCCGGAAGAGCCGCGGGCGGCGATGCGGGCGGCGATCGACGTGGCCCGCGCCGCCGGCCGCAAGATCGCCTTCACCGCCTCTGCGGAGTTCGTCATCGACCGGCACCGGGCGGATTTCCATGCGCTGATCGATGGCGGGATGATCGACCTGATCTTCGCCAACGAGGCGGAGGCGATGTCGCTGACGGAGACCACCGACCTGGAGGCCGCGATCGCAGCGCTGGCACCCAAGGTCGAGACGCTGATCGTCACCCTGTCCGAGAAGGGAGCGCTGGCGGTGCGCGACGGCACGCGCGTGACGGTGCCGGCCGCACCGGTGACGCAGGTGGTGGATACGACGGGCGCGGGCGATCTGTTCGCGGCCGGCTTCCTGCACGGGCAGGCGCAGGGATGGGACCTGCAGCGTTCGCTGAGCCTGGGGGCGCTGTGCGCGGCGGAGATCATCAGCCATTTCGGCGCGCGTCCGCTGGCCGACATGAAGGCGCTCGCCGCAAGGGCCTGATCGGCTCATACGCCAGCAACGAAAAAGGGCCGGAGGATCGCTCCTCCGGCCCTTTTTCGTGTGCGACGATCGCCCGGTCAGCGGGCGCCGGGGAGCGGCGGCTCGAGACCGGAAACGGCGTCGCTCTCATGCGCCTCGACGATGCCGCGACCCAGATGGCTCGCCCCCTTGCCGTAGACGAAATAGACGACGAGGCCGATCGCGCCCCAGAGGAAGAAGACCAGCATCGCCTGCCAGGGCAGGTTCACGAACAGGAAGATGCAGCCCGCGATCGTGGCCGGGCCCACCAGCCACAGCGCGGGGGTGCGGAAGGACCGCTTCGCATCCGGCTTCGACTTGCGGAGCATCATGACGTTGATGGCGACCATCATGAAGGCATAGAGCGTGCCGGCATTCGCCCAGTCGGCGAGCTGTCCGACCGGCAGGAAGGCGGCGGCGATCGCCACCGCGACGCCGGTCAGCGCCGTGACGATGTGCGGGGTCTTCCACTTGGGATGGACGCGGCTGAGTGCGGCCGGGAGAAGACCGTCGCGGCTCATCACGAAGAAGATGCGCGTCTGGCCGAACAGCAGGATCAGGATGACCGACGGCAAGGCGATGTTAGCGGCGATGCCCAGCATGTTGCCGATCGAACCGAAGCCGATCACGCGCAGCACATGGGCCAGTGCCTCGTTCGAGCAGACCAGCGCCTCGCGATATTGCGGCATGGCGCATTGCCGGGCGAGCTCGGCCGAACCGGCCTCGAGCGGCAGGCCCGACGCGCCCAGAACGGGCTGGCCGCCGATCGCCCCGATCGCGCCCGCGGACACGACGATGTAGAAGATCGTGCAGATCAGCAGCGAGCCGATCAGGCCGATCGGCACGTTGCGCTGCGGGTTCTTGGTCTCCTCCGCCGCGGTCGACACCGCGTCGAAGCCGACATAGGCGAAGAAGATCGTCGCCGCCGCCCCGACCGCGCCGACGCCGCTGCCGATGCCGCCGAAGACGCCGGCGGGCAGGAAGGGGCTGTAGTTGTTCGAGTCGATCACCGGCAGGGTCAGCGCCGAGAAGATGGTGAGCGCGATGACCTTGATCGCGACCAGCACGGCATTGACCTTGGCGCTTTCCGAGGTGCCGACCATCAGCAGCCAGGTCATGAGCAGCGAGATGAACACGGCCGGCAGGTTGACCAGTCCGCCCGGGGCGCCGCCGAGCGCCAGGGGTCCTGCGCTCGCCCAGGCAGGAAGATGGATGCCGAGGAACTGGTTGAGGATGGTGCCGCTGAAATAGCCCGACCAGCTGACCGAGACCGCGCTGGCCGCGACGGCATATTCGAGGATCAGGGCCCAGCCGACCGTCCAGGCGATCGTCTCGCCCAGGGTCGTGTAGCTGTAGGTATAGGCGGATCCCGCGACGGGGATCATCGCGGCGATCTCCGCGTAGCAGAGCGCGGCGACAATGCAGATCGCGCCGGCAATGGCGAAGGCGAGCATCAGGCCGGGTCCGGCCTTCTGCGCGCCGACCGCCGTCAGGACGAAGATGCCGCCGCCGATGACGCAGCCGATGCCGAACAGCATGAGTTGGAACCAGCCCAGCGTGCGGTGGAGCGACTTGCTCTCCGCAGTCGCCAGAATGGCTTCCAGCGGTTTGACACGGTCGAAGATCATGTAGGCGGGACCCCCAAGGGAATGCGTAAAAAAGGGGAGCCTAGAGCCAAATCTATGTCGCGCAATACCCCAGCTTGTGGGTGCGGCGCCGGTGTGCCCTTTCGGCCTCAGCCGGCGATCATGCGACCCAGCGGGGCGCCGCCGAACAGGTGGACGTGCAGATGGGCGACCTCCTGTCCGCCATGGCCGCCGATATTGGCGAGCAGGCGGTAGCCCGGCTCGACCAGCCTCTGCTCGCGCGCGACGTTGCCCACCGCGCGGACGAAGCCGGCGATCTCCTCGGCCGGCGCACGGGCCGAGAAATCGTCCCAGGAGACATAGGCGCCGCGCGGCACGACGAGGATATGGACGGGAGCCTGCGGCGCAATGTCGTGGAAGGCGATCGCATAATCGTCCTCGTAGACGCGGCGGGACGGGATCTCGCCGCGCAGGATCCGGGCGAAGATGTTGTCGGGGTCGTAGGGCTGGGTGGCGTCGATCGGCATCAGCGGGTTCCTTGCGGGGATCGAGCGGCCTTCTCGTCGTGGCCCGACACGCCCTCGCGCCGGACGAGCTCGGCGCGGACGTCGTCCAGACCCAGTCCGGCATCGGCCAGCAGGACGAGGAGGTGGAAGACGAGGTCCGCAGCCTCGGAGGCGAGCGTGTGCGGCTCGGCGAGCGCGGCGATCACCGTTTCGGTCGCTTCCTCGCCCACCTTCTGCGCGATCTTGCCGCGACCCTTCGCGAACAGGCTGGCGGTGTAGCTGGAGGCGGGGTCCGCGCCGCGGCGTGCGCGGATGGTGGCGTCTAGGCGGTCGAGCGGGTCCATGGCCGATGCCCGTGGCGCGTCCGGCGGGCGCGGTCAATCGTGCGGGCGGCGGACCGGTACGCCGGCGGCGGCGAGGGCGGCATGCGCCTCGGCGATCGAGGCCTCGCCGAAATGGAAGATCGAGGCAGCGAGGACGGCGCTCGCATGACCTTCGGTGATCCCCGCGACCAGGTCGCCCAGGGTACCGACGCCGCCGGATGCCACCACCGGTACGGCGCTGCGGTCAGCGATGGCGCGGACCAGGTCGAGGTCGTAGCCGCCGCGGGTGCCGTCGCGGTCCATCGAGGTGACGAGCAATTCGCCCGCGCCCAGTTCGGCGAGGCGAAGGGCGTGGGCGACCGCATCGATGCCGGTGGCGCGGCGACCGCCATGGGTGAATACCTCCCAGCCGTCGCCGCTGCGGCGGGCGTCGATCGAGGCGACGCAGCATTGGCTGCCGAAGCGTTCGGCGATCTCCGCCACGATCTCGGGCCGGGAGACCGCGGCCGAGTTGACGGCGACCTTGTCCGCTCCGGCCAGCAACAGCGCACGGGCATCGTCGGCGGTACGCACGCCGCCGCCCACGGTGAGCGGCATGAAGCAGACCGCGGCGGTCCGCCGCACGACGTCCAGGATGGTGCCGCGATCCTCGTGACTGGCGGTGATGTCGAGGAAGCAGAGCTCGTCCGCGCCGGCCGCATCATAGGCGCGCGCCTGTTCGACCGGATCGCCGGCATCGATCAGGTCGACGAAGTTGACGCCCTTGACGACGCGGCCGTTGGCGACGTCCAGGCACGGGATGACGCGGGCGCGGACCGTCATGCAGCCGCCGCCACGCTGAGCGCGGCGCCGAGATCGAGCCGGCCATCGTAGAGCGCGCGGCCGGTGATGACCCCCTCGATCCCGTCCTTCGCATGGAGCGCGAGGAGGTGGATGTCGGCGATCCCCGCCACGCCGCCCGATGCGATCACCGGGATCGACACGGCGCGCGCAAGGTCCACGGTCGCCTCGACATTGCATCCCTTGAGCAGGCCGTCGCGGCCGACATCGGTGAAGAGCAGGGCCGCGACGCCCGCATCCTCGAAGCGGCGGGCGAGGTCGACCGCGCTGGTGGTCGAGACGTCGGCCCAGCCCTTGGTCGCGACCATGCCGTCGCGCGCGTCGACCGCGACGACGATGCCGCCGGGGAAGGCGTGCGCCATGTCGCGGACGAATTGCGGCTGTTCGAGCGCCGCCGTGCCGATCACGACGCGGGCGACGCCGAGGTCGAACCACGCCTCCACCGCGTCGGGCGTGCGGATGCCGCCGCCGAGCTGGACGTGGCCCGGAAAGGTACGGACGATGCTGCGTACCGCGTCTCCGTTGCGACTCTCTCCGGCGAAGGCACCGTCAAGGTCAACGACGTGGACATGGCCCGCGCCGGCCTCGGCGAAGAGCGTCGCCTGATGCGCAGGGTCGTCGCCATAGACGGTGGCGCGATCCATGTCGCCCTCGGCCAGCCGGACGACCTGCCCGCCCTTCAGATCGATGGCGGGGAAGACGATCAGGGCCGCCATGCGAGGAACCTTTCGAGCAGTGCGAGCCCGTAATGCTGGCTCTTTTCCGGATGGAACTGGACGCCGATGATCGTGTCGCGCCCGATCGCAGCGGTGACCGGGCCGGCATGGTCGGTGGTGGCGAGCACGTCCGTTCCCGCAAAGGCGTAGCTGTGGAGGAAATAGGCCTCGCCGGCGACCAGCAACGGATGGGGACGGGCAGGGACGACGTCGTTCCACCCCATGTGCGGGACCTTCGCCGCGGGGTCCTGCGGCGTCAGCCGCCGGACCGTTCCGGAGATCCAGCCGAGGCCGCGATGCGATCCCATCTCCTCGCCGGTGTCCGCCAGCAGCTGCATGCCGACGCACACGCCCAGAAAGGGCGCGCCCTCGCGCCGCACGCGCTGTTCCAGCGCTTCGACCATGCCGGGGACCGCGCGCAGCGCGGCCGCGCAGGCGCCGAAGGCGCCGACCCCGGGCAGGACGATCCGGTCCGCGCGGGCGACCAGATCGGGATCGGCGGTGATCGCAAGGTCCCGGCACCCCGCCGCAGTCAGCGCATTGGCGACCGAGTGGAGGTTGCCCGCGCCGTAATCGATCAGCGCCAGCGTCATCCGGCGAGCGCTTCGAGCCCCGGCCCCAGGACCGAGGGCGCGACCTCGATGAAGCGATATTCGGCGAGGTTATGGATGGCGAAGGGGTCGGTCCGGGCCCAAGCCTCCGCCTCCTCCCGGGTGCCGCGCACCGCGATCATTCCGCCGGTGAGCGGGACCTGCCGGCCGGCGAAGAGCAGCCGGCCGCTCGCCGCCGCCTCGTGCAGCCATGCGAGGTGGGGTCCGCGATGCGCGTCGATCTCTTCGACCGGGACGACATAGTTCAGGATGATGATGATCATGCGGCCTCTCCGCCCAGCGTGCCCTTGGTCGAGGGGATGGCATCCCCCTTGCGCGGATCGATCTCGACCGCGGTGCGCAGGGCGCGGGCGAGCCCCTTGAAGGCGCTTTCGGCGATATGGTGGTTGTTCTCGCCATGCAGCGTCTCGACGTGCAGCGTGATGCCGGCGGCCTGGGCGAAGCTGTGGAACCAGTGCTTGAACAGCTCGGTATCCATCTCGCCGAGCCGCTTCTGCGAGAAGTCGGTCTTCCAGACCAGCCAGGGGCGGCCCGAGATGTCGAGCGCGACGCGGGTCAGCGTCTCGTCCATCGGCGACAGCGCATCGCCGTAGCGGCGGATGCCGCGCTTGTCGCCGAGCGCCTTGGCCACCGCCTCGCCGATCGCGATGCCGGTATCCTCGACCGTGTGATGCTGGTCGATATGGAGATCGCCCCTGGTCCGCACGTGCAGGTCGATGAGCGAGTGGCGCGACAGCTGCTCGAGCATATGGTCGAAAAAGCCGACTCCCGTCTCGATGTCGTAACTGCCGGTACCGTCGAGGTCGACGGTGACGGCGATCTGCGTCTCGCTGGTGTTTCGCGTGATCGTGGCCGTGCGCATGCCGCGCTCCATAGCGCTGTCGACGCGCCATGCAATCTTGACGCTGCGGGGCGGCCACGCCTACCCAAGGGACATGAGCGACGGCCTGCCCGATAGTCTGATCCCCTACGACGAGATCGTGGCGGAAGTTCTGCGCGCCGTGGTCGGCCGGGTGCTGGGCCAGGTGGCGGATGCCGGCGGCCTGCCGGGCGACCACCATTTCTACATCACCTTCAAGACCCGCGCGCCCGGCGTCGACATCCCGCAGCGGCTGATCGAGCGCTTTCCGGACGAGATGACGATCGTGCTCCAGAACCGCTATTGGGACCTGGTGGTGGACGAGCGGCGCTTCTCGGTCGGCCTCAGTTTCAACCAGGTGCCGTCGAAGCTGGTCATCCCCTATTCGGCGATCACCGGCTTCCACGACCCGGCAGTCAATTTCGAGCTGCGCTTCCCGGCGCAGGAAGAACTGGACGAGGCGCCCGAGCCGCATGAGGAGGCCGAGAATGACGGCCCCGTCGCCCAGCCGGTCGAGGACGGATCGAACGTCGTCAGCGTGGATTTCAAGCGTAAGAAATAGGGCGCGGGCGGCATCCGGAAATTCCGCTTCCGCGGCATCCTGTAACGGGGCTTAGGCGATGGCCGTTGTCGCGAAAATCGAATCGCCGACGGATGCCGATCGCGACGCCATTCTCCGGCCGCTCGTCGCGCATAATGACGGCAAGGTCGGTCCCACCGAACGCCACATGATCGCCCTCGCACTGCGCGACGACGCGGGTGAGACGGCGGGTGGCCTGTGGGGTGTCGTGAGCTATCGCTGGCTGTTCGTCCAGTATCTGGCGGTACCGCCCGAGCTGAAGGGGCAGGGCCATGGACGCGCGCTGATGCGGGCGGCGGAGGACGAGGCGCGGCGGCTGGGCTGCGTCGGCATCTGGCTCGACACGTTCAGCTTCCAGGCGCGGGGCTTCTACGAAAAGCTCGGCTATGCCGCGTTCGGCCAGATCGACGACTATCCGCCGGGCGAGAGCCGCTTCTTCCTGTC
Organism: Sphingomonas metalli; assembly: GCF_014641735.1. GTDB lineage: Bacteria > Pseudomonadota > Alphaproteobacteria > Sphingomonadales > Sphingomonadaceae > Sphingomonas > Sphingomonas metalli. The sequence continues at coordinate 265,792 of NZ_BMIH01000001.1, read as the reverse complement.
CAAGCGGATCGACTGACCAGCACGAAAGGTTGTGGCGGCATGACCGATACCCGTACCGAAACCGACTCGATCGGCGCGATCGAGGTTCCTGCCGGGGCCTATTGGGGCGCGCAGACGCAGCGTTCCATCGGCAACTTCCCCTTCGGCGCGCGCGAGCGGATGCCGATCGAGATCGTCCATGCACTCGCCCTCGTCAAACAGGCCGCCGCGCGGGTGAACCGCGCGCACGGGCTCGAGGCCGCCAAGGCCGACGCGCTCGAGGCCGCCGCCGCGCGGGTCGCGGCCGGCGAGTTCGACGACCAGTTTCCGCTCGTCATCTGGCAGACGGGCAGCGGCACCCAGAGCAACATGAACGTCAACGAGGTGATCGCCGGGATCGCCAACGAGGCGCTGAGCGGCACGCGCGGCGGCAAGACGCCCGTCCACCCGAATGACGACGTCAATCGCGGCCAGTCATCGAACGACAGCTTCCCGACCGCGCTCCATGTCGCGACTGCCATCGCTGCGACGCGGCGGCTGGTGCCGGCAATGGAGCGGCTCGAGGCGGCGCTGCTCGCCAAGGCGCAAGCCTGGGGCGACATCGTCAAGATCGGGCGCACCCACCTCCAGGACGCGACGCCGCTGACCCTGGGACAGGAGGCGTCGGGCTGGTACGCGCAGATCCGCCTGGCGCGAACGCGGACGCTGCCGCTGATCGAGCACGGCCTGACCCGCCTCGCGCAGGGTGGCACCGCGGTGGGGACCGGGCTCAACGCGCCGCCGGGCTTCGACCGCGAGGTGGCAGGCGCGCTCGCTGCGCTGACCGGCATCGCCTTCGAGCCTGCGCCCAACAAGTTCGAGGCGCTGGCCAGCCACGATACGCTGATCGACTTCTCGGGCCGTCTCAACACCTTGGCCGTCGCTCTTACCAAGATCGCCAACGATATCCGGCTGCTCGGATCGGGGCCGCGCTGCGGGCTCGGCGAACTGGAACTCCCGGCCAACGAGCCGGGCAGCTCGATCATGCCGGGCAAGGTGAACCCGACCCAGTGCGAGATGCTGACGATGGTCGCCGCGCAGGTCATGGGCAACCATGTCGCCGCGACGGTCGGCGGGGCGCAGGGGCATCTGGAACTCAACGTCTTCAAGCCGCTGATCGGTGCGGCCGTGCTGCGCTCGATCGACCTGCTGGCGACGGGCATGGAAACCTTTGCTACGCACTGCGTCGATGGACTCGAGCCGAACCGCGCCCGCATCGCCGACCTGCTCGACCGTTCGCTGATGCTCGTGACCGCGCTGGCGCCGCAGATCGGCTACGACAATGCCGCGAAGATCGCCAAGCACGCCCATGCCGAGGGCCTGACGCTGAAGGAGGCGGGCGCGGCGCTCGGGCTGGTCGATGCGGACACCTTCGACCGGGTGGTGCGGCCCGAGGCGATGCTCGGCTCCTGACCGGGAACTTCATTCCTGTTGCGGCGCTATCTGGACACGAAGGAGCAGCGGACGTGAGTGCAACGGCAATAGGCGGCGTCATCGGCGCCGCGATCGACGGGATGAGCGGGGACGATGGGGTCGGCGATGGCGCCATCATCGGCGCCGTGACGGCCAACGTGCTGAAGCTCGTGGTGCCGATGGTCGTCACCTACGCCGTGGGCTGGGCCGTGCTCCGCGGGGCCGAAGCGCTCAAGGATCAGGTATTTGGAGAAGTGAAATGATCGGCAAGATACTGGGAGCGCTGGTAGGCCGCGAGCTGGATCGGCGCGATGGGTCGGGCGGAATCAAGGGTGCCGCGATGGGCGCGCTCGTTGGCGGCGCGCTGCGCCGCATGGGGCCGCTGGGAATGGTGCTGGGTGGCGGCTATGTCGCCAAGAAGGCCTATGATCGCCACCGCGCGACGCGGCGGGTGCCGCCGGCGATTTGATCCGCATGCTGCATGTGCGATGACTTGACGGCCGGCGTCGCCGCCGGCCAAAGGCGCACATGCACACCGACGAGAATGATCCCCATGGCCTGAAACGGCGTGGGATGCTGTTCGTCCTGTCCTCGCCGTCGGGCGCGGGCAAGTCCACCATCGCCCGCAAGCTGCTGGCGGACGAACCGGACCTCGAAATGTCGGTGTCGGCGACGACGCGGCCGATGCGGCCGGGCGAAGTCGACGGGCGGGACTATCACTTCGTCGATCTCGAGGAATTCCGCCGCATGGTGGCGGAGGACGATTTCCTCGAATGGGCCCACGTCTTCGACAATCGCTACGGCACGCCGCGCGCGCCAGTGGAAGCGATGCTCGCCGCGGGCAAGGACGTGCTGTTCGACATCGACTGGCAGGGCGCGCAGCAGCTGTTCCAGATCGCGGGCGGCGACGTGGTGCGGGTCTTCATCTTTCCGCCGTCCATGACCGAGCTTCGGGCCCGGCTCGACCGGCGCGGCACCGATGCGCCCGGCGTGATCGACGCCCGCATGGCGCGGGCCGCCAATGAGGTCAGCCACTGGGATGGTTATGACTATGTCCTCGTCAACGACGATGTCGAGGCGTGTTTCCGAGGCGTCAAGACGATCCTCGCGGCCGAGCGGCTGAAGCGGTCGCGCCAGACCGGGCTGATCGGCTTCATCCGCCATCTGAGCAAGGAAGGCACGGGCAAGTAGCCGGCCGGAGGCGACCGGCGTGCGCCGGTCGCTAGCTCAGGCGGTCGATCTGTTCCGGGGTCAGCGAGCCCGGCACGATCATGATCGGGACCGTCAGCGTTCCGGCATCGGCGCCGGTGAAGTGGGTCACGAGCGCGCCGGGCGCGCCGCTGGCCGCGGCGGCGAGGACGAGCGCGGCGATCTCCGGGTTGGCGGCGATCATCTCGCGGATCACCTTGGGCCCGTCGCCGCCGCGCACGGTCAGCGCGGGAACGATCCCGGATTCCTCGAACAATGTCCCCGCCGCGCGCTCGACCAGCGCCTCGGCATTGTGCAAGGCCTCTTCCTCGATCGTGTCCTGCACGCCGCCAAAGGCGATGAATTCCTGCGGCGGCAGCAGCGTGAGGATCTCGACGCCGCCGCCCGTCTTGGCGGCGCGCCGCGCGGCGAAGCGCAGCGCGATTTCCGCCTCCGGACTTTCGTCGATGACTGTCAGATAGATGCGCATGACGGCCCCTATAGCCTTCTCCCCAGGGCGAACCATGTGGCGGGGCGCGGGGCCGGGCGCAAGCCGGCGGGGTTGACCCGGCGGGCTGGGGGCGCAAGAGAGCGGGCCCTACGGATCGCCCTTTTCGAGGATCTTCATGTCGATCGAGATCAAGATGCCCGCGCTGTCTCCGACCATGGAGGAAGGCACGCTTGCCAAATGGCTGGTGAAGGAGGGCGATTCGGTCTCGTCGGGCGACATCATGGCCGAGATCGAGACCGACAAGGCGACGATGGAGTTCGAGGCGGTCGACGAGGGCGTGATCGCGAAGATCCTGGTCGCCGAGGGCACCGACAATGTAAAGGTCGGCACGGTCATCGCAATCCTGGCGGAAGAGGGTGAGGATCCCGCCTCGGTCGACGCAGGCGGTGCCGCCAAGGCCTCTACGCTGGAGCCGACCGACAGCCAGTTCAAGGGCTCGCCGGCGCCGGTCGATCCCAACAACACCGGTAGCGAGGCCAAGCCGGTCGAGCGCACGATCGAACAGGCCGAGGACCATGGCCGTCCGGCCGATGCCGGTGCGGCTGCGTCGGGGAGCGCCGCGCCGCGCGCGTCGGGGGATCGGGTCAAGGCGAGCCCGCTGGCACGGCGGATCGCGGCCGAGAAGGGCCTGGAGCTGTCGGCGGTCAGTGGATCGGGCCCGAACGGCCGGATCGTCAAGGCCGATGTCGAAAGCGCAAAGGCCGGTGGCCAGCCCGCCGCTGCGGCGGCGGCGAGCGCGCCTGCGGAACCGGCGGCGGCTACCGCCCCTGCGCCCAGGCCCGCGGCGATCCCGGACATTCCGCACGAGACGGCCAAGCTGTCGAACATGCGCAAGACGATCGCGCGTCGCCTGACCGAATCGAAGCAGCAGGTGCCGCACATCTACCTGACGGTCGACGTGCAGCTTGACGCGCTGCTGAAGCTCCGCGGCGAGCTCAATGCCTCGCTCGAGAGCCGCGGCGTGAAGCTGTCGGTCAACGACATGCTGGTGAAGGCGCTGGGCGTCGCGCTGATGGCGGTGCCCAAGTGCAACGTGATGTTCACCCCCGATCAGCTGGTGACGTTCAAGCGCGCGGACATTTCGGTCGCCGTCTCCACGCCCGCCGGCCTGATCACGCCGATCGTGACCGAGGCGGACACGCGCTCGCTGTCGTCGATCTCGACGACGATGAAGGACCTGGCGTCGCGCGCCCGTGACAACAAGCTGAAGCCGGAGGAATTCCAGGGCGGCACGGCGTCGATCAGCAATATGGGCATGTTCGGGATCAAGCAGTTCGAGGCGGTGATCAATCCGCCGCAGGGCATGATCCTGGCCGTCGGCGCCGGCGAGAAGCGACCCTATATCGTCGGCGGCGAGCTCGGCGTCGCCACGGTGATGACCGCGACCGGCAGCTTCGACCATCGCGCGATCGACGGGGCGGACGGCGCCGAGCTGATGAAGGTGTTCAAGGAGCTGGTCGAGCGTCCGCTCGGCATGCTCGCCTGACCGCGCCGGACGGCGAGACGATGCTTCATCCCGAGGAGATGCCGCCCGAGGGACTGCCGGCGGTACGCGTGATCGCCATGCCGGCGGACACCAATCCCTATGGCGACATCTTCGGCGGCTGGCTGATGAGCATGATGGACTCGGCGGCCGGCTCGGTCGCCTCGCGCCACAGCCATGGCCGCGCCGTGACGATCGCGGTGGAGGGCATGACCTTCCACCGCCCCGTCGTGGTCGGCGACGAGGTGTCGGTCTATGCGCAGCTCGTCCGTGTCGGCCGCACCTCGATGACGATCGAGGTGGAGAGCTGGCGGCGCGCGCGCCACGACGACCGCAGCTACAAGGTGACCGAGGCGAAGTTCACCTTCGTCGCCATCGGCGAGGACCGCCAGCCGCGGCGGGTGCCGCCGCTTCCCCCATCCGAACAACAGGAGCCGATCCGTGGCTGACACTTATGACCTCATCGTCCTCGGCTCGGGCCCCGGCGGCTATGTCGCGGCGATCCGGGCGGCGCAGCTGGGGCTGAAGACCGCGATCGTCGAGCGCGAGCGGCTGGGCGGTATCTGCCTCAACTGGGGCTGCATCCCGACCAAGGCGCTGCTGCGGACTTCGGAAATCTACCACTACATGACGCACGCCGACGCCTATGGCCTGTCGTGCGAGAAGCCCTCGTTCGACCTGCAGAAGGTGGTCGACCGCAGCCGCAAGGTGGCGGGCCAGCTCAATGCCGGCGTCAAGGGGCTGATGAAGAAGAACAAGGTCACCGTGGTCGAGGGCTTCGGCACGCTGACCGGCAAGGGCAAGCTGTCGATCAAGCAGGGCGACAGGACGGTCGAGCTGGAGGCGAAGGACATCATCGTCGCCACCGGCGCGCGCGCCCGCGACCTTCCTTTCGCCAAGGCGGACGGCAAGCGGATCTGGACCTACCGCCACGCGATGGTGCCGACCGAGATGCCGACCAAGCTGCTGGTCATCGGATCGGGCGCGATCGGCGTAGAGTTCGCCAGCTTCTACAACGACATGGGTGCCGATGTTACCATCGTGGAGATGCTGCCGCGCATCCTGCCGGTGGAGGATGAGGAAGTCTCCGCCTTCATGGACAAGGCGCTGACCAAGCAGGGCATCAAGATCCTGACCGGGGCCGGCGTCGAGTCGATCGAGTCCGGCGCGGCGAGCGTGAAGGCGGCGATCAAGGGCAAGGACGGCAAGGTCGAGACGACCGAATACAGCCATGTCATCGTCGCGATCGGCATCGTCCCCAACACCGAGGAGATCGGACTGGAGGCGCTGGGCGTGACGACCGAGCGCGGGCACATCGCCACCGACGGCTATGGCAAGACCAATGTCGACGGGCTCTGGGCGATCGGCGACGTCACCGGCGCGCCGTGGCTGGCGCACAAGGCGAGCCATGAGGGGGTGATCGCCGCCGAGTCGATCGCCAAGGCGCGCGGCAACACGGATGTGCACCCGCATCCGATGAACAAGGCGAACATTCCCGGCTGCACCTACTCCCGCCCGCAGGTCGCGTCCGTCGGCATGACCGAGGCGAAGGCCAAGGAAGCCGGCTATACCCTGAAGGTCGGCAAGTTCCCCTTCATCGGCAACGGCAAAGCGATCGCGCTGGGCGAGGCCGAGGGCTTCATCAAGACGGTGTTCGACGCCAAGACCGGCGAACTGCTCGGTGCGCACATGGTGGGCGCGGAAGTGACCGAGCTGATCCAGGGCTATGTCGTCGCGCACCAGCTGGAGACGACCGAGGCGGAGCTGATGGAGACCGTGTTCGCGCATCCGACCCTGTCCGAGATGATGCACGAGAGCGTCCTCTCGGCCTATGGCCGCGCCATCCATATCTGATCCGGGATTGCCGCGTTCGTGCGCGGCCCCGTGCCGGGGGCGGTGGCCCGTCTCCGGGCATGTTCCGGGACCGCGGTCGCGCCGTCCGGCATGCCGCGATCGGACCCTCGACGCGTCAGGCGCCGGGCAGGAGCGACGTCGCGTTGGCGCCCGCCGTGCCCGTGAAGCCGGCGCACTTCGTCCGGCCGGGTGATGGATCGTCCGACACCCCGCGCGGTGCTTGCCGGGGCAGCGCTCGGGTTCGTCGCGTGCGTCGCGCTCTTCTGGCCCGGTTTCGCCACCTATGACAGCGTCGTCCAGTACCGACAGGTGCTGGGCGGGGTCTATGACGACTGGCACCCCCCGGTCATGGCCCGCCTATGGGCGCTGCTCCACGGCGTCACGCCCGGCGCGGGGCCGATGCTGCTCCTCCAGCTCGCCGGCTGGTGGATCGGTATGGGACTGCTCGCCGCGGCGCTTGCCCGGTCCGGGCGGCGCTTGGCGGCGCTTGCAATCGGGCTGATCACCCTATGGCCGCCCTTTCTCGGATGGCAGGCGGCCGTCCTCAAGGACGGGCAGGCGGTCGGCGCCTTGGCGGCGGCGACGGGGACGATCGGCTGGTTCCGGTTGAGAGGCGTGCGCCTGCCCCTGACCGGGCGGCTTGCCGTTGCCGGGCTCATCGCATTCGCGCTTCTCGTTCGCGCCAACGCCGTCTTCGCGGTGGCGCCGCTGATCGCGGGCATGATGCCGACCGGCACGCGCCGGACCCGCCGCATGCTCGTCGCGGCGATCGTCACCGCCGGCACGCTCGTGCTGTCGCCACCGATCAACCATCTCTTGCTCGGAGCCGCCGTCAGCGGGGTCGAGAAGACCCAGCCTCTCTACGATCTGGCGGGGATCGCCGTACGCACCGGCGACGCGCGGACCGGCTTCACCGCCGCCGAGATCGCGACCCTGCGCCGACGGCATTGCGTAAGATCCTATTTCTGGGACCCGCTGGGTGACGAGGGCGGCTGCGCCGGGGTGACAGGGCGGCTGCTGAGCCAGAAGGCATCGTACCTTTACGCCTCCCTTGCCCGGGCGGTGATCGCCCATTCGCTCGCCTATGCGGCCCACCGGATCGCGCATCTGAATGCCACGGACAGGCTCTGGGTGCCGAAGGGCTGGCCGGGAGCGGCACCGCCCGCCGGCTCGGAACCGAACGATCTCGGACTGGGGCAACCCGGTCGCCTCGCCGCTGGCTGGCAGGGGATTGCGGGGTGGCTGATCGGCGGACCGGCGGGCTGGCCGATCCTCTGGATCGTGTTCGCGACCGTCGCGCTGGCGGCGACGTGGAAGGCCGCGGGCGAGGCTGCCGGCATCGCGCGCGCTCTGCTCGTCTCCGCGCTGGGTCTGGAGGCGAGCTTCGCCGTGATCAGCATCGCGGCGGATCTGCGCTATCATCTCTGGGCGATGATCGCGACAGCGCTCGCTCTTGCGATCGCAGGGCGGGGTGTCTGGACTCGCCGGGCGACGTCGTGGCTGGTGTGCAGCCTCGCTTTGGTCGTCGCGGTCGTTACCGCGGCGCGACTCTCCCTGCCGTCGCCGCCGGCCGCCTATGCGGACTGGATGCGCTGGACCGGCGATTGACGCGCCCGCCTCGGTGAGGCGAGAAGACGGCGAAAATCAGGGGGAAGGACTATCATGACGCGCTTTAAGCGGATCGTCGCGCTGCTGCTCGCCACGGCGTTCAGTGTTCCGGTTGCGGCCAAGACGGTGGTCGTGACCGCCGCACGCATGGTCGATGTCGAGCGCGGGCGACTGGTCGAGGAGCCGGTGATCGTCATCACCGATGGCCGCATCGCCGCGGTGACCGGTCGGGGCGGTGCCCGCCCGGTGATCCCCGCAGACGCGGAGCGGATCGACCTGCCGGGCAAGACGCTGCTGCCGGGCCTGATCGACATGCATGTCCATCTCGATGCCGATGCGCGGATCAGCGGCTATCGGACGTTCGACTATACCGACAGCTTCTGGCAGGCGGTCGGCGTCGCCAATGCGCGGTCGATGCTGCGCGCGGGCTTCACCACCGTCCGCAACGTCGGATCGAGCGACTATAACGATGTCGGCCTGAAGCAGGCGGTGGAGGCCGGCTACATTCCCGGTCCGCGGATCGTGCCTGCAGGCTATGCGCTCGGTTCCACCGGCGGCCATTGCGACGGTAGCGAGGGCCTGCCTCCGCGCTTCGAAACGCTGCCCAATCCTTCCGTCGCCGATGGACCGGACGGATACCGGAAGCTCGTGCGCACGATGAAGAAGTACGGGGCCGAGGTCATCAAGATCTGCGCGACCGGCGGCGTCCTGTCGAAGCGCGACGCACCCGGCGCGCAGCAGATGAGCTTTGAGGAGATGAAGGCCGTCGCCGACGAGGCGCATATGCTCGGCATGAAGGTCGCGGCGCACGCGCATGGCACCGCCGGCATCAACGCGGCTTTGGCGGCCGGGATCGACACAGTCGAGCATGCCAGCCTCGCCGATGCCGCCGCCTTCAAGCTGGCGCGCGACAAGGGCGCCTGGTTCTCGATGGACATCTACGACGACGACTACATCCTTGCCGAAGGCGCGAAGAACGGCGTCCATCCCGAGTCGCTGGAGAAGGAGCGGCAGATCGGACGCAAGCAGCGCGAGACCTTCCGCGACGCGCATCGCGCGGGCGTGAAGATGATCTTCGGCACCGACAATGGCGCGGTCTTCCCGGCGGGCCAGAATGCGTTGCAGTTCGCCAAGATGGTGGAGTGGGGCATGACCCCGGCCGAGGCGATCCGGACCGCGACGGTCAATGCGGCCGCGGCGCTGGGCCGCGAGGATGTCGGCATGATCGCGGTCGGACGGTGGGGCGACCTGGTGGCGGTGGACGGCGATCCGCTCGGCGACGTGCGGCTGCTCGAGCATCCGGCCGCCGTGATCAAGGGCGGGGAAAGGGTCGATTGAACCGGATCGCCGGCTCGCGCGCTTCAGCCTGCGCAAGGGAGAGCGCGATGCGAGCTGGCGGGTTGACGGGCACGGAGCGGAGCGGAAAGGGGAGGGGATGACCAAGCTCTTCCACGTCAGCGACGTTCATTTCGGCAAGGAAGATCCGGCGGCGATCCGCTGGTTCGCCGAACGGGTCGAGGAGGAAAGGCCCGACGCCGTTATCATGACCGGCGACCTGACCATGCGCGCCCGCACCCGCGAGTTCGTCGCCGGCGGCGCGTGGCTCAAGAGTCTGGCGGCGCCGGTGACCGTCGAGATCGGCAATCACGACATTCCCTATTACTGGGATCCCGTACGCCGCTTCATCGCCCCCTATACCCGCTATGCTGCGATCGAGCGGATGATCGAGCGCCCGCTGGCGCTCGACGGCGTCACGATCGTCCCCCTCAAGACGATCGCGCGCGCACAATGGCGGATGAACTGGTCGAAGGGCTATGTCGGCCGCGGCTCGCTGCGGCGCGCGCTGGCCTTGATCGCATCGGCGCCGAAGGGCAATCTGATCTTCATCGCCGCGCACCACCCGCTGATCGAAGGCGGGACGAAGGGGACCGCCAAGACCTGGCGGGGCGAGGAGGCGCTGGCCGCCCTTGCCGAGGCCGGCGCGGATGCCGTGCTGTCGGGGCATGTCCATGATCCGTTCGACGTTCCCGTCGAGCGCGCGGGACGCACCGTGCGGATGATCGGGGCCGGGACCCTGTCCAAGCGGATCCGCAACCATCCGGCGGCCTTCAACGAGATCCGCATCGAAGCCGGACGCTTCGAAACCCTGGTCCGGACGCTCAGTGCCGCCCCCGCCCAGCCGATCAGCCCCGTGTCCGAGCAGGGCGTGGCGCGCTGAACCGGTCAGACGAAGCCGAACAGCCGCGCGAGCATCAGCAGCAGTCCCGCGATCGAAACGAGCCAGACGAGGCTGCGCAGATAAGGGATGCCGAGCAGGTAGAGCGGCAGGTACACGACCCGCGCGCCGATCCAGATCCAGGCCCCGAGGGTGCCTACGTCGCCGGTACGTGACGCGAGCACCAGCGCCAGGGCCAGCGCGATGAACGCCGGATAGGTCTCCAGGAAATTGTCGCGGGCGCGTTCGGCACGGCCGGCGAGGCGCCCGAGCGGCGGGACCGCCTCGTCCCGCGGCCCGGCGTTCCACGCGACACCGCGTTCCCGCGTGGCGGATTGGCCCTGGATACCGAGATGGACCAGCAGCAGAAGCACCGAGGCGCCCAGGATCAGCAATTCGACGGGCATGGCGGCTGGGTCGGTCATCATCTCGTCCTCCGGAACGGACGCAGCAACGAGCCGCCGGCCCTAAGGCTCCGCCGTGCACGCCGATGCTGGGAGAGATGGCAGGGGAGCTCGGACTCGAACCGAGGGCCTTCGGTTTTGGAGACCGACGCTCTAACCAACTGAGCTACACCCCTGTGCGGATGCGGCGTGTAGCGGCATGTTCGGCGCTTCGCAAGCATGCTTGTCGCATGCCCGGTTCCACCGATTGACGCGGCGGACCGGCCTGTGTAAGGCGCGACCCGTCCGGGGCGACCCGCTCTTCTCGGGCATGCTTGAACATTGCTGGAATGTCATGGGGCCTCGGGCGACCAACATGGTGCGCCCTCTTGGCTCCGTTTTGCATTCGGTAACCGCTCCAGCAAAGTAACCATGTGAAAGGTGAAGGCTTCAATGCCCACGATCAACCAGCTGGTCCGCAAGGGCCGCGAGCCGCAGAAGGCCAAGTCCAAGGTCCCTGCGATGGAGCAGAACCCGCAGAAGCGCGGCGTCTGCACCCGTGTCTACACGACGACCCCGAAGAAGCCGAACTCGGCGCTGCGCAAGGTGGCCAAGGTCCGCCTGACCAACAGCCGCGAAGTCATCAGCTACATTCCGCGGCGGCCGTGTGCGCGACCTTCCGGGCGTGCGCTATCACGTGCTGCGCGGCGTGCTCGACACGCAGGGCGTGAAGGATCGCCGCCAGTCGCGTTCGAAGTACGGCGCCAAGCGTCCGAAGTAATCCCCAGTAAGCCCCGGACAGGTTCCGGATCCGGCTGAAGTTTGAAGGAAGAGAAAATGGCACGTCGTCGTCGTCCCGAGAAGCGGGAAATCCTGCCCGATCCGAAGTTCGGAGATGTGGTCCTGTCCAAGTTCATGAATTCGGTGATGCTGGACGGCAAGAAGTCCGTCGCCGAACTCATCGTCTACGGTGCGCTCGAAACCGTCGAGACCCGCGCGAAGCGCGAGCCGCTGGGCGTGTTCCATGATGCGCTGAACAACATCAAGCCGGGCATCGAGGTCCGCAGCCGCCGCGTCGGCGGTGCGACCTATCAGGTTCCGGTCGAGGTGCGTCCCGAGCGTGCGCAGGCGCTGGCGATCCGCTGGCTGATCACCGCCGCCCGCAACCGCAGCGAGAACACCATGGCCGCGCGCCTGTCGGGCGAACTGCTCGACGCGGCCAACAATCGCGGCAATGCGGTGAAGAAGCGCGAGGATACGCACCGCATGGCGGAAGCGAACCGCGCCTTCAGCCACTATCGCTGGTAAGGCCGGCTTCCGTCTTGGAAGCGTCTTAAATCTGACCTATATCGTGGGGAGCTGGCCAAGGGCCTGCTCCCCACATCGCTAAGGAAGCCCGACCATGGCCCGCAGCCATCCGCTCGAACAGTATCGCAACATCGGCATCATGGCGCATATCGACGCCGGCAAGACGACGACGACCGAGCGCATCCTCTACTACACCGGCAAGTCCTACAAGATCGGCGAAGTGCACGAGGGCACCGCGACGATGGACTGGATGGAGCAGGAGCAGGAGCGCGGGATCACGATCACCTCGGCGGCGACGACCTGCTTCTGGAAGGCGGAAGAGGGCCAGGGCCCCGAGCACCGGATCAACATCATCGACACGCCGGGCCACGTCGACTTCACCATCGAGGTGGAGCGTTCGCTGCGCGTGCTCGACGGCGCGGTCGCCTGCTTCGACGGCGTTGCGGGTGTGGAGCCGCAGTCCGAGACGGTGTGGCGCCAGGCCGACAAGTACGGCGTGCCGCGCATGTGCTTCGTCAACAAGCTCGACCGTACCGGCGCCGACTTCTATTTCTGCGTCAACTCGATCATCGAGCGCCTGGGCGCGCGTCCGGCGGTGTTGTACCTGCCGATCGGCATCGAGGGCGGCTTCAAGGGTCTGGTCGACCTGGTCAACAACCGCGCGATCATCTGGCTCGAAGAGTCGCTGGGCGCGAAGTTCGAATATCAGGACATCCCCGATGACCTGAAGGAGAAGGCCGCCAAGTATCGCAGCGACCTGATCGAGATGGCCGTCGAGCAGGACGACGATCTGATGGAGGCGTATCTCGAGGGCAACGAGCCGTCGGTCGCCGACCTGAAGAAGCTGATCCGCAAGGGTACGCTGAGCATGGCGTTCGTGCCGATCGTCTGCGGTTCGGCGTTCAAGAACAAGGGCGTGCAGCCCCTGCTCGACGCCGTCGTCGACTATCTGCCGAGCCCGCTCGACGTGCCGGCGATCAAGGGCGTCAAGCTCGACGGCGAGACGCCGGACGAGCGTCCGTCCTCGGACACCGAGCCCTTCTCGGCGCTGGCGTTCAAGATCATGAACGATCCGTTCGTGGGTACGCTGACCTTCGCCCGCATCTATTCGGGCAAGCTCGAGACCGCGTCGCAGGTGCTGAACTCGGTCAAGGACAAGAAGGAAAAGGTCGGCCGCATGCTGCTGATGCATGCGAACAGCCGCGAGGACATCCAGGAGGCCTATGCCGGCGACATCGTCGCGCTGGCGGGTCTGAAGGACACCACCACGGGCGACACGCTGTGCGCGCAGGCCCAGCCGATCATCCTCGAGCGGATGGAATTCCCCGAGCCCGTGATCGAGCTGTCGGTGGAGCCGAAGACCAAGGCCGACCAGGAGAAGATGGGCGTCGCGCTCAATCGTCTCGCGCGCGAAGACCCCTCGTTCCGCGTAACCTCGGACGCCGAGTCGGGCCAGACCATCATCAAGGGCATGGGCGAGCTCCATCTCGAGATCCTGGTCGACCGCATGAAGCGCGAGTTCAAGGTCGAGGCGAATGTCGGTGCGCCGCAGGTGGCATATCGCGAGTATCTGAAGAAGCCGGTCGACATCGACTATACCCACAAGAAGCAGTCGGGCGGCACCGGCCAGTTCGGTCGCGTGAAGGTCAAGCTGACCCCGGGCGAGCGCGGCAGCGGCTTCGTGTTCAAGGACGAGGTCAAGGGCGGTAACGTTCCGAAGGAATATATCCCCGCGATCGAGAAGGGCTTCCGCGAGACCGCGGAGACCGGTTCGCTGGTCGGCTTCCCGATCATCGACTTCGAGGTCCTGCTGTACGACGGCGCCTATCACGACGTCGACTCGTCGGCGCTGGCGTTCGAGATCTGTGCCCGCGGCGCGATGCGCGAAGCGGCGCAGAAGGCGGGCATCACGCTGCTCGAGCCGGTCATGAAGGTCGAGGTCGTCACCCCGGAGGACTATCTAGGCGACGTCATCGGCGACATGAACAGCCGCCGCGGCCAGATCCAGGGCACCGACAGCCGCGGCAATGCGCAGACGGTCGAGGCGATGGTGCCGCTGGCCAACATGTTCGGCTACGTGAACGCCCTGCGCTCCTTCACCCAGGGTCGCGCGCAGTATTCGATGCAGTTCTCGCACTATGACGAAGTGCCGCAGAACGTCGCCGACGAGGTGAAGGCGAAGCTCGCCTGAGGCATGCGGGGGGCAGCGGGTCTGCCCCCGGCCTGTCGAAGACCGAAGCTGGACGACGCGGGACCGGCTCCCGTGTCGGCCTGTCGGCCCAAGCTGTGGCTAGGGGCTGGCGCCGAAGAAAATCAGCCGCTATGGGGCCGCGTTCACGCGAGTCCTCAGTGCGGCTTGCACGTGAAATCCAGAAGGTAGGGAAACAATGGCCAAGGCTAAGTTTGAGCGGAACAAGCCGCACCTGAACATCGGCACCATCGGTCACGTCGACCATGGCAAGACCTCGCTGACCGCAGCGATCACCAAGGTGCTGGCGGAGAACGTCGCGGGCAACGCCGCGGTCGACTTCGCGAACATCGACAAGGCGCCGGAAGAGCGCGAGCGCGGCATCACCATCTCGACCGCGCACGTCGAGTACGAGACGGCGAACCGCCACTATGCGCACGTCGACTGCCCGGGCCACGCCGACTATGTGAAGAACATGATCACCGGTGCCGCCCAGATGGACGGCGCGATCCTGGTCGTGTCGGCCACCGACGGCCCGATGCCGCAGACCCGCGAGCACATCCTGCTCGCCCGCCAGGTCGGCGTGCCGGCGATGGTCGTGTTCATGAACAAGGTCGACCTGGTCGACGACGAGGAAATCCTCGAGCTGGTCGAGCTGGAAGTCCGCGAGCTGCTGAGCTCGTACGAGTTCCCGGGCGACGACATTCCGATCATCAAGGGTTCGGCGACCTGCGCACTGTCGGGTTCGAACCAGAAGCTCGGCCCTGATGCGGTCATGGAGCTGATGAAGGCCGTCGACGAGTACATCCCGCAGCCGGAGCGTCCGCTCGACAAGCCGTTCATGATGCCGATCGAGGACGTGTTCTCGATCTCGGGTCGCGGCACCGTCGTCACCGGCCGCGTCGAGACCGGCATCATCAAGGTCGGTGAGGAAGTCGAGATCGTCGGCATCCACCCGGAGGTCCGCAAGACCACCGTCACCGGCGTCGAGATGTTCCGCAAGCTGCTCGACCAGGGCCAGGCCGGCGACAATGTCGGCGCGCTGATCCGCGGCGTCGCCCGCGACGAGGTCGAGCGTGGCCAGGTGCTCTGCAAGCCCGGCTCGATCAAGCCGCACACCGACTTCTCGTCGGAGGTGTACGTGCTGTCGAAGGAAGAGGGTGGCCGTCACACGCCGTTCTTCGCCAACTATCGTCCGCAGTTCTACTTCCGCACCACGGACGTGACCGGCACCGTCGAGCTGCCCGAGGGCACCGAGATGGTCATGCCGGGCGACAACGTCGCGCTCGGCATCAAGCTGATCGCGCCGATCGCGATGGACATCGGCCAGCGCTTCACCATCCGTGAGGGTGGCCGGACCGTCGGCGCCGGCGTCGTCAGCGGCATCGACAAGTAATCGGGGGAGGGGCCGCGTTCGCGGCCTCTCGCCACAGCTATGGGCCGCCTGCGGCTCGTCGCAAAACAGCCGCCCGTCGCACATTCCCGTGCGGCGGGCGGTTGCCTTTTTATAGAAGCGCCGTTAAGGGCGCCGCTTCGGTTTTCGAGTAACGGCTCTTTCTCCGTCATCCCGGCATCTTGGTCGGGATCTCATCCCGCCGGCGCCACGCCTGCGGCACGAGCCTCCGGCAATGGTGTCCATCCTGGACGTCGCCGGGGAGACGGCCGGGGTCGTGCCATTGCACGGTAGGGAACATGGACAGCAACATCCGCATCCGCCTAAAGGCGTTCGATCATCGCGTGCTCGATCAGGCAACCGGCGACATCGCCGACACTGCCCGTCGTACCGGCGCGCTCATCCGCGGTCCGATCCCGCTGCCTACGCGCATCGAGAAGTTCACGGTCAACCGCGGTCCGCATATCGACAAGAAGAGCCGCGAGCAGTTCGAGGTGCGCACCTACAAGCGCATGCTCGACATCGTGCAGCCGACGCCGCAGACGGTCGACGCGCTGATGAAGCTCGACCTCGCCGCCGGCGTTGACGTCGAGATCAAGCTCGCGTAAGGGCTCCCCACGCGCTGCGGTCGACTCCGGTCCCGCGGCGCGATGGCATTTGAGATACCGCTGGCGGCTTCGGCAGCCAGGGCAGCGTCTCCCGTCACGTTCTTGAGCAGATTGCTGTGAGGACAACCGGCCCGGGACGGGGGCACGCTTCGCATTTCCGGGTCGACACGCACGTCCGAATGGTTCGGGCGTGCCTCTGTGAGGAGTGTGGATCATGCGCACCGGCGTGATCGCGAAGAAGATGGGGATGACCCGCCTGTTCCAGGACGACGGCCGCCACGTGCCGGTCACCGTCCTGCAGCTCGAGGCGCTTCAGGTCGTTGCCCGCCGCGAGATGAATACCGACGGCTATACCGCCGTCCAGCTTGGCGCAGGCGTCGCCAAGGCCAAGAACGTCGCCAAGCCGCAGCGCGGCCACTTCGGCAAGGCCGAGGTCGAGCCGAAGGCGATCGTCGCCGAGTTCCGCGTGACCGAGGACAATCTCCTCGACGTCGGCGCCGAGCTGTCGGCCGATCACTTCGTCGCCGGCCAGCTGGTCGACATCCAGGGCCGTACCCAGGGCAAGGGCTTCGCCGGCGCCATGAAGCGCTGGAACTTCGGTGGTCTGCGCGCGACGCACGGCGTGTCGGTCTCGCACCGCTCGCACGGCTCGACCGGTAACCGCCAGGATCCGGGCCGCGTCTTCAAGAACAAGAAGATGGCCGGCCACATGGGCGACAAGAACCGCACCCAGCAGAATCTGGAAGTGGTCGGCACCGATGTCGAGCGCGGCCTGATCTTCGTGAAGGGCTCGGTCCCCGGCTCAAAGGGTGGCTGGCTGTTCGTCAAGGACGCCGTCAAGGTCTCGCGCCATGCCGACGCGCCGCTTCCCGCCGGTCTGAAGACCGCCGCCAACAACAATGCTTCTGCCGAGCCCGCTCCGGAAGCCGCCGCGAGCCAGGAGGGCTAAACAGTGAAGGTCAAGGTTCAGTCCTTTGCCGGCACCGCCGGGGCGGACATCGAGCTCAACGACGAGGTCTTCGGCCTCGATCCGCGCGCCGACATCCTGCACCGCGTCGTGACCTGGCAGCTGGAAAAGCGTCGCGCCACCGCGCGCGGCACCCGTGAGCGTGCCGATGTCGCCCGCTCGGGCAAGAAGCTGGGTCGCCAGAAGGGCGGCGGTGTCGCCCGTCACGGCGATCGCCGCGCTCCGGTGTTCATCGGCGGCGGCAAGGCGCACGGCGCCCGCGTCCGCGACTTCAACCCCTCGCTGAACAAGAAGGTTCGCGCGCTGGGTCTGAAGATGGCGCTGTCCAGCCACGCCAAGGCCGGCTCGCTGATCGTGCTCGACGGTTTCGAGGTCGCCAAGACCAAGGAGCTGAAGGGGCATTTCGCGACGCTCAACACGGGCAAGCGGACGCTGGTGATCGACGGCGAGACGGGCGAGGGCTTCCGCGCCGGTTACAACCTGCCGGGCGTGGACCTGCTGCCGGCCGTCGGCGCCAACGTCTATGACATCATCAAGGCCGACACGCTGGTGCTGACCCGCGCGGCGGTCGAAAAGCTGGAGGCGCGCTTCAATGGCTAAGCCGCAGAAGGCCGCGATCGACAACCGTCACTATGACGTGATCGTCGCGCCGCACATCACCGAGAAGGCGACTCTGCTGTCCGAGCAGAACGCCGTCGTGTTCAAGGTCGCCAAGACCGCGAGCAAGCCCGAGATCAAGGCCGCCGTCGAGGCGCTGTTCAACGTCACCGTCACGGGCGTGAACACGATCGTCCAGAAGGGCAAGACGAAGAAGTGGAAGGGCGTGCCCTACACCAAGTCGGACGTGAAGAAGGCGATCGTGACGCTGAAGGACGGCGAGTCCATCGACGTGACGACGGGGGCGCAGGGCTGATATGGCACTCAAGCAATATAACCCGACGAGCCCGGCCCGCCGCGGCCTGATCCTCGTCGACAAGTCGCAGCTCTGGAAGGGCAAGCCCGTCAAGGCGCTGACCGAGGGCAAGCTGAAGACCGGTGGCCGCAACAACAAGGGCCATGTGACCAGCCGCGGCATCGCGGGCGGTCACAAGCAGAAGTACCGGTACATCGACTTCAAGCGTCGCAACTGGGACGTCGAGGGCACGGTCGAGCGGCTGGAGTACGATCCCAACCGCACCGCGTTCATCGCGCTGGTCAACTATGGCACCGACGCCGATGGCAAGGTCAACCAGGCCTATATCATCGCGCCGCAGCGTCTGAACGTCGGCGACAAGGTGATCGCCGGCCGCAAGACCGACGTGAAGCCGGGCAATGCCATGGAGCTGGGCCAGATGCCGGTCGGCACCATCGTCCACAATGTGGAGATGAAGCCGGGCAAGGGCGGGCAGATCGCGCGCTCGGCCGGCACCTATGTGCAGGTCGTCGGCCGTGATCGCGGCATGGTGATCGTTCGCCTGAACTCGGGCGAGCAGCGCTACATCCATGGCGAGTGCATGGCGACGGTCGGTGCGGTCTCGAACCCGGACAACCAGAACCAGAACTTCGGCAAGGCCGGTCGCACCCGCTGGATGGGCAAGCGTCCGCTGACCCGCGGCGTCGCCAAGAACCCGGTCGACCACCCGCACGGCGGTGGCGAGGGCCGGACCTCGGGCGGCCGTCATCCGGTCACCCCGTGGGGCAAGCCGACCAAGGGTGCGCGCACCCGCCACAACAAGGCGACGGACAAGATGATTATCCGCAGCCGCCACGCGAAGAAGAAGGGCTGATAGGATGGCTCGTTCTGTTTGGAAGGGCCCGTTCGTCGAACTGAGCCTGCTGAAGAAGGCCGAGGCGGCGCAGGATGCCGGTGGCCGCGCGCCGATCAAGACCTGGTCGCGGCGCTCCACCATCCTGCCCTCGTTCGTGGGCCTGACGTTCAACGTGTATAACGGCCGCAAGTTCGTGCCCGTCTCGGTCAACGAGGACATGGTCGGCATGAAGCTCGGCGAGTTCGCGCCGACCCGCTATTTCCCGGGTCACGCGGCTGACAAGAAGGGCAAGCGCTGATGAGCAAGCCTCAGTCCCCCCGCAAGGTCGGCGAGAAGGAAGCCCTCTCGGTCGGCACGCAGATCCGCGGTTCGGCGCAGAAGCTGAACCTGGTAGCGGGCCTGATCCGCGGCAAGAAGGCGTCGGATGCCATGAACATCCTCGCCTTCTCGTCGAAGGGCATGGCGGTCGACGCGCGCAAGGTGCTGGCTTCGGCCATCGCCAATGCCGAGAACAACCACAATCTCGACGTCGACGCACTCGTCGTCGCCGAGGCGTCGGTCGGCAAGTCGATCACGATGAAGCGCTTCGCGACCCGCGGCCGTGGCAAGTCCACCCGCATCCTGAAGCCGTTCAGCCGTCTGCGCATCGTCGTGCGCGAGCAGGAAGAAGCGTAATGGGTCACAAGAGCAATCCGATCGGGATGCGGTTGCAGATCAACCGCACCTGGGACAGCCGCTGGTTCGCGGAGGGCGCCGATTACGGCCGCCTGCTGCTGGAGGATCTGAAGATCCGCCAGTACATCATGAAGAACCTGCCGCAGGCCGCGATCAGCAAGGTCGTGATCGAGCGTCCGGCCAAGCTGTGCCGCATCTCGATCTTCGCCGCACGCCCCGGTGTCATCATCGGCAAGAAGGGCGGCGACATCGAGAAGCTGCGCAAGACGCTGGGCAGCATGACGTCTTCGGACGTCAGCCTGAACATCGTCGAGATCCGCAAGCCCGAGGTGGACGCCCGTCTCGTCGCGCAGGGGATCGCCGATCAGCTCGAGCGTCGTATCGCCTTCCGTCGCGCCATGAAGCGTGCGGTGCAGTCGGCGATGCGCCTGGGTGCCGATGGCATCAAGGTCTATTGCGGTGGTCGTCTGGGCGGTGCGGAGATCGCGCGCTCGGAGAGCTATCGCGAGGGCCGCGTGCCGCTGCACACGCTGCGTGCGAACATCGACTATGCCGAGGCCGAGGCCCACACCTCCTATGGTGTCTGCGGCGTCAAGGTCTGGGTGTTCAAGGGCGAGATCCTGGGTCACGACCCGATGGCGACCGACCGGCTCATGATGGAGGCCCAGACCTCCGGCGTGCGCCCGGCGCGCGATGATCGCCGCTAAGGAGTAAGAGAAAGTGCTGCAGCCAAAGCGCACCAAATTCCGCAAGGCGTTCAAGGGCCGAATCCACGGCGACGCCAAGGGCGGCACCACGCTCAACTTCGGCTCGTACGGGCTGAAGGCGCTGGAGCCGGAGCGAATCACCGCTCGCCAGATCGAGGCGGCCCGTCGTGCGATCACGCGTCACATGAAGCGCCAGGGGCGTTTGTGGATCCGCGTGTTCCCGGACGTGCCGGTCTCGTCGAAGCCGGCCGAAGTCCGCATGGGCTCGGGCAAGGGATCGCCGGAGTTCTGGGCCGCCCGCGTCAAGCCGGGCCGGATCCTGTTCGAGCTCGACGGCGTCGACGGCAAGCTCGCCGCGGAGGCGTTCGAGCGCGCGGCGATGAAGCTGCCGATCAAGACCAAGGTCGTTGCCCGCCTGGGCGACACCAGCCACCTCGGGGGCGAGTGAGAGACATGGCCAAGACCGATTTCAACGGCCAGAGCGACGACCAGCTCTCCGAGAGCCTGGGCAACCTGAAGCGCGAGCAGTTCAACCTGCGCTTCCAGGCGGCGACCAGCCAGCTCGAAAAGCCGAGCCGCGTCCGCGAGGTCCGTCGCGATATCGCGCGAATCAAGACCCTGCAGGCGCAGCGTACCGCTGCGACTGCCGAGAAGTAAGGAACGACACATGCCGAAGCGCGTGCTGACCGGAGTGATCGTCTCCGACAAGGGCGAGAAGACGGTGGTCGTGAACGTGGAGCGCAAGGTCAAGCACCCGCTCTACGGCAAGATCATCCGCCGCTCGAAGAAGTATCACGCCCATGACGAGGCGAATGAGTACAAGGCCGGCGAAACCGTGCGCATCGAAGAGATCGCGCCGATTTCCAAGCTGAAGACCTGGAAGGTGATCGAGCGGGTGAACACCCACGCGGCGCCCGAGCGGGTCGACGTCGACGCGTAATCACGTCGGGCCTCACCGTCATTCCGGCGCAGGCTGGGATGTTCGGGTGAGGGTCGGGACTGACTTCGCGAGATGCCAGCCTGGTCTGGCACGGCGGATATGGGGGAGGGGCATTGCGCTTCCCCGACGGAGCGGTTAAGGGGCCGCTCCCCCGGCGCGGGTCAGCCCGCTGCCGGGGTCGTTATTTTTAGGCCGGGCTGGGTCGGAATCCAGCCCATGAAGAGAAGGAAGCGGGATCCATGATCCAGATGCAGTCCAATCTCGACGTCGCTGACAACAGCGGCGCGAAGCGGGTGCAGTGCATCAAGGTGCTGGGCGGCTCGAAGCGCCGCACGGCGTCGGTCGGTGACATCATCGTCGTCAGCATCAAGGAAGCGCAGCCGCGCGGCCGCGTGAAGAAGGGTGACGTGCATCGCGCCGTCATCGTCCGCACCGCGAAGGACATTCACCGCGCGGACGGCTCGACCATCCGCTTCGACAGCAACGCTGCCGTGCTGGTCAACAAGAACGAGGAGCCGATCGGCACCCGTATCTTCGGGCCGGTGGTGCGCGAGCTGCGCGGCAAGAAGCACATGAAGATCATCTCGCTGGCTCCGGAGGTGCTGTAATGGCCGCCGCCAAGATCAAGAAGGGCGACCGCGTCGTCGTCCTGTCCGGCAAGGACAAGGGCAAGACCGGCACCGTCACCATCGCCATGCCGAAGGACGGCAAGGTCGTGGTCGAGGGCGTGAACATCGCGACCCGCCACCGCAAGCCGACCCAGACCAACCCGCAGGGTGGCCTGGAGCGCAGCGAAGCGCCGCTCCACATCTCGAAGGTCGCGCACGTGACCGCCGACGGCAAGCCGACCCGCGTCCGTTTCGAGACGCAGGATGGCAAGAAGGTCCGCGTGGCCGTGAAGACCGGGGAGAAGATCGATGGCTGATGCCTACAAGCCCCGGATGAAGGGGATCTACGAGGACCGCATCGTCCAGGCGATGCAGGAGAAGTTCGGCTACAAGAACGCGCTCGAGATCCCGCGCATCGAGAAGATCGTCCTGAACATGGGCGTCGGCGAGGCGACCCAGGACAAGAAGCGCGTCGAGCAGGCCGCGTCGGAGATGGAGCTGATCGCCGGTCAGAAGCCGGTCATCACCAAGGCGAAGAAGTCGATCGCGCAGTTCAAGCTGCGCGAGGGCATGCCGATCGGCGTCAAGGTGACCCTGCGCCGCGAGCGCATGTACGAGTTCCTCGACCGCTTCATCACGATCGCGCTGCCGCGCGTGCGCGACTTCCGTGGTCTGAACCCGAAGAGCTTCGACGGTCGCGGCAACTATGCCTGCGGCATCAAGGAGCAGATCATCTTCCCCGAGATCAACTATGACCGCATCGACAAGGTGCGTGGCATGGACGTGATCGTCACCACCACGGCGAAGACCGATGACGAGGCGCGCGAGCTGCTCCGTCTGTTCGGCTTCCCGTTCCCGCTGGAAGAGGCCGCCGAAGAGAAGAAGGCGGCCTGAATTCTCCCGCCCCCGGATGGTGTCCGGGGGCGTTTATAGGAAGAGCTTAAGTCCATGGCGAAACTGAGTTCGATCAACAAGAACGAGCGTCGTAAGAAGCTCGTGAAGCAATATGCTCCCAAGTACGCCAAGCTGAAGGCGCAGGCGAACGACGAGTCGCTGGACGAGACCGAGCGTCTCATCGCGCGCCTCAAGATGGCCGAGCTGCCGCGCAACGCGAACCCGACCCGCATCCGCAACCGCTGCGAGATCACCGGCCGCCCGCGCGCGTACTACCGCAAGTTCCGTCTCGCTCGCGTCATGCTGCGCGATCTTGCCAACAAGGGCATGATCCCCGGCCTCACGAAGTCGAGCTGGTAAGGACCGTTTGAGATGGCAGTGACCGATCCCGTGGGTGACCTGCTCACCCGCATCCGCAACGGCCAGCGCGCGCGCAAGGACAGCGTCCTTTCGCCGGCGTCCAAGCTGCGCGTGCGCGTCCTCGACGTGCTGCAGCGTGAGGGCTATATCCGCGGCTATTCCGAAGAGCAGATGGGCCCCGCCGCCGGCGTGCGCATCGAGCTCAAATATTTCGAGGGCCAGCCCGCGATCAAGCATATCGCGCGCGTGTCGAAGCCCGGCCGCCGTATCTATTCGGGCGCGCAGGAGCTGCCGCGCGTGATGAACGGCCTGGGCATCACCATCGTGTCGACGCCGAGCGGCGTTCTGTCCGACGCGGAGGCGCGCGAGCAGAATGTTGGCGGCGAAGTGCTGGCGGAGGTGTTCTGATGAGCCGCATCGGTAAGAAGGCGGTCGCGGTGCCTTCGGGCGTGACCGCGACGATCGCCGACAAGGTGCTGAGCGTGAAGGGTCCCAAGGGCACCCTGTCGATGTCGCTCGCCGACGAGATCAGCTATGACGTCCAGTCGGACGGCATCGCGGTGCAGCCGGCGAACGACACCAAGCGCGCCCGCGCCTTTTGGGGCATGCAGCGCACCCTGGTGCAGAACCTGGTGACGGGCGTCACCACCGGCTTCTCCAAGAAGCTGGTCATCACCGGCGTCGGCTATCGCGCCGCGGCACAGGGCAAGACCCTGAAGCTGCAGCTCGGCTACAGCCACGACGTCAACATCGACGTGCCGGAAGGCCTCGAGGTGAAGACGCCGGACGCCACCACCGTCGAGATCAGCGGCGCGGACAAGCAGAAGGTCGGCCAGCTGGCCGCCGAGATCCGCCGCTGGCGCAAGCCCGAGCCGTACAAGGGCAAGGGCATCAAGTACGACGGCGAGTTCATCTTCCGCAAGGAAGGGAAGAAGAAGTAATGACCAAGGGTCTCTCTCTTTTCGAGAAGCGCCGCCGGCGCAACCGTACCGCGCTGCGTGCGCGGGCGGGCACGCGGCCGCGCCTGTCGGTGCATCGCTCTGGCAAGCACATCTATGCGCAGGTGATCGACGACGTCGCCGGCCGCACCGTGGCGTCGGCGTCGACGCTGACGGCGCGGGACGAGTCGGGAGCGAACATCGCTGCCGCCACCGCAGTGGGCAAGCGGGTCGCCGAGGCGGCGCTGGCTGCGGGCGTGACGCAGGTCGTGTTCGATCGCGGCGGCTTCCTCTTCCATGGCCGCGTGAAGGCGCTGGCCGAGGCGGCTCGTGAAGCCGGACTGGAGTTCTAATCATGGCTGACGACAACAACGCGCAGGATCAGGCGGTCACCGCCGAGGCCGCGCCGCAGCAGCAGCCCCAGGATGGTGGTCGTGGCCCGCGCGGTCGCGGTGGCCAGGGCGGCGGTCGCGGTGGCGATCGCCGGGGTGGTGGCCGTGACGGCCGCGGCCGCCGCGAAGACCGTCGCGGCGCCGAGGACCAGGGCGAGGAGCTGATCGAGAAGCTCGTCCACATCAATCGCGTGTCGAAGACGGTGAAGGGCGGCAAGCGCTTCGGCTTCGCGGCGCTGGTCGTGGTCGGCGACGGCAAGGGCCGGGTCGGCTTCGGCCACGGCAAGGCGCGCGAGGTGCCGGAGGCGATCTCGAAGGCGACCGCGTCGGCCAAGAAGAAGATGGTCCGCGTGCCGCTGCGCGAGGGCCGGACGCTGCACCACGATGCCACCGGTCACTTCGGTGCGGGGCGCGTCTATGTCCGCTCGGCGCCGCAGGGCACCGGCATCATCGCGGGCGGCCCGATGCGCGCCGTCTTCGAGAGCCTGGGCGTGGCCGATGTGGTGACCAAGTCGGTCGGCACCTCGAACCCGTACAACATGATCCGTGCGACCTTCGAGGCGCTGGGCGACCAGACGTCGCCCAAGAGCGTCGCGCAGCGTCGCGGCAAGAAGATCGCCGACCTGCTCGGTCGCGGCCAGGGCGCCAATGCGCAGGCTGCCGAGGCCGATGCCGCGGCGATCGTGGAGTAAGCGACATGGCGACGATCAAGATCACGCAGACCGGCTCGCCGATCCGCCGCACCAAGGATCAGCGCGCGACGCTGATCGGCCTTGGCCTCAACAAGATGCACAAGGTTTCGGAGCTGCAGGACACCCCCGAGGTGCGCGGCATGATCCGCAAGGTGCAGCACATGGTGAAGGTCGACGGCTGAACCGGCTGTTCCAAGCTGAAACGCTGACCAGGAGCGGCGCGAGTCTGACGACTTGCGCCGCTTCTTCTTTGTGGCTCATGGCGATCCCGTTATCTGGGGGGATATCGTCATGGCAGTCAATCCGCTGTTCCACCATGCTGTCGTCGATGCGCGTCATCATCGTCCGGTAGAAGAACTCCAGTCCTGGCGGGGCTTGGCGGCGCTGATCGTGGTGATTTACCATTGCGCGCTCTACTATGACTATGGCGCTGCGGCCCGCTTCTGGGTGACGACCGTCTTCAATGCTCACGCGGCGGTCGTAAGTTTCTTTGTACTCAGCGGCTTCGTCCTGACATTGTCGCTCATCAAGAGCGATTTGGATGCGCGGGCCATCCTCTGCTTCTATGTGCGTCGCGCCTTCCGCATCTATCCGGCCCTTTGGGCGGCCTGCGGCTTGGGCGTCGCCTATCTGCTGATCTTCGGCGCCGGCGGGACCGAACTCGGTACCGATTGGGCGCGTCAGAATTTCGGGGGATGGCCAATGCCCGGAGGCAAGCTCGTCGCGGCTTTCGCGGGCCTGAAACCGAACCTGCCCCTGCCGATCTGGACGATGGCGGTGGAGCTGGCGGGTTCGCTCCTGCTGCCGTTTCTGGTCGTGGCGATGCGACGCTCCGTTTTCGTCTTCGCCATTCTGCTGCTGGCGCTTGGCCTTCTTTCGTGCCGGGCGACGGGCTGGCCGCTCTGGATACCGACGTATCTAGTCGACTTCGGTATCGGGGCTGCCGTGGCTTTGGCCATACCGCACCTTCGCGCAGCGCTCTCCCACCGCAGCTTTGCTCTGTCCGTCGTCATAGCCGGCTTCGGCCTGCTCTGGTTCGGCCGCATTCTGACCGGTGCCGATTATGTGCTGGCCTACAATGATCCGCTGACCGCGTTGATCGAAGCTTTCGGTGCAGCGATCATGATCGCAGCCATCCATGTGCGTCCGGCCGCAGTGCCCGCTTTGAGCGCTCCCGCAGCGATTGTTCTGGGCAACCGGTCCTATAGCCTATACCTCCTGCATCAGCCGGTCCTCGGCATCGCGACGGCGCTGGTTGCAATCGTGGCGCCGCGCTTCGTGATGGGCTCGCCCGGGACGGCAACGCTGGCGGTCCTGATGGCGACCCTGATGGCGACGATGCCGTTGGCGGCCTGGAGCTTTCGTCATGTCGAAGTGCCGGCGATGCGTATGGGGCGGCGCATCGGCCGAGTTCTCGAACGGTCTCCTGCGACATCGTCCCGATGCATGTCGAGCAGTCTGCAGGCATCGGGCGGCTGACATGTCGCAATCTGCGTGACATTTCGCGGCAGGGTCGCTAAGCGGCCGCCTTCCATTTTTCACCAGCGCGACAAAAGCGAAAGCGAGTGCATATCATGAAGCTGAACGAACTCCGGGACAATCAGGGCGCCCGCAAGTCCAAGATCCGCGTCGGGCGTGGCATCGGCTCGGGCAAGGGCAAGACCGCCGGCCGTGGCCAGAAGGGCCAGAAGAGCCGCGAGGGCGTCTCGATCGCCGGCTTCGAGGGCGGCCAGATGCCGCTCCACATGCGTCTGCCGAAGCGCGGCTTCAACAACATCTTCGCCAAGGACTATGCCGAGGTGAACCTGGGCGCGATCCAGAAGGCGGTGGATGCGGGCAAGCTCGCCACCGACGGCACGATCGATCATGCGGCGCTCAAGGCGGCCGGTCTCGCCCGTGGCGGCAAGGACGGCGTGCGCCTGCTCGGCAAGGGCGAGTTCAGCGCGAAGCTGTCCTTCCTGGTGGCCGGCGTGTCGGCCTCCGCGCGCGAGGCGGTCGAGAAGGCCGGCGGTTCGATCGAGGTGCCGACCGTCGTGCCGGCCGCCGAGAAGGCCGCTGCCAAGAAGGGCAAGGCCCGCGAGGCACGGCTGGCCAAGAAGGCCTGATCCGCGCCGATCCGCCGCGATCGGATCGTGGCGGGCAGCAGGATGGGCCGGCCGGCATTAGACAAGGCGCATTGCGCGCCTATATGAGCGGCGGGGCGGGTCAAAACGCATCCCGCCGTTCTTCGTTTCCAGGATATCGACACGCATGGCATCCGCAGCCGACCGCATGCAGCAAAGCATCAACCTGGCCAAATTCGCGCAGGCGACCGACCTCAAGAAGCGGCTGTGGTTCACGATCGGCGCGCTGATCGTCTTCCGCCTCCTGTCCTATGTCCCGCTCCCGGGCGTCGACCCGACCGCCCTCGGGCTGCTGAGCCAGCGGACGACGGGCGGCGTGCTCGACTTCTTCAACACCTTCTCGGGCGGCTCGCTGAGCCGCATGTCGCTGATCGCGCTGGGTGTGATGCCCTACATCACGGCCTCGATCGTGGTGCAGCTGGCGACGTCGCTCAGCCCCAAGCTCGCCGCGATCAAGAAGGAAGGCGAGAGCGGTCGCAAGAAGCTGAACCAGATCACCCGCTACGGCACGGTGCTGCTGACCGCGATCCAGGGCTATTTCATCGCGGTCGGGCTCGAGGCGCTGGGCGCGTCGTCCGGCGTGCAGGCGGTGATCGAGCCGGGCTTCACCTTCCGCATCGCCGCCGTCATCTCGCTGATCGGCGGGACCATGTTCCTGATGTGGCTGGGCGAGCAGATCACCAGCCGCGGCATCGGCAACGGCGTGTCGCTGATCATCATGGCGGGCATCGTCGCGCATCTGCCGACGACGCTGATCAACCTGCTGGAGGGCGGCCGCTCGGGCAGCCTCGACCCGCTGCGCCTGATCGGCATAGTGGTCGCGGTCGTCGCGCTGATCCTGTTCATCTGCTTCATGGAGCGGGCGCAGCGCCGCATCCTGATCCAATATCCCAAGCGTCAGACGCAGCGCGGCATGCAGGCCGATCGCAGCCACCTGCCGCTGAAGCTCAACACCGCAGGCGTGATCCCTCCGATCTTCGCCTCGTCGCTGCTGCTGATGCCGCTGACGATCTCGCAGTTCGCCGGCCAGCGCGTTGCGGGTGAGAGCGCCTGGGGCGACTTCATCATCTCGCTCAACCAGTATCTGCAGCATGGCAGCCCGGTGTACATGGCGCTCTATGGCGCCGGCATCATCTTCTTCTCGTTCTTCTACACCGCCGTGGTGTTTAATCCCGAGGAGACGGCGGACAATCTGAAGCGCTATGGCGGTTTCATCCCCGGCATCCGCCCGGGCAAGAATACCGAGAGCTATTTCGACTACGTCCTCACCCGCATCACGGTGATCGGCGCGGCCTATCTGCTCGTCATCTGCCTGTTGCCGGAATATCTCGTCTCGGCCCTGTCGATCCCCTTCTATCTGGGCGGGACCAGCCTGTTGATCGTGGTCAACGTCACGATGGACACGGTGACGCAGATCCAGTCTCATCTGCTGGCGCATCAATATGGCGACCTGATCAAGAAGGCCAAGCTGAAGGGCGGCCGCCTGCGCTGATCCGCGCGGGCAGGCGGCACAAAGGGGAGAGCGATGAACATCATCCTGTTGGGTCCGCCGGGCGCGGGCAAGGGCACGCAGGCGGCCAAGCTGGTCGGCGAGCGCGGCATGGTCCAGCTCTCGACGGGCGACATGTTGCGGGCGGCGGTCAAGGCCGGCACCCCCGTCGGCCTCCAGGCCAAGGCGGTCATGGATGCGGGCGAGCTGGTGTCCGACGCGATCGTCTCGGCGCTGATCGGCGAGCGGCTGGATCAGGGCGTCGACCGCGGCGCCATCTTCGACGGCTATCCGCGCACCACCGCCCAGGCGGAGGCGCTCGACCTGCTCCTGTCGGAGCGTGGGCAGCAACTCGACTGGGTGATCGAGCTGGAGGTCGACGAAGCCGCGCTGACCGAGCGTATCGTCGGCCGCTACACCTGCGCGACTTGCGGTGCGGGCTATCACGACAGTTTCAAGCAGCCCGCGATCGCAGGTGTCTGCGACGTCTGCGGATCGACGGACTTCAAGCGCCGCCCGGACGACAATGCCGAGACCGTCGCGACCCGGATGGCCGAGTATCGCGCCAAGACGGCTCCGATCCTGCCTTTCTACGAAGCGCGCGGGCTCGTCCGCCGGGTCGACGGCATGGCGGACATGGATGCCGTAGGTCAGGCGATCTCAGGGATCCTCGACGCGCCGCGCGGCTGAACGGTCGCTCGGCCATGCCGCTCCGGTCGCGTGACCACTTTGTCATGTCGCCGTCACCTGCCGGCGAGTTCCCCGGCGCTATCCCCTTGTCATCGGGGCGGGATCATCCCCGCCACCAGCAAGATCATGGGATCGGTGCCCGAACTCCCGGGGGTGCCGTAGGGGCCGGCGGAGAGGATGCTTTCCGCCGGCCTTTGCTGTAGAAGGCGGAGGAAGAGACGCGGGCCATGACACGCAAGATCCTGATCGTCGAGGACGACCCCTCCACTGCCGCCTATCTGGAAAAGGGCCTGGTCGAGGCCGGCTATTCCGTCGAAACGTCTGCCGACGGCCGGGACGGGCTGTTCCTGGCCAGCGAGGGCGTGTTCGATCTGGTGATCGCGGATCGTATGCTGCCGGGGATCGACGGGCTGTCGATGGTCGGGGCCCTTCGCGCCGCGAAGATCGCGACGCCGGTGCTGGTCCTGTCCGCGCTCGCATCGGTGGACGACCGGGTGGATGGATTGAAGGCCGGGGCCGACGACTATCTGTGCAAGCCCTTCTCCTTCGCCGAGCTGTCGGCGCGGATCGAGGCGCTCGTCCGTCGCGCCGACCGCGCCGCGACCGAGCCGCTGAAGACGCGCCTGTCGGTCGGGGACCTGGAGATCGACCTCTTGTCGCGTCACGTGACACGGGCGGGCCGGGTCATCCCGCTGGGTGGTCGCGAGTTCAACCTGCTCGAGTTCCTCGCCCGCCATGCCGGCCAGGTCGTGACCCGCACGATGATGCTCGAGAAGATCTGGAACTATCACTTCGATCCCGGATCGAACGTGGTCGACGTCCATATCGGGCGCCTGCGCCGCAAGCTCGAAGACGGGTTCGCGTCGCCCATCCTCCATACCGTGCGCGGTGCGGGCTATCGGCTGGCTGCCGACGGGTGATGCCGGCGCGCCGGACCGGAGGCCTGTCGGTCACGGCGCGGATCGCGTTGCTGGCGATCGCGCTGGCGCTGATCTCGAATCTCGTGCTGGTCGGCTTCGTGTGGAAGCGGACGCATGACGATGCGCTCGCCGCCGCCCGGCGGGAGATGATCGAGCAATCGGATGCGCTGCTCGCGATCTGGCGGACGGGCGGCATGCGGGATCTGTCCGCAGCGGTGCAGGACGTCCGGCCGCCGGGCGACGTGTCGCTGGTCGTCGCGCTGCTCGACGGGAAGGGCCGTCGTCTGGTCGGCTATGCGCCCGCTCGCGTCATGGTGCCGATCCGCCAGACACGGTTTCGCGTCGCCCGTCTGGCCAGCGAGGGCGCGTGGAGCCAGCATGATACCGGCTATCTGCTGCACGCGGTCGGCCCCTATTGGCTGCTGACCGGCCGCAATCTCGACGTGATCGAGGCGGAGCAGCGGGCGATCGAAAGCGCGCTGGCGCTGGCCGTGACCCTGTCGCTGGCGATGGGCATAGTCGCGGGGCTGGTGCTCGCGCGCTATGTGGGGCGCCGGCTCGATCGGATCGCGGGCGTGATCGAGGCCGCGGAGCGGGGCGACCTCAGCCAGCGTGTCGAGATGGTGGCGGGGGGCAGCGACGGTTTCGACCGGCTGGCGATGCAGCTCAATACCATGCTCGACCGCATCGAGCGGCTGATGGCCGAGCTGCGGGTCGTGACCGACAGTCTCGCCCATGATCTCCGCTCGCCGCTCGCCCGGCTTCGCACCAAGGCCGAGCAGGCGGTGCTGGCGCCCGATCCCCAGATCCGGGACACGCTGCTCGGCGGTCTGCTCAGCGAGACCGACATCGTCATGCGCATGCTGACCATGGTGATCGAGATCAGCCGGGCCGAGTCGGTCTCGCGCGACCGGTTCACGCGGGTCGATCCGGTCGAACTGATCGAGGAGATCGCCGACCTGTACGGCCCGGTGGCGGAGGAAGCGGGGCTGGCCTTCGACCTCGTCATCGAGGGGGCCGGCGGCCCCTTGCGGCTCCATCGCGAGTTGCTGACTCAGGCGATCACCAACCTCATCGACAATGGACTCAAGCACGGCGCCAGCGGCGGAGCTCTGACGCTGAGGCTGGTGAGGACCGACGACGCGCTGGCGATCCGCGTCGAGGATCGCGGCCCTGGCATCGCGGCAGAGGATCGGCCTGCGGCACTGCGTCGCTTCGGTCGCCTCGACGCCGCGCGGACGACGCCGGGTTCGGGCCTCGGCATGGCGCTGGTCGAAACCGTCGCACGGTTGCACGGGGGCAGGGTCGAGCTGTCCGAGAACCGGCCCGGGCTGGTTGCGGAGATCGTGCTGCCGGCGGTCGCCATCCCGCGCTAACCCAAAAGCAATCAACCCAGATCTAAGGTGAGGCCATGGCCGACCCGCTTTTCCTTATCGAGCCCGACTCGGCGCGCAAGCTGCTGCGGATCACCCAGACGGGCAACTGGACGATGGAGACGGTGCAGCGCTACGCCGCCGCGCTGGCGGACGCAGTGCGGCACATGATGCTGGTCGACGGCGTGAAGCATGGCGAGCTGATCACGCTGATCGACATGACGAGCAAGGGCGTGTTGCCGCGCGAGGTCGCGGACGCGCTCGGCAGGATGGTCCGCCCGGACTCGCCGTCACGGCGCATCGCCTTCGTGACCAAAGGGGCGCTGCATCGCCTGCAGGCGCGGCGGCTGGTGTCGGATCCGCGCGTCCGCATCTTCGATCGCCAGGAGGACGCCATGGCATGGTTGATGGAGCAGGACGCGATCGCGGCCTGACAGAACGGACCGAGCGCGCTAGGTCGCGGCATGGACGCCCTGACCGCCTTCGGCCTGTTCGCCGTCACCTTCATGCTGATCTGCTACATGCTGGAGGATCGCGCGCCGTTCTGGACCTTTCTGTTCGCGCTTGGCTGCCTGATGGGATCGGCCTATGGCTTCCTCCAGGGCGCGTGGCCGTTCGGGGCGGTCGAGCTGATCTGGTTCGTCGTCGCGTTGCGCCGCTGGGTCGGGCTGCGATCGCCGGCGGAACCCGACCGATGACGGGGTCGTTGATCCTGCCTGTTGACAGCGCCTTGCCCCGCGCTTAACTGACCCTCACTCCGCAACACCGGTTTCCGGCGGCGCATGTTTGCGCACGCCGCTATCGTGCTTTCGGAGTCATCGCGTCGAGATAGCGGTCGTGCTGCCATGCCGGTCGCTGTGGAGCTAGGAGTATTCAGTCACATGGCACGTATCGCGGGTGTCAACATCCCGACCAACAAGCGCGTGGTGATCGCGCTGACCTACATCCACGGCATCGGCCCCGCCCATGCCAAGGCCATCACCGACAAGCTGTCGATCGCTCCGGAGCGTCGCGTCCAGGACCTGACGGATCAGGAAGTGCTCCAGATCCGCGAGACCATCGACGCCGACTATACCGTCGAGGGTGATCTTCGTCGCGAGACCGCGATGAACATCAAGCGGCTGATGGATCTGGCCTGCTATCGCGGCCTGCGTCATCGCAAGGGCCTTCCGGTCCGCGGCCAGCGCACGCACACCAATGCGCGCACCCGCAAGGGCAAGGCGAAGCCGATCGCGGGCAAGAAGAAGTAAGGATCGGTCCGGGGGACTGATTTCGTCTTCTTCTCCGCCGGAGGCAGGCGCGAGGCGGACAGCCCGCCGGCCTCCGTATCACGGATAAAGGTCAGGAATAACAAATGGCACAAGCACCGCAGCGCCTTCGCCGTCGCGAGCGCAAGAACATCACCGCCGGCGTCGCGCATGTGAACGCCAGCTTCAACAACACCATGATCACCATCACCGATGCGCAAGGCAATGCGATCAGCTGGTCTTCGGCCGGCATGATGGGCTTCAAGGGCAGCCGCAAGTCGACTCCGTACGCTGCGCAGGTCGCGGCCGAGGATGCCGGCAAGAAGGCGGCCGAGCACGGCGTGCGTACGCTCGAGGTCGAGGTGAAGGGTCCGGGTTCGGGCCGCGAGTCGGCGCTGCGCGCGCTGCAGGCGGTCGGCTTCCAGATCACCTCGATCCGCGACGTCACCTCGATCCCGCACAACGGCGTCCGCCCCTCCAAGCGTCGCCGCGTCTGATCGCGGCGGGGCGCATCGCCCCGTCGACGTCAGACTTCGCGCCGGCTGACGAGTC
Organism: Sphingomonas metalli; assembly: GCF_014641735.1. GTDB lineage: Bacteria > Pseudomonadota > Alphaproteobacteria > Sphingomonadales > Sphingomonadaceae > Sphingomonas > Sphingomonas metalli. The sequence continues at coordinate 232,307 of NZ_BMIH01000001.1, read as the reverse complement.
GGCGCCGTTTATCCGAGGCCGGCCTCCCCACCGGCCTCCAACCCAGGGGAACCCCGTGGCTGTCAACGCAAAGAACTGGCAGGAACTCAAGAAGCCGAACGGCCTGGAGAAGAAGGGCGGCGACGGCAAGCGCAAGGCGACCTTCGTCGCCGAGCCGCTGGAGCGGGGCTTCGGCCTGACGCTCGGCAACGCGCTGCGCCGCGTGCTGCTCTCGTCGCTGCAGGGCGCTGCCGTCACCTCGATCAAGATCGAGAATGTGCTGCACGAGTTCTCCAGCCTGGCGGGCGTCCGCGAGGACGTGACCGACATCGTCCTCAACGTGAAGCAGATCGCGCTCAAGATGCAGGGCGAGGGGCCGAAGCGCCTCCAGCTCTCCGCGACCGGTCCGGCCGAGGTGAAGGCGGGCGATATCGCCGTTTCGGGCGACATCGAGGTGATGAATAAGGACCTCGTGATCTGCCATCTCGACGAGGGCGCGACCTTCAACATGGAGCTGACGGCGGACGTCGGTAAGGGCTATGTCCCCGCCGCCGCAAACCGCCCGGCGGATGCGCCGATCGGCCTGATCCCGGTCGACGCGCTCTATTCGCCGGTGCGCCAGGTCTCGTACAAGGTCGATCCGACCCGCGTCGGCCAGGATCTCGATTACGACAAGCTCACGCTGACGATCGAGACCGACGGCACCGTCACGCCGGAAGACGCCGTGGCCTATGCCGGTCGCATCCTTCAGGACCAGCTGGCGCTGTTCGTGCACTTCGACGATTCGTCGATCACGCGCTCGGCCCCGATCGGCCATGCCGCGGCCCCGGCCGCCGGTGCGGAGCCGGCGGGCGACACCCAGCAGATCAACCGCTACCTTCTCAAGAAGGTGGACGAGCTGGAACTGTCGGTCCGTTCGGCGAACTGCCTGAAGAACGACAACATCATCTATATCGGCGATCTGGTCGGCAAGACCGAGGCCGAGATGCTGCGCACCCCGAACTTCGGCCGCAAGTCGCTCAACGAGATCAAGGAAGTGCTCTCGTCCATGGGCCTGCGCCTCGGCATGGAGATCCCGGGCTGGCCGCCCGAGAACATCGAGGAAATGGCCAAGAAGCTCGAGCAGGAAATTATGGGCTGAGCCTGCACCGGCGCAAGCCTGCTTGCGCCGGAGACAGGTCAGGCCCGGCCAGCGGGGCCGTAGGCTCCGACTGACGGCGCGGGAATTGCTCCCGCGTCGTGGCCGCTTTTCAGAGGTTCCGGTTCAGGCTGGAACGACGGTTTTTCGGTTGGCTCACCGTCCCGACCAGGTCTGGGGTACCGTGACACGGCCCCTTAACGAACGAAGGAACTAACCATGCGTCATCGCGTCGGCGGCCGTAAGCTGCAGCGTACCTCGGCCCACCGTATCGCCCTGTTCCGCAACATGGCGGCGGCGCTCATCAAGCACGAGCAGATCACCACCACCCTCGCCAAGGCGAAGGAGCTGCGTCCCTATGTCGAGAAGCTGGTAACGCTCGGCAAGAAGGGCGGCCTGTCCAACCGTCGTCTGGCGCATGCGCGCCTGCTCGACGACGCGCAGCTGGTGAAGCTGTTCGACGTCATCGCGTCGCGCTACGCCGATCGCAACGGCGGCTATACCCGCATCATCAAGGCCGGCCCCCGCCAGTCGGACGCCGCCGAGATGGCGATCATCGAGTTCGTCGATCGCGATGTGTCGGCGAAGGGCCAGGACTCGGGTCCGGTAATCAGCGACGAGGATTTCGACGCCGCCGCCTGATCCGGATCGCGGCCTGACCGCCGCGACCTGACCGAAAGAGGCCGCGCTTCCCCGGGGAGGCGCGGCCTCTTTCGTTATCGGCTGCATCCCGCTATCGCGCCGCGATGGAACACCCCGACAGCATCCTCATCGTCGATTTCGGCAGCCAGGTGACCCAGCTGATCGCACGTCGCGTGCGCGAGGCGGGGGTCTATTCGGAGATCGCGCCCTTCCAGTCCGCCGCTGCGGCCTTCGCGCGGATGCAGCCCAAGGGCATCGTGCTGTCGGGCGGTCCGGCCTCGGTTCTCGACGAGGGTAGCCCCCGCATCCCGCAGGCGATCCTCGACAGCGGCCTGCCCATCCTGGGCATCTGCTACGGCCAGCAGGCGCTGACCCAGCAGCTCGGCGGCCGCGTCGAGAAGGGCGTGGGCGGCGAATTCGGCGAGGCGTTCGTCGAGATCGACCAGGCCTGCGCACTGTTCGACGGCCTCTGGACGAGCGGCGAGCGGCATCAGGTCTGGATGAGCCATGGCGACCATGTCGCGCAGCTCGCGCCCGGGTTCCGCCCCGTCGCCTCGAGCAAGGGCGCCCCCTTCGCGATCATCGCCGACGATGCGCGCCGGATCTATGCGATGCAGTTCCACCCGGAGGTCGTCCATACGCCCGATGGCGCGAAGCTGATCGCGAACTTCGCCCGCCATGTTTGCGGGCTCGCCGGCGACTGGAGCATGGCCGAGTTCCGGGCCGCGAAGATCGCCGAGATCAGGGCGCAGGTCGGCGAGGGCAGGGTGATCTGCGGCCTGTCGGGCGGTGTCGATTCGGCGGTGGCCGCGGTGCTGATCCATGAGGCGATCGGCGAGCAGCTCACCTGCGTCTTCGTCGATCATGGCCTGATGCGGGCGGGCGAGGCCGATCAGGTGGTCGGCCTGTTCCGCGGCCATTACAATATCCCGCTCGTTCATGTGAACGCGGAGACGCTGTTCCTGTCGGGCCTTGCAGGCGTCACCGACCCCGAGGCCAAGCGCAAGTTCATCGGCAAGACCTTCATCGACGTGTTCGAGGAAGAGGCGCGCAAGATCGGAGGCGCGCAGTTCCTGGCGCAGGGCACGCTCTACCCCGATGTGATCGAGAGCGTCAGCTTCACCGGGGGCCCGTCGGTGACGATCAAGAGCCACCACAATGTCGGCGGCCTGCCCGAGCGGATGAACATGCAGCTGGTCGAGCCGCTGCGCGAATTGTTCAAGGACGAGGTGCGCGCATTGGGCCGCGAGCTGGGCCTGCCCGACATCTTCGTCGGACGGCATCCCTTCCCCGGTCCGGGCCTCGCCATCCGCATTCCGGGCGAGGTGAGCAAGGAGCGCTGCGACATCCTGCGCAAGGCGGACGCGATCTATCTGGAGGAGATCCGCAATGCGGGCCTCTACGACGCGATCTGGCAGGCCTTCGCGGTGCTGCTGCCGGTTCGGACCGTCGGCGTGATGGGGGACGCGCGCACCTATGATTCGGTGCTGGCTCTCCGGGCGGTCACCTCGGTGGACGGGATGACGGCGCAGGCCTTCCAGTTCCCCGGCGACTTCCTGCCGCGGGTCGCCACCCGCATCATCAACGAGGTGAAGGGCGTCAATCGCGTCACCTACGACTATACGTCGAAGCCGCCCGGCACGATCGAGTGGGAGTGAGGACCAAGGGGGGACTTGAGGCGGCAAGGGCGCGGCAGTATCGCTGCCCGATATCGCCAAGCGCCTGAATTCGATCCACAATCGACCGTTCTGTGCGTTGGGTGGCGCGCAGACGGGACGGGAAGGGCGAGGACATGGCGACGCAAGCGGAAGGAAGCGTCGGCGGCAACGTCGTCCAGGCGATCAACCGCATCTTCAGCGAGGCGCTGTCCGCCCGCACCGAGGAACAGCTATGCCAGCTGGTCCTGTCGGTCGCGGAGGATGTGACCGGCGCCAGCTACAGCCTGATGGGCGAGATCAACCAGGCGACCGACCGGCTCGACAATCTCGCGATCAGCGCGCGGGGATTGCAGATTTTCGCCGACCATGATGCCACCTTCACCACGGACTTCATGCCCGCCGGCTTCGTCCTGCGCGGGCTGTTCGGTGCGGTTCTCAACGAGGGCGAGAGCCTGATCGCCAACGATCCCGCCAATCATCCCGAGCGCGGCGGCGCGCCGGATCGCCACCCGCCGATCGACAATTTCCTTGGTGTTCCCCTGACCCGCGGCGGTCGGACGATCGGCATGATCGGGCTGGCCAATCGTCCGGGCGGGTTTCGCGAATGGGATCGCGACGCGATCGAGGAGATGGCGCCGGCGATCGTCCAGGCGCTCTTCAGCAAGCGCGCCGAAGAAGCCCTGCGCACCAGCGAGGTCCGCTACCGCACGCTGTTCGAGCGGATGGGGCAGGGATATCTCGAAGGGCAGATCCTGCGCGATGTGGAAGGACGCGCGGTCGACTTCCGGCTGCTCGAGCTGAATCCCGTGTTCGAGCGCCTGCTGCGGATACCGGTGGACGAGGCGATCGGGCGGCCGATCCGCGAGGTGCTGCCCGACGTGGAGGAGTTCTGGATCGAGACCTACGACCGCATCGTTCGCCAGGGCGTCAACAGCTGGTTCGAACATGAGGGGCTACTCAGCAGCAAGTGGCTGCAAGTCCACGTCTATCCGCACAGCGATGACCGATTCGTCGCGCTCTACGAGGATGTGAGCGAGCGGCGTCGCGCCGATCGCGCACTGCGCGACAATCGCCAGCGCCTGCGCTCGGTGCTCGAAGGCATTCCCCAGCTCGTCTGGATCGCGGGCGAACGCGGCGAATGGACCTGGGTGGGGCCGCAATGGATGAGCTTCACCGGTCTCTCGATGGAGGCGAGCCTGGGTCTGGGCTGGCTGGACGCGCTCCATCCCGACGACCGGGCCGGCGCGCGCGATTTCTGGCAGGAGGCCGGCAATCGCGGTGCGCTGGAGATGGAGGGGCGGGTCTGGCATGCGCGCGAGGGCCGTTACCGCTGGGTCCAGACACGCGCCCGGCCGGTGCGCGACGATGCGGGAGCCATTGTCGAGTGGTTCGGCACCTCGACCGACATCGACGACCTTCGACGTCTGCAGGAACGCCAGCAGCTGCTGGTCGCCGAGCTGCAGCACCGGGTCCGCAACATCCTGACGATCGTCCGCTCGGTCTTCAGCCGGACGATCGAGGCCGGCGGCCCGCTGGAGGAGATATCGGATCACTTCAAGGGTCGCCTCGATGCCCTGGCGCGGACGCAGGTCGTCGTGACCAACAGCGTCAGCGGGCTCGTCGACCTGGAGAACATGATCCGCGACGAACTGCTCAGCGTCGGGGTCAATGAGGGGCCTGGCGTCGAGATCGAGGGGCCGGACGTGGCGTTGCCGGCGCGGGCCGCCGAGTCGCTCGGCCTGGCGATTCACGAGCTGACCACCAATGCCGTGAAGTACGGCGCGCTGAAGGTCCCGGGCGCCAGACTGACGATACGCTGGACTGCTAATCTGCTATATGATGGTAAAAAGCGCCTTGTCCTACAGTGGGTTGAACAGGGTGTTCCGGCTCTCCCCGTCAAGCCGTCACGACAGGGTTTCGGTACGGAATTGATCGAGGAGGCGCTTCCGTATCGCCTCGGCGCAGAGACTGCGCTGGAGTTTCGGGGCGGCGGCGTCCGCTGCACCATCGCGGTGGTGCTGCCGGCCGAGGAGACTGCGATCGTGGGTTGGAGAGACGAATGACCACCACGAACACCCTCGACGGCAGGATCATCCTGATCGTGGAGGACGAGTATTTCATCGCCGCCGATCTGCGCCGCGCGTTGCAGAGCCGCGGTGCCGAGGTGCTCGGGCCCGTCAGCAACCTGCGCGACGGCCTGCGGCTGTGCGAGGCGGAGCAGCTCGATGCGGCGATCCTCGACGTCAATCTCGACGGAGTGCTCTCCTTTCCGATCGCCGATCGGCTGGCGGAACGCGCCGTGCCGTGGACCTTCCTGACGGGCTATGACGACTGGGCCCTGCCCGATGCCTATCGGGTGGTACCGCGGGTCGCCAAACCCTTTCGCAGCGACATGATCTTGAGCGCGATGGAGCGCCTTCTACACTCGGGAGATGCGGCATGATGCGTCAATCGACTGCTCCGCGTCAGCAATATGACGCGGCAATCCGCCGGCTGACGGCGCTCGCCCCGCTGGAGGCGCCCGACATCAGCGCGCTGCAGGCGGCGATCGGGCAGGCGCGGGTCGTGCCGGCGCGGCGCGAACTGCTTCAGGAAGGCCGTGCGATCCCCGAGCCGCTGCTCATCGTGGAGGGCTGGGCCGCCCGTGTCCGGATCCTGATCGACGGACGGCGCCAGTTCTTGAGCTTCCTGCTGCCGGGCGAGATGGTCGGCTTGTGCCGCCACGGACAACCGCTCGCGGTATCGACCGTCGTCGCGTTGACCGACATGACGGTCGCCCGCGTTCCGGACTGTGCCCCGGACAGCGCGCTGGCGGAGTCGCTCGCCGTCAGCATCGCGCTGGAGGAAGCCTATCTGCTTGCCCAGATCGCGCGGCTTGGCCGGCTGAACGCGCAGGAGCGGATCGGCGATCTCCTGCTCGAACTGCACGAGCGGCTCAGCCTGTCTCAGATCGCCACCGGCGGCAGCTTCGAGGTGCCGCTGACCCAGGAGGTGCTGGCCGACGCGGTGGGGCTCACGCCGGTCCACGTCAATCGCATGATCCAGCTGCTGCGTCGCGAAGGCCTGCTCGCCTGGAAGGGGCGACGCGTGTCGCTGCGGGCGGAGGAGACGCTGGCGCGCATGGTCGGTCGCAGCCCCGTCCGGGTGGTCGGTCAGACAGCCGTCCCATCGGCTGCATAGGGCGGGTCTAGCTGGGCCGCTGAATTACGCGGCGAAATCAACGCGGTAACGCATGTGATGGAGTCGCGCTGTCAGCAGCGGCATCGTCGGTCGGGCCAGGAAAGGAGTGACCCGATGACGATCGATCAGGACTTCCATCAGCGCCGCGCCGCGGCGGAATTGACCGCTGCCCGACGCTCCCGATGTCCCGAGGCGGCGCGGGTTCACGAGCAACTCGCGGCGCTCCACCTCGAGCGTCTTCAGGCCCGGCAGCCGCAGTCGATGGCTCCGCACTGAAGCCGGCGAACCGTCACCGTGCGAAGAGCGATGCCAGGTCCTCGAACGCCTTCATCTCGATCGCATTGCCCGACGGGTCGCGGAAGAACATCGTCGCCTGTTCGCCCGGCTGGCCTTCGAAACGGATGTGCGGCGGTATGACGAACTGCGTGCCGGCGGCGACGAGCCGCGCGGCAAGCGCGCGCCAGTCGCTTATGGTCAGCACGATACCGAAATGCGGTACCGGGACGTGATGGCCGTCCACCGCGTTGCCGCCGGCATCGTCCGGCGTCGCTCCCGCAACCCGATGCGCGACGATCTGATGCCCGTAGAAGTCGAAGTCGATCCACTCGTCCGAACTGCGGCCTTCGGGGCAGCCCATCGTTTCGCCCCAGAAGGTCCTGGCGGCGTCGAGGTCATGGACCGGAAAGGCGAGGTGGAAGGGGCGGAGCGACATTGGATACCCTGTTGAAAGCGGTGGCCCGTTCGGAAATGGCGCGCCCGGCAGGGTTCGAACCTGCGACCCCAAGCTTAGAAGGCTCGTGCTCTATCCAGCTGAGCTACGGGCGCGCACGACGATCGCGGTAGCGCGGATTGCACCGCGACGGAACCGCCATCATAAAGCCGGACATGCAGAGCGGCACGATTGAAACGGGCGGGGGGCGGCATGTTGCCGCGGCGCGGGCGGAGGGCCTTCACTTCCGCCACTATGATCTGGTGATGGCGGCGTTCGTCGCGATCCTCCTGCTGTCGAACGTACTGGGTGCCGGGAAAGTCGCGACAGTCCGCCTGCCCCTGCTCGGAGACTGGCCGTTTGGGGCCGGTATCCTGTTCTTTCCGCTCAGCTATGTCATCGGCGACGTCCTGACCGAGGTCTACGGCTATGCGCGTGCCCGGCGCGTCATTTGGGTCGGAACGGCCGCCGTGCTGTTCATGGCGCTGATGAGCTGGATCGTCGTGGCGCTGCCGCCGGCACCCGGCTGGACCAACCAGGCGGCGTATGAGGCGGTGTTCGGCCAGGTGCCGCGGATCGTCTTCGCCAGCATCTGCGCCTTCTGGGCCGGCGAGTTCGTCAACGCCTATGTCATGGCGCGGATGAAGGTCTGGACGGGCGGGCGGCATCTCTGGTCGCGGACGATCGGGTCGACGGTGGTGGGGCAGGGAGTGGACAGCCTGATCTTCTACCCGCTGGCCTTCTATGGCGCGCCGGGCTGGACCGGGCATCTGGTGGTCGTCGTGCTGTTCACCCAATGGGCGTTGAAGACCGGCTGGGAGGTGCTGCTGACGCCCTTCACCTACTGGATCGTGGGCACGCTGAAGCGCGTCGAAGGCGTCGACATCTTCGACGAGGGCACGAACTTCACGCCCTTCCGGGCGCGGGTCTGATCGCCGCTGCCGCTATCGCGCCGGCATTGCCGGGGCAGGTGGCGCGGGTTGCGTGGCGATGGCGGGCTGGTTCGGGTCGATCAACGCCCAATGCGGCGCGGCGCTCGTCCAGATCGTGATCTGGGGCGGGAAGCGATCGGGGTCGTCGAGCGTGCCGATCCGCAACACGTAGAGATGCGGACGAGGCTCGGCATAGCCTCCAACGGGCGTACCGCATGTCGGGCAGAAGGTGCGATGCATCGCCGCGCCGCTATCGGCGGTCGAGGCATAGCTGGCGAGTGGACCGTTGATCGCCAGCGCCTCGCGCGGGACGATCAGATTGGCGGTGGCCGTGCCCGCCGCCAGATACTGGCAGAGGCGGCACCAGCATCGCCGCGCGGCGACTGGCTCCGCACTCAGCGTGTAGCGGACCGCGCCGCACAGGCATCCGCCCGTCACCGGCGCGTCCGCCGACACCGTCACGCGCCGACCAATTCCATTAAACCCTCGAACAGGCGGCGGCCATCGGTGCCGCCATGGGCGGCTTCGATCCGACGCTCCGGGTGGGGCATCATGCCGAGCACATTGCCCGCATCGTTGAGGATGCCGGCGATATCGCGCGTCGACCCGTTGACCGGCTCGGCATAGCGGAACGCGACCCGGCCGTTACTCTCCAGCCGGTCGAGCGTATCGGCATCGGCGAAGTAATTGCCGTCGTGATGCGCGACCGGGAAGGTTACCGTCTCGCCCTTGGTATAGAGGCGGGTGAAGACGCTCTCGGCGTTGCCGACGGTCAGCGGCACGTCCCGGCAGACGAAGGAGAGGCCGGCGTTGCGCATCAGCGCGCCGGGCAGCAGCCCCGCCTCGGTGAGGACCTGAAAGCCGTTGCACACGCCCAGCACCGGCAGGCCCCGACCCGCCGCCTCGACCACCGCGCGCATCACCGGCGAACGCGCGGCGATCGCCCCCGACCGGAGATAGTCGCCATAGGAGAAGCCGCCGGGCACCACCACCAGGCCGAGCCCGTCCGGTAGGCTCGTCTCGGCGTGCCAGACCATCGCCGGCGCCGTGCCGGTCAACAGTTCCAGCGCGACCGCAATATCGCGGTCGCAATTGGATCCGGGAAAGACGAGGACGGCGGTCTTCATCAGGCGTGCTCGATCCGGAAGTTCTCGATCACCGTGTTCGCGAGGAGCTGGCGGCACATCGCCTCAACGGCGGCATCGTCGGTGCCGTCGGCCACGGTCAGCTCGATCAGCCGGCCGACCCGCACGTCCTCGACGCCGCCGAAGCCGAGCGAACCCAGCGCATGATGGATGGCGCGGCCCTGCGGGTCAAGCACACCGGGTTTCAGCGTCACATAGACCTTGAGCTTCATCACTTACCCCGCCGCTTGCGATGGCTGTCCAGGTCGAGGATCGCCGTTTCCTCTCCCTCCGGCAGCAGTCCGAGGCGGCGCGCCACCTCCTGATAGGCTTCGGCCTCGCCGCCCAGATCGCGACGGAAGCGGTCCTTGTCGAGCTTCTCGCCGCTCGTCATGTCCCACAGGCGACAGCCATCGGGGCTGATCTCGTCCGCCAGGATGATCCGGCCGTAATCGTCGTCCCACACCCGTCCGAACTCGAGCTTGAAGTCGACGAGCCTGATGCCGACGCCGGCGAACAGCCCGCACAGGAAGTCGTTCACGCGGATCGCCAGGTCGGCGATGTCGTGCATCTCGTCCTGGCTGGCCCAGCCGAAACAGGCGATATGCTCCTCGGACACCATCGGGTCGCCGAGCGCATCGTCCTTGTAGTAATATTCGATGATCGTGCGGGGCAGCTTCGTGCCCTCCTCGATCCCGAGCCGCTTCGACAGCGAGCCGGCGGCGACGTTGCGGACCACCACCTCGATCGGCACGATTTCCACCTGCCGCACGAGCTGCTCGCGCATGTTCAGGCGGCGGATGAAGTGAGTCGGTACGCCGATATGGTCGAGCAGGGTGAACACATGCTCGGAGATGCGGTTGTTCAGCACCCCCTTGCCGTTGATCGTGCCCTTCTTCTGCGCGTTGAAGGCGGTTGCGTCATCCTTGAAATATTGGATGAGGGTGCCGGGCTCCGGGCCTTCATAGAGGATCTTGGCCTTGCCTTCGTAGATCTGGCGGCGGCGTGCCATCGATTTCCCTTCTGGAAACGGGTGACGCCGGCAACGCGAGGGCAGGTGCCGCGCGGGGCCGGGGCCGGAGGATATTGCCCGCGCCTGTAGCGGATGGGGGCGGGGGGTGCAATCGCGCGAGGGGCGCGCGCCGGCAGGTCTTCCGTCACGTCACGTCATGTCACCGCCTGCCGCACCGCGAATTGCGGCTGGCGGTAGGATCGATCCGCGATCACCGCCTTCAGCGCCTCGCCGGCCCGCCAGACATCCTCGTGCGAGAGATACAGCGGCGTCAGTCCGAGCCGGACCATATCGGGATCGCGAAAGTCGCCGATCACGCCGCGGTCGATGAGCGCCTGGACGATGGCATGGGCCTCGGGATGGCGGAAGCTGATATGGCTGCCCCGCCCGGCGGGATCGGCCGGCGTGACGCAGTCCAGCCCCGCCTGCCCGCCGGCCTCGGCAAGGATGGACCACAGGGCCGCGCTCTTGCGCCACACGGCCGGACGGTCAACCGTCGACCAGACATCCAGCCCGGCCTCGAGCGCGGCCATGGCCAGCATCGGCGGGGTGCCCGTCAGCCAGCGCTTCATGCCGGGCGCGGGCGCATAGGCATCGGCGAAGGCGAAGGGTTCGGCATGGCCCATCCACCCCGACAGGGGGCTGGCGAGACGATCCTGCAAGGCGCGCGCGACGTAGAGAAAGGCGGGGGCGCCGGGCCCGCCGTTGAGATATTTGTAGCCGCAGCCGACCGCCAGATCCGCGCCGGCGTCGTCGAGATCGATCGCGACCGCACCAGCAGAATGGCTGAGGTCCCACATCATCAGCGCCCCCGCCTCGCGGGCGGCCCGGCTGACGGCGGGCATGTCGAAGCGCTCGGCCGTCTTGTAGTGGACATGGGTGAGGAGCAGCACCGCGGTGTCCGGCCCGAGCGCCTCGAGCAGCTTGTCCCGCGGCACGACCTCCAGACGCGCCCCGGGCACGCAGGCGACGGCTCCTTCCGCGATATGAAGATCCGTCGGGAAATTCCCGGCCTCGCTCAGGACGGTCCGTCGCTTCGGATCGACGCGAAGAGCGGCAACCAGAAGCTTGAAGATGTTGGCGGACGTGGAGTCGCAGGCGATCACCTCGTCCGCCGCGGCGCCGATGAGCGGCGCGATCTTGGCGCCGATGCGCTGGGGTGCGTCGATCCAGCCCTCGTTCCAGCTGCGGATCAGCCGCTCGCCCCATTGCCGCGCGACGAGGTCGCCTGCGGCCGCGACGGTGGCGGCGGGCAGGGCGCCGAGCGAGTTGCCGTCGAGATAGATCACGCCCTCCGGCAGGGCGAATCGGTCGCGAACGGCCGCGATCGGGTCGGCCGCGTCGAGCGCGCGGGCTTCGTCGCGGGTCATCTTGCCAGCGCCTCGAGCACGAGGGCACGGGCCTTTGCCCAAGCGGCCGTCTCGGGCGCGACGAGCTCGACATGGCCGGTCGCCGGCACAGTATGGAGGGTGACGTCGTCGCCCGCCTTGCGTGCGCGATCGGCATAGTCTGTCGCGAGGCGATAGGGGATGACCCGGTCCTCGCGCCCGTTGACGAGGTCCTGCCGCACGCCGAGCGGCAGCAGGCGCGGTACGGAGGTATCGGAGAACCGGTCGGCGCGCCGGCCGGTCAGCCGCGCGACGACCGCCGTGCCGCAGCCATTGTCGGGGCTTGCCTCCGTCGCTTCGAGGTCGGGCAGTCCGCCCAGGCTGATCGCCCGATCGATGCGCAGCGGCGTGCGGCTATAAAGCGGACTGGCGCTGCCGATCCTGGGTCTGGCGGCGAGCCAGAGCGCGAGGTGGCCGCCGGCGGAATGGCCGATCGCGACCACGCGCCGCAGGTCGAGATCATAGCGCCCGGCCACGTCCCGCAGCGTATCCGCCGCCGCGGCGACGTCCCGGAAGGTGCCGGGATAGCCGCCGCCCGGCCGGTCGACGCCGCGATATTCGATGTTCCACACGGCGACGCCGTGACGGCGAAGGTCGTCGGCCACCCAGTCCATCAGCGTGCGATCTGCTATGTCGGTCTGCCAGCAGCCGCCGTGCACCATGATCGCCACGGGATGGGGCCCCTTCTCCAGGGGCAGCCACAGGTCCGCGACCTGTAGCGGATCGGTGCCATAGCCGATGCTGTGGCTGGGGATGGGACGCGGCCGGTTCTTCAGGTCCGGCCAGGTCAGCAGGGTGGCGGGATCGGCGGCCATGACCGGCACAGGAAGGACGAGCGCGGCGAGGAAGGCAAGCGGCAAGCGGGGGCGGTTCATCGCGCGAGCCTAGGCCGCGGCGGGACGGCGGGAAAGCGGCATCGGCTTGCCCGCGAGCGACGGGTCGCCTAGGAGGCGGAACATATGGCGACCGACCTGACCGGACCCGATACGCCGATCGGCATCCTCGACGCGCCCTTCGACAGTGCGCTGTCGGAACGCTACCTCGTCTATGCACTGTCGACGATCACCGCACGATCGCTGCCCGACGTGCGCGACGGTCTGAAGCCCGTCCATCGGCGCCTGCTCTGGGCGATGCGGCTGCTGCGGCTCGATCCGAACGCGGGTTACAAGAAGTGCGCCCGTGTGGTGGGCGACGTGATCGGCAAATATCATCCGCATGGCGATCAGTCGGTTTACGACGCGATGGTCCGGCTCGCGCAGGATTTCGCGCTCCGCTACCCGCTGGTCGACGGACAGGGCAACTTCGGCAATATCGACGGCGATAACGCCGCGGCCTATCGCTACACCGAGGCGCGGCTGACCCAGGTCGCGATCGACCTGATGGACGGGCTCGACGAGCAGGCCGTCGACTATCGCCCAACCTATAATGGCGAGGAGCAGGAGCCGGAGCTGTTCCCGGGGCTCTTCCCCAATCTGCTGGCGAACGGTGCGAGCGGCATCGCGGTCGGCATGGCGACGAGCATTCCACCGCACAACGCGGCCGAACTGCTCGATGCCGCGATCGCGCTGGTCGACGATGCGGAGGCCGACGTGCTGTCGCATGTGAAGGGGCCGGACTTCCCGACCGGCGGCCTTGTCGTCGATCCGGCCGCGGTGATCGCCGAAAGCTATCGCACCGGCCGCGGCAGCTTCCGCGTCCGCGCCCGCTGGACGGTCGAGAAGGAGAAGGGCGGCGGCTGGCAGGCGGTGATCAGCGAAGTGCCCTATGGTGTCCAGAAGGGAAAGCTGATCGAGCAGATCGCGGCCCTGATCAACGACCGCAAGCTGCCGATCCTCGCCGATGTCCGCGACGAATCCGACGAGGCGGTGCGGATCGTGCTGGAACCGCGCAGCCGCACCGTGGACGTGTCGGTGATGATGGACGGCCTGTTTCGGCTGACCGAGCTGGAGACGCGGTTCTCGCTCAACCTCAACGTCCTCGACAAGGACCGCACGCCCCGGGTGATGAGCCTGAAAGAGGCGCTGGCCGCCTGGATCGAGCATCAGTTCGTCGTGCTGGAGCGGCGCACCCGGCACCGGCTCGACAGGATCGCCGATCGCGTCGAGCTGCTCGACGGCTATCTGATCGCCTATCTCAATCTCGACCGGGTAATCGAGATCATTCGGACCGAGGACGAGCCCAAGGCGGTGATGATCGCCGAGTTCGGACTGACCGACCGGCAGGCCGAAGCGATCCTGAACATGCGGCTGCGCTCGCTGCGCAAGCTCGAGGAGTTCGAGATCCGCAAGGAGCGGGATACCCTCGACAAGGAGCGCGCCGAGCTTTCCGCCCTGCTCGACAGCCCGGCCCGGCAGAAGACGCGGATGAAGCGCGATCTCAAGCGGATCCGCGATCGCTACGGCCTCGATACGGCCCTGGGTGCACGCCGCACGACGATCGAGGAGGCTGCGCCGACCCGCGACCTGCCGCTCGAGGCGATGATCGAGCGCGAGCCGATCACCGTGATACTGTCCCAGCGCGGCTGGATCCGCGCGATGAAGGGGCATGGCGACCTCGCCTCTGCGGACACGCTGAAGTTCAAGGAAGGCGACGGGCCGGCCTTCGCCTTCCATGCCCAGACCACCGACAAGCTGCTGCTCGCGGCCGAAAACGGTCGGTTCTACACGCTGGCGGCCGACAAGCTGCCGGGTGGCCGCGGCTTCGGCGAACCGGTCCGGGCGATGATCGATCTCGACGGGGCTACGGGCGTGGTGAGCCTCTTGCCCGCCGCGCGCTCGGCGAAGCTCTTGCTGGTCGCGAGCGACGGTCGCGGCTTCGTCGTCCCGGCGGCGGAGACCCTGGCGGAGACCCGCAAGGGCAAGACGGTGATGACGCCGCGCCCCGGCGCGAAGCTGAAGATCGTCCGCCCCATCGATCCCGCTCACGACTATGTCGCGGCGATCGGCGACAACCGGAAGATGCTCGTGTTTCCGCTCAACGAGCTGGTCGAGATGACCCGGGGGCAGGGGCTGCAGCTCCAGCGCTACCATGACGGTGGCCTGTCGGATGCGATGACCTTCGTCTTTTCCGAGGGCATCAGCTGGGCGATGGGCGGCGAGACCGGGCGGACGCGGACCGAGGCCGACCTCTCCCCATGGCGGGCCGCCCGCGGCGCTGCGGGACGGATGCCGCCGACCGGCTTCCCCCGCGACAATCGCTTCGCCTGATTCCGCCATGCGCGCCGGTGCGGGCCGGGACCGACCTGCATCGATGCTTTAGCGCATCTTAACGAACCGCCCGGCATAGACCGGGCGATGGCCACCGCTTCCGACCAGATTGCCGCCGCGATCGGCCTGTCCCGTTCGGGCGAGGAGCATGGACTCGATCTGTTTCCCGTGCCGTCGGCGGAGCTGCGGCGGACGCCGGCCGGCAGGGTCGTGGTCAAGCAATTCAATGCGGCCTTCCGCCTGGCCGGTCTCGCCGATCCGGATGAGCACGCCGCGCTGGTGACGGCGGCCGGCTCCCGCATGGCGACCCTGTTTGCCGGGCAGCAGCAGCGGCTCGACTTCGACTGGACGCAGGGCGAGGGGGTCGAACGCCGCTATTACCGTGTCACGATCGCGCGCGCCTCGGTCCGGACCCGCGACCGGTGCGTGCTGAGCCTGCTCGATCAGACCGCGCGCGTGAACGCGGAGCGCAGCCTGCGCCGCGAGATGACCACGGACAGCCTGACCGGCCTGCCCAATCGCGAGGGCTTTTCCGAGCCGAAGGCGGGCGCGGCCGAGGGCGGTCGTTGCGCCGTCCTGGTGATCGACCTGGCCCGATTCGGTCGCGTGAATGCCTGTCTGGGCGGTCTGGCCGGGGATGAACTGCTCATCACCGTCGCACGCCGCATCAAGGGTGCATTGCGGGCCCGCGACATGCTGGCCCGGATCGGCGGGAACGAATTCGGCATCCTCCTGACGATCGACGAGGATCCCGGCGAGGCGATGATGCTGGGCGAGCGGGTCCGCCGGGCGCTCGCCAGCCCGTTCCGCCTGACCGATTTCGAGATCGGCGTCGAATGCGCGATCGGCATCGCCTTTGGCGACGAGGAAGACGAGCTCGAGGAGCTGCTGCGGCAGGCGCAGTTCGCCACCAAGCGGGCCAAGGCGACGGGGCGCATCGAGGCCTATCAGAACCATGTCTTCACCATCGCCCGGGCTCGCTTCGGCATGGAAACGGCCCTGCGCCGCGCGATCGAGGACGAGCGGCTTCGCCTCGCCTATCAGCCGATCTGCGATCTGACGACGGGTGCGATCACCTCGTTCGAGGCGCTCGCCCGTTGGCGTGACGAGGACGGGCGGGATCACCCGCCGACGGACTTCATCCCGGTCGCGGAGGAATCGGGTCTGATCGTCCCGCTCGGCCGCTGGGCGATGGATGAGGCCGCCCGGACCCTGGCCCGCTGGGATCGGGTCGCGGGGGGCGATTGCGGCGTGCGGGTCGCGGTGAACCTGTCCGCGATCCAGTTGCAGCGCGACGCCGTCGTGCCGCTGGTCGAGCGCACCCTCGCCGCGCACGGCCTGTCGGGTGATCGCCTCACGCTCGAGCTGACGGAAAGTGCGCTGGTCAGCGATCCCGATCACATTGCCGGCGTGATGCATGCCCTGCGCGATATGGGCGCCCGTCTGGCCATGGACGATTTCGGGACGGGCTATTCGAACCTCGCCTATCTCCAGCAGCTGCCGATCGACGTGCTCAAGATCGACCGTTCGTTCGTCACCCATATGCTCGCGGACCGCGACAAGGTGGCGATCGTCCGCGCGATCCTCGGCCTGGCGCATGCCCTCGGCATGGCGACGACGGCAGAGGGTGTGGAGACGGTCGAGCTGTCGCAGACCCTCGCCGCGCTGGGCTGCGTATACGGCCAGGGTTATCTCTATGCCCGCCCGCTCGAGGCCGATGCGGCGCTGGCGATGCTTCGCGGCTGAGCCGTTCAGCCGCGCAGGCGCGCCGCGACCTCGTCCGCCAGGGCCTCGACCCGCTCCGCGTCCGGAAAGCCCTCGGCGATCCACAGTGACTCCACCTCGCGCAACGCGCGCGCCACCGCGGGTCCCTTGTCCAGGCCGCGGGCAACCAGCGCTCCGCCGCCGATCGGCAGGCGGGGGGGCTGCCAGTCGCGAAGCTGCGCGGGAGCCTCCCCTGCCAGCAGCAATCGGTCGATCGCGCCTTCGACGCCGGCGCGATAGGCGAGGGCGAGCGGCCCTTCCTCACCCGGACCGGCGGTCGCCGCGATCAGCCGCTTGCGTTGCGCGTTGGACAATTTCAGCCGCGCGCCGATGCTCTCGGCCGAGTCGGGTGGGACCAGCGCGGCGAGCCGGCGAATGGGATCGGGCGCGACCCCGGCCCGGCCCTCGCGTTCCGCCAAGGCGGCCAGCCGCTCCGCACCGGACCGGTCGATCTCCGGCAGGACCGCGCGCCAGATGCCGTGTTCGACCATCAGGGCCATGACCGGCACCGCCGCAGGCGCGACCAGCAGCTTCAGCAGCTCCGCCGCGATCCGCTCCCGCGACAACGCCATCAGGTCGTTCGCCCGCGCGACGCAGGCGGCAAGGCCTTCGGCATCGATCGCATCGCCGAACCGGGCGTGGAACCGGAAGAAGCGCAGGATCCGAAGGTGATCTTCCGCAATGCGCCGCAGCGGATCGCCGATGAACCGCACGCGACGCGCGGCGAGATCGGGCAGGCCGCCGAAATAGTCGTGGATCGCGCCCGTGACCGGATCGGCGTAGAGCGCGTTCATCGTGAAATCGCGGCGGCCCGCGTCTTCGCGCCAGTCGTCGGTGAAAGCGACCGTCGCATGGCGGCCGTCGGTGGCGACGTCGCGCCGCAGGGTCGTGACCTCGACCGGCCGTCCCTCGTCGATGATCGCGGTGACGGTGCCGTGGTCAATCCCGGTCGGCACCGCGCGGATCGATGCGACCCTGAGGCGATCGATTACCGCACCGGGGGCATGGACGGTCGCGATATCGACATCCGCGACCGGGCAGCCGAGCAGGCTGTCTCGGACCGCGCCGCCGACGAAGCGTGCGTCGCCCGAGCCCGCTCCGAGCGCGTCCGCGAGCCGGTCCAGCCCCGGCCAACGCTGCCAGTCCGCCGCCGGCAGGAAGACGGCATCGGTCAGGCCCATTGCAGCCGCCGCGACAGATTGACCAACATCGCGGCCGTCGCCCCCCAGATGCGACGGTCCTGCCAGGGAATCTCGATGAAGCGGCGCTCCGCGCCGCGGAAGACGGCGCTGCCGGGCCGGTGATTGCGCGTGTCGAGCAGGAAGGACAATGGCACCTCGAAGACGCTCGCCACCTCGGCCTCCGCCGGGATCAGAGGAAGGTCGGGCGGGATCACGCCGACGATGGGCGTGACGTCGAACCCCGTGGCGGTCCGGTAGCGGTCGACCGGGCCGATCAGGTCGACCCGGTCGGGCGGCAAGGCGATCTCCTCCTCCGCCTCGCGCAGGGCCGCCTCGACTGCCGTCTCGCCGGGATCGATGCGCCCGCCAGGAAAGGCGACCTGTCCGGCGTGGCGCCGCAAGGTCTCGGTGCGCTGGGTCAGGATGATGCCGGGCCCCGGCCGATCGGTCACGGCGATCAGCACGGCGGCCGACACCATCGCGTCGGCAGGCTGCCCGGCCATTTCCGCCATATCGGCGGCGAGCAGCGCGCCGTCATGCACGCGGTCGAGCGCGTGCCGCAACCGATCGGCCAGCGTCACTCGGCCACCAGCGGGAAGAAGATGCCGTTGCTCCAGATCCCGGGCCGTTCGGGCGCAGCGAGCGCCCGTCCGGCGAGATCGTAATAGACCGGGCGGGCGACCAGCGCCTCGAGCCCGCCTCGGACATGCAAATAGGGGCGTGGTCCGTCGCCTGCCTCGACGAAACGGATCGGATGGTCCGGGCCGGCGGTGACCAGATCGCCCGTGTTGAGCTGAAAGGCCAGGCGTGCGTCCTCGCCCTCGCCCTCCGCCTTCATCGCCACGGCGAGGAAGGGCGCATCCTCGACGGCGATCGTCAGCTTCTCGACCGGCGTGACGAGGACGAAGCTTCCGTCGGGTTCGCGGCGCAAAAGCGTCGAGAACAATCGGACCATGGCCGGACGGCCGATCGGGGAGCCCTGGTGGTACCAGGTGCCGTCGCGCGCGATGCGCATCTCGCTGTCGCCGCAATGATCGGGATGCCATTGCTCGACCGGGGGAAGCCGATGGTCTTCCGCCAGCCGGGCGATCTGCGCCAGGCTGAGCGTATCGAGGTCGGGTATCGGCTCCATCGGCATAGCCCGGGCGAGGTAGGCGGGGCGGGGGGCGGCGTAAAGGCCGGTCAGCGAGACGGATCGGGTCCGAGCGTACCGCTCAGCGCCGGCACGGCGTCGCCGCGCGCCAGCAGCCGGCGCGCCTCGAACGGGCCGGGCAGCCGCCAGCCGCCCGTCCGCTCGGCGGAAAAGCCGAAGAAGCGGCCATAATATTCCGGGTCGCCGATCAGCATGATCGCCCCGGCCAGCCCCTGCCGTTCGGCGGCCGCCAGCGCGGCCTCGGTCAGCCGGCGGCCGATGCCGCCCTGCTGCCGGTCCGGCGAGACCGCGACGGGGCCCAGCATGATCATCGATACCGAAGCGCCGTTGTCGGTCGCCAGCGCGACCGGCCAGCATTGGATCGACCCGATCAGCTCGCCATCGGCGCCGAGCGCGGCAAAGCCCAGCGATGCGATCGGCGCGCTGCTTCCCCGGACCTTGTAGGCGGTGCGCAGGCGCCGGTCGGGTCCGAAGGCCCGGTCGAGCAGATCCTCCACCGCCGCGTCGCGATCCGGCGAGAGTGGCACGATCGTCGTCAGCGCTGCGTCTGCGTCCATAGTCCTTGCCGCATGATCCATCGGGACGCGCCCTGTAGGGCCATCATGTGTCAGCGCAAGGACGATCGCGACATTGCCCTGCCGCCCGCCCGGGCCTAGGACGCCGCGCCATGAACGACCGGCTGCTGCTCGAAGTGCATGACATGGAGGTGCCGGTGCTGACCGGCATCTATTCCGAAGAGACCCACCTGCCGCAGCCGCTGCGGATCTCGCTGACCGTCGAACTGGCCTGTCCCGACGTCTTCACGCCGGACACCCCCCTTTCGGCCTCGAAGAACTATATGGACCTGCGCCGCGCCGCGACGGCATTGCCGTCGGGGCTGCATTTCACGCTGATCGAAGGACTTGCCGATCATATCTGCGACACGCTCTTCCTTCAGGACGAGCGGGTGCTGAGCGTCACCGTCAAGATCGTGAAGCTCGCCATCGCCGAAGCCGGGGAGGCAATCGGCATCACCCTCACGCGCCACCGGCGATGACCGCCCCGCTCCGAGCGGCGTCGGCGGCGGCGGTGCCGGACCTGTTGGAGCGTGCGGAGGGGCCGACCGCGCTGGCGATCGTGCCGCGCCCGGCGGGTGCTGCCGCACGCGCGCTGCTGGCCGCGACGCTCGCCGATATTGCCGCCCGCCGGGCACCGATGCGAATCAACCTGATCGCGACGGGGCCGGCGGTGGACGAATCGGCCATCGCCGCCGCCATCGCCTATCTGGAGCATGCCGAGGCGGTGACGGGTCAGCTGATCGATATCGGCTGACCGATATTGGCTGATCGGGCGCAGCTTCAGCGAGCGGACCGGGTGCAGGGTCCCAGAGCGTCGAGAACGACGCGATAATCCTCGCGGGCACGGGCCGCGTCGTCCGGCCCGAGCTGGCTGACCGACGTGTCGGGCAGCTGGGCCGGCAATCCGCAGGCGAGCCGGTACCAGAGCAGCGTGTCGCGGGCGGGCGGGCCGGCGCCCTCGTCGACGATCTCGCCGAGCGCCACCGACCAGCGGGGCTGCTCACCCGGACGGCGCAGGATCGAGAGCGAGACCGGCCGCGCGTCGCGCGTCTGGAGGAAGACCTGCGTCTCGCCCTCGCCCGGCAGGGCGCCCGGTACGTGGAAGGCGTTTCCGATCCCGGTGATCGCCGGCGGCGCATCGGTGGCAAGAAGCTCGCGGGCGATCGTGCGGACGCGCGAATCGGCAGCGGGGGACCAGGCGATCTGGGCCTGCGGTCCGGCGAGCTGAAGCTGATCGGCCACGCCCGTCACCCGGCGGGCGAAGACGAGCACGCGCATCTTCTTGAGGTTCGGTATCCGCCCGCGCGCATCCGGCGCGACGTCGAGCAGATAGCCGATGCGGGGCGGCAGGCCTGCCTCACCGCGAATCAGCGCCCCGACATCGGCGGTGACATAGAGGCGCTGACGTCCGGCGGGGACGTTCGCGGCCTCGGCGCCCTTGATCCGGGCGGTCGAGCGGATCGTCGCGTCCGCGATGACCGGACTGACCTGGATCAAATCCGCCAGATCGGCATAGGGCGGGGCGGCCGGGCCGGTAGCGTTTGTGGCAGGAACGGGGCGCGAATCCGGCGCCTGTGCGGCGGTTGCGGGGCAGGCGAGGGCCGCGACGAGCAGCACCGCCACACTCCTGTTAACGTCGATCATAAACTCTCCGGTTGTCCCAGTCCCATCGCGGCACATAGTTGATATGCTTCGCGTAGGCGATTGTACGTTTGTTTCGTCTGACAAAGAGTTTGCGTGACGAACGGCTCGACGGTAGGAATCAGGTAACTGTTCACGGAGGGCTGCCGATCCAGCGCCGTTGCGGGCCTTCGTGTCCGCATTGTGTCGTCGGCGTTCCGGACAGCATAGGGAGTGTCGTTGCCGAATGGCCTACGTTGACCAAAAGATGAGCGGCGGCAAGATGGTCGCGATCGTGATCGTCGTGCTCATCCACGCCTTGCTTGGCTATGCCTTCATCACCGGCCTGGCGTACAAGTACGTCAAGCAGGTGTCGGGCGATCTGAACACCTTTGACGTCGAACCGCCGCCGCCGCCGCCGCCGCCGGACGAACCGCCGCCGCCGCCGCCGGACCAGCCGAACCTGCCGCCGCCGCCGACCACGGTCGTCGTGCCGCCGCCCGTGGTGAACGTCCCGGTGCCCGCACCGGCGATCAACACCTCGACGATCATTCCGCCGTCGCAGCCGGTCGCTCCGCCTGCGCCGCCTGCTCCGCCTGCGCCGCCGGCGCCGCCGGCCGCTCCCGTGGTCAGCAAGGCTGCGGGTGCGAAGGGGAATCCCGCGGACTGGATCTCGACCGACGACTATCCGCCCAGCTCGCTGCGCGCGGAAGAGGAAGGCACGACCGCCATCGCCTGGGACATCAACACCCAGGGCCGCGTCGAGAACTGCCGCGTCACCCAGTCGAGCGGCTCCGCCGCGCTCGATCGCGCCGCCTGCGCCGCGATCACCCGGCGCGGACGCTACTCGCCGGCCCTCGACCAGTCGGGCAATCCGATCCGGTCGAGCTCGTCCCGGCGCGTGGTGTGGAAGATGCCGGCGCAATAACGGCCCAACGTTCATCGTCATACGATCTAACCAAAGGACTCAACCCCAATGCTCATCACCATCCTGGCCGCTGGCGGCGCGGCCGCCGGCTCCGAAGCGAACCCGTACGGTCTCGGTGCGGCGCTGCGCGAAGGCGGCCTCATCTCGCAGTCGGTCTTCACCATCCTGGTGCTGATGTCGGTCGTCTCCTTCTACATCCTGTTCTCGAAGCTCTTCGAGCAGCAGAAGGTGATCAACCAGGCCAAGCGCGTGCGTCAGGGCTTCTGGCAGTCGCGCGACCTGCGCGAGGGTTCGTCGAAGCTCGACAAGAACTCGGCCTACAAGCAGCTGGTCGACGACGGTCTGGCTGCCCAGGAGCAGCACAAGAACCTGACCGATCCGGTCGAGGCGCATGACTGGCTGCACGGCTCGCTGGCCCGCTCGGAGGCCGCGATCAACTCGAAGCTGGGCGGCGGTCTCGCCTTCCTCGCGACGGTCGGCGCGACCGCACCGTTCATCGGCCTGTTCGGCACCGTGATCGGCATCTACCGCGCGCTGATCAAGATCGGCTCGTCGGGTCAGGCGTCGATCGACGCGGTCGCCGGTCCGGTCGGTGAGGCGCTCATCATGACCGCGCTCGGCCTCGTCGTCGCGGTTCCCGCCGTGCTCGCCTACAACTGGCTGCAGCGCCGCAACAAGTCGATCGCTGAAGACCTGTCGGCCTTCTCGAACGACGTGCTCGGCTTCCTCGCCTCGAACGGTGCGGTCCGCCCGACCGTCGCGACGGCTGCCAAGGCTCCGGTGAAGCCGGCTGCTGCGACCACCACCGCCGGCCAGGCCGGTGGCGTGCAGACCCGCGGCTGATCACAAGGGGCGGAGCCTGCTCATGGCAGGTTCCGCCACCCGCCGGGCCCGTCTGGGTGCGGCGCATGTTAAAGGATAGGACTGCCTTATATGGCGATGAGCGTTGGTGGGAGCTCTGACGAGACCCCGTTGTCGGACATCAACACGACGCCCCTCGTGGACGTCATGCTGGTGCTCCTGATCATCTTCCTGATCGCGGTCCCGGTCGTGCTGCAGACCGTGCCGCTCAAGCTTCCCGACGTGCGGTTCGACCCGACGCAGACCAAGCCGGAGAACGTCAACCTCTCGGTCACCTCCGAGAATGGCGAGTGCGCGGTCTACTGGAACCTGTCGCGCGTCAACAGCAAGGAATTGCTGGAGCTGGCGGTCAACAAGCTGAAGACCGAGATCGATCGTCAGGGCGGACCGAACGCCGCAGGGCTGGAACTGCCCGAGGCGCACATCCGCGGCGACGTGAACACCCCGTATCGCTGCATCGGCGGTACGATCTATACGATGCAGTCGGCCGGCTTCGCGCGCGTCGGCTTCATTTCCGAGCCGCCGCCGGGCGCCAATCCGCGCGTTTGACGGCTCACCGAGGAGTATAAGCCATGGCAATGAGCGCAGGCCGCGACGATGGCGAGCCGATGATGGAAATGAACACGACGCCGCTGATCGACGTCATGCTCGTGCTCCTCATCATGTTCATCATCACCATCCCGATCCAGACCCATGCGGTGAAGGTGGATCTGCCGCAGAACTCGCGGACGCCGGCGAACCCGGTCAACGCGGACAAGAACAAGATCACCATCGATGCCGCCGGCACGGTCGCCTGGAACGGCGCCCCGGTCGACGAGGTGACGCTGCGCCAGTATCTGGATCAGACCGCCGGCATGAACCCGGAGCCCGAGCTCCATTTCCAGCCGGCGCCCGACGCACGCTACGAGCAGGTCGATCGCACGCTGGCGGTGATCAAGCGCTCTGCGATCACCAAGCTTGGCTTCATCGGCAACGAGCAGTATCGCAACGATTTCTGATCGATCGCGAAACGGGTCGAGCCTTCGGGTTCGCCAGGACGGGGCGGCTCATCGGGCCGCCCCTTTTTTTGTCTCAAGGCCGGACTTCGTCGACACCGTAGTGGGGAGGGCGGCCGCAGACCGTCGCCCTCGCTAGCCTCGGGACGATGGTGGCCGGACGTGCGCGGGCTCTGCCGTCGGGCGGCCCAGGCCTGTCCGATACCGCTGCCTCGGCCGCTCGCGAACGCGCGGCGGGACCTCAGTCCATCCAGAGGCAACCGAGGACTACGCCTGCAAAAGGCTGAGACCGCGCAGAAAAGGCGCGGAGACCGCCGGGCTTGATGCGCTTGCCTGCACCAGGCGAGGTTTCAACTGGCCCGCAGCGGCAGCAAGATATCGCGCCGTCGCATCCTCCGCACCAGGCTGTATCTCGAGGGCTCCGCCTTGCCCTGCCCTGCGTCGCTTCATCACCACCGCTTGTAGGTGTCACCAATACCGTCGATCCAAAATGACGGCGGGGCGTCGGGTGTTCTCGCTCGGGCTGAACGCCGGCTGGTTGCCCGGACGACGGCGCAGTCCGCGGTCTGTCCGGATGGCGCAGCGGATCTCATAGCTGCGGGACGGGAGCGGCCGGTGTCGCGTTCACGACGCTGCCGCTTGGGGGCGATCCGCCCGGCGTCGCTGCAACCATTGCACTTGTCTGTTCGTCTTCAAAGTGACATCAATGTGTCACAAAACCGTAACGCGGAGCGTCGGGTAGACGAGGAGAGAAGGTGATGCGCAGGATGATGGTGGCGGTGGCAGCGGTCGCGATGGCGATGCCCGCAGCAGGCTTCGCTCAAGGCGATCGGACCGGATATCAGGCGATTGCACAGGGCGACCTGTCGCAGGCCGAAGCGACGCTGACAGCCGAGCGCCGCATCTATCCCCGTCGACCCGAACTGATGCTCAACCTCGCCGCCGTCTACGGTCGCACCGGACGTGCCGATGCCGCCCGGCAATTGTACCGTGCCGTGTTGGACCAGCCGGATGTCGCGATGCTGATGCCCTCCGGTGCGAGCGTATCGGCGCATGCGATCGCGCAGCATGCCCTGACGTTGAGCCCCGACCGGCTCGCGACGCGCTGAGGCCATGTCCGGGCCGCCCTTGCGGTGCGGCCCGGCCGACTCGTGGCCTTCCAGGGCCATATGAACGGTTTACCGACCAATGGGTGCGGTCCCGTGAGATCTGCCTGACGAATAAGACTGGCGCAGGGAGCCTTTGGCCGTCCGCCTGGCAGTCGGATTGGCCGTCGTCCTAACCAAGGCATGAGCCCTTAGGTGTGTTCGAGCGAGACGAAGCACCTAGGCACGCCGGCATATGGCGGAGGCGTCGATCGGCGACGGGTCTACATCGGCTCTTTCATAGCCGGCCCACGGGAGGCGTCGGGCCGCGCCGCTAACCCCGGCATCGACTCGTCATGCGGACGCCGAACTCCCGGCGACCCCCCAAAACATCTGTCACGCCAAAAAAAAAGCCGGCCGCGATGCTTCGCGACCGGCTCTTTGACTGTAGCGCCGCCCATCGGAGCGGCCAGCTGGATCAGGCCGTGGCGGGCTCGAAATGGCCGCACCAGTCGCTGGCCTCGACCTTCGGCCAGACGCCTGCGGTGTCGCCGCTCGGCTGGCTGATCGGCGGATTGTAGCGGCACAGGCCGAGCTCGGCCGAGGCTTCTGCCTCGAAGAACTTGCACTTGGCGCAAGCGGCGGTACCGGCGGTGGTAAGAGCCATGGCTGATCTCCCGAAGATTGAACAGTTGAACGCTGAAACCGCCATTACCCAGCAGAAGTTCCCAAAACAACAATAATCAACTTTTGCGAGATGTTCTCACGCGATCTGCAAGTAAGTCGCAAGTGTTGATTGTTCTGCGACCGACTATCAACTGCAATGTCCTTCTTTGCGAGCGACTATCATTTACAATGGTGGGCGCTAGCCGAGCCTCAGGGCGACATCGTTCATGAACCGCGCATCGTCGCCGGCTGCGAGCAGCGGCGCTTCGGCGGACACCGCTCCGAGCATGTCGCTCAGCGGATCGATCTCCTCCTTCGCGTAATTGCCCAGCACATAGCCATGGACGCGATCCTTGTGCCCGGGATGGCCGATGCCCAGGCGGACGCGGCGATAGTCCTGCCCGCAATGCTGGTCGGTGGAGCGCAGACCATTATGGCCGGCGGCGCCGCCGCCGATCTTCACCTTGACGCGGAACGGCGCCAGATCGAGCTCGTCGTGGAAGACGGTCAACGCCTCTACGCCGAGCTTGTAGAAGCGGAGCGCCTCGCCGATCGACCGGCCGCTTTCGTTCATGAAGGTGGCCGGCTTCAACAGCAGCACCTTATGCTGGCCCACCCGTCCTTCGCGGGTCCAGCCCTGGAATTGCTTGCGCACGGGGCCGAAGCCGTGAACCTCGGCGATCGCATCGACCGCCATGAAGCCGACATTGTGCCGCTGCATCGCATGTTGCGCGCCCGGATTGCCCAACCCCGCCCAAATTTGCATCGCGCTCGTCTCCGTTTCGCCGCATTCAACGAAAAAGGGCAGGGGAGCGTCGCCGCCACCCTGCCCCGTCAGGCGATCCCGGTTAGGGAGATCAGCCCTTGTCTTCCTCGTCAGAAGCCTCGGCGGCCGCTTCGACCGACTGGGTTTCCGCGACTTCGGCCTCGAGGGCATCGTCGGCCGCGGTCGGCACGGTCGGCGGCACGATGGTCGCGATCGCGAAGTCGCGATCCTCAATCGCCGGCGTCGCGCCGTTGGGCAGCTCGACGTCCGAGATGTGGATCGAATCGCCCACTTCGCGGCCCTTCAGCGAAACGGTGATCTCGGCGGGAATGTCCGCAGCATCGACGACCAGCTCGATCTCGTGGCGGGTGATGTTGAGCACGCCGCCCTGCTTCAGGCCCCGGCACTCGTCCTCGTCGGCGAAGACCACCGGCACCGCGACGGTGACGGTCGTGTGCTCGCCGATGCGCAGGAAGTCGACATGGGTCGGGCGATCGGTGACCGGGTGGAAGGCGACGTCCTTGGGCAGGGTCCGCTCGCCGTTCAGCATCACGACCGAGTTGAAGAAGTGACCGGTCATCAGAGCCTTGACCAGCTCCTTCTCCTCGAGGTGGATCGAGGCGGGCGTCTTGTTCTGGCCGTAGATCACGGCGGGGACGCGGCCGTCACGACGCAGCGCACGAGAGGCTCCCTTGCCCACCCGATCGCGCGTCTCGGCTGCGAGCGTCAGCGTGTCGCTCATGGTAATTCTCCGAAACTCGTTGCAGATCTTCCGCCCACGCCTCCAGGGATGACCATGGCCGGAAGCGGGCGCGCATAGCGGGGGCAGAGCCAAAAGGCAAGGTCGGCCGTCGATCCCGCCCTCCGCGGCGCGGAGTCAGTAGCGAACCCGCCGAACCTTCAAACCGCGTTGCGCCAGCAGGGCCTGGAGCGAGCCCTGGCCAGCAAGGTGACCGGCACCGACCGCGATGAACACCGTGCCGGGCTTCTGCATGCGCGCCGTCACCCACTCGGCCCAGCGCCGGTTGCGGTCGAGCAGGAGCGAGCGGGCGATCTCCGGCGAGGCCTTCAGGCTGTCATTCATCTCGTCGGCCAGCGCGTCGGGGCGCCCCTTGGCCCAGTCATCGACCATACGGCCGATCGTCTCGCCGACCTTGGGCATCTCGTCGAGCGTCTCGGTCAGCAGCGCCATTTGCGCGCCGTCGGACAGTGCTCCGAAATAGCCGAGCTGTTGCTGCGGCGTCTCCAGCCCCAGCACGGGTTTGCCCGCGGATTTGGCGGCGGCGGTCAACACGGCTTCCGGCGCATTGACGGTTTCGTAGCCGAGCTTGCCGACCGGGCCGATCGAGAGCTGCGTCGCTGCCAGCCAGGGCTTGAACCGGTCGAACGCGCCCGGCGGTGCACCGGTGGCGACGACGGCCGCGTCGAACGCGGCGCGGCGATCCGCGGGGATCCGCTCGCTCAGCGGCGGCGTGCCGGGCGCAGCCAGCCCGACGGCCTTGACCAGATCGGCCATCTGGTCAGGGGCGGGAAGCACCGTCTCTAGCACCAGTTCGTTGGAACGATCGAAGGCCGCCTTCACCGCCTCGTCGAACCAGGTCAGGCCGGGCCTGAGCACGTGGATCGTGCCGAAGAGATAGATGGTCGTGTCCTTGTCCTTAACCACCCACAAAGCGGGATCGGCATCGTTCGCCTGCGCCTGGCTGGGCTGCGGCGCCTTGGCGCAAGCCGGCAGCGCAAGGAGCAGCGACAGCGCCGAGGCAGCGGCGCGCAGGGAACGGGAACGGATCAGGCGCAAGCGGCTCTTCCTTCGGCAGCGGAGGTTCGGGCCGAGAGGTAGGCGCAACGCGCGGCTCTTGCCAGAGCGGGCCCCCATCGGCCACAGGTCCGACCCGTGACCCAGCCTCTATCCTTCCAGGGCATGATCCTTGCCCTTCACGATTATTGGAGCGCGCAAGGCTGCGTGATCCTCCAGCCCTATGACATGGAGATGGGGGCGGGAACCTTCCATCCGGCCACCACGCTGCGCGCGCTGGGGCCGGAGGCGTGGAACGCGGCCTATGTCCAGCCCTGCCGCCGGCCGACCGACGGGCGTTATGGCGAGAACCCCAACCGGCTGCAGCATTATTACCAGTATCAGGTGATCCTGAAGCCGTCGCCGCCCGACCTGCAGGACCTGTATCTCGGCAGCCTGAAGGCGATCGGGGTGGACATGACCGTCCACGACATCCGCTTCGTCGAGGACGATTGGGAAAGCCCGACGCTGGGGGCCTGGGGGCTCGGCTGGGAAGTCTGGTGCGACGGGATGGAGGTGACTCAGTTCACCTATTTCCAGCAAATGGGCGGGTTCGACTGCCGCCCCGTCGCCGGCGAACTGACCTACGGGCTGGAGCGGCTGGCGATGTACATCCAGAATGTCGACAATGTGTATGATCTGGCCTTCAACGATCGGGGCGTCACCTATGGCGACGTGTTCCTCGAGAACGAGCGGCAGATGTCGACCTGGAACTTCGAGGTCGCCGACACCGACGCGCTGTTCGACCTGTTCCGCAAGGCGGCGGCCGAGTGCGAAAACTGCCTGTCGCGCGGGCTGCCCATCCCTGCCTATGAGCAGGCGATCAAGGCGAGCCACAGCTTCAACCTGCTTCAGGCGCGCGGCGTGATCTCGGTGGCGGAGCGGCAGGCCTATATCGGCCGGGTGCGCGACCTCGCGAAGGGCGCGTGCGCCGCGTATATGGAGAAGAACGGGTGGGCGGCGTGACGATGACCGACTTCCTTCTCGAACTCCGCTCCGAGGAAATTCCGGCGCGCATGCAGGACAAGGCGCGGGAGGATCTCGCGCGCCTGTTCACGGCGGAGCTGGCGAAGGCTGGGCTGGTGCCCGCCGCGATCGAGACCTTCGCGACCCCGCGGCGGCTGGCGCTGATCGCGCGGGGCCTGCCGCAGGCCACCCAGGCGGTGACCGAAGAGGTCAAGGGGCCGAAATCCTCCGCCCCGGCGCAGGCGCTGGAGGGTTTCCTGCGCAAGACCGGGTTGACGCGCGAGCAACTCGCCGAGCGCGACGGCGTGTTCTTCGCGGTGACGGAGAAGCCCGGCCGCGCCACGGCGGACGTGCTGGCAGAGGCGATCCCGGCGATCATCCGCGCCTTCCCCTGGCCCAAGTCGATGCGCTGGGGCGCCGCCTCGGCCAGCCCCGAGTCGCTGCGCTGGGTGCGCCCGCTGCAAGGCATCGTGGCGCTGTTCGGCGAAGAGATCGTGCCGGTAGAGATCGCCGGAGTCGCCTCGGGCGCGACGACGCTCGGCCATCGCTTTCACCATAGGGGTCCGATCACGATCGGATCGGCGGCGGATTATGCCGAGAAGCTGCACGCCTGCCATGTCATCGTCGATCAGGCCGAGCGCCGCGCCCTGATCCGCGCCCGCGCGACCGCGCTGGCGGCCGAGGCTGGGCTGACGCTGGTCGAGGATGAAGGCCTCGTTACCGAGAATGCGGGGCTGACCGAATGGCCGGTGCCGCTGCTCGGCCGGTTCGATGCGGCGTTCCTCGACGTGCCGCCGGAGGTGATCCAGCTGACCGCGCGGGTGAACCAGAAATATTTCGTCTGCCGCGACGGTGAGGGCCGATTGGCCAACGCCTTCATCTGCACCGCCAATATCGAGGCGGCGGACGGCGGCGCGAAGATCGTCGAGGGCAACCGCAAGGTGCTGGCGGCGCGCCTGTCCGACGCGCGTTTCTTCTACGAGACCGACCTGAAGGTGCCGCTGGAGGAGCAGGTCCGGAAGCTCGACCGGATCGTCTTCCACGAGAAGCTGGGAACGGTCGCCGACAAGGTGGAACGTGTGGCGAAGCTCGCCCGCTGGCTGGCGAAGGAGGGCATCGTTCCCGGCGCCGATCCCGACCAGGCCGAGCGGGCGGCGCGGCTTGCAAAGGCCGATCTCGTCACCGGCATGGTCGGCGAGTTCCCCGAATTGCAGGGGCTTATGGGCGGCTATTACGCCGCGGCGCAAGGAGAGTCCGCGGCGGTATCGGCAGCTGTCCGCGATCACTACAAGCCGGTCGGGCAGGGCGACGAGGTGCCGTCTGCGCCTGCCTCCGTGGCGGTGTCGCTGGCCGACAAGTTCGACAGCATCATGCAGTTCTTCGGCGTCGACCTGAAGCCGAGCGGATCCAAGGATCCGTTCGCCCTCCGGCGCTCGGCGCTCGGCGTCATCGCGTTGATCCTCGAAAACAACTTGCGCTTCCCCTTGCGGCGCACCGTTGATGCCGAGGTCCTCGAATTCTTCGCGGATCGCCTCAAGGTCCAGCAGCGGGAAGCGGGTGTTCGTCACGATCTGATCGACGCGGTGTTCGCGCTCGGCGGTGAGGACGATCTCGTCCGGCTGCTCGCCCGCGTTCATGCCTTGCAGGCGTTCGTCGGGACCGAGGACGGGGCCAACCTGCTCGCCGGGTACAAGCGAGCGGCGAACATCCTGAAGAAGGAAGGCGCGGCCGACTTCACCTTTGTCGCGCCGTCATATGCGCCGGAACCGGCAGAAGCGGCGCTCATCACTGCGCTTGAGCGCGCCGAACCCGAAGCCGCCCGGGCCGTTGCGGCGGAGGATTTCGAAGCGGCGATGGCGGCGCTCGCGACGCTCCGAGCGCCGATCGATGCCTTCTTCGATCAGGTGACGGTGAACGATGCCGATCCGGCCAGGCGCACCGCGCGGCTCGCCCTGCTCGGACGCGTACGCGCGGCGGTTCATTCCGTGGCGGATTTCTCGAAAATCGAGGGCTGACGCGCGCGTTTAACTTGTTTAACAGGGCGCCATCGGTCCTCCTTCCGGGAGGCGGCAATGGAGCGCAGCATGACCCACTATGTCTATCGTTTCGGCGGCGGCGTTTCGGACGGAGGCAAGGGGGACAAGAACCTGCTGGGCGGCAAGGGCGCGAACCTCGCCGAGATGGCGTCGATCGGCCTGCCGGTGCCGCCGGGCTTCACCATCTCCACGGCCATGTGTGCCCGCTATTACGAGGAGGGGGAGCGCTTCCCCGACTCGCTGCGTGACGAGGTGGCGCAGGGTATCGCCCATATCGAGGGCGTGACCGGCAAGCGCTTCGGCGAACCGGCCAATCCTCTGCTGGTATCGGTGCGCTCGGGCGCGCGCGTGTCGATGCCGGGGATGATGGACACGGTCCTCAATCTCGGTCTCAACGACGAGACGGTCGTCGGACTGGCACGCGCGGCCGACGACGAGCGGTTCGCCTGGGACAGCTATCGCCGTTTTATCCAGATGTATGCCGACGTGGTGCTCGAGCTGGATCACGGCGCCTTCGAGGAGGCTCTGGAGATCGCCAAGGAGGACAACGGCTTCACCCTCGATACCGAGCTGAATGCCGATCACCTCAAGGCGCTGGTCGCCGAGTATAAGGGGCTGGTGGAGAAGGAGTGGGGCAGGCCTTTCCCGCAGGACGTCCATGACCAGCTCTGGGGTGCGGTCGGCGCGGTGTTCGGTTCGTGGCAGTCGGAGAGGGCCAAGGTCTACCGGCGGCTCAACGACATTCCGGCCGACTGGGGTACCGCGGTCAACGTGCAGGCGATGGTGTTCGGCAATATGGGCGACACCTCGGCCACCGGAGTCGCCTTCACCCGCGATCCGTCCAAGGGCGATCGCGCCTATTATGGCGAGTTCCTGATCAACGCGCAGGGGGAGGATGTCGTCGCCGGCATCCGCACGCCGCAATATCTGACCCGCACGGCCCGCGAGGAAGCCGGCGCGAAGGCAGCCTCGATGGAAGAGGCGATGCCCGAGGTCTATGCGCAACTGGCGCAGGTCTTCGACACGCTCGAAAACCACTATCGCGACATGCAGGACATCGAGTTCACGGTCGAGCAGACCAAGCTGTGGATGCTCCAGACCCGCTCGGGCAAGCGGACCGCGAAGGCGGCGCTGAAGATCGCGGTCGACATGGCGAATGAAGGGCTGATCTCGCATCAGGAGGCGATCGCCCGCGTCGATCCGGCCGCGCTC
The DNA here is from genome assembly GCF_014641735.1 of Sphingomonas metalli. Classification (GTDB taxonomy): domain Bacteria; phylum Pseudomonadota; class Alphaproteobacteria; order Sphingomonadales; family Sphingomonadaceae; genus Sphingomonas; species Sphingomonas metalli. The sequence goes on along the minus strand of NZ_BMIH01000001.1, from coordinate 199,754 downwards.
GACCAGCTGCTCCACCCGACGCTCGATCCCGATGCGCCGCGCGACGTCATCGCCAAGGGGCTGCCGGCGTCGCCGGGCGCCGCGTCGGGCGCGGTGGTGTTCGACGCGGACACCGCCGAACGCTGGAATGCAGACGGCAAGGCCGTGATCCTGGTACGGACCGAAACCTCGCCCGAGGACATTCACGGCATGCATGCGGCACGCGGCATCCTGACCGCGCGCGGCGGCATGACCAGCCACGCGGCGGTCGTGGCGCGCGGCATGGGCCGGCCCTGCGTCTCCGGCGCGGGCAGCCTGTCGATTTCGGCCAGGGACAAAGTAATGCGCGTTGCCGGGCGCGAGGTGCGCGAGGGCGACATCCTGACCATCGATGGCGCGACCGGCGAGGTCATGGCGGGGGCGGTGGCGACGGTTCAGCCCGAGCTCGCCGGCGATTTCGGCACGCTGATGGCCTGGGCCGACGAGGTCCGGCGGCTGAAGGTGCGTGCCAATGCCGAGACGCCCGACGATTGTCGCACCGCGCGCGAGTTCGGCGCGGAAGGTGTGGGACTGTGCCGGACGGAGCACATGTTCTTCGAGGCGGGCCGAATCACCGCGGTGCGGCAGATGATCCTTGCGTCCGACGAGGCCGGGCGGCGCGCGGCGCTCGATCGCCTGCTGCCCGAACAGCGCAGCGACTTTGTCGGGATCTTCGAGGTGATGGCCGGCCTGCCGGTGACGATCCGGCTGCTCGACCCGCCCTTGCATGAATTCCTGCCCCACGAAGAGGCCGAGTTTGCCGAAGTGGCGGCAGCGGCCGGCGTCGACATCGGTACGCTGAAGGTCCGGGCCGCGGAGCTGCACGAGTTCAATCCGATGCTGGGCCATCGCGGCTGCCGGCTGGGCGTGACCTATCCGGAAATCTACGAGATGCAGGCGCGGGCGATCTTCGAGGCGGCGATCGACGTGGCCGAGAAGTCGGGAGCGGCGCCGATCCCCGAGGTGATGATCCCGCTCGTCGCGACCAAGCGCGAGCTCGACCTGATGAAGGCGGTCGTCGACAGGGCGGCGCAGGCGGTCTTCTCGGAGCGCGGCCGCACGGTCGACTATCTGGTCGGCACGATGATCGAGCTGCCACGGGCGGCGCTCAAGGCCGGCGAGATCGCCGAAACCGGGGAGTTCTTTTCCTTCGGCACCAACGATCTCACCCAGACCACCTTGGGCGTGAGCCGGGACGATGCAGCCCGCTTCCTCGGCGCCTATGTCGAGCAAGGCATCTACGCCAAGGACCCGTTCGTCAGCCTCGACGTCGACGGTGTGGGCGAACTGGTCGAGCTCGCCGCCGAACGCGGCCGCAAGACGCGGCCGGACATCAAGCTCGGCATCTGCGGTGAGCATGGCGGCGATCCGGCCAGCATCGCCTTCTGCGAGACGGTAGGGCTCGATTACGTATCGGCCAGCCCCTATCGCGTGCCGATCGCCCGGCTGGCGGCGGCGCAGGCGGCGCTGGCGCGGAAATGAGCGGGCGGGGGAGGTAAAGCCTCCCCCGCTTCGTCATGCCAGCGAAGGCTGGCATCTCCCGCGGCTCATGCGGCACGCCACAAGCGAGAAGCCCCAGCCTTCGCTGGGGCGACGAGTGTTTCGGACGTGAGACTCAGCGAACCGTCGGTCGGTTGAAGTCAAACCAGCTGCGGCGCTCGCCGCTGACATAGGCAGGCCGGGCAGCGCTGGCCGCGATCGGTCGGCTCGCATCAACACGGTCGGCGACGACCGGCCGCTCTGTCACGACGGGACGCTCGGTCACTACCGGCGCCGCTGCCCGGGCACGTTCCGCTTCGGTGGCGCGGCGATCTGCTTCCGCGATGCGCGCGTCGGCGTCGCGGCGGGCGGCGGCATGGGCCTCGCGCTCGGCGGCGTAGCGTTCCTTCCAGCGGCGTCCGCCGGGATGGCTGGCCAGACCCAGCAGCCAGCCGGCGACCAGCACCAGGCCCAGCACCACGAACTGCGTCGGCGTCGTGAACAGCATCGCATCTCTCCTGTTACGGAGCGAGAACGATGCGCGCGCGGTTAGTTTCCGCTGAGCAACGCGTCCTTGATCGAGCAGGCGGCCGGACCGAGGATGACCACGAACAGCACCGGAAGGATGAACAGGATCAGCGGCACGGTCATGATCGCCGGCAGCCGCGCCGCCTTCTCTTCGGCCCGCATCATCCGCTCGTTGCGGAACTCCGCCGAGAGCACGCGCAGGGCGGATGCGAGCGGGGTGCCGTATTTCTCGGTCTGGATCATGGTCGTGACCACGCCCTTCACGGCGTCGAGCGAGACGCGATGGGCGAGATTCTCGAAGGCCTGGCGGCGGTCGGTCAGGAAGCCCAGCTCGATCGCGGTCAGCGTGAATTCCTCGCCGAGTTCCGGATAGGCGCGCCCCAGTTCGCGCGCGGTGCGGTGGAAGGCCGCATCGACGGTCAGCCCCGCCTCGGCGCAGATGACGAGGAGATCGAGCGCATCGGGCAGCCCCTTGCGGATGGCGTCCGAACGCTTGGTGATCTTGTTTTTGAGGAAGAGATCCGGCGCCTTGTACGCGAGGATCAGCGTGGTCGCGACGAGGCCGTACTTCTTCAGCGGCGACCACTCGGCGAACCCATCGGTGCCATACACCCAGAAGGCGACCAGCGTGCCGAACACGACCGGCAGCGCGAGGCGGCCGAAGATCACGGCGACGGCCCATTCCTTGCGGCGGATGCCCGCCTGGAGCAGCTTCTGCTGCGCCTCCTTGATCTGGCTGTCCTGCAGCATCTTCATCGACGACAGGAACGAGCGCAGCTGATCGGTCATCTCGTTGCGCTGGACCAGCTTCGCGCGCCGCTTCGTCGAGGCGGAGATGCCCGCCTTGAGCTGCTCGCGGCGATCGTTGAGCGCCTTGACCCGCTTCGCCATCGGGTCGCGCACGGTCGTCGCCGCGTAGATGGCGACGACCATGGCGAAGGCGGCGACGCCCGACAGGATCGTCGCCACCATCACCACATCGACGCCCAATACCGTCGGTCCGCCCGTCTGGCCGATCATCCGCCTGTTTCCCTCAGATCTCGAAGCTGACCATTTTGGCCATGATGAAGCCGCCGATGCCCATCCACACCATGCCGCCGACACCGACCGCGATCAGCCGCTCGTCGACGAAGAAGTTCTGCATGTATTTGTCGTTGATGAACCAGATCAGGCCGAACACGACGAAGGGCAGCGAGCCGACGATATAGGCCGATGCCTTCGACTCCGAGGACATGGCACGGATCTTCAGCTTCATTTGCGCACGCTTGCGCAAGACATCGGCAAGATTGGCCAGCGTCTCGGCGAGGTTGCCGCCGGTCTCGCGCTGGATGGCGATGGTGATGACGAAGAACTGGAATTCCGGCGTGCCGAGCCGGTCCGCAGTCTCTTGCAAGGCCACGTCCATCGAGCGACCGATCTTCATCTTGTCGGCGATCGCCCGGAACTCCTCGCCCACCGGGCCGACGACCTCCGCGCCGACCACGCCCATCGTCTCGCTGATCGGCAGACCGGAGCGCAGGCCGCGGACCAGCAGGTCGATCGCGTCGGGGAAGCGCACGGTGAACTTGTTCACCCGCCGCGCGATCAGCCGCCCCACGACGAAGTGCGGCAGCCCCGCGCCGATCAGCAGGCTGAGCATCAGGAGAAGGACGAGCGGCAGTCCCTTGAGCCACAGCACCGCCATGGTGACAACCAGAAGGATCGCGGTGACGAGACCATATTGGCCCACGGTCCAGTCGCGCCCGGTCATGGCGAGGCGCTTGGCCAATTGCTCGCGATTGGGGAGGATCCGGCCGAAGGCCACGTCCATCTTGCTGTCGCGCGCGGTGGCGATGCCCTTGATCTGCGCCTGCACGACCTCCTCGGTCCGGTGGCGGTCCCGCAGCCCGGCCACGCGACGCGCCTGGATGCGGGTCGCCGACGGACCGGACAGGGCCAGCACCAGCAGCACCATCGTCACCGACGCCAGTGCGGCCACCATCAGGATCTGCGGCAGCATCGCCGCTTACTTCTTCTTTGGCTGCTTCGACAGCAGGGCGCGGAAGTCGCCCAGCTTGCCGAGCAGCGAATCGGCCTTGGCACCCGCCTCTGCCTTGACCTCGCCCTCGCTCATCACGCCGGTGATGGCGGTGACGAGTTCGACGAGCGGAGCGACGGTACGGCTGTTCTTCCCTGTTTCCGCGACCGGCTTGCCGAGCTTCGCAGACTGGATCGCGAGCTTCACGTCATAGGGGATCGCGTAGTCGATCTTGCGTTCGATCGATCCCTCGAAGTCCTTGCGCGTGATCTCCGGCTGGCCGGCAGGCTGGATGCGGTTGGCGATCACGCGGACCTGGCATTGCGGCGCATTGGTCTTCAGCCAGGAGAGCAGCCGGATCGTGTCGCGCGCGGCGGCGAGCGTCAGTTCGGTGACCAGCACCGCGCACTGAACCTCCGCCATCAGGTGCGGATGCTGGACCAGCATCGAGCGGGGCAGGTCGACGACGGTGCACTCGAAGGCGGCGCGCATCTCCTCCTGCAACTGGTAGAAGGCGGCGCCATCGGTGACGAGCGGCGCGTTGATCGGCGCTTCGGCGGACAGCACGGCGAGCCGTTCCGACGCCTTGACCATCGCGCGTTCGATGAAAAGTCCGTCGATGCGGCTGGGGTTCTCGATCGCATCGGTCAGGCCGCGGCCCGGCTCCAGGTCGAGAGCGAGGGCGCCGGTGCCGAAATGGATGTCGAGATCGAGCAGCGCCGTGGTCCGCTGCTCGCGCTCGGCGAGCAGCCAGGCGAGCGAGCCGGCGATCGTCGACGCGCCGACCCCGCCGCGCGCGCCGATGACGGCGACGGCAGCGTGCGGGCGGTCCTCGGCGGCTTCCGCCGCGCGCGGCGCGTTGAGGATCGCCTGCGCGTTGTTCAGCGCCTGCCGCAGCGTTTCCGGATGGATCGGCTTGAGCAGATAATCCTGGATACCGCTCGTCACCAGGTCGCGGTACAGGCGCACGTCGTTGACCTGACCGGCGGCGATCACCATCGTCCCCGGCTCGCACACTTCGGCCAGCGCGTTGATGTCGTTCAGCGGATCGGCGGCGTCGGAAAGGTCGACGAACAGGATCTGCGGGCTTGCCGCGACCGACAGCGACTGGATCGCGCTGCGCAGACCGCCCTTCTGCACCTTCTCGATCGACCAGCCCATCTCGGCCGCGATCGGCCGCAGCGCCTCGGCCGTGGCCTCGTCGGCGACATAGGCGGCGAAGGGATCGCGCAGGGCGCCCGGCTTCCAGGGAGCGTTCATGTCAGCGGCCTCCTGCGCTATCGGCCTTCACGGTCTGGCCGCCGCCACCACTGGGCGCGGCCTTTCGGAAGGAATCGACGGTCTTGTAGACGATGGCCGGGTCGGCGACGCCGGTCGCGCCCGATCCGCGGATCAGGTCGGCCGGATTGGCGATCATCGCGGCGAGGTTGCTGTTGGTCGCGCAGCCATAGTTGGACGAGGTGTTCTGATCGAGATCCGACGAGCTGTCGCGCGACCAGTCGGCGCAGCCGGGAACGCTGGCCCGCATGCGGCTGACGATCACGCGCACAGCTTCGGGTGAGACCGGGCTGGCGGACGGGGGCGCCTCGTCGGCGAGCAGCAGGCCATATCCGGCGATGACGCCCGCCACCGCGTCGCGCGCGGCGGCGCCATAGCCTTGCGGATCATCCACCGAAACCCGGTCGCCATAGCCGACACGCAGGCCCGTCAGCCAGCCGGACAGCCGCTGCTGCTCGCCGGGCGCCAGGCGACCGCCGGGGGCGGAGAGGTCGAGGGCATAGTCGGTGCGGTTGACCACCGGCTGGTGCACCGATTCGACACCGCGGTTGGTCGTGCCGGCGCAACCGGCCAGCATGACCGCCGGCACCAGCCCGGCAAGAAGAAGACGCGAACGCTGGGTCATGTCAGGGCTACCTCGGGCGATCAGTTGGAGAAGCCGGGCGTGGCGACACCGGGCTTGCTGGAGCGGAGCATCGGAGCCCCGCCGGCACCTGCAGGCGCCGGTGGCGACACCGGGGAGGCGGCACTCGGCGCGGCCATCCGGGGTACGGGACGGGTGCCGCCCGTCTCGCCGCCGCTCTGCTTGCCGAGCAGGATTCGCTCCGCATCGTTGGGCGCCTTGTAGCCGTCGGTGGGCAGCGCGACCTGCGAGGGGCTGTCGACCGGATGCACCAGATAGGGCGTCACCACGATCACCAGCTCGGTCTCGTCGCGGCGGAAATTGTTCGACCGGAATAGCGCGCCGAGGATCGGCAGGTCACCGAGGAAGGGCGTCTTGTCGATCGAGTTCTGATGGTTGTTCGACATCAGGCCGCCGATCACCAGGCTCTGTCCGGAGCCCAGCTCGACCGTGGTCTCGGCGCGGCGGGTGGACAGGGCAGGGATGGTCGTCCCGTTGGTCTGGATCGAGCCGGCCGACGACAGCTGCGACACCGAGGGACGGACGTGGAGGTTGATCCGTCCGTCCGCCAGCACCGTCGGCGTGTAGGACAGGGCGACGCCATAGTCCTTGTACTGGACCGACACCGCGCCGAGCCCCTGGCTGACCAGGATGGGAATTTCGCCGCCCACGAGGAACGTGCTCGTCTCTCCCGACAGGGCCGTGAGATTGGGGTTGGCGAGCGTGGTGACCTGGCCGATCGTCTCGCCCAGATCGATGGCTGCGAGCAGATCGAGGCCCAGCAGGCGACCGGCGAGGCCGGCGGAGGTGCCGTTGCTGTTCTGCGTCACGAGGCTGCCGCCGGCCGGGCCGGTCGTGAAGCCGACGCCGAGCGGTCCGCCGGGGGTGAAGGTGCTGCCGCCGCCACGACCCCGGGTCAGGCCGAACTTGAAGCCGCCGGTCGCATCGACCGAGCCGAAGTTGACGCCGACATTCTTGATGAAGCTGCGGCTGACCTCGGCGATGCGGACCTGCAGGCTGACCTGGAGCGGGGTCGCGGTGCGAAGGCGTGACAGCACCCGCGTCGAGTCGCCGACGAACGCCTGGGTCAGGCGCTCGGCTTCCGCCGCGTCGGCGGGGGCGGCGACGGTGCCGGTGAGCAGGACGATCCCGTTCATCGGGGTCGCCGTGATCTTCGCCTCCGGCATCGCGAGGGCGAGCATCTGCCCGACCGAGCCGAGATTGTTGCCGACGCGCACGGTGGCCCCGAACACGACCGCACCCGCCTTCGATGTCGCCGAGATCGTCGTCTCGCCGGTCTTTTTGCCGAAGACGTAGAGCTGGGTGGGCGAGCGGACCTGCACGTCCGCGACCGAGTCGTCGGCGATGAAGAGGTCGCTCATTGGCCGCGAGAGGGTGACGAGGCGTCCCCGCCCGGTCGCCACCTCGATCACCGGCGCGGCCGGCGGCGGCGCGACGACGGAGGCGACGGGCGGCACCGGTGCATCGGTCTGGGCCGTGGCGTGCGGCGCGACGAGCGCCAGGGCGAGGCCGACGGCAGTCGCCGGCAGGGTCATCGAAGCGCGCATCTTACTTTCCTCCGACCGAGACGGTCGTGACGTTGTTGCCGCGGGCGATCCGGACGACGGGGCTGACCGCGACGACCATGCTGGCCGGAATGGCGGAGCCGCCTAGCGACGGGCCGGAGGCGGGAGCGGGTGCCGGTGCCCCGCCGGTGGGCGCATCGAAGCTGCGGCCCGGCACCGTGCGGCGCTGGAACCGCGACACGTCGGCACCGGTGGCGAAGGTCGTCGATCCCGTCTGCGGCTGGCTGGCAACGCGCAGCAGCATCGCCTTCTCGGCCTTCACGTCGCCGTCGGGCATCTTCACCGTGCCGTTGGCGATCGCCTCTTCGAGCTCCGAAGAATTGTCCGCGATGGACCGGAGCGACAGCGAGATGGAGCCGACCGTCTGCGCGACCGCCAGCTGCTCCGCAATTCGCGGCGTCGCCTCGATCGTGACGGTCGAGAAGGTACGAACCTGGGTCTTGCCGTCCTCACCGACCGTGTTGTCGGTCCGCTGATCGGTCGCGAGCACGCGCAGGTTGCGCATGATCGTCTCCGATACGTGCAGCGGCTGGCCGTCGCCGCCGCCCTGCACCGACTGGGTGAGGACGAGGTCGATACGGTCGCCCGGGAAGACGAAGCCGGCGACGGCCGACTGCGCCGATACCGGCACCGTCACCGCGCGCATGCCCGGCCCGAGCGCTGCTGCCAGGAAGCCGCGATCGCCGGGCTTGACCAGCGCACCCTGAGTGACCGGCTGGCCGGCGGTGATGGCGTTGCGCACCACGGTGCCCTGCAACGCCTTCAGATCGGTCGCGGTCTTGAGGAAATAGGCGTTGTCGACCAGCTCCTTGGGCCAAGGCTGGAATTTCAGCGCGCTGGCATCGAGGATGGTGCCGACGGGCAGGGCACGGGTGGCGACCAGCACTTCCGGGCCGCCCGGTACGGGCTGGAGCGGGGCGGCCGCTGCGACCGCCTCTGGCGCGGCGCTGCCGGCGATCAGCGAGCGGGCGAAAAGAGCGGTGACGATCGCCACCACCAACGCGCCGACCAGCAGGATGACCTTACGACTGTCCATGTCTATTTTCTCGCGCCTTTCCGGGCCGCCGGGTTGATCCGACGTTAAGCATCAGACAAATTGGTTAAATATGGGTTCGCGCAGCGCCAGGATGCCGGCGACCGCGATCGCGACCCCATAGGGCACCTCGACGGGCCCGCTCGCGACCCTGCCGCGCAACCGACCGATCGCCCGCTCCGCGAGCATCGCCAGCGTGACGGCGCCACCGGCGATGGCCATCGTGGCCAGCATGGCGACGAGCGGCTGGACAGGCAGCCAGAGCGACAGCGCCGCGATCAGCTTCACGTCACCGCCGCCCATCGCATTGAGGTAAAAGGCGAAGGCGAAGAGGGCGAAGATGGCAGCCGCCAGCGCCAGCTGGATCGGCGCGCCTGGCCAGAGGGAAAGGCCCATCGACCACCACCATGCGGGCGCGAGCACGACCAGCGCGATCGGCTTGCGATCCGCGATCTCGCGCGACCGCACGTCCTCCAGCCCCGCCGAAAGCAGGATCAGGACGGCCGCAAGGGCCAGTCCGATACGCAAACAGTTCCAGTCCATCGGGAATGTGTCCTAGACGGCAGGGCTTGCGAAACCGTAACCGTGCCGCGCGATGACCGACCTTTCCTGCGACTCCCCGGCATGAGCGACGCGGCGCGCTTCGACGTCGCGATCGTCGGCGCGGGAATGGCGGGGGCAAGCCTTGCGTCGGCGCTGGCGCGGCACGTCCGCGTGCTGGTGCTGGAGGCCGAGTCGCAACCGGGTTTTCACGCGACGGGCCGGTCCGCGGCCTTCTGGTCGGAGACCTATGGCGGCCCCGGTGTCCAACCGCTGACGACCGCGTCCGGGCCGATGCTGCGGACCGGCGGCTTTCTCGATCCGCTCGGGTCGCTCCATCTGGGCGAGGCGCCGGACCGACCGAAAGCGGGGGCGTTGCTGTCCGCCTTTGCGGGGCGTCCGGTCGAGCTGACGCCGGTGAATCCCGCCAGCCTGATTCCCGGTCTTCGCCCGACATGGTCGGTGGGCGTGCTGGAGCCCAGCTGCGCCTATATCGACGTCGCGGCCTTGCATGCGCACTATCTGCAGGATGGGCGGCGGCATGGGGTAAAGCTCGTCACCGGCGCTCGGCTCGAACGGGCGTCCCGAACGCATGGGATCTGGCAGGTCGAGACCAGCGCCGGTCGCTATACCGCGGCGATCCTCGTGAATGCGGCGGGGGCCTGGGCCGATCCCGTGGCGGCGGCGGCCGGCGTTCGCCCGCTCGGCATCAGGCCCTATCGGCGGACCATGGTGCAGGTGCGCGTCGATCCGCCCGTGCCGGCGGACCTGCCGCACGTCGTCGATCTTTCGGGCAATTTCTATTTCAAGCCGGAGGCGGGCGGGCGCCTGTGGGTGACGCCCCATGACGAGACTTTGTCCGCGCCCTGCGATGCCGCACCCGAGGAGATCGACGTCGCGCTGGCCATCCATCGTCTGGAGCGGGTCGTCGAATGGCGCGTCCTGGCGGTTGAGCGACGCTGGGCAGGGCTTCGCAGCTTCGCGGCCGACCGTCTCCCCGTCTACGGCTTCGACCCGGCGGCTCCGGGCTTCTTCTGGTGCGCAGGGCAGGGCGGTTTCGGCATCCAGACGGCACCCGCGGCCTCGATGCTGGCTGCGGCCCTGCTGCTGGGCAGGCCCTGCGAACTGGCGCAAGTCGATGCGGACCGCTACTCGCCCGCCCGCTTCGATGCTATGGCGTCCCCATCCGCTTGAGGAGGCTCGATATCATGGCGCACAAGTTCACGATCGAGAAGAACAAGGCCGGCGAGTTCGTCGCCAAGTTCAAGCATAATAGCGAGACGATCTTCTGGACCGAGGGCTATTCCAGCCGCGCCAGCGCCCGCAATGCGATCGCCTCGATCCTCAAGAACGGACCGGCAGCGACGGTCGAAGAAGTCGAGTAGAGCGGACCGGCCGCTCAGCCGCGTACCGGGCGTTGCTTGCCCGCGGCGAGCGCCGCGTCGCTCGCGAGCCGGTCCGCGCGCTCGTTGTCGGGGTGGCCGGCATGACCCTTGACCCATAGCCATTCGATCCGGTGGCGCTTCGCGGCCTCCAGCAGCGCCTGCCAGAGCTCGGCATTCTTGACCGGCTTCTTGTCGGCCGTCTTCCAGCCGTTGCGCTGCCAGCCATGGATCCATTTGGTCAGGCCGTCCATGACGTAGCGGCTGTCGGTCGACAGCTTCACCGTGCAGGGCCGGGTCAGGGCGTTGAGCGCCTCGATCGCGGCGGTCAGTTCCATGCGATTGTTGGTCGTCTCCGGCTCGCCGCCGGACAGTTCCTTTTCCGCGGTGCCGAACCGGATCAGCGCGCCCCAGCCCCCCGGGCCGGGATTGCCCTTGCACGCGCCGTCCGTCGCGATCTCGACCACGGCCTCGCTCATGCGGTGCGGGTCGCCAATTCGGGGTCGTAGTGATGAAGGCGACGCATATAGGCGAGGGGATCCTTGCGGGTGACCAGCGCATCGGCCGGCGTGTTGAGCCAGTCCCAGGCACGCGACAGGGCGAAGCGCACGCAGGCGCCGCTCGCCAGCGTCGCGAAGGCCGCTTTTTCGGCTGCGGACAGCGGGTAATGCTGCGAATAGCCGGCGATCAGGGCGTCGCCGACCGCGGGGCGGAAGTTGCGACCCTGCGGATCGAACGACCAGGCGCTGTGCATGATCGCCAGGTCATAGATCCGGATGTCCGTGGCGGCGAAATAGAAGTCGATCAGCCCGGTGACCGTGTCGCCGAGCATCAGGACGTTGTCAGGGAACAGGTCCGCATGGATGACGCAGCGGTCAAAGGCGGCGTCGTCCCATCGCTCGCATACCCGGTCGAGCGCCTCGCCGAGATCCGCGTGAAGGCCCGGCGCAATCTCGTCCAGTGCCCGCCCGCAGCGCTCGAACAGGGGGCGCCAGCTGTCTAACCCCATCGAATTCGGCCGGAGACCCTCGAAGTCGGCGACCGCCCGGTGCATGGCGCCCATCGCATCGGCGGCGGCGAAGGCCTGAGCCGGTGTCGGCTGGGTGACCGAGACGCCGGGCAGAAATCGGATCAGGCAGGCCGGCCGGCCCTCCAGTTCGTGGATCGTCCGCCCGTCACGGTCGGGCACGGCGGGCGGCACCGCCAGGTCCTTGGAGGCGAGATGGTCGAGCAGCGCCATGAAGAAGGGCAGATCGTCCGCCGCGACCCGCTTCTCGTACAATGTCAGGATGAACCGCGCCTCGCTCGTGTCGACGAGATAGTTGCTGTTCTCGACGCCCTCGGCGATCCCCTTGGCGGATACGAGGGCACCGACGTCGAAGCGCGTCAGAAAGCGCGACAGCGCCTCTGCCGAAACCTGCGTGTAGACGGCCATCAGGCTGCGGCTTCGAGCCCGCGCGGCAGCTTGAAGGCGACGGTTTCGCGAGTCGTTTCTTCCTCGCGCTCGGTGACGTCGAAGCGCTCGGACAGGCGATCGACCAGCTCGCGGACCAGCAGTTCCGGCGCCGATGCGCCTGCGGTGATGCCGAGCGTGCCGACCCCGTCCAGAAAACCCCAATCGAGATCGGTCGCGCGCTGGATCAGCTCGGCCGGGATACCCTCGCGCCGGGCGACCTCGACCAGACGCAGCGAATTGGACGAATTGGGCGCGCCGATCACCAGCATCGCATCGCAGGCCGCGGCGATCGCCTTGACCGCCGCCTGACGGTTCGAGGTGGCGTAGCAGATGTCCTCGCCATGCGGCGCCTGGATGGTCGGGAAGCGCTGCTGGAGCGTGCGTACCACCTCGGCCGTGTCGTCGACCGACAGCGTCGTCTGGGTGAGGAAGGCGAGGTTTGCGGGGTCGGAGGGTGCGAAGACCTCCGCATCCTCGACCGTCTCGATCAGCGTCATCGCCCCTGCGGGCACCTGGCCGAACGTGCCGATCACCTCGGGGTGGCCGGCATGGCCGATGAAGACGATATGCCGCCCCGCGCCGACCAGCCGCTCCGCCTGTCGGTGCACCTTCGACACCAGCGGGCAGGTGGCATCGAGATAGTCGAGCCCCCGCTGCTCGGCGGTGGCGGGCACCGACTTGGGGACGCCATGGGCGGAAAAGACGACCGGCTTGCCGTCGGGTACCGCGTCGAGCTCCTCGACGAAGATCGCGCCGATCGCCTTCAGCCGGTCCACCACGAACTTGTTGTGGACGATCTCGTGCCGGACATAGACCGGCGGCCCGTACTTCTCGATCGCCAGTTCGACGATCCGGATCGCCCGGTCGACGCCGGCGCAGAAGCCGCGCGGGGCGGCGATGAGAAGCTCGAGCGGCAGCTTGGGCGAGGGGGCCTGCATGGTCCGGGCCTTACGCGATTGCTTGCGCCGCTCCAACCCGGTTCCTATGGCAAGCGATGATGTCGCCAGTAAAGGTACGCTTGTCCGTGAAAGCCCTGCTCACCGTTTCCGCCGCCGCGCTCCTGCTGGCGGGCTGCGCCCGTACCGGCGAGATCGACGCGACCGGCGGTATCACCGCCGTGCGTTCCGCCTGCCCGGTGGTGGGACTTGCGGCCGGCACCGGCGACGTGACCTTGTTCGATCCGCCCGCCAGCCAGGACGCGAGCGCGATCGATCTGGTCGCGACGATGACCAATGTCCGTGGCAGCTGCAATGATTCGGGCGACGAGATCGTCACCACCATCAGCTTCAACGTCGAAGCGCGCCGCACCGGGACGGAAGGAGCCCGCGACGTCCAGCTCCCCTATTATGTCGCGGTGGTGCGCGGCGGATCACAGGTGACCGCGAAGCGCGTCAGCACCGTCACGCTGCATTTCGACGCGGGCCAGGCACGCGCGGAGGTCAGCGGCGCCGGCACCACCTCGATCAGCCGCGCCGCCGCGACCCTGCCGCAGGAAGTGCGCGACCGCCTGACCCGCAAGCGCAAGGCGGGCGACGAGGATGCGGCGGTCGATCCGCTCGCACAGCCCGAGGTGCGCCGCGCCGTTCTGTCCGCCACCTTCGAGGCGCTGGTCGGCTTCCAGCTCACCGACGCACAGCTGCGCTACAACGTCACCCGCTGACCGGTACTGGCGCGGAGGCGCCCAGGCTGATTGTCCCGATCCTCGCATGGCAGGCGAGGATCGGGACAGATCGCGCTATCGTGCGCAGGTGTCGGCCGGACCCGGATCAAGGTCCAGGCAGCGCCCGTCCTGCCCCGAAACCTTCAGGCCGATCGTCGCGGCAAGGGTCGGCATGATGTCGACCGTCTCGACCGACAGCGGCTGTTCGAAGCCTGTCATGCCCTTGCGCCAGAAGAGGATGGGCACGCGCCGGTCATAGTCCCAGGGGCTGCCATGCGTCTCGACATAGCCAGCCGCCGGCTTTTCGATCGACGTGACGCGCGGCTTGAGCAGCACGAGCAGGTCGCCGGACCGATCCGGATCGTAGCTGGCCTTGGCGCGCTCCAGCAGATTCCAGGTCTCGGGCGGGGTAGAGGGCATGGGCGATGCGGCGATCTCCGCTCCGGTGAAGACCGCGGCGACCTGCGGCAGCGTCTTGTAGCGGCGCACCGCCTCTGCCAGCACCCGGCTGCGCTGCGCCGCCGGCAGCGCGGTCGACAGATAGACGTCGCCCTCGCCGCCGAGCAGCACCGGACCGGTCAGGCCCAGGTCCCGACCGATGGCCGCGCCGACCGCACCGGCCAGCGTCTCGGGCGCGACATGCGCCTCCATCGGCATCGCACGCTGCTGCTGGCGCTCGGTCATGTCGTGGGCGCCATGATCGGCGGTCAGCATGATCTCATAGTCGACGCCGGTGTCGTCCAGCACGGCGAAAAAGCCTGCCAGCGACTGGTCCAGCTCGTTCATCTGGATGCACATCTCGGCGCCCTGGGTGCCGAGGGCATGGCCGATATAGTCGGTGGCGCTCAGCCCGACCGCGATGATGTCGGTCGCCGGGCCCTTGCCCAGCTGCATGTCCTGCACGAGCCCCGCCGCCATCGCCAGCACCGCGGCATCCGCGGCGGGAGAGGTCCGGAACGCCTTGGCGTCACCCGCGGCGCGCTCGAAGCGGCCCTGGCCGACCGTCGCGGTGCCCGCGGTGATGGCGCGGTCGAGCGGCCGGCACCAGCCAGGCAGCGGCAGTGCCGCCTGCGGCCTTGCGATCAGTGCCGCCACGGCGTCGCGGGTCCGCTGGACCACCGGCGGCACGGCGCGGCCGGCATAGGAGGTGTAGGTCTTGCCGTCCCACCACCAGAGCTCGTCGACCTTGTGCCCGCCCATCATCACGGCCGCCCGGTCCTTGCCCGCGACGGAGACGACGCGGCTGCGCGGGTCGGCGGCCTTCATCCGCTCCCCGAGCGTCGGCACCTTCAGGTGCATGTCGGAGACGGTGTAGCGCTCGTGGGACGAATCGGCGACGCGCTCGTCCTCCGAGCAATAGACGGTCTTGTCGGGACGGCCGACGCGCTGGTCGATCCAGTTGTTGGCGATGATGCCGGTATGGGCCGGCCGATAGCCGGTCAGGATCGTCGAATGGCCGGGGCACGTCTCGGTGGCAGCGTGGCTCTGATAGCCGCTGGGGAAGACCCCGCCGGTCAGCAGTCGGGCGAGGCCGCCGGTATAGTGGTTGCGATATTGCGCGAACAGATCCGCAGAGAACTGGTCGACGGAAATGGCGACGATCAGCTTGGGCGGCGTCGCGGGGAAGGGCGGCGGTGGCGGGGTCGCGGGTCCGGCGGCGGCGGGTACCGCGCCGCCGGGGGGCGGCGAATTCGTCTGCGCCGCGGCCGGGCAGGCGCCCGCAAACGCGGCGGTCGTCACGAGCAACAGGGCGGCGAAGCGCGACATCGGTAGTCCTTGGTGGGAAGATCGGCAGCGTTTATGGCAGGGACATGATCGTCCCGGCAAGGCGCGCCCTGCGCCGCTTCGTTTACATCGTCATGACGCTGATCGGCCTGTCGCTCGCCGCGGCCGGACTTGCCGAGGTCGCGCCGCCGGGCGCGGGACCTCATCTGGCGATGCGGCTGATCCCGGAGAGCGCGTCTCCGGCACCGGGGCGGACGGTGACCCTGGCGATCGCCGTGGACCCGGCACCCGGCTGGCACGGCTATTGGAAGAACCCCGGCGATGCCGGGATCGAGACCCTCGCCGCTTGGACCCTCCCCGCGGGCCTGCGGGCGGGGCCGCTTCGCTATCCGGTGCCGCAGCGCCTGCTCGTCGCCGGGCTGATGAACCATGTATACGACAAGCCCTTCGCGCTGCTGGTCGATCTGTCGGTACCGGCCGGACTGGCGCGGGGAACGGCGCTGCCCGTTCGGGTGAAGCTCGATTACCTCGTCTGCACCGACACGGTCTGCGTGCCCGAGAGCCAGACGCTGGCGACGCGGCTGACGGTCGGCGACGGTGGCGCCGATCCACAGGTGACAGCGAAGTTCGACGGGTGGCGGCGCGCGATACCACGTCCGCTCGGGGCGGAGGCGACCTATCAGGTCGCCGACAAGCGCTTCCGCCTCTCCATTCCCTTTCCCGCCGGTGCCGCGCTGGGCCAGGCCTGGTTCTATCCGGAGGCGGCCGGGGCGCTCGACTATGCCGCGAAGCAGAACGTGACGCGGGACGGCGATCGGCTGCTGGTCGAGACGGCCGCCGCAGCCAGCCCTGCAGGAGGGCGCATCCAGGGCGTGCTCGACACCGGAGCGGGGCAGGGGCTCGAGATCGTCGCGGCGCCGGGCAGCGTCGCAGTCCAGGCCGGGGCGCAGCCCGGCGGATGGGCCGCGACGGCCATGCTGGCCTTTCTGGGCGCCGTTGCCGGCGGCCTGATCCTCAACGTCATGCCCTGCGTCTTTCCCATCCTCAGCCTCAAGGCCCTCAGCCTCGCCCGGGCGGGCCATGGGAGCGAGGTGGCGGCCCGGCGCGAGGCCCTGGCCTATACCGGCGGCGTCGTTCTGGTCTGTCTCGCGCTGGGCGGTGCGATCCTAGCGCTGCGGGCCGGCGGCAGCGCGGTGGGATGGGCGTTCCAGCTCCAGGATCCACGCATGATCCTGATCCTGTTGCTGCTTTCGGTCGCGATCGCGCTGAACCTCGCGGGATTGTTCGAGGTGCCGATGCCCCGCTTCGCCGGCGAGGGCGGGAATGGCGGCGCCTTCGCGACCGGCGCGCTGGCCGCCTTCGTCGCGACGCCGTGCACCGGTCCCTTCATGGGGGCGGCGCTGGGGGCGGCGCTGGTCCTGCCCTGGCCGGCCGCGCTCGCGGTCTTCGCGGGCCTCGGCCTCGGTCTGGCGCTGCCCTTTCTGCTGCTCGGCTTCATCCCGTCCCTGCGACGCAGGCTGCCGCGGCCCGGCGCCTGGATGGAGCGCCTGCGCCGCATCCTGTCGGTGCCGATGTGGCTGACGGCGATCGCGCTCGCCTGGGTGCTGGGTCGCCAAGCCGGGGTTGAGGCGATGACGCTGGCGCTGGCGCTGTCGCTCGCCATCGGCCTGTTGCTGTGGTTCGCGGGAACGCGACAGCGCGGCGGCCGCGGCTTCGGGGCCGCGGCGGCGGGAGGGCTGGCGCTGGTCGCCCTCGCCGGAGCGCTGATCGTCCCGACGTCGCGCCCGGCCGCGGCCCTTGCTGCGGGCAGCGGGGCGGAGCGCTTCAGCGAGGCGCGGCTGGCGGCGCTGCGTGCCGGCAACCGCCCGGTCTTCGCCTATTTCACCGCGGACTGGTGCCTGACCTGCAAGGTCAACGAGAAAGCGGCGATCGAGACGGCGGCGACCGCGGATGCCTTCCGCCGGGGGAAGGTGGCCGTGCTCGTAGGCGACTGGACCGACGGCGATCCAGAACTCGGCCGCTTCATCGAGCGGCACAACCGGGCCGGGGTTCCCCTGTATCTCTGGTACGCGCCGGGCAGCGCCGAGCCGCGCGTCCTTCCGCAGATCCTGACCCCCGCCATGCTGGCGGAGCTCGCCGCGCGAGGCTGATCGGCCGACGCCTCTTGTGCGCTGCCGCAATTGCGCGCAGCATGCGTTCATCGGCTCTGGCTGACGAGGGGCAATGAGAGCGCAGGCGTTCGACGAGATCATGGGCATGGCCGGCCGGCCGCCGCGGGCCGAGCTCGACGCGCTGGCCCGCTGGCTGGAGGCGACACCCGCGATCGAGCTGCGTCGCCGCCAGCACTCGGCCGAGGCCGCCTTCCGGCAGCTCGGCATCACCTTCGCGGTCTATGGCGACAACGAGGCCTCCGAGCGTATCATACCCTTCGACATCGTGCCGCGCGTCTTCCTGCCCGACGAGTGGGACCGGCTGTCGCGCGGGCTCGTGCAGCGCGTCGAGGCGATCAACGCCTTTCTCGACGATATCTATGGCGAGCGGCGCATCCTCAAGGAAGGCGTGCTGCCGTCCGATCTGATCCTCGGAAATCCGCAATTCCGCCCGGAGATCGCCGGCATCCGCCCGCCGCACGGGGTCTGGGCGCATATCTGCGGGATCGATCTGGTCCGCACCGGCCCCGACGACTTCTTCGTGCTGGAGGATAATGCCCGGACGCCGTCGGGGGTCAGCTATATGCTGGAGAATCGCGAGGCGATGCTGCGCCTCTGCCCCGAATTGTTCCGCAACTTTCGCGTCGCGGCCGTGGATTCCTATCCCGATCGGCTGCTCGAGGTGATGAAGTCGGTCGCGCCGCGCGGCGTGGCGACGCCGACCTGCGTCGTGCTGACCCCCGGGCATTTCAATTCGGCCTATTACGAGCACAGCTTCCTTGCCGACTCGATGGGAATCGAGCTGGTGGAGGCCGCCGACCTGGTGGTGGACGAGGACATCGTCTGGATGCGGACGATCGCCGGGCGGGTGAAGGTCGATGTGATCTACCGCCGGGTCGATGACGATTTTCTCGATCCTCTGGTCTTCCGTCCCGATTCGATGCTCGGCGTACCCGGGCTGATCGCCGCCTATGCCGCGGGCAATGTCGCGATCATCAACGCGCCCGGCAACGGCATCGCCGACGACAAGGCGATCTACAGCTACATGCCTGAGATCGTCCGCTACTATACGGGCAGCGAGGCGAGCCTGCCCAATGTCGAGACGTGGCGCTGCCGCGAGCCCGAGGCGCTGCGCTACGTGCTCGATCATCTCGACGAGCTCGTCGTCAAGCTGGTCGACGGGTCCGGCGGCTACGGGATGCTGGTCGGCCCGACCGCCAGCCGCGAGGAGATCGATCGCTTCCGCGCCGCGCTGGTTGCCGAGCCGCACCGGTATATCGCTCAGCCCACCCTGGCCCTGTCCACCGTGCCGACGATGGCCGAGGCGGGTCTGGCGCCGCGGCATGTCGACTTCCGGCCTTTCGTGCTGACCGGCACGCGGGGGGTGCAGGTCGTGCCGGGCGGATTGACCCGCGTCGCCTTGCGCGAGGGCTCGCTCGTCGTGAATTCGAGCCAGGGCGGCGGCACCAAGGACAGCTTCGTCCTGATGGCCGATGCCGGGGCGACCCAGAGCCAGAGCCAGAGCCAGTCGCAGATCCAGGCCCTGCGGCCGGACGGGGGCGCGCGCTGATGCTGAGCCGCACCGCCTCCTCGCTCTACTGGCTCGGTCGCTATTTCGAACGGGTCGATTTCATCTCGCGGCTGGTCGAGGCGACCGTGCGGCTCGACGTGCTATCGGCCCGGCCGGCGGGTCGCGCGGCCTGGGAGTCCGCCCTGGCGGTGACCTATACCGATGTTGCCTTCGCGGCGACCGGCGGCGAGGTGCGGCGACGCGACGTGGCCCGCTTCCTCACCGTGGACGGATCGCACCCGGGCTCGATCGTCTATTGCGTCGAGGCGGCTCGGACCAACGCCCGCGCCGTCCGCACCGCGCTGACCCGGGAGGCATGGTCGGCGATCAATCGCGCCTGGCTGCTGTTCGAGGGGCGGCCGCCGGCCGACGACCCGACGGCCGTGCTCAATCTGGTCGATGCCGTGAAGAGCGAGACGCGGGGCTTCGAGGGAGCGGTTCACCGCATGCTCCGCAACCAGACGACATGGTTCATCCGGCTGGGTCAGGCGGTCGAGCGGGCGGACAATACCGCGCGGCTGCTCGACGTGAAGTACCACATCCTGCTTCCGGAGGGCGAACGGGTCGGCGGCGTCGTCGACCGCGATCAGTGGACGACGATCCTCCAGACCGTGTCCGCCGTCACCGCCTATCGCTGGCTCTATTCCGACGGGCTGAGCCCCGCCAACGTCATCGACCTGCTGATCGCCCGGCCCGAGCTGCCGCGCAGCCTCGCCGCCTCCATCGAGGAGACGGTGGAGGTGCTTGGGCTGCTGGCGCGCCGGACGGGCCAGCATGGCGAGGCGGACCGGATGGCGCGGCTGCGCGCCACCCGCATGCAGCGGACCCGGTCGGGCGAGGTGATCGCCTCGGGCCTCCATCAGTTTCTGCAAGGCTTCATCCACGAGAACGCGCTGCTGCACGCGGCGATCGGGCGGCAGTTCAAATTCGGCTGAGCGCCGGCGAACAGGGGGCACAAGGGCGATGCGGCTGTCGATCCACCACCGCACGGCATATCGTTTCTCCGCCCCGCAGGCGCGGCTGGTGCAGATGCTGCGGCTCACCCCGCAGAATTCGCACGACCAGACCGTCGCGCGATGGCGGATCGACATCGATCGCGACGCGCGCATGAGCGAAGGTCGCGACGGCTGGGGCAATGTCACCACGATGCTCTATGTCGAAGGACCGGTCGAGGAGATCGCGATCGAGGTTTCGGGCGAGGTGCTGACCAGCCATTCGGACGGCGTGATCCGCGGCGTGGCCGAAATGCTGCCGCCCGGGCTCTATCTTCGCTCCACCCCCGCCACGGCACCGGATCCGGCGATCCTCGCCTGGGCGGCGGATCTGCGGCAGACCGACCCGTTGACCACGCTGCATGGCCTGAATGGCGCGATCCACCAGCGGTTCGAGGTCGATCACGGCCGCCCGGTGGCGGGCCGCTCGGCCGGCGAGGCATGGTCCCGCGCGAAAGCGACTCCACGCGATCTGGCGCAGATCTTCGCGGTCGCCGCGCGGCATCTCGGACAGCCGGCCCGCTATGTGTCGGGCTATTGCCGCCATGCGGACCAGGAGCATCCGACCCCGCATGGCTGGGCCGAGGCCTGGGTGGAGGATCTCGGCTGGGTCGGGTTCGATCCCTGCACCGGCCTGTCGCCGCAGGAGGATCATGTCCGCGTCGCGGTCGCCCTCGACGCGGCCGGTGCTGCGCCGGTCGCAGGTTCGCGGCTGGGCGAAGGCGCCGAGCAGCTCGACGTCGAGGTGCGGGTCGAGGAGGCGTGACGCGGACGGCCGCGTGCAGCTGCGGGCAGCTGCGCATCACGGTCGGCGATCAGCCTCTTCGCGTCGGCCTATGTCATTGCACGGGCTGCCAGCGCCGCACCGGCAGCGTCTTCGCCACGCAGGCCAGCTTTGCGCCCCCATGGCATGTGGAGGGTCGATGGACCGAATTGCGCCGGACCGGCGATGCGGGCAGCCTGTTCCGCTTCCACTTCTGCCCGGTGTGCGGAACGACGCTGTTCCATCGCGAAGCCGGTCAGGAGGAGCGTCGAGTATCCGTCGCAGTCGGGGCTTTCGCCGACGGCGATTTCCGGGTCCGACCGTCTCGGTCTACGACCGTGCCCGCCGGCCCTGGGTCTCGCTCCCTACCGATGTCGTTCGCCATGATCGCGATCCGGAATGACGCGCCGGAGCGACATGACATCCGGGTGACCCACCCCTGACCGTTCGCCGGGAGCGCGGTCGAAGGGCGTGAGACCGATCCGTGCTTCGAGGTCGCTTTGCACGGACGGTCACCGTCATGTCATCCGGCTTGTCCGTCGCGCGATCGTCGTCAGGTGCCAGCCGCGGCTGGGCCTGACGGTAGTTTCAGCCCGAAAGGATCAAAGCTTCGATCCGGGCGGCACCGGCGCCATGTCGTCGTCGCTCAGCCGTCGCCAGCCCGTGGGACCCAGCGCCTCGAGCGGGCGATAGCGCGTCTTGTACTCCATCCGCGCCGACCCCTTCACCCAATAGCCGAGATAGACATAGGGCAGGCCCGCGTCGCGCGCGCGGACGATATGGTCCATGATGATGAAGTTGCCGAGTGCGGGCCGCGCGGCATGGTCGGGATCGAAGAAGCTGTAGATCATCGACAGCCCGTCGGCCTGCCGATCGGTCAGGCACGCGCCGACGAGCCGGCCGCGGCGACCGCCCGGGGCCGCCGGCTCGCGATATTCGACGATCAGCGAGTTGACCGGCGAATGCTCGATCATGTCGGCATAATCGTCGTCGTCCATGCCGGCCATGCCGCCGCCCGGATGACGGACGGCGAGATAGCGGCGCATCAGCTGATACTGTTCTTCAGTCGCCCAGGCGCGGCAGGCGGTGACTTCCAAATCGGCATTGCGGCGGAGCAGCTTGCGCTGGGTCGCATTGGGGACGAAATCGGCGGTGACGACCCGCACCGACACGCAGGCCGTGCATCCCGCACAGGAGGGTCGGTAGGCGACGCCCTGACTGCGCCGGAAGCCGATGCGGCCGAGCGCGTCGTTCAGTTCGGAGGCGTGCGGGCCAACCAGTTCGGTGAACACCTTCCGCTCCTGCCGCCCCGGCAGATAGGGGCAGGGAGACGGGCTGGTGACGAAGAAGCGCGGGAAACGAAACGGCGCGGTCACCGACGGCGGGCCTCCGAGGGAAGGTATGCGGGATGCCTTATGAGGGCAGGGGCCGCCAGATGCCAAGCGGCTTTACCGCATAATTGCGTCCCAAGCCTTAACGCGCCGAAGCGTCGGTACGGTCGCGCCCCGATCAGGCGAGCTCGACCTGCGCGGTCTCGTAGCCGGCCCCCCGCAGGGCGTCGATCAGGCGCTGGAGATGGGCGTTGTCGCGCGTCTCGCACTCGATGTCCGTGATCAGGCCCTTGGCCGGCAGCGTCGTGAAGACGCGCTGGTGATAGACCTCGATGATGTTGACGCGTTCCTGATCGAACAGGCGCGCGACATTGTAGAGCGAGCCCGGCTGATCCTGCAGCCGGATCCGCAGCCGCGCCAGCCGCCCCGACCGCGCGAGATCGCGCAGCAGCACGTTGGCGAGCAGCCGCGTGTCGATATTGCCGCCGCACAGCACCACGCCCACGGTCCTGCCGGTGAACCGCCCCGGATGGGCGAGCAGGGCCGCCAGGCCGGCGGCGCCGGCGCCCTCGACCACGGTCTTCTCGATCTGGAGGAGGAGGCTGACCGCCTCTTCGAGGCTGCGTTCGCTGACGAGCAGGATATCGTCGACCAGCGCGCGCACCATCCGGGCCGGGATCCCGCCCGGCTCCTTCACCGCGATACCCTCGGCGAGCGTGTCTCCGGCGCAGGGCATGTCGGTGCCGTTGATCCGGTTGTACATCGAGGGATAGAGCTCCGCTTCGACGCCGACGACCTCGACCGGGCGACCCTGCGCCCGCGCCACCGTGGCCATGCCGGAGATCAGCCCGCCGCCGCCGATCGGCGTGACGAGCGTGTCGATCGCCGGGACATCCTCGAACATCTCGAGCGCGACCGTTCCCTGGCCGGCGATCACGCGGGGATCGTCGAACGGATGGACGAAGGTGAAGCCGCGCTCGGCCTCGAGCACCCGCGCATGCGCGTAGGCGGCATCGAAGGTGTCGCCTTCCAGCACGACGGTAGCGCCATGGCCTTCGGTCTGGACGACCTTCACCGTGGGGGTGTTGCGCGGCATCACGATCGTCGCCGGTACGCCGAGCCGATTGGCGTGATAGGCGAGGCCTTGGGCATGGTTGCCGGCCGATGCGGCGATCACGCCTTTAGCCTTCGCCTCGTCCGACAGGAGCAGCAGCGTGTTGAGCGCGCCGCGCTCCTTGTAGGCGGCGGTGAACTGCAAATTCTCGAACTTGAGATAGACGGTTGCGCCGGTCAGCTGCGAGAGGGTCCGGCTGGCAAGGGTGGGCGTCCGCACGATCGCATCGCGAATGCGGGCATGGGCGGCCCGAACGTCGTCGATGGTGACGGGAAGCGAACCCGTGTCGGCCGGTTTGATCTGCGTTGCCATAGCCGGCCGCGTTAGACCGTCTGGCGCCGCGGGGGAACACCGCTTATGCCGCCGCTATGGCAAGACTGGCTCCGCTTCTCCTCCTCGCCGTGACGATCATGGCTCCTGTATCCGCTCAGGCCGAGGCGCTGGTCGACAATGTCAACGGGATGACCCTCGACGCGGACGGGAAGGTGGTCCGGTTCACCGGCATCCTGATGACGGCCGACGGCAAGGTGGTGCGGCTGCTGGGCGCGAAGGACAAGCGCCCCGACCGGCTGGACTGGCGGGCCGACATGAAGGGGCGGGTGCTGATGCCCGGCTTCGTCGATGCGCACGGCCATGTCATGGAATTGGGGTTCCGCGCGCTGGAGCTCGACCTCTCGGACACGCGCTCGCTCGACGAGGCCAAGGCGAAGATCGCCGCCTATGTCGCCGCCAATCCCGACCGCAAATGGATCCTGGGCGGGGGCTGGAACCAGGAGCGATGGCGACTGGGCCGTTTCCCGACGGCCGCCGATCTCGACGCGGTCGTCGGCGACAAGCCGGTATGGCTCGCCCGCATCGACGGCCACGCCGGCTGGGCGAACAGCGCCGCCCTGCGCGAGGCCGGAATCTCCGCAGCGACGGTGTCGCCGCCGGGCGGCCGCATCGAGAAGGGCGCGGGGGGCAAGCCGGCCGGTGTCTTCGTCGATGCGGCGCAGGCCTTGATGCAGAAGGCGGTTCCGCAACCCCTGCCCAAGGACAGGGACTCCGCCTTCCTCAAGGCGCAGGCGACGCTGCTCTCGCTGGGCGTCACCGCGGCGGCGGACATGGGCACGAGCGTCGACGACTGGTTGAGCTATCGCCGCATGGGCGACCGCGGTGCGCTACGGGTGCGGATCATCAGCTATGGCATGGGGATCGACGACACGGTGCGGATCGGCGGGACCGGTCCGACGCCGTGGCTCTATGCCGACCGCCTGCGCCTTGCCGGCGTCAAGCTCTATGGCGACGGGGCATTGGGGTCGCGGGGGGCCTGGCTGAAGGCACCCTATGCCGATGCGCCGGGCGAGAAGGGGCTGGGCTTCCAGACCGACACCGTGCTGCGCAACCTGATGAGCCGCGCGGCGATGGACAAATACCAGGTCGCCGTCCACGCGATCGGCGACCGTGCCAATGCGCAGGTGCTCGATGCGATCGACGAGTTGTCTGACACCTATGGCGGCGACCGGCGCTGGCGGATCGAGCATGCACAGGTCGTCGATCCGGCCGACCTGCCGCGCTTCGGCAAGCATGGCGTGATCGCCTCGATGCAGCCGACGCATCAGACCAGCGACCGGACGATGGCGGAGGCGCGGCTGGGCGCGGCGCGGCTGACCGGGGCCTATGCCTGGCACACGATGCTGGCGGACGGCGCCGGGCTGGCCTTCGGCTCCGATTTCCCGGTCGAGAGCCCCGATCCGTTCGCCGGCTGGGCGGCGGCCTTCACGCGCCAGGGTGCCGACGGTATGCCCCCCGGCGGCTGGCGCCCCGAAGAGGCGGTGACGCGCGAACAGGCCTGGAAGGCCTTCACCCAGGGCGGCGCCTATGCCGCGTTCGCCGAAACGGTGTTCGGGCGGCTGGCGCCGGGCCAGCGGGCCGACTTCATCATCGTCGATCGCGATCCGCTGGCGGCATCGCCCGCCGAGCTGCGCCAGACCAAGGTCGAGGAGACGTGGGTCGGCGGCGAGAAGGTGTGGGAGCGGAAATAGCTGCGACGGCCCTCTCCGAACGCAGCAATGCCGCCCCGCGGGAGTTCAGGCGGAGCGGCATCGCCGCGGGCCTTCGGCTTGGGAAGGCCACGAAGAGCCCGAAGCACCGGTCCCTCCCCGGCACGGCGATCGGGCATCTGATGGCCTAGACTTACCGCTCGGTCAGGCGAGTCGCCAGAGCGATGTGAGTCCCGTTTGGGATCAGATCCGGCCGGCGAGCAGTGCCGCGAACGCCTCGCAGCCCCTGGCATCCTCCGCATCGAAGCGGGCCGGCACCGGGCTATCCAGATCGAGGACGCCGAGGACTTCGCCGTCGCGGATCAGCGGCACCACCAGCTCCGAGCGGCTGGCCGCGTCGCAGGCGATATGACCCGGAAAGTCATGGACATCCGCGACCAGCTGCGTCGTCCGCGTCGCCACCGCGGTGCCGCAAACCCCCTTGCCGACCGGGATGCGGATACAGGCCGCCTTGCCCTGAAAGGGGCCGAGAACCAGTTCGCCGCCGACCATGCGGTAGAAGCCCGCCCAGTTGAGGTCGGGGAGATACTGCCAGAGGATCGCCGCGGCGTTGGCCATGTTCGCGATGCCGTCTGTCTCGTCGCCGGTCAGCGCATCCAGCGAGGCGTGGAGGTCCCGGTAGAGCTCGGCCTTCGAGCCGGCGGCGATATCGAACTGGAACATGGTCAATCGATCCTGATGCGGCCGCGCCCCGCCTTCACGGCGCTGCGGCCCTTTTTCGCGTCCACCCGTCGCGCCTTGGCGGCCTTGGAGGGCTTGGTCTTGACCCGCCGTGCCTCGCGTTCCTCGGCCTTGGCAAGCATTTCGGCGAGGCGATCGCGGGCGTCCTGCCGGTTCGCCTCCTGCGTGCGATAGCGCCGCGCGGTCAGCACGAGCGTGCCCGCGGCGGTCAGCCGGCTCCCGGCGATGACCTTGAGTCGCCGATAGGTTTCGGGATGCAGGCCGAGTCGGAAGATGTCGACGCGCAGCTGGCAGGCGGTCGCGACCTTGTTGACATTCTGTCCGCCCGGACCGGTCGCCGCGAGGAAGCGTTCTTCGATCGCTTCCTCCGGCACGGTCACCATGCGCCGAACCGGTCGGGAAACGGCGCCTCGGCCCGGATCGGCTCCTTGCCGGGGCGGGGGACGACGAGATCCGCGGCGTGGAGCAGCATGCCCGCGCGGTCGGCCCGGCCGTAGACCGGGTCGCCGACGACGGGCGCCGAGAGCGCGCTCGCTGCGTGGACCCGGATCTGGTGCGTGCGGCCGGTCGCGGGGCGGAACTCGACGAGGGTGCGGCCGCCCCGCTGCTCCAGTGCCCGCCAGCGGGTCAGGGCCGCCTTCCCCCTGTCGTCCGGAACCATCCGCCAGCCGGCTTCCGCCGTGCTGACCTTGAGCAGCGGCAGGGCGATCTCTCCTTCCCCCGACACTGATCCTTCGAGCACCGCCAGATACCGCTTCTCGACGACGCCGGACTCGAACGCCTGCTGATAGCGTGCCTGCGCCTTCGGATTGCGGGCGAGGAGCAGGCATCCGCTGGTGTCGCGATCCAGCCGGTGCACCGCGATCGGCCATCGCTGGAAGCCGAAGCGCAGCGAGTCGAGATGGTTCTCCAGACTGATCGATCCATCGCGCGGACGGTCGACGGGGAGCCCGGCGGGCTTGTCGATCACCAGGGCCTCGCCATCGATGAAGAGTACGCGTTCGCCTTCCATGGCCGCTCCCTTGCCACCCTATGCACCGCCATGCCAGAGGCGCGGACGCGATGCTCGCCCTCTTCCTCGCCCAGCTCGCCCAGGCCGCTGCGCCGGCCCCCGCCGGCGACGGCCGGCTGCTCGGCCACTTTCCCTATGGCGACGCGGCTCCCGGCGATCTCGTCGACGCGCCGCCGGGCTTCGCCCTGCACGCGTGCCGGATCCGCCGCGAAGTCTATCCCGACCTGGTGAGATTGCTCGCCGCGGCGGCGGCCGATCCCGAGGTCGGCGGCACGATCCGCGGCCTGTCCTGCCACCGGTCCATCCCGCGGCAGGGCGGCGTCTTCGCGGGCGGCGGGCAGGGGGATGCCGCGGAGCGCGCGATCTCCGTCGCCCCGCCCGGGCATACCGAACACAGTACGGGCTATGCCATCGACTTCGCCATCCGGCCGTCATCCGGCTGTCCCGACGCGGAGGCCTGCGTGGCGGCCCTGCCGGCGGCGCGCTGGCTCGTCCGCCATGCGCCGCGCTTCGGCTTCGAGCTCAGCTTTCCGCCGGGCAACCGTCAGCAGGTGAAGTGGGAGCCATGGCACTGGCGCTGGGTGGGGGCTGGCGCCGACACGCCGGGCGCGGCCCGTGCCCGGCTGATCTTCGCCAAGGCGCGCGCGACCTTTCCGGCCGAGCCCGGGATCTACCCGCCGCTCCGGATCGTCCTGACCGCCCAGCCGTCGCCGCCGGCGACAGCGGCGGCGCCGCCGCCCGAGACGAAGCCCCGGCGACGGCGCCGCTGATCCGATGTCGCGTGGCGAGGCGACGGTATCGCGGTCGGATCAGCCGGCCAGCTTGGCGGCGGTCTCGGCGATACGCTTGCCCTGATAGCGAGCGCCGTCGAGTTCGATCTGGGTCGGCTGGCGGCTGCCGTCGCCGTCGGCGATGGTCGAGGCACCATAGGGCGTACCGCCTTGGACGGTGTCCACGCCCTGAAGCCCCGCATAGCCATAGTCGAGACCGACGATCGTCATGCCGTGATGCAGCAGGTTGGTGATGATCGAGAAGAGCGTCGTCTCCTGCCCGCCATGCTGGCTGGCGGTCGAGGTGAAGGCGCCGCCGACCTTGCCGACGAGTCCACCGCGCATCCAGAGGCCGCCGGTCGTGTCCCAGAAGGCGGCCATCTGGCTCGGCATCCGGCCATAGCGGGTCGGTGCACCGACGATGATCGCATCATATTGGGCGAGCGCATCGGGCCCCTCGATCTCGGGATGCGCCGTATCGGTCTTGAAGTGCGCCGCCTCGACAATCTCCTGAGGCGCGGTCTCGCGCACGCGCCGGATGTCCACGTCGGCGCCGCCGGCCCGTGCGCCCTCGGCGACGGCATCGGCCATCTGCTCGATATGGCCGTATGAGGAGTAATAAAGAACAAGAACCTTGGTCATGCGGATAGCTCCCTCTGGGATCGGGTCGGGCAAGGCCGCCCCGGCCGGTATCGACCGGGGCGGAAGGACTGCGGATTACTCGGCGTCGACCAGGACGATCTCGGCATCCTCGACGGCGGCGATGGTGAAGGTACCGGCCGACAACGCAGCTCCGTCGCGAGCGTTCACCGTCTCGCCGTCGATCGTGACCGCGCCGACCGCCGGAACGAGATAGGCATGGCGGCCCGGCGCGACCTGATGGGTCACCGTTTCACCCGCCTTCAGCGTCGCCGCGAGGACCCGCGCCTCCGCCCGGATCGGCAGCGCGCCTTCCTCACCCTGATCCTCGGCAAAGCCGCTGGCGAGGACCGTCAGCTGCCCCGCGCGATCGCCCTTGGGGAAGGGACGGGCGCCCCAGCCGGGCTCGCCGCCCTTGGTGGTCGGCTCGATCCAGATCTGGAAGATCGTGGTGGGCACGTCCTCGAGATTGTACTCGGCATGGCGGACGCCCGATCCGGCGCTCATCACCTGGACGTCGCCGGCCTCGGTACGGCCCTTGTTGCCCAGCGAGTCCTGGTGGGTGATCGCGCCGGTCCGGACATAGGTGACGATTTCCATGTCGCGGTGCGGATGCGGCGGGAAGCCGGTCTGCGGTGCGATCACATCGTCGTTCCACACGCGGATGGCGCCCCATCCCATCCGATCGGGATCGTAATAGCTGGCGAAGGAGAAATGATGCCGCGCGTCCAGCCAGCCATGGTCGGCATGGCCCAGCGTTTCGAAGGCGCGGCGATCGATCTTGGTACGGATGTCGGTCATCGGAAGAACACTCCCTTGGTGTTGCCGCCAAGATAGGTGCCGCGATTGGGACGTAAACGGAAACGATGGAAAACGATCGTTTCGGATTATAGTATGGGCTCGAGGAGAGTCGACGATGCGCCTGCCTGATCTGGAAGCTTGGGCGATCTTCGCCGCCGTGGCCGATCACCAATCGTTCAGCGGGGCGGCCGATGCGATCGGCCTGTCGAAGGCGACGGTGTCGAAGGCGGTGTCGCGGCTGGAGCAACAGCTCGGCCAGTCGCTGTTCCACCGCACCTCTCGCCGTCTCGCCCTGACCGAGGCCGGTAAGCCGCTCGCGGACCATGCGCGGCGCATGGTGGGAGAGGCGCGGGCCGCGGAGGAGGCGGCCCGGGACGCCGCCAGCGCGCCCCAGGGGACCGTGCGGGTGGCCGCGCCGATGAGCTTCGGGGTGGCGAATGTCGCGCCGCTCGTGGCCGAATTCCTGACCCGGCACCCGGCGGTCGATATCGACCTTCATCTGTCCGACGCGCGGGTCGACATCGTCGCCGAGGGATTCGACATCGCGTTGCGGATCGGCGAGCTCGCCGACAGTTCGCTGCGCGGCCGGCGACTGTGCGGGATCGCGACGCATATCGTGGCGGCGCCAGCCTATCTCGCTGCCGCCGGCCAGCCCGGCCATGCGGCCGAACTGTCCCACCACCGCATGCTCCGCTACGCGAACATCCTCGGCCCCTGGCGGTTTCGCGGTCCCGACGGGCAGGAGGTGGCGGTCCGGCCCGACGGCCCCCTCAACGCGAACAGCGGCGACGCGCTGGTCCCTGCGCTGGTCGCGGGGCTCGGCATCGCCGCCCTGCCGGGCTTCATCGTCGGTCCGCATCTGCAGAGCGGCGCGCTGGTCGCGATCCTACCGGACTGGACGCCGCCGCCCGTCAGCCTGCATCTGCTGACTCCGCCCAGCCCCCTGCGGCCGGCGCGTGTCGAGGCATTGATCGCGTTCTTCGCGGAGCGGCTGCGCGATCCCTGTGCCGAAGCGCTGAAGACGCACGCCGGGCAGCCGGCCTTCGCCCATGGGTGAGGCGTCCTTGCGCCCATATACCGCGGGCTGGGTCGATACGCGTCCCTGCGGCGTTGCACGCGCATGAACGATCCTTCGTCCGAATCGCCGCCCCCGAGAGACCGTTCCCGCCTTGCTCCCGATGCGGCCGATGCCCGCTTCGTCAGGCGCGTGGTGCTGCTGATCGTCATTTTGGCGGTGGCGGCGGCGCTCTACCGCGCCAGCAACCTGCTCATCCTTCTGTTCGGCTCGGTGCTCGGCGCGATCGTCATCCACGCGGTAGCCGGGCTCTGGCGCGAGGCTCTCGGCGTGTCGCGACGGGCGGGGCTGGCCCTCGGCTATGCGACCGTCCTTGCGGTGCTCGGCTTCCTCGTCTGGCTGTTCGCGGTCGAGTTCCGCCAGCAGGTCAACATCCTCGTCACGCATTTGCCGACGCTGCTGGACCAGCTCGATGCCTGGGCCTCGCAATCCCCGGTCGGCGCGAAGATCGCGGACGCCGTCCGGCAGGCCTATGCCGGCAGCCGGGCGGCACAGGACGTCAGCGGACTGGTCGAAGGGGGAGGCGAGTTCATCCTCAACTGCCTTCTGCTTCTCGTCGGCGCGCTCTTCCTCGCCGCGGATCCCAAGGTGTACGAGCGCGGTCTGCTGCTCCTCGTTCCGCCGTCCAAGCGTGCGCCGTTCGAGGATGCGCTGTTCGACGTCGGGCGCACCCTTCGCCTGTGGCTGGGCTCGCAGCTGATCCTGATGACGAGCATGGGCGTGCTGGTCGGGCTGGGACTATGGATCGCCGGCGTGCCCTCGGCGGCGGCGCTGGGTCTGCTGGCCGGCCTTTCCGAGTTCATCCCCTATGTCGGGCCCACCGCAGCGATGATCCCCGCCCTGGGTCTGGGCGCGACGGTCGGGACCGGGCCGGTGATCGGCGCGCTCGTGACCTATGCCCTGGTCCGGCTGGTGCAGACCAACTTCATCACGCCCTATGTCCAGCAACGGGTGATCGCGATCCCGCCGGCGGTCACGGTCTTCGCGATCATCGGCGTCGGCGTGATCTTCGGCTTGTTCGGCCTGTTCTTCTCGGCGGCGCTGCTCGTCGTCTTCTTCACCCTGGTTCGCAGCCTCTACTTGCGCGAAGTGCTGGGCGAGGACATTCCGCGGGCGGAGCACGACCGGCTGCTGCCGCCACGGAATATGCCTGACCGGGGCGCTTAACTGCGAATTAACCTTTTGCCTTCAGATGTCCTTTGGTTAATGAATCAGACCGGCCATGCGTCCACGGCGTGCGGCTGCCAAAAACCGGGGAATGGTTGATGCGCGTGCTGCTGATCGAGGACGAGCCGACGACTGCCAAGGCGATCGAGCTGATGCTCCATGCCGAAGGTTTCAACTGCTACACCACCGACTTGGGCGAAGAAGGCCTCGATCTCGGCAAGCTCTACGATTACGATATCATTCTGCTCGATCTGAACCTGCCGGACATGCACGGCTATGACGTGCTCAAGAAGCTTCGGGTGGCGCGGGTGACCACTCCGGTGCTGATCCTGTCGGGCATCAACGAGATGGATTCGAAGGTGCGCAGCTTCGGCTTCGGCGCCGACGACTATGTCACCAAGCCCTTCCACCGCGAGGAGCTGATCGCCCGTATCCATGCGGTGGTGCGCCGGTCCAAGGGGCATTCGCAGTCGGTGATCCGCACCGGCAAGCTGGCGGTCAATCTGGATGCCAAGACCGTCGAGGTCGATGGCGCCCGGGTTCACCTGACCGGCAAGGAATATGCGATGCTGGAGCTGCTGTCGCTCCGCAAGGGCACCACGCTGACGAAAGAGATGTTCCTCAACCATCTCTATGGCGGCATGGACGAGCCGGAACTGAAGATCATCGACGTCTTCATCTGCAAGCTGCGCAAGAAGCTGTCGATGGCCTGCGAGGGCGAGAACTATATCGAGACCGTGTGGGGCCGCGGCTATGTGCTGCGCGAGCCCGGCGAGGTGGTGGCGACCGCGGTCGCCTGACCCCAAGAGTCCCGAACGATCGACGTGGCGGCGGGCCCTCAGCGCCCGCCGAACGTCACCAGGCTTTCCGCGCCGTCCCGGCCGATCGCCGATACCCCGACGAAATGATCGTCCACCGGCGTCTGGCTCAGGATGGTGGACGTTCCGGTCACCTCGCGACAGGCCGTCCAGTCGGCGGCATCGGTCCGCCGCCACGAGACCCGGTAGCGGCTCGCGCCCGGCACCGCCGGCCAGCTGACATCGGTGTCGCGCGACAGGGCGCCCTTGATCGTGACGCTGTTCGGTGCCGCAGGCGCGGCCGCGAGGCGGGCCAGCGTCGCCATGTTGATCGCCGTCACCTTCGCCAGATAGCCGAAGTCCATCCGGTCGATCGTGTCCCCATAGACGACGCCCCTGTCGGTGCGCAGGTCCTGATGCTGCGCGTCCCAGTTCTCGTTGGCGACCGAAAAGCGGACGGCAGGATATCCGAGCTTCAGGAACGGCTCGTGGTCGCCGCCGCGTCCGAAGCGGTCCGGCCGCCGGTCGATGAAGACGTCCAGCCCGAATCGCCCCTTGGCGGCGATGCCGTCGATCGCCTTCGCCAGCGCGCGGCTCGGCCCGTCGTCCTCGCCGCCATTGCCGCGCCGGACGAGCTGCGCGGGATTGTCTTCAGAGGCACGGATGCCTTCGGAAAATACCCGCACCCACCGGCTTTCCCGAACGCCCCCCTGGCCGACCGTATTGCCGACGATGTCGTTGTTTAGCATCGCCGACACCTGCCAGCCGCGAGCCTTGGCCGTCTCCGCCAGCAGGGTCGCGCCCCACAGGCCCTGCTCTTCGCCGGAGAAGATCGCGTAGACGATCGTCGCGTCGAACTGGCGCCCGGCAAGATTGCGCGCCGCTTCGAGAACCAGCGCCACGCCGGAGGCGTCGTCGTTCGCGCCGGGCGCATCGCTGGTCGCGTCCATGACATCGGTGACGCGGCTGTCGATATGCGCGCCGACGATCACCACCCGATTGGGATCACGGCCCGGCTGGATGCCCAGGACATCCTCGACCACCACGCCGCCCGGCGCCCGCGGGCCGGTGAAGCGACGCTCGATCCGCTCCACCTTGATGCAACCGCCACAGCGTCGGCCGATCTGCTCGAACTGCGCGGCTGCCCAGTTCCGGGCCGCCCCGATGCCGCGCCGCGGATCGGATGTGGTGGAGGCGGTGTGCCGGGTCCCGAAGCCGACCAAAGTGGCGACGTCGGACCGCATCCGGGTCGTGGAGGGGGAGGGAAGCGATGCGGCTGCCGAGGCGGCGATCAGTGACAGGATCATCCGCGGATCATGGCGGGCGAATCCAGCCGGCTCAAGCTGTTGCGGAATGACAAGGAAAAAGGACTGTCCAGGGCGGGACGTTCCATCGCGGCACAGCGCGAATTTTACCATCTTCGATCATGGTGCCGAATGGTGAATTGCGCGTTAACGAGGCCATGACCCAGCGCAGCCTCTCCCGACGCCTCGTCCTGACCAATGAAGGGGCTCGCCATCCGTTCCGCCGGGCCTTGCCGCCGGTGCGCCTGCCCGTGGCGACTCCCAGCGACGATCAGGACGTCAAGCTGTTCATGCTGAGCTTCGCGGCCTTCTTCATCTGCTTCTACAGCTTCATCTTCTAGATCGGCCGTCGGGCTTAGCGGGCCTCGCCGTCCGCGCAGGGCAGGCAGGCATCTTCCCGGTCACAAACCTTGTGGAGCTTCCGGGCGATCGCCGCCGAGATCAGGCACATGCCCGCCACAAGGAAGAGCATATCCTCTGAACTGACGCCCAGTCCGCCGATCAGCAGCACCGCGATCGCGCCGAGCGTCATGGCACCGGCGTTGACGACATTGTTGGCGGCCACCGTGCGCGCGGTCTGATCCTTCGTCACCGTGGTGGTCAGAAAGGCATAGAGCGGCACGACGAACATGCCGCCGGTGATCGCGATGGCGAGCAGCGTGCCCAGAACCGCGATCGAGCCCGGATGGGCGAGAAAGGCGCCCCAGCCCAACAGCGTGCCCGGCGGCGCCGGTATCCAGTTGCGGGCGAGGAGCGAGAAGACGATGACGAAGGCGCCCATCGCGATCACCGAGGCCGGCGCGTAGCGCGCGGAGATCCGTCCCTTCAGCATCGTGTTGATGACGACCGATCCGATCGCGACGCCGACCGAGAAGACGGCGATGACGCCGCTCGCCACCCGTTCGTCGGCGGTCAGCACGTTTTTGACGAGCGGCGGAAAGACGATGATGAGGACCGATCCGATCGTCCAGAAGAAGCTGATCGCACAGATCGCCAGGAACAGCCGCGGGATGTGCATGGTGGCCGAGATGAGCCGCCACGAAGCGGTGAAGGGATTGTAGTTGAGTTTGAGCGGTGGCCCCTCGGCCGGCGCCGGCGGTACCTGGCGGCCGACCGCGAAGCCGATCGCGGCGATGCCCAGCACGGTCGCCGCCGCGGTCTCGATGCGGATCCAGCCGGCCAGCACGGTGCCGGCGAGGATCGCAAGATAGGTGCCGGCCTCGACCAGCCCGGTCCCGCCGAGAATGTCGCATGGCGCGAGATGCTGCGGCAGGATCGCGTATTTGATCGGTCCGAAAAAGGTCGAATGGATGCCGAGCAGCAAGACCGCGCCGAGCATCAGGGCGAGGCCGGCGGTCCGGTAGCCGTTCTGCGCCAGGAGCAGGCCGCTGGCTCCCACGGCCATGATCGCGATCTCCGCGGCCTTGACGATGCGGATGATGCGGGCCTTGTCGTAGCTGTCGGCCAGCTGGCCGGCGAGCGCGGACAGAAGGAAGAAGGGTAGGATCGAAAGGCCTGTCGCCAACGCGTTGAAATTGGCCTCGTGCCCGGCATCGTTGAAGATGGCGTAGGTCGCGAAGAGGACCATCGACGTCTTGAACAGATTGTCGTTGAACGCACCGAGGAACTGGGTGACGAACAGGGGCAGGAAGCGTCGCCGCTTCAGCAACCCCAACGCATTGATCATGAGTGCGCCTTGATGCGTTGAACCGGTGTCGCTTGTAGACGAGCAATGGCCGTCACGCCAAGGCTTTGCACGATCCGTCCCGGAAGCGCCGCCGCCGAAGCGGGCTTTGCGGACGCCGCGCGGCGGGATAGGGAAGTGCCGGCATGCTGACCCTGCCCAACCTTCTCACCCTGTCGCGCATCTGTGCGGTGCCGTTGCTCGTGGGACTTTTGTGGTGGCCGCAATGGGCGGCAGGCTACGCGATCGCCTTCGCCCTCTACTGCCTGATGGGCATCACCGACTATTTCGACGGCTATCTGGCGCGCGCCAACGGTGCGGTGTCGCGGCTGGGCGTGTTCCTCGATCCGATCGCGGACAAGATCATGGTGGCGGCGGTGATCCTGATGCTGGTCGGCACGCGCGACATCGCCGGCTTCAGCATCATCGCGGCGCTGGTGATCCTGTTGCGGGAGATCGCCGTGTCCGGCCTGCGCGAGTTCCTGGCGCCGTTGCACGTTTCGGTCCCCGTCTCGAAACTCGCCAAGTGGAAGACGACGCTCCAGCTCGTGTCGCTGGGTGCGCTGATCCTGGCCGGCGCCTTGCCGCACGCGCCCTGGATCGCGACGGTGGGTCTGGCCAGTCTGTGGGGCGCGGCGGTGCTGACCCTCGTCACCGGCTGGGACTATCTTCGCGTCGGCCTGCGGCACATGGATTGAGCGGAGCGATGCGAGTCCTGTATTTCGCCTGGGTCCGCGAGCGGATCGGAACCTCTGAGGAAGTCGTCGATCCCCCTGCCGGCGTGGAAACGGTGGCGGATCTGATCGGCTGGCTTGCCGGTCGCTCGGACGGGCATGGCCTGGCCCTGGCGGCACCGGATCGGCTGCGCGCCGCGCTCGACCAGGCGTTCGTTCCGCTCGACACGCCGCTGGGTGACGCATCCGAGGTCGCGATCTTTCCCCCGGTGACGGGCGGATGATCCGCATCCTCGTCAGTCCGGCGATCATCGACCTCTCGGTGGAGATGGACAGGATCGAGGCCGGACATAGTGCCGGCGCGATCGCGACCTTCACGGGCCTGGTGCGGGCGGACGCGAAGGCGGAAGGCAAGGTCGAGACACTCGAACTCGAACATTATCCCGGTGCGACCGAGGCGGCGCTGCACGCCCTTGCCGGCGAGGCGGAAGCCCGTTGGTCGCTGTCCGGTGCCACGATCGTGCACAGGGTCGGAATGATGGCTCCAGGCGACCGGATTGTCTTCGTCGGGACGGCCGCGGCCCATCGCGGCGCGGCGCTCGATGCCTGTGCGTTCCTGATCGATCGGCTGAAGACCGATGCGCCCTTCTGGAAGCGCGAGACCTCCGGGGGGGAGGCGCGGTGGGTCGAGGCGCGCGCCAGCGACGACCGTGCGGCCGAGCGCTGGCGCGACGCCTGACGATCAGCCCAATTTGGGCAGGCTGATGCCGTTCGTCGAATGGATCACGCCGTTGGTCTGGCGAAGGTCCGGCTTGTCGACATAGCTCTTGTTGCCGACGGCGTCGGTCAGCAGGATCGCATTATTCTCCAGCGAGGCGGTGATCGCCTGGCCCGAAAGGGTGTTGAGCGTGGCCTTGCCGCCGCCCGCCTGGATGGCTGCCCGCAGCTGGTCCGAGGTCATGGCGCCGGCGACGACATGGTTCTTCAGGATCGTAGTCAGGCTGGCGACATTGGCCGGCGCGAGGAGCGTGTCGAGCGTGCCTGCGGGGAGCAGCGCGAACGCCGCATCGTTCGGCGCGAAAACGGTGAAGGGACCCGGACCTGCAAGCGTTGCGTCGAGCTTTGCGGCGACGAGCAGGCGCTGCAGGGTCTTGTGGTCCGGGGAGGCCGCGACGGCCGCGGCGATCGTGGTGCTGGCTGCCGGAGCCGGCGTCGCCGCCGGGGCGGCGGGCGTCGTCGTCTGCGCGGGTGCGGTCGTCTGAGCCGCCGGGGTCGCGGCGGTGGTGTGGGCGGCGTGGTTGGTGGCGGTTTGCGCCAGCGATGGCACGGCCAGCGTGGCGGCGATCGCCGTGGTCAGGGCAAGAGTGAGACGCATCATAGACTCCCGAGTCATTGATTTGGGTCTGTTCCACGCCCGAGCGCGCGGATCGTTCCCTGCGTCTGCGCGAGACGGCGGTCCGATCGGCCTAGCCGATATCGGCCAGTACGCCGGCCAGGAGCCGGAAATCGCTCTCGCGCGGAGAGGCGCGCCGCCAGACCAAGGCGACCTGCCGCACCGCACTGGCTTCACCCAGCGGCCGCGCCGTGATGCTGGTGTGATCGAGGATGCCGGCCTTCAGCGCCATTTCCGGCAGCACGGTGACACCCAAGCCGTTATCGACCATCTGGACGATCGTGTGCAGCGACGTTCCGAGCATCGTCGCGCCCGCGCGGAGGTCCGGCCGGTTGCAGGCCGCCAAGGCGTGGTCCTTCAGGCAGTGACCGTCTTCCAGCAGCAACAGGCTGTCGGCGTCGATCGTATCGGGATCGACGGTCGCTGGGATATCCTCGCCCTCGTCCTGGAAGGCGAGGAAGAGGCGATCGTCGAACAGCGGCATGCTCGCCACCTCGCCGCAGGCGAAGGGCAGGGCGAGCAGGACGCAGTCGGTCCGCCCGGCATGCAGCCCCTCGCAGGCCGCCGCGCTCGATTCCTCCCGCAGGAACAGCTTGAGCTCGGGATAATCCCGCCGCAGCCGCGGCAGGATGCGGGGCAGCATGAAGGGCGCGATGGTGGGAATGACGCTCATCCGCATTTCGCCCGTCAGGGGCCGGCCGGCGGCGCGGGCGAGATCGCCCAGCTCCTCCGCCTCGCGCAGAACGCGACGCGCCTTGGCAACGAAGCGTTCGCCCAGCGGCGTGAAGCGGACCACCCGACGGGTGCGTTCGACCAGGACGACCCCGATCAGCGTCTCGAGATCGCGCAGGCCGGCGGACAATGTCGACTGGGTGACGAAGCACGCCTCCGCGGCCCGGCCGAAATGGCCATGGTCGCGCAATGCGACAAGATATTGAAGCTGTTTAAGCGTCGGCAGATAGGTGGCGGCCATGGCCGCATCGCTAGCCTAGCCGTGCAGCGCGCGCCACAGTCCGAACAGGCTGGTGACGATCAGGACGATGCCCACCATCAGCATCAGGCGGCGCGCCGGAACCCGCTTGGCCAGCATCGCGCCGAACGGCGCTGCCAGCACCCCGCCGATCAGCAGTCCGGCAGTGGCCGTCGTGAAGGCCGCCCAGCCGAGCTGGCTGAGGAAGGTCGCCGAGATGGTGACGGTGACAAAGAACTCCGCGGTATTGACCGAGCCGATCGTCGTCCGCGGGCTGGCGCCCTGCACCAGCAGATTGGACGTCACCACCGGGCCCCAGCCGCCGCCGCCCGCCGCGTCGAGAAAGCCGCCGGCGAGACCCAGCGGCTCCACGATCTTCGGCTCGCGCGCGACCGGGGGATAATGGAGGCTGCGCCACAGGAGGTAGAGGCCGATGCCGGTCAGATAGGCCAGGATGAAGGGCTTGGCGATCGCCGCATCGATGTTCGACAGGACATAGGCGCCCAGGACGCCGCCGATCACGCCGGGTATCATGATGCGCAGGAACAGCCGCCAGTTGACGTTGCGATGGGCGACATGGCTGACGCCCGACACGGCCGTCGTGAAGGCCTCGACCGTGTGCACGCCGGCGGAGGCCGCCGCGGGCGGCACGCCGATCCACAGGAGCGCCGTGTTCGAGATCACGCCGAACGCCATGCCCAGCGCACCGTCGACGACCTGCGCGGCGAAACCGATCAAGATGAAGGGCAGGATCTGCGAGACGTCGAAACTGGCAAGATCGGGCATGAGGTTCCTTTCGTGGCGGCCAACGTGCCGGCCGGCGCGAATATCCACAAGGAAGATAGGCTATCGCGCCGCACAAGCCGGGCCATTGCCGCCTCGCGGGCGGCATCCTAGATGAGTTCGCATCCGGCGCCGCCAGAATGCGCCAGGGGGAGCATCCATGGCCGGTCGCCTCGTCGCCTATCTCGATTCCATCCGCGCCCGCGACCCGGCTCCGCGCAGCCGCTGGGAGGTGCTGACCTATCCCGGCGTCTGGGCGTTGATCGGGCATCGCATCGCGCATCGGCTCTTCATCGCCCGGTTTTTCCTGCTGGCGCGGATCGTCAATCACTGGACCCGGGCCTGGACCGCGATCGACATCCATCCGGGTGCCCGGATCGGTCGCAACTTCTTCATCGACCACGGGTTCGTCGTCATAGGCGAGACGGCGGAGATCGGTGACGACGTGACCATCTACCAATGCGTGACGCTCGGCGGGACGAGCCCGGACAACGGCGTTGGCGGCAAGCGGCATCCGACGCTGCTCGATGGGGCGATCGTCGGCTCCGGCGCACAGGTCCTGGGGCCGATCACCGTCGGGCGCGGCGCACGGGTCGGTGCCAATGCCGTGGTCACCCGCGACGTTCCCGATGGCGCGGTGATGGTCGGCATCCCCGCCCGCCCGGTCGTGGTCGAGGGGGGCACCCAGCCCAAGCCGGAATTTCTGCCCTACGGAACCAAGTGCGCCGAGACCTTCGATCCGGTAACGCAGAAGACCGAACTTCTCCGCTGCGAGGTCGAGCAGCTCCGGCGCCGGCTGGACGCGTTGCTTGCCGAACGAGAGGGGCAGGGCGGCCTGATCAATGATTCCGGGGAGCGCG
Organism: Sphingomonas metalli; assembly: GCF_014641735.1. GTDB lineage: Bacteria > Pseudomonadota > Alphaproteobacteria > Sphingomonadales > Sphingomonadaceae > Sphingomonas > Sphingomonas metalli. The sequence continues at coordinate 159,858 of NZ_BMIH01000001.1, read as the reverse complement.
ACCGGGCCTGATGGGCGTCCTTCCGTTTCCCAAACGCGGCGAGCAGCAGGTCGGCTTCGACCGGGTCGAGCTTGGCCGGATCCTGGATCTCTACGGGCGCATGGTCGCGGCCGGACATTGGCGGGACTATGCGATCGAGCTCGGCCGTGATGCGGCCGTCTTCTCCGCCTTCCGCCGGACCGCCGAGCGTCCCGAAATCCGTATCGAGAAGCGACCGGCCCTACGTCAGCGCCAAGGTATGTGGGCGTTGATCGGGGAGGCGGGTGCGGTGCTCAAGCGCGGGCACGAGCTCAACCCGATCCTCGCGCCTGTCGAACGCCGGCTGGTGAAGCTCGTCGACGAATAGCCTCTGTTTTATGCAAGCGAAGCGGCCGTCGCCGGACGCGATCAGTCTGCCGTATCGATAAACCAGCGGTCCTCGCCCTCCAGCCCGATCGCAGTGAGGCGGCCCGATTGGTAGGCGCCGGTGTCGATGCCGATGCGGGCCGGAGTCTGCTGGACGGTCTCGGCGATGGTGTGACCGTGCACGATCACCTTCTCGAGCGGTCTGGCATGCGACAGGAAGGGTTCGCGGATCCAGCGAAGGTCGCTGCGGCGCTGCTCCGCGAGCGGCACCTCCGGCTGGACGCCGGCATGAACGAAGGCATAGTCGCCGATGATCACCATGTCCTCGAACGCTTCGAGGAAGCGCCGGTGCGCGGCAGGCACCAGACGAATCATCTCGGCCTGCAATTCGGGATAGTCGAGCGCGTTATAATCCTCGGGCGTCATGCCGTAGCTCAGCACCGTCTCGCGGCCACCCGCACGGGTGAACAATTTCAGCAGCTTGACGTCACCGTCCAGCGCACCGAGGAAAATCTCCTCATGGTTGCCGGCAATGAAGTGCAGCCGTCCGCCATCGGCTCCGAGGGTCATCAGCTGGTCGATCACGGTTGCCGAGGCCGGACCCCGATCGACCAGATCGCCCAGGAAGACCAGCGTCGTGTCGGCCGGCGCGCGCGCGGCGTCGTCGGCGTGGATCAGGCGCAGCAGCCGGCCGAGCTCGTCGGCGCAGCCATGGATGTCACCGATCGCGTAGACCCGCTGACCGGGGGGCACGGATGGCCGAGGGTCATGGCGGCGGCTGGCCTTCAGCAATTTGCGCAGCATCGTGGCGGTGTCGTATCCAATAGTCCTTCACCCCGCCCGCACCGGCGACGTCGGCGATGATGTCGGCAATCCGCCGACCCGCCAGTCCGTCACCATAAGGAGAGCAGGGTCGCGCCATGGCAGCATGGGCAGCCATGTCGTCTAGCAGAGCAACCCCTTCCCGGACAATCCGTTCCTCGTCCGTCCCAATGAGCCGCGCGACACCGGCGGCCACGCCCTCCGGTCGTTCCGTCGCATCGCGGAGGACGAGCACCGGCTTGCCGAGCGCCGGCGCCTCTTCCTGAAGGCCGCCGGAGTCCGTGATGACGAAGTGGCAGGCCGAAAGCGCACGGACGAGATCGGGATAGTCGAGCGGTTCGGTCAGGCTGACGGCGGGGACGCCGCCCAGCACGGCCAGCAGCGGCTCGCGGACCGCCGGGTTCGGTTGCATCGGCAGCATCACTCTAACGTCCCCCCGGTCGGCGAGCCGCCCGATGGCTCGCGCGATACGGGGGAGGTGCGGCCAGTTTTCGCGCCGGTGCAGCGTCGCGAGGATCAGGCGGCGACCGTCGCCGCCCGCGGGAGCGTCTCCCATGCGCTCGCGCATCCAGCCCAAGGCATCGACGACCGTGTTGCCGGTCAGATATATTCTCCCATGGACCTGTTCGCGATCGAGATTTCTGCGCGCTTGCTCGGTCGGTGCGAAGTGGAGGTCGCAATAGCCGGCGATGGCGCGCCGATAGCCTTCCTCGGGCAGGGGATGGCGCGCGTTGCCCGACCGCAAGCCGGCCTCGACATGACCGACGCTGATCGCGCGATGATAGGCCGCCGTTGCGCCCGCCAGGGCGCTCGCCGTATCGCCCTGTACCAGCACGAGATCGGGTCGCACCGCGTCGAGCTGCGCGCCGATGCCCGTCAGCAACCAGGCGACCAGCCGGTCGAGCGTCTGCCCGGGCGGCGGCGGAGGGAGGCGGCGATCGGGCGGAATCCCGAACAGGTCGAGCAGCCGGTCGACGATCGCGCCATGCTGACCGGTCGCCAGGATCACCGCCGTGACGGTCGCGTGCTCGCGAAGCGCGTGGACCACGGGCGCCATCTTGATCGCCTCCGGTCTGGTGCCGATCACGACGAGGATCTTTGTCATAGCTGCGCCCTGCGCTGCTCTGGCTTAAAGCCATCTCAACGGAGTTGGGGCTAGGCGGCGGCGCGGTACGCAGATAAGCGCCTGCCGATCGATCGTCCGTGGAGATTCCCGTTGACCGTCAAGCCCGTGAAGAAAGCCGTATTCCCCGTCGCCGGCCTCGGCACCCGGTTCCTTCCGGCGACGAAGGCGATGCCGAAGGAGATGCTGACGGTCGTCGACAAGCCGCTGATCCAATATGCGGTCGAGGAGGCACTGGAGGCCGGGATCGAGCAGATCATCTTCGTGACCGGACGCGGAAAGAGCGCGCTGGAGGATCATTTCGACGTCTCCTACGAGCTGGAGGCGACGATGAAGGCGCGGGGCAAGTCGATGCACCTCATCGAGGGCATCCGGCAGAAGCCGGGCAGCCCCGTCTATGTCCGCCAGCAGGAGCCGCTCGGCCTCGGTCACGCCGTCTGGTGCGCCCGGGAGATCGTGGGCGACGAGCCGTTCGCCGTCTTGCTGCCGGACGAGCTGATGGTCGGTGGTTTCATGCGCCAGATGGTCGAGGCCTATAATCAGGTCGGCGGGAATGTGATCGGCGCCCTGGAGGTGCCGGACAGCGAGACCGACAAATACGGAATCATTTCTCCGGGCCAGCGCGACGGGCGACTGACCGAGGTGCTGGCGCTCGTCGAGAAGCCGAAGGGCAAGGCGCCGTCGAACCTGATGATTCCCGGCCGCTACATCCTACAGCCTGAGGTCATGAAGATCCTGGATGCGCAGGAGCCGGGCGCCGGGGGCGAAATCCAGCTGACCGATGCCATGGCGAAGCTGATCGGCACGCAACCGTTCCACGGCTTCACCTTCGACGGTGCGCGCCATGACTGCGGCGACAAGGCGGGTTGGGTGCAGGCGAACATCGCCCTGGCGCTCGCGCGGGAGGACATCGGGTCTGCCGTTCGGGACTATGTCCGGGCGCTGATCGGCTGATCTTAGGTGCGGACCGTCCTCGTCACGGGCATGGCCGGGTTTATCGGCTTCCATGTCGCAGACAGGCTGGCCGCGCGTGGCGATACCGTGCTGGGGGTCGACGATCTCAATCCCTATTATGATCCGGCATTGAAACGGGCGCGACTGGCGACCCTGGCTGAGCGACATGGCGCGCGCGTGCGCTTCGTCCAGGCCGACTTCGCCGATGACGCCGCCCTCGATGCCGCCGTCGCCGGAGTCGAGATCGACCGTATCGTCCATCTCGGCGCGCAGGCGGGAGTCCGCTACTCGATCGACAATCCGCGCGCCTATGCCCGCGCGAACCTGCTCGGCCACCTCAACATCCTCGAACTGGCCCGTGCCCGAACGACGCAACAGCTCGTCTACGCCTCGTCCTCGTCGGTCTATGGTGGCAATACGTCCTTGCCCTTTCGCGTCGACGATCCGGTAAACCACCCGGTGTCGCTCTACGCCGCGACCAAGAAGGCGGACGAGTTGATGAGCGAAAGCTACGCCCATCTCTATCGCCTGCCGCAAACCGGGCTGCGCTTCTTCACGGTCTACGGGCCATGGGGGCGGCCCGACATGGCGGTGTGGCTCTTCACCCAGGCGATCCTGGAAGGCCGCCCGATCCGGGTCTTCAACCAGGGCGCGATGCAGCGGGACTTCACCTTCATCGACGACATCGTCGACGGCGTGGTCGCGGCGCTCGACCGGCCGCCGGCCGACGACCTTGCGGTCAAGCCCGGAGGCAGCCGGGCACCGCACGCCATCTACAATCTGGGCAACAATCGGCCCGAGCCGCTGGATCGGCTGATAGCCGCTATCGAGATGGCTGCGGGCCGGGCCGCGATCCGCGACCTCCAGCCGATGCAAGCGGGCGACGTGCCCGCCACCTTTGCCGACATTGCGGAGGCCGCACGCGATCTTGGCTTCCGGCCGACGACGGCGCTCGAGGTCGGGGTGACCCGTTTCGTCGACTGGTACCGAACCTATCGGAGCGCGTGATCGCTGCAGACCGGGCAGGCAGGATCGGGCGGTACGGCAATCGCGCGAAAGCGCCACGAGAGTAGGTCGACTAGCAGCAGTCGGCCGGCCACGTCCTCGCCGAACGGCACGATGGCCCTGATCGCTTCCAGCGCAGCCAGCGTGCCGAGAACGCCTGTGACCGGCCCCAGAACGCCCTGCTCCGAACAATTGCGGTCAACGCGATCGGGGTCGTCGCTGACCAGGCAGCGATAGCAGGGCTTGCCGGCTTCCCAGCCGCGATAGACGGCCAGCTGCCCCTCGAACTGCCCCACAGCTGCCGACACCAGCGGTATCCGCGCGGCATGCGCCGCCTTCGCGACCAGGAGTCGGGTCGCGAAATTGTCGGTGCCGTCGATGACCACGTCTGCGCCTTCGATCAGCGCCGCGACGTTTTCGGCGTCGATCCGGGCGCGGCAGGCCGATGCGGCGACGCCCGGGTTCAAGCGCATGGCGAAGGCCGCCGCGGCGTCTGCCTTGGTGGTTCGAAGATCGGCACCGTTGTAAATCGTCTGGCGTTGCAGATTGGACGTGTCGACGGTGTCGTCGTCGACGATCCGAATCGTGCCCACCCCGGCTCCGGCGAGATATTGAATCGCCGGCGAACCGATGCCGCCGGCTCCCATGATGGCGACGGTCGCGTTCTTCAGTCGCAGTTGGCCGTCGCCGCCGATCTCGCGAAGCACGATGTGCCGGGCATAGCGTTCGAGATCGAGGTCGGTGAGCGCGTCCATCGACGCCATGTAGGCCTGTCGGCCGGCTGCGGAAACCATTCGGCGTACCCGTTGCAGCAAAAGCCGCAATGAACGCCGGACAAAAAAATAGCGGCCCCGAAGGACCGCTATTCCGTCAAACCGCGCCGAAGCGCAGTAAAACTTAGTTGCTGTCGGAGTCGTCGTCGCTATCGGCGACGATCACGACACCGGCAACCACGGCGGCAGCCGCGATCAGAGCAACGATCAGACCGCCACCGGCCAGCTCGTTCTTCTTGGCCGAAGCCGAGCCCGCACGGGCCGACTTGGCAACCGACAGGCTGGCAGCCGGGTTCGCCGGAGCGGCGACGGCAGGCGCAACCGCCATGGTGGCGACGGCGGCAGCCATGAGATACTTCCCAAGACGCATGTTGAACTCCCTTTGTGGTCGTCACCGACCCCTTTGCACACCGCAGCGCACAAAACAAGCCGACGACACTACACCCCCGCAATCAGTCACGTGATGCAGCGACGACAGTTTAGCCGGTGCGGCGCGATTTTCCTAGCGTCAAAGAATGAAGGATGTGCGAACTACTGCACCAGTCATCGCAATTCGCCGGCTTGGCCACGGTAGTTACCAGCTGTAGCCAACGGTTAAATTATACCAGCCGGCGCGGAGCGGCGCGGACGAACCCGGTCCCCCGCGAGTCAGAGCTTGCAGAAAACCCACGGTATATTGTTCGACGGTCGGGCACCCGATCGCCTGCGGCACGATCTGCCGAACCACGCCGCTGCCATCCACGCGGATCGCGACCGGGGCGGACAGACGCATGGTCGCGCCGTCGTGCAGAGCGGCCGCGCACCGGCCGGCCTCCACTTCCCGGCGGACGAACTCGGCCTCGTCGGTGACGTTCGCGACGCGGGGAAGGGGGAAGACCGGCAAGGAGTCCCAGCCCTCGACCGGTGGCGGACCGTGTGCGGCGGGCTGCAATGCAGCAAGCAGAAGCGCGGCGATCATTGTCCGGTCGATCCGAAACCACCCGCGCCGCGGGCTGTCTCGTCGAGCATCTCGACCTCCTGCAACGTGGCGCGCTGGACCGCGGCTGGTACGAGCTGCGCGATCCGTTCTCCCCGCAGGACCTCGAACGGCCGGTCGCCCAGATTAGCGAGAATGACCTTCACCTCGCCCCGATAATCCTCGTCGATCGTGCCGGGCGTGTTGAGGCAGGTGACGCCGTGGTTCAGCGCCAGGCCGGATCGTGGCCGGACCTGTACCTCGAAGCCCGGCGGAATGGCGATGGCGAAACCCGTCGCCACCGCATGGCGACTGCCGGGCTCGAGCGTCAGGCTCTCGGCGGCCACGATGTCCATTCCGGCGGCACCTTGGGTGGCATAGGCCGGCAGGGGCAATCCCTCGCCATGCGGCAGGCGGCGAACGGCAATGGCTATCTCGCTCATGATTCGGCTCCTAGCGCATCGGCGATACGCTCGGCGAGCCCCGCCGCCACCCGCTCCTTGGCGTCGCGAGGCCATGTCTCGACACCGTCCCGGGTCACGAGATGCACCTGGTTGGCTGGCCCCCCCATGACGCCCTGCGATACGTCGTTGGCGACGATCCAGTCGCACCCCTTGCGCAGCAGTTTCGCCTTGGCATGTTCGATGACATGCTCGGTTTCCGCCGCGAAGCCGACGACCAGCCGGGGGCGCGGAACCGCATGCGATACCGCGGCGAGGATATCGGGATTCTCGATCAGCGAGAGCGTCGGAGCGCCGCTGCCCTTCTTGATCTTGTGCATGGCTGGCGCGACGCGCCAGTCGGCGACGGCCGCCACCATGACGGCGGCATCCGCCGGCAGTGCGGCGGCCACCGCCGCCGCCATCTCGTCTGCGGTCTCGACGTCGATACGGCGGACGCCCAAGGGCGTCGGCAGGCCGACCGGACCGGTCACGAGCGTCGTCCGGGCCCCCAGGCGGGCCAGCGCTTCGGCAATGGCGTAGCCCTGGCGGCCCGACGAGCGGTTCGCGATGTAGCGGACCGGATCGATCGGCTCGTGCGTCGGCCCGGCGGTGACGAGGACATGTCGTCCGGCCAGGGGACGACTCGCCGGCGCGAGCAGGGCCTCGGCAGCGTCTGCAATCACGGCTGGCTCCGGCAATCGGCCCGACCCATATTCCCCGCAGGCCATGGCGCCCTCGTCGGGATCGAGGACCGTCATACCGTCGGATCGAAGCTGCGCGATGTTCCGCCGGGTCGCAGCATGGTCCCACATCCGCACGTTCATGGCGGGTGCGACCAGCACCGGCGTGTCGGTCGCGAGAAGCAGCGTGGTGGCGAGATCGTCGGCCATGCCGGCGGCCATGCGGGCGATCAGGTCTGCCGTGGCCGGCACGACGAGGATCAGGTCTGCCTGGCGGCTGAGCTGGATATGCCCCATCTCCGCCTCGTCCTTCAGGTCCCACAGCGTGGTGTAGACCTTGTCCTCGCTGAGAGCGGCGAGCGTCATCGCCGTGACGAAATGGCTGCCCCCCTCGGTCAGGACGCAGCGTACGGCATGCCCGCGGCGGCGCAGGATCCGGATCAACTCGCACGCCTTGTAGGCCGCGATGCCGCCACCGACGATCAGGAGGATTCGCTTCATCGTACGACCCTTGTCACGGTGATCCGCCGCCTGTCGAGCGCGGCGGCGAGCAGGTCGCGCAGACCGTCCACCGCTGGCGCCAGACCGATCAGGGCCATCGGCGCGCAGAGCAGCGGCAGAAGAGACGAGCCGGTCGGCGCGATCGACACTATGGCGTACGCCGCCAGGACCGTGGCGGCACGGACCGCAATCGGATCGCGCCACGCGCTCCAGCCAAGGAGTACGACGATCGCGACCGGGGCCGCGAGGCGGGGCGACAGATATCCGCCCGCTCCGAAGACTTCGGCGAGCGCCGGACCCGGTCCGGCAGATGCCGCGGCGGCGCCCGCGACCGCTCCGGCAACCAGCGACGAGGCATAGACATGTGCGCTCAGGGCCAGCCCGAGCGGCACCAGCGCCGCGCACCAGGCCAGCGCTTCCCTGCGGCTGCCATCGCGCCAGGCCCAGGCCCCCATCACGACGATATAGAAGGCGGCGCCCTCGTGCAGCAGCGCGGCGGCGGCGCCGAGCGCGGCGGCGTCCAGCCAATGGCCCGGCCGGCGAAGCGCCAGCGACAGGGTGATCAGCCATCCCGCCCAAAGCGCCGGCACCGTGATCATGCCGGGCGCGAAGGTCGCTCCACCCCCCAGCAGCACCAGGCCGAAGACGATTGCGCGTCCGGCGATCCCCGACGCCACGTGCCTTGCCCATGCCAGCCCGGTGCCCGTCACCAGAAGGGAGAGCGCCAGTGTCGCCGCGAGAGACGGAACGGCGGCGAGTATCGTTGCCGTAAGCGGCAGCGGAATCGCGGTGAAGGGACCGGCGGGCAGGCCGCTCGCGCGCAGGGCCGCCAGCGCCGCCGTGTAGAAGTCCTCGTCGCCGTGCCGGATCCGATCGGCAAGGGCGTGGTGGAAGCCGATCTCCGCCTCCCATGGCACAAGTCCGGCAGGTGGGAGGAGCAGCGCCGCCAGCACGAGCAGGGGGATCCCCCCGAGAATCAGCTGCGCGGATGACCGCGACAGTCCCGCCCAGCGCGTGGACGTTCTCAGCAAAAGCGGGGGCCTGACCCGCGCCATGCTCAGTGCACGAGGAGCAAGGTAGCGCCTACCGCGGCGGCCGCGGAAACGGTCGCCACGGCCGCGTAGCGCCAGCCGCCGCCAAGCCGGATGATCTCGACCTCCTTCAGCGGCGGCGCCGGCGGCTCGCCGCCCGGCGCGGGATAGCGGGCCTCGATCCGGCGGACGAGATCGGGCAGGCCGGCGAGCGTCCGCAGATCGGTGATGATCCGGTCCGCCACGGCGGCCTCCGGCCCCAGTTCGGTCCGGATCCATTCGCGCACGAAGGGCGCGGCCGAATCCCACAGGTTGATCTCCGGGTCGAGGCTGGTCGCGACCCCCTCGACCATCACCATCGTCTTCTGCAGCAGCAGCAGATGCGGCTGGGTCACCATGTCGAAGTCGCGCGTGATCGAGAACAGGCCGTCGAGCATCATGCCGATCGACATGTCCTTGACCGGAAGACCGCGCATCGGCTCGCCAACGGCGCGGAGGGCCGTCGCGAACTCGGCGACATTGTGATGCGCGGGAACATAGCCCGCCTCGAAGTGGATTTCCGCGACGCGTCGGTAATTGCCGGTGATCAAGCCGTAGAGAATCTCCGCGAGCCAGATCCGGGCCCGGCGATCGATGCGGCCCATGATGCCGAAGTCGATCGCGGCCAGCCGGTCGCCGGGCAGGGCGAAGAGATTGCCCTGATGCATGTCGGCGTGGAAGAAGCCCTCGGCGATCGCCTGGCGCAGGAACGCCCGGACCAGCGTCTGCGCCAGTCTCGGCAGGTCATAGCCTGCGGCGACCAGAGCGGCGCGGTCCGAAAGCTTGATCCCGTCGACCCACTCGACCGTCAGGACCTTGGCGGTCGAACGCTGCCAGTCGATCGCCGGAACGACGAAGTCGGGTTCCGCCGTCATCGCCTCGGCCAGTTCGGAGGCGGACGCCGCCTCGCGCCGGAAATTGAGTTCGCGGAGCGTCCACCGACGGAAATTCTCGATCGTGAGGCGGGGGCGAAGCCGGCGCGCCTCGGGGCTCATCGCCTCCAGATGCGCCGCGGCCCATTCATAGGTGTCGATCGCCCGCGCAAAGTCCTCCTCGACCCCCGGGCGCAGCACCTTCACCGCGACCTGCCGGCCATCGGTGGTGACGGCGCGGTGAACCTGCGCGATCGACGCGGCGCCGACCGGGGTCTCCTCGATCCTGGCGAACATGGTCGCGGGATCGCGGCCGAGGCTGGCCGTCAGCGCGGCGTGGATCGTGGCGAAGGGGACCGCCGGCAGCTGGTCCTGGAGGCGCAGCAGGTCGGCGGCCGCCGCTTCGCCGACCAGGTCGGGACGGGTCGCCAGGGTCTGGCCCAGCTTGATCGCCGCCGGGCCGATCGCCTGGAACGCATCGGCGTAGCGGGGCGCCGAGGGTACGCGCGCGCCGAAGCGCGCGATCCGGGCGAGTCGCCGGACCGGGGCGGGCGTATTCGGGTCCCGCTCGATCCCGCGCAGGGCGCCGTGGCGCGCAAGGATGCGACCCCATTTCAGGAGCCGCCAGACATGGACGATCGATGCGGCCACCAGGTCAGATCTTCCAGCCCGAATGAATCGCGACAAGACCGCCCATGATCGGTTCGACCCGGGTGTTCACGAAGCCGGCCTCGCGCACCATCGCCTCGAAGGCCGGCATCGGCGGGAAACGTCGGATCGATTCGATGAGGTAGCGATAGCTGTCCGCATCGCGTGCCAGCAATTGGCCCATGCGTGGGACGAGGTGGTGCGAATAGGCGTCATAGACCTCGGCAAAGCCCGGCCATTCGACGGTCGAGAATTCGAGGCAGAAGAATCGGCCGCCGCGGCGGAGGACGCGATTCGCCTCGCGCAGCGCCGCCGGAATGTCGGTGACGTTCCTGATCCCGAAGGCGATCGTATAGGCATCGAAGAAGCGATCGGGGAAGGTCAGCGTCTCGGCATTGGCTTCGGTCCAGACGAGGCTGTCGATGCCCCGCTTGCGCGCCCGGTCCATGCCGACTTCGAGCATCGCAGGATTGATGTCGGCGACGGTGATCCTGGCGCCGCTGGACTCCATGCGAAAGGCGATATCGCCGGTGCCGCCGGCCATGTCGAGGATCTGCTCGCCCGCCCGCGGCTTGACCCGGCGCACGAAGCGGTCCTTCCACAAGCGATGCATCCCGGCCGACATCGCGTCGTTCATCAGGTCGTAGCTGGATGCGACGCTGGCGAAGACGCCGCCGACGCGGGCGGTCTTCTCGGCGGGGGCGACGTCTTCATAGCCGAAGGAGACGGTGTCGGTCATCCTACCGCCCTAGCCGCGCCTTGTGGGCGGAGCAAACCCAACCTAGCTCAGAGGGGTGCCAGAACTTCCCGAAGTCGAAACCACGGTTCGCGGGCTGACCCCCGTGCTTCTCGGTCAACGCCTGATCCGGGTCGCGCCGCAGCGCGCGGACCTGCGCAAGCCGATCCCGGTCGACCTGCGGCAGCGGCTCGAAGGGGCCGTCGTCACCGGCCTGGGGCGGCGGGCGAAATACGGGCTGATCGCGACCGATCGCGACGATACGCTGATCTTCCACCTCGGCATGTCGGGACGCTGGCGCGTCGACCCGGGCGACACCATCGCGCACGACCATCTGCTGATCGACACCGCGGCCGGTCGTCGCCTGGCGCTGAACGACCCGCGGCGCTTCGGCTTTCTCGACATCGTGCCGACCGGGACAATCGGAGCCTATCCGGCATTCGGGGCGATGGGCCCGGAGCCGCTCGGTCCGGATTTCACCGCCGACTACCTGCTGGCCGCGCTCGACGGCCGGTCGGCGCCGATCAAGGCGATGCTGCTCGACCAGCGGATCGTCGCAGGCCTCGGCAACATCTATGTCTGCGAGGCGCTGCATATGGCCCGGATCGCGCCCTCGCGGGCCGCGGGACGGATCGCGCTGCCCCGTCTCGAGCGGCTGATCGATTCGGTGCGTGCCGTCCTGCTCGCGGCGATCGATGCGGGCGGATCGACACTGCGCGACTTCGCCGCTCCCGACGGCGAGCTCGGCTATTTCTCCAAGCAGTTCCTGGTCTATGGGCGAGAGGGCGACCCATGCTCCTGCGGAGCCGCCGTCAGACGGCGGAGCGAATCGGGCCGGTCGACCTTCTGGTGCGCCCGCTGCCAGCGCGGCTAGCCGCGGCCATGGTTGACCGGAGCGACCAGAGGCGATAAGGCGCCACCAACCGGTGAGCGTGAGGCTTGTCTCGCGCTCCCTTTTCATTTCTGGATTTTAAGGGACTGTCGATGGCGAACACGCCGCAAGCCAAGAAGCGTATCCGTCGCAACGCGCGTCGTGCCGAGATCAACGGTGCCCGCGTCGGTCGTATCCGGACCTTCGTGAAGAAGGTCGAGGCAGCGCTGCTGTCGGGCGACAAGGCCGCTGCGACCGAAGCGCTGGCGGCGGTGCAGCCGGAGCTGCAGCGCGGTGTGGCGAAGGGCGTGCTCCACAAGAACACCGCCAGCCGGAAGTTCTCGCGCCTCACAAAGCGGGTGTCGGCGCTCGCCTGACACGCCCTCAAGGCTGAAATCGAACGACCCGCCGGAAGCATTTCCGGCGGGTTTTTTCGTGCGTGCGCGGGAACCAAGCAGCCCCTCGCCAGAAATGGCGGAAAAGCTCAGATTCCGGTAGGAAAGGTCCAACAAAACGCCAAGAAAAGTACGTGATATCAAGGGCTTATAAGAAAGTTTGACGGATTTCTGCGGGGTTGGGCGTGTCAATCCGCTTTATTTCAATTTTATGGCCGACGGCGGGCTTGATTGGACTCGCGCGACCTTCATAAATGCCCCCACGCCATCGGTGACCACCGGGCGCCATGACAGCATTTGAGCAAGGGCCGGGCATTCCTCGGGATGCCCAACGGGGGCTTGTTGCCTGTGTGATCGGAAGAACGGCGAAGCACCTGCTTTCGCCGAAGAGGGAGTGCGTGCGTGAGCCATTGGCAGCGAGGATCGGCGAGCGAACAGGCGAAGGCCTGGGCGCGCGTGCGTTCGTCGTTGCGCGAGACGGCGGGCACGCGCCTGTTCGATCAATGGCTCAAGCCGATCCAGCTGATCGAGGGGGACGAGCCCGATGTCGTCCGGCTGGCGCTGCCATCGGCATTCATGACGAACTGGGTGCGCAGCCATTACGCCGACCGGCTGCACATGGAGTTCCGGCAGATCCTGCCCGAAGTGCAGAATGTCGTGATCGAGACTCGCCTGCCCGGCCCCCAGCCGATCGCGCTGATGCTCGCCGGAGAGGGGGATGGCGAGACCGTGCCGGCGCCGTCGTCTGCCGCGATCACCATATTGCCGGCAGCTCCGGCTGCTGCGCCGCAGCCCGCGCCCGTCCCGGCGGTCGCGCTGCGTGCGGCCGGTGCGCCGATCGAGCGGCCCGCGCTCGATTCGCGGCTGACCTTCGACCGCTTCGTGGGCGACGCGTCGAATCGGGTGGCCTGCAACGCGGCGCGGGCGATCGCCGAGCCGGGCGTGCCGCGCTTCTCTCCGCTGTTCCTCCATGCCGCGACCGGGCAGGGCAAGACCCATTTAATGCATGCCATCGGCCATGCCTTCATCGCCGCGCATCCGGACGCGGTCGTGCTGTGCATGTCGGCCGAGCGCTTCATGTTCGAATTCGTCGCGGCGATGCGGGCGCGGGACACCTTCGCGTTCAAGGCGCGGCTCCGCTCGGCCGATCTGCTGCTGATCGACGACCTGCAGTTCATCGCCGGCAAGGACGCGACCCAGGAAGAGTTCTTCCATACGATCAACGAGCTGGTCGGCGCCGGCAAGCGACTGGTGATCGCTGCGGACCGGTCGCCCCAGTCGCTCGACGGAGTCGAGCCGCGCATCGTCAGCCGCCTGTCCGCCGGTCTCGTCGCCGACATCAGGGCGCCGGACGTCACCCTGCGGCGCGCCATCCTCGCTCAGCGGGCCGGCGAGATGCCCGCGGCAGAGATACCCGGCGAGGTCCTCGATCTGATCGCTGCGCGAATCCACAACAGCATCCGCGAGCTCGAGGGCGCGCTCAACCGCGTCGTCGCCTATTCGCAGCTGACCGGAGAACGCCTCGATCTCGATTTCGCCGTCCAGACGCTGGGCGAGGCGCTGCGCGGCGCCGAGCGGCGGGTGACGATCGACGAGATCCAGAAGGCGGTCTCCCATCATTTCGAGCTGAAGCCGCTCGATCTGGTCTCGGCGCGGCGCGCACGCGCGGTCGCGCGGCCGCGACAGATCGCCATGTATCTCGCCAAGCGGATGACGACGCGATCGTTGCCGGAGATCGGCCGCAAGTTCGGCGGCCGCGATCACTCCACCGTCATCCATGCGGTGCGTCGGATCGAGGAGCTGCGCGATAGCGATCGCGAGGTCGACTCGGCCGTGCGGCTGCTGATGCGGGAACTCGGCGCGTGACCGGTGGCGCCGTCCGCCGGATGCGGATGGTGCTGGCCTACCTGCTGTCGGTCGTCACCGCCTGCTGGCGGCGCGGGATCAGACTTGCAGCCCGACCGCGCGCTGGGCAGCCAGCAGCGTCGGCGCCGCGAGCGACCGAGCCCGCTCGGCCCCGCGCTCCAGAACGGCGGCGACCGCGGCGCGGTCGTCGAGCAGCTGGACGAGCCGCGCACGGATCGGGCCGAGCACGGCGATGGCGAGGTCGGCAAGGGCGGGCTTGAACGTACCGAAGCCCTGACCTTCGAAGCGCGCGAGCACCGCGTCCGGTGCGCTCCCCTCCAGAGCCGCGAAGATGGTGACGAGGTTCCGCGCCTCCGCGCGATCCGCCAGCGCCGCCATGGTCGCCGGCAGCGGCTCGGCGTCGGTGCGTGCCTTGCGCAGCTTCTGCGCGATCATGTCATCCGTGTCGGTCAGGTTGATTCGCGAGGCGTCGGAGGGGTCGGACTTGGACATCTTGGCGCTGCCGTCGCGCAGCGACATGATCCGCGGCGCCGCCGGCGAGATATAAGGCTCCGGCAAGGTGAACAGTTCGACGCCGAAATCGGTGTTGAACTTGATCGCGATGTCGCGCGCCAGCTCCAGATGCTGCTTCTGGTCGTCACCCACGGGAACATGCGTCGCCTGATAGGCGAGGATGTCCGCCGCCTGCAGAACCGGATAGGTGAAGAGACCGACCGAGGCGCTGTCCCGGTTCTTGCCCGCCTTGTCCTTCCACTGGGTCATGCGGCCCAGCCACCCCATCCGCGCCGTCCCCTGCAGGATCCAGCACAGCTCGGCATGCGCGGGGACACGGGCCTGGTTGAACAGGATCGCGCGGTCAGGATCGATCCCGGCAGCAAGCAGGGTCGCGGCCATCTCGATCGTGGTCGCCGCGCGTTCGGCGGGGTCGATGGCGATCGTCAACGAGTGCAGGTCCGCAAGGAAAAACAGGGCATCCCCCTGTTCCTGCATCGCCACCCACTGCCGGATCGCCCCCAGATAATTGCCGAGATGGAGATTGCCGGTCGTCTGGATGCCGGAAACGATACGCACGTCGATTATTCCTTCAAGGCGGGGCGGCGGATCAGGCGCTTTAGGTCCGCCGGTCGGACCGCCCCCGTTACGAACACCGCCGCCGCATAGACGAGGACGCCGGTGGCGACCAGCGCCGCCATGGCGCCCCAGCGCTCGATCGTGCTGCCGGTGACGAAGGGGTGGAAGAGGTCGTTGAGGAACCACATCGCCGCGCCCATCAGCAGGGCGGAAAGGGCGAGGCGCGGCGCCCGGCGGCGCAATTGCGCGTCCGCCTGGAAATGCCCTCGCTGCACGAGCGTACGATAGAGGAGCGCGACGTTGACCGTGGAGGCGATGGCGGTCGCGAGCGGCGGTCCCATATGCCGGAGCGGCACGATCAGCGCGAGATTGAGGATCAGGTTCACCGCCATCGACACGGTCGCATAGCGGACCGGCGTGCGCGTGTCCGACCGGGCATAGTAGCCGGGCGTCAGCACCTTCACGAGGATGTAGGACGGCAAGCCGATCGAGAAGGCGGCGAGCGCCTGCGCCGTCGCGACCGAGTCGGTCGCGGAGAATGCGCCGTGCTGGAACAGGGCGGCGACGATCGGCAGGCCGCAGATGATCAGCGCGACCGTTGCCGGCAGGGTCAGGAACAGCGCCAGCTCCATCCCGCGATTCTGGGTCTCCATCGCGCCAGCCTCGTCGCCCTTGCCGAGCAGGCGGGAGATGGTGGGCAGCAGCACCGTGCCGAGACCGATGCCGACCAGGCCAAGCGGCAGCTGGTTCAGCCGGTCGGCCATATAGATATAGGTGACCGAACCGTGCTCCAGCATGCGCGCGGCGAGGGCGGTGGAGATGACGAGGTTGATCTGGACCGCGCCGGCGCCTGCCGCCGCGGGCCAGATCAGCGCGAGGAGTCGCTTCACGTCCGGCGACAGGCGGGGGGCCTTCAGCCGCAGCGACACGCCCGCGCGCCTGCACGCCCACCAGAGCCAGAGAAGCTGGAGCGCGCCCGAGAGAGTGACGGCGATCGCCTGGTTCCGCGCGGTCAGCAGCGGGGTCTCGGCATGGAAGACGAGCAGGGCGACGATCAGCGTCAGGTTGAGCAGGATCGGCGCGGCGGCGGCGACCCAGAAGCGATGGAGCGAGTTGAGGATGCCGCCGAACAGCGAGACCAGGCTGATGAGCAGCAGATAGGGGAAGGTCAGCCGGCAGAGCTCGACCACATAGGCGAACTGCGCCGGCGTCGCGTCGTTGAAGCCCCAGGTGAGCAGCCAGGTCGCCGGATAGGCCGCGACCTCGACCGCGGCGGTCATCAGGATCAGGATCGGCAGCAGGACCGAAAGCGCGTCCTCCGCGAAGCGAACGCCCTGCGGCAGGCCGTCACTGCCCGCTTCGGCGACCTTGCGGTTGAACATCGGGATGAAGGCGGCCGAGAACGCCCCTTCCGCGAACAGGGCGCGGAACATGTTGGGCAGCCGAAAGGCGATCAGGAAGGCGTCGGACGCGAAGCCTGCGCCGACGAAGCGCGCGAACAAGGCGTCGCGCACCAGTCCCAAGACGCGGCTGGCCAGCGTCAGCCCGCCGACCGAGCCCAGCGCCTTGGAAAGGTTCATGGATCAGCGGCGGATCAGGCCTGACCGACTTCGGTCGTGTTCGGCTGCTGCTGGGCCTGCTGGAGGTAGAGCTGGCCGAAATCGATCGGCTCCAGCAGCAGCGGCGGGAAGCCGCCGTCGCGCACCGCATCGGCCAGCACGCGGCGGGCGAACGGGAACAGCAGGCGCGGAGCCTCGCCGAGCATGAAGGGCTGGATCTGGTCGGCCGGCACGTTGCGGAAGCCGAACAGGCCGGCGAAGGACAGGTCGACGATGAAGGCGACCTGGTTGTCGACCTCGGCGCGGACGTCGATCTTCAGCACCACCTCATGCACCTCGTCCGCAACCTGGGTCGCGCCGATGTTGAACTGCACGTCGATCGCCGGCTGCGCCTGGCTCTGGAAGATCGCCGGCGCATTCGGATTCTCGAAGGAGAGATCCTTGACATATTGGGAGATCAGGCCCGCGGCGGGTGCGGTGTCGGCGCCGTTGCCCAGGGGCTGCTGCGATGCGCCGGTGTCCAGATCGTCCATGTCGTTCTTCCTTCACGATAACGGGGGAGCGAAGCGGCGAGTCCGCGCGTTCGATCCGGTCGGGCGCGCCTAGCAGCGCCCCGGTGCAGTTTCAACGGGCCGGGTTTGAATAGCCGCGGCGTTGCGCCTATGTTGGCGCGAAGATCGGAGGCCCAGTGCTCTACGTAGTTGTGTTCGCCATGATCGCCGCCTTCGTGGCGCTCCGCCTCTATGGCGTGCTCGGCAAGCGTACCGGGCACGAGCAACAGCCGCTGCCGCGGGCTGCCGAGGATCGCCCGGCAATCGCCCCGGCTGCGCGCACGGTGGACGTGGTCGCCGAGCCGCGCGAGCGCACCGACCGCAATATCGAGCCGCGGGCAGAGCCGGGCCTGCGTGCGATCGTGTCGGGCGAGCCCGGCTTCGAGGTCGCCCGGTTCCTCGACGGTGCCAAGGGCGCGTACCGCATGATCCTCGAGGCCTTCTGGCGCGGGGACGAGGCGGCGTTGGCCGCGCTGGTCGAACCCGATGTCCGGGCGGCGTTTGCCGAGTCGATCGCGGCGCGCAAGGCTGCCGGCGAGACGCTGGAGAACCGGCTCGTGACCATCGAGCGGGCGACGATCGTCGATGCGCAGGTCGAAGGGCGCGAGGCGCGGATCACGATCCGCTTCGATGCCGATATCGCCGCGGTGACGCGGAATGCCGAAGGCCAGGTGGTTGCGGGCTCGCTGACCGACGCGGTCGACTCGCACGATGTCTGGACGTTCACCCGGACGCTGAAGAGCGCCGATCCGAACTGGACGCTCGCCGACACAGACGAGGCGTGATCTTGCGGATACGGGTGGTGTGGTCATGGGCGGCCCGCTGGGGCGGGCTGTCCTTCGCGCTCGCGATCGGCGGATGCGTCGGCGGGTTCGTTCCGCCCGCCAGGCCCGGCGTCGAGGCACCGAGGGCGAGTGTTGAGCGGCCTCGCCACCATCTTGTTCGCGATGAGGCCGCGCAGGACATCAGGGGCGCGACCGGACAGATCGTCGGATCCGTGCCGCTGCCGGCGCAGCCGGCGTTCGTTCCCGCAGCAGCGACGTCCGCGGCGGCCTCCGGGGTGCTTGCCGGACCGCCGATCGCCTCGCTGCCGATCACCGCGGTTCAGGCCGAGGCGGCGCGCGCGGCCTTCGCGCGATCCTGCCCGGGGCTGATGCGACGCACCGATCAGTCCGGCCTGACCCGGGGCGCCGACTGGCAAGGCGCATGCGCGGCGGCGGGAGCCGGCGGCGATGCGCGCGCCTTCTTCGCGCAATGGTTCGAGGCCGTGCAGGTCGGCGACGGCAAGGCGTTTGCGACCGGCTATTACGAGCCCGAGATCCGCGGCTCGCTCGATCGCCGAAGCGGCTATGAGGTGCCGATCTACGGTCGACCGACCGACCTGATCGACGTCGATCTGGCGCAATTCTCCGATGATCTGAAGGGCAAGAAGGTACGGGGGCGGGTCAGCGGTACGACGCTTGTCCCCTATTACGACCGGACGCAGATCGAGGAGGGCGCGATCGCGCGCACCGCGCCGGTGCTGGCCTGGGCGGCCGACCCGGTCGAGGTCTTCTTCCTGCAGATCCAGGGTTCGGGTCGCGTACGTCTGCCGGACGGCGCCATCCTGCGGATCGGCTATGATACGCAGAACGGCCGTTCCTATACCGGGATCGGCAGCCTGATGCGCCAGCGTAACCTGCTTGCACCGGGACAGGCGTCGATGCAGGGGATCGTCGCGTGGCTGCGCGCCAACCCCGATCAGGGGCGCGCACTGATGCGGGAGAACAAGAGCTTCGTCTTCTTCCGCGAACTCGATGGTCCGCCGCAGGGCGCAATGGGATATGCGGTGACGGGGCAGGTCAGCGTCGCGGCCGATCCGAAGTTCGTGCCCTTGGGAGCTCCGATCTTCCTCTCGGCCGATCGCGCCGATGCGACCGGGCTCTGGGTCGCGCAGGACACCGGCGGCGCGATCAAGGGCGCGAACCGCTTCGACACCTTCTGGGGTGCGGGGCCCATGGCAGCCACCGTCGCGGGGGGTATGTCGGCTCGCGGTACGGCCTTTCTGTTGGTGCCGATCGGAACGCTCGCCCGGCTCGGCGCTAGCCAGGGAGCGGCAGGTGCGACGCCTACGCCCTGACGAGGCGGAAGCCTGGGGGCGGGTTATGGCCTCGGTCAGACCGATACGCGCGATGGCTGCCCCGGCCCCCAAAATGACGCCGGCTTCGGCTCCGGCCAAGGCTGTCACGCCGCCCGCTCGGGAGCCGCCAAGAATGTCGGTGCGCACCGCGCGAACGGCGCCCACACCGCCGCGCCCTGTGGCCGCTGCCAATACGCTCGATGCATCCTGGAACCGCAAGCTGACCCGCGGGATCGTGCTACCCGACAGCTCGATCGATCTGCACGGCCACACGCTGGCATCGGCCCATGCCCTGCTGGACCAGGGCCTCGACCGGGCGATCCGGCGTGGGGATCGCGTGTTGCTGCTCGTGACCGGCAAGCCGCCACGGCCGGACAGCGAGCGTCCGCATGCCCGCGGCGCGATCCGCGCGGCCGTGGCGGACTGGATCGCAGCCTCCCGCCATGCCGATGCCATCGCCGCCGTGCGCGGCGCCCATCCGCGGCACGGCGGACTGGGTGCGCTCTACATCGTCCTCAGGCGGCCACGCTGCGGATGATGTCCGCGTAGATGGCGGTCAGGGTCATCACGTCCTCGACGGCCACCGCTTCGTCGACCTGATGCATGGTGGCGTTGAGCAGCCCGAACTCGACCGTGGGGCACAGGCGCGACAGGAAGCGGGCGTCGGACGTTCCGCCGGTGGTCGACAGTTCGGGCGTGAGCCCCGTATGCCGCGTGATCGCCCCGGCAACCTGTTCCGACAAGGCACCGGGCGGCGTCAGGAAGGCCTCGCCCGAGATGCGCGCGCGTGCCTGACCGCCGTGACGTGCGGCGATGTCAGCCATGCGGGCGACGAGCGCCTCGCCCCGATGCTCGTCATTGAAGCGGATCGCGATCCGCGCCTCTGCCCGCGCCGGGATGACGTTGGTGGCGGGATTGCCGACATAGAGGTCGGTGATCTCGATGTTCGACGGCTGAAACCAGCGATTTCCATGATCGAGGACGACCGCATCGATCTCGGCCAGCATCGCGACCAGCCGGGGTACGGGATTGTCGGCCAGGTGGGGATAGGCGACATGCCCCTGCCGACCTTCCAGCGACAGCCAGATATTGACCGAGCCGCGTCGGCCGATCTTGATCGTGTCGCCGAGCCGCTGCGCGGAGGTGGGTTCCCCGACCAGACACAGGTCGGGCGCGACGCCGCGCGCGGCCATGCGTGCGATCAGCGCGACCGTGCCGTAGGTGGCCGGACCCTCCTCGTCACCGGTGATGATCAGGCTGAGCGGTGCGCGATCCTCTTGCGCCGCGGCGGCGACGAAGGCGGCGATCGCGCCCTTCATGTCGACCGCTCCGCGCCCGTAGAGGAGGCCGGCCCGGACCTCGCCCGACCAAGGCGATCCGGTCCAGCCTTCTCCGGGAGGGACCACATCGACATGCCCGGCAAAGGCAAGGTGGCGACCCGTACCGGCGCGCACGGCGAGCAAATTCTCGACGGGGCCATCGGGTGCCTCGCCGACGACGAAGCGATCGATGGCGAAGCCCAGCGGCTGCAATGCCGCTTCCAGCACGTCGAAGACCGCCCCGCGCGCCGGCGTGATGCTGTCCGCCCGGATCAGCGCCGCGGCGAGCGCGACCGGATCGATCACGCGCCTGCTGCCTGCTCGTACCGTTCGAGCACCCATTCCTCTTCCTGCGCGCCGGCGATCCAGTCCTGCATCCAGCGATGCGTGAGGATCGCTTCCATATAGGCGGCGGCGAAGCGGGCGACCGGGAGTTGATAGGTGACGAAGCGGGTAACCACCGGCGCGAACATGATGTCGGCCGCGCCGAAATCCCCGAACAAGAAGTCGCCGGACCCGCCGAACCGGGCGCGCGCCTGCGCCCAGAGTTCCATGATCCGCGCGATATCGACCATGACGTCCTCGTCCGGGCGCGCGGGAGGATGGATCTGCCGGATGTTCATCGGATGCTTGCGGCGCAGTGCCTGGAAGGAGGAGTGCATCTCCGCGGCCATCGATCGGGCCATGGCCCGCGCCGCATCGTCGGCCGGCCAGAAGCGGTCACGGCCGACCTTGTCGGCGAGATATTCGACGATGGCAAGACTGTCCCAGACCACCGCGTCCCCGTCCCACAGGATCGGGACCTTGCCCGACGAGGGGGCGAACTCGTCGCCCTGTCGCCGCCTGTCCCACTCGGCGTCGTAGAGCGGCACGACCACTTCCTCGAAGGAAACGCCCGCCTGCTTGCAGGCGAGCCAGCCGCGCAGCGACCAGGAGGAATAGGCCTTGTTGCCGATGATGAGCTTCATGGCCGATGGGGTAGCCGCTGCACCGGGGCTCGGCAACCGAGCCGCGCCGGCCGATGCACTCAGGCCTTCACATAGACCCAGGCGTGGCGCCCCGAGACGAGCCTGATCCACTCGCGCCGGTAGTGCTCGCTCTCGTAGACGTCGGCCGCCGCCAGTTCCGCGCGGGTGAGGAGGAAGACGGCTCCGTGCACGGCAGGCGCCTCGGCATCGGGGACGAGCGCGAGATGCTCCGCCATGCCGCTGGTCGCCAGCACGTCAGGGTCGCGGATCTGTACGGTTGCGATCCGCCAGCCGGCCAGCGCGTCGCGCTGACCGGTGAGCAGGCGGCCGAAGGTGGCGATTTGGACGGACGGATCCTGCAAGGTGCCGTAGGAGAAGAGGCTCTGATCGGCTACCTCTTCCACGGCGGCGATCACAGCTGCGCGGCCTCGAGCACTGCGGCGCGTAGCTCGGCGATGCCCATGCCCCCCTCCGAGCTGGTGGCGATGATCGCCGGATGGGCGGCCGGGCGCTTGCGTGCCTCCTCCTCGGTGCGGGCGAGCACTGCCGCCAGCTCGGTCGCCTTGACCTTGTCGGCCTTGGTAAGGACGACGCGATAGCTGACCGCCGCCTTGTCGAGCATGGTCAGGATCTCGCGATCGACATCCTTGATGCCGTGGCGCGAGTCGATCAGCACGAGGGCGCGCTTGAGCGCCTGCCGGCCGCGCAGGAAGTCGTTGACCAGGTAGCGCCACTGGCGGACCATGTCCTTCGGCGCCTTGGCGAAGCCGTAGCCCGGCATGTCGACGAGGCGCATCGCGAGGGGCTGACCGACGTCGAAGAAGTTCAGCTCCTGCGTGCGGCCGGGCGTGTTGGAGGTGCGCGCCAACGCGTTCCGGTTCGTCAGGGCGTTGAGGAGCGAGGACTTGCCGACGTTGGAACGCCCGGCAAAGGCCACTTCGGGCACGACGGGATCCGGCAGGTGCTCCAGCTTCGGCGCCGACTTCAGAAAGGAGACGGGGCCGGCGAAGAGCTTGCGGGCGGCTTCGACGAGTTCGGGCGGGAAGGGGGCCTCGGCCGCGCCCTCCCCATGATCCGCATGGGGAGGCTGCTCGCTCATTTCGCCACCGGCTGCTTCAGCCCCGGATGCCGCGCATAGAGGAGCCGCTGCTGAAGGATCGAGACGCAGTTCGTCGTGATCCAGTAGACCTGGAGGCCGACCGCGAAGGGCGCCATCACGAACATCAGCACCCAGGGCAGGATCGCGAAGACCTGGCGCTGCGTCTCGTCCATCGCCTGCGGATTGAGCTTGAACTGGAAGTACATGCTGATGCCGAGGATAATCGGCACCACGCCGATGCCCAGCCAGTGCGGCGGGGTGAAGGCGAGCAGGCCGAACAGATTGACCGGGGTCAGCGGATCGGGCGCGGACAGATCCTTGATCCACAGCACGAAGGGCTGGTGCCGCATCTCGATCGTCAGCAGCAGCACCTTGTACAGCGCGTAGAAGATCGGAATCTGGATCAGCGTCGGCAGGCAGCCGGCCAGCGGGTTGACCCGCTCGGTCTTGTAGAGGGCCATCACCTCCTGCTGCAGGCGCTGCTTATCGTCCTTGTACCGCTCCTGCAGCGCCTTCATCTTGGGCTGAAGCGCACGCATCGCGGCCATGGAGGCGAACTGGCGCTGCGCGATCGGGAAGAGCAGCGCACGGATCATCAGCGTCAAGAGGATGATCGCCACGCCGAAATTGCCGACCATCCGGAACAGCCAGTCGAGCACGTAGAAGATCGGCTTCTCGACCAGCCGGAACCAGCCCCAGTCGATCGCATAGTCGAGCTTCGCGACAATCCCCTGATCGGTATAGCGGTCGAGCAGCGCCACTTCCTTGGCGCCCGCGAAGAAGCGCGCGCTTTCGGTCAGCGCCTGGCCGGGCTGAAGGATGCGCGGCGCGACGCTGTAGTCTGCCTGGAAGCTGGTATTGGCACCGGCGCGGAACTGGCCGTCGAAGGCCTGCTGCGCATCGGGCACCAGCGCGGTCAGCCAGTATTTGTCGGTGAAGCCCAGCCAGCCGCCCTGCGTGGTGAAGCGCTGCGGACCTTGAGCCAGATCCTTGAAGTTGGTCGAATACTGCGCCGCACCGTTGTTGACCGACATGGGTCCGGTATGGATCGTCCAGCTGTCCGGATCCTTCGACACGCCGATGCGGTTCACATAGCCATAGGGCGCCACCGTGACCGGCGCGCTCCCGGCATTCATCACCGTCTGGCGGATGGTGAACAGATAGTCCTGATCGACCGCGATCTCGATGCGGAAGCGCTGACCGGTCGCATTCGCCGCTTCCAGTCGCACCGGCCTGCCGGGAGCGAGCACGGGCGCGGAGGCGGTCCATACGGTGTTGGCGCCCGGCGGGTTGAGTCCCTCGGCACGCCAGCCGAAGCCGGCAAAATAGGCCTCTGGCGCACCGGCAGGCGACAGCAGCCGGATCGGCGCGGAGTCCTTGGCGACCGTCTCGTTGTAACGGGTCAGTACCAGGTCGTCGATGCGCGGCCCGCGCAGGTTGATCGAGCCCTTGAGCGCGGGCGTTTCGATCCGCACCCGCGGAGTCTCCGCCAACACCTGCTGCCGGTCGCGGATCGCGGCGGGGCTGTCGGCGGTCGGATCGGCGCCGGGCTTGGGAAGGGCGACCTGCTTGCCCTTCTCGATCTTGGTCGCGGGCGGATTGGCGGTGGGGAAGAATCGGTTCTGGATCAGCGGCCAGCCGAACAGGATCAGCGCCGCGATGACCGCGAACAGCACGAAATTCTGGCGATCGTCTTTCACGGTATCGTTGTGTCCCAATCGGGTTGGTCAGTCGGTCAGGGAACCGGGTCCGGGCCGTGGCCCCCCCATGGATGACAGCGCGCGATGCGCTTCACGGCAAGCCAGCCCCCTTTGAGCGCGCCATAGCGGCGAAGGGCGGTGATTGCATAGGCCGAACAGGAGGGATCGTACCGGCAGGATGGCGGAAGCACCAGCGAGGGACCCAATTGCCATGCCCGGGCGAGCCAGATCAGGATCGTCGCGCCCAGGCCGGTAGGATCGTTCGCGCGCAAGGTCTTGTCGGATCGCGTGGCCGATTCGGCCGATCCTGCCCCCCGGTCGGCGAGGCCGGGCGAGCCCTCGGGATCGCCCGCCCGGCTCACCGCGCCACCTTGCGCAGGGCCTTGGCGAGCTCCGAGCGGAGGCTGGCGAAATCCCGTTCGATCCCGCCGCTGCGGCCGATCAGCACATGATCGGCGCCGCTGATCCCCGCCGTCGGCAAGATTTCGCGCGCCAGTTCCCGGAAGCGGCGCTTCATGCGGTTGCGGACGACCGCGTTGCCGATCTTCCTGGTGACGGTATAGCCGACGCGCATCATCGCATCGCCGTCGTCGCGGGACTGTACGAGCAGGACGAAACCGGGCATCGGCGCCCGCCGCCCTGCATTCGCCGCCAGGAAATCCCGGCGGCGAGTCAGCATGGTCAGGCCGACAGCTTCTTGCGACCGCGGGCGCGACGCGCCCGGATCACCGCACGGCCGCCCACCGTCGCCATCCGCGCGCGGAAGCCGTGGCGGCGAGCCCGCACCAGGTTGCTCGGCTGGAAGGTGCGCTTCATCGTTCATTCCTCGGCAAATTCATCTACAACGAAAAAGGGCCGCCCGTGGGACGGCCTTTGTTGGCTGGCGCATAGAGGCGCAGACCCGCCAAGTCAATCGGCTGTCCCGTTCCGGGCACCGCTCCGCCATTCCCTTGGGTCGACCCCTGTCGCTAAGAGCGGGGCGGGGGGACGGCGATGACTTCGATCGTGGCGACGGTGGCGTATCTGGGGCTGGAAGCACGCGCCGTCGAGGTACAGGTGCAGCTCATCGCCGGCCTGCCGGCCTTCAACGTCGTCGGCCTGGGGGACAAGGCGGTCGGCGAGAGCCGCGAGCGGGTGCGGGGGGCGATCGCCGCGATGGGTCTCGCGCTGCCGCCGAAGCGGATCGCGGTGAACATGTCGCCGGCGGACCTGCCGAAGGAGGGGTCCCATTTCGATCTGCCGATCGCGCTGGCGCTTCTCGCCGCGATGGGCGTGGTCGATGCCGAGGCGCTGGCGGACTTCGTCGTGGTCGGCGAACTGGGACTCGACGGTCGGATCGCTCCATCGCCGGGCGTGCTGCTTGCGGCCTTGCATGCCGGGGCCGAAGGGAAGGGTCTGATCTGCCCCGCCTCCCAGGGTGCGGAGGCGGCCTGGGCGGGTTCGGTCGAGGTGCTCGCGGCGCCCGACCTCCTCGCGATCATCAATCATTTCAGAGGCCACGGACTGTTGCCGGCACCGCAGCCCGGGGGAATGGAAGAGGTGCCATCCGGCCCGGACCTGCGCCAGGTCAAAGGGCAGGAGACCGCCAAGCGCGCGCTCGAGATTGCGGCGGCCGGCGGGCACAATCTGCTGTTCTGTGGTCCTCCGGGCGCGGGCAAGTCGTTGATGGCCGCCTGCCTGCCCGGCATCCTGCCCCCGCTCGATCCCGCGGAGGCCCTGGAGGTTTCGATGGTCCAGTCCGTCGCCGGGACGCTGGCCGGCGGTCGGCTGACACGCGCGCGTCCCTTCCGGGCGCCGCACCATTCGGCGTCGATGGCTGCCCTCACCGGCGGCGGATTGAAGGTTAAGCCGGGCGAGGTCAGCCTTGCGCATCTGGGGGTCCTGTTCCTCGACGAACTACCCGAGTTCAATCGCGCCGTGCTCGACTCGCTCCGCCAGCCGCTCGAGACGGGGACGGTAACCGTGGCCCGCGCCAATGCGCACGTCACGTTCCCGGCGAGGGTGCAGTTGATCGCGGCGATGAATCCGTGCCGGTGCGGGCATCTGGGCGATGCGGCGCTCGCCTGCGCCCGCGCGCCCCGGTGCGCCGCGGACTATCAGGCGAAGGTCTCTGGGCCGCTCCTCGACCGGATCGACCTTCATGTCGACGTGGCGGCCGTCAGCGCCGCCGATCTGATGCTGTCGGTACCCGCCGAGGGGTCGGCGGAGATCGCCGCCCGGGTGGCGGACGCGCGATCGCTCCAGCGGACGCGCTTTGCCGGCCATGCGGCGCGAACCAACGCGGAAGCGGACGGACCGCTACTCGATGCCGTGGCCACGCCCGACGCGGCCGGGCGCGAGCTGCTTGCCCATGCCGCCGCGGCGATGCGGCTGACGGCGAGAGGCTATACCCGGATCTTCCGCGTCGCCCGCACCATCGCCGATCTGGCAGGCGCCGAAGAGGTCGGGCGCATCCATGTCGCCGAGGCCCTGTCCTATCGCCGGCAACCGCCACGCAATTGAGCGACGCGGCTTGCGGTCTCAGGGCCCCTCGGCTAGCGAGCCCCTGTTCGCTGCCCCTGTGGCGAAATTGGTAGACGCATTCGACTCAAAATCGAACGCCGCGAGGCATGCTGGTTCGAGTCCGGCCAGGGGCACCACATTCTCTCCCTCAGGGTCTGCTCCCCAAGGTCTGCGCCAGCGACGCTGTGCCGCTGCCCCGCCGGGCCGGCTTGGGCTGGCTCGGATCGGGCGCCCAGCCGGTCAGGAACAGGATCTCGACCCGCTCGCGGACTCGCCCGTCCGGGCCGGCCATCCCGGCGAACGCCGTGGCGGCGCGGGCCAGCGCGTCGCGCGACAGCGGATGACGGTCGGCGAGGATGCTCGTGCCGCCCATACCGCGCAGGTCCTCGATCAGGCGGAAGAGGTGCGGGTAGCCGATGCTGAGCGTCTCCACGTCCGCCACCGGCAGGGCGAACCCCGCCCGCATCAGCAGATCGCCGGCGGAGCGCACGTCGACCTGCGGATGCAGTCGCGCCACTGGCCGGTCGCGCTCGCCCTCCGCCAGGGCGCGCCGCAGCATCGGAAAGGAGCCCGCGCCGACGAACGCGGCGAGGAACAGCCCGTCCGGCCGCAGCACGCGACGCGCGAGCGTCAACGCGCCGGGCAGGTCCCCGACCTGATCGAGCACGCCGGCGCTGATCACGCAGTCGAAGCTGCCGTCGGCGAACGGCAACCGGTCCTCGTCCCCCTGGACGCCGCCGCTCCGCTGCGCGAACCGATAGCCCGGATCCAGCCGTGCGATCCGCGCAGCGGGCGGCGGCAGGAAGCCGCCATCGTAGCAGCCTATATCGAGAAACTCGGCGAAATCGCGGGTGACGGCATCGAGGCGCTCGGCGATACCGTCCAGCATGGCTGCGCGCAGGAAGTCATGCGCGCCGAAATCCTGCAATGCGCGGTCGCGCCGCCGGCGTCGCACTGCGCGATCGAAGATGTCGGGAACGGACATGGTGCGGCTTGTGCCGCGCGGTGACCGCGGCGACAAGCGATCCATGTTGCATCGCCTCACCTCGCCGCTGCGCTGGGCGGTGGATTACGTCCTGCCGCCGCGCTGCGCCGGCTGCGGGACGCCGGTCGGCGAGGACCATCGCTTCTGCGCGACCTGTTGGGGCAAGCTGCGCTTCATCGCGCCACCCTGGTGTGCCGCATGTCATGTGCCGTTCGCCTTCGACCGTGGCGAGGGGGCAGTGTGCGCGTCATGCGCCGCCGCGCCGCCCCGCCATGCCGGCGTCCGTGCCGCGGTCGCCTATGGCGATGTGGCGGGATCGCTTGCGGTGCGGCTGAAACATGGCGGCCGTATCGCCATCGCCGGCACGATGGCACGCGCGATGGTCAGGCTGGTGCCCGAAGGCGCGGACCTGTTGATCCCGGTGCCGCTCCATCGCGCAAGGCTGTGGCGACGCGGGTTCAATCAGGCCGCGCTGATCGCGGCCGCGCTGTCCAGGCGCTGCGGGGTGGCGCATGATCCGCTCGTCCTGGAGCGTCTTCGGGCCACCCGCCTGTTGCGAGGGCTGGGTCGCCGCGCGCGGGCGCGGATGGTGGCCGGCGCGTTCCGGGTCCGTCCGTCGCGCCGTGCCGCGATCAAGGGGCGGTCCGTGATCCTGGTCGACGACGTCTATACCACCGGAGCGACGGCCCTTGCCTGTACGCGGGCGCTGCTCGCCGCCGGTGCGGGGTCCGTCACGATCCTGTGCTGGGCGCGCGTGCTGGCGGGCGCGGATGCGAACGATTGACAAGCGGCCATGCACGCCACACCTCCGCCATATGGCACAGGTCGAAATCTACACGAAGGCGTTCTGCCCCTATTGCACGCGCGCCTTGCGGCTGCTCTCCGACAAGGGGGTCGAGCCCGACCAGTTTGACATCACGATGGGCGGCCCGCGCCGCGCCGAGATGATCCAGCGCGCCGGCGGTCGCACTACCGTGCCGCAGATCTTCATCGACGGCCGCCACATCGGCGGATCGGACGATCTGGCGGCGCTGGAGCGGGCCGGCGGGCTCGATCCTTTGTTGGCGGCGTGAACGCGGCAGTGTTGCAGATGACGGCGGGGATCGATCCCGCCGCCAATGCCCGGCTCGTCATCGATGCGGCGGAGCGGGCAGCGGGCGAGGGCGCAGCGATGCTGTTCACGCCCGAGATGACGAACCTGATCGATCGCGATCGGGCCAGAGCCGCCCGCGCCATCACCCGGGAGGAGGACGACGGGGTTCTGGCCTCGGCGCGAGAGGCGGCCGTCCGGCACGGCATCTGGATCCATCTTGGTTCGCTGGCCGTTCGGCGCGAGGATGGCAGGCTGGCCAACCGCGCGTTCGTCATCGACGCCGATGGCGCCATTCGGGCCCGCTACGACAAGATGCACCTGTTCGATGTCGATCTGCCCTCGGGCGAAAGCTGGCGGGAATCGGCCAGCTATGCGCCAGGCGAGGAAGCGGTCGTCGTCGATACTCCGCTGGGCAAGCTGGGCCTCGCAATCTGCTACGACCTTCGTTTCCCGGACCTGTTCCGGGCGTTGACCGATGCGGGAGCGTCCCTTCTCGCCGTGCCGGCCGCCTTCACCCGTCCGACGGGCGCCGCCCATTGGCATGTCCTGCTGCGCGCACGGGCGATCGAAGCGGGAAGCTTCGTACTGGCGGCGGCGCAGACAGGCGTGCATCAGGACGGCCGTGCGACCTACGGGCACTCGCTCGCCGTCGATCCATGGGGCGACGTTCTTCTCGACATGGGGGAAGAGGCCGAGCTCGCCGTCATCGCCCTCGATCCGGCGCGGGTGGCAGAGGTGCGGGCGCGGATCCCCGCCCTGAGCCACCGGCGCACCATCGCACCCATCAGTCGGTCATGATCGTCTTCGACCTTCGCTGTACCGCAGGCCATGTCTTCGAGGCGTGGTTCGCCTCGTCCACCGCCTTCGACGAGCAGCGCGAGGCTGGCCGGCTGATCTGCCCCCTGTGCGGCAGTAGCGAGGTGGCGAAGGCGGTCATGGCGCCCGCCGTGGCAGCGAAGGGCAATCGCGCAGACGATCGTCCGGCCGCCGACAGAAGGGCCGCGATCCGCGAGCTCGCGGCGAAGCAGGCGGCCCTGTTGGAGCACTCGGAGTGGGTCGGCTCCGCGTTCGCGACGCGGGCACGTGCGATGCATCTGGGGCAGGAGGCCCAGGCGACGATCCATGGCCAGGCCAGCCCCGCCGAGGCCAAGGCACTCGTCGAAGAGGGCGTGCCGATCCTGCCGCTGCCGCTCCCCGTCACGCCTCCCGAGCAGCTCAACTGACCGGCGCCATGGGCAGTCGCCGCCTTGCCTTCGCCGCGCTCGTGCTGGCGGGCGTCTTCTGGGGCCTCGGCTTTCCGCTGGGCAAGCTCGCCCTTCGCGAGATCGCGCCGGCGCATATGGTGTTGTGGCGGTTCGCCGTCGCCAGCCTGATCGCGCTGCCCTTCGCCCTGAGTCGCGAGGGGCGGGCGCTCTTCCGGTCGCCGCCGGTGCTGCTTGCCGGTGCCCTGTACGGGCTAGGCTTCATGGTGCAGTTCGAAGGCTTGGCCGGCGTGACGGTCACGCTGGCGGCGCTTCTGGTCGGAGCCATGCCCGCCCTGGTGGCGATCGGCGCCAGACTGACGGGCGAGCCGGTCAGTCGCGCATCGTGGCTGGGCGTCGCCGCGGCGACCGCGGGGGCCGCACTGATCGCGGGCAAGCCCGGCGGCGCGGGCACTCCGTTGGGCATCGCCCTGTCGCTGGCATCGCTTCTGATCTTCCTGGGCTGGCTTCTGGTGCTGCGTCGGGCGCCGGTAACGCAATCGGCGCTGGCCGTGCCGGCCGTGACGCTGGTGGTCGCCACCGCGGTGGTGCTGCCAGTGGCGTTGCTGCTCCACGGCTTGCCGCCGGTGCGTCTATCCGCCGTCGCCTGGGGCGGGATGGTCGGGCAGGGGGTGCTCTCGACCTTCATCGCCACCGCCGCCTGGCAATATGGCGCGGCCCGCGTCGACAGCGCGAGCGCCGGGGTCTTCATCAATATCGAGCCGCTGATCGGGGCCAGCCTGGGCATCGGCCTGTTCGGCGATCCGGCGGGCTTGCCGCTGCTGCTCGGAGGAGTTCTCATCGTCGCCGGCAGCGTGGTGGTGGTTCGCGGCGAGCGGTCGGCTGCGGGTGCGCTCCACGCCAGCGACGCGACGCGCGGCCTGTCGCTCGACTGAGGGCGGTCACCCGACCTTCGCCCCGTCTGCGGCGAGGCGCTGACAACGCGGTCGTTGACCCACCGGGCGGCTTTCGCCTATCCCTCCGCCCGCGCCAGTGCCCCCGTAGCTCAGCCGGATAGAGCGACGGTTTCCTAAACCGCAGGTCGGAGGTTCGAGTCCTCTCGGGGGCACCACCAACGTCGCGCGCCTGGCATTCCCGTGGCGGATAGGCGCGGCATGCGATCGATCCACCGCGGCGGCGAATCGGAATTGACTGCCATTTGAATGCTGTAGAGGATCGGGCGGGACACAATCTTCGGTGTCGCCGTTCGAACTGGACCGTCATTTTCGGGCTGGGTGAAGGAAAGGAAACATCATGCGTGCAGCGTTGATGATTGTTGCGGGAGCCGTGTTGCTGGTGGAAGCGCCGCTGGCGGCGCAACCCAGTTCTGCCGCTTTGGCGGTCGGTTCGGCGCCCGTGGTCCGGCCGAACCTGGACGGCTATATCACCGCCCGCCCATTCTCCTCGATCATCTTCATCGATCAGGATTATCGGCAAGACCTCCAGCAGCTGCGCAAGGCCGCGCTGAAGCAGCAGGCGGCAGAAGGAGGACGGTTGACGCCGCAGAGTGCGGCTTTTTTCCAGGAAAAGCTGGACAGGCTGAATCTGGAGCGGTCGCGCCGTCTGAAGCGTCTGGAGCGTTTCTGATCCACGCCGGACGGCGCCGTGGCGACGACGGCCGCCATCGACGACCGCTTCTATAGACCGCTGGCAGGGCGGGGGATCGGAAGCCTGCCGGTGCCGCAGGGCTGAAGGCGTCGCCAACCGGCGGCTCGAACTCTTCGGGGGCACCGGCTGGTGCCCCCGACCGGTCGGTTCAAGCCTTGCTGAGATGCGCCGAGATGTACTTGTTCATCTCGAACATGGTCGCCTTGTCCTTGCCGAAGACCTTCTTCAGCTTGTCGTCGGCGAGAATCTCGCGCTTGTTCTCGGGATTCTGCAGGTTGTTCTTCTTGATATAGTCCCAGACCTTGCTGATCACCTCGCTGCGCGGCAGCGCGTCGTTGCCGACGATCGCGCCCAGATCGCCCGACGGCTTGACGGGCGCATGGATGCCCGAGCCTTCCTTGGTCTGCTTGGTAGCCGCCTTCTTGGCGCCCGCTTCCTGCTTGGCTGTGGCCATCTCGTTTGTTCCCTTTGCAAAACCTGTCCATCCGCACGAAGCGGAATCACGCCTTGTCGAGCGCGGACGCCTTGTGCGCCGCCTTTCCGCCGTTGTCACTCTCTACAATGTATTGGGGGTCGTCCTTGGAGGCGCGGACGGTATGGCCCTTGATCTTGGTGTCGCTCGTGACCTTCTTCTCGACCTCGCCATGAGCCGTCCCGCCGTGCGAGTTCCAGCTCACCTTGTCGCCCTTCTTCAGATCGGCCATCGCATCGTCTCCTTGCTTGCAGCCTCTGTAGCGCGGCAGGGAGGGTTTTGGTTTCCATGGCGGAGGTATGCGCGTGTCGAATGCGGCGGGTGAGGGCGGCGGGAATGCCCTGGTCGATGGCGACCTGATCGGCAGCGACGGCAAGATCGCGATCCCGGATCACGTCGCGGAGGCCGTCCGCACGCTGATCCGCTGGGCCGGTGACGATCCCTCCCGCGAGGGGCTGGTCGACACGCCGCGCCGGGTGGCGCGGGCGTGGCGCGAATATTGCGCGGGCTATGCAGACGATCCGGCAATCCACTTGTCCCGCGTGTTCGAGGAGGTGGGCGGCTATGACGAGATCGTCCTGCTGCGCGACATCCCGTTCCAGTCGCACTGCGAACATCACATGGCCCCGATCATCGGCCGGGCCCACATCGCCTATCTGCCGCGCAACCACGTCGTCGGCATCTCGAAGCTGGCGCGGGTGCTGCACGGCTTCGCCCGGCGCCTGCAGGTCCAGGAGCGGCTGACCGCGGAAGTCGCCGATTGCATCTGGGAGCATCTGCGACCGCAGGGTGTCGCCGTGGTGATCGAGGCGACCCATGCCTGCATGACGGCGCGCGGCGTGCGCACGCCCGGCGTCTCGATGACCACCAGCCGGATGATGGGCGTGTTCCGCGAGGATGAGCGCAGCCGCAAGGAGGTGCTCAACCTGATGGGCCTGCGGAGCCGGGACTGATCATGGTGCGTCCGCTGGCTCTCGTCACCGGCGGCGCCCGTCGACTGGGTGCAGCGATTGCCGCGCGGCTGGCGCAGGAAGGCTATGACCTCGCCATCCATTGCAGCCGGGAAAAGGCGCTGGAGCCGCCGCTGGCAGATCTAGGCTGTGCGACCTTCGTCGCCGACTTCGCGGAGGCCGGCGCAGCGGAACGACTGTTCGGCAGCGTCGTCGCTTGCTGCGGCCGCCCCCCGGCGTTGCTCGTCAACAATGCCTCGGTCTTCGGCCCGGATCGTGCGGGCGAAGCGACCGCGGCGACGCTCGCGGAGGCCTTCGCGGTCAATTGCGCCGCGCCGGTGCTGCTCACGCAGGCGATGGCGGCGGCTGGGGGCAGGACGGTGATCAACATCCTGGACCAGCGCATCGCCCACCCGCATCGCGACCAGCTTTCCTACACGCTCGGCAAGCTGGGGCTCGCCGGCTGGAGTACTATCGCTGCCGCCAGCTTCCCGACGCTCCGCGTCAACGCGGTGGCACCGGGGCTCACGCTGCCGACCGGGGACTATGACGCCGCGCAGATGGCGCGATTGTCGGCGTTGATGCCGCTCGGCCGCCTGCCGACGCCGAACGACATCGCCGACGCGGTCGCCTATCTCGCCGCGGCCCCCGTCACAGGGCAGACGCTGTTCGTCGACGGCGGCGCGCATCTTGTGCCCTTCGACGAGGATTTCGTCTCGCTCGCCCGATAGTCTCCGACCACTCAGCCGACGCGGTTCGCCGCGGAAAGCACGGCGCGGACGCTCGCCGTCGCGATGTCGGTGTCGAGCCCGACGCCGAACACGGTGCGCCCATCCGCCGTACGGCATTCGACATAGGCGGCCGCCTGGGCATCGGCGCCGTGACCGATCGCATGCTCGCTATAGTCGACGACATCGAGGTCGGGCCCGGTGCTGTCCGCCAGCGCGGCGACCACGCCGGAGATCAGGCCGTTACCCCGGCCCGAGATCGAGCGCTCCTCTCCGTCCACCGAGACGCGACCGACGAAGACGCGCGCCCCGGCCGAGCCGCTTTCCTCATAGTCGACCAGCGCGAACCGATCGCCGTCGCGGGGAAGATAGGTCGCCTCGAACCGTCCCCAGATATCCGCGGCATTCAGTTCGCGGCTGGTCTCGTCGGCGAGCGCCTGGACGTGCCGCGAGAAGTCGGCCTGCAGACGCTTGGGCAGCTTGAGCCCCTTGTCCTGCTCGATGACCCAGGCGACGCCGCCCTTTCCGGATTGCGAGTTGACGCGGATCACCGCCTCGTAGCTCCGCCCCAGATCGGCGGGATCGATCGGCAGATAGGGAACCTCCCACAATCCGTCGTTGCGCGCGGACTGGGCGGCGAACCCCTTCTTGATCGCATCCTGGTGCGAGCCGGAAAAGGCGGTGAAGACGAGATCGCCCGCATAGGGCGTGCGCGGGTGGACGGGGATGTTGGTGCAATATTGCACCGTGTTCACCACCGCATCGATGTCCGACAGGTCGAGCCCGGGATCGACGCCCTGTGTGTACATGTTGAGCGCGACCGTCACGAGATCGCAATTGCCCGTCCGCTCGCCATTGCCGAGCAGGCATCCCTCGACCCGGTCGGCGCCGGCCATCAGTCCCAGCTCCGCCGCCGCCACGCCGGTGCCGCGATCGTTATGTGTGTGGAGCGAAAGGACGACGCTGTCGCGATCGGGAATGTTGCGGCCGAACCATTCGATCTGGTCGGCGTAGACATTGGGCGTCGCGCATTCGACGGTCGCCGGCAGGTTGAGGATCAGCGGGCGATCGGGCGTGGGGCGCAGGATCTCCATCACCGCGGCGCAGACCTCGACCGAGAAGTCGAGCTCCGCCGTCGAGAAGGTCTCCGGACTATATTCGAAGAACCATTCGGTTTCGGGCTGCTTGCCGGCCTCGTCGCGCAGCACCTTGGCCCCGGCGATCGCGATCGCCTTGACCTCGTCGCGGGTCATCCCGAACACGATCTTCCGCCAGGCGGGCGATACGGCATTGTAGAGGTGGACGATCGCACGGCGCGCGCCCTTCAGGCTGGCGAAGCTCGTCTCGATCAGGTCGCGGCGCGACTGGGTCAGCACCTGTACCGTCACGTCGTCCGGGATGCGGCCGTCGCGCACCAACCCCTGGATGAAGTCGAATTCGGTCGCGCCGGCACTGGGGAAGCCGACCTCGATCTCCTTCAATCCGGTCTTCACCAGAAAGTCGAAGAAGCGGGTCTTCTTCTCTGCATCCATCGGATCGATCAGCGCCTGGTTGCCGTCGCGCAGGTCGGTGGAAAGCCAGCGCGGCGCGCGGGTGATGGTGCGCGACGGCCATTGCCGGTCAAGCAGCGGGATCGTCGGAAACGGGCGGTATTTGGTCGATGGGTCGCGGAGCATGAAACGTCCCTTCCGGGTCGGGGCCGCACGGCGGGCATGCGATACCCGGTGCGGCCGAAATGGCGCTTTCGGTGATCGTCAGCCCTTAGGGAAGCCGCGCGCGAGGCTGCACAGCCGCCCTAAGGGCGGGTAAGTCGCAGGTCTTCACGTGCGCATTTCATGGGGGCCAAATGCCTCGCCCGGTCGCACTTGTCGAGCGCTATATGGCGTTACTTCGCCGCACAGCCTCCGAACGCGAAAGCTGATCTCGATCGATCACTTCGCCGTCGGCGACTTATCCGGTCATTAAGGAAACGGACGTAGCTCTGGATGCAGCGGGTGGGGGCCGGCCGAAGGACAGGATCGTCGATGCACCAGCTTCTCTACATCAGCACGGCGCGCGAACAGGCGGGGGCGCCGATCGATGCCGATGCCATTCTGGCGGTGTCGCGCCGCAACAACGTCCGCGATGGCGTGACCGGGTTGCTCCTCTACGATGGTCGGCGCTTCCTGCAGGTGCTCGAAGGAGAGGAGGCCGATGTGGTCAGGGTGTTCGACCGGATTAGCCGCGATCCCCGCCACCGGGCGATCGTGATTCTGTCGCGTCGCACGATCGAGGCGCGCGAGTTCGGCGACTGGTCGATGGCGTTCCAGCGGCGCGACGAGGATGCCGCGGCAACGATCGCCCGCGTCGCCTCTCTTTCCTCCGGCGCGAGCCCCGCGGTGCAGGGCACGTTCCTGGGGCTTGCCGAGATGCGCCGCGCGGCCTGACCGGCCGCGCGGCGCCCCGTCGGGTCTCAGCCCTGGGTAAAGGCGGCGTTGATCGCCAGATCGACCTTGTCCGACACGGCCGGCACGGCATAGCCGAGGCCGAAGTCACTGCGATTGATCGACCCGGTCGCATGGAAGCCGAAGTTGACCTTCTTGCTCATCGGGTTGGTGCCGGCACCGACGAAGCGCACGGTGAGGCTGACCGGTTTGGTGACGCCCTTGAGCGTCAGATTGCCGTTCATCATCCAGTGATCGCCCATCGGCGTGACCTGCGTCGAGACGAAGCGCGCGGTCGGGTTGTTGGCGACGTCGAAGAAGTCCTTCGACTTCAGGTGATTCGCGAAGGGGGCCGCGGTGACCGACAGCTGGTCGACCGGAAAGGTCACGTCGACCTTGGTCGCGGCGGGCTTGGCGGGATCGAGCGTGATCGAGCCCGAGCCGGCGCCGAACTGCCCCGACAGCATCGAGAAGCCCATATGGTTGACCGTCCAGGTCACCTGCGTGTGAGCCGGATCGACCTGATAGGTGCCGGCCTTGACCACCGACCGGTCGGATGACCCGGGAAGGCCGGGCGCCTGGGCCAGCACAGGGGCCGCGGCGGCGGCAAGAAGGGCGGCGGCGTAGACGAAGCGCATGCAGGCAAACTCCCTGTTGATACAGGGCGATGCTGGCCTGCGAAGTGATCGAGGTCAAACGCCGGTCCGGCAACGAACCGTTTCCTACGCGCGCCGATCCCGAAGAGTGCCGGAGCGAGCGCATTGCGCATGCTCCGGCAGAGACGATCCGATCAGTTCTTCGCCTTGTCCACCAGCTTGTTCGCGCCGATCCAGGGCATCATCGCGCGCAACTCGCTGCCGACCTGCTCGATCGGGTGGCGCTTGGCGGCGATCCGGCTGGCCTTCAGCTCGGGCTGGCCGGCCCGGTTGTCGAGCACGAAATCCTTGACGAAGCGGCCCGACTGGATGTCGGCGAGCACGCGCTTCATCTCCTTCTTGGTCTCTTCGGTGATGATGCGCGGGCCGGTCTTGATGTCACCATATTCGGCGGTGTTCGAGATCGAGTAGCGCATATTGGCGATGCCGCCCTCGTACATCAGGTCGACGATCAGCTTCAGCTCGTGGAGGCATTCGAAATAGGCCATTTCGGGGGCATAGCCGGCCTCGACCAGCGTCTCGAACCCGGCCTGGACCAGCGCGGTAGCGCCGCCGCACAGCACGGCCTGCTCGCCGAACAGGTCGGTCTCGCACTCTTCGCGGAAGTTGGTCTCGATGATGCCCGAGCGGCCGCCGCCGACCCCGCTCGCATAGGCGAGCGCCACGTCATGGGCATTGCCGCTGGCGTCCTGATGGATGGCGATCAGGCAGGGCACCCCGCCGCCGCGCACATATTCGCTGCGGACGGTGTGGCCCGGACCCTTGGGGGCGATCATGATGACGTCGATGTCCGCCGGCGGTTCGATCAGCCCGAAATGCACGTTGAGGCCGTGGGCGAAGGCGAGCGCGCTGCCCGGCCGCATATGGCCCTTGATGTCCGCCTCGTAGATGCCCGCCTGATGCTCGTCTGGCGCCAGGATCATCAGGATGTCGGCCCATTGCGCCGCGTCCTTGTTCGCCATCACCTTGAAGCCGGCGCCTTCGGCCTTGGCCGCGGAGGCGGAGCCGGGGCGCAGCGCGATCGCGATCTCGCCCACGCCCGAATCGCGCAGGTTCTGCGCATGGGCATGGCCCTGGCTGCCATAGCCGAGGATGGCGATCTTCTTGCCGGTGATCAGGTTCAGATCGGCGTCGCGATCGTAATAGACCTTCATGATGTTCCCTTTGCTTCTCTTCCTCTCCCTGCGGGAAAGGATACGAAAATTTGGCAGTGTGCTGCCGAGCCGGAGTTAGTGGTGGCAGGGGCCTCGACGGCCCTCGCCCCTTCCGCGCCGTCGGCGCTCCCTCCCTCTCCCGGCGGGAGAGGGAACAATCAGGCCGCCTCGCGACCGCGGGCGATAGCGACGATGCCGGTGCGCGCGACCTCGACCAGTCCGACCTCGCCCATCAGCTCGACGAACTTGTCGATCTTGCTGATCGTGCCGGTCACCTCGAAGACGAAGCTGGAGATTGTCGCATCGACCACGCGCGCGCGATAGACTTCGGCGAGGCGCAACGCCTCGATCCGCCGGTCGCCGCTGCCCGCCACCTTCACCAGCGCCAGCTCGCGCTCGACATGATCGCCCGCGACGGTGAGATCGACGACCTTGTGCACCGGCACCAGCCGGTCGAGCTGCGCGATGATCTGCTCCATCACCGGCGGCGAGGCGCTGGTGACGATGGTGATGCGGCTGACGGCCTTGTCCTGCGTGATCTCGGACACCGTCAGGCTCTGGATGTTGTAGCCGCGCGCCGTGAACAGGCCGGCGATCCGGGCGAGGATGCCCGGTTCGTTGTCGACGATCACCGCCAGCGTATGGCGTTCGACGGTTTCGGTCTTGATATGCATCCGGTCGCCATCCCGGCTCCGGCCGGGATCCCCCTATTATAAGATCAGCTACGGCCGAGCCTCCGCCCGGCCGTCGAGGCGTCCGCCGGTCGTCAGACCAGCGCCTTCGCCTCGTCGTCCATCTCGCCCGACACCTCGTTCGCCTGCAGGATCATGTCGGTATGCGCCGCGCCCGATGGGATCATCGGGAAGCAGTTGGTCAGCTTGGACACCATGCAGTCGACCAGCACCGGCCCGTCATGCGCCAGCATGTCGGCGATGCCGCCGTCCAGCTGATCGCGCGTCTCGATCCGGATGCCCTTCCAGCCATAGGCTTCGGCAAGCTTCACGAAGTCCGGCAGGGATTCGCTGTAACTCTCGGCATAGCGGGACGAATAGGTCAGCTCCTGCCACTGGCGCACCATCCCCATATATTCGTTGTTGAGGATGAATATCTTGACCGGCAGCCGGTATTGGGTCGCCGTGGCGAGCTCCTGGATGTTCATCTGGATCGAGGCCTCGCCGGCGATATCGATCACCAGCGCCCTGGGGTTGCCGAGCTGCGCACCGATCGCCGCGGGCAGGCCATAGCCCATGGTGCCCAGCCCGCCCGAGGTCAGCCACTTGTTGGGTGCATCGAAGCCGAAATGCTGGGCGGCCCACATCTGGTGCTGCCCGACCTCGGTCGTGATGATCGGCGCGCGATCCTTGGTCGCCTCGTAGAGCGCGCGGATCGCCCGCTGCGGCATGATCTCGCTGCCCGCCTCCGGAAAGTCGAGGCAGCGCACCGCGCGCCAACCGTCGATCCGCCGGTTCCATTCGGACAGGTCTGGCTTGGGATGCTGGCGGGCCTTCCAGACATGGATCATGTCCTCGAGTGCGCGGCCGGCATCGGCGATCACGGCCAGATCGACGCGGACGTTCTTGTTCACGCTCGACCGGTCGATGTCGATGTGCACCTTGCGGCTGCCGGGGCTGAACGCGTCCAGCCGACCGGTGACGCGATCGTCGAAGCGGCTGCCGATCGCCAACACCAGATCGGCCTGGTTCATCGCCATATTGGCCTCGTAGGTCCCGTGCATGCCGAGCATGCCGAGCCAGTGCGGGCCGGTCGCGGGATAGGCGCCGAGCCCCATCAGCGTCGAGGTGACCGGCGCGCCCGTCAGGCGCACCAGCTCGCGCAGCAGCTGCGACGCGGCCGGCCCGGCATTGATGATGCCGCCGCCCGTATAGAGGACCGGCCGCTCGGCCGCGGCCAGCATGTCGACCGCCGCCTCGATCGCCTGCCGGTCCGGCTTGACCTGCGGGCGATAGGTCTTGTGCTGGATCGGGCCGGGGCGCGTGTAGCGGGCCGTGGCGACCTGAACGTCCTTGGGGATGTCGATCACGACCGGACCCGGACGGCCGGAGGTCGCGATATGGAACGCCTCATGCACTACCGCGCCGAGATGCGCGGGGTCCTTGACCAGATAATTGTGCTTCGAACAGTGGCGGGTGATGCCGACCGTATCCGCTTCCTGGAAAGCATCGGTCCCGATCAGCGCGGTCGGCACCTGGCCGGTGATCACGACCATCGGGATCGAATCGAGCAGCGCATCGGTGATCCCGGTCACCGCATTGGTCGCGCCGGGCCCCGAGGTGACCAGCACGACGCCGGGCTTGCCGGTCGACCGCGCATAACCTTCGGCGGCGTGCGTCGCGGCCTGTTCGTGGCGCACCAGGATATGCCGGATCCGCTTCGACCGGAACATCGCGTCATAGATCGGCAACACCGCGCCGCCCGGATAGCCGAAAATGACCTCGACACCGAGATCGCACAGGGCCTCGACGAGGATGTCGGCTCCGCTTCGCTCGGTCATGGTGTCGCTCCGTTCGGGTATCGGGAAGAGTGGGAGGGGCGCTAGTCTCCGTTTTGCACTGCGTCAACCCGCCTCGTCACAATAATCGTTCGAAAGTCACCTCCGCGTTGGAATATTCTGTCTCGATGATCCATTCTTCCGGCGGTTGATTGCGGAACCACGTATACTGTCGCTTGGCGTATCGCCTTGTGTCTCCGGTCAGTTGCGCCAGTGCCGCATCGCGCGACAGCGTGCCTGCGATATGATCTTCGAGCGGCGCAACGCCGATCGCCCGGCGCACCGGCGCGTCTGCCGGCACGTCGGCACGCCCTGCGAGCCGCGCGACTTCGGCGAGCGCGGGATCGAACATCGCGTCGGCGCGAGCCTCGATGCGGCGGGCGAGCGCGTGCCGATCGGGCAGCAGCCGTATCGCGGCGAGCCGGATCGTGTCACCGATGCCGCCTTCCCGCCGCGTCTGCCACGCGCCGATCGGCTCCCCGGTCGAGCGGATCACCTCCAGCGCCCGGGCGACCCGCGTCGTATCTGCGGCGTGCAGCCTGGCTGCCGCGACCGGGTCCTCCTTCGCCAGCGCGCGATAGGCGTCCGCGACGGGCAGGGCGCGCACCTCGGCCCGGATCGCCGCGGCGATCGGCGGTACGGGCGCGATTCCGTCCAGCAGCGTCCGGATATAGAGGCCGGTGCCGCCGACGAGGACGGGCAGCGAACCGGCTTCCAACACTGCGTCGATCGCGGCCCGCGCCTCGGCCGCCCAGCGCGCGGCGGAATAGCCGGTGTCGGCGCCGTCGACATGGCCGAAGAGTCGGTGCGGTACCCGCGCCATGTCTTCGGCGGAGGGTCTGGCGGACAGGACGTGGAGATCCGCATAGACCTGGCTGGCATCCGCATTGATGACGATGCCGCCATGGCGCTCCGCGATCGCGATCGCGGCGGCGGACTTGCCGCTGGCGGTAGGCCCTGCGATGAGCGCGACGACCGGTTTGGGGGAATATTCGATGTTCACGGCGACGCTGATAGCAGGCGACGGGCTGGCTGCGGGAGATGTCTCGGCCGCGGCCGACCGGCTGGCGGCGGTGGCCTGCGGACCGGCTGCGCCGCGATGGGTGGAGCCCGGCATCGCCTGTGACATCGACTTCGCCGCCGATCCCGCGGCCGCGCGGGGCGCTCTGGAAGGGGCCTTTCGCGGGACGGATGTCGTGGTGCAGCCCCGTGACGGGCGCGAGAAGCGGCTGCTCGTCGCCGATATGGACTCGACGATGATCACGGTCGAATGCATCGACGAGCTGGCGGACTATGCGGGCCTCAAGCCGCAGATCGCGGAGATCACCGAACGTGCCATGCGCGGCGAACTCGACTTCGAGGGCGCGCTGGACGCACGGGTCGGCCTGCTCGCCGGATTGCCCGAAGAGGCGATCGACCGCTGCCTCGCCGAGCGGGTGCGCATCATGCCGGGCGCGAAGCGACTGGTGCGGACGATGCGCGCGCGGGGCGCCGGGACGGTGCTGGTGTCGGGCGGCTTCACGCGCTTCGCGGAGCCGGTCGCGCGCGAGATCGGGTTCGACCGCGCGATCGCCAACCGCCTGCTCGTGGCGGAAGGCACGCTCACCGGCCGGGTCGCGCGGCCGATCGTCGGCGCGGCCACCAAGCTGGAGACCCTGAGGGCCGTCGCCGACGCGCTCGGGCTTGCCCCGGCTCAAACCCTGGCGGTCGGCGACGGTGCCAACGATCTGCCGATGATCGAGGCGGCGGGGCTGGGCGTCGCCTATCACGCCAAGCCGGTGGTGGCGGCCGCCGCCGCGGCACGGATCGCGCATGGCGACCTGTCCGCGCTGCTCTATGCGCAAGGCATCGCCCGCGCCGACTGGGCCGCGGAGTAGACGCGCGCTTTGCGAGCATTAACCGCTTCTTAGCGCCGACCGTGTCACGCCCGTTCCGATTATTCGGGAAGGATGTGACCGGACGATGCGCGTTCTCGCACTGGCATCTCAAAAAGGCGGATCGGGCAAGACGACCTTGTCCGGCCATCTCGCCGTAGAGGCGCAGCGTCAGGGCCATGGCCCGGTCGTGCTGATCGATATCGATCCGCAGGGCTCGCTGGCCGATTGGTGGAACGAGCGCGAGGCGGAATATCCGGCCTTCGCCCAGACCACCGTGGCCCGCCTGTCCTCCGATCTCGATACGCTGCGTCAGCAGGGCTTCAAGCTGGCCGTCATCGACACGCCGCCCGCCATCACCATGGCGATCCAGAGCGTCATCCAGGTGGCCGAGCTGATCGTCGTGCCGACCCGTCCCAGCCCGCATGACCTGCGGGCGGTGGGCGCCACGGTCGACCTGTGCGAGCGGGCCGGCAAGCCGCTGATCTTCGTCGTCAACGCCGCGATGATGAAGGCCCGCATCACCAGCGAGGCGGCGGTCGCGCTGTCGCAGCACGGCACCGTCGCGCCGATCACCATCCAGCAGCGCAACGACTATGCCGCCTCGATGATCGATGGCCGCACCGTCATGGAGTGCGATCCCAAGAGCAAGTCGGCGGCCGAGATCGCCGCACTCTGGAGCTATATCGGCGACCGCCTCGAGAAGAATTTCCGCCGCACCGTCTTCGCCGCTCCCTTCGCCGCACCGGGCATCGGCGCGCGTCCGGGTGCGCCCGCCGCCACCTTCGGTCGCCGGCAGGTCGGCTGAGATGGGCATCATGGGAACCGCCAAGCCGCTCGCCTCGCTCAGCTCGGGCCTGCTCGCCCGCAAGGGGCAGGCGCGACCGGCGATGCGTCCGCAGAGCTTCGTCGACCTTTCGGGCGGCGGCCTCGCTTCGCCCTCCCAGCTCGAGGATCTCGGCTGGAACGACATGGGCTGGGGCGAAACGCCCGCCGTGCCGCCGGTCGTGGCGACGCGCGAGCGGCTGCGCGAGCGACTG
This sequence comes from Sphingomonas metalli, assembly GCF_014641735.1. Lineage (GTDB taxonomy): Bacteria > Pseudomonadota > Alphaproteobacteria > Sphingomonadales > Sphingomonadaceae > Sphingomonas > Sphingomonas metalli. The sequence goes on along the minus strand of NZ_BMIH01000001.1, from coordinate 116,178 downwards.
GAACTGACGCCGGAGCCGCGATCGTCCGCCGAGCCAATTCGCGCCCCGGAGCCGGCCCCTGCGGCACCGGTATCCGCCATCTCCGCGGCGACCGCGGCGCGGATCGGGCGCGAGAGCGCGGCGCAGACGGCGCGCGGCAAGGCGGCCTTCACCCTGCGGCTCGATGCCGATCGCCACCTGAGGTTGCGGCTCGCCAGCGCGGTCGCCGGACAGTCCGCCCAGCTGCTGCTGACCGACGCGCTCGATGCCTTTCTCGCCACAATGCCGGCGGTCGAGCAACTGGCCGGCCAGCTTCCCAAGGCCAATCGGAGGAGCCGTCGATGACCGTTCGTTCGCTGTTCGCGCTGGGCACGTTGGTGCTTGCCGGCGGTACGTTGACCGCCGGCTGCGCGCTCAACCGGCCGGCCCGTGGCGTCGCCTCGGCGGGCGATGCGGCGGCGCCCAAGGCGGACTATGCCAGACAGGCGAGTCGCGCGCTCGACCGGCATGATCCGCGCGCGGTCCTGCTGGCCGAGGCGGCGGTCCAGGCCGCGCCGGACCGGGCCGACTATCGCTTCATCCTGGCACGCGCCTATCTCGCCGACGGGCGCTTCGCCTCGGCGCGTCAGGCCTTTGCCGATGTGCTGACCCTCGACCCGCTGAATGGCCGCGCCGCGCTCAACCTCGCGCTCGCACAGATCGCCTGCGGCGATCCGGAGAGCGCCCGCGCGACCCTCGCCAGCTTCCGCGAGCGAATCAGCGCGTCCGACCTCGGCCTCGCACTCGCATTGTCCGGCGAACCCGCCCAGGCCGTGACGCTGCTGACCGCCGCCGCGCGCGATCGCGGCGCCACGGCTCAGGTTCGCCAGAACCTGGCGCTGAGCCTCGCCTTATCCGGCCAGTGGCAGATGGCCCGGGTCGTCGCGGCGGTCGACGTCTCGCCGGCCGATCTCGACGCCCGCATGCTCGAATGGATCGCCTTCGCCCAGGCGAAGCGTCCGACCGAGCAGGTGGCGGCACTCCTCGGCGTGCAGCCCGCGGCGACCGATATGGGGCAGCCGACCGCGCTGGCCCTGAAGCAGGACGCTGCGACGCCGGCGTTGGCGCAGGTCCCGACCGAGGGGCCGGTGCTCGCCGAGCAGGCCGTGCCCGCGGCGATCCCCGCGATGCGCAAGGTGGTCTTCGGCCCGCGCGCCGAGGTCGTCCAGCCGCTTCCGGCGGTGTTGGCGGGTGCGTCGCAGGGCAGAAACGGGAAGGCGGATGCGCCGCGCCCGGCCCGGCCGGTGGCGGTGTCGGCCAGGACGCTGCCAGGTGGGGCGTGCGTTCCGGCCTTCGAGCGACTGGCGCGCTGAGGATCAATCGACGCGTTCAAAGCGCTTGACGACGCCCGCGCGGCTGGCCAGAGCCGGTGCGTCGATGCGACGCGCGGGAGAGAGCCCCTGAAGGGGCCGCCGAAGGAGCAACCACCCCGGAATCTCTCAGGCACCAGGGACCGCGCGAGGCTCTACGACACTCTGGAAAGCGCCGGCCTTTCAGGCGGCAGGCCACCGAAGGGGTAACCCCGGCAATGCCCGGGGGAAAGCTCTCAGGTTCCGTGACAGAGGGGGGCTCAGGACGATCGGCGGCATTCCGCCCGACGTTCCCCCTTGCCGGAGTGCCGCCGATGACCGACCTCGCGACCGAGACGCAGCTCAACGTGGAAGACGCGCCCGAGGGCGTCGACGAGCCGCAGATTTTGCCGCTCGATGGCTGGCACCGCGCGCGCGGCGGCCGCATGGTTCCGTTCGCGGGCTATCTGATGCCGGTCCAGTATGAGGGCATCATGGCCGAGCATCTCTGGACGCGCGAGTCGGCCGGGCTGTTCGACGTCAGCCATATGGGCCAGCTGGTCTTCACCGCCGAGGCCGGGGTCGATGCGGTCGCTCGGGCGCTGGAGGCGATGCTTCCCGGCGATATCGGCGGCCTCGGCGAGGGTCGGATGCGCTACTCGCTGCTCCTCAACGAAGAGGGAGGCATACTCGACGACCTGATGGTCACGCGCCGCGCGAACGCGACGGGCGAGGACGAGATCTACATGGTCGTCAACGGCGCCACCAAATATGATGACATCGGCTATCTCCTCGACGTGTTGCCCGAGGACGTGACGATGAACCTCCAGGACGAGCAGGCGCTGCTGGCGCTGCAGGGCCCCAAGGCGGTCGACGCGCTCGCGCGGCTGGTGCCGGGCGTCGAGGCGCTGGTGTTCATGACCGCGGGCAGCTTCTCCTGGAACGGCCATGCGCTGTGGATCAGCCGGTCGGGCTATACCGGCGAGGACGGGTTCGAGATCTCGGTGCCGGCCGAGGCGGCCGCCGCCCTCGCCGATGCGCTCTATGCCGAGCCGGAGGTGAAGCCGATCGGGCTCGGTGCCCGCGACTCGCTGCGCCTGGAGGCGGGGCTGCCTCTCTACGGCCACGATCTCGATCCCGAGACGACGCCGGTCATGGCCGATCTCGGCTTCGCTGTGTCGAAGCGTCGGCGCGACGCCGCCGACTTCGCCGGGGCCGGACGGATCCTGGCGGAGCGCGAGGCGGGCGCGGCGGTCCGCCGCGTCGGCCTGCTCGTCTCGGGCCGCCAGCCGGTGCGCGAGGGCGCCTCGGTCGTCGCCGAGGACGGCGCGGTGATCGGCCGCGTCACCAGCGGCGGCTTCGCGCCGACCCTGGGGGCGGCGATCGCGATGGCCTATGTGCCCGCCGATCTCGCCGCGCCGGGCACCGGCGTGCGGCTCGTCCAGCGCGGCAAGGTCCATGAGGCGACCGTTGCGGCCATGCCCTTCGTCCCCCATCGCTATGTGCGCGCCAGCGCCACCAAGGGAGCCTGACATGCGTTATTTCACCGAAGATCATGAATGGATCGAGGTCGACGGCCAGATCGGCACGGTCGGCATCACCGATTACGCGCAGGGACAGCTCGGCGATATCGTGTTCGTCGACGTACCGGCCGACGGCCGCTCGCTCGGCAAGGGCGACGAGGCCGCCGTCGTGGAATCGGTCAAGGCGGCGTCCGACGTCTATTCGCCCGTCTCCGGCACCGTGCTCGAGGGTAATACCGCGCTCGCCGACCAGCCCGATCTCGTGAATTCCGATGCCGAAGGGGAAGGCTGGTTCTTCCGCCTGACCCTGTCGGACGAAGCCGAGCTGGAAAGCCTGATGGACGAAGCCGCCTACGAAGCGTTCGTCGCCAAGCTCTGACGGCAACGAGTCCCTTCTCTCGGGAAGGGCTTTGGGGGTGGGGCGTGGCCGCAGGCGCCGCGCGCGGGGTGACGCCCCACCCGGCCCTCCCCTGATGGGGAGGGGGAAGAAGGGAAATCATGCGCTACCTGCCCCTCACGTCCGCCGACCGGTCCGAGATGCTCTCGGTGATCGGAGCGTCGTCGATCGATGATCTGTTCGCCGACGTGCCGGAGGCGGCGCGTCTGTCCGGCCCGGTCTCGGGCCTGCCGAGCCATGCCTCGGAACTCGCGGTCGAGCGGCACATGACGGCGCTCGCGCGGCAAAACGTCGTGGCGGGCGAGGTGCCCTTCTTCCTAGGCTGCGGCGCGTATCGCCACCATGTGCCCGCCTCGGTGGACCACCTGATCCAGCGCGGCGAGTTCCTGACGGCCTATACCCCCTATCAGCCGGAGATCGCGCAGGGCACGTTGCAGATGCTGTTCGAGTTCCAGACGCAGGTCGCCCGCCTGCTCGGGACCGATGTCGCCAATGCCAGCATGTATGACGGCTCGACCGCATGCTGGGAGGCGATCGGCATGGCGCGGCGCATCACCAAGCGCGGCAAGGCGATCCTCTCCTCCGGACTGCATCCCCATTATGTCTCGGTGGCCCGGACGATGGCCAAATATACCGGCGACGCGCTCGAAACGGCATTGCCCGATCTCTCGGCCGAGACCGATCTCGACCGGCTGATCGCCGCGATCGATGACGATACCAGCTGCGTCGTGGTGCAATATCCCGACATTCTCGGTCGCACTGCCGACCTGACGCCGCTGGCCGAAGCCGCCCAGGCGAAGAAGGCGTTGCTGATCGCCGTCGTCACCGAGCCGGTCGCGCTCGGCGCGATCCGCTCGCCGGGCGAGATGGGCGCCGACATCGTCGTCGGCGAAGGGCAGTCGATCGGCGTCGGACTGCAGTTCGGCGGCCCCTATGTCGGGCTGATGGGCTGCAAGGAGAAATATATCCGGCAGATGCCGGGGCGCTTCTGCGGCGAGACGGTGGATGCGAATGGCAAGCGCGGCTTCGTGCTGACGCTCTCGACGCGCGAGCAGCATATCCGGCGCGAGAAGGCGACCTCCAACATCTGCACCAATTCAGGGCTTTGCGCGCTGGCCTTCTCGATCCACATGACCTTGCTCGGCGAGAAGGGCCTGCGTGGCCTGGCGGGAATCAATCATGCCGCGGCCGTCGCCGCGGCGGACCGGCTGGCAGCGGTGCCGGGCGTCCGCCTGATCAACGAGAGCTTCTTCAACGAGTTCACGCTCGATCTGGGGCAGGAGGCGCGGCCGATCGTGCGAGCCCTGGCCGATCGCGGCATCCTGGCCGGCGTGTCGCTGGGGCGGCTCTATCCCGGTGCGGACGCGCTGGCCAACGGGCTCGTCGTCGCGGTGACCGAGACTGCTACGGAAGAGGATGTCGAGAGGCTCGCCTCGGCGCTGGAGGAGATACTGGCATGAGCATCAACCAGAGCGGCTGGCGTCCCGAGATGACCGCCGGCGACAGCCGCGCGCCGGCCCCGGGTTTCACCGGCAACAAGGCGCTGATGCTGGAGGAGCCGCTGATCTTCGAGATCGGCGACGGGGAGACGACGGGCGTCGACCTGCCGGCCGTCGCCCGTACCGGAGCGAGCCGCTTCGGCGGTCTTGCCCGCACGGCGCCGATCGGTCTTGCCGGCCTGTCGGAGCCGGAGACGGTGCGTCACTATACCCGGCTGTCGCGGCAGAATTATGCGATCGATCTCGGCCTCTTCCCGCTCGGCTCGTGCACGATGAAGCACAATCCGCGCCTCAACGAGAAGATGGCGCGGCTGCCCGGTTTCGCCGACGTCCATCCGCTGCAGCCGGTCGACACGGTGCAGGGCGCGCTCGGCGTGATCAACGAGCTCGCTTTCTGGCTGATCGAGCTGACCGGCATGCACGGCGTCGCGATGAGCCCCAAGGCGGGCGCCCATGGCGAGCTGTGCGGCATTCTGTGCATCAAGGCGGCACTGGAGAAGCGCGGCGAAGGCCATCGCAAGGTGATCCTCGTTCCCGAATCCGCGCATGGCACCAACCCCGCCACCGCGGCCTTTGCCGGCTTCACCGTCGAGGACATTCCCGCCACTCCGGACGGCCGCGTCGACCTGGCGGCGCTCGAGGCGCGGCTGGGGCCGGACATCGCCGCGGTGATGATCACCAACCCCAATACCTGCGGCCTATTCGAGCGCGATCTCAAGGCGATCTCGGACGCGGTGCACGCGGCGGGCGGCTACGTCTATTGCGATGGCGCCAATTTCAACGCCATCGTCGGTCGCGTCCGCCCCGGGGACCTCGGCGTCGACGCGATGCACATCAACCTGCACAAGACCTTCTCGACCCCGCATGGCGGCGGCGGACCGGGCTCGGGGCCGGTGGTGCTGTCGGAGGCCCTGTCGCCCTTCGCGCCGCTGCCCTATACCGCGCGCACCCGCGACGGCCATGTCCACCTGATCGAGGAGGAGCGCGCCGAGGAATTCTCTGCCGAGCATTTCGACGGGCGGCTCGACAGCTTCGGGCGGATGACCGCCTTTCACGGCCAGATGGGCATGTTCACCCGTGCGCTGACCTATATCCTCAGCCATGGCGCCGACGGGCTGCGGCAGGTCGCGGAGGATGCGGTGCTCAACGCCAATTACGTGCTCCGTTCGCTCGAGGATGTGCTCGACGCGCCGTTCGCGGGGGCGGGGCCCTGCATGCACGAGGCGTTGTTCTCCGACGCGAACCTGGCGCAGGGCTTCTCCACCCTCGATATCGCGAAGGGGCTGATCGACGAGGGTTTCCACCCGATGACCGTCTACTTCCCGCTCGTCGTCCACGGCGCGATGCTGGTCGAGCCGACCGAGACCGAGTCGAAGGCGGCGCTCGACCAGTTCATCGGGGCGCTGCGTTCGGTGGCGGAGCGGGCGAAGGCGGGGGATGCCGCGCTCAAGTCGGCCCCGCATTTCGCCCCGCGCGCCCGGCTGGACGAGACCTTGGCCGCGCGAAAGCCGGTACTGGTGTGGAAGGACCCTGCGCCGCAGCGGGAAGCGGCCGAGTAGGAACCCGGCCGTGGGCGCCACCCCTGCCGGAGGGGTGGCGCCCCGCCGGCGTCACCCGTCCGCGGGGTAGGGGCCCTTGCCGCCGCCGGCGATGAATTCATCCACGCGGCCGTCGAGGACCGGCAGCGGGACCGAGCCCAGCGACAGCACCGTGTCGTGGAAGGCGCGAATGTCGAACCGGTTGCCCAGCGCCTTCTCCGCCTTCGCACGATCACGCTGGATCGCGAGCTGCCCCAGATAGTAGCTCAATGCCTGGCCGGGCCAGCCGATATAGCGGTCCACTTCGGTCCCGATCTCGCGCTCGGACAGGGCGGTGTTGTCGCGCAGGAAGGCCAGCGCCTGATCGCGGGTCCAGCCCTTGGCATGGATGCCCGTGTCCACGACCAGCCTTGCCGCCCGCCACATCTGATAGCTTAGCATGCCGAACCGCTCGTACGGCGTTTCGTAGAAGCCCATCTCGTCGCCGAGACGCTCGCAATAGAGCGCCCAGCCTTCGCCGAATGCGGAGATGTAGCTGTAGCGGCGGAAGGGCGGCAGGCCGCTATTCTCGTTTGCGAGCGACATCTGCCAGGCATGGCCCGGGGCGCTTTCGTGCAGCGTCAGCGCCGGGAGCTGGAAGAGCGGGCGCGACGGCAGGTCGTAGGTATTGACCAGATAGCCTCCCGGGCCACCGCGGCCGGCGGTGTAGAAGGGGGCGATGTCCGCGGGCACCGGCCGGATCGCGAATCGCGCCCGCGGGTTCCGTCCGAACCAGCGGCTCGCCATCGCGTCGAACCGCTTGGCCTCCCACGCGGCCTCCTTGAGCAATTGATCGGGCGTCTTGGCGTAGAATTGCGGATCGGTGCGAAGGAAGGTCAGGAATGCCTTCAGATCGCCTTGGAATTTCACCTCAGCTTTGATCGTTTCCATTTCTGCGCGGATCTTCGCGACCTCGCTCAGCCCCAGGGCGTGGATCGCGTCGGGGCTCATGTCCAGCGTCGTGAACTGGCGGATGCGGCTGCGGTAATAGGCGGCACCGTCCGGGTAGCTCGTCGCATCGAGCTTCGTGCGAAGGCCGGGAAAGTAGCTCGTGCGAAGATAGGCGAGCAGCTTGCGATGCGCCGGAATGACCTGGGTCTCGATCACCCGCTTCGCCTCGGCCCGGAGCGCGTCGCGGTCCGCGACGGTCGCCGGCATCTTGGCGAAGGGCTCGTAATAGACGGTCGCCTCGGCCGTCTTCGCCTCGGCGATCGCGACGACCGGTGCCTCGCGACCCTTCATCACCACCGCCGGCGGGGTGAAGCCGCGCTTCAGGCCGCTGCGCAGATTATCGGTCTGCTGATCCAGGTAGCGGGGAATGTCGCCGAGCAGTTTGAGGTAGTTGCGATAGTCAGCCGACCCCCGCGCGAACTGCCCCCGCGCGACATATTGCAGATCGCCCCAGAAGGCGCTGTCGCCGTTGAGCGGCTTCTCCCATTCGCGGAAGCGCGCATCGTCGAGAAATCCCCAGATCTGATTGCGATAGACGAGATAGTTCACGCGCTCCGCAGCGGACAAGGCGGCGGGATCGACCGCGTCGAGCCGCGTCATCACCTGCTGCCAATAGGCCGCGCGGCGGGTCTGCGCGGCTGCCGAGACATCCGGCAGCCGGTCGCTCGCGGCATCGCGGTCGTCGTCGGCCAAGCCCTCCTTCTGCCGCCAGGCATATTCCTCCTGCCAGATCGTCACGAAGCGCGCGTCGGCAGCGTTGGCCGGTTGTGGCGCGGCGCTCGCGGGCGGGGATTGCGCAGCGGCGGCGTGAGCGGGAAAAAGCGCGAAGACTGAGGCGGTCAGCAGCATCGATCGGATCATGACCGCAGCCTGCGCGAAGCCGGGCGTGCGTTCAAGCACCGGCTGGACCCGTGGCCGCCGCCGAGACATGATGCGCGCCATGCAACAGCGGCCCGACACCCTCGTCACCTACGCCATCACCGCGGTGGTCCTCGCGATCGTGCTGGCGATACGATGGCGGCGGACCGGTCGAGCCTTGCCCCTGCGGATCGAGCGGCTCTGGATCCTTCCCGCCATCCTCGGCGTGGCCGTGATCGCCAGCTTCGCCAGCGCACCGCCCCACGGCATCGCCTGGCTCTTCTGTGCAAGCGCCATGCTGCTCGGCGCGGCCCTGGGCTGGCAGCGCGGCCGGATGATGCGGATCGACGTGGATCCGGTCACGCACCGGCTCAGCCAGACCTCGTCGCCGGCCGCGCTGGTCCTGATCCTGGCGATCGTCGTCCTGCGGCAGGCGGCGCGAGCGGAAGGCGCGGCGGTCCTTCACCTCGACCCGATCGCGCTCTCCGACATGCTGCTCGCACTCGCCTTCGGCCTGATCGCGGCACAGCGGCTGGAGATGTTCCTGCGCGCCCGGCGATTGCTGCGCGAGGCTATTCCTCGCTGAGCGCCCGCCGCGTCTCCTCGCGTCGACGCACATGCTCGCGCCAGACGATGTAGAGGCCCGAGGCGACGATGATCGGCGCGCCGAGCCACGTCGCTCGGCCGGGAAGGCTGCCGAACAGCAACCAGCCATAGATGGTCGCCCAGAGCAGGGCGGTATAGTCGAACGGCACCACGAGCGACACGGCACCACGGCGCAGCGAGGCAGTCATCGCCAGCTGCGCGCACCCGCCGGCGACGCCCACTACCGCGAGCGCCGCCCAGGCTCCGGCGGCATGGGGCTGCGCCTGGAAGGCGTAGACGATGCCGAGGGGTAGCAGCGACAGCACGGAGAACCACCAGACCGTGGTCTGCGCCCGCTCCGTCCGACCGATCTGGCGCAGCAGGATGAAGACCACGGCGGTCAGCACGGCCGCCGCCAGGCCGCAGGCGGCACCCGCCAGCGGCATCGCATGGCCGCCGGGCTCCAGCACGATCAGCACGCCGACAAAGCCGACGGCAACCGCGCTCCACCGTCGCCAGCCGGTCGGCTCGCCAAGGATCAGGGCGCCGAGGATCGTCGCGAAGATCGGCGTCGAGAAGCCGATCGTCGTCGCCTCCGCCAGCGGCAGGAGGAGCAGGGCCGCGAAGGTGAAGGCCATCGAGATGACGCCGACCGTGGCGCGCGACACGTGCGCGCCCAGCCGCTGCGTGCGGATCGTCGCCAGCCCCGGCCCTGCCGCGATCACGCCGGTGACCAGGATCGCGGCACCGAACTGCCGGAAGAACAGGATCTCGCCGAGTCGCGCACCCTTTGCCTCCGCCAGCTTGATCGCGGCGTTCATCGTGGCGAACAGCCCGACCGACAACAGGCGCAGGCCGATCGCCGGTAGCAGACGGTCGGAGGACATGGCGCGCGGTTAACCGATCGAAGCGCAGGCTGCCATCCGGACGAGGCGATCGGCGCACCAAGCGTCGTGACGCCTGCGTTCCGCCGCGCTACAGCGCGCGCCCATGAAGCATGCTCTCCCCGTCACCCGCGAGGCGGATTTCGCCGCCTGGTATCAGTCCGTCATCGCCGAAGCCGATCTTGCCGAGGAATCGGGCGTTCGCGGCTGCATGGTCATCCGCCCCTGGGGCTATGGCATCTGGGAGCGGATGCAGCGCCTGCTCAACGACCGGATCAAGGCGACCGGCCATGAGAATTGCTACTTCCCGCTCTTCATCCCGCTTTCCTATTTCGAGAAGGAAGCGGAACATGTCGAAGGGTTCGCCAAGGAGATGGCGGTCGTCACCCATCACCGGCTGATCGGGGACGGGAAGGGCGGTCTGACTCCCGACCCCGCCGCGAGGCTGGAGGAGCCGCTGGTCGTCCGGCCGACGTCGGAAACGGTGATCGGCACCGCCTTCTCGCGCTGGATCCAGTCGTGGCGCGACCTGCCGGTGCTGATCAATCAATGGGCCAACGTGGTGCGCTGGGAGATGCGCACGCGCATGTTCCTGCGCACCGCCGAATTCCTGTGGCAGGAAGGGCATACCGCCCATGCCTCCGCCGAAGAGGCGCTCGAGGAGACGCTGCGGATGCTCGAGGTCTATCGCGAGTTCGCCGAGACCTGCCTCGCGCTCCACACGATCGCCGGCGAGAAGCCCGAGAACGAGCGCTTCCCGGGCGCGGTCGAGACCTGGTCGATCGAGGCGATGATGCAGGACGGGAAGGCGCTTCAGGCGGGCACCAGCCACTTCCTTGGCACCAACTTCGCGTCGGCGCAGAACATCCGTTTTCAGAATGCCAGCGGCGAGCTGGAACTGGCGAACACGACCAGCTGGGGTGTCTCCACCCGGATGATCGGCGCCGTCATCATGACCCATGGCGACGATGACGGGTTGCGCGTCCCGCCCGCGATCGCGCCCTGGCAGGTCGTGATCGTCCCGATGCTGCGCGACCAGCCCGAAGATCAGGCGATCGTCGACTATTGCCGCGACCTGCAGAAGCAGCTCGCCGCGCAGTCGGCGCTTGGCGAGCCGGTGCGCGCCTTGCTCGACCTCAAGCCCGCCAAGGCGGCGACCAAGCGCTGGGGCTGGGTGAAGAAGGGGGCGCCGATCGTCATCGAGGTGGGTGGCCGCGACGTGGCCGGCGGCAACGTCTCGGTCATCCAGCGTACCGACCTGTATCAGGACGGCGGCAAGCTGAAGTCGGCGGTGATGCCGCGCGGCGAACTCGTCGAGACGGTCGGTGCCCTGCTCCGGACGATCCAGGACGATCTGCTCGCCCGGTCGACGGAGGCCTTGCGCGCGGGGATCACGCCGGTCGACGACTGGAGCGCGGTCGAGAGCCATTTCGCCGAGAGCCGCCGAAACCCCGGCTGGGTCGACGTCCGCTGGTCGAAGCCGACCGGCGCCGCGCTCGATCAGGTCGTCGAGCGCCTCAAGGCGCTCAAGCTCACCATCCGCAATGCGCCGCAGGGGCAGGGCGCGATCGAGGGTGATTGCATCTTCACCGGCGCGCCTGCCGTCGAGCGCGTGCTGATCGGCCGCGCCTATTGAGGTCTCTGTCGCCGCCCCGCACGTGATGCGGGGCGGCGGCGCGCTGCGCTCGCAATCCTCCCCTCCCTGTCCCATATGGGGCAGGTGACCGACATGCTGTTCTGCCGATCCCGTGCCTGCTGCGTCCGCGCGGCAGGCGTCGTCCTCGATCCTGTACCCGGCGTGGCGTCCTGATGGCCCGGCGTCCGTCGGCCGGCCTGCCCAGTCGGGAGCAGGTGCTCGATTTCATCCAGAACAGCGACGCGCCCGCCGGCAAGCGGGAGATCGCGCGCGCCTTCGGGCTGACCGCGCAGCAGAAGATCGGGCTCAAGGCTTTGCTCAAGGACATGGCCGACGAGGGGCTGATCGACAGCGCCCCCGGTCGCGCCTTCCACAAGATGGGCGGGCTGCCGAAGGTCACCGTGATCCGGGTGGTCGACGTCGATGACGGCGGCAATGTCTGGGCCGAGCCCGAGCGGTGGGAGGCCGATGGCGTGCCGGTTCCGCGCATCCGGGTGCGGGAGCGCAAGCGGGGCGCGCTCGCCATCGGCCAGCGCCTGCTCGCGCGGACCGAGGAGACGGGCCATGGCTGGACCGCCCATCCGATGAAGCTGCTCGCGCGCGCGTCCGAGCAGTTGCTCGGCGTGTTGCGCGGCGAAGGCGACCGGCTCTGGCTGACCGGGATCGAGAAGAAGGAGCGGCGCGAATATCCGGTGTCCGACGCCGGCGACGCCCAGGCCGGCGATCTCGTTCTGTGCGAGGTTGCGGGGCGGCCGCCGCGGGTCACGGTCCGGGTAGTGCAGCGGCTGGGCGATCCCTTCGCGCCGCGCAGCTTCTCGCTGATCGCCATCCACAAGCACGGCATTCCGGACGTGTTCCGGACCGAGGCTCTCGACGAGGCGAGGCAGGTCGCGGCCCAGGCGCTCGGGCCGGGGCGCGAGGATCTTACTCATCTGCCGATCGTCGCGATCGATCCGGTCGACGCGCGCGACCATGACGATGCGGTCTGGGCGACGCCGGACGACGATCCCGGCAATGCGGGCGGGTGGAAGGCGATCGTCGCGATCGCCGACGTCTCCTTCTACGTCCGTCCCGGCTCGGCGCTGGATCGCGAGGCGCGCAACCGCGGCAATTCGGTCTATTTCCCTGATCGCGTCGTGCCGATGCTGCCCGAGATCCTTTCCGCCGACGTGTGTTCGCTGAAGGAAGGCGAGGATCGGGCGGCGCTTGCCTGCCACCTCCAGATCGCCAAGACCGGCGCCCTCAAGGCGTGGCGCTTCACCCGCGCGACCGTGCGGATCGCCGCCAACATCGCCTATGAGGATGCGCAGGCGCTGATCGACGGGCAGCCGACCTCGGCGGCCCTTGCGCAGGAGGCTGCCGCGGACCTGCTGGAGCCGCTTCGCGATCTGTGGAATTGCTGGCGGGCGCTGGCAAAGGCGCGCGACAAGCGCGAGCCGCTCGATCTCGATCTGCCGGAGCGGCGGGTGGTGCTCGACGAGAAGGGGCGCATCCTGTCGGTCGCGCCGCGCGAGCGGCTGGACGCCCATCGGCTGATCGAGGACTATATGATCGCCGCCAACGTCGCGGCGGCGAAGGCGCTGGAGGCGAAGAAGGCGCCGGTCATGTACCGCGTGCACGAGCCGCCCAGCCGCGAGAAGCTGGTCGCCCTCAAGGACTATCTCGCCACCTTCGACATCGCCTTTGCGCTCGGGCAGGTGGTGAAGCCCGCCACCTTCAACCACATCCTCGATTGCGTCGGGGATAGGGACGCCCGGCCGCAGATCATGGAGCAGGTGCTGCGCACTCAGACCCAGGCCTATTACGCGCCGCTCAACCACGGCCATTTCGGCCTGTCGCTCGGCAGCTATGCGCACTTCACATCGCCGATCCGCCGCTATGCCGACCTGGTCGTGCATCGGGCGCTGGTCGGCGCCTACGACCTCGGTCCGGGCGGGTCGCTGCCCGAAGCCGACGAGATGACGCGGATGGGCGAGGCGATCAGCCAGCTGGAACGGCGCGCGATGGAGGCGGAGCGGGACACGATCGACCGCTATGTCGCCGCCTATCTGGCCGAGCATATCGGCGAGGAGGTCGAGGCGCGCATCACCGGCGTCCAGAATTACGGCTTCTTCGCCACGGTCGAGGGCGTGGGCGGCGATGGCCTGATGCCGGTCCGCGACCTGGGCGGCGAATATTTCCGCTATGATGAGGCGGGGCGGACCCTGACGGGCGAGGACAGCGGCGACGTCTATGCGCTGGGCCAGCGGCTGAGGCTCAGGCTGGCCGAAGCCAACCCGGTGTCGGGCGCGCTGCGGTTCGAGCTTCCCGGCGGCCGCCAGGCCGAGCCGCCGCGGCAAGCCCGCGTGATCAAGCGGCGCGGGCGCCCGGCGAACATCCGGCACCAGGGTAAACGTCGCTAGGGCCGCCGACCCGGCCCGGCAAGCGCCGGCTCAGGCCGCTTCGCTGAACTGCAGGCTGGCGAGCCGCGCGTAGAGCCCGCTGCGCGCGACGAGCGTGGCATGGCTGCCCTGCTCGACGATCCGGCCGTGATCCATCACGATGATGCGGTCGGCGGCGCGGACGGTCGCAAGCCGATGCGCGATCACCAGGGTGGTGCGATCGGCCATGAGCCGCTCCAGCGCTTCCTGCACCAGCCGCTCGCTTTCCGCGTCCAGCGCGCTGGTCGCCTCGTCGAGAAGCAGGATCGGGGCGTCGCGAAGCAGGGCGCGGGCGATCGCGATGCGCTGCCGCTGCCCGCCCGACAGGCGCGCGCCGCCTTCGCCGAGATAGGTGTCGAGCCCCTCGGGCAAGGCGCGCAGGAAGGTCGCGGCATTGGCGGCCTCCGCCGCCTGCCACAGGGCCTCGTCCGGCGCGTCCCACCGGCCGTAGCGCAGATTGTCGCGGGCCGAGGCGGCGAAGATCACGGTTTCCTGCGGCACCATGGCAATCCGCGCCCGTACCGCCGCCGGATCGGCCTCGACAAGCGGCACGCCGTCGACGAGCACGCGACCGCGCTCGGGATCGTAGAAGCGCTCGGCGAGCTGGAACAGCGTCGACTTGCCGGCGCCGGACGGCCCGACCACCGCCACCGTCTCGCCCGGCGCGACGTCGAGCGAGAAGGTGTCGAGCGCCGCGACCTCCGGCCTGGTCGGATAGCGAAAACGAACGTCCTCGAAGCGGATGCTGCCGCGTGGTGGCACCGGAAGCGCGACCGGCCGCGCCGGCGCCGCGATCTCGGGCCGTTCGTCGATCAGTTCGGCGAGGCGGCTTGCCGCGCCGGCGCCGCGAAGCAGTTCGCCATAGACCTCGGTCAGCGCACCGAACGCGCCGGCGACGATGCCGCCGGTCAGGACGAAGGCGGCGATCGAGCCTCCGGACAGGCGTCCGGCCGCCACGTCGATCGCACCCTCCCACAGGACGAGGGTGATCGATCCGAAGACCAGGCCGATGACGATCGCGGTCATCACCGCGCGCAGGCCGTTCCGCTTCTTCGCCGCCACGAACGTGTCCTCGACCGCCTCGGCGAAGCGCTCGCCTTCGCGGGCCTCCTGGCCGAAGGCCTGGACGATGCGCATCGCGCCCAGCGTTTCCGTGGTCAGCGTGCCGACCATCGCAACCTTGTCCTGCGACGTGCGCGAATAGCCGCGGATCCGGCGGCCGAGCAGCGCGATCGGCAGGATGATCGCCGGGATGCCCAGCATCAGCATGCCGGCGAGCTTGGGGGATATCGCGAACAGATAGATCATGCCACCGACGCCGGTGAAGGCGTTGCGCAGCGCGACGGAAGCGGTGCTGCCGACGACCATCTCGATCATCGCCGTGTCGGACGTCAGGCGCGAGGCGATCTCCGAGGGCCTGTTCTCCTCGAAGAAGCGGGGCGACAGGCGCAGCAGATTGCCCTGCGTCTCGCGCCGTATATCCGCCACCACCCGCTCGCCCAGCCAGGAGACATTGTAGAAGCGGATCGCGGTGGCGATCGCCAGCACGAGGACGATCATCAGCAGATAGTGGAACGAGGCGGCGAAGGACTCGCTGGTGCCGGCGCCGAAGCCGCGGTCGACTACGCGCTTGAACCCATAGGGAATCGCGATCGTCGCCAGCGAAGTCGTGACCAGCGCCGCCCCCGCGATGGCGATCCGCCCGGGATAGCGTGCGGCATGCCGCCACACCATGCTGAGTTCGCCCAGTCGACGGCGCTCTGGGCGCTCTGCGGGCGGCACGTCGGTCTTCGCCATGGCCGTCCGCCTAGCAGGGGCCGTCGACGCGCTCAATCGGCTGCGCCGCTCAATGTGAACGGAAGATATGCCCGGCGCGTTCTAACGATTGCAGCATTACCATTACCACTGCGCAACCAATCCGGGATAAGGAGAGCGCATGCTCTACAACGCCTATGAAATGCAGCGATCCATGCTGGCCGGCGCCAGCGCCATGGCGAATTTCGGTGCCGAATGGCTGCAAAATCCCGCCAATCCCTTTGCCTATCTCGGTGGCGGCGCGATCGTCGGTTCGGCGCTGGAGGTATTCGCCCACGCCGCCGCGCCCCGCGGCAAGCCCGCGTTCGCCCTCGACCATACGGTGATCGACGGGCGAGAAGTTCGCGTCACCGAGGAGATCGTGCTCCGCAAGCCGTTCGGCCAGCTGAAGCGCTTCCGCCGAGACGGTGTGGAAGGTGGTCCGAAACTGCTGATCGTCGCACCGATGTCGGGCCATTACGCCACGCTGCTGCGCGGCACGGTGGAGCGGATGCTGCCGGTCGCGGACGTGCACATCACCGACTGGCGCGACGCCAAGCTGGTGCCCCTGGCGGACGGGCGCTTCGACCTCGACGATTATGTCGACTATCTCGTCGAGTTCCTGGAAGCGATGGGTCGCGACGGATCGGGCCGCGCGCATATGCTCGCGGTATGCCAGCCCTCGGTGCCGGCCTATGCCGCCGCGGCGCTGATGAGCGCGCAGGAGCATCCGCTGCGTCCGCTCACCCTGACCATGATGGGTGGCCCGGTCGACACGCGCGAGGCGCCGACGGCGGTCAACACCCTGGCGACGCGGCGACCGCATGCGTGGTTCGAGCAGAACGTCATCGTCACCGTGCCGATGACGTATCCGGGGGCGGGACGGCAGGTCTATCCGGGCTTCCTGCAGCTCGCCGGCTTCATGTCGATGAACCTCGGCAATCACATGATCTCGCACTGGGGGATGTTCAAACATCTCGTCCAGGGCGACGGCGAGGGCGCGGCGGCGACCAAGGCCTTTTACGACGAATATCGCGCCGTGTGCGACATGACCGCCGAATTCTACCTCCAGACGATCGATGTCGTGTTCCAGACGCATGCGCTGCCGAAAGGCGAATATATCCATCGCGGGCAGCGGATCGATCCGGGCGCGATCAAGGATGTCGGATTGCTGGCGATCGAGGGCGAGCGCGACGACATCTCCGGCCTTGGCCAGACCAAGGCGGCACTGACGCTGGCGACCGGCTTGCCGGATGCGAAGAAGCGCTATCTGATGGCCGAAGGCGTCGGCCATTACGGGATCTTCAACGGTTCGCGCTGGCGCAACCGGATCGCTCCGGTCGTGGAGGAGTGGATGGCCGCGAACGCGGCCTGACCCCCAGGACGCAATCAGGGCGCCAGCTCCTTCCTTGGCGCCGGCGCCCTCGTGACGAACCGGTGGCTGCCTCAGCCGATCGCGCCGACCTTGGCGTGGCTGGACGATTCGTCGGCGGTGATCGTGCCGCCGAACAGCATCTTCACCCGGCCCGACAGCGAGATGTCGGTCTCCCACAGCTCGGCCGACTCGACGTCGAAGCGCAGCAGGGTGAGGTTGGGATCCTCCTTGCCGCCCGGAAACCAGGCCTCGACCTGCTTGTTCCACAGCTTGTCGATCTGGCCGCGATCATTGTCGCGGCTGACGCGGCCGGCCAGGCAGGCGAAGAAGTCGTGGCCCTTGCCGACGAACTGCACCATCGCCGGGCCACCGCCCGCGGCGCGATTGTCGCGGCCGGCGAAGACGAAGATGGTGTTGGGCTGATCGTCGTCCAACTGCGCCGTCATCGGCTCGGAATGCTGGCCATCCATCAGGCCGAGCATGATGAAGGGGCTCTCCTTCACCTTGGCGAGGAACTTGGCGGCGATCTCCTGCGGATTGTCGTGGTCGGCCATGATGGTCTCTCCTGAAACGTCGGCAGGAGAACGAGGCGCGCCGAGGTTGGTTGCGGCAAGTCAAGCCGGCGGCGAAGCGCCTCCGCTTCGCCGCCGGCCCAATCATGTCTTTCGGTGAGGCGCTTACAGGACTTCGAACAGGCCCGCCGCGCCCATGCCGCCGCCGACGCACATCGTCACGACGACATATTTCGCGCCGCGGCGCTTGCCTTCGATCAGCGCATGGCCGGTCATCCGCGCGCCCGACATGCCATAGGGGTGACCGATCGAGATCGCGCCGCCGTTGACGTTGAGAAGTTCGTCGGGAATGCCCAGCGTGTCGCGGCAATAGAGGACCTGGACGGCGAAGGCCTCGTTCAGCTCCCAGAGGCCGATATCGTCCATCTTCAGCCCGTTCTTCTCGAGCAGCTTCGGAATGGCATAGACCGGGCCGATGCCCATCTCGTCCGGCTCGGTGCCGGCGACCGTCATGCCGACATAGCGGCCGAGCGGGGTCAGGCCGCGGCGCGAGGCCTCCGTCTCGCTCATCAGCACGCTGGCCGACGCGCCGTCCGACAGCTGCGAGGCGTTGCCGGCCGTGATCGTATAGTCGGGGCCGAGCACCGGCTTGAGCGACGAGAGGCCCTCGATCGTGGTGTCGGCGCGGTTGCCCTCGTCCTTCGACAGCGTAACCTCGCGATGGCTGACCTCCTTGGTCTCCTTGTCGACGATCGCCATCGTCGCGGTGACCGGTACGATTTCGTCATCGAACCGTCCGGCAGCCTGCGCGGCGGCGGTGCGCTGCTGCGACTGGAGCGCATAGGCGTCCATCGCTTCGCGGCTGATGCCGTAGCGCTTGGCCACCACCTCGGCGGTCTGGAGCATCGGCATGTAGATGTCCTTGTGGAGCGCGACGAGCTCCGGATCGGGTGCGATGTTCATCTTGGGCGTCTGGACGAGGCTGATCGAGTCCACGCCGCCGCCGATCGCGATATCCATGCCGTCGACCACGATCTCCTTCGCCGCGGTCGCGATCGCCATCAGGCCGCTCGCGCACTGACGGTCGAGCGACATGCCCGGCACGGTCACCGGCAGGCCGGAACGGAGCAGCGCGGTCCGCGCAATGTTGCCGGCCTGATGGCCCTGTTGCAGCGCCGCGCCCCACACCACGTCCTCGACCTCGCCCCCGTCCAGCTTGGCACGCTCCACCGCCGCACGGATGGCGTGGCTCGACAGGCTCGGCGAGGGGAGGTTGTTGAACGCGCCGCGATAGGCGCGGCCGATCGGGGTGCGGGCGGTGGAAACGATGACGGCGGAACGCATGGCGGTCGGGTCCTTTCGACGGAGGAGAGGGCTGCAGAATCAGGATTGGACGAAGAGCTGGCCGATCCATTCGGCGACGAGCGCGGGCTTGTCCGATCCCTCGATCTCGACGGTGAATTCCACGGTCTGGGTGATGACACCGGGCCTTCTCTCGACGAGCGACAGGAGGGTGAAGCGGCCGCGCACGCGCGTACCGGACCGCACCGGCGCCACGAAGCGCAGCGTATCGCAGCCATAGTTGACGGCCATCCGCACGCCCTCGGGACGGGGCATGTCCGATCGGTCGAGCAGCATCGGCATCAGCGACAGGGTCAGGAACCCGTGCGCGACGGTGCCGCCAAAGGGCGTGGCCGCGGCACGGACCGGATCGACATGGATGAACTGGCGGTCGCCGGTCGCGGCGGCGAAGGCATCGATCATCGCCTGATCGATCAGCACCCATTCCGAAAGGAAGGGCTGGCCGATGATGGACGACAATCGGTCGACGGCGATGGTCGCCACGTCACTCCCCTATCCGCGGTCCGGCGCCATCCGCCATTTGGCCTCGGCGCATATTTGGCGCTAAGCGCTGCACATCCTCTAGGCCCCGGCGGCCCCGCGCCGCAAGCCTTGCCGCACCGAAAGTTCGATAATGACCGCTGCCGTAACGTCCCACGCCCGTGAAACCATGGCCAAGCTGTACCGTGCGCCCGAACCCGATGTTCTAAAGCCGTTGCTGGACCGGGCTGCCACGGGTCCTGATTCGAGGGCGCGGATCATGGGCCATGCTGGCGGCCTGCTGGCGGACCTGCGAGCGGCGCAGGGGCGGGGCTGGGTCAACCAGTTCCTGCAGGAATATCGCCTCAACTCGTCGGAGGGCGTCGCGCTGCTCAGCCTCGCCGAGGCGTTCCTGCGCGTGCCCGATCCGGAAACCGCCGACCTGCTGATCGCCGACAAGCTCGGCGATGCCGACTGGCGGGCCCATGCGGGCCGCTCGAACAGCCGGCTGGTCAACTCGGCCACCTGGGGGCTGGTCGTCGGCCGGGCGCTGGTCGGGGAGGGCGATCAGGGTCCGCTGCGCCGCCTCATCAGCCGCGCGGGCGAACCGTTCGTCCGGCAGGCGGTCGGCGCGGCGATGAAGATGATGGGCGAGATCTTCGTCATGGGCCGCACCATCGACGAAGCGATGCGCAGGATGAAGAAGCCCGAGAACAAGGGCTTCACCGCCAGCTTCGATATGTTGGGCGAGGCCGCGCGCACCTTCGCGGATGCCGACCGCTACTTCCAGGCCTATGTCGGAGCGATCGAGGCGGTCGGATCGGACGCGGCCGCCGGGCATTCGGTGTCGGTCAAGCTGTCGGCGCTGCATCCGCGCTACGAGGTGGCGCGACGCCACGAATGTGTCCCGGCGCTGACCGAGATGCTCGAGGCGCTGGCGGTCCAGGCCGCGGCAAAGGGCATCGCGCTCACCGTCGACGCCGAGGAATCGGAGCGGCTGGAGATGAGCCTCGACATCATCGGTACGGTCGCCGCGCTGCCGGGCCTCAAGGGCTGGGACGGGTTCGGCATGGCGGTGCAGGCCTATGGCAAGCGCGCCCGTCCCGTCGTCGCCTGGGCCAACGGCCTTGATCGCATCATGAACGTGCGGCTGGTCAAGGGCGCCTATTGGGATTCGGAGATCAAGCGCACCCAGGTGGAAGGCCTCGTCGACTATCCGCTCTTCACCCGCAAGGCGGCGACTGACGTCTCCTATCTCGCGGTGGCGAGGGACATGCTGGCGGCCGAGAACATCCGCCCGGCCTTTGCGAGCCACAACGCCCTGACCGTCGCCACCATCCTGGAATGGGCCGGCAACAGCCGCGACTTCGAGTTCCAGCGGCTGCACGGGATGGGCGACGGCCTCTACGAGCGGCTGGTGCGCGAGCAGGGCTATCACTGCCGGATCTACGCGCCGGTCGGCGGGCATCGCGACCTGCTCGCCTATCTCGTCCGCCGGCTGCTGGAGAACGGCGCGAATTCCTCCTTCGTCCACCAGCTGGCCGGTGAGCGCCTGTCTGAAGCGGAGATATTGGCCGACCCGGTCGCGAAGATCGCCGCCGTCGGCGGCACGCGTCATGCCAGCATCCCGTTGCCGCGCGACCTGTTCGCGCCCGGCCACCGCAACTCGGAAGGGCTCGACCTCAGCGACGTACCGACCCTGGAGGCCACCGTGCGCGCCGTCAACGCACCGCTCGACGCCGCCCCGGTGGTGCCCGCCGACTCTGGCGCGGTGACGGCGGCGGTGGACCGTGCGGCGGCGGCCTTTCCCGCCTGGTCCGCCACCCCGGTCGGCGAACGCGCGGCGATCCTGGAGCGGCTCGCCGACCTGCTCGAGCGGCATCGCGAGGAACTGATGGCGATCTGCGTCCAGGAAGCCTTCAAGACCATAGGGGATTCGATCGGCGAGGTGCGCGAGGCTGCGGATTTCTGCCGCTATTATGCCGGCGAGGGGCGCGCCCGGCTGATGCCGCAGGAGCTGCCGGGCCCGACCGGCGAGCGGAACACGCTCCACCTTGACGGACGGGGCGTCTGGGCGACGATCGCGCCCTGGAACTTCCCGCTCGCCATCTTCCTGGGGCAGACCGCGGCCGCGCTGGTCGCGGGCAACACCGTCGTCGCCAAACCGGCGCCGCAGACGCCGCGCATCGCCGCGCGCGCGGTGGCGCTCGCCCATGAGGCGGGGGTGCCGCAGGACGCACTGATCCTCGTTCCGGGCGGGCCCGAGGTCGGGGCGGCGCTGACCGCGGATGCGCGGATCGCCGGCGTCGCGTTCACCGGATCGACCGCCACCGCCAAGCGGATCGCGCGGGCGCTGCTGGAGGACGACGACCGGCCGATCGTGCCGCTGATCGCGGAAACGGGCGGGATCAACGCCATGATCGTCGATTCCACCGCACTGCCCGAGCAGGTGGTTGCCGACGTCGCCACCTCCGCCTTCCGCTCGGCGGGGCAGCGCTGTTCGGCCTTGCGGCTGTTGCTGGTACAGGCCGACGTCGCCGACACGGTGATCGAGATGCTGAAGGGCGCGATGGACACGCTTCGGCTCGGTGCGCCGGGAGATCCCGCAACGGATGTCGGCCCCGTGATCGACCGGGCTGCCTATGATAGGTTGATGACCTATCGCGACGGCACGCGCGAGCGCTGGCTGAAGACCGTCGCCGCTCCCGGCGAGGGCCTGTTCGTTCCGCCGACGCTGATCCGTCTCGACCGCGTCGAGGACCTGCAGCAGGAATGGTTCGGCCCCATCCTGCATGTCGCGACCTGGGACGCGGGCACGCTGTCGGAGACGATCGCGCGGGTCAACGCCAAGGGCTATGGCCTGACCATGGGACTGCACAGCCGCATCGCCCGCGCCGCCGAGGTGGCGGAGGCCGAAGCGGCGGTCGGCAACCTCTACATCAACCGGTCGATGATCGGCGCCGTGGTGGGATCGCAACCCTTTGGTGGCGAGGGCCTGTCGGGCACGGGGCCGAAAGCCGGGGGGCCCCATTATCTCTATCGCTTCTGTACCGAGCGCGCCGTCTCCGTCGACACCACGTCGGCGGGCGGCAATGCGACGCTGCTCAGCCTCGACGAAGGCGGAATCTGATCGCCGTCAGCGCACGTCCGCGCCACGCCCCGTCCACGAGATGCGGATGCGGACCCATGCACCGATCTGCTTCTGCCCCCCGATCCGGGGCGGCAGGATGCGGAACTGCCAGGCGGCCTCGCGCATCGACCGGCCCAGCCCCGATCCGATCGGCGACTCGCCGAGAACGCGGCAATTGTCGACGCGATTGTCGGGCACCGTCTGGCAGGCGATTTCGGCCCAGCTGTCCGGCGGTGCTCCCTTTCGTAGATAGCCGTTGATTTCCGCCGACGTCGGCTCGCGCTGCCAGTCCGCATTGTACAGCCGAGCGCCGCCGGGGCCTGCGCCGGGTCCGTAGGCCGCCGCGCTGTCGCCCCTGGCATCGGTGTCGCCGCGGCCCTCGTCGGCGGCCTGTCCCCGGCTCCCCTTCGGCACTTTGGCGAGATCGAAATTCTCGGCGAGCATGGTCGGCCACTCGACCTTCTCCTCGGTCGGCTTCGGCGTCGGCAGGGGAGGCGGTGTCGCGGCTCGGCTGGATGCCGACGCCGACTGTGCGGAGGTCCGCGTGACCTTCGTGGCCTTGACCGCGGCGCGCGCATTGGGGCGATCGGCGTCTAGGGTGAAGGTGTTGAGCGGCGGCTCTTCCGGCGGCGTGCGCGTGTCGGGGGCCAGTCGCAGCAGCAACAGGATGACCAAGATATGGGCACCCACCGCCAGCGCGAAGGACAGCGCGCGACGGACGGGATGGTGGCCCTGCCGCTGGGGCGCCGGGCGATAGGACGACGACGCCATGCAGGCGGCGGGTTACGATGCGGCCCTGCCCACGGCAAGTTTACTTTCGGTAATCCTCGGCGCCTCCGGCGCGGCGATGTCGCCCTCGGCTGCGCCGGCGCTTCGCGCTACCGGTCCACGACGCGCGATCTCTCCGGCCGAGCACAGGCGGGCTGTGGCCACACGGGTCGTAGCCGCCATCCTAAGCGAACCGCGCCGCGCCGATTCGCGGTCTGGTCGCCGCCGGTTGTTCGACCCAGCTGTCCGGACCTGTCGCCCCGGCACGGACCGGGGCGACAAGCGGGTATTGTTTCGTGGATCCCGACATTCGCCAGGAAAACGGCTCGATCAAAGCGAATGGATCGAAAACCGACTCGGCTGCTCGAACGGGCTCGGGGTCATTCGGGGGTCTCCACAAGCACCTTGAGCGAGCCGCTGTTGCCGGTGAAGTCGGCGTCGTTGAAGCCCAGAGCCAGACCGGCCGCGGTGGCCGGAATGGAGATGCGGACGCCGTTGCCGATCGGGAAGGGCCTGCTCACGATCATACCCTTCTCGTCAATGAAGATTCCCAGCAGCGCGTGCTTGTACGCCGGGTACATCAGCTTCGGGATGTAGAAGCTGGGATAGCGCTGATTGCCCGGTGCCGCACTGTCGTTGACGGCCTTTTTCTCGTTGCCGACCGGGCCGATCGCCTTGGTTTCCACCGTGTCGGTGGTGCCTTCGGCGAGGATGCGGATCTTGCCAGCGGGCACCTCGATCGGAACGACGACCGGCGGCTTGGAGCCCGGCGCCGCGAGCGGTACGAGCTCGGCATTGGTCTTGACGTCCCATGGCGCGGAGGCGGCATCGACCGAGACGACCACGCGCTTCGTTTTGGCCTCGGCAGCGGGTTCCGCTGCGGGCGAAGCGGTGCCGCTGGCCGCGGCGGCTGCCGCATTGGGCTTTGCGGAGGGAGCCTCTGGCGAGCCGCCCGCATCCTCCACGGTCACCGTCGCCTCCGGGATGTGGATGTCGACCGTCACGACGCCCGAATTGTCGAAATAGGTGCTGTCGTTGATGCCGAGCGAGATCGCCGACGCGCCGGCCGGTACGCTGACCGTGGTGCCGGAGCCGATCGGAAAGGGTTCGGAGACGATCTTGCCGTCGCCCGACAGGAACGCCCCGACCAGTTGCATCAGGTACGTCCGGCCCATCGCCGACCGCATATAGTGACTGGGCAGGATATATTCCCGCTCGCGATCATAAGTGATTTCCTGATCCCCATCGGGACCTTGCATCCGATAGCCCCGCCCCGCCGACATCGAGCCCTTGGCGCGGAAGGTGACGTTGACGCCCTGCTTCAGCGCCGCGTCCATCACGACGACCGGGGGACGTCCGTCACTCGCGCCGACGCGCATCCGGGGATTGGCCCGGACATCCCAGGGCACGGCCTTGGCGTCGACCTTGACGGTGAGATCCTTTGCCAGCGCCGCGCCGCCCGCCGCCAACGACGCCAAAGCGACCACCAAAGCTGTTCTGCTCACCATATGACCGTCCCCCCGCGATTTCGCGTTGTGCGAATTGTCCGACGAAACTGCTCGGACGACGGAGGTTCGGTCAATGTTCTCCGCGGAACGGACTTTAGGACTTTAGGGGATGGTCCGGTACGGCATAGGGCATGACGAGCCGGCCGTCCGGCGCGGCGGTGAAGGTCGTCTGGGTCGGGTAGGGGATCGTGATGCCTTCGGCGGCGAAGCGGCGCAGGAGGGCGACGAGGATATGGTCGCGGGTGGCATGGGCGGTTGGCCAGTCGTCGCCCGGAACGTCGAACTGCAAGACGAAATCGAGCGAGCTCGCACCGAAACTCTCGAAACCCGACCTGGCTACGGTCGCGCCCTCCGCCTCCACGACTTCCTTCAGGATCGCGGGCACGCGGGCAAGCGTGTCCGGGGGCGTCTCATAGGCGACGCCGATGGTGAAGCCGACCCGGACATGATCGCGATTCGAGATGTTCTGGATCTCCTTGTCCAGCAGCTGGCGGTTGGAGATGACCCGCATCTCGCCGGAAAATGCGCGGATGCGGGTGGATTTGAGCCCGATCGACTCGATCACGCCGCTGGTCTGGTCATAGGAGACCTTGTCGCCGCGCCGGAAGGGACGGTCGAAGATGATCGCGAGCGCCGCGAACAGGTCGCCGAAGATGCCCTGCGCGGCGAGACCGATCGCGATGCCGCCGACGCCCAGACCCGCTACGAGGCCGGTGACGTTGACGCCGAGATTGTCGAGCACCACGACCAGCGCGATCGCGAACAGCACGACGGTGACGAGCAGCCGGATCAGCCCCATGGCGGAGAGCAGCGCCTCGCCCTGATAGCCCTCCGCGCTGGTGCGGTGCTCGATCGTGCCCAGCACGAGCTCGCGCGCCCAGATCGCCGCCTGGAAGACGGACGCGATCGTCCAGAGGAAGTCGATCGTCGCGGCGACCTGACGGGGCGCGCCCGCATAGCCGCTGACCAGCTTGGCGGCGAGCATGACGATGAAGAAATTGCCCGTCCGCATCACCGCCCGGCCGGCGACCCGGCCCCAGCCGGCGGCCCGGCGATCGCGATGGCAGAGCTTCTCGCCGAGATTGCGAACGCCATGCAGCGCCAGCACGATCACCGCACCGATGACGAAGGCGATGGCGACCCGCAGCCAGTTGCTCTGGATCCATTCCGCGCTGGCGGTCAGCAGGCCGGAAAGCTGGGCGTGGACGCCGCTGGGATCGAACAGCGGCTCGGTGGCATTGGCGGTCTTCGACATGGTCAGGCTGCTTTGGCGAGCGTCTCGGCGGACGCAAGTCCTTCCAGGAATCGGATCAGCCCGCGCTCCTCGCGGCTGAGGTGGCGGCTCGCCCGTGGCAGCCGCAGCTGGCGGCGAAAGGCGGCCTGGCCCGTCTTGACCAGATCGATCAGCGAGGGATGGACGTAGCTCTTGCGCGCGATCGCCGGCGTGTTGCCGAGCCGCGAGACCACGGGCTCCAACAACGCCTTGAGGCTGAGATCCGCCTCTGCCCGCGCGAGGGTCTCGAAGGCTACCACGCTGGCGCACCAGGTCCGGAAATGCTTCGCCGTGAAATCGGTCCCGGTCGCCTCGCGGATATAGGCGTTGACGTCCGACGACGTGACCGGTCGCGCCTCGCCATGACTGTCGACCCAGGCGAACAGGTGCTGCTCCTCGAGATCCTGCATCCGCCGCACCGTACTGGCGAGCGACCGGTCGGTGAGGGTCAGGGTGCGCATCTTCCCCGACTTGCCCTTGTACTGAAGCTTGAGCGTCGCGCCCCGTAGCCGGGCATGGCGCTTGCGGAGCGTCGTCGCGCCGAAGCTCTCATTGGCTTCGGCATAGGCCTCGTTGCCGATGCGGATATGGCCGCCGTCGAGCAGCCGGATCACTGCGGCGACCGCACGCTCCTTGCACAGGCTGCGCCGCCGCAGATCGGCTTCCACACGCTTGCGCAGCGCCGGCAGGCACAGGCCGAATTGTGCGCACCGCTCGTATTTCGCCGCCTCCTGCGCCTCGCGGAAGTCGGCATGGTAGCGATATTGTTTGCGGCCTTTCTCGTCCCAGCCGACCGCCTGGATATGGCCGTTCGCCCGCGGGTTGAACCAGGCCTTGGTATAGGCGGGCGGCAGCCCGATGCGGTTCAGCCGGTCGATCTCCTCGCGATTGGTGATCCGGTCTCCGGCGGCAGAGAAATAGGCCCAGTGCTTTCCGATTTTTCGCCGTGAAATCCCGGGCTTACTGTCATCCGAGTAGATGATTTTGACAGCCATCGTGACCCTTCCGTTCCACCTCGACCAATGCGCGGACCGTCGCTTCGTTCCGGAACGGGGGCGGGGCATGGGGGTTGAGGACGCTCCCCCAATGCCCCTTCAGGAGTTTTCCATGGCCGACCTATCCAACGCGCGCGTGCTGATGCTCGCGGCCGACGGCTTCGAGACGGTGGAGCTGTTCGAGCCGAAAAAGGCGCTGGAGGCTGCCGGTGCCAAGGTGACGCTCGCCTCGATCAAGATCGATCCGATCCAAGGAATGGAGCAGGATATCAACAAGGCCGAGACGGCGACGCCCGACCTGACCCTCGCCGATGTCGATACCGACGATTATGACGCGCTCGTCCTGCCGGGCGGCACCTGCAATCCCGACAAGCTGCGCCAGGAGGAGCGGGCGGTCGAGATCGTCGCCGAGTTCATGGAGGACGACAAGATCGTGGCCGCCATCTGCCACGGCCCCTGGTTGCTCGCCGAGGCGGACGTGATCGACGGGCGCCGGCTGACCAGCTTCCCGTCGATCCGCACGGACCTTGAAAATGCCGGTGCGGACGTGGTGGACGAGGAGGTCGTCGTCGACGGAAATCTGATCACCAGCCGCAATCCAGGCGACCTGCCTGCGTTCAACAGCGCGATCATCGACGCGCTGACCGAGGAACTGGCGGACGAGCCCGCCTGAGGCACCGGGGCGGGCGGGGGCCGAGAGCGCCCGCCCGCCTCTCCGCTCGGGCTTCAACCTCTTGGCAACATCGTTCGGTTAGCACTGGGTTTACGACGATCGATTGTGCAGGATCGTCGCCGGGATGCGATGACCGATACGAACCGCCTTGCCGGCGCGCGACGCCTGCTCCGACTGATGCCCGTGCCGGCCGGCGTGCTGGCGGCGCTCTTGTGTCCAAGCCTGTCTGCCGAGAGCGCAAGGGTGACCGACCGGCTGTCCGCGCTGGGCTTGGCGGTCTCGCCCCAGTTGCTGCAGGCCGTCGTCGCCGTCGCTGCCGGCGGGTTCACTTGGGCGCTACTCTATCTGGCTCTTGGCCCGCAGGGCTGGCTCGAACGCGCGACGAGCCGGCGGGCGCGCATGCGCCCACCGCTGTCCTTCGCGGATATCGGCCCGCCGCCGCCGCGCGAACAGCCGCTGCCGACCGATCTCGACCAGCCGCTCGCCGCCTATGATCCGGACGCGATAGCCTTTCACCAGGCGCGCGCGGGCTGACGCCCCTCCGCCACCGGGCGGAGGAGTCGTTTCCGTCAGGCGGGCTGGAACACGCCGCAGGCGATGCGACCGCCGCTGTTGCCGGACGGATCGGTCTTCATGTCGTCCGGATTGGCATGGACGATCATGGCGGCGCCATCGGCATCGAGGAGCCCGTCCATCGTTCCGCCCGGGATGGTGACCCCGATCGTGCCGCGCCCGTCGGTGCCGACGATAAGATTCGGCAGGTCACCCGAATGCGGGCCCTGCGGGTTCATCGTCCCATGCTGCCTCGTGGTCGGGTTCCAATGCCCGCCCGCCGTGGTGAAGTCCGGCGCGTCGCAGCGGCCGGTCATATGGATATGGGCGCCGTGCGTCCCGGGCGGAAGCGCACGGGCGTCGAGCGTGACGCGCAGGCCGCCTTCGGTCTCGGTCGCCGTCGCGCGGCCGGCATCGGCATTGGCGGCCGTCCGCAGCAGCGCCACGGCAGAGCGGCCGCTGGTCGCCGCATCGCGCGTCGCCATGCGGTCGTGCTGGCAGCCGGCGAGCAGCGCCGCGCCGGAGGCCAAGGTGATGATCGCGAATCGCATCGTCTTCTCCCTGTACGGACCCGACGGACCGGGCCTAATCGATGATAGAGGGCGAACCAGTGGCCATGTCCGCGGTTC
The DNA here is from genome assembly GCF_014641735.1 of Sphingomonas metalli. Classification (GTDB taxonomy): domain Bacteria; phylum Pseudomonadota; class Alphaproteobacteria; order Sphingomonadales; family Sphingomonadaceae; genus Sphingomonas; species Sphingomonas metalli. Next base: position 87,511 of record NZ_BMIH01000001.1, on the reverse strand, counting down.
CGAGCGGCCAGCGGGCGACCGGTTCGTAATGCGCTCCGGCCTTGCCCAGCCAGCTCTGGTATAGGACCAGATGGGGAAGCTCGAAGGTGGCGCTGCGCAGGGCAGCGTGACGGACGAGCCAATCCTCGACCTCGCTCGCAACGCCGGCGCTGCGCGCCAGCCGCGCGACGGTGATATGCGGGCGGTACGCGCGCCGCTCCGGCTCGAGGCCGACATGTCGACAGGCCTGTTCGACCGAGGCGGCGAGCCGTGACAGGGGCTCGACCGGCGACACGCCCGCCCAGAGCGTGTCTGCCCTGCCTCGGGTGCCGAAGCTGCCGACACCGTCCAGGGCGGTTCGCGGCGCGGGCCCGTGGACCTGCCCCAGCGCCGCGGCGAGATCCTCCGCCTGCGGCCGGTCGACCTCGCCGACGAAGCGCAGGGTTATATGGAGCTGCTCGTCGTCCTGCCAGCGCGCGCCCGGCACGGCCTCCATCAGCGTCCCGAGCAGATCGCGGACGGCGCGCGGCGGTCGGAGGGCAACGAACAGGCGGATCATGCGTCTGGTGTAGAGGGCTCGCCAGCCAAGCGCCAATCCCGTCTAACGCCGCTTTCGCTTGAAATGGCCGGGCAGCCGACCGATATTGAACCCAACCGGCCCTTTGCCGGTACGAAGGAGAGTTTCTCAAGATGGCAAACTGGTCTGATCCTCGACCCTCCGCCGCGCCGTTCGGCGCGACGCGCGCGCGGGCCGGCGACGCGGCCTACGATTCGGGTCTCCGTTCGTACATGCTGTCCGTCTACAACTACATGACGTCGGCCGTGCTGCTCACCGGCATCGTCGCCCTGCTGTTCGCCTTCAGCGGATATGCGGAGGCGGTGTTCACCCAGGCCGGCATCCTGAAATATGTGATCGTCTTCTCGCCGCTGGCGGTCGTCTTCGCGATGAGCTTCGGCCAGGGCCGGATGTCGCAGGGCACGTTGCAGGCCCTGTTCTGGGGCTTCGCGGTCCTGATGGGCCTGTCGCTGTCGACCATCTTCCTCCAGTACAGCCCGATCGCGATCGCGCAGGCGTTCTTCGCGACCGCCGCCGGCTTTGCGGCGCTGAGCCTGTACGGCTACACCACGAAGAAGGACCTGTCCGCCCTCGGCACCTTCCTGATCATTGGCGTGGTCGGCCTGCTCGTCGCCAGCATCATCAACATGTTCGTGCAGTCGGGTCCGCTCGGCCTGCTGATCAGCGCGGTGGGTGTCCTGCTGTTCGCAGGCCTTACCGCCTATGACACGCAGCGCACCAAGAGCCTTTACTACCAGGTCGCGGGAACGGAGCTGGAAGGTCGTGTGGTCGTGATGTCGGCGCTCAGCCTCTATCTCGACTTCATCAACATGTTCCTCTTCATCCTGCGTCTGTTCGGCTCGAGCCGCGACTGATCGCTTCGAACATTGTCATCACGGGGCCTGGCGGGAAACCGCCGGGCCCTTTTCATTTCGGGAGCACGAGGCATGCCGACCCATTTGTCGATCGCCGTCGACCTTGACTACGGCGTGCCCGAACCCGCCGACATCCTCCTCCAGATCGAGGCGGCGGCGACGCCGGAGCAGCGGCTCGACGAGCAGGAGTTGCTCATCTGGTCGGACGATCCGATCGCGACGATTGCCGGCGAGGAGGGGATCGGCCAGCGCTGCTGGCTGAGAGCGACGAACCGGATCCAGGCCGCATACCGCGCCAAAGTGACGATCGATCGGCCCGCCGCGGCGCTCGCATCGCTCGCGGCCACCCCGGTCAGGGGTCTGCCCGGCACGCTGGTGGCCTATCTGCTGCCGAGCCGCTACTGCCCGGCCGATCGCTTCGAGGGATTCGTACGGCAGAAATTCGGTGGTCTCTCCGGGGGCGCGATGGCCAGCGCGCTCGCCGAATGGGTCCATGAGCACATGACCTACCGGGCCGGCACCAGCGACAGCGCGACGACCGCGCTCCATAGCTTCGCCAGTCGCATGGGTGTCTGCCGCGACTACGCGCATCTGCTGGTCGCGCTGGCGCGCGCCGCGGAGATTCCCGCGCGCTGCGTCGCGGCCTATGCACCGGGGGTCGATCCGCCCGACTTCCATGCCGTGGCCGAACTCTGGCTCGAAGGCCGCTGGCATCTGGTCGATGCGACCGGCATGGCGAGGGCCGACGAACTGGCCATCGTCGCGGTAGGCCGCGATGCGACCGACATCGCCTTCATGACCATCTTCGGCACGGCCACGCTGATAGGGCAGACGGTGGCGGTGCAGCGGACGACGCCGGCGGAACGGGGCTAGGGGCCGGACGTTCTGTCGGCGCAATGGTTCGAGAGGATGAAGCATGACCATCGACGAACGCGCGCTCGATAGCCTGTCGGTTGCGCCCGACGACGCCGATGCGCAGGCGGCGGGCGGCAGCCGCGACCCCCGTCAGGATGCCGGCCAGGATCGTCAGGTCGCGGAGCGGCTCCAGCGCAACCCGGACAGCGTCGAGGCACGGCTGGACAGTGGGTTGGACGAGACCATGGATGCGAGCGACCCGGTGGCCGTGAGCCAACCCGACGCCAGCAGCGATCCGGTGCCCTCGTCCGGCTATGACGAAGAGGCCGAACGCCAGCGCGACGCCTGATCTGACAATGCGCGCGGCCGCCTGCGCAGATGTTGCGCGGTGGCCATAGTTTCGGATCGATAACGTATGTCACCAGCGGTTCGTCGCAATCCATGTTGCGGCGCAGCGTTTTTCGTCGTTCCTTGACTGCGTCGTCCCGGGCCGGCGTTAAGGGTGGGGTTAACCATCCTGCGCTAGGCTCCGACGACAAGGGTCGAAGTGGGCGGGGTGACGGACGATGGGTGGAAAGAGCAGGCCGGCCGAAGGTGCGATGACGCTGGCGGAGATGAAGGAATTCGCGAGCTTTCCGGCGGCGACGCAGCGCTATATCCGCCGCTCGCTCGATATCGGTCTGGATCGCGACGATGCGATGACACGCTGGTCGCGGGACGTGGTGGAGGCGGCGAGCATCCGTGCCCAGGCCCGCCTGTACCGGAACCTTCCGACCCTCCGGCAGATGGTGCCCGACGACAGCGGGCTGGAGGCCGTCGAGCCGTTCCTGGGGCCGCTCGTCGCCGTGATCGCGTTCGATCTCGGCCAAGGCCGCCTGCCGAGCTTTTCGGCGGTTCGCTTCCTCTACGAGCGGCTGATCGGCGCCGAGGCACGGCCCTGGCTGCCGGCGGCATTCTGCGGCGCGGCCGCGTTGCCGCATCTGCATCCCGAATTGCGGCGCAAGCTGCTCCAGTCGATCAGCGAGGCGGCCGCGACCGCGTCGGGCTGGTCGAATCGCCAGCCGGCATTCTTCCCCTATTGGGTGGAAAAGGTCGACACCGGCCAGTCGCTGGCGAACTGATTATCGGCAGGCGCGCCAGCCCATGGCGCCCCGCTCCGCCTGGTCGAGGTGGAGATGGTCGCGATGCGCGGCGTTGTAGTCGGGGGACAGGGTCGTGGCGAACAGACGACACGCGCCGTCGCGGACCGCCCGCAGGAAGCGCGCCTCGGGCCCTTGCCCCCGCCAGTCGTTGACGACGGTGATCCGCCGGCCGTCCGCAAGGCGGAAGCCCGCAACGTCGACGGCATTGGCGGTCGCATGCTCGCTCCAGTTGCCGGTGTCGCGGCCATAGATGCGCCGGCAACTATAGCTGCCGAAATGATCGACCGCGACGACGCGGCTCCCCAGCAGCTCACGCGCCGCCGGCTGCACCACGTCCCACTCCCAAATGGCGAGCGCCGCGCCGACCGGGCAGGCGATAGCGAGTCCGGCCGGTCGGAAATCCAGCCCTCTCGATCCGCCCGCGGCGAAGCGCACTACATTGTCATAGCCGCAGCCCTGCGCCTCGCGTCGCGCCGGTAGAAGCGTATGGCGCACGCCGGCCCGCTCCAACGCTGCGCGGCAGGCGGGAAGGTCGCTGCCCAAAGCGGTCAGCTTGCGCCCGGTGAACAGCCCGATCGGCTGGCCGAGATCGAGCGGCGTCCAAGGCAGGTCCTGCGGCCGGCTTCGCAGCATCGCCCAGATCGCGAGGAGCAAGGCCGCGATCAGGGCGCCGATGACGACCGTGCCCACGATGCGCCGGAGTGCGCCCATCAGCCGCGCTCGGTGTCGGACACGGGTACGGCGGTCACGGGATATCCAAGTCCTTCCGGGATGCACAGATGCGGTATGGCGCCGCGCTCTTCGATCACCGGCACGATCCGTTCGACGGGGAAGCGCTTCGCATCGCGCGCGGCGTCCTCGAACGAACCGAACTGCGCCAGCCGCTCGAGGTTGCGGCGTGTGGGATAAACGAGTGATGCGCGCCGTGCCTCGGCAGCAGCCAAGGCCGCGGTCGCACTGGTCCAGATCAGCCGGACATTCTCGGTACCGTCGACGCTCGCCGCCGGCGCGGCCGGCGGCAGTGCCGTGATATAGAAGCGCGTGTCGAAGACCCGCGCCAGCCGGTGCGCCGGGCACCAGCGGGCAAAGGCGGTGATCGCCGCGGGATCGATCCCGATATCCTCGCTGGCAAGCAGCGCGCCGAACGCCTCGCCGCGATGGAGGCCGGCGCGCAGCCGACGGATGGCCTCCGGATCGGGCGCGGGGGTCAGGCCGATCGCCAGTCCCGCCTCTTCCAGGGTTTCGCGGATCGCGGCGATCCGGTGCGCCGTTTCCTCCATGTCCACGGTGTCGAGCATTGCCGCCAGCGCATGATCGGCCGCATCGACCCGTCCGCCGGGAAACACCAGCGCACCGGCGGCGAAGGCCATGGCCGGGGACCGCTCGACCATCAGCAACTCGGGCGGATCATCGGCGCGGTCGCGGAAGACGATTAGGGTGGCGGCGGCAATGGCGTCAGGCGGCGCGGTCATGAACCGGTCAACGCATCAGTGCAGCGCGCGGCACAGCGCGATCTTTGCGGCGAAGGCGGGTGGTGGAGCTGAGGGGAATCGAACCCCTGACCTCTGCAGTGCGATTGCAGCGCTCTCCCATCTGAGCTACAGCCCCGCACCTTCGTCGCCGGCCGTGGCCGGGAGCGACGCCATTAGCCGCCCCGTCCGGGCTTTGCAACATCGGCGCTGGCAAAATCTGAGTGGCCATCTTGCGGTCGATCAATCGATCCGTCCTCGCGGCGGATGGTTGTGCCGGCGCGGAATCGCCGGAACATCACAGATTAAGGTCCGTTTTTCGCTGCGGAACCGGTCGGGCACGTCCGATGCCCGCCGGCACCGCAGGAGACAGGAGACCAGCATGGGCTACGAGCGCTATCCCCGGGGCGACTATCGGTCCGAGACGCAGGATTACGGCCGCGACTATGGCAGCGGCCGCGATTACACCTATTCGAGCGCGCGCGACTATGCCGCGTCCGGCGATCAGGACGATGGTCGCTACGGCCGTCGCGACTATGGCTATGAGCGCTACGGTCAGCGCGAGCAGTTCGGGCGCGAGCGCCAGACGATGGGCGGTTACGGCCGGCAGGATTATGGCAGCCGCGATTACGGCAACCGCGATCAGGGCCGCTATGAATCGGGTCGGTCTGGCTATGGCGCCCGCGATTACGGCAGGCAGGATTATGGCAGCCACCAGGGCGGCGATCGCTGGCAGGGCCGGGGCGACAGCGAGTATCACGGTTCCTACGCCCATGACGGCCGCCGCTTTGAGGACGTAGGCCGCAACCGTCATGCCGACGACGACAACTACCGCAACCGGCAGCAGCAGGGCGGCAGCGGCGCCTATGGTCGCCAGCCCCAGGGCTACGACTATGAGGAGCGCGGCTTTTTCGCGCGCGCGGGTGACGAGGTCCGGTCGTGGTTCGGCGACGACGATGCCGAGCGTCGGCGCGAAATGGATGCCCGGAACGACGATCGCTATTATGGCGGCGGCCAGCACGATCACGACTATCATGGCTGGCGCTCGACTCAGATCGCGGCGCTGGACCGGGACTATGACGAGTATCGCCGCGAGAACCGCAGCCGCTTCGAGAATGAGTTCTCGTCCTGGCGCACGAACCGCCAGGGGCAGCGCGACATGCTCCAGAAGGTGAAGGAGCATCAGGAGGTCGTCGGTTCCGACGGCAGCCATGTCGGCACGGTCGACAAGGTGCGCGGCGACCGCATCATCCTGACGAAGAACGATGCCGATGCGGGCGGGCGTCACCATTCGATCTCGTCGAGCTGGATCAGCTCGGTCGATGACAAGGTGACGCTGTCGAAGACGGCGGACGAGGCCAAGAAGGCCTGGCGCGACGAGGAGAACAACGCCGCGATGTTCGGCGATCGCGACGCCGATCGCAATCGTGGCGACCGCCAGACCCAGGTCGGGCAGACCGGCCAGAACGGCACGACCCAGGCGACCGGTTCGGGCCAGCACAGCGACACCAATCTGAACCGCAGCTTCTCCGGCACCTACTAAGCCGGAGCGCGAACGGCGCAGACACGAAAGAGCCCCGGTCGCCATGAGGTGACCGGGGCTTTTCTGTGTCTGGAGCGCTGGCACGCGGCGGGTGGCCGCAAGCCGTGCGCAGGGGCTTCAGATTGCGCCGGAGAAGGTATCGCACTGGGCGGGGTCGCCCGACTCCATGCCTCGCCGTAGCCAGCGCATCCGCTGTTCCGACGTTCCATGGGTGAAGCTGTCCGGCACGACGCGACCCTGCGCCTCGCGCTGGAGCGTATCGTCGCCGATCGCCCGCGCGGCCGTCATGCCCTCTTCGACGTCGCCCGGCTCCAGCCGGTTGCGGTTCTGAGCCGCCCAGACGCCGGCGAAACAGTCCGCCTGCAGCTCGAGCCGCACCGACGCAGCATTGCCCTCGGCCTGGCTGGAGCGCTGCTGGATCTGCTGCACCTGTTCCGAGGTACCGAGCAGATGCTGGATATGGTGGCCGAATTCGTGCGCGACGACATAGTAGCGAGCGAAGTCGCCCTGCGCGCCGAAGCGAGTGGCGAGCTCGTTGAAGAAGCTTGTGTCGAGATAGATGCCCTGGTCGGTGGGGCAATAGAAGGGCCCCATCGCGGCCTGCGCCGCGCCGCAGCCCGACTGGCCCGAGCCGTTGTAGAAGCGGAGCATCGGCGGGGCGAACTGCTGGCCGGAGCGGGCGAACAGGGCTTCCCAGGTATTTTCGGCGTTGCTGAAGGCGCGGCACGTCTCGCGGCGCTCGGGGGTCGCCTCGCAGACCTGCCGCGTATCCTCCTGTCCGCCATTCGCCGTCCGGGAGACCTGTGTCCCGGTTCCGCCGCCGCCGCCCAGCATGCCGCCGATATTGCCGAGGCCGCCGAAGACCGCGAGCAGGATGAGGGCGATGACGATCCCACCACAGCCGAAGCGGCTGCCGATCAGCGGCAGGAGGCTGAAGATCAGCCCGCCGCCGCCACCGCCGAACCCTCCGCCACCGCGGGCCTCACCGACGTTGATGTCGTTGTCATAATCGTCGAGCCGCATGGCGTCCCCACTCCCAAGGATCGTTGCGCGGGTGGAATGCGCGAAACCCGCCATCAGGTCCATGGTTGATCCGAAACCGCCACCCCCGCATGGTGGGTGGATCAGGCAGGAGCGAATGGCGCATGTTCTTGAAGGGAAAGACGGCGGTCGTCAGCGGATCGACTTCGGGCATCGGACTGGCGATCGCACGCGCGCTTGCCGGGGAGGGGGCGCATGTCGTCATCAACGGATTCGGCGATGCGGCGCAGATCGAGGCCGACCGCGCCGCGCTTGCCGAAGCCAGCGGCGCCGTGGCGCTCTACGATGCGGCCGACATGACCAGGCCCGACCAGATCGCGGCGATGATCGGGCGCGCGGTCGCCGAGACCGGCGGCTGCGACATCGTGGTCGCCAATGCCGGCATCCAGCATGTCGCGCCGGTTGCCGAGTTCCCGCCCGAGAAGTGGGATGCGATCATCGCGATCAACCTGACGTCCGTCTTTCATCTGATGCGCGCGGCGATCCCGGCGATGAAGGCCAAAGGCTGGGGCCGGATCATCTCCACCGCCTCCGCCCACTCGCTCGTCGCCAGCCCCAACAAGGCCGCCTATATCGCGGCGAAGCATGGCGTTGCCGGCCTGACCAAGACCGTCGCACTGGAGGTCGCCCAGGCGAAGATCACCGCCAACTGCATCTCGCCCGGCTATGTGTGGACGCCGCTGGTCGAGAACCAGATTCCCGACACCATGAAGGCACGCGGGATGACGCGCGAGCAGGTGATGAACGACGTCCTTCTGGCGGCGCAGCCGACCAAGGAGTTCGTGACGCCGGACCAGGTGGCGGCCCTGGCACTGTTCCTCTGCCGCGACGAGGCGGCGCAGATCACCGGTGCCAATCTCTCGATGGACGGCGGCTGGACGGCAGCCTAGCGGTGCTTCGTTGCCGCCGGTGAAAATCTCTCTCGACTTCGCACGCCCGACCGCGCTTTAGGGAAGGCATGGCCCTGACCTCGCTCGACGTGCTTGTCCTGATCGCCGTGGCGGGGGCCGCGATCCTGGGCGGGATTCGCGGCTTCGTCACCGAGGTGCTGTCGCTCTTCGCCTGGATCGCGATCGTCGCGGCGCTGAAGCTGTTCCATATTCCCGCGGCGCAGCTGCTCACCCGCTTCGTCGGCACGGCATCGGGCGCGGCGGTGCTGGCCTTCGCGCTGATCGCGGCCGTCACCTATATCGGTGGCAAGCTCGTCGCCAACGCGGTCGGGCGGCGTACCCGCACCTCGGTGCTCGGACCGGTCGATCGCGCGCTGGGCTTCGGTTTCGGCGCGCTCAAGGGCCTGATCCTGGCGAGCCTCGCCTTCCTGCTGGTGGCGCTGGTCATCGATACGGTCTCCGGCGGACCCTCCCGCCGGCCCGAATGGATGGTGAAGAGCCGGACCTATCCGCTTCTCAACGCGACGAGCGCGGGGATCGCCGATTTCGTCGATCGCCGGCGTCGCGGGCTCCCGGTCTTCGGCGCGCGGCCGGCGACACCCGACAACGGAATCACCGCGCCATGAGCCTTGCCGTGCCCCCGCCGGAAATCCTGCGGCTGACCGCACAGAACCCGTTTCCCGAGCGCCTGACCGATCCGATGGGCTCGGCGGAGAAGCGCTCCCCCCTGTGCGGCAGCCGGGTGATCGTCGATGTCGATGTCGATGCGGCCGGGCGGGTGGTAGCGGTCGGTACGCGGGTCAATGCCTGCGCCTTCGGCCAGGCGGCCGCCACGCTCGTGGCGCGCAATCTGATCGGACGGACGGCGACGGAGTTGCAGCAGGCGCGCGAGGCGATGGCGGCCTGGATGGCGGGCGGCGACACGCCGCCCGAATGGCCGGACATCGCGCTGCTGGATCCCGGGCGGCTCAACCAGGTCCGCAAGGGCTCGGTGCAGCTCGCCTTCCAGGCTGCGGCCGAGGCGGCGGCGCACGCCTGCGGCAGACAGGCGGCCTGATGCACGGCGCGGGGGAGTTCTCGCTGCTGCGCGACGGCGCCGTGCTTCTCGGCATGGGGCTCGTCTTCGTGCTGGTCTTCCGGCGGCTCGGCCTCGGTGCGACGCTGGGCTATCTGGTCGCGGGCGCGGTCGTTGGCCCGCACGTGCTCGGGCTCGTCGGCGATGCCGAAGCGAAGATGGGCATCGCCGAACTCGGCATCACGCTCCTTCTCTTCATCGTCGGGCTCGAGCTCAATCCGTCGCGGCTGTGGCGGATGAAGCAGGAGATCTTCGGGCTGGGCCTGATCCAGGTGGCGGCATGCGGCATCGCGATCACCGGCGTGATCTGGGCGGTCGGCTTCTCGCCGGAAGCGGCGCTCGCGCTGGGCCTGCCGCTGGCGCTCTCCTCGACGGCGCAGGTCCTGCCGATGCTCCAGTCGGCCGGACGTCTCCGCACGCCATTCGGCGAGCGTACCTTCGCGATCCTGCTGTTCCAGGACCTGTCGATCGTCCCGCTGATCACAATCATCGCCGCGATGAGCCGCAATCCGGCCGACGCCGGCGCACCGCCGGGCTGGTTGCTCGCGATCGAGACGATCGTCGCGGTGGGCGGTCTCGTGCTGGCCGGCCGCTTCCTGCTGCGGCCGCTGTTCCGCCTGATCGGCAATCTCGGCGAGCGGGAGATGTTCGTCTTCGCGGCGCTCTTCACGGTGATCGCGAGCGCCGCGGTGATGGAGATGCTCGGCCTGTCGACGGCGCTCGGCGCCTTCGTCGCAGGGGTGATGCTGGCCGACAGCCCCTATCGCCACGAGTTGGAGGCGGATGTCGAACCGTTCCGCTCGATCCTGCTCGGCCTGTTCTTCCTGGCGATCGGCATGATGCTGAACCTGGAAGCGATCGCGCAGCGGCCGCTGTTCGTCGCCGGCATGGCGGCGGCGCTCATCGCGACCAAGGCCGCGGTCATCTTCCTGATCGGGCTCGCCTTCCGCATGACCTGGCGCAGCGCGCTGGCGCTCGGCGTCCTCCTCAGCCAGGGCGGCGAATTCGGCTTCGTCCTGTTCGCTCAGGCCCAGGCGGGGCTGCTCGTCGCGCCGGAGGCGGCCAGCCTGTTCGGCGCGATCATCACGCTGTCGATGGCCACCACGCCCTTCCTGATGAGCGCCACCCGCCGGCTGCGCGAGGAGCCGATCGATAGCGGCACGGATGAGCGCGACGGACCGATGGCGGACGGGGCCAACGCGATCATCGTCGGCTATGGGCGCTTTGGCCAGACCGTGGGGCAGATGCTGCTGATGCAGGACATTCCCGTCACGCTGATCGATCGCGACATCGAGATGATCGATATCGCCGGCGAATTCGGCGCCAAGGTCTATTATGGCGACGGGACCCGCCTCGACCTGCTCCGCCAGGCGGGCGCTGCCGAGGCGGAGCTGATCCTCTTCTGTATCGACGGCGACCAGATCGACCTTTCGACCCTCGAGGCCGTGCACGAAGCCTTTCCGAACGCCGCCATCTATGTTCGCGCCTATGATCGGCGCGCGCTCGTCAAGTTGAAGAACTCGCCCGCGCGCTATGTCGTGCGCGAGGTGCTCGAATCGGCGGTCCGCATGGCGCGGCTGGCGATGCGCGGGCTGGGCATCTCCGAGGCCGATATCGACCGTGCCGAAAGCAGCTATCGCTCGCGCGACAAGGAACGGCTGCGCATCCAGGTCGAAGCGGGGGACATCCGCGCGGCACGCGCCGAGACCGCAGAGCGCTATCCCTGGGGGAATGACGGACGATGATCTGGGCTCTGCTCGCCGCCCTCTCCGGTGCCGTCGCGGTCGCGGCGGGCGCCTTCGGGGCCCATGCCGCCCAGGGTCAGGCGGCAGAGTGGCTGCGGACCGGTGGCCAGTATCAGCTGATTCACGCCGTCACGGCGCTGGTCGCACTCCGCTTCGAGGCGCGCGGACCGGCCGCGCTCTTCGTGGTGGGAGGCGCGATCTTCGCGCTGACGCTCTATGCCATGGCCATCGGTGCGCCGCGCTGGTTGGGCGCCGTGACTCCTCTCGGCGGAGCGCTGCTGATCGGCGGCTGGCTGTGGCTGGCCTGGCAGTTGCGCGGCTGAGCAATGCAAAACCGCCGGCCCCATCGGGACCGGCGGCTTCGAACGGGCAGTCCCGATCGCGTCAGGCGATCGCGGCGCGGACCGAGCGACGACGATAGCGTGCCGCCGCGCCGACCATGGCGAAGCCCAGCATCATCATGGCCCAGGTGCCCGGCTCGGGCACCGCCGTCACCGAGAAGTTCGCGGTTTCGAAGGCGTCGATCGCGGGATTGTTGGTGAACGAGATGCTCCGGATGGTCTCCCCCGCCGAGGTGGCGAAATTGACATAGTCCGAATAGCTCTGGTCGCCGGTCGTCGAACGGAAGGCGAAGGACGACGCCGAATAGTTGTAGGTGCCCTGGTTGGTCACCAGCGTCACGCGGTTATACGTGTCGGGCGAGCCCCACAGGAAGCTGAGATAGGTCACCGGGTTGGTGAAGGTCAGGGTGGCGGGCTGGCCGGCGAGCGGGCCGGCGGCCAGGAAGGCGTTGCCGAAGATGCCGCCCTTGGGGATGTCGGCGAAGGGCTGGTCCGAATTGTAGATGGTGCCGCCCGACAGGGTGGCGACCGAACCGCCGTTCAGGCCGGCCGAGCTGAGGGTCAGCAGGGCGGTCGTGTTGCCGCCCATTCCGATGGTGAGAGCGGCATCGGCAACCGAGGGCGCGAACGCCATCGAAGTGGCGAGCAGGACGAGCTTCAACGAACGCATACACCGATCTCCCTGAATGAACGGCAGGTGAACAGCTCACCAGCCTCGGGAGCCACAATTCGTGACCCGGCAGAAGGTTCAAACTAAAGCACCATCCAGCGGAGACATTTGCTGCCTGTCTCGCAATGGTACAGTTGCTCAACCCGGAAGAGGCGCGACCCGTTCCGCATCCAGAAAGCTTTCCACCTCGGTCAGATCGATCCCGCGGTCGAGATAGGTCTTGCCGATCCCGCGGGCGAGGAGGAAGGGAAGCGTGCCTGCGGCCATCTTCTTGTCGTGTTGCATATGCCCGACCAGCGTCGCGCCATCGGCCCCGATTCCCGCCGCCTGCAATCCGTCGGGCAAGCCGACCCTTCGAAAATGCGCACCCACCCGTTCCGCTTCGGCCACCGGGCAGAGACCGCGGGCGGCCGAGAAGCGAAAGGCCAGGGCGATGCCGGCGGCGACCGCCTCGCCATGGATCAGGCTGCCGTCGAAACCGGCCTCCGCCTCCAGCGCATGGCCGAAGGTGTGGCCGAGGTTGAGAAGGGCGCGGGTGCCGTTCGTCTCGTGCTCGTCCGCCGCGACGATCCTGGCCTTGGCGGCGACCGAATGGGCGATGGCGTATTGACGGGCGTCGACGTCGCCGGCGAGCAGCGCCGGGCCGTGCTCTTCGCACCAGTCGAAGAAGGCGGCATCGTCGATCAGCCCGTATTTGACGACCTCGGCATAGCCGGCCGCCAGCTCGCGCTGGGACAGGCTGTTCAGGACGAGCGGATCGATCAGGACCAGAGAGGGCTGGTGGAACGCTCCGATCAGGTTCTTGCCGGCCGGCGTGTTGATCGCCGTCTTGCCGCCGACGGACGAGTCGACCTGCGAGAGCAGGGTCGTCGGGACCTGGACGAAGCGGCATCCGCGCTTCACGATCGCACAGGCGAAGCCGACCAGATCGCCGATCACGCCGCCGCCCAGCGCGATCACATGGTCGCTGCGCTCGACCCCATGGGCCAGCAGCCAATCGCAGACTTCCGCAAGCCGCGCCCAGCTCTTGCTCGCTTCGCCGGGCGGCAGGACCAGCGCGTCGCTCGCGATCCCGGCCGCAGCCAGCGACGCCTGCAGGGTCGCGAGATGATCGGTCACGTTTCCATCGGTGACGATCGGCATCGCCCGGCCGCGGGCCAACGGTAAGAGGAGATCGCCGGCGCGCGCCAGCAGGCCGGCATCGATATGGATCGGATAGCTGCGCTCGCCGAGCGCGACGGTGACGGTCTTCATCGGCCGATCGCTTTCAATATGGCGTTGACGGTGGCCTCGTGCGGGCCGCGTTGGCTGGAGACATGGATCGGCGCGAGCGCGTAATAGGGATCGCGGCGGCTGGCGAGATCGGTCAGCACCGTCTTCGGATCGCGACCGCGCAGCAGCGGGCGCGTATCGCGTCGGCGGACCCGCTCGGCCAGTACGTCGGGCGAGGCATTGAGCCAGACAGCCAGGCCCTGCTCGAGGATCAGGTTCCGGGTCTCGTCGTTGACGAAGGCGCCGCCGCCGGTCGCGATGACCTTGGGCGTGCCGTCCATCAGCCGGCCGATCACCCGCCGTTCGCCGTCCCGGAAATAGGGCTCGCCGAACCGGTCGAAGATTTCCGTCACCGACAGGCCGGCCGCCGCTTCGATCTCGTGATCCGCGTCCGCGAAGGGGAGGGAAAGGCGCGCGGCCAGGCGGCGCCCGACAGTCGATTTGCCGACGCCCATCAGTCCGACGAGCACGATCGGCCGGCCGGTCCAGGGGGAGTGGCTTTGCATCATGGCGGCGCGCGCTATACAGCCCCAGGGCGCTCGCGCAAAAGGCGCGTGCCTGTCGTCGATTTCTGCCGTTTGCCCAAGGTCGTAGCCATGTCCCGCCTGGTCGTGTTCCTCATCGCGCTTCTCATCGTGGTCGGGGGCGTCCTGTTCCTGCTGGCCGGTCGTGATTCGGAACGACCCGTGGCGCAGGTCGAGAAGCAGGTCTCGCTTGCGAACCTCCAGTAGGGCGCTGGCAGCCGGCCTGACGCTGGCCGCGATGGCGGCCGGGGCGGGGCTGGCGCAGGACCGGCCGGAATCGATCCTGCCGCCCGGCTTCGGCGAGCCGGCAGCGCGTCCCACGCCGCGGCCCACTCCCAGTGGTCAAGCGCCCGCGTCCGCGCCGGCGCCGGTCGTGGCGCCGCCCGCCGATGCACCCGGAGCGATCGTCCAGCCGCTGCCGATCGAGACACCGTCGCCGACGCCGAGCGCGACGCCGAGCCCGGTCGATCCCGCGGCGCTCGCCGCCTTCGAGATGCCGGCCTATGCGCGCCGCTCGCTGCGCAGCGTCGGGATCGACGGTGCCATGCCGGCCGACGCGTTCGGCCGTGCCGACGGGCGCTTCCTCGAGGAACTGATGCGCAGGACAGCCGCGCCGCTTCCGTCGCGCTGGCTGTCGATCGCGCTGCGCCGGCTTCTGGTCTCGCGGCTGAATACGCCCGCCCGGACGGGCGGCGCCGACTTCGCTGCCGAGCGCGCCTGGCTGCTGTTGCGCATGGGCGAGGCCATGGCGGCGCGCGCCGTAGTCCAGCAGGTCGACAATCGCGACTACACGCCCAAACTCTATCAGGTCGCGCTCAACGCCATGCTGGCGACAGGCGACCCGGCCGGGCTGTGCCCGCTGGCCGACGCCGCCTTTCCAGTCACGCGCGAGGGTGGCTGGGCTCTGGCCGGCGCGATGTGCGAGGCACTGGCCGGCGACGGCGCAGCAGCGCGGCAGCGCTACGCGGCGCTTCGCCGCCGCCGCTTCGCCGATCCCTTCGACCTGCGGCTCGCCGAGAAGGTGATCGGCGCCGGCGGGCAGGGGCGGCAGGCCGTGACGATCGAATGGAGCGACGCGGATCGCCTGACGCCCTGGCGCTTCGGCCTCGGCATCGCGACCGGCGTGACCATTCCCGACGAGTTCTATGCCGCTACCGGTCCGCAGGTGAACGGCTGGCGCGCGCTGTCGCCGGCCATCCCGGCGGTGCAGCGGCTTGCGCCGGCAGAGGCGGCGGCGGCGCAGGGCGTCCTGTCGAACATCGCGCTGGTCGATCTCTACGGCGCGGTCGCGGCGATCGATGACGCGCCCGCCACGGCCACGTCGGCGGCGAGCGACCTGCGCACCGCCTATGCCGATCCCGATCCGACGAACCGGCTGGCCGCCCTGAAATCGCTCTGGGGTGCCGACGCGCCCTATGCGCGCCTGATCCTGACCGCGCGCGCGGCCGTGCGCCAGGCGGCGGGACCGAACAACGACGAGGCCGATCGTCTCGTCGCCGCGATGCTCGCCGCCGGCCTCGACCGGACGGCGCAGCGCTGGGCACCATTCGTCCAGGCCGGCGGGCAGGGCTGGGCGATGCTGGCCCTTGCCGACGCCGATTCGGGCCGGCGCTACGCGGCGGGTGCGATCGAGAGTTATTCGGGCGGCGACCTTCGCCGGCGCTTGCTGTTCGCCGGTCTGGCCGGGCTCGGCCGGATGGCGGCGGACGAGGCGCAACGCGAAGCCGAATCGCTGGGGGTCGATCTGGGCGCCGCCAACAGCTGGACGCGCGCGATGGACCGCGCGGTCGAGGCGCGGGAGCCGGGCACCGTCCTTCTCCTCGCCGCGATCGGCATGCAGTCCGACACGTGGCGCGGTGTACCGCCCGCCGCGCTCTACCGGATCGTCGCGGCGCTGCGGGCGGTGGGTCTGGAGGGAGAAGCGCGGATGATCGCCGTCGAGGCGATCGCGCGCGCGTGACGGATCTTGTCGACCGGGCGCTGATCGACCGCTTCCTCGAGATGCTGGCCGCCGAGGCGGGGGCGGCGCGCAACACCGTCGCCGCCTATCGCAGCGACCTGTCGCTCGCCTCGGAGGTTCTCGGGGGACGGCTCGCCGCGGCGGATGCTGCAGGCTTGCAGACGCTTGCCGAGAGCTGGCGAGACCTGTCGCGGGCGACGGTCGCACGCAAGGCGGCGGCCCTGCGCCGCTTCTTCGCCTTCCTGCGCGAGGAGGGGCATCGTCCCGACGACCCGGGCGACGCCCTGCCGCGTCCGGGAGCGGCGCGGCCTTTGCCCAAGGTGCTGACG
The DNA here is from genome assembly GCF_014641735.1 of Sphingomonas metalli. Lineage (GTDB taxonomy): Bacteria > Pseudomonadota > Alphaproteobacteria > Sphingomonadales > Sphingomonadaceae > Sphingomonas > Sphingomonas metalli. The sequence continues at coordinate 71,245 of NZ_BMIH01000001.1, read as the reverse complement.
CCGGCAGATGTCGATCGTCTCTTCGCGGTCATCGCCGCGCGGCTGGACGCCGGGCGCAAGCCCGCGGACCTGCGCCTCGCCGCGCTGGTCGAGCTTCTCTACGGCTCCGGCCTCCGTGCCAGCGAACTCGTCTCGCTGCCGCGCAACGCGATTGCGGTCGACCGGCCCTATCTGGTCCTCAAGGGCAAGGGCGGGCGCGAACGCATGGTGCCGCTGTCGGATCGCGCCCGTGCCGCCGTCGCGGCCTGGCGCGAGCGGGTGCCCGCCGATCAGCCCTTCCTCTTTCCGTCCGGCCAGAAGCATCTCAGCCGGGTGCGCCTCTTCCAGCTGATGCGCGAGCTTGCCGCCGCCGCCGGCATCCCGCCCGATCGCGTCAGCCCGCACGTGCTGCGCCATGCCTTCGCCACGCATCTGCTCGCCGGCGGGGCCGATCTGCGCGCGTTGCAGACGATGCTCGGTCATGCCGACATCGCCACGACCGAAATCTATACCCATGTCGAGGCGGCCCGGCTGGTCGAGCTGGTCAACACCCGTCACCCGCTCGTTGACCTTCGCCCGCACCAGCCGTAACCGCCGCTCTAATGGCTAGCTTCCTCGAATTCGAGAAACCGATCGCCGAGCTTCAGGGCCGGATCGACGAACTGCGCGACACCGCCGCCGACGGCGCGGTCGACATCGCCGCGGAGATCGCCCGTCTCCAGGGCAAGTCCGACAAGCTGCTGCGCGACACCTTCGCCAAGCTGACCCCGTGGCAGAAGACGCAGGTCGCCCGCCACCCGGAGCGGCCGCATTTCAAGGACTATGTCGCCGGCCTGTTCGAGGAGTGGGTGCCGCTCGCGGGGGATCGCGCCTTTGCCGACGATCAGGCGATCATGGGCGGCCTGGCGACGTTTCGCGGCCGGCGCGTGCTCGCGATCGGGCACGAAAAGGGTTCGGACACGGCCACGCGCATCCGCCACAATTTCGGCATGGGCAAGCCCGAGGGTTATCGCAAGGCGATCCGGCTGGTCGAGCTCGCCGACCGGTTCGGACTTCCGGTGGTGACGCTCGTCGATACGTCCGGCGCCTTTCCGGGCATCCAGGCGGAGGAGCGCGGCCAGGCCGAGGCGATCGCGCGCTCGACCGAGGCGTGCCTCGCCGCCGGCGTTCCGGTAGTCGCCGCGATCGTGGGCGAGGGCGGGTCGGGCGGCGCCGTGGCGCTCGCCGCCGGCAATCGCGTGCTGATGTTCGAGCATGCGGTCTATTCGGTCATCAGCCCGGAAGGATGCGCCTCGATCCTGTGGCGCACCGCCGACCGGGCACCCGATGCGGCGGAGGCGATGCGGGTCACCGCGCAGGACCTGAAGTCGCTCGGCATCATCGACACCATTGTCGCGGAACCGCTGGGCGGTGCGCATCGCGACCCGGCGGGCGCGATCAGTGCCCTGGGGGATGCGCTGCACGGGGCGCTGGGCGAGCTAGCGCCGCTCTCGGCGCAGGAACTGCGCAGCGAGCGCCGGTCCAAGTTCCTGAAGATGGGGCGGCTCTAGGAACGATCGCGATCCTCGGGTCGCCAGGTCAGCCGCTTCGGCCCGTTCCAGCGGCGCATGAGTTCGCGCACCAGGCCGCCCTCGTGGAAATACCATCGCCACCAGCGGGCGCGCCGCCGCCGCTCGAACCGCGCTGCCGCGGCGAGCGTGGCCAGGAGCGCCGCGATGACGAGCAGGCCGGCAAGGATGGCTTCGATCACCATGCGCCCAGACTAGGGCGGTTGATCGCCGCAGGCGAGCGGCAATGCGTCTGGAGGCCCGAGCCGGAATCGAACCGGCGTGCAAGGATTTGCAGTCCTCTGCGTAACCACTCCGCCATCGGGCCTCGATCTGCGGGAGGCCGCGCAAATCCTCGACTTTCGCCGCGCCGTCAACCCCGGCCGGGAAAAAGTACGCACCCCGATCCCGCGAGTACGCACTGTTCGTGATTCGTGCCGCCTCAATGCGGAGGTGGAGGCATGAGCGGGCGCCCTCGTCTTCTAGACCTGTTCTGCTGCGCTGGTGGGGCAGGGATGGGCTACCACCAGGCCGGCTTCGACGTCGTCGGGGTCGATCTGTCGCCGCAGCCTCGCTATCCATTCGGCTTCATCCAAATGGATGCCTTAGCCGTCGACATGCGCTTCCTGCGTAGCTTCGACGCGATCCACGCAAGCCCGCCGTGCCAGGGCTACACCGCCATGCGCCACGCGCCGGGGACGAAGGGTGCGCCGCGGCTGATCGCTGTGGTGCGAGCAAGGCTTCAAGCGAGCGGGCTGCCGTGGGTGATCGAGAACGTGGAGGAAGCACGCGGCGAGATGAATGCGCCTGCGATGCTCTGCGGGTCTGCGTTCGGCCTGCGCTCCCACGGCTGCGAGCTGCGACGCCATCGGCTCTTCGAAAGCAACGTCGCTCTCTCCTCGCCGGGCTGCCAGCATGGCACCTCGCCGGTAGTCGGCATCTATGGCGGGCACGCTCGCATCCGCGCGGCTCGACATGGCGGCAGGGGCACGCGCGACGCCTGGCCGAACGGTCATAAGCCGGTCGCCGCGGAGGCCATGGGAATGGACTGGGCACCGCTCGCCGAAATGAGTGAGGCCATCCCACCCGCCTACACCCGCTTTATCGGCGAGCAGCTTCTTGCGCACCTTGCCTCCTCCCGCCTCTCCATCCGGAAGGATGCGGCATGAGCGGGGAGATTAACTGGGGTCCCGGCTCGCCACCGCCGCCCGACCAATGGTGGTCAGAAATCTTGACGACCGCGCAACTGCGGCTTCTGATTGCGATCAACGATCACGACGGCAAGTACTTGGCGAACAAGCGCCGCCAGATCACGTGTGACAGGCTGCGGACGTATGGTCTCGTGGTTCTGCGAGATGGTCGACTACGCCTCACAGACCGAGGCCGCGACGCGCTGACCGAGTTCGCCGAGGAAGGCGAATACGAGATTGATGCGGACGGCTTTGTGCTTTGGGCCAGTCCGCCGGATTACGCCACCCTATCCCCCGATACCTTAGAGGGGAGGGATAGGTGATGGCCGACCGTGTGCGGGCGAATGGCTGCGCCACCGCGCTTTCGTCCTTCGGATCGAGCCGCTGTCGCGTCTCGCCGCTTCGCGCTTCAATCGCTTTCGCAGGAGAACTCTGATGGGCATGTTCGATGACGTTCAGTGCGAGGTGCCGCTGCCAGACGGTTGGGAGGGCTGCGGCCTACAGACAAAGGATCTCGGCTGCACCATGTCTGTCGTCACCATCACCAAGGATGGCCGGCTCGTCGGCGATATGCGGGAGTGGTGGTGGAGCGAGCACAAGCCGGTTCGCGATTTGGACTTCCACGGCGAACTCACCTTCTACGGACATGAAGGTCGGCAACCTGGGACACCGGAGTGGAGATGGCACGAGTATGTCGCCCGGTTCACCGAAGGGCAGCTTGTGAGCATCCGCGAAGCTAGCCGCGATAGGGATGCCAGCTCGGCCGAAGACGCGAAGCGGCTGAGCCCCGAAGGGGTGGCAGCCCGGGCCGAAGGCATCGCCCAACCCGGAGACGCATCATGACCACCGAACCCCGCGCCTCCTTGGTGGAGGTGGACGAAGCCGAGCGCTGGGCGCGCATCATCGACCCGACGCTCTGGGAAGGCCCACTATCGACGCTGGACAGCTCGCGGAAGAGCAGGCCGCATTCTCTGGCAGCGGGGCAGCGGGTGGCAGACGAGATAGCCCGCCTAGAGGCCCTGCGCACCCAGGGGGATGGGGAATGGTTCTTGGTGCCGAGGGAGCCGACAACGGATATGATCCGCGCTGCCGCTATCGTTGACGGGCAGGACGAGCAGCACCCGTATGTCGCGCTGTGGTCCGCCATGCTCTCCGCCGCCCCGACGCAGGCGAGCAGCAGGGAGGAGGGGAAGTGACGGACGAAGAGCTAACCGCGTTTGCATGGCCCGACGCCACGCCGGAAGAGGCCGCGATCCTTTGCGTGAAAACGCCTCCTGAGAAGCGCGCCGTATTCGAGCGGATGGCGTTCGTCGCTGCCGAGCTGAATGCCGGCCGCATTCCGCCGGGCGTCATGGTCGACTGACCCTTGCCGCCCCATCCAACCCGGAATAGCCTGTGACCGAGGAGACGATCATGGAAGACGATTGGGTAGACGAAGCGTCGATCAAGATGATTGATCTGGCAGAGTTCGCCCGCCGCATCGGGGCAGACGTTTCAGAGGAAACGAACACGGTCTATCTCAGAGGCCGGGCCATGCCGCTCGACTGGGGCAAGCTATGGAATCCGCCGATGCCTGTTTGGCACTTGCTGCCTGCCCAATCCAACCCGGAATAGCCTGTGGGAATGAGCGAGATGCTACCACTTAGGTCAGAGTGCGCGTGCATATGCCACAAGATCGGCGGTATCCACGCTACGGCGTGCTGTCGTCCTGACCCGCAGCCGATTAATGCCGAGCCCGGCAGCATCGTCCACTATGAGATCACGCGGGGAGCGGACGGCACACCGATGATAGAGCAAGTCGGCATCGACCCACCAGAACCCGCCGTCCTGTCCGACCGCGCTCTTCTCGCCGCCTTCCATTGCACCGATGGAGAGCCCGGCAACCCGGAGGCGGATGCGTTGCTGGCGGAGATCCGCCGACGCGATCTAGATTTCTGAAACGAAGAAGGCCGACCTTGCGGCCGACCTTCCCGGTACTTCTCCGTTGGAGCGACGCGAAGCATCCTGTGAGAGGGCTCGAATCGCATACAGGAGACGAACCGTCAACATCCACCGCCGTCTCCTGATCGTCATGGCCGTACTGGTGGTGCTGTTGATCGGGATGGTGGGGCGTTTGTGGTTCACCAGTTGAACACAAGCCCCGTTGTGTAACGTGAAGCCCTGTTGGTGATACACAAACGGCGGAAATGATATGGATGTCTTCACCCCCGATAAGCCCCCGTCGCCCGTACCTGCCTCACGATCGCATTGAACGCTGCCGTCACCCCCTGTGTACGGCCTATGTCGTTATCCTGCTGTCCGGACTCCCAGAACGTCACAAGGGGCCATCGCTCCCGGCAGTGCGGCCACAGCACGCGCAGCGCTAGGCGGATCGCCTCGGAGCGCACCGCAGCGGGCTCGTCGCGGCCGATCGCCTGGCGCAGCACCGCGACGGCTAGCTCGACCTTGATTCGCTCCCTGCGGTCCATGGTGCTATGGAACGGATCAGGAACAACGACGCAAGAGATTCGCGATGGCGCGCTGCCGCTTATGCACCAGCAACGACGAGGATGCCGTGATCGAGCACCTGGCCGAGTATACCTGGAACGCCCGTGTCGAGCGGATGGCAGAGGATGTGCCGTGGAGCGAAGCCGGCGCGACATGGCAGGCGCTATTCCGCGAATATGCGGTGTCCGTGGTGCAGGCGCTGAAGGGGTAGGGGCCGATCGCACCGGCCCCGGGTAGATCACGCGAACGCCACCCGCGCGCGACGACGGCGCAGAGCATAGCCCGTCAGACCGAAGCCTGCGAGCATCAGCGCCCAGGTGGAGGGCTCGGGGACGAGTGGTGTGTTGCGGCTGGATACGTTGGAGAAGCTGATCGGCACGCTTCCCGTGGTCGAGAATAGTACCTGAATATCGGTCCCTCCAGCGCGTGTACCGGGAAGGGAGAACTGAAACAGCCGCTGCGCACCACCAGCTGCAACATCGTAGGTGACCGTGTCGCGTATGTAGCCGCCCGGATAGATCGGGGTACAAAATTCGCTGTTCGCGCAGGCGATGTCGAAGGTCGACAGCGTTATGGAGAACGTCGTCGCTGAGGCGGCCTCAACGAATGCGTCGAGCTGGAAGAACCGATTGCTTTGACCATTGTTGATCGCTGGCAAAGAACCAGCGGCCGGGTTGCCGGCAGAAATGGTGAACGTAGCGGCCGAAGCCGGCGCAGCGCACACGGCTACAGCCGCGCAAAGCGCGGCCTTGAGAATCGTCATTGGTAACCTCCCTGTGACGGCTGAGAAGCCGCTACAGGGAGGGTGACCGATATTCGGGCAGAGTCAATGACGTAAGGCTGGGGTGAACCGATTTGGTACGATGCCCTAAGCGGCAGCGATCTTGTCGTGCCAGAGCTTGAGAAGCGGCGCTGGTCGGCTCGCAGGCGCTGTCCCCGTCTGCGCGATGAAGGAGGCGATTGCGTAGGTGTCTTGCCGGAAGTCCGTGTAGAGGGTCATGTTGCCCCCCGTGCGGATGTCGTGCTGCTCGATCATCGTCGCCAGCGTATCGATGCCATCCTGCGAGTTGATGAAGTTCCGCCAGAGCGGCGTGTTGCCCACGTCCTCGAAGCAGCCCTCATATTCGAAGAACTTCCAGCCATTCGCCACCGCATACTGCCGGTGCTGCTCTCGCCGGGTGTAGGCGTCTGGCAACATCGCCAAGATGAGCGACTTGAGCTGCGCGGTGTCATTCGGCCCAAGGTTGAGTCCTTTGTAGCCGCCGATGTATGGAGCGGACGAGATGGACTGGATGTAGGGCCCGATCCCGGCCTGCGCCTTGGTGACCGGATCGTTGTTGCCGGGGTTGTCGTTCTGGAGGTCGATGTTGCAGAGCAAGAGGCTCGCCACCCCCTCCGCCACGAACTCCTCCATGACCCAGACCATGACCTGCTTGTGGCGATAGGACCAGTAGCGCATCACGTGATCGTGGTTGCTGCCGCCCGGATCAGCGTAGAGGCCGGACTGGATGGCCTGATCCGAGAGCCCGCCCGTAGCGGCGATCGTCTGCCATGCACCTTGACCAGGGTTCCAAATCTCGTTGGAGAGGGTCCACATGACAGGCTTGACGCGGGTGCGAGCCCACACCGCCGAGCGCCGCGCCTCCGTCCGCACCCAGTTCTCCGTGGCCTGGAGGGGGATGTGGAGTCGGCCCGAGTTGCCGGTCTGGTCGAAGAAGTCGAGGATGTCTGGAATGCTCGTGAGCATCGGCTGCCCGATGTCGCCCTGCTGGGTCACCCGGTCGAATACGAAGCTCGATAGGCTGACCATGTTCTGCATGTCCATCGCGCGGATGGCCAGCGGGAACTTCGAGTAGCGGCTATGCTCCGCGATGTGCGCCACGTCCCAGTAGCCGGGGCTCACCCGCGTTCCGTCTCCGTTGATCTCGAAGAGGCGGACATTCGCCGGGATGGTCGAGCCGTTGAACTGCGGGGCGATGAACATGAGCGGATCGCCGGTCGGCACCGTGCCTGCTAGCCACCCCTCCAGATCCCAGGGCCAATTGAAGTCGATCCACTTGGTTGAGCCGCTGGACCCGATCGCGGACATGTTTGTGAGCGCGCCGTTCGAAGCAGCCCACTGCACCCCGGTCAGATCTGCGTTGTCCACCATCAGACGCATACGCTGATTGGGAATGCGGGGCGGATGGATGAACATCGCAGGCCGCGCGCCATTTGCGTATGCCTCGGCAGTAGGCGAGCCTACCCGGTCCAACTTGCCTTGCTGTGAAAGATCCGGGCTTCCTCCATTGATAGCGTTTCGCCACGATCCCGAATTTTTGTTCGCTGTGGGAGTGTTGAAGTAGTAATAGACTGCCGGATTAGGATTCACGGCAAAGCTGGCCGTCTCAGCCGGCATAGTCAGGATGCCAGAACTGGTAGCGTCAGGCAGATTGGTTTGGGTAAACTCGAAGACGATATCCTGCCCACGTTCGCTGTCCGGCACCGACTGCGTACCCTCAAAAGAGACGAGGCCGGGCGAAATGAGCGTAGCTATGACGGGCTGTGCCGACTTGATGATGGCTCCGTTGCGGCGCTTGAGCGCACAGGTCCAACCGGTCGGTGCTGCTGGGTCGGTGGTGATGGTGGCATAGGCAAGCCTGCCCCTTGGTCGGCGATCATTGGATGCCACAAAGGCGAGTTCGGTGACCTGAAGTCTAGGATTGATAGAGCCGTAGGTGATTGAAGCGGGCCCTTGCGCAGCGTCAACGCGCTGAGCCACATACTGCCCGCCAATGTGATCTACAGGCAGTGTATATGCTGCGTTACCGTCAAAGTAGAACAGGATGTTTGCGGTAGTGGCGGTCTTTTTTTGATAGCCGATCCTGAGTTCCTTGCCCGCAGCGCGAATAGCATTGAAGTTGAAGTTAGCGCCTGCATCATCTTGCGAAGTTGGAGTTTTGCGAAAAAATTGTACGGTTCCGTTGCCGCTAATGTACACGAACCACCGGTAGCTGCCGTCCGCATTCGATCCTACACTAATTTCAGTGCTATAGTCCGAGGTGGGCCACGTGCTGTAGATTGCGTGAGAGTCCGCCCCGGTATTCTTGAAACCTGTGTTTCGCGGGCTACCACTGATGGTGGTCGGCGCGACCTGGTCATTGCGGGGGAAGCTCGTGCCACCCGCCTCAGCCGCCGCTCGCGCTTCAAAGCCCGAAAAGATTTCCGCGCAAAAGGCAGTCGGATCATAGGTCATGGTGCTGCCCCTCAGTCTGCGTCGATGGTGAGTGCGGTGATGGCGTTGTTGGCCGCGACGAGAACTTGCGTTGGCGCGCCGGGGAACCCGCCGAACGGTATGTTGAAGTCGAGACTGCCGACGATGATGCGGCCACCGTCCGGCCTGCCGGAGATCTGCACGACCGTACCCTGAGCCGGTGGCCCGTAATCCCACGCCTGGTTAAGGGCGGTAATAAAACCGCCGTTGCGATACGCCTCGACCCGGATATTCGTGTTGGTGAAGTACGCGCGGTTGTAGTTTCCGGCGCCGTCATAAGGAATGTAGATGTCGCAATCGATCTGTGCCGAGGCCGTGGCGAACACGGTCGTCTGACTGGTCGAAGTGGTCGGATAGGTTTCCGTTTGACCCGCCGACAGGTTGAACGGTCCCCAATGCGCAGATGGTTGCCTATCTGTTGCGTCGGTGATCGTGATCGTCTTCGACGCAGACACACCCGCGTAACCTGAGTAGCCTGCGAGCGTCGCGGTGACGACGATCGTCTCGTCGCCTTCGACCGCGCTGTCGTCGCTCGTCACGACGTCGAACGAGACGCTGTTCTGCCCGTCCGGGATCGTCAGCGTCGCCGACAGCGCCGTATAGTCGGTTCCGCTGGTTGCGGTGCCACTGGTCGCCAGATTGACGGTGAGCGGCCCGGTAGCGCCGTTCCGCGTGACGGTCAGAGTGCTAGCGACCGTCTGCCCCTCGGCGACATTCGCCGTGCCGCTGTCGAAGCTGATGCTCGGCTGCGGAGTGGGGACAGGGTTCTCCAGCGTCGTCAGCGCAGCATCCAACTCGTCAAAGACCGCTTGTGGGAGACGAGCGAGATTGCTGGACACTGTCACGCCGAGGCTGGCCAACGTCGTTCGGATAGCCGCATGCCGAGCCGAGAAGCCCTGGATGTCCTGCGCCTGGTAGGCGGTGGTGTCGCCGCGGGTGTTGTCGAGGGTGGGCCCAACGACGGGGACGCCCCCCAGCCGCAGCCCCAGCTTCAGGCGACCGAAGCGGCGAAGACCGATCACTTCGCCACCTCAGCGGTCCAGTCCCGGACCCAGCCGAGCTTGCTGCGGCAGTCCTGCCCAGCGCCGCGCAGGTCTACGATCCACGCAGCCACAGCGGCGTCGGTCAGGGTCGCGGGCACTGCGGGTTCGGCCGCGCAGACGAGGCGGTCAGCGGGCGGTGTCACGACGCGCAGCACGGGCTTGTTCGTCGCGCAGCCGGTCGAGAACGCCAGCAACGGCAGGACCGACAGGCGCGTCAGTTCCCTTGGTGCGAACCTCATTGCGGAGCCCTTCCTGGCTGTTGCTGAAGGCGGCGTCGGCCGCGGTCTGGTTGGTGGTGGCGGCCCGGTCGGCCGCGATCGTCCGCTCGGCTGCGTCGAGGCTGGTGGCGGTGCGGTCGTAGTTGATCGCCTGCTCTGCTCTGCGGGCGCCAACCCGGTCGATCATGAAAGCGGCAAACAGGCCGAGAGCGGCCATCGCTAGCACGGCCACGGCGACCAGAGCGGCATTGCGCCAGCGCTCGGGGATGCGGGCGAGCAGAGAGGCCGCCCAGATCACTTCAGGACCGCCACATCGTCCGGTGCGGCCGCAGCGATCGTGACCAGCGCCTTCTTCTGCTGGTGTGAGCGCCACGCCGCATAGGCCATCGGGCCGAACACGGTGACGAGCGTCAGCACGAGCTCAAGGAAGTCGCCGGTGATCCAGCCCTTCGCGACGAGGTAGCCGCCGATCGCCGTGGTGGCGTAGCGGAGCATCACTCCAACCTGCGCGGCGGTCTGATCGGTGTTGACGACGATTGGCGTGGTGTTCGGGTCGGTCATTTCCAGCCTCCATCCCGCAGGGCCCGTTCGAATGCCTGCGCGTAATCTTCGACCAGATCGGCCCGGTCAGTGCCGTTGATGATGCGGCGAGCGGCGATGTACTGGTCGCGCGTCGCGGTGCCGGACGTGGGCAGGTAGTCGGATAGCTTCTTCCCGCTGAACCAGCCCTCATCCATGCCGCGGCGCATAATCCGAGCCGCGAGGTCGGCGTTCATGGCGAGATCGGGGTTGCCGACCAGATCGACGCCCAGCTTGTTGCCGGCCTTCGCATAGTTGGCCTTCCACGTGAGCTGGACGTAGCCTCGGCCGTAGTATTTGGGCCCATCGCCCGCGCAGGTATTGCCATAGGCGATGCACGTCTGCGGCCGCTCGCCGGCGACGTCGTACATGAGGGTGAAGTACGCCTTGCTGCCGCGCTCGCGGATCGGCTGCATCGTCTTAGCCGTTTCGTGCCAGGCCGTGGCCAGCATGTACGCGGCATGCGCCAATGGTGCGCCTTCCACCGCGGCGAGAAGCGTGTTGATGCCGTTGACCTGGCCTTGGTTGAGCGAACCGAGACGGGCGCGGACGGCCGCAAAGAAGGCACCGGGGTTCACTGTACGATCCCCCGATCTTTGAGCGCCTGACGAACGACAGCCTCGTCATGCCGACGCTGCGCATCCTCTTCGAGAAGATCAGCGACCTTGACCAGGGGCGGCAGAAGCGCGCGCATTGCCTCAGTGAGCCCCTTCATTTCGGAATGAGGGATGATCGACGCGGCGAGAACCTGCGCCTCCGTTTCTGGCTCGCGCTTGGCGATCTTTCGGCCACCTGCGATGCCCGCGATGGCCGTCCCGATCACGGTGCCGACGATGGCCGCCGTGCCCAGCCACGGCTCAATGTCCATCGCCAGCGGTCCCGGACTTGGCACGCTGTCCGTCCGCTGTGGCGTTGCTCATCGCCATGCCGTCCATGAAGAGCAGCCCTGCGTAGATCACCGCGGCGGGCGTCTGCCACTCGACTGATAGGCACCCGAATAGCAGGCCGGCCCAAGCCGTCATTCTCGCGCCGCTGCTGACCTGGCGGAGGAACGGGGTCCGCCGCCATGCTCCGTTGATGAAAAGGGTCACCAGCCCAAGAAGGCCAGCCGCGAAGATGGCCCAGCCCCAAACCTCGGCCGAAAACATGCGCCGCAGAGGCGCGTAGAAAGGGCGCGCGAAGGTAGAAGGGCTGGACATGAGGATCGCTCCCCAGCCGGTAGCCATAGCCGCCAGCGCCCACTCCATTTGGCGCTCGCGGAAATGCTTCTGGAGCCGGACGATCAGCATATCCCGCTGTCGGGCCAAGCCTCCGTCTAGATTACCGCCGTCAGGGTGTCGGAGCCTTGCCGAGAAAGGCCGTCTCGACATTGCGTCGGCAGTGACCGGGCTCTTCGCCGAGCAGCATGAACAGGCGGTCGATGATGGGAGCGATGATCAGCGCCCAGCGCGAGCCTCGCATTTCGCCGCGGCCGACATAGCTGCTGATCGTCTCGTCGGCAGAAGGGCAGGCATCGGTCAGGTGCAACAGATAGGCTACCCCGACGACAACGACCTGCGCGAACTGGTCGACGGACACGAGCATCTGCCGAGCCACCTCAGCCAGCCGCACCGGGCCACCCTCCCTCTGCTGGCACCGCCTCGATGTCAGCCGGCGTATCGGCCGCATCAATCGCGGCCCGACGCACCAGTCCTTCGGCATGGCAGGCAGCAACATGGCGACCTACCGCCACGCCCATGGCCACCATCCCCGGACCATCGTGGATGACCGTGCTGTTGTCCTGCATCGTCCAGGCGAGTTCGAACGGCTCACCGGCCTGCATTGCAATCATCGCCATCTGCACCGACCCGCTGATCTTCCCGCGGCTTTCGGCATCGGTGTCGACGCGGCCCAGCGGGGTCGGGCATCCACCGTCCTGTGCTGCGTCGCGAGCAGCCCGCACGACAGCCCAGCGCCGCGCCCGAATGCCGGCGATGTTAGGCACCATGGCGAGTGCGTCAGGGCTCCACTCGTACAGCGCCTCGTCGAAGTCGTCGGGCAAGGCAGCCGAGCCATAGGCCGGATCGTCCGGGATCAGAGCCGCTGGCGCGAGATCATAGTTCGCCGGATTTGCGACTTCGTAGATGACGACCTCCGAGCGGACGATCATGCCGTCACCTCGAGGCGAAGCGCGCCTTGAATGTTGCCGGTTTGCCCCTGGATCGTCACGAACTCGGCTCGATATTCGAGCTGCTTGTCTTCGGTCGGCGAGGTGAAGGAGAAGCCGGCCGACACGGATCCGGGGATGTACTCGTAGTCGGGTTCAGCGGACGATCCACGGTTGATGATCTGGGCTAGAGAGCCATCGACCGTCCCGAGGATGTTCCATGCACCGTTGTCGGTGAGGTTGCGCCACGAGAGCGTCAGGCGGCCACGGCCGCTGCGATTGCCCGTTCCGCTGCCCGCGGCGTCGTAGGTCGCCGAGGAGGTCAGGGTGACGGTCTTGTTCTTCGGGACGGTGGTATTCGCTTGTCCAGTCGCCGACACGTTGCCGCTGAAGGTGGTCGAGCTGACGAACGCGGCCGAGCCGTCGCGCGTCTTCACGATCGTCACCTCCTGATCGTAGTTGACCCCGCCCAGCGTCGCGCGAGCGATGAAGGAGCCCTTGTCGCTGGTAATGTCCTGGAACGTGATCGTATGGCCGCTGATGGCAATCGACGCGACGTTCTGGACGTTGGCATAGCTGTAGCTATCGGCTGCAACCGGCTGGCCGCCCTTGTTGAGCGTGATCTTGCACGAGCCGCCCTGCCACGTGGCCTTCGTCGCACCGAGGGAGGTGGCCGGGATGACGAAGGCGGCGGGGGCGGCGACCACGCCGAAACCGTCGTCTCCGGGCTCGCCATTCTCACCAGCAGCGCCCGACGCCACGAAGGCGATGTCGAGAAGCGAGGTGCCCGCCCCGCCGCCAAGCGTGCTGTCGAAATAAAACAGTCTGTCGGCCGCGACTGCAACCTCGCGATATACGTTGCCGTTACAGAGCCAGCGAACCTTGCCGTTGTCGTACGCGACCTGAAAAACATAGCTGGGATCGTAACCTTGAAATTGCTGGGCGATGAAATTGCCGCTTTCGTAGATTTGCGCCGCGCCGCCTTCCGTCAGAAACCAACAATAGTCGATCGCGGCATAATCGTCCCCGATCGGGTCCGCATTGAGGCCGGCAAAGACGTTCGCACCGCCGCTTTGCCCTGGCCGGAACGAGCACAACGCACCGCCGCGATATCCCTGCTGCGAGTAGCCACCGCCAAGTTCGCCGCTAGTCTTGACGAGCGCGCCGCCTTGCACTTCGACCGGCCCAGACGCGATTAGCGTGAACGCGCTCGCCCCGTCCTTGCCCGGCGGCCCCTCAAGGCCGGTAATGGCGGCGCTGAAGGCCTCCAGAGCCTCGGACGCGGCCTTCCAAGCAGCCTGATAGGCGGTCGGGTCCGGTACCTGCGTCTGCGTGCTGTAGTCGAGCCACGACGGACTTAGCGATTGCAGGTAGTTGTACAGGTCCTGCATGCGCGCAAACGCCGCATTGCGGGCATCGGTCACGCTAGCTGGCGACCCGAGCGCCACGTAACGCGCCTGCAACGCATCTCGCTGTGCCGTCCGCTGGTCGTAATCGATCTTGGCTTGACGCTTCTCGGACGGGTCGAGCCAACCGTCCGAGACGGCGCGCGCAATCTGCGCCTCGACGTCAACGAGCCCTTGAATGACCGGCCAAAGCGACGGATCGTAGGTGGTCGGCGCAGTGCCGGCGATGGCGGACGTCTCGTCCGAGTATGCCGCGTAGATCGCCGGGCTTTCCTCGCGCAGCATCATCGGCACGGTGCCGTCGACCTGTATGGTCATGTCGGCGATGCGGAATAGCTTCTTGTCCCAACCGAGCGGATAGAAGGAGAAGCGGATCGCGTCGCCCTTCTGGAACTTCCATGCCGTCGCCTGAAAGACGGCCTGGAACGTGCCGCCATATTGCTGGCGGGCGAGCCGCAGCTTGGCCAAGCGCTGGGCCTGTCCTGCCGACTGCACCATCGGCAGGTTGACCGTCTCGATGCGGTCGATCCCGTCCGCGCTGGCGATCGACACCTCGGGGTAGTCTACCATCTGGTAGAGCGAGGTCGTGGACGGATCGGTGTACCCGCCGCGGACGATGTTGAACGTGTCGCTCAGCGGCGGGGTCTGATCCCACGTAAACTCGCCGAGCACGTCTGCCGCGGTCAGCTCGCCGATCGGGGTGGCGAGGTCGTTGTAGAGAACGGACAGGCGGATCTTGCCATCGACGTCGTCCAGCACGGCGTTCATTGTCGCTTTGAGGTTGTCGAGCACAAGGCCGGTGTCGTCGCCTTCGCTGACCACGCCGTCACAACGGTAACGTGGCTCCGTGGTTCCGCTGGGGCGCGTGACAGGCTCGTCGCAAATGTTCGCTGCCGTCGCGAAGCTCGCAAGGTCGATGCGCTCAGGCGGGATGCCCTTGCCGACCGCCAGCTTGGCATTGATCCGCCAGCCGAGCAGGTAGGTGAGGGCAACCAGCGCTGGATTGCGGCAGGCACTGGCATCGGTCGACCAAGTTGACTGATCGGAAGGCACGAAGCCGTTGACGCGAGGATCCGCGACCGGGATGCCATCGCCGATGATCGTCATGCGGCTGGGGATCGAACCGCCTGCGAACGGGCTGTCCGTCTTTTTGCTGTTCCCGTTCAACTTGTAGCGGATGTAGACGTAGGCGCAGCCAGTGTACCGGCGAGACGAGCCCATGCGCGGGCCGATGTTGATGGCGTTGGCTGCGCTGCCCTCGAGAACCGGCGTGATCGTCAGATAGCCGGCGTAGGTCGAGGTGACGCCGCCCGATGCCGACCAGGCCAGCTTGTCGTCGAACCAGATTTCGCGGATGCCCCGGACACGATGGCTGGCGACCACGGGGAAGCGGTGGAGATAATCCTGCCCGTTGCTCCACTCCTGATCGCGGATGTCGGTCGCCATGGCCGTGCTGCCGAACACCATCGTGCGCGGGGTGCGCAGGTTGATGGAGGCTTGCAGACGGTCGAGGGAGGCGGCGCTGGTGGACGGACTCTTCGGCTTCGGCGCGAGCAGCGACGCGCCCATGGATACACCAGCGGAGATGAGCGCGAAGTTGCCTGTAACGATGCCCGCAGTCGTCAGGGCGATAGCGGTGACGGCGCGTCCAAGATCCTTGTCGATCAGACTGAGCGGCGAAACGATGACGCCGACAACCTTGCTGATAGCCTTGCCCATCAGCCAACGCTCCAGGCTTTGACCCATCGATCGCGGCCGAACCGCACCAGACCGGGAGCTTCATCCTGTTCGCCGATGAACACGGCATCCGCACCGACACAGACCCCCACCATGCCGTCGACCATCACGAGGTCGCCGCGACGCGCGAAGCCGGGGTCACGCTGCGGAAACAGGGCGTCGATCGTGGAGACGAGCGTTCCGGCGCCGTAGCGCTTCAGCGCTCGCACGCTTCCGGCCGCGGTCGTGTAGCGCCCGCGGTATGCAGTGGCGGGGTCTTCGCCGGTCATGGCCTGCACCGCGCCCGCAGCGAATAGCGCGCAGTCGTTCTTGCCCCAGACGAACTCAGCGCCTTCCTGCGCGGCCAGATAGTCGTGCAGCCGCTCTTCCCAATCGAAAAGCCGGGTCACCATTTCGACATCCCGTTAAGGTTGCCGTCGCCATTGCGGAAGTTGACCCCACCGCCATAGCCGACTGGCGTGTTGTCAATGATCGCCGATCCGCTGACGCCGTTGGCAATCGCGATGGATGCCCGCGCAGACAGATCGCCCGGGTCGAAGGTCTCCTGGTCGAGGTACGTCCGGTTCGACGCCTGCGAATAGGCGGCGAGGTAGCTCTGGATCGTCAGGTTGATCGTCTGGCTTTCCGGTGCGCCGGCGATCGTCAGCGAGGTCATCCAGCCCGTGTAGTACGGCTGGAGAGCGCCCCGCTGCGTACCGTATTCGTCCCGGATCATGCGCCAGAGCCGGGCCGTGCGGCCCTGCCAGTTGGCCTTGTTGCCGATGACGTTCAGCAGGTCCGCGTCGAGCGAAACGAGGCCCGATAGCTTGGCGGTCACGCTGTCGGATCCGCCGTCCTTGTTCCGCACCGGCCCGACATCGACTACGGTGGGGTCAATGCCATCGAAGGTGAAGCCGTCGAGGTCCGCGTTGCCGGTGCTAGTGAAGCTGACCGAATGCCCTGACGTGTTTGCCCGGAGTGGGTCGCCGAGGATGTCGAGATAGCAGAAGAAGACCGGCCGAATGATCTGTGCGTCGAGCGCCGCACTGGCGGCAGCGTCGGGCCGGCTCACCGGGCTTCCTCGCACTCGATCGAGAAGTTCGCGAGGCCGTCCGCGCGCTGCAAGCTGAAGGGCTTCGTCATCGCCATCAGGGCGAACGGGTTGGCGAGTTCGACTGCGGTGCCAGCGACCGGGATCTCGCCCAACTCGGGTCCGAACACCGCGGTGCCCATACCCTGCCCATTGGTGACGAGTGGCAGGGTGAGGCAGACAAGCCGGAAGTGCCCGCTCGGCAGCTGGACGGTCAGGAACTTGCCCGCCGTCAGCACCGTGGCGTTGGCCGGCAGGTTCTCCATCGGCAGCGTGTCTGAGTTGCCGGCACCGGTGCGCACCGTCGCGGTCGTCACGTCGGTCTGCTGGCACCCGGCCTGAAGTCGGAAGGTGTTCCGCATGCCGCGGAGCGCAACGAAGAAAGCGCGGATCCCGGCCTCTTCATCCTCGGTCGCAATGCCCTCGATCGTGGCGGTCGACGACCAGAGAGACGCGCCAGGCAGGCCGACGACCTTGCGCGTTCCCGTCCAACCCGAGCGGTTGACCTGCGCCGGCTCGTTGAGCGTCCATCCCTCCGACGCGAGTTCGACGCCTGAAGGGAACAGGATTTCGGCCATGCTCCCTGCGCTATGGGGCGGCAGGGCAGGGGATTACCGCCGTCAGAGCATGGGGCGTCGCAGGCGATCGACCGTGCTGGCTGTGGCAGCGTCGACGATGGTGGGCGCGGCCTGCCTCACCACCTCAACCGCTGCGGCTGCGCTGCGGCCATCGATCCGGGCGTTGAGGTCGTCGGAGAGCTCGACTCGGATCGTCGTCATGTTCTGAACGATCTGCTGCGGGCGCTCGGCTCGCGTCTGTCCAAGCGGGATCACCGTGCCGCCCTGCGAGTCCATGCGCAGCAGCTCCATGCCGCCAGACTGCTCATTGACGCGCACGGTCTGGCCGGGGCCGACGTAGCCGCCAGAGGCGCGGCCAAAGACCGATGCCAGGGTTGCGGCAATGCCCCCGCCGCTATTGCCGCCACTGAAGAGCGCCGTCGCCAGCGGCTTGATGATCGACTGCTGGATTGCGATCCGCAGCAGGTCGGCGATGATCTGCTTGGCCACATTGTGAAACACGTCGCCAAGGTTCTTGGAGTTGACGATCGCATCAGCCAACTGACCGTTCAGAGCTTGGAGGCCGTCGACAGCAACACCATCATAGGCTTCCTTCAGGTCCTGACCCACCGCCCGGATGTCGCGCTGGTAACGCGCGGCCGCGCCTTCGTACTGCCGCTCTGCGCCCTCACGACGCATTCCATAGAGCGTGCCTAGCTGGTCGAGCCGCTTCTGCGCGATGGCTTTCTCGACTTCCGTGCTCTTTTTGGAAGCAAGGACGGCCTCAAGCTCAAGGCGCTCGCGCTCGAACGCGAGATCAAGCAAACGCACAGCCGCGGCCCGACGCTCGCCCTTAGTTTCGGCAAGGTTGCCCTGCTCATTCACAAGGTCGGTCTGGTTGGTCAGATCAGCCTTTTGTAGGGCCAGCGTTTCGTCGAGAAAGCGCTGGGCCTCGTTGATGTTTACCAGCCGGATGCGGGCACTCGCGATCCGATCCTCGATGCCAGAGAGTTCGGCTTTCTGGGCAGAGGATCGATCTGGATCCGCCTTGATCGCAGCCTTGGCGGCGTCGCGCTCGGCGATGATGCGTAGACGCGCGGCCTGATCTTGAAGGCGCGTATCGGAAGTGAGGTCGGCTTCTGCCGCTGCTAGTTCCGCCTGTCCGCGAAGACGCTGGCCTACGAACTGCGCCTGTTCGCGGGCCTGCTTTTCGGCCTCACGCTCTGCCTTTCGGGCAGCCGCCTCAGCCTTGCGCTTGGCGGCAGCGTCTTCTCGAGCCTGCTTGTCGCTGTCCTTTTTGGCTTCCGCAGCCCGAGCGCCGGTCGCAGCTTTCTCAAGGTTTCGAAGCCGGATCTCAGCCGCGTTTAAAGCGATCTGCGCCTGGTCAAGCTCAAGCTGGCTTTGCCGAGCGTTAACCGATGTGGAGGCGGCTCCACGCCCCGGTATGCCAAGTCCCCCTGGAGCGGCGCGCTCGGTCGCTGCCGCAGCTGACGCATAGGCTCTGGCGAGGGTGAGTTGAGCCTGAGCATTGTTAAGCGTCGCCCGCGCTTCAAGCGTCATGGCTTGCGCTTTGGCGAGCGAAGCTACACGAGCGCGCTCGGTTTGATTTACCGTACCACCCAGCACGCCTTGCAGTATCTGCTCGGCTTCAGCCGTGGCTTCTGCAGCCTTCTTCGTCTCGTCGTGAGCAGCCTTCAAGCTGAAGAGCTTCTCGGCCAACACGCCAGCGATTGATCCCGCCGCGAGGAGCGCCGCCCCCCAAGGACCCGCAAAGAAGGTTGCTACGCGCGCTGCGCGGCCGCCCGTATCCGCCAGTGCGTCCGCCACCTGCGGGGCCTGCTGAGCTAGGGTGAGAAAGGGCGATTGACCGCCTGCCAAGCCGACACCAATGTCCGAAATTTGGCGGCCAAGGTTGCGCTGAGCATTACCGGCCCTCGCAGAAGCCTTTTCAACGGACTGGGCCGCTTTGGTGGCGGCTATATCCTCAGCGTTAGCCTTGCGCGCGGCCTCACGAGCCACTTCGTCAGCGGTTCGCTTTGCGCGCGCCTCCTCTTGCTGGCGGGCTTTCTCCTGCGCAGCGACCTGCCTCTGTGCTGCGATCTCCTCGGCTGAAGCTTTGCGTTCGGCTGCTCGGGCCGCAGCTTGTGCCGCCCGTTCAGCAGCGGCCTGCTCGCGTTGAGCGGCCTTATCAGCAGCCCCCTGGGCGCGAGCGGCAGCAGCCTCCTCGGCGTCACCTTTCTTCGCGGCCGCCTTCTCTGCCGCCGCCTTGGCGCGCTCGGCTGCGGCAGATTGCTTCTGAGCGGCACGTTCGGCAGCTTCCGCGGCCCGTTGAGCGGCAGCAGCCTCTCTGTCGGCCTTGGTCTGAGCCGCCGCCTCGGCTCGAAGCGCTGCCTTCTGCGCGGCTTCCTCTACGCGGAGCCGCGCCTTTTCCGCTGCTTCCGCAATCCTGGCAGCCGCCTTCTCTTCAGCAGCAGCCTTCTTCTCGGCTGCCTTTTGAATGGCCGCTTCCGCCTTCGCGGCGGATGCCTCTGTCTTCGACATCGCCGCTTCTGTGGTTGAAGCGGCGCCGGTGATCGCGGCGGTGTAGCCATCGGTTT
Source organism: Sphingomonas metalli (assembly GCF_014641735.1). Taxonomy (GTDB): domain Bacteria; phylum Pseudomonadota; class Alphaproteobacteria; order Sphingomonadales; family Sphingomonadaceae; genus Sphingomonas; species Sphingomonas metalli. The sequence goes on along the minus strand of NZ_BMIH01000001.1, from coordinate 51,437 downwards.
TGGCAACAAGCTCGATTACAACCCGATCAGCAGTTTCCGCCACCTCTGGCCTCCAACAGCTTGCCGAGCCTTACTGGATCGGCTGGTGACGGCGATCCACCATGAGCATCATTCCAAGCCCAGAGCAGCGCCTGATACTCCCACCATGTCAGGGCTCGCCAATCGACCCCGATGACTGCGCAGTTCGCGATGACTTGCGCGAAGTCGATCGGCGCTTTGAGGTCGCCGGCTTTGCCGCCGGCTCCACTTTTTTTGGCGGCGTGTACCCTTCAATGCGAGCTGCGAGAATGGCGGCGGCAGTAGCCCAAGCGTCCCTTAACGGCGCTGCGAGCACATAGCGTTCAACCAGACCCTTTGCCGTCAAGGCGCTAACCGCCACTTCGACTCCGTTCACTAGGCCCTTGCCGCCGCCGATAAGAGCCAGTCGGATAGTCTCTGCGAGATCCTCAACATAGGCTTCCGCTTGGCCTGTCACGCCAATCGTTTCGCCTTCAAGAAGGTACCTGCCCTTCAGCACCCGCGCGTAGATTGCAAATACGCCGCAGCCACGCTTTTCCTGAAGCTCGGCAAGCTGCGGGAGCTTGAGGTCGAAGAGGTATTCGCCGTCGCCGAAATGAAGCTCCAGCGCCGTGACAGGGGTCACGTGGCCGGCGTCCAGACCAGATCGTTCTCGCCCGCGATCGTGATCTCCATCGTGGAGTCGCCGCTGGTCTGGAGGTTCAGGTTTTTGGCGGTCATCACGCCCTGGCCCGCGAAGGTGCCGAGCAAATCGCCAGCGTCCGTGCCATCGTAGCGGATGGCGTCGATCTCGTAGTTCTTGTGCTGGCCCAGAGCGGCCTTGAGCTTGGTCAGCTGGTCGGCGTTGGCGACACCTGAGCCAGTCACGTCCCAGCTGAGATTGTTGACGCGGATACCGCGGCGAGGAAGCTGGCCGGGCTTTGCACAGTCCCGGCGGAAACGGTCGGTGGTGCCGGCCGTCTCGTTGACCGTCACATTCTCGATACCGCAGGCGACCTCGAACACTTCGGTGTTCGCGCCGTTGCCGATGCGGATGACCGCGGCGTCAATCTCGGTGGGATAGGACATGCGGCACTCCGGGCAAGAACGTACCCGGTGGTGCTACTCAGGGGAGTGTAGAGCCGTTACCGCCGTCAGGGACAACCTTCAGCCTTCTCCAAGCCGGCCCTTGTAGTATACGGGGTCGAGCCGCCAAATGTTGCTTGAACCCGTCTGTTCTGAAGCGCGATATTCGCGGCCCTGAAGGTATCTGCCTGCTTTGCGGAAGTCCCGTTAGGAATGATGATATTCCCATCAGCATCGCAGCGGATCGGCTTATCGCACGAGCCAAGCAGCGCCGCTGAGACCATGGCCAGAAGTGCCATCCTCACTCGCCGCTCCTATCCGCGATCATCGCCGTCCGCTCCTTCATCTGCTCACGTAGGAACTGCGCTCGCCGCTCGGAAGCGGGATCAATGGCTGGAGGCGGATCCAGATCCAACAGGATGGCCCGCAACTGGTGCGCGATGCCACGCTGGATCTCGGCTTCGTGCGCGTAGGGGGAGCGGTCTGCCAGCAGGTCATACTCGCGGGCTAAAGCGACGACAGCAGCCTCGCTGATCGTGCCGGCGCGCACCATCAGTTTGATGGCAGCAACGGCCAGGCCGGCGTTGATCTGCTCCTGTTCGCTCACCCAGCCTGTTTAGCCGGTCCTCGCCGTCATGCAACGCGCGCGGAAGGTCTGGATGGTGTGGAAGCCGCCATCCTCATCTTCCTGGAGGCGGGCGCCAGTCCAGCGATAAGAGGCTGTGCCGTTCGGAATGTCGGCCAAGAGCCCGTCGAGAGCCTGTGCGATCGCCGCACCCAAGCGGCTGGCGTGATCCTCCGCCGTCTCGACTACGCTGCCGCCTTCGTCACGCGCCTTGGCGAAGCCGTGCACGGCAAAGTCGATTTGCGATCCGTCGAGGCACGATGCCTTAACCGGGCTGACGATCGGCGCGCCCCACTTGATGAAGGGCCATGCCGGCTCCTTGGTGGCGGACTGCGGGTAGACGCGATTACCCACGATGTCGGTCACCACTTCGGCCGCGCGAAGCTGCGCCATGCCAGCCTTGCGAACCGCCTGCGTGCTGTCGATCGCCATCAGCTCACCTTTCCGCCTGCAGCGATGTGGTCGACGGCTTTGCGCACCAGCGCCGTGATCTCGCCCTTCGTGGCGGCGGTTGCCGGGCGCATGTACGGACGCTCGGCCATCTTCGACGTGCCGTACTCGAGAGCCGCAGCATAGGGCGCGTTGGAGGACACTTCGACTTTCAGCGGCTCGACCTGCACCGTCTCGATGTTGCGGGCGAGGACGCCAGTGTCGTTGTTGGGCGGTTCTCCGGGGTGGCTGGGGACGTGACCCTTGCCGCTGACCGCGCCTTCGGTGATCGACCGGGCTGCATAGGTCTCAAGGATTTGGCCACCGACGAAGAGCGCTCGACCGACCCCGCCGATTGCCTCTGGGCTCGTCATGCGCTTGAGGCGGTCGGCGTGCCCCTTGCCGCCGGTAATCTTAGGCACGCCGTCCCCGGCATTCCCAATACACCCCCATCGGGTCACCGCTGACGCTCTGAAGCGACCACGCCCCCTCGTGCGGTCCGGCCAACACCTGAACGACTGCATCCGTGTCCAGATCGCCCCCCAGCGTAGATCGCAGCACCAGCAGCCGCACGTCACGATCGCGGTAGTCCGCATCGCCCCGCATGGCCTCGGTAACCGCATCGACCTGCACCGAGCAGGGCAACACGATGGGCGTTCCCGGAGTCACGATGCTGCCCCCGTCGTCAGTGACAGGCTGACCGGGCCAGCGCGCCTCGGCGTCGAAATATGCTCCCAGGCCAGCGCCGCTGAAGGCCAGCGCGATCTCTGCGGCGACATCGGCGAACATCATGCGCAGCCCACCAGAAACGGCCCACCGGCATTGCGGCGAAGCATGGTCTGGAACTCAAGGCCGTAGCGGGTCGCCCCGTATCCGCCTGCGACGAGGCGGTTGGCCGCGGTTTCGCTGATGCTGACATCCACGTCCGCCGACCGGAACTTGGTCACGCCATCGGGGAGCTTGCCGACGCTACCGGTCGCGATGCCCGGAACACCGGCGAGCACCATGTTGTGCGCTGCGAGCGCCATCTGCGCAGGATCCGCATCGCTGCCCCAGTCCGCGGTCACGACCCGCAGAGCGTCCGTCAGCCAATAGGTGATCGTCTCCGAAGCCACTGCAGAGAACGCTGGGTAGCGCAGCTTGAAGGTCGCCGGCGAGGCCGCAGGGGATGGCACAGGCTGCGACGCGAGCCATGCGTCATACGCCGCCATCACCTCCGCATCGCTAACGTCGGAATCGAGCCCGAGCAGCGCCCGCATCTCGTCGACCGTCACGCCTGCACCGTGTAGCGCGAGGTCCAGCCAGGACCCTCCGCGTCCTTTGCGGGCTCGAGTCGCACGACCTTGCCGTCCATCATGCCTGCCCGAGCCGTAGCCGGATCAACGCCCGCCTTGTTCGGCACGAACCACACCTTGTCGCGCGCCGTGCCGGCCGTGCCCTGAAAGACGCCGGGGATGAAGAGCTCGACTTGGGCTCCGTTGTCGACGATCATAGCTGCCGTACCTGATGCAGAGCGGTGCGCTCCCAGCGCCGGCCCTTGCTGGTTCGCACCCGCACCTTGACTTGCGCGATGACCCCCGCCGCATCGAAGGACAGGGCAGACCACTGCGCCTGATCGACCAGTGGCCAGTACTGGATGTGCTTGCCGTCGCCGGTGATGATCGGGATGTGATCGGCCGTAGTGTCGATCGCGATGCCGAGCGCTGCGGCCGCAGCCGACACGCCGATGTATTCGATGTCGACGATCGTCTCGTTTGCGTCGATGGCGGTGCCGAAGTTCATGGCATATTCGCCGCTGTCGGACGGGTCATAGTCCTGCGCGAAGATCTGCACGCCGAGCGGGGCGCCTGCCGCGACCTGCGTGCGCAGCTGGGCGCGCGGGATGTCGATGACCCGCGTGTCTGGCGCGGTCAGGTCACCGCTGCCGGGCTGAAGCTCGGCCGCCAGGATGCCGGTGACAAGAAGCCAGGTAAGCATCAGGCGTAGAACAGGCCGACGATGCCCGCCACGGTCGACGCCGTGCCGATCCACGATGGGCTTATGTTGAAGAACGAGCCATCGGGGATATTGGCGAAGGTGATGTCGGCGGTGGTGCCGAACCGCACCGTGAGGCTGCCGCCCGTACCGATGTAGAGCGCGTCGGGACGCTCGGAGAGATCGCTGTCCGCTTCGGTGAGAGCCACGGCCCGCTTGAAGGTGCCGAGCTTGCTGATCGCCGCGGTGCCGGCGACATCTGTGATCGGCAGGGGATTGGCTGCCGACACGTCCACTGCGGTGCCGTCAGTGCCGACCGAAATCTTGGTGCGGGGATAGTGGGTGCCGCCGATGTCATCCGTGGCGAACGACAGGCCCGAGGCCGGGGCGGTGATGTTATCCGACATGCTGCTTCCTCATGCCGAGCGGGGTTGAGCGGCGCCCAGCCTTTGCGGGTGATGGAGGGCAGGGGGCGGGGCTGTTACCGCCGTCAGGTGATGCGATAGATGCCGACCGGGATCGAGTAGGCGGCGCCGATCGCCAGCAGGGGCGTGTAATAGCCGACGCTGACGCTGTTCGCTCCGGCAGGATAGGCGTTGACGACTTCGCAGCCCGCGGTCGGGGTGCCGGTCGGAACGGCCACCAGCAGATCGGTCGCGCTTACACCCTGCAAGGTGAAGGCCTTGCGCTTCATGCCGACCGCCAGCGAGACAAGCAGCGTCTCAGCGACGTTGACGGTACCGATCAGGACCAGCCGCCCCGTCGCGGGCGGGATGACCGGCTTGTCGGTCAAATCGTTGTACGAGTGCGTGTGAGCTGCCGGGGTAAAGGTGCTCGGCTTCCCGGTGATGTCAGCCCAGGCATGAGTGTGGACAGCGGGCGGGAAGGTGGCGGGAATACCGGTCAGGTCGCCGAAGGCATGCGTGTGCGGCGAGGGCGGAAAGGTTGCAGGCTTGTCGGGCAGGTTGGCCCAGGTGACTGCCGTGGCAATCTGTGCGCTCGAGCGAAGCATCAACCGCCAATCCCGTAATTAAGCTCGACTGGTGCTAGGTCGGCAGGGATGGGGAGCCCCGGTCGCACAACCGGCATGACACTGAGGAACGTCGGGTTCTGCGTCGAAAAGACCTCCGTCTGCCACGGTCCCAGCAGTCGGCCCTCGCCCTCCTTAATCAGGTCGTCAGCGCCGGTCGCGCCCCGAAACCGTACCGCGCAGCTATTCGGGTTGATGATGCGGAACGAAGAGCATCCCTTGGCCGCCATCATGTCGAGGAACGCCTGCGGATAGGCGGTCGTCTTGGCCGTAGCCGCGATGGCCGGCACGAAAGGGTCGCGGATGACGTTGCGGAAGGGCAAAGGAAGCCGCGCCATCGCCTTCTGAGCGTCCGTGAAGTCCGGCGAAGGCAGCATCGCTGTAGCGGCATCGCTCGCTCCCTGGCTGACCGGCTGCTCTCGATAGAAGCCCGCGCTGTCCTGGTAGACCCTGACGTCGTTGACGGTGCGTTCGTCAGCCATAGTTGCCTCTCATGAAAAGGGCCGCCGCACCCTTGGTGAAGCGGCCCTGTGCGCTATTCGATGCCGATCACTTCGCCGGCTTGGTGGCCTTCTCCAGATCCGCGGTCAGCTTCGCGACCTGCTCGCGGAGATCGGCGTTCTCCGCTGTAAGCGCCTCGACCTGACCGGCCGCCGCGGCGTCTGCCTCGGCGTCGACCTTGCGGCCGAAATCGGGCAGGTCGCCCTTGATCTGGTCGTCGCCGATGAACTGCGCGTCCTTGCCATCCACCTTCTTGGTGGTGATCTCGACCTCATGGCCGGGCTCCACCCAGAAGGTCGACCCGCCGACGAGATTGATCCCGCGAGGGCCGGCGCGATAGTTGGTGACCTTCTTCGACATGTCGCTGCCCCTCAGATGTTGTCGCGGTAGCTCATCGTCTTCGGACGATAGAGCTCGAACTGGCCGACGTTCATCACGCCATCGACGCGCCAGGTCATCGACGAGGTCGCGAAGAGCGGCATGAACTCGAACACGCCCGGCAGGAAGAATTCCATGTTGTCCGGCGACTTCTCGTAGGCGATCATGCGCGCGGTGTTGCTCGCGCCAGCGTTCTCGAGCTCGCGGCTCGGACGGATGTCGAGCGGCTGGTTCGTGATCGCGGTATAGGCGTTGTTCTGCCGCAGGTAGTTCAGCACCGACGTACCCGTGTTGTCCATGACCGCACGGTTGATCTGGAGGAACTTGGTCGTCGGCAGAAGCAGGCTGTTCGCCAGCGCCGTCTCGCGGCTGTTGACATAGACGTCCGTCAGTGCCGCATCGACGTCCGCGCGCATCGCCGTAGCCGTCGCGGTCGCCCAGCTGCCATTCGGCGCGTTCGCAGTCGGAACGGCCGTCTGGTTGATCATGCCGAGGAAGCCCTTCTCGCCACTGCCGCGGATAACGCGGTCATAGACGAACTTGTCGGCGACCATGCGCGCGGCCGACGCCTTGCGTTCGGCGAGGTTCGAACCACCCTCGGTGATGCCGGGGTTCTGAGCGACCATGCGGGCGAAGCGCTCCACCTCGCGACGCGACAGCTCATAGCCGACGCCCGCCAGATGGAAGGGGGTCACGCCCTGGGTGAAGTTGATCGAGGCGTTCGGCACGTCGAAGGCCTTGCCGCCGAGATACTCGGCCTTGCCCGCCACATCGCCGGAATAGACCAGCGTGCCGACGTCCCACATATCGCCATCGGTGTTGACCGGAACGAGACCCGCATAGTCGAACGACGGGTACTTCTGCGGCAGCATGCGATGCGTGCGGAAGAGGGCCGGCTGAGCGAACCCGACCGACTGCTGCGCGTCGCTGATATCCAGCGTAGGCGCCACGCCGAAAGCTCGGGCGGCATCGCCGAGGTAGATCACGTTAGGTGCGTACATCGTCTTGCCCCCTTACTGCTGCACGACGCGGAGACGGACGGGGGCACCGCTCGTTACCGCATCCATGAAGGTCGCCGGAATGGCGGTATTGCTCGTGCTGGTGGCGGTGAACACGCCAGCCGCAGTCACGAACACGGCCGCATCCTTGGTGGTGTTGCTGCCGGCGGTGACCCAGATGTCGCCCTGGTCGAGCAGGCTCATCGTCGCGTACTGGCCGTGGGCGTCAGCGGTGCCGTTCAGCCCCGCGACCACGCCGACGTCGGCGATGACGATACCCTTGAACTTGGTGCCCGGCGTCTTGGTGACCTGCCGACCGGATCCGGTCGAGAAGACCGCAGACCCGAAGGGCGTTGCCGTCGCATCGGCGTTGATGCCGCTGGGACGCGACTGCGTGTTGCCGTCAGCAAGCATGCCCGGGAAGCCCTGCGCATAGTCGGTGAGATAAGTATCCTGAACCGTGATAGGCATGTCTCGTCCCCTTAGGCCGCGGCTGCGTCGGCAGAGTTGAAGGGCGCCCGCCAGGCGTCGGACAGGGCGCGACGCTGCTTCTGGCGATCAGCTGCGTAAGCCGTGGCGGCATCGGTCATCACGGCAGGCGTGCCGAGCGACTGGATCTGCGTGTCCGCGACCTTCGCGTCCTTGGTCAGCACGTCAAACGCGACGGCGATCTGGTCTGCGGTGTAGGCTGCGGCCGTGGCACCCAGACCCTTGTCAACGACCGCCTTCTTGATGGCGGCCTCGTCCATGGCGTCGGTGACGGTCACACCCAGCGCCTTCGCCTTGTCACAGACCTGCGCGAAAGCCTTGGCAGCGTCACGAAGCTGGGCCGGGGTCGGCTTGGCATCGGCCAGCGCCTTGTTGTCGGCGGTCAGCTTGGCGATCTCAGCGTCCTTGGCCGCCACGTCCTTCTCAAGGCCAGCGACCTTACCGGTTGCGGCATCGCGAGCGGCGATCAGCGTCTGTACGGTAGCGATTGCCGTATCGGCATTCGCCATGTCGACGGTGAGCCCGTCGATCAGCATGGTCTTCACGGGCTTCTCCTGGTCGTGAATGTGGAAGGGGTAACAGTCCATCTTCATGCCGGACTTCATGCCGCCGCCCTCAAGTTCAGCGAGCGCGTTTTTCATCTGCTCCATCATGAGCATCTGACTCTTCTCGCCCTCTTTGCCGGTAGTCGGGGCAGAGCCGTTCATGTGTTTCTCGTGGAGCGCTATGGCCTTCTTGAGCCATGCGGCGGCCTCTTTCGCTCCATCCTCCAACGCGATAGGCAACGCGTCGCAGATCGCGGCATCGCCGATGCGGCACGACGGACCGGCCCGGCCCCTGTCCACGATGGCGATGTGATTGCCGGTGATGCTGGCTTGCCGGGCCTGGCACTTGACGCCGCCCGGGCCATCGAAGTCGCCAAACTCCAGCGATGCGGAGTAGCCGTTGCTAAGCTCGGCCTTGCCGGCCTCGACCTTCGCGATCGTGGCACTGTCCATCAGGATCAGGTCGAAGGCGAGGTGGTCGCCATCACGGATCGCGCCCATGATCGCGCCGCGGCTATGGTCGCGCCAGTTAGCGGCCGTCACGGCCTCGCGCGGGTGGTCGTCGGTGATCGGCTTGCCGATGAAGCTGTGGACTGCGCGCTTGTCGAACACCGCCGCATCATCGCGCAGGACGTTGACGCTCGCCTGATCGCGCAATCCGTGCTTGTTGTCGGGGTCAACCTCGTGGCCGGCGTACTGGTAGACACCGGTCCTGCTTGCGCGGGCCCTGACAGCTAAGTAGCCGTCAGCCGTCCGACGTGGGGAGTCCAGAGTCAGGGCATCTGATACAAACACCCTGCTCGGATATGCGGCCTAAACCTGAGCCGTTACCGCCGTCAGAATTCGGCGCCGATTGCCCCGATTATTAGCCTGCTCTTTTGCAGTAGCCCACCGACAGTTCGACGGTTCGTAATTGCCGTTATTGTCGATCCGATCGATCGACTTGCCTGAAGGGCGAGGTCCCATATCAGCGAAGAAACTCTCGAAGCTATGCCGCCAACGGTCACAAACCATGATACTGCGACCGCCATAGTCAGCGAACTTCTCGACATTGGGATTATAACAGCGGGACAGCATAGTGCGATACACGCCGTATTCCGGAGTTCGACTGCGTCCCGCCTGCCCATGAGTAGCCCGGCCGAGCGCCGTTGCTGCCGCAATTTCACGTTGTAGGCAGCCACAGCTTTTGATTCCGCGAGGCCAGAGGGAGCGCGGCCGAATGAACTTCCGGACGCCGCAGTCGCACAGAACTTCCACCATATCGTAGCACGTGCCCTTCGGGCTCACTTGCTCCCATCCGTCGCTGACGACCAGCAAGCGTTCGAACTTCGCTCCTACTTGAACAGGGTTCTCGGGCACGATCTTCCGTCGTATGTATGATCCAGCCATATCGCACTCCTATGCGCCTGTGGTCAGACCCGTCCTGATGTTAGCGCATCCGGGCGGGTCGCTGGAGAAGTCTACACCCAGCGAGACTCGCCACAAAGCCTAATCGAACGTCAACCGCGCCCTGGTCCTGCACCCGCAATAGGGCGGACGGCCAACCCAATCATCTGCCGGCACAGCTTCACCGCCTTCAACCGGCGTGCGCGTCTCCAGATAATAGATTGTCCCGTCGCGCGCTGCATGGTGGGCGCGCGGATGGCGCTTGTGGCTGGACCGCCATTCGACTTGCGATATGCCGGCCTCCCGTTGCCGTTCATCGGCGAGGGCTGACGTTAATTTTTGCAATTGATCCGAGGCAATCCGCGTCGCCCGGTCGCGGCCCATGCCAACAGCCTCGCGGATCGTCTTTGCCACGTCACGGGCAGGGGTGCGGTTCGTTAGGCCGGCGAACACGGCGTTGCCGATGCGCTGGCGGGTCTGGGCCGACACGTCCTTGATGAGGCTGGTATTCCACTCGAGGTATTCGCCCAGCGTCTGGCGCACGTCCTCTGGGCCGATCAGCGTACTTATATCGACCCCTGTGGCTGCCAGCACGGCGCCGCGCCACTTGCCTCTGGTCCAACCCTCAACACGCACAGTCCAGTCATTCATGGCAGCCGTCAGCAGGATCAGCAGCCGTTGCAGCTCCCCGTCTGCTTCATCCAGTAGGCGTTGCAGGTCGATCGGAGCGTCCGTCGTGAGCGCGGACAGGCTGCGTTCGTACTCAGCGATGATCCGCTCGGCCATCCGCGACCAGAGGGCAATCACCGGAGCGTATGCGGCGCGGTAGAGGTCGGTCGCCAGCACCGCAGGCGGGATGATGTCCCGCAGGGTCACCGAGCGTCGGCGCGGGTTTTTGGCGCGGCGTGCGAGGGCGGGCAGGTCGTAGCGCACGGATCACGCCGTGACGTGCTTTACCGCCCACATGACAGCCTCTTCGGTTTTGGTGCGCGCGATAGACAGCTCTCGGCTGTTGCCCGCCTCCCCGATCAGACGCAGCAGTTCAGCGCCGGCATCTTTGATCGCGACCATTTGCGCCTTCTCGGCGTCAGACAGCACTCGATATGTATGGCGGACGGCGTTGTTGGCGGTGCGATCATCTGACGCGCTTTCGACATGCTGGCTCATTGCTCGGTCACCTTGCTTTTCCAGTCGAGATCCAGCGGCTCAAACAGCTCAGGACCGAACCGGAGGGCGCCCGTGAAGGGCTTGATCGTGTCGAGGTCCACGTCGCCGGCTTCATAGGTCAGCGTCACGTGCGGCTGGTATTCGTCGTAGTCGTGAGACGCCCCAGCTTCGACCATGCCACGATGCCGCCACGACAGATCGTCAGAGGCGAAAAGCAGAACGACGGCGCTTTCACCCAGCTTCTCGACCGCGCGAGGCCCACCCGGCTTCACAGTCAACTCGCCCTTCTCATTGTCCGCCCAAGTCGTGCCCATCTTGATCGGATCAACAGGCGTCCGGCTGTAGAGGACGGTCACGTGCATGTCGGAAGCATCAAGCGTCGAGGCAAAGCCCTGCTTCTTCGCCCATGCGATCAACTCGCCCGCGTTCAGTAGCTTGCGCTGAACGTAGAGCGGGACCGGCTTGGCGTCATTGGCGGCACGACGGGCGGGAGTGTCAGCCCCGCCAGCGCCGGCTAGAACGGGATCACCTCCTTCCGACTGAATGCGAGACGGATCATCGTCGCCTCCTGCGGCATCCGGGTTGAGCCCGAACCTCTCTTCCTCGCTCATGTCAGCGAGAATAGGCAGCGACCCTGGCAGCCAGCCATTTTCTTCAATCACGCCCTGCACGCCTGCATTGAAAGCCTGTTCTGGCATTGCGTTGAGGTCGGCCGCGATCTGAAGCGCTTCCATCGTCGTCTTGAAGCGCGTAGCTTCCTGTTCGGGCGTCGGCTTGCCGAGCGGAGAGAATTGCCACCAAAGCCCCTTTGGGTCCACGCCGGCACTTTGCAACATCACCGCGTCGATCTGCTCCAAGCATGGGCGCAGATCCAATTCCTGGCCAGCTGCCACCATGGCATGGTAATTCGCAGTATCGTGCTCACCCGTAGCATTCATGCCGGCGGGCGAGCGCCCCATGAGCCGGGTGAAGGGGATGTCGGCGACCGCGGCGACGCGCTGGTCGAAGGCGTCCATCATCGCAGGGATGCCGTTCCAGTTGACCTGGTGGTCGGTGATCGTCTCGGCGGGCCGCTGTCCATCGCCAGTATCGAAGACCGTAGCGTTCAGCACGCTCTCGCCTAGCGCGATCGCCGACATGCGCTTATCAAGGCGAGCCTGTCCGTTCTCGGTCGAGGTGAAGTCCGTCAGACCGGGAATGCCGATCCGCAGTAGCTTGGCCTTCTTCACCAGTGCAGCGAACCAGCCCTGCGCATTGTCCGACCGCTCGACGTCGCGCCATACGCGCACGAGCCGGGACTGGCCCCAGAACAGGTCATCGCCAGCGACACCATAGCCGGCCGGCAGGGGATCGCCCCGGAAGCAGATGACCCGGCTGGGGTGCACGTCGGTGCCGCCCTTGCTGTTGGCGATCCGCCACATGGTGGGGGTGCCGTAGGCGGGGTCGGACAACTCCTCGACGTAATCCTTGCCGGTCAGCTGCCAGCGAGAAACGACATTGATCGCCTTCAACTGCCCCTTGCCGATGACGCCCAGCGGTTGAGCGGGATTGCCCGGCGCGGCGAGGATCAGTGCCCCGCCCCCGATGCCACGCAGCACTTCGGCTTGCTTCACCTTTGCGATCAGGCCTAGCCGTCGCTCTTCAGCCTCAATGGCCTCGATCTGGTCCTTCTCGGCCTGCCAGTCGCGCCACTCGCGCACCCGATCCGAAGCAGGGATGTCGACGACCTTCTGGAGCATGCCGCTCGCCAGATAGGCGGCAAACGCGAGCTGCGGCGCAAACAGAAACGACATGGCGCTCTGCTGCGGGTGGAAGGTGCTCACCGTGGAGGCCGACTGGATGGCGGACGTCACGCTATCCATCATCGTCATGGGGTTGCCGCGGGCGTCGAGGATTGCGGAGCCGGCCATGGTGCCGGGGTATGGGGCAGCCATGCGTTAGATTACCGCCGTCAGAAGGCGTCGAGGTTGTAGCGGCCGCCCTTGATCATGGGAGACACGGCGTAGCGGATGGCGTCGATGTAGTGGTTGTTGGCGTCGACCAAGACCGGCAGAATGTCACCGGTGAGCCGATCAACCTTGTAGCTGTAGAGGCGCGCTTCGTTGATCGTTGCCTTGCACCGCGGGTGAATGACGATCTCACGGAACGCGCGCAGATAGCGGATGCCATCATCGACGGAGCCCTGCCACTTGGGCGCGCCTTGGGCACGGGGAATGCCGTTGCGGCTGATGATGCTGATTGAGCCGGGTGATGCACTGTCCCATCGGCTGACGTAATCGGCAAAGCTCGGGATGCCGTCCGCAACCTTGTTTCCAATGTCGTCAAGCTCGATGGCGCGTCCACCAGCCTCGTGGCTGACGTAGAGCGTGTCGCCATGGATGTAGCAGCGGACAGCGGCGGTTGGATCCTGTGCATAACCGAAGTCGCCGCCCTGATATGGACCATCCCAGCTGTCGGAGGGCTCGAACTCGGCAACGCGCCACTTGCCGGCCAGTACCTGAGCATCCGAGTTGACGAGATAGCCGCCCTCCCAGACGTGATGATAGGTCGCCGGATCCAGGCGTTCCTGTTCGCGCTTTCGGAGAATGTCGAGCGTGGGCGGGAAGAATGGATTGTCGAAGTGGTTGACCTCGACCGTTATCGCGTTCTCGGGCGGCGTCTTGCGGAACCGGTTGTCGACCGGGCTGCCCTCTAGCCGCGGGTTCCACAGCGCCCACAGCTCAGAGAACGGCTGGCGGAACACGGTCGCCTCAAGCGCCAACCACGACGCTTCCGGCACATCTTCGGCCTCCTCGACGATCGTCAGATCGATCTTGGCCAATGACTTGACCGACTGGACGTTGCGACGGAGGCCGCGGAAAATGAACTGCGTGCCGTTCGCGCCCTTCAGGTAGTCGACGCCAACATCGTAGTGCGCCTCAAGCCAAGGCTCCGACGCGATCGCCGCCTTGAGCTCGGCGTGGAAGCTCTCGCTGATGCTGGCCTGGAATTCGCGGGTGCAGAGGATCCGCAGCGGCTCGGCATAGCCCCATACCGCCGCCATCTTCGCCGCGTTGAACGACTTGCCCGATCCGCGACCGCCATGAAGGTTGCGATACTGAAACGAACCTCGAGGCGGAGCGAAGACCGGGACGAGCTTAGGCGGAAGCCTGATCGTCGCTTCGGTCATCGGCTGCCACGATGCGGACAACGGTGGGCTGCTTCAGCGTTCCATCCGGGTTGCTGTGCTCGACCTGCGTCGGCAGTACCTTGCCGAGCAACGTCATGAACGCGGCCGGCTGCTGGATCGCCATCGTGGCGAGATATTCCGGGCCGCCGACCTGGTCGAACGCCTGCTCGATCGCCTGCTTGATCGTGCGGGTGAGTTTGTTGGTAGCGCCTTTAGGCCGGCCCTTACCCGCAGCAGGAGGCTTATGCGCACTATCGCCCACTTTTTTAGTGCTGGTCATCAGCGGCGCCCTTTCCGTATCGGCTTGGGCACGATCGTCGTCACCACCCCATCGCGGATCATAACCCGGCACCCGTTCTTGCCGATCACGGTGCCGCAACCGAACCCCTCGGCCAGCTGCACGACGGGCGTCAAGATCTCGGCACGGATCACGTCCATGTCGATGCCGTGTACCCGCTCCAGATAGCGGACGATGGCGTGGTCTGTGACGGCTGGCATAACATACCTCCGTTAGATTTGCGGATCGGCTGGCGTTACCGCCGCCATCACGCACCCGTTGACAACACGACGCTTGGGCATCCGGCACTGCGCACCCGACATGGCGATCCACTTGAGGTGCAGGTCAGTGCGGCCGCCATAGAGCCGCTCGACCAACTCCCAGCCGCCTTTGGCCAGGTTCTCCGCAAACTCGGGCGGGCAGGGCGGGATCGCCTTGGTGGAAGGCGGGCGATAGGTGATGCTCATGCGTCTATGATCCCCAGCTCGACCTCTGCGGCCAGTTCCAGAAACTCAGCGCGGACCGACGTTCGCGCCCGGTTCCAAGCGCGCTGGATCGCCATCAACTCGTGATGCTCCCAGTCGTCATCGGCGAAGACGCTACCCTGTCCGAGCTCCGTGCGACGCTTGACCGCTTCAACCCGCGTCTCGCGATCGTCGAGATGGCCGTCGCGCGCCTGCTTGAGGACGGCGAGTGCATCGGTTGCCGGCAAGCCTACCACAGCCTCGTGATGTTCGAAGGTCAGCGCGCTGTCCCGCATGTGGGGCGGGAAGGCTGCCGCGACCTTGGCTGCGGTCTTCAGGGCCTTTGGTGCGATACCAAGCTCATCGGCGAGGAAGTCGAACTCGGCCTGATTGCCGAACTGCTCCCGGCCATCAGCGATCCAGTCGGCCAGCTGCCACTCGATGCGGGTCCGCTCGGTCAGCAGCGCCTTGCCGGTGGTCAGCCAGTCGGAGAACCCGGCGGGCGGTGCGTGTGCTTCGATCGTGGCGAGCGCGTTCATGCCCGGTTGCTCCAATGGGTGAGGTAGAACTCGGCGAATGCCGGCGGGATCTCGTACTTGGCCGCGAGTTTGGCGGGGTCGGCCTTGGCCAGCGCGGCGTGCGGTGCGCGGATCATGGCGACGATGAACGGAGTGAGGCCGGTCACTTGCCCCACCCACGATTTGCCACACCTGCGATTTCGCTACCTGCCCCACTGCCACACCACCCCACCTCCCTACGGGAGGGAGGTGGTGGTGTGGCAGGTTTCAGGGTTCCAATCCGCCCCACCTGCCACACCTTGCCACACCGGCTATTTTCGAGGTGTGGCATCACAGTTCGACCCACTTTCCAACGACGACGTGCTTGCGCGGCATCCGCTTTTTGTCGTCCTTCTCGACGACCTCCAGCGCACCCTCAGCGATCCAAACTTTGATGAAGTGGACGATCTTCGCCCGGTCCTTTTTGTCGTCCGGATTGAGCATGAGCGCGGCTGCGACTGGGTGACCGACCCACTCCTTCGACTGACTGTTCTCGCGCCAATCGCCTTCAGAAATTGCCTTCTGAACCGAATAGAGATGCCGCGATGTCATGCCCTCGAAGAGGTCCGGCGGGCTCCAAGCGCAGGCCACACCGACGCTATCGCCGTTCTCCAGATCGACGTTGTTCATGCGATACCAGTCGCCAGCCTGGGGCGGGGCGAGGTTCGCCTTGTCGTTGTCGACGCGGAAGAAGAAGCGGCGCTCCTGCTCGTCGACGCAAAGCGTCTTGGCCTCGTCTTCGGTCATGCGGTTGTAGACCAGCACCGATCTGGCCTTGCCGATAAGGGCAGACGCGCCGCGGGCACTGTCGGCAGTGGCGCTCTCGCCGTTCTGCTTGCGGACGTGGTGCACGAGGTTGATCGCGGCACCCGTGCGCTCGGCAACGACGTTCCACTCGCGCGCGACGATATCGATCGCGTTGTTGTCGTTCTCGCTGACGGCGTGCGAGCTGATGAAGGGGTCGATCTGAAGAACGTCGACCTTGCGGGCGATCATTTCCTCAATCAACGCGTCAACGACCGGCCGTACAATCATCGCGCCGTCTGGCCCTTCCGTCGCCATGACGAGCGGTTGGTCGCGGCCGCTGTCGACGTAGAGCCTGCCGCTGATCTCCTCGGGCGTCACTCGGAAGCGCTGTGCCGTCGCATGGAGGCGACGCTCGATCTCATCGAGCGGGTCTTCGAGGTTCCACATCCAGACGGTGAGGGCACCCTCGGGCAGCCCCTTGCCGTACAGATCGCGTCCTGAGGCCATAGCGAGCGCTTCACCGACCTTCAGCGAGGATTTGCCCACGCCACCAGCCGCGACGTCAAGAGAGACGAATTTGCGCAGCAGGTGGCGCCCATATAGCCACTCGCGCTTTGGGATCGCCGCGGTGGGTCGCCAGGTAAATGGCGTCGCCTTGACGATCCGGTCCGGCTTGGCGTCGGCCTCGTACTCATCGTCTACGACGCGCAGATGCGAGCGGACAGGCGGCTCGAAGCTCCGCCCATCATCCTCAGGCGTCCGCTCCGGCAGCGAGTCCCAATAGCTGTTCAGATTGTCGGGATCGTCCATGTCATCCATCCCGCTGGATCCGCTCGACCTCGCGAGCGGCCATCATCGTCAGCTTCAGCGCAGCGCGGACCCGCAGCAGGTTGCTGGTAGGCATGTCGGCGTAGACGGCAGCACTCGCCATGCGGCTGACCTCACCGAGGATCACCACCGCGCTGTCCGTCGCCCGGGCCATGCCGACCGACGCCTGATCGCGCATCGCCGCGATGTCGCAGCGCGCAGCCATCGACATCTCGTCACAATCCGGCACGTGCACCGCGATCGTGGCGCGATACGCCCGCTCGGTGCGGCTGCCATAGATCGACTCGTCCGGCTGGATGCGCGTGACGGCGTTCACCGGACGGGCCTCACTGGCGCACCCCAATGCGATAGCAGCTCGAGCGCCGCCTCCGGGGTCCGCACGCACGCCACGCGATGGCCGCGCTCGTGCATGGCGTTGCCCCACTCGACCTGATTGTCGCTAAGCGTGCCAGTGCCGGACTTGAACTCGAGCGCAGCCGTGCCGTGGTTCCAAGCGACGTGGACGTCGAAGACGCCGGATGTCATGCCCTCGCTGCGGGCCTGCGCCTGCGCCTTCAGGCCACGCTTGCCGGCGTTCGGGACCGCCCATGCCATGACGCCGGGTGCCTGCATCCTGAGGAGCCGCAGGAACGCCGTTTGACGCGACAGCTCCGAGGCCGGCCGCTTGTCCCGCGGCTCGACCGGGAACAGCGGCGTGGGCTTCACGGCCATGTCGAGATGATCGAGGGCGGCCAGCAGCGTCATGCCCGCCGCCTTTCCCGATCCTGTGCCGCCAGAAGCCGCACCTCAATTTCTCGCCGAGCCTGCCGGTTGGTCACGCCCTTGTCGGCGCACAGCCGCTCGGCCGTCATCGCCATGAGCGCCGCGGGGCGAGCGTTGAAGATGAACGCGAAGCAGTCGTTCGCCTTGTCGGCCTGCGTGCGCTCGCGGGCGCCGTAGACGGAGTTGCCGCGCATCACAGCGTCCCCGACGCGACACCCCCGAGCGTGAAGGCCGCATCAGCCTTCCGCATGGGATGCACCGTTACGAGCTTCGACCCCTTGGCCAGCCGCTCCATAGCGATCTCGTGGCTCGTCATACCGGCCAGACGCTTGCGTTCCTTGGCCGCCAGATCCTCGCGCATGATGCGTCGGCCTTCTTCAGCGCCGTAGCGCCGGCACAGCTTGGCGAGCTCGTCGCGCCGATCGAGAGGACACCATGCGAGCCGCTGCTCCTGGCGCCGACGATGACCTTCGGCTGTCGCTCGGCCGCGGCGCGCTTTCATCTCGGGCGTCCACTCAGTGACCGCCTTGCGACCGCGTTCCACCATCTTCTCGCGTTCCGCCGGGTCGGCGTAGAAAGCCTTCAGTGCCGATGAGATTGCCGCATTGTTCCGCGGCATTCCGGCAGCCTGCCGAGCGCGCATCCTCTTGCTGCTATTCTCGCGCATCTCAGGACTGCCATTGCGCAACGCATTCGCGTGGCGCTTGCAGCGCTTGGCGCCAGCCGAGATCGGCTTTCCGCAGTCTAGGCAGCCGGTCATGCCGCATTCCCCAGCGCTGCGAGCCGCGCTCCACGGCTCATCATCCTCACGCCGACGACGCGAAGATCCTTGCGCTCGTCCGCGCAGAACTCCCCGTCCATGGCGGCGCGCGTGACGGTCGCAGCATCGTCGGCAGTGTCGCAGGCGACGTCGCCGGGCTTAGGCTCGTCCTCGTCCGGCAGGTCAAACGCGCCCTGATTGGACAGCTTCAGCCACTCACTGGTGAAGACGGGGCCGAGGAACAGGGCAACGGACAGCAGCGCCTCAGGCGGCAGCGGGCGATTGTCCGGTGAGTTGCCGTCGATGAGCGCGGCGTTGATCTGCCAGTCGGGCACGCCAGTGCCGTTAGAGAGCTGCTTCACCGAGTAGCGACGCCCGCGACCGACAAAAAGGCGGATGGCGTCCGCGATCTTGTTCCTCGCCTGTTCGCGTGAAACGAGCATGGGGAATTTAGCGGTGGGGTTGATCTGCGTCATGCAGAGAGATCCTCATGAACAGGGTTGCTCACCAGCGCAGGCACGACACCGGCGAAAACCGGATCAGGGCAGCCGCACCGGTTCTCGCCGCACGCCCGGCAACGGGCATCGGCGGGCGGGTAAGCCCCGGCAGCAGCAAGGGAGGAAGTGCTGCCGGGGCGCCCATGCGCTTCACCGAGGGAGTTGGCGGGAGCGCTACGGGATGGGGTGAAGCCGAGGTAGGTGACGATGGCGCGCTGCTGGAACAGCGCCTTTACGCGCGCGAGGTCGGCGAGAACGGCTTGGTCGTCCGCCACCTCTCAGCCCTCCACCGGAGGTGTGTTTTTCATGGCGGCGGTTCCACGATACCGCTTTGGGCGCCGCGCTTCATTGCGAGCGATCTTTTCGCTCCAGCATACCGCACAGCGCTTGATACCTTTCGGGTCAATGCGTGTCCCAGCTTCGGCAACTGCGTGACCATTGCGGCAGTAGCCCGCCCGCTGTTGCGGAGCAGGGGCAGACTGCCCCTTCCGATTGGCGGCACACTGGCGGCAGATACGCTCGCCATCGGGTGCAACGCGCAGGTTGTCGCCGGCCAGCTCATGGCCGACAAGGCAATGCGTTTTCGCCGCGTTAATAGCGCACGGGCTGACGCTATTTTCGATAGCGTTTATTCGCGGCGTGACGACGCGAAGGTGTGCGGGGTTCACGCAGGCGCGATTGCGGCAGATGTGGTCTACGACCATCCCTTCCGGGATCGTGGTGCCCGCAATAACCAGCGACAACCGATGAGCAGGCCAGCGCTTGCCATCAACGGTCATCGCGCCGTAGCCAGCGCCCTTCGTCGTGCCTTGCCAAGGCCAGCAGGCGCCGTCTCGCTGCTCAACGCGACTCCAAAATCGCGCGACCCCGGCTTCGCTAATACAGCCCATCACGCCGCACCCCACAAACGCCGCAGCAGACGTGAGGCTGAAGAGGCGTTCTGTTCGGTGCGCCCTTCACCGCTGGGGATCGACTCCCCAGCGGCTTCGGCTACGGTGCTGTTGCGACCAGTCACCGGAGACCAGAATGAGCGAAGAGCACGACGCACTGCATCGGCTGCGGAATTCCATCCGCGCGGAAGTGCTGTGGATCGAGTCGATTGCTGCGGCGCTAATCCGGAAAGGGCTGTTGACGCCTTCCGAGATAACGCTGCCGATGAGCATCGCGGAGCTTCAGGTGCTCGACCCGGAACTGCGCGAGCTGTGGTCTCTTGCACGGAACCGGCTGGCGGAAGGATCGACGCCGGAAGACTGATCGCGTCACGACCGTCCGCCCCGGCTGCGATGCCGAGATTATAGGCATGAATAAAGGCTACAGCCGCTGCACCATGGGGGAGCGGGCCGTTCCCGATCGCCGCAGCGATGGCGCTGTCGTAGGTGCCGCTCATGCCGCGTCCTCCTGCTCGAGCGCCTTACCCTCACCAACAAAGGCCGCAGCCTGATGCGCGAACTCCAGCTTCTGCTGCGGGGTGAGGTCGCGGAGCGTCATCGCCAGCTTCAGGCACTCAAGGCGCGCGGTCTGGCCTGCGTCGAGGTAGTCGCCCATTATGCGGCCCTCGCTGCTTCGGGCGTCACGCCCACGGCCAGCCGGTCAAAATCGACGTCGACCTTGGCGACCTTCACAGCCAGCCGCAGATGCGACAGCCGCGACCGCGGAATGCCGTTTTTGCGCCAGCTATGGACGGTGGAGAGCGGCGCGTCGGTCAGCCGCGACACCGCAGTGGTGCCGCCCAGCGCATCGATCAAGGCTTCGGCGGGGTTGTGCATACAGCGTATCTGCGATAACCGCAGACAATATGCAAGCGAAAATCTGCGATAATGGCAGTTGCAGTGCAGCCGGCTGTCCGGTTCAGGTCGGGTATGACACCGGAACAGATTCGAGCGGCCCTGGCCGACCGCAATATGAGCATTCGCGATCTCGCGAACGCCACGGGCATCGAAGAGAATTTTCTGACGAAATCACTCGGCAAAGCGCGGCGTCGCATCCAGGTAACCGAGCTGGAGGCGATCAGGTCCGTGCTGGTCGAAGAGGCGTCTGCGCCGTCTATTCGAACGATACCGCTTCTAGGCGAGGTGCCTGCCGGGGCGTTTCGTCCGGCAGAACAGGCGGGTGGCCGGAGGTTGGCGGTGTCTGACCCAGAGACCCCGCCGAATGCTTACGCTCTCACCGTGAAGGGCGACAGCATGGATCTGGTGGTTCCAAACGGCGCAACGCTCGTCATTGACCCGGACGATACGGCGCTATGGCCGGGTCGGCGGTATGTCGTGCTATCCGATGATGGCGAAACGACCTTCAAGGAATATCAGGAGGCCCCGGCTCGGCTGGTGCCGTGCTCGACCAACGACGAGCACAAGGACATCCTGATCGGCGATCGCCCGCTCAAAATCCTCGGGCGTGTCTTTTCGTATTCGATGCGGGACGTGCCGCGGCGAGCCTCATAAGCTCGTACTCATGGATCGACTCGATATGAGCGGGTGCCGTAACGAAGAAGCGCTTGTGCTCGTCGTAGCTGCCATATCCATGCTCTAGCGCATCGGCATTCACCAGTCGTTGCGACCGCCGCCACGGCCCGAGCGGCTTTCCGAACATCATCAAACGGTACAGCAGCACAACGCATCCTCCGATCGACTCACGTGCAGAACATAAGTAGAACGCGGTTCGAGGCAAAGTCAATAAATCTGCGGTAGTCGCAGAATTGTGTTGCAAGCCGTCTGCGATTGTCGCATATACCTCCCATCGCCGCAGCACGCGGCAGGGAGATCCACGGTGACAGACACCACCGCAGCCGGCTCGCTTGAAGCGGCTCTTGATAAGATCGCAGCGGACAATGGCCTGACCTCTGTGTCGGTCGGGCGCATGGTTGTTGGCGACCGCATCGTGCGCACCGCTAACGTGCACTACACTGGGTACGCCCGCGACGGCATCGGTTGCTCGCAGGGCCACAGCGATGTCAGCATCCGCTTGGCTCTAACCGAGGCGCTGACGAAGGCAGCTCAAAACCGCACACCTGAGATCGTCGGCGCCGACGCGCTGCCCGCGCTGGAGCAGGCGGCATGAACGCCATATCCCCCATCACCGCAGCGCGCGTCTGGAACCCTGACCGCCCGACCTGCGTCGACTGCGGCAGCGTGGCTCAGGGGCGCAGCTTCTTCGGCGAGCCCTATTGCGGCCTGTGTGAGCGCACGATCCGCGAGGGTGACTTTGCGCTCGCCCCGGTCATCCACGCGAATGGCGGGGTGTGGGCATGAGCCGGGCATTCGACTTCTTTTTTGGCACCTGCATGGTCGGCACAATCTGGTTGTGGATGGCTCAGTCATTCTCGGCTGACACTGCGACTGGTTTGCTCTGGTGGGTGCTCGCCATCGGCAAGGTTGTTGCCGCCTGCTTCATCACGGGTCCGGTTTATCGCGAGTATCTGCGGTGACCGCCCTCGACACCCCCGGCCGCATCACTGCTGGCTTTCTGGCGGACATGGAGCGGGAGATGATCGCCGATCGCGAGGTGCTGACCACAGCGCTGCAATCCGCCTTCACCGAAACCTTCACGCCGTTCGATGAGATCATCCGGCGCGCACAGGAGAACCTCTGATGTTCGGCTTCATCACCCGCGCAGAGCATGAGCGCGTCCTGCGCCAGCTCGCCGACACGGACGATGCGCACCGCAAGCTGTTCGAGGCCAACCGCAAGCTGGTCTTGCAGCTTCACCGCTTCACAGGCCCCCGCAAGCGCGACGGCAAGGGCCGCTACCTTCCGGAGATGCAGGCATGAACGCGCCCGCTAACATCAGCGATGCGCTGTTCCGGGCGAAGGTCGTCGGCGCCAGCGAAGTCGCCGCCCTATTTGACGCCAGCCCGTGGCTGACCCGCTACGAGCTCTATCATCGCAAGCGCGGCACGATCGCCACGCCCGAGTTCAACGCGGTGGTCGATGGCCAGCCCGAGAACGAGCGCGTCTACTTCGGTGTGAAGCTCGAGCCGCTTGTGGTGGAAGCAGCCTGCGAGCGCTGGGGCTACCAGCCCGCCGAGACGCCGGGCCGCATCGACAACGGCAAGGGCCTGGGTGGCCACCCGGACAAGGTGGTGATCTGCCCGGAGCGCGGCCGCGGCATCCTTGAGGTCAAGACCGCCGATTGGCTCATCGCGAAGGGCTGGGGCGACGAACCGCCGCTGCACTACCTTCTCCAGGCACAGACCTATGCCGGGCTGACCGGGGCAGGGTGGGCGGACCTGATCGTGCTGGTGGGCGGCAACGAGCTCCGCCGCTTCCAGTACGAGGCGCGGCCATCGCTTTTCGCCGAGATCGAGCGCCGGGTCGCTGCGTTCTGGGCCGACGTCGAGGCGGGCAACGAGCCGGCCGTCGATTACAGCCGCGACGGCAAGGCGCTGGTCGAGGTGCTTGGCGAGCCAACCGAGGAGGTCGCCGACCTGCGCGACAATCTCGACGCCGAACAGGACGCGATCGATTTTCTCGCCGCTCGAGCCCGCCGAGACGAGGCAGAGGCCGCGATGGAGTTTGCCAAGACGCGGCTGATTGAGCGCATCGGCACCGCCGGCCGCGCGCTGCTGCCCGGCCATCGAGTCGGCGCGAACCAGACCAAGGGAACTCCGGATCGCGAAGCGGTTGCCGGGGAAATCATCAAAGGGCGCCGCGGCTACCGGCGCTTCGATGTCAGGAGTGTCG
The DNA here is from genome assembly GCF_014641735.1 of Sphingomonas metalli. Classification (GTDB taxonomy): domain Bacteria; phylum Pseudomonadota; class Alphaproteobacteria; order Sphingomonadales; family Sphingomonadaceae; genus Sphingomonas; species Sphingomonas metalli. The sequence continues at coordinate 28,092 of NZ_BMIH01000001.1, read as the reverse complement.
CATAATGGCTACTCAGCTTGCAACCCGTACCGCCAGCCCCGTGCAGGTGCTGCGCGAAAGCCTCACCGCCATGGCACCGTCCTTCAAGGCCGCATTGCCTGCGCATATCAGCGTCGAGAAGTTCACGCGCGTCGCTCAGACGGCAATCACCGGGAACCCTGAGCTGCTGGACGCTGATCGTCAGACCCTGTTCGCGGCCTGCGTTCGCTTGGCGCAGGACGGCCTGTTGCCGGACGGTCGCGAGGCCGCGCTGGTGATCTTCAACGCCAAGGATCGCGCGACGGGCGGCTGGGCAAAGAAGGTCCAGGCCATGCCGATGATCTCTGGCGTGCTGAAGAAGATCCGCCAATCTGGTGACGTTGCTAAGGTGTCCGCGCAGGTCGTCTGCGAAAACGACACTTTCGTTTGGAGCTTGGGCTTCGACGAAACGGTCACGCACACGACACCGCCCCTCGATCAGCCGCGCGGGCGCATCATCGGCGCGTACGCCACTGCCGTGCTGAAGGATGGCTCTCAGCTTCTCGAGGTGATGAACCTTGAGGAGATCGAGAAGGTACGCAACGTCAGCCGCTCCAAAGACAAGGGGCCGTGGGTCGACTGGTACGCCGAGATGGCCCGCAAGACGGTCATGCGCAGGCTGTCGAAGCGACTGCCGATGTCCACAGACGTGGAGCTCTTCGAGCGGGATGAGACGCTCGAGAACGAGCCGCAGCCTGCGACGATGCGCCCGGTCGCACCGGTTTCGCGCCTTGATGCTCTCGAACAGACGCTGGAAGGCCCGGCCGACGAGCAGCGAGGCGAGGTTCATTCCGATGATGCGGAAGCGCTGATCGATGCGTTCCGCCAGGCGGACGGCGAAGCCGCGTACAGCGCAGCATGGAAAGCGTTCGAGGTCGTCCGCGACGGCATCACTGATGAGGACGGCGCACGAATCCGGGAGGCGGCTGAAGAAGCCCGCCAGCGGGTGATCGCATGAGCCTGCCGCATCGCATCCCCGCCTCTGCCCGCGTCACGGTACGCGCCCGAGACTGGGACACCCGCCGCCACATGCCGACGCCGCTGAACGAGCGGATCGCGCCGATGTCACGCGCTCGCCGCAGTGAGAACCGCGATGGTGCATGGGCCATGCTGATCGTCTTCGTGACGGTCGTTCTTATCGCAGGGGTGCTGTGATGGGAGCGCCGGGAACGACGCCGCGGATGGTCGCAGACGTGCTGGATGCCGCCGCTGACCTGCTGACGCCGGAAGGGGCTTGGACGCAGGATACTGTCTATCGGGACCGCTATGGCAATCCGGCTGGCGATACGCGCGGTCCTGCGGTTTGCTGGTGCGCAGTCGGTGCAATCTGCGAAGTCAACATCGGCTACGCGATGAAGGCTTGTGAGGCGGCCGAGGTTGGCCTGCCTGTAACAGCCCCCGGCGCCTTGCGCCCGCTCTCGGCATGGAATGATGACCGTGCCCGCACCCAAGCCGAGGTCATCGCCAAGCTCCGCGAAGCCGCCCAACTCGCCCGCCAAGGCCAGCCCGCATGACCGAAGCATCAGCACTCACCGCTCTTGCGGATCGTGTGGAGGGGGCGAGCGACCTCGGCCTGTTCGACGCGACGACTGATCCTGAGAGCTGCAAGATCAGCCCGTCGTTGAGCCGTGCCAAAGAGCTTTCAGCGGAGCGGATCGACCGCATCATTCGCGAAGAGCAGCCGACGCATATCATAGCGACCGTGTCGGGTGGTCGGGATAGCGCCGCCGAGGTCGAGCTTGCCCGCGACATGGGCGTGAAAATCGACCTGATCCTGCACTGCCGGACCGGCACGGGCATCCAAGAGACGACTGATCACGTCGTTGACTATTACGGCAGCCTCGGGCCTGATTTCGTCATGGCTGACGCTGGCACGGCCTACGAAGAATATGTGATGCGGAAGGGATTCTTCGGCATTGGCCGCACCGCCCACAATTATTCGTATCGGGTGCTGAAGGCCACGCCGATGCGGAAGGCGATCTCTCATGCTGTCCGACAGGGGCGGAGAGGGGTCCGGGTGCTGCTGCTCAACGGCGCGCGAGCGAGCGAGAGCGACAACCGGCAGGCAAACCTGCCCGAGACCCGCCGCGATCCCGCCAGTCCGGGCAATATGTGGGTGAACCTCATTCATGATTGGACGGCCGGGACCTCTCCTGCGCGATCACCCGCACCAGAGCCGCTGTCTGGTGGCCTGCCTATGTGCGGAAATATGGGATGGAGCGGTGCGATGGGTAGTTGGGAAACGCCCGGTGCATCCGATGAGTGGTACACGCCTGCATATGTGTTCGAGGCGTTGGGCGAAACCTTTGACGTCGACGTGGCAGCTCCCGTTGGCGGCGCGCCGCACGTCCCGGCAAGCAAATGGATCACGTCGATGTTTGGGGGCGGCCTGGAAAGCGAGTGGGGCACCGAAAACTTTGTCTGGATGAACCCGCCGTTCGGTGGCCGCAATGCGATTGTGCCTTGGCTCGCGAAATTCTTCAAACATGGCAACGGCATTGCACTGACGCCTGATCGCACCAGCGCGTCATGGTTCTGGGATGCGTGGAGCCGGGCAGACCGTGCGCTGTTTACCCGCAAGATCCGGTTCTTGAGGCCGGACGGGACAGAGGGCGTATCGCCGTCTACTGGCACGTGTTTATGGGCTGCCGGCGACCGTGCCACCGTGGCCTTGGAACGGGCGGCTATTGCTGGTCTCGGCATCCTCGCCCAGCCGCTTCGGAGGGCAGCATGACCCGCCTCTATGACCCGGCCGGCTACCGAGAAACCGCCACAGGCACCGCTCTACGCCTCACCCCTGACCGGGATCTATCAACCCAAAGCAAAGGCCCTGAAGCACGCCAGCGGCTTGCAGAAGAGAAGGAGAGGCGGGGGTGAACGCACCGGCTTTCATCGGGCGCTGGCCCCGGCTTCTGTCGGAGGCGGATGCTGCGGAATACCTGTCCCTGTCGCAGACCACCTTGCGGGGGCTCGAGCTGCAATGCCGCCGCGTGGGCCGGCGCGTCCTGTACGATATCCGCGACCTCGATCTGTGGGTAGACCGCATGGCTGATCAGCCGGTTGAGGCGGATCCTCGCGCGGTCGCAGACGAGGAGGCGCGTTTCTTCGCGAATCGTGCCCGTGGCTAACCCGCTGCGCTTCACCTACCTGTCGAAGGGGGCGTACTGGCGGTTTCGCCATAAGCTGACCGGCGATGTGCCGCTGCCGCATGAGAAGGGCCTGCATTGGTCGAAGCAACCGGAGCGCGCAGCGTTCATGCAGCGCTATGCCGAGTTGTTGGCGGTCGTTGAAGCCAAGAAGGTAGCACCACCCTCGCGCAGCACGTTCGCCTGGCTGATCGCCGAGTATCAACGCAGCCCGGAGTTTCGAAACCTCGCCGACTCGACGCAGACTGATTACGCGCGCACCCTCGGCTTGCTGAAGGATGAGCTTGGGCAGGTGCGTTTCGCTCTAGCCAGCCGGGCAATCCTGAAAGCCGTGCGCGACGATCACGCGACGACGACACGCAAGGCGCACAAGATCAAGCAGATGCTCTCCCGCCTTTACAGCTGGGCAGATGAGGCCGGCCACGTGCCAGAAGGGTTCAACCCGGCCAAGGGCATCAAGAAGATCAAACGGAAGGGCGGGGCTCGCGAGATCGTGGTCTGGTCGGATGCCGAGATCGCCGCGTTCCTGAAGGGTGCGCCGGAGCATCTCGTCACGCCGGTGCTGATCGCCCTCTACACGGGCCAGCGCCGTGAGGACGTGGTTCGCATGACGTGGCAGCAGTACCAGGGCGACGTGATCCGCGTCCGGCAGTCCAAGACCACGGCGCTGTTGGACATCGCCTGTCACAGCGTACTGCGGAAGCACCTAGACGCGCTGAAGCGGCAGGGCGTGGTCATCTGCACCACGGAAGGCGGCAAGGCCTACACCGCCAATGGACTATCGCAGGCTGTCCGGCGCCGCGTCAGCAAGGTCGCCGCGATGCCGGACGATCGCTCGATGCATGGTCTGCGCTACGCTGCCGGCTCGCGCATGGAAGAGGCCGGTTGCACCGTCGCTGAGATCGAATCGGTGTTGGGCCACCAGACCTTCCGGATGGCTCTCAAATACGCCTCGCAGCGGTTGCGTGCGAAGGCTGCAATTGCCAAAATGGAGGCATCGGCATGATGTTGGAAAGTACGCAGCGGGCGGCTGTACCCCGCACAACTCCACGAAGCGAACAGACGCGAAACACCGCGTACTATCGGCCTAAATCCTCGGCTGTCGCAGGATTTGCAGTCCTCTGCGTAACCACTCCGCCATCGGGCCTCGATGCGGTGGAGGCGGGCATTTCCGCGCTTTCGGCCGATGCGTCAAGCGCCGAATGCAACTTGTTCGATTGTCGGCTTTCTTTCCGTCGAACTCGCCGCAGAAGCGGGGCATGTTGAGCAAGCCTTAATCATATCGGGCTACCCCCGGCCCATGCTCGCCCTCAGCGCCCTTCGCCGCCTTGTCCGCTTCATCGCTGCCGATCAGCGGGGCGCTACCGCCGTGGAATATGGACTGATCATCGCTTTGATCGTGCTGGCGATGATCGGCGCCCTGTCGACCTTCGCGACCAAGACCTCGGCCATGTGGGACGTCGTCAGCAACAAGGTGGTCAACGCGCGCTGACGATTTCGTCGAAGGCCGTGCAGTTTAAGCCTTTTTCAACCCCAGCCCATTATTTTCCCAATTGCTGGCCCGGTATCTACCCGGCCCGGCCGGGTGATGAAGCTTCGCACAATGGAGACCGGAATGCAGACGATCCGCAAGATTCTGAAGAACAAGAAGGGTGCCACCGCCATCGAGTACGGCCTGATCGCCGCCCTGATCGCGGTTGCCGCGATCGGCGCGATGTCGTCGCTGGGCACCAAGCTGAGCACGACCTTCAACACGGTCGGCAACAAGCTCGGCTGATCGCCTCGATCCCGACGGGGATCGCAGCGACGGAAGACAGAAGGGGCGGCGGATCCACGGGGGTCCGTCGCCCCTTCCCGTGCCCGCAATCCGCGTCGGCGACGTGCCGCGCGCGCCTTTCGCCTTGGCGCTCCGGCGGCTACGCGATACGAAGCCCGTTGACGCAACAGTGTATTGCATGAATAAGACGCTAGGCGTAAGGGTGGGGCATGACGACGATGACGACATTCGCGACCACATCGGGGGCGATCCCCGGCGGCGATCTGGCCATGGCGGACAGCGAGGTGATGCGCCAGGCGATGGTGTCGAGCCAGCTGCGCACGACGGGCGTCGACGACGTCCGCGTCGTCGCGGCGATGGGCACCGTTCCGCGCGAGGCCTTCGTGCCGGCAGCGCAGCGGGCGGCCGCCTATATCGATCGCGCCGTGCCGTTGGGTGCGGGCCGGTTCCTCAATCCCCCGATGGCGACCGGTCGGCTGCTGACCGAGGCCGAGGTGCTGGCTGAGGATCGCGTGCTGCTGATCGGCGCGGCGACGGGCTATTCCACCGCGCTTCTCGCGCTTCTCGGCGCCCGCGTCACCGCCGTGGAAAGCGACGCGTCGCTCGCGGCGATCGCGCGCGAGCGCCTGGCCGATACCGACGGCGTCACCGTCGTCGAGGGTCCGCTGGCCGAAGGCGCGCCGGACCACGGACCCTTCGACCTGCTGCTGGTCGACGGCGCGGTCGAGACGCTGCCGGAGGCGCTGGTCGCGCAGCTGCGTCCCGGCGGCCGCATCGCGACCGGCCTGATCGAGCGCGGGGTGACCCGCCTCGCCAGCGGTCGGCGGACGACGAGCGGCCATGGCGTCGTGCCGTTCGTCGATGCCGAGTGTGTCGTGCTTCCGGGCTTTTCCGTCCCTTCAGGCTTTCGGTTCTAACCACCATGGTCCACCGCCCGAGACACCGCGCCCTTCGCAGGGGCGCCACCCTCACTTGCGCCTTCGTCCTCCCGCTCGTCTCCCCGGCGGCGTCGGCAGAGACGCTCCGCGAGGCGTTGCTGCAGGCCTATAACGGCAATCCGACGATCACCGGTCAGCGGGCCTCGCTGCGCGCGACCGACGAGACGGTGCCGATCGCACGGGCCAGCGGCCTGCCGGGCGCGAACCTGAACGGCGCGCTGACGGAGAACGCGCTGCAGGCGAGCAACAACTTCCTCAATCCCGAACGCTCCGCGACCGGGACGGCGCAGCTGTCGGTCCCGCTGTTCCAGGGCGGAGCGGTCCGCAACAACGTGCGCGCGGCGGAGGCGCGGGTCGAAGCCGGTCGCGCGAACCTGCGCGGCACCGAGGCGTCGCTCTTCACCAACGTCGTCGCGGCCTATATGAACGTGATCCGCGACGAGGCGATCGTCGGCCTGAACACGCAGAATGTCCGCGTGCTTGAGACGAACCTCAACGCCAGCCGCGACCGGTTCCAGGTGGGCGACCTGACCCGCACCGACGTGGCGCAGTCCGAGGCGCGACTGGCCCTGGCCCGCGCGCAGCTCCAGTCGGCCGAGGCGCAGCTGATCTCCAGCCGCGAAACCTATCTGAACATCGTCGGCTCCGCTCCCGGAACCTTGGACGAACCGCCGCAGCTGCCCAATCTGCCCGCGAGTCCCGACATCGCCGTATCCGAGGCGCTGGCGGGCAATCCGCAGATCCTCGCCGCGCAACGCGCGCGCGACGCCAGCGCCTATGACGTCGGCGTCGCCCGTGCCCAGCGTCTCCCGCGCGTGTCGGCGGTCGGGCAGGGCAACTACTTCAATTACCTGGGCTCGGTGCCGACGGCGATCACGGGTACGCGCGTGCCCAACGCCGTCACGACCGCGACCGCGGGTATCCAGCTCACCCTGCCGCTGTTCCAGGGCGGCCGGCCGGCGGCCCAGGTCCGGCAGGCCCAGGCGCTGCAGAGCCAGGCGATCGAGCAGCTGACCGCGACCGAGCGGAACGTGATCGCTCAGGCGCGCTCCGCCTTCGCGATCTGGCGCTCCTCGCAACAGGTCATCGCCTCCTCGGAAACGGCGGTGAACGCCAACAAATTGTCGCTCGAGGGCGTGCGCGCGGAGAACAGCGTCGGCACGCGCACCGTGCTCGACATCCTCAACGCCGAACAGGAGCTGCTGAACAGCCAGGTGACGCTCGTCACCGCGCGTCGCGACGCCTATGTCGCCGGCTTCGCGCTCCTCGCCGCGATGGGACGGGCAGAGGCGCGCGATCTCGGCCTCGAAGGCGGCGCACTCTACGACCCGGTCGCCAACTACAAGCGCGTGCGCAACCGCATCAACGACTTCGACAGCGACCCGCAGCCGCGGCCCGTAGCGACGACCACGGCCGGCATCGCCGCGCAGAATGCGACCGTACGTCGTCCGCTCGACCCGATGCTCGACGCGAATGTTGACAGGAGCCCTGCATTAACCACAGGTGCGGATTCACCGAACCGCCAATAGGGGCGGGGGGCCGATGCGGGAACAGAGCGGGACATGGGGGACATGAGCGCCGAGCCGTCGATGGAAGAGATCCTGTCGTCCATCAAGCGGATCATCGCCGAAGAGGGCGAAGGACCGGTCAGGGCGCGTCGCGCGCCGCGCACGGCGCCGCCGGCCCCGCCCGCCGCACCGGTCGAGGCGGACGACGAGGGCGAGGTGCTGGAGCTCAGCGATCCGATCCTACCCGTTCCCGCCGAGGTATCGCCGCCGGTCGTGGTCGATGACGACATCGCCGAAGAGGTTGAGGAGCAGGAGCCTGTCATGGCCGATTCGCACGTCGCCGATCCCGCTCCCGCCGTGCGGGCGGCAGCCCCGTCGCCGGCAGCCGGATCGATCCTGTCCGCGGGCGCGGCGGAAGCGAGCCGCAACGCCCTCGACAATCTCAGCCGCCTGATCGTCCGCGCCGAATCGCCGTCGTCCCCGAAGGCGGACGACAACACGCTGGAAGGGCTGGTCCGCGCGATGCTGCGGCCGATGCTCGCCGAGTGGCTCGACACCCATCTGCCGGCGATGGTCGAGGAGATGGTGGCCGCGGAGATCGCCAAGATCACCCGCGCGCCGCGCTGACCATGAGCAAGGGCGGGAACAAGCCGGTCTCCTGCCCGGTTGCGCGCTAGATGGTCGGGCAACAGCCTCCCGAATTGCCCGACGACGAGCGGGGTCGGGCCTCGTCACCGCCGGTGAGCGATCACCGGCCGCCCCATGGTGCCCCTCACGACATCTTCTTCGCTGCCGTCAAGACGACGCGGATGCCGATGATCGTCACCGATCCGCATCAGCCGGACAATCCGATCATCTTCTGCAACGACGCGTTCACCTTCATGACCGGCTATCGCGAGGAGGAGATTCTCGGCAGCAACTGCCGCTTTCTCCAGGGTCCCGAGACCGACCCGGAGGCGATCAACCAAGTGCGATCGGCGATTGCCAAGCAGGAAGAGGCCTCGGTCGAGGTCCTGAACTATCGGAAGAACGGCTCCACCTTCTGGAACGCGCTGTTCGTCTCGCCAGTCTTCGACGAGAATGGCCAGCTTCTCTATTATTTCGGCTCCCAGCTCGACATTTCCCGCCGCCGCGAAGCCGAAGAGGCGCTGCACGAGGCGCAGAAGATGGAAGCGGTCGGCAAGCTGACCGGCGGCATCGCGCACGACTTCAACAATCTGCTGCAGGTCATCCTGGGCTATGTCGACATGCTGGAGGCGCGGCTCCCGGCGGACGATCGCTCCGGCCGTCGTGCCGTGGAAGCGATCGCGACCTCCGCCGCGCGCGGCGCGACGCTCACCCAGCAATTGCTCGCCTTCGCGCGGAAGCAGGAACTGCGCGACCGGCTGCTCAACTTCAACCAGCTGATCGACGGCTTCCGCCCGATCATCGACCGGACTGCGGGCGACGGCGTCGAGGTCGTCCGCAAGCTCGACGATCATCTCTGGAACTGCCGCATCGATCCCGTCCAGGCCGAGATGGCGCTGCTTAACATCGTCGCCAATGCGCGCGATGCAACGGGCGGCAAGGGCAGGATCACGATCCGCACGCACAATATGGTCCTGCCGCAGGACGATCCGGCCGTCGGGCAGAAGATCGATGCGGGCGAATATGCCGTCGTCACCATCAGCGACGATGGTCCGGGAATCGACACCGCGATCGTCGACAAGGTCTTCGATCCCTTCTTCACGACCAAGGAGATGGGCAAGGGCACCGGCCTGGGGCTCGCGATGGTCTATGGCTTCATGCGCCAGTCCGGCGGGCTGGCGACGGTGCGCAATGGCGGGGAGGGCGGACATGGCGCCTGCTTCTCGCTCTGGTTCCCGCGCGCGACCGGTACGATGCCGCAACGCGCCCCGGCGCTGACCAAGCCGAACGAGGGCGGGCGGGAGCGGGTTTTGATGGTCGAGGACCAGATCGAGGTCGGCGAACTCGGCCGCGAGATGCTGCGCGACCTGGGGTATGAAGTGTCCCTGGTCAGCAGCGGTCGCGCCGCGCTGGAACTCCTGAAGTCCGACGCCGACTACCGCCTGCTCTTCACCGACATCCTGATGCCCGGCGGCATGAACGGCGTCGCGCTCGCCAACGCGGTACGGCGCGATTACCCCCACACCGCCGTGCTGTTGACGACCGGCTATGCCGACGAGGCGATCGACGAGGGCGCGCGCTCCTACGAGCTGATCCGCAAGCCCTATCGCCGCAACGAGTTGAACGAGCGCATCCGCCAGGTCCTGGACAAGCCGGGCGCGCGCACCTGACTTCAAACCGGTAACGTTCGTAACCGGTTGATGCGGATTGCGGCTTCTGCTTAGCTTGCCCGCCATGAAGCACCTCCTCCTCGCCGGCCTCGCGCCGTTCGTCGCGCTCGCCGCCGCACCCGCCTCCGCCCGCCCGCTCACGATCCAGGATGTGACGATGCTGAGCCGTATCGGCACCCCCACCGTCTCGCGGGACGGGCACTGGCTGGTCTGGGCGCAGCGCGAGACCGACATCGACAAGGATCGCGGTCGGTTCGACCTGTGGCGGCTCGACCTGACCAGGCGCAACGCCCGGCCCGAGCCGCTCGCCGCGGAGCCCGACGTCAACGAGAACGACCCGCAGATCGTCGGCGACACCGTGTACTTCTCGTCCGACAAGGGCGGCGGCGACGGCGCGGTCTGGGCGATCCCCGTCGCCGGCGGCAGCCCGCGCAAGCTCACCGGCTTCCAGGGCGGTTTCGGCGGGTTCAAGGTCTCGCCGGACGCGTCGCGGCTGCTGGTCTGGGCCGATCGCAAGCCGGGTGCACCCAGCCTCGCGCCGGCGATGGAGAAGAAGGCCGCCGATGCGGGGTCGGGCCGCACCTACGACCAGCTCTTCGTCCGCCATTGGGATACATGGGCGGACGGCACCCGCTCGCAGCTGTTCGTGCTGCCGCTCGGCCCCAACGGCGCGCCGGGCGACGGCGTGCCGATCACCGGCAAATTGGTCGGCGACACGCCCTCCAAGCCCTTCGGCGGCGGAGAGGAGGTGTCCTGGAGCCCCGATTCGCGCACCGTCTATTTCTCCCTGCGCGAGGCAGGCCGGATCGAATCGACATCGACCAATCTCGACATCTTCTCCGCGCCCGCGGACGGCTCAACCCCGCCCGTCAACCTGACGGCGGACAACACGGCGACCGACAACCAGCCCAGCGTGTCGCCCGACGGTCGCAGTCTCGCCTGGTTCGCGATGAAGCGGCCCGGCTTCGAGGCCGATCGCCAGGTCCTGATGATCCGGGATCTGGCATCCGGACAGGTTCGCGCCGTCACCGAAGCCTGGGACCGTTCGGTGGGGTCGATCGCCTGGGCGCCGGACGGCCGCTCGCTCTACGTCACCGCCGAGGACACGCAGGAGGTGCCCCTGTTCCGCGTCGATGCCGCAAGCGGCAAGGTCACGCGGATGACGGGCGAGGGGCATGTCAGCGCGGTCGCGGTCACGCCCCGCGGTGTCGTGGTGGCGATGGACAGCCTTGTCGCGACGTCCGACTTCTATCTCGTCGCGAAGCCCAATCGCCCGCAGCGCCTGACCAGCGTCAACGCCACCCGCCTCGCCGGGATCGACATGCCGACCGTCACGCGGTTCAGCTTCAAGGGCGCGAACGACGACACCGTCTGGGGCTATGCGGTGCGTCCGTCCGGATCGTCGGGCAAGGTGCCGATCGCCTTCATGGTCCATGGCGGGCCGCAGGGATCGAGCAACAACAGCTGGTCCTATCGCTGGAACCCGGCGGTGTTCGCGGGCGCGGGCTACGGCCTGGTCGCGGTCGATTTCCACGGGTCGACCGGCTATGGCCAGGGCTTCACCGACGCGATCAGCAACAACTGGGGCGGCTGGCCGCTCGAGGATCTGCAAAAGGGACTCGCGGCCGCGACCGCGAAGTTCGGCTGGCTCGACGCCGACAATGCCTGCGCCATGGGCGCGTCCTATGGCGGCTATATGATGAACTGGATCGAGGGCAACTGGCCCGATCGGTTCAAGTGCATCGTCCAGCATGACGGCGTCTTCGACGCCCGCGCCATGGCCTATGAGACCGAGGAGCTCTGGTTCGACGAGTGGGAGCATGGCGGCAAGACCTATTACGAGGATCCCGCAGCCTTCGAGAAGTGGAACCCGGTGAACCACGTCACCGCCTGGAAGACGCCCCAGCTGGTCATCACCAGCGAGAAGGACTTCCGTATCCCCTACACCCAGGGGCTGGCGGCCTTCACCGCCTTGCAGCGGCGCGGTGTGCCGTCCCGGCTGCTGGTCTTCCCGAACGAGAACCACTGGGTGCTGAAGCCGCGTAACTCGCGCCAATGGTATGGCGAGGTGCTGGGCTGGCTGGACCGTTGGACGGGGCGCCAGCGCTGAGATTCGGCGCCGGCCCGGCCGTGCGCATCAGCGCCGCCTGGCGGAGGATCGGTGCGAGCTGATCCTCCTCCCACCGGAACTGTTCCTCCAGGACAGCGCGCAATACAGTGACGCTGTCCTGATAGTTCTTCCGATCTTTCACAATGTTTGCCGGGGTCCAGCGATGGATATGGACCTGGTAGACCCCCATGACATGCTGGACCCGCTGGCGTTGCTCGGTCGCGATACGCTGGCTGTGCGGCGGCAGACCGTCGGACGGCAGGCCGGCGATCATGTCGTCCAGGATCACATGGGTCTGCCGGATGGTCGTGAAGATTACCAGCCGCTTGCGGGTAATTTCCTGTATATCAATGTCTTGATCGGGGTGGATCAACGCTTCGTACTGAAGCATGTAATCCATCACCTCGCTATGCAGTCGCTTCAGATACGGCACCGAACCCTCGCCTCGTCACGCGGATATTTGTTATCCGTGCAACATGGTGGGGGACGTTTGTTATCAAAGCGTGTGCGGTCGGATCGCCCGCCGGGCGGCTCGGTGCATGCGCGCGTGGGGCGACCTCGCCGCGACCAATTGTCCTGAACGGCAATGCGGCTTAGGGCCGGCCGCATGACCGAGCTGCCGAAGACCTTCGACCCCGCCGCCATCGAAGCGCGCTGGTACGCGCATTGGGAGGACAAGGGGCTGTTCCGCCCCAAGCGTCCCGGCGCGGAGCCCTGGACGATCGTCAACCCGCCGCCCAACGTCACCGGCAGCCTGCACATCGGCCATGCACTCGACAATACGCTGCAGGACATCCTGACCCGCCACGCCCGGCTGAAGGGCAAGGACGCGATGTGGGTGGTTGGCACCGACCATGCCGGCATCGCCACGCAGATGGTGGTCGAGCGCAACCTGGCGAAGGACGGCATTGCGCGTGCCGATCTCGGCCGTGACGCCTTCATCGACAAGGTCTGGTCCTGGAAGGCCGAAAGCGGCGGGCAGATCACCCGCCAGCTGCGCCGGCTGGGCTGCTCGATGGACTGGTCCAACGAGCGGTTCACGATGGACGAGGGCTTCTCGTCCGCGGTGCTCAAGGTCTTCGTGGAGCTCTACCGTCAAGGCCTGCTCTATCGTGACAAGCGCCTGGTGAACTGGGACGCCGGGCTCGGCACCGCGATCAGCGATCTCGAGGTCGAGACGCGCGAGGTGCAGGGCAAGTTCTGGCATCTCACCTATCCGCTGGCGGACGGCAGCGGCACCATCTCGGTCGCTACGACCCGGCCGGAGACGATGCTCGCCGATATGGCCATCGCGGTGAACCCGGGCGATGCGCGCTACACCGCGCTGGTCGGCAGGCAGGTGCGGCTGCCGATCACGGGGCGGCTGATCCCGATCGTGGCGGACGAGCATGCCGATCCCGAGCTCGGCTCCGGTGCGGTGAAGATCACGCCGGGCCACGACTTCAACGACTTCGAGGTCGGCCGCCGCGCCGGGATCGAGGCGCGCGACATGCTCAACATGCTCGATGCGAAGGCGCGGATCTGCCAGACGGCGGACGGCCTCGTCCCCGCCGACCTGATCGGCCTCGACCGGTTCGACGCACGGACGGCGGTCGTCGCGAAGCTCGAAGCGGCGGGCGCGCTCGAGCGGATAGAGGATCGCGTGATCCAGACCCCCTATGGCGACCGCTCCGGCGTGGTGATCGAGCCGTGGTTGACCGACCAATGGTATGTCGACGCCAAGACGCTCGCCGCCCCTGCGATCGAGGCGGTGCAGACCGGCGCGATCCGGCTGGTGCCGAAAAGCTGGGAGAAGACCTTCTTCAACTGGATGGAGAACATCCAGCCCTGGTGCGTGTCCCGCCAGCTCTGGTGGGGACACCAGATCCCGGCATGGTTCGCGGAGGACGGCCGCATCTTCGTCGCCGAAACCGAGGCAGAGGCGCAGGCCGAGGCGGGCGAGGGCGTCTTGCTGACGCGCGACCCGGACGTGCTCGACACCTGGTTCTCCTCGGCTCTCTGGCCCTTCGCGACGCTCGGCTGGCCCGAGAATCACCCCTCCCCTTCAGGGGAGGGGTAAGGGGTGGGGCGTGTCCGTCTCACCGAGACCGACGCGCCCAGCGAAGCGCCCCACCCCAACCCCTCCCCTGAAGGGGAGGGGCTATCCGGTAAAAGGCTCGGCGGGCGTTACCCCAACGACGTGCTGATCTCCGGCTTCGACATCCTGTTCTTCTGGGATGCGCGCATGATGATGCAGGGGCTGCACTTCATGCACGACGTGCCGTTCCGCACCCTCTATTTGCACGGCCTCGTCCGCGCGGCGGACGGGTCGAAGATGTCGAAGTCCAAGGGCAATACCGTCGATCCGCTCGGCCTGATCGACCAATATGGCGCGGATGCCCTCCGCTTCTTCATGGCGGCGATGGAAAGCCAGGGCCGCGACATCAAGATGGATGAGCGGCGGGTCGAGGGCTATCGCAACTTCGCGACCAAGCTGTGGAATGCCTGCCGTTTCGCCCAGGCGAACGGCATCGGCGGCTCCACCTCGCTCGAGCCGCCCGCGGCGTCGCACGCCGTCAACCAGTGGATCCTCGCGGAAACGGTGGGGACGGTGCAGGCGGTCGACCTCGCGCTCGGCGAATACCGGTTCGATGCGGCGGCCAACGCGATCTACCAGTTCGTCTGGAGCCGCTTCTGCGACTGGTATCTGGAGCTGATCAAGCCCGTGTCGAGCGAGGGCGAGAGGGGCCAGGTCGACGAGGAGACAAAGGCGGTCGCAGGCTGGGTGCTGGACCAGATCCTCGTCCTGCTCCACCCCTTCATGCCCTTCATCACCGAGGAGCTGTGGCACGGTCTCGCTCCGCGCGACCATGACCTGATCGTCGCGCACTGGCCGATGCCGGATGCGCGCGCGCTCGATCCCGCGGCCGAACGCGAGATCGACTGGCTGATCCGCCTCGTCTCCGAGATCCGCGCGGCACGGACCGAGCTCAACGTCCCGCCGGGGGCGAGACTGCCGCTCCACGTCCGCGATGCCGGCGGCGAAACGCACGCCCGGCTGGCGCGGCAGCAGGCGGTGCTGGGCCGGCTCGCCCGGGTCGAGACGACCGAGGGCGATGTCGGCGGCGGGGCCGCGCAGATCGTGGTCGACGAAGCGACCTTCATCCTCCCGCTCGAGGGGGTCATCGACCTTGTGGCCGAACGCGCGCGGCTGGGCAAGGCGATCGCGGCGGCGGAGAAGGAACGCGATGCGCTCGGTGCACGGCTCGGCAATCCCAGCTTCGTCGAACGCGCCAAGCCCGAGGCGGTGGAGAAGGCCAAGGTTGACCATGCCGACAAGATGGCGGAAGCGGCCCGGCTGCAGGCGGCGCTCGTCCGGCTGGGATAGGCCTACCTTTCATCCCCTTCCGCTGGCGCATGCGATAGGGCATCCCTGCCGCGCGGGGCGGCAAGGGGGCATGGCATGAAGGCACAGCGGGACCTGACGACGGGGCCGATCGGCAGCACGCTGATCGCCTTCGCGTTGCCGACGCTGGGGTCGAACATCCTCCAGTCGCTCAACGGTTCGATCAACGCGATCTGGATCGGTCGCTTTCTCGGCGAACGGGCGCTGGCGGCAGCGTCCAATGCCAACATCATCATGTTCCTGATGTTTGGCGGCGTCTTCGGCTTCGGCATGGCGGCAACGATCCTGATCGGCCAGGCCTGGGGTCGCCGCGACGTCGAGAATGCACGCCGCGCCTTCGGATCGGCGATCGGCCTCGTCCTCGCGGCCTCGCTCGTCTTCGCGGTGCTGGGCTGGGCCTGTTCGCACGCGATCCTCGTCGCGCTGGCGACGCCCCCGGCGGCCCTGCCGCTCGCCGATGCCTATCTGCGCGTCATCTTCCTCGGCCTGCCGGCCGCGATGGTCCTGGTGCTGCTGATGATGGGGCTGCGCGGCACGGGCGATTCGATGACGCCGCTGTGGTTCATGATCCTGGCGGTCGTGATCGACACCGGCCTCAACCCGCTGCTGATCCGCGGCATCGGGCCGTTTCCGCAGATGGGGATCGCCGGATCGGCCACCGCGACGCTGATCGCCAATGCGGTATCGGTGCTGGCGCTGACCGGCTGGATCATGTGGCGCGACCTGCCGCTGCGGCTGAAGGGCGGCGAGATCGCCTATCTGCGACCGCAAGGCGCGCTGGTGCGGACGATCGTCGGCAAGGGGCTGCCGATCGGCGCGCAGATGCTCGTCATCTCCGCCGCCGGCCTTGCCATGGTCGGGCTGGTCAATCGCGAGGGCGTGGAGACGACCGCCGCCTATGGCGTCGTCCTCCAGCTCTGGGCCTATATCCAGATGCCGGCATTGGCGATCGGCGCGGCGGTGAGCGCGATGGCGGCGCAGAATATCGGCGCGGGCAAATGGGATCGGGTGGCCCGGATCACGCGCGCCGGCATCCTCTACAATATCGTGATGACCGGGGTACTGATCGTCGCCATCCTGTGGTTCGACCGCACGACGCTCGGCCTGTTCCTCCCCGCCGCCAGCCCGGCGGTGCCGATCGCCCAGCATATCGGCCTGATCGCCAGCTGGAGCTTCCTGCTGTTCGGCGTCACCATGGTCCTGTTCGGCACCGTCCGCGCCAATGGCGCGGTCTGGGGGCCGCTGATCGTGTTGTTCGTCGCCATGTTCCCGGTGCGGCTCGGCTTCGCGCTCGCGATCCGGCCGCTGCTGGGGGCCGATGCGCTCTGGTGGAGCTTCCCGCTCGGCTCGGCGGTAACAACGCTCGGCGCGTGGCTCTACTATCGCTACGGGCCGTGGCGGCGGCAGCGCCCGCTCATGCCGGGGGCGGCTCGACCGCCGCGGATGGAGGCGGCGGCGGAGGCTCCGGCGCCATGACCTCGATCGCGCCCGGCGCGATCCGGGCGGTGACGGGCGTTCGGGCGAGCACCTCGCCGTCGATCGAGATGGGCAGGCGGGGTTCGGTATCGATCCGCACCCGGGCGCCCGAGAAGCTGATCGTGTCGTGGTGTCGCGCCTTGAGCCCCAGGATGCTCGCCAGCCAGTTATAGGCGAGCTTGCGCTTGTAATGGCCGCGCACCGCCTGGACGACGATCTCGCCCGAATTGACCGACGCCTCGTCGACCAGCCACGTACCGCCATGATAGGGGCCGTTCGAGATCCGCACCTCGACCACCTTGAGCTTGCGCTTGATCTCGCCCGTGTCGACATGAAGCGTGAAGGGGCGGAAGCGCCCGAACTGGTAGCTGGCCCAGCCGAGATAGCCGACCATGCCCAGGACCTTCTTCAGGCCGTGCGGCACCGTCTCGGCAATTTGCGGGCTGATCCCCATCGCCGCGCAATTGGCGAAATAGTCGTTGTCGATCATCCCGAGATCGATCCGCCGCGTATGGCCGGCGCGGATCACCTCCACCGCACCCTCGACGGTGCGCGGAATGCCGAGCGTCCGCGAAAAGCTGTTGGCGGTGCCGAGCGGCAGGACGCCGAGCACCACGTCGTGGCCCACCAGCAGGTCGACCAGCCCGCTGATCGTACCGTCGCCGCCGCCGAGGATGACGAGGTCGGGCTTGGCCGCCAGCACGTCGCGCAGCGTCGGCTCGAGCTTGCGCGGGTCTTCCACCGCGCGGGCATCGACGGGGTAGGGCAGGCCCTTCATCGCCGCGCAGGCCTTCTTGAACAGCTTCTGCCCCTTGCGCGACTTCGCATTGACGACCATCGCCGCCGACCGGATCTCGCGCATATCGATACACTCCCGCAACCATCGCCGTAACGCTTGCCCGGCCGCTAGCGATCCCTCATGGCAGGGGCATGTCGTCCTACCCCGCCATCCGCCTTCGCCGTACCCGCGCCTCGGCCTGGAGCCGCCGGTTGCACGCCGAAACCGTGCTGACGCCGGCCGACCTGATCTGGCCGCTCTTCATCGCGGAAGGCGACGGCGTGGAGGAGCCGATCGCGAGCCTGCCCGGCGTGTCGCGCTGGTCGATCGACGGGATCGTCGCCCGCGGGCGCGAGGCGCGCGACCTCGGCATTCCCTGCGTCGCGCTGTTCCCGAACACGCCGCCCGGGCTGCGGAGCGACGACGGGGCGGAAGCGCTGAACCCCGACAACCTGATGTGCCGGGCGATCCGCGCCCTGAAGGACAAGGTGCCCGAGATCGGCGTGCTGACCGATGTCGCGCTCGATCCCTACACCACCCATGGCCATGACGGGCTGGTCGACGCCGCCGGCTATGTCGTCAACGACCGGACGGCGGACGCGCTGGTGCAGCAGGCGCTCAACCAGGCGCGGGCGGGATCGGACATCATCGCCCCGTCGGACATGATGGACGGGCGGATCGGCCTGATCCGCGGCGCGCTGGAGGGGGAGGGGCACGTCAACGTCCAGATCATGAGCTATGCGGCCAAATACGCCTCCGCCTTCTACGGCCCGTTCCGCGATGCGGTCGGCAGCCGCGGGCTGCTGAAGGGGGACAAGAAGACCTACCAGATGGACAGCGCCAATGCCGAAGAGGCGCTGCGCGAGGTCGCGCTCGATCTGGCCGAAGGCGCCGACAGCGTCATGGTCAAGCCGGGCCTGCCCTATCTCGACATCATCGCGCGGGTGAAGGCGCGGTTCGAGGTGCCGGTCTTCGCCTATCAGGTATCGGGCGAATACGCGATGATCGAGGCCGCGATCGCCGCCGGCGCGGCGGAGCGTGACGCGATGGTGCTGGAGACGCTGATGGCGTTCAAGCGCGCCGGATGCGCCGGCGTCCTCACCTATCACGCGGCCCACGCGGCGCGGCTCCTCGCACGATGAACTCCGCCGCCCGCGGAGCGGGCCGTTGGGTGTTCGTGCTGACGATCCTGACGGGATCGTTCCTGCTCTTCCTCGTCCAGCCGATGATCGCGCGCATGGCGCTGCCGCGGCTGGGCGGTGCGCCGGCCGTGTGGAATTCGGCGATGCTCGTCTACCAGGCGTTGCTGCTCGGCGGATACGCCTATGCCCATGCGCTCGGCCGGCTGCGGCCCCGAACGCAGGGGCTGGTCCATCTGGCGCTGCTCGCCGGGGCGGCGCTGTGGCTGCCGATCGGCCTGATGCAGGCGGACCTGCCGGCAGGCGCGCAGCCCGCCTTCTGGGTGCCGTGGCTGCTGCTGGGCTCGATCGGGCCGCTCTTCTTCGCCGTCTCCGCCCAGGCGCCGCTGGTGCAGCGCTGGTTCGCCACGGCGAGCGGCGGGCGCGATCCCTATGCGCTCTACGCGGCCTCGAACCTCGGCAGCTTCGCCGGGCTGATCTGCTACCCGCTCCTCGTCGAGCCGCTGATGGCGTCGCGCCAGCAAAGCTGGGCGTGGACGCTCGGGTACCTGCTGCTCGCGGCGCTGGTGGCGGCGTGCGTGACGATGCTGCCGCGCACTGCCGCTGCCGAGGGCACTTCGGTCCCGGTCGAGACGCCGCCGCAGCGGGGGCAAGTCGTGCGCTGGACGCTGCTCGCTCTGGTCCCGTCAGGGCTGATGCTGGCGACCTCGACCTACATCACCACCGATATTGTCGCGATGCCGCTCCTCTGGGTGCTGCCGCTCGGCCTCTACCTGCTCAGCTTCACCGTCGCCTTCGCCGACCGGCGTGGCGCGGCCGACTTCATCACGCGGATGGCGCCGATCACCATCCTGCTGTTCGGCGGCGTGATGATGGCGGGCTACCGGTCGGGCCCCTGGTTCACGCTCTTCGTGGCGCTGCTGCTCCTCTTCGTCGCCTCGGTATCCCTGCACACCGCGCTCTACCGCCAGCGCCCCGCGCCCGAGCGGCTGACCGGCTTCTACCTCGCCATGGCGGCGGGCGGAGCCCTAGGCGGCGTCTTCGCGGGACTGATCGCGCCGGTGCTGTTCGACTGGACATGGGAATATCCGATCCTGATCCTCGCAGCAGGGGCGCTCGCGCCGCAGACCTTCCTCACGGCGGGGCTGCGCAACCTGTGGTGGGGCCGCCGCTGGTGGATCGCGTTCGGCACCGTGCTCGCCGGCCTGGCCATGCTGGTGACGCTCGGGATCGAAGACGGCGCGGCTGGCGGACTGGAGGGGCGGGGGCTGTTCTTCCTCGCCCTCGGTGCGCTCGGCCTCGCCTCGATCGGCGCACGGCCCGCCTATGTCGCGGTGCTCGCGGCCGCCCTCATGCTCTTCGGCGGCTACCGCTCCCTCCTCCTCTCGCTCGAGCCCGGCGCCCGCATTCGCAGCTACTTCGGCGTCTACACCGTCCATCTCGGCGCGCGCCTGCGCGAGCTCGACCATGGCACGACGGTGCACGGCATCCAGCTCGCCGGCAGCATCGCCCGCGAGCGGACGCCGACCACCTATTACGCGCCGGGGAGCGGAGTCGGGCGGGCGATGCGCCGGGCGCCGGCGCTCTACGGCCCCGGCGCGCGGATCGGGGTGGTCGGGCTCGGCACGGGAACGCTGGCCTGCTATGCACAGCCCGGCCAGCTCTGGACCTTCTACGAAATCGATCCGACGGTCGCCCGCATCGCGCGCGACCCGGCGCGCTTCACCTATCTTGCGCGCTGCCTGCCGGACGCGCAGATCCGGATCGGCGATGCGCGGATCAGCCTGTCGCACGCAGCCCCCGGATCGCTGGACCTGCTCGCGCTCGACGCCTTCTCGTCCGACGCGGTGCCGATGCATCTGCTGACGCGAGAGGCCTTCGCCACCTATGCCCGGGCCCTGTCGCCGCGCGGCCTGTTGCTCGTGCACATCTCGAACCGCTTCCTCGATCTGGAACCGGTGGTCGCCGCGGCCGCACGGGACGGCGGCTGGCGGGCTGTGACGCTCGACTACAAGCCGTCCGCGCTCGATACGACCGCCTCGGTCTCGCTCTGGGTGGCGCTGTCGCGCGATCCCGGTGTGCTGACGGCGCTGGCCGGGGACGAGCGCGACTGGCGGCCGACCCGGGCGCGCGCCGGGCTTTCGCCCTGGACCGACGACTATTCGACGATCCTGCCGCTGCTGCGTCGCTAGGCGCCGGGCAGCAGCGCCTGGATCCGGCGGGCGGCATCGTTCTGCCGCGCGCTTTCCGCGCCGATCGCCGCCTGCAACGCCTCCAGCGCCGGGTAGGGCGGCTGGAGCGCCGTCGCGCGGGTCCGGGCGGCGTCATCGGCCTCGCCCACCAGCGTGCTCGTCTGCGCCCGCCAGTCGTCGAGCGCGGCGAGACCCGTCTGCGCGGTCAGCCAGGCCTCGCTGCCTACGGTCCTGGCGCCGCCTGCCCGGGCCAGCGTCTCGGCCCGGGCCGCATCGGTGTCGAACCCGCTCTTCAGGGCGGCGAGGCGGCGGGTCAGCGTCGCGATCTTCGCGTCGAGCGCCGGATCCGGCACGATGGTCGCAGGCGCGCTTTCGGGCGGCTTGGAAAGGTCCATCGCCTCGATCGGCCGCTTGGCGAGCGAGGGATAGACCGTCGCATCCCGCGCGCAGGCGGCGAGGAGTGGGACGAGCAGCAGCGGCACGGCGATCTTCATGCCGGCATGTCCTAAGCGGCAATGGCGAACAGGCCAAGGCGGCCGTAGGCGGTCACCCGCCCGAATTTGGCGCGAGGAGCGCTTTTCCCGGAAAAGGCGCTTGCGCGGTCGGCGAAGACTGCTAAGAGCGCACCTCCATTGCGCGCCCGTAGCTCAGCTGGATAGAGCATCAGACTACGAATCTGAGGGTCGGACGTTCGAATCGTTCCGGGCGCGCCACTTTTCAAAGGGTTAGAGGGGACCATCCCTCGCCCAGGTGGTTCTAGGTAACAGGCTAGGTAACACGCCTCCCCCAAAGGGGAGGCGAGGGCCTTCTGAGGTGTCAGCTAAGTCTGTCATGCTGTTCTCCGATTCTGGCGACCTTACGCCAGCTTTCCTCTCGGCTGCACCCTCAACGGGTCGGTTTCGCAGGCCGGCTGTCGATCCACTGATCGATGTCGTTCACCAGCCACGCAACCGCCCTCGGCCCAAGCTTGCGAGGGCGTGGAAAGCCGCCGTCCTCCATCATCCGATAGATCGATGATCGGGCGAGCCCGGTCCGGAGTTTGACCTCGGGCAGCCGGATCAGGCGAGTGGGTGTGTGAGCATCGTTGGCCATGGTCTGCTCCAAGCAGGATAGCCCCTTCCGGCACGATCATATGGCCGTGGAGATCAGCAGGGGAAGCTTTGGAGCCGTGACGGCCTTCCGGGGATGCAGCGCGCCTTGGTTGAAGGCGCTGGGTCGCAGGATTGATGATCTCGCCAGCGCCCCGGATACCCAACTGGGAGCGCCACCGCGATTGCGTTCGCGCCTAGCGCGACTCCTGTCGCGCGAATCGACGCCGAGGCTGACACCTCAACGCCGGCGAAGTCGGCCCAGACTCTCGCAACTTCGACCCCAGACCTTCGCAATGCCCGCGACGGCGTTAAGTCACTGAACTAGCGTGGCAAAGTGACGGGGAAGGGGAGGGCGCGGCAATGGCATTGCGAAGGTCAGGGGTTCGATCCCCCTCGGCTCCACCATTCCAAATCCTTAGTTCGGCTAGGACTTCCTTGGGTCGGTCTCCCGCGGGGATGGCCGTTTGTTCCGATCAGCGGATCGCACACGGATCGCAGAGGCTATTTGTTCGCGTATCGTTCCGATCGGTTGGGACGATCCGCTGCTGCGCCTCCGTGCGCGGAGAACCGCGAAGCGTTCCGCTGGCAGCGGCCTTCATTTAGCGGTCCCGTAGTTCATCTAGCTCTCCCCGGCCGCTACGCGCCCCTGGTCCGACACGACCGGTATGTGCCGTTCGTCGTTGACCAACTGGACCGTTGGCTGGAACATGCTGGAAACTGGGGGGCAGGGCTTGTCGGCGAATCCAACGGTAACGGCATGGGTGCGGTTTCTTCGGAACTACGGCCCGATTCCGACCAACGACAATATGTATGACGAGTCGATCCAGCGTGCGCTGCGTCGTCACAAAATTAGGCCGATCACCTTGCCTGCGCCGCTTCGCGACCAGCTCGTCCCGATGTTCAAGAGCGATGCAGCCGTTTCGCACATCATCACCGGCACGGCCGGCGACGGCAAGACCTATCACTGTCGTGAAGTATGGACCGCGCTTGGCGGCGACGTCACGGCCTGGAACCTTGGCGACAAGATCCAGCGACTGGCGTTCGACGACCGCACGCTCGTCATCGTCAAGGATCTAAGCGAGCTGCGCGACGATGAGAGCAACGAGCTCATTGCCGAATTCGCACGAGACGTTGCCGATCCCGCGACGCGAACCTTCTATCTGTTCGCGGCCAATCACGGACAGCTGCTCGAGAAGCTCAAATCCGCCCCCGACACCGCCGAAATCGTCCGCGTAAGCAAGGTCGTCGAGGATTTGCTCGTCACGGGGATCACGAGTGACCCCGGCATCGCGCTCGAACTGACCGATCTCAGCCGCTCGCCCGCCGCCAAAGTGGCAATGGCGATCATCGACGAGGTCACTCGCCATGAGGGTTGGAACGGCTGCGAAAACTGCGGCGCGAGTACCGATGGACGCTGTCCGATCTTCGAGAACCGCCGCCGGCTGATTGGCGAAGGGCCCGACGATCCGATCAGGCAACGCCTCACCGCGCTCATCGAATTGAGTGAGCGCAACGGCAGCCATTTCCCGGTGCGGCAATTGCTGGCGCTCGTCGCCAACGCAATTCTCGGTCATCCCGATGCGCGCGACGGACTGATGACCTGCAACGACGTCGCCGCCATCCAGGCTTCGGGCAAGGTCGACCTCGCGAGCATCTATCGCAACATCTTCGGCGAAAATCTGAAACCCAGTAAGGCTGAGAAAACCGAACTCTTCCGGAAACTGAACGCATTCGGCATCGGGGCCGAGACCAGCAATCGCGTCGATAATCTGCTCGTCTATGGCGCCGATGATCCGGCCTATGCGGCCGACTATCAAGCGTTAATCCTGAGCGATCCCGTCTATGGCGCGACACCGGCCTATGCGACCGCACAACGCACGTATCTCGAGGGGGCGGAAGATGGCGATCGCGCCGGCTTCCTGAATGTCCTTCGCGCCCAGCGGCAGCGGCTGTTCTTCACCATGCCCGAGGACAAGGCCGAGGATTATGCGCTGTGGGACTTGACTGTGTTTCGCTACGCGGGACTGTATCTCGACGTTGCCGATAAGATCGCGGCCAAGCAGTCCGTGCCGCGCGCGGCGCTCAATTTGGTGGTGCGCGGCCTAAATCGCATTTTTACCGGCATGCTCGTCCAGAATCAGGATGAGCTCGTGCTCGCCACGTCGGGCAGCTATTCGCAGTCGAAGCGCAGTCCGTTGCTCGACGAACTGATCTCGGTCCCCCGCTCAGGCGGCGAAGAGGTCGCAATCGTCGCCGATCCCGGTGATGGTTCATTCGGGGTGTCGGTTAAGCTCGTGCGCGGCAAGGAGATCCCGCCTGTATTCCTGTCATTGTCGCCGACCCGCTTCGAGTTTCTCGGCCGCGTCGCCGAAGGCGCGCTGCCGAGCAGCTTCTCGCTCGAATGTCACGAAGATCTCCTGGCCTTCAAAGCGCGGCTGCTACGCCAGACCGAAAATCGCCGCCGCCTCGATGGTGAAGAGGAGGCCAGCGATGGCGAACTCGTGCTGCGCTTCATCGATCTCAATGCCAACGGCCGCGCCCAGCCGCGCCGGGTAATCGTCCGGGTATGACAATGGAAATCCTTGCCCGCCCGACCGAGTTCGAGGATCGCGCCGGTCCTGCCTTCTGGATAGATGAAGCGATATGGGGTCACCGTTTGCACGACGAGCAGGCGCCGTGGCTCATCTTCCTCGAGTTCATGACTGTCCTGCTCGCCGAGCATCACGAAGGCCGCGCGCTGCAGGAGACGCGGCTCAACAGCCTATCGTACAGGCCGCAGCTCCAGCTCCATCTGCGCAACCTCGTGTTCAACAATCCCCATGTCATGACGGTGAAGGCCGAGGCGCGCTCTGACGAAGCCGCTTGGACGATGTGGCTCGAGCGGATGGCCGAGAGTGCGGGCGGAATCGATCGTCCTGATTTCAGCTATTTGCGCGAGCGGTTCGAAAGCTTCGACGATTTCGCCGCGGTGCTGAGCTTTTTGCAAGGGTCGGCGATCGAGGGCACCAGCAACAAGCGCTGGAGTTCAAAATTCGTTTTCCCGTTCGGCCCGCATGCACTCTACGAAGACGTCAATGTGAAGCCGAACGGCAGCGTCTCAAACGACCGCCGCTTCTTCGCACGCACCGGCGAACTGCTGTACCTGATGCTCGCGCGAAGCCAGCATGCCGATGCGCTGCGCGGTGCACTGGTGTCCAAATTTCTCGAAAGCCCAGCGCCTTATGACAGCATGGCGCATGCGCTCCAAGGCGATCCCCAACTCGCCAGGCAGGAGCGCGCCGGCGCCTATCTGCCGTGTTCGAGCCACCCGATCTTCGATCGTCTGGCGAGCGACTGGCTGGCGATCCTTAATCTGCCAATCCCGGCGCACGACGCGATCCCGCATCTCGTCGCGATGACCGGCCTCAACCTCATCCTCTATCAGCTCGACCGCGCGCGCGAGTTGCTCGACCGGCCGCCGATCAGCCTGATCTGCGAAATCGTCTCGCCACGTAAATCTGTGGTCCGCGATCTGTCGGCAGACAGCTACCAGCATAACAATATGCTGCCCCAGCAAGCGATCGAACGCTTCGTGCGCCGCGTCACCGAAACCGATGCCTGGGGCGACGCGCTGGCGTCGGACGATCCCACCATGAACGCGACCGACATTTTGAAACGTGAGTTCGGCTGGCCGGACGGCGATGACGATGAGCTCGTCGCCGAGCCGCAGGACTTTGTCGACGAGCTTGTCGAGCGCGCCACCGTCCGTCACAAACAGCATGTCGGCAAGATCCACATGACCTGGGCGCGGGCAATCGGACTGTCCTCGCGGCGCTCGAGCCGTCGCGTTCGCTACGCGCCGACCGACCGGCTCTTGAAGACCCTGGTCATCGCCTGTGTCGGCGAACGTCTCGAATTCAAGGATTTCCTGGTGCGCATCCATGAGCGCTACGGCTTCGTAATCGGCGACGCGCAGGCGCGGCCTTTCATCGATGCCGGGACTGCCGACCAGGAGGACTTTTCCGACAACGCGCATCGTTTGGAAGAACGGCTCGCCAGCCTCGGTCTTTTGAAGCGGCTGTCCGACAGCTGCGCCTATGTCGAAAATCCCTTTCAGCGAGCGCAAGCGGCGTGACCCCGTCCGATCTGATTGGCGCCGCCGGCGCGACCTCCATCCGTCTGCGTCTCGACGCTCTCACCCCCGAGGATGAGCTAGCGCGCTATCTTCTCGACAGGCTGACCGGCGAACAGGTCGCGGCGATCACGCGTGCGCTGCTCGCCGACCCGGTCACGGTGACCAAGTTGATGATCGCGCTGCCGCGCGACCTAGTCGGGCCGTTCGGGCTGCCGGAGACGGCTATCACCGACGAGCGCACTGTCCGCGTCCGCAATTCGGCGTGCGACAGGCCCGCCATGCTGCTCGCCAATACCGATGACGACCAAGGCGCGTCGCTTGGCGATGTTACACTAATCGGCGCCAAGCAGCTGACCGAAGAGCCCGATCCTTGGGTCGATGCCGCCGCCGCCGGATTAGGGCTCAGCGAGGGGCAGATCGCGGGCTGGAAAGCAGCCTTGCGTGGGCTTAACACCGCCGACGACTGGACCCTCCATCAGATCGGCACCTATGTAGCGATGACACGCGAGCGCATCGAAAGTGATGCGGTACCGATCGCGATGGCGCTGGGCTGGGCGCTTCCGGCGCTGCGCCTGCCGCGCGACAGCGGCTACTTCATGGGTCTTGGCGACAAGGACCGCGAGCAGCCCCGCCGCTGGAAGAAGCTGTTCGAAAAGCTCGTCTCCGACCGCAAGCCGCTTTTAGTAAAGCAGCGCCCCAACCGACAGATCATCGAGGGCGAAGAGCTGCGCAGCCAATTCGATGAAGTGCGCGACGACATCCCGGCCGAGGTTCATCCCGCGATTGAGGCGTTCATCGATACGGCGCCCGGCTGGGGACTGGAGGCTGAAGCGCTCGCCGGCTTTGAATGGGAAGGCCAGAGCGTCCTTCAGCTCTTTTCAGGCATCAAGCTCAAGAAAACCTCCTTTGCACAGGAGACGATCAACTTCTTTGAGTTCACGCTGCCAGACCGCTTGAGCCCGGCCGACGAGGAATATCTGGTCGCGCTCAAAGGCCGGTCGCTCAAGGAAACCCGCGACGATGACCGCGACTTCTTCGAGGCCCATCGCGACGATCTTGGCCAAGACAAGGCGCTCCGCGTCAAATGGGAGCGGTTCATCTTCGGTCGCCCAATTGAATGCACCGACTTTCTCGAGGGGCTGTTACGCGCAATCGAGCGCTTGTTCGGACAGGTCAATCTCGTGGGCGGCCCGCGCAAGCTGGTGATCAAGTCGTCCCGCCGCACCCGCGCCCAGTTTCTCGACCTCAACGCCGATGTCGGCCTCTCCTTCGGCCTTCGCTATCGCGGCCTGCCGGCGCTGATCGGGCCGCTCGTCGAATGGGACGTGCCCTATCTCTTTGCGTATGAGGAGCTGCTCGACCGCGCCAAGGCGCGGCAGAAGAAATATCGTCGTAACGAATCTACCGCGCGCGGCGCGATCCAGATCAAGTTCGATATCGCGCTCACCGTCGGCGGCGACAAGGCGACCGTCCAGCTGATCTGGACCGGCCAGCCGGGCGTCATCGGCCTCGAGCTCCCCAAGGATGTCGGCCGGCTTCTCAAGCGGCCGTTCGTGCGCAGCCAGGTCGCGCGCCTGCCCGTCAGTCGCAAAGGCGCGCTCCAGTCAGTATCGCTGGGCGATGTTGGCACGTTGCAGCCCGCTTTCGGCCAAGATGCCGGGACGCTGGTTCCGCGGACCAACATCGGCGAGGACATTGCCAAGCTTTTTCCCAAAGCCCTGAAAGCCGCGCGCAGCGGTGGCCTGATCGATGGCGAGGGCTTCACGGCGATCGATACGGCCTGGTCGCATTTCGCAGGGCTCTATGCCGAGGCGCTCAATGCGCTGCAAAGCTCAGGCTATGCCTCGGCAAGCCTGATCGCCCAAGCCGAGGCCTATGGCGCACTGCTCGGCGCGCTGCTCCGCCACGCCGTCGGCGACCTTAACCGGCGCGACCTCTGGGAGCCGTTCCTAAGCATCGGCAGCGTGCGCGTGATTGGCGGTGCACCATCCGCGATCGTCGCCCCTTGGCATCCGCTGCGGCTCGCGGTGTCAACGGCGGAGCAAAATCCGGCCACGGTGGCGGTGTAAAAGTAGGCCAGCGGTCGAGGCGTGATGACGACATGGAAAGGGCCCCGATCGGGG